>NZ_FPAY01000013.1 GCF_900116495.1 Arthrobacter sp. ov118
TGCGGCATTTCGGTGACCAGGGCCTTGGCCAGTCCGAGGAGGCGGCCGCCTTTGGCGGGGGATTCGCGCCGGGCCAGGGCGATCTGCGCGCCGGTGCCGGTGCCGGGCCGTTCCGGCGGTACCCCGGCGTTGGCCTGGGCCCGGCGCTGGGAGAGGTCGAAGGCCACCGCGATCCGGGCCTGGCGGGCCGCGGCGGCGGATTTCAGGTCTTCCAGCTCCCGGATCTCATCAATCATCCCGGCGCAGCCGGTGGCCAGCGGAACGGCCGCCAGCAGTGCGGTGACGGCCCCGAAAGACCCGCCGCGGAGCCGGCCCGCAGCGACGTCCGTGCCGCTGTTTCCCGTCGGAACCACTTCGGGCCCCTGGTTGCTGTCCATGAATCAAGTGTCCTTCGAGGGTCTGACACTTATTAGGACGGCCGGAGCGTTAGGAAAGAATCACGCGGATTTCCCGCGTTCGTGCGACTCCCGGCTCCTGTCCGCTCGAAGCCGATGACCTCGATGGCGGCAAGCGGCCAGGCCGTCTCCCAAACCGGCCAGTCCGCCAAGGTTGGGGATTATCCCTGCGTGCGCTTGTAAGCACCCGTCCCGCCAAAGTGGAACCGACCCCGGGGCCGGGGGTAGCGTCGACCTATGACACCTGGACGTCCTGTACCCCCGCCCCTTGCGAAGCCGCTGCCGAACATCGATACTCCCGACACTACGGCCGCTCCTACGGCCGCTCCCACGACGAGCACCACGGCCGCTCCCGCGACCGCTGGCCCCACCCTGGCCGCTGCGTATGGGGCCACGGCGCCGGACAGCGGACTGGTTCCCCTGACGGTGTCCCGCCGGGAGCCGAAGGCGGACGACGTCGAAATTGCCATCGAATTCTGCGGACTCTGCCACTCTGACGTGCATGCTACCCGTGGCGAATGGGGCGGCAATACGTACCCCTTGATCCCGGGTCATGAGATCGTCGGCCGGGTCACCCGGATCGGTTCCGCCGTCGATGACTTCACCGTGGGTGAGCGCGTGGGCGTGGGCTGCATGGTTGATTCCTGCCGCGAATGCGACAGCTGCCTGGAGGGCCTCGAGCAGTATTGCGAAAAGGGCCTGGTGGGAACCTACGGAGCCAAGGACGGCCGCAACGACGACGACATCACCCAAGGCGGGTACTCCACATCCATCGTGGTGGACCGCAACTACGTCCTGCGGATCCCGGAAGGTCTGGACCCCGCCGCCGCGGCGCCCCTGCTGTGCGCCGGCATCACCACGTTTTCGCCTTTGAAGCACTTCGAGGTTGAGGACGGCGACGTCGTCGGCGTCGTCGGTCTCGGCGGGCTCGGCCACATGGCCGTCAAGATCGCCAAGGCCATGGGGGCTGAGGTCAAGGTCTTCACGACGTCGGAGAAGAAGTTCGACGCGGCCCGCGAGCTGGGCGCCGACGACGTCATCCTTTCCACGGACCCGGCCGCAATGGAGGCCGCGAACCGCAGCATCGACGTCATCATCGACACTGTCGCCGCGCCCCACGATCTCAACCCGTACTTCCGCACATTGCGCCTGGACGGCGCGCTGTTCCAGCTGGGCCTGCCCTCGGAAGCGATGCCGCCGGTCAATCCCGGCGCCCTGATCCGGCGCCGGATCGCCTACGCGGGGTCGCTGATCGGAGGCATCGCCGAGACCCAGGAGATGCTGGACTTCTGCGCCGAACACGGCGTGGTCTCCGACATTGAGGTGGTTGGGGCGGATCAGCTCAACGCAGCCTATGACCGCATGGTGGCCGGCGATGTGAAGTACCGTTTTGTCCTGGACGTCAGCACCCTGGGGTCCCCGGCGGAAAAGGCGGATGCATGAGCACTCTCTTCACCAAAATCATCAACGGCGAGATCCCGGGCCGCTTCGTCTGGCGCGAGGACGACGTCGTGGCGTTCCTGACCATGGGCCCGCTGGCCGACGGCCACGCCCTCGTGGTGCCAGTCGAGGAAGTGGACCGTTGGACTGACGCCTCGCCCCAGGTCGTCGGCAAGGTCATGGAGGTCGCGCGCAAGATCGGCGCCGTCCAGGTGGACGTGTTCGGGGCGGCGCGGGCCGGCCTGATCGTGGCCGGCTACGAAATCAACCACATGCACGTCCACGTGTGGCCCTCCAACTCAATGGCGGACTTTGATTTCGGCTCGGCGGACCATCACCCCGATCCGGCCAGGCTGGACGCCAACGCCGAAAAGCTCCGCGCGGGCCTCCGCACGGCCGGCCACGCCGAGCACGTCCCGGACGCCTAAGCCGGGCACCTAAGTCGGGTACCCGCGCCGGGCACCCGCGCCGGGTACCCGCGCCGGGCGGCTGTGCCGGCGTGGCCCCGGCAAGGGGCCTACGCCGGCGCCAGCACTTTGTTCAGCGCCGCCCGGATGCGCTTTTCGGACACAGAGTAGGCGGTTCCGAGTTCGACGGCGAAGAAGCTCACCCTGAGCTCTTCGATCATCCAGCGCACATGGGTGAGCTCCGCGCCGGCCCGTCGTCCGGGCAGAAGGGCGGAGACGGCGTCGTCGTAGTCGTCCTCAAGGGCCTGGACGGCGGCCATGTGCTGGGCATCCCGCTGGACGTTGCCCGGCAGCTTCTCGAGGCGTTTTTCGATCGCTGTCAGGTAGCGCGGCAGCTGGCTGAGCTGGGCGTAGCCCGTCCGTGCCACAAAGCCCGGGTAAACGAGCTGCTCCAGCTGGCTCTTGACGTCGTTGAGCGCACTGATAAGGGCCAGGCTTGTGGTGCCCTTGAGCTGCTTTTCGATCCGCCGCGTGCTGGCCAGGATGCGTTCGACGACGGCGGTGACCGTGAAGACGGTGTCGATCAGCTCCGCCCGGACGGTCTCATAGAGCGCCTTGAACGCGACCTCATCCCAGGGCAGGTCCGCCGGAGTGAGTTTGTCGATGGCGGCCAGCGCACAGTCGGCGATCAGCGCGGTCACGGAGCCGTGCGGGTTCTGGCTGAACGTCAGCTTCTCAGTGTTGTTCAGGTGCTCCAGGACGTAACGGTCCGGCGGGGGCACCTTTAGGGCCAGAAGCCGGATGACGCCGGCACGCATGGCCTCCTGCTGTTCGGACGCAGACTGAAACAGCCGGAGCGCCACGGAATTTCCTTCATCCACCAGGGCCGGATAGCCGGTGACGGTGTGCCCCCCAACGCTGCCTTGGACCTGGCGCTCAACTTTTCCGAAGGTCCAGTCCTTGAGTCCGGTCAGTTCGGCGAATCCACCGGCAGCCGCTGACGTGCCGGCCGCCAGTGCGGCCGAGGGCGCACCCGACGTCGCCCCCGACGGCGGCGATCCCGCCGAAGTCCGCGACGCGCCCTTTCCATTCGGTGAGGCTTTCCCCCTGGCCGGGGGCGCCGTCGTGCCCGGGGTGGCGCCGAGCGATTCCGCGATGGCGCGGCGGGTGGCCGGGGCCAAACGCTCCTGCAGCGCCGCGAGATCCTTGCCCTCATCGAGCACCTTGCCGCGGGAATCGACCACCCGGAAGCTGACCCGCAGGTGCGCCGGTATAGCGTCCCAGTTCCAGGACCCCGGCGGGATGACCTGCCCGCGGATCCGCCGCAGCACGAGTTCGAGTGACGGCTCAAGTTCATCGGTGGCGGGATCGAAGTCCGCTTCCAGTGCCGCGACTGCATGGCGCGCCACATCCGGTGCGGGAACGAAGTTCTTGCGGATCTGCTTGGGCAGCGACTTAATAAGCGCCGTTACAAGCTCCACCCGCTGCCCGGGAATCAGCCAGCGGAAAGCGGCATCGTCGAGCTGGTTCAGGAACAGCACGGGCACCTCGGCGGTTACGCCGTCGGAAGGATTGGGCGGCGAGCCGGGCGCGACAGGGTGGAATTCGTAGCTCAGCGGCAGCTCGAAGCCCTTGTGTAGCAAGGTCTTGGGGTAGGCCGAATCGTCCAGGGCAGCGGCGTCTTCGCTGATGAGCAGGGACTGGTCGAAGTCGAGCAGCGCGGGATCCTGCTGCCGTGCGTCCTTCCACCACTTGTCGAAGTGCCGCTCCGAGACGACGTCCTTGCCGATCCGGGCGTCGTAGAACTCAAACAGCGTCTGGTCGTCCACCAGGATGTCACGGCGCCGCATCCGTGCCTCCAGTTCCTCGACCTCCTGGAGCAGCGCCCGGTTACGGTGGAAGAACTTGTGGTGGGTCTGCCAGTCGCCTTCAACCAGGGCATGGCGGATGAAGAGGTCCCGGCAGAGCTGGGGATCCACCTTGCCGTAGTTGACGCGCCGGCTCGGGATGATGGGCACGCCATAGAGCGTGACCTTTTCGTGGGCCATCACCGCGCCCATCTTCTTGGACCAGTGGGGTTCGCTGTAGCTGCGCTTGACCAGGTCAGGTGCCACCTGTTCGGCCCAGAGCGGATCGAACTTCGCCGCGACTCGGGCCCAGAGCCGGCTCGTTTCCACGAGTTCGGCTGCCATCACGAACGTAGGGGACTTCTTGAACAGCGCCGAGCCCGGGAAGATCGCGAAGCGGCTGCCGCGGGCACCGGCGTACTCGCGCTTGCGCTCGTCGAGGATGCCGATATGGCTCAGCAGGCCGGAGAGCAGGCTGATGTGGATCCCGTCGTGGTGGCCCACGGGATCGGCCAGACGTTTGTTGTCCAGGCTGATGCCCAGCGGCCGGGCAAGCTGGCGGAGCTGGGCGAAGAGGTCCTGCCATTCACGGACCCGAAGGTAGTTGATGAACTCGTTGCGGCAGAGCCGGCGGAACGCAGTGGAGGACAGTTCCTGCTGTTTCTCCTGCAGGTAGTTCCACAGATTGAGGTAACCCGTGAAGTCCGAGTTCTCGTCCCGGAACCTGGCGTGCTTTTCAGCGGCAAGCTGCTGTTTATCGGTCGGGCGCTCTCGCGGGTCCTGGATGGTCAGCGCCGCCGCCAGGATCATGACTTCCCGGACGCAGCCGCGGCGGCCGGCCTCCACGATCATGCGGCCGAGCCGAGGGTCCACCGGCAATTGGGCCAGCTGCTGCCCGACGGCGGTGAGCCCGCTTCCGGGTCGGCCGGAATCACGGCGCTGCCCGCCGCGCCGGTCGCCGTCGTCGTCCGCTTGCTCCGGCGCCCGCGCGGCGCTAAGCGCGCCAAGTTCGCGCAGGAGGCTGACGCCGTCGTTAATCGCCCGGGAATCCGGCGGTTCCACGAACGGGAAGTTCTCCACATCCTTGGGCCCGCGCGCCACGCCCATGGCAGTCATCTGCAGGATGACGGCGGCGAGGTTGGTGCGCAGGATTTCGGGGTCGGTGAACAGCGGCCGGGACTCGAAGTCCTCTTTCGAATACAGCCGGATGGCGATGCCGTCCGACACGCGGCCGCAGCGGCCCGAGCGCTGATTGGCGGAGGCCTGCGAAACCCGCTCAATCGGCAGGCGCTGGACCTTGGTTCGATGCGAGTAGCGGGAAATGCGTGCCGTGCCGGTGTCGATGACGTATTTGATGCCCGGTACGGTCAGGGAGGTTTCGGCCACGTTCGTCGCCAGCACGATCCGCCGCTTGCTGCCAGGGTGGAAGACCTTGTGCTGCTCCTGGAGGCTCAGCCGGGCGAAAAGCGGAAGAACCTCGGTGCCGGCCAGCCGCCGGTTGGACTGGATGCGGGCGTTGAGGGCCTCCGCGGCGTCGCGGATTTCGCGCTCGCCGGAGAAGAAGATGAGGATGTCGCCGTGGGCCTCCAATGCGAGCTCGTCGACGGCGTCGCACACCGCATCGAGCGGGTCGCGGTCCTCCTCGAGTTCGTCGTCCGAGGCCGCGCCTTCTCCGTCTGCGTCTTCGGCGCCGCCGCCGGCCGGCTGGGAGAGCGGGCGGTAGCGGATTTCCACCGGATATGTCCGGCCGGAGACCTCAATGATGGGGGAGGGCTCTTCCTCGCTGCCGAAATGCTGGGCGAAGCGCTCGGGATCGATGGTGGCCGAGGTGATGACGATCTTCAGGTCCGGGCGCTGCGGCAGGATCCGCTTGAGATAGCCGAGGATGAAGTCGATGTTGAGGCTGCGCTCGTGCGCCTCGTCGATGATGATGGCGTTGTACTTGCGCAGCAGCTTGTCGCGCTGAATTTCCGCCAGCAGGATGCCGTCGGTCATGAGTTTGACCTTGGTGGAGCGGCTGACCTCACCGGTGAAGCGGACCTGGAAGCCGACTTCCTGGCCGATCTCGACGCCGAGTTCCTCCGCGATGCGCTCAGCAACGGTGCGGGCAGCCAGCCGGCGCGGCTGGGTGTGGCCGATCAGCCCGTTCTCGCCCAGGCCTAGTTCCAGGCACATCTTCGGGATCTGGGTGGTCTTACCCGAGCCGGTCTCGCCGGCGATGATGGTCACCTGGTTGGCCGCGATGGCGGCCATCAGATCTTCGCGGCGCTCGGAAACCGGCAGCTCGGCGGGGTAGGAAATATGCAATGTCATGGCTGGAGACAGTCTACTGGGGCGGGCTGTTTCCTGGGGTGTCGCCGGCTCGAATGCCGGCACCGGCGCTTGGCGGGGGCCCGGCTGGATGGCCGGGCCCGGGTGGATTTGCGGGGGTGTTGGTGTGCGGGTGAGCCGTGCGTGTGCGGGTAGGGGTTAGAAATTCCGCAGCGTGTAGTTGACGCTGGGCAGGTCCCGGGCCATCCAATAGTCTTCCGAGCGGACGGGCGGGTTGTGGCCAAGGCCGTCCCTGCGCAAGGCGGAGATGGTGGCCGTGATGATGGCGAGAATCAAGATGATGACGGCGATTCCGAGGAGTTCCATACCTCCATGGTTCTCCTGTGCGCCGACGAAAAAAAGTGGCAGAAATGCCCAAAAAGCTATAATTTCTGCCACACTGGAATCATGATCAAATCAGTGGCGATGATCGTGGTTCCCAACTTCTCGATTTTTGAGTTTGCGACCGCTTTTGAGGTCTTTGGCATCGACCGCTCGGACCGCGGAAACGGCGTGCCCGCCTTCGATTTCCGGGTCTGCGCGCCGGAGCCGGGGGATGTCCCGCTCAAATCCGGGCTGTCCATGCACGTCGGCTTGGGGCTGGACGCGGCGGCGGACGCAGACCTGGTGGTGATGGCGCCTTACGGCCACGACGAGGACGTCCCCCAATCCGTCCTGGACACGCTGCGGGCCGCCCACGCCCGCGGTGCCTGGGTAATGTCCATTTGTTCCGGGGCCTTTGCCCTGGCCCGGGCGGGCCTGCTTGACGGCCGCCGGTGCACCACGCACTGGCACTACTCGCAGGAGCTCGCCAGCCAGTACCCTGCTGTCCTGGTGGATGAAAACGTGCTCTACGTCGAAGACGACCGGATCATCACGAGCGCCGGGACCGCCGCGGGGATCGATGCCTGCCTGCACCTGATCCGGGTTGAATTTGGCGCCAAGGTAGCTGCCGCGATCGCCCGGGACATGGTGGTTCCGCCGCACCGCGACGGCGGCCAGGCGCAGTACATCGACCGGCCCATTCCGCAGTGCGGCTCCGAGCCCATGGAGCAGCTGCTGCAATGGATGGTCCGTCACCTGGACGAGGAGCACCCGGTCAACGAACTGGCGGCCCGGGTCCATATGTCGCCGCGGACATTCGCCCGGCGGTTCCGCGCGGAAACGGGGGCCACCCCGGCGGCATGGCTCAATGGCCAGCGGGTGCTGCGCGCCCAGGAATTGCTGGAGACCACGGAGCTCAACATTGACGAGATCGCGCGGGAGTCCGGCTTCGGACATTCCGTCCTGTTGCGGCACCACTTTACGAAGGCACTGGACACCAGCCCGCAGTCCTACCGCCGCACCTTCCGGGGGCACCTGGCCACGGCATAGGGCAAACCCCGGGGACAACTGCTCCCCCCCGGGGACGGGCTAGGCAGGGTCCGGCGGTGCTGACTCTTCGGCCGCAGCCCGGGCGCATTCCACAAGGTCGCGCCACGGGCCCGTCAATTCACGCTCCGGCAGGACCGCACGGCGTCGATCGGCCCGGATGCTGTACATGAACCGGTCCGGCTGGCCGGCGGCTCCGCCGATTCCCGTGATGGCATCCCACGGACACGCCTCAATCAGCGGTTGCCACCGGTCGGTGTCCTCCGGCGGCTCCGGCTGGACGGTCCACGTCCTTTTCATTCCGGCCACGCCGCCGCTGCGCTGGACGATTATTTTCATGAGCCTGCGATTTTCATGAGCCAGCGATCCTCACGGCCTTGGTTGCTGCGTTGGATTGCTGCGTCGGATTACAGCTTTACCTTCACAGTGTCCCACGCAGACCGGACGGCGTCATGGGCCGGGGATTCGGCGCCGAAAAGTTCCTTGGCGGATGCCGCAGTGGCCTTCGCGAAGGCAGTAAATGTTGTGTTCGGCGCCAGCCCGCCGCCGGTCAAGGTCTCGTACCAGATCTGCCCGGGGGCGTCCCAGGCATTTCCGCCGAGAGCCGTGGCCACCAGGCAGAACGCACGGTTGGGGATGCCGGAGTTGATGTGCACGCCGCCATAGTCCGTCCGTGTCCGAACATAGGAATCCATCGTGTCCGGCTGGGGATCCTTGCCGAGCACGTCGTCGTCGTAGGCTGTGCCTGGGGCCTTCATGGACCGCAGGGCGGCGCCCTGGACCTGATCCGTAAACAGCCCCTCGCCGATCAGCCAGCTCGCCTCCGCGGTGGACTGCTGCTTTGCGTACTGCTCCACGAGGGCCCCGAAGACGTCGGACAGGGATTCGTTGAGGGCTCCGGCCTGGTTGCGGTAGTTGAGGCCGGCGGAAAACTGCGTGACGCCGTGGGCGAGTTCGTGGCCGATCACGCTCAGCGACTTGGTGAACCTGCCGAAGACCTCGCCGTCGCCGTCGCCGAACACCATCTGCCGGCCGTCCCAGAACGCGTTGTCATAGCGTTTGCCGTAGTGGACCGTGGCTTCGAGGGGGAGTCCCCGTCCGTCGATGGAGTCGCGGCCAAAGGCGTCCGCGTAGAGCCGGTGCGTGGAGCCCAGCCCGTCGTACGCTTCATCCGTGGCGGCGTCCCCGGTGGGCGGCTTGCCCTCCTTGCGGACCGGGCTGCCCGGGAGCTCTTCCAGGGACATGGCGTCATAGATGGTGCGCTCGGGCGGGCCCGGTTTGGCGCCGACCATGGCCGGGATCGCCAGCGGGGACGGCTCGGCGCGGGTCGCCTGGAAGCTGCTGACGTGCAGCAGCGCATTGCGTGCGGCCTCGGCCGCGCCGGAGAGCCGCGGCTCCTGCTGGGCGGCGATGCGGCGGAGTAGGTAGGGCGGAACGATGGAACAGTGCACACTTGGAACGAACATGTGAGACCCCCTCATGCTTCGGGGCGTGCAGGGTAGCGCGCCACCGATGAGAACAGCCTACGAGCGGGCACCGACAATCGGCAGGGGACGGGGCCGTTGTTCGTTGGCAATGTGCATGTGTCACGAGTTTCCGCTTAGTCATTGACGGCAGCAGGCCAGCTTCCTAGCATGATGCGCACGGTCTCACGAGAGTGCCCACGCCTGAACCGGAGCCGAGAAATGGGAAGCTCGAAGGACCGGAAGCCAGCGAAGGCTTCATCGCGAAAGAAAACCAGTGGCGCCCCGCCCAAGGACACCAGGACACCGTGGTGGCAAAAACCTTTCCTGTGGGTGGGAGGCGTCGTTCTCATAGCACTGGGCGCGGCTCTCAACGCTCCGCTGCAGTTTACGTTCGGCCGAATAATTGAGAACTTCGCTCCCGACATTGGAGACCCGGTCTCGGCTGTTGTCTCGCTGGAGCATTCTGCCTTGCATGGTGTATCGCTGCCGCGCGCCGGGGCCCTCTCGGATCAGGATCTGGAGAGCCTTCGCAGTATGGGCTCAGAGCAGCAGGTCTCGTGGCTGATGGAAAAACGCGACGGAATACCACTGAGTTATCCCCAGCTCAGGCTGGAACTGAAAAGCAATCGGCCACATCCCGTTCGGGTGACAGACATACAGCCTGTGAGCACTTGCGAGGAGCCCAGCAGAGGAAGTCTCGTGAAAACTGTCCTTGGGGGAGTAGGCAATGCGAGCAATTCGATTGTTTTCCGCCTGTACGCGGACAGGCCGGGTAGCGGTGCCGAAGTCGTGGGGCCGGGCAAGGAACAGCAGCCGTTCTTTCCCAATCGAACGATCACTCTTGCCGGGGAAGAACGGGAGTATCTGGTGCTGAATCTGGAGGCCAGCGCCACAAAACTGTGCCGCCTGGAGGTCGAACTCAAAGTTGTGGACGGCGACAAGGAGGTCCGCCAGACCATTTCGCCTGGCAGGAAGGTGGCCCTGCTTCCTTTTACAGAGGTAGAGGATTTCGAAGACGTTTACTCATCCGTGTACCTGGCAGGAACGATCTGCAACCGGCCTGTACTGGCGCCGAAGAATTACCGGTCAAACGTCGGGGCAGCGTGCGGGCCGGGCAACCTTGGGTCAGAGCTGACCCAAGGTAGATGAGGAGCTTTGCCGGTCCTTTGGGGCATCCAGAAAACAAGAAAGAACCCCTAGAATCCAGCGGATTCTAGGGGTTCGTGTCTGTGCCCTCGATAGGATTCGAACCTACGACCTTCTGCTCCGGAGGCAGACGCTCTATCCCCTGAGCTACGAGGGCATCCAGGGATCCTGCCGTAACCGGCGGGACGTCCTAGAGCTTAGCAGGAAGGTGGCCCCCAACGGAAAATCGGTCCGCCTCCGCCACCTTTTCGAGCATGAATTAGGCGCGTTGAGTGCGTGTCTTAGTCTGTTGACAAGCCACCCAGCTCGCCGGTCGGCTCAGTAGCCGGTGAAGGAGTCCTCGTGCACCCGGCGGGCGCCGGCGCGCCGTGCCGCAGTCCCCAGTGAGCGCACACTGGCGGGCGAGCCGGAAATATAGATCTCCCGACCAGCGACATCGGGGACCAGCTTCTTGAGGGCCGCAGCGTCAATCCTCTCGGCCCCGGCGTCCTGCATGAAGGCCGGCGGCGGTGCCGAGCCGTCGCCAAGCCGGGCCAGGATGCGGGCCCCGGAGCGCTGCAGTTCCTCCGCATAGGCGAGTTCCGCGGCGTTCTTTGCCAGATAAAGCAGGACGACGTCCCTGTTCCCGGCAGGGCCGCCCTGGCCGGCAGCGGAGGCGCCGGCACGGCCGGCACCCGAGGCGGCAGCCGTGGCATCCGCCAGATGGGCCAGGTAAGGGGTGATGCCGATTCCGGCGGCGATGAGCAGCACAGGCGTCGAGGGGTTCCGGGGCAGCACGAAGTCGCCGCCCACCGTGGTGGCGCTGAGCCTGTCACCGGGGACCAAGCCGAGCAGCGAGCGTTTGGCTGATGACACCGGCTCCGCCGTCCCCACACCGATCGTCAGAAGGGGTGCGCCGGGCGCGCTGGTCAGGCTGAACACCCGCCGGATTCCCTTTCCATCACCCTTGCCGGCCTGCCTGCCGCCGGCCTGCCTGTCGCCGGCCTGATCCGGCGGAAGGTGCAGCTCCAGATACTGTCCGGCCGTGAAGCGTACCGGGCGCTCGGGGCGGAAGCTGAATTCCGTCGTCGTCGGCGTTAGCGGCCTCCTGCCGACGAACCGCAGCCGGACTGCGCCGCGCTGCCCGGCGGCGAAGGCGAGCACGTTGCCCACCAGCAGGGCCAGCTCGGGGGAGCTGAATACAAACCCGAGGTCGTAGGGGACGGCGAAAAGCACCCCGACGACGGCGGCCTCCGCCAGCTGCTGCCAGCGCCGTGGCGGCAGGGTGAGCGGCTCAGTCAGCATGAACCCGACGAAGAACAGCACCGGACGCTGCGCGAGCGGCTGCCACAGGGCCTCAGGCAGCGCCATCCCGGACTGGAGAAGGTCGGCGGTCACGACGGACACCGCGACCACTGTGAAGACGGCAGCCATCGTCAGCTTCCGGACCCGGTAGAGCACCAGCAGCGCACCCGGCAACACCAGCAAGAGCATGGCCGGTGTCGCCGCCCACCAGGTGGCAATGTTCAGTCCGGTCAGCCCGGCCAGGAAGGCTCCGGCCGCGGCCGGGTTAAAGATGTGGCGGCCGCGCCAGGCCAGCGCGTATTTCGAGGCCGAGGCCAGCACACAGGCCAAGGCGACGCCGGCGAGTTCGGCCACTTGAATCCCCTGCGTCAGCTGGCTGGGCCAGAAGAGGAAGTACAGCAGGAGGCCTGTGATGAGTGAGGACTCCAGGTGCGGCCGCACGTGGAAGAGCGCGGCGATTGCCCGGTTGGAGCCGTACGTCAGGCCAAGGCACAGGACCAGGTGGGCGATCATTTCCGGCAGCCCGAAGGTGAGCCAGCCCAGCACATTCAGCAGGAGGCTGTAGGCGGCAAGGGCGGCCAGGACCCACAGCACCAGGCGGTACATGGTGAGCCGGCCCAGGGCTGTGTCCAGCCTGGAACCGAGTGAAGTCGTGGTGATGGCAGTCATGAAAACAGCGCCCCCTCAAAGCCGGTGGAAAACTCTGCGTGCCCGTCTGAATATGCGGTGAGCCAGTCGAAGTCGAACTCTTTTTCCAACCGCGGGCCGTCGACGAAGAACAGCGCGGTGGCAAGCGCGTCGGCCACCATCGCGGTTTCGGCCATAACCCAGCTGGCAACGACCGTGCGGACCGGAGCTCCGGTGGTGCCGTCCAGCACGTGGTGGAAGCCGTCAGCCCAGGCCCGCCGGTTGGCGGCCGAAGCACACAGGGCACCGGCGCCGAACCGGATCGTCCCGATGGCCTGCGTGGGATCGTACGGGTGCTCGAGCGCCACCTCCACCGGCTCCGGCCCGGGATTCAGCAGGTCCCCGCTGGCATCGATGAAGTGCTCCGCGTAGCCGCCGTCCCGGAGCTGGGCGGAGAGCAGATCGGCCAGCTGGCCCTTGCCGGCGGCGCCGACGTCGATCACTACGGGGACGGTGTTGGTCAGCACGGCGCCCTGCCAGTCCAGCACATCCTCCCAGCGCGGTGCGGGAAGCGGCCGGCCGGACGGGCGCAGCGTGTACCGGGCGTCGTAGCCAAGCTGCTCCAGGCTGCTGCCGATCAGCGGGGTCATAGCCCCCTCGGTGAGCCGGTACAGCGTGCCATAGAGGTCTCCCAGCGCCGCGGCCTCCGCGGGCAGCTCCAAGCGGCCCGGCGACCGGGCTGCGTCCGCTACGAGCGAGTCGGCCCGGAAACGGGACCACGCGGCGTCGTACCGTTCCACCGTGGCGAGCAGTCCGCGGCGGTGCTCACCGGACAGGCGGGACGGCGTGGAAATCTCCCAGCTGGTCCCGATCCCGTCAAAGCTGAAGTGCGCCCAGCCCGGGTGCGGCACGATTCCTCTGTCCCTGCGCCTTATTGGGCCTGGGACTTGATCTTCGCCACGGCCTGGTTAAAGCCGCCGCTGGTCAGCGAGGATCCGGCGACTTTGGACACCTGGAGCTCGTCAAGCTTCTTACCCACAACCTGGGCCTGGATGCCGCCGGCGAACTCGCCTTGGAACTTGCGGGTGTTCGGGTTTGACGGGTGCGTCGTGATCTTCACATCGGATACCGTTCCGCCGGCCAGTGTCAGTTCCACGCCAACGGTCTCGATGCCGTTGGGGGATTTGTAGTTGCCGTCGGCGCTGTAGGTGCCGTCCTTGTAGGAACCGGTGCCAGCGGACCCGGACGCAGGCGGCGCGGCCTCGGCGGCCGGGGGTTGCACAGCCGGGGCGCAGCCGGCCGCGGTGCCGGCAACGGACAGGCCGGCAAGGCCGACCAGGACGCTCTTACGGATGGCGGTATTCATGCGGAGCTCGATTCGTTGCGGGGACCGGACAGCGAAAGTGTGCAGGCACTTACAGCGGTGATGACGTTGGTTTCAGGGTAGCGGTTCACCTTGGAGCAAGGTGTCCAGCGCTTCTTGAGTTTGTTGCCTCTGGCCCCGTCCGTCATGCCTGGCGCGGGATTCCGCCGCACCACTGGCCCACCGGTAGGCTAGAAGTGTGACCCCAGAAGAACTTTCCCTCGCCATATCCGCCTGCCTGAAGGACGCCGTCGCGGCCGGCGAAATCGCCCTTGCCGCCGCTGACATCCCGGACCAGGTGCGCGTCGAGCGCCCGAAGAACAGGGAGCACGGGGACTGGGCCACCAACATTGCGTTGCAGCTGGCCAAGGGGGCAGGCACCAACCCGCGTGAATTTGCCTCCGTCCTGAGCGCCCGGTTGAAGACGATCGACGGCGTTTCCGCCGTGGATATCGCCGGGCCCGGCTTCCTGAACATCACGGTCGACGCCGCCGCCGCGGGTGCGCTCGCCAAGGCCATCGTCGAAGCAGGCCCGGCCTACGGGACCAACACCGCGCTCGCCGGACACGTGGTCAACATGGAGTTCGTCTCGGCCAACCCGACCGGCCCGCTGCACATCGGCCACACCCGCTGGGCCGCCCTGGGCGACGCGATCGCGCGCGTCCTGCGGGCCTCCGGCGCCGAAGTCACGGCCGAGTACTACATCAACGATGCCGGCTCCCAGATGAACGTGTTCGCGAACTCGGTGTTCGCCAGGCTGCATGGGCGGGACGTGCCCGAGGGCGGCTACCCGGGCCAGTACATCGCCGACCTCGGCCATGAGGTGCTCAGCGAACACCCGGGCATCCGCGAACTGACCGAAGTGGCGGCCCTGCCGGTGATCCGGGGAGCTGCCTACAAGGCACAGATGCACGACATCAAGGCGACGCTGGCCGAGTTCGGCGTCGACTTTGACGTTTTCTTCTCAGAGCAGGAACTTCACGACGCCGGCGCGATCGAAGATGCCGTCGCCCGCCTGCGGGAACAGGGCCACGTCTACGACGACGGCGGCGCGGTATGGCTGCGCACCACCGACTTCGACGATGACAAGGACCGCGTGATGATCCGCGCGAACGGCGAGCCGACGTACTTTGCCGCCGACGCCGCCTACTACCTGTCCAAGAAGGACCGCGGCTACACCGAGAAGATCTACCTCCTTGGCGCCGACCACCACGGCTACATCAACCGGCTCAAGGCCATCGCAGCCGCCGCAGGCGACGATCCCGAGGTCAATATCGAGGTCCTGATCGGCCAGCTGGTCTCCGTCAACGGCGCCAAGCTTTCCAAGCGCGCCGGCAACATCATCGAGCTCAAGGACCTCATCTCCTGGCTCGGCAAGGACGCTGTCCGCTACTCCCTTGCCCGGTTCCCCGCCGATTCGCCGCTGACCCTGGACCCCGAGCTGCTCAAGAAGCACAGCAACGAAAACCCGGTGTTCTACGTCCAGTACGCGCACGCCCGTTCCCGCGGCGCCGCCCGCAACGCCGTGGCCGCAGGCGTGGAGCGCCGTGTGAACGGCAAGGACAGCTTCGACGCAGCCCTCCTGGACCACCCCACCGAAAACGAATTGCTCTCCCACCTGGGCAGCTACCCCTCCGTGGTGGCCAAGGCCGCCGAACTGCGCGAGCCGCACCGCGTGGCCCGCCACCTGGAGGTCATCGCAGGCGCCTACCACCGCTGGTATGACGCCTGCCGGGTGGCGCCCCAGGGCGAAGAGCCCATCACCGACACCAACCGCACCAGGCTCTGGCTCAACGACGCCACCAGCCAGGTGCTGGCCAACGGACTCGAACTGCTGGGCGTCTCGGCGCCGGAACGGATGTGACCGCCATGACAACAGATTCCCCGCTCGCGCCCGCCTGGCTTGAGGTCCCCGCCGACCTGAACGCACTCCACGAACCGCTGTGGGCAGGCGGTGTGGCCCGGAACGGCGACGGCGAACTGACCATCGACGGGTTGACCGTCAGCGAACTGCAGCGCCAGTACGGCACGCCGCTGTTCGTGCTGAGCGAGTCCGACTTCCGCGCCCGGGCCCGGGCGTTCAGCGACGCGTTCAACGACGCCTTCGCGGACATCTGCGGGGGAGTGGACGTCTACTACGCCGGCAAATCCTTCCTGTGCACCTCCGTGGTCCGCTGGGTTGAGGAGGAGGGGTTGCGCCTGGACACGGCCTCCGGCGGCGAACTCGCCGTTGCCGCCCGCGCCGGCATCCCCGGCGCCGACGTCGCCCTGCACGGCAACAACAAGTCCGACGGCGAAATCCACCGGGCTCTCGACATGCAGCTGGGCCGGATCGTGGTGGACAGCCTGGACGAACTCGAACGCGTCGCAACGATCGCCGCCAACCGGGGCGACACCGCCAGGGTCATGCTCCGGCTGACCCCCGGCGTGCACGCCCACACCCACGAGTTCATCGCCACCGCCCATGAGGACCAGAAGTTTGGCCTCTCCATGGCCGGGGATACCACCGACCAGGCCGGCCTGTCCGCTGCCGAGGAAGCCGTGGCCGCGGCCACCCGGCACGAGAGCATCGAGCTACTGGGGCTGCACTGCCACATCGGCTCGCAGATCTTCGAACCGGACGGCTTCGCCCTCGCCGCGGAGAAGCTGCTGGATTTCCTGGCGGCGATGCAGTCCAAGTACTCCATCGTGCTGCCCGAACTGGACCTCGGGGGCGGCTACGGCATCGCCTACACCCCCGTTGACACGCCCCGCCCGGCCGCCGAAATCGCGCAGGCGATGGCCGCCGTCGTGCGCTCCAAGTGCGCCGCGCTCGGCATCACCGCCCCGCGGATCTCGATCGAACCGGGCCGCGCAATCGTTGGAAGCACCACGTTTACGCTGTACGAGGTTGGCACGCTCAAGACAGTCCGGGTGGATGCGCCGGCCGTCGGCGGCGACAACGCCGCCGGCGACGTTACGTACCCCCGCCGGTATGTGTCGGTGGACGGCGGGATGAGCGACAACCCCCGTCCGGTGCTGTACGACGCGGATTATTCGGCGATTCTCGCCTCACGGAGCTCCGACGCGGCGCCGCAGTTGTCCCGCGTAGTGGGCAAACATTGCGAGAGCGGCGACATAGTTGTTAGAGATGTATATCTGCCCGAGGACGTGGCAGCCGGTGATCTGCTTGCTGTACCGGGGACCGGCGCCTACTGCTGGGCCCTGTCAAGCAACTACAACTATCTGGCCCGGCCGGGCGTTGTCGCTGTCAGCGACGGATCTGCCCGACTCATTGTCCGCGGGGAAACCGAAGAAGATTTGCTCAACCGCGACATGGGAGTCTGAATGACCGAATTGCGAACCCTGAAAGTGGCCCTGCTGGGCTGTGGCAACGTCGGGGCCCAGGTTGCGCGCATTCTCATTGACGACGCCGATGCCCTCGCGGCGCGCACCGGGGCCCGCCTTGAATTGAGCGGCATCGCCGTGCGCAATGTGGACGCCCCGCGCGAAGTCGACCTGCCGCGCGAGCTGTTCACCACCGACGCCGAATTGCTCGTCAAGGACGCCGACCTCGTGATCGAGCTCATGGGTGGGATTGAGCCGGCCCGCACGTTGATCCTGACGGCCATGCGCAACGGCGCTTGTGTTGTCAGCGGCAACAAGGCGCTCCTGGCACAGGACGGTCCCACCCTCTACGAGGAAGCGGACAAGGCCGGGGTGCAGCTCTCCTACGAGGCCGCCGTCGCCGGCGCCATCCCCATCCTGCGGCCGATCCGTGACAGCCTCTCCGGCGACCGGATCACGCGCGTACTCGGCATTGTCAACGGCACCACCAACTTCATCCTGGACCAGATGGACTCCACGGGGGCGCAGTTCGCCGATGCCCTGGCCGAGGCCCAGCGCCTGGGCTATGCGGAAGCCGACCCCACGGCCGACATCGAGGGCTACGACGCCGCCGCCAAGGCCGCGATCCTGGCCTCGCTGTCCTTCCACACCCGGTTCGCCCTGGAGGACGTCTCGTGCGAGGGGATCACGGCCGTCACCGCTGCGGACATCGCCGCCGCGAAGGAGGCCGGCTTCGTCATTAAACTCCTCGCGATCGCCGAGAAACTCACCGACGCAGGCACGGAAACTGAAGGCGGCGCCGGAGTCTCCGTCCGCGTGCACCCCACGTTGCTGCCCCGCGAACACCCCCTCGCCGCTGTCCGCGGTGCGTTCAATGCCGTCTTCATCGAAGCGGAGAACGCCGGCGAGCTCATGTTCTACGGCCAGGGTGCCGGTGGCACGCCGACGGCGTCTGCCGTGCTGGGCGACCTCGTCTCCGCGGCCCGCCGCCTGGTCCTGGGCGGCCCCGGCCGGACCGAAACCACCACCGGGCACGTGCCCGCGCTGCCCATCGACGCCTCCATCACGAGCTACTACATCGGGCTCGACGTCGCGGACCAGCCCGGCGTCCTGGCCAAGATCGCCCACCTCTTCGCAGAGCACGGCGTATCCATCGAAATCATGCGGCAGACCATCCACCGCGACGCCGACTCCAACGTGGAGTCGGCCGAGCTGCGGATCGTGACACACCGTGCACGCGAAGCCGCACTTGCAGCAACCGTCGAGGCCGTCAAAGGCCTGGACGTCATCAATTCCGTCACATCCGTACTGCGGGTAGAAGGGGTCTAAGTGGCTCACCAATGGCGCGGTGTCATCCGCGAATACGCTGATCGTCTTCCTGTCACGGAAGCCACTAAGGTCATAACCCTGGGCGAGGGCGGCACCCCGCTTGTGCACGCCCGCCAGCTCTCCGAACTGACCGGCAGCACCGTCTACCTCAAGGTCGAAGGCATGAACCCGACCGGTTCGTTCAAGGACCGCGGCATGACCATGGCCATGACGGCAGCGGTGGCCGCCGGCGCCAAGGCCGTGGTCTGCGCTTCCACCGGCAACACCTCCGCCTCCGCCGCGGCCTACGCCACCGCTGCCGGACTGCAGTGCGCGGTGCTGGTCCCGGAGGGCAAGATCTCCATGGGCAAGCTCAGCCAAGCAATCGCCCACGGTGCCACGCTGCTGCAGGTGGACGGCAACTTCGACGACTGCCTGGACATCGCCCGCAAGCTCGGCGAGTCCTACCCGGTGTTCCTGGTGAACTCGGTCAACCCGGCCCGGATTGAGGGCCAGAAGACGGGCGCCTTTGAAGTGGTGGACGCGCTGGGCGACGCCCCCGACTTCCACGTGCTTCCCGTGGGCAACGCCGGCAACATCAGCGCTTACTGGAAGGGTTACAAGGAGTACGCCGCGGCGTTCGCGTCGCCCACCGCCGGGACATTGCCGGCCGTCGCGACCAAGACCCCGGTCATGTGGGGATTCCAGGCGGCGGGGGCCGCCCCGTTCGTGGCCGGCCACCCGATCACGGAGCCCGACACGATCGCCACCGCCATCCGGATCGGCAATCCGGCCTCGTGGGACACCGCCGTCGCGGCGCGGGATGAATCCGGCGGCGTGATCGAGGCGGTCACGGATGAGGAAATCCTGTCCGCGCACCGCTGGCTCTCCGCCAAGGAAGGCGTCTTCGTGGAGCCCGGCTCCGCTGCCGGCGTCGCCGGCCTGATCAAAAAGCACGCGGCCGGGCAAGTGCCGGCCGGCAGGACGATCGTCATCACCGTAACCGGCCACGGCCTCAAGGACCCGCAGTGGGCCCTGCGCACCGAGGACGGCAGCGATGTGCAGCCGGTCAAGGTCTCCAACGACGTCGTCACCGTCGCCGCGGCACTGGGACTGGAAGAAAAATAGCGTTGGAAACAACCCTCACCGTCCCGGCTGAATCCGCTGCCGGCTCCCCGGCCGTACCGGCCGGCCAACTGGTCACCGTGCGGGTGCCGGCCACCAGCGCCAACCTTGGACCCGGGTACGACAGCCTCGGCCTGGCACTCACGCTGCATGACACGCTCACCGTGGAGACCCTTTCCAGCGGCGAACTTGAGTTCGAGCTCAGCGGAGAGGGTGCCGAGTCGCTGCCCCGTGACGCGACGCACCTGGTGGTCAAGGCCCTCACCGAGGCGCTGCACCGCCTCGGCTTCCGGCACGAAGGTCTCCGGATCACGGCGGACAACGTCAACCCGCACGGGCGCGGCCTGGGTTCCTCGGCCTCTGCCGTGGTTGCGGCCGTCACCGCCGCAAATGCCTTGGTTCCGGAGGCGTCCCGGCGTGGCCGGGACTGGATTCTGCAGCTCACTTCCGAAATGGAAGGCCACCCGGACAACGTCGCACCCGCCATTTTCGGCGGGCTGGCGCTGTCATGGCAGGACAGTGACCAGTACAGCAGCACGTGCGCCACCGTGGCCGCGTCGGTGATTCCCGTCGTCGCCGTGCCGGACTACGAGCTTTCCACCGAAGCCGCCCGGGCCCTCCTGCCGCCATCGGTGGGACACCACGCCGCCGCCATGAACTCCGGCCGTGCCGCCCTGCTGATCCACGCCCTGACCGCCAATCCGGAGTTCCTGCTGCCCGGAACCGAGGACTACCTGCACCAGAGCTACCGTGCCCAGGCCATGCGGCCCAGCGCAGAGCTGATCGCCGCGCTGCGGGGGGCCGGGCATGCCGCCGTCGTGTCCGGCGCCGGGCCGACCGTGCTGGTGCTCGCCAACGGCGAAGCCGAAGCCCGCCAGGTTGTCTACTTCATCGGCGCCTACACCGCAGGCAACACGCCGGAAGTGGGCTGGCGAGTGATGAAGCTGGCCGTGGACGTTGAAGGTGCTAAAGTAGAAGTGCACCGGCGGTAAATACGCAGGCGGTAAATCAGTAACCGTTCCAAAGACCGCGATGTTGGCCATGTAGCCTCTCTCATCTTTCACTGCGCGAATATTTTCCGGTGCCACCTGCTTTCGGTCTGACGCAGGAATCAGCAGATTGTCTCTGCCCCCTGAACCGTCAGCCCGCCGTTCCTCATTTCTCGGATCGTGCATGGTGAAGCAGTATCCGGCCCTGCTGGCCGAAATTCCATCCGGCAAGGCCGAAATCCGGCTGCAGATCTGAACTGCAGCCCAGATCAAATCACCGCGTCCAGCTCTTAGCCTGGACGCCGTCGAGGGGGAAGGATCCTTCGTGACCGAAACCACTGAGCTGTCTCCGGCTGTGGATACATCTTCAGCTGCCGGATCAACGGCCGCACCTGCCAAGAGCAGCGGCCTTGCAGGCCTCAAGCTCGCCCAGCTCCAGGCCCTCGCCAGCCAGCTGGGGATCTCCGGCGGTTCCCGCATGCGTAAGGGCGATCTGGTCACGGCCATTTCGGCCCACCGTGCTGGCACTCCGGTGAACCAGGCACCGGCCCGCGTTGCCGAAAAGGCGACCGACAATGGCACGGTTTCCCGCGCAAAGGCAACGGCACCGGCAGCGGAACCCGCCGCCGCGCCCGCCGCCGAAGAGGCCCCGGCCCAGGAAGGCACCCGCGCCCGCCGCGGACGCAGCCGCCGTGCAGGCAGCGACGGGGTTGTCGCGCCGGCAGCCACGGAGGCACCCGCCCCGGCTCCGGCAGAAGCCCCCGCGGTTTCCACTGACGCCGCCGCCGAAGCCGGATCCGCCGTTTCCGCAACGGAAGGCAGCGACCGGACACGGCAGCCGCGTACCCGCAACCGCCGCCGCGGCGAAGCGGCAGCCCAGGCTGCCGACGCCGCCGGCCAGAACGCCGGTGAGGTTCAAGCCGAACAGCCCGCGGCCGAACAGCGCACCGAACAGCGCGAGCAGCGCGAACAGCGCACCGAACAGCGCCAGGGTGAGCAGCGCGAGCAGCGCGAACAGGGCAGCGAAGACGGCCAGCGCCGCGACTCCCGCAACCGCGGCCGCGACGAGACCGCGGGCAACCGCGACAACAGCCGCGACAACGATGACAGCGACGGCGGAAGCCGCCGCAACCGCCGCAACCGCCGTGATCGCAACGACCGCCAGGGCCAGCAGGACAGCCGCGACAACTCCTCGCGCAACGACCGCTTCCGCGACCGGAACGACCGTCGGCGCGGCCGCGCGCAGGGGCCGGACGTCGACGACGTCGAGGTCACCGAGGACGATGTCCTCCTGCCGGTCGCCGGCATCCTTGACGTGCTCGAGAACTACGCGTTCATCCGCACCTCGGGCTACCTGCCGGGCCCGAACGACGTTTACGTCTCGCTCGCCCAGGTCAAGAAGTACAACCTGCGCAAGGGCGACGCCGTCGTCGGCGCCATCCGCGCCCCGCGCGAAGGCGAGGACCGCAGCCAGCAGTCCGCCCGCCAGAAGTTCAACGCCCTGGTCCGCACCACCTCGGTCAACGGCAAGACCCCCGAGGAACTCAAGGACCGCGTCGAATTCGCGAAGCTCGTTCCGCTGTACCCCTCCGAGCGCCTGCGCCTCGAGACGGACCCGAAGAAGATCGGCCCCCGCGTCATCGACCTCGTGGCCCCGATCGGCAAGGGCCAGCGCGGGCTGATCGTTTCGCCGCCGAAGGCCGGCAAGACCCTCATCCTGCAGTCCATCGCCAACGCCATCACCACCAACAATCCTGAGGTCCACCTCATGATGGTCCTCGTTGACGAACGCCCCGAAGAAGTCACGGACATGCAGCGCACCGTCAAGGGCGAGGTCATTGCCTCCACCTTCGACCGTCCCGCCGACGACCACACCACCGTGGCCGAACTCTCCATCGAGCGCGCCAAGCGCCTCGTGGAAATGGGCATGGACGTCGTGGTGCTCCTGGACTCCATGACCCGCCTGGGCCGCGCCTACAACCTGGCAGCACCGGCCTCCGGCCGCATCCTGTCCGGTGGTGTGGACTCCGCGGCGCTGTACCCGCCGAAGCGCTTCTTCGGTGCAGCCCGCAACATCGAAAACGGCGGCTCGCTGACCATCCTGGCCACCGCGCTCGTCGAGACCGGCTCCAAGATGGACGAGGTCATCTTCGAAGAGTTCAAGGGCACCGGCAACATGGAGCTCCGCCTGTCCCGCCAGCTGGCTGACAAGCGCATCTTCCCGGCCGTGGACGTCAACGCGTCCGGCACCCGCCGCGAAGAGAACCTGCTCTCCGCCGAGGAAGTCAAGATCATGTGGAAGCTGCGCCGCGTCCTCTCCGGACTCGAAACGCAGCAGAGCCTTGAGCTGCTGACCAACAAGATCCGGGAGACCCAGAGCAACGTCGAGTTCCTCATGCAGGTGCAGAAGACGACGCTCGGCGCGAAGTCCGATAACGACAAGTAGCTGGCTTTAGCCGCTCAAAATATGCCGGCCGTTCCCTGGCCGGCATATTTTGAGCGGCTTTGCTGTTTGCCCGCTTTCGCGTGGAGCTCTGCCCACAGCAACGCGGGGTCAGATACGGCCCATTGGGGCCCCCGGAATGGGCGGTAAGTGACCCCGCGTTGCAGTTACTAGACTTGGTATCGAGTCGAAAGAGGTTTGAAAATGTTTGAGTCCGTACAGGGCCTGCTGGACGAGCATGATGCTATCCAGGCCCAGCTGGGGGATCCGGCTGTCTACGCTGACCAGCGGCTGGCCCGGAAACTGGGGCGGCGTTCGGCCCAGCTGAACGGCATTGTCGAGGCTTACCACCGCTGGGAAGGCCTCCGCGATGACCTGGCGGCTGCCAAGGAAATGGCGGACGAGGACCCCGAATTCGCCGCGGAGGTGCCCGAGCTGGAGGCGTCGCTGGAGACGGCGGCGGCCAAGTTGCGCCGGCTGCTGATCCCGCGGGACCCGGACGACGCCCGCAACGTGATCCTCGAAGTCAAGGGCGGCGAAGGCGGCGACGAGGCCGCGCTGTTCGCCGCGGACCTGCTGCGGATGTACAGCCGCTATGCCGAATCCCGGGGCTGGAAGACCGAAATCATTTCCGCCACCGAATCGGACCTCGGCGGGTACAAGGACGTCCAGATGGCCGTCAAGGGCAGCTCGAACGACCCGGCTGAGGGCGTGTACGCGCGTCTCAAGTTCGAAGGCGGGGTGCACCGCGTGCAGCGCGTCCCCGTCACCGAATCCCAGGGCCGCATCCACACCTCGGCCGCCGGTGTGCTGGTGCTCCCCGAAGTGGACGAGCCCGAAGAGCTTGAGATCAACCAAAACGATCTCAAGATCGATGTTTACCGGTCCTCCGGACCCGGCGGACAGTCGGTCAACACCACAGACTCGGCCGTGCGCATCACCCACCTTCCCACCGGCATCGTCGTGGCCATGCAGAACGAGAAGTCGCAGCTGCAGAACCGTGAAGCCGGCATGCGCGTGCTGCGTGCCCGCATCCTGGCGCACCAGCAGGAGCTGATCGACGCTGAGAACTCGGCCCAGCGCAAGTCGCAGATCCGCACCATGGACCGCTCGGAGCGCATCCGCACGTACAACTACCCCGAAAACCGGGTCGCGGACCACCGCACCGGCTACAAGGCGTACAACCTGGACCAGGTCATGAACGGCGACCTGGAACCGGTGATCCAGTCGGCCATCGAACTGGACGAGCAGTCCCGGCTCGACGCCATCGGCGAATAGGTCCGGGCCTGTGATGACAGCAGGCAACCGCCCCAGCCTTGCGGAGGCCGTGCGAGAGGCGACGGCGGTGCTGGCCGCGGCCGGTGTGCCCAGCCCGCGCGTCGACGCCGAGCTTTTGGCCGAACACCTGCTCGGCGTCGGGCTCGGCCGGCTGCGCGCGCTGATGCTCGGCGATTCCCCAGCACCGGAGGGGTATGCGGACCTCGTCGCCGAACGGGCGCAGCGGATTCCGCTGCAGCACATCACAGGTGTGGCGCACTTCCGGTACCTCGAACTCTCAGTCGGCCCCGGCGTGTTCATCCCGCGCCCGGAAACGGAATCCGTGGTCCAGTTGGTGATTGACCGCCTCCAGGGCATGCCGCATCCCAAAGTGGTGGACCTGGGCACCGGGTCCGGCGCGATCGCGGGGTCGATCGCTCACGAGGTCCCCGGAGCCGAGGTTTACGCGGTGGAGTACAGCGAGTTCGCGCACGCCTGGGCGGCGAAAAACCTCCTGCCCCTGGGCGTCCACCTCGTCCGCGGCGACCTGCGCGACGCGCTGCCCGAACACAATGGCACGTTCGACGTCGTCGTCTCCAACCCGCCGTACATTCCGGCCGAAGCGATCCCGAATGAACCCGAAGTGGCACTGCACGATCCCCCGGTGGCGCTCTACGGCGGGGGAGCGGACGGCATGGAACTTCCGACGGCGGCGGCCGCCTCGGCCGCCCGGCTGCTGGTACCCGGCGGCTACTTCGTGATGGAGCACGCTGAAGTGCAGTCACAGTGGATCGCCGCGATGCTCGACCGGACCGGGCTGTGGTCCGAGGTGCAAACGCACGTGGACCTCAACGGCAAGGACCGCGCCACCAGCGCTGTGCTGGCAGTGTCTGATCTGACAACGCGAGGTCTGGCGGCGTCAAAAACGTGCGACAAGTGATGAAAGAATAAGGCAGTGACGACTAGCTACGATTGCACGGCAGCTGAGCAGCGCGCCGCAGGACTCGAACACGCCCAGCGGGCCATCCGTGAGAACAAGTGCGTGGTTTTCCCCACGGACACCGTCTACGGCATTGCCGCCGACGCCTTTTCACCCCTTGCCGTGACCTTGCTGCTCGCGTCCAAGGGCCGGAGCCGGAAGATGCCGCCACCCGTGCTGATCCCCAGGCTGAACGCGCTCGACGGACTCGCCACGGACGTTCCGGCCGAGGCGCGGCGCCTGGCCGAGGCGTTCTGGCCCGGCGGCCTGACCCTGATCCTGCATGCCCAGCCCTCCCTTGACTGGGATCTCGGCGAGACCAAGGGGACAGTGGCCCTGCGGATCCCGGCCGACGACGTCGCCCAGGACCTGCTGACCCTTACCGGGCCGCTTGCCGTCTCCTCCGCGAACCGCACCGGGCACGCGGCGGCGCAGACCGCTGCGGAGGCCGAGGCGCAGCTCGCGGAATCCGTGGAGGTCTACCTTGAGGACGGACCCCGGCCCACCGGCGGTGCCGAGGCCCTCGCCTCGACCATCATCGACGCGACCGCCCTGCCTTTGCGCGTGGTCCGCCAGGGCGCCATCAGCCTCGAGCGTTTGCGGGCCGTGGTCCCCGGGCTGGTGGACGTCGACGGCAACGCCCCGGACGCACCGGGGCCGGTTGAGCCGACCTTGGATGCGCCGGAGCCTGTATTGCCGGAACCGGTCGAGCCCGAGCCAGGCGCCGCGCCGGGCGCAGGGTCCGGCTCCGCATGACGCTCGAGCGCCAGTCCGTCCCGTTTCTCGACGTCGATGCCACTCCGCTGACGGTGTCCCAGCTGACCGCGGTCCTGGGTACGTTTGTGGCCGAGGGCGGGACCCGGTTCGTGGTGGGTCACAATCTGCACAGCGTGACGCTGCTGCACTCCGAGCCCACCTTTCGATCCTTCTACGCGAACGCCGACGTGGTGCTGATCGACGGCGCGCCCGTGCTCTGGCTCTGGGCCAAGACGGGTGAAGAGGACGACGGAAGGGCGCCGGTGATGGACTACCGACTGGGCTCGACCGACTGGATTCCCGCCCTGGGCAACGTCCAGGGCCTCGAAAGGATTGCGGTCATAGGGGCCGGCTCCGTGGCCAACGCGGGCGCCGTGGCGAAGCTGCAGCAGATCGTCCCCGGGGCTCGGGTGGACGGCATGCCCGGCGAGGGCTGGAACTGCGACGTTGAGGAAACCGCCGTCGAATGGCTTTCCCGGCTGCGCCCGCAGCTGGTGCTCCTTGGCCTCGGCATGCCGCTGCAGGAACAGGTCCTGGCACGCCGGCTGGCCGCGCTCCCGCCCGCCGTTTACTGCACCGTCGGTGGCGCCATCGAACAAATTGCCGGCGTCCAGAAACTGGCGCCGCGCTGGATCGGCAGGCTCGGTCTCGAGTGGGCCTGGCGGCTCATGCTGCACCCCCAGCGGGTGGCCTACCGGGTCTTCGGCGAGCCCTGGGTGCTGCTGGGCCTGTTGCTGCGCCGGCGGCTGCCGCAGCTCCGCCGGCAGCCCTAGGAATACAACCTGTCCGCCTGGCGCGGACGGTTAGAACTTCTGGTCCTCCAGCGGGCCGAAGCCCTTGCCGCGGAGCCCCGCGGAAAACGCGGAGAACCAGTGCGCGAGCCCGCGGAAGTCACCGCTGCGCAGGAAGTAGCCGAGGTAGCCGCCCACATCCGCGATGAAGGATTTCACCCGGAAATGGCGGCGGATCATGTAGCCGCGGTTCCGGTAGTAGAAGTAGCGCTTGAAGGCGGAATCCGGAACGATCACGTGCCACCGTGCGCCGAAGACGTGCTTGGTTTCGGAGAAGGCGTGCGGGTGGCTGATGGCAGCGGTGGTGACCGTGCCGAAACGGATCCCGGCCTTGCGGAGCCTGAGCGTGAAGTCCACCTCGTCGCCGCGGATGAACAGGCGCATGTCCGGCAGTCCGACCTTGAAGAAAACGTCGGACCGGATCAGGGCGCCGTTGAAGAAGTGTCCGTCGCCGGGCAGGAAACCGACCTTTTCCACCTCCGCACGCTCGTGGGTGACCTTGCCTCCCAGCCGGAAGAAAAAGGACAGCTGGTCCGGGTGGCCTGGGGCCACCACGAGCGGCACGACGGCCTCGAGGCCGCGGTCCTGTGCCTCGCGGAGCAACGTGGCGAGGCATTCCGGATCCGCCGGCTCGGCGTCGTCATCCATCATCCAGATCCAGTCCGCGCCGCTGGCGACGGCTTTGAGGATGGCCAGCGAGAATCCGCCGGCACCGCCGAGGTTCGCCTCGGACCGGACATAGTCCACATTGGCGTGCCGGTTCGCGACGTCCCGGGACGGCGCGGTGCCGCTGTCGACGAGGCAAATGGAGCGGACCGCGGCGCTCTGGTTGTTGATGGCGTCCAGCAGGACAGCCAGCTCCCTGGGACGGTCAAACGTCACGGCGGCCACTGCAACCGAGGGGGTCATCGCGGGGTCCTTTCAGCACGACCGTCAGTGGTTTTCCCGCCGGCGGAGGGCCGTGTGACGCGAAGACAGGTGGCCGTTGGCATTAGTATCTTGACTAGAGTCCACTCTAATACAGCCCTGTCAGGCACTACGCACTGCCTGCCCTGCGCACGGCGACGGAGAAGTTTCATTTTTCGAAAGACAGTTCCACGGCAATTGAATCCACCCAATTTCCGCAGCTCAGCGGTGCCTCCGCGGCTGCGGAACGTGCCGCCGTGTAGTGTCTGCGCCGATGGCACCGGGCTGGTGGTCTTCCCGTGATCATGTACCTGCTCATGATGCTGACCGCCGCCGTCGTGAGCTACGCGGCCACCTGGAGTGCCCGCCTTGTAGGCAACAAGCTGGAGCTGTTTGCCCCGATCCGCAGCCGCGACATGCATTCGACGCCGGTCTCCCGGCTTGGCGGGCTCGGCATCTTCGCCGGAGTCCTGGTGGCACTGGTCCTGGCCAGCAGTTCCTTCTTCGTTAAGGACATCTTCCGCAACAACACCGCGCCCTGGGGCATCCTTGCCGGGGCAGCCGTCATCGTGCTGGTCGGCGTCGCGGACGACCTGCTCGATCTGCGCTGGTGGATCAAGCTCATCGGCCAAAGCGCCGCGGCACTGGTCGTGGCCACCTGGGGAGTCCGGATGACGATTATCCCGTTCATCCCCGAACCGTTCGTGATCCAGAACGAGGCCGTGAGCATCGCGCTGACGGCCGGGCTGATTGTGACCACCATGAACGCGTTCAACTTCATCGACGGGCTGGACGGCCTCGCCGCAGGCGTGGCCATCATCGGGGGAGCGGCGTTTTTCCTCACGGCCTACTGGGTCCACCGGACCGCCGTCCTGCTGGACCGCTCGGACCTGGCCACCCTCCTGACCGCCGTCGTGGTGGGCAGTTGCGTCGGGTTCCTGCCGCACAACTGGTTTCCCTCCAAGATCTTCATGGGCGATTCGGGGGCGATGCTGATCGGCCTGCTCATGGCATCGGCCGGCGTCGTCTCCACCGGCCAGATCAGTTCCGGACTCTACGACCGGGCCAACGGCATCCCCACCGTGATCCCGATCCTCCTGCCGTTCGCCGTGCTGTTCCTGCCGCTCCTAGACCTGTGCCTGGCGGTGGTGCGGCGGACCGCGCTGGGC
This sequence comes from Arthrobacter sp. ov118, assembly GCF_900116495.1. Classification (GTDB taxonomy): domain Bacteria; phylum Actinomycetota; class Actinomycetes; order Actinomycetales; family Micrococcaceae; genus Arthrobacter. Next base: position 28,707 of record NZ_FPAY01000013.1, read on the forward strand.
CGCTCGCCATGGTCGGCGGACCGCGGACACCTGCACCACAAGCTGCTGGACATCGGATACTCGCACCGCGGCGCCGTCGTGCTGATGTACCTGTGGACCTGCATCCTCGCGTTCGGCGGCCTCGCGTTCGCGATCTTCCCCTGGCATATCGTCCTCGCCGTTGATCTGGCCGCCGCAGCAGTTTTGGCCGTGGTGACCGCTTTGCCGTACCTGCGCCAGCGCGGGCCCCGCCAGGTGGCCGGCACCTCCGAATAGCCAGGGATGCTGCGTTCACAGGGAATTTTCAGAATAATTTCTATCTGATGTAGAATTCAGGGGCGGCTCTTCGCCGCCCACCTTGACCAGCCTTACGCCAGCGACGATTGGGATCTCATGACCTCCAACGCCGAACCGGGACCCGCTTCCGGCAACGGACCTGTTGGTGTCTCCGGCCCCACAAAGTCCCTCTGGCTCAGGCTTCTGGCCATGAGCTCGGCCGCCTCCGCTGTTGCCCTGGTGCTGAGCGGCCTTGCCGCCTTCGTCTTCAACGGTGCCGTGGGGTTCTGGTCCGCTCTCTTCGGGGGAGCGCTGGTGATGGCGTTCTTTGCGATCAGCCTCGCGGTGGGCCACTTCGTCGGCCGCAACAACCCTTCCGGAGCGATCGGACTGTTCGTCGCGACGTACTTCGTCAAGGTTGTCGGCTTTGCTGTAGTCCTCTTCGTCATTGGGGCTCCGGCCTGGTTGCACGGCCGCTGGTTCCTGATCGGCGCCGTCGTGACCGTGGTGTTTTGGCAGGCAGCCGAAATTTACGGCTTCAGCAAGGCCAGACTCCAGATTTACAACGATCCCGACACCCGAAGAGGCGGCACCGATGTTTAGCCGCAAATCGCCTAAATCCACCCCCGGCGCCCCCGGTGTATCAACCGATGACAGTGACGGCGGATACAACGCCGGCATCGCCGTCTTTAGCTACATTGTTGGCGGAATCGTCGTCTGGAGTTTGATAGGGTGGGGACTGGATAATCTGTGGGGAACCCGCTGGATTGTGCTCGCAGGCGCTCTGCTTGGAGCTGCGGGAGGGTTCTATCTATCTCATATGCACGGTCTCACCAGTAATGGAACTTCAGCTGGTGACGGCAATGCTGCACGTGGCCCGTCCCAGGACGAGGAACAGTAATGCCAAATAATTTCACAGGGGGAGAGGCGGGCAGTAATGTCGCCGGTCCCCGCCCGACGCCCAATGATGGACACTGCAGAGAGGAAACGCGTTGATCGCGCTTGCGCTCCCGGCCCAAGATTCAGGAACCTTCACGCCTCCTGGAATTGAAGAACTTCACCTGCCGGCTATCCTGCCCTGGGGTGCGGCCGAAGGATTCTCCAAGCAGATGCTGCTGGTAATCCTGTCGGTCGTCATTATCGCTACATTCTTTGTGCTAGCTGCGCGGAAGCAGCAGCTGGTCCCCGGCAAGCTGCAGTTCGCAGGCGAGGCAGCTTATGGCTTCGTCCGCAATGGTATCGCCAAGGACATCATCGGCGGCAGGGACTTCATGAAGTATGTCCCGCTGCTGTTCACCCTTTTCTTCTTCATCCTGGTGAACAACATCTACGGTGCTATCCCCGTCATCCAGCTCCCGACCTTCTCGCACGTCGGCGGAGCCTACGTGCTCGCCGCGATCGTCTATGTCACCTGGATCGGCATCGGCGTCAAGAAGAACGGCCTGCGCTACTTCAAGCTGGCCACCGTTCCTACCGGTGTCCCTTGGTACATCCTCCCGATCGTCATTCCGATCGAGATCATCTCCAACTTCCTGGTCCGTCCGGTCACGCACAGCCTCCGTCTGTTCGCCACCATGCTGGCCGGCCACCTGATCGTGATGATCGCCGGTGCAGGCGTTGAATTCCTCGTCATGCAGGAAAGCGTTCTGCTCAAGGGCGCGTCCGTACTCGTCCTTGGCGGCGCCATTGCCATGTACATGCTCGAAGCGCTGATCATGGTGCTCCAGGCCTACGTCTTCACACTGCTGACCGCGATCTACATCGAGGGCGCGCTCCACGCCGACAGCCACTAGGCCCGCCGCCGCAGGCGCAAAGCGTCAGGCACAGCGTCAACCGGCGCAAAACATAGTCTTCCCCTCACGGGGATGAAGCAACCCAAACAACCTGCCACATGGGTGGCATCTTGAAAGGAACAAAAATGGAAGGCTCCATCAACGGCTCCCTCAACCTCGTCGGCTACGGCCTCTCCGCCATCGGCGGTGGTATCGGCGTGGGTCTCGTGTTCGCTGCCTACATCAACGGCGTGGCACGTCAGCCGGAAGCCCAGCGCGTCCTGCAGCCGATCGCATTCCTCGGCCTTGCGCTGACTGAAGCCCTCGCCATCCTGGGCCTGGTCTTCGCGTTCGTTCTCAAGTAAACAGAACAACCGAACATCCAGAACCGAGTAGATAAGGACGGGTGAAATATGCATCAAGCGATCATCTCAGCCGCCACCGAAGGCGGTACTAACCCCCTCGTTCCCAATCCTTGGGAGATGCTTGTCGTCTTCGCCGGCTTTGCTGTCCTCATGTTCATCGTGGTCAAGTACGTTGTCCCGATGTTCGAGAAGACCTTCGCAGAGCGGGCCGAGGCCATTGAGGGCGGCATCGCCAAGGCCGAAAAGGCCCAGGCCGAGGCCTCCGCTGCACTCGAAGAGTACAAGCAGCAGCTCACGGACGCCCGCGCGGAAGCCAACCGCATCCGTGAGGAAGCACGCGCCGAAGGTGCCCAGATCCTTGCAGAACTGAAGGAGAAGGCGGGTGCCGAGTCTGCCCGCATCACCGCTCAGGCCCACGCCCAGATCGAATCCGAGCGCCAGGCGGCCGTTGTGTCGCTGCGCACGGAGGTCGGGACGCTGGCCACGACGCTGGCAAGCCGCATCGTCGGCGAGTCGCTGAGCGACGACGCACGGTCGGCCCGAGTGGTTGACCGCTTCCTGGCAGATCTGGAGAACCAGAACGCGGGTGTAGCTAAGTAATGGCAGGTGTATCGAGCGAATCGCTGGCCGCTGCGCTGGCGGCACTGGAAGCCAAGCTTCCCTCCGCGTCGCTGCAGTTGGCAAAGGAACTCTTCGGAATCCTGGGCACGGTGGACAGCTCGGCTGGCTTGCGCCGCGCCTTGACTGACCCGTCCCGGAGCGCCGACGAAAAGTCGGCGCTGATCAAGCAGCTCTTCAGCGGAAAAGTATCCCCTGATGCTGTTGAGATCGCTGCCGGACTGGCCAGCTCCCGCTGGGCGTCGGCACGGGATATCGGCGATGCACTCGAGACCCTTGCCGCTTCGGTGGTCATCGCAGTTGCCGAGAACAAGTCGGCCGTCTCTGCCTCCGGGCTCACCGGGCTGGAATCGCTGGAGAACGACCTGTTCACCTTCAACCAGTCCGTCGAGTCCAGCCACGAGGTCCAGCGCGCTCTGTCCGAGCCGCAGGCCAGCCCGGCCGCCAAGGTGTCCCTCGCCGAGAAGCTCGTACCCGGTGCGAGCGAGGAAGCGAAAGTCCTGATCGGACAGGCCGTCACGGCACCTCGCGGGCTCAAGGTCACCAAGCTCGTTGGCCGTTTCGCCGAGCTTGCCGCCAAACGCCAGCAGCGCTGGATTGCAACGGTCAGCGTCACCCGTCCGCTGACGGAGACCCAGACCAGCCGCCTGCAGGCGGGGCTCAACGCCCTCTATGGGCGCGAGCTCAAGATCAACATCAACGTTGACCCGGCACTGATCGGTGGAATCCGGATCCAGGTTGGGGATGAAGTGGTTGACGCTTCCCTCCTGACCCGTCTGGGTGAACTTCACCGTCAGCTTGCCGGCTAGCCGGACAAGCACAACCTAACGACAAGAAACCCCGGTCATCGTGAGCAACGATGATCACGAAACAGGAGAGCAGGGACTGCAGATGGCCGAATTGACCATCAACGCCGACGACGTCCGTAATGCGTTGAACGAGTTCGCGGCGTCCTACGAACCCGGAAACGCAGAGCGCGTAGAGGTCGGCCGTGTAACAACCGCAGGTGACGGCATCGCCCGTGTTGAGGGCCTTCCCTCGGTCATGGCGAACGAGCTGCTTCGCTTCGAAGACGGCACCCTGGGCCTTGCCCAGAACCTTGACGTCCGCGAAATCGGTGTCATCATCCTCGGTGACTTCACCGGAATCGAAGAAGGCCAGGAAGTCCACCGCACCGGGCAGGTTCTGTCCGTGCCGGTCGGCGACGCCTTCCTCGGCCGTGTGGTTGACCCGCTGGGCCAGCCCATCGATGACCTCGGCGACATCAAGGCCGAGACCACCCGTGCCCTGGAACTCCAGGCGCCCGGCGTGACCCAGCGTAAGTCGGTCCACGAGCCGATGCAGACGGGCCTGAAGGCCATCGACGCGATGATCCCGATCGGCCGCGGCCAGCGTCAGCTGATCATCGGCGACCGCCAGACCGGCAAGTCGGCGATCGCGATCGACACGATCATCAACCAGAAGGCCAACTGGGCTTCCGGCGATGTCACCAAGCAGGTCCGCTGCATCTACGTCGCCATCGGCCAGAAGGCGTCCACGATCGCGGCCGTCCGCCAGACTCTGGAGGACAACGGCGCACTGGAATACACCACCATCGTGGCTTCCCCCGCGTCCGACCCCGCAGGCTTCAAGTACCTGGCACCGTACGCCGGCTCGGCCATCGGCCAGCACTGGATGTACGGCGGCAAGCACGTCCTCATCGTGTTCGATGACCTCTCCAAGCAGGCCGAGGCTTACCGTGCAGTGTCGCTGCTGCTCCGCCGCCCGCCGGGACGCGAAGCCTACCCGGGCGACGTCTTCTACTTGCACTCCCGTCTGCTGGAGCGTTGTGCCAAGCTCTCGGACGAGCTCGGTGCAGGCTCGATGACCGGTCTGCCGTTGATCGAGACCAAGGCGAACGACGTTTCGGCCTACATCCCGACCAACGTGATCTCCATCACCGATGGCCAGATCTTCCTGCAGTCGGACCTCTTCAACGCCAACCAGCGTCCCGCTGTCGACGTCGGTGTGTCCGTCTCCCGCGTCGGTGGCGCCGCCCAGGTCAAGTCCATGAAGAAGGTCTCCGGTACCTTGAAGCTGGAACTGGCCCAGTACCGCGACATGCAGGCCTTCGCCATGTTTGCCTCGGACCTCGACGCAGCTTCGCGCCAGCAGCTGACCCGTGGTGCACGCCTGATGGAACTGCTCAAGCAGGGCCAGTACTCGCCGTTCCCGGTCGAGAACCAGGTCGTCTCCATCTGGGCCGGTACCAACGGCTACCTCGACGACGTTCCGGTTGAAGACATCAACCGCTTCGAGACCGAGTTCCTGGAGCACCTCAAGCACAAGTCCTCCATCCTGACGACGCTGGCCCAGACCAACGTCATGGACGACGACACCGCTGAAGCGCTGAAGACCTCGATCGTGGACTTCAAGAAGGGCTTCTTCGGCGAGGGGGACAACCTCCTGGTCGGTGCGGGCCATGAGGAGCACAACGCCATCGGCGAGGATCAGGTCGACCAGGAAAAAATCGTCAAGCAGAAGCGCTAGTTTCGCTGGCAGGAACTGCCGGGACCCGCACGGGTTCCGGCAGTCCCGGCCATCGGGATCTTAGGAAAGGATAAGTATGGGAGCCCAGATCCGGGTCTACCGCCAGAAGATCAGCTCGACGACGTCGATGCGCAAGATCTTCAAGGCGATGGAACTGATCGCTACCTCGCGCATCGGCAAGGCCCGCGCACGCGTAGCAGCTTCACTGCCTTACGCGAACGCGATCACGCGTGCCGTTTCTGCTGTCGCAAGCCAGAGCGAAGTCGACCACCCGCTGGTCACCGAGCCGGCCCAGATCCGCCGGGCCGCCGTCCTGGTGATCACCTCGGACCGTGGCCTCGCAGGGTCATATTCCGCGAGCGTCCTCAAGCAGGCCGAAGGCCTTAACGAGCTGCTCCACGCGGAAGGCAAAGAAGTCAAGACATTCCTGGTCGGCCGCAAGGCGCAGGCGTACTTCGACTTCCGGAACCGGCCGTACCACCGGGTGTGGACCGGCAATACGGATGCACCGGAGTTTGCGACCGCGAAGGAAGTCAGCGAAGCACTGCTGACCGACTTCGCAGCCGCCTACGAAGAAGAGGGCGGTGTCGACGAGATCCACGTCGTGTACACCCGCTTCAAGTCGATGGTGACCCAGGAGCCGACGGTCGTCCGTCTGCTGCCGCTCGAGGTTGTCGAAGAGACCGCCGCGTCCGAGTCGGACCTGCTGCCGCTCTACGAATTCGAGCCGGAAACGGAGCAGGTCCTCGATGCCCTGCTGCCGCGCTACATCGAATCACGTATCTTCGCCGCCATGTTGCAGGCAGCAGCTTCCGAGCTCGCCGCCCGCCAGCGGGCGATGAAGTCCGCTGGCGACAACGCCACGGAACTCATCAAGAAATACACGCGTCTGCGCAACACTGCCCGCCAGGCTGAAATTACGCAGGAGCTTTCCGAAATCGTGGCCGGTGCCGACGCCTTGAGCGCGTCCTAGCCAGCCCGACGCCGGATCCAGCTGTACCTGCACCAAGAGATAAACTTAACCCCACGCCATCTACTGAGTGAAGTGAGAGAGATGACTGCCACTGCTACCGAACGCGTAGCCGCAACGACCGGTGCCACCGGCCGTATTGCACGCGTTATTGGCCCGGTTGTCGACGTCGAATTCCCGGCTGACGCAATCCCCTCGATTTACAACGCACTCACCACCGAGATCACTCTCAACGGTGAGACCCGCACCATCACGTTCGAGACTGCCCTGCACCTGGGCGACAACCTCATCCGTGCCATCTCCCTCCAGGCCACCGACGGACTCGTCCGCGGTACCAATGTTGTGGACACCGGCGCCCCGATCTCCGTGCCCGTGGGCGACGGCGTCAAGGGCCACATCTTCAATGTCCTCGGCAAGCCGCTGGACGTTGAAGAGTCCGAGATCCAGGCGGCCGACCACTGGCCGATCCACCGCAAGGCTCCCGCCTTCGCGACCCTGGAAGGCTCCACCGAGATGCTGGAGACCGGCATCAAGGTGATCGACCTCCTTACCCCCTACATCAAGGGTGGCAAGATCGGTCTGTTCGGTGGTGCCGGCGTCGGCAAGACCGTGCTGATCCAGGAAATGATCACCCGTGTTGCCCGCAACTTCGGTGGCACCTCGGTGTTCGCCGGTGTCGGCGAGCGTACCCGTGAAGGTAACGACCTCTGGGTCGAAATGGAAGAGGCAGGCGTCCTCAAGGACACCGCCCTTGTGTTCGGCCAGATGGATGAGCCGCCGGGAACGCGTCTGCGCGTGGCACTGTCTGCACTGACCATGGCGGAGTACTTCCGCGATGTGCAGAACCAGGACGTGCTGCTCTTCATCGACAACATCTTCCGCTTCACCCAGGCAGGCTCCGAGGTTTCTACCCTCCTCGGCCGCATGCCTTCGGCTGTGGGCTACCAGCCCAACCTGGCTGACGAGATGGGCCTCCTCCAGGAGCGCATCACATCCACCAAGGGCCACTCCATCACCTCGATGCAGGCCATCTACGTTCCCGCAGATGACTACACCGACCCGGCTCCGGCCACGACCTTCGCACACCTCGACGCGACCACGGAACTTTCCCGTGAAATCGCCTCCCGTGGTCTGTACCCGGCCGTTGACCCGCTGACGTCGACCTCCCGCATCCTGGATCCGCAGTACATCGGCCACGACCACTACAACACGGCCGTCCGCGTCAAGCAGATCCTGCAGAAGAACAAGGAACTTCAGGACATCATCGCCATCCTCGGCGTTGACGAACTCTCTGAAGAAGACAAGATCGTCGTGTCGCGTGCACGCCGCATCCAGCAGTTCCTCTCGCAGAACACCTACACCGCCAAGCAGTTCACCGGCGTCGAAGGCTCCACCGTGTCCATCAAGGACACCGTTGAAGGCTTTACCGCGATCTGCGACGGTGACCTTGACCACGTTGCAGAGCAGGCGTTCTTCAACGTCGGCGGCCTGGACGACGTCGAGCGCCAGTGGGCCAAGATCCAGGAACAGACCAAGTAATATGGCTGAGCTTGAGGTTGAGATTGTCGCAGCGGATCACTTCGTGTGGTCCGGAGCGGCCAAGATGGTCAAGGCCCGCACCAGCGATGGTGAAATCGGAATCCTGCCCGGCCACTCGCCCCTGCTGGCGATTCTGGCCGAAGGTGAACTGGCCATCGAGCCGGTTTCCGGTGACCGGATCACTGTAGCTGTCGACGGCGGATTCTTCTCCGTCGACAACAACAGGGTGGTTATTGTTGCTGACAACGCCCAAATGGGCGAAGCGGCTACTGCGGGGATCCGCTAGCACGACCTTGATGAACGATATTGGTTTGCCGTTCATCGTCCTGGCAACTGCCTTTGCGTTGCTGGTCTTTGCACTGTGCCTTGCGGGGGTGCGCCGCTTCAATCTGCGGCGCGCCCTCGGCACAGTGGACGCCTCCATTTGCACAGCTGGAAAGAGCTGGCAGATGGGGGTTTGTCGTTATCAGGACAACGACTTGGAGTGGTTCCGCGTGGTCTCACTCAGCGTGCGCCCCAAGCACACCTACCGGCGCAGCTCGCTGGAGCTGTTGGGCCGGCGCAAGCCCACCGAGTCCGAGCTCCTCAAGGTCCAGCCTGACGCTGTGATCGTGGAGCTCCGCTACGAGGGGCAGCAAGTCCTGCTCGCGATGAAATTCGACGCCTACGCAGGATTGTCGTCCTGGCTTGAGGCCGGACCCGTCATCGGCGTCGGCACCTGGCGCTAACGCCGGTGGATCTCATCGACGACCTGCGCGTGGTCGACGGCCCCGTTGCGTGGGCCGCGTGGGCCGCCGGTGCCGCGGGCCTGGCCTACCTCCTGTGGCACACCGTCTTCCGGCGCGGCCGCCGGTGGCGTCCCCCCGGCCCGGCCTCAGTTACCCTCGCAGGGGTGGTCCTGCTCGCCGTGGCGCTCGTCGCGGCCCTGCACTGGTTCCTGATTTATGCGGTCTCTGTCTTCCCCTCGGAACTTCCCGCGGAGCCGTTGGCGTGGTCCGCAGCCGCCGTCGCGGCCTTGCTGTTGCTGCTCCTGCGCCTCGTTGGTCTCCGGAATAGTGTCAATCTTCGGAACGGCGTCGGACAGAACCGGACGAAAGCCTGGCGTTCACGCGCCGCCGCCACGGCCGCCTTCCTGGCCGTCCTGGCGCTTTGCGCCGTGCAGATCAACATCTACTTCGGCCTGAACCACACCGTCGGCGACCTGACCGGGGCCGCCGTGGCCCGGATCCCGACGCTCGACGCCGGCCTGGGGCGTGCGGCCGGCGCTCCGCGTGCCACAGGACTCGAACAGTGGCACGCACCCCGGGACCTTCCGGCGGGCGTCATGGGCAAGGCCGCGATCCCCGGCACAGTTTCCGGCTTCCAGAGCCGGGACGCCTACGTCTACCTTCCGCCGGCCTACCAGAGTTCCCCCAGGCCCGCCCTGCCTGTCCTCGTGCTGTTCTCCGGCCAGCCGGGCAGCCCCGCCGACTGGCTGACCGGCGGCGCGCTCCAGAGTCGTCTCGATAACTTTGCCGCACAGCATGCAGGGGTGGCGCCCGTGACGGTGGTGGTCGATCCTAACGGCTCAGCCTCGGCGAACACGCTGTGCATGGACAGCCGGATTGCCCGGGCGGACACCTTCCTGGCCCGGGACGTGCCCGACTGGATCAACCGCACGTTCGACGTCGACCCCGATCCCCGGAACTGGGCCGTGGGCGGCTTCTCCTTCGGCGGTACATGCGCCATGCAGATGGTTACGAGGCATCCCAACGTCTACGGCGCCGCGCTGGCGTTCTCCAGCGAGAAAGAACCGGCCCTGGCCAAGGAGCGCGACAAGACCATCCAGGCCACCTTCGGCGCAGACGTGGCGGCCTTTGACCGGCTGACGCCGCTCTCCGTTCTGGCCAAAGACCGCTTCGACGGCCACGGCGTGTTCTTCGCCGCGGGGGAGCGTGATCCGGAATTCACCGGGTATATGGACGTGCTGTCAGAGGCGGCACGAAAGGCCGGGTTCACTGTCGAAACGCACCGGATTGCCAACGTGGGGCACTCGTGGGAGACCGCGGCCAACGGCCTGCCCGGCGGCCTGGACTTCCTGGAGCGCCGCTGGGGGATGGCACCATGAGCGTGGACACGAACACGCCGACGGCGGCGCGCCGGGGTCCCGAGGACGCATCGTGGCTGGGGGTATGGCAGCAGGGCATGCGGCGGACGCTTGCACACTTCCGGGCCGTGCCCTTCACCCTGGCCGTCCTCGCGGCCTTCCTCGTGACCGGTGCCATCACGGGCAGCTTCCTCTCCGGGCCGCCGCAGGCCCTGCTGCCCCTCGCCTCCGTCAGCGCCCCGGGGCTGCGGGCAGGTCACTGGTGGTCCCTGTTCACCTCCATGTTCTTCGCGACCAATCTGCTGGCCTACCTGGCAGCGTCCCTAATGATCCTGCTGCTGCTGGGCCTTGCCGAGCGGCACCTGGGTACGCTGCGGACGGCTGTCTTCTACTTCGCGGGCCAGTTCGCGGCGGTAACGCTGTACCTGCTGGCCACGCAGACGGCGCGGTATCTCGGCGACGGCTGGCTCGGCCTCATGGTCAATGCCCGGCTGATCGGGCCGTACGCCGCCGTCCTCGCCGTTGCCCTGGCCGCCGGCGGGCTGCTGCCCACGCTGTGGCAGCGGCGCCTGCGGACCGGCGTCGTGTCCGCGTCACTGCTGCTGGTCCTCTACGTCGGGCATCCCGAGACGGTGGTGGGGCTCACCGGGGCCCTCGCCGGCCTAGCCACGGGCTGGTGGATCCAGGACGACCGGGGGACCCTGCACCGCCACCGCTCAACGGGACGCGAAACGCGCAACCTGCTGGCTCTCACGGTTGCCATCTTTGCGGTGGGACCGATCCTCACGGCGGCGGTCAGCAGCCCCACCGGGCCGTTGGCGTTGTTGCGCGACGTCGTGTTGAATCCGCTGCCCACGCTGAGCCAGCTGGAGCAAAACTGCGGCGGGACCGTCGACGTCAGTTGCCTGGAGGCCGGCCGGGCCGGTTTCGCGGGCCCACTGGGCCTTGCGCTGGCAGTCGTCCCGGTGGTCCTGCTGCTGATCTGCGCGGACGGCATGCGGCAGGGACGCCGGTTGGCCCTGCGGATCGCCATCGCCGTCCAGCTCGGCGTGACGGCCCTGGCCGCAGTGTACCTGGCGCTGTTCGCCCGCATCCCGCACTACCCCAACCGGCCCCGGACGGCCGTCATGGGTTCGGGCTTTGTCCACGTGCTTCCGCTCGTGGCCGTGCCGCTGCTGCTGGTTCTGCTGCTGTGGTTCAACCGCCGGCAGTTCCGGGTGGAGACGGCGCCGCGGGCCCGGAAGATCCTGGGCCTGGTGGTCGGCGGTACCTGGCTGGCGCTCACCGGGGCCTATGCGGTGGCGTGGCTGGCCGCCGGCGGGATGGACCGTGACGGCGGAGTGCTGGGCCTGGCGGCCGAACTCGCCCGGCAGTACCTGCCGCTGCCCATTCCGGGCTCCTACGGCCGCCTCTTCCAGAACCGGAACGCCGTCGAGGCCAGTCTGTTCGCCTTTGCCGGCATCATCTTTTGGGGTGTTGCCCTGGCTGCCGTCTGGCTGGTCTTGCGGCGGCGGGTGCACGCCACCGGGCTGAACCGTACGGACGCCGGTTCCGGGGACCGCGATGCGGCCCGTGACCTGATCCGCCAGGGCGGCGACTCGCTGTCCTGGATGGCGCTCTGGGAACCCAACAAATACTGGTTCACGGCGGACCGGCGCGCCGGGGTCGCCTATCAGCAGCACGGCAACGTGGCCTTGACGCTCGCCGGCCCGTTTGGACCCGCGGCCCTGCGTGAGGAAGCCGCGGCAGGGTTCATGCGCTACTGCGCCGAGCACGCCCTGATCCCGTGCTTTTACTCGTGCACCGCCGAACTCTGGCCGATGTTCCGGGCCAGGGGTTTCCGCCGCGTGGCTGTGGCCCAGGAAACCAGGCTCGCCGTGCGCCAACTCGAATTCAAGGGCAAGGAATGGCAAAACGTCCGCACGGCCCTGAACCGCGCGGCCAAGACCGGCGTCGGCGTCGTGTGGGGACGCTACAGCGAATTCCCGGCCGCGCTGCGCGCCCAGCTCATCGAGGTCTCCGAAGACTGGGCGGCGCAAAAGCAGGTGCCGGAAATGGGGTTCACGCTGGGCGGCATTGACGAGCTCGACGACGACGAAGTGCTGTGCTGCCTGGCCATGGACGCCTCGGGACGGGTGCAGGGCGTCACGAGCTGGCTGCCCGTGTATGAGGACGGCCAGCTGGTCAGCTGGACCCTGGACTTCATGCGACGCCGCGGGGACGCCTTCCCTGGCGTCATGGAGTTCCTCATCGCTTCCGCCGTGCTCGAGCTCAAGCGCACGGTCGAGGTCATCTCCCTTTCCGGCTCGCCGCTGGCTAAGGAGGGCGCCGGGGACGACGCCGGGGACGGGGAAGCCGGTGGCGTGGCCGGGGACGGGGCGGCACGGGACAGCGCGGCCGGGGACGGCGCGGTAGCCGACGCCGGTCCGAACGGTCTGGCGGGAATCCTCGACGTGGTGGGCCGTGCCTTGGAACCCGTCTACGGCTTCCGCTCGCTGGCAACGTTCAAATCGCGCTTCAAACCCGACTACCGGACGCTCTACCTGTATTACCAGGATCCGCTGCAACTGCCCGCGATGGGCCGGGCCCTGAGCCGGGCGTATCTTCCCGGCCTGTCCGTCCGGCAGAGCGCGCGTCTGTTGCGAACGCTGGTGCGGTAGGCAGGCAATGCAGTTGGGCCTCTGCGCCCGCGCTGCCGGACAATTCCGCAGAACAATGTGGCCCAACAATGCGGTTGCGCATAGATGTAAACGCCCTGGACTGTAAACGCGCTGGACTGTAAACGCGCTGTGGGACGGTAAAAGCAGCTGAGTGGGAAACCCCGTCCCGCAATGCAAAAAATGATCCCCGGCACAAATGCCGGGGATCATTTTTACCGGAAATGCACTTGGCAGTTCCTGGCGGGAGACTAGACCAGCGTCACGCCGGTAGCCTGGGGGCCCTTGGCGCCCTGGCCGATCTCGAACTGAACGCGCTGGTTCTCATCGAGAGTCTTGAAGCCGCCGGTCTGGATCTCGGAGTAGTGAACGAAGACGTCACCGTCGGAGTCATCCGGGGTGATGAAGCCGAAGCCCTTTTCTGCGTTGAACCACTTCACGGTTCCCTGTGCCATTTGTTTCTCCTCATTGTGGATCTTGAATAAGTCCGGTGCACTTCACACCGGACTTTGGTCACTCTGCGAGAAGAACCTTGGCTTCGGTCCGGATTCACGGGCCTTGGCGGCGGGAGCTTCACGCTCGCAACATGTCTTGCGAGCATGAAAAAACACCTACACAAAGACTTGTATAAGAATTTCATGTCACCTGCGTCAGGTCAACGGGCGCAAGCGAGAATTGCATAAAATTTGTGCAAAGAACTGCTGAACGCGAATCATCCGCCCGGGAATGCGTCCCGGAGCAGGCCGGAGTCCGGCCTAGAAGAGTCTGGACTCGCTGTCGTCAACGCCGCGCATGGCGTCGTAGTCCAAGGTGACGCAGTCGATTCCGCGGTCCTTGGCGAGGACCTTAGCCTGCGGCTTGATCTGCTGGGCCGCGAAGATTCCCCGGACCGGTGCCAGCAGCGGATCCCGGTTCAGCAGTTCCAGGTACCGCGTGAGCTGTTCGACGCCGTCAATGTCGCCGCGCCGCTTGAGCTCAATGGCCACGGTGGTGCCGTCGGCGTCCCTGGCCAGAATGTCCACGGGGCCGATCGCGGTGAAGTACTCGCGGCGGATCAGCGAGAAACCGGTGCCGAGCAGCTCGATTTGGGCCGCCAGAAGACGCTGGAGGTCCGCCTCGACGCCGTCCTTGATCAGGCCAGGGTCCTGGCCCAGTTCGTGGGAGGTGTCGTGCAGCTGCTCGTGGATGTTGATGATCAGCCGGTCGTCGGTCTTGGCGGACTGGACCGTCCACTGCTCGATCACGCCGATCTCGACGTCGACCTCTTCCGGCGTGGACACCCGCAGCGACGCCGGGGGACTCATCCAGTTCAGCGGCTTGTAGGATCCGCCGTCGGAATGGACCAGGACGGAGCCGTCAGCCTTGACGAGCAGTAACCGGGTGGCCAGAGGGAGGTGGGCTTTGAGGCGGCCGACGTAATCGACGGAGCAACGGGCTATGACTAAACGCACCCGGTCTACTCTACCTGCCGCCAGCCGGCGGGGCCGGGGCGAGTGAAGAGGCGGCCGGGCTGGGGCAGAATGGAAGCATGCCCCGTTCCAACCGACCCCGCCGCGCTGCTTCGGGGAAGAGTGCTGCTTCTGGAAAGAAGGCGTACGGAGCGAACCAGGGGCCGGAGCTCGATCTGGAACGAGCCCGCTCAGGCTTCGCCCGCCGGGAGAGCGCGCCGGACGGTGAATGGATGGTCCGCTCCATGACCGCCAGCCGTGCGGAGAAGACCTACATCTGCCCCGGCTGCTCCACGGCCGTGCTGCCGGGCATCGCCCACTTGGTGGTCTGGTCCGAGGACCATCTCTTTGGTGCTGCCGCTGGCCTAGCGGAGCGCCGCCACTGGCACACCAACTGCTGGACCACACGGACGTACCGGTATCGCTAGCCGGTTCCGCTGGCCGGTTTCGCTGGTCGGTTTCGCTAAGGTGGACAGCATGACTTTTGATCCCGCGTCGTACGTCTTCACCCAGCCGTCCGCGCCGACCGCCATCCGCGCTTCCACCATCCTGCCGGCCCGCCGCGAGAACGTCGACCTGCGCACCTCGGACGGGCACCGGCTGGTGGGCGAACTGGCGGTCCCCGAATCCGGGGAGATCAAGGCGACCCTCATCACCTTGCACCCGCTGCCGACGCACGGCGGCTTCATGGATTCGCATGTCTACCGCAAGGCCTCCTACCGGCTGCCGGCCCTCGCCGGGGTCGCGGTGCTGCGCTTCAACACCCGCGGCACCTCCTCGCCGCGGGGTGTCAGCGGGGGATCCTTCGAGGAAGGGATCGGGGAGCGCCTCGACGTCGAGGCCGCGGTGCGGTTCGCCGTGGACCGCGGCCTGCCGAACCGGTGGCTGGTGGGCTGGTCCTTCGGCACGGAACTTGCACTTATGTACGGCGCCACGGAACCGGTGACCTCCGAGATCGAGGGCGCTGTTCTGCTCTCGCCTCCGCTGCACCGGGCCACGGACGCGCATTTGATGCAATGGGCCACGGCAGGCAAGCCGCTGAAGGTGCTGGTCCCCGAGCACGATGACTACCTGCAGCCGGCCGCCGCGGCGGAACGGTTCGCCATCGTGCCCCAAGCGCAGGTAATCGGCGTCGACGGCGCCAAGCATCTGTGGGTGGGGGAGAAGTACGCCGGACGGGTGCTCAACGAGATCGTGGACGAGGTCATTCCAGGCGGCGTTGGTGGCCCTGTAGGCGTTGCCGGTGGTGTTGGGAGTGGCGCCGGAACTGCCCTGCCGCAGGAATGGGACGGACCGGTCGCCACGGCCCACGCCTGAGGAAACCGCGCCGGTTCCGGAAATCCGCACCGAAATAGGACAGCCGCACCGTGGATCCACGGTGCGGCTGTCCTATTTCGGTGCGAAATCCGGCTTTCGGTGCGAAAACCCGTCAGCGGCTGTCCTGCCGGGCGATGAAGATTTCCTTGACCAGCAGCAGGACCGCCGCGGCTGTGGGGATGGCGATCAGGGCTCCGAGCACACCAAGCAGGCTGCCGCCGGCGATGACCGAAATGACGGCGACGGCCCCGGGCACCGCCACTGCCTTTTGCATGATTCGAGGTGAGATGAAGTAGGCCTCGAACTGGAGGTAGGCAAAGTAGCAGATGGCGAAGATTAGTGCCGTCTGCCAGCCGGCGGACAGGGCCACGAGGGTGACGAGGAATCCGGCGATCATGCCGCCCACGAGCGGGATGAAGGCGAGCAGGGCCACGACGAACGCCAGCAGCGTGCCGTACGGCACCCCGATGATCGACATCACGATGAAGGCGAACGTGGCGTTCAGCAGTGCCACGGCGGCCTGGCCGATCACGTAGTTGCCCACCGAGCTGGTGATTTCCTCGGACAGGGCGGCAACCCGGGTCCGGCGCGAGCGTGGCGCCAGCCGGTAGCCCCACTTCTTCATCGAGGGAAGGGCGCCCAGGAAGTACAGGCTCAGGACAAGCACGATCAGAGCGCCGAACAACCCGTTGGCCACGGTGGAGCCGAAGCCCACAACCCCGCCGAAGATGCCGCTTATGGCTTCCTGGTTGTTGACGAACTTCGTGAGCTCCTGGGCGATGCGGTCCCGTATGCCGAACTGCCTGTCAACGTTCCGGAAGAAATCGGAGTCAATGAAGTTCTGGACCCACTGCGGCGCCTGCTGCACCACCTGCGTGACCTGCTGCACAATCGTCGGGATGAGGGTGGCGAAGAATGCGGCCACTGCCAGTGCCAGGGTGGAGACCGCCATGAGAATGCCGGCCGACCTAGGGACATTCTTGCCTTCGAGCCAGCGCACCACCGGGTCCAGCCCCAGGGTGATGAAGAGCGCCGTGAGGATCCACAGGAGCAGCTGCGTCGTGTTCGAGCCGATCCAGTAAACCAGCAGCGCGAAGCCGACGCCGACGGTGCCCATGAAGCCCATATACAGCGGG
This sequence comes from Arthrobacter sp. ov118, assembly GCF_900116495.1. Taxonomy (GTDB): domain Bacteria; phylum Actinomycetota; class Actinomycetes; order Actinomycetales; family Micrococcaceae; genus Arthrobacter. Next base: position 45,399 of record NZ_FPAY01000013.1, read on the forward strand.
TGCTGGGCGGACATCCGCGGTCCGGGGCTGCCGAAGCGGGCCCCGGTCCCGTCCTCGGCCTCCGGACCGGCCTCGGCCTCATGGTCGGGCGGCATTTCGAAGCGAAGCCGGGGCTGGGCTCCGGGAATTGGCTGGCGCAGGCGGCGGGCCACGGACACGAGCAGGCTGGCGGCGGCCGCCCGGGGGCTCGGGACGGTCTGGGGGCGGCGTTCCTGGCTGCCGGATTCTTGGGCTTCATCCGATCCGGCGGAGGACGAATCCGTATGTTCAGTCACTGCGTTTAAATGCCCTTAATTCTCTGTGGCGCCAGGCAGGCGGCCCTAGTGTGATGATCACCGCAAACACTATCAGCAGGCTTGTCAACACAAGGGTCGGGGGCCGCGGCGGCCCCCTCGGACGCGGGGGGACCGGGCCGCCGATCTGACTCAGGGGTAACAGAATGGTTACTATTGAAGCTAAGTGTCCGCTGATGATAGGTGTATTTTGCGTTTCAAGACTGCAGTCGCCCTGGTGCTGCTCGGCCTCCTGACACTGCTGGCCGGAATTGGCCAGAAGACTTTTTGGGCTCCTCCAGAGACAATCACGGCCACCGCTCCCGCGGGGACTGCCGCGCCGCTGACCGTCTTCGACGAGAAGCTGAGGACGCTTCACCCCGGGACCGTGCAGATCAACGTCAAGGGTGAAGGCAGCTTCATGCTGGCCGCGGGCCGGCCGGACGACGTCGACGCCTGGGTGGCGAAGACGGCGCACAACACCGTTGCCGGAGTCTCAGACGACGGCAAGGCCCTGCAGTTGACGCATACCGACGGCGAAGCCACCGCGCCCTCACCCGCCGGGTCCGATCTTTGGGTCACCACCGAGAACGCCAGCGGTGAAATGAACTACTCCTGGAACGCGCCGGCCGACGGCGACTGGTCCCTCCTGCTGGCAACTGACGGCACTAAGCCCGCCCCGAGCTCCATCACGATGACGTTCCCCAACGACACCTCCACGCCCTGGGCCATTCCGCTGATGGTGCTTGGCGGCCTGCTGATCATCGCCGGCGGCGCGTTGCTGGTCCTCAAGCCCAAGTCCGGCAGCCGGGCAGGCGGCGGGGGCAGCAGCATCTTCGCCCGCCGCGGCCAGGCCAAGGCGGCCGCAGCACAGGACACGGCAGCACAGGACACGGCATCACAGCCCGTAGCGCCGCAGTCCGCAGCGCCGGAGAAGTCCGCCCCCGGGAAGGCCACTCCCGAGCCGTTCAAGGGCGCCATGAGGGCGCGCCGTTCCGGCATCGTCGTGGCCGTTTTGACCGCAGCCGCCGTCGGCGGCACCTCCGTGGCGGCCCAAGCCAGCCAAACGCCCGCGCCGTCGCCGAGCGCCAGCGCACCGGCCTCCAGCGCCCCGGCCTCCGGCAGCGCGACCCCCGGCACTGCCGGCCAGGACCAGGCCGGTGAAGCACCGGTGCTGTTGGATGCCCAGTTCCGCCGCGTCCTGGAACAGGTTGCCAGTGCTGTCGATGCCGGAGACGCGGCCAAGGACGCCGCCAAACTGAAGCCGCGCGTGGCACAGTCCGAGCTCGAGGTGCGCACGCAGAACTACAAGGTCCGCTCACGGGTCGGCTCCTACGAGGCCCGCATGCCTGTCCGCTCCACGAAACTGCTGACCACGGTGGTCACCAACCAGCGCAGCTGGCCCCGCTCCGTCCTGGCCGTGACGCAGGGCGAGGGCAACGTCGTGCCGCAGCTGCTGACCCTGACCCAGGCTTCCGCGCGGGAAAACTACAAGCTCGTCAGCACCACGCCGCTGCAGCCCGGCGCCACGTTCCCGTCGATCGGGCGGGACGGCACACAGACCCTGGCCCCCTCGGACAAGTCCGGACTCCTGTACAGCGGTGAGGAAGCGCTCGCCGGGCTCGGTGACCGCCTGACCAAGGCCGACTCCACCTTCAAGGACAAGCTCGTTGAAGGCAAGTCGTCCCCGTACATCGCCGACACCCTCGCGTACCAGGCTGACGTCGTGAAATCGGGCGTCAACGGCACCTTTGCCTTCACGCACAAGGTGGCTGCCGACAATACTGTCGTGTTCCGGACGGCCGACGGCGGAGCGCTGGTCCTGGGCCGCCTGAACTTCGCGTTCGACGGCACCCCGAAGGCGGCCGGCGATAAGCTCACGATCGGCGAGGACGCAGCCGCCCTTGCCGGCGGCAAGGAGACCGGCACCGGCATGGTGCTCAACTTCGCCGAGTCCGTGGCCGTCTACGTCCCGCCGACCGGCTCCACGGATCCGATGAAGCTCGTGGCCGCCACCCGTGGCCTGGTCGGGGCGGCTTTCAAGTAGCCGCCCGCGGCGCCTGGGGTGGCGCCGGGGCGGGCTTCAATGGCTAGAGTGGTGCTATGACTACGCCAGCTTCCCGACCGGTCCCGCCAGTTGCCGCCAGCCCGCTCAACCTGCGCGGCGCCGTCGATCTTTCCGCCTTGAAACAGCGGCCGGCGCCCGCGCGCCCCTCCGCCGCCCGCCCACCGGAAGCAGGACCGGCTGCTCCAGCCGGTGACCAGGCCGCGGCCGGCGACGGCGGACAGCCCGGCCGTCCGCTGCGCGTGGACGTGACCGAGGGCAACTTCCAGGAACTCGTGGAGCTGTCGGCCCAGGTTCCCGTGGTGATCGCCCTCTGGGCCTCCTACTCGCCCGGCTCCGCCGGGTTGGTGGATGTCCTGGAAGGCATTGTCGAGAGCTACGACGGCCGGCTGGTCCTCGGCGCCGCGGACATCGACGTCTTCCCGCAGCTTGCCCAGGCCTTCCAGGTCCAGGCCGTGCCCACCGCCGTGGCCGTGGTCAAGGGCCAGCCCGTTCCGCTCTTCCAAGGCGGCGCGGACGAGCAGCAGGTACGCAGCCTCTTCGATGAACTCCTCAAGGTGGCCGCCGCGAACGGCGTGACCGGCCGGATCGGCGCCGGCGGTCCCGGCAGCACTGAACCGGAGGCTCCGCCGCTGCCGCCGCTGCACCAAGCCGCGTTCGACGCGATCGAGGCCGGCGACTACGCGGCCGCGGCGGCAGCCTACCGGCAGGCCCTGAACGAAATGCCCGCCGACGCCGACGCGAAGGCCGGGCTGGCGCAGGTGGAACTCATGGAGCGCCTGCAGTCCATCTCGGGACCCGAGGCGGATGCCCTCCGCCGGCTCGCGGCCGAAGAGCCGGACAACATCGACGCCCAGCTCGGCGTCGCCGACCTGGACATCGCCGGCGGGCACATCGAGGACGGCCTGGGCCGGGTCGTGGCGTTCATCGGCCGGAACTTCGGCCCGGAACGGGAGACCGCCCGGATCCGGCTGCTGGAGCTCTTCGACGTCGTGGGCGCCGCCGACGAGCGCGTCGCCAAAGCTCGGCAGGGCCTCGCCCGGGTGCTGTTCTAGTGGGGGCCGCTCTCTTTGCGCCGCTGGAGCTGAGGTCCCTGCGGCTGGAGCACCGCGGCTGGGTGTCCCCGATGTGCCAGTACAGCTGCGAGCCCGGCACCGGCGAGGGCGTGCCCACGGACTGGCACCTGATGCACCTGGGATCGTTCGCCACCGGTGGGGCGGCCTTGATCCTCACCGAGGCCAACTCCGTGAATGCCGCGGGCAGGATCAGCCCCCGCGACGCCGGAATTTACAACGATCGCCAGGCCGAGGCGTGGGAACGCATCACGTCCTTCGTGCACCGGAACGGCACCGCCGGGGCCAAGATCGGCACCCAGCTGGCTCACGCCGGGCGCAAAGCGTCCTCGTACTGGCCGTTCTCCGGCAAGAAGGGCAGCGTGCCGGCGTCCGACGGCGGCTGGGACACCGTGGGCCCCGGCGCGGGGGCCTTTGACGGCTACGCGCCGCCGTCCGCCATGACCGAGGCACAGATCGACGCCGTGATCGCCGACTTCGCGGCCGCCGCCGTGCGGGCCGCCGACGTCGGGTTCGACACGATCGAAATCCATGGCGCCCACGGCTACCTGCTGCACCAGTTCCAGAGCCCGCTCATCAACGACCGCACAGACAGCTGGGGCGGGGACGAAGCCGGCCGCAACAGGCTGACGCTCGCTGTCGTGGACGCCGTCCGGGATGTCATCCCGGATTCGATGCCGCTGTTGCTGCGGATCTCGGCCTCCGACTGGGCGCCAGGCGGGATCGACGCCGAGGCCTCGGTCCGGATGGCCGCTGCCGCCGCCGAGCACGGCGTGGACCTGGTGGACGTGTCCAGCGGCGGCGCCGTTGCCCACCAGCAGATTCCCCTGGGTCCCGGCTACCAGACCGGTTTCTCCGCCCGGATCCGGCGCGAAGCCGGGGTCAAGACCGGCACCGTGGGACTCCTGACGTCGGCCGGGCAGGCCGAGCACGCGGTGGCCACCGGCCAGGCCGACGGCGTGTTCATAGCCCGGGCCGCACTGCGGGATCCGCACTGGTGGCTGCGCGCCGCGTTTGAGCTCGGCCATGACCTTGCGTGGCCGCCGCAGTACGAGCGCGCCATGCCCCGGCATGTGTTCTAGAACGCCCCGCCAGTTGCACGGCTAGCCGGCCGCCGGGTCCGAAACTACGCCTTGCGGACGATCCATTCCGCGCTGGGGGACGGTTAGTCTAGCGTCATGACTTACCAACCCCCAGCCCCGGACGGACCGCCCGCACCGCCTGCCCCGCCGGTTCCCGCCCTGTCGCTGCGCGGCCTTGCCAAGCGCTTCGGCGACAAAATCGCCGTCGACGGGATCGCCCTGGACGTCCCGGCGGGCTCCTTCTATGGTGTGGTTGGCCCCAACGGCGCGGGCAAGACCACCACCCTGTCCATGGCGACGGGCCTGCTGCGCCCCGACTTCGGCACTGCGCTGGTCCACGGGGTGGACGTCTGGCAGGAGCCGCTGCGCGCCAAGAAGCTGATGGGCATCCTGCCCGACGGCGTCCGGCTGTTCGACCGCCTCAGCGGCACGCAGCTGGTCACTTACGCCGGCCTGCTGCGCGGCATGGACAAGGACGTCGTGACGTCGCGGGTCCGGGAACTGCTCGCGGCCCTGGACCTGACGCAGGACGCCGGCACCCTTGTGGTCGATTACTCCGCCGGCATGACCAAGAAGATCGCCCTGGCCTCGGCCCTGATCCACGCGCCGCGGCTCCTGGTCCTGGACGAGCCCTTTGAATCAGTGGACCCCGTCTCCGCGGCCAATATCCGGGACATCCTGGACCGCTATGTCGCCTCGGGTGGAACGGTCATCGTCTCCAGCCACGTCATGGACCTGGTCCAGCGCATGTGCGACCACGTCGCCGTGGTCGCCGGCGGCCGCGTGCTGGCGGCCGGCACCGTGGAGGAGGTGCGCGCCGGCGTGAGCCTTGAAGACCGCTTCGTCCAGCTGGTGGGCGGCCGGAGCCAGGCGGAAGGGCTGGAATGGTTGCGCACCTTCTAAGGCTCAAGGTCACGCTTCTGCGCAACAGCGTCCGGCGCAATCCCTGGCAGCTCGTGGGCCTCGGAATCGGGGCGCTCTACGCCCTCGGCGTCGTTGGCCTTTGCGTCGTAGGGCTGTTGCTCCTGCGCGGGCAGGACGTTGCGCTGGCACAGACGGTGGTGGTGCTCGGCGGGGCCGCGGCGCTGCTGGGCTGGGCTGTCATCCCGGTGGCCGCGTCCGCGGCCGACCTCACGCTGGACCCCGCACGTTTCACCACCTTTGCCGTCCCTACGCCGCAGCTGTTGGCGGGGCTGGCCCTCGGCGGCCTCATCGGCATCCCGGGAGCCGCCACCGCGCTCGTGGCGCTCGCCACCGTGGGCACCTTCTCCCGCAGCATCCCCGCGACGGCCGCAGCCCTGGTCGGGGCCGTGCTCGGCGTGCTGACCTGCATCGTCTTGTCCAGGGTCGTGACGACGGCGACAGCGGGACTGGCGAGCTCCCGCCGCTTCAAGGACGTCAGCGCCGTCGCCTTCCTCATCCCCCTGGTGCTGATGGGACCCATCATCGGGACCGTCGCACGGGGCATTGCCGGCTCGCAGGACTTCCTGACCGAACTGGCCAGCACCTTGTCCTGGACCCCAGCGGGCGCGGCTTTCTCGCTCGGGGGTGACGTCGCCGCAGGGAACCCTGGAGCGGCAGCGGTCAAATTCGTCGTAGCCCTGGCTACCTTGGCCGGGCTCGCCCTGTGCTGGAAGATCATGCTCCAGCGGGCCCTGGTCACGCCGCCCTACGTGGGCACGTCCAGGAAGCGCGCCGGAGGACTGGGCCTGTTTGGCGTGTTTCCCGCGACGCCGACCGGCGCGGTTGCCGCCCGGTCGCTGAGCTACTGGCTGCGGGACCCGCGCTACGCCGGGGCGCTCGTCGTCGTCCCGCTGCTGCCCGTGCTGATGCTCTTCCAGGGCAGCCAGAGCGGGTTCTATGGGCCGTTCCAGTTCGTGGGACCGGTGACGGCGTTCCTCCTGGCCTGGTCCATCTCCTCGGACGTCTCCTATGACAGCACCGCGTTCGCCCTGCACGTTTCCACCGGAGTTCGCGGCCTCCACGACCGGCTCGGCCGTGCGGTGGCGTGCCTGAGCTTCGCGCTGCCGGTGGTGCTGTTGTTCAGCATCGGCCCGTTCTTCTTCACCGGCGGCTGGGACCGGCTGCCCGCCGTCCTCGGGCTCGCGCTCGGCGTCCTCTTCACCGGCCTGGGCCTGGCCTCGGTGGTCTCGGCACGCTACACCGTGAACGTCCCGCTGCCGGGGGACAGCCCGTTCAAGAAGCCGCCCGGAAACGTAGCGCAGACCTTGGCGGTGCAGTTCGGCGGCATGGGCGTGCTCATGGTCCTCGTCGCGCCCGAACTGGCGCTCGTGGCCGCGCAGTTCATCACCGGCAGCTCCGTGCCGGGCTGGATCACCCTGGTCCTCGGGCCCGTGCTGGGCGTCGCGCTGTTCGTCGTCGGCGTTCGGGTCGGCGGAGCATGGCTTGACCGGCGGGCACCGGAGCTGCTGGCACAACTGGCCGTCGACCGCTGACGGGTGCATGCTGGGAGGGCGCAGATTGGAGCGCCGGAACCAGCAGCAAAGGCCCGGCATAGCAGCAAAGGTAAGGGATCATGGAAGTTGTCATCCTTCCCGGCAGCAGGCAGATTTCTTCGCTTGCCGCGGATGCGGTGGAGGCCCTGCTGCGCCGCAAGCCCGACGCCGTCCTGGGCCTGGCGACCGGTTCCACCCCCTTGCCCGTCTACGCCGAGCTGGCCCTGCGGCACGAGCGCGACGGCCTGGACTTCAGCCAGGCCCGGGCCTTCGCCCTGGACGAGTACGTGGGACTGCCTGCAGGCCATCCCGGGTCCTACCGCGAGGTGATCGCCCGGGAATTCACCGCCCGGGTCAACATCAGCCCGGCCAACGTGCACCTGCCCGACGGCGCGGCGGCGGACATCCCCGCGGCCTGCCGGGCCTATGAAGAGGCTATCCGCGACGCCGGGGGAGTGGACCTCCAATTCCTCGGCGTCGGAACCGACGGCCACATCGGCTTCAACGAGCCGGGCTCGTCGCTGGCTTCCCGGACCAGGATCAAGACCCTGATCGAACAGACACGCCGGGACAACGCACGATTTTTCGGCAGCGTGGCCGAAGTGCCGCACCACGTCCTGACCCAGGGGCTCGGCACCATCCTGGAGGCCCGCCACGTGATCCTCATCGCCACCGGCGCGCAGAAGGCCCAGGCCGTCCGGGACCTCGCGGAGGGCCCTGTCGCCGCGATCTGTGCGGCCTCCGTGCTGCAGTTGCACCCGCACGCCAGCGTCCTCGCCGACGAGGCGGCGGCGTCGTCGTTGCGGCTGGCCGATTACTACCGCCACAGCTATGACCACAAACCTGCCTGGCAGGGCCTCTAGGCTCCGCCGCCCCGCCTCCTCAGCTCCGCCGTCGCGCTTCGGTACGTCGGCCGGCGCACTTCCAACGGCTAAGATGGGTGACATGACTAGCATGACCGATCCTCTCGAAAACGACCCGATGCGCGAGCTCTCCGGAGCTGGCTCGTCAACGGCAACGATCGAGCGCGAGGAACTGCGCCAGGAAGTGGAGCCCGGTGACCGGGAGCGCTTCTCGCACTACGTGCGCAAGGAAAAGATCATGGAATCCGCGCTGACCGGTGAGCCCGTCATCGCACTCTGCGGCAAGGTCTGGACGCCCGGCCGCGACCCGCAGAAGTTCCCGGTCTGCCCCGAGTGCAAGGAAGTTTACGAGGGCCTGCGCCCCGGGAACGACGGCGGCAAGGACTCCGGCGACAAATAGCGGCACGTAGCGGAAGAATCAGGATCCGCTAGCCGTCCCTCTCCGGCGGTGCCCGCCGCGCCGCCGCGATTTTTTCTGTCCAAAATAGATTGGTGTTTTTGTGCTGAATTGCGTTTCCTCGTCGGCTGCAGCCATGCGCGGATGGAGGGCGCCCCGATGACAGAGACACTTTTCGGCGGACCCACGCTTCCCCCCGCCTATCCCGAGCGGGCCGCCTGGGGTACCGCCCCGAAGTTGCGCGCCTGGCAGCAGGAGGCCCTGGACAGCTACTTCAGCACCCATCCCAAGGATTTCCTCGCCGTCGCTACCCCCGGCGCCGGTAAGACGACCTTCGCGCTGCGGGTGGCATCGATGCTGATCGATTCCGGGGTGGTGAACCGCGTGACCATCGTGGCGCCGACCGACCACCTGAAGCGCCAGTGGGCCGACGCCGCCGCCCGGGTGGGCATCGCGATCGACCCGAACTTCAAGAACGCCGACGGCCAGCACGGCCGCGGGTTCATCGGCGTCGCGGTGACGTACGCGCAGGTGGCCAGCAAGCCCATGCTGCACCGGGCCAAAACCGAGGCCGCCCGTACGCTGGTGATCCTGGATGAAATCCACCACGGCGGCGAGGCGCTGTCCTGGGGCGACGGCCTCCGGGAGGCGTTCGACCCCGCGGCGCGCAGGCTGTCCCTGACCGGCACCCCATTCCGCTCCGACACCTCGCCGATCCCGTTCGTGGAGTACGCCGAGGACAGGGACGGGATCCGGCGCTCCAAGGCCGACTACACGTACGGCTACGGCAAGGCGCTGCGGGACCACGTGGTCCGCCCGGTCATGTTCATGGCGTATTCCGGGCAGATGCGCTGGCGCACGAGCGCCGGCGACGAGATGGCAGCCTCCCTGGGGGAGTCGGCCGTCACGAAGGACATCACCTCGCAGGCCTGGCGCACGGCGCTGAATCCCGCCGGCGAGTGGATTCCCGCCGTCCTCGCCGGCGCGGACAAGCGCCTCAGCGAGGTCCGGCGCAGCGTTCCTGATGCCGGCGGCCTGGTCATCGCCACCGACCATGAGGACGCCCGCGCCTACGCAGGCCAGCTGAAGAGGATCACCGGCGAATCGCCCACCGTCATCCTCTCCGACGACGCCAAGGCCTCCAGCAAGATCGAGGAATTCTCCGCCGGCGACAAGCGCTGGATGGTGGCGGTGCGGATGGTGTCCGAAGGCGTGGACGTGCCGCGGCTCTCTGTCGGCGTTTACGCGACCTCCACCTCCACGCCCCTGTTCTTCGCCCAGGCCGTGGGCCGCTTCGTGCGTGCCCGCAAGCGCGGTGAAACGGCGTCGGTCTTCCTGCCCTCGGTGCCGCAGCTGATGGCGCTGGCCAACTCCATGGAAGCCGAGCGAGACCACGCCCTGGACCGGCCGGAGAAGGAGGACGGCGACGGCCTGTTCAATCCCGAGGACTCGCTGATGGACGAGGCGAACCGCGAGGAGAAAGCCTCGGACACGCTGATGAAGGGCAAATTCGAGGCCCTCGACTCGCAGGCGTCCTTTGACCGGGTGCTCTTCGACGGCGGCGAGTTCGGCACCGGCGGTGAAGTCGGCTCGGAGGACGAGCTCGACTTCCTCGGCATCCCCGGACTGCTCGACGCCGAACAGGTCGGCACGCTGCTGCGCCAGCGCCAGCACGAGCAGTTGAACCGCAAGAACAAGCGCGGGACCCAGGCCGTCGGCACCCCCGCGGCGGCAGCCCCGGCCGTGCCGGACCACCGAATGCTCATGGACCTGCGCACCGAGCTGGCAAAGAACGTCGCCGCGTGGTCCGCCCGGACCGGGACGCCGCACGGGGTCATCCACACCAAGCTCAGGACCGTCTGCGGCGGCCCGGCCGTTGCGCAGGCAAACGAGGAGCAGCTGCAGACCCGACTGCGAAAGCTCCAGGACTGGTTCATCGGGCGCAAATAAATGGAAAGGGACCAGGCGAATCGCCTGGTCCCTTTCTTTTGTGCGCTGGTGCTTACTGGCCGCCGCCGCAGACCTGGCCGTAGGTCTGGCCGGCCTCCGTGTAGTCGGCCTTCATGGTGTCGAGCTTGGCGGTGTCCGGGCTGGGCTTGGCCGACTCGTCAAAGTACTCGATGATGGTCTGCAGCGGAGCCCGGAGGTCATCGGATGCCGCTTCCTTTATGGGCCGCAGCTGGTTCGCGACCCTGTTCATGCCGGTCTTGTCGGACGTGGCCGACGCGGCGGAGACCACTGTCTTGACCCGGGCGCAGGTTTCCTCGTTGGTCAGCTGCGGCGTGGCTGCGCAGCCGGCGGCGCCGAGCAGGGCTCCGGCGGCAATCAGGACGGTCAGGGTCTTCTTCATGGTGTACTCCGGGGTTTTACGGTCAAGACGATATGGCAAGGATTTCGAGTCTACTGTGGCTGCGGGCTCAGGTTACATCGACGCCGCCGAGCTCCATCTCGGCAACGGCGTCGTCGAGGTCGTCGGCGATTCCGACCGTCAGACTGCGCAACACGGTGACGGAGTAGCCGGCCTGGATGGCGTCCAGCGCGGTCGCCTTGACGCAATGGTCCGTGGCGATCCCCACCACCACGATATCCTCGACGTCGTGGCTTTGGAGCCAGTCGTCGAGTCCGATCGCATCCTCCATGGCAGCGAAGGAATCCCCTGTTTCTTCCGTGCCGGACGCGGTGCCGGCTCCGGAGACGGGCATGGCGCCGGCCTTCCGGTCTCCGGTGGGGACGTCGTCCTCGGGGGCCAGGAGTCCCTCAAAGCCTGAGTACGCCGCGGCGAACTGGCCCTTGCGGAAGTAGGCCTGGATGTATTCGGGGTCGAGATTCGGATGCAACTCGGCCCCCCGGGTACCGGCCACGCAGTGCCGCGGCCAGCTGTCCTCAAAATCGGGCTCCTCCGAGAAATGCGTCCCCGGATCGATGTGCCAGTCCTGGGTGGCCACCACGTGGTCAAACTGGCCGTGGTGCGCGTCGAGGTACTCGCTGATCTCGCCGGCGAGTTCCGCACCGCCGGCGACGGCCAGGGAGCCCCCCTCACAGAAATCGTTCTGGACATCGACGATGAGCAACGCACGGGACATTTCAGTCCTCCTCGTAGATGGTGGGGATGGCTGCCTCGCCGCGCTGAAGCCGGTTGACCACCGCGGGCAGCTCCTGCATTGTCTCGGCGTGGCGGCGGCGCGCGCGCTGGACCGCCTCGGGGCCGGTCCACCCCGGCAGGACCTCGCCGTTCTTGATGAACTGGTGCAGCAGCGCACGGTCGTTCCCGTCGTCCTCCGGGTGGTGGCCGACGCCGACGATCTCCTGCGTGGCGGTGCCGCGCTCGTTGAGCTTGCGCAGGGCGTACTTGCGCCCGCCCTTGCTGGCTTTGTTCTTGGCCGCTTTCGCAACGGAGACGAACTCGCCGGAGTCGTCGGTGCGGCTGACGAGCTTATAAACCATGCTCGCCGTCGGGGCACCGGAGCCCGTGACCAGCGAGGTGCCCACGCCGTAGGAGTCCACCGGCGCCGACTGCAGCGCCGCGATGGCGTATTCGTCGAGGTCGGAGGTCACCACGATCTTCGTGTGGTCGTTGCCGAGTTCATCGAGCAGCTGCCGGACCCACTGGGCCTGCGCCACGAGGTCCCCGGAGTCCAGCCGGACGGCGCCGAGTTTGTCCCCGGCGAGTTCGACGGCGGCGCGGACGGCAGTCTCGACGTCGTATGTGTCCACCAGGAGCGAAGTTTCCGGCCCGAAGGCGGCAATCTGGGCCTCGAACGCCTCACGTTCCGTGTCATGGAGGAGCGTGAAGGAGTGCGCTGCAGTGCCCACCGTCTTCAGCCCGTAGCGCAATCCCGCTTCGAGATTGGAGGTGCTGTCGAAGCCGGCGATGACCGCGGCCCGGGCGGCGGCGGCCGCGGCTTCCTCGTGGGTCCGGCGTGAGCCCATCTCGATGCACGGGCGGCTCCCGGCGGCCGAGATCATCCGGGAGGCGGCGGAGGCGATCGCGCAGTCGTGGTTGAGCACGGAGAGCAGGTAGGTCTCCAGGATGCAGGCCTCGGCGAAGGTGGACTCCACGACCAGGACTGGGGAGTTCGGGAAGTACGCCTCACCCTCCGGGTAACCCCAGATGTCGCCGGAGAAGCTGTAGTCGGCCAGGTACTCCAGTGTCTGGTCGTTGACCACCTTGGTCCGCCGCAGGAAGTCCAGTTCCGGTTCGCCGAAGCGGAAGTTCGCGATCCCTTCCAGGAGACGTCCGGTGCCGGCCACGATCCCATACCGGCGCCCGTCCGGCAGCCGCCGGGCGAAGGCTTCGAACACCGATTTCCGGTGGGCCGCACCGGACTGCAGCGCGCCCTGCAGCATCGTCAGTTCGTAGTGGTCGGTGTACAGAGACGTGCGGGGACTGTCCCAGCCAGCTGAGGTACTCACAAATTCACTCTAGTGTGCATCCCCATAGAATGGACAGATGACCCTCAGCGTTGCGCTTGGCCCCGACACACGGGAGAGCACCCAGACCGGAACAGCGGCGTCCACCGACGTCCTGACCGCCCCGGACATCCCCTGGAACCTCGTGATCTGGAACGATCCCGTGAACCTGATGAGCTACGTGAGCTACGTGTTCCGCAGCTATTTCGGGTACTCGGAGACCAAAGCCAACAAGCTCATGATGGAGGTCCACAAGAAGGGCCGATCGATCGTGGCGCACGGCAGCAAGGAGCAGGTGGAACAGCACGCCGTGGCCATGCACGGCTACGGACTCTGGGCGACGGTGGAAAAAGCCACCGACGGCAACGGCAGCGGTTCCGGCAAGGGCAAGGGAAAACGTGGCTAAGGCATTCAAATACGGGCTTAAAGGCATCCGGGGCTACCTGGAACCGGCCGAGCGGGAACTTCTTCGCAGCCTCTTCGACGACGTCATCTCCATGCTCGCGCCGGCGAAGCAGGCCAGCCAGGACCCGCTGGCCGCCCTGGTGGGCCTGGACCCCGAAGCCCGCGAACCCTCGGACCGCGCCCTGCGGCGGCTGCTGCCGAATGTCATGAAGAACGACGGCGACGCCTCGCTTGAGTTTCGCCGCTATACCGAGCGGTCCCTGCGCGAAAGCAAGATCGGCGCGCTGAAGGCGGCGGCCCTGACCCTGGACCGGGAGGACCTGGTCCTGACCGCGGCCGACGCCCGGCACTGGGCCACGGCCCTCAACGATGTCCGGCTGGTGCTGGCCGAGCGCCTCGACATCCGCGACGACGCGGACGCCGACAACATCCACCTCATGCAGGACTGGTCCCAGGCCGAGGACGTGGAAAGCTACCTGGCCCTCGTGTACAACTTCACCACCTGGCTGCAGGAGTCACTGGTCCAGGCCATGGTGCACTCCCTCGATGCCCGGCACTGAACCCAGGCCTGTGACACATGAGACACGAGTTGCGCGCCACAATGTGATGGCCGCCCCGCAACCGTTGTCCTATCCTCAAATAATCATGACTTCAGCATCGAGTATGGATCCGGCAGCGGCTGCTGCCGACTCCCCAGCCAGCAGCAGCGCAACCGGCCCCGCCGACCCCGGGCAGGCATCCGAGCCGGGGTCGCGGCCCATTGGCGTCTTCGATTCCGGCGTCGGCGGCCTCACGGTGGCCCGGTCGATCATCGACCAGCTGCCCAACGAGTCCATCCTGTATGTCGGCGACACCGCGCACGGCCCCTACGGGCCCCTTCCCATCGCCGAAGTCCGCGCCAACGCCCTCGGTGTCATGGACGAGCTCGTCGACTCCGGCGTGAAGCTGCTCACCATCGCCTGCAACTCCGCCTCAGCCGCCGTGCTCCGCGACGCCCGCGAGCGGTACACCGCCCGGTACGGCATTCCCGTGATCGAAGTGATCCAGCCCGCCGTGCGGCGCGCCGTCGCCGCGACCCGGACCGGCCGGGTGGGCGTGATCGGGACCTCGGCCACGGTGGGTTCGCGCGCCTACGAGGACACCTTCGCGGCAGCCCCGGACCTGGAGATCACGTCCGTGGCCTGCCCCGCCTTCGTGCCATATGTGGAGGCCGGCATCACCACGGGGCCGGAACTGCTCGCCGTCGCCCGCGAATACCTGGCGCCGCTGATAGCCGCCCGGGTGGACACCGTGGTGCTTGGCTGCACGCACTACCCGCTCCTGACGGGCGTGCTCTCCTTCGTCCTGGGCGAGGACGTCACGCTGGTATCCAGTGCCGAGGAAACAGCCAAGGACGTCTACCGGTCGCTGGCTTCCCGCGGGCTTGAGCGAACGGGCGCCGCGGCGCCCGAACACCATTTCATCGCCACCGGGGATGCCGCCGCGTTCGAGCACCTTGCCCGCCGCTTCCTCGGACCCGAGGTCCTCAGTGTCCGCCACGTGGACCACGTCGCGGCGCAGTATCCCACCGGCAGCCTGGCCCGGATCACCCCGGAGATGATCGCCGCCGCGCAGGCCGGCGCGGACCGGCCGCGGATCTCCAACTTTGTGGGCGGACCCGCAGGCGGGGGAACACTGCTGTGAAGCTGACCATCGTGGGCTGCACCGGGTCCTTCCCCGGGCCCGGCTCGCCGGCGTCGTGCTATCTGCTGACCGCCAACGACGGCGAGCGGAACTGGAAGATCGTCCTGGACCTCGGCAGCGGGGCGCTTGGCGCCATCCAGCGCTACACCGACCTGGAGGACATTGACGCGATCTTCCTCACCCACCTGCACCCGGACCACTGCATGGACCTGTGCGGGCTTCACGTAGCCGTGCGCTGGAAGCCGGGCGGCTGGGGCCGCGGCAGAATCCCCGTCTGGGGGCCGGCCGCCACGGCCGACCGGATGGCCACCGCGTACGGCCTGGACCTGGATCCCGGGATGCATGAGGAATTCGACTTCGCCAACTGGTCCGAGCGCAAACCCGTGACGATGGGCCCCTTCACGGTCACGCCGTACGCCGTAAACCACCCGGTGGAAGAGGCCTACGCCCTGCGTGTCGAGGTCACAGAACCGGACAAGAACGGCGACCCCGTCGCCCGCGTCCTGAGCTACTCCGGGGACACAGACTCCTGCAGTGGGCTGGAGGACGCAGCGCGAGATTCCGACCTCTTCCTTTGCGAAGCGGCCTTTGAGGAGGGCCGCGACGACGGCATCAAGGACGTGCACCTGACCGGCAAACGGGCGGGCGAGGCCGCCGTCGCCGCCGGGGCGCGGCGGCTGCTGCTGACGCACATTCCGGTCTGGACGTCTCCCACCACCGTCATGGCCGAGGCCAAGGAAGTCTTCGGCAAGGACGTCGCCGTTGCAGTCGCGGGTGTGCACTACACGGTGTAGCCCGCGCCCGGGCACCGACGGGCAAGTCGATAAGCTAGAGGCATGACTTCCCAAGCTCCTACTGTTCCCGTCCTCCGCGCCGATGGCCGCACCGCCGATCAGCTGCGTCCGATCAGCATCACCCGCGGCTGGTCCAAGCAGGCCGAGGGATCGGCCCTGATCGAGTTCGGCAACACCCGTGTCTTGTGCACGGCCTCCCTGACAGAGGGTGTCCCGCGCTGGCTCAAGGGTGAGGGCCGCGGCTGGGTTACCGCCGAATACGCCATGCTCCCGCGGGCCACGAACACCCGTTCCGACCGTGAATCGGTCAAAGGAAAAATCGGCGGACGCACGCATGAGATCTCCCGGCTGATCGGCCGCTCGCTGCGCTCCATCATCGACACCAAGGCCCTCGGGGAGATCACGATCGTGCTGGACTGCGATGTCCTGCAGGCTGACGGCGGAACGCGGACCGCGGCCATCACCGGCGCGTACGTGGCGCTGGCAGACGCCATCCGGTTCGCCCGGGAGAAGAAGATGATTGCCCGGAACGCCGAGCCCCTGATCGACACCATCGCCGCTGTTTCAGTCGGCATCATCGACGGCGTGCCGATGCTCGACCTGCCCTATGTCGAGGATGTGCGCGCGGAGACGGACATGAACGTCGTGGTGACCGGCTCCGGCAAGTTCGTCGAAGTCCAGGGCACCGCTGAGGGCGCACCCTTCGACCGTGACGAACTGAACCAACTGCTGGACCTGGCCCTCCTGGGCACCGAACAGCTCGCGGCCATCCAGCGCGACACCCTGGCGGAAGCCCCGTGACGGAAGCGCCGCTGGCGGACCAGCCTGACAAGGACGGCGCCGCCCCCCGCTTGGTCCTCGCCACCCACAACAAGGGCAAGCTCCGGGAACTCCGTGAGCTGCTGCGCGGCCAGGTGCCCGGGCTCGACGTCGACACGCAGGTGGTGGACGCCGGCGCCGTCGGCGCCCCCGACGTCGCCGAGACCGGCGTGACGTTCGCCGAAAACTCGCTCCTGAAAGCCCGGGCCGTGGCGGAGGCCACCGGGCTGGTGGCGATCGCCGACGACTCCGGGTTGGCCGTGGACGTGCTGGGCGGCGCGCCCGGGATCTTCTCGGCGCGCTGGTCCGGCCGGCACGGCGACGATGCCGCGAACCTGCAGCTGCTGCTGGCCCAGCTGGCGGACGTGCCAGACGAGTACCGCGGGGCGGCGTTCGTCTGCGCCGCGGCGCTTGCGGTCCCCGGGGCCGAAGCCGACGGCGGCCGGGAAGTAGTCGAGTACGGGCAGCTGGAAGGGGTGCTCCTGCGGGAGCCGCGCGGGGAGGGCGGCTTCGGCTACGACCCCGTCCTGCAACCGAGCGGGCTGGACCGCAGCTGCGCCGAGCTCAGCTCCGAGGAGAAGAACGCCATCAGCCACCGGGGACATGCGTTCCGGGCGCTCCTGCCGGCCATCGTCGAGGCCTTGGCCGGACGGTAGCCCTGCGGCCGCGGCAGCTGCCGCGGATCTTGTTTTAAACAACGAAGGCGCCCCACAGCGTGGGGCGCCTTCGTTGTTGAGGGCGTCAGGGGGTCCGGCGCTCTTCTTCGGGCCTGTGCTCTTCGATGAACTCGTCCACGGCGTCCGTGCCGTACTTCCCGGCCTGCCGTTTGGCAATGGTTCCACGGATGACTTCGATGGCGACCGGGATCACCGAAATCAGCACGATGACGATGAAGATAACGTCCAGGTTGTCCCGGACCCACGGCACCGTGTCGCCGAGCAGGTACCCCAGCAGCGTGACGCCGCCGCCCCACAGCACCGCACCGATCACGTTGTAGGTAAAGAACTTGCGCTTGCTCATCTCCGCGACGCCGGCAATCACCGGGACAAAGGTGCGGATGATCGGCACGAAGCGGGCCAGGATCAGCGACTTGCCGCCGTGCTTTTCGAAGAAGGCATGGGCGCTTTCCACGTTTTCGTGCTTGAACAGCCTGGAATTAGGCCTCTTGAACAGGGCAGGTCCGGCCTTGGACCCAATCAGGAAGCCCACCTGGTTGCCGATAATCGCGGCGACGATGATGAGCGCGGTCAGGACCAGAATGTTGACCTGGATGGTGCCGGTGGCCACAAGCAGCCCGGCCGTGAACAGCATGGAATCGCCGGGCAGGAAGAAGCCCACCAACAGCCCGGTTTCGGCGAAGATGATGCCGCAGACCAGCAGGACCACCCACGGCGCGAAGACCGGATTAGCCAGGAAGACCTGCGGGTTGAGCCAGTCGGGCAGGAAGGAGGCCAGATGCGGCTGCACGGGGCCGGCGCCGCCAAGGGCGGACACGGCGAGGTCGCTGATTGCTATTACGTTCACCCATTAAGGGTACTTGACGGGCCCGGACCAGCCGGCGGGCGCGGCCGGCGGCGGGGGGAGACAGCGTCCGGGTGGGCCGCCGGCGGACGGTAAAGTTGAGCGAGTGGGTTTGGACTTTACGGCGATCGATTTTGAGACCGCGAACGGCTTCCGCGGTTCACCGTGCGCCGTTGGCCTGAGCAAGGTCCGCGGCGGTGTCGTCGTCGAGGAGGCGTCCTGGCTCATGCGGCCGCCGGAAAACTACGACACGTTCGACCACCACAACGTCCGGATCCATGGCATCCGCCCGGACCAGGTGGCGGGCCTGCCGCGCTTCGGCGAGCTTTTCCCTGAGATCGGCGCCTTCATCGGCGGGGACGTGCTGGCCGCCCACAACGCGGCGTTCGACCTCGGCGTGATCCGTTCAGGCCTGGAAGTGTCGGGGCTACCCGGTCCGGCCTACGACTACGTCTGCACGGTGATGCTGTCCCGGCGCTGCTACTCGCTGGTGTCCAATTCGCTGCCCTACGCCGCGGAAGAGGCCGGCGTGCCGTTGGTCAACCACCACGATGCCGCCGAGGACGCCCGTGCCTGTGCCGGCATCCTGATCGACATCGCCCGCCGCAACGGGGCGGCGAGCATTGCCGAACTCCATCTGTCCCTCGGCTTGGCCGTTTCGCACCAGCCGGCCTTCGATCCCCGGCTGGACCCGTTGTCCAAAGCCACCGTGGCCGCGCTGGACGCGCTCGCCGGGGGAACGGCCACGCCCTCGCGCCGGCCGTTCGTTTCAGGGTGGCCTGAGGAAGGGCCCAACCCCGAGCCCAGCGCCGCCGCCAGCCCCGGCCACCCGCTGTTCGGCCAGACCGTCGTGTTTACCGGCGAGCTGGCGATACCGCGCACAGAAGCCAAGGTCCGCTCCGCCGAGCTGGGTGCGCGGCCCGAAAGCCGGGTCACGGCCCGCACCACCGTCCTGGTGGTGGGTGACGGCTTTGTGGCCGCGGACCTACGCTCTGGCCGGCTCACAGGCAAGGCCCGCCGTGTCCTGGAACTGCACGAACGCGGGCAACGGATCGAGGTCCTGTCCGAGGGGGAATTCCTCCAGATGGTCGGCGGCCACGTGGTGGCTGCCTCGGCCTGAGCATGCAGGCGGGGCCGCAGGGGGCGGTCACATGGCGCAACAATCATTCCAACCGCGGGGCGCCGCTCCCTAGTCTTGGCCCATGAGGCCTTGGCACATGAGCACACCGGATCCGAAGGCTCCCGCGGCGCCGGAGAGGGGAATCGACTGGCGCAGGGTGTTCGCATTCCCCAACCCGGTGAACTAGTACTCCGCCCGCATCACTGCTGCCCTGGTGGTGGTGCTCGCCGCAGTGACCCTGCTGACCGGGTTCGGCTGGGGGCTTGCCATCATCGCGGCTGGGTTCTGGCTGCGCGTACTGTTCGGCCCGCGGATCTCGCCCCTGGCCCGGCTCTCCGTCAAGGTCCTGACGCCTTGGCTCGGACGGACCCGGCTGGTTCCCGGCCCGCCCAAGCGATTCGCCCAGGGCATCGGCGCCGCCGTGTCGACGGCCGCTGCGTTGCTGCTGGCCGCCGGCGTCGCCCCGGCGGCATGGGTCTTGCTGGCAGTACTGATTGCGGCGGCCTCGCTGGAGGCATTCGCCGGGTTCTGCCTCGGCTGCAGCATCTTCGGCTTCCTGCAGCGCCGCGGACTCATCCCGGAGGACGTCTGCGAGGCCTGCAACAACATCACGCTCCCGCGCGCCTGAACCTGCGCGGTGATCTAAAACGCGGGTGATCTTAAACGCCGTTGGTTTTAGACGCCGGTGACGGCCGCCAGCCTCGATGCCATGCCCCGGATGACCTCCGGCGCTTCCAGCGCGGCCAGCCAGCCGGCCGGAAGGCACTGCTCGCCGTAGTACGCGCCCAGGATGTTCCCGGCGATCGACGCCGTTGAGTCACTGTCCCCGCTGTGGTTCACCGCGACCGCGATCGCCGCGCGGAAGTGCGCCTCAGCGGCGTCGGCCGCCGTCGTCCCTGTTTCTGTCCCGGTTCCCGGGGCGGTGGCCAGCACGGCGTAGAGTGCGACGGCGAGGGCCTCCTCGGCGACCCACCCCTCGCCGAGTTCGCTGACCAGGGCTTCAGAGCTGAGCCTGTCGCCCGCCAGCCGCAGGGCCGACTCCAGCCGGGCCATCACGTCAGGATCCGGGTCTTCGCCCTTGCGCAGGACGCCGCCGCGGAGGTGCCCCAGCGCCGATTCCGCTGCTTCGCGCGGCCCGAGTCCGGAAGCCAGGGCATGGATGACCAGACTGAAGACGCCGGCGCTTTGCCGCGCCGCGGGGTGCCCGTGGGTCAGGGAGGCGGCGTCGGCACTGAGCTTGTAGACCGTTTCTGGCGCGAGGTGGGGAATCAGGCCGAACGGGGCCGAGCGCATCACTGTGCCGCAGCCCTTTGAATCGGGATTGACCGGACGGTACACGGTACCCATCTCGCCCGTGGCGAGTCCGCTCAGGCACGCGTTGCCGGGCGCCCGGCGGTTTTTGAGGACGTCCTGGCCGTCGATCCAACGCGGCGGCTGAACCGGGGCCGACGGCGGCACGGCAACGCCCTGCGTGCCGAGCCAGCGCAGGTACGCCAGCCACACGCACGCGTTAATGTCGGCCGCCACGCCGTCGTTGGCCCACTCCAGGGCCTCGAGCAGGCCGTCGGCGGTGTACAGCGTCATTTGCGTGTCGTCTGAAAAGTGGCTGCCGGGGCCAAGCGCGGAAAAGTCCTGCAGGCCCGCGGGGCCGAACCGGGCACGGATCGCGGAAATGTCGTCGAACTCGACGGCGTAGCCGAGCGAATCGCCGAGCGCACCGCCGAGCAGGCAGCCGTGGATCCGCGAGCCGTGCTCCGGCGCGGAGGCTGGCTTCGAGGCGGGGGCCGAAGCGGGGGAGTGCGGCGGGCCGGGTACTGGGGCAGGTGCGGGAGTGGTCCCGGGCTCGGTGCTCATGTCCCCAAATTTACCGGCACCGCCGCGCACCGCCCAATGAGGCCCACCGGTGCCGCACTGCCCACTGAGGCCCACCGGTGCCGCACTGCCCGATGCGCACTGCCCAATGCGGCCCGGCCGGTGTCCAACGCCGGTAGGGTGCTGTTAGGACCCGTCCGGGGGTCAGTCCGGCGATCAGGCAAGGTAGCCGCACAGCGATGCCTCGGCCGGGCCAGATGAGCCCAGCAAGAGGAAACGAATGCGCGAACCAGTGTGGCGGAAGACCGGGAGCACGCCCGATTACAGATTTTCTTTGGCCAACGAGCGGACGTTCCTGGCCTGGATCCGCACGTCCTTGGCCCTGATCGCGGGCGCACTGGCGATTGACCAGCTGGCCCCGGAGATCGCGCCCGCACCGGTGCGGATTGTGCTGTGCGTGATCCTCGCGTTCCTGGGCGCGGGCCTGGCCGCCCTGTCCTACCGCCGGTGGGGGCTCATGGAGGCAGCGATGCGCAATAACCAGGAGCTGCCGTTCTCCGGCGTGATGTTGGTCATGACGATCGGCGTTGCGGCCGCGGCCCTCGTATTCGCCATCCTGATCCTGGTGGCGCGGTGATTCCGGGTGCGGCCCGGGATCCCGGGCTGCAGCCAGAGCGGACCTCCCTGTCCTGGCGCCGGACCCTGCTGGCATTGATCGTTGCGGACCTGCTGATCTGGCGCAGCTGGGCGCTCGCGGCATCCCGCAGCGTCCCCGGCCCTGTTGACTACCTGGGGATCTGTGCGCTCGTCGCTATGGCCGCCACCCTGGTGCTTGGCGTGTGCGTGCTGGCCCGGGGGCGGGAGCTCCGCCGCTCCAACTCCGCGCCGCCGGCGGCGCTCCTGCGCTGGGCCGCCGGCGCCGTCGTCGCCCTCGCCGCCAGCGCCGTGGCCGCGGTGGGCCTCGGGCACTGAGGAAGGCGGGCACTGAGCGGCCCCGCGCTGAAGGCGTGCGCTGAAGGCGTGCAGTGAAGGCGGGCACTGAGCGGGCCCGCAGGGGGAACCCAGCCAACATCCAGACGGCGCTGACAGACTGCGGGCGGACCATTCTCCGGGCGGGCCGCGGCCGCGCCCGGACCACGACCCGGCGGCGGCCAGCGACGGCGCCAAATTCAGCCCCAGGGTGCGCTGCCACCAGCAAAGGAAATCCTGACCATGACCCTTCTTGTGCCAGCCCCCGAGTCCGTGGGCGTCCAGCCCGCGGCCTCCAACGACAGCCCGCCCCGCCCCCGGCTCGCCGCCAGGTTGTCCGCCGAGGCGTTCGGGACCCTGATCATCGTGGTCGCAGGGCTCGGTGTGCCGCTGTTCACTATTCCGCAGTCGAACCCGCTGCCCGCCGCCTTGGCTGCCGGCCTGGCCCTGACGGCGGCGATGCTGGCCGTCGGCTACGTCTCCGGCGGGCACTTCAACCCGGCCGTCACTGTGGGCAACGTCATTGTCGGCCGGATCAAGCCGGGCGCGGCCGCCGCCTACATTGGCGCCCAGCTGGCGGGCGCCGCGCTCGGAGCCGCCGCCCTGTTCGGCGTCCTGTGCACCGTCCCGACGATCACCGACAGCCAGGGCGCCTTCGCCACCGTGGCGGCCGGATTCGGCGAACATTCGGTCATCCAGGTACCGATGGCCGGCGTCCTGCTCATGGAGGTCCTCGGGACGGCCCTGCTCGTCGCCGTGTTCCTTGCCACGACGGCCAGCAGGAGCCCTGCCACGGCGGCTGCCCCCTTCGCGGTCGGCCTGACGGCGGCGGTGCTCCTGCAGTTCGGCCAGGCGCTCGGCAACGTCCCCTTCAACCCTGCCCGGGCCACGGCGTCGGCCATCTTCAGCGGCCCGAATGCGCTCGGGCAGCTGTGGCTGTTCTGGGTGGCACCCCTGGTCGGCGCGGCCATCGCAGCCCTGGTTTTCCGCGGCTTCGGGCAGCCGACCGCCGCGGCAGTTCCCCGCACGGACCGCCTTTCCGCCCGGAACAACGCCGCCGCGGAGCACACTGACAATGAGCAGGATTCTGCGTTTGACGATGCTGAGCTGGCTGACGCCGAGTTCGAAGACGCAGAGTTGGACGACGCCGAGTTGACTGCAAAGTCGAACGCAAAGCCGGCCGTCGCGAAGCCGGATGTCGCGAAGTCGGCCGACCCAAAGTTGGACGACGGCGTCGGCCCTGCATCCGATTCCCGGGCCGGTTCCAGCGCCGCCGATGACGAAGCCCGCAGCTTCTTCGACAGCAAGCGCTGACGCCCGCCGCCCAGGAACCTCCAGGAACCCCCAAGCAACGCGGCGTCACTTATGGCCCATTCGAAGGGCCGGAATGGGCGCCAAGTGACCCCGCGTTGCTTCACCGGGGTGGTGGCGCAAGACTGTCGGTGCCAGCCGATACGGTAGGAATATGCGGTTATTGCACACCTCCGACTGGCATTTGGGCCGGTCCTTCCACGGCGTCGGCATGCTGGATGCCCAGCGTTCCTTCATCGACCAGCTCGTGGCCTTTGTCCGGGACGAAGCCGTGGACGTCGTCCTCATCGCCGGTGACGTCTACGACCGCGCCTTGCCCGGAGTCGACGTCGTCGGGCTGCTTGACGACGCACTGGTGCGCCTGACCGGAGCCGGTGCCCAAGTAGTCCTCACAAGCGGCAACCACGATTCGGCGATCAGGCTGGGCTTCGCCTCACGGCTCCTCGAACGCGGCGGAGTGCATCTGCGCACGCGGCTGGATGAACTCGACCAGCCCGTCCTCTTACCGCTCGATCCGGCAGGCGACACGGGGCCGGTGCTGGCCATTTACGGAATACCGTGGCTCGAGCCCCGGCTCGTCGCCGAGCAGCTGGGCGTCGGGACAGCAAGCCACTTCGAGGTCACGCGCGCCGCCACCGAACGGATCCGGGCGGACGTGCAGCACCGCCGCGTGACCCGGACCGTCCACTCGGTGGTCCTGGCCCACACCTTCGCCAGCGGGGGCATCAGCTCAGACAGCGAACGGGATCTTAGTATCGGCGGGGTCGGCGCCGTCCCGCTGGATCTCTTCGACGGCTTTGACTACACCGCACTGGGCCATTTACACGGCCGGCAGGAGCTCTCTGCGGCGGTGCGCTACTCCGGCTCGCCGCTGGCCTACTCGTTCTCCGAAGCCAAGCACAAGAAGGGCAGCTGGCTGGTGGAGGTCGATGCCGCAGGGATCGGCGAGGTGCGCGAAGTACTCTGGGAACCGCCCCGTAACCTGGCCGTGCTGCGCGGGAAACTGGAGGACCTCCTGGAATCGGAAGACTTCGCCTGGGCCGAGGGCGCCTATTGCCAGATCACCCTGACGGACCCGGCGCGCCCCGCACAAGCGATGGACCGGCTCCGGACACGGTTCCCGGACACCCTGGTGCTCGGTTTCGATCCCGACGGCCCCGGCGCGGGGCCGAAGGCCAGCTACAGCAGCCGGCTCGCCGAAGCCGACGACGACCTCTCCGTGTGCTGCGGGTTCCTCGAGCACGTCCGGGGACGCGCCGCTTCCGACGCCGAATCGGCAGTCCTCGCCGAGGCGCTCGAAGCCGTACGCCTGGAAGGGGCCTCGCTGTGAGGATCCACCGCCTGGAAATTTCCGCCTTCGGCCCTTTCGCGGGCACGGAGCGGATTGACTTCGACCGCCTCAGCGCTCACGGGCTGTTCCTGCTGAACGGTGCCACCGGCGCCGGCAAGACCAGCGTCCTGGACGCCATCTGTTTCGCCCTGTACGGATCGGTGCCAGGGGCTCGCCAGGACGGCAAACGGCTGCGCAGCGACCATGCGGAGACCGCCGCCGAGCCGCGCGTCACCTGCGAATTCTCGGCCAAGGGCCGTCACTTCGAGGTCTCCCGCTCGCCCGCCTGGAACAAGCCAAGCGCCCGGGGAAAGAACGGCTTCACGGTCCAGCAGGCCAACACCCTGCTGCGCGAACGCATCGACGGCGTGTGGACGGAAAAGTCCGGCCGGAACGATGAGGCCGGGGCCGAGATCGCCGACGTCCTGGGCATGAACCGGGACCAGTTCACCCGCGTGGTCATGCTGCCGCAGGGCGACTTCGCCGCCTTCTTGCGGTCCAAGGCGTCCGACCGCCTGGAGCTGCTGCAGAGCCTGTTCGGCACACAGCGCTTTGAAGCCGTGGAGCAGGAACTGTCCCGGCAGGCGCAGGCCGCCAAGACGGAGGTGGCAAGCCTCACCTCGAGGCTGGACCTGCTGCTGTCCCAGGCGGAGTCTGAAACCGCGGCACTCGAACTTGACCCCGAGGGCGCCCCTGGCCGGGACGTGCCCGATGCCCTGCTGGCGTGGCTGGGCGACGCTGCGGCAACTGCCGCGGATACGCGACGGACGGCGGCCGCGGCGGCTCAACAAGAGTCGGTCAAGCAAGCTGCACTTCTGGAGGCCGCCAACGCACGGGCAAGCCGCCAGGCGAAACTGGCCGCCGCGGAACTTCGCCGCAATGACGCAGACGCCGCCGCCCCGGTCCTGGCCGAACAAGCTCTCACGCTGGGCCTGCACCGCAAAGCCGAGGTGCTCGGCGGCCAGTTGCGGGCTGTTGAAAGCGCCAAGGGGGCCGAGGACCTGGCGGGAACAGCCCTGGCAGAGGCCGCGCGGGAACTGCGGTCCGCGGCTGTCACAGATCCCGAGCTCGCGGGGCTGGTCCTCTTCGATCCTGGCGCGGGAAACGCCGCCTCCTTCGACAGCGCAGCCCTCCGCAGCGCGCTCGGACGGCTGCGGTCCCTGCGTGCCGTGCTCGCAGAACGCCTGCCCGACGAAGCCCGGCTTGCCGGGTTGACGGACCGCCGTGGCCGACTGCGCCGGCAGCTGCAGGACCTGGAAACCGGTCAGCGGACCGGAGCCGCAGTCCTGGACGCCTTGCGCTCAGAATCGGCCGCCCTGCTCGCCGGAATACGGCCGCTCGAGGAACTTGCCGCCGAAGTCCAGCTGCGCAACAAGGAGGCAACGGCCGCGGACGAGCTGGTGACCATCGTGGGCCGTTACCTCGACGCGGAGGCCGCATGCTCGGCCATCGAGGAACGGCACACCGCGGCCCGGACCGAACACCAGGACCTTCGCCAGCACTGGCTCGACCTCCGCGAGCAACGGCTCACCAACGCCGCAGCCGAGCTCGCCGCCCAGCTGACCGACGGCGATCCCTGCCCGGTTTGCGGTAGTCCAGAGCACCCGGTCCCGGCCCCGGCGGCGGACTCTGCCCTGGCAGTGGCCGAGGCGGAGAAGGCAGCCCAGGATGCCTGCGATACGGCGGAAGCGGCGTTCACGGCCCTCGGGCGCAAACTTGCCGAGGCCCAGCAGCACGTCGCTGTCCTGGCGGCCCAGGGCGGGAGCACACCTGTCGCGGAAGCGCGTGCCGATGCGGAGTTGGCCCGGGACCGGGCCCACGACGCCGGCCGTGCGGCCGCGGAGCTGGCCACGAGCCGGGCACGGCTGACGGAACTCGACGACGCAATCAGCACCGCCGAACGCGCGAAGGCCGAGGCCGCCTCCGACATCGCCGAAACACAGTCGAGGATCGCCGAGGTCGAGGAACAGGCGGAGGTCCTCGAACAGGCCCTGGACAAGCTCCGCGCCGGCCACGCTGGCCTCGAGGAACGGATCGCCGCCCTCACCGGTACGGCTGCGGTCCTTGAAGAGGCAGATGCTGCCCAGTCGGCCCTGGAACAGGCCGGCGCCCGGGTGGCGGAAACGCGTCGGCAGCTTGAGCAGGCACTGCCCGCAGCCGGGTTCCCCTCCGAAGCCGCGGCCCGGGCGGCCCTGCTTCCGGCGCCGGAGGCCGCCCGCTTGGAGGCCGCCATCCGTGCCGGACAGGACGAAGCCGCCAGGATCCAGGAACTGTTCGCCGGGGAAGAACTTGCGCAGGCGGCCGCCGAAAGGGCCGCCGGGGAGACCGTCGGCGATTCCGCCCTCGAACAACTCCGGCTGCAGTCTGCCGCGGCGGGGCGCAATGCCCGGGACGCCCTGCTCGCGGCTGGTCTGGCGGAAAACTCCGTCCGGACGCTCGGACGCATCGCCGGCGATTACGCGGAACTCGCCGCCGCCGGGAGGGAACCGCGGGAACGAGCCGCGCTGTTGGCCGCTGTGGCCGACGCCGCCAAGGGCGGCGGGGACAACACCTACCGCATGAGCCTGAACAGCTACGTCCTCGCCGCCCGGTTGGAACAGGTCGCCGTTGCCGCCTCGGAACGTTTGATCGGCATGAGCGACGGCCGCTACACGCTGCAGCACTCCGATGCGAAAGCAGCCCGAGGAGCCAAATCCGGCCTCGGCCTGGAGGTTGTGGATGAGTGGACCGGCCAGCGCCGCGATACCTCCACGCTTTCGGGCGGCGAGTCCTTCATGGCCTCGCTTGCCTTGGCCCTTGGCCTGGCCGACGTGGTGCAGCACGAGTCCGGCGGTGTGGACATCGAAACCCTGTTCGTGGACGAGGGCTTCGGCAGCCTTGACGACCAGGCACTGGAACAGGTCATGGACGCCCTCGAGGGACTCCGGGATGGGGGCAGGGTAGTGGGGCTCGTGAGCCATGTGGCGGAGATGAAACAGCGCATCGGCACGCAGCTGCAAGTGGTCAAGGGCCGAGCTGGCTCCACCCTGCACATCGGCGACGACCTTAGGGTCTGACCCGGCGGAACCGGTCCGTTATCATAGATCTGTTACCGGGTCGCGCGCATCGGGAGGAGGGACGATGCGCACCATTGAGCGAACCCGGAAACCATGAACCCCTCACCGTCTTCTCTGGCGTCCTCCCTTGACGCGCCAACTTCCCCTGGCGAAGCCACTCCGGCCCGCACCCGGCCCGCGCGGGCACCAGCCGAAACACCGGCCGCGTCCCCTGCCCCCGTGCCCGGAAAGGGCGGCCGTTTCGCACGCTTGCCAGTGCTCGCCGGCCGAGGCTTTATCCCCTTAGGGCTCGTCGCCCGGCTGCCGCTGGCCATGCTCACCGTCGGAGCCCTCACGCTCGTCACCGCGGTCACCGGCTCCTATGCCGTGGGTGGCGCCGCGGCCGGCGCCGTCGGCATCGGTTCCGCACTGGGGGCTCCCGTCCTGGGTGTCGTCGCAGACCGGCTCGGCCAGCGCGGGGTGCTGCTGGTGTCCGCCGTCGCCAACACCGTGGCTGTCGTGGCGCTGATTCTCGCGGCGTACCTGATCCCCGGGGTGCAGGAGGTCGCCGCCGCTGTACCGGTTCTCGCGGCGGCTTTCGTGGCCGGGGCCAGCTGCCCGCAGGTCGGGCCGCTGGCCAGGGTCCGCTGGATGGCATTGACATCCCGGACATCCGGCCCCGGGCGCGGGGCGGGTCCGGACTCCGCCGACCTGGACACGGCACTGTCCTATGAGAGCACCGCGGACGAGCTCACCTTCGTGCTCGGCCCCGCCCTCGTGGGGGCCATCGCCAGCCTGCTGGCGCCGTGGCTGCCACTGGCCCTGGCCGCGGCGCTGACAGTCGTCTTCGTGCCCGCCTTCGCCGTCCACCCCACGCACCGCGCGGTGCTCCGCACGCCGCCGCGTCAGCAGGCCGGCCGCGCAGTCACGCTGGCGGGCGGGCCGGCGGGAAACCGGCGCCCGGGTGCCCGCACGGCGGCACAGCGCGCCAGGACCCTGGCCGCCGTCGCGCTTCCCGTGCTTGCGATGGTGTGCATGGGCACCTTCTTCGGCGCCACCCAGACATCGCTGAGTTCCTTCTCCGCCAGCTTCGCCACGTCCGAGCTCGCGGGCCTGCTCTACGCGGTCATGGGACTGAGCTCGGCGGCTGCGGCCCTCTCGGTCGCGTACTGGCCGCGGCGGTTCGCGTTGAACGCCCGCTGGATGGCCTGCGCGGCACTCATGGCCGGTTTCGCCGCACTCCTGCCGCTGCCGTCGACGGCGCTGCCCATGATCCTGGTCCTCCTGGTCCTGGGCCTGCCCGTCGGCCCGCTCATGGTCACCATCTTCGCCATCGGAGGCGTCGTGGCGCCCGCCGAAAAGCTCGGCACGGTCATGACGGCGCTGGCCAGCGGCATCGTGGCCGGCACCGCGCTCGGCGCCTCGATCGCCGGGCAGCTCGCCCAGAATTTCGGGTATTCGACCGCGTTCCTGGTGCCGGTGTGCGCGGCCGCCGCGCTGTTCCTGCTGGGAACGGCCGCCGCCGTCGTGCTCCGGCAACGCGAAAAGAAGCCTGTGCCCGCCGCTTAGCCAGTTGGGAAGGCGGGGGACCTAGCCCAGCTGCGCCTCGATGCGCCGGGCCGCCGCCGTGAGGGAGCCGGCAACTTCCGCGGGATCCTGCGCCGCGCGGATGTAGACGACGGCGAGGGCGGCGGGCCGGCCGCCCGGCACGCGCAGCGGCACCGCGACGGAGGACACGCCGGCAATGACCTCGTCATGGCTCGCGGCATAGCCGAGCCGCCGGGCCTCGGCGGCTTCGGCCCGGTAGGGGATGCCCGGGACCAGCGCCTCCCACTGATCTTCGGCGAAGGCGGACTGGATGGCGATGCCCGGCGCCCCGGCGCTGATCGGATGCCGCGACCCCGGATGCTGCACGACGGCTGCGCCGCTGTGCCGCGGGTCCACCGTCACCAGGGTCACGCACTCCTCCCGGTCCCAGACGGCCACAAAGGCGCTCATGGTCAGGGAGTTGGCCAGCTGGGTCAGTTCGGGCAGGGCCGCCGACTGCAGGTCGCGCGAAACGCCGCGCGCCAGGACGGCCAGGCCGGGGCCCGGCTGGACGCGGCCGCCGTCGTCGCGCACCAGCAGAGAGTGATCCTCCAGCGTGCGAAGGATCCGGTACGCCACGGAGCGGTGGACGCCCATGGCGTCGGCGAGTTCAGCGATGGTCAGCGGCTGCTGGGCTTCGGCGAGGATCTCCAGGGCCCTGATCCCGCGCGAGAGCGTCTGGGACGGGGAAGCCTGAGCCGTGCCGGCGTTCGGGGTCATGGGGTCCATCCTAGGGTGGGGTCGCTGGAGGCCGGGCGCCGGTCGGCTCTTGTGCCCCGATTCATGGTCCGCTAGCGTTCTGTATAGGAATTATGTGTTCGATTATAGAACACGCATATGGTAAAGCGCAGCACGGGAAAGCGCAGCTTTCGGAGAAGCCTCAAAACCGCCACTGAACGCAAGGGATCAACGATGATTGCCACGCCGCGCAACCACGCCGGAGGCGTCCACGGCCGGCTGTCTGCCCCGCGGGCCAGCCACTTCCGGGGCAGCCTCGGCCGGTTTGCCACCGGCGTCGCGATCGTTACCTTCGACGGAGTGACAAAGCGCCACGGCATCACCGTGAACTCATTCACCTCCGTGTCGATGGAGCCTCCGCTGGTGCTGGTGAGCATCGCCCGCACCGCCAAGGCCCACGATGAACTCGCCGGCCGGCCTTTCACGGTGAACATCCTCGGCGCCGAGCAGCGGTACCTCGCCATGCACTTCGCCGGCCGGCCAGGGCCCGAGCCGCTGTGGGTGGAAGGAGGTACCGCGCCGCGGCTGTCCAACGTGCTCGCCTATTTCGAATGCAAGCCCTGGGCGGCGTACGACGGCGGGGATCACACCCTCTACGTCGGCGAGGTGGCGGACTTCAATTACCG
Source organism: Arthrobacter sp. ov118 (assembly GCF_900116495.1). GTDB lineage: Bacteria > Actinomycetota > Actinomycetes > Actinomycetales > Micrococcaceae > Arthrobacter. Next base: position 75,767 of record NZ_FPAY01000013.1, read on the forward strand.
CAACGGCGACGCCCTGGCGTTCGCCAACGGCCGTTTCACCACCATCCCGGAAAGCCAGTTGGGCATGGAAGACCTGCTCTAGCCCCGCGCCACCTTGCTTCAAGGCAGCATCACGCCAACTCATCAAGGCAACTCAGTTCGACGACGACTGGAGAGAGAAATGGGTATCCGTACCGGACAGCAGTACCTGGAAAAACTCAACGCCATGAGCCCCCATGTGGTGATCGGCGGTGAGGTGGTCAGCGAGAAGGTCGCCGAACACCCTGCCTTCCGCAATGTGGCCCGCTCCTACGCCCAGCTCTTCGACATGCAGCACGATCCGGAATACCAAAAGGCGCTGACCTACGCCTCACCGAGCACCGGCGAGCTGGTCAATGCCTCGTTCCTGGTGCCGAAGACGATCGAGGACCTGCAGCGCCGCCGCAACGCCATCTCCACGTGGGCCGAGTCCTCCAACGGTTTCCTGGGCCGCTCCGGGGACTACATGAACTCCGCGCTTACGGCGCTCGGCACGGCCGGAAAGTGGTTCTCGCAGGCGGATCCGGGCTTCGGCGAGAACATCCGCAACTACTACGAGTGGGTCCGGGAAAACGATGTCCTGGCCACGCATACGCTCATCCCACCGCAGGTCAACCGCTCAGTTTCCGGCTCGGAGCAGCTCGGCGGCCAGCTTTCGGCCCGGATTGTGGAGGAGCGGGGGGACGGAATCGTCATCCACGGCGCGCGCATGCTCGCCACCATCGCCCCGATTGCCGACGAGCTCCTGGTCTTCCCGTCCACGGTGCTCCGGGGCGCCCCCGAGGACGCGCCTTACTCCTACGCCTTCGCCATCCCCAACGACGCCCCGGGCCTGCGCTACCTCTGCCGTGCTTCGCTCTACAACGGCGGCAGTACCCACGACGAACCGCTGGCCTCCCGTTACGAGGAGATGGACGCCGTCGCGGTCTTTGACCACGTGTTTGTGCCCAACGAGCGCATCTTCATGCTCGGCCACCCGCAACTGTGCAATGCCTTCTACTCCGAAACCGGCGCCGGGGCGCTCATGACCCACCAGGTGGTTACCCGCACCATCGCCAAGAGCGAGTTCTTCCTGGGCCTGGCCTCGGAACTGGCCGACTCGATCGGCATCGACGGGTTCCAGCACATCCAGGAGGACATCGCCGAGCTGATTATCGACGTGGAGATCGGCAAGGCGCTGGTCCGCGCCTCCGAGGCCGACGCCGCGCTCAACGACGCCGGGGTCATGCTGCCGAAGTGGTCCACCCTGAACGCCGCCCGCAACTGGTACCCCAAGATCGCGCAGCGCTTCCCGCAGATCATCCGCAAGTTCTCGGCGTCGGGCCTCATGGCGCTGCCGGGCGAGGCGGATGTCCACAGCGCGGCGCGGGCAGACATCGAGATGTACCTGCAGGGCAAGACCCTGACGGGGCCCGAGCGCGTGCGGCTGTTCAAGCTCGCGTTCGATGCCTCGATTTCCGGGTTCTCCGGGCGGCAGTCGCTCTACGAGTACTTCTTCTTCGGGGACCCCGTCCGCATGGCCGGCGCCCTCGTGAACAGTTATGACCGCGAGCCGGTCCGGGCCAGGGTCCGCGAGTTCCTGGCCCGCGTGGACTGACGCGCAGCCGCAGATGTGCGCGGTATCACATTTTTCATAGTAGAATCCTGTCTACTAACTGACCGTTCGATCGGTAATTCGGCCGTTCCGCAGCGGCCATCTTCAGAGGCAGGTACTCAAGAGGCAGGCACTCCGGAGCCCAGTACTCAAGAGGCATCAGCTAGTCACTTCGCATCCACTTCGGGCAGCATCTGCCCCCAGCAACGGAGTTCCAATGACCGCAACTTCAGCCGTAGATTCCCCAGCGGGTCCCAGCAGCAAACAAGAGGAACGCAAGGTCCTCGCCGGAACGCTGGTCGGCACCACCATCGAGTGGTATGACTTCTTCATCTTTGCCCAGCTGACGGCAACCCTGCTCTCGCCGCTGTTCCTGGCACCTCTAAACGAATCCAACCCCGGCCTGGCGCAGATCCTCTCCTTCGCCCTCATCGGCATCAGCTTCCTGTTCCGCCCGCTCGGCGCGATCATTGCCGGCCACCTGGGCGACCGCCTCGGACGCAAGGCCATGCTGGTCTTCACGCTGATCATGATGGGTGCCGCCACCGCCCTCATCGGCGTGCTGCCCACATATTCACAGATCGGCGTCCTGGCCCCGATCCTGCTCATCACCCTGCGCGTCATCCAGGGCTTCTCCGCCGGCGGTGAATGGGGCGGCGCCGCACTGATGGCCGTCGAGCACGCTCCGCTGTCCAAGCGCGGCCTGTTCGGCGCCTACCCGCAGATCGGTGTGCCGGTGGGCATGATCCTGGCTACCGGCCTGCTGTTCATGCTTAACACCTCGATGTCCAAGGAGGACTTCGCCGCCTGGGGCTGGCGGGTTCCGTTCCTTCTGTCCATCGTCCTGATCGTGGTGGGCTACCTGATCCGCCGCGCCGTGGGTGAAAGCCCGGTCTTCAAGGAGATGGCCGCCCGCAAGGAGGAGAGCAAGGCGCCGCTGAGCGAGCTGCTCCGCAAGCACAAGAAGGCAGTGCTCTACTCCACGCTGATCTTCGTCGCCAACAACGCCGCCGGTTACCTGCTGATCGCCTTCTTCATCTCCTATGCCACCAAGACGCTGAAGATGCCCACACCGCAGATCCTGCTGGCCACCACGCTGGCGTCCTTCGGCTGGCTGGTCTTCACGCTGGTCGGCGGCTGGCTCTCGGACAAGATCGGCCGCGTGAAGACGTTCCTGATCGGCTACGCGATTGTGTTCGCCTGGATGATCCCGATGTTCGCGCTCATCGACACCAAGGACATCGTGCTTTACGGGGTGGCGCTGTTCGTCCTCACGATCGGACTCGGCCTGTCCTACGGCCCGATGTCCGCCATGTACGCCGAGATGTTCCCCGCCAAGGTCCGCTACTCCGGCATCTCGATCGGGTACGCCTTCGGCGCCATCCTGGGCGGCGCCTTCGCGGCCACGATCGCCGAGGCACTCCTGCAGAGCACCCACTGGACCGGCTCCATCGGCATCTACATCATGATCCTGTCCGTCATCTCCGCCGTCGGCGTCATCCTGGCCAAGGAAACCCGCGGACGGCCGCTGGGCGTCAGCGCCCACCACTAGCCCAGCAACCAACAACGCGGGGTCACTTCGCGCCTATAAATCCCCTCGGATTGGGCCGTAAATGACCCCGCGTTGCTTTAACCTAGCCGGGCGCGCCGGGCAGCAGCCGCACGACGTCGTCGTCCTCCAACTGCTCAAACATCCGGTAGTAGCTTCCGACGGCGCGGAACTGGCCCGGGGTGTGGAGGCTGAAGACGGCCTGGGTGACAGGCTCCAGCGATGCCTGGGCCGTCAGGGAAGCCACCGGGACGGCCACGACGACGCGGGCCGCGCCTGCTCCGCGCACCGCCTCGACCGCGGCCCGCATGCTTGCGCCGGTGGCGAGGCCGTCGTCGGCCAGAATGACGGTCTTGCCGCCGAGGTTGCGCGTGGAGTCCGGATAGCGGGCCGCGCGGCGTTCCAGCTCGGCCCGTTCCCGCCGTTCAACCTCGTCAAAGGATGACTGGGTCAGGCCCAGGGCCAGCAGCCGGGTCACGAGTGAACGGTTGAGGATCCGCACCACCTGTCCGCCGGTCTGTTCGCCGGTCTGTCCACCCGACCAGGCGAGGGCGCCGAAGGCGATTTCCGTGTGCCCCGGGATGCCGAGTTTGCGGACGGGCAGGACGCCGGCGGGCAGCCCGAGCTCGGACGCGAGGGCGACGGCCACGGGGACGCCGCCGCGGGCCAGTCCCAGGATCAGAGTGTCCGGCCGGCCGCGGAACCGGGAGAGGAGGCCGGCGAGCTGCCGGCCGGCCTGGTCGCGGTCTTGAAAGCGCATGCCCATGGTTCATCTTCCCGCCGCGGCCCGATGCCCGGAAGCCGGATTTCAGACGGCCAGGAAGCTGATGGCCCCCTGCTTGAAGGCCCGGCTCGTGATGGCGTTCGTGTGGTTTCGGCCGGGCAAGATGAGCTGCTCCACCATCGCACCGGCCTTGCTGCCGATGGCTGCGAGGTCCGGCAGGGTCGCGGACCGCTCGTCGTTTTCGCCGGCCACGAGCAGCATCGGCACGTGCGGAACGGCTTCGGCGGGGTCGAACGGCTCGCCCTTGATGGCCTCAACGAGGGACAACAACGCGAAGATGTTGTTGCTGGGCAGCAACTGGGCCATTTTCAGCAGCCCGGCTGTGGACTCATCGGCGATGGGGGTGCCGTCGGCCAGGTAGCGCTGTGCGGCCAGGAGGTCGAATTCCGCCAGCGGATCGGCGGTGTTCGGCCCGCCCAGGACCAGGCGGTGGACGAGTTCATGCTGGGTGGCGCCGAATTCCCAGGCGAGCCGGGAACCCAGCGAGTAGCCGATGACGTCCAGGCCGCTGCTGGAGTCGCCGTCACGCAACGGCCTGGCTCCGGCGTCGAACGCGATCTGGAGCAGGTCCGCGCGGATCCGGCTGGGGGAGTAGGAGTCCATGTCCTCCGGCGCCCCGCTGCGGCCGTGGCCGGGCAGGTCCACGGTGATGACGCGCCGGCCGGCCTCCAGCAGGGCGGCCAACCAGCCGGTGTCCTCCCAGTTGAGCTTGGCGGAGGAGGAGAAACCGTGCAGCAGCAGGACGGGGCGGAGCCCGGCGTCGTTCTTGGGCTCGTGCACCTCCACGTGGAGCTGGGGGTCGGTGCCCTCCACCGTGTGGGAGTGCTGTTGGCCGGTGTGTCTGCCGCTCATGGTGTCAGTCCTCATCAAGTACGGCGCTCAGGCGGACCCGGCGCTTCGGTGCCTCTTCCGTCGGGACCGTGCCCACGATGCCGGCGGTGTTGTCCGGCACCTCGAACACAATCAGGGGCTCGCCGACATTGATCTTGTCACCGGGCCCGCCGTGGATACGCACTACCTTACCTGCCTGTGGGCTGGGCAATTCAACGGCCGATTTGGTGGTTTCGACCTCCACCAGCGGCTGGTTGCGCTCCACCTGCTCGCCCGGGGAAACCAGCCATTCCAGCACGGTCGCCTCGATGAGCCCTTCGCCGAGATCCGGAAGCGGGAAGGAAATTTCAGCCACGTTTGTACTCCAATACTCGCTGGATCCCGAAGAGGATCCGGTCAATGTTCGGGATGTATTCGTCTTCCAGGTCGCCGGAGGGATACGGCACGTCGAAGCCGGTGACGCGTTCCACCGGCGCCTTGAGCGTGTCGAAGCAGTGCTGCGTGATCAGCTGGGCCACCTCTGCGCCGAGACCGGAGGTCAGCGGTGCCTCATGGACGACGACGGCGCGGCGGGTCTTGCGTACAGAGGCGGCCAGGGCCGCGGCGTCGATCGGCTTGAGCCAGCGCAGGTCCAGGACCTCGACGTCGATCCCGTCCTCCGCCGCGAGTTCTGCCACCTGCAGGCACCGCGACACCATGGCGCCCCACGCGACCAGCGTGAGGTGGCGGCCCTCCCGCATGATCTTGGCGCCGGTGGGCGCGCCGCCGTCAGCCTCGTGCCTGGCGATGTCCACCTCAGCCTTTTGCCAATACCGGGACTTCGGTTCCATGAAGATCACCGGGTCCGGTCGCGTGGCGGCGTACTTGAGAAGGTGGTAGGCCTCGTGCGGGTTCGACGGCGAGACCACCTTCAGGCCCGGCACGTGGGCGAAGAGCGCCTCGAGGCTTTCGCCGTGGTGTTCGGGGGCGCGGATGCCGCCGAAGCTGGGCACCCGCAGGGTGATGGGCATCGGCATGGTGCCACGGCTGCGGTAGTTCATCCGGGCGATCTGGCAGACGATCTGGTTGATGGCGGGGTAGGCGAAGCCGTCGAACTGGACCTCGGGGATGGGGTGGAAACCGGCCATTGCCAGGCCCACAGACAGGCCCAGGATGCCCGATTCCGCCAGCGGGGTGTCAAAGACGCGCTGCGCGCCGTGCTTGGCCTGCAGCCCGTCCGTGATCCGGAAGACGCCGCCGAGCCGGCCGCAGTCCTCGCCGAAAACGACGGCCTTGCGATTTTCCGCTAGCACCTCGTCGAGGGCGCGGTTGAGTGCCTGTTGCATGGACATCACGGTGGTGGAAGCCGGTTCGTTCGTGGTGCCGCTTTCCAGGATCGAGTTAGACATGTTCGGACTCCTCGCGCCAGTTGGCGGCCTGGGCCTGCAGGGCCGGGGTGGTTTCCTGGAAGACCAGGTCAAACATTTCAGTTCCGGGCCGGGAGCCGAGTCCTTGGATGCCGGTGCGGATCTGCTCCTCTTCGGCCTTGGCCGCGGCCAGCACCTCGGCGAAGAACGCCTCGTCCGCGATTGAATCGGCCAGCAGCCGCTGCCGGAGCCGCTCGATCGGGTCGACGCCGGCGCCGTCGCGTTCCTCGTCGAGGGAACGGTAGCGGCCCGGATCATCGGAGGTGGAGTGCGGGCCGCGGCGGTAGGTCATGGCCTCGATGAGCACCGGGCCGTTGCCGGAGCGGGCATGCGCGAAGGCGCGGCGGGTCGCGTCGACGACGGCGACGACGTCGTCGCCGTCGATCTTCAGCGCCGGGATGCCGTAGCCGGCGGCGCGGGCCGCGACGGAGCCGCCGGCCACCTGCCGTTCGGTGGGGACTGAGATGGCCCAGCCGTTGTTCTGGACGAAGAAGACCACCGGGGCCTTCATCACGGCGGCGAAGTTCATGGCCTCGTGCACATCGCCCTGGGAGGAGGCGCCGTCGCCGAAGTAGGTCAGGGCGACGCCGTCTTTTCCATCGAGCGTCTGGCCGTGGGCCCAGCCGACGGCGTGCAGGACGGAGCCGGCGACGACCGCCTGGATCGGGGCCAGCCGGGATTCCATCGGGTTGTAGAGGCCGCCGTGCCACGTGGCCTTGTGGGTGGACATGTAGGCCACCATGTCCACGCCCAGGGTCCGGGCGACGCCCATTTCGCGGTAGGTGGGGAAGACGAAGTCACGGGTGATGTCCACGGCGTAGCCGCTGCCCACCTGGGCAGCTTCCTGGCCGAGTTCGGGCGCGTAGCCGGGAATGATGCCCTGCCGCTGCCAGGCGATGGCCGAGGTGTCGAGGTGCCTTACGGCCACCATCAGCGAATAGAGCTCTCGGAGCTCGTCGGCAGTGAGCGGCCCGGCAGCGCCGCCGGAAGCCACAGGGGAAAGTGTGTCCATGCCTGTGACCCTAGTCACCGGCAGCGGGGTGGGCAATCAGCCTAGGCTGGGGTGCCCAGACTGCACACTTCTGCCGCCCCGGCCGCCGGTGAGCTTGGCAATTTGTCTAGCGGGTCTGCCGGCCGGCCTCTTCGCCGGCTCGGCGGTTGCGGGCGATCCGGGCCCCGACCCAGCATGCCGCGGCGATGCCGGCCACGAGGGCCAGGGTGCTGAACAGCTGCTTGCTGCTGTCCGGGCTGCTGAAGCCCACGGCGAAGATCAGCGCCAGGAGCACGAGACCGAAGACTGTCAGGCCGGGGAAGCCCTTCATCCGCAGCGGCAACCGGGTTCCGTCGCGGTCCGCGCGGCGGCGCAGGATCAGCTGCGATACGAGGGCCGAGCCCCACACCACAAGGCAGGTGGAGCCGACCAGCTGGAACAGGGCCGGCAGAATCTGGTCCGGAAAGAGCAGTTCCAGCACGGCGGCCAGGAAGCCGAAGGCGACCGAGACGCTGACGGCCACCACCGGCACCCGCGCCGGGCTGAGCTTCGAGAGGAACCGCGGGGCTTCGCCGCGCTCGGAGAGCGAGTACACCATGCGGGACGCACCGTAGAGATTTGCGTTGAGGGCGGACAGCAGCGCGACGACGGCGACCAACGTGATTGCGGCGCCGGCGCCCGGAATCCGGGCGGCGTCCAGAACGCCGGCGAAGGGGGACTTGAGCGCGTCCGAGGTGGCCGGCAGGACGGCGGCGATGACGAACACCGAGCCGATGTAGAACACGAGGATCCGCCACACCACGGTGCGGATGGCCTGGCCGACGCTGCGCTCCGGGTTTTCCGTCTCGGCCGCGGCGACGCTGACAATCTCCGTGCCGCCGAAGGCAAAGATCACGACGAAGAGTGCGGTGGCGATGCCGCCCAGGCCCGCAGGGGCGAAATCGGAGGTGAAGTTGCTGAGCCCGGGGGACGGGACGTCCGGCAGCCAGCCCAGCAGCAGAGCCGCGCCGATGGCCAGGAACAGCAGGATGGCAACCACCTTGAGGATGGCGAACCAGAATTCGAACTCGCCAAAGTTCTTCACCCCGGCCAGATTGACCGCCGTGAACAGGGCCATGAAGATCAGAGACAGCGCCCCGACGGGGATCACCGGCCATACGCTGAACAGGAGCGCGGCCGCACCCAGGGCCTCGGCTGCGATGACCACCACGAGCTGCAGCCACCAGAGCCAGCCGACGGTGGCGCCGGCCGTCCGGCCCATGGCCTTTTCCGCAAAGACGGAGAAGGCGCCGCTGTTCGGATTGGCCGCAGCCATCTCGCCGAGCGCCCACATGACCAGGATGATCAGGGTTCCGGCGACAAGGTAGGAGATCAGCACGGCCGGTCCGGCCGCCTGGATTCCGGCCCCGGAGCCCAGGAACAGGCCGGCGCCGATCGCGCTGCCCAGTCCCATCATGGTCAGCTGGCGGGGCTTCATGCTGTGCCCGAGGGCCGGGGTTGGGGCATGGGCTTGGGATGGGGCTGTGGCGGGCAACTTCGCTGTGGACTTCGTTGTCATGCTGGCGAACCTTCGTGTGGTTTGGATTTGGGCGTCCTTATGGGACCTATTGAATTTACCGTCTTTGGCCGTGCTCTCACCGCCGCCCCGGCACCGCGGCCGTGAGAGCATGGTGGCAGTTTGCTAACTAGAACGGAGTGTCGGCAGCGGTTTGTCCGACCCGGCGCGCTTGGGAAGGGAAAATTTCATGGACGTCGATCCGCTGGACGCCAAAATTGTCCGATTCTTCACTGATTCGCCAAGGGCGTCCGTTCTGGAGGCCTCCCGGGTGCTGAAAGTTGCCCGGGCCACCGTCCAGTCGCGCCTGGACCGGATGCAGGACTCCGGCGTGATCGGTTCGTGGGTGCCGCAGCCGGACCCGGCGCACTTCGGCTTCCCGGTGGTGGCGTTTTGTTCCCTGACCATCAACCAGGATCTGGGGCACGACGCCGTCGTCGAGGCCCTCGCCGAGATCCCGGAACTGATTGAGATCCACACCGTCTCCGGCAGCTCGGACCTGATGGCCCGCATAGCCGCCCGCTCCAACCCGGACCTGCAGCGCGTGCTCGATGCCATGATTGCCACCCGGACCGTGCTGCGGTCCTCCTCGGTGATCGTGCTCAATACTCACTTTCAGGGTCGCACCCTGCCGCTCCTTGAAGCCGCTGCCCGCGGCCGGTGAGCGCAGGCCGGTGAGCCAGGCCGGTGAGCGCAGGGCGGTGGGCGCAGACCGGTGAGCCGTTCTGCCGCCGGCCGGCGGGCTAGACGACGCTCAGGTTTCCGGGCAGGCCCGTCCGGCCGGTGAGCAGGAGCAGCAGCTCGCCGACGGAGGGCAGCCGGGAGCCGATGGCTCCGGCGAGCTTCAGGGACGCGGCGAGCGCCGGGGTCAAGGAGGTGGGCGGCGGTAGCCCCAGGGCGCGCGCCAAGTCCAGGGTGTGCACGGCCAGCTCGAAGGTGCGGGTCGGAAGGTAGTCGATGAGCCTCATCGCACCGGCGGGGGTGGCCACCACGGCGTCGTCCGGCGTGTTCCTGACGAGGGCGGTGACGCGTTGGACCACTTCCCGCACCGCTGCCGCCGGGTCCGCACCCAAGGCTTCCCCGGTTTCCTTGCCACGCTGCGCTATGGCGTCCGCCGAGGTGGCACCCCGGACGGCCAGGAAGTATTCCACCGGGCCCGCCACCAGCTCCCCGGTGGCCGGGGTGCGGAGGTAAGTCTCCACGGTTGTCAGGGCGCGGCTCGTATGGCCTGTCAGTGCCCGGACATCCCATTCGCCCAGTGCCTGCCGCGACCAGGCCTGAGGCGGCACCTGGCCGGAGAGTTCCAGGAATGCCTGGGCCGCTCCCGCGTAACAGGCCCTCACTGCTTCTGCGTCCACGGCGTCGATGTCTCCAGCGTCGATGTCCATAGCCCCGATTTATACCGTTGCCGGCAGCGGCGCACAAGCACGGTCCGCCCGCTGGAGCCGGTGGGTTACCTGACACATTTTGCGCCCGAGCGCCACGGTCGTATCATTAGTTCTAGTCAACATGACCATAACTAATCCGGCGGTCGGCCGGAGCTGTCCGGGCCTCCCATCGCGGGACCGGCCCGGGACCTCAGAAAGTGGGTGGGTCCCGTCTACACCACCGCAGCCAACGTCTCGGAGCGCCAGCTTGCTCCGCCGTCGCTGGCCATCTCGACCGTGATCTTCGCGCTGCGGCCCAGCGAGCGGTCCGGCCGTCCCACGCTGTGGATCCCGCTGGTGCGCCGGATCCGCGAGCCGTTCAAGGGTCTCTGGGCCCTGCCCGGCGGCCCACTCACGCACTCCGAGTCCCTCCAGGATGCCGCCTCCCGGAACCTGCGCGAGACTACCGGCCTGGCCCCGAACTACCTCGAGCAGCTCTACGCCTTCGGAGGGCTGCACCGCTCGCCCAGCCAGCGGGTCGTCTCGATCGTGTACTGGGCGCTGGTTCAGCCCACGGAAGCCGCGCTCGCGGACGAATCGGAGAATGTGCGCTGGTTCCGCGCCGACCGGCTCGGCGAGCTCGCCTTCGACCACAACACGATCATCGACTACGCCCTCTGGCGGCTGCGCAACAAGATGGCGTACGGATCCATCGCGTACCACCTGCTCGGCGAATACTTCACGCTGGCCCAGGTCCGGGAAGTCTACGAGGCCGTCCTGGACCGCGAGCTCGATCCGGCCAACTTCCGCCGGCAGATCAAAGCCGCCCCCGAAATCGAAGAAACCGATCAATACCTGCAGGGCGGAAAGCACCGCCCGCCCCGCCTCTACCGCTTTACCGGCCGCCCCGGCCTTGACCCAGACAACAGGAGCACACCATGAGCAGCGTCAACACGGCAATCCAGCTGATCACGCGCGAGCAGGCCGCCGCCACGGCAGGCGGGGCCGCGGCCAACACGTGCAGCCCCGCGCTGGCCCGCGGGCCGTGGGACTTCGACCTCGCCGAGGCCCTCGCGGGAACGCCCGCCTACGGCCCCGGCGCCTCCGCGGCCGACGTCGCCCCGGCGTCGACCCCGCGGCAGGGGCAGCTGCCGGAGGAGTACAAGCTGGCCAGCGACGCCGAGCTCGACGCGCGGATCCGGGCCGCCAAAGCGGCACTGGGGGACCGCGCCGTCGTCCTGGGACACTTCTACCAGCGCGACGAAGTGATCCAGTACGCCGATTTCGTGGGCGATTCCTTCCAGCTCGCCAACGCCGCCCTGACCCGTCCCGACGCGGAAGCCATCATCTTCTGCGGCGTCCACTTCATGGCTGAGACCGCGGACATCCTCTCCCGGCCCGACCAGGCCGTGATCCTGCCCAACCTGGCGGCCGGCTGCTCCATGGCGGACATGGCGGACATCGATTCGGTGACCGAGTGCTGGGAACAGCTGGCGGAGGTGTTCGGCACGGAGCCCGACGCCGACGGCCGGGTTCCGGTCATTCCGGTCACCTACATGAACTCCTCCGCCGCGCTCAAGGGCTTCTGCGGGGAGCACGGCGGGATCGTCTGCACCTCCTCGAATGCCGCCACCGTGCTGGAGTGGGCGTTCGAACGCGGCCAGCGCGTGCTGTTCTTCCCGGACCAGCACCTGGGCCGCAACACCGCCAAGGCCATGGGCGTCCCGCTGGACCGGATGCCCATGTGGAACCCGCGGAAGGACTTCGGCGGCAACGATGAGCAGACCCTGCGGGACTCCCGGGTGATCCTCTGGCACGGTTTCTGCTCGGTCCACAAGCGTTTCAATGTCGGCCAGATCGAAAAGGCGCGTGCCCAGTTCCCCGGCGTCAATGTGATTGTGCACCCGGAATGCCCCATGGAGGTGGTGGACGCCGCCGACTCCGCCGGTTCCACGGATTTCATCAAGAAGGCCATTGCCGCAGCCACCGAACCCACTACGTTCGCGATCGGCACCGAGATCAACATGGTGAACCGGCTGGCTGCTGAATACCCGCAGCACACGATTTTCTGCCTGGACCCCGTGATCTGCCCCTGCTCCACGATGTACCGCATCCACCCCGGCTACCTTGCCTGGGTCCTGGAAGCGCTCGTCCGGGGTGAGGTGGTCAACCGCATCACTGTTGACGACGGCGTGGCCGCCCCGGCGAAGGTGGCGCTCGAACGCATGCTGGCGGCGCGGCCGTGACCAGGCGGCTCGTGATTGTCGGCAGCGGGATTGCGGGACTCTACGCCGCCCTGCTTGCCTCCGAGCCGGACGCCGGCCGGAACGTCGAGGTGGTCCTGCTGAGCAAAGGGTCGCTGGAGCAAAGCAACACCTTCTATGCCCAGGGCGGGGTCTGCGCCGTCCTCGCGCCGGAGGAAGCCGCCCCCGGGGACTCCGTGGCCGCCCACATCGCCGACACGCTCGCCGCGGGTGCCGGGCTGAACGACGCCGAGGCCGTGCGCGTCCTGTGCACCGAGGCCGCCCGCGATATCGCCGGCCTGTCACGCTACGGGGTGCACTTCGACCTGGGTCCCGACGGCGGGCCGGCGCTGGGGCTCGAGGCCGCGCATTCGGCACCACGCATCCTGCACGCCGGCGGGGACGCCACGGGCGCGTGCATCGCCCGGGGGCTCGTCGCCGCCGTCCTGGAACGCGCCGTCCTGGAGCGCGCCGGCCAGGGCCGGCTCCGCGTGGAAACCAGCGCGTTCGTCACCGAACTCCTCACGACACAGACAGATGGGGCACAGACAGACAGTACGACGCCGGCCCGGGTCACCGGGGTGGCCTACCTGGGCGGCGGCCGCCTCCAGCGACTAGCTGCCGACGCCGTCCTGCTCGCCAGCGGGGGAGCAGGCCGGCTGTTTGCCCGCACCAGCAATCCCTCCGTTGCCACCGCCGACGGACTGGCCCTGGCCTGGCGCGCCGGCGCCGGGGTGCGCGACCTCGAGTTCTTCCAGTTCCACCCCACCACCCTTGCCGCCGAGGAGATCCCGGGCGGACCGCCGGCACTGCTGATCTCCGAAGCGGTCCGCGGCGAGGGAGCGGTGCTGCTGGACGCCGCAGGGTACCGCTTTATGCCCGACTACCATCCGGAGGCCGAACTCGCCCCGCGCGACGTCGTGTCCCGGAGTATCGCCCTGCATCTGGCCGCCACGGGGGCCGCGCCGGACAGCCCGGTCTACCTGGACGCCCGCGGCATTGAGACCGGCCGCGGCGCGGGCTTCCTCCTGCGGCGGTTCCCGACCATCACAGCGGCGACCCTCGCTGCCGGGTATGACTGGACCACCCAGCCGATCCCCGTATCTCCGGCCGCCCACTACTGGATGGGCGGAGTATGCACCGATCTGCGGGGCCGCACCTCCGTCCCGGGCCTGTACGCCGCCGGTGAGGTCGCCCGCACCGGTGCCCAGGGCGCAAACCGGCTGGCGAGCAACTCGCTGCTGGAGGGCCTCGTGTTCGGCCGCCGCGCCGTCGAGGACTTCCTGCGCGCCGCGCCATCGCACGGCACCACTGCTCCGCGTGCTCCCCACGATCTCCCAAACCTCGCAAGCCCGGCAACGCCCGAAAACGTTGTGGAGTCTGCATCCGTGCCCGAGGTTTTCTCGCGCGACGCTCTTCGGCGGTTGATGACTGCGAACGCCGGAGTCATGCGCAGCGGGGAGCAGCTACGGGCGGCGGATGCCGTGCTTGCTGCCTGGGCCGCCGTCGTCCGTCCTGAGAGGGTGACGGACGCAGCGGATCCGGGGGAGCACGAAGATCGCAACCTGCTCCTCGCGGCCCGCCTCCTTGTGGCCGCGGCCCTGAACCGGGCGGAATCCGTCGGCGCCCACTACCGGGCAGACACCGCATCATTGACCTCCGGTGGCCGGCATCCGGCCACCGCCCGCTCCATGCAAAGGATCTAGCCATGACAGCAACCGCTGCACCGGAAACCATGCCCGCCCGCGCCGCCGCGCTCGCCGGGAGCCTGCCAGAAGCCGCCGTGCTGGCCGTGCTCCGTTTGGCCCTGCAGGAGGACGCCCCGTACGGCGACATCACCTCGCAGACCCTCATCCCCGCCAAGACCCGCGCGACGGCGGTACTCAACGCCCGCGTTCCCGGCGTGTTCAGCGGCGGCGAGGTCTTCGCCACGGCGATGAAGCTGGCTGACCCGGGCGCCGTCGTCGAACTCCTGGTCAACGACGGCGAGGCCTTTGCCGCCGGTACCGTCCTGGCCCGGGTGACCGGCGATGCCCGCTCGGTGCTGCTGGCCGAACGCGTGGCACTGAACCTGGTCCAGCGGATGAGCGCGATCGCCACCAAGACGGCGCGGTTCGTGGAGCTTGTCGAGGGCACCAGGGCACGGATCACCGATACCCGCAAGACGACGCCGGGGCTCCGGGTGCTCGAACGCTACGCCGTGCGCTGCGGCGGGGGCGCCAACCACCGCTTCAGCCTCTCCGACGCCGTCCTCGCCAAGGACAACCACCTGGCCGTCCTCACCGGCGGCGACCCGGCCAAACTGACCGCGGTGCTGCGCAGCGCCAAGGCACAGCTCGGCCATACGACGCACTTTGAGGTGGAAGTGGACACCATGGAGCAGATCGAGCCGGTGCTCGCCGCCGGGGTGGACACCATAATGCTGGACAACTTCTCCCTTACCGAGCTGGCCGCCGGCGTCCGGCTCGTAGGCGGCAGGGCACGGGTCGAGGCCAGCGGCAACGTCAATCTCTCCACCGTGGCGGACATCGCGGCCACCGGCGTGGACGTCATCTCGATCGGGTCCCTGACCCACAGCGTCTCGGCCCTGGACCTCGGGCTCGATATTGAGTTCGCGGGGCCGGCGATTGCGCTGGCAGGTACGCCTGGCGGCACCGGTCCGGCGGCCGGCTGAGGCGCACCATGATTTTCCTCGACGCCGCGGCCACCACCCCAGTCCGCCGTGAAGTGCTGGAGGCCATGTGGCCCTACCTCACGGGCGAGTTCGGCAACCCGTCAAGCCATCACGGCTTGGGGGAGGCGGCTGCCACGGCGCTCGCCGCGGCCCGGGCCACGACGGCCAAGGCCATGGGCTGCCGGACCGGGGAAGTCGTCTTCACCTCCGGCGGCACCGAAGCGGACAACCTCGCCGTCAAGGGCATCGCCCTGGCCCGACGCGCCGCCGACCGGCACCTGGACCGGGTGGCGATCAGCGCCGTCGAACATCCCGCCGTGGAAGAATCCGCCCGGTATCTCGCACGTGTCCACGGCTTCGCCGTCGACGTGATCCCCGTGGACCAGTACGGGCAGGTGAGCGAAGAAGCCCTTGCGGAGGTGCTTGGTCCCCGGACGGCGCTCGTCAGCATCATGTACGCCAACAACGAGGTCGGCACAGTCCAGCCCGTCGCCCGGCTCGCGGCTCTGGCCCGTGCCCTCGGAATCCCGTTCCACACCGACGCCGTCCAGGCCGCCGGCTGGCTGCCGCTGGACGCTGGCACGTTGGGCGTGGATGCGCTGAGCATTTCCGGCCACAAACTCGGTGCGCCCAAGGGCAGCGGCGCGTTGTTCGTGCGCGGAAGAACCCGGATTGAACCCCTGGTCCACGGCGGCGGGCAGGAACGCGGCCGCCGGTCCGGGACGGAAAACGTCGCCGGGGCAGTGGCGCTGGCGACGGCGCTGACGCTCGCCCGGGACCCGGCCGAGCGCGTCGCCGCCCTCCGGGACGAGTTTATCGAGGCGGTGCTAACCGGTGTTCCCGGGGCGGAGCTCACCGGGCACCCCACCGAGCGGCTGCCCTCGGTGGCATCCTTCTGTTTCCCCGGCACCAGCGGCGAGTCCGTGCTGCTGGAACTCGAACGCCAGGGCGTGATCTGCTCCAGCGGATCGGCGTGCGCGGCGGGGTCGGACGCGCCGTCGGCCGTGCTGCTGGCCATGGGCATCGAACCCGAGGTGGCGCAGACGGCCGTGCGCTTCAGCTTCGACTCGACCGTGACCGCCGACGAGCTCCGCCAGGCGGCGGCCGCGGTCCGCACCGCCGTCGGCGGCGTCCGCTCCCTCCGCACCCCCTCCTGACCCCCGTTGCGCTATCAGGTATGGCGGTCACCGAGCACTCTAGGGAGCCATAACTGATAGCTCAACGCGGGGTTAGCGGTGACGGGCGCGGCGGAAGATCCAGTGCCGCAGCATCGTGAAGCGCACGGCCGTGGCGGCGAAGCCGGAGAGGGTGGTGGTCCAGAGCTCGTCGGCCACCGTGGCCGCGGGCCGGAGCCAGTGCAGGACGGCCAGGCTGCCGCCGGTGAGCAGCAGCGCCACCAGGATCACGACCAGGCCGTTGAGGTGGTCGCGCTTCATGCGGCGGCGTTCGGTGATCTTAAACGTCAGGCGCCGGTTGAGGGCGGTGTTCATGAACGACGTCAGGATCAGGGCCGCCGCGTTGGCTGGCTGGGCTCCGAACCAGGGCCTGGACAGCGCGTACAAGGCCAGCGACGTCAGAGTGCAGACAATGCCCACGCCGGTGAACCGGATGAGCTGCCGGACCACGGGGTACCGGAGGATCCCGCGGTGGCGGTTCTGCCGGCGGACGACGGCGGTGGAGACGGGGGAGTGCTGTTCGAGCTGGGACTCCATCCGCTCAGTACAGCTCGCCCACGGGGATGTCCACCGCCAGCCGGTTGGCCGGACCCGCCAGGGGGCAGGCCCAGGCTTCGTTGTAGGCGCAGGACGGGTTGTAGGCGAAATTGAAGTCCAGGACGAATTCGGCCTTCGGTCCTGAGCCGCGCACGCCGTGGAACGCGCCCTTGATGGTATCCAGCAGGTACCGTCCCGCGCCGTAGCTGCCGCCTGGCTGGCCGGCGGTGGCGTCACGGAACGGCACGAAGATGCCGCCGCCGTAGCCCTTGAGTTCCCACACGGCGAGCTGTCCCATCTCCGGAAGGTCGAAGGTGCCCAGCCGGACGAACCGGACCAGGCCGTCCGTCCCGGTCTCCACATTCATCTCCCGGCCCGCACCCTCGTGCGTCAGGGGGACATGGAACCGGTAAATCGGATCATAGTCCGCCGTCTTCAGCCCGCCGAAGCTTGCCTTGGCCTCAGCCGTCAACGCCGAGGCCGGATGCGTGCCAAACATGCGGTCCCGCTCCTGGCGCCAGTAGGAATGGGCCTCGGCGGGGCTGTCCGCCGCGATCTTCCGCGTGGCGGCGTAGAGGGCGAAGGTCCGCAGCCGCCAGTCCGCGATGTCGAGGGCCGACATACCCGCAACGTCGCCCTGCTCCCCAAAATGCGTTCCGTCTGAGTGCTGTTCGGCCATGCCCCCAGCGTATCGGCTTTCCCGGCGCGGAAAGTCGGCCTGCGCTTCCGCGCCGGACTCGCCGACCCATCATCGGCGATGGGCCAGGCCCCCGCTACGCTGGGATTATGACCCGGACGGCCCCTTTCGGAGAATCGGACAATGCCATGATGCGACGCGCCGCGCTGCGTCCTGGGGTCCTGCGCTCTGGCATCGCGCTCGCGATGGCCGCTGCGGCGCTCTCGGGCTGCAGCAGCGACGGCAAGGGGGCGCCGGTATGGACAGCAGGCAGCAGCGCCGCGGACAACCCGACGCCGTCGGGCAGCGCCTCCGCCACTCCCGGCGCGACGCCGTCGGGCAGCGCCTCCGCCCCTCCCGGCGCGACGCCGTCGGGCAGCGCCTCCGCCCCTCCCGGCGCGACGCCGTCGGGCAGCGCCTCCGCCACCCCGGGTTCGACGGCGGCGGCCTGGAAAGTCTTCAGCGATCCGGCAAAGACCGTGAGCTTTGAGGTGCCGCAGGACTGGATCGTCCAGTCCGTAACCCCCGGTCCCGGGACCCTGCCCGGTGCGCTGAAGCTCGACGTCAAAGATGCCAAGGGCGGGTATCTGGCCACCCTGCAGACAGGTCTTCCACCGCAGACCGCCGCGGCGTGCCCGCGCGGCGCCACACGCGACTACGTCGTGGTCAGCAGCGTGCCTGTGGACGTGCCGCACCGGGACGGCGAGGGAACCATCGATCCGCATGTCGTGTTCCGGGTTATCAAGGGCTACAAGTACTTCGGTTCCTACGGCATCACCAACGTGGTGGGTGGCACCGGCGGCAAAAGCTGCGGACTGCAGAATGTGGTTCGCGGCCCGGACGGCAAGGGAGATTATTCCTTCGGGGATCTGACCGTGCTCAGGCCGCTGGCTCCGGACCAAAAGGTCGCCCCTGCAAAGGCGTTCGACACCCTCGGCCAGGCGGCCAAATACGTCAACGAGGGCTCCGAGTTCGCCAACGTCCAGCGGATGCTAATGTCTCTGAGGATCAAAAACTAGTCCCGCACCCCCGCACATCCCCGGGCCGTCGACGGCGACTTTTCCCTGCCCCCGCCTCACATCCGGAGATACATGGAACGCACCGTGACCGCCCGCCTGGCCTTCAAGACCGTCGCCGAAACCAAGGTGGCTCTCGCCGTGGCCGTGGCCAGGAACGCGGGGTACGACTCGCTGGAAGAGACGCTCAGGGTGACCGCCGGCGGCGGGGACGTGCCGCTGACCGAGCTCTCGGACCACCACGGGGGCCGCTTCCACTACCTGGAGTTCGCCGAACCCGCCGAGGTCCTGGTTGAATACTCGGCCACAGTCACCGGGTTCGCCCTGCCTGACGAACCCGGGCTGATGGAACTCATCCGTTATGTACGGCCCAGCCGCTACGCTGAGTCGGACCGGTTGTTGCCGACCGCCTACGCTGAATTCGGCGGGCTCCAGGGCGAAGAGCTGCTCCACGCCGTCCGCAACTGGGTCTTCAACGAACTGCGCTACGTCAGCGGATCATCGCGGGGCACCGACGGCGCCGTCGAAACACTGCTGCACCGCCGCGGCGTCTGCCGCGACTTCGCACACCTCGCTATTTCCCTGCTCCGGTCCAAGAATGTCCCGGCCCGGCTTGCGGCGGTGTATGCCCCGGGCCTGACGCCGATGGACTTCCATGCCGTGGCCGAAGCGCACATCAACGGAGCCTGGCACATCATCGACCCCACCGGCCTGGCACCGCGGGAAAGCATGCTGCGGATCACTGCCGGGCGCGATTCCGCGGACACCGCCTTCCTGTCCACGGTGGGCGGCAGCCTGTCCCTGAAGGAACTTGCTGTCACCGCGACCGTTGACGTGCTGCCCGAGGAAGACCCGACGAAGCTGGTCGCCATCCGCTAAGCCCGGGCGAGCGAGGCGCGGAGCTTCTCGGTCAGCCGCAGCAGTTCCTGCTGTTCGGCGGCGGAGAGGGCCGGTCCCACGAGTGCGGCGATGTCGCGGACGTGTTCCCGGCCGATCTGCTTCTGCAGGTCACGGCCGACGTCGGTGAGCCGGATGAGGATGCCCCGCCCGTCGTCGGGGGCTGGCATGCGTTCAACGAGTCCGCGCTTTTCCAGCCGCTCCACCAGGCGGCTCAGGCTGGACTGGCTGAGCAGGACGTTGTCGTTGAGTTCGTTCAGGCGCAGCCACCCGGACGGGCAGCGGGAAAGGGTGAACAGGACGTCGTACTCATTGACGGTGAGGCTCTTGAACGCCGGGCCCGCCTGCAGCTTGCGCATCACGGCCACCTGGGCGCGGAACAGTGACTCCCAGGTTTCCGCGGCCAGGCGCACCGGCGATTCTGTGGTCTTGGCTTGCATCACGCGTCCTGGCTGGACTCTGCCGCGTCGGCGCCCACGGTGCCCGCGGCCAGCGCGGCAGCCACCCGGCCGGCATGGGTCGGCGGGTCGGGGACGTGCGCGGGCTTGAGGGCGGCATATTCCTTGCGGAGCACCGGCAGGACCTCTTCGCCGAACAGGTCAAGTTGTTCCAGCACGGTCTTCAGCGGCAGGCCGGCGTGGTCGATCAGGAAGAGCTGGCGCTGGTAGTCGCCGAAATACTCCCGGAACGTGAGGGTCTTCTCGATGACTTCCTGCGGGCTGCCGACCGTCAGCGGAGTCTGGGACGTGAAGTCCTCCAGCGACGGGCCGTGGCCGTAGACCGGGGCGTTGTCGAAGTAAGGGCGGAACTCCTTGACGGCGTCCTGGGAGTTCTTCCGCATGAAGAACTGTCCGCCAAGGCCCACGATGGCCTGATCTGCCTTGCCGTGACCGTAGTGCTCGTAGCGCTCCCGGTAGAGACCGATCAGCTGCTGGTAGTGCTCCTTGGGCCAGAAAATGTTGTTGGCGAAGAAGCCGTCACCGTAGTAGGCGGCTACTTCGGCGATCTGCGGCGTGCGGATGGAACCATGCCACACAAAGGGGGCGACGCCGTCGAGCGGGCGCGGCGTGGAGGTGAAGTTCTGCAGCGGGGTGCGGTGCTTGCCCGACCAGTTCACTGTGTCCTCGTCCCAGAGGCGGCGCAGCAGACTGTAGTTCTCGATCGCAAGTTCGATCCCGTCCTGGATGTTCTTGCCGAACCAGGGGTAAACGGGGGCAGTGTTGCCGCGGCCCAGCACCAGGTCCACGCGGCCGTCCGCGAGGTGCTGGAGCATGGCGAAGTCTTCGGCGATCTTGACCGGATCATTCGTGGTAATCAGGGTGGTGGCCGTCGAGAGGATGATGCGCTCGGTCTGGGCGGCGATGTAGGCCAGTGTGGTGGTGGGGGAGGAGGAGAAGAACGGCCGGTTGTGGTGCTCGCCGATGGCGTAGACATCCATGCCGATTTCCTCGACCTTTTTGGCGATGGCCACGGACGCCTTGATGCGCTCGTGTTCCGTGGGGGTACGGCCCGTGGTGGGGTCGGTGGTGATGTCGCTGACGCTGAAGACGCCGATCTGCATGATGTGCCTTTCCGTGGCCGGTCTGATCCGGAACTGCTTCCACTATAACCCGATTTACATGCATTTGCATGTATCGACCCGTATAACGCCGACGGCGGCCGGATATTCCCTGGTGCTGGGGGGCGGTGCCACCAAAGCCCGCTTGACCGGCGCCGGTCTTTCCCTCCACGACGGCGACGGGACCTATTTCGGATTGCGAAGCGTTCCTCTCGGCCGGGCATGCCACGCGACGGGCGGTTCACCGGCAACGAGAAGAGAAAGACCCAAGCCCAAGTGCAGGCCTACGCCACCACTGCCAAGGAAAGAGAATCATCGGACGTCCACAAAAACGCAAAGTCTACCAGCCGGTTGAGTGGAAAAAAATGGGTAGTTTACCAGCCGGGTGAGTGAAAAAACAGGTACCGGCTACTCAGGTGCTGAGAGTTTCCTGAGATTAGTATAAAGACCACATATGCAAGCAAGCGGGCAGGCGTATGTGGTCTGCCCAGTTCGCGTGTAGATAACCTCTATATGGCCAAAATACGGGCGCCGTGAAACCAGCGGTCAGTGCGCCACAGATGCCGCGCTGCTTTCTTTCCCCGCCCTTTATGTAGGAACCCGGACTGGTTCCAACCACGGGAAACTTCGCTAGTTGGAAGTGCGGGGGAGATTTACAGATGGATATCTTCGAAACTATGGAATCTGAGGTTCGTAGCTATTGCCGCGGTTGGGACACGGTTTTTGATCGTGCGGCCGGCAGCACCCTGGTCAGTGAAGATGGCAGGGAATATCTGGACTTTTTTTCCGGCGCTGGAGCCCTGAACTACGGACACAACAACGCGGTGCTGTTGCGGCCGCTGGTGGAGTATCTGCTCTCCGGCGCGATCGTCCATTCCCTCGACATGAAAACGCCCGCGAAGCGGCGGTTCCTCGAAACCTTCCGGGAATTGATCCTCCAGCCACGGCATCTGGACTACAAGGTCATGTTCCCGGGTCCCACAGGAACAAACTCGGTAGAGGCTGCCCTGAAGCTGGCGCGCAAGGTGACCGGCAGGCAGCACGTCATCAGCTTCACGAATGCATTTCACGGGAT
>NZ_FPAY01000006.1 GCF_900116495.1 Arthrobacter sp. ov118
CTCGACTGGGATACCCCAGCCGAGCGCCTGCGTGATCTACTACTAACGACCTAAGCCGCCAAACGTGTTGCAACGACCACTAGAAACCGCCCCCGGTGGAATGGGCGCGAAGTGACCCCGCGTTGCTTTTTAACGCCTAGACCTTGGCGCCGGTGAGGAGTTCTTCGAGCCGTTCGTAGCTCTCGGACATGCCTGCCTCCATCCCGGACTGCGCCATGCCGTCGCGCGCCTCCATGCTGGGGTAGACGGCGCGGGCGCTGAGACGCGAACGGCCGCCGCCAAGGTCCTCGAAGGTCAGGAACTCAATGCTCACCACATCGGGGTAGCCGTCGAACTCGAAAGTCTGGACGGCGAAGTCGTTCTCCCGGACGGTGTGGAAGACCCCGCTGAACACATACGCGCTGCCGTCCGGCCCGGTGTGGGTGTAGCGGTAGCCGCCGCCGGTCCTGAAGTCGTAGTGGCTAATGCTCATGGCCATCCGGCGCGGCCCGAGCCACTGGGCGACGAGCTCAGGGTCCTTGTGCGCCCGGAAGACCTCCGCGACAGGAAAATCGAAGTCGCGCTGGAAGTCGATGAAGGGCAGCCCCTCGGGAACCGTCAGATTCAATGCGTTGCTCATGATGCGTCCTTTGCCTGTGTGCCGCCGCGGGCGGCGCGGTTTTCAAGCACGGCGTCAAGGCTGCGGAATTGCCCCTCGCGGACCAGCCGGTACTGGTCGATCCATGCGGTGAGCGCTTCCAGCCGTGCGGGGTTCAGGTGCACGGGCCGGCGCTGGGCGTCACGGGTGCGCGTGACAAGTTGCGCCTGCTCGAGGACCTGGATGTGTTTCGAGACCGCCTGCTTGGTGATCGCGAAGGGCTCCGCCAGTTCATTGACGGTGGCCGGACCCCGGCTGAGCCGGGCAATGATGCGGCGTCGGACCGGATCGGCGAGGGCTAGGAAGGCCGCGTCGAGCTCGCCGTCGTCGCTGGAATCCACTTGGTGTCGCCACCTCCTGGGTGTCTGCCGAACGGTAATCAACTACTTCATTGATAAACCTCTAGGTTGTTAACGCTACGCCCGGTCCCGCCTGGGCGCAATACCCCAACGTGGGGGCACTTGGCGCCCGTTTAGGCGGGGGAATGGGCGCTAAGTGACCCCGCATTGCTATGCGCAGCCCCCGGAATCCTTGCGTTCGTCCGTTCAACTTTGTTAGTATGTCAGGACAAATCAGCGAAGGAGATGCGAGTGCCTCTCGTGCGAATCGATGTCAACCAGGGCCGAAGCCCCGAACAGCTCCGGGAAGTCAGCCGGAGCATCCATGACGCCATCCTGGCTGAATACGGCATCCCGGAACGCGACTACTTCCATGTGCTGACCGAACACCCCGCCGGGCAGATCGTCGCCCAGGACGCCGGGCTTGGCTTCGAGCGGACGCCCGACGTGGTGATGATCCAGATCTTCACCCAGGCCGGCCGCAGCCAGCTCGCCAAGCAGTCCCTCTTTGCCGCGATCGCAGAGAGGCTGGCCGCCGCCGGGGTTGCCGGCGAGGACGTGTTCATTGGCTATGTCGAAAACGCCGCGGGGGACTGGTCGTTCGGTTTCGGGCAGGCGCAGTACCTGACCGGCGAGCTCTCGGTCCCCGCCAAATAGCCGTTTCGACGCTCTCGCAGGGGGCGATGCTGTGGGCCGCGTCGAGGCCGTAACCGTTGCCGCGGCGGCTGTTCAGCGGGCCGCCCGCCCCGCTCGGTGTCATGTTGTAAATATGTCAGTACAAACCTTTGACAGTACATGGATTCTAGTGCAAAGTAGTGGATGTGGCCGGGCTCACGCCGGCCCCCAAAGCACCGAAGCTCAGGCTGCGCAAAGGTCCCGAGTTCACACCAGAAAGGTCCACGATCACCGTGACCCACGAACTGCTCACGATCGGGCGCATCAGCGTTGATATCTACCCGAACGACATCGGGGTAGGCCTGGAGGACGTCACGTCCTTCGGCAAGTACCTCGGCGGCTCGCCCTCCAACGTTGCTGTCGCCGCCGCCCGCCACGGCCGCCGGACCGGCGTCATCACACGTACCGGCGACGACGCCTTCGGTAAGTACCTGCACCGCGAACTGGAAAAGTTCGGTGTGGACGACTCCTTCGTCAGCCCGGTCCAAGGGCTTCAGACTCCAGCGACGTTCTGTGCGATCCAGCCGCCGCACGATTTTCCGCTGTACTTCTACGGCCGGTTCCCCACGGCGCCGGACCTGCAGATCAAGGCCGAGGAACTGGACCTGGATGCCATCAGGGACGCCGGGATCTTCTGGTCCACGGTCACCGGCCTCTGCCAGGAGCCGAGCCGGGAGGCGCACATCAAGGCCCACGAGGCGCGGCCCCGCACCGGGCTGAAGCCCGGCCAGCACACGATCCTGGACCTCGATTACCGGCCGATGTTCTGGGCCTCCGAAGAAGAGGCCCGGGAGCAGGTCGGCAGGATCCTGCCGCATGTCACCGTGGCAATCGGCAACGACACCGAATGCGCCGTCGCCGTCGGCGAGGGCACCCCGGATGAACAGGCGGACCGGCTGCTCGCGGCCGGCGTCGAAATCGCCGTCGTGAAGCTCGGCCCCGAAGGGGTCATGGCCAAGACCCGCACCGAACGCGTCGTCTCCGCCCCGGTGCCGGTGGAAACCGTCAACGGACTCGGCGCCGGCGACTCCTTCGGCGGGGCGTTCTGCCACGGGCTGCTGTCCGGCTGGCCGCTGGCCCAGGTGCTCGACTTCGCCAACGCCGCCGGCGCCCTCGTCGCCTCCCGCCTGTCCTGCGCCGATGCGATGCCGACGCCGGAGGAAGTCACCGGCCTGCTCGCCGACCGCGGCCGGCTGGTACCGGGCACCTACGCCACCGAAGGAGCAACACTGTGAGTGTCAACACGGCCTCGGCCGCCCTCGCGGTGGATGACAATCCCCGCCGCTACGAGCACCTGAGCATCACCCGGCTCGAAGATCCGGATGCGATCGCCCGCGCCGCCAAGGCACGGCGCCGCCACCCCGGCGTCAGGGCCGGCAAGCAGAACTTCATCGTCGCCGCCGACCACCCCGCCCGCGGTGCCCTCGCGGTCGGCAGCGACCCTGTGGCCATGGCCGACCGGCGCCAGCTCCTGGACCGGCTGCGGATTGCCCTGGCCAACCCGGACGTCGACGGCGTCCTGGCCTCGCCGGACATCATGGACGATCTGCTCCTGCTCGGGGCCCTCGAAGGCAAGCTGATCTTCGGTTCGATGAACCGCGGCGGGCTCGCCGGCCTGGTGAACGAATTCGATGACCGCTTTACCGGCCATACGGCGGCCGCGCTTGAGGCTCTCGGTGCCGACGGCGGCAAGATGCTCACCCGCATCTGCCTCGGCGACCCGGACACGGTGGCCACCCTCGAGGCGACCGCGCGGGCGATCGACTCCCTCGCCGAGCGCAAGCTGATCGCCATGGTGGAACCGTTCCTGTCCGTCCGCGAGAACGGCAAGGTCCGCAACGACCTCTCCGCCAACGCCGTCATCAAATCGGTCGCCATCGCCGAGGGCCTCGGCTCGTCCAGCGCCTACACCTGGATGAAGCTGCCCGTCGTGGCCGAGATGGAACGCGTCATGGCATCGACCACCATGCCCACCGTGCTCCTTGGCGGCGATCCGGAAGGCAGCCAGGAGGACGTGTTTGCCAGCTGGGGGGCCGCCCTCGCCCTGCCCGGCGTCCAGGGTCTGACCGTCGGCCGGACCTTGCTCTACCCACACGACGGCGACGTCGCCGGCGCGGTTGCAGCCGCCGCCTCGCTGCTGCACCGCGCTCCCCGCACCGCATCCACCCGCACCGCAGAAGTATCGGAGTAACTTCCCATGGGAATGAGAACTGCCTCAGGAACACGCAGAATGACGGTCGCCCAGGCCGTCGTGGAATACCTGTCCAAGCAGTACACGGTCGATTCGGTCGGCGGCCAGGACTTCCGCGAACGCCTGATCCCGGGCACCTTCGGCATCTTCGGCCACGGCAACGTTGCCGGTGTGGGCCAGGCCCTCAAGCAGTACCAGCGGCTCGATCCGACGATCATGCCGTACTACCAGGGCCGGAACGAACAGGCCCAGTCCCACCAGGCCGTCGGCTTCGCCCGCCACACCCGCCGCCGCCAGACCTTTGCCATCAGCACCTCGATCGGCCCCGGTTCCTCCAACCTGCTCACCGGTGCGGCGCTGGCCACCACCAACCGGCTGCCGGTGCTGCTGCTGCCCAGCGACACCTTCTCCACCCGCGCCGCCGACCCGGTGCTGCAGCAGCTCGAACAGCCCTATGCCTACGACCTCACCGTCAACGACGCGTTCCGGCCGCTGTCCAAATTCTTCGACCGCGTTTCCCGGCCCGAGCAGCTGTTTTCCGCGTTCCACCACGGTCTCCGGGTCCTCACCGACCCCGCCGAGACCGGCGCGGTCACGATCTCGCTGCCGCAGGACGTCCAGGCCGAAGCGTTCGACGTGCCCGAGGAGTTCCTGGCCGAGCGCGAGTGGCGGATCCGCCGGCCGGAGGCGGAGGACGAGGACATCCGCCGCGCCGCCGAGGCGATCCGCGCCGCGAAGCGGCCGCTGATTATTGCCGGCGGCGGCGTCCTCTACGCCTACGCCAACGACGAACTTGCGAAGTTCGCCGAGTTGACCGGCATCCCGGTCGGCAACACCCAGGCCGGCGTCGGCGTGCTGCCCTGGGACCACCGCCTCTCGCTCGGCGCGGTCGGCTCCACCGGCACGACGGCGGCCAACGCCATCGCCGCCGGCGCCGACCTCATCATCGGGATCGGCACCCGCTACGAGGACTTCACCACCGCGTCCCGCACCGCGTTCCGGAACCCGGACGTAAAGTTCATCAACATCAACGTCGCCGCGATCGACGCCTACAAGCACGGCACCTCCCTGCCCATCGTGGCGGACGCCCGCAAGGCCCTCGTCAAGCTGAACCAGGCCCTCGGCGGCTACCGGGTGGGTGCGGACCTCGAGCAGCAGATCACGACCGAGAAGACCCGCTGGGACGCCACCGTGGACGAGGCCTTCGACACCCGCTTCACCCCGCTGCCGGCGCAGAACGAGATCATCGGCGCCACCAACCGGGCCATGGACGCCCAAGACGTTGTCATCTGCGCCGCCGGCTCCCTGCCGGGCGACCTGCACAAGATGTGGCGCGTACGGGACCCGTTCGGCTACCACGTCGAATACGCCTACTCCTGCATGGGCTACGAAATCCCGGGCGGCCTCGGCGTCAAGCGGGCAGCCCTCGCCGAAGCCGAGAAGGGCGGCACGCAGCGCGACGTCGTCGTGATGGTCGGGGACGGCTCCTACCTGATGATGCACACCGAACTCGTCACCGCCGTCGCCGAACGGATCAAGCTGATCGTGGTCCTGATCCAGAACCACGGGTACGCCTCCATCGGCTCGCTCTCGGAATCCCTGGGCTCCCAGCGCTTCGGCACCCAATACCGGGCCCTGGACGAGGAACACCACAGCTTCGACGACGGCGAGCGGCTGCCGGTGGACCTGGCCCTGAACGCCGAAAGCCTCGGCGTGAAGGTGATCCGGATCGACCCCGGCGAGAAGGTCATCGCCGAGCTCGAACAGGCCATCCGCGACGCCAAGGCCGCGCCCGAAAACGGCGGCCCGATCCTCATCCACGTTGAATCCGACCCGCTGCTGGATGCCCCCAGCTCCGAGTCCTGGTGGGACGTTCCGGTCTCCCAGGTCTCCGAGCTCGACTCCACCAGGCAGGCCTTCCAGACCTACACCGACCACAAATCCCGCCAGCGCAAGCTGCTCGGCTGATCCCCTTCGAACCTCACCACTCAAGGAAGTCCCACATGTCGACGACGACCACCACCAAGACCATCAGCCACTTCATCAACGGCGCCGAAACCGCCGGCGAGGGTGAGCGCACCCAGCCCGTCTACAACCCCGCCACCGGCGCCGTCTCCGCAGAGCTGCGGCTGGCCAACCGGGAAGACCTGGACACCACCGTCGCCGCGGCCCGCGCCGCCGCCGACAGCTGGGGCGACATCTCCCTGGCCAAGCGCACCGCCGTGCTGTTCAAGTTCCGCGAACTCGTCGCTTCCCACGTGGACGAGCTCGCCGAGCTGATCACGGCCGAGCACGGCAAGGTCCTCTCCGACGCCAAGGGCGAAATCGGCCGCGGCCTGGAGGTCATCGAATTCGCCTGCGGCATCCCGACCCTGCTCAAGGGCGACTACTCGGACCAGGTGTCCACGGGCATCGATGTCTTCTCCTTCCGCGAGCCGCTCGGCGTCGTCGCCGGCATCACCCCGTTCAACTTCCCGGTCATGGTGCCGCTGTGGATGGCCCCGATGGCGATCGCCACCGGCAACGCGTTCATCCTCAAGCCCTCCGAGCGCGACCCCTCCGCCTCCATGCTGCTCGCCAAGCTGTGGAAGGACGCCGGCCTGCCCGACGGCGTCTTCCAGGTCCTGCACGGCGACAAGGAAACCGTCGACGGACTGCTGACCCACCCGGACGTGGACGGCATCTCCTTCGTTGGCTCGACCCCGATCGCGAAGTACGTCCACGAGACCGCCACCGCGCACGGCAAGCGGGTCCAGGCCCTGGGCGGGGCGAAGAACCACGCGATCGTGATGCCCGACGCCGACCTCGACAACGCCGCCGACCACCTCGCGGCCGCCGCCTTCGGCTCCGCCGGCGAACGCTGCATGGCCATCTCCGTCGCCGTCGCCGTCGGTGAAGCCGCCGACCTGCTGGTCAAGAAGGTCGAGGAGCGCGCCCTCGCGGTCAAGGTCAACAACGGCACCGCGCCCGGCGCCGAGATGGGCCCGGTCATCACACCGGCCTCCAAGGATCGCATCGTCAAGATCGTCACCGAAGCCGAAACGGCAGGCGCCGCCATGGTGGTCGACGGCCGCGACCTCGTCGTCCCCGGCCACGAGGACGGCTTCTGGGTCGGCCCCACCGTGCTGGACCACGTCAAGACCGAGATGACCGCCTACACCGAGGAAATCTTCGGACCCGTCCTCGTCGTGGTCCGGGTCGAGGACCTCGACGCCGGCATCAAACTCATCAATGCCAACCCCTACGGCAACGGCACCGCCATCTTCACCTCCTCCGGCGCCCACGCCCGCAAGTTCCAGCGCTCCGTCACCGTCGGCATGATCGGCATCAACGTGCCCCTGCCCGTCCCGGTGGCCTACCACTCCTTCGGCGGCTGGAAGGCCTCGCTGTTCGGCGACAAGCACATCTACGGCCCCGAAGGCGTCTCCTTCTACACCCGGGGCAAGGTCATCACCTCCCGCTGGCCCGAACCGACCCACGCCTCCGGCGCCTCCTACAACTTCCCGTCCAACTGACGCCTTGACTAGCCACCATCGTTTGCTCCGTAACCGCCGTTTTGACCGTCCAAAAGGGCACCGGCGGAGCAATCGATGAGAAGGATTGAGCAATGACTGAGAACAAGCTGATCATCGGCACCGCGCCGGACTCCTGGGGTGTCTGGTTCCCGGACGACCCCAAGCAGACCCCGTGGGAACGGTTCCTCGACGAGGTGGCCGAATCCGGCTACAAGTGGATCGAACTGGGCCCTTACGGCTACCTCCCCACCGACCCGTCCCGGCTGGCCGAGGAACTTAAGGCCCGCGATCTGCAGATCAGCGCCGGCACCGTGTTCACCGCGTTCCACCGCGGCGTCGACCAGTGGGAAACCGCGTGGGAGCCGGCCCGCAAGGTCGCCGAACTCACCGCCGCGATGGGCGGGGAACACATTGTGGTCATCCCGGCGATGTGGCGCGACGACGTCACCGGCGAAGCCGTGGAGAGCGGCACGCTCAGCGAAAAGGCCTGGCACGACCTCTTCGCCGGCCACAACCGCCTGGGCAAGACGCTGCTGGAGGACTTTGGGCTGCAGCAGCAGTTCCACTCGCACGCCGACTCGCACGTGGGCGCGCAGGAGGACATCGAAACCCTGCTCGCCGCCACGGACGCGAAGTACCTCAACCTCTGCCTGGACACCGGCCACGCCGAATACTGCGGGGCCTCCAGCCTGGACCTGATCAAGAACTACCCGGACCGGATCGGCTATCTGCACCTGAAGCAGATCAACCCGGACGTCCTCAAAAAGGTCAACGAGGAAAACATGACCTGGGCCGCCGCCAACCTGGCCGGCGTCATGACCGAGCCGCCCAATGGGCTGCCGGACCTGCGGGCCGTCATCGAAGCCGTCGAAGCGCTCAACCGGCCGATCTTTGGCATTGTGGAACAGGACATGTACCCCGTGGCGTTCGACGTCCCGATGCCGATCGCCAAGCGCACCCGCAACTACCTGCTCTCCTGCGGCTCCCGCACCGCCGTCAACTAGAACTCGAAGGAATCCACCATGACCAAGATCCTCCGCGTCGCCGTGATCGGCGCCGGCCGCATGGGCGCAGACCACATCCAGCGGCTCAACACCCGCATCCACGGCGCTGAAGTCGCCGCCGTCGTCGACGTCGACCTCGCCCGGGCGCAGGCCGCGATCGAAGGCATCCCGGGCGCCGTCGCCCTGGCCGACGCCGACGAAGCCCTCAATAGCGGCGACGTCAACGCCGTGCTGATCGCCACGCCCGGTTTCCTGCACGAGGACATCCTGCTCAAGGCGATCGCCAAGGACATCCCGATCCTCTGCGAGAAGCCGCTCACCCCGGACGCCGAGTCCGCCTGGAAGATTGTCGAGGCCGAGCAGAAGCTGGGCCGCAAGCGCATCCAGGTCGGCTTCATGCGCCGCTTCGACGCCGAATACGCCGCCCTGGGCAAGATCATCCGCGACTCCGAACTCGGCGAGCTGCTCATGCTGCACCACCAGCACCGGAACCCCACCACCCCGGCGGGCTTCACCAACGAGATGCTGATCAACGACTCCGTGGTGCATGAATTCGACGCCATCCGCTACTTCACCGGCGAGGAAATCACCTCGGTGCAGGTCCGCCTCGGCAAGGCCACACGGAACGCGCCGGCCGGGCAGCACGACCCGCAGCACGTGCTGATCGAGACCGAGTCCGGCGTCCTGGCCGACGTCGAGATCTACGTCAACGCGAAGTTCGGCTACGAGGTGGCCACCCAGGCCTCCTTCGAGGACGGCATCGTCAGCATCGGCGGGGACAAGGGCGCATACACGCGCAGCAACGGCCGCTGGGGCGGCGCCGTCACCCCCGGTTTCGAGGAGCGCTTCGGGGCCGCGTACGACGTCGAAATCCAGTCCTGGGTGGACGCTGCCCTCCGCGATGAGATCGGCGGCCCCACCGCCTGGGACGGCTATGCTACCGCCGCCTGCTGCGAGGCCGGCGTCGAGGCGCAGAAGAACGGCGAAAAGGTCGCCGTGAAGCTCAACGCCAAGCCTGCCCTGTACAGCTAGGAAGCTCCGGAAGGGGCGGATCCGTCCGCCCCTTCCGCTTGTTCCGGTACCGCACAACCTGACTGATCCACCATGGAGTGTCCTACGTGAAAATCGCCCTTGATCCCACGCCCTTCCACCACTCGCACAGCCTGCTGGAATTCCCCAAGGTCGTGGCCGACCTCGGCTACAAGTACATGCAGATGACCCCGCACGCCGATTTCATCCCCTTCTACAACCACCCCAAGGCGGACGACGAGTTGGTGGGCCAGCTGAAGGCGGCCTGCAAGGACGCGGGAATCGAAATCGCATCAGTGCTGCCCGTGCTGCGCTGGTCCGGCCCGGACGAGGACGCCCGCGAGGCCGCCGTCCGCTACTGGAAGCGCGCCATCCAGATCACGGTGGACCTCGGCGTGGGCACCATGAACACCGAATTCTCCGGGCGGCCGGAGAAGGCCGAGGAATCCGAGCGCGCCTTCTACCGCTCCATGGAGGAACTGCTTCCCATCATCGAACGGGAGGGGATCGACCTGCTGATCGATCCGCACCCGGACGACTTCGTCGAGGAGGGCCTGGCCGCGATCCGCGTGATCCGCGGGCTGAATTCGAAGAACGTGGGCCTGGTCTACGTCGCCTCGCACAGCTTCCACATGCAGAACGCGCCGCTGGAGATCATGCGCGCCGCGGGGGACAAGCTGCGCCTTGTCCACGTCGCCGACACCATGGACCACCACGCCTCGCACGGGCTGCGCTACATCACCAACCCGCCCGGGAACCCGGTGCGCGTGCACCAGCACCTGAAAATCGGCGACGGCGACGTCAACTGGGACGAATTCTTCGGCGGCCTGAAGGAAATCGGCTTCCTGGACCGCGAGGACACCGTGATGGTCTCCAGTGTTTTCGCCGAGAACGAGAACGCTGAAGAGGTGTCCCGCTACCAGCTGGAGACCATGACACAGCGCATCGAGAAGGCGAGCCTATGACGGCCGAGGTCTCCACGCGCCAGCGGCCGGTCAACCACAAGAGGACGCTGCGCACCATCACCATCATCTCCACCTTCGGTGGCCTGCTCTTTGGCTACGACACCGGCGTCATCAACGGCGCCCTGCCGTACATGCAGGAAGACCTCGGCCTCACTCCGCTCACCGAAGGCCTCGTGACGTCCTCCCTGCTGTTCGGCGCGGCCTTCGGCGCCCTGTTCGGCGGCCGGCTCGCGGACCGCAACGGCCGCCGGAAGATGATCATGGTGCTCGCCGCCATCTTCCTGCTGGGCACCCTCGGCTGCACCTTCGCGCCCAGCACGGAGGTGATGATCGCGGCGCGCTTCGTCCTAGGCCTGGCCGTGGGCGGCGCGTCCGTCACAGTGCCGGTGTACCTGGCCGAGGTCTCGCCCAGCGCGCGGCGCGGACGGATCGTGACCCAAAACGAGCTCATGATCGTCACCGGCCAGCTGCTGGCCTTCATCTTCAACGCCTACCTCGGCAACAGCTTCGGCGAAGCCGGCGGAATCTGGCGGTGGATGCTCGTCATCGCCACCCTGCCGGCCATCGCGTTGTGGATCGGGATGAACTTCATGCCCGAGAGCCCGCGTTGGCTGGCCTCGATGGGCAGCTTCGGCGAGACCCTCAGCGTGCTTCAGCGGATCCGCTCGCAGGTCGACGCCCGGACGGAGTTCGAAGAAGTCAAGGCCATGGCCGTGGAGGACTACAAGTCCAAGATGGGCTCCTGGAAGGACCTCGGCGTTCCCTGGCTGCGTCGCATCTTTGTCGTGGGAGTCGGGCTGGCCGTCATCCAGCAAATCACCGGCGTGAACTCGATCATGTACTACGGCACGCAGATCCTCGCCCAATCCGGCTTCGGCCGGGAAGCGGCCCTGACCGCCAACATTGCCAACGGCGCCATTTCGGTGCTGGCCACGTTTGTGGGCATCTGGCTGCTGGGCAAAGTGGGCCGCCGCAAGATGCTCATCACTGGACAGCTCGGCACCACGACGGCGCTGCTGCTGATCGGCGTCTTCTCGCTCATCCTGCCGGAGGGCACCGGCCGGGGATTCGTGATCCTGGCCCTGACCGTCACGTTCCTGGCCTTCCAGCAGGGCGCCATTTCCCCGGTCACATGGCTCATGCTCTCGGAGATCTTCCCGCTGAAGATCCGCGGCCTCGGCATGGGGGCATCGGCGTTCGTGCTCTGGATCGTGAACTTCCTGATCGGCTTCGGCTTCCCGCAGCTCCTGGCCGCGATCGGCATCTCCAACACCTTCTTCGTCTTCGCCGTGCTGGGCGTAGGGGCCATCGCCTTCGCCGCGAAGTACATTCCGGAGACCAAGGACAAGAGCCTGGAAGACCTGGAGCACCTGTTCAAACAGGCCGCCAAGCAGCCCGTCGCCGCCTAGCACTCCCAACGGTAAAGGCCATACCGAGGGTAAAGTTGTGCTGGCGGGCAGGGTCCACTCCGTCCATGACCAAAGAACCCGGGGTATGAGTTTGAATGAGTACGAGGCCTCACTAATCATCAAGTCCGGAGCGGAGCTGCTGTGCGCGGCGTCATCTGACCCCCGTTCGGATCAGGGCTATGCCGCGGTGAAAGGCAACCTCTCGGAGGCATTGGAAAGCATTGCGGAAGCGCTCGCGAACTTTGAAGCCGGACTGGGAGTGCCTGGCCGCTCTACTGGCTGGGTCCAGGACCTTCACCGTGTGGCGGACGCCTTAGGGGAAGGCAGAGCCCGGAACGGTGCCGATGGCAGCGAGTAGCCCTGACCTCAAGGGGCAGGCATAGTCTTCATCCCCAGGCCTGGAAGGACGGACCATGGTCACTGAAGGGGCACCTATTGCCCGTTTTGACCGGATTGCCCTGATCTTCAATCCGGGTAAGTTTGGCATGACCGCCAGGATCGAGGAGCTACAACGGGGCCTTAGCGCCAAAGTGCCGGCTCTGCGGATTGAGTTTCTGCCGACGGACTTTGCCGGGCACGCACGGGACCTTGCACGGTCCGTGGCGGCGGCAGGGAGACCGCTCATTGTTTCGGTCAGCGGCGACGGCGGATACAACGAGGTCGTCAACGGGGTGATGGACGTTCCCGGAAGCAGGGCCGTGTGCACCGTTGTGGCGGCAGGCAACGCCAATGACCATCACCGGAGCATGCCCGTACGGCCGCTGCCGGAGGCTGTCCGCGAAGGCCCAGTCCGGCATATCGACCTGTTACGCATTACATTCGGGGAGGAACCGGCGGCGCGGGTTCACTACGCCCACTCATATATAGGTTTCGGGCTCACATCCTTGATGGCGGTCGGCATCGAGAGCGGCGGAAAGGGCAAAATTCTCGAACTCCTGTCGGTCGCCCGGACGCTCTCTGACTTGAGGCCGTTCGAGCTTGTCCGGGCGGACGGGGCCACCGCCCGCTTCGACAGTCTGATCCTCGCCAACATTTCGCGTATGGCCAAGTACGGGACGGTCAGCGAGTCGGGCGCCCCCGACGACGGCCGGTTCGAGGTTGTGACGCTGCCCCATTCCGGGCGCTGGAAGATGGCCCTGATGACCTTTCGCGCCGTGACGCTGGGACTCGGGAACCAGCCCAGCGTCAGCAGCTACGCCTTCACGACGCGGGACGCCGTTCCCTGCCAGATTGACGGCGAAGTCAGGCATCTTCCCGCCGCCACCCATGTTCTGGTGGAAAGCGCCAAGGGCGCCCTCGCCATCCTCTGATTGGAGGGCGGCGGAAAGCTAGACCCCGGCGTGCAGCCGGGGGAGCGCATCGACCAGCGGTGCCAGCTCCGGTACTTCCTGGGCCTGCGCCAGCGCCCGCTCCAGCGTGGCGTCGTGGACCGGCCTGCTCTGCTCAAGCAGCGTGATGCCGCTGGGGGTGAGTTCGGTGTAGATTCCGCGGCGGTCATCCGCGCACAGGATCCGGGTCAGCAGACCGCGGTCTTCGAGCCTGTTGACCAGGCGTGTGGTGGCGCTCGCGCTCAATGCCGTGGCACGGGACAGTTGCTGCATCCGCATGTGCCAGCCATCCTGCCGGCTCAGCGCGTCCAGCACCGTGTACTCCACCACGGATAGCTGCGCCTCGGCCTGCAGGGAACGTTCCAGCTCCGCTTCGATCAGCCCGTGCAGGGCCGCCAGGGTCCGCCAGCCTTGCGCCCGGACCTCGACGGCGTCGTCCTTGATGCCCATCTGCTGATTCCCTTCAGCTCGCGTGCCCGGCGGAGGTGTGCCGGGCACATCAAATAATAGTTGCTTGCGCGCTGTATCTGCTTGTGCAACAATTATTTGCGTGCCAATAAACAGCGCGTATGCAACTACTAGCTTACGCGCGGTACCCCGCCCCGTACAGCTTTCACTGTAGGGCCATTCTCAAACAGCTATGTAAGGAGCACCACCATGCCTGTTGGCCTGATAGCCCTAGCCCTCGGCGGGTTCGGCATCGGACTCACCGAGTTCGTCATCATGGGTCTGCTGCCGCAAGTGGCCGCCGACTTCTCCGTTACCGAGGCCACCGCCGGCTGGCTCATCTCCGGCTACGCGCTCGCCGTCGTGGTCGGGGCGCTGGGCCTCACCGCGGCCGTGACACGGTTCGAACGCAAGCCCGTGCTGGCCGTGCTGATGGTGCTCTTCATCGCCGGCAACCTGGTCTCGGCGGTCGCACCCGACTACGCCCTGATGATGGCCGGCCGCATCATTGCCGCGCTGTCGCACGGCGCGTTCTTCGGCATCGGGGCCGTGGTGGCCGCCAGCATGGTGGAACCCACCAAAAAGGCCGGCGCGATAGCCATCATGTTCACCGGCCTCACGGCGGCCAATGTGCTGGGTGTCCCGTTCGGCACCATGCTGGGCCAGACCGCGGGCTGGCGCTCCACCTTTTGGGCCATCACCGTCATTGGCGTCCTGGCCTTGGCCGGCATTCTGGCCCTGGTGCCCAACATCGGCTCCGGCCAGGCGAAGGCCGGCTCCGCCGAGACGGCTGCCGGTTCTGCCGCCGGTTCTGCCTCTGGCGGATTGCGCGGCGAACTCCGTGCGTTCCGGTCGGGCCAGGTCTGGCTCTCCATCCTCGTCACCATCCTCGGTTACGGCGGCATGTTCGGCGCCTTCACCTACATTGCCTTCACCCTCACCGAGGTCACCGGCTTCTCCGCCGCCACGGTCCCGTGGTTGCTGATCCTCTTCGGCGTCGGGCTGTTCATCGGCAACACCGTCGGCGGCAAAGCCGCCGACAAGAACGTGGACCGCACCCTGCTGGTGGCGCTCGCCGTGTTGGTTGTGGTGCTCGTGGCCTTCGCCCTGACCGCGGGCAACCAGCCGATGACCATCGCCTCCATGGTGCTGCTGGGCGGCTTCGGCTTCGCCATGGTGCCCGGCCTCCAGATGCGCGTGATGAAGTACGCCACCAGCGCCCCCACCCTGGCCTCGGGCGCGAACATCGGCGCCTTCAACATCGGCAACGCCCTTGGGGCCTGGCTGGGCGGCGTCACCATCACCGCCGGTCTCGGTTACACGTCCCCGATCTGGGCCGGCGCCGGGATCACCCTGCTGGGCCTGGCGGTGATGGCGTTCGCGGCATCTCGGGCGAAGGCAGCCCGGGCGAAGAACCACGACGCCGGACGACCGGCCGGCGTCGACGGCGTCGAAGCGAGTGCCGAGACCGAGTTGCAGAGCGCCTAGCTGCCGAACGGCAGCCGCGGGTCCAGGTCCTGGCCTTCCCAAGTCTGGCGGATCCAGCCGTGGTGCGGGTCATCGCTAATGAGCCAATCGCGGACCGGGCCCGGGCCGGCCATGACGTTGAGGTAGTACATGTCGTAACCGGGGGCGGCCATGGCAGGCCCGTGCCAGCCGTAGGGCACCAGGACGACGTCGCCAGTCCGGACCTCGGCCGACACGTCGATGGGACGTTCGTCGGAGGCGTAGACGCGCTGGTAGCCGATGGCGTCGTCGGCCCCCGGGCGCTGCGGCGCTCCGGGCGTCACCCGGGTCTCGAAGTAGTAGATCTCCTCAAGACTTGTCTCGCCGTCCTTTTCCTCATCGTGCTTGTGCGGGGGATAGGAGGACCAGTTGCCGGCCGGGGTGAGGACCTCGCAGACGATGAAGCGCTCGGCCTCCAGCGCGGCGGGGGTCCCGAAGTTGTGGACTTGGCGGGAGCAGTTGCCCGCACCGCGCAGTTCCACCGGCGTCTCGGCGGCGGTGATGAGCCGGGTCGGGTAGGCGGCTTTGGCCGGTGCGGTCGCAACCGCAACCCGGCCGCCGTCGGCCGAGCTGATGGTGACGGCCTTGCCGGTTCCCGTATAGAGCACATCGCTGGGGCCGCTGAAGACGCTGTCCCGCCCGGCCAGCGGATAGTCCTGCCCGTCAACGGTGGCCACGAAGGAGCCGCCCAGCGGCACCACGATGCGTTCCTCCGCCGCGGCGTCCAGTTCGACGGCGCCGCCCGCCGCCAGGGTGGCGACCTTCAGCCCGGTGTGGGCCCAGCCGTCAACCTCCAGCTCTGAATCGGACGTCCCGATGGAAACATCCCACTTGCCGTGGGTGGCGGTGCCGAGCGGATAGACCCAGTTGGCCATGGAAGTTGCCCTTTCGTTGTCGCGCGGAGGACGGCGCGGGTGTTTTCGGGGTTAGGGAAGGTGGCGCCCGATGGTGAACGCCAGGCTCCAGGGGTGTCTGGAGGACTTGCTGAGGCCTTCTACCTTTGAACCAGTGTCATTTCAAAGCTGTAGGAATCTGCCCGGTAGACGTGATGGCCGGTTTCCACCATCCGCCCGGTGTCGTCTACGGCGGTGCGCTCCATGGTCACCAGAGCGGAGCCGGCGGTGGTTTCGAGCAGCGGTGCCTGGTAGTCGTTGGCGATCATGGCACCGATCCGCTGCGAGGCCAGCCGGAAGTTCACGCCGCCGTTGCGCAGGATGCCGTAAAGGCCCTGCGAGGCCAGTGCTGCCTCGTCAATGGCGGTGATGTCATCGCGCACCCAGTTCTCCATCAGGGCCAGCGGCTTGCCGCCCACCTTCCGGAGCCGGGCGAAATGGTAGACCTTGGCCCCGGCCGGTAGCTGCAGTGCCTTCCGGATTGCAGCGTCCGCCTCCTCATGGGAGAAGCTGAGCACGTCGGTGGTGGGTTTGCTGCCGTTGTTGCTCAGATCGTCATAGAGGCTGGAGAGTTCCAGCGGGCGGCGGACCTGGCTGGACACCACCTGGGTTCCCACGCCGCGCTTGCGGACCAGGAGGCCTGAGCGGACGAGCTCATCCATCGCTTTGCGCATCGTCGGGCGCGAAAGGTTGAGCTGGGCGGCCAGGTCGATCTCATTCTCCAGCCGGCTGCCAGGTTCCAGCACTCCGGTGTGGATGGCCGCCTCGATGCCCTGGACCACCTGGTGGTAGAGGGGAACCGGGGACGAACGGTCGATCCGCAGATTTAGTTGATTCGCCACTGGGCGCGCTCCCTTGTGCTCCGCGTCGGCCGGACTCCCGGCGCGCCGCGTATGTCAGGCTCATGTTCGATTGATAGGACATACTGCCTTTTTTCTGATATTAGCAGGGCTCTCAGGGGGAGCCAAGGGCCGCCGACGGGAGCTTGTGCGGCAGGGGCCCGGCGGGGTAGTGGCGTGGCGGAAACCCCGCAGAACCGGCGATGCCATGGTCTGCGGCTCGTCACAACATTCTAATGTCAGGACAAACTATTGACATCTGTGATGAGAGTCACCATTATCGGTGGTAGATGGCTCGCAGGCCGACCCGATGAAGCGGACGGCGCGGCCCGGAATCAAAGGAGATTAATCGTGACGAAGTTCTCGTGGCGGAAGGCGGCGCTGGTGGCGGCCGTCGTTCCAATGATGGCCCTTAGCGCCTGCTCCAGCACGGGCGGCAAGCCCGCGGAAACAGGCAACGCCGCAGGTGCGGGACAGGCAGCCAGCACCCCGCGCATCAAGGTCGCTCTCATCACGCACGCCGCAGCTGGGGACACCTTCTGGGACATCGTTCGTAAGGGTGCCGAGGAGGCCTCGGCGAAGGACAACGTCGAGCTCCTCTACACGTCGGATCCCGAAGCCGGGCGGCAGGCCCAGCTCATCCAGCAGGCCATCGACCAGAAGGTTGACGGCATCGCGGTCACGCTCGCCAAGCCCGAAGCCCTCAAGGACACCCTAAAGAAGGCCACCGACGCCGGGATACCGGTGGTGAGCCTCAACGCCGGCGAGGATGTTTCGACGCAGCTCGGGGCGTTCACTCACTTTGGCTCGAACGAAAAGCTCGCCGGTGAGGCAGTCGGCACCCGGCTCGCGGCGGAAAACTTCAAGCACCCGATCTGCGTCATCCAGGAACAGGGCCACGTCGGCCTGGAAGCACGCTGCGCCGGCGTCAAGGCCAAGGTGCCTGGAACGGAGATCCTTTACGTCGACGGCAAGGACATGACCTCAGTCCAGTCCACCGCGACGGCCAAGCTCCAGGCTTCCAAAGACGCCGACGTCATCATCGGTCTGGGCGCCCCCTTCACACTCACTCTCCTCAAGTCGGTCACGGACGCCGGCAGCTCTGCCAAGGTCGCAAGTTTCGACCTGAACGCGGATCTCGCCCAGAAAATTGTGGATGGTGCGGTTCTGTTCACCGTGGACCAGCAGCCGTGGCTGCAGGGCTATATGGCCGTCGACGCTATCTGGCAGAACAAGCGCGGCGGCTTCAAGGTCGGCGGCGGCCAGTCGGTCCTCACCGGCCCGAGCATCGTCGACAAGTCAAATGCGGCCGATGTCCTGAAGTTCGCCCAGCAGGGCATCCGCTAACAGTCCGCTGGCTGGGCCGGCCAAGGCCGGCCCAGCAGCAAGGAGAATCCTCATGACCATCACCCAGACAAAGACAAAGACGGCCGCGGCCGATGAGCGTGTCGGCAAACGCAGCCCGTTCCAGAAGCTGCTTGGCCGGCCCGAGATCGGTGCCCTGGTGGGCGCGATCGTCCTGTTCGTCTTCTTTGCGTTGGTTTCCCCGACGTTTACCCAGCCGAATGCCTTCGCGACCGTGCTGTACGGTTCCTCCACGATCGGGATCATGGCGGTGGGGGTGTCCTTGCTGATGATCGGCGGTGAGTTCGACCTCTCGGCCGGTGTCGCCGTAATCAGCTCGGCGCTGACGGCGTCGCTGTTCAGCTGGTACTTCACCACGAACGTGTGGGTCGGCGTCGGCCTGGCCCTGGTGGTGTCATTGAGCATCGGCTTTATCAACGGCTGGATCTTGATGAAGACCAAGCTGCCCAGCTTCATCGTGACCCTGGCGACGTTCCTGATGCTGACGGGCCTGAACCTGGGCCTGACCCGGCTGATCGGCGGCGGCGTGTCGTCCCCATCGATTTCGACCATGGACGGCTTCGCCTCGGCCCGGGCGGTGTTCGCCTCCTCGGTGAACATCGGCGGCGTCGAGGTCAAAATCACGGTGTTCATCTGGTTCGCGCTTGTCGCGGTTGCCACCTGGCTGCTGATGCGGACCCGGGTGGGGAACTGGATCTTCGCCGTCGGCGGGGACGCGAACGCGGCCCGCGCCGTGGGTGTGCCGGTCAAGGCCACCAAGATCGGCCTGTTCATGGCCGTCGGGTTCTGCGCCTGGATCCTGGGCATGCACAACCTCTTCGCCTTCGACGCCGTGCAGTCCGGCGAGGGCGTGGGCAACGAATTCCTCTACATCATCGCCGCGGTCATTGGCGGCTGCCTGTTGACGGGCGGGTACGGCTCGGCGATCGGGGGCGCGATCGGTGCGTTCATCTTCGGCATGGCCAACAAGGGCATCGTCTATGCCCAGTGGAACCCGGACTGGTTCAAGTTCTTCCTGGGCCTGATGCTGCTGCTGGCCACCATCGTCAACCTCATCGTCAAGCGCCGCGCGGAACTCAAGTAAGGGCCCGGGAATATGAATGCCAACGAGATCAACCAGCAAACGCTGCTCCAGAACGAAACAGATCCCCTGACGCACACCGCGGTCCACCTGCTCTCCATGGAGGGCATCGGCAAGCACTACGGCAACATCATCGCCCTGAGCGATGTCACGATGGCCGTGGACAACGGCCGCGTCACCTGCGTGCTGGGCGACAACGGCGCGGGCAAGTCCACCCTGATCAAGATCATCGCCGGCCTGCACCAGCACGACGCCGGGGTGCTGAAGGTGATGGGAGAGGACCGGAAATTCAGCTCGCCCCGTGATGCCCTGGACGTGGGCATCGCCACCGTCTACCAGGACCTCGCCGTCGTCCCGTTGATGCCGATCTGGCGGAACTTCTTCCTCGGCTCCGAGCTGACCAGCGGGTTCGGCCCGTTCAAGAGCATGGACGTCGAGAAGATGAAGGACATCACGCTGAAGGAACTCGCCGCGATGGGCATCGACCTGCGCGACGTGGACCAGCCCATCGGCCAGCTCTCCGGCGGCGAACGCCAGTGTGTCGCCATCGCCCGGGCCGTGTACTTCGGCGCGAAGGTCCTGATCCTGGACGAGCCCACCGCCGCACTGGGCGTGAAGCAGTCCGGCGTGGTGCTGCGCTACATCCTGCAGGCCCGCGACCGCGGCCTCGGCGTCGTCTTCATCACCCACAACCCGCACCACGCCTTCCCGGTCGGTGACCGGTTCCTGCTGCTCAAACGCGGCAAATCGATCGGCTACTACGACAAAAAAGACATCACCCTCGACGAGCTCACCGCCCAAATGGCCGGCGGCGCGGAACTGGCCGAACTCGCCCAC
Organism: Arthrobacter sp. ov118; assembly: GCF_900116495.1. Taxonomy (GTDB): domain Bacteria; phylum Actinomycetota; class Actinomycetes; order Actinomycetales; family Micrococcaceae; genus Arthrobacter. The sequence continues at coordinate 20,060 of NZ_FPAY01000006.1, forward strand.
GAACTCGAACAACTCGGCGGCCACAGCGACGTGGTCAAGGAAGTCCAGGGCGAAGTCGCCGGAGTGACCCAGACCACCGGCAGGACCTACGAGTGAGGCCTCTGAGTAGGACCTACGAGTAACCGCCGTCCCAATTCTCGAAAGGACAAGCCTTTGGCTTATCTCAACCGCAACCCGTCCAACGCCGCTGTGCCGGTCCGGATCGGACTGATCGGCTCAGGCTGGATGGGTGCGTTCCACGCCGAAAGCATCGCCCGCCGGATCCCCGGCGCCGTCCTGGCCGCCATCGCGGACCCGAACCTGGAATCCGCCGAAGCGCTCGCCGGGACACTCGGCACCGCGAAGGTCACCGGCGACGCCGCCGACATCCTCGCCGACCCGGAGATCGACGCCGTCGTCATCGCCAGCCCCGCGCGTTTCCACTCCGCCTTGATCGGCCAGGCGGCAGCCGCCGGGAAGCATGTCTTCTGCGAAAAGCCGGCCGGACTCGGACTCGAGGAACTCGACGCCGCCCTTGCCGCCGTCGACGACGCCGGAGTCCACTTCCAGATCGGCTTCAACCGCCGGTACGCTGCAGATTTCCAGGCAGCCAAGAAGGACCTCGCCGCCGGAATCGCGGGGGAACCGCAACTCCTGCGTTCACTGACCCGGGACCCGGGCACCGGAAGCATCGGCCACGCCGCGAGGATTCCGGCATGGACCATCTTCCTCGAGACTCTGATCCACGACTTCGACACCCTCAACTGGTTCAACGAAGGCGCCGAGCCCGTGGAGGTCTACGCCGCTGCCGACGCCCTCGTGGAGCCGGGACTGCGGGACCAGGGCTTTCTGGACACAGCCGTGGTGACCATTCGCTACAGCAACGGCGCCATCGCCGTCGCCGAGGCCAACTTCAGCGCCCTCTACGGCTACGACGTCCGCGGGGAAGTCTTCGGCTCCCGCGGCATGGTCCAGGCCGGCCGCTCCACCGAAACCGCCGCCCGACGGTTTACCGCCGAGGGGACGTCCGCGGACACTCCACGGCTGAATGTCGAACTCTTCCGCCAGGCCTACACGGACGAGCTTGTGGACTTTGCCGATGAGGTGCGCGCCCGGCGCGAGCGCACCGCGCCGGCCCCGAAGTCCTTCAGCCTGACGCCGGGTGCCGATGACGCCCGGCGCGCGCTGGCCATGGCCCTGGCCTGCATCGAATCCGTCCAGCAGGGCACTCCCGTGGCCGTCAACGCAGTGCCGGTCCGCTGATGCGGCTCGCCGTTTGCGCGGAGATGGTCTTCACCGACCTGCCCTTTACGGAGCGGGTGCGCAGGATCCATGAGGCGGGCTTCGACGTCGAACTCTGGGACTCGCGGGCCAAGGACATCGGTGCCCTCAAGGCCACCGGGGCGGTGTTTTCGTCCATGACGGGATACACCTCCGGCAGCCTGGTGGACGCGGACACCGCGGACGACGTCGTGCGGACAGCCGAGTCGCTGATCCCCACCGCCCTGGAACTGGGCGTGAGGCGGATGGTGGTCCACCCTGCCGAACTCATCGACGGCCATGCGGCCCGTCCGGCCTACCGGTCCACCGGCCAGATGTGGGCCACCGGCGCCCGGACACTGGAACGGCTTGGCAGGCTCGGGGAGAAATACGGGGTGACGTTCTGCCTCGAGAACCTCAACACCATCCTCGACCATCCGGGCATCCCGCTCGCCCGCGCCAAGGACACCCTGGCGCTCGTGCAGACCGCCGGGCACCCGAACGCCAGGCTCATGCTGGATCTCTACCACGCCCAAATGGGGGAGGGGAACCTGATCGAGCTGGTCCGCAGCGCACTGCCTTACCTCGGCGAGATCCAGGTGGCAGACGTCCCCGGCCGCTGTGAACCCGGAACCGGTGAAATTAACTACGCGGCCGTCGCCAAGGCGCTGGCGGAGGCCGGTTACGAAGGGACGGTGGGCATGGAAGCCTATGCCAGTGGTGGCAGCTCCAGCGGTGACAGTGACGCGGCGCTGGCGGCATTCCGGGCAGCCTTCACCGTTGCAGCCAAGGCTGTCGCATGAAGGACGTCGTCCTCGGACTCGCCGGCGTGGGCCGGATCGGGGTCATGCACGCCACCAACATCGCCGCCCTCAACGAGGTCCTGAGGCCGCAGGGGATCCGGGTGCGCCTGCGGCTCACGGACGTGGCCGAGGAGCATGCCCGGGCGGTGGCTTCCGGACTCGGCGCCGAGTTCCTGCCGTCCGTCCAGGCTCTGCTCGCCTCCGGGGTGGACGGCCTGGTCATCGCCACCGGAACCGGAACGCACCCCGAGCTCATCACGGCCGGCGTGGACGCCGGGATCCCGGTCTTTTGCGAAAAACCCGTGGCCCTGAACGTGGCCGACGCCCTGCCGGTGCTTGACTACATCCGGGACCGGCGCGGCGTGGTGCAGGTCGGGCATCAGCGCCGGTTCGACGCCGGCTACCTTGAGGCCCGCCGTGCCTACCGGGCCGGCGAGCTGGGCTGGATCCATTCCCTGCGCGCCGTCACGTGCGACATGACACCGCCGCCGATCGAGTTCCTCGCCGGCTCCGGCGGGCTGTTCCGCGACTGCTCGGTTCACGATTTCGATATCCTGCGCTGGCTCACGGGCCGGGAAATCGTGGAGGTCTACGCCAAGGGCTCCAACAACGGGGATCCGGCCATTGGCGAAGCGGGCGATGTGGATACGGCCCTGGCGCTGGTGACGTTCGACGACGGCACTATGGGAACGGTCTCCGCCAGCCGCTACAACGGGGCTGGCCACGATGTCCGACTGGAAATCCAGGGCTCCAGCGGTTCGCTCATGGTGGGCCTGGACGACAAGACGGCATTGGCCTCCGCCGAGGCCGGGGTTACGTTCCCCGCCGGGCAGCCGCACCGGACGTTTGCCGGGCGGTTCGACCAGGCGTACCGCTCCGAGATGGCTGCGTTCATCGAACTCATCCTGGGCGACCGGGAAAACCCCTGCACCCCGGAAGACGCCGTGGCGGCGTCCCGGGTGGCGGATGCCGCTCAGGAATCGCTGGCCACCGGCGCCCCGGTCCGCGTGCCGGTGAGCGTGGCCGGCTAACGGCACGCCGCAGGTCCCCGGCACCCCGGGTGTCCGGGGCCGGCAGTGACCGGGGCCGCGGGTGTCCCGCGCTGGCCTTAGGGTCGGTTGCGGCACACCTCGACGAAGGCCCGGAAGGGTGCGAGCCGCTCGCCGGCCGGAAGTTCCACGGCTTCGGGGTGCCACTGCACTGATGCCACCCAGCGTTCCGGGTCCTCCAGCGCCTCGATGGTCCCGTCCTCGGCCACGGCGCTCACCTGCAGGCCCTCGGCGACCCGGGCCACGGCCTGATGGTGGCCGGAGGCAATCTTCACGGTCACGGCATCGGCTTCGCTGCCGTACAGCGCTGCCACCTTGGAGCCGGCCTGTACTGCCACCTCGTGCCAGGCCCACGAACCCGTGCCGTCCGCCAGTGCCTTGCGGTGCGTTACTGCCCCCGGCGCCATGTCCTGGATGAGGGTGCCCCCGTAGAGCACATTAAGCAGTTGGTGCCCTCGGCAGATACCGAGTACCGGCAGCCCGGCGTCGATCGCGAATGTCGCCACCGCCGTGTCCAGCTCGTCCTGGGCATCGTTGACGTCGTAGCAGACGGCGCTTGGCGGCTCGCCGTAGCGGACGGGGTCGATGTCGCCGCCGCCGGGAAGCACGACGCCGTCCAGAGACTCCATCGCCGCCGTCAGACCGGCGTCGTCCGGCCCTGCAGCGGTGAGCGGCACCGGTTCGCCGCCGCCCTCACGCAGCAGCTCCACGATGTGCTCGAACAACGCGTTGGCTTTCGCCACGCGCGGGTCGGGATTGGAAGAGCTGCTGAGGCGGACAGGAACGCCTACGCGCGGCCGGTAGCCCAGGGCGCTGCGGGAAGTCTGCATGCCTCATTCTGCAACATAATCCGCGGACGGGGATTGCCAGATGGGGACTTCGGTAATGTGGAGGGAGCACGAGGAACGATTGAAGGTGGGAACTGGGATGGGCCGCAGGACACTGGTCGACGAGCTTGTCGACGGCCTGCTGACCGAGATCCTGGAGGGAAAGCTCCAGCCCCACAGTGCGATTCCGCCGGAAGCCGACGTCGCCAAGGCCTACGGGGTCAGCAGGCTGACGGTGCGTGAAGCCCTCAAGGCGCTCCGAGCGCAGAATATCCTCTATGTGACTGCGGGGAGGGGAACGTTCGTCAATCCCACGGACAACTGGACGGGCCTGGACGCGATCTTCAAGGCGGCCTCGCACGGCAATGCCGCCGAGCAGGTGGCAGTGGGACTGATCGAGATGCGGCGCATGGTGGAGACCGGGGCGGCCGCGCTGGCCGCCACCCGCTATACCCCGGAGCATGCCGAGCGGATGCGCGAGTCCATCGCGGATATGAAGCGCTTCCACGAGTCCGGCGACCTGGACGCCTTCGTAGGGGCGGACATAGGCTTCCACGACGCCGTCCTGAGGGCCTCCGGCAACCCCTTCGTTCGCGCCCTCTTCGCCCAGTTGGGCCAGCTGCTGTACATGACGCGACGGGAAACATCGGCCGTCGCAGAGATCCAGAAGCACGCCATCGACTACCACCAGCGGGTCATGGACAGCATCCTCAGCGGCGACGCCGAGCGCTCGCGGCGGGCCATGGATGAGCACATGGACCAGACCAACGCGGACTACGATCGCTACGTCCGCGGCGCCAAGTCCTGACCCGCCCGCGGACCTTGACGTAACCCCAATCACATCCTAGACTCGTGGCTAGTTCCTGAGTCAGATGTCTGACATCTGACTCAACATAAGTCCTGCATCACCCGCCATCAAGCCGGGCAGGACGTCCCTCAATCCACAACTTCCTCCCCGCGCTGCTGCGGGCAGGAATTTCACGTTAGGTCGATGATGACTTCATTAACCCCACAGTTCAGTGATCTCGGCGAACTGGGCGACCGCACGCTGCGGAAGGTCCGCCGCCGTGTCATGCCCCTGATTGTCCTGCTTTACTTCGTGGCCTACCTGGACCGCAACAACGTCGGCTTCGCCAAGCTCACTATGAGCGAGGACATCGGCCTGAACGCTGCCGCCTATGGTCTTGGCGCCGGTATCTTCTTCCTCGGTTACGCCCTCCTGGAAGTTCCCAGCAACGCCGGCATGTACAAGTTCGGCGCCCGCAAATGGCTGGCCCGGATCCTCATTACGTGGGGCATCTTCGCCACCGCCATGTGCTTGGTGAACGGCGAAACCACCTACTACATCATCCGCTTCCTGCTGGGCGCGGCCGAGGCCGGATTCTTCCCGGCCATCCTGTTCTACCTGACGCTCTGGTTCCCCGCTGCCCAGCGCGTCACGGTGCTCGGCATCTTCATCCTCGCCCAGCCGGTGTCCAACGCCCTTGGCGCTCCGGTCTCCGGCCTGCTCCTGCAGATGGACGGCATCATGGGCCTCCAAGGTTGGCAGTGGCTGTATATCATCGAAGGCATCCCGGCGATCCTCCTGGGCCTGCTCACCCCCCTCCTCATGACCGACCGTCCGCGGGATGCCAAGTGGCTTAGCCCGGACGAGCGCGAATGGCTTGCTTCCACTATGGACAAGGAACTGGCCGTAAAGTCCAGTACCGGCAAGCACAACTTCCTGGCCGGCCTGAAGGACAAGCGCACGCTGACCTACTCGGCCCTCTATTTCGGACTTGTCTGCGGCATCTATGGACTGGGCCTGTGGATGCCCACCATTGTCTCCGCCATGGGCAAGTTCTCTACGGCCCAGGTCGGCTTCATCGTTGCCATCCCCTACACAATTGCTGCGGTCTTCGTTTACTTCTGGAGCAAGCGCGCGGACCGGACCGGCAAGCGTGCCTGGCACACGGCCGTCAGCATGGTACTGGCCGGGATGGGCCTGCTGGCCGCAGGTTACCTGCTGCCCGTCAACCCCGTCCTCGCGATGATCGGCCTTACGGCGTCGGCCATGGGTATCTATGGCGCGATCGCACCGTTCCTGTCCATGCCCTCTGCCGCACTGACTGGGGCGGCCGCCGCAGCAGGTTTGGCACTGATCAACTCCCTCGGCAACTTGGGCGGTTTCGTTGCCCCGTACGCCGTCGGACTCCTGAACGACGCCACGGGCAATAACCAGAGCGGCCTGCTGTTCCTGTCTGCCTGCCTGTGCATCACCGCGGTGGCAACATACCTCTACGCACGCAAACGCCCCGAAGGTGATGCGGCGCTGGATCCCGCGGTTGCCGCCGCGGCCGCCGTCGACACGGCCAAAATCCCCTGATCCCGAAACCCCGAAGGAACCTTTCCAATGACATCGATTACCCCGTTCCCCACTGAACGCACCGTGGTCCTCACCGGTGCAGCATCGGCCCGCGGCATCGGCCGCGCCGCCGCCGACCGGCTGGCCAGCGAGGGCTGGTCCATCGCCATCCTGGATATCAACGCCGAGGACGCCAAGGCCGCTGCCGCCGAGATCGGCTCCAACCGCGCGGTCAAGGCCCTTGGGGTGGGCGCCGATGTGTCTGACGCGGCGTCCGTTGACCGGGCCATCACCGAAATCGAGGACGCACTGCCCCCGATCGTCGCACTGGCCAACCTGGCCGGCATCAGTTCCCCGACGACGTTCATGGAAACAACGGTGGAGGAGTGGGACAAGGTGTTCGCGATCAACATGCGCGGAACGTTCATCGTCTCCCAGCGGGTCCTCAAGGGCATGATCGAGCGCAAGCTTGGCCGGATCGTGAGCATCTCATCCATCTCGGCCCAGCGCGGCGGCGGCACCTACTCCAAGGTCGCCTACAGCGCCTCCAAGGCCGGGATCATCGGCTTCACCCGTGCACTGGCCCGCGAGGTGGGCGAATTCGGGGTCACCGTCAACGCCATTGCCCCCGGCCCCATCGACACGGACATCATGGGTGGCACGCTGAGCGAGGAGCGCAAGGCGCAGATGTCCGAGGGCATCATGATGGGACGCGTCGGCACCCGCGAGGAAGTGGCAGCCCTGATCGCCTTCCTGCTTGGCCAGGACTCGGGTTACATCACCGCGGCCACGTACGACATCAACGGCGGCCTCCAGGTCTCCTGACCCGTCCGCTCCCCCCGTTGCGCTATCATTTTTGGCCCTTAAAACCCCGAAATAGCAGCCAAAAGTGATAGCGCAACGGGGGAGGGAAGCGTCAGAGGTCCTTGCGGCACTCGGCGCGGCCGAGCTCGTACAGCCCGTTCAGGTCACCGTCATTAAAACCGTCGGGCGTTTCAATCTCCGGGTACATCAGCTGGGTGGGATCATCGACATGCTCCAGGCCCATCACATGGCCCAGTTCGTGCAGGATCACGGCCGTGGCATAGCCCGCGCCCTGGGGCCGGTCCAAGTCTTCCGCAATTTGCGGGGCGTCCAGTTCCAGGCTGCCGGTGACGAAACTCTTGGGACCATCCCCAAAACTGAAGTGCGTGCTGCCGCCGGTGCCAATCACCGGGCCCTTCAGTTGCGGGGCCTGGTCGGGCGTTGTCCAGGCGATCAGCAATGGCGCCCACCGGTCCCCGTAGACGTCCTTCTGGTACGGGGCCCGAGTGGGTGAGGGGGCCTCGCTGGTGGGCCCGTCATAGATGAAAGTGATCCCGGTATCCTCCGAGATCGTCCGGATGGAGTCTTCCACGAGCCGTTCGGCACCCTCCGGCGCCAGGGCCGCGTTGACCACGTAGTGCAGCGGCCGGCAGGGCGAGTAGCCCACCGGACTCCCGTCGGGGTTGGTCGCCAGGAACTTGTAGGAGGCGCTGGCCACCTCCGGCTTGCGCGGCGTGCCGAGGGGATGGTCCTGTTCCTCGTGCCCGGGCGGGGGAGTGTCCCGGGCATCCGCGGCCACGGCGGGCTGACCCGACTCCCGGCCGGTTCGCGGTTCCGCCTGCGGATCGGTGGGCTGGCTCTGCGCTGTGTGGCCGGCAGTGTCGCCCGTTCCGCGGCTGACCTCGAAGAGGCCCGTGAAACGCGGATCGCCGTAGAGCATTCCGGCCGCAAGGAAGGCCACAACGGCAATCACGGCAGCGGCGCCAAGGTTCCGGACAACCCGCAGGGCCGTGGCGGGCCGGCTGTGCCGCCGCCCGCGGTCCCGGAATTGGGGACCTTCCACTAGCTGACCACGGCGCCAAAGACCATGCCCAGCAGGTACGTGACGCCGGCGGCTCCCATGCCGATGGCCAACTGGCGAAGACCCCGGGTAGTGGGGGAGGTGCCGGAGAGCAGGCCCACAACGCTGCCGGTGAGCAGCAGGGCGAGTCCAACCAGGGCCCCGGACACCACGAGCGCCGCAAGTCCCGTCATGCCCAACAGGAACGGGATGATGGGCACGATCGCGCCCGAGGCGAAGAAGCAGAAGCTCGACGCCGCTGCGCCCCACGCCGTGCCGACAGCCTCGTGCTGGTCCGCGGATTCCGGCAGTTCCGGCTGCAAGGACAGGCTGGGATCGCAGTCGCAGTCCAGCAGGCCCATACGCTCCGCGACGCGGTGTTCGGCTGCCTCGCGGGACATGCCACGGGCCAGGTACACGAGCAGCAGTTCGTTGTGTTCAATGTCCAGCAGTGGCGCCGCTGCCAATGTGATCTGGGTGGGCCGGGTCGCGGCGAGGAGTTCGCGCTGGGACCGAACGGAAATGAACTCGCCGGCACCCATTGACAGCGCACCGGCCAGCAGCCCGGCGATGCCGCTCAGGAGCACCACCTGGCTTCCAACGCCGGAGGCCGCCATGCCCATGACGAGGGAAAGGTTGCTCACCAGCCCGTCGTTGGCGCCAAAGACAGCGGCCCGGAACGTTCCCGCCAGCCGGTTTCGGCCCCGGGTGGCCAGCCCGCGGACCACTTCTTCATGGATCTGCTCGTCGGCGACCATGGCGGGGGTGGCGGATGGTTCGCTGGCGTACGGGGAGCGGCTCTCCGCCCGCTGTGCCAGGGCCAGGACGAAGACCGAGCCGAAGTGGCGGGCCAGGAACCCCAGGAACCGGCTTCGGAAGGACGCATGCCGGTCCTTGCCCGCGTGCTCGCCCAGTAATTTGAGCCAGTGCGCCTCGTGGCGTCCCTCCGCCTCGGCCAGGGCGAGCAGGATGGCACGCTCTTCGCCGCTGCGGTTTTGCGCTAGGTCGCGGTAGACGGCCGCTTCGGCCCGTTCATCTGCCAGGTACTGGCGCCAGCGCTTGATGTCCGTGGCGTTGGGTACTGCCGAGGCGGGTGCTGGAGGGTGCTGCTGAGAGCCGTTGTGGTCGGATTCGGTGTGCTGAGACACGAAAAAACTCCTGGTTTTGGTCGGGCGTGGTCCGGCCCCATTGCGACTCCAGACTACCCGGTATTTCCGCGCATTTTCGGCCGGTTGTCCTCAGCGAAGAGTTTAGGGAAACCGTAACCGGCGGGTCCCAGCGCGCCGTCCGCGGCGGTGGGCGGCGCCGGTTGGAAACCCTTGACCGGCCGGGCTCGCGGTGTTCGAATGAAATCCAGGGCGGGCTCCCCGGAGCCCTTGCCGCCACCGATGCCAGACGGAGGTTGCACCATGGACAGCACCGGATCAGGTCCCCAGCCGACCCGGGATTCACTCGAGTCCGATCCCGCGTACGACTACGCAGAGGACGCGCCCGTGAGCGATGTCCCCGAAACCGAGGAGGACGAGATTCTCGAGGAGGCCGACCGGCTGGTTCCGTTGGACAAGACGGACTTCCTGGACGACGAGAAGCCGGTCGTGGCTCTGGAGGGGGAGGAATTCCTCGAGCCTGAGGAAAACGAGTGACGTCGAACAGGAGTCAGTCGAACAGGAGTTAAAGGTCGACGGCGGCACCCCGGAAGGGGAGCGCCGCCGTCGACCTTTAACTTTTGTTGACCCTTCTTCAGGCCCGGGGTGTGCCGGGGACCTGAACGGGCAGGACCCTAGTGAGTCAGGGCGGGGGCCTGTTCGCCCTCCGTGGCGCTGCCGGCAACACGGCGCTGCCAGTTCTTCATGACCGCGGGATCCGTTCGCGGAGTCAGGAGCGACACTGCGACATAGGCGATCGCAGAGGCGATGAGGCCGTAGTAGATCGGCTCGTTGGCGTAGATGCCGTCCAGCGGCACTTCGGCGTTGACTTCCAGGATGATCATGGTGCCGAGCGTGATGACGGAGCCGACGGCCATGGACGCTGCGGCGGCAAGGCCGGTGCCGCGCTTCCATACCAGGCCGCCGAGGATGGCCACGAGCAAGCCGCCGACGAGGATGTCATAGGCAATGGTCAGGGCGGCGACGACGTCCTTGGTGATGATGGCGATCACGATCGCCACGACGCCGAGGCCAAGGACCCACATCCGGTTCGCCTTGACGTCGTGTTCCGGGTTGTCGGTGTCGTCGGTGTTGACCGTCTTGCCGAACCAGCCGGCGACGAACGGGAGCACATCGGCGCGGGCCACGGTGGCGGCAGCGATGAGGGCGCCGGAGGCGGTGGACATCATGGCCGCAACGGCCGCGGCGAGGACGAGGCCGCCGATTCCGATGGGCAGCAGATGGGTGGCGACCTCAGCGTAGACGACGTCCTTACCGAGGGCCTTGACATCGATCTGCGGCAGGGCAACGCGGGCGCCGAGCCCGATCAGGGCACCCGCAGCACCGTAGAGGATGCAGTAGATACCCGCCGTAGCGCCACCCCAGCGGGCAACGGTCGGGGTCCTGGCGGTGAAGACGCGCTGCCAGATGTCCTGGCCGATCAGCAGGCCCAGGGTGTAGACCACAAAGTACGTGATGATCGTCTGGGCGCCGATGCCGTCGATCTGGAAGAAGGTGGCGTCCACACGGCTGCGGATCCCGTCCAGGCCGCCGGCGGCGTTGAGCGTGAACGGCAGCATCAGCACGAAGATGCCGACCGTCTTGATCACGAACTGGACCTGGTCGGCCAGGGTGATGGACCACATGCCGCCGATCGTCGAGTAGATCAGCACGATGGCCCCGCCGATGGCGATCGCGAGGGCGCGGTCCCAGCCGAAGAGCACCACGAAGATGGTGGCGTAGGCGCCCGTGGAGGTGGCGCAGAGCATCAGGGTGTAGGCGAGCATGACGATGCCGGAGGCCTGCGTGGCCTTGCTGCCATAGCGCAGGGTCAGCATCTGGGAGACGGTGTAGATCTTCAGTTTTTGGATGGTGCCGGCGAAGAGCAGGCTCAGCAGCAGCACGCCCGCCCCGATTGCCACCACGAGCCACATGCCGGAGATGCCGAACTTGTAACCGAGGCCTACGCCGCCGACGGTGGAGGCGCCGCCAAGCACGACGGCTGCCATGGTGCCGGTGTAGAGGAACGGGCCGAGCCGCCGGCCTGCGACGAGGAAGTCGCTGTTGTTCTTGGTGCGGGACTTGCCCCACCAGCCGAATGCCAGCATGGCGGCCAGATACACCACCACGATGGCGATGTTGATGAAGCTTGCTTCCATTGAGGGCTCCTTGGAGCTGATTGGCAGTGTGCGGGGCCTTGCCGGGCCGCGATGATGTGCTCGGCAAGCCAGCTGCTGCGGAACGTGGTCGGCGGAGGGTGCCGGTGGGAGCCTCCTGTATTGCCTCATAGGCAACTTCTGTTGCCAAACAGTAGGCTGTGATCCGGGTAACAGTCAAGGCGCAGTGCCTGCCGCCGCCGCATCCGCGTCACGAAGCGCCCGTCCCGCTAGGATTGCTCCAATGATGGGGCCAAGCGGCCGGCCGTGAAAGGTTCCTATATGAAGGCTCTACCGGTAGAACCGAGCAACGTCCCTGTAGCCATCGGTTCTAGGATCCGCGCCGCCCGGCAGTCCCAGCGGCTCACCATTGAACAGGTCGCCGACGCCACCGGGCTTACCAAGGGATTCCTCAGCCGAGTGGAACGGGATCTCACCTCGCCGTCGGTCGCCTCCCTGGTGACGCTGTGCCAGGTCCTGTCCATTTCGATCGGCGACCTCTTCGCCGCACCCGAAACCCACCTGACCAAACAGAACGAGGGTCCACGGATCTCCCTCGGCGGCGAGGGGATCGTGGAGCGGCTGCTGACTGCGCGCTCGGAGCGTCGCGTCCAGATCATCCAGGCGGTCATCGAGCCGCGTGGGCGTGGCGAGTCCGAACTCTACGCCGTGGACTGCGACGTCGACGTCCTGCATGTGGTCAAAGGCAACATTCGGCTAATCCTTACCAACGAAGAATTCGAACTCAGTACCGGGGATACCGTGACGTTCCCCGGGCGGGAACCGCACACGTGGGTCAACCCCACGGATGACGCCGTCGAGGTGCTGTGGGTGCTGGTGCCGGCCGCCAGCCGCTAGCCTCCCCGCGGGACCGGCCGCCTGCCTTCCGCCGCCAGGCTGCCTGGATTGCGGTCCTCCCCGGTTGCTAAGCCGACGAGGGCTGCGGGCCGGCGCCCAGTCCCAGGATCCAGCGCGCGATCCGGGTGCGCCCCGAAGCAACTGGGCAGGAACGTCACGGAACGCTGCGCGGTGTCCGGCTCAGCACGGCCCGAATTTCAGCGATGACACGCTCCGATTCAAACCAGATATGCTCCGGCATGTACCTCAGCACGGCAAATCCGTTGACCGTGGAGGCGTTGTTGCGGCCCAGATCCCGGCGCATGGCCTCGCGGTTGGAATGGAATGCGAAGCCGTCCACTTCCACGATGAGGAATCCCTCAATCAGGAAGTCCACCCGGCCGATTCCCGGGAGCTGGACTTGGGTGTCGAAGCCGATTCCGTTTGCGTTGAAGAGATGCTGGGCATCGACCTCCACGATTGACTCGGCGCGTAAATCCAACTGCCGCAGGGCCCGGAGTACCGGACCCGACCGGTCTCCGGTGAGCTGGGCCTTCAGCAATTCGAGGGGAATTCCGTGCAACCGCATGGCCGATGTCGCCAGGGCTGTTGATGCCGGCGGCCTCAAACACGACAGGGCATGCAGCGTAACGTCCTCGACCGCGGCCACCGGCAGCTGGGCAGGACCATCGAACCTGCTGGTCCGGTGTCTGATGAAGCCAGTTCCGTGGCCGTGGTTGCAGGCCAAATGATGCTGGGCCGGAATTTCTCTAAGCCATAGGCCGTAGTGCTCGGCCGCACTGGCGCAGGTGACGCGGGCATTGTGCCGGATGGCCGCGGCGAGCTCCGGCTGGCACTTGGGGAGCATGAACACTCCTCGCCTGGGTTGCCGCGCTCCCGCCCTCGTCAGCCCGGTGATGTCCGTCCGGGAGTATCCAGCGGCCAAAAGCTGGCCGGTCCGGGCGATTCCGCCGAGTTGTGCAAGGTAGTTGATGGGGTCCATGTCGTCAGTCCATAGGGTCGGCCTGGACCGCGGAAGGCGCCAATGCGGCTATGTGGGCATTGGGTTGTGCTGGCAACTCGGCTGTTTGGGCATCCATCGCGCCGCCCGGCTGCGCTCCTTCCCGGTTGCCGGCCGCGGGGACGGCTCCGCGGCCGGCAAAACGCTGAATCCCGGGCAGGGCCTGGGGCGGGCTTGGGAGCAACGGGGGAGGAGCGTCGGCCGCCCCGCTTACGGCCACAGTGAGATGTATGTCACATCCCGGAAACCTGCCGGAAATGGCGATTTAATCCCCGGGACCGTCCCGTAACGTGCCCGCAAGATAAGGAGCGCCTTCCGGAAACACGCTGTGGGTAGCGTTCCCTGCGGGGGGACGTGCAGCAGTCCCAAAACTCATGGTTTCGCCGATCCGGCGCCCTCGGAGCGCCGGCCCTCGAGGAAGGCTCCCGCAATGAAGTTCTCTGTGCTTGCAGTAGGAATGGATGTAGATCCCCAGGCTCTCGACCCCGGGTCGACGGCGTGGATGCTCACAGCGTCCGCCCTGGTCCTCCTGATGACCCCCGGCTTGGCGTTCTTCTACGGCGGGCTTGTCAGAATGAAATCGGTCCTGAACATCATGATGATGAGTTTCGGTGCCATGGGCGTGGTGGCCGTCGTCTGGGCCCTCTGGGGCTACGGCCTGGCCTTCGGGCCGGACACGTGGGGCGGCTTCGTCGGGGATCCCTTCACCAACTTCGGCCTCAGCGGACTGACCAGCAGCATCGGTTCCAAGGCGCCCGGGCTGCCCGACATGGTGTTCATCGGCTTCCAGGCCACCTTCGCCATCATCACCGTTGCGCTGATCAGCGGAGCGGTCGCCGAACGCGTCAGGTTCGGACCCTGGCTCCTCTTTGCCGCCCTCTGGGTCACGCTCGTCTACGCTCCCATCGCACACTGGGTCTGGGGCGGCGGCATCTTTGGGCCCACCGGGATCATCGGCAGCAAGATCGCGGCCCTCGACTTCGCCGGCGGCACGGTGGTCCACATGAACGCCGGCATTGCCGGGCTCATGCTGGCAGTGGTGCTCGGCAAGCGGCTCGGCTTCATGAAGGACCCCAACATCCGGCCGCACAACCTGCCGTTCGTCATGCTTGGCGCGGGCCTGCTCTGGTTCGGCTGGTTCGGTTTCAACGCCGGCTCGGAGCTCGCGGCCGATGCCACTGCCGCCCTGGCCTGGACCAACACGCTGCTGGCCACCAGCGCCGCCCTGCTGGGCTGGCTGTTCGTGGAGCGGCTGCGCGACGGGCATGCCACCTCGCTCGGCGCCGCCTCCGGAGCCGTCGCCGGACTCGTGGCCGTCACGCCGGCCTGCGGGTTCATCGACCCGGTCGGGGCAATCCTGATCGGCACGATCGCGGGTGCCGTCTGCGCGCTCGCCGTCGGGCTGAAGTTCAAGATCGGGCTGGATGACTCGCTCGACGTCGTGGCGGTGCACTTCGTCGGCGGCCTGTGGGGGACCCTTGCCCTGGGGTTCTTCGCCCTTCCCTCCGCGAAAACAGGCGGCGGATTGTTCTATGGCGGCGGTCTGGCGCAGTTCTGGCCGCAGGTCCTCACGGCGTTGATCGTCACGGCCTGGAGTGCGGTGATGACCACCCTGATTGGCTTCGCAATCCACAAGACCATTGGCATGCGGGTGTCCGAGGCCGACGAACTCTCCGGTATTGACGTCACCGAGCACGCCGAAACGGCGTACGAACTCCTGATGGTCGGCGGCAGCTTCCACCCCGGCGATCCGCACGCCGTGTCTGCTGCCGCCACGTCACACGCCCCGGCGGAGGCGAGTGCCGAGGGCCAGCACAAGGCAGAAGTCGGGGCCGAGGCCCACGCCGAAGCTGACAACGCGGCAGTCCGCGGCACGGTGTCGAGATAACGGTATCGAGATAACGGTGTCGAGATGAGGGTGTCGACATGAAGCTCGTGACGGCGATCGTGCGGCCGGACCGGGTCGGTTCGGTCAGCGCGGCCCTGGAGCGGGCTGGCATCAACGGCCTGACGGTGAGCCAGGCCAGCGGCTTCGGCCGGCAGCGGGGCCACACCGAGGTGTACCGGGGCGCAGAATACAGCTCCGACCTGATGCCCAAGGCGCGGTTGGAAGTGCTGGTTAATGAGGACGCCCTGGCGGTCGTACTGGCCGCTATCGAAGAGGGCGGCCGTACGGGCCATTTCGGGGACGGCAAGATCTGGATCATCGAGGTCGTCGACGCCGTTCGCGTCCGTACGGGGGAGCGGGGCGCCGCAGCCATCGCGTGATTGGTAAACAAATGATGCGCAACGCGAAACTTCGAGTGTATGATGACAGTCACAACCGTCGGTCAATTCTCGAAGGAGAGGCTTCTTTTGGAAGAGCTGCGCATCGAGGCCAATGGCAACCTTGGTCCCATCGATTCATCCCGCATCCCGCGCTACGCCGGGGCTGCCACCTACGCCCGCCTGCCGCGGCTGGACCAGGTGGCCAAAGCCGACGTCACGGTGGTCGGCGTGCCCTTCGACTCGGGCGTCTCCTACCGTCCCGGCGCCCGGTTCGGGGCCAACCATGTCCGCGAGGCCAGCCGGCTCCTGCGGCCATACAACCCGGCCTGGGACGTCAGCCCCTTCGAGACCATCCAGGTAGCCGACGCCGGGGACATGGCCGTCAACCCGTTCAACATCAACGAGGCCATCGAGACCATCCAGCAGAACGCCCTGGACCTCACGGCCTCCGGCAGCAAGCTGCTGACCCTCGGCGGGGACCACACCATCGCCCTGCCGCTGCTGCGCGCCGCCGCCGAGCGGGCCGGCGAACCCGTTGCCATGCTGCACTTCGACGCGCACCTGGACACCTGGGACACCTACTTCGGCGCCGAATACACGCACGGAACACCGTTCCGCCGAGCCGTCGAAGAAGGCATCCTGGACACCGAGGCCATCAGCCACATTGGCACCCGGGGCCCGCTCTACGGAAAGAAGGACCTCGACGACGACCACCGCTTCGGCTTCGGCATCGTCACCTCCGCGGACGTTTATTACCAGGGCGTCCTGGAGACGGTGGCCAAGGTCCGGGACCGGATCGGCAACCGCCCGCTCTACATCTCGGTCGACATCGACGTCCTCGACCCCGCGCACGCCCCCGGCACCGGCACGCCGGAAGCTGGCGGCATCACCAGCCGCGAACTGCTCGAAATCATCCGCGGCTTCCGGGGCATGAACCTGGTGGGGGCCGACGTCGTCGAGGTCGCCCCCGCGTACGACCACGCCGAGATCACCGGTGTGGCCGCAAGCCATGTCGCCTACGAACTCGTGACCCTCATGGCAGACCGCGCCGTCGAAGGCGACCGCTTCGGCGCCGCGAACGGCTACGCCGCCCAGGCCCTGGGCCAGGAATCCCGCCGCCCGGCCGGTTTCGGCTCCCCTGTGGCTTCGCCGGTGGCCTCGCGGTGACCGGCGTGCGCAACGGCGGGGACCTCGTCGTCGAAACCCTGGAGGCGCTGGGCGCGAAGACGGTCTTTGGTATCCCGGGCCAGCACGCCCTGGGCCTGTTCGATGCCATGGGCCGCGGGAACCTGCACTTTGTCTCGTCCCGGGTGGAGAACAACTCGGCCTTCGCCGCGGACGGGTATTCCCGGGCCACCGGCGAGGTCGGGGTGCTGTTCCTGTCCACCGGCCCGGGCGCGCTGACGTCCCTGGCCGGGCTGCAGGAGGCCTACGCCACGGGCGTGCCCATGGTGGTGGTGGCGAGCCAGATCCCGCTGGAGGGTCTCGGCGCCCGGCGCAAGGGAATGCTGCACCAGCTCGATGACCAGAAGGCCTCGGCCGCGAACGTCACCAAATCCCAGCGGCTGATCCAGCACGCCTCCGGCATCCCCTCGGCGATCCAGGACGCGTGGACCGAGGCGATCTCCTCGCCGCAGGGCCCGGTATGGCTGGAAATCCCGCAGAACGTGCTGCTGGACCCGATCATGGTGCCCCCGGTGGAGGATGCCCTGGCCGAGGCCGCGGACAACCCGCCCCGCGTGGAGCTGGTCCGGGAGGCGGTGCAATGGCTCTCGACGGCGGAACGTCCCGCCATCATCGCCGGCGGCGGCACCCGCCGCGGCCGGGCCGAGAAGTCCCTGCTCTCGATCGCGGAGAAGCTGCGCGCCCCGGTGATCTGCACGCCCGGCGGCAACGGTGCGTTCCCCTGGAACCATGAGCTCTCGCTGCAGTCCTGGGTCGAGGACCAGCACATGACCGAGCTTCTGCAGGACGCCGACGTCCTGATCGTCATCGGCTCCTCCCTGGGCGAGGTGACGTCCAACTACTTCACCTTTGAACCGCGCGGCCGGATCATCCAGATCGACGCCGAACCCCGCGTCCTGGAGTCCAACCGCCCCGGCCTGGGAATCCGGGCCGACGCCGGCCAGGCCCTCGCCGCCCTCGACGCCGCCCTGACCGAACCCCACGGCGAACGCGCCGACTGGCACGGCACCTCTCCGGAAACGCTGGTCAAGGACACCCTGGCCAAGGTCAAGGCACGCCTCGAAGCCCAGGACCTCGGCAAGGAACTGAAGTTCATGGCCGACATCCGCGAAGCCGTTCCCGCGGGCATGCAGACGTTCTGGGACATGACGATCTCGGCCTACTGGGCGTGGAGCTGCTGGGACTCCCGCGACGGCCAGTTCCACTCCGCGCAGGGCGCCGGCGGGCTGGGCTTCGGCTTCCCTGCGGCGATCGGCGGCGCCGTGGGGCTCGAAACCACCGGCACCTCCGGCGGTTCGGCCCGCGTGCTGGCCGTCTCCGGGGACGGCTCGGCCATGTACTCCATCTCCGAACTTGCCACCGCGAAGCAGCACAACGTCCCGGTCACCTGGCTGATCGTGGACGACGGCGGCTACGGCATCTTGCGTGAATATATGGTCGGCGCCTTCGGCAAGGCTACCGCCACCGAGCTTTCCCGGCCGGACTTTGTCCAGCTCGCCAAGGCCTTTGGCGTTCCCGCCGTCCGGGTGGCCCCCGAGGACGTCGGGGACGCCCTCAAGGCGGGCTTCGCCGCCGACGGACCCAACGTCGTCGTCGTCGAAACCCTGCTCAAGATGTTCGGCCCCACCCACCTGGCCACGTAGACGGGCTCAGCACCTCAAATTCCTCAGTACCGCAATTTCTCAACACCGCAGTTCCTCAACACCGCAGTTCCAGCGCGGGTCTGCTGCCTCTGCCCCTCATCTCGGGGCGGAGGCGGCAGGCCCGCGCCGGGCGTTTAACGCCCTGTTGTCCGCCCAGTCATGTGCCCAAAAAAGGGTTAGTTTCCCGAAGTAACCATTTTGGTATATAGTTGCCTTGGGCAAACAAAAGAGGGGTGTCCAATAATGTCAGTCGAATCCACTGCGGCAGCCAAGCTCGTCTATCAGATCTTCGATCTCCAGCGTGCCGTGCGCTGCGTTGCCACCGCCAGCCTGCGCGGGCAGGAGACTGGTGTGGCGCTGCAGGGCGTTTTGCGCTTCGTCGGAGAAGGCGAATCGCGGGCCACGCACCTTGCGGAGCGCCTCGGCGTCAGCGCTCCGGTCCTCAGCCGGCACATCGCCGAACTCGAGGAACACGGGTATGTGGTCCGCCGGCCGGACCCCGAGGACGGCCGCGCGCAACTTATCGCGCTGTCCGCCGCCGGCGCCCAGAAGCTGCGCGTTATCGAAGACCAGCGCACCGCCACCCTTCAGGGCCTGCTGCAGGACTGGAGCGAGGACGACGTCGAACTGACGGCGCGCACCTTACAAAAACTTGCTGAGTCCCTGAGGGCCTCAGCCCGGGCAACGACGGCCGGACCCACGAATACGACCGAAATTGTTGAGGAGTAGATATATGGCTAGCCACGCTGCCGCTACGGGGCCGGACACTGCGCCGCTAAGCACCGCGCCGTTAAACACCGCCCCGGGAGAGCCCCGCGCAACCCAGCCCGCCGCAGAACCTGCGGCCATGACCCACCGCCAGATCCTGGAAGCACTCACCGGGCTGCTGGCGGCGTTTTTTACCGCCATCCTGAGCAGCACGATCGTTGCCAATGCGCTGCCCACCATCATGTCCGAGCTCAAGGGCACCCAGACGGACTTCGCCTGGGTGATCACAGCCGCGCTTCTGGCCAATGCTGCCACCACTCCGATCTGGGGCAAGTTGGCGGACCTCTTTGACAAGAAGGTCCTCGTCCAGCTGAGCATCGTGATCTTCGTGGCCGGCTCGGTCATGGCCGGGCTGTCCGAGACCATCCCGCTGCTGCTGACCGCCCGTGTCATCCAGGGCATCGCCATGGGCGGGCTCACCGCCCTAGCCCAGGCCATCATCGGTTCGATGATCCCGCCGCGCGACCGCGGAAAATACTCCGGCTACATGGGCGGCGTCATGGCCGTGGGCACCGCCGGCGGCCCGCTGCTGGGCGGCTTCATCGTCGACAGCCCGCTGGGCTGGCGCTGGACCTTCTTCGTCTGCGTGCCGCTCGCCGTCGTCGCCCTCATCCTGCTGCAGATCACCCTGAAGATCCCGCACGTCAAGCGCCCTGCCAAGATCGACTGGCTCGGCTCCATCCTGTTGACCTCCGGCGTCAGCCTGCTGCTCATCTGGGTCTCTTTCGCCGGCAACCCCGACTACTACGACTGGTGGTCATGGCAGTCGGTCGTCATGGTGGGCGGCGGCGTCGTGCTCCTTGGCCTGCTGGTGCTCGTCGAATCCCGGGTGGCGCAGCCCATCATCCCGCTCAAGATCATCTCGGAGCGGACCACCGCCCTTGCGATCCTCGCCTCGGTGGCCGTCGGCGTCGGCATGTTCGGCTCCTCGACCTTCCTTGGCCAGTACTTCCAGGTGGCACGCGGTGCCACCCCCACGGAAGCCGGCCTGCTGACGCTGCCCATGATCGCGGGCAACCTGATCGGTTCCGTGGTCTCGGGCACGCTCATCAGCCGCACCGGCAAGTGGAAGCGGTACCTGATTGCCGGGGCCGTCCTGCTGATCGGCGGCCTCGGCCTGGCCGGCAGCATGGACCACACCACCGATCTGTTTCTGACCGGCATCTATACGGCCATCCTCGGCATCGGCCTGGGCCTGCTCATGCAAAACCTCGTCCTCGCCGTGCAGAATACGGTCCAGGCCAAGGACATCGGCACGGCCAGCGCCTCGGTCGCCTTCTTCCGGTCCGTCGGCGGAGCCATCGGCGTCTCGGTTCTCGGCGCCGTACTGGGCAACCGGGTCAAGGAACTCGCCGTGGAGGGGCTCGCTGCCGCCGGAATCCAGGTCCCGGCGGGATCCTCGGGGGCCAGCATGGACCTCAAGGACATGCCGGCACCGATCCGCGACATCATGCGGGCCGCCTACGGTGACGCGATTGCGGAGGTCTTTCTGATCTCGGCGATCATCGGCCTCGTGGCACTAGTGGCCATCCTGTTCATCAAGGAACGCCCGCTGCGCCGCACGGTCGATATCCGGCCGGAGGCTTCCCAGCAGGCAGGGGAAGCCGGCGCCGATGCCGCCGTGGCAGCAGCCGGAGGTGCCGCACCGACAGCGTTGGGTAATACCGGGAACGACGCCGGCAGCGTCGCCTCGTCCGGAACCGGAACCGGAACCGACGTCGGGGACCTGGACCGGGAGTTCATCGAGGTGCTCAGCCGGGAGCGCGCCCAGTCCCGCTTCCCCGACGCTGCCCGCCAGGAAGCCGGCCTGACTTCTGATCCGGCTTCCCGCCCGGGGGAGTCCGGCGCGGATCGTGCAGAGAGGGAAGGCGCCCGTCAGCGGGTCCGGACCCTGATGGCCGATGACCGGCCCGAGGCCGTCGACGTCGTGCCCGTGCTGCTGCAGACCCAGCGGCTGCTGGCCGAGCAGCAGCTCCACCTGGCCGAAGCCCTGCGCGCCGTATCCGAACAGGCGGCAGAGCAGCGTGCGATTGCCGCAGAGCAGGCCCGTGTTGCGGAGGAGCTGACGGTTCTGCGCCGGCACCTGGCCAAGCAGCGCAAGATGCAGCGGGCGGCTGCCGACTACATCGCCACGCACGGCCGCCACCGGGGCGAGTAGAGCACCGTCCGCACCCCGCCCCGGCTTTGAGTGCCTGTCCAGGTCCCCTGCAAGGTCCCGCTGCCACCCGAGAGGGCGGCAGCGGGACCTGTGCCTGCCAGTGGGCCCGGTGGGCCCCACCCAGGCCGCTCCGGGGGAGCAGGCGGGCACCAAGTACACCGTTTGGATGATATTCAGCGTCCCGTGTTCCACCCGGGCGGGGGATTTCGTACAGTTGGATGGCTAAAGCTGTCGGCCCCACGGGCTAGTCTTCAATCAGCTCTTCAAACGCACTCTTTCCAACGCACTGTTTTTCTTCAACGCACCTTGTCCGGTCTTCGTGTCCGGCCCTCTTAAGGACTCGTGGGCATGCTCGTCACCCTTATGCGGCGCTATTCCAAGCCGTATCTGTCATACATCGCGGCTGTGGTCATCTTCCAGCTGGCGTCCACCATCGCCGCTCTGTACCTCCCCAGCCTCAATGCCCAGATCATCGACGAGGGCGTTTCCCGCGGTGACACCGACTACATCTGGCGCACGGGCGGGATCATGCTCGGCGTCGCCCTGATCCAGGTGGTCACCGCGATCGCCGGGGTCTACTTCGGCTCGAAGGCCTCGATGGCGTTCGGCCGCGACCTGCGCCGCGGCGTCTTCCGCAAGGTCAGCAGCTTCTCGGCCCGGGATGTCAACCTCTTCGGCGCCCCCACCCTGATCACCCGTGGCACCAACGACGTGCAGCAGGTCCAGATGCTCATGCTGATGACGCTGAACTTCATGGTGGCCACGCCCATCATGTGCATCGGCGGCATCTTCATGGCCCTGCGCGAGGACCTCAACCTGTCCTGGCTCGTTTGGGTCTCGGTGCCGCTGCTGGTGGTCGTGGTGGGGTACCTGGTGGTCCGCCTCATGCCGCTCTTCCGTTCCATGCAGGAGAAAATCGACCGCCTCAACGGCGTCCTCCGCGAGCAGATCATCGGCATCCGCGTGGTCCGGGCCTTCGTGCGCGAACCGCACGAGGCCGAGCGCTTCGGCGCAGCCAACAAGGACCTCACCGACGTCTCGCTGAAGATCGGCTCCTTGTTCGTGCTGATGTTCCCCGCCATCGGCATGATCCTGCACATCTCCACCGCCGCCGTACTGTGGTTTGGCGGCCAGCGCGTCGACGCCGGCGAAATGCAGGTGGGCTCCCTGACGGCCTTCCTGCAGTATCTTCTGCAGATCCTCATGGCCGTCATGATGGGCACGTTCATGGCCATGATGATTCCCCGCGCGTCCGTCTGCGCCGACCGCATCGGCGAAGTGCTCGACGTCGAACCTTCCCTCCACGAACCGCTCACCCCGGTGGCGCCGGCCGCGAAAGCCGGTCGCGTGGAATTCCGGAACGTGACTTTCGCCTACCCCGGCGCCGAAGCTCCCGTACTGAGCAACATCAGCTTCACTGCCGAGCCCGGCCAGACCGTCGCGATCATCGGCTCCACCGGCGCCGGCAAGTCGAGCCTGCTGGCCCTGCTGCCGCGCCTCTACGACGCCGAAGCAGGCGAGGTCCTGCTCGACGGCGTCCCCGTCACAGCACTGGACCGGGCCGAGATCACCGAGCGGGTGGCCATGGTGCCGCAACGGCCCTACCTGTTCTCCGGAACCATCGAGCACAACCTGCGCTTCGGCAAGCCCGAGGCCACGGACGAGGACCTGTGGGAGGCCCTGACCGTCGCCCAGGCAGCCGACTTCGTGCGCGAGAAGAAGGGCGGCCTCGCTTCGCGGATCGCCCAGGGCGGTACTAACGTCTCCGGCGGCCAGCGGCAGCGGCTATGCATCGCCCGCGCCCTCGTCACCAAACCCAAGGTCTTCCTGTTCGACGACTCGTTCTCCGCACTGGACGTCGCCACCGACGCCAGGCTCCGCCGGGCACTCAAGGCCAAAACGGCCGACGCCACGGTGATCATTGTCGGCCAGCGCGTGTCCACCATCGCCGACGCCGACCAGATCCTCGTGCTGGACAACGGCAGGATCGTGGACCGCGGAACCCATGAGGAACTGCTGGAAAGCTCCAGCACGTACCAGGAAATCGTCGAATCCCAGCTGAGCGCAGAGGCAGTGGCATGAGCACCAACGAGAAACTCTCCACCGCGCCTGATACGGCAAGTGACATAGAACCGGACACCGCAGCCGGTGGCCCTGCTGCAGCCCTCGTCACGGACGAGGACTTCGTCGAGGAGGAGTACACGCCCGGCGAAGCCGACGGCGGCATGTTCGGTGCGGTGCCGGCCAAGAAGGCACAGCACTTCTGGCCCTCGGCCAAACGGCTCATGGGGCTGCTGAAACCTGAACGCGCCGGCATCACCGCGGTCCTGGCGATGGTGACCGTCGCGGTGGTCCTGAACGTCATCGCACCCCGCATCCTGGGTCAGGCGATGGACGTGATTTTCGCCGGAGTGGTCGGCAAGCAGCTTCCGGCCGGGGCCACCAAGGACCAGTTCATCGACGGACTGCGTTCCCAGGGCCAGGACAACTTCGCGGACATGCTGGCGAAGATGGATGTGGTCCCCGGCGCCGGCATCGACTTCCAGAAACTCGCCTTCCTCATCAGCGTGGTGCTGGTGATGTACTTCGTCGCCAACATCTTCCTGTGGCTTCAGGGCTATGTCCTGAATGTTCTGGTCATGCGCGTGGTCAGCAACCTGCGCGATGACACCGAGAAGAAACTCAACAAGCTGCCGCTGAACTACTTCGATACCCGCCAGCGCGGCGACACCCTCTCCCGCGTCACCAACGACGTCGACAACATCCAGCAGGCGCTCCAGCAGGCCTTCGCCCAGCTTGTGAACTCGGCGCTGACAGTGCTCGGCATCGTGATCATGATGTTCATCGTGTCCTGGCAGCTGGCCCTCATCGCGCTCATCGCGCTGCCGCTCTCCGGCGTGGCCGCCGGCATCATCGGTGCCCGCAGCCAAAAGCTCTTCGCCGCCCAGTGGAAGAACACCGGCGAGCTCAACGGCCAAATCGAGGAATCCTTCTCCGGCCACGACCTTGTGCGCGTCTTCGGCCGCGACGCCGACATGCTGGCCCGCTTCGACGAGCGGAATGAGGAACTTTACAAGGCCAGCTTCGGCGCCCAGTTCGTCTCGGGCATGATCATGCCGGTCATGCAGTTCGTCTCTTACCTCAGCTACGTGGGAATCGCCGTCGTCGGTGGACTGCGCGTGACCTCGGGCGCGATGAGCCTGGGCGACGCCACGGCGTTCATCCAGTACTCGCGCGAGTTCACCCAGCCGCTGGGGCAGATGGCCGGCATGGCCAACATGCTGCAGTCAGGCGTCGCCTCCGCCGAGCGGGTCTTCGAATTCCTCGACGCCGACGAACAGGACGCCGAGACCGCCACCGAGCACCTCCCCGCAAAGACCGACGGCCACGTCGAGTTCAAGCACGTCACCTTCAGCTACTCCCCGGACAAACCGCTGATCGAGGACCTGTCCTTCACCGCCGAGCCCGGGCACACCGTGGCGATCGTGGGACCGACCGGGGCGGGCAAGACCACCCTGGTCAACCTCGTGATGCGCTTCTACGAACTCAACGCCGGCAGCATCACCTTGGACGGTGTGGACATCACACGGCTGAGCCGGTCAGAGCTGCGTGCCAAGGTCGGCATGGTGCTGCAGGACGCGTGGCTGTTCGGCGGCACCATCTACGAGAACATCCGCTACGGCAAGCTGGACGCCACGGAAGACCAGATCATGGCGGCGGCCAAGGCCACCTTCGTGGACCGCTTCGTCCGCGCGCTACCGGACGGCTACAACACGATCATTGACGAAGAAGGCAACAACGTCAGCGCCGGCGAAAAGCAGCTGATCACCATCGCGCGGGCCTTCGTGGCGGACCCGTCGCTGCTGATCCTGGACGAGGCCACAAGCTCTGTGGATACCCGCACCGAGGCCTTGGTTCAGAAGGCCATGGCCGCGCTCCGCACCGAGCGCACCAGCTTCGTGATCGCGCACCGCCTCTCCACCATCCGGGACGCAGACACCATCCTTGTCATGGAGGCCGGCCGGATCGTCGAGCAGGGCCGGCACACCCAGCTGCTGGCGCTCCAAGGCGCCTACTACCGGCTGTACATGTCCCAGTTCGCCGGGGGGGACGCGGATGCGGCCGTGGCGGATGCCGCGGAGGACGCGACGGCGGTGCACAGCTGAGCGCCCGCGGCCTGTCAGGCGAGTCCCCGTCCGGGGGCCTGGTCGGGGACGTGCTCGAGGTGGAAGTGCCGATGCGCTGGGGTGACATGGACGCGTACGGACACATCAACAACGTCCAGATCGTCCGCATCCTGGAGGAGGCCCGGATCGCGGCGTTCGGACCGCCCCGCGGCGCCGGGCTGCCCGGAACCGAGCCCCCGGTGTCGCTGTTCAACGCGGTTCCGGAGGGGACGCTGGCGCTCGTGGTGGAGCACAAGATCAGGTACGTCCGCACGCTCGAGTACCGGAACGTACCCGCCGTCGTCCAGCTCTGGATCGGGACCGTCAAGGGGGCCAGCTTCGACATCCACTACACGGTGCTGGACCCCGTCACGCGGGAGGACTGCGTCCGCGCCACGAGCCACCTGGCATTCGTGGATGAGGCGACCGGACGGGTGCTGCGGCTGACGCCCGAGCAGAAGGATCGGCTGGCCCCCTATACCCGCCGCCCCCACCCGGTCCCATAGCCTCTACCTCGGTTCCGGCGTCGCTCCTACAATAAACACTCCGGACGTTGTAGGAGCACGCTAAAGGAGCAG
This sequence comes from Arthrobacter sp. ov118, assembly GCF_900116495.1. Classification (GTDB taxonomy): domain Bacteria; phylum Actinomycetota; class Actinomycetes; order Actinomycetales; family Micrococcaceae; genus Arthrobacter. The sequence continues at coordinate 46,111 of NZ_FPAY01000006.1, forward strand.
TGGTCGCTGTGAACGTAGGGAAGAATGTGCACAAGAACATGGGCCCACACACGCGGAGGGACGTGCACGGAAGGCACCCCCGGAAGAAGTCGTGGAAAGAACTGTCGCCGATGGCGCGGTTCGGAACAGTCACTGCGGGGACGGTCCAGCTGGCGCTGCTCACCGCTGCCCAGCTTGATATCTCGCGCCGGCCGGCCCAGGAAATCCGCGGCAGCAAGGGGCTGTGGCGGCTCGCCACCCTGGTGAACTTCATCGGGCCGGCCAGCTACTTCACCTTCGGCGTGAAGCGTCGGGTTGCCACGAGATAGTCCCCGCCGGCAGCCGGCTCGGTTTCTACTGAACGGTAGTTACGGGGCGGCGTTAAATGCGTACGTTCAGTTTTAGCCTGTAAATTGAACGTATGACCCCAGCCAAAAAGCCTGCCCTGCACCGTGCCCTCGGTATCTCCAAGGAGATTGAAGACGCTGCGTGGTTCGTGCTGGGCCCGGGGTTGCTCGGCAAGGCATCCGCCCTGGACGGCCGGACGAAGACATGGTCCGTCCAGGCTTCCGCGGAGCTGCTGGAACGTCTTGAGCGGGGCGTCGCCGACCCCAAAGCACCGATGATGACCAACCTGCGCCAGAACCTGGAAGGCGCCACGCGCGGGGCGAAACAACTGGCGGTGGAACTGCTCTTCCTGCAGTCCCTGCCGCTGGCCCACGAGGTCAAGTCGCTCAAGGTCAAGCGGGCACGTGTCGCCGAGGCTGCGTCCTGGCTGGAGCCGCCGCTGGAGCTCCCCGACGAGCTCTACGCCGGCATGACGGATCACGGCGTAATCCGGGACCGCACCGCGGAATTCAACTGGACCATCTGGGACCACCTGAAATGGCTCTGCCGCTTTGTCCAGCACGTGGCACAGCGGCCGGCGCACGTCGTCCAGGCCGCGGTCAAGGATCCGCTGGCGTTCCACCGGCTGGTAGCCGGGACCCCGGATGACCAGCCCGCCATCCGCCGCAGCATAGAATTCCTGGTCTGGCCCAGCTACTTCGAACCGGTTGTGGCCGATGTCGAGCGGCAGGAGATCCGCGACGCCTTCGCTTCCCTGGTGGGCGGGGCCAAGGGGGACAGCGACGAGGACATTTCGGCCGACATCCACAGGATCCGCCTGCACCTGGATCAGCAGGCCGGGCAGCGGATCGACTGGTACTCCCGCCAGCTGGTGAGCCAGTGGCGCAAGGTCGGCGACCCCGGCCGCCGCGCCTGGCTCCTGCGCACCCACCACGACAACGCCGAACTGCTGGGGGAGTGGCGGGACGAGGAAGCGGTGACGCTCGACGTCGAACATCTCCGCCTGCTGGACCCCGGCGTCACCGCCGGGCTGGTGCAGAACGCGGTGGACGAGGACTACAAGCACCTCGGCTACGTGGAGCGTGAGGACACCAAGACCGCCGTCTTCGCCTTCCTGACAGTGATGAAGCCCGGCGACCTGGCGCTCTACCAGAGCTCGGGCAAGGTCCGGATCGGCGTGGTCCTGGGCGAACCGGAGCATGCCAAGGACAACCGCCAGCTCCGCCGCAAGGTCCGCTGGTTCGATGAGGAACACGACGTCACCGGACTGCCCCGCCACATACAGCGCCAGCTGACCACCTCCGGCAACATCGTGGACATCACCCGCGTGATCCAGGCGCTCGAGGCGCTCCTGCCCGCCGAAGCGGAAGAGGCGGAAGAGGGCACCGAGCCAGACGCCGCCGTCGAGCCCGTGGAGGAGGGGTTCCGTCCGCTGACGCCGGAGTTCGCCGCGTCGCTGCACATGGACCTGGAACCGCTGCAGGAAATCGCCGAGCTCCTCGAGGAGAACCGGCAGCTGGTGCTCTACGGCCCGCCGGGGACCGGCAAGACGTATCTGGCCAAGCACCTCGCCGCCGAACTCGCCGGTGACACCACGGACGAGCGGGTCAAGCTCGTCCAGTTCCATCCGTCCTACGCCTACGAGGACTTTTTCGAAGGCTTCCGACCGGACAAGACGGACGAGGGCCAGGTGTCCTTCAAGCTCGTCGCCGGTCCGCTGCGCCGGCTCGCTGAGGAGGCGGCGAAACCGGGCAACGAGAGCAAGCCGTACTTCCTGATCATCGATGAGATGAACCGGGCGAACCTCGCCAAGGTGTTTGGCGAGCTGTACTTCCTGCTCGAATACCGCGATGACCGGATCTACCTCCAGTACAGCCCGAACGAGCCGTTCACGCTGCCGGACAACCTCTACATCATTGGCACCATGAACACCGCGGACCGCTCCATCGCGATGATGGACGCCGCCATCCGGCGGCGCTTCTCCTTCATCGAGCTCCATCCGAAGACGGAACCGGTGAAGGGATCGCTGCTGCGGTTCCTGCAGGCCCGTGACCTGGACACGACGCCGGCGCTGCTGCTGGACGCCTTGAACGACGCGATCGACGAATGGGACCGGGACCTCATGATCGGACCCTCCTACTTCATGAAGAAATCCGCCCAGACGCCCAAGGGGCTCCGCCGGATCTGGAAGTACGAACTCATGCCGCTGCTGGAGGAGCATTATCATGGCCAGCTCAACCGCGCCCAGCTCGAAGAACGGTTCGGACTGGAACAACTCCTCGGCCGTCTTGCGCACGCCTAGGCTGCTGCCGGCCGGGAACACCGCAGCCCTGGACGGGGGTTCGACCGGCCGCGCAGGGTCTGAACGGGGTGCAGCGGACGGGGCCGGAGCCGGGCGGGGTCCGTCGGGCGCGGGTGGAGCGGCGGTTGGCCGCGGGGGATCCGCGGCGGCAGCCTGCCGGTACATCGTGCTTGACGAGCTCTCTGCCGGCCTTGTGGAGCGGCTTGATTCGGCCACTGCCGCCTACGTCAACGCCAGCGGCCTGGCGAAGGCCTCGCCGATGGGCATGGGCCTGTACCGGATCGAACCGGTGGGTACCGTGGGATCCGTGCGTACCCCCACGGTGCAGCTGGAGGTGCGGCCGAAGGGCAGGCTCGGGCTGAGCCGGCTCCTGTTCCTGCTCAGCTATGCGGGAGACCCAGGGTTCCGCGACGATGCCGTGGCCGCGGTGGAGCACACCGATCTTTGGAGCGCCCTGGCCGAATCCCTGGCGCAGCTGGCGGATAGAGCCCTGAGCCGCGGGGTGCTGCAGGGGTACCTGATGGTGGAGGAATCACTTCGGACTGTTAAAGGCCGCATCCGCATCTCGGACCAGATCTCCCGCCGGCCCGGAATGCTGGTCCCGCTGGAAGTCTCCTACGACGAATTCACCGAGGACATCGCGGAGAACCGGATTTTGCGCGCCGCCCTGGAACGGATGGCCCAGGTGCCGCGCGTGCGGCCGGAGGTCCTGAGCCGGCTCCGGCAGCTGAAGGGAAAGCTCGACGCCGTGACGCGCCTGAAGTCCGGCGCGCCGCTGCCGCAGTGGCGGCCCAGCCGGATGAATGCCCGTTACCACTCGGCTCTCCGGCTCGCCGAACTGATCCTGCGCAACGCCTCGGCGGAGGCCGGCGACGGCAGGCAGCAGTCGGCGTCGTTCGTCGTGGACATGGCCAAGGTGTTCGAGGACTTCGTCGGGACGGCCCTGCGCGAGGCGATGTCCGCCTACCCCGGCGAGATGCGGCTGCGCTACAACGCGCTGCTCAACGAGGCCGTCCGCGACTCGGACCGGATCGTGGTTCAGCCCGGCGCCGTCCATTTGCTCGGCGGCCGGCCCGTGATGGTGTACGACGCCAAGTACAAGGCCGCGGCCGACGCCGGCGCGTCGCTCTCGGGCGACCACTACCGGATGCTGGCCTACTGCACGTCCTTGCGCGTCCCGACGGCGTGGATCATCTACCCGGGCGCAGGCGAAATCAAGCTGCGCCGGATCCTCAATACCGACATCGACATTGTCGAGTTTCCGCTGGATCTGTCGTTGCCGCCGTCGGAAATTCTGGCCTCTGTGGCGGATCTTGCCCAGCAGTCCTGGGGCGAAGTGCTCCGGCAGGCCAGTATCGATAGGTCAGCCGGTTAGATTGCTGAGCCGGCTAGGCGGATTCGTCCTGCCGGACGCCAACGGTCATCAAGTGCTCCAGGAGAGCCTTTTCCGGCTGGCCCGGGTTGTTGGCGACGTGCCACCGAAGTTTTTCCCGCACGTCGGCTTCTTCCGGGTCGGTGCCGGCGAGAACCTCGTCAATGATGGACGTCGACTGCCGGCGCAGCGGCTCCAGATCCGGGTCCCGATCCGCGCCGCGGAACTGCCGGGGCCGGACGGCACGGTGTGCGGTGTGGCTGAGACGACGGAACGGCAGAACTGTGGGACTGGAGTCTGCGGGGGCGGCAGCCGTCTCGGGCTCGTCGTTGGACATCAGCAGGTGCGGCATCGCGCGTTTCTCCCCTTAGTGCAGTACGCATGGTACCGCTCGAATTGTGTGTGGGTCCCCCGGAGTCGAATACTAGCTGAGGCCGGCCAGCTGGATTGAAAGCAGGGCTTGGCGACACGCAGGTTTTTTGCTGCATGTCGGACGTCCTCGGGGCTGTCCGTTCACGCCGCCGGCGGGCCTTGGAGGAAAGTGTCGAGTCGGAACTCCAGTTCGGAGGGATCCTTGAGCTCGCACTCCCACACCGTGAGTACGTCCCAGCCGGCGCCTTCGAGCTGGAGCCGCTGGGCGGCGTCGCGGGTCCGGGTTCGAGTGCGCTTGGTTTCCCAGAACTCTGCATTGGCCTGGGGTGCGTGCTGGCCCACCCGGCAATCGTGGAAATGCCAGAAGCAGCCGTTGACGAAAATGACCTTGTGTCGGCCGGCGAAGACGAGATCGGGATTGCCCGGGAGCTTGCCTCCGCGCGCGCTGCCGTGCAGCCGATACCGGTACCCCTTCGCGTGGAGCAACCGGCGGACCAGCAGCTCCGGCTTCGTGTTTTTGCCCCGGATGCGGGACATGTTCCAGCTGCGCCGCTCCGGAGTCAGCTTGTCCGCCATTGCTTAAGTCTAGGCGGTGCGTCTCTGCGGCTGCCGGTTGTTGGCGCCCGCTCCAGGGCGCCCAAGGGTTGCCGGGACGCGGCGTCGAAAGTTAGATATCCCGTTCCGGTTGTTCGCCGAATTGGAAGTGGCGGCCGCTGACCGACGTTGGCGTAATTTCGACGTAGAAGTCCTTCAATGTTGGAACCCAGGATCTCAGCCCGAGCGTCTCGGCGGCGGCGATATCCGCTGATTGATCCAGAACGCGGGCAGTGCCACGAAGGACTACTGACCACGCTTCCTCGGACAGGATGCCATCGGTTTCGAAGAGCACCTTGGCGTTGATGGTGAGCTCGGCCAGCTTGTCCCCGGGGGCGGTGCGGAGGAACAGCTTCCGGTCTCCGACCACGTAATTCACCGGGAAAATATCGGGCTCTCCGGCGACGGTAACAACGAGCCGGCCGTGTTTCGTGCTTTCCAACAATTTCCACGATTGCTCGTCCTGCAGGATCAGGACCGGGTTGCCGTCTTCGTGTTCAAACATCATGGATTCATTGTTCAGAACCCAGCAGACGCTTGCTAGGGGCAAAAGGACCGAAGCCGCTTGGGACAGCGCGTTGACGCGGGGTGTGGCCGGCGTGCGTAGCCGTTTCGTTGGCCATCATCGGGGTCACCCGGAAGTTCGCCAAGAAGGGCGCCGCCGTGACGGGACTCGTTCTGGGGATTCTCGGCGTCGTGATCGCCGCGATCTGGATGGCCGTGCTGGCTGCTGCAGTCTCTTCGGCGGACCAGACCCTCAACTCCGAACACAAGGTCGAATACGGGGTGACCACCAACGGCAAGGCCTCCGTCAGCTATTGGACCAGCGGAGGCACCTCCCACCAGGACGTTACCTCGAAGAACTCAGGAACGGGCCAGGGGGCCATGGCATCCTGCAGTGGTTCGGGGCTGGGCGCGGATAAGAAGAAGTAGCCGCTTCCTCTTCGCTTCCCCCGGGCCTTCCCTTGGGGACGTAAGGGTGCATCGGCCGGCGCATCGCCGGCGGGTGCGCCCTTTTGGCGTGTTGGGGGTCTGGATGTGGTGGTTGCGGGTCTTGGCGAATGAAGCCGGGCTGATTGGCCGAGGGGAGGCCGGAGGACGGTTCGGTGCCCAGGCGTCAGCGGCTACAAAATCACCTCCGAGGCGGCGAAGAATGCGTATACGTGCCTGTGGATAACTTCTTCGCTAAGAATGTGACGTCGGTTACTCTTAAGCATTGCTTGGACTCGCGCGTCTTGATTTCTATCGGGGGAGTAGCTGACCATGCCATCTCGCACTTCGCGTACCGGATCTTTGCGGGCCTGCGTTTCTGCCCTGGTTTTCATTTCCCTGATGTCGGTCACAGCTTGCAGCGGTGGCGGAACGCCGCCGGCCGCTTCTCCACCTTCTGATGCTCAAAGTCCTTCCGCGCCGTCTACTCCCACTCCGACTGCGACCCCGTCGCCCAGCGCCGTCTACAAACCCGCCGACGCGACCGGCAAGGCCCAAAACGTCCCGGTTCCCGTGTTGCCGGAGGCGGCCAAGGCGGAGACGAAGGAAGGGCTTGAGGCGTTTGCTCGGTATTGGTACTCGACCCTCTCCTACGCATACGAGACAGGAGATATGAAACCGCTGGAATTGGTGTCGAGTCCGACATGCGCCTCTTGTGAACGGGTGAAGGAAGTTGTCCAAGGATGGCATTCCGAGGGTAGGTGGCTGGCCGGTGGAAAAATGGTTGTGGAGGGGGTGCAGACCAATTTCGTGGAGACAGGACCGGCTGAGTATCAAGTGCTGATTCAGGTGTATCAAGACTCTCTGTCCTACTATCGGGGCGATAAGACCTTGGATGAAAAGACAGAACGAGGCCCCGCAGCCGGCGACATCATGATCGCGTCGTATGGAGACGGTGCTTGGAGAGCCGTTACTGTTGAGCACTTGGCCAAGAGCCGGTGATTTCCATCGCCAGCAGAGTTCTTCCACTCCTTGTGACACTCATTCTTCTTTCCGGACCATCGGTCTTAGAAGCGAGAGCAGATTCTTCGGACTCTCCTGTGAAGGGCGGCTGGGATCAGACCGGTGTCGCAGTATCTTCATGGCACCTAGACCCTTCTTCTGGTGTATGGGTGGATGCACCAAGAGCCGTGGCCGAAAATCCCAACATCTACAAATTCGAATATCTCTGTCTGGATCCAGCAGGGAACAACTTCGACGTTCCTTGTCTGACTGGAGCGGTGCGGTGTGACCAAGCGCCCGGTGGGCGACCTGTGCGTTGGTATACCTCACTGCGCGTATTTGACCCGCCCGTATGGTCAGCGGTTCCTCCCGATCGCTGCGTTTATCTCGAGAAGCCGGTAGACGTGCTGGGCCAGATTGCGGCCCAGATTCAGACCAAATTCCAGCAGCTGCCAGTAACCCCTGGAAAGACGGTTCTGCAGCCGAGTCCGCATACGCTCAGAGGTGCGGAAACTAATTTCTATGCGGAAGCCTCGGAACAAACGTTCAACGTAGACATGCTGGGTCAAGATGTCTTCATCACCGCCAAACCGGTGCAGTACACGTGGAGGTACGGCGACGGGACGTCTTTGGGTCCTCAAACTGCGGCTGGCGGGCCGCTTCCGCAGGACCGCTGGGGCGAGAAGACCCTGACGAGCCACGTTTATGCCCAGACCGGTGACTTCAGGGTGGTTCTGACAACACACTTTCAGGGCACCTACTCCGTGAACGGCGGACCGCAATTGCCCATCCCAGGCCAAGGCCAATTCAGTTCGCCGCCGCAGACCGTCAGCGTCTGGCGGTCGATCACAAGGAACTATGCCGACACTTGCCTGGAGAACCCCCACGGCCAAGGCTGCCCCGGCGTCGCCCCGGCGGCACCGTGACCACAGTCCCGACGCCCACCGATGCCGCCGCATCCGCCGTCACTGTGGCCCAGTCCTGATCAGCGCCGAATCAGCGGTGCACCGCCGGTGGCGGTCCCGGCCGTCGCGACCGCCGTCGTCGTGCATACGCGAGGATAACTGTGGGGGTGATTCGAGTCTCAGCGGGAATGGTTGCAAACGCCTCGCAGTTGTCGCCAGTGAACCCATTCACTGTGAAAGGAACTGCGCATGCTGTTTTCCCCGCTGACCCTTGGCGAGCTGGAACTGCCCAACCGACTCGTGATGGCACCGCTGACCCGCCTCCGCTCCGGCGAGGCGGGAATCCCCGGTCCGTTGGTTGTCGAGCACTACCGCCAGCGCGCCTCGCTCGGCCTCATTGTCAGTGAAGGCACGTACCCAAGCCACGCCGGACAGGGCTTCCCGGGACAGCCCGGACTGGTGACCCCCGAGCAGCTCAAGGGCTGGGCCGACGTCACGGCCGCTGTCCACGCCGAAGGCGGCCGGATTTTCGCCCAGGTCATGCACGCCGGCCGGGTCACGCACGAGGACACCACGGGCGGCCATGAGGTTGTTGCACCCAGCGCCATTGCGATCGACGGCGAAACCCGAACCTACGCAGGCAAGAAACCGTTCCTCGTCCCGCGCGCACTCACCACTGAGGAACTGCCCGGCATTGTCGAGGAATTTGTCACCGCCTCGCGCAAAGCCATCGAGGCAGGATTCGACGGCGTGGAGCTGCACGCCGCCAACGGTTACCTCCTCCACGAATTCCTGACCCCTGCGGCCAACCAGCGCGATGACATCTACGGCGGGTCTCCTGAGAACCGCGCCCGCTTTGTCATCGAAGTGGCGGCGGCCGTCGTCGCAGCCATCGGCTCAGACCGCGTCGGCATCCGCATTTCGCCCGAGCACAACGTCCAGGGCGCCCTCGAACTGGACGCGGCCGATGTCCAGGAGACCTACGGCCGGTTGGTCGATGGCCTGGCACCCCTGAACCTGGCGTACCTCAGCATCCTGCACAAGGAGCCAACGAGTGCACTCGTGCAGGATCTCCGTGCACGCTTCGGCGGGACCTTCCTGCTGAACACCGGATTCGGCGAGATCACGACCCGCGACGAGGCCGTGGCGCTCGTGGCGGACGGCCACGCTGACGCCGTCGTAGTGGGACGCCCAGCCATCGCGAACCCGGATCTCGCCCGCCGCTGGCGCGAGAGCCTTCCCGTCAATGAGCCCGATCCCTCCACGTTCTACGCCCACGGGGCGACCGGCTACACGGACTACCCGGCGTACCAGAACTAGAACTGGTCGCGGGATCGGTTTCAGCACCTGCACCCGTGGCTGGACATGTGCCGTGGATGCCAGGAACAGTGGGCAGAATGCCCTTCTGCCCACTGTTCGTGTCCAAGAATGAGCATGCCCCTCCGGCATTGGACCCGCGGAGGGACATGCCCCGCGCCGAGCCTGGCCCGTGGACATGTTCCTTGCTGCATGGTCTCAGCACTGTGCATGCTCCGAGCTCAGGGCCGCGGCTGGACATGTCCATTGCTGGGCCACCCCGGCGATGGACATGTCCACTCGGGGAGGGGCCGCGCTGGGCAAGTTGGATGGTCGCGGGCGGAGGAGGGCATGTCCTTTCGGGGGCCACCCCAAGCCGCCCCACCGGTGGACATGTCCCGCGGGAGGGGCCGGGACGGGGCATGTCCCGGAGGGAGCCGCCCCGCCGCAGGTCCTATAGGATCTGAACATGCAACTAGCTTCCACTGCCGGCAGTCCTGAGGGGCGCCCCTCGGGCCGTCCGGTCAGCCGGCAGGTCCTAGCCGACCACGTCTATGAAGAACTACTGGCGTCGTTGATGGATGGCCGGCTGGAACCCGGTGCGGCGGTGAGCATTGATGGAACTGCGCGGGAACTCGATGTTTCCCCCACACCGGTGCGGGAAGCACTTGCGCGGCTGGAGCACACGGGAATGGTGCGCCGCGTAGCGCTCAAGGGCTACCGGGTGGCGCCCGTGTTCACCCGGGAGGACTTCGCCGAGCTCATGGAAGCCCGGCTCGCGATTGAGCCTGTCAATGCCCGCTTGGCCTGTGCCCGGCTGACGCCGAGCCGCCTGGCCGAACTGACGCAGGCAGTCACCGATCTCAAGGATGCTCCGCGGGGACCGACCTTTGCTGAATTCCGTGACTACTTAGAAGCCGACGAGCGGTTCCACCGGCTGATCGCCGAGCAGACGGGCAACCAGTTCATGGTGGCAGCCTATGCCGCCCTCGGCGGGCAGATTCAGCGCTTCCGTCTGTTCGGGGGAGTGGGCATCACGGACGCCGACCACGCCATCGCCGAGCATCAGGCCGTGCTCGACGCCTTGTCGTCAGGGGACTCGGAGAAGGCCGCAGCCGCCATGGCCGAGCACGTGCGCATGGTGCGCGGCCGTGCCATCGCTGACGCCCCCGCCGACTAGCCGGGCGCTAAACCGCTAGAGAAAGCCGCCATCGCCGCAGGTCAGCGGCAAAATACTCTTTTGTGACCCTCTTCACAGCCAATAAAATACCCTATAGGATCGCTGATTGTGACGGCAGGGGCCGTTGCCGCAATCACAAGGGAGTGAAGAGTGCACACAGAGACTTTGGCCGCAGGGCCCAGAGAGTCAGCAACGCGCCGTACCATCAAGAACCTGCGGTGGTGGATCCTCGGCTGGGCGCTGGCGGCCGGCATCATCAACTACATGGACCGCAGCGCCATCTCCATCGCCGCACCGCAACTGATCAAAGATTTCGGATTGACCCGGACGGACATCGGGCTCCTGGGCACAGTGTTCTCCTGGACCTACGCATTTGCCCAGCTGCCGGCGGGCTGGCTCGTGGACAAGCTCGGCGCCCGCCGGATGTACTTCCTCGCAATCGCGGGCTGGAGCATCGCCACCGCGCTGATGGCGATCGGCGGCAAGATGTGGCAGTTCATCACCTTCCGCTTCCTGCTCGGCGTCGCCGAAGCACCTAACGGGCCGGCCTCCGCCAAGCTCACGGCTGACTGGTTTCCCCGCGCCGAGCGCGGCCAGGCCACCGCGATCTGGGACAGCGGCTCCAAGTGGGGACCCGCCATCGCCCCGCCGGTTCTGACCGCCATCATGCTGGCCTTCGGCTGGCAGGCTATCTTCATCTTCCTCGGCGTCGCCGGCCTGGTGCTGGCGCTGGCCTTCTACCTGTACTACCGCGCTCCCGAGGAGCACAAGCGCATCAGCGAGAAGGAACTCGGCTACATCGAAAGCCAGCGCGCCACCCAGCTCCTCGCCGCCAAGAAAGTCTCCTGGCTCGGACTCTTCAAGCACCGCCAAATCTGGGGCATGATGGCCGGCTTCTTCTGCGTCATCTGGATCTGGAACATCTTCATCGTCTTCCTGCCGCTCTACCTGCAGGAAGAGCGCGGCGCCAGCATCGCAACCTCGGGCTGGCTGGCGGCGGTACCGTATCTGGGCGCAGCCATTCTCGGGATCACCGGCGGCTGGGTCATGACGCGCTACTCCAAGAAGGCAGGCCGCGATCCGCTGCTGGCCAAGCGGCATGTCATGTCCGTGGCCGCTATTGTCGCCGGCATCCTGATCTGCCTCATCCCGTTTGTGGATTCCCTCCCGATTGCCATCGCCGTCATGACCGTGGCGCTCGGCTTTGTCGCCACCATGCAGGCGGCGGCCTGGGCCATGCCGGGCGACGTCGTGGACAACTCCCAGGTGGCATCCGTCGGCGCGATCCAGAACTTCGGCGGCTACTTCGGCGGCGCCTTTGCCCCGCTGCTGACCGGCGTGATCGCCGACGCCACCGGGTCCTACGCGCCGTCGTTCGTCATCGGCGGCATCATCGCGGCGCTCGCCGCAGTGGCTTACACCGTGCTGGTCCGCGGCCCCATCAGCGGCAAGACTGAAGAAACAGAAACCGAAACGGAAATCGGCATCGACGCATGAGCACAGCAACAAAGGAAACGACGACGGCGGCCGCCGCAACAAAGGAAACGACGACGGCGGCCGCCTCACCCTCGCCCTTCACCGTGGCGGTCACGGCGGACGCCGCCCGGCCCGACGGGACGTCAATCCATGGAGACCTCGGGCTTCAGCGACTCAGCGAGAACGGCATCAGCTGGCGGGTCCTGCCCAGCTACACCGACCCGGTCCCGCTAGAGGACCTCGCCGGAGTCCAGGCTGTTCTGTCGCTGGGGCACATCGCCTTCGGTTCGCGCACAGTGGACCACGCGCCGGACCTAAGGCTGATCGCTCGGTTCGGCGCAGGCTACGAAACCATCGACCTTGACGCCTGCACCCGCGCAGGCATCGTCGTCACCAATACGCCGGATGCCATTCGCCGGCCGCTGGCGGTGGCGGGGCTAACCCTGCTCCTGGCGCTCTCGCACAAGCTCCTGGCCAAGGACCGGCTCACCCGGACCTCGGACTGGGCGCAGCGGGAGCACTACCGGGGTGCACCGCTCGTGGGGCAGACGGTGGGCATCGTGGGCTTCGGCAGCGTGGGTGCCGAGCTCGCGCGGCTGCTGGCCCCCATCGGGCTGAAGGTGGTCGGCAACAACCGCAGCGGCCGCCACCCCGAGGCCGCCGCACTCGGCGTCGAACTGCTGGGCCTGAACGATCTCCTGGAACGTTCGGACTACGTGGTGCTCTGCGCGGCGCTCACGCCGGCGACCGAAAAGCTGATCGGCGCCGCCGCCCTGGCCAAGATGAAGTCCAGCGCCTACCTGATCAATATCGGGCGCGGAAAACTCGTGGACACCGATGCCCTCCGGGAAGCGCTGCGGGGCGGCCGCATCGCCGGCGCGGGCCTGGACGTCTTTGAGCCGGAACCCCTGCTGCCCGACGACGACCTGCTCACCTTCGACAATGTGGTGCTGTCCCCGCACTCGCTGTGCTGGACAGAGGACTTCACCCAGGACGTGTCCGCGGCCGCCATCGGATCGATCCTGGCCGTGGCGGCGGGGGAGCGCCCCGCCAACGTCCTGAACCCGGGGGTCTTCGCTACCGAGGCGTTCGCCGCAAAGCAGGCGTCTGCGGACCTGTGACCTTGACAACATCCCGCCGGATAGTAAATCCTATAGGAAACAGGATTCCACGAAGGAGTGACCCCATGGCCTACACCGCCGAAAACTGGCCCATCACCGCGGCCCTGCTGCAGTTCCCGGGCACCGACGCCCGGGGCACGCACGTCAACGACGCGCCGGCCTCTGCTTGGGCCGAGGTGCTCCAGGAAGTGAAGGACGCCGGCTTTGCCAACGCTGACCTCACGGACAGCTGGGTCCGCCCGGGCGACCTGAGCCCCGCCCGCCTCGCCGAGTTCAAACAGACCGCGGAGTCCGTCGGGATCGGCGTCCCGGTCATCTCAGCCATCCGCCGCAGCGTCATCGAGGAGGGAAACTGGGAGGCCAACCTGGCCTACAGCCACCGCACCATCGACGCCGCGGCCGCGCTTGGCTGCGAGGTGGTCTCGTTCGGACTGCACCAGGCCATCACCGCCGAGCAGCAGAAGCAGCTCTGGTTCTGGACCCTCGAGGGCTACAAGGACCCGGTGGGGGACAAGGAAACCTGGAACAAGGCCGTGACCCGGCTGCGGGAGCTCGGCCAGCACGCGGCCGAGGTCGGCGTCCTGCTGTCGCTCGAAATGTACGAGGACACCTACCTCGGCACCGCGGATTCTTCCGTCCAGCTGGTCCAGGACATCGGCCTGGCCAACGTCGGGCTCAACCCGGACCTTGGCAACCTCATCCGGCTCCACCGCCCGATTGAGGACTGGCGCGAGATGGTCGCCAAGACCCTCCCGTACTCCAACTACTGGCACATGAAGAACTACATCCGCGACGAGGACGTGGCCCGGGACACCTACGTCGCCATGCCCGCCCCGATGGAAAGCGGCCTCATTAACTACCGTGAGGCGTTCAAGGTGGCGCTCTCCGTCGGCTTCCAGGGCATCCTGTGCACCGAGCACTACGGCGGCGACGGCCTCAGCGTCACGGCCAGCAACCAGGACTACCTCCGCCGCCACGTCCTGCCGAAGACGGACGGCTACACCCTCGGGCAGAGCCAGGTGGCCCAGGGCCGGCAACAGCCCGCAGCCGCGGAGCTCGCCGGCGTCTAACCCTGTCCGGTGCGGCCGCCAGGCCATTTGGGGGGGCGGCCGCACCACCCTAGATCTCCAGCACGACATCCCCAACACGGATTCAATCCAGCACGACATCCCAACACGGATTCAATGAGGAACCATGACCCAGATCTTCGACAACCCCGCCGACTTCGCGGATGAGGCACTGGACGGCTTCGTCGCAGCCAACCGCGGCTACGTGGCCCGGGTCGACGGCGGCGTCGTCCGCTCCACCGAGGTCCCGGCCGGGCAGGTGGCCCTGGTGATCGGCGGCGGCTCCGGGCACTACCCGGCTTTCGCCGGACTCGTCGGCGCGGGCCTGGCCACCGCCTCGGCGTGCGGCAACATGTTCGCCTCGCCCGCGGCCGGCCAGGTCTACCGGGTGGCCAAGGCGGCCAACGCCGGCGGCGGCGTGCTGCTGAGCTACGGCAACTACGCCGGTGACGTCCTGCACTTCGGCCAGGCCCAACTGCGCCTCAACGCCGAAGGCATCGAGACGCGCACGGTCCTGGTCACCGACGACATCGCCAGTGCCCCGCTGGATCAGATCGAGAAGCGCCGCGGCATCGCTGGCGACCTGACGGTCTTTAAAATCGCCGGTGCGGCCGCCGAGGCCGGCCTGTGCCTGGACGACGTCGAACGCCTGGCCATCCGGACCAACTACCGCACCCGGTCCCTCGGCGTCGCCTTCGACGGCTGCACCCTGCCCGGTGCTGACGCGCCGCTGTTCTCGGTCCCCGCGGGGCACATGTCCCTCGGTCTGGGCATCCACGGCGAACCCGGCATCTCCGACCACCCCATGCCCACAGCCTCCGAACTGGCCGACCTTCTGGTGTCCAGGCTCCTGGCCGACAAGCCGGACGACGCCGGCACCCGCGTGGTGGCGATCGTCAACGGCCTCGGCACCGTCAAATACGACGAACTGTTCCTGCTCTTCGGCAAGATCGAAAAGCTGCTCACCGCCGCCGGACTCACCGTGGTGGAACCGGAATGCGGCGAGCTCGTCACAAGCCTGGACATGTCCGGACTCTCCCTGACGCTGCTCTGGCTGGACGATGAACTTGAGCAGTACTGGGCCGCCCCCGCCGACACCCCCGCATTCCGCAAGGGCAACCTCGCGCCCCGCGCCCGCCGCGAACTTGCCGGTCCGGAAGACACAGCAGCCGAAAACACCGAGCAGGCCACCGCGGCGTCCGCGGACCTCGGCCGGCTGGCAGCAGCCGTGCTCGCCCAGGTGCGCGACGTCGTCGTCGAACATGTTGAGGAACTGGGCAACCTGGACGCCATTGCCGGCGACGGCGACCACGGCATCGGCATGCGCCGCGGCGTCGACGCCGCGGCAGCCGCGGGCGAGCAGAACGCGTCGGCCGGAGCCTCGGTTGAACGCGTCCTCACCGCGGCCGGGGAAGCGTGGAGCGAGCGCGCCGGCGGAACCTCCGGAGCGCTGTGGGGATCCGCCGTGATCGCTGCCGGCCTGGCCCTGGGCAACCGCGAGTCATACCGGGCCGCGGATGCGGCCGCCGCCGTCACCGCGTTCACGGACGCCATCACCGAACTCGGCAAGGCAGAACCGGGGGACAAGACCATGGTGGACGCCCTCCTGCCGTTCCGGGACGCCTTCCTTGAAGCGTCCGACAGCGGCGCCTGCCTCAGCGGTGCCCTCACCGGGGCCGCGGCGGCGGCAACCGAGGCTGCCCGGCAGACTGCTGACCTTCGACCCCTGAAGGGCCGGGCCCGCCCCCTGGCTGAAAAGAGCCTGGGCCACCCCGATCCCGGTGCGGTCTCCTTCGGACTGATCACCGAGCGGATCGCGACATACATCGAATCCGGCGCCGGGACTCCGGGAGCCGACAATTCTAGGCTGGCCGCAGCGGCCGGAAATGGAGCAAAAAATGACTGACACCGCAGGCTGGCGCATCGTCGTCGGCAACGATGAGGCCGGCGTCGAATACAAGAACGCGCTGAAGGCACTGCTCGAAGCCGACCCCCGCGTCGCCTCCGTGCTGGACATCGGCGTCGGACCCGACGACTCCACCGCCTACCCCCACGTGGCCGTAGACGCGGCCCGCAAGGTCGCCGAGGGCGACGCCGACCGGGCGCTGCTGATCTGCGGCACCGGCCTGGGCGTGGCGATCGCCGCCAACAAGGTCCCCGGCATCCGGGCCGTCACCGCCCACGACAGCTACTCCGTGGAGCGCTCCGTCCTGAGCAACAACGCCCAGGTCCTCACGCTCGGCCAGCGCGTCATCGGGCTGGAACTCGCCAAGAAGCTCGTGGGCGAATGGCTGGGCCACCGCTTCGACGAAAACTCATCCTCCGCCGCGAAGGTGGAGGCCATTTGCTCGTATGAACCTGTTTACACGAAGGCAGACTGAACATGACTGAATCAGCAAACACCGCAGCCGCCATCAACGCCGCCCGCAGGATCGCCGTCGTCGGCTCCGGGTACATGGGCGGCGGCATCGCCCAGGTCCTGGCGCTCGGCGGAGCCCGGGTGGCGCTGGCGGATGTGTCCGCCGAAGTCGCCCAGAAGAACTACGAACGCCTCCTGACCGAATCCGACCAGTTTGTCGCCGACGGCCTCTTCCCGGAGGGCGCCACCGCCATCCTGAAGCAAAACCTCTGGGCCGCCAAGGACATCGAGGAAGCCGTGGCGGATGCCGACTTCATCGAAGAAGCCGTCCCCGAGGTCATCGCGATCAAGCACGAGACGCTGGCCCGCATCAGCGCGGCCGCCCGTCCTGACGCCGTCATCGGCTCCAACACCTCCACGATCTCCATCGCGGATCTATCCGAACCCGTCACGAATCCGGAACGGTTCCTGGGCGTGCATTTCTCCAACCCGTCGCCGTTCATCCCCGGCGTGGAAATCATCCCTCACGCCGGCACTTCCGCGGCCACGGTCGGTGCGGTCCGCGAACTGGTCCACGCCGCCGGCAAGCAGACCGCCGTCGTCAAGGACGTCACCGGATTCGTGCTCAACCGGCTCCAGTACGCGCTGTTCCACGAGGCCGCCCAACTCGTGGAGCAGGAAATCGCGACGGCGGAAGACGTCGACACCCTGGTCCGCACCACCTTTGGCTTCCGGCTGCCGTTCTTCGGGCCCTTCGCCATCGCCGACATGGCCGGACTGGACGTCTACAACTTCTGCTACAAATCGCTCCAGACCGATTTCCCGGAGCGTTTTGCCACACCGAAGATCCTCACCGACCTGGTGGAAGCCGGAAAGCTGGGCACCAAGTCCGGAGCGGGCTTCCTCAACGTCCCGGCGGAGCGCACCCCGGAGCTCATCGCGTACCGGAACAAGGCGTACGTGGCCATGCAGAAGCTCATTGACGAGCTCGGCCCCGCCCCCATCAACTGATTCCCTCCACTCTTCACACCTTCAGGAGCATTCCCATGAGCGCTTTCCCCGCAGAACGCACCGCGATCATCACCGGTGCCGTTTCCGAGCGAGGCATCGGCCGCGCGACCGCCAGCTACCTGGCGGCACAGGGCTGGAACATCGGCATCATCGACCTCGATGATGCCCGCTGCAAGGCTGCGGCCAAGGAACTGGCCGCCGAGTACGGCGTCCAGGCCTTCGGCGCCGGCGCCAACGTCTCGGACGAAGCCTCGGTCCGTGCCGCGATCGACGCCATCGAGGCCGAGCTGCCGCAGATCGTGGCGCTCGCCAACGTGGCCGGCGTCAGCTCGCCGGTTCCGTACCTGGAGCTCGACGCGGCCGAGTGGGACCGGGTGCTCAACATCAACCTCAACGGCGTCCACTACGCCACCCGCCGGGTAGCGGAATCCATGGTGAAGAACCGCATCGGGCGCATCGTGAACATCTCCTCCGTCTCCGCCCAGCGCGGCGGCGGCACGTTCTCCAAGACGCCGTACTCGGTGGCGAAGGCCGGCGTGATCGGCCTGACCCGGTCCACCGCGCGGGAACTGGGCGAATACGACATCACGGTCAACGCCATCTCACCGGGCCCCATCGACACCGACATCATGGGCGGCACCCTCAGCGAGGAACGCAAGAACGAACTCACCCAGGACCTCGTGGTCAACCGCGTTGGCTCCACCCGGGACATCGCAGCAGCCATCGCCTTCCTCATCAGCGAGGACGCCGGGTACATCTCCGGCCAGACGCTGAATGTGGATGGCGGGCTTTACATGCACTAAGGAAGAAACACCGTGGCACAACACAGCCAAACCCGCGCCACTCCGGGAGCCGTATCCTCGGGATTCGGATCCTGGAGCAAGGGGCGCAAGATCTACCTCGCCGTCGGAATCCTGGCCTGCCTGGCCGGGGTACTGATGATCGCTTTCTCGCTCTAGAAATATTCTCCTGACCGGACCCGGCCCCACCGGGCCGGGTCCGGTCTGCTCTCCACGCACCTGATTCACCCCCATCACCCCACCGGGTCACACCACTGATTGCTCGACGAGGAGTATTTTGATGTCCGAAACAACAACGTCCACCCGGGACTTACTGGAGACGCCGGTCCTTAAATCGGCCATCTCCAAGGCATCCCGCCGGCTCATGCCCATGCTGGTGATCCTGTATGTCGTCGCCTTCCTGGACCGCACCAACGTCGGCTTTTCCGAAGCTGCCCTCGGAGTGGACAAGGGCATCAGCGCCGGCGCTTTCGCCCTGGGCGCCGGGATCTTCTTCATCGGCTACGCACTGTTCGAAATCCCGAGCAACCTGCTCCTGACCAAGTTCGGCGCCAAGGTGTGGCTCGCACGCATCGCCATCACCTGGGGCATCGTGTCTGCCTGCTTCGCGTTCGTGCAGGGCGAGACGTCCTTCATCATCCTGCGCTTCCTGCTGGGTGTGACCGAGGCGGGCCTCTTCCCGGGCGTCATCATGTTCCTGGCGGCGTGGTTCCCCAACAAGGTCCGCGTCAAGATGTTCGCGATCTTCTATCTGGCGCAGCCGTTTTCCCAGATGATGGGCGCACCGCTGTCGGGCTGGCTCATCAACATCGGCGACCAGGTTCCCGGCGTCGAGGGCTGGCAGGTCATGTTCTTCGTTGAAGGCATGCTGGCCGTCCTCGCCGGCGTCGCCGCGTACTTCTTCCTCATCAACAGCCCCCAGGACGCCAAGTTCCTGGACACGGACGAGAAGAAGGCGCTCCAGGACGTCATGGCCCTGGAGGACACCGTCAAGGAAGAGACCGGACCGCGCGGCGTGCTCCCCGCCATGAAGAACGGCAAGGTCTGGTACTTCACTGTCATCTACTTCTGCCTGCAGATCGCCGTCTACGGCGTCACCTTCTACCTGCCGCAGCAGGTGGCGCAGCTGACCGGCCAGAAGGTGGGCCTCGCCGTCGGACTCATGGCCGCCATCCCGTGGTTCTTCGGCATCTTTGCCTGCTACTTCATCGGCAAGGCCGCCAACACCGTCATCCGGCGCCGCGTCTGGGGCACGTGGCTCTTCGTTTCCACGGGCCTGTGCATCTTCGGCTCCGCCTGGGCCGGCACCAACCACCTCCCGGCACTCGGCATCATCTTCATCACCCTTGCCGTCTGCAGCTTCCTCTCCATCGGCCCCATCGCGTGGTCCTACCCGACCGCGTTCCTGACCGGTACGGCCGCAGCCGCGGGAATCGGCCTGATCAACTCGCTCGGGAACCTCGGCGGCTTCGTCGCGCCGATCCTGCGCACCAGCGTTAACCAGATCGCGGCTGACCCCACCGGCTCCGCAGGCGTCTTTGCCCTGGGCGTGCTCCCGTTCCTGGCCGCGGTCATGATGTATGTGACGAAGCGGTTCCACAACAAGGCCGACGAGCTGCTGGAGCAGTAACACCCCTTCAGATCAGCTCGCCTGAACCCCGCAGAAAGCACCGCAATGCAGCAGACGCCCAGCAGCCCATCGTCCGTCCCCGGCATCCTGGTCGGTGTCAGCACCAAAATGTATCTGGGCTACCGGGACAGCCTGGACTGGCTGGCGCAGTTGCGGCACGAAGTGGACGCCCGTCCGGCCCTCGCGGCCGGGCGGGTTGTCCCGTTTGTGATCCCGTCCTTCCCCGTCCTGCCCGCGGCAGTTGAGCTGTTGGCCGGGTCGCCGCTCCTGCTCGGGGCCCAGAACTGCGGCTGGGCTGACGGCCCGTGGACCGGCGAGGTGGCCCCGTCCATGCTCGCGGAACTCGGCGTCCCGCTCGTCGAGATCGGGCACGCCGAACGCCGCCGGCACTTCGGCGAGGACGACGCCATGGTGGCCCTCAAGACCCGGGCCGCGGACGACGCCGGCCTGACGCCCCTGCTGTGCGTGGGGGAGACCGGCCGCGGGCTGCCCGCTGCCGCGTCGGACCACGTGTACGCCCAGATTGAATCGGCGGTCGACGGCGACTGGGATCTCGCGGGCCGGTTGGTCGTGGCCTACGAACCGGTCTGGGCCATCGGCGCGGCCGAGCCGGCCGGCGCGGACTACGTGTCCGACGTCATCCGCCGGCTCCGGGACCTGCTCGCCGCGGCCGGGGTGCCGGAGCTGCCGGTCATCTACGGCGGTTCGGCCAAGCCGGGCCTGCTGCCCACGCTCGACGGCGTCTCCGGATTATTCCTGGGCCGCTTCGCGCACGACCCCGCGAACTTCGGGCGGGTGCTCGACGAAGCTTTGCTGCTCGCGGACCGGTTCCCGGCGTAGGCGGCCGCCCGCCCCGCAGGCAGCTCGCCGCGGGACATGTCCAGTCCTGGGCGCCCCCCAGCGCTCGCGCCGCGGGACATGTCCAGTCCTCGCCTTGAGCTGTGTACATGATGCTGTTGTGCTCAGTGGCCGCGCCCAGCAATGGACATGTGCCTCGGGGAGCGGGCCTGGGAGTGGACATGCTCTGCGGTGCGGGTGCCCAAGAATGGACATGTCCTACGCGCCGGGCTGGGCCTCAGAGTCAGGCCCAGCCACGGTCCCGCCCCACGAGACATGTCCAATCCTGGCCTCGAGCAGTGGACATGATGCTGTTGTGCTCAGTGGCCGCGTCGAAGCGTGGACATGTCCCTTGATGCGGGTGCCCGCGGACGGACTTGTCCTACGCCGCGGCCAAAGAGTGGACATGTCCCTGGGGGCGGGTGCCCGCGGATGGACTTGTCCCTCGGTGGTAGGGAAGAGTGGACATGTCCTGGGTGCGGGGACCAGTTCAGTGCCCGCGGATGGGCATTTTCGTCAGTGGTGGCGAAGCGTGGACATGTCCCTTGATGCGGGTGCCGGCGGACGGACTTGTCCTACGCCGCGGCCGAAGAATGGACATGTCCCAGGAGGAACTAGGCGCGGACCGAACGTTGACACAGGCCGATGAAGCCGCCCAGTTGTTCCATGCCCTCGGGATGCGTGGGGAGGTAGTTGGTCAACTCCGCCGCGCGGACAATCACGGCGCGCCACTGCCCGCGGGACACGGCCACGTTGATCCGGTTGCGCGAGAGCAGGAACTCCATCCCGCGCGGAGCCTCGGCAGCGGCCGAACAGGCCATGGACACGATGACCACCGCGGCTTCCTGGCCCTGGAACTTGTCCACGGTCCCCACCCGCACCCCAGTCAGGTCTGCACCCTCCAGTGCGTCGCGGATGGTGTTGACCTGGGCGTTATAGGCGGCCACCACCAGGATGTCGGTTTCAGCCAGGGGCCTCGTGCCGTCTCCGGTGTGCCAGGAAAGTCCTAGATGCCGCCGCACCTGCCGGACGACCTCCGCCGCTTCCTCGGGGGAGGACGTCGTGTTGCCGCTGTGCTCGACCATGACCGTCTCGATCCCGGCGGGGACGCCGGCCAGTTGCCGCCGGTCCGCCGCTGGCGCCGACCGCAGACGGCCCTCGTAGGACAGCTCCGACACGGCCAGGCACAGCTTGGAATTCATCCGCCAGGAGTCAGCCAGAAAGTAGCCGAGTTCGGGCGGAAGCGTCGCGTGCCCGGCGGAAATCCAGCCCAGCGCGGACTCGTCGACGGGTTCGGGATGCCGGCCCTGGCTGACCTGGGGCAACTGCTGTGGATCGCCGAGCAGGAGCAGCCGGCTGCTGGCCTGGGCCACGGCCAGCGTGTTGGCCAGGGAGAACTGTCCGGCCTCGTCGATCACCAGGAGATCCAGCGATCCGGGCGGCACCGTGGCGCCTGTCATTGTCCACGCGGTGCCGCCGATCAGCGCCCCGCCTGCAGACCCGAGGACAGCCGAGACGTCCTTGGCGGTGCGGCGATCCCACGGGAGGGGGCCGTTGTGCTTCACCTCTTTAGCGACGCGCGCGGGGTCTACCCCGGCCTTGGTCACGGCGGTGGTCAACAGGTTCTCGACGACGGCGTGGGACTGCCCGACGACGCCGACCTTCCAGCCCCGCTCCACCAGGCGGGCGATGACGTGGGAGCCCACATGCGTTTTGCCGGTGCCCGGAGGACCCTGCACTGCGAGGTAGGAGTGGTCCAGATCCTGAACAGCCTCCGTGATCGCGTCGATGAACCGGTTCGGCCCAACACTTTGCTGCGGGAGCGGACCGCCGGTGGCCAGCCGCGGCGGCCGGCGGCGGACGAGGTCCAGCCCGGGATGCTTGGGAAGGGACGAGGATTCCAGGCCGACTGCCACTCGGCCGGCGAGGGCTTGCAACGCTTCCTCAATGCTCTTCGTGGCGAGGGGCTGGTCCTCCGTGAGCGCCACGGGCAGGTCATTGTGCGGTGGAATTTTCCGATGCAGCCGGTCCCGGATGACAACTGTGTCCTTCCCGTCATCGTGGCCCAGTTCCAAAATCTCCGTTCCGAACCAGCCGTTGCGCCCGGCACTGTCCTTCCCTGTGCCGTCGAGTCCGGCTGGAAGCGGGACGCCGTACATGCGGAACCATTTGCTGCCTTCGCGCAGATCCGAGCCCGGGCTGACGGTGCCGGTCAGCTTGACCCGGCGTTCGGGAAGCTTGGTCCCGACCTGCTGCCACTCGTCCAGGATCTCGGCGGCTTCGACCAGGAACACGTTCCTGTCCCGGTCATGCGTGTCGGGGCCGTTCTCGCACCGGTCGAAGTGCGCCCACCAGAAGGACTTCCGCTCGCGGCGGTGGTAGCTGACCGCCGCCGCCAGCATCGCGACGGCCTTCCGGTCGTCCTCCGGCAATGCGTTCCCGGGCGCCGCGAACGTCATCAGCGCGATCTCGGCAGGAGTCAGGGCGGGATCGCTCGCCGCATCTTCGCCGGACGGAGGAAGGGCGGAGACGTCGGCAGAAGGGGCGGCTGGGGCGCGGGCTGCTGAGCCGTCCGCCGCCGACGCCGATCCCGACAGACCGCCGCCAGTGCCGCCGGTCACGGCCCGCGGCGCGATTCCGCGCTCCTCGGCCAGGCGCAGGAGCCAGTCCCGAAGTTCCAGAGTGGAGAGGCAGTCGTATTCGTTGTAGTCCGAGATGCTGGTCAGGATTCTCTCGGCGTCCTCGGTCTGCCCGTCGTCGCGTGCCTGGCAGTAGTGGGCGTAGGCAACCACGGAGGCGCCGGCGTCTTTCACGTCTCCGGAGCGGAGTCTCGTTCCCATGTAGAGAGGTTCGAGCTTCTTGATGCTGTAGGAATTCTCGGAAATCCGGAGGCTGTTCCGCACCGTCTGGTAAAGATCAACGAGCAGCCCGTCGCGCAGCCAGCCATCCACTGTGTCCTCGCCCGCGACGTGCACGACCGAGAGCTTGCGGAGAGCGGTCTTCTCATAGGCGGCGTAATGGTAGACGTGCATGTCCGGGTAGTCCTGCCGGCGCTTTTCCACGTAATCAAGGAAATCCAGGAACGCCTGTTTCTCGGCTTCCCGGCTGTGCGCCCAGAACGGCCTGAAGATGCCGGGCGCGCCCGGTGCGGCTGGTGCCTCAATAACGCCAAACAGGTACTCCAGTCCCCAGGCCCCCGTGGCGCTGTCCTGCCAGAGCGGGTCGCCTTCGAAGTCGAAGAAGATGTCCCCCGGGCTCGGTGGCGGCAGTTCGGCCAGGATGTTCTCCGGGATCACCCGGTAGCTGATGGTGTGTTCCGCCCCGTCCTTGGCGTACCGGACGCTGCCGTCGGGAGTGCCCGTCCCGTTCTGCATGCGGGCCTGGTCCTGCAGCCGCTGCAGGGCGCCGTTCGCACCGGCAAGGTCTGCTTCGGCGAGTTCCTTGACCGTGAAGATCTGCCGCGCGTGCAGGGCCTTGCGTTGTGTTGAGTTCATCCGCGCCACCAGGAGGAGATCGTCGGTGGCTTTGACCATCTCTTGGCAGTAGTCGCAGCGGCCGCAGGCGGTGATGCCGGCCGTGCCCCAGCCAACGGGGCCAGGCTGTGCCATATGCTCCGACGTCAGGGCGAGGAAGCGCTCGCGGCGTTCCCGGAAAACCGGCAGGAGGTCCGGCAGCTTGTGGTGGCTGCGAAGGTAGTCGAAACCGCCGCCGGGCAGCGGGACTGTGGCGCCGAGGACCAGGGTGACGGCGGGATCGGGTGTAATGCCGGCCTTCAGGAGCTGGTCCCCGTAGGCCGCAAGCTGGAGCAGTGCCGTCACCTTGGCGTGGCGGGCCAGTTTCGTGTCGAACACGGCGTAGCTTCCGTCCGGCTGCCGCACCAGGAAGTCGGAGCGGCCGTGGAACTGGCCGTCGAAAAAGGCCGCTTGGAAGACGACGTCGGCGCCCGACCGCAGCGCCTCGATGGACTCGGCGTGTTTGGCCTCAAGAGTGGCCCGGTCCATGTTCTTGGCAGGGACGACGTCGTACACGCCGCGCCCGGAGGCCGGATCCCACGGGCCGAACTGCTCCACGAAACCGGCCAGGACCTTATGCTCGTGGACATCGCCGAGTCGGGCGGCGTACTTGAGCATCTCGTCCTCGCCGAAATCCGCCTTCGCGGTGCGGTCCAGTTTCTCGTCGAGTTTCCGGAGCAGCTGGTACTCGCAGCTCGCGGCCACCACAAGATCGCTCGCAGAGTAAATCAGGTCCGGTGCTGAGCCCGGCTCCTCAGGTTCAAGGAAAAACACTGTGCCCCCGTCGTTGTGGCCCCATCTGGCTCCGTCGCCGGTGGTGACTGCCGCGTCGATCTCTTACTGCCAAGCTATCAAAGGCCACCGACAATCTGACCCGGCCCGCGGCCGCCGCCCTGATCCGCGACGCCGCCCTGATCCGCGACGTAGGGCAAAATGGGAAGGGTGACCCAACTCCCGCAGCGCCCCGCCACACCCGCCTCCAGCCCGTCGGCCAGGACCGGCACTCCGCAGACTCAGGAGTCCGGCATCGCCGCACAGATTGCCGGGGAACTCGGTGTGCAGGCCTGGCAGGTGAAGGCCGCCGTGGACTTGCTCGACGCCGGATCCACCGTGCCCTTCATCGCCCGGTACCGCAAGGAAGCTACCGGAACCCTGGATGACACCCAGCTCCGCAATCTGGAGGAGCGGCTGCGGTACCTCCGCGAACTCGAGGACCGCCGTCGGAGCATCCT
The DNA here is from genome assembly GCF_900116495.1 of Arthrobacter sp. ov118. Taxonomy (GTDB): domain Bacteria; phylum Actinomycetota; class Actinomycetes; order Actinomycetales; family Micrococcaceae; genus Arthrobacter. The sequence goes on from NZ_FPAY01000006.1 coordinate 71,436, forward strand.
CGAGGCGATTGCCGCCCAGGGCGCGTTGACCCCGGAACTGCAGGCCGCCGTCGTCGGGGCCGACACGAAGTCGCGGCTCGAGGACATCTACCTCCCGTTCAAGACCAAGCGGCGCACCAAGGCGCAGATCGCCCGCGAAGCCGGGCTGGAGCCGCTCGCCGACGCCCTCCTGAAGCGCCCGGAGCTTGACCCGGAAAGCGAAGCCGCCAAATACTTCAACGCCGAACATTCGATCGGGGACACCGCTGCTGCGCTCGCCGGGGCCCGCTCCATCCTGGTTGAGCGTGTCGCCCAGGATGCGGATCTGGCCGAGACATTGCGGGAGCGGCTCTGGACGCAGGGCCGCATGGTCTCCCGGGTCAAGAAGGGCAAGGAGGCCGAGGGGCAGAAGTTCAAGGACTACTTCGAGTTTTCCCAGCAGCCGGCCGGGATGCCCTCGCACCGTGTTCTTGCGCTGCTGCGCGGGGAGAAGGACGGTGTGCTCGAATTGGACCTCGCAGAAGCAGCCCCCGACGACGACGCCGCCCTCACCGCCGCGCGCGGCCGTTACGAGGCCGCGGTGGCCAGGTTCCTCGGGGTTGCCGACCGCGGCCGGCCCGCCGATGCCTGGCTGCTGCAGACCGCCCAGCTGGCCTGGCGCTCACGGGTCCTGGCCCGCCTGACCGCAGATCTGCGCGGCCGGATGTTTGCCGCCGCCGAAGATGAGGCAGTGCGGGTGTTCGCCGCCAATCTGCGCGATGTGCTGCTCGCCGCTCCTGCCGGGAACCGCGCCACCTTGGGCCTGGACCCGGGGCTCCGGACCGGGGTGAAGGTCGCGGTGGTCGACGGCACCGGCAAGGTGGTGGCAACGGACACGATCTACCCGCACGCCCCCGCCCGGAAATGGGACGAGGCGCTGCGGACCCTCGTGGGTCTGGCCAAGAAGCACGGCGTCCAACTCGTGGCGATCGGTAACGGCACGGCGTCCAGGGAGACGGACAAGCTTGCGGGGGACCTGATCAAGCAACTGTCCTCCGGATCGGACACCAAGGTGCAGAAAATCGTGGTGTCCGAGGCCGGCGCATCCGTGTACTCGGCGTCGGCGCTTGCCGCGGCCGAGCTGCCGGGCATGGACGTGTCCCTGCGGGGTGCCGTCTCGATCGCCCGGAGGCTGCAGGACCCGCTCGCAGAGCTCGTGAAGATCGAGCCGAAGTCGATCGGCGTCGGGCAGTACCAGCATGACGTCACGGCCGCGAAGCTGGACCGCAGCCTGGACGCTGTGGTCGAGGACTGCGTGAATGCCGTGGGCGTCGACGTCAACACGGCCTCGCCGGCGCTGCTGAGCCGGGTGGCCGGCGTCGGGCCGCTGCTGAGCGAAAACATCGTGGCCTACCGCAATGAGCACGGCCCGTTCGCGAAGCGAAGCGAGCTGAAGAAGGTTCCGCGGCTTGGCGCCAAGGCGTTCGAGCAGTGTGCAGGCTTCCTGCGGATCACCGGGGGCGCGGAGCCGCTGGATGCCTCCAGCGTGCACCCGGAGGCCTACCCGGTGGCGCGGAAAATCAAGGCCGCCGCCGGGAAGGGGCTGGCTTCTGCCCTGAACCCGCAGGACTTCGTGGACGGCTCCTTCGGCCTGCCCACGGTGCAGGACATCATCGCCGAGCTCGAGAAACCCGGCCGTGACCCACGTCCGGCGTTCGCGGCGGCTGCGTTCTCCGAAGGGATTGAGAAGATCTCCGACCTGAGGCCCGGCATGGTGCTGGAGGGCACCGTGACCAACGTGGCGGCGTTCGGCGCGTTCGTCGACGTCGGGGTGCACCAGGACGGGCTGGTGCACGTGTCCGCGCTCGCCAACCGGTTCGTGTCTGATCCGCGCGAAGTGGTGAAGTCGGGGCAGGTGGTCCGGGTCAAGGTGCTGGAAGCGGATCCGGAGCGGAAGCGCATCTCGCTCACGCTACGGCTCGACGACGAACCTGCGGTTTCCGGGGGCGGCGCACCTTCGTCCGGGGGCCGGGGGAGCGGTCGGTCTGCGTCGCAGCCTGGCGCGTCGCAGCCGGGCGGGTCGCGGCCAGCCGGGTCGCAGCCAGCCCAGCAGCGGCAGCCCCAAATCGGTCAGCAACGGGACGGACGAGCCCAGGCCGGTCAGCAGGCCCGGCAGTCGCAGCCCGCGAAGGCGGCCGGGCGGCAGTCCCAGCCGCAGCGGTCGGGCTCCCAGCCGAGGCCCACGCCGTCGCCGGTCAACACGGCGATGGCTGAGGCGCTCCGGCAAGCGGGCCTGGCTAAGTAGCTTTCCTGTTCGAAGCCGTCACCGGGAGGGCATCGGGTTTGGGCGCCGGCTCAGCGTGCCAGCTGCGCCGGTGACCGGCGGCCCGGGAGTTCAGCCCATGAATTCGTTGAGGGCCAGAACGTTGCCTTCAGGGTCCATCAGGAAGGCCGACTTGACCTGGCCGAAGTCTATGATGTCGCCGGCCACGTTTCCCTCGGTCCCGCCGAAGCTGGCCGGGGATGGTGGCTGGAAGTTGGCGCCACGGGCCTTAAGTGAAGTGACCAATTCCTCGATACCGGTGACCATGAAACTGATGATCGGATAGGACGGCGGAACCCGGTCTGGGATCTCGCTGAGGGCAATGGTGGATCCGCCGGCGGCCCCGAAAACCATGGGGTCCTCGGCAGGGCCGGAGAGAAGGTCGAGGCCGAGGACGTCCCGGTAGAAAGCGCGTGCGCGGTCTCCGTTTTGTGCCGGCAGGATCGGATTGACGTAGAAACGGTGGAGCATGCCGGGCCTCCTCCTTGGCAGAGCGCTTGCTGACACTTCCATCGTTGCAGAATTCGCGCGGCTTCGGAGGCGTTCTTTGCGCCACGCCGTTGTCGCTCTTGCTGCGGCCGCGCCGGACTGCGGCCGCGCCGGACTGCGGCCAGGCCGCGGTGGTCTATTTCAACCCTAGTAGACCCTGCTGGTCCACGACCTGACGCAGCTAGGCTTCCGGAATCGGCGCACCTTCCCCGTTGCGGATGCGCTGCACCATGGCCGTGGTGGAACGTTCGGGAACGTAATCGAGGATGATCACCCTGCCGCCGTAGGTTTCCACCGCCTCAGTTTCCGCCAGCATCTCAGGTGTGTAGTCGCCGCCTTTGGCATAGATCTCCGGGCGCAGCTGTTCGATCAGTGGAATCGGAGTGGGAGTGTCGAAGACAGTTACGTAGTCCACGCAGCTCAGGGCCGCAATCACGGCGGCTCGGTCGGCGACGCTGTTGATCGGACGGCCCGGTCCCTTGAGCCTCCGCACCGAATCGTCGCTGTTCAGCGCTACGACCAGGATGTCACCCAACTGTTTGGCCTGGTTGAGGTAGCGGGTGTGGCCGCGGTGCAGGACGTCGAAGCAGCCGTTGGTCAGAACTACGCGCTGCCCGTCGCCGCGGTGTGCCCGGATATGCCGTTCCAGTTCATCAGCGCTCAATGCCGTGTCCGCGAAGCTTTCCAGGTACCGGCTCAACTCGTCGGTGCCGCAAACTGACGTTCCCGGATGATGGACCACCACGTCCGCAGCCGCCTGCGCCAAGTCGAGACTGGCCGTCAGCGGGAGCGAAGCGGCACGGGCCAGGGTCAGGGCTGCCACGAAGGTGTCCCCAGCACCCGAAGCCTGTTTCTCGGTGGCCGGCCGCGCCCATGTCCGGTGCGTGTTTCCGGTGGCAGGGATGAGGACAGTGCCGTCCCGGTCCAGGGTGACCACGACGGCGTTCGCCCCGGTCTCCTGCAAAAGTCGGCCTCCGTGTCTGACCACCGTTGCCGCACGCTCCGGGCCGTTGCCAAGCCGAACATCCAGCAGCTTCGCCGCTTCCTGTGCGTTTGGGGTAACGAGGTCCGGTCCGAGTCTCGCCCACGGGCGCGGATCGTGTGCATCCACTACAACCAGGGTGTCCTGGCTCCGCCCGGCAAGCGATTCGATGAGCCGGGTCCGGACCTTCCCGTCGAGGATGCCCATTCCGTAGTCGCAAATCACCACTGCATCCCGGTGTTTGACGGCGGCTGGCACAGCTGTTGCGAGGGTCGCCAGGGCGTCGGGCGGGACTGTTGCGGTGGAATCATCGAAACGGAGCAGGACCTGGCCGCCGCTGCTGATCCGAATCTTGGTCGTGGTCACGAGATCCGGGTGTTCATACAGCAGAATGGTGTCCACGCCCGCGGCGGCGAGTTGCCGCCTGAGTTCCACCCCGGCGTCGTCCGTTCCAACGACGCCGGCTACGCTGACACTTGCGCCGAGGGCGGCGAGATTCATGGCTGTGTTGGCGGCACCGCCCGGGGCGAAATCCCGGCGCTGTATGTCCACCACGGGCGCCGGAGCCTCCCGGCACATCCTGTCGATCGAGCCGCTCCACCAGCCGTCGAGCATGAAATCGCCCACCACCACGATGGAGGCGCGTTCTTCGGCGAGCCTTCGCGGAAGCCAGGCGGCAAGGCCCCGCTGCTCGGAAAGCGCCAAGTCGCCGTCGCGGTTAAGCCCGTCAGCACCCGTTGACCCGATGCCGCTCATGATTCCTCCCCTCCGGCCAGCGCCGCTTCCGCGGCCAGTCCGCTTTCGCTGTCCGGTGCAGGGGTCGGCGGAACGGCGATATGCACCACTTTCACCCTGGTGAACTCGTCCAGCAGCTCCGGTCCGTAACCAAAACCGTGGCCGCTTTCACCGCGGGGCTCTGCGGACCCGCCCGGAGCTCCGCCGAATACTTCATTGACTTTCACAGTTCCCACCGGAAGCGCCGCCACTGCCTGCTGGGCGTGGGCGATGCTGCCGGTGAGGACGCTGGCGGCCAGTCCATAGCGGCCAGCCGCGGCGCGCCGGAGCCCTTCCTCAAAGCTGTCCACCACGCACACCGGCGCGACCGGGCCAAACGTCTCCTCGACCATGACATCCATGGCGTCGGTGCAGTCCAGGAGCACCGTGGCCGGGTAGAAAGCGCCAGGCCCGTCCGGGACCGTGCCGCCCTCCGCTGCCCGCGCGCCCAGCAGCAGCGCCCCGGCCACGTGCCGGTGCACGGCGTCGCGCATCCGGGTGTCCACCAGAGGGGCAAGCCTGTTATCAAGGTTACGGTCCTGGGCCTGCTCCACCAGTGCTTTGCAGAAGCGTTCGGCGATGGCCCGGTGGACGTAAATCCGCTCCACCGACGTGCAGATCTGCCCGGTGTTGCTGAAGGCCCCGATCGCCGCCTGTTCCGCGGCCCACGTTGGGTCCACGTCCTCGTCCACCAGCAGCGGATCGTTGCCGCCGTTTTCCCTGATTACATGGGCCCCCGTCAGCACGGCGGCGCGTGCGATGCGGGCGCCCGTTTCGCTGGATCCCACGTGCGCGAACATGTCCACGTCCAATTGCTGCGTGAGGAGGTCGCCGAGGCCGGCCCCTCCGGTCAGGGTGAGCAACACGTCGGGCGGAAAGATCGGTGACAGCACCTCTCCCAGCCGCCCGCCAAGGTGCGGGCAGCGCTCGCTCGGCTTGTGGATGGCGGTGTTGCCGGTGACCAGGGCGGCGCCGATGAGCCCGCAGGCGACGGCGACGGGATCGTTCCAGGGCGTCAGCAGCACAGCCACTCCCCGGGGCTCGGCGATGGTGTAATCGGCTGCGAGTACGTTGCCGCGCAGGCTGTGGCCTCGGTGGACGGGACCGAGCTCGGCGTATTGCTCCAGTGCGGATACGCCCGCGGCAATACCGGCGAGGGCTTCCCCCACCGGACGCCCCGTTTCCTGCGCGTTCAGTTCAGCCAGTTCCGCCGCCGCTGCAGCCAGGGCCGCAGCGGCCGCGCGCAGCAGTTTTCCCCGCTCCGCCGGAGCGGTGGCGCCCCAGCCCGGCTGGGCAGCGCGGACAGCCGCCATGGCCCTCGCCACATCCTCCGTCCCTGCCGCGGCAAGGCGGCCGACGGTTTCGCCAGTCCTGGGATTCAGGATGGTGTGCATGTCCCTTGCATTGGCCAGCCCGCTGGCGATGGTCGTTTGCATGTGGCTCCTCACTGTGGTTCGCGGGCACCGTCTGGCCAGACGCACTGGCGTAAGAGACAACCGGTGAGCATTGCCGGGCAAATTCAACTGGCCTCTCTAGGGGATCCGTACCCCCGCGCCGACGGAATTACACGCACCAGCACGAGTTTTCCAAGCCGGCCGGCGACTCTTGCTGGCTAGACTGGCGGGCTTCGTGGACGAAGCTGGCGGGATGGTGCCGGCGCCCCGTATGGTGGCTCCCACGGACTCCACACCGACGTGAGCTGTCCGGAGCCGAGGGGGCGAAAACCATGGAACTCTTCAACGCCGACTTCGGCGGAGCACGCATCATTGGTCAGGGAGTCGGCCCTGTCCTGGAGCCCTTCAGCGGTGTGTCCCGCATTGCAGTGCTCCGGGGCGGCGGCCTCGGTGACCTGATGTTTGCGCTTCCCGCGGTCGCGGCACTCAAGGCCGCTTACCCGGAGGCCAGCATCACGCTGCTGGGCGCACCGGTCCATGCGGAGCTGCTGTCGCAGACCCTGGGACCGGTGGACGAGACCGTGGTTTTGCCCTTCTCCGAAGGTATCCGGCCCGGCCCGGAAGATGACGGCGAACTGGAAGAGTTCTTCGCGGCGATGCGTGCCCGGAACTTTGACCTGGCCGTCCAGGTGCACGGCGGGGGACGGTACTCCAACCCGTTCCTGCTCCGGCTTGGGGCGCGGCATACGGTGGGCACCAGGACCGCGGACGCGGCGCCGTTGGAGCGGACCGTGCCGTACCTGTACTACCAACATGAACCGCTCCGAGCCCTCGAGGTGGCAGGATTCGCCGGCGCCCCACCGCGCGAGCTGGAAGCCCGGCTGCAGGCGCTCCCGGAACTCAGGCGGGAGATTGAGCATCAGCCCCCGCCGCACAATAACCTTCTGCCGTACCACTCTCCGGAGCCGGACAACGGACAGCATGACCGCCGGGTGCTCGTGATCCATCCCGGCGCGACAGACCCCCGCCGCCGCTGGCCGGCGGAACGCTTCGGGGCGGTGGCCCGGAAGGCAGCCGATGACGGTTTCCGGGTTTTCGTTGTGGGCGACCACAGTGAAAAGGAACTGGCCGAATCGGTGGTGGCGTACGCTGTCGAGCATTCCCGTTCAGGGCGGCCTCATCCAGTGCAGGCCGGCGCATCCAATGGAGGCCACCCGGCAATCGAGTCCTTGGCCGGCAAGCTCAGCCTGGGCGAACTGGCCGCACTGCTGTCGGACTGCAGCCTAATGGTGGCGAACGACAGCGGACCGCGCCACATCGCCCAAGCCTTGGGCACCCCCACCGTGGGCATCTACTGGGTAGGCAACGCCATCAACGCCGCTCCGCTGGGGCGCAGCCTGCACCGGATCCACCTCGGCTGGGAGACGAACTGCGAGGTGTGCGGCATCGACGTGACACAGGTCGGGTGGGCCGCCGCCCGGTGCATCCATGACGAGTCCACCGTGAAGGCCATCGACCCTGCAGAGGTTTATGAGGATGTCCTCCAGCTCACGGCCACGAGTCCTCGTCCTCGGTAGCCCACCGTCTACTTCGTGGCGTTAGACTCCTCACAGGCGGCGTCCGCCAGGGGCCCCACGAGGGGAAAGACGGCAGTTGGAAGCATCGAACGGTACGCACAAACAACCAGTCCTGCTGGTCCTGCGGGCGTTGAAGCTCGGCGACTTGCTCGTTGCTGTGCCCGCGCTCCATGCCCTGCGCCGTGCGTTTCCGGAGCACCGCCTGCTGTATGCGGCCCAGGACTGGTTGGAAGACGCCGTGGGTCTGGTGGGCGGATACGAACTGCTGCCCACGCACGGGCTGGACGTCCCGATTCCGATTGAGGAAGGAACCGTGGACGTGGCGGTTAATCTTCACGGCAGCGGACCGGAGAGCGACGACCGACTGGCTGCCATCCTGCCCCGGACGATCATTGGTCATCGAACACCGGCATGGCCCGGCCCTGCGTGGATCAGCGAAATCCACGAACGCGAGCGATGGACCAGGCTGCTGCAGTGGCACGGCATCGACGCAGAACCAGACGATTACCGCCTCCTGCCTCCGGCTGTTCCCAGCCCGTCTCCCGACGCCACCGTGCTGCATGTCGGTGCCGCGTACGGCAGCCGGCTCTGGCCTGAGGAAAGGTTTGCCGAAGTGGCCCGCTCGTTGGCAGGAGACGGCCATCAGGTCCTGTTTACCGGAAGTTCCGCGGAGCGTGCGCGGGCGCTGGACGTTGCCCGGCTGGCCGGGTTGCCGGAGTCCAAGGTTCTCGCGGGGCGGTTGCGGCTGGCTGAATTTATGGCATGCGTTGCGGAGGCCCGGCTGGTGGTCTCCGCGGACACCGGCGCCGCGCACCTCGCCTCTGCCTACGCCCGGCCTTCGGTTGTCCTTTTCGGGCCGGCCCCCGCGGAAGTGTGGGGCCCGCCGCCGGGACCACACATTGTTTTGACCGACGCCCAGGTGCGCCGTGGCGACACATTTGCATCCACACCTGATCCGGCCCTGCTAGCCGTGTCAGTACAGGATGTTTTGGCGGCGGTAGGTGAGCTCCGGCTGTCTTGAATTCGGCGGCGCGGAGGCCAAGCTCGGTTTTCCCGTTCCCGAGTTCTATGACGCACGGAAGGTTCCGGCACGGCCCTTCCCTCACATGACCGGATCCCGCCGCCGGGGTCAGGTCACAATTGTCCTGTTATGGCACTGCAGCCACTGAAAGGCGTCAGATTTTGCGTCGGGCCCGGACGCTCGCGGCACCCTGGGCTGTCCATCGGAAGTCGGGAGCTGCTGGTTCTGTTACGTCGGAACTGAGCGCCGCAGTCAGCACGGCTCCGTCCGGGAACCAGGGCCGGTGTTGTCGGGCTTCGCCGGCTGGACGGGTCCGAGGGTGAAGAGGATGCTAGCAGACCTTCGCGGCCGTGGTACCCAGCACGGCAATCGCCCGCCTGACGACGTGCGAATCATGTCGCGGCGGTGCTACACCCTGCTTTTGCGCTCCGCGAGGGTGCCGTGGATGAAGGGGGCAATAACCGCGGAGAGGATGGCTACGAACCAGGTCCGCAAGTCGAAATAATCGCCGATGCCGCCGCCGAAGATCAAAGAACCGGTCCAGCCGCCGATGATGGCGCCCGCGACACCCAGAACGAATGTGGCAGTCCAGCGCCCTGTCTGCCCGTCGGGAAGTATCATCCTGGCGACAATTCCCGCGATGAGACCGAGGATCAGATAAGCCAGTATCGCCATGGTTGCGCCTCCATTCTGAAACACTTTCCGGCGATTCACTTCGCATTCCGATTTAATCAGCATGCTTAGTATCATGCAAGGCTGGATTTGGCACCACGGTGCGAAATCCGCGAGATACATCCTGCCCGAACCAGGCAGATCTCTGACGGGGCCATTCGCTTTGCCGCTGGAAACCCGGTCCGCCTTCAGGCCGGGCAGCGCCGGAGCCGAAGGCAAGGTGGTACGGACTGCTGGAGGCCCTTGCGGAAGTATGTACAAGCTCCGGCGGTGCAAGATACGATCACTGCAGAGCCTGCGCAATGCGAAGGCCTTCGCAGGGCCCCTCCCGGCGTAGTGCAGCGTCTGGAGGCAATGGCGGCTGTAGCATCACGGCGCCACACAGACTGCACCCTGAGGAAAGAGCCTGTCATGGCCACCTCCCATTTCCAGCAGTTCCTTGACGACGCCACTTGTCCGGCCCCCGACACGGACAGCCCGTTGGGGCCGGACTGCCTCTACGGGCTGTATACGAGTTGGTGCCTGCTCCACGGGATGACACCTAAAAGTGGTGCCCGCTTCCGGGCGGGGATGCGCTTGTGCCGGGTCAATATCCGCAGCGGCAAGCTGAGGATGAAGGGACGCGCCGCAGCAGATTACATCCTCACCAGCTATCCGTACTCCGGCTGATCATGTCCCCGAGCTTTCACGGCTTCCGACGCGACGGGGAACGGGCGCGCATTCCGCCGGTGATGTGTGAGCACTGCGGCACTGACAGCTACCTCGTCATCAGGTCGGTGACCGAACTTCCGGACCATCCGGCCGACGTCGTCATGGTGTCCTACACGTGCGAACGGTGCCGGCTCTTCAGGGAACATCCGGCCCGGGTCGCCGACCTGTGCATGGTCCTCGGCCGCGCGGAACCAAGCGGGGACGTACTCATATTCGGCGGCTACTACCTGCATTGCGGACGACCGATGGCAAGAGCGGGGTCAGAACTCCGTCGGTTGTCCGCGCCCAAGTCCACCGAAGGCGACGAAGCGGACACACTGGAGGTTTACCTCTCCACCCGGGTCCTTCGATGCGCGTGCGGCTTCCAAATGGAACTGCCCGAATGACCCCGTGAGGGCGACCCTCAGTGGGCGCTGTGCAGGACCCGCGGTCGGCCAAACTGTGTGTGGACACCGGGCGAGAAAAGGACAGATTCGGGTGGCCCGGCGATTTCAATGCCGGCAGCGCTTATTAGTTGATCGTCGAGATGGATCAGGTGAGCCGGGTACAGCGGCCACGCACTGTGGGCATTGGGAATATAGACGGTCTTGCCTCTGAACCGGGAGTGCAGGCCGAACCGGGCCGTTAGGTGAATCGACAGGGGATCGGTCGCTTCGACGTCGAACTCCGGGCCGACGGTGAAATCGCTCCGGGCGCCGCCCCGGAACCGGCGGACCGAAAACCCAGCGCTCGGGGGCACAGCGTCCGGGCGTACCACGCTCGGGCCCACCACGCGCGGCCGCACCAGCCCCGGGAGTTCCCCGTCACCCACGAAGCTCGTGCGCGACCAAACATAGGGGATCCCCGCGGCCCGCGCAGCGAGCACCGGCGCCAACCGCGACGCATCCAAAGTGAGGAAAACTACTCCGCGCGTGCCGTCCGGTTCGCGGGAGTAGAGGCGCACGTTGACCTCTATGAAGCTCCCGAAATACGGCACGCCCGGCCCGCGTCCCAGACCTGCGTCCCGCATTCGGAAGCCGATTAGCCCCACCCACGCGGATCCGTCAAAGTTGTCCGGTACCACACCCCGAGGCATAAACGACGCGGCCACCGGTTCCGGGATGCGCCAATGCAGGAAGACGGCGTGTATCCACCGCTGGTCCATGATGACCGGGGCGGGAAGGTCAGGAGCCTCGGGCCACGGATCTAGTTGCATTCGACCACGCCCTCCTCGGTTCAACCGGCTGCAGAAGAGGCGGAAGAAGTGTCAGATGCACCTTCGCGCTCACTCTGCCAGGGCCAGCGGCCGGTGATTTCCAGCTCGAGCGAAAAGCTCAGGAAGGTCCGGATGAGCACGATAACGGCCAGCACTCCGACGCTTTCAAACGTGGGAGTTACGGCGACGGTACGGATGATATCGGCCGCGACCAGCAGTTCGAGCCCGAGGAGGATGGAGCGGCCCAGCAATTGCCGGTAGGAGCGGTAGACCGACAGCGGCGCGGAGCCCGTCGGAAGGCGTCTCGGCTGGAATCCACGCAACGCAAGGGGGATGGATATGACGGCGCCGAACACCATGACGGCCACCCCGGCGAAGTCCATGAAGGCGCCGGCCGTTTCAATGATGTGCTGGAGATCCATGGTTCCCTTCGGAGAAATGGGCAGTGAGCTTCAAAGCAAACTTTAGGGGTGCCGGACACCGATGCCGGCAAGAATGGCCCGGTAACCCTCCCGGAAACTTGGGTACTCGAACTCGAAACCGGTGCCGCGCAGCAACGCGTTGCTGACTCGCTTGTTGCCGCCCCGTGCGGGTTCACCGCCCGACGTCGACGTGCCGCCTGTGGTGCCGCCGTCGCCGCCCGGCGTCGAAACCCTCGCGGACTCCGGCGCCGGCTGGGGGAGTCCCAGCTCGGCCGCCAGGAAACTCAGTACGTCGCCGAGCTCGGCAGGTTCGTTGTCCACGCCCGCATACACGGGCCCGGGGACCGCGTCCATGGTGCACAGGTGGACGATTGCGGCAGCGGCGTCGTCGCGGTGAATCCGGTTGGTGAAGCGCGACGCGGCCGGAATCACAGCGGTTCCGCCGCGCACCTGGTCGATGAGCCTCGTCCGGCCGGGACCGTAAATCCCGCCAAGCCGCAGCACGGTCGGGGTGATGCCCGTGCCATTTAGGCGGCTGAAGAGGAGTTCCTCCGCCTCGCGGATGATGCGGCCTGAAAACCCGCCGGGTTCCGGCGTCGTGCGTTCATCCATCCAGCCGCCGCCGGCGTCACCGTAGACCGCAGTCGAGGAGACAAAGAGGATCCGCCGGACGGCCGCTCCGGACGCCGTTACGGCGTCCAGCACGTGTGCGAGGCCGTCCACGTAGGCGGCTCGGTAGGCGCTTTCCGTGGGGGCGTCAGCGGCTATGGCGACGACGACGGCGGTCGTGTCGGGCGGGATGGGCGGCAGCTTGTTGGCACTCAGGTCCGCGGCGGCGCCCTCGATTGCGGCCGGAAGCTTCTCCGGCGAGCGGCGCCACCCCACCACGCGATGGCCGGCGGCCGCGAATCGCAGCCCGGCTTCGGTGCCCAAGTCGCCGCAACCGGCCAGCAGTACAGTCATGAGGCAAGTCTGCCAGCCCTCAGGAAGCGCCGCGGCCAGGCATGGGTAAATCTTGAAGTGATCTTGACGGCCGCGCCCCGCCGCCGGCCGCCGCCCGCCGGCGTCGGACTACCGTCGCCCCGGGGCTACCGCGCCGGAATCGGGAAGAAGACCCGCGGGTCCTGCAGCAGTGCCGGGTAGTCGAAGGCTGCGCGGTCCACGATCTCGTCAACCTGGAAATTGCGCGCGAACTGCCCCTCCACGGTGATCGGACGGCCCAGGACCTTGCCCACGGCGAAGGATCTGCCGCCCTCGACCGGGATTGCCACCACTGAGTTGCCGGGAAGAGTGGTGAACGCTTCTTCCTGTTGCTGGCGCTTGCGGGTGGGCTTCTTGACGAGCTGCTTCGGCGGCAGCTTGCGCTCCTTGCCCGGACGGCGGGAACCCGACTCGGCGTAGACGAACTGGTAGTCCTCGTCGCCGGCTGCTGGCCGTGCGCGTCCAACGGGCGGAAGGCTGACGGTCTTCAGCTGCTCGGGCTCGGTGTCGCCAAGGGGCAGGCGCAGGACCCACATCCGGTCCCCGGCAGGATCCTCTGGCAGGAGCTCGTGCCTCGGCTCGGGCCAGACATACTCCAGATCCGGGTCCGTGTCCGGAAAAGCCTTTGTGTAGAACCGCGGATCCTTGGCGATCAGGCGGGACCGGTGGCTGAGGTGGAAATCCGGCTCGCCCAGCCACGGGGGCATCGGAATCTTGGCGGCGTAGTCGGGGTGTGCCGCCTGCGGGGCGAACTCCATGATCTTCTCCCGCGTGGTGTCCTCCCCGCCGCGGGCGGTCCATTCATCCACCATAGCGAGGCCGTACATGGTCAGCGCAGGGACATGTCCCATCCACATCCGGACCGCCGGGTGCGACCGCCACCCGTACTCCGGAATCACCAGCGCCCGAAGAATCTGCAACGCTTCAACGCGCTGCTTGCCGAGCCGCACGCGGTCCAAGGCCGCGGCGCTCTGCTGGAAATCGGGGAAGGGGAGGAAAGTCTGCATCTCTCCAGTTTGAGGCCACCAACCAAATGCGCCAATTGCAGATGTGCTGGTGAGAGTGCTCACATCCCGAAACAAGGCAGACAGGGGTGTTGATGAGCGGATAAAATAACATGAACCACAACCTTCGCCCCGGAAGACACGCCCATGCCACAGACAGCAGAACCCCAAACAGTAGAGCCTAAATCAACAGCAGCTCCAGCGCTGGTGCCGTTTGCGCCCCGGTATGGACAAATGCTGAGCCCCGACGCCAACGGAATCGTTGTGCTCGAAGAAGTCATTCTGGACCCGGTCGCAGCCCGCAATGAACAGCACAAGTTCCGCGCAGCAATGGCCTCGTTCGCACTGACGATGCGGCGCCTGATGGCCCTTCGCCTCTTCATCGCCGCTGTGGCCATCGCCAACCTGCCGCTGTTCCTGCTCAACACCGGCTGGGAGATCTACGCAATCTCATTGGCCCTAGTCCTCGGCGTCCACGCCGCGGTGTCCTGGCTGAACCGCCACGAACCAAAGCTCCGTCAGCGTCGCATGCTGGAACTGCACCTGAACCGGGAGCGCAGCGCCAATTACCGCAAAGTCCGTGACGCGGTGAAGTACGTGATCGATGCCCCCGCCCGCATGAACGAGAGCCTGTACCTCGAACTGCTGGCAGCCAAGCGGGTCGGCCTGCACCTGGCCATGGGTACGGTGGCCCTGCTGGACACGAGCGACGACGCCGCGTGGAAACTCCGGATTGTCCGCGAAATCCCGCAGGTTGCCCTGGCAGCTTGAGTAGTTCAAGGGCTTGATCGGTTCCGGCAGCCTGAGCAGTCAGCGCCTGCCCGGCCGAAGTCAGCCCAACCGACGTTTAGTCGAAACAACGCCGGAGCCCACCCGAAAGGGTGAGCTCCGGCGTCGTTCGTTAAGTCGTTCTTTAACGTCCAGCCCTAGGCGGGAAGCTGCAGCACCTGGCCGGGGTAGACCCGGTCGGGGTTGCTGATGGTCGCCGTGTTCGCGTCGGCCAGCGAGTGCCAGCCTCCAGCGATGTTGAGTTTTTCGGCGATGGTGCTCAGCGTTTCGCCGCTCCGGATCGTGTAGGTCTGGCCGCTCACGGCAACCGGTGCGACGTGGCGGGGTGCCGGGACGGCTGCCTTGGGGGCTATCTGCCGCGCAGGCACGCTGGCCGGGGTGGAAACTGCGGCGGTCCGCTTTGGTGTGGTCGCGCTCTGCGGAGCCACGGCGGCGCCGCCGCCGCTCAGGCCAAGCTTCGCGGCGCAGGCTGGCCACGCGCCCCAACCCTGGCTGGCCTGCACCTTCTGCGCGACGGCGATCTGCTGCTCGCGGCTGGCGTTCGCCGCGGACCCCGCTCCGCCGTAGGCCGCCCACGTGCTTTGGCTAAATTGCAGCCCACCCGCGTAGCCGTTACCTGTATTGGTGCCCCAGTTGCCGCTGCTCTCGCACTGGGCGAGGGAATCCCAGACCGAAGCTGTGGTGTTCGCGGGTGCAGCCGCGTTCGCGGCGGTGGCGGACAGTGCGACGGAGGCCATTGAAACAGCCGCCAGGGTGATGCCGCGGCGCGCGGCAGTGCTATAGGTGAATTTCTTCATGGCTCAGAATGCTCCTGAGGGCCACCAGCGCTCGGTCCGTCCCCGGACGTTATCGCGCCACTGCCCGCCCCCGACGATTGAGGTCATAGCGGTGTCTACCGGTCGGGCAGTAGCTGGTGGTGGTAGCACCGGGCATGCAATACCCGGTTGCCGGGCATGCACACTAGGCTAAGGCAGGCCGCGCCCGTTATCAAGCTGTTATTTTCGCCGTTTCTGCCGTTATCATTCCAGCCGGTCTTAGGCCGCCCCCGCCGCGGCCGAGCCGGGAATGCCGGGAATGCCTTCGGCTCTAGCGGCGGCGGGCAGCGCCGGGCATATCCTTACCGGATGGAAACGAACGACGCCGGGGCCCAGTTGAACGCCGAAGAACCGGAATCCGCGGAGCTGCCCGAGGAAGTACTCGAACTCCCTGTGGCTGAACTGCACTTGCACATCGAGGGAACGCTGGAACCGGAGCTGATCTTCGCGCTCGCGGAGCGCAACGGGATCCAGCTGCCGTATGCGGACCTGGACGAGCTCCGTTCCCGGTACGAGTTCACGGACCTGCAGTCCTTCCTGGATTTGTACTACGCGAACATGGCGGTGTTGCGGACGGAACAGGACTTCGCGGACATGACCCGTGCCTACCTGAGCCGGGCGGCGCTCGCCGGCGTGCGGCATGCCGAGATCATGCTGGACCCGCAGGCGCACCTGTCCCGTGGAATATCGCTGGAAACGTGTGTCAACGGCGTGGCCTCGGTGCTGGCGGGATCCTTCGAGGAGTTCGGCATCTCCACCCTGCTGATCGCCGCCTTCCTGCGCGACCTCTCCGAGGATTCCGCCCTGGAGGTGCTGGAGCAGCTGCTCGCCATGGGCGCCCCGATCGCCGGAATCGGCCTGGATTCGGCCGAAGTGGGCAACCCGCCGGAGAAGTTCCAGCGGCTCTTCGCCCGGGCCAAGGACGCCGGGCTGCACCGGATCGCGCACGCCGGCGAGGAGGGTCCGCCGTCGTACATCATCGACGCGCTGGACATCCTGGAAGTGGAGCGGATCGACCACGGAATCCGGTGCATGGAGGATCCCGACCTCGTCGAACGGCTCGTCGACGAGCTCGTGCCCCTGACCGTGTGCCCGCTGTCCAACGTCCGGCTCCGGGCGGTGGACATGCTCGCTGCGCACCCGTTGCCGGCCATGCTCGCCGCGGGCCTGAACGTGAGCGTCAACTCGGACGATCCCGCGTATTTCGGCGGCTACGTGGACGACAACTTCGCCCAACTGAAGTCCGTGATCGGCCTGTCCGAGTTCGACTGCGTGCGCCTGGCGGCGAACTCGATCCGCTCCTCCTTCGCCAGCGAAGAGCGCAAAACCGAGCTGCTGGCCGAACTGGCCGACTCCGGGCTCTAACCCCAGACCCGGACCCTCCACCGAAGGCAACGAGGGGTCACTTACGGCCCAATAAAAGCCGCCGATTGGGCGCGAAGTGACCCCGCGTTGCTCGTGGAACCGCCGCGCGCCTAGTCGTCGATCGTGTCCATGTGCGGGTAGCGCGCCCCGGCGGCCGCGCCAGCTGGAGCGAGTTCGTCCAGGCGCGTCAGGTCCTCGGCAGTAAGTTCGACGTCGGCAGCGCCCAGGTTTTCCTGCAGACGGTCGCGCTTCTTGGTGCCGGGGATGGGGACGATGTGCTCACCTTGGGCCAGCAGCCAGGCCAGCGCTAGTTGTGCCGGGGTGCACCCTTTCGCGTCCGCCACCTCCTTGACCCGATCCACGAGTTGCAGGTTTCGGGTGAAGTTCTCGCCTTGGAAGCGCGGGGAGTGCCGGCGGAAATCGTCCGCCGGAAAGTCGTCCGGGCTGTGAAACTGGCCCGTCAGGAAGCCCCGGCCGAGCGGGCTGTACGGAACAAAGCCGATGCCCAGTTCGGCCAGGACCGGGAAGACCTTGGTCTCGGGCTCGCGTTCCCACAGCGAGTATTCGGTCTGCAATGCGGTGATGGGATGGACCGCATGGGCCCGGCGCACGGTTTCGGCGCTGGCCTCCGACAGGCCAAGGTGCCGGACCTTGCCCGCTTCTACCAGCTCAGCCATGGCTCCGACGGTTTCCTCGATCGGAACGGTCTTGTCCACCCGGTGCTGGTAATACAGATCGATGTGGTCCACGCCCAGCCGCTGCAGGCTTGCGTCGCAGGCGGAGCGCACGTAGTCGGGGGAGCCGTTGATGCCTACCCAGGATCCGTCGGGCCGACGTTCGTTGCCGAATTTGGTGGCCAGGACGACGTCGTCCCGCCGACCGGCGATGGCCCGGCCAACAAGCACTTCGTTCGTGAACGGGCCGTACATGTCCGCGGTGTCGAGCAGGCTTCCGCCGGCGTCGAGAAAGGCGTGGATGGTGGCGATGGACTCGTTGTCCTCGCCGTGACCATAAAACTCGCTCATGCCCATGCAGCCCAAACCCAGTGGGGAGACAGTGAGCGAGCCGAGCGTACGGGATTCCATAGATATCTCCTCAATGAAAACGGTGGCGGCGGCCGCCGGCACCTTTTCCTGCTGCAGGCCGGCGCGCGGTTGGCAGACCGCCACTTTAGGCCCATCGGGCCGGGGGCACAACGGGCGGCAAGCCGGGGCGGGAGCCGCGGGGAAGCAACGCGGGGTCATCTACGGCCCAATAGTGGCCTCAGATTGGGCCGTAGGTGACCCCGCGTTGCTCTGGACGAGGCCGGCTGACCCAGTTCACCCTCGCCGGAGGATGTGCCGGGCGGCGTCGGGCGGCAGAGTGCACGTATGACGAAGACCGGACAGCGGCAGAGGAACCCGCTGCGCCAGGTGATGCCTGGGCTCGACGTCGCCGCTGCGTATCGGAGGGACTGGCTCGGCAAGGACATCGTCGCCGGGATCGTCCTGTCCACGTTGCTGGTGCCCCAGGGCATGGCGTATGCGGAGCTGGCGGGACTTCCGACGATCACCGGGCTGTACACCACGGTCCTCTGCCTGCTCGCCTATGCGGTCTTCGGCCCGTCCCGCATCCTTGTGCTGGGGCCCGACTCTTCGCTGGGCCCGATGATCGCCGCGACGGTCCTGCCGCTGGTCGCTTCCGACGGCGACCCGCAGAAGGCGGTGGCGCTCGCCTCGATGCTCGGGCTCATGGTCGGCATCATCATGGTCCTGGCGTCCGTCGCCAAGCTTGGCTTCATCGCGGACCTCATCTCCAAGCCGACCATGATCGGCTACATGAACGGCCTCGCGATCACCATCCTGGTGGGCCAGCTCCCGAAGCTCTTCGGGTTCAAGGTCAGCGCCGAGGGCTTCATCGGTGACCTCGTCGGCTTCGTCGAGGGCGTGGCCAGCGGCAAGACCGTGCCAGCCGCGGCCGCCGTCGGCATCAGCGGGATCGTGGTGATCCTGGCCCTGCAACGCTGGCTGCCCAAGATCCCGGCTGTGCTCATCATGGTGGTTCTCGCGATCGCGGCAACCTCGATCTTTGACCTGGCCGACCGCGGCGTCTCCCTGGTCGGGGAACTCCCACAGGGCTTCCCGCCGTTCACCTTCCCCCAGGTGGAGTGGTCGGACATCGGGCTGATGGTTGCCGGCGCCCTGGGAATTGCGCTCGTCTCACTGACTGACACGATTTCGACGGCGTCATCGTTCGCCGCGCGCTCCGGCCAGGAAATCAATGGCAACCAGGAAATGATCGGCATCGGCGCCGCGAACCTCGCCGCAGGCCTGTTCCAGGGCTTCCCCGTGAGCACCAGCGGTTCCCGGACCGCCGTCGCGGAACGATCCGGCTCGAAAACGCAACTGACCGGCGTCACTGGCGCCGTGCTGATCATCCTCATGCTCGTCCTGCTGCCCGGGATGTTCCGGAACCTGCCCCAGCCGGCCCTCGCGGCCGTGGTGATCACCGCATCTGTCTCCCTGGCCGACATTCCCGGCACCGTGCGCCTGTGGCGGCAGAGCAGAACCGAATTCGGCCTGTCGCTCGCGGCTTTCCTCGGCGTGGTGTTCCTGGGCGTGCTCCCCGGCATCGGCATCGCCGTCGGACTGTCCATCCTCAACGTCTTCCGCCGGGTGTGGTGGCCGTACCAGACCGTGATCGGACGGGTGCCCGGCCTCGAAGGGTTCCACGACGTCAGCGTCCACCCCGATGCCAAGCACCTCCCGGGGCTGGTCATCTACCGGTTCGACGCGCCGGTCTTCTTCGCCAACGCCACGACATTCCGGGACAACATCCGGCGGCTGGCGCGAGCCGAGCCGAAGCCACGGTGGATCCTCATCGCGGCCGAACCCATCACGGACGTGGACACCACCGCGGCGGACGTGCTGCTCGAGTTGGACCGGGAGCTGAACGCCCAGGGCACCTCGTTGGTGTTCGCAGAGCTCAAGCATCGGGTCCGGGCGAAGGTTGAACGCTTCGAACTGACACGCCAGATCGATCCGAAGCACTTCTACCGCACTATCGAGG
This sequence comes from Arthrobacter sp. ov118, assembly GCF_900116495.1. Classification (GTDB taxonomy): domain Bacteria; phylum Actinomycetota; class Actinomycetes; order Actinomycetales; family Micrococcaceae; genus Arthrobacter. Next base: position 90,956 of record NZ_FPAY01000006.1, read on the forward strand.
CTGCCGTCGCCGCTTATTCCGCCCAAACCGGCGCGCAATGGAGCGCCCGGGACTGAGCGGGGAATCTCGCCGGGAAGTGCCGTCGGGGCGCTTTTCTACTCGCGGGTAGCGGTGAGTTGGTCGCTCCCGTGCTCCGGTCGGCACTGTCATAGTGGGTCACGACACATAGAGTTAACGGGTTCCACTCGCAAAAACCATCGTTTCCTTGGCAAAATGCAGGTGGATCAATTGCTTCTAAGGAGACCCATGGGCGCGAACACCGCGGAAAAAACCAACCTTCGGCTCAAGGCCGTGCTTGATGTCCTGTCAGAGGGGGTATGGACCGGCGAGAAGTTGAACGCCGGAACTGTGCTGGGCGAAGCCATTGCGCGGGTTCCCCTCGACGATCGTGAACGTGAGCTCCTGAGCGGCGGCATTCCGCGCGGCCACAAGACCCTCACCAGCGCCACGGCCAAGCTGGTCAAGGCCGGCTGGCTGGTCAAGGGCCGCTCCGGCTGGTCCATCACCGACGACGGCCAGCGCGCCACGGTTGCTTTCGCCGAGCCCGACGCCTTCGCTACAGCGCTCGACGCCGGTACCCCGGTTCCGGCGGGCACCCCGCTGCCGGCTGCTCCCGCAGTCAAGCCGGCGCTGGTTTCTGACAAAGCTGCGGCTGATGGACAAGCGCCGAAGGCTGAAAAGGCGCCGTCGAAAGCCGGAAAGGTTGCAGGCAAGGCCGCCAAGCTGGTCGAGGAAGCTGTTGCCCCGGTCGCCAAGGTGGTGCGGAAGCGCAAGCCCGCCGCCCAGGCCGCGGCGGCAGAGGCCACGCCGGCGCAGGCCACGGCGGCGGCTCCGGCAGCGGATGCGCCTGCCGTCAGCACCGAAACCATCGAGCAGCCGGAAGCGGTCGCGGTGGCCGGTGACTTCAACATCCTGCTGGGCGCGCCGGCCAACTGGGCGCCGCAGTATGACGAGGCCCAGATGGAACTGGATCAGGTGGACCAGCTGTGGAAGATCGCCGCTGACATTCCGGCTGGCTACTACACCTTCAAAATCGCCCTGAACCGTTCCTGGGACGAAAACTACGGCGCGTTCGGCACTTTTGACGGGCCCAACCACGAGGTCCACCACGGCGGCGGCCAGCTGGTCATTCACTACGATCACCGCACCAAGGACATCGTCCTGCTGTAGGGACCGGCACGCAGCTTTCCTGTCGACCCCCGCAAATGCCCCTGCGCCCCCGTGTTGGGTGGCCCAGGGGCATTTGCGTGTGGAAGGCGCACTCGCGCGTCCGCCCCTGCCGGGCAACCGTGGATCGAACTACCGTGGATCGAACTACAAGTGGACCGACCCACCTGCCACCGGCCTAGCATTACCTCATGGATACCGTCGAGCTTGCGGGCCTGCGCATCCTCTACCAGCGGGTTGGCCAAGGCCCGCCGCTGGTCCTGCTGCACGGCGCCTACGAAGACAGCCGCATCTGGCGTCGGCAGCTCGATGCGTTGTCGGATGAATTCACGGTTTTCGCCTGGGATGCTCCCGGGTGCGGCGGTTCGGACGATCCACCGCCGGACTTCACCGGAAAAGACTTAGGCGACGCCCTGGCAGGATTTCTGCGGGAAGCGGTGCCGGGTAGGCCGCACATCCTCGGCTTATCCATGGGCTCCTGCATTGCGCTGGAGTTCTACCGGGCATACCCGTCGGTCCCGGCGTCGCTGCTGCTGGCCTCGGCGTACGCCGGCTGGGCGGGATCGCTGCCGCCTGAGGAAGTGGAGCGCCGCTATGCGCAGGTCCTCGCCGAACTCGAGCAGCCGCCTGAACAGTTCATTCCAGTGTGGCTGCCCACTCTCTTCACTGAACACGCTGATCCAGCGGTGGTGCAAGAAACCAGCGCCATCATGGCGGACTTCCATCCGAGGGGCATGCGGGCATTGTTGAACGCGAGCGCGCATGCTGATTACCGGGACGTCCTGCCCACCATCGCGGTGCCCACACTGCTGCTGTACGGCACAGAGGACGTCCGCTCGCCGCTCAGTGTGGCCCGCGAGATGAACCGGTGGATCCCGGGCTCGACGCTCGTGACGATTCCCGACGTCGGGCACATGGCTCAGGTGGAAGCGCCCGTCGCGTTCAACGCCGAGGTACGCCGATTCCTGCACGGTCTACCGCCGGCTGACGCCCGCTAGAACCGGGTCGGATCCGGCCGCGGCGGCACCGGGCCGGGGTCCGGAATCGGAAGAGGATTGGGCGGCGTCGGGAACGGACCTGGCTCCGGGGACGGAGTGGGGGCGGGGCCGGGTACCGGCTCGGGCCCCGGAACAGGCGGGGGCGCCGTGGGGCCGGGTTCCGGCGGAAACGGATCGGGTTCGGGCGGCGGCGGGATAGTCATGACTGGCTCCTTCTCTGGGTTGACTCTGGATTGACTTCTGCTTTGATTTCGCTGCGTTGATTTTTCGCTGTGTTTGAGTTGGCTGGGTTGATGACCCCGTTGTCGATCAGGCACGGCGGCTCCGGCGCAAGACCTTCAGCTCCCAGGGCCTGAGACGCAGCGGGCCGGCGGCGGCAGCTCCGCCGTCGGACGGATGGTCAGCGGATGCGTAGTTCCCCAATACCAGCTCCGCACCAGCCCATGTCTCATCCTTGAGTTCCACGTTTCGTTCCTCGCCGGAGAAGTTGCCCAAGACCAGCATCTCCAGGACCAGCATCTCCCGGTCCGGCATCTCAGCGCCGTTGGCGCCATCGCCGGGGGAACCTGCCAGCGCCCGCGTGAACGCGTAGACGTGTGGATCATCGGGCAGGAGCATGGTGAAGTCCCCGTGAGAAACCACCGGCTCCGCATGCCGGAGCGCAATCACCTTCCGGTAGAAGTTGTAGACCGAGTCCGGATCGTCCATCTGGGCGGCAGCGTTGATGTGGTTGGCATTGGGGTTCACCGCGATCCAGGGAGCCCCGGTGGTGAAGCCGGCGTGCCGGGAAGCGTCCCACTGAACCGGCGTCCGCGCGTTGTCCCGGTTCAGGGGCGCGAGGGCGGCGAGGACCTCGGCATCCGTGTGGCCGAGGTGGGAGGTGGCTTCGCGGTGGTGGTTGAGGACCTCGATGTCGCGGTAATCGCTGATCGCGCCGAACGTCATGTTGGTCATGCCCAGTTCCTCGCCCTGGTAGACGTAGGGCGTGCCGCGGTGCAGGTGCAGGATGCCGGCCAGCATCTTGGCGGAGAGTTCGCGGTATTTGCCGTCGTCACCGAAGCGCGATACGGCGCGGGCCTGATCGTGGTTGCCCCAGTACAGGCTGTTCCAGCCCCGCTCGGCGAGGCCTTCCTGCCAGCGGCCCAGGGTTTGCTTCAGCTCGGTGAGCAGAAGCTTCTTGGGCCGCCATTTATCGCCATCCTCCTGGTCCAGCGCCACGTGCTCGAACTGGAACACCATGTCCACCTCAGCCCGGGCGGGGTCGGTGTACAGGATGGCCTCCTCCACCGTCACTCCGGGCATTTCGCCGACCGTGAGCAGTTCGCCGGGGCGCTTGGCGAAAACCTCCCGGTGCATCTCCTGCAGGAACTCATGCATGCGCGGGCCGTCGATGTAATAGGGCGTGCCATCGCCAAAGAGCTTGCCGTCGGCAACGGGCCCGTCCGGCAGCGCGGTGTCCTTGGAGATGAAATTAATGACGTCCATACGGAAGCCGTCCACGCCCCGGTCCAGCCACCAGTTCATCATCTCGTAAACCGCCGCGCGGACCTCGGGGTTCTCCCAGTTCAGGTCCGGCTGCTTCTTCGAGAAGATGTGGAGGTAGTACTCCCCGGTGGCTTGATCAAACTCCCAGGCGGGCCCGGAAAACGCGGAGCCCCAGTTGTTCGGCTCCGCGTCCGCGCCTCGATGGGCGGACCGGGCAGCAGCGTCCCGCGGCGGCCGCCACCAGTACCAGTTCCGCTTCGGGTTGTCCCTCGAGGACCGGGACTCCATGAACCACGGGTGCTCGTCCGAGGTGTGGTTGACCACGAGGTCCATCACCAGTTTCATGCCGCGCGCGTGCAGCCCGTCGGTCAATTCCCTTAAGTCTTCGAGGGTGCCGAAGAGCGGATCGACATTGCGGTAGTCGCTGATGTCGTAGCCGTTGTCGTCCTGCGGGGAGGTGTAGATCGGGGAGAGCCAGACGACGTCGACCCCCAGCCGCTGGAGGTAGTCCAGCTTGCTGATAATGCCGCGCAGGTCGCCGATGCCATCGCCGTCGGAGTCGGCGAAACTGCGCGGATAGATCTGATAGACGACGGCGCGCTGGAACCAGTCGCGGGCCGGTGCGGAAAGTGCGGTGGACTGCGGGGAGGTCATGGTGGAGATTATCGGCCACTTCCCGGAGGCTGGGAACCCCTCGCCGGGCCTGGGCTAGTTCTGAGAGGAGATGGCGTTGTCGCGGTCCTCAAAGACGTCCTGGCCCGGACCGGTGAAAGCCCGGGAGCGCTGGATCGCCTCGATGGACCCGGTGAACAGCTGGGAATCGTGGGGGTCCGGGTGCCGGGGATGCTCGACCGTGACGGAATCCTTGCGCAGCCGCTGGGACCGTTTCCCGGCGTCGGACGCGGCGTCGGCCGGAATGGATCCTGCCGACGGCAGCGATTCGAGGCGCACATGGGGGAGCGCCGTCGGGTGGTTCTGCTGCAGGAACACCACCAATTCCTCGCGGATCAGGCAGCGGAGGTCAAAGAGGGAGGCGCTGTCGGCGGCGCTGACCAGGATGCGCACCCGGACAAAGCCTGCCGTGGCGTCCGTGATCTGCAGGACACCCACGCGGTTGTCCCACAGTGGGGTGTCGGCCAGGACCTTCTTCAGTTCGGCGCGCATGGCTTCCACCGGGGCGCGCCAGTCGAGGTCGAACTCCACGGTGCCCATGACTTCGGATTGGCGGCGGGTCCAGTTCTCGAATGGCGTGGTGGTGAAGTACGTCGAGGGCAGGATCAGCCGGCGGTCGTCCCAGATGTGGACCACCACGTAGGTCAACGTGATTTCTTCGATTCGGCCCCATTCCTTCTGGACCACCACGACGTCGTCCACCCGGATTGCGTCCGTGAAGGCCAGTTGGATGCCGGCGAAGACATTGATCAGCGACGTCTGCGCTGCGAGGCCCGCGACGATCGAGATCAGGCCCGCGGAGGCCAGGAGGCCGGCGCCGAGGGCCTGAATGGCGGGGAACGTCAGCATCATGCTGCCCAGTGCCACCACAACGATCAGGGCGACGGCGATCCGCCGGGCCAGGATCACCTGGGTGCGCAGCCGCCGTGCACGGCGGTTGTCTGCTACGTCCACCCGGTAACGGGTCAGCACCATCATCTCGACGATGAGCAGCATGGCTATCGCCAGCCAAGCCAGGGAAACGATGAGGGCAAGCAGCAGCACGTGGTCCAGCGTGCCGCGCCATTCGATGTCCCCGGGGGTGGTGGCCAGGGCGGTCCGCACGGCGATCAGGCAGAGGGAGAAGCGCAAGGGCAGCCGGGCGACGCGGGAGATTTCCCGCAGTTCAGGCTTGTTGCGGTTGAGCTGGAGCACGATCCGGCGGACCAGCCAGGACAGGACGAGCCCGGCCACCACGGCGAGGGCCATAGTCAGGAACGGCATTGCGTGGGTGAGGAACTCTTGCATACCTAAGCTCTAGCAAGCTTTCGTTTCCAACTGAAATCCGCAGGATGTCAACATGGGGCCGGTCACGCCGTCGGTGGCCAAGCGAATCCCGGCACGGCGCCCGGATCCCGGCAAACGGCCTGGTCCCAACTCGGGTCTTATGGCCCTTGTTCCTGCAGCGGGGCAGTCGAGAATGATCGAACCAGTTGAATCCTAGGGGGAGGGTGACATGCGTCGACTCGGGGCAATCGGCACGGCAGCGTCAGCCGGCCTTTTGGTTGCGGCACTTCTCGGTGCCTGCGGCGCGCCCGCTGCCCCGGTTTCGCCGTCGCCGTCGATGCCCACCGTGCCCCCTCTGACGTCCGCGCCCGCGACCGGCGGTGGCGGCGATGTCCCGCCGACTGAGACGTCCTCGGGCCCGGGTACACCGGCCCCGACGGCGGCGAACTGGAAGATCTTCAAGACCCCGGACGGGAAGTTGCAGTTCGATTACCCGGCTGAGTGGACCGTCAAGGACCGGAGCGCCGAGGCTGCATCCGGCGCCGTGTTCCTGGAGGTCCTCAACCCCCACGGAAAGTCGCTGGCCACGTTGCGGACCGATGTGGTCACGGGCGCCGAATGCACGCAACGCATCCCGTACTCGGTGCTCGATCTTGTTCCTGTTCCCGCCTTGGCCCAGCAGGGAGCCACACCGCACTTCATCTTTGAGTTGCGGCTCTACCCTGCGGAGAAGGACCCCATGAAGGCAAACGTCATGGCCTATGGCATCAGCTCGGCGCCTAAGCCGTCCGGACCCGATGCCTGCCCGATCTTCCACTTCTTCACGTGGCCGCCAAGCGGAGCGTCGTTTGGCGGTGTCTACAACCCCTTTGACACCACCCCGGGCAACGAGCCGAATGTGGACACGCCGGAGGCGTACAGGAACACCTCCGAATATCAGGACATCAGGAAAATGGTCACCTCGCTTCGGCCGGCGGGGCAGTAAGGCTGGCCGGGCGCATGAAGCGGCGCATTTACCCGCGTATGAAGCGGCAGCAGTCCGTGCTGTCGGCTGTGGTCCCTGCTCCGGTACTTACAGTGCTCCCGGCGCTGACACTCTCGGCCCTGCTGCTGGCCGGGTGCGGCGCGGCATCGGGTCCCTCTGCGACCGGCGGCAGCGCCACGACGCCGGGCACCACCCCGGGAACGACGTCGGCGACTGCCCCGACGGGGAACGCCCCGGGAGCTGACCAGAGTAGCGAGTCGGGGACGGAGTCCGGAACTACGTCTCAGGGACCATCGTCAGGCACGGCTTCCGACACCTCGCCCGGAGCGTCGCCGGCAACCTCACCGGCGAAAACCTTACCGCCTGCGGCGGGTCCGACGTCGTCCGGCTGGAAGACGTTTACGACGTCGGACGGGACGCTGAGTTTCGACTATCCGGCCGCCTGGACCGTCAAAGATCCCGCCGGGGAGGCGCCCTTAGGCGGCGAGTTCGTGGACGTCCTGAACGCCGCAGGGAAGCAGATGGCCGCACTGCGCACCAATGTGGTCACGGGCACCGAATGCGGCGATCAGCAGCCCTACCTGCTCATCGATTCCGAGCCGATGCAGGCGCTCACGGAACCCGGTGCGGCGGACCAGGGCGGGCCGCGCTACGTCTTCGAGGGCCGGGGCGATGTAAAAGCGGCTGAAGCTTCACCGCCCACGTACGCGTCGTACGGGATCACCATGATGCCGGAGGAGACCGGGCCAACGGCATGTCCTCTGTTCCAGCTCTTCCTCTGGCCGCCCAGCGGTGCGCTGTTTGGCCAGGCTTATGACCCGGCCAAAAATACGACGCCGGGGGACCCCGGGCTGCCTTATCTGGAGAAGGCAAAACTCTACGCCACCACCGCGGAGTACCAGGATGTCCGCAAAATGATCACGTCGCTTCGTCCCGCCGGTACGGCGAGTGGAACCAGCACCGTCACGGAACCAGCGCGATGACGGAACCAGCGAACTAGCAGCGCCAAACGTGGGATGGGAGGGGCGCAACGGACCAAAGCGCCGGCTGCCCGCTAGCTCGCTCCGGTGTAGGGAGCACGTAGGGGGGGCAGCCGGCTCCGGCCTCTCGGATGCTCGCCGCTTAGACGGCGGGCAGGTGCCGGCGGTGCCGGCTTACTGGCGACGGCGCAGCCTTCCGGGCCGCGCGCTGCCCGGTCCACGGATTGCTGCGGACCTCACGGATCAATCCGGTGCCCGCGCATTCGCGCACGGCCATGATGCCGTTCGCCGCCTGGCGCTTGTCTTCGAACGCTGTGGAAACGGCCAACACGGTCCCATCGGCTGCGAGCAGCCGGAACCGGACGTTGGAGTCCGCGTCGGTGAAGATTTCGAATTGTCCAGCCATGGTCTTTTCCTTTCGGGCAGCTGTTGCTGCCGGGGGCGAGAGCACTTCTTTGTGCCGTTGCCGGGTCTCGGCAAGGTCGCGCAGCGCAGTAACCAGCCTCACAGGGACCGCGGTCCGCGAAAAGGGGGCAAAGGTCCCATTGTGTCCGGCCGGTGAGACTGCGTAGGTGGGATCCGTACCCGCCGGACGGGGCGCAACATGGCGCTACATTAGGAGCATGACTGACAAGCACCCTGCGCAGTTTCCGGCGGATTCCGGTGATCCCGTGCGGCTGAGCGCACGGGTGTCCGGTGTGGTTCAGGCGGTCGGCTTCCGGTACTGGACAGTTCGGAAGGCCGAGGAGCTTGGGCTGACCGGCACGGTCAGGAACAACGACGACGGCTCGGTGGGCATTGTGGCGGAGGGGCCGCAGTCCGTGGTGCTTGAGCTCCGGCGCTGGCTGCGCTCGCCGGAGGCGCCGGGCCGGGTGGAGGACGTTCAAGAGTCCGTCTCGGCCGCAACGGGGGAGTTCGGCGGGTTCCAGGTGGGGTACTAAGAGCCCATCGGACCGGTCACGGGCGGCCTTCGGGGCGAAGGACCCTCGGCAGCAGGTCGCGAGGCGAGTAGCGTGTGCCCATGCAGAAAATATCGATCGAGGCCCTGGCCCGGCAGCAGATCGCGGCTGCTCTGGGGGCAGAGAGCGGCCGGGCAGCCGACACGGTGTTCGGCGGACACGAGAAAGTCCTGCGCCAGACCGTCATGGCCTTCAAGGCCGGGACGCAACTGAGCGAGCACCAGAACCCCGGCGAAGCGACCGTGTTTGTGCTCCGCGGCTGTGTGCGCCTGCGGTCCGGCGAAGAATCCTGGCAGGGCAAGACCGGCGATCTGCTGATCGTGCCCGACGGGCTGCACAGTCTGCTCGCCGAGGAAGACTCGGCGATCCTGATGACGGTGGCGAAAATCAGGACCTGACCCGCCGGACCGGGTCGGTGCGCCCGGCAACCACAGCCAGACGAGTAGGCGAAGGAGATGCCGAAAGTGAAATCCAGGGATGCCAGGGAGCACGAGCCTCTGCGCCTGGTGGGCGGAGGGCAAGGCCCGGCAGGTGCGGGAATGGACGCGGCAGGCGGAGGAAAGGACCCGGCGGCGGCAGAGACGGCGACCGCCGTTGGGGTTATCCGGAACGGGGCGGGCCATGACTGAGATCGCTTCCCCGGCAGGGGTCCCGGAGTCCCGGCGGTGGTGGGCAAGGGGAGCTTACGCCGCGGTCTTTTGCGCGGCGGCCGTCCCGCTGGTGGTCGCGGGATTGGCCGGCACCATTGCACTCCTCCTGACCGGTGTGGGCGGCGTGTTGGTGACGGTGGCTGCGATGTACTGGTTCCTCATCAGCCGGGGTTTTCTTCGCTGGTGTGCGCTGGCTCTGGCGGTGCTCGCCCCGGTGATTGTCCTGGCTCTGTTCGTCCAAGCGAGCCTGCTGTGGGTGGTGGTGGTCGCCGTCGCCCTGATCGTTCTGGCCGTCGCCTGTGCCCGCGCCGCCCTCCGGCAACGCCGGGCGGACATGGTGATGGCCGAACACCCGGCTCCAACCTGGCGGCATCCCTTCGTGATCATGAACCCGCATTCCGGCGGGGGCAAGGTGGTGAAGTTCGACCTCAAGCGGAAGGCCGAGGAACTCGGCGCGGAGGTGGCGCTGCTTGAGGGCCCAGGGCACGTGGATGTGGACGCCTTGGCCCGACAAGCGGTGGAGCGCGGGGCCGACCTCCTCGGCGTCGCCGGCGGCGACGGAACCCAGGCGCTGGTGGCAGGCATCGCGGCCGAGCACAACCTCCCGTTCCTGGTGATCAGCGCCGGTACCCGCAACCACTTCGCCCTGGACCTCGGGCTGGACCGGGAGGACCCGACCGGATGCCTGGATGCCCTCCGCGATGGGGTGGAACTGCACGTCGACCTCGGCAAGATCAACGGGCGGACCTTCGTCAACAACTCATCCTTCGGGGTGTACGCCGAGGTGGTGCAGAGCCCGGAGTACCGCGAAGACAAGGCCGGAACCGTGTTGCAGATGCTTCCGGACCTAATCAAGGGCCACAAGGGCGCCCGGCTGCGTGCCCGAATGGACAGCTCGACGGTGGACGGCCCGCAGGCAGTACTGGTGAGCAACGGACCCTACGGCAGCAATGACCTCGCAGGCCTTGGCCGCCGGACGCGGCTGGACCGCGGTGTGCTGGGCGCCGTGGCGCTCTCTGCCTCGAGCACCCGCGAAGCCGTAGGCCTGCTGCGCCGGGCCACGAACCATGGCCTGATCCAACGCACCGCGGCGGAGGTGGTGGTCGGCGCCGACGCGCCCGAGATCCCCGTCGGAGTGGACGGCGAGGCCCTGCTGATGAGCACCCCGGTGCGGTGCACCATCGAACCCCGCGCGCTGCGGGTAGTGGTGCCGCGGCATCGCCCGGGCGTCCCCCCGGCCCAACCGGCGCTGGACCTGGTCCGGCTCCGTGAGCTTGCCTGGGGGCACCGAGGTGCACCGCCCAGGCACAACTAGCCAGGCATAACTAGCCGGCACCTGGCTGAGGGTGGGGACTCCTAGTTAGATCTTGCCCACAGCTGCAGCCACACGAGCAGGCGCGTTTCGGCGTCGTCGAGGTCAATGCCGAAAAGCGGCTGTACACGGGACAGGCGGTACCGGACCGTGTTGACGTGCACGTCCAGCGACTTGGCAGCGTCCATCGCGTTCCCGCCGTTGCTGAGGTACGCGTAGAGGGTCTCCTCGAAAGATTTCTTATGTTGTTCGTCGTACTCGGCAATACGGAGGGCATGAGCCCCCGGGAGTTGGCCTACCGCCGCCAACGCCGAAACGAACTGCCGCAGCTGCAGACGCGAGCCGAGAGAGTCGTCGTCGGCCACAATGTCATCGGAATCGGCCGCTATGCGCCCTTCGGCGACGTTGCGCACAAGCTCGGACAAGACCAGTTCCGCGTTGACCCGGGACTCCTCGAGACGGTCGATGGTGGCCGGGGTGCCCAACGCGGCCAGCACCGGGCGGGAGAGAAGCCGGCGCGCGTTCTGCACAATTTTCAGAAACGCGTTGCGTTGGAATTCGCGGGAGGATTCGGTGGTGTGCGGCAGGACGACGTAAACGATGTTGTCCGAGAACCCGCAGACGGCCGAGGGCAGCCGGATGGCACAGGCGGTCCGGATGGTGTCGAAGAGCCGGAGACGTGACTGCAACGTATCAGCGGCAATGGCCTCGGACGGCCAGACGCTGAGAGCTGCAACACGAACGGAAGGCGCCGAGATCCCAAGCCTGATGGCCGCCAGTTCGGCGCGTTTCGGATCGAACAGCAGCGGCTGGACCAGGTCTATCTGGCGGGTCAGGTTTGAGACGTAGGTGGTCCGTTTGTGCAGGATGTGGAGCGCGGCCACGTTGGCGGCCTCCCGCAGGATCCGGTCGGCGTCCTCGTTATGGTGGTCCGCCCGCTCAAGGAGCCAGAGCGAGCCCAATACGGAGTCACCGGCCCGGATCGCGATTGCCGTGCGCCGGAGCAGGGGATCCTGCGTCGCCACCTCCAGCGCGTCGGTGGCGGCATGGACACGGCGGTAGTCGTTGTCCGTTTCCACGGAATGCGGAACATGCAGACTCAGGATGGAATTCCTGCGCGTCTCGTCAATGGGCTGGTCCGGGAGCGTCGAATACGCCAGGATGGTCTGCTCGGGATCGGCGATCGCGATGGCGCCGCCGGCTTGGGCCGCCACGGTGTTGGCGAGGTCGAACAGGTCCCCGGGCCGGATATCCACCAGGGTCCGTCCAGATCGCCGGTGCGGCATGACCGCGGCGTCCATGATCTCCGCGAGCTGGTTCCACGGCACCGAGTCGGAGGCCCGGAACAGTGCCATCCCGTTGTCCCGGGCGGCCGCCCGCAATGCTTCGTCCGGGGCGCTTTTGGTTTTGTACACGATCGCCACGTAGCCGGCGCCGCTGAGCTCCCGGACCTTCGCGCCCAGTCGCTTCTTCCCGGCAAGGGACAAGCCGATGGCCAGGGCAACGGCGCCCGGAAACCTGACAGGCCGGGCCGTCGAGTCGTAAAGAACAGAGCCGGCGACGATCTGCCGGTCATCGGCCGGCATTTCCACGAGGGTGAGAATTTCCGAACCCGCCGAGCGGGCGACGTCGGCCAACGTTGGCAGGGCATGCCGATCCGCCGCAGCGAACATCATCACGGATTCCCCACCCATCCCTTGGTAGTAGCTGCTAATCTCGTAGCCCCTAATTTGTCGTTATCTCCATAGTGGCACGGGGTTCCGCTTTCTACGATGAACCATAAGGCACGCACGCAGTGGAAGGCCCTCAGTGAAAATCAGCGAAGCCAAACAGCTCATCCAAGTCAAAGCCCCAGTTTTATCCCGACGACGCCGGGTCCTGGCCAACGCTTTCAATGTGGAGGAATACAGGAGGTCGGCACGTAAAGTCTTGCCGGCCGGAATCTTCGACTATTTGGACGGCGGATCTGAAGACGAAGTGACGCTCCGCCGCAACAGAGCCGTCTTTGACGCGTGGGCCCTCATGCCCAGCTGGGGCCCGGTCTCCGGCCCGGACACTGGCACCGCCTTGCTCGGAAAAGACAGTGCCCTGCCGCTGACGCTGACCCCGACCGGGGCAACTCGGCTGTTCCATCCCGAGGGCGAGCTGGCCGTCGCGGCTGCCGCCGACCGGGCCGGCATCCCCTACGGGCTGGCCGGGCTGAGCACCGTACCCATGGAGACGATCGCGGAGCGCCACCCGGGCCTCGACCGCTGGTTCAACTTTGGCCTCACCTCCGACGCCCAGGCGATGAAGAACAAACTGGCCCGCTGCAAGGCCGCCGGATTCAACACGCTGATTGTCGGCGTCGATACACGGGCTCTGGGATCGAGGGAGAGGGACCTCCACAACGGCTTCACCGCGCCTCCTGCTCTAACGCTTTCAACCATCGCGGATATCGCCCGGCGACCTTCCTGGTGGATCAACTTCCTGAAATCGGACGGAATCAGTTTCCCAAACCTGGATCCGCGCAGCGCCGCGGCCACCTCCGTCGTCACCCCGTCCATGTGGCAGCACATCCTTGGCCACTCGGATGCGAGCAGCGGCTGGAAGGAACTTGATGCCTTGCGGCAGGCCTGGCATGGAAAGATCGTGCTCAAGGGCTGCGTCAACCCGGCCGACGTCGCAAAGGCCTCCCGTATTGGTTTGGACGCCGTGCAGCTGAGCAACCATGGCGGACGCCAACTCGACCACATGCTGAGCCCCATGGATGTCCTCCAGGAATCGCGGCAGCGGGTGGGCAACTCGATCGAGATCTACGTGGACTCCGGCGTCCGCCGGGGCAGCGACATCCTCAAAGCGTTGGCGTTGGGTGCTGACGCCTGCTCGATCGGCCGTGCCTACCTGTACGGACTGGTGGCGGCGGGCTCGCCCGGCGTCGGGCGCATCATTGAGATCTTCGGGGACGAACTGCGGCGTACGATGACGTTAGTGGGCGTCTCCAGCATTTCCGAACTGAAAGCTCGTGGCGAGGAAATTCTTCGGGATATTCGTCATTCCGGAGAGAATCTGGAATCAAGAGCGTCGAAAAGCACGAATTAGTAAGTTTTGAACAACCAGGCACACAGTGCCCTCCCGCAGCGTTGCGGGAGCCTAGAGAATCCCTGAACAGCTAAGGAAGCCATGCGCACCCGATACCTTCTTCCCGTTCTCACCCTAGCCACGGCGCTTTCGCTCTCAGGCTGTGTCAACAACAGCGAACCCGCCGCTACCAGCGGGGCCACCGGGACCGCTGACGCCGTCAACGTGCAAAAGAATGACTCCATTGCCGCGTCGCTCCCGGAAAAAATGAAGACCTCAGGCGTGCTCAACGTCGGCATGGCCAACAACTACCCGCCCAACGAGTTTAAGGACGATAACGGTGAGCCGGCAGGCTGGTCTGTAGACCTCACCAACGCCCTTGGCAAGGTCATGGGGTTGAAGGTCAATTTCGACATCGGCACCTTCGACAACATTCTGCCGGCAGTGAAAGCAGGGAAGGATGACATGGGAATGTCGTCGTTCTCCGACACGCTGGAACGCGAAAAGCAGGTGGATTTCGTGAACTACTACTCTGCCGGCATCCAATGGGCCTCCCCGAAGGGCAAGACCGTGGACCCGAACAACGCGTGCGGGCTTAAGGTCGCCGTTCAGGCCACCACCTATGAGGACACGCACGAGGTGCCGGCCAAGTCGAAGGCTTGCACGGATGCAGGCAAGCCGGCGATCACCATTTTCAAGTACGACGCGCAGGACCAGGCGACCAACGCCCTCGTGGTGGGACAGGTCGACGCGATGAGCGCCGACTCGCCGGTGACTCTCTACGCGATCTCCAAGACCAAGGACAAGTTGCAGACCGCCGGCGACGCCTTCGAGGTGGCGCCGTACGGGATGCCCGTGGCCAAGGGGAGTGAATTTACGCCGGTCCTGCAGAAGGCGCTCCAGTCCCTGATCGACGATGGCACGTACAACAAGATCCTGTCCAAGTGGGGCGTCGAATCCGGTGGCGTGAAGACGGCAACGCTCAACGTGGCAGCCAAAGGGTGATAGCACATGAGCGAGCCGGAATCCGACAGGATGATTGAGTCGGAACCTGACAGGAAGATGCGGGCCCGGGGCGGACAGGACGCGGACACCTCGTCGGCGGAGGCGATAGTCGCGGTCCCGCTGCGACACCCGTGGCGGATCGTGATTGCCGTAGTTCTGCTGCTTGGGTTGGCGGTCTTTGTGCTGGACGCCGCCCAGCGCTCGGACTATGGCTGGCCGGATGTGGGTAAGTACATCTTTGACCGACGGATCAGCCAGGCCGCGTGGGTAACGTTGTGGCTGACCATCTACTCGATGATCGGCGCGATCGTCCTCGGCCTGCTGCTGGCCATCATGCGGCTCTCACCAAATCCGGTGCTGAAGAGCATAGCCTGGCTGTACATCTGGGTCTTCCGGGGAACTCCGGTCTATGTGCAACTGGTGTTCTGGGGCATCGTGGCGTTGATCTACCCGGTGTTCACGCTGGGGATTCCGTTCACGACGCCGTGGGTCACCGTCCCGAACGAGATCTTCACAAACCTGTTCATCACCGCCGTGATCGGGCTGGCCTTGAATGAGGCCGCCTACATGTCTGAAATCGTGCGTGCCGGCTTGCTGTCTGTGGACGAGGGCCAGGCAGAGGCTTCGACGGCCCTGGCGATGTCTTGGGGCCAGACCATGCGGTACGTCGTGGTGCCGCAGGCCATGAAGATCATCATTCCGCCTACCGGCAATGAAGTGATTTCGATGCTTAAAACCACCTCCCTGGTGGCCGCGATCCCGTTGAGTGTTGACCTTTACGGAGTGTCCCGCGGCATTTCCGCGGTGACGTTCACTCCGGTCCCGCTGCTGATTGTGGCTTCCCTCTGGTACCTGCTCTTCACCTCCATTCTGATGGTGGGACAGCACTTCATTGAAAAGCGGTTCTCCCGCGGAACTGGGCGGGTCAAGACGGGCAAGGAACCGGCGGCGCCGGAGGCACCACCCACTGCGGGACCCGGCGCCCCGGGTGTACCGCTCGGCACAGACTTTGGAGGAAAAGGATGACCGGCGCGCCAATGGTGCTTGCGGAGAAGGTTTCCAAGAATTTCGGCACCAACAGAGTCTTGCGCGGAATCAGCCTGGAGGTCGACCCCGGGGAGGTTCTCTGCATTGTGGGGCCCAGCGGTTCGGGTAAGTCGACGTTCCTGCGGTGTATCAACCACCTGGAACGCGTTGATGGCGGCCGGCTTTCGGTCGACGGACAACTGGTCGGCTACCGTCAAAAAGGCGAAAAGCTCTACGAACTCAAGCTCAAGGAAGCCGCTTTCCAACGCCAGGAAATCGGGATGGTCTTCCAGCGATTCAACCTGTTCCCGCACCTGACCGCGGTGGAGAACATCACCCTTGCTCCCATGCGGGTGAAGGGTCTTTCTAGGACCAAAGCCACTGCCCGGGCCAAGGAACTCCTGGAGCGTGTGGGGCTGGGAGATAAGGGCGATGCCTATCCGGCGCACCTGTCGGGTGGCCAGCAGCAGCGTGTGGCCATCGCCCGCGCCCTGGCGATGGACCCCAAGCTGATGCTCTTCGACGAGCCGACAAGTGCCTTGGATCCGGAGCTGGTGGGTGAGGTGCTGGACGTCATGAAGGGACTGGCCAAAAGCGGCATGACCATGATCGTGGTGACCCACGAGATGGGATTCGCCCGCGAGGTGGCGGACACGCTGGTCTTCATGGACGACGGCGTGGTGGTGGAGGCAGGACCGCCACGCCAGGTCCTCAGCGATCCGCAGCACGACCGGACCAAGGCGTTCCTGTCCAAGGTCCTCTGATGCGGGGGCGTCACGTCAGGCAGGTTTTCCGATCCCCGCCCTGAGGGGTTCCGCGGTTCTCCGGGAAGCCCCGACTGCAGCAGGGCTCAAAGTCTGTTCTGCGTGACGCCTCACCCGGTCAGGAGACAGACCCGTTCCCAGTCGCCCCAAAAGCCCCGGTGCCAGGCCCGACACCCCGGCATGGTCGCCGGTTCGGCTTCAGGGCGGGCCGTAGGACAGACTTGTTGCCGTGAGCAACTCTCCCCGGTCTGGCCTGGCCGTCGCCGGCCTTAGCCTCGGCACCGCACTGAATCCGCTGAACTCCTCGATGATCGCCGTCGCCCTCGTGGTGCTGCGGGCGGATTTCGGGCTCGACGTCGCCACGGTCACCTGGGTGATCACGGCCTTCTACCTCACCTCCGCAGCCGGCCAGCCGCTCATGGGGCGGTTCGCGGACCGGTTCGGCCCGCGCAGGCTGTTCATGCTGGGCATGGCACTGGTGGTGGTGACGTGTTCGCTGGCCCCCTTTGCGCCGAACTTCGCCCTGCTCTGCGTGGCCCGCGCCTTCATGGCCCTCGGCACCGCCACCGCCTACCCGAGCGCCGTCGTCATGGTCGGGGAACTGGCGCGGCAGGCGAACGTGAAATCCACGCGGCCGCTGGGCCGGATCCAAATGGCCAACACGTCCGCCGCCGCCGTCGGGCCCGTGGTGGGCGGGCTGCTGGTGAGCCTGATCGGATGGCAGGCGCTGTTCCTGGTGAACGTCCCGCTATCGCTGGTGGCCATCGTGTTGGTCCGGCGCTTCGCCCCTGCCGACGAGGGGCGCGAACGCGGCCGAGTCTCCGAGTTGCTGCGGGACTCGGACGTCCCCGGAATTCTGGCCTTCCTCGGCGCCATGGTGCTGGTGATGATGGCGCTGCTGAACGTGCTTCCCGGCTACCGCTGGGGGCTGCTGGGCGGCGGGACGCTGCTCACGGTGCTGTTCGTCTGGCGCGAGCTGCGGTTCAGCCCGCCGTTCCTGGACCTGCGGCTGCTGGGCCGCAACCGGCCGCTGTTGCTGGTCTACCTGGGGTTCGCGGTGTTCAGCGCCGTGTACTACTTCGCGTTCTTCGGCCTGCCGCAGCTGCTGCAGGAAGCCGGCGGCTACGATCCGGGCGTCGTCGGGGTGCTGATGCTGCCGCTGGCCGCGATGTCGGTGGTGGTGACGCCTTTCACGGTCCGCGCGATCGACCGTTTCCACGTCAAGCGGGTGCTGATCGCCGGCGTGGTGCTGCTCATTGCGGCGTCGGGGGCGATGTGGCTGCTGACGGCGTCGTTCGCCATCCCGCTGGTGCTTGCCATGACAGCCCTGCTGGGCGTGCCGTACGGGGTGGTCGGCCTCGCCTCCAGCCAGGGCATGTACCTGTCCACCCGGCCGGAGGAGCGCGGCGTGGCCGCCGGGATCTACCAGACCTGCCGGTACGTCGGGGCGATCACGGCCACCGTGCTGATCGGCATCTTCTACGGCACCGGCGTCAACCAGGCCAACTGGGGCCTGATGGTGTTCGTGATGCTGGGGCTGGGAGCTGTGGTGTTGGTCGTGTCGCTGCTGTGGCGGGAACGGGAATAGGACGACGACGGCGGCGCTACAGCCACGCGCGCACGAGGCCGCCGCGCTGTGCCGCTGGAGGCCCGGCGTCGGGCGTTTCGGCGTCGGGCATCTCTGGCGTCTCGGCGTCGGGAGTCAGCGAGATGCGCCGGTCGTAGCGTGAGCACAGCTCCTGGACCGGGTGTTCGGTGCAGCGCCAGCCGGCCACTCCAAGGACGCGGGCCGGGTCCGGGGGGTCGGCCCGTGCCAGCAGTTCGCTCATCGGCAGCCCGGACTGGATACTGAACTCGCGCAGCTTGGCTCCAAAGTCCTCAGTGCGGGGCAGTGCCACAGCGCGCTCTATGACGGCCCTCGATCGGGGCGCCGACAACGCCGCGACCTCCTTCAGTGTCAGGAGCTGGGCGTCCGCGTCGAGATAGGGCAGCAGGCCTTCAATGACCCAGGTGGTGGGCTGGCTCCGGTCAAAGCCGGCCGCCTGGAGTTGCTCGGCCCAGGAACAGGACAAGTCGGCCGGCACCGACACCAGCTCGCATCCGAGCTCAGCCGACAGGCCGGCCAGCACCTCGGCTTTGAACTCCAACACCGTGGCCAGGTCGAGCTCCAGGACGCGGGCGTCATCGGCCCAGGGGAGCCGGTAGGCGCGGGTGTCCAACCCCGCGCCGAGGATGACCGTCTGGGGCGTTTGTTCGGCGGGCTGGAGGAAATCGTCGATGAAGCGGGTACGCATGCCGATGTAGGTCGAGGCCAGCAGGATCGGGTGGTGCAGGGGAGGGGCGTCCAAAGGGTTCGGCGGCCACACGAGAGGCCAGTCCTGCAACGAGTGCGCGTTCTCCACCAGGGCCGCAGCATAGGGGTCGTCAATCAGCTTGTCCGGCCGTGACGCCTCCACGGCCCGTCCAGCCGCAACCGCAAGGGCCGTCATCGGCAGCCCCTCGCCCTCAAGACCTGTCACCGCCGGACCTCCCCGTTCGTGTTGGTGACATCCTTGCACAAGGTCGTGGCAGTGGTGTGAGACCGGATCCGTTAGGGGGTACTGCCGGGGGACTCCGTACGGAGGCCCGCTTCCGTCGCAGCGGCGACAAGTTCGACGTCGTAGGCCACCAGGACGTCCGTCTGCAGCCGGATTGCGGTGGCAAGGTGGATCGCGTCGGCGCTACGCAGCTTCCCGGGCATGGCGGCGGCGTACAGGAGATCCGAACGGGCTACATCCACGAGGTTGATTCCGCCCAACACCGTGTTGATCGATTCGGCCGGAAGGCCCCGGCGGTGAGCGGCGCAATGCAGTTCCGTGTAGAGGAGCATGGAGGCCACCAGATGGTCGCCTCGATGCGCTGCTGCTGAAAGGTACTGTGCCGCGGCCGCCGAATCGGGTTCCTCCACGATCAACTTAATGGCGGCGGAAGTGTCTATGTAGACGATCAACGGTCGCCGCGCAGCTCGGAGACGATCTCGGCAGTAGTCGCGTCGCTGCTGACGCGCCGCACAATCTGGAAATCAACAGCTTGTGAGGCCGCCCGCCGCACACTTCCGGAAAGCAGCAGCCGCTCGAACGGAGAGACTGCCGGCGGAATCAACGTGGCTGCCACTTCGCCGTTGTTGGTGACATCGATGGTTTCGCCGTTCTTCACGCGCTCAAGGATCTTGCTGCTCTGATTGCGGAGCTCACGGTGCGGGATGGTTGTCATGACTGCCTCCGTAGCAATCGTAGCACTCGGCCTTGGCGCCCGGGAGAGAGGTACTTGCCTGGGTAAATCCGCCTGACGTTCAGGGCCTTGAAAGTTAGCCCCTGAACGCAAGGGCTAGGCCAGGCTGGGCGCGCCGGCGATCGCCGCCAGCTCCCCCTCGTCCTGGCCCGCGGTCAGCCGCTCGCCGTTGAGGTATTCAAGGTGCCAGCCGTCGACGGCGTGGTGGTGCGCCAGGTTGAGCACGGCGTTGTCGATGCTCGGCAGCGTGCGGCCGATGGCGCGGCTGAGGCTCACCCGGATGAGCGTGCCGTGGGCGACGACGAGGAGGCGGCGGCCGGGGAACTCCTCGGCCAGGGCTGCGAGCGCGGCCAGACCGCGTTCAGCCGCCTCGTCCTCGCTTTCGGCGCCGTGGAACCCGCCGGGCGTGCGCAGGGCGTCCAGTTCGGGGCCGTCCTGCATGCCCTCGGCCGGGCCGAAGCTACGCTCGGTGAGCTCCGGGACCCGCCGTGCCACCTTGAGCCCCAGCCCTGCGGCGATCAGGTCAGCAGTTTCCGCGGCGCGGCTCAGCGGCGAGGACACGACCGCGTCCCACTGGTAACCGGACAGGGTGGCGACGGCGTCCAGGGCTTGGCCGCGGCCGACGTCGTTGAGCGGAATGTCGCTGGATCCCTGCAGCCGGCGCTGCGCATTCCAATCGGTCTGGCCATGGCGGATGAGCGCGAAGGTCGTAAGGGTCATGGCTAACATTCTGCCCTGACCGCGGATTGACCCGGGAAACCGCTGCGTCACGAAGCGTGCCGCGACGGTCCGACCGTCCGTTATCGCGGCATCTTGACATGATCAGCGGCCGGGAATAGCTTCGGCCTTAACGAGGCGTTTCGCCCGTTTCTCACTGGTTTTTCACAAAATTACTCGGCGCTCAAGTGTGACCGCTGATGCCTGGCCGGGGAGCCAGAACACACGCCCGGGGGTCTGGTAGCACCGCATGATGGAGCGGTCTGCGCGACCGGCCGGTGTAGTACGCCGGGGGGATCCAAATTTCGGTCTCGCACCTACAAGGAGTCAGAAATGTCTAAAGGTGTTGGATTGATTGAGAGGTTCTACAAGGACGTCATAGAGAGCGGAAACCTCGACCTTATCGATGAGTTGGCCGCGGATAGCTATGTGGATCACGAGGAGGCCCTACCCGGGCAACCGCCGGGCAAAGACGGTGTCAAGTACTTCGTCAACATGATGCGGTCGGCTTTCCCGGATATCAAGGTCAAGGAGATTGAGCCCGCGCTGACCGACGGAAACATGGAGGCGTGCCACGTGGTTCTCACGGGCACTCATCGTGGGGAACTGGGCGGCTTCCCGGCATCCGGCAAGAGCGTCGAGTTCGACTGCACTGACATCATCCGTGTCGAAGACGGCAAAGTGGCCGAGCACTGGGGCACCACAGATAACCTGAGCCTCATGCGGCAAATTGGCGCTGTGGCCGTTGGATAAAGGCCGGCAGACAATAACGAAAACGGCTGTCCACGTTCCCCCATGGAACGCGAACAGCCGTTCGACGCCAGCACCGTTCGACGCCAGGGCCGTTCGACGCCAGGGCCGTTCGACGTCGGCGAGGTTGCGTCAGGCGGCCTGTGCCGGCGGCAGGTCAACGAGCTGGACCGTCACGCCGGATCTCCTGAAGAGCTCAACCTGCTCCGGATCCGCGTGGTCGTCGGTGACGAGGATCCAGGGGGCGGGAAGCCGGACCCAGGCATGGAAGGGACGCTTGCCAAGCTTCGTGGAATCCGCGAGCACGTAGAGCATGTCGCCGCGGCGCGCCATCAGTTCTTTGAGGCGCGTCTGCGCCTGGTCGGCTTCACACAGACCGGCGTCGGCCGTGACGGCGTCCGCGCCCAGGAACACCCGGTCGAACGTCATGCGTTCCAGGGCGGCCTCCGCAATGGGACCCACGAATGTCTGGCTGACCCCGCGGAGGCGTCCGCCCAGGCAGTCCACCTGGATTCCGGGCGAGTCGGCCAGTTCCTGGAGCGTGTTAATTCCCGGTGTGGTGACGGACAGATTTTCCCTGTCCCGCAGGGCGTGCGCCATGGCGCCAACTGTTGAGCCGCCGTCGAGCAGGATATTTTCCCCGTCCTTGACCTCGGAGGCAGCCCAAAGAGCGATGGCATGCTTTTGTTCAAAGGCCTCGCCGGTCCGCTGCCGCAGTGACGGCTCAGGGTGCGCGCCCAACGCGACGGCGCCCCCGTAAGTCCTGGCGAGTTTCCCCTGCTCGTTCAACCGGGCAAGGTCGCGCCGGATCGTGGAAGCGGTCACGGCAAAACGCCCCGCCAGTTCCTCCACGGACGCCAGGCCCGTGGTCACGGCAAGGTGGTAAATCTCTTCGCGCCTGGCTTTGGCGGTAGTCATCGCTGGCCCTCCTTCACCGGCTGGTGTCGCATCGTTGCCGTACCGGTCGGTACATCGCTGTGCTCATGGTATTCCGAGCCGGCGGGAATCGGTTCACGGCGCATCGGCTCACTGCGCCTTCGTTCGGAGCGCATTTGTTCACCCCGCACCGGTTCCCCGCGCATCCGTTCACAGCGCACCCGTTCATAGGGACGCGCCGCCGCAGATCACATAGTTCTGTCCCGTGATGGACTTCCCGTGCCGGCCCAGCAGGAAGCCTGCGAGCGCAGCCACGTCCTCCGGGTCCACGAGTTGGCCCAGGGCGGGCAGCTTCGGCGGTGTGGCGGCCCGGCCAGGATCGGCCAGCATCGGGGTGTCTGTGGGGCCGGGGGACAGCACATTCACGGTGATCCCGCGAGGGGCCAGTTCCTGCGCCCAGGTCCGGCCCATCCCCAGCAACGCAGCCTTGGTGGCCGCGTACTGGCTCTTCCCGGGGGAACCGGTGGAGGTCCGGCTGCCAACCAGGAGTACGCGGCCGCCGTCGGGCATCTGCGGAACCAGGGCGTTGGCCAGGCTGCTCGCGGCGGCCACATGCACGGCGAACATCCCGGCCAGCGCGCCAGGATCCAGCTCGCCCAGGAGGGCGGTCCGCTGAAAGCCGGCGGCATGGACCAAGGCATTCACCGGAGGCAGGCCCTGGACGACGGCGGCCAGGGATGCGGGGTCCGAGAGGTCGGCCTGCCGCCACTGAAAGCCCGGCCCGAGCACGGGCTCGCTCCGGCTGAGCCCGGTCACCTGCCAGCCGTCCGCCAGCAACCGGACCGCAATCGCTCTGCCGATGCCCGAGCTGCAGCCGGTGACGACGGCGTGCGGCGCGGCTGCCGCTGTTGGTTCGGCCGCGGCTGTAGGCCCGAGGGTGGTCGCTGGGTCGGCGCTCGCTGGTTGGGTCATCCCCGCTCCCCGCCTCCGGCCCGGCTGCTGGCCTGTTCTGCTGCCTCTTCGCCGGGCGTGCTGGTGCCCTCGTAGGCCCACTGAGGATCCACGCGGACGTACTTGATCGCCTGGCGGAAGTAGGTGTAGGCGATGTTGAGGGCGCCGTCTCGGCCTTGATGGATCGACGGGTAAGAGTATTCGCGGTTCAGGCCGTCGCGGGAGTTGTTGGACAGGCAGTAGCCGTCGCCGACGTCGAGGTTCCGCCGGATGGGCCAGCTGCGGCCCGAGTCCTCCGAGATGGCCAGCGTCATCGGGGACCGCGGCGTGCCCCAGAACGCGCTCCGGCCGCCTTCCGATCCGCCGGCGGACCCGCCTGACCCGCCGGCCGAGCCGCCGACGTCGGACCCGGCGCCGGAAGTGTCGTCCGATCCAGAGGTGACCACCGGCTCGGGAAGCTGGGCCTGTTCGTCGGCGAGGCCCTCGTCGTCGATTTCGTCGTAGAGCGAGAGCCGGCGTTCGGTCGACGCTTCGGCCTGGCTGTGGTTGTAGACCAGCGCCAGCCGGCCGTCGGCGAGCGCGGTGAACTGGATGGAGGAGTTGTTGTTCGGCAGCTCGGTGGGAACGGGTTCGCTCCAGGTGGTGCCGCCGTCGGTGGAGCGGGATTCATAAATCCAGTCCGCCCACCGGCTCCGGAACAAGGCCAGCAGGGAACCGTCGGCCACGGGCTGGATGTTCATGTGCACGCAGCCCAGGCTGCCCGGGAGGACATGCTCACTCCAGGTGGCGCCGGCGTCGTCGGAGATCATCACGGCGCTGTCGTCGCTGTTGCCCACCCACTTCTCGCCGGGCGTGGTGATGCAGCGGAAGATCGGGATGATCCAGCGGCCGGACGGCAGCACTACGGGCAGTTGCCGGACGAACACGCCGCCGGTTTCGTTGGCGGGGAACAGCGTCTCCACCGGCCCCCAGGTCCGGCCGCCGTCCGCGGAGATGCGGCGGCGGACCTCGGCGGTGTCCTGGTTCCCGGCCTTTTGCGCCGTGTACAGCAGCCAGAGCCGATTGTCCGGGGCGGCGAAGAGGATGGGGTTTTGTTCCGAGCGGCTGGAGTCGTCGGAGAGCTGCTCGGCCGGGGACCACTTGCGGCTTCCGGGCTCCAGGGTGGAGAACCAGATGGAGATATCCGGCACGCCTTCCTGGGTGCCGCCGAACCACACGCAGCCGAGCCGGCCGTCCGGCAGCGTCAGGAGGTTCGCCGCGTGGCTCTGCACAGTGGGCGCCGGCAGGTACGCGTACAGGCTGCCGCCGGCCTCCTTCACCTCGCCGTCGGGCGTGATGGTGCTGTAATCAGCCCTGACCGAGTCGGTTGCAGGCAAGCCGGTTGCGGCCGAGTCAGTCACGGGTACGTCAGTTGCAGGCACGTCAGTTGCAGGCACAGTTCAGTCCTTTGCGGTTGCGGCGGCCAGGTGGGCCTTGGCGGCCAGCTCCAGGTGGGTCAGGTCCGAGGAGATGGTGGTGAAGGTGTAGCCCTGGCGCAGCCGTTGCGCGGCGACCTCGCCGGCTGGCGTGTGGATGCCCGCGGCCACTCCCGCGGCGGCAGCCGCGTCCGCGATCGTCTCCAGTGCTGCGTTGAATTCCGTTTCCACCGCGGGGTCGCCCGGGAAGGCTGCGCCGACGGCGATGGCAAGGTCGGACGGTCCCACGTAGATGCCGTCCAGGCCGGGTGTCTGGCAGATTTCCTTGACGTTGGCCAGCCCTTCGGGCGTCTCGATCATGGCGAAGACCAGAGTGGCGGCGTTGGCCTCGGCTGGAACCGGGCCGATCCGCAGCGCCGAGCGCATGGGTCCGTAGGAGCGGCCGCCCAGCGGCGGGTACTTGGCCGCCGCGACGGCCGCGGCGGCGTCCGCCGCGCTGTTGACCAGCGGCACGATCACGCCGACGGCGCCGGCGTCGAGGGCCTTGCCGATCGCCGTGAAGTCGTTGCCCTCCACCCGCACCATGCCGACGGCGGTGTGGCCGGCCTCGATCGCGATGAGCCCGTTCAGCACGCCCGAGTAGCCGAGCAGCCCGTGCTGCGCGTCCAAGGCCACGTAGTCATAGCCGAGCCGGCTGATCCGTTCGGTGGCGACGGGTGCGTCCAGCACGGTCCAGTAGCCCACCGCCTGCTCACGGGCGCGGATCTTGCGGGCGAATTCGGTGGCGAGTTCAGATGTCATGTTCGTGTCTTCTGCCTTCAGTTTCGGGAAATCAGCGGGGAGTCTGTGGTGCGTCAGGGGAGCCAGCGCGTCAGCGGTTGTAGGCGGGCATCGGGCCGCGGAGCCCGGTGCCGACGGCGTCGCAGGCGGCGGTCACGTCGTCCGTCAGCGGGCCCCTGGCCACGGCGGCGATGTTGGCCTGCAGCTGCTCCACCTTCGAGCCGCCCAGCAGCATGGAGCCGACGCCGCCGCGGTAGGCGAGCCAGCGCAGGGACAGCTCGGCGAGGGTGATCCCGGCCCCCGACGCGATGCCGGCCAGGGCGTTGACCGCCTCGAACAGCTGCTTGTCCCAGTATCGCTGGGTGTACATCGCGGCGAGTTTGGAGTCACCGAAGCGGCCCTCGGTCGGCTTGGCTTCGAAGCTGTGCTTGCCGGTCAGCAGGCCGCCGCCGAGCGGGTTGTAGACCATGGTGTGGACCTGGTGGGTGGCGGCGAATTCGAGGTATTCCTCTTCCACCCGGCGCGCCACGAGGTTGTAGAGCTGCTGCGCGACCACCGGCCGGGGTGCGCCCACTTCGCGGGCCGTGTGGATGACGTCGGCGATCTGCCAGGCCGCGAAGTTGGACACGCCCAAGGCGCCGATTTTCCCTTCGGCGGCGAGCTCCGCCACTGTGCCCAGGGTTTCCTGCAGGGGAGTGGCCCGGTCCGGCTGGTGGAGGTAGAACAGGTCGATGCTGTCCACGCCGAGCCGGCGCAGGCTGCCCTCAACGCTGTTCCGCAGGCCCTCCTTGGACAGCGGTGCGTGCTGGCCGTGGTCCGGATGCGGCATGCCCGCCTTGGAGGCGAGGACGACGTCGGACCTGCGCTCCTTCAGGAGGCGGGACAGCATCTCCTCGGTGGCTCCGCCGACATAGGCGTTGGCGGTGTCGATGGTGGTGATGCCGGCGGCGAGTGCCTCGTCCACCATGCGCCCGGCGGTTGCCTCATCGGCGGTGTCGCCGAAGGTCATGGTGCCCAGGACGAGCCTGGAGATCGGTAGCTTCAGGCCGTCCACTGGTGTGCCTTCGGGCTGGATGCTCATGAGTTGATTCCTCAGGGTTTGGTTGAACGGTTGCGTTGACGGTTGCTTTTGACGGCTGTAGTGGCGGGCTCAGGCGCTGGTCTTCAGCGCCAGCGATGAGACCACGTGCCGCGGCTTCAGGCCGGTCATGGTGGACGGATCGAGGGCGGCACGGCGGAGCTTGCGGGTGTAGTCCTCCTTCGGCGCGGTCAGGACCTGCGCCGTTGTTCCGTGCTCCACGAGCTTGCCGCGCTGCATGACCATCACGGTATCGCTGATTTCCTGCACCACGCCGAGGTTGTGCGAAATGAAGACGTAGGTGATGCCGGTTTCGTCCTGGATGGATTTGAGCAGGCGCAGCACCTGGGCCTGCACCGAGACGTCGAGCGCGCTCGTGGCCTCGTCGCAGACCAGCAGTTCGGGCTTGGACGCCAGCGCGCGGGCAATCCCGATCCGCTGCCGCTGGCCGCCGGAGAACTCGGACGGGTGCTTGTCCAGGGAGTTGGCCGGCAGGCCCACCTGGTCGATCAGGCTGGCCGCCGCCTTGTGCCGCTCGTGCCGGGACCGGACACCCTGGAGCTTGAGCGGCTCGGCGACGATTTCCTGCGCGGTGAGGTGCGGGTCGAGGGAACCATAGGGGTCCTGGAAGACCATCTGGAATTTCGAGCGCAGAGGCCGCAGCTGGGCCTCGCTGAGCCGTGCCAGGTCCGTGCCGTCCAGCTCGATCCGCCCGCTGCTGGGCGTGACCAGGCGCATGAGCGCCTTGGCGATGGTGGACTTCCCGCAGCCGGATTCCCCGACGACGGCGATCGTCTTGCCCTTCTCGACCGAGAACGAGACGTCGTCCACTGCCCGGAAGGTTCCCTTCGAGACGTGGTAGTCCACCACGAGGTTTTCGACGGACAGGAACGGCTTAGTCATGGCTGGCTCCAGTTGTGGTCAGGGCGGTGCCGTCCGCCGGTGTTTCATCCCAGGCGCCCAGGACGGGGACGGCGGCGAGCAGCTTGCGGGTGTACTCCGTGGCGGGGTTATCCACGATCTGCTGGACCTCGCCGGACTCCACGAACGCGCCATCCTTCATGACGTGGATCCGGTCCGAGATCAGCCGTGCCACCCCGAGGTCGTGCGTGATCATCAGGATGCCGATGCCGCGCTGTTCCTGCAGTTCGAGCAGCAGGTCCAGGATGCCGGCCTGGACGGTGACGTCCAGGGCGGAGGTGGGTTCATCGGCCACCAGCAGCTGCGGCTCGCTGGCGAGCGCGATGGCGATCAGGACGCGCTGGAGCATGCCGCCGGAGAGCTGGTGCGGGTATTTTTTCAGCTGCGCATCCGGGGTGGGGATGTGGACCTGTTCGAGCAGGCGGATGGCGCGGGCCCGGACGGCGCCCGGGTCCTTGGAGGCGGCTCCCGCGATCCGAATGGCCTCGGAGAGCTGGTTGCCGATCGAGTGCACGGGGCTCAGCGCCGTCATGGGGTCCTGCGGGATCAGCGCGAGCGTCCTGCCCCGGACCTTGTCGATGGCCTTGGGATCGGCGGTGACGTCCACGCCGTCGATCAGGACGGTTCCCGAGAGCACGGCGAGGTCCTCCGGCAGGAGCCTGAGGATGCCCATCGCCGTCGTCGATTTCCCGGAACCGGACTCACCGATGATGGTGACGGTCTCGCCCCGGTGGATCGAGAAGCTGACCGCGTCGACGGCGCGGACGATGCCGGCGTCGGTGATCAGTTCCACCTGGAAGTCGCGGACCTCCAGCAGCGGCTGTTCGGAGTGTGCTGCGGGGGTTGCTGTGGCTGCGGTCTGTGCGCTCATTCTCAGGCCTCCTTCTTCTTGCGGCGGGGACGGTCGCGGAGGCCGTCGCCCAGCAGGTTCACGCCCACTACCATGACCGCGATCACCAAGCCGGGCACCGTCACCAGCCACCAGGCGGTGGTGAGGTAGTCCTGGCCGTCGGAGATGATGCGCCCCCACGTGGCGAACGGCCGCTGCGGGCCGGCGCCGAGGAAGGCGAGTGCGCTTTCCAGCAGCACGGCCTGGGCCAGCAGGAGCAGCACCACCAGGGTGGCCTGCTTGATGACGTTCGGGATGACGTGCTGGATCAGGATCTGCACGCGGTGCAGGCCCAGGATCCGGGCGGCGGAGACGTAGGGCTTTTCGCGTTCCACGAGCACCATGGAGCGGGTCAGGCGTGCCACCTCGGGCCATTGGGCGATGGCGATCACGAACGTGATGACCGGAATGGAGGCGCCGAAGAGCGCCACCACCAGCAGCAGCATCATCAGCAGTGGGAGGGACATCTGCGCCTCGATCAGGCGGGAGACCACGGTGTCCAGCTTGCCGCCGAAGTAGCCTGCGGCCGCGCCGAAGATGATGCCGATGGCGCCGGAGACCACCACGGCCAGGACGCCGATGGTGAGCGAGATCTGGCCGCCGTGCAGGATCCGGGAGAGCAGGTCGCGGCCCAGCTGGTCGGTGCCGAACAGGTGTCCCTCGGTCAGCGGGGGAAACAGGCGCTGGGCAAGGTTCTGGTGGTTGGGGTCCGGCAGCGGCAGGAACGCGGCCAGCACGATGGGAACAACAACCAGCAGCGTGCAGATGACGCCGGTGCGTATCTTGAACTTGGCGCCGGCCCGGCGGCGGGTGGCACCGGCCTTGGCGATCAGCTCCTTGGTGACGGCGCTGGGGGAGGACTTCCTGGCTGGCGGCTCGGCGGGGAGGCCTGAGGGGACGCCCGATGGATTTCCTGCGGAAGGAGTTGCGGTGTCGCTGAGGCTCATGCTGTGGCCGCCTTTCCAAGACGAATGCGGGGATCAAGCAGGGGGTAGGCGAGGTCGATAATCAGCTGGACTCCAACCGCCAGCAGTGCGGTGATCAGGACGGTGGCCACGATCAGCGGGTAGTCGCGGGTTTCCAGCGCCCGGACAATGAGGGAACCAACGCCGGGCCACGCGAACACCACTTCCACCACCACCACGCCGTTGAGCATGGCCGCGAAGCGGGTGCCCAGGGCCGTGAAGACCGGGATGGCGGAGTTGCCCATGGCGTAGCGCCAGGTCAGCAGGGAATTGCGGACGCCGCGGGAACGGGCCACGGTCAGGTAGGGTGCGGCGAAGTTCGTGGTCATTTCCCGCCGGACCATCCGCGAGATCAGGGCGATCTGCAGGATGGCGATGGTGACGGTCGGCAGGACCAGCGCGCTCCAAGTGGCGAAGCCGGAGGCCGGGAAAATCGGGATGAGGACGGCGAAGAAGGTGAGCAGCATGATCCCGGTCCAGAAGTCCGGCATGGACTGCCCGGCGATGGTCAGCACGTTGACGCCGAATTCCTTCTTGGTGTCCGGCCTGCGGGACATCCAGACGCCCAGCGGGATGGCGACCACCGCGGTGAGCAGGATCGAGGCGGTGGCCAGGGTCAGGGTGTAGGGCATCCGCTCCAGGACCACCTGAATGGCCGGGGCCTGGAAGGAGTACGAGGTGCCGAGGTCTCCGGTGAACAGCTGCTGCAGGAAGATCCAGTACTGCTGGATCAGGGGCAGGTCCAGGCCGAACTGCTCCCGGACCTTGGCGAGCTCTTCGGTGGTGGCCAGCGGGCCGGCGTAGGCCACGGCCGGATCGCCCGGGGCCAGCCGGACCAGGATGAACACGGTGGATACCGTGAGGAACACGGTCAGCAGGCCCTGCCCGAGCCTCTTGAGGATGTACTTGGTCATGGTCTAGGCCTCCAGCCGGACGTCAGCAAGCGGGTAGGAGTTGGTGGGCGCCAGCGAGAGGCCGCCCACCCGGTTCCGGTGGGCCAGCACGGACTTGGGCACGAACGCCCAGGCGCACGGCCAGGTCTCCCAGATGGCCTTCTGGGCAACTTCCATCAGCTGCTGCCGGCGTACGGGGTCCACCTCGGAGGCGGCGGCCTGGATCTTGGCCTGCACGGCAGGATTCACGTACCCCTGGTAGGTGTCGCGGGTCTTTTCCTTTTCCGCGGTGCCGGCGTACATGCCCTGCATCATGGTGATGGCCAGGCCGGTGGGGCTGCTGAAGCCGTTGCCCAGCAGGTCCCAGTCGCCCTGCTTGCCCTGGCGCCAGGCCAGGATGTTGCCGCCGGGTTCGAACTGCTGGAGCTGGGCCTTGACGCCGATGTTGCCGAACATCTCCACGAGAGCCTCCATGACGGAGGTGTCGGACGCGAATTCGCCGGTTTCCCAGATGATCTTCAGGCTGAGGTCGTTGACGCCCAGGCTCTTCAGGGTTGCCTTGGCCTTCTCCGGGTCGAAGGTGTAGGTGCCGGTCTTGGCGAAACCGGTCAGGCTGGACGGGGTGACGCCCTCGGCCTGGCTGACAGAGTTCACCAGCACGTCCTTGACCAGCGCTTCGCCGTCGATGGCCCAGCTGAGGGCCTCACGGACCCGGACATCGGCCAGCGGGTGACCGGCCGGCTTGCGGAAGTTGTAGAAGATCTGGTTCAGCCGCAGACTGGAAGACTCACTCAGTACGACGCCGGGCAGCCCGGCCAGCTGTTCGCGCGAGTCGGGCGTGATGGAGTCAATGACATCCACCTCGCCGCTGCGCAGTGCGATGACGCGGCTGGATTCCTCGGGAAGGAACCGGACCTCGACGTTGTCCACCTTGGGGGCCGGGCCCCAATAGTTCTCGTTGCGCTTCAGGCTGTAGGTGCCGGCGCCGCGGTTGAACTTGGTCACGACGTACGGGCCGGTGCCCACGCCTTCCTGCAGCTCCTCGGGCTTGTTCTTGGCCGCGGGGCTGATCAGGATCATGCTCATGAGCGAATCCAGAATGGGGATGGGCTTCTTGGATTCCATCCGGAACGTCCGGTCATCCACGGGCACCACGGTGGGGAACTCGGGGAAGAAACCGGCAACAAAGGAGCCCTGAACCTTTTGGTACATCTTCAGGGCAGTGGCAACGTCCTCGATCTGCAGCGGCGTGCCGTCCGAGTACTTGACGCCTTCGCGGAGCCGGACGGTCCACACCGTGGGGGAGGTCATTTTGAAGCTTTCGGCCAGGACCAGGACGGGCTTGGTCTCCGGACCGATGGCGGTGAGGCCCTGGCGGACGGCGCGCTGCACGGTGACGGCGGCGTCGAACTGGTTCAGCTTGTTGTCCAGGCTGACCAGGGAGCGGTTGAGCGCCAGGGTCAGGGTGCTGGGTCCCGGCAGGCCGGTGGGGCCGGCACATCCGGCCACTGTGCCTGTGCCAAAGAGAAGTCCGGCGGCTGCGCCGAATTGCAGCAGGCGCCGCCGGGAAAACTCGGTTCCTTGAGGAAGAACGGTCATCGTTGACCTCTCGGTTAGAACGGAACGGCTGGGGCCGGATGGCCGGTGCCGTGTTATGTGCATCACTTTGCCATCATTGCGCGTTTCACGCAACCTCTCTAGCGCAGTCCGCGCAGTTATGTCATGATGGGAACACCCCGGCGGACCATTGGCTGGGGTAGCGGCTCGATTCAGAGCCTCATCCACAAGCCCATTCACCGGCTCATCGCTTCAATCCATTACTTCAAGGCAGGGAGGAGGGAACATGGCAGCAGTCCTCATACAGGCCGACGACTTTTCCGGCGCCGCCGAGGTGGCACAGTGCTTTGCCCAGTACGGGTTCAGCACACAGATCCTGCTCGAACCTTCTTCCGGGGAACCTGGGCGTTCCCAGGGGTCCGAGCAATCCGGGGTGACCGTGGTGGACACGCACTCGCGGTCTTCCTCCCCGGCGGACGCCGCGGCCGCCGTCGCCCGGGCTTTTCCGGGACCGGATGTTGCAGGTACAGACGTGGCCGGCACCGAGATAGTCGGCACCCAGGTGCTGTTCAAGAAGATCGACTCGCTCTGGCGGGGCAACGTCGGCGCCGAAGTCGGGGCCCTGACCGGCCTTGGCTTTCACGTTCTCGTTGCCGGCGCGCTGCCCCAGCTGCGACGGACTGTCGTGGACGGACGTCCCTATGCGGACGGAGTCCCGCTGTCCGAAACCGATCTTTGGAAGGCGGAGGCCGCTCTGCCGCCGGCGCATCTGTCGGAGGTGCTGGTCTCAGAGGCGCTGGAGCAATCCGCGGGCACGCCGGCTGATGGCGGTTCTGCCGGCGACCGTGCTGCCGCGGCCGAAGTGCAGATGCTGGACCTCGCCGTGGTTCGCTCCACCGACCTGGCCGCCAGGCTTGGTCACCTGTTCTCCGGCAGCGTTCCCACCACCGTGATCGCGGACGGGGAAAGCGGGGCGGACCTGGAAGCCGTGGTCGAAGCACTCGCCCGGTTGGGATTTTCCGCGGGCGGGCGTCGCATTGTTTTGGTCGGCACCGGCGGGCTAGCTGACGTTCTGGCCCGGCGGTTGCAGCCCGGATCGGGGGCGGGGTCGCAATCCGAACTGGCGTACAAGGAAACCACCGTAACGCCCGATTCTGCGCGAAACGCGCAAAACTCCACAACGAACACCTTAAGGAATTCCACACCGAATTCCAGCACCCCAAACCTTCCCGGAGACGGAGCGCGGCCGGTGCTCGCCGTCGTCGGCTCCGCCTCGGAAGCCGCACGCAGGCAACTCCGGCAGCTCCAGGCGGGAGGCTTCCGGCTTGTCGGACTGACCCCCGAGGAGCTGCGGGACGACGCGACGGACCCGCTGCTCCACGCCGTGCGCGAGGCCTTGGCCGCCGGCGAACCGGTGGCCCTGACGGTGACCGCGGAGCAGGTAAATCCCCGCGAGGCAGGCGCGATCGTGACGAACCTGGCGCGTTTCGTTTCCAGCGCTCTGGACTTCCCGCAGCAGGCGCCCGACGGTGCTGGCTTTGACGGCACTGGATCCGCCGGCAGTGCCGCCGGCGTCGTCCTTCCCGACCTCATCCTGACCGGCGGTGAGACTGCCCGCGACGTGCTGGACACGCTGGGCATCCGCACGCTCGAGCCGCTGGTCGCCGTCCAGCACGGCGCCGTGGTCAGTCTCGCCGACGACGGCAGGCTGGTCGGCACCAAACCCGGCAGCTTCGGCGACGACCAGGCCCTGCACCAGCTCTATTCCGCAATCCACGGCCGCCGGACCACCGAACCGGCCGGCCCCACTCAGCAAGAACCACTCGACCCTTCCGATCCATCTGGAGAAGCAATGAATTCAGCGTTGAATGCACCCGAATTGAATGCAACAGCACAGGACACCCGCCCCTTCATTGCCGTCACCATGGGCGACGGCGCCGGCGTCGGCCCCGAAGTGACGGTGGGCGCGCTGCTGGCCGAAAACGCCTACCGCGACTGCCGCCCGGTGGTGATCGGCGACGTGTACCGGCTGGGCCTGGGCGCGAAGGCCCTCGGCGTCGAGGCTGACATCGTGGAGATCCAGGACGTGGCCGACGCCGTGTTTGAACCGGGCCGCATCAACGTGATCGATCCGAAACTGCTCTCGCACGACCTGCCGTGGGGTGTGGAATCCGCCGAGGCCGGCAACGCCGCCTACCACTACATCCGGATCGCCTGCGAGCTCGGGATGAGCGGCGCCGTGCAGGGGATCTGCACCGCCCCGCTGAACAAGGCCGCGCTGCACAAGGCCGGGCACGTCTACCCCGGCCACACCGAACTGCTGGCGCACTTCATGGGGGTGGAGGAAGTGTCCATGATGCTGTCCACGCCTAAGGTCAAGGTCATCCACGTCACCACGCACATCGGCCTGATCGACGCCGTTAACAAGATCGAGCCCGGCCTGGTGGAACGGACCGTGCGGCGCGGGCACAGCGCCATGCAGCGCGCCGGCGTCGCCAATCCCAAAATCGGCGTCTGCGCCATCAACCCGCACGCGGGGGAGAACGGCCTCTTCGGCTACGGCGAGGAAGCGGAGAAGATCACCCCGGCCATCGAAAAGCTGCAGGCCGACGGCATTGACGCCCGCGGCCCGCTCCCCGCCGACACCGCCTTCTTCCTGGCCGGCCGCGGCGACTACGACCTCATCGTGGCGATGTACCACGACCAGGGCCACGGCCCCGTGAAGGTCCTGGGCATCGAGGCCGGCGTCAACATCACCGTGGGCCTGCCCGTGATCCGCACCTCGGTGGACCACGGCACGGCCTTCGACATCGCGGGCAAGGGCATCGTGGACGTGCGCAGCATGATCGAGGCGCTGCGCCAGGCCGCGGAAATGTCCCCGAGCCCGGCGCTGCAGAAGTAGAACCTCCACACCAACGCGGGGTCACCGGGAGGCCGAGGCGCCGAACTACACCAACGCGGGGTCACTTACGGCCCAATCCGAGGGCATTATTGGGCGCTATGTGACCCCGCGTTGTCGTGCTGAGGCTGTGGGTCATCGACCTGTGACGCTGTTGTTTTCGCCGATTGAGGTCGGCCCCACGAATAGGCTGTCACCGTCAAGGTGAAACTGCCGCAGGAGGTTGGACCGGGACGGATGTTTGAGCTTCTTCAAGGCCGTGAGTTCGATCTGGCGGACTCGGTCGCGGGTCGTGCCGAACGCTTCCGCGACATCCTTCAACGATTTCCCAGCACCGTCTGTCATGCCGAAGCGCATCGCTATGACTCGTGCCTCCCGCTCCTCGAGCGTGTCGAGTACGGCTTGAACCTGCGCCCTCAACTGTTGGCGAAAGAGCAAATCGGCAGTGTCGAGATTAGCCGGATCCAACAACTGTTCGGCCAGTGCTTCGGTTCCGCCCCTGCCGTCAGGCACTTGAAAGTCCAGCGAACATATCGGCTTGTCCAAGGACAACAGACATTCGAGCTTCTCCACCGAGTGGTTCGTCAGCTGACCAAGATATTCTCTACTGCAAACCGTGCCCGTCATTTCGGCCGCCCGTTGCGCAGTTCGGACTCTCTGCATCTGGTCGACGACGTTAACCGGGAGACGGATAAGTCGTGCCTGATCGCTTAGCGCCCGGAGGATGGTGTGCCGGATGCACCACGTGGCATAGGTGGAGAATCTGAGGCCTTTGGTGAAGTCGAATTTGCAAACGGCCTTGTGTAGTCCCACGTTGCCTTCCTGGATCAAGTCCGGAAAGTCGAGGCCCTGGTGGGTGTAGTGCTTGGCGATCGAGACGACAAGCCGGAGGTTGGCGTGGAGCAGCGCCTCGACGGCACGCTGGCCCAGAAGGACGATAGTCCGAAGTTCCGTTAGGTCCTGACCCGGCCGTGGTGGTCCGTCGGCCAACAGGTGTTCCGCGAAAAGCCCCGCCTCGATGTCTTGCGCCAGTTCCAGTTCCTGCTCGGCTGTGAGCAAGGGGTATCGGCTCAGCCGGTGCACGTAGTCCGCTACTGCATCGTCGGTGAACAGATCACCGGCTGCCAGTGATTCCGGCCAGCCGGGTTCATCCGGCTCGGATAATGCAGGGAGCGGGGCACCTGCCGCAGGCAGGGAAGGCGTCCTGCCTACAGCCTCGTGGATCTGGTCAGCCATGTCATCCCCTGCCGGACGGTTCAAGCTTGTGCGGGCAGACTACGAGGCCGGTATGACAATTCGTTGCCGGCTTCCCAAGATTCGTTGCCGTGGTGATGCTGCCCTGGCGGCGCACCCTTCGCGGGACGGAGGACAGCCACGCCTTCCCCCGAGGCAAGGCACCCATACACGGCAAGGCGGGGTCACCTACGGCCCATTCGAAGGGCATTATTGGGCGCGATGTGACCCCGCGTTGTTTGTGTTTTGGGCTACGAGGCCGCCTTCTGGAGAAAGTCCTGGAGCAGGGGCATCACGACCTTGCTGTTCATCGCGCCGATGTGGTCAAGGCCGGGGAGAACGCGGACATCCCATCCGACGGCGGTGAGCTCGTGTTCGTGGGCGGCGAGGGGTTCACCGATGCGGACCTGCACGTTGTCCCAGGCCGGACCGTAGTCGATCCTGTCTGCCGAGCCGGCGAAGGCCAGCCGCGCAAGTCCCGGCGGCAGCCTCACTTGGGAGTCGTCGAAGTCTTGAAGCGCCTCGTACAGGGTGACGAATTGCCGGGTCTGCGCCTCGGACGTCTGGACGGGGAAGGCGTCCCAGTCGCCCGGTTCAATGTTGCTGAAGTCAATCCCGCCAGCATCAGCCTCGGCAACGTCACCCTCGGCAGCCGCCACATCGACGTCGGCCAGGCCGCTTTGGGCGGCCGCTTCGGTCGCCATCCTGTGCGCCGAGCGCGTGACGGAGAGCATGCTCTGGTAGGGGCCCTCGAGCGGCGGATAGCCGCCCATGGCCAGCGCCCAGAGCCGGTCCGTGCGGATGGCAAGCTGCAGCCCGGCCAGCGCCAGCCACGAATACCCGTAGTAGGCGAAGGTGTCGGCCCCGGCCGCGTCCGCGATGGCCAGCAGGTCGGCCGCGACATTGTCCGGGGTCAGCGTGTCCGGCGCGGGGTGTGCCATCCGGTGACCCTCGTAGTGCCGAGATGACGCCGTAGGAGCGGGCGAGCCCGCCGACCAGGTTGAGCCCGAGCTCGGGGTCCGCACCCCAGCGCCGCATCGTCTCGGCTTCCGACGGCGGATGAGGCTCGATCCGGACGGGGAGCAACACGGAACGCCCGGTGCCCTGAACCCAGACATGAATGGCGGTGCCGTCGTGCAGGACAGCTTCAACAGTATGGGACACGTTTCCTCCCGGTCCTCAGGTGCGGCTGCCCAATACCGTCTGCAACTTCTCGAACGACTCGGTCCACCCGCTGCGGTGCAGGGCCAGCCGTTCTTCCGTCAGGAACGGCCCCTGCGAGAGCACCAGGAGCGAGGCTTCGCCGGTACTCCCAAGTGAGAGGTCGACGACGGTGTCCCGGTCGTCTGGAGCCGGTTCCTCCCAGCGGAAGGTGTACACCAGGCGCCATGGCGGATCGATCTCCAGGAACTCGCCCGAGAGGTGAAACGGTTCGCCTTCCGGCGGCGCCATGCGGAACCGGTAGCGGCCGCCTTCCGCGAGGTTCAGTTCGGCTGCAGGGATGGTGAAGCCGTGCGGACCCCACCACTTCACCAGCTCGGTCGATTCCGTCATCATCCTGAAGACTTCTTCCGGGGGAGCATCGAGCGTGCATTCCAGATTCAGGACCAGCCCGCCGGCTTCCTCGTTCCCGGCTTCCTCGTTCCCGGTTGCCTCATCCATGGCTCAACTCTGGCATTCCGGGGACGCTGACGGAAGCGGCTCGGGTGGCCGAGGCCGTGCGCACCGACACCCACGGTTCCGCTCACGACGTCGGAGAGGTGGTTCAGGTGATCTCGACGGCTTGCCCGCTCACCCTAATTCCGCCGGAGGGCGGGATGTTGACGGTGAGCACACTCGGGCGGCCCACATGGCTGCCTTGGTGCACCACCACGCGGCTTGGCGGCTCCACGAGTGAAAGCAAGCGGAGGTAGCCGCCGAAAGCAGCGGCGGCCGAGCCGGTCGCCGGATCTTCAGTGATGGTGCCCACCGGGAAGGGGTTGCGCGAGTCGAACTCTCCCGGTCCCATCTCGTAGAGCGTCGTGACGGTGCCGGCCCAGTTCTGGGCATCCATCAGCGCCCGCATGGCATCCGGGTCGAAAACGAACGAGTCAAAGGTGTCTCGTTCTGCCAAGACAAGAATGGGGTGCCAGTTCCCGGCAAAGGCGACCCTCGGAGGGTACTCAGGGTGCAGCTCGTCCGGGCCCACGCCGAGCAGCCCGAGCAGGGTGCTCAGGACACCGTCGGGGAACTCGGCCACTCGCGGCTCGACGCTCGTGAAGGATGCCGTCACCGCTGCGCCCTGGCCCGTGGTCTCGATCGCGACAGGCCCCACCGGCGTGTCGAAGAGAAAGGTCCCCACGCCGTCAAGCCCGGACAGCGCGACCGCCAAAGCAATCGTGGCATGGCCGCAGAACGGCACCTCGGCGATCGGGGAGAAGTACCGCAAACGGTTCCGGCGGGAGTCGCCGTCAACCGCCGCCTCGGTGACGAAGACCGTTTCCGCGTAGCCGACGTCGGCCGCTATGGCCTGCATTCGGGCGTCGTCCAGCCGGGTCGCGTTCAGGACCACTCCCGCCGGATTGCCGCCGTCGGGCGCAGTGGTAAAGGCGGCATAGCGCAGGACTTCAGTGGTCTCTTCCATTCCGACATCGTCGCACAGGGGTCCGGACAACGGAGGCCCCACACGACACTCGGGTGGCCGGTATGTGAGCTCACCCGGGCAGGATGAGGCGCAGCACCCCACCCGGGGCACAGGATGGAACTGCGGTGGTCCGTCGGATCGCCTTGTACCCAATGAGAAACGGAGGTCCTCAGCATGGCTGAGTCATTGGATGAACTAGGGCCGGTGGACTGGCTCGTGGTGGAGTTCCCGGGTCCCAACTTCGGCAACGGCCAGATCGCCCCGTTTCTGGAGGACCTGGTCCAGCGTGACCTGATCAGGGTGCTCGACATGGTGTTCCTGAGGAAGACCGAGGACGGCGAGCTCGAGACGGCGGAGATTTCCGACCTCGACGCGAGCGAGCTCGGCGCGGTGCGCATGGCCGAGGCCGACCTGGCCATGGTGCTCTCTGAGCAGGACGTCATGGATTTGGCCGAGACGATCGAGCCCGGTCACTCGGCCGCGGTGCTCGTCTGGGAGAACCAGTGGGCTGCCCCGTTCGGCGCGGCTGTACGCAAGGCCGGCGGCCAGCTCGTGGCCAGCGGCCGGATCCCGACCCAGGCCGTCATCGCTGCCTTCCAAGCCGACGAAGACGCCGAAGCCAACTCGCCCGAAGCAATGAAGGAAGGAGCCTGACATGCCGCTCGCAGCACGACGCAGGCGCCGGACCGCAGCCGCCGTTGGCGGGGCCGTTGTTGTCGCCCACGGGATTAACCGCCGCGGCGACCGGCGTGACGACCGGCGTGACGACCGGGGTGACGATCGCGACGACCGTCGCGACGACCGCCGCGACTGACATCACAGGGCCGGATCCCAGCCCCCAGGTGCGCATGGTCCTTCTCGGGCCATGCGCACCCCACCCGACGCATGGCGCCCGGCCCTAACATCAACGCGGGGTCATCTACGGCCCATTCGGAGGGCCTTTATGGGCGCTAAGTGACGCGTTGCGGGATGGAAGCCCCGCGTTGCGGGATGGAAGCCCCGCGTTGCGGGATGGAAGCCCCGCGTTATGGGACGGAAGCGCACCGGGCGCCCAGACGGCCGTCACGTCGCGAGCTTCAGCAGTTTGCCCTCGGTCACGGCCTGGCGGGACAGCGTCTTGTAGCCCTCCTGCTCGAACAGCACCGTGATCACGTCCTCCTCATGCCGCATGACCACGCCCGGCCCCCATTCCTTGTGCACGACGGCGGCCTGGAGCGGGAAAGGTTCCCCGCCCGCTTCGGCCGCGGCGCCGTCGTCGTAATCCTCCTTGTGGGCGGAGCCGTCGGCGCAGGTATCGCAGTTGCCGCAGGGCTCGGGGAGGTCCTCGCCGAAGTAGCCCAGCAGGAACTGGCGCCGGCAGCCGTCAGTCTCGGCGTAGCCGCGCATCATCTCGATGCGGGAGCGGTCCACCCGCTGGCGTGCCTCGGCATGGTCGACGGCGCGTTCCACCACCGCGGGCAGCTTGGCGCCCGCCTCCAGCCGGATGCCGCGCTTGCCGGTTTTGACGGCGCGGGTTTCCTGCAGCTGGTTCAGCAGGCCCGTGAGCTTCCGCGGCGAGAATCCGGTCTGCTCGGCGAGGGCCTTCTGTGTCAGGGGCCCGTCGGCGGCGCGCAGCGCCTGAAGGACGGCCAGCAGCGATTCCTCGTCCGGCGCGTGCGTGCCGAAGAATTTGCGCAGGCCCAGGTCCTCGGGCCGGTAGTGCAGGACGGCGGAGGCGGCTTCGCCGTCGCGCCCGGAGCGGCCGATCTCCTGGTAGTAGCTGTCCAGCGAGTCGGGGATGTCGGCGTGGACGACGAAGCGGACGTTGGGTTTGTCGATGCCCATCCCGAAGGCCGTGGTGGCCACCACCACGTCGAGCTCGTCGTCGAGGAACTGTTCGTGGACCTGGTCCCGCTCGCTCTGCTTCCGGCCAGCGTGGTACGCCTCGGCGCGGAGGCCGCGTTCGGTGAGCTCGGCGGCGTAGGCCTCGGTGTCCTTGCGGGTGGCGGCGTACAGCAGTCCTGGGCCCTCGAGCTCCGCCGCCAGTCCGGTCACCTGCTCGGTCACGGCGCGGCGCTTGTCCCTGTCCTCGAGGTGGCGGACCACGGCCAGGCTGATGTTGGCCCGGTCGAAGCCGTGCACCAGCACCAACGGGTCCGTCATGCGCAGACGCTGCTGGATTTCGTCGCGCACCGGGGGAGAAGCCGTGGCGGTGAGGCCGACGACGGGCGGGTTGCCCAGCTGCCCGCGGACCTCGCCGAGGCGCAGATAATCGGGCCGGAAGTCGTGGCCCCAGGAGGAGACACAGTGTGCCTCGTCCACCACGAACAACGCCACATCCAGGGCCGCGAGCCGTTCGACGGTTTCGGTCTTCGCGAGCTGTTCGGGGGCGAGGAAGATGAAGACGGCGTCACCGCGTTCGGCGGCGTCCCAGGCGTCGTTCACCTCGGAATCGCTATGCCCGGAGTTGATGGCGACGGCGGCCTCCCCGCCCAGTGTCTCCAGCAGCCTGTCCAGCTGGTCCTCCTGCAAGGCGATCAGCGGGGAAACCACGACGGCGGGACCGCACCGCGCGGTGCCTGGTCGGGTTGGATTCTGGGCGGCTTGGCCCTGGGCTTGGTTTCGGTGCAGGTGCAGCGCCGCAACCTGGTAAATGGCCGACTTGCCGTAGCCGGTGGGCATCACGGCGAGGACATCCCTGCCGCCGACGAGGGCCCGCATCCCTGCGAGCTGGCCGGCGCGGAGGTGGGGGAGCCCGAAGGTGTCGGCCGCGAGCTGGCGGAGAGCGGCGTCCGGATTAGGGCTGGTGGTCGCGTCGCTGGGGACGGTACCTGTGGAGGCTTCGTCAGTGGGGACGGCGGGGGCCATTGCCTCGGTCATGATGGCAGCTCCGTAGGGGGTGCGATCCGATGGCCGGGTGTCTTCAGCCGAGGTTCCAGCATAACCTGTTGCCAAACTGACCTCAGGAGGTCACAGTGAGGTAGGTCACATCGAGGCCAGGAATCCGGCCGCGGCTCACAGGAGCCGGGTACCCGCTGTGGAGGTCAACCATGAGCACCACGTCCGACAAGGTCTTTGATGTAACTCCCGAAGGTGACGAACCCACCCTCAAGCGTGTCCTCGGACCCAAGCTCCTGCTCCTATTCATCGTCGGTGACATCCTCGGCGCCGGCGTCTACGCCGTCACCGGAACCATGGCCGGCACGGTCGGCGGCATCGTCTGGCTGCCGTTCCTGCTCGCTTTCGTCGTCGCCACCCTGACCGCATTCTCCTATCTGGAGCTGGTCACCCAATACCCGCAGGCAGCCGGCGCGGCGCTCTACGCGCACAAGGCGTTCGGGATCCACTTCGTCACCTTCCTGGTCGCGTTCGCCGTCGTCTGCTCCGGCATCACCAGCGCCTCCACATCCGCCAACGTCCTTGCCCAGAACTTTTTTGGAGGCCTGGCGATTAACGGCTGGATGGACATGCCCGGACGGGAGGTGATCACGGCGGTTGCGTTGGGCTTTATGCTGCTGCTGGCGGCCATCAACCTGCGCGGCGTGGGGGAGAGCGTGAAGTTCAACGTTGTGCTCACCCTGGTCGAGGTGATCGCGCTGTGCATCGTGATTGGGGTCGGCTTCTACGTTATGGCACAAGGGACAGGGAATCCCGCAGAGATCACGGTCTTCACCGACTACAAGGACAAGGGCCTGTTCCTGGCGGTCACGGCGGCCACGTCCATCGCGTTCTTTGCGATGGTCGGCTTTGAGGACTCCGTAAACATGGTCGAGGAAACGCAGAACCCCGAGCGGATCTTCCCGCGGACCATGCTGACAGGTCTCGGCGTCGCCGTGATCCTCTACATGCTGGTGGCCGTGTCCGTGGTCAGCGTGCTCTCGCCCACGGAGCTCGAGGGGATCAGGGAGGCCGAAGGCGCCGCCCTCCTTGAGGTGGTGCACAAGGGCTCACCGGACTTCCCCATCGACAAGGTCTTTCCGTTCCTCGCGGTCTTCGCCGTCGCCAACACCGCGTTAATCAACATGTTGATGGCCAGCCGCCTCATCTACGGCATGGCCCGGCAGGACGTCCTGCCGCGGCCGCTCGGAAAAATCCTGCCGGGACGCCGCACGCCGTGGGCAGGCATCGCGTTCTCCACCGTCCTCGCACTGGGGCTGATCTGGTACGTCACCAGCGACCCGGAGAGCAACGTCGTCGCGAACCTCTCCGGCACGACGGCGTTCCTGCTCCTGTGTGTTTTCACCCTGGTGAACGTGGCCTGCGTTGTCCTCCGCCGCAAGAGGGACCCCAACCGCGAGGTGTTCTTCACCTCGCCGGGGCCGCTACCCATCGTCGCGGCCCTGCTGTGCGCCTTCCTCGCCGGACCATGGGTAGGCCGTGATGTCATCCAGTACCAGATCGTCGGGGGACTGATGGCGATTGGCGTGGTGCTGTGGCTTATCACCTGGTTGATCAATACGAGGACCAACACCAGGGAGGGCGAACCGGTCGGCATCCAGAACATCGGCAAGGACGACTAGGTCCCGCCGCTTCCAGCCCACTGACCACGCAGAAATCAGGAGCACGTGATGAAAACAGTTCGAAACGTCGCCGCGGGCGCAGCAGTAACTGCCGCTCTCGTCGGCGGCGGCATGTATCTCGCGATGGCCGCCCCGGACGGCGCAGCGACCTCCACAACACAGTCTGGTTCCCAGCAGAAGGGCAGCCACCAAGCTAACGGCACCACCGAGCAGCTGCTGACAGGTGATACTGCAGCCCGGGTGGAAGCGGCAGCGACGGCCGCCAACCCCGGGGCGACTGTCGTCCGTGTCGAAACCGATGCGGAGGGGGCTGCCTACGAGGCACACATCCGGAAGGCCGACGGGACAACAGCGACGGTGAAATTGGACGCCGCTTTTAACGTTACGGGCACCGAAACGGGCAAGCAGCGCTAAGGGCAGCGTGAACGCTCTGCGGGGAGGCTCACAAGAACGGGGGCGGCCACTCAAGTGGCCGCCCCCGTTTGTGTTGCCATGCCAAAAGGAAGGGCGCCGTCCAGGTCTGTCTTTGACCCGGACGGCGCCCGCCTTAGTTCAGCGAGTGTCAGTTAGCGCTGACGCGCTCTTGTGCAATCGCCGCGTTTTTCTCGTCCAGCTCCTGGGCGGCGGTGATGCGCCGGTCCAGCTTTGTCAGCGTTTCCGGTGCGAGGATGGTCGCCGCAACGGTGATGACGCCGATGATGCTGAAGTACAGGATTACCCAGCCCGGCTTGCCGTTGCCGGCGGTGAGCAGCGCCACGGCGACGAGAGGCGCGATGCCGCCTGCCAGGACCGAGCCGAACTGGTAGCCCATGGACGCGCCGCTGTAGCGCAGCTTGGTGGAGAACAGTTCTGCAAAGAAGGCCGCCTGCGGGCCGTACATCGAGTTGTGGAAGACGGCGAGCCCGATGATGATGGCGAGCGTTGCCAGCAGTGCGCTGCCGGTGTCCGTCATGACGAAGTAGAGCGGGAAGAACAGGAGTCCGCCGATGGAACCGAACAGGTAGAGCGGCTTGCGCCCGATCTTGTCCGAGAGGATCGCCCACAGCGGGACGGCGAAGACGCCGATGCCCGAGGCGATGAGAACGGACATCGTGCCTTGGTTGGCGCGCTCGGCTCCAAAGGTCTTCATGATGTAGACCACGGAGAACGTCGTGTACAGGTAAAACGCGGAGTTTTCTGCCAGTCGCATACCGACAACGAGCCAGATTCCCTTGGTTTCCTTCTTCATGGCCTCGCCCAGCGGCTTCTTCGAGGTCTGGTTCGTCGCCACGAGTTCCTTGAAGTCGTTTGAGTCTTCAAGCTTGGTGCGGACCACCATGCCGGTGACGATCAGGACCACGCTGAGCAGGAACGGAAGGCGCCAGGCCCAGGCGTCGAAGACCTCCGCCGGTACGGCGGCCTTGACGGCCAGGACGCTGGAGTTGGCCAGCAGCATGCCTGCCGGGACGCCCATCTGGGTGAAGCTTCCGAAGAACCCGCTGCGGCCCGCGGGGGCGTGTTCGATGGAGATGACAGCAGCACCGGCCCACTCGGCTCCGGCGCCGAAGCCCTGCAGCAGGCGCAGCACCGTCAGCAGGATGGGAGCCCAAACACCGATCTGCGCGTAGGTGGGAAGCAGACCCATGGCCAGGGTGGCAGCACCCATGATGAGCAGGGAGAGTACCAGCATGGGCTTGCGGCCGATCTTGTCCCCGTAGTGGCCGGCGAACATGCCGCCGAACGGACGGGCAACGAAGCCCACGGCGTAGGTGACAAACGCCATCAGCAGGCCGGTGGCCGGATCCTGCTCGGGGAAGTACAGGCGGCTGAAGACTCCCGTTGCGGCGAGCAGGCCGAAGATGTAGTAGTCGTACCACTCGATGGTGGTGCCGATGAAGCTGGCAGCCGGAACGCGCCAGGGCGCCTTCGTCTTGGCTTTGGTATTGGAGATCGTCATTGGTCTTTTCTTTCGGATGGAAACAGAGGGAGCCGCGGGCTACCAGTCGAGGGCGATGTATTTGGTTTCGGTGAAGTCCAGCAGGCCCTGGTGGGCACCTTCACGGCCGAGGCCGCTCTGCTTGACTCCGCCGAACGGTGCTGCGGGGTCGGAAACGAGTCCCCGGTTGAGGGCCACCATGCCGCTTTCGATGCGTTCAGAGACCCGAAGCCCGCGGCGGAGGTCTTCTGTGAACACGTAGGCTGCGAGACCGTACTCGGAGTCGTTTGCGGCGGCGATGACTTCCTCTTCGGT
This sequence comes from Arthrobacter sp. ov118, assembly GCF_900116495.1. Lineage (GTDB taxonomy): Bacteria > Actinomycetota > Actinomycetes > Actinomycetales > Micrococcaceae > Arthrobacter. The sequence goes on from NZ_FPAY01000006.1 coordinate 135,831, forward strand.
GTCGAAGGGGATGACCGAGGCCACCGGGCCGAAGATTTCCTCGCTGACCATGCGGGCCTGCAGCGGCACGTTGGTTACGACCGTGGGCGGGTAGTAATACCCGGCGCCGTCGATGGCCTTGCCGCCGGCGAGGAGCCTGGCTCCCTGGCTGACCGCGTCGCGGACCAGTGAGTCGACTTTGCGGACGCTGGCCTCGTCCACGAGCGGACCCACCTCGGTGTCGGCGTCGGTGCCCGGGCCTACGCGCATGGCGCCCATCCGTTCGGCCAGCCGGCGGGCGAACTCGTCGTGGACGCCGCGCTGGACGTAGATCCGGTTGGCGGCGGTGCAGGCCTGGCCGCCGTTGCGCATCTTGGCGATCATGGCGCCGTCGAGGGCCAGCTCGAGGTCCGCGTCATCGAAGACCAGGAACGGGGCGTTGCCGCCGAGTTCCATGGAGCACTTGAGCACGTTGTCGGCCGCCTGGCGTAGCAGGTGGCGTCCGACGCCGGTGGAACCGGTGAAGGACAGCTTGCGAACGCGGGGGTCGGCAAGGATCGGGGTCATGACCTCGTTTGTCTTGCTCGTGGTGATGACGTTGACGACGCCGGCGGGGACTCCCGCGTCGATCATCAGCTGGGCGATCGCCAGGGTGGTCAGCGGCGTGAGCGTGGCGGGCTTCAGCACGGCGGTGCAACCGGCGGCCAGGGCCGGTGCCAGCTTCCTGGTGGCCATGGCCGCCGGGAAGTTCCAGGGGGTGATCAGCACGCAGACACCGATCGGCATGTGCTGGACCAGGATCCGGTTGGCGCCCGACGGCGAGACGGACACATCGCCGATGATCCGGACCGCTTCTTCGGCGTACCAGCGGAAGAATTCGGCGGCGTACGCCACTTCCCCGCGGGCGTCGGCCAGGGCCTTGCCGTTCTCGAGGGAGATGAGGTGGGCGATTTGCTCGCTGCGCTCGGTCATCAGTTCGAAGCAGCGGCGCAGGATTTCGGCGCGGCGGCGCGGCGGGGTCGCGGCCCACTCCGGGAAGGCTGCTGCCGCGGCGTCGACGGCGGCGAGGCCGTCCTCGACGTCGGCGTCGGCGATGCCGGTGATGACCGAAGCGTCGGAGGGGTTGATCACCTCGACGGTGTCACCGCCGCTGGCGTGCTGCCAGTTGCCGGCGATGAGCAGCTGGCGGGGCACAGTCAGACCGTCGACGTCGAGCGGTTCCTGGGTTGAAAGAAGTGTCATCAGTGGTCCTTATTGCTGATCAGCGGATGGTGCGGTCGCCGGCGTAGGCGGCGGAAACGATGGAGGTTACGGCGTCGAGATCCAGCGGCACGGGGTTGTTGTCGATGAGCCGCTTGGAGTTCAGCGACAGCTTGGCGATCTGGGCGAGGTCGCTTTCCTGCACGCCAAGGGCCTCCAACGTCGGCGGCAGCTCGATGGCCGCGATGACCTCGTCGATTGCCTCGACGCCTGCGACGGCGGCGGCGCGCTCGTCGAGCCCGCGGATATCGCGCCCCAGGGCTTCAGCGATCTGTGCCAGCTGCGGCTGGATCGCTTGGAAGTTGTGGCGGACGACGTAGGGGAGCAGGAGGCCGACGCCCACACCGTGCGGGGTGTGGGTAAGTGCGCCTACCGGGTACTGGATGGCGTGCGCCGCGGCGGTTCCGGCGTTGCTGAGGACGACGCCGCCGTAGAGTGCCGCGAGCATCATCCCGCCACGGGCCTCGGTGTTCTCCGGGTCCTTGTAGGCGGTGACCAGGCTGCGGCCCACCAGCCCGATGCCGTTCAAGGCAATCGAGTCCGTCAGGATGTTCTTGCCGACGAAGACGCGTTCGGAGGCCAGGGTGGAGGTCGGCTCCCGGGTGATCGCCGTGAAGGACTCCACCAGGTGCACGAAGGTGTCAGCGCCGGTGGCGGCCGTCAGCGACGGCGGGCAGGAGTATGTGAGCTCGGGATCGCACACGGCGGCGAACGGGATGATGTGGGGGCTGGAGATGCCCATCTTCATGCCCAGGTCAGGATCGGAGACGACGGCGATTGCCGTTGCTTCGGACCCGGTGCCCGCCGTGGTAGGCAGTGCGATGACCGGCTTGGTGGGGCCGGGAACGGCGAACTCGCCGTAGTAGTCGCTCGGCTTGCCGCCGTGCGTGAGCAGCACGGAGACGACCTTCGCCATGTCCATGCAGCTGCCGCCGCCAAAACCGATGATGACGTCGATCTCCTGGCCCTTGAGCTCCTCGACGCAAGCGATGATCCCCGGCACCGGAAGCTCGGCCTGGGTGTCCCCGTAGACCCGTACGGTCAGGTCCCGGTCCTCGAGGCTCCGGACCAGGGCTTGGAGTTCCTCTGAGACGGCCAGCCGCGGATCCGTGCAGACCAGGACGTTGGTCCCGAATTCAGCTGCGATATTGGCGACGGCGAAGCGCTGCTGGGCGCCGACGACGACGCTCCGCGGCAGGCGGAGGACGCCGAAAGTTGCGGGACGGATGCCCGCTGCATGCGCACACGACATTGTGAATAACTCCTAGAGATGGGATGGGCGGCTGCCCGAAAGGTGCCGCAGATCTCAGCATTCCAGAGCTACGTGACACTCACCATGTGGTTTCGCGCCATATATCGCTCCTGCGCATGTGTGCCGGCACCATGTGCCTTGGCTGGCGGGAGGCAGGTCCGTTGATCAGAAGCCGACGGAGCTGACGCCGGCTGTCTTCATCCGCCACAAGCGCAGCGCCACTTGGACGTCAAGGGAGCGACTTCCCCGGCGCCAGGACGCACCGATGAGGGCGTCGATCCTGTCCAGCCGTTGCCGCAGGGTGTTGGTGTGGATGTGGAGGGAGTCGGCGGTCTCCTGGGTGGCGCCGCCGTTTTCGTGGAACGTCCACGCTGTGAGGACCAGTTGTGTTCCCCGCCGCTCGTCGTAGCCCAGAAGTGGACCCAGCTGTGCAGTGAGCAGCTGCCCGGCGAACGGGCTGTCCATCGCTCCCAGTAACATTCCGGCGGTACCCAAAGCCGCCCGGTCCGCTGCCTCGCCGTCGCGCGAGAGGGCCTGCAGTGCACGGAGGACGGCGTCGGCTTCGGTATGGGCCGCGGCCAGCCGGGCAAAACCGATCACTGGTTCTGACGTTCCGACCGTGGCCGTGATGCGGCGTCGTTTCAGTTCGTCGATGATGGTCTGGCCGGTGCGGCCGGCGCCCCCGGTTCCGTTCGGGCGATTGTCGTGCCGTTCAAAGGGTTCAATGATGCACAAGTGTGATTCGTGCAGGGCGATGATTCCCGGAACGCCCTCGGACCGGTGCCTGAGTACGGAGAGCGCCCGTTGGCGCTGGTCGTCGCTGACCCCCACCACGCGCACCACCAGCTGGAGGTGGTTTGCCAGTCCGAACTGGCCGGCCCTGCGGGTCAATGCCGCCGCGTTTTCAGCGCGCGGGCTGAGCAGGTCATCGATGAGTTCGAGCTGCAGCCGGTATTGGGCGTCCTGGAAGGTGCGTTCCAACAGCAGGGACACGCTGAGCACCAAGGCGCTGCGTTCCAGGACCGCGAGCCGGGCCGGGCTGAGTTGCTCGGCGACGATGAGGGAGGCGAGGTGCTGGTCGCCCGCGACGGCCGACATGACCGTGTACTTCTTGCCCTTTATTTCAAAGGGCACGGCCGCCCTCTTGGCCGCAGATTCCTCGGCGGCGCTCAGTGCCGGGAAACTGCCGAAGTCTCCCTCTGGTCCCGACTCCGCCAGCGGCTCGCCCATGGGAGAGACCAAGGAGACAGGAGTGTCGAGGGACTCGGCCAGCAGGTTGAGCAGGTAAGGAAGGCTGCCGGTCGAGGCCAGGGTTTCCATAAGCCGCCGGTCCAGGCTCGAGAGCTCCTCCAGGGCGCGTACGTGGGCCAGGTTCTGCTGCTGCGCCTGGTCCAGCCGGGTGAGGGCATTGGCCATTTCACTGAAGTAGCGGGCGTTTTCCAGCGCAACGGCTGCGTGTGTTCCGATGGATTCCATCAGGGCGACGTCGTCACTGCTGAACTGGTGCGCATGCCTGTCGGCGACCAGGAGCGCGCCGATGACTTTTCCTTCTGCGCGAAGGGGGACGCCCATGATCGCCCGGACGCCCTCGGCTGCCACTGCGGTGTCGCTGGACTCCAGATGCGATTTGGTCTCGTCCATCAAGTAGTCGGGGCTCTGGGCGGGCGCTTCGCCGGTCGCGACGGCGCCGAGCACGCCTTCGCCGAGGGGCATGCGGATGTTGCGGAAGAGAGCGGTGGTTGCGCCGTCGGTCACCCGGACGTAGGACTCGCCGGTGTCATAGTCGTTCAGGCTCAAGTAGGCGATGTCGCTGCCGATCAGTGACCGGGTGCGCCGGACGATGGCCTTGAGCACTGCCTCCACGTCGCGGATGCCGGTCAGGTCGGTGGCCGTATCGTAGAGGACGCGCAGCAGGCCTTCCCGGCGGCTGGCCTCCCACAACCGGGCGTTCAGCCGGCGTGCCGCCGCAGCAGCCGGCGGGTCGATGGCCCCGGCTTCCAACCAGGCGGACAACGTGGTTTCCAGATCGGCCGCGGAAACGCCATGGTCCAGCATGGCCATGAGTTGGCCGGCGCCTTTGGTACCGCCTGACAGGCCTCCGCCGCTGTGAACGGCGGAACTGTCATCGGCGGCAACCATGGACCTAATGCTAGTAGCTGGGCCACCTTGTGAGATGGCGGAGGGCTGCGTCTGGATTCGGGCGGCACCTCTAACAGCTACAGAACTCCCCGAGACCGATTGACTTTCGATAGTTAACAGCTGAGACTCGATGCATGCAATTCACTCGCTTGGCTGTCACCGCGCTCCGGATCGTCCTTGTCGTGGCCTTCCTCCTGTTGGTCCTGTTCCAAGTCATGTCCCTTCCCGGGCAGTTCGCTCACATGGCGCAGGAGAATCCGGAGCGGGCTTACCTGCAGTGGCCGCTCACCGTCTTCTCGATCCTGGAGGTCGCCTGCGTCCAGGTGGTGATCGTGAGCACCTGGAAGTTGCTCACCATGGTCAAGCTCGGCAGCATCTTCAGCAACGAGGCGCTGCGGTGGGTGGACGCGATTGTCTGGGCCATCGCCGCCGCGTGGACCATGCTGGCGGTGCTGTCCGCCTCCGTGGTCCTCAACGCGGATGACCCGGGCCTGCCGCTCCTGCTGTTCCTGCTGCTGGTAGCCGGCGCTGCCCTGGGCCTTGTGGTGGTGGTGCTCCGCGCGCTCTTGCGGCAGGCCACGGACCTGCGCACCGACATGGAAGCGGTGATCTGATGCCCATCGTGGTGCGCATCGACGTCGAACTGGCCAAACAAAAAATGAGCGTGGGGGAGTTCGCCGAACGTGTGGGGCTCACCCCGGCGAACGTGGCGGTGCTGAAAAACGGCCGGGCAAAGGCTGTCCGCTTCAGCACTCTGGAAGCAATGTGCCGGGTCCTCAAGTGCCAGCCGGGTGACCTGCTGGAGTTCGTCGAGGAATGACCGGTTACAGGTGACGGCTGTGACCGTTTGTCAGGCGGTGCCGCCGTCGTCCGTCAGGCCCATGAACATGGTGCGGTGCAGGATGTCCACATGCTGGCGCGAGACCTCCACGGCTTCCTGGACATTGCCGGCACGCAGGGCTGCCACCAGTGCGACGTGGTCGCAGTTGGACTTGTGCAGCAGCTCGATGGGGTAGGGGATGAAGTAGGCGTAGAGCTCTGCCAGCGTCTCGTGGTAGGCCTCGACGGCGGTGCCCAGACCCGAGGCGGTGCCCACGAGCTGGTGGAACTGCTCGTCCGCCTGGTGGTAGCCGGACCAGTCGCCGGATTCGGCCATGCTGTGCGTCAGCCGGTCGAGCTCATCGAGCTGTTCTGCCGTGGCGTTGAGAACCGCGTAGTGGGTGACGGCGCATTCGAACAGCAGTCTCCGGTCCACCAGCCGGTTTACCGCTTGGGATTCGGCCGGTGATGCCGTGAGTTCGGCCAGCACGTTCCGCGGGGGTTCATCGGCCACGAACGTTCCGCCGGCCCGGCCGCGGCGGCGGACCACCACGCCCTGATCGGCCAGGCTGGCCAGCGCCCGGCGGGCGGTAATCGGGCTGACCGACAGGCCCAGCGCCACGTCCTCCTGGTCGGGGAGGCGCTCGCCGGGTTTCAGCAGCCCGAGCGAAATGGCCATGCCGATCCGGAGCCGGACGGCGTCGATGGCGCTGCGGCGGTCGAGGCCGGCCAGCCTGCCGGCGCCGATGGGTGAGGCCTCGGCGGTGTCCTCGAACTGACGGGTCATATCCGCTACTTTACGGCCCATCTGCCCCTCTTCCCATAAATTGATCATTCTGATCTAATATAGTGCAGATCACATCCCCGACGTGGAGATAACCATGGAACGCACCCTTCCCCTCATCGCCGCCCAGGCCCGGCCACGACTCATCGGCGAACCCGTATCGGCCTTCGCGGACGAGGTCAAAGCCGCCCTCGCCGCCCAGCCGCACAGCAGGCTGGTGGTCTTTCCCGAGCTGCACCTCTTCGGCGACGAAAATCCGGATCAGCAGCGCACCGAGGTGCTCCAGGACTCTGCCGAACCGCTGGACGGTCCCCGGGTCAAGGAGCTCCGGGAGCTTGCCGGGGACCTGGGCATCTGGCTGGTCCCGGGGAGCGTGTGCGAGCGCGGTCCGGAGGGGCAGCTGTTCAACACCCAGCTGGTCCTTTCCCCGGAGGGTGAGCTGGCCGGCTACTACCGGAAGGTCTTCCCGTGGCGGCCGTTCGAGCCCTACGAACCCGGCGACCGGTTCACCACCGTGGACCTGGCCGGCATCGGCAGGGTGGGCCTGAACATCTGCTACGACGCATGGTTCCCGGAGGTCTCCCGCCAGCTCGCCTGGATGGGTGCCGAGGTGATCCTCAACGTCGTCAAGACCACGACGCCGGACCGCCGGCAGGAGCTGGTGCTCGCCAAGGCCAACGCCATCGTGAACCAGGTCTTCATGGTCAGCGTCAACTGCGCGGGTCCCACCGGTAGGGGCCTGAGTATCGTCGTCGACCCCGAGGGCAACACCATCACAGCAGCCGACGACGATTCACCGGTGCTGCTTACGGCGGAACTGGACCTTGCCGCCGTCGAGCACGTCCGACTGCACGGCACCGAAAACCTCAACCGCCCCTGGTCCCAGTTCCGCGACGGCGAGGACGCCGTCGAACTGCCCGTGTACCAGGGCCGGATCAGCCCGGCCACCTGGGCTCCCCAGCCCTTCAACGCCTAAGGAAGCACCCGTGACCACTTCACCCACCGTGACAACATCACCCACCCTGACCCGCACGCTGAAGCTGCCCTCCCTGGTCCTGTTCGGCCTGGCGTACCTGACCCCGCTGATCGTCCTGGGGATCTTCGGGATCATCGCCGAAACCACCGGCGGGGCATCGCCGGCCGCCTACCTGGTGGCCATGGTCGCCATGCTGTTCACGGCGCACAGCTACGGCCGGATGGCCGTCGCTTACCCGGTGGCCGGTTCCGCCTACACCTACGTCCGCCGGTCCATCGATCCCCGGGTGGGGTTCCTGGTGGGCTGGGCCATCCTGCTGGACTACCTGTTCCTGCCGATGGTCATCTGGCTCATCGGCGGCTCCTACCTGAGCGCGCAGTTCCCCGGAATCCCGATCGGGGTCTGGATTGTGGGCTTCATCCTCATCACCACGGTGCTGAACATCCTGGGCATCAAGGTGGCGGACAAGGCCAACTACGTGCTGATGGCCTTCCAGCTGCTGGTCATCGTGTTCTTCGTGGCGCTGTCCATCGGCAACGTCGTGTCCACCCAGGGCGCCGGCGGCCTGGCCAGCACGCAGCCGTTCTTCAACGACACCTCCAGCTTCGCCACCATCTCGGCCGGCGCCGCCATCGCGGCGTACTCGTTCCTCGGGTTCGACGCCGTCACCACCCTCACCGAGGAGACCATCAACCCGCGCAAGAACATGCCCCGCGCCATCATGCTCATCGCGCTGATCGGCGGCGGCATCTTCGTGGTGGTCTCCTACGTGACGCAGCTGGTGCACCCCGGCGGGGTGTTCGAGGATTCGGCCTCAGCGGCCAGCGCCATCGCACTGCAGATCGGCGGCCAGCTGTTCGGTGCGGTGTTCCTTGCCGGGCTGGTGGCGGCGCAGTTCGCCTCCGGACTGGCGGCGCAGGCCAGCGCCTCCCGCTTGATGTATGCCATGGGCCGCGACTCGGTCCTCCCCAAGGCGGTCTTCGGCAAGCTCAGCGCGAAGTTCCACACACCCATCCTGAACCTTGTCATCACCGGCATCGTGGGGCTGATCGCGATCTTCCTCGATGTCGCCACCTCGACGTCGTTCATCAACTTCGGTGCCTTCACCGCCTTCACGCTGGTCAACGTCTCAGTGGTCTTCCATTACGTGCGCCGGCGCCGGGCCGGGGAGCAGCTGAACGCTGTGTCCTATGTGGTGGTCCCGGCGGTCGGTGCCATTATCTGCGCCTACCTGCTCTCCCAGCTGGACAGCAACGCCATTACGCTGGGAGTGTCCTGGCTGGTGCTGGGGATTGTGGTCCTGGCCGTGATCACGCGCGGCTTCAGGGCGGCGCCGCCGGAGATGACCAGCACGGAGAAGGCGACGGTTGAGGCGGCAGCTTGAACTCGGTTGCCTGACCAGATGCCGCCTGACAACCTGCCGCCTGAGCTGGGCCGCCTGACTAAAGGGAAGGATTGACCGTGAGGATTGCGCTCGGGCAGCTGGAGTCCGGCACCGACATCAACGCCAACCTCGTTGCGATCGACCGGTTCGCCGCCGCGGCCGCCGGAGACGGCGCCGCCCTGGTCGCCTTCCCGGAGTACGCCGCCTACGAGAAGAAGAAGGTGGACGCGACCTTTCCCGAGGTGGCCGAGCCGCTGGACGGTCCCGTCTGCCGGGAGCTTGCCAGCACTGCCCGTCGGCATAGCATCGCGCTGGTGGCGGGCGTGGTGGAAACCTCGGAGGAACCGGGCAAGGCCTACAACACCCTGGTGGCTTTCGGGCCCGACGGCGATCGGCTCGCCTTTTACCGGAAGATCCACCTCTTTGACGCCAGGGTTTCGGGGAATCGACGTTCATCAAGCCGGGTCCGTCCACCAGCCCGGTGGTGTTTGAGTCCGGCGGAGTGCGGTTCGGCCTCATGACCTGTTACGACCTGCGGTTCCCGGAAATGGCTAGGTCACTGGCCGACGCCGGCGCCCAGGTGCTGCTGGTCTGCTCGTCGTGGGTGCCGGGCACGCATAAGACGGAGCAGTGGCTGGCGCTGAATGCGGCGCGCGCCATCGAGAACAGCGTGTACGTGGCTGGGGTGTGCCAGGCGCCCCCGGTCTCCGTTGGCCGCAGCATTCTGGCTAATCCCATGGGGGTCATCGAAACAGACCTTGGCCTCGAGCCCGGTGTCCGGGCGGTGGATATCTCGCTTGAGACTGTGCTCAGGGTGCGCCAGCAATTCCCGATGTTCCGGCAGCGGCGGCTGTAGTCCAGGACCGCTGCGCTACTGTGGCCTGGTATGCCATGGGCAGCTTCAGGCCGCGTTCCTTGGTGCGATTCGGAGGGCAGTTTTGCTAGTCAAGCTTTCAACTGGATGGCCAGTTCGCGGCGCCCGGCCCGTCGAACAACGCGCTGGTGCTGCTCTGGGGTACCACGACGTGAACGGCGTTGCGCTGGACGGTGAAGTCGGTGGGCGTGGTGGTCGCGATCTCGCCGTCGAGGTTCACCGGTAGCGGCTGCTCGGTGACCAGCCGGAGCCGCCGGCTGGTCAGGTGGTAGACCCGGTCGTGTTCGATGAAGCTTCCGTCCTTGAGCAGCCGGGCGATCTTCACGTGCTCCCGTAGCGGCGCCGCCAGGATGGCGTAGATGTCAAGGGTGTGATCGTCGATCCCTGCCGTGGGGGAGACCGTGTTGCCGCCGCCGTAGTGCCGGCCATTGCCGACGGCCACCTGGAGCAGGTTGTCGAGCTCCATGGGCTCGTGGTCCCGGTCGGGGAACTCGAGGCGGGCCCGGAACGCCTTGTGCCGCGCATAAGCAGTCAGGGTGGCAACGCCGTAGGCCAGCGGCCCGATATGCCGCTTCAGGCGGGGGCTGAGAGCCTCGGTAACAGCCACCGACAGGCCCACCGACGCAACGTTGAGGAAGGGCTCACCGTTGGCCCGGCCGAGGTCGATGTCCACCACCTTCCCGTCCGCGACGGCGGCGCACGCCTCGGCCAGATTATTCGGTATCTCCAGCGTGCGGGCGAAGTCGTTGGCGGTGCCCAGCGGAAGAACGCCGAGCACAACGTTGGTGCTGGCAACCCGGCCGGCGGCGTAGGACACCGTCCCGTCGCCGCCGCCGACAACCACCAGGTCGTGCCCGTCCGCCACCACTCGATCAAGCGTTTCGGCCAGGTCTGCCCCGGACAGCACGTGGTGCACGGAGGAGATCGGCACGCCTGCCTTTCGCATGGCGTCCACCGCAAGTCCGGGTGCCGCCCCTCGGCGTGATCCGGCGTTGATCACAACAGCGGCAGAGCGTGCGTTCCGGGCAGCCTTCATGGGGGACATGTTAGGCCGCGGACCTGTGAATCAGCCCGCCACCGCCGTACGAAGCCATCCGTAGCCGCCTTGCGTAGACGTGAGCCTTCCCACCTTATTCTGAGTAGCTCACAATAAGGCTGTAAAATTAGGTACAGGCCACCGTAGCCCTTGAGTACCGCACCGGTGAACATACCCGGGCCAGCGGGGCAAGCGACACAACGCGCAACCGCCCTCCTGCTTGAGCGGCACAAGAAACCTGTATGACCCTCATCCCGAAACCCCACGGAGAACCCATGACTTTGCTGACCGAACGCCCCGAAACCTCCTCATCCACCACCGAAACCACCCCAAAGGCCGCTACCGCTAGCACTGTCGCTGACACCGCAGTGCGCGGCGGCAGCTACGTGACTCTCCCCGCCGGCAGCGTCCCCGCCGGAGTCGAGGGCAGCTATGTCACCGTCGCTGGCGGGCGAAACCTGCCCCCCGTCACCCGTGGCAGCTATGTCACAGTAGACGGCGCACCCGTTGTTGCCGCCAGCGTCATCGAGGGCAGCTACGTAACGCTTCCAACGGCGGCCTAGGGTCCAGCGCCGGCGGGGGATAGCACCACCGCCGGGCATAAAAGGAGGCCGAAGGCGACACTGGGTGTCGTCGTCGGCCTCCTTTTTCGTGCCAGCCGGGCAGCTACCCTGCAACCGCCGCCTTCGCGGCCTGCGACGCCGCCATCCACTCGCTCAACCACGGGGCCCGGACGCTCGACGTGATCCGGCAGTCGGCCACGAAGGTTCCCCTGGCGCCGGCGTCAATCCAGTCCGTGAGCGCGGAAAGGTCCGCCAGCGAGCGGATGACCGCCGACTCCGCACCGAGCGCGCGGGCGATGCCGCTGAAGTCCACCTCGGGGATCAGCATGGGCTTTTCGGTCAGGCCCTGGGAGCCGTACTGGTGGATTTCGGCTCCGTAGGCGGCATCGTTGTAAATCACGACGACAGCGCTTCTGGCCGCGCCGATGAGCGATTCGAGGTCGGACAGGCCCATCAGGAAACCGCCGTCGCCGGAGGCCAGCACCAGGGTGCGGCCGTCCTCCACCGCGCGGGCGGCCCCGACGGCGCTGGCAAGGCCCAGCCCGATGGCCTGGTAGGCGGTCCCCACCATGACCAGGTCCTGGGGCCTCGGGATGCGCCAGTACATGGGTGCCCAGCCGACGAAGTGCCCGCCGTCCTGGACCACCGTGCGGCGCTCCGGCAGCACCGCATCCAGTGCCGTGGCAAGGGAGCGGGGGTCCAGCCGGCCGTCCGGGGTCTCCGCGGAGCCTGCCTGGTGTGCCGGTCCCTCGGCCAGGCGCCTGCGGGCTTCCGCGCGCCAGGCTTCTGCGCGGCTGGCGTCCGGCGAGGCCGGGCCATCCAGCAGCCTCAGGAGGCGTCCCGCGGCAGACTTCACGTCCGCGCTGACGAACGTGTCCACCCGGGGGTGCGTCGGCTGCAGGGCGGCGTCGATCTGGATGACGGTGCTGTCCGGGCCGAGCAGGTGCCCGAACCGCATGGTGAAGGGGCTCAGGCTTGCCCCGGCCACGAGGACCACATCGGCCTCACCCATGAGCCCGGCCGCGGTGTCCGTGCCAAAGCCGCCCGCGACGCCGAGATACCCCTCGCCCTGCAGGAGGTTGAGCGCCAGGGCGGTCCCGGCGGTCAGCGCGCCGAGGCGGTCGGCGAGCTCCCGGAGCTCCGGGCCGGCGCCGGCGAGATGGGCACCGCGGCCGGCGAGGATCAGCGGCCGCTTCGCCCCGGCGAGCAGGTGGGCTACCTGCCCAAGGCCGCCGTCGACGTCGTCACTCACCGCCGGTGCCAGCGGCGTGGGAAGCTCTTCATCTGCCGCCTCGAGTGCCGCGAGGTCGTAGGGGATGGCAATGACGACGGCGGTGCGCTTGGTGAGCGCGTACTCCACCGCCTGCTGCGTGATGGAGCCCGCGGCGTCGCGGGTGACGGTGAAGGTCGCCGCGCCGAGGCCCGCGGCGATGGCTGCCTGGTCCACGTCCTGGGGCCGGGCGCCACTGCTCGGCGCGTCCCCGGTGACCAGCACCACGGGGATTTGCGCCTGGACGGCCTCTGCGAGGGCGGTGAGCGCGTTGGTGTAGCCGGGGCCGTAGGTGGTGGTGCCCGCTGCGAGGCGTCCTGACGTCCGGTAGTAGGCGTCGGCCGCGGCGATGGCGGCGCCTTCATGCCGGACGGCGGAGAAGCGGAGGCCCAGCTTTTCCGCGGCGTCCAGGAAGTAGACGTTTCCATTGCCCATGACGCCGAAGACATCGCTGAGATAGCTGCTGAGAACCTGCGCCACGCGGCCGGAGACGGTAAGTGAAGTCATGCAGGAATCATGTGGCCTGGTTCACAAGCAGGCAAGAGAGTGGAGTTCGATTGGGATATTTGGCAGGAAGACACGGGCCGAACTGAATATCTGCACACTTCTGGTGCGCGTCACCCGGTCAGGTGGAAGGGCGCGATTCCTGCTCCGACAGCCGGCTCAGAAGGCCGTCGTAGCGGGGCGGCATGAGTTCCAGCACGGAAATGGCCGTGCTGGTCCGCTGGATCCCCTCGATTTCCAGGATCTCGTTGGTGATGCGGTAGAGATCGGCCGTACTGCGGGCCACCACCTTGGCCATGAGGTCCGCGTCCCCGGTGGTGGCGTGCACCTCGATGACCTCCGGGATCGCGGCGAGCCCGTCTTCCACCGCGCCTGTCCGGGTCTGGCTGATGGACAGGGAGAGGAAGGCCATCAGGTCGTAGCCAAGCGCGGCGGGATCCAGCCTCCGGCTGAAGGAGCGGAGGGCGCCGCTGCGCTCGAGCCGTGCCAGCCGGGCGTGGACCGTGTTCCGTGCGACGCCGAGCGTCCGCGAGAGTGCCAGGGCGCTGGCTTCGGGATCCTTGTCGAGGGCCAGGATGATCCTGCCGTCGAGTGAATCCAGGGTGCGGGGGTTCGGGATGGTCATATTTTCACCACAGACAGTAGATGTTGAGCAGAAGTCCCAATGGGTTGAGCGTATCTTGCATTGTGGGCGGGGTCACAATCATGATCGTTCCTCATGACCCGTGATCAGATCCTGACCGCACCGGACGCCGCGCTTCCCACCCTTCGGGGCGCGGTGGCCGGACTTCCGCCCTACGTCCCGGGCCGGCGCAGCGCCGGCAGGGACATCGCAGCCCTCGCCAGCAACGAAAGCCACTACGAGCCACTGCCCGCTGCGGCCGCTGCGGTGGCCGCGGCGGCCGGTACGATGAACCGCTACCCGGACAGTGCCGCCGTCGAACTCCGTGAACGGATTGCCCGCCACCTCGGCGTCACGGCCGCAGAGGTGGCGGTGGGACCAGGCAGCGTCGGCGTCCTCCAGCAGATCATCACCGGACTGTGCGACGCCGGGGATGAGGTGATCTTCGCGTGGCGCTCCTTCGAGGCGTACCCCATCCTGGTGGAGCTGGCAGGCGCCCGGCCGGTCCGCATCCCGCTGGACGGCGCTGAGGGGCACGACCTTGACGCCATGGCCGCGGCCGTCACTGCCCGCACGAAGGTTATCCTGCTCTGCACCCCCAACAATCCGACCGGCGTGCCGATCAGCCATGAACGTATCGAGGCGTTCCTGCGGTCCGTCCGCTCCGACATCCTTGTGGTGATTGACGAGGCCTACGTGGAGTATGCCGAAGCGGGCAGCGGCCCCGATTCCCTGGCGCTCTACCGCCAGTACCCGAACGTCTGCATTCTGCGCACCTTTTCCAAGGCCTACGGACTGGCCGGCCTGCGCGTGGGTTACGCAGTGGCGGCGCCCGGTATTGCTGAGGGACTGCGCCGGACCGCCCTTCCCTTTTCGGTGAGCGCGCTGGCCCAGAAGGCTGCCATCGCGTCGCTGGACGCCGGGGAGGAGATGGAAGCGCGGGTGACCGCCGTCAAGCAGGAGCGCGCCCGGATGGCCGCGCAGCTGGAAGCCCAGGGCTGGAAACTGCAGCCGAGCCAGGGCAACTTCCTTTGGATCCGTGCGGATGAGCTGCTCCAGGCGAGGCTGGTGGACGCGTTTGACCGCGCGGGCATCATGGTCCGGGCGTACCAGGGCGACGGCGTGCGGATCACCGTTGCCGGCCCCGCCTCCAACGATCGCGTGCTCCGACTTTTGGAAACGCACGCGGCCTGACAATCGACTGACCTGAAACCCCATCCGTTCCACTTACAACCAGAGGACTCCCCATGGAACAACAGACAAAGACGTCTGGCCGCGCACTGGGCGCCGCACTCAAACCCCGCCAGCTGACCATGATGGGGCTCGGAAGCGCCATCGGCGCGGGCCTCTTCATCGGCTCCGGCGCCGGCATCCAGGCCGCGGGCCCGGCCGTGCTGATCTCCTACCTTGTGGCCGGCACCCTTATCATCCTGGTGATGTGGGCCCTCGGCGAGATGGCCGCCGCTAATCCGGACAGCGGCGCCTTCTCCGTCTATACCGCCAAGGCCTACGGGCCGGTGGCCGGTGCCACGGTGGGCTGGCTCTGGTGGCTGCAGCTGGTGGTGGTCATCGCCGCGGAAGCGCTGGGTGCGGCAGGCCTGCTGGCCACCATCTTCCCGGCGCTGCCGGTGTGGCTGATGGCCTTTGTGTTCATCGTGGTGCTCACCGCTGTGAACCTCACCAGCGTGAAGAACTTCGGCGAGTTCGAGTTCTGGTTCGCGCTGCTCAAGGTGGCAGCAATCGTGGGATTCCTCCTGGTCGGCGCTGCCCTGCTCTTCGGCTGGCTGCCGGGCGTGCAGTCGCCGGGCCTGGCCAACTTCACCGGCGCCGGATTCGCTCCCAGCGGTTTCGCCGGTATTGCCACGGCACTCTTCGTGGTGGCGTTCGCGTTCGGCGGCACCGAGATTGTGTCCGTGGCGGCAGCTGAGACCGCCGAGCCGGCCCGCAGTGTGAAGAAGGCGGTCCGGACCGTGCTGTGGCGCATCCTGATCTTTTACATCGGTGCGATCTTCGTCATCGCGGCCGTGGTTCCCGTGGGTTCGGCGGGGCTGAAGAGCCCGTTCGCCGCCGTGTTGGACGCCGCCGGCATGCCCGGCGCCGCCACCGCCATCACCCTGGTGGCCGTGGCAGCACTGCTCTCCGCCCTCAACGCCAACCTCTACGGTGCCTCAAGGATGGCGTTCTCCCTCGCCGAGCGGGGTGAAGCGCCGCGCCTGCTTGCCTCGGTGTCCAAGGCGCAGGTACCTGTTGTCGCAGTCCTGGCCAGCGTCGCTTTTGGTGTTGTCACGGTTGTGCTGGAGCTGGCCTTCCCCGAGAAGGTGCTTCCCGTCCTGCTCAACATCGTGGGTTCGACGTGCCTGCTGGTGTGGACGTCCGCGCTCCTCGCCCAGCTCGCGCTGCGCCTCCGCGCCGACCGCCAGGGGACGGAGCTTCCCCTGCGGATGCCCGGCTTCCCGTGGCTCACGTGCATGGGTCTCCTCATCCTCGCGGCGATCTTCACGGTGGGCTTCATCGGCGAGGATTCCCGTCCCCAGCTCCTGAGTACTTTCGCACTCGTAGGGCTTCTGGCGGTGGCCAACTGGCTTCACCACCGTTCCGGCAAAGTTCCGGGCCGCATTGAATCTGAGGACCGCGATAAGCACCCGGTGCTTGTCGACTGAAATCAGGTGCTTGGACGGGGGCCGAGCACACGAAGGGCGCGTCCGGTCTGGCCGGGCGCGCCCTTGGCGTTTTGAGGTGCTGGACGATATTCGTGCTGAATGCTCCTGGGC
The DNA here is from genome assembly GCF_900116495.1 of Arthrobacter sp. ov118. Taxonomy (GTDB): domain Bacteria; phylum Actinomycetota; class Actinomycetes; order Actinomycetales; family Micrococcaceae; genus Arthrobacter. The sequence goes on from NZ_FPAY01000006.1 coordinate 152,064, forward strand.
CGGACGGCATACCCAAGTCCAGACCGGTTCCGTCTCCGACACACTGACACCTACGTCCTCCGGTCGATCGATCTCAGGGTGGGGTTCTGGTGGGCTGGGCCATCCTGCTGGACTACCTCTCCCTGCCGATGGTGATCAGGCTCATCGGCGGCTCCTACCTGAGCGCGCGGTTCCCTGGTATCCCGATCGGGGTCTGGATTGTGGGCTTCATCCTCATCACCACGGTGCTGAACATCCTGGGCATCAAGGTGGCGGACAAGGCCAACTACGTGCTGATGGCCTTCCAGATGTTGGTGATTGTGTTCTTCGTGGCGCTGTCCATCGGCAACGTGGTGTCCACCCAGGGCGCCGGCGGCCTGGCCAGCACGCAGCCGTTCTTCAACGACACCTCCAGCTTCGCCACCATCTCGTCCGGCGCCGCGATCGCCGCGTACTCGTTCCTCGGGTTCGACGCCGTCACCACCCTCACCGAGGAGACCACTAACCCGCGCAAGAACATGCCCCGCGCGATCATGCTCATCGCGCTGACCGGCGGCGGCATCTTCGTGGTGGTCTCCTACGTGACGCAGCTGGTGCACCCTGGCGGGGTCTTCGAGGATTCGGCCTCCGCGGCCAGCGCCATCGCACTGCTTCCCGGTGTACGCCACCTACGAGAAGAAGAAGGTGGACGCGACCTTCCCCCGAGGTCGCCGAGCCGCTGGACGGTCCCGTCTGCCGGGGGCTGGCCAACACCGCCCGCCGGCACCGCATTGCGCTGGTGGCGGGCGTGGTGGAAACCTCGGAGGAACAGGGCAAGGCGTACAACACCCTGGTGGCCTTCGGGCCCGACGGCGCCCGGCTCGCCTTCTACCGGAAGATCCACCTCTTCGACGCCCAGGGCTCCGAAGAATCGACGTTCATCAAGCCCGGTCCGTCTACTGATCCGGTGGTGTTTGAGGCCGGTGAAGCCAGCCACAGCCTAACGACCTGCTACGACCTGCGGTTCCCGGAGCTGGCCAGATCACTGGCCGACGCCGGCGCCCAGGTCCTGCTGGTCTGCTCCTCCTGGGTGCCGGGCAACCAAAAGACCGAGCAGTGGCTGGCGCTGAACGCGGCCCGCGCCATCGAGAACAGCGTCTACGTGGCCGGGGTGTGCCAAGCCCCGCCGGTCTCCGTTGGCCGAAGCGTGCTGGTGGATCCGATGGGGGTCATTGAAACGGACCTGGGTCTGGAGCCGGGCATGCGGCCGTGGATGTTTCGATTGAGAACCGTGACGCGGGTCAGGGAGCAGTTCCCGATGTTCCGGCAGCGGAGACTGTTGTAGCCCTGAGAGGCTGTCTCATTAACGCAGTCATCTCAGCCTTATAGAATTCAGGCTGCATCATTCGGCTGCACCCGGTCGTCCTGGCCGCGGGGCCTGGTCACAGTGGCCGCGGCCAATTTCACGGGATCGGCGCCCGTAGCGACAGCGACGAGACTGTCGGTCCTGCTGCCTCAGCTCGACGACGTCCGCTCCCCAATCGGTGGGCTGCGGGAGCCACGGTTCGGATGGACGCCCGGAGGCGTCAGCGAGAAGGGAGCCGTGGTTCAGCGCGGCGTCCCGGGTCTAGGGTAGGCCACGATGGAGCCCGGGGGCCAGACAGTGCCGAGCTCTTCGCCGCCGCCCAAACGTGTGACGGAACGGACGATGTCGTGGTTTTCCAGGTCCTACGGGGGGCCGTAAACCTGCGGTGCGGGCAGCGAGGGAGGCTCGAGCATCGGATAGGGTTCTTGCTGACACTTGTGTGTTAGAACGTCAATCAAGGTGGGCGATTGCCCTGTTCGTACGGTATTGGATCGGGCCCTGGTCCAACGCAGATAGGAAATAGTTCGGTTGAGTGAAGAGAAGGGATTCTGGCGCGAGACAGCAAGTCTTGCAAAGAAAGACCCCGCTGGCGCTATCACAGGTCTCGCAGGCTTAATTGGCGTAGTGGTCGCACTTGTTGATCTGTTCACCCCGTTCGAGTTGCCGAAGGACCTCCCTGATGAGGTCTTCCTATTCACTGTTTCCACAGTCCTGCTTAGCCTGTATACCGCCTCCCGCCTCCGGCGGGTTCGCGAAGTGGAGGAGCGACGCCGGGATGAACGCCATGGCTTGCTTCTCAACCAGCTCGAACAGCTGGTACAAGAAGCTGAACTCAGACAAGTGGTAAGTGCTGAAATTAACCCACTGCTGGTGGCTGAATTGAGCAACACCACTGGTTGGTGGTTCCGGGGCGGCTCCGGCCGCTGGTTCCGTGATCAAGTCCTGCCGACATTGGCCAACCGTTTAGAACCTCAGCCGGTTTGCGTCCAGATACTGGATCCTAGGGACGAACACCTTTGTGATCGTTATTCTTCCTATCGGAGCAGGCAGCGGGATCCTGCTGATAGGCGTGAAGACGAGTCCAACCCGAGGGAGATTCAGGCGGATTTGCTTGCGTGTATCTTGTCTGCCTGCGTCCATGCCGCTCGTTCTCGGATTACGGCCGAGATAGTCCTTCTTCGCAACTACAGCCCACTGCGCATAGACATGGGATCATCGATGCTGCTCGCGACGGTGGCGTCACAGGCGGCTCCCGCCCTAATGGCAAGACGGGATAGCTTCTTCTACAAGAGCATTAAGGACGAGTTCGAGAATGCAGCTCACGGCCATGCGGTCCTTAAACCTTCTGGAGATCATAGGAAGATCCCCGGCCCGGATGCCATGACAGCAGAATGGGCGAGGCGTGTACTGGAAGATTGCCGGGTTATGAACGGCGAGGAGGGGCAGACCTCCTTGTTGTCTGGATTTGCCAAGGCCGAAGACCTCGACTTTGAAACCATCAACAGAAAGGCCTTCGGTGGCAGGGCTTAAATCTACTGCGTCGGGAGTTAAGAACATCCTTGGCGGCGTCGGAATCGACAGCGCGTTGGCTAGAGAAATCCTTGAGGAGATGACACACGCGCTTCCCATAGTGTCCGCTACACGGCATCCGCTGGGGTTTGCTCATCTAGAACTGACCAACATCGTAGGTGGGTCATTTCGAACTCGGCTGCATCTCTGGACAAAGGAGACCGCAGCATGGGCGGACGATCTCGGCAGCCTTCACGATCACACGTGGGATCTCCGCAGTGCCGTCCTCACGGGAGGGCTGACTGACATCTACTTGGAACCGAGACAGGACCCTTCGGGGCCATTTGGTGCTTATCAGATCGAGTATGGGAATGATGGAAATACCACTGTTCAGTTGGATGGCAGATGGTCCCTCGACGAACGGGAGGTCAGGACGGTCCGACAAGGAGACATCTATGAACTTCGACCAAGGGCTGTGCACTGCACCACAGTTGAGCGCTTTCCAACTGCAACCTTGGTGATCGCGAAAGATATCGGTGGGCCAGGACCGAAAGTATTCCTCCCCGGCGCTGCAGGCGAGATGCCGGCCGGTGAGAGGGCGGAACTGGATCCGGATTGGATGCTAATGGCCTTGCGGCAGGCGGTGGAATCCTTGTCTGGACGAGCCGGAGACCGCCCGTAGGTAGGTCTCCACGCTGGGAAGGAAAAGGTGCCGTCCCGTCTCGGAAGGGAAACGTGGACGGCCCTTTTCTTGAGGCAGCTACCTCAGCACCCAGGCCGCGTTGTTCGGCTGGAGCCAGCCGTCCTGTTCCAGCGGGGCGGCGGTGAGCAGCACGGTGCCGGCGGGCAGTCTGACCGGTTCGGTTCCCATCGCGACGGCGACGAGGAAGTGCTCGTTGCGTTTGCAGATTAGGAGGTTTCCGGCCTCGACCCGCCAGCTGCCGCCGTCGTCCGCGGTGAAGACCTCGTTTTTCCACAATTGCCGGCGCAGCTCCAGCGCCGCTTTGGTGAGGTTCAGGGCTGAGTCCTGGTCCTGTTCCTGCAGCTCGATGGCGTGGGATCCCCAGTCTGCGGGCTGCGGGAGCCACGGCTCCGCCGCGGGTTCACCGAGCGAGAAGCCGTGGCTCAGGGCCGCGTTCTCTGTCCATGGCAGCGGGACGCGGGCGCCGTCGCGGCAGACGCCGCCGCGGGCCCACATCGGATCCACCCGGGCCTCCACCGGAACTTCGACCTCGGGCAGCCCGAGCTCCTGGCCCTGGTAGATGTACGCCGCTCCGGGCAGTCCCAGCAGCGCCACCAGCGCGGCCCGCGCCCGCACCCCACCGAGCTCGCCGCCGCCGAAGCGGGTGACGGAGCGGACGATGTCGTGGTTTTCCAGCGCCCACGTCGGGGCGGCACCGTGTTCCAGACGCGCCGCCTCGAGCTCGTTGCCGACGGCGGCCCACGCCTCCGGATCCCAGCCGAGTTTCACGAAAGCGAATGCGAAGGCCTGCTGCATCTCGTCGGCGCGGGTGTAGCGGGCGGCGCGGGCCGGTTCTAGGTTGACCTCGCCCACCAGCAGGCGGTGCGGCTCGTACTTCTCCGCGATGGTGCGCCAGCGGCGGTAGACCTCGTGGACGTCCTCCTGGTCGGAGACCTGCGGGTTGGATCGCAGCCCGTCCACCACCCCGCCCTCGGACGGCGAATCCGGTAGCCCGTCGGCCTTGAAAAGCGCGTGCGCCACGTCGATGCGCAGCCCGTCCACGCCCTTGTCGAACCAGAAGCGCAGCACGCCGTCGAAGTAATCGCCGACGGCGGGGTTGCGCCAGTTCCAGTCCGGCTGGCCGGCCGAGAAGAGGTGCAGGTACCAGTCAAGGTCGGTTGCAGAGTCCGGGTTGGCTCGGCTCCACGCCCGGCCGCCGAACACGCTCTGCCAGTTGTTCGGCGGCGTCTGGCCGTCGCGGCCCTGCACGAAGTGGAACATGCCCCGCTCCGGCGAACCCGGGCTGGCCGCGAGGGCCGCCCGGAAGAGCGGGTGCTCGGAGGAGCAGTGGTTGGGGACGACGTCGAGCAGGATCCGCAGGCCCAGCGCGTGCGCCTGCGCCAGGAGAGACTCGAACTGTTCCATGGTGCCGAACAGCGGGTCCACGCCGCAGTAGTCGGTCACGTCGTAGCCCTGGTCCACCTGCGGGGAGGGCTGGAACGGGGTCATCCAGATGCCGTCGACGCCGAGCGCGGCGATGTACGGCAGCCGGGCGGTGAGGCCGGCGAGGTCGCCCACGCCGTCGCCGTCGCCGTCGGCGAAGGAGCGCGGGTAGACCTCGTAGATAACGGCGGACTGCCACCAGTCGGGGGCGGGCGCGATGGTGGTTTCCTCGACAGCGCCCGCCATGGGGCCCGCCGGCAGGACGGCGCTCATTTGCTCGCCCCGGCCGTGAGGCCTTCGACGATCCGCCGCTGGAAGATCAGCACCATAATGACCAACGGTACGGTGACGATCACGCCGGCGGCCATCTGCTCACCGAACGGCGCCTGGAATTCGGTGGCGCCGGTGAACTTGGAGATCGCGACCGTGGCGGTCTGGATCTTGGGGTCGTTGATCATGGACAGCGCTATGATGAACTCGTTCCAGCTGTGGATGAAGGTCAGGATCGCGGTGGTGAACACGCCCGGCGCGGCGAGCGGCAGCAGGACGCGGCGGAACGCCTGCCACTTGGTGCAGCCGTCGATCATGGCGGCTTCCTCGAGGTCGAACGGCAGGGCCTTCATGAATGTGGTGAGGTTCCAGACCGCCAGCGGGATCGCGAAGGACAGGCTGGGGACGATCATGGCCTGGTAGGTGTTGATCCAGCCGAGGTCCGTGAAGAGGCGCAGCAGCGGCACCACCACGGAGATGCCGGGGAACATCGAGGTCGCGATGATGACGCCCAGGATCAGCGACTTGAACCGGAAGTTCAGCCGGGAGATCGCGTAGGCGGCGAATACGCCCAGGAGCAGGGCAAACACCGTGGTGGTGCCGGCCACGATCAGGGAGTTCAGCAGGGCCTGGCCGAACATGGTGGAGCCGTCGAACACCTTGACGTAGTTCTCCAGCGAGAACGGCGCCGGCAGCAGGGTGTTGTCGAAAATGTCGGCGGTGCGGCGCAGGCTGGAGACCAGCATCCAGTAGAACGGCGCCAGGCAGTAGGCGAAGATCAGCGCCAGGCCCAGGTACACGGAGTAGGAGCGCCAGGTGCGCTGCGCTTTCGGTTTGCCGGGTACGACGGCGTCAGTCGCCCCGGGTGTGCCGGCGCCGGAGTCCGTGGCGGCGTTGCGGAGGTCGGAGATGGTCATCGGGTGGCCTCGGCCTTCTTCTGTTCGGCGATTTCCTGTTCAGCGATAGGCCGCGTGCGGGTTGCCTTGGTGCGGGACTTCTTCGAGATCAGTTTCAGCTCCTTGGCGCCGGTGACGTCGGCGCCGAGCACCTTGACGAACACGATCGCGACGAGGGCGACGTAGAGGAACAGCATCACGGCGAACGCGGAGGCGGAGCCGTAGCGGAGCTGGTTGGATTCGTCCCAGGCCAGCATGGACAGGGTCTCCACGGACTCCTTGCCCGGGCCCACCAGGACGAAGGGCAGATCGAACATGCGCAGCGCGTCGAGCATGCGGAACAGCACGGCGACCAGAAGGGTGGGCTTGACCAGCGGCAGGGTGATGGAGCCGAGCTGGCGCCACCAGCCGGCGCCGTCGATCCTGGCCGCCTCGTAGACTTCGGCGGGGATGACCTGCATGCCGGCGAGGACCAGCAGGCCGATGAACGGGGCGGTCTTCCAGACCTCGGCGATGATGATGGCCGCACGGGAGGCGTTGCCCTCGGCGGTCCAGAGGATTTCGCTGCCGAGCAGGGTGTTGGCGATGCCGTCGGACTGGAAGATCCAGCGCCACAGCAGGCCGGAGACGGCGGTGGGCACCGCCCAGGGGACCAGGATGCTGGCGCGCAGGAAGGACCGACCGCGGAAGGCGCGGTTCATGGCCAGGGCCAGGCAGAGGCCCAGGACGGTCTCGAGGAACACGGTGGTGACGGTGAAGAACGTGGTGTTGCCGAGCGCGTTGAGGAAGCGGCGCCCGGATTCGCCGACGAACAGGTCGGCGTAGTTGGCCAGGCCCACGAAGGCGTCGACGTCGGTGACGAAGCCGTCCGCGTCCAGGCCAGATTCGGCGCGGAACAGGGACTGGTGCACCGCGGAGAGCAGCGGGTACAGGATAACCAGGGCCAGGACCAGGAGGGTGGGGGAGAGGAGGAGGGCGGCCATGCGGCCTTCGCCGGCGGTGCGCTGGGCGCGCCTGCGGGGCTTGGGGGTTTCCGGCGCGGGCTGCACGCCGGCGGGCGGGGCGGTCGTCGTCGTCATTTTCGGAACCTAACTGGGGACCTAAGAAGGGGATCCTGCGGAGCTAAAGAAAGTTAAAGAAAAAGGGTGGCGGCTGCCGGGCCGGCCGGAAGGATCCGGCCGGCCCGATGCCGCTGAGAGTGCTGTAGTACGCGGTGTTGCTAGAAGGGTGCGGACTACTTGGAGGCGAGCTCGGTGAGCTTGGCCTGCATGTCGTTCAGCGCCGTGTCCGTGTCCTTCTTGCCGGTGATCGCGGCGTAGGCCTCTTCCTGGATCGCCTTGGTGGTGGCGCCGTACTGGACCACCTTGGGGCGCGGCTGGGCGTTGCTGAGCGACTTCAGCAGGGTGGGGAAGAACGGGCGCTTGGCGACGACGGCGGGATCCTCGAAGAGGGACGCGTACACCGGGGCGCGGGAGCTCAGCGCGAGGCGCTTCTGGGCCTGCTCCTCGCTGGTGAAGAACTTGATGAACTCCAGCGCGGTGGCCTTGTTCTTGGTGAACGGGGAGACGGCGAGGTTGCGGCCGCCCAGGGTGGAGACGCCGGGGCCGTCGGTGCCCGGGATGGACGTGACGCCGAACTTGCCGGCCACCTTGCTGGAGCCGTCAGTGGCGCTCAGCGAGGAGTAGAGGAAGGGCCAGTTGCGCAGGAAGACGAGCTTGCCGTCCTGGAATGCGCGGCGGCCCTGCTCTTCGAGGTAGGTGATGGCGTCGGAGGGGAAGAGGCCTTCCTTGAAGCCGTCCACCAGCAGGTTCAGGCCCTTCTTGGCCTCGGCGGTGTTGACGGTGGGCTTGCCGTCGGCGTCGACGATCGAGCCGCCGGCGGAGGCCACGGCCTCGGAGAAGTTGACCGTGAGGGCCTCGTTCTTGTCGAACTGGCCGGCGTAGCAGGACATGCCCTTGGCTTCCGGAAGCGCCAGGACGGCCTTGCAGGCGGTCTTCATCTCGTCCCAGGTCTTGGGCGGGGCGGCGATGCCGGCGGCCTTGAGCAGGTCGGAGCGGAAGTAGAACAGCGCGCCGTCGGTGTAGTACGGGGCGGCGTAGAGGGTGTCGCGGTACTTGGCGGCGTTGACGGGGCCGGGGATCATCTTGTCGGTGGGGACGGCGTCGGCCGGGAGCGGCAGGATCCACTTGTTGGCGGCGAACTCGGAGTTCCAGACGACGTCCAGGTTCAGCACGCTGAAGGTGTCCGACTTGATTTGGGCGTTCTGGATGAGCTGCTGGCGCTGCTGGTCCGCGGAGTCGGGCAGTTCGATGAACGTGACCTTCTCCTCCGGGTGGGCGGCGTTCCATTCCTCGATGCTCTTGTTCGCGGCCTTGGAGGAGTCACGGGAGGAGACGTAGTTGATGGGCCCCTTGCCCTCGAACGCCGCGGCGGCGCTCGGGGCGCTCTTGGCCTCGCGGGCGGTTCCGCCGCAGCCGGTGAGGGCGACGGCGGCCACGGTCAGGGTGGCGGTGGTGGTGAGAAGAGTCTGCCAGGTGCGGCGGCGCTGCCTCATGTGTTGCTCCTTGGTTTTCTTGGTTTGGTGCGTGCTGAAGTCCGGCTCCGGGCATGCGGATGCCGCGGGCCGTTGGTGGGTAAATCTGTGGGGGTTGGTCGGCCGGGTTAGCCGACCGGTTCCAGGGTGCCGGTTTCGGGGGTTGCGGGTGCCGCCCGCGTGTTCACGGGTGGGGTCGGCGGTGGCTCGGCAAGGGGCGCGGTGGAGCCGCGCTCGATGAGCCGGTGCGGCATAATCTTTGGTCCGAGGTCGCGGGAGCGGAGCAGTTTCTTGACCGCCATCCGTCCCATCTCCTCGAGCGGCTGGGCCATGGTGCTCAGCGGCGGGTTCACGTGCCGGGAGGTGGAAGTGTTGTCGAAGCCGAGGACGGAGACGTCTTCCGGCACCCGGAGGCCACGCCGCTGCAGTTCATTGACGACGGCGGCGCCCATCTCGTCGCTGACCGCGAAGATCGCGGTGAGGCCGGGATCCTGCCGTAGCAGTTCGTCGACGCCGGGGGCGCCGCTTTCGTAGAAGAAGGTCCCGGTGGCGGTGACCGGCGTGCATTTGGCCTCGGCCATGGCGCGGAGGTAGCCGCGCTGGCGGGGCTGGGCCACGTAGACCGACGCCGGGTCCCCGGCGAGCAGGCCGATGCGCCGGTGGCCGAGCCGCAGCAGGTGACGGGTCGCGTCGTAGGCTGCCTGCTCGTCGTCGATCGCCACGCTGGGCGAGCCCGACTTGTCGCTGATGGCGACGGAGATGATGGGGACACTGGGCCCCAGCAGCTGCCGGGTCTCCGGCGTGATCACCGCGGAGATGAGGATGACGCCGGCGGCCCGGTAGGTGCGCAGGGTCCGAAGATAGCCGGCGATGTAGGCCGACTTGGCGCCGGTACGGCCGAGCATCACGGCATAGCCGCGTTCTTGCGCTTCCTCCTCGACGCCCTGCATCACCTGGGAGGCGAGGGCATCCGAAACCATGGGCGCGAGGAGCCCGATGACGGACGTCTGCCGGGTCTTCAGGCCCCGGGCCAGGGAGTCCGTTTCGTAGCTGAGGCTCCTGACCGCTTTTTCGACCCGTTCCCTTGTTTCGTCGGAGTAGCCGACCAGGCCGTTGACCACGCGGGAAACAGTGGCGGGGGAGACGCCGGCGTGCTTGGCGACATCGCGGATGGTTGCCACTGTTCCTCCTCCCTGAGGGTGTCTGCTGGTTGCGTACGCCGTCATGATGACAGTCACGCAAACGGTTTACGTAAACGGTTTCGTTCGGTGCAGGTTCAACAGTAGGGGGTGGGTGCGGGATCGCGTTGCGTTTCGTAAACGATGGATTCGAGACGGGCGGGGCTAAAACTTTCGCGAGGCATCTGCCTGTTCAGATGAGGTATCGACCTCTGGGCGCTCGCGGCCAACTCACGTCTGACGTGACCAGGTCGCCGGCTACACTCAGGGTTGTGGCTACATATGAACCTGCCGAAATCGCTCGGGAACTCGGCTACACCGACGAGCACCGCCCGGGAAAAGTCATCCGGGACTATCTTCGTAAGAAGTACCCGGACCACCCGAAGTACCAGCGGTGGGTGCTCGATGAAATTCAGGCCGCCGATGTTCGCGTCAACGTCCCTCGGAAGCGCTGACTCTTGGCGCCCGACGGCCGATCCCCAGCTGGACAACCGGGCGTGCCATTTGCCCCTAAAGTTCACGGTAGTGCCGGCGGCCCGCCACGACTTGAACGGCTTCATCTGATCGACATCCCTAATGATCCCGTTGCCTCGGCTGTTGACGCCGCGCCGTATCGCACCGTATATGATGTCGCGGCTTGATCCAATGGTGCCATTTAGCAATCCCTGCCCCTTTAGCTGGACTACTGCTGTGCACACTCAACCAATAGTCATCAAAAGGCGGGCGGACTCGGGGCTATAATTCGGTCGGTACACTGAAGTGTAAATATTTGCTTGCTTAGCAAGCGGGGGATAAAGGAAGTTTTAGATGAAGAAGTCTTTGGTGCTGCTTGCGTGCGCTTCGGTTGCTCTGGTGCTGGGTGGGTGCGGTGCGCCGTCTGCCCAGAGCAGTAACTCAAGTACCAACAGTTCGGCGAGTGCGAGCCCGACACAGGCCATTTCGACAAGTGATTCGTACTTTAAAGAGGGCGTACTTACTACACCGCAGGTGAAAATTGCCATCACGGCTCACAAGATCATTCCAGTGGGCGAGAAGGGCAATGAATACGGAAAAAAGCCTGTCATTGCGTTTTGGTACAAAACTACAAACCTAGCTGGCAAAGACGTCAGTCCGATGAACTTCCTGTATGCCATCACGGCCTATCAAGACAATAATCCAAACGCAGAAAACAAGCTTGAGGTTGGGTCTCTGCCCGATGACCGGTTTCTAAGCAGCCAGACGGAAAAGATCAAGAAGGGCGGAACGGTTGAAAACGCCATTGCCTATGAACTTGATGATGAGACAACTGCTGTAGATCTCGTCGCATCAAGCGATCTTGGTGCGACCGAAATCGGCAAGGTGACATACAAACTGAAGTAGCAAGACGCTTTTCTGAGGAAAGTGGTCGCAGACGCCCCGTTGGTCCACTCTTGAGTTCGACAAGTCAGATGCTTTCACGCCATTGACAAGAACCTGGCGGCCAGTTTAGACGGCTGTGGACTTGATCGACCGGGGCAATCAAGTCCACAGCCGTTTTACCGACGTAGCCGGTCAGCTCGCCACCTTCGTGCCTCGCCTCGCCTCGGCGAAGCATTATGCAGGCTGTTGATAAGCGTTGAACGGCGGCTACGTGGCCGGGGGTGTGCCAGGCCACGCCCATCTCCCTTCGTCGCAGCGTGCTGGCGCATCCGATGGGAGTCATTGAAGCGGACCTTGGCCTGGAAGCCGGGCGTGCTTGGGACGGTGGTGCGGGTCAGGGGGCAGTTCCCGATGTTCCGGCAGCGGCGGCTGGCGTAGGGCTACTTCTTCCCGTTTTTCTTGAAGGTTTCTGCCACTTGCTGGTATGCGTGTTTGGCCTCGCGGCTCGTTGCTGTCGCATATACGATCTGCTGGCATCGTTCCACTACTTCGGGCGTGTCAGGCGACGTCGACCTGAGCCACAGCTTGAATGGTGGCGCGGCAAGTACGAGCTCATCTGCATTTTCACTACTGGATCCTTGCACCACAGGCTGGGAGCCCCCCATATCCTCATCGATCCTGCGCCTCGCTGTGCTCGGCCATGTGCGGCTACCAAAGTCCCTCTAGTTGCCGAGGCCGGCCCCATCATGCCAGTATCCGGTTGATGCTGGCGGGCCACGCCCGCTGCACTTCCGTGCCCGTGGACCCAGCGGGGAAGGCGAAGCAATCGCAAGTAGGAGCTTTTCTCGATTTTCTCAGCCGAAAATTGGGAAATCGAAGCCACTCCTGATTGGTTGGCGCACAATCTTATCTATTCGCGGCTCGTCTCCCGCGCCAAGTAATCCGGGGATGGCCGTCGCGCCCCCGTGCAGTGGCGCATCTGTCCGCTCCGGTTGTGACCTCAGGGCCCGTGTTACCGGAGGTTCGTGATCGCGGGTAGCCGAAAGCGGTTGCTCGCTGCCCCAGAGAAAGTCGAGCTTCTTGAACGCGAGATCCTCACCAAACTCTCCGAAAGTGTCAGTGAAGTTCACGACCAAGCACTTTTTGCTACCTCCGTTGGATGGCCCTCGTAGCCCCCGACCGACCATTTGCAGATAGGCATTGGGGCTGAACGTGGGTCTGCCAACATAGAGGGCGCGAACGTTGGGTGCATCAAAACCGCGAGTGAACAGATCGCAGTTCACGAGAACACGAGTTTCGCCTCGGCGAAACTTTTCAACTTCCCTTCGGCGAACGGCGGGGGTTGATTCACCACTCAAGGCCACAGCCGACACACCTCGAATTTGCAGCAGGGCAGCGAGGATTCGCGCCGATTGAACTGACGGAGTGAAGACCAATGCGGGCCAGTCGTCAGGCAGTTCAATGATGTGTGTCAAAAGGGTCCGCATTCTGTTCTGGTCCTGGGCGATACGGCTCATCACGCTCTGAGGGATGAGCCCCTGTGACTTCAGCCGGCTCAGTTCGTCGCCCAGCAATTCCACGCGGGACCCGGGAAGGATCTCGTGTGTGACCGTGGACAGAATGCCCCTCGATTGCAGCTCCTTCGTGGGGTCTGACGCCCTCATGGCCAGCTTCCGGTGCCCGAAGAAGGCGGCAAGTTCGAAAGTGGCATCCACGTTGTTTCCTCTAAAAGGCGTAGCCGTGAGACCTAGTAGTGGTAGGGCGCATTCGTTCTCATTGATTCCCAGCGCTCTTAGAAATACGCGGTAGTTCTTACCCATGGCTAAATGTGCCTCATCCACGATGACCATGGAAGTCTCGCGGCGGAGCCAGCTGCTGTAGTCCTCTCCGATTTGTCTTGCCAGTTTCGCGTCGGTCGCGATGACAATGCGGGATCCCCCACCGGGATCCTCACCGAGATCGTTGATTCCCCAAAATCTGTGGATATCCAAACGACGATCGTCACCGTAGGCCCGCCACAGCGACTCGAAAGTTTGCAATGCCTGCTCACAAAGCTCATCAGACTGAGCAACCCAAAGTACCGCCGAGTTGATCTCCTGGGACTTCATCATTTCAACAACGGCCTGGGCGGCCGTTCGTGTCTTGCCTGCACCGGTGGGGAGGTGGAGCATGCCCCTCCCCTTGGAGGCCACCAAAGCCTTGACCTCGTCGACAAGTTCGCGTTGATAGTCATGGAGCGGTTCCACTTTGGTAGGGCCCGGAACAGAGATACGCGGTTCCCGCGCCTTGCCTGGCTCCCCGGCAAATTCCACAGCGAATCCGAGGTCTATGACAAATCGCCGTGCCGCCGTGCTTCCGCTCCACCGATACGGCGGCTCAAATCCAACGATGGACAGCTCATTGGACAACTCCTCCAAAGCTGATTCTCCGAAAACGCTGCTGAAGAGCTGCGGAACTTCTAAGTCAGCATCTGGACCGGATTGGCCGATGAGAGCGATGAGTCCCACGGGCAACATCTTTTCCATCACTCCAACGGAAACCAGGGCAGAGAGCTTGGACGGGACGTCGTCGGCTTCCCGGCAACGCCTTCTGCGACGTTCGGCTTCGATGCTCAGCGAGGACCGGAGAATGCCTTCCTGCATTCGTTCGTCCAGGTCGAGGTTGGTTGCGCGAACAAGCCGCCGCAGGATTTCTGGGTCTGTGAGTTCTTCGGAGAAAAATAGAACATCGTTGTCCAGCGCTGAGTCTGTAGCTGCCGAAAGGGTGCCGGCCGGTGATTGCCAGGAATACTGTACTGCCTTGCATTGCACCAAACTGACTGACCTCAGGGCATCGCGGGTTTTCGGATGAGTCCGAAGCCGGCCGAAGCGGTCGAAGACCGTTTCGGGAACGCCCGCACCCTCCGTGAGGACCGTAAGTGCGAGACCTGCTCGGAGATCAGCAAACGCATTTTGCTCGATCAGATCTTCGTAGTCTTCCGTACGGTGACACGCGACGAAGGGAGCGCCAATTCCCGCCACAAATTCCGCTTCTGCCTGAGAGCGCACAACGAGCACAATTTGAGCGCTGAAGTTCGTTGAACGGCGAGCGATCGACGCGGCTATATTGCACTCATCGAGTAGGTTGCCTAGTGAACGGCATGCTGCTGCGAGAAATTCTCCCAGTACCCAAGGGTCGGTCTCCGAGGTCAAGCGAGACAATCCCTCACGGAACAAATCCTGCGTCACGGTGCTGAGATCCGATGGCATTGAGCTGGTGGAGACTGCAAGCTCAGTGACCACGGGAAGTACTTTCCCAAATCGCATGAGAGAGGTCGCCACCGAGGTATTTAGCGGGCGCTCGCCCCATGTTGTGCGGGCTGAACCATACCTGTCCACGGCCCAAAGATGAGGCGCTTGCACGACGATTTTTTCTGAACCCGTCTCGGTCCGGGCAAAGAAGTTCGAGTAGGTCCACTCTTTCTTCGCGGCGATCTGTAGAAGGCTGAGAGTCCATTGCGCCAAAGACTCCCAGTCTTCGTCTCGTCGGAACGCGGTAAGAGGCCACAGCGGCCCGAGGCCTGCGTCCTGATTAAATTCCAGAAATGAAGAATGGCTGGCGTACTTCTTGGTGAACTCTTGGTCGGCAAACTGTTTATACTCATGAAAAACGCTGTCGTTTGCGAGATGCGTTACTGAGGTGAGTGTTGGACTTCCTGTAACTCCAAGGAGTGACAGAAGCGAGTGCCATTCTGCGGCAAACGCTGGTCCTACCGTAATCGAAGGATTCCGAGGCGTTACGAAACCTGGGGAAAGGAGCACTTTTGGGCTTCTCCATAATCCATCGCCCGCGTGGACGCGTAAGTCAGGCTGCCTTTTCCAGTATTCAACTATCGCGGCGATCGATTCCTCTTTCGATAACTGGCTCGCTGTTTGCCAAAATGCACTCCAATCTTCATGCGTCCACGGTCTTTTGTTCTTTTCTAGGAGCAGGCGGAACTGTCTCTCAATTGTCAACTGCTCGAAACCGAGTAGTTGCAGTGCCTCTGGGGCGCCAGGTAAACGCAGGAAATTAGCATCGACTCGTCCGGTACCCATCAATGCCCTCGGAATCTCTGACGCAATGAAGACGGTGTCGGTCGCATCGGCCCTAGCCAGTCGACCTCCAGACGTGGGCACGGCGAGGACTTTAGTTCCTTGGGAAGCCAGTTTGTCGTCGCTGAAAGTAGTCAGGAGGAGCAATGCGCTGAGACAGGATTGGAGATCTGTTCGGCGCACCATCTGCTCGAGCCACTCAGCCAGCCGTCTCTCATTCGCCTGCTTGGCTCCGAAACCGCGCACGAGGCCCCGGAGCCGCGAACGGCGGGTGTCATTGCGATAGCAGGTCCAATGAGCGCACGAGTCCGGCGTATACGTGCTGGAGGCCCACGTTTTGACGTGATCCTCCGTCAGCTTTAGGTCCAGATTCGGCAATCGGACACTCCCTGGTTTTCTGTAGTTCCCGCTACAGTCGGGTACACAGACGTAGTCCTTGGCGATGCGACGAATGTGCCGGGACAGCTCCCGGTCATAGTGGAATGTTGTGTCTGCTGGCTCCACTGGTAGGTACTCAAGCGACCGGCCGGGGTCCTCGCTTGTCCCTAAATGAGAAACCGTTTCAAGGATGAGCTCCGCAAAGGTAGCAATGATTTCGTCGTTGAACCTGCTGACAAGAAGGCCGGTACGATCGTCACTGATATGCCATGGCGCACTGAGGATTCCTCGCGCGGTAGTCTGATCCTTCAGCGGGAACACAGCTGAGAAGTGACCGCGGCTGGTGGTCTCTTCCGGAGCGGCGTAGGACAAGAGAATCTTCGGGCGCGCAATTGCCTTGGGAACAGTTGCCAGCGCCTCCGTCGACGGGTACATGACTTTGGAGTGAACGCGCCAGCGCGAATGCTGATGATCGTTGCGGCTGATAGTGGCCCATCCATCAGCTCCAGCTGCCACTGCCAACACTTGCTCTGACTGTTCAAGCGCGGTGCGTCGCGTAACGGTAAGGGTGCGGACCATCGGCATGAACAAGAGGATGTTTGGCTCGAGTGCCGCGATGCCCTTTTCCGCCAGCTCGGGACCCGCCTCCAAGGGGAGTCTGATGATCGTAGAGGCCCAGTCGGCGAGTTGGGCAAGGTCAGGATCGTTTTCAAATGCCCGAATGGGATCGAGTAGCCATCCCAAGCGAAGCAAGGGGATTGATGCGTCATTGACTCCCGCTGCAGTGAGCCTTTGTCGCGAAATCTCCCGGTCGAATGAGAAGCTGACAGATCGGCTGATGACTTCCGGCTTGCTGGTTACCGCCAAGACGGACTTGAAGCCCAAACCGAACCGCCCAAGGTCCTCGTTGGACTTGCCGCTCATGTGGGAATTCAGGATTGCGATCATTCCGTCGTTGGTGAGCGGTTCGCCGTCGTTGGCGCAATAGAGGTAGTTGTCGGTGAGAAGCAGCTGAAGCCGCCCAGCTGAAGGCCCAGACATGGCGTCGGCCGAATTCTGTATGAGTTCTGGGATGAGCCGTTGCCCGTAGCTTCCCGCGCGGTACCCATCCTCCTCATTAAAATGCTCCAGAAGTAGCTTGGGTTTGGCGGCGTACGAGTTAATGGTTTCACCCTGTTCGCGCTCAAGCGACTCCCGAAGTTCGGGGTTACCCGCCCAGTCAGTAGCCACACGGCTCACGACTTTGGACTGAGTCATTTTGGACATATGGCTTCAATTCCCCCTGAGCTGCTGGCAACCGCGTCGGGCCAGACTACATGGTGCCGGGGCTGCGTTGCGGGAAGCGCTCGGGCAGATTTGGAGTTGTAGCCACTCTGTGAAATATCGGCCATTTCCGCGGCGTCAGGAGCAGGGTGGACCGGTGCCTGGTACATAATGGCGGGGGGCGTTTCGTCGCGAGGGTCGGCAGCAAGTCCAAGGTCGTAGCCGACATGCCGGACGGCGACGACAGGTGCGCCGATCTTGAGACGGCCGGTTGGGCCACTGTTGGAACAGACATCGACGAACTTCGCGAACTGCCGAAGGCGAAGGGAGCATGACATGGCGCTGGTGACATGGATCAAGCAGAAGGACAAGATCGACGGCGCCATGAAGAACAAGGTGTACGCCTTCTTCGAGAAGCTCCAGAAGGACGACACGGCGCCCGGGCTCCACATCGAACCGATGCATACGCCGGCAGATCCCCGAGTGCGAACGGGCCGGATCGATCTCAACTACCGGGCCGTGCTCTTCAAAGTCGCCTTCGACACCATCCCGCACTACTTCTACTACGGCGCCTGGCCGCACGACGAGGCTATCGACATCGCGCGGTCCAGCGTGCTCCAAGTGAACTCCATTAACGGCGTCCTCGAGGTCATCCGAGCCTCCACGCCCGACGATGAGCTGCCTGTCGTTCCGCAGATCCCGCCTGCCATGCCAGTTGTTCCTGACGCTCCGACGCCGGAGCCTGATGTCGAGTCTCAGGTTCCTGAAGAGGAGACCGGGTCGCGTCAGGAGGAGACATCCGAACTCTGGCTCAACCCGCTTCTGGGTTGCGGCATGGATCCAGCTGAACTTGTTTCAGAACTTGGCCTCGCCGCAGACCTTGTAGGCCGGGCATTCGCCGCGTGCTCGGACGAAGAACTCCTGGACGTCTTGGATGAGGCGCCGGAGTGGCAGGCGACTGCGCTCCTCGAACTGGCAGCCGGCACTTCCGTCCAGGACGTCCAGGACAAGCTCGCGCTGAGCCGCTACGAGGACGACCCGCGGGCGAGTGAAGAGGAGAAGATTCGGAAGTCGCTGGAGCATCCAGCCACGAAGATGCAATTCACGTTCGTGGGCGACAACTCGGACGAGCTCAAAAAGGTCATCGAAGGTGGAGATTTCGATTCGTGGCGCACGTTCTTGCATCCCGAACAGCGTGTCTATTCCGAGCGCCGATACAACGGCTCCTTCCGACTCTCGGGGGGTGCCGGAACCGGCAAGACGGTAGTCCTTCTCCACCGTGCCCGGATGCTGGCCGCGGCTGAACCGGCGTCGCGGATTGTTCTGACGACCTACACGACGACGCTTGCCGACTCGCTGGAAAGCGGGTTGTCAAAGCTGGATCCCGATCTTCCCCGGGCGGCCAAGCCGGGAGCACCCGGCATCCATATTTCCGGTGTGGACTCACTCGTCAGCAAAGTGTTTCGTGGAGCACAGGAAATCGAGCAGCGCCGCACCATGAAGGAACTTTTCGGCCTGGAGGTCTCCGCGCCGGGGAAAATTCTGGACATAGACGGCGCGCGGCAGCAGTGGGAGTCAGCCCTGGCCGACGTTGACCATCAGCTGGAGCTCGAGCTCGCCAATCCGACATTCTTGCAGCAGGAGTACGAGACGGTGGTCCTGCCCAACTTCATTAGTGACAAGGACGAGTACCTGAAGGTGCCGCGCGCTGGTCGCGGCACAGCCTTGAACCGCGCTAAGCGGCTCGCCGTTTGGAAGGTCGTGGAAGCCTACCGGTATTACAACAGGATCGAAATGCATGCCTCGTTCGTGGAGCTGGCGCACCTGGCTGCACTGGTGCTTCGCCAGCGTGCCGCGGCCAGCGGAGCGCGCCTTGTTGATCATGTACTGATCGATGAAGCGCAGGACCTGCACGCGGGCCACTGGCGGTTCCTCCGGGAGCTGGCCCAGCGGGGGCCGGACGACCTTTTCATTGCTGAGGATTCGCATCAGCGCATCTACGGCCAGAAGGTCCCGTTGTCCCGTTTTGGGATTGGCATCGTCGGCCGGTCACGCCGGCTGACTCTCAATTACCGCACCACGCAGCAGAACCTGGCGTACGCCGTCGGGCTTCTCAGCGGTGTCCCGGTGACGGATATCGAAGGCGATCAGGAGTCAATTTATGGCTACACCTCTTCGCGGGTAGGGCCGCGGCCGGAAGAAGTGGCGTCTGCTTCTATCGTTGAGGAACTGGACAACCTTGCTGTCTATCTGCGGAAGTGGAAAGACGAAGGGGTGCCGCTGGAGACGGTCGGAATCCTGGTCCGCTCCAATTTCCAGGTTGGCAAAGTCATCAACGGGCTGAACGAGCGCGATCTCGAAGCCAGGACGGCGGGTGTAGCGACGGTGCCCGGTGTGCCGTCCGTGATGACGATGCACCGCTCCAAGGGTATGGAATTCACCCGGGTTGTTCTTTTCGGGATTTCGGAACAAACCCTGCCAGCTTCCTATCAGGTGAGGGACCTGCCGCCGGCTGAGCGGGCCGACGCCATTCTTCGTGAACGGTCGCTGCTCTATGTCGCGGCCACACGCGCCCGGGACGGTTTGGTCGTGTCGTGGAGCGGAAAACCGTCAGAGCTGCTTGGTACAAAGTAGTTTCAATACTTAAGTGATATTCACAAACATTTGGGGGGAGAAATGACGGTTAGCACTGTCGGGAAAAAGGCGCGCTGGTGGGACGGGGACACCACGCAGCGTTACTGGATGGAACTGGTCAACGTGGACACCTGGGGGAGCGAGCTCATCGCACCCGACACATCCCGATACGACCTGATGCACGATGTTCGAGTTGGCGACGTCGTACTCCACTGGGTGGGAAAGAACAACCCGATGGGCTTCAAATCTGGGATGTACGGCGCCTCGATTGTGGCTGGCGAGTTGCAGCCTCGGGCAGGGGACTGGTTCGGTAAGCCGGCCAACACGATTCCCCTCACCAAGTACACCGCGCTTCCGCAGCCCTACTTGCTGACAGACCTCCGGGCGGACTACCAGGAGGACATTCTGGACGTCAAAAGTGACCTTGAACGCAACTTTACGGACACAGCTGGCCTCACGATTTACTTTCCGTTCCAGAAGCATCCGACCAGTGGGCTCAAACCGAATCAGGGCTATCTGTTCAAGATGCCCTCGGAAGTCGTCAAAACTGTCTACGGGTTGCTCCCTGACAGTGACTGGGGTGGATTCGACATTCCGCTCGTTGCGCCGCCCGTCAGTGGGCAGAACGGCGTCAAACAGAGCTACGCGGGCTTTTGCGCTGACCCGATACTGAAGAAGGCCATCGAGATGCAGGCAATTCGCCAGGCGAGTGCTCAGTACGAAGCAGCCGGGTACAGCGTCGAGGACGTCGGAGCCTTCCGGTCCTACGATCTGCTGGTAACACGCGGTGACGAAGAGCGTCACGTCGAAGTGAAGGGCTCTCAGGGATACGTGCAGAAGGTCATTCTGACGCGCAACGAGATCGCGCACGCGAATGACTTTGGTACAACGGATCTGGTTGTGGTGGCGGACATCCAGTGGGAGCGCCACCTTGATGGTTCTATATCCACCGAGGACGGGACGATGAGCGTCTACCCTGATTGGCGGCCCTCGCCGGAGAACCTGAAGCCGCTGAGCTACGAGTACTTCCTGGACTAAGGCAGGGTCTCGTACGTAGGGGGGGGGCGGAGGACCGACCCCCCTACGTCGTCTTAGTAGACCTTGTCGGCCAGCTTGTCTGCGAGGTCCGCCGGCGCAAAATCGTTCGTGTGGTAGGTAGTCCACCCCTGCTCTGCGAGCCAGTCGTCGCGTTCGTCATCACGCTCGACAAGTACTGCCACGCGCGAAGCCGCCCAGGACAGATCAACTTGCCACTGATTGTCGGGGCCGATATCGGCACCCCAATCCCCGAGCTCTACATCGACCTCCACGAGTTCGGGAATGAGTTCCTGGAGCTCGGGACCTGACTCGGAGTAGACAGTCAGCCAAGGGCTTTGACGCACGCTCAGAGGGATGTTGTCGCTGGGGGATATGTCCGAGACGCCACCAGGTTTCGCAACGCCAGTCGCGGCAATGGGGTTCAGCGCCGCCCAATCCTTGAAGCCAAGCCCAATCTGACCATGAACGCCAAACAGGGCACCGCGATCGAGATTGGAATTGAACAGCTCGCAGCTGGTTTCCGGTACAAGGACGCAGCAGTGGCAGGCTGCCAGGTTACGCGCATCGGTACCAGAACCGCGGGACTCGATGCAGACGGGATCCGCTGAACACCAGGACGTGCGGAACAGTCCTTCGTCCAAGGAAGGGCCGAGGCGCCCGGGGCTCGCCTGTGCAGCGATGCCGCCAAGGCTGCCTGCAGAGTCGGACGATGCCGTATACAAGAGCACTCCGACTTGGTCCGGACCTACATAGAGGCGTTCCCGAATAGACGACGCGGGGTAGCCAGCGTCCAGCGAGAGCTGGTCGATGATGATGTGGGAAAGCGTGTGGAGCAGGGTCTCAACAATGCTGACGGGAGTCGGGTCCTGGCCGCGCTGCTCAGCTGCACGCTTCGCATTCAGGCGGAGAGCTTTCTCACGGCCAGCTGCGAAGTCCGATTCAGCCCATGCCTCAACCTGTGAACGGTCCAGCGCCACAAAGAGTCCCTCGCCCAGCGTCTCAATCGCGGGCAGCCAATTCTGACGGTTGTCATCCGGAGATAGCGGCGACAACTTAGCATCAGGTTTGTCCTCACTCCTGGGGTGCAGACGGCTGAAGCCGTACAAAGCACGGACCTCCCTGAGCCGGGTGACTTTGCGTGCCGCCTTGATCCAGTGTTGGTGGGACTCAGGCACCGCCACTTTCTCAGCCACAAAGTCTGTGTCCGGGCTGTCGCGGCGACCGTTCATCAGTGCGAGGAACTCCTGCTCCCGCAGCTGGTCCTCGGAAAGCTCAGTCTCCTCACTGCCATGGAATTGGCGCTTTATTTCAGCGCGAAGTTCGTCGACGGAGAAGCGGCCGTCAAATTCCTGGACTACGCCCTCGAGTACCCACGTGGAACCGGGGTCCAGCGCCTGCGGTTGACTCAGCTGGGAGGCTTTTGACGTCACCACCTTGGCGAGAAATTCGGAATACGGCGGGATAGAGATTGCGGACCTCACCACCGGGAACCAAACATTCGAGGCGCCGCGCTGAACCGTCTTGGGTGCTTTGCCGCAGTCGCGTTCCCGGTAGCCATAACCGAGCCATGGCCGGTTTCCCTGGCACTTCATTTCCTTCAGCGCTATGGAGTTGAACGCGTCTGCCATGGTCCGAGATTTCCCGCACGAGCACCGAACCACCATGTCGGCGAGCGACGAAGTTCGGCCCTCGGAAGCGAGACTCAAGAGATGGTCGGCGCTGTCGTTCGGTGTGAACCCGTGCACCCAGTACGAATAAGGGAAGTCATCGATGTGTCCGTCTCCGCATGCCACCACAAAGCGGGACGGCGTAAGCGGAGCGAGGGATTTGCACATTCCGCATTTGGGGTCTTCGTATGGCGCCTGCAGTTGTTTGGCGGTTCCTATTCGACTGCAGATAGGGCATACGAGCATTTGGGGGAAACGGACGACGGGGATCTTTCCGCGCGCCCCGGCCGGCGGCAGCAGAAGCTCGGCGACTCTCAGGCTGCGCGCTAGCCGTGGTTCACTGACTGGCTTGAGTTGTTTCTTCTCCCATTGATCAATGCTCGTAATCATGAAGCTGTTGTTTTCGGCGGGGAAGAGGCTCCCTACGCCGAACGTGGAGATCAACTGGCTGCGTCGGGCAGCGTAGGTCTTTCTAGCCAAGGGAGGCGTCCTTCCTCATTGGGGCCGGCCGAAGGGCGGTCTCCGCATCAACGTCGCGCATGCTTCGAGGTGTCGGCCAGGGAATGCTGCTCGTGCTGTAGACGAAGTCGGGATCTTCGAGTGCCTTGCTGGAGTCGATAAGAAGGGAGCGAGGCGAATTTTTCTTTCCTTCGTACGGCAGGTCGGCGTCCTCCAGGGCAGCCTTTCGCCAGATGTTCAGGAGCCGCTCGAGCTCCTCGCGGGTTGAGGGAGCCTCCTCTGCGTCCACTGCAGCTACACGGTTGCCGATCCAGGACATAATTTCGTCTACGGCCGGGGACTCGTCTCTCACGTGGCCAGCAGTGCCCCGCAAATCGGGGACGAGCATCCGGAGCGCCGAGACGAGCGTGGCGTGCAGTCCGCGGTCGCGGGACCGAGCCGCGAATGGCGTGGCACTCGTGGCTTCCACGGCGCGATACAGAGCGCCGTGGAAGTCGTTGAACGACTCGTAGTGCGACCGGTCCCGCGTTCGCGCTGCGTTGAAGATAGTGACAACTAGGCCCGGGTGCTGGCGCCCCACCCGGCTCGTCGCCTGGATGTACTCAGCGCTCGACTGCGGCTGACCCATGACGGCCATCAACCCAAGGCGGTCCACATCCAGGCCGACCGAGATCATGTTGGTGGCAAGCACCACGTCCTCAGGCGTGAGGCCACTCATCAGGCTCTTTTCCAGTGACTTCAGGGCCTCGGGGATCTTATGGTTTTCCACGCGGCTGGTGAGCTCACTCAACTGGATTCCGCGCGCCCCCAACCGGCCCTCCCGCTTTGCCAGGAGATTAAGGCGAGCACGGACGTCGTCGTATACCTGAAGATATGCCGAGCCAAGCACGCGCAGACTGTTGAAGTAGCCGACCAGCGTCCAGTACGGGTCGCGGTCCTCGGTTGCGGCCCCTTCTATGACGTTGGATGAATGAAGTAAGGACGCATAGGTGCGAACCATCAGCGTGGCGTGGCTCGTACCGGACGCCAACACGCCGACATACTGCCGCGTTCCGAACTGGCCGGCGGGCGCCTTGCTGGCGAAGAAGGAATCGTCGGGGTCAAGCCCGGGTGGCGGGAACAGACTGGATGCGCGGTTGAAGACGGACCGGATCTGGTCCTTGGCTCGTCGAATCGTGGCCGTTGAGGCAATGATTTTGGGCCTCCGGTTGGCGGAGCCGCCTTCACGACCGATGCCGCTTGCCGCCAAATCGACCGCTGTTTCAAACAGGCCAACGGTTGAACCGAGCGGTCCCGAGATGAGGTGCAGTTCGTCCTGGATGATAAGATCCGGGCCAGAATCCGCGGCAGATATACGCCCGAACAGGGTGGCGATTTCACCCCGCCAGGACATCCCGGCAAACTTGTCCACGGTCCCGATCACGAGTTCCGGGCGCTCACGGTAGACGTCTGTGTCAATAATGTGGACAGGCAGGCCGTCCGCAAACTCGCACACCTTGTTCGAACAGCTGACGAGCATCCGGTCGGAGGGCACTTTGACGATCCGATAGTCGTCGACCGTGAGCCGAGTGCCGCACCAGGGGCAGGCTTCGATCTGCTTGGGGTTTCCTTCGACGACCTCCTGATTGTTCCGAAGCTTTCCCAGGTTCGTTCGTGCAGTTGCGATGTCGTTCGGCGTCGCACCTCCGCCCACCCAGAGTCCGATACCGAAGGGTGCACCGCCGACGCGAGTCTCATTCGCCAGCCGAACAGATTCCAGGGAGCAGATGAGCATGGCTGCACGCTCGAATTGTTGGATTGTCAAAAGTCGGAGGGTATAGCGCATGATCACGGCCACGCCCCGGACACTCGTGTTCCGTAGCCGTCGGAGCAGCAGGAGGTAAGCGACAAGCCCCAGATATGCTTCTGTCTTTCCTCCACCGGTGGGGAACCAGAGGAGATCAGCAATATCGCGTTCCGGATGCTGATCGTCGGTCACTGACGGCAAGTTAATGAGGATGAACGCAATCTGGAAGGGTCGCCACGCCTGGGAGCCAAGCTCAAAGTCGCCCTTGGCTCCCTTTCGCACCCAGTCCTGCCGTGAACGCTGCATGTGCATGGCCTGATTCGCCAGCTGGAACGCCTCAAAGGCCTTCTCGTCGTCGATCAACAGCTGAATACCCGCTTTGATGCGGTCATGAGCCGTCCCGGCCTGCTTCATGTGTTCGGCCGCGACACCCCGCAAGTGCGGCGGAACCTGGGCCGGGTCCTCTGCCGTCACCGAGTCACGGGAGACAGCGATCCACGAGGCGTAATCCTGAGCGAGCAGGTTCAACTGCGCGACGACACCACCGCGGGTAGCTGAACCCATGAAGGACAGCGACAGGTCGGCGTTGCTGACGCCGGCCATGGACCGGTGGACATCCTGCCGGGGAACAAACGTTGTGCTCACTCGTCGGCAGCGCCGGCCTTCGACGTCGGACGCCTCCACCTGGACGGCGCAGCCGTGCCCGGCGCCGAAGATCATGTGGTTTCGGTAGAGGAGCTCTGAAGAGGCCAGGTCAGGGTCCGTGGGAAGGCTGGTGCGCAGCTTGGAACGATCCACAAGAGCGGGCTTCGGAGTGTGAACGGAGAGTCCAGCCTGGAACCAGCACGCCACGTCTTTATCTGATGTCGGGTCAGGTTTGGGCTGGGTGTTCCGCAGCACCACGGTCACAGTGACGACGTCCTCTTCGGGAGTACGCACCAGGGCGTACAGCTCCAGGGCTCCGCCCTCCAGCAGATGCCGCTGGGGCCCAGCTGAAGCCAGGTCAATCACGATCTCGGGTAGTTCCGGTGGCGTACGCTGCCAGTCATATGCATCGCGGCGTTTGCTGCCGCTGTCCCGGACGGTAGGCACCGGGGCATACCTGGCGGCAGTGGGCGAGACGAGCAAAACCGTAGAAAGTGCTGTGTCAACGGAAACGGTCAAGCCCACGCTGCTAGGATAAGTCAGCCGCGCGTTGGCCACCGGGCTGTCCACGGAGGCCTCGCCAGAAGCAGCCGCCACGGACTCAGGCTCATCGGGCGCCTCTGAATAGGTGTCGTCTGCCGCCGGCCAGAGAACTCCCGTGACATACCGCTCAAGGGGGCGCTCGGTGATGAGCTCGTCGGATGCACCGGGCCCGTAGAGGTCCGTTACAAGCCGGTCCACCATTTCACGGCGGAAGGCGTATTTGCTGTCTAGGGTCGACACTGTCATTCTCCTAATCCTTGATCCGGCTGATCAGTCCGGTAAGCCGGGGTACCAGCCACATACCGGAGGAACCGAGCCCGGCGAGTCTCGTTTCCTCCGGGTGGCCGGTGGCGCACTCGATGGATGTAACCCGGGCACCGGTGAAGGCAATGGGCCACTCTTGGCTGCGGTTGCCCTTGAAGCCGAAATTTTTCTTCAGCGCGTAGGCGAAAGATTGACTGGTTCGGCCGAGCCGGCGGCCGTCGCTGGCGGTCAGCTCGTAACGCGGAATTTCACCGACCTCCGGCTGAGACTCGATGCGGCCGGAGACGACTTCACCCAGAAGATCACCCAGTACAAGACCGTCCTGAACCGCTTGAGCGTCTCCGTCGCCGGCGTAATAGGGCGAAACGTCGTCGATGTCCGAGTTCAAGAACTCCATACGCGCCGTGTACTGACCGTACTTGCCGTAGGCTTTCTCCAGCCATCGTCCCTTGGACCCGTCGGCGTGCTTGAGGATCTTCTTCGGCAGCTTGGTGGAGACGATCTCTTCTCGAGCCCGGCTAAGGGCCACGTACTTCTGCTTCAAAGTGGCTGCGTTCTGCTCTGCGGCCGGAGATCCGAACTCCGGTTGCAGATAGAGGACATTGGTGAATTCGAGCCCCTTGGCCCGATGCACGGTCGAAACGATCAGCGGAGCGACGTCGGCCACCGTCAGCGTCAACGGGACCGACCGGCTGCGCAGCCGTTGGCTGAGCTGGGGGACATCCAGGGAGTCGTATGCAGAGAAGTTGCCCTCGGCTGTCTTCAACGCGAGCCAACGGTCGGCTGCTGCCTCTCCCAACAGGTGGTGCAGGCGGGACTTGATCGCATCGGCGTCGTACGTCCTGTCTTCCAGATCCTTAAAGACCTGATGAACCCACGGCGCCACACTCATGTCCTGCGCCTTCCGCCGGATCAAGTGCGGATAACCGTTCTCCCACAGAAGTTCACTCGCGATGAGGACTTCGTAGTTGGTCGAACACAGCAGGGCTGTTGTGTCGCCTTCATTCGGGCTGAGAGCCCCTGACTCATTTAGTACGGAGGCGCTGGAAACTTCCCTGCGGAAGTCGTCGAGGAGGCTGTGTCCGGCCCCGCACGCTGGCTCGTCGAGTGCTCCCAGGTTGCGGATCTCGTCGCCAACGGAGATGAGACTCCTCGTTCGGTCGGTCACGGCCCTGTAGTGATTCGTCAGCGTCTGTTGCTCGGCGCCGAACTCATTGACGAGGGTCTCGATGAGCTCCGTCGAGGTGCGGGGGGATTCTGATTCTTCGAGCTGGAAGTCGTAAATGCCCTGCAATGGGTCGCCGAGCACGGTGAAACCCAGGTCGTCGCCGAGAGCGAAGAACAACGCCAAAACGAGCTCCGCGCGGTCTCCCACGAGGTCCTGAGCTTCATCGACCAGGATGTGCTTTAGGTAAGTGACCCGATCCGGCGTCTCGTCTCCGGCGATGTATCTCGTGGCCTTTCGAATCCGGGCGTCAAAGCTGTCGCCCAGAGACTCTTCTTCCATGTCGATCAGAATCTGCGCGGCAAAGGAGTCGAAGGTTCTGATTTGAAGCCCGTCAAGATCATGGATTCGTGCCCGCTTCCTGACAGCCTCGACGGCGGCCCGGGAAAAGCTCAGCACCAAAATTTCGTCGGCGGGGTTGAGGCCATCTTCCACCAGGGTCTTTACCCGAGCCAGAAGGACTTCGGTCTTTCCTTGGCCAGCCGCGGCCGTGACAAACATCCGCGCCTCTGGTTCTGCTTCAGCTACCGCTCGCTGACTAGCGTCAAGTTCAATCTCAGCGAGCACTAGGCGTTGTCCTTCCACAGGTAGTCGAGTTGGGTAAACGCCAGTTTGTGGCCGTATTGATCCACATTGTCCTTGACGTTGACGATCAGCACTTCTTCGCTTCCTCCATTGAGCGGCCCGCGCAGACCGCGTCCGATCATCTGGATGTATTTATTGGGTGAGAACGTAGGCCGGCAGACGTAGACGGCGTCGACCTTGGGTGCGTCGAAGCCTTGGGTAAGAACATCGAAGTTCGTCAGCACGCGGATCTTCCCTTTACGAAAGTCCTCGATGATTGAACGCCGATGGCCCAGATCGGTCTTGCCGGAAATAGCGGCGGCCGGAATGCCTTCAACGGAGAGGACAGCTGCGAGGGCCTCGGCGTGCTCTACCGAAGCGGCGAAGACCAGAGTCGGCCCCCTTGTTTCTGAAGCCTTGATGTGGTCCAGAATGGCTTCGTTGCGCTGGGTGCTGTCCGCTACCTGCTGAAGGTCGATCCGGGCCTCAAGCATCGCACTTTGGGAATCCTCGTCCGTGGCCGAGCGCATGTCCTTCAGCCTAAGCTCGATGCCCTTCAGCTCCTCATGGTTCACCCTGGCCAGGACGCCCATGCTCTGGAGATACTCGTGGGCATTCTCTGCACTGAACTCATCTGGCTCGATGAGGTTTCGCCCGAATCGGGCTACGAGTCGCTCAGTCTCCTTCTCGTTCGTCCCCCGATACGGGGTGGCCGAGAGGCCCAGCAATGACCGGGACTTTTCGGTGAACGATCGGCCGAACCAGGAAAGAACCGGGGTGTAAGAAGTTGCAGTCGCCCCGTGGGCCTCATCAATGATGACCAGGTCCGGGTTCGACATCCATTCATACATGGAGCGCCGGCTCTGATGGATGCTGGCGAGCGTTTGAATAGTTGCGACGACGAGGTGGAGCTTGGTTTCTTCCCGAATGGCGGTGTTCCCACCCCACAGCCGGCTTACCGCCATTCGCTCGCCGGGAGCTCCCGCCGCCTGCCAGACGTACGCCCATGTCTCGATGGCCTGCTCGCACAGTTCTTCAGATTGAGCAATCCAAATGACTAGGCGGTGATCTTCCTTTGGAGAAGTTTTGATGTCACGGATAACGGATTCAACGGCTACCCGTGTCTTTCCGGCACCCGTAGGCAACTGCACCAAGCCGCGGCTGTGCTTGGTATGCCCGGCAAGGAGGTCGACGATCTTCTTGCTGGTCGTTTCCTGGTATCGGTGAAGCGGGTTCAAACCCACCGGGCCAACAAACTCTTCGCGCTCCGGCTTCTTCTTGATTGGCTCTCCAGCCATGGCTGGGGAAAAGCCGAGCTCCTTGACGAACTCTTGGGCCGTGCGGCCGCCACGGAATTGGTCTGGGGTTTCGATGCCTGCTTCGGACAGCGCCGGCTTGAGCACTTTGAGGAGGCTGCTGCCGTGAAGATTGCTGACGATCTCGAATATCCGCTCGTCTGTTAGCTCCAGATCCCTGGCGTCAAGCATTTTCATGACCGCATCGGGGATGAGCTTCCGGAGGGTCTCGCGACCCACAAGCTCGGCCACCTTGCCAGCGTCGGTCTTCTGCCGGTTCACTCGTCCAATTCGAATCGCGGCGTCGTGGTCTTTCTTAAGTTGCCGCATTGTCTGCATGACCTGAGATGCAGATTTGTTGCTTCCGAATGCACCCAAGATAGTCGTCAGCAGAGCTTGCTCGGTTTGCGGCGCTCGGTAGTAGAGCACCCCGTCCTGCAGGATGGACGCCTTCGGAGTCGCTTCTGCCCGGGGATCAAAGCTGTTGGTGCGAACCTCACTAACCGCCGTGCAGGGCACACACACTGTCTGAACGGCGACTTCTCCTGCCGCCCGTTTCAGAAATGGGTACAAAGCCTTGATGCTTTGAGCGTCTTCGTTATCCACGGGCGTTACATCGACCGAAGTGTGGAATTCGACGGAGGTGGCCTCGACACCCCATTTATCCCTAAGTGCTCCGTCCAGTTCTGCGTTGCCTGTGAAGAGTGTCGGAGCGGCGGCCACATTTACCAGGAACTCGCGGCTTTCGCGGTCCAGCGCTAGGACCGTCTCGGACGTCAAGTAGCGGGTTTTCCGATCCGTGCCCAGCGGCACGACCAGCTCTTTGGGGGCACGGACTCCGAGGAGCGCCAGGGCGCCGTAGAGCTCATGGAGCTGTTGCACGGGCAATTTGGCTTCAGCCAGGGAAAGGACGTACGTCCAGTTAACCTGGCCGATGGCCGTGGGCAGGCGCAGGGCAATGGACTCTTCATGTCCCGGGTACGGCAGATAGTCACTCGGGATTCGCTCGACCGCACCAACACACTGCTTGGTATCCACCAACCCCAGAGGAGTATCCAATGAGCCATGCTGCTTGACCCACCAAAGGTCAGGTCCGTCGATGTTCTCCGCGCCGCGGAAAGAACTCGTAAATTCGATTTTCGTCGGATACTGCGGCCGACTCAAGAGCGTGCGTGTCACCTTTGCTCGGGTCGCCGCAGAAGCGTTAACCAGGAGATGCAGGCCATCGGTAGTCAACGCCTGGGTGAACTTGATTCCCGCCTCCGAAACGGGAGCGGGGCCGGTCCGGGACTCAGAAGAGATCCTGCTTGCTTCTGCCGACTTCCAGAGCTCGTAGGTTGAACCATCACGAGCCATTTGGGCCTCGCCCAGAGTTGTCCTTGCGCCCAGGTTTTTTAGGAGTGGGAGGTCGTTGCCGTGGAACCGGTCATCGACCAGCAGGTGCTCGTCCCCGATGTTCGACGGCGGGATGAGTCCGCCAGGTAGCCAGACGTCACCGAGCGGCCGCCATTTCGTATCGCGGCACCGGACGAGGATTCGCCTCGGTGTCGTCCGTTCATTGACGATCCCAAGGCTCTCTGGGACGGGAAGCGACCGGGTGAGCCGCCAGAGGGATTCGGCCAGCTCCTTGTCCGTATAGTCCTGGGCAACCTCGCTGGCTACCCGGCTGATGACTCCCCGGCCATCCTGAGCTTGAAGGTCCAAGGAGCGAAGATAGCTGTTGGCGCTGCCGTGGTGCATCAGGTCGTACGAGACCACGCTTGGCGATTCGTCGTCCGGACCTAGTGGCAAGAAGACGCGCGACGTAATGGGCGGCTGCACGCTGCCATCGGCCATTAGGACGATGCGGCTGCGGCGCATTGCTTGCTGGTATTCGCTGTAGGACTTGTCGATGAGGGCAGCCAATTGCAGGGCGTTCTCATAGTCTTGAAGCTCGCCACCAACGACGACCTCCTCCAACCATTCCTCGATGGAGGAGCGCTTGAGGTTGGCTTCGCCAAGGATTCGCATGACTTGGGACTCTCGACCGCGCAACGCCGCCGCGTGCAGCCAGGGTCGATCTCGCGGAATCCAAGAGTCCCACAGGTTAGTCAGCCGCGTGGCTTCGTCCATACTGGGTTGGACTTTGATCTCGCTGGGCATGCGTAGGGTTCCAGAGCGGTCCGGCAGGCAGGGGACGAACGGCAAGATCGCGAATATCGGTTTGTTAATGACTTCGTCGGCCCAGGAATATGACTCCCTTGCGCGGGAGGGGAGGATGTCCAGGAACAATGCCGGGTCTTCCTCCGAGCTCAGACGTGGGAGTGCACCCGCCACCATCCGAGGGAGTGCTCTGGTCAGGATCTCCTCGTTGTATCGGGTCTGGAGCATACTGTGACGGTCTTCGTTCATCTTGAAGGCGGCGTTCACAATGCCGCGCAGCGATGTCTCGTGCTGCGTGGGGAAGTAGTTCCAGAAACGCCCGAGCTTGGCGCGTTGGTTGCCAGTGACGGGTACCGCCCAAGTCACGTCAATGTGCTGACGGGCGACAATCGATCCTGCCTCAACAGCCGCGTGGGCGCTGACCTCATGCTGATGGTGGAAGACGAGCCATGCGTCGCTCTTGAGACCGTCGCCGAGCACTACCTTGTCGCCGTCCCTGGTGGCGGTCCAAGCCACGGCCGACTTCTGAACGCGGTCGTCGAATTCCAGTGAGCCGATTTTGCCCGAGAACAGCAGGAACTCCGGCGGAAATTTCTTCATTTCGTCAGACAGCCAACTGATGCTGCCCGAGAGTGGCAGCTTGACAACAGTCGTGGCCCACTCCATCAGCTCTGCAAGTACGGGGTCCAGGGTGCTTTCAAGGACGGCATCGACGGGCGTTGCTATGCGCAGAATCGGGTAGGCTTCCAGGCCGGGGTACAGCTTCTCCAGAGTTTCGCGGCTGCGTTCCTGGCTCCAGGAGACAGACCCGCTTCGACTGAATATCTGTGGAACAGCGGTTACTTGGATCACGGATTTGAAGCCCAATCCGAAGCGACCGATCGCATCATCCCTCTTCTCGGATGAGTGAGACAGCATCAGCGTTCGGAACCCGGCCTCGGTGAACGGTTGCCCTTCATTTGCGCAGTAGAGCGCGTCTTTGGTCAGAACAATTTTGATGCGGCCGCCCGGCTCGTTGATGGCATCGGCGGCATTCTGCACCAGTTCGTTGAGTTGCTTGCGCCCATACCCGCCCTGTGAGATGGCCGCTTCGATGTTGCTATGTTCGCGAATTAGGTCCGGACGTGCCCGGTACGCGTTGAGTGCGCTTTCAGTTTCTGCTGCAACAAACTGGCTGAGCGACGAAGCCGTCCCAGCCCATGATTCCCGAACCAACATCGGTTCCGTCCCCCATATTGAGATAAGTGCTCTCGGCCCCCGCCGAAGTCTTAACGACAATACTTACCACTGAGAGGCGACATTTCTGTGAGGCTCGGTCTGTGGAACGAAGTGTTCTACAACTGTTGCGCCAACTGGGCAGCTATGGCGCTTCCTACAGCAGTCGAAACCGCGTTGCCGGATTTGCCTGGCGATGGCCGTTTTGGACCCGATCCAGAGGCGGTCATCTGGGAACCCCTGGAGCTTGCGGCCTCGAGATGGGTGATGGCTCGGTGTTCAACCGGATGGAGATGCCTGCCCTTTTCGGGCTTGAAAAATTCGAATTCTTACGTCCGGACGGCTTGTCCCAATGCAGGAGAACTTCTGGCAGGTCGAATCGATTTCCGCCCAGGACGTACCCGGCAATGAAGGGTTTCACCCAGAGCTATGACGCAATTGTCGTGGGGACAGGTGAAGTTCGCACCGGCAGCGCCTGTTGATGGCATCCCCTCCACTGACGCTGCGGTGCCCGCTAAATCATGGCTGAAGGGAACCAAGCCTGCTGTGACCGTAACGGCGCAGCAAACCGGCGGGGCGCTGAAGGAATCACTTTTAGCTCCGCCCGCCTGCTGGGCTTTGACCCACGACGGGGTGAGCAGCAAATCCTCAGCCACGGAAACACATTCGCGGGTCAGACTGCAGTCAGTCTGGGGAGGCTCACATTGAGAGGACGCCCGAAGTTGTGACGTCAAGGCTCCGGGAGATGTTCTTTGCGACCTTCATCAGCTCCCTGCTCCTCAGATCTAGGGCCGGATCCAAGTCCGATTCCTCCCCGGGCGCGGGACAGCCCTCAAGCTGGGTGGGGTGCGCTGCTTTTATGGTCTCGCTGTCGATGGCGGTCCATTGTGTTCTCGTCACCGTGTCGAAGAAACCCGGGTCGAGTTCTCGGCCGAGGGCTGCTGCCAGGACGTGTGCGGCGAGACGCGGTGGAATGGCGTTACCGATCTGCTGGGACAAATCCTTGCCCGACCATGGGTAGTTAGCGGGGAAGGTCTGGAGAAGGCCAGCTTCTGAAACGTTGAGTCGATCGAGTTCACCCGCGTTTGAGAACAAGCGATTTCGAGAGACTTTCCCGGTAACGGTGAAAGCTGGTTCCTTCGAAGTACGCCGACCACGGGCTTTCGGATCACCCCCGGTTCCATAATTGGAGACCAGCTCGAAAGGCTGGGGTCGGTCAAGGGTCTGGCCGATGCTCTGGCAGGGTAGCAGGGCAGACTGCTCGGCGGATGCTTGGACCTGGGTTCTCCTGAACCGCTGGTGCGTCGGGACGGGAAGGGCAGGTGTGAGGAATTGGTTCGCGATAAGGATCGCGCGGCGGCGGGTTTGCGGGACTCCGTACTCCTCCGCGCGCAGTACCCCGGTCACAGTCTTGTAACCGAGTGTCTCCAGGGCCGTCGCCATGGCCTCCCATACCGGTAGAACCGCTGGCACCTGCTCTAAGACGATCACCTCGTAGGGGTTCCCCGCCCGATGGGCCTCCAGCGCCCACCGCAGCGGCTGCAGCACCAGCCCGGTTCGTTCATCTTCTAAAGCGGCTAGCTCATCAGTGATGTCGTCCCCATCGGCCATGCGCGCAATGAAGGAGAGAACCTGGTTCAGGGCCTTGCGGCCGGCACCTGCCCCGGCCACGGTGTACGTCTGGCACGGAGGGCCCCCGGTGAGGATCGTCGCGTGGGGGAACTCGGATGGACCGTGCTCCCGAACGTCACCTTGCACGGTCGCCAGGCCGGCGCTACGCCTGGTTGCACAGGCATTCTCGTCCCACTCGATACCGGCCACGGACAATTCCAGCCAGTGCGCAGCGACATCCAACCCACCAGGGCCGGCGAAGAGATCCACCATTTGAGCGTCAGAAGGAGGTGGGCCCGATTGCACGAAGGTCATGGGACACGATCTTATCGGTCGACAGGTCACATACGGACCAGCATCGCCGGTTTCCCAACCGATCATAAGCAGTTCTCGCTGGCCCGATGGTGCTCCTTCCCACGGTAATGGTGGTAAGGATCGCGTGTTCGGTCGCGCGGAAACGGGTGTTCGCGGAGAAGCCCTGGACGTAGTTGAAGATGTTGCCTTGATGTTGGTGGGGCCATCCAGGAGCTTGGCGAAGTTGAACTTGGAGGTGTTGAAGAAGCTGTGGCCGGAGGCCTTCTGCAGGAAGATATCCAGTGGGATGTGCAGATCCTTCTTGGCCTCTTGTGCGGCGAGGACTGCGTCCTTGGTGGCGTCAAGGACGCAGTCCAGGCGGCGGAGGATTGTGAACGGGAGGATCACCAGGCGCACTGCGCCGGTTTATAGGCGCCCGCAGAATACCCAGATTCTGGGGACGCCGAAGCATCGGCTGAATAGCCTCACTTCTTGCGTGACTTCTTCAAGAAGGCTGTGACCTGACGGTAGGCCTTCTTCGCCTCCGGACTGTTGGCCGCGCGGTAGACTCTTTCGCCAATTTCGGCGAGCTTCCGCGCCTTCTCCTGCACAACAGGGTCGGTGGCTACGTCATGCACTTTGGCGGCAGCCTTTTTCGCCGTCGCGCCGCCGGCCTTGATCGCATCTGCCACTTTGTCCGCTGTTCCTGCCACCGCTATCTCCACACTTCCCTTGGTCTGTCCCCGAGATTAGCATCGTGTGAGATTGTGCTCGGGGACTGAGCTAACTGGTGGAATGGCACACTCATGCCTGAAACCCCCACAGACCCTCTCGCTGAAACTTTCTTTGGCCTTGTATGGCGAGGATGGCATTGCTCGGTCACACAGATTCTGGGGACTTCGAAGTGGCGCCCACGTTGCCAGGGCAGGCGTGTGTGAAGATGTTGGGATGACCGACAATGACCCTGAACTCTCCCTATACGTCGAGGGCAGAAATGCCTTAGTGGCAGGCGACTCGACAGCAATTGCCGAGCTTTTCCGCAAGCTTGACGTCAAAGAGGAGGCCCGCGCGAACCTAGGGTCAGGGGTGGCGGATCTGCTTGCCGGCCTGGCTGGGGCGGCTGCCCTTGCCATGTCTGCTAATGTCCCGGGCAACTCCTTCCACATGACTCCCGAGTCTTATGCTCGGTTCCTGGAACTCGTCGGGTCCACCGAGGAAAAGCTCGGGATTGTCAGCGGTGTGCTACGACAGTCCGATGGCAGGATCGACACCATCATCGAACTAGTGAGCTCCTCGCCAGTCAACCCTGCCGCGGCCGCGAACGTGCAGATCATGGCCGCAACTTTGGCGATCCGCATGGCCCTCAAAGAACTTGATGCCCTTGTTCAGGCTGTGGACGCGAAGCTGGACACGATCATCCGGGATAACCGTGACGAGGCGCTCGGTAACGTGCAGGGTTCAACCCACGTCCTGGATAAGGCGTTTGGGTACTTTGAGGAAACCGGCCGGCTCAACGACGCCCTTTGGGACCAAGTGTCGGGACAGGCAGCTGCGCTCGCTCAGGCGCACGCCGTCGCCCTCAACCACCTCAACACGATTGCCGACGGTCTCGCCGTCAAGAATCTGGGCAAGCGGCTGAGCAGCACCGAGGCGGCAGCCAGAGGCGAACTGAGGCACTGGCTGGTCATTGCGGCAGTGGCTCTCACAAATATGGTTCGAATGGACTCCTTGGAGGCTGTCCGCAGCGCGCATGATGGACCGGATCTAACGGCTCACTCCCGTCACATTGCTAAGTCGCGTGAGCGGCGAATGGCAAGCACCACTGCAGCACTACAAAATCTGTCCGACGCCGTTTCGGCGGCAGTGGACGTTGATACGTTCACCCGCGTTACGAATCCCATGGAGATGGCCAGGCTCTACACGGCCGCCGAAGAGCTACAGCGGCTGCTGGGGATCTTCAGTTCGAACTTCGGCATGCCGGAATCCGCGACTATCAAACGCACCCAGTGGCACGAATCGGTGGTGCGCCTGGGTCAAAAGGCCGGTGGGGCGGTGGCGGGTGCCGCGGTTGCTGTTGCCGAAGGAGTGGCCTCAGTTCCAAAAGCGATCAGTGGGACTGTCGAAGACACCATCCTGCACGTAGCTCAAGGGATCGAGGAGCGTCGGCGGGAACCGGCAGACAGCCCAGATACGGAGATTGAAGCTGGGACCGGAGATGCGGCAATCACTCGGTAGCCAAGTGGTTCGTCTTTGGCCCGGCCGCGGTATCGTCGCGGTGCCTCCGGCCACGGAGAAGCGGACAAGTGAACGCTCCGGCCGGCGGCGAGCAGGTCGGTGGTAATCAGGCCACCTGATCGGCGTCGCCGGCTCTAGGGCCTCCACGCCGCCAAGGTGATCCGGGAACTCCGCGACAAGGTCACCAGCACCGAGCAGATGCGGGCCATCGGCTTCTGCGTCTCGGTCCAGCACGCCCACTACATGGCCGAGGTCTTCAACCGTGCAGGGATCGCCTCCGTCGCGGTCGACGGGAGCGACGCCGACGCCGACCGTGCGGCGGCGCTGAAACGTCTCGCCGCCCGCGAGATCAGCTGCATCTCCGCCGTCGACCTCTTCAACGAGGGCCTGGACCTGCCGCAGGTGGACACCATCCTGATGCTCCGGCCCACGCAGAGCGCCACGATCTTCCTCCAGCAACTGGGCCGCGGGCTGCGCCGCGAGGAAAGCAAGGCGGTGCTGACCGTCATGGACTTCATCGGTCAGCAGCACCGTGAATTCCGCTTCGATCTGCGCTACCGGCGCTCACTGGCTACGGGCGCAAGGAGGTGGAAAAAGCTGTCGAGGATAAGTTTCCGTACCTGCCGCGCCACCAGATCGTGCTGGACCGGGTGGCGCAGCAGGTGGTGCTGAACAACATTAAGGCGCAACTGCGGTTCAACCGCGGCCAGCTGGTACGGGACATCGCCTCATACGCGGAGACG
The DNA here is from genome assembly GCF_900116495.1 of Arthrobacter sp. ov118. Taxonomy (GTDB): domain Bacteria; phylum Actinomycetota; class Actinomycetes; order Actinomycetales; family Micrococcaceae; genus Arthrobacter. The sequence goes on from NZ_FPAY01000006.1 coordinate 189,311, forward strand.
GAACTTGAGAAGTACTTGGAGCGGTCCGGGAACGACGTGAAATCGATCTACCGGTCGACCAGGGACTCGTGGACCGCATATCTGCGCCAAGCAGGCCTGATCGAGGGGTTCCCGCCGTTCGAGGAGGTCCTTAGCGGAAGGATTCAGGAACTCTCCGACGCCGACGAGAGGAAGCTCCTCGGCCGGATGGCCGCGCTGATCCACGTTGACGATCCCGAACGCGCCGACGCCTACTCAATGCTCGTCGGCGCCGACGCACCCCGCTACGCGGAGCTCGGCATGCGGGAGCAGACGTTCGCCCGCATGCTCTTCTACACACTTTGGGACGACGGCGGCGGGTTCCAGGCGTACGACGCTGGCCTGGACTATCTGCGCGGCTACCAGTATGTCTGCAGCGAGATCCGCCAGATCGTGAAGCTCGGCGTGGCCGCCTCCAGGCATGCTGCCAAGGGCCTTGGGGCGGGACTGCAGAACATCCCGCTGCTCTCGCACCGCACTTATCGGCGGGAGGAGGTCCTGGCCGCGCTGCAGTACGGGTCGCTGGAACTTGGCAAAAACGTCCAACACCGCGAGGGCGTGGCTTGGTGCCCGGCGACGTCCACCGACGCCTTCTTCGTCACGCTCAACAAGGACGACAAGAAGCACTCGGCCACCACGATGTACAAGGACTACGCCATCAGCCCGGAACTGTTTCATTGGGAATCACAGAACGCAACGTCGCCCTCCAGCGCGACGGGTAGGCGGTACCTGGACCGCGAATCGCAGGGCTCGAAGATCCTACTCTTCACCCGGTACACCTCGGAGGACGAGACCGGGCTAACCGTCCCATACACATGCCTCGGGCAGATGGACTATGTGCAGCACAAGGGGGAGAAGCCGATCGCAATTACGTGGAAGCTGCACCGGCCGATGCCTGCTGACGTGTTTGCGACGGCGGCTGCTGTGGGGCAGTAGCTGCCCGTCAGCGACCAAAAGCGTCGGAATATCAAATCCGGCCGGAACCATCGAAAGTTCAGCCTGCAGCGCCGCGCTTCGAACGGGACGACTCTTTAATCGAACTCCTTCCCGCGAGTTTCGCAGCGAGGGCGCTTACACCTCCTTGGACGTCTCGGTCACTGACAGGTGCAAGTCGTCAATGCGCTGCCGCCAATACGGTTAGAGTTGACGCGAGAGGCCAGTTACTTGGTGCGGGCGAGTTAGGAGAAGGCGGCGTGACGATTTCAGCAGACCAAGAGTTGGGCGAAGAGGACTACTCGGAAACGCTGGGCACGACCGCGAGGGAACGTCGACTAGTAACGCAGTCCTACGACCTCAGCGTGAATACGCTGGTGGAACAATGGGAAGACAAAACGCTGACACTACCCGAGATCCAACGCCAATATGTCTGGGACAACGCTCGAGCTAGCCGATTGATGGAGAGCCTTCTCCTGAATGTCCCAATTCCGGTCGTTTACTTCTCGGAAACGGAAGAAGGAAACTATCTTGTAATTGACGGTCACCAGCGGATTCAGAGTATTGTACGTTTCCTCGACAATCGGTTTGCTTTGAGTGGTCTCAAGATATTCGGTGATCTCAACGGGAAGCGCTACCACCAACTCGCAGAGCGTGACCAGCGGCAGCTTCGAACCCGTGTGATCCGCGCAATCATCATAGCCGCCGACTCGGATCCAATGATGAAATTCGAGGTTTTCGAGCGCCTCAATACGGGGAGCATCGCACTCAATGCTCAGGAAGTCCGGAATAGTACGCACCGGGGTCCCATGAATGAACTTATCAAGGAACTAGCGGACTACGTGACGTTCAGGAAATGCATTGGCTCGGTTAAGCCCCGGCCACGCATGGTGGACAATGAACTGATTCTTCGGTATTTGGCACTCCAGCGTGGGTGGAGCGAGTACCGGCCACCATTGAAGAGATTTCTTAATGAATACATGCGTGAATCCAATAAGTGGGATTCAGGCGAAATTCAAGATGTGAGAAACATGTTTGCTGACGCTTGCGAAAAGTTGTGGCAAGTTCTCGGTCACGGAGCATTTCGCCTAATCGACGCGAGTGGGAAACCCCTTGACCGATCTGTGAACCGCGCGCTTGCCGAGGTGCAGTTGACAGCTTTTTCCTGGGTCACGAATACGGATGAGATCCCCAGGCTCAAGCATCGCTTGCTCCAGGAGATCAGCGCACTCTCCAAAGACTCGACGTTCTTGGACTCCCTTCAGCGGGCGACCGGTGACCGGAAGCGCACCCATACAAGGCTCGGAATGTTCGCTGACGCACTGGTGCGAGCGGGGCTTACTCTCGAGGTGACAGTCCCGTACGAGCTATCGGAATGAGTTCCCAGTCGTTGGCGGGGCTGCTAGCAGGTGTTGACGAAGTACGAGCGCTCCGGACTCGTTACCCTGTTCCCCGCGGTGGGATTCCCACCGGGGTAGAGGCTGTAGCAGCCAAAGCACACGGACGCGCATGCGTGGTTTTGCTGAGCAGTCACCTTGAGCGGTATATTCACGCCCTCAATGAGGAAGCGGTGGAATGGCTTAATAACCAGAATTGTGGGCTTGACCGATTTACGGATGAGTTTTTGCTTATGCATAGTCGTGGAGTAGTTGACGATTTGGCCAAAATGTCATGGGACCGGCGCGGGCCTGCACTCCGTGACTTTGTCTCGGCTCATGCAACTTTTTGGGGCGCTGGCGGTAGCACGGGCGCAATACAACATGATCAACTTCTGGTGTGGATGAAGGCACCGAAACCGGAGTCGCTCGTCCGCTTTTTCAAGCTCTATGGAATCGAGAACATATTCAATGCAGCGACTCGAAAGAAAGCTACACGCGGGGCTCTTTACCTGGGAATTCGTGAGCTAGTTGAAAAGCGAAACAACATCGCCCACGGCGATGCGCAGACTGAGGCTCTACCGACTGACGTGACGAGATACCTGAATGCTGTTTCTAAATTTGCCAACTCTGCCGATGGCTCGCTGGCGCGAGCTTTGAAGAAGATTGCTTCCACGGCAGTTCCTTGGTGACCACGGTGCGCCGTCAGGCGGCGAGGTGTGCAATGGTTCGCCGCAGGCCAGTGGCGTCACTGTTAGCAAAGTAAGTTCATCCTTTCCTTCCCGCTCAGCACTGCGGTCACGGACCACAGGCGTATTTACCATTGAGAACTTGGCAATCAACCAGGCAGCGTAAAGCGAAAGCCCTTAACTGTCTTCGTGGGCCCGCCGCCAGGGGACACGGAAACGGCTGAGTTGTTCCCTGCTGCTACGAGACCCAACGTCAGCCGGTACTTCGCGAGCCCCGCGAGCATGTGCTTTGTCCGGGGCACGTCGCGGCTCAGGGGGTGGTCCAGCAATCGCCGCTCGATCTTGTGCTTCCCCGGGTAGATCCAGTGCGGAGCGAACTCGTTGGACCCATTCTCGGTCAGAGCCGCGACCGAGTCTGTGGCCACCCTGAAGAGGGACTGCCAGGGATCCGTGACGTTCGGCTTAAAGACGTCGCGGCCGTGCCGGCACGCCACATTCTTCCGAACCGCATGCCCCAGCTACCGGTTCGTACGGCCTTCGCGCTGCTCGAAATCGACGGGGTTGCCGGGCACGTTCCAGTGGATGACCGAGTGGGCCCACCAGCGGAAGTGGATGCCTTCCTCCCACGGACGTCGACGCCAACACGAACGGCCAAGCGGGGCGGTTGAAGGCCCGGCGGACATCGGGCATACGGTTGCTGTCGCCGTCGTCCGTCTTGGCGTTGCTGTAGCGGACGGCGAAGCGGCTGCCCATGCGGAGATCTTCGTGGGAACCGTCCGGATGTTTCGCGAGCATCTGCGCCGGCTTGATGGACAGGGCGCGCCGGATGTCGTCGGCCAGCGCCTGGAGCTGCTCGACCGTAATTTCCCTGGGTGCTTGCTGGCTACGGAGCTGGAAGACATACTCGTCCAGCACCGCCTGGAGGTTTCCGGCTTCGCAGTAGCGCAGGACCTTTTGCCAGTAGTCCCCCTCGGGGTAAAGCTTGTCCAGCAGCTCGGTGGCATCGAGCCGGTTGAACAGTGTGCGCAGGCCGGTCGCTGCAAACACTGCGGCCTTCTACAGCTCGGCACCGTCAAAATGCTCCGGCACCACACGCCGTAGGGCGCGGTAGAGGCAGGGGGAGGAGTTGAAGGCCAGATCTTCAATGCCGTCCTCCCGGCCAACAGGGGCCCGCCGGCGGACGCCTCGAGCATGCGGTCAACGTGCGCGAGGCGAAGGCCCCGTAGCGAGCCTCTGGCATTGTTGCGAGGCGATTGACTCGCCGGTTCGCCCGCTTGAAGTCCGCCGGCCCAAGTACATTATTTCCGGGGATCTAATATTTAGGGGCAGCCGCATGACCAAACCCTTAGTATCAGCGCGCAAGTGCGTCCAGCCCCTGCCTACTCTCCACCCATCTGGAACTCGAAAGCCTGACGGATCAAGCCGATGATGTAGACGAGGTCGGCATCCTCGTCCAGGCTTACCTCGGTCGGGCCATTGCCCCAGTGCCCCTTGCTGCTGACGTCCCAGGCAAGGCCCCGCTCATCATGGAGCGCCTCGATCGGGATGTTGAGGATCAACCTCAACCGGGCCTTCTGCGGAACGACGTCGACGAAGTTGGTCTCAGCCTTGTAAGCGACGTAGAGCTTGAGGAATTGCTGAGTGATGCCTGGATCCAGGGCCAGGACCTCGGCACTGAACTTCTCGAACAGGGCCCGCCGAGGCTGCCGGAGAAGATGTGGGTGGTCTTCAATGGAGAAGTCCGACTCTGCCCGCCTTCCCTCGAACTCCATGATGGTTTCGGCTGGCAGCTCCGGCAGGGACCAGATCTTGAGCGCATCTTCCGCTAGCCGGGCAGCGCGCTTTTGGATCTCGCTGGTGTTCCAGGTTTCGAGTTGCCCAAGTCCCTTGTTAAGCCGGAGCGGGCTGTCCTTGAACCCTCCCTCCATGTCGCGCTTCTTTGCGAATGCGTGGTCCGAATACTCCGAGTTGTAGCCCGTGAGCGTCAGGTTTCCGAGGGTGTGCAGGTACTTCAGTTGCACGTCCTGCCAGTCATCCCCAAGAGCTGCTTGCCATTCATCCGAGAGGTTCTCGTTCTGCGGCATGATGTGCTCGATCGTGTAATCCTCGATCGTAACGTGCTCCTTGCGGCCATGGTTCTCCAGCATGCGCAGAAAGTAAGAGCGTCGGCGGAAGTTGTACAGGTCACTGGACTTGAGATCGGAAATGAACTCGGCGTCGGCCGGGAATCTGCGGTAACTCTTGAGGCTGAGGAAGTGTGCCTTGACGCTTTCGAGATAACGGTCCTTGCGTACCGCTGAGCTGAAACCGGCGAAGGTCTTGTTCAGGGAGCTGGTCGGGATGCGGCAGACCGCCCGGCGGAAGATGTACGAGGTAACCAAATCAACGATCTGGAGCACGCCATCTCGAGTGAGAGTTCCGAGCTCGTAATCGGTGTAGACGTCGAGCAGGAAGGGATAGACGACGTCGGCCTTGATTTGGTCCAGGTCTTTAAAGGCTCGCCGCAGCGCCGGATCGGTCTCCTTGCCCAACGCCATCGCGCAGTACCGCCGGGCGTACTGTCGCAGCTCGATGACGAGAGACTCGATCGTCTCGTCCGCGCTGGTGAAAGCCGTTGCGTAATCTTTAAAGGCGTCGTAGATGTCGTTCAGGCGAGGTATCTCTCCCGTCTTGATGGTCAGGTAATGGCGGACGAACTCGTCGAACTGGCTCTCGTCCGCACCGGCGAATTCGAGCTCCATCGGACGCCAATAGGCCGTGTAGACCTTCTCCTGCTGTTTGGGTGGCAGGTCCATGAGCACATAGTTGCGGATCAGGTCGGCCTGGGACAGCTTTTTCCCGGTCGAGTTCATGGCCTCAAAGACGAGCTGGGGGTTATCCACTCCGCGCTCGAGCTTTACATCGACGACAACGAGCTTGTCGAGGCCACGGCAGACAACGGACAGGTCGAGCCTCGGGTCGTCGAGTTTCCGTCGGAAGTACGCGTAGTTCTCGATCACGCGAGTGGCCATGTCGCTGGCCGGCTCCGCTTCCTGAAGGATCGCGATCAGTGCCGCCCTGTCGCTTTGGGACAGGATCAGCTTGAACTGGCGTTCGCCTTCCTCGTCATCGTTCAGCAGGTAACGGTTCCGGATCTTCCGCGGAGAGAAACCGTCCCAGGGCTCGCGCTGATCGTCCGGCAATGCCTCCAGCCGGGCAGCCAGGGCTGCAAGGACCAGAGTTACAGTCGTCACCCGCTGCTGGCCGTCAATGATCAGATCCGGCTCAGCAGAGGTGTTAGTGGCTTGGTCCCTAGCCACGTAAACGATCGAGCCCGTGAAGTGCGAGCCGAGTTCCGGACTCGACCCTGCTCGCATGATATCGGCCCACAGCTGAGCGCACTCCGCTTCCTGCCAAGAGTAAAGCCGTTGGTAGATCGGAACAATGAACTGACTGCTCGCCTTCAGCAGCGTAAGCAGGTGCGAGTCAACGGCCTTCACGGGTCTCCTTTATATGGTGTGGACCACCACTGTATCGTCCGGCAAACTCGGTCGAGTCTTATGGTCAGAGCATTAGTTTTGGATTGACTTGGGAACGGGGTGCCGTGGAATCGGCGACGATGACTGTGCGTGGTTGAGCCCGAAGGATGCAACGAAGGATCTTATTCTTCTACGCATCGACAGCTACCAGATTAGAGATGGCGGCCAGCTCTCCTTGATGTGAGGCTTTAACCGCTTGGAACTGGAGCTGGAACGTCACATAGCCGCGTTGTGCCTCCAGCTGTTGTTCAACTCCGCGTTCCGCCTGCGGTCAGCGAGCTGGGTTGCTTGGTAGTTCCTCGATAGCTGGACTGGAAAGGATGGCGTAGCGTTCTGATTGACGATGGCGTAACCGGCGACTACCGCGCCTACTAGGACTCCGATTGATCCATTCCCAAAGGCAATCCACGTGCTACAAGGAATCCACGGCGCTTCGCCTCAATGATTTAATCCAGTGTTTCATATTCGATTGGTGTGAGTTTGCCAGCCGTCTTGGCCATCGCCGGCGCCGCCCTTGGGCTCGACGGATAGCGCCGCAACCGAAGTTCTTTGGACTAGTGGATACAACGGAGCTCGATACCGGTTCGTCCAGCCCCAGAATCCCCGCAAGCCCCAACGGCTCGTCGCTGGAGCGCGTAGTCCATGCATGGCGTCGACGTCTCCCCACATGGCGTCTTCTTTCCGCCGCATGACTTGGGACGAAGACGCCACGGCCTGGTTGCGTGTCGGACCTGACAGAATGCAACGCGATCCGGAACTAAACTCTCTGATACACGGCGACTGCCATTCCTGCGATGAAGAGACTCATGACATCTACCACAACCGAGGAGCGACTCATCAAGTCGCGTCACCGGATGAAGGCACACGGGGAGGTGTTCACGCCCCGCCGCATGGTCAACCAAATGCTCGACCTCGTCCGTCCGGAGCTCGAGACCGGGCCGAACTTCGTCGACAAGACGTTCTTCGAGCCCGCCGCCGGTGACGGCAACTTCCTCGTAGCGATCCTCCAGCGCAAACTCCACGCCATCGAGAAGCGCTATCAGCCAGCCGTGTGGCCGGCTGAGTCGCTGTTCGCGCTTGCCTCGATCTACGCCGTCGAGCTCCTCGAGGACAACCACGAAGCCGCGCAGGCGACTCTGCTGAGTGAGTTCGTCGCCTTCCACAAGCGTGCTGGCAACGCGTGTGGTCCCCGCACAAATCTCTACCGTTCGGCTGCCGTTCTCCTGGAGAGCAACATCATCTGCGGCAACACGCTCACTGGTTTGGACGTTCGCGGTGAGACGATCCAGTTCTCGTGGTGGTACCGCGTGCTCAACGAACCCGGGATGGTTCGCCGTGACCCGTTTACGCTCGCGTCACTGCGCGGCCTGAGTGGCGACACCGCTATGTTCGATTTCACCAACTATGACACCTACGCCGTGTGTCGCATCGACCACGTACACAGAGAAGTGAGGGCCGATGGCTAATCCGAATATCCGTACCTTCCGTGAAGTCGTTCCCGTCGTCTATTCATGGATGACGCCCGACGTGCCCAAGTACAAGGGCTGGGAGAAGATCGGTTACACGGAGCAGGCGGGCGGAGCCGAAGTGCGCATCGCCCAGCAAGCCTCGCAGCTGGGCATCACGAAGAAGAAGCTGTGGTCCCAGCGCGCCTTCTTCACGTCCGAGGCGGGGGGCGCCTTCACCGACAAGGATTTCCACGCGTATCTCAAGCAGGTGGGCGTGGAGCGTGAGCTCACGCCGCGAACAGAGTGGCACCGCTTCGACGGTAGGCCAATGACTTCGAAGCAGTACTTTCTCGAGTTCGCCAGCCAGGACGGCGCGGATCGCCAGCGTGCCGGCACCGAGGACTACGACCTGCGCGCGGAGCAGCAGGCCGCCGTTGCGCAGGCCATGGGCGCCTTCACGTCCGGCCGCTGCGAGGTCCTATGGAACGCCAAGCCCCGTTTCGGCAAGACGCTCACGACCTATGACCTCATGCGCAAGCTCGATGCCCGAAAGGTGCTCATCGTCACCAACCGCCCGGCAATCGCCAACTCGTGGTTCGACGACTTCACACGCTTCATTGGCCACCAGACGGACTACGTCTTCGTCTCGGACTCAGCATCGCTTGTTGGTCGTGAGACGATGTCTCGCGAGCAGTGGGTCCAACACACTTTCCAGCACGAAGACCCTCGCATTGTCGAATTCCTCTCCCTGCAGGACCTTAAGGGTTCGCAGTACTTCGGCGGCCCTCACAAGAAGCTCCGGCACGCCGCCGAGTTGGACTGGGATCTGCTTGTCATCGACGAGGCCCATGAGGGCGTCGATACGACGAAGACCGACATTGCGTTCGACAAGATCAAACGCCAATGGACGCTGCACCTCTCCGGCACGCCGTTCAAGGCGCTGGCCGCTGGCAAGTTCGAGGCCGGGCAGATCTTCAACTGGACGTACGTGGACGAGCAGACGGCACGCGCCGAATGGTCGGACGGGACGCAGGAGAACCCCTACGCGTCGCTGCCGACGCTCAACATGCTCACGTACCAGCTCTCGAGGATGATCACTGATCGTCTCGCCGAGGGCGTCGCGCTGGCTGAGGACGAGGCCAACATCGATTACGCCTTCGACCTCGCCGAGTTCTTCGCGACGAAGGACAACGGCGTCTTCGAGCACCGCGAGCAGGTTCTGAAGTTCCTCGACTGCCTAACGACGAACGAGAAGTACCCGTTCTCCACCGCTGAGCTTCGCGACGAGATCCGCCACTCGTTCTGGTTGCTCAATCGCGTCGCGTCCGCGAAGGCGCTCGAGAAGCTGCTCAAGCAGCACGAGGTCTTCAAGGACTACACCATCGTCTTCGCCGCCGGTGACGGTCGGAGCGAGGACGACAGCGACACGGTCGCGTCAGTTAAGTCTCTCGACAAGGTCCGCGCCGCCATCGCCGAGGCCGAGAAGACCGGTGGCAAGACCATCACGCTTTCGGTCGGCCAGCTCACCACAGGTGTGACCGTCCCCGAGTGGACCGCGGTCCTCATGCTCTCGAACCTGTCGTCACCCGCCCAATACATGCAGGCGGCCTTCCGTGCGCAGAACCCGCACACCTTCATGCGAGGTGAGCGCATGCTGCAGAAGAGCAACGCCTACATCTTCGACTTCGCCCCAGAGCGCACGCTCACCATCTTCGACGAGTTCGCCAACAACCTGCGCCCCAACCCCTCTGGCAGCGCCGACGTCCGGCGCGACAATATCCGAACCCTCCTCAACTTCTTCCCGGTCATCGGTGAAGATTCCGAGGGGCGTATGGTCGAGCTTGATGCCGCGCAGGTCCTTACTTTCCCGAAGGTCTTCAAGGCCAAAGAAGTTGTACGCCGCGGGTTCCTCTCGAACCTGCTCTTCGCCAACGTCGCCGGCATCTTCCGGTATTCGGAGCATGTAAAGTCGATCCTCGAGAAGCTGCCCGAGGCCAAAGAGGGCAAGCTCAAGACCGGCACGACGATCACCATCGAGGAGCCGACCCCCACTACCGACCACGAGGGCAACGTCGAAGTCGACGTCGAGACCGCCATCAATCCTAAGGTAGCAGAGCTCGGTGCGCCCGTGTGGAGCGTCGAGGAGATCCCTGTGATCAACCCGGACACGTCAGCTGAGACCGCAGCCAAGGAGCTCGCCTCGCTTGTGACGCAGAAGGCCCGCGACACCCGCGAGAGGCTCAAGGAGGAATACGGCCTCACCGCGGCGCAGGTCATGCGCGACGAGAAGCGCACCGAAGCGACCGTCGTCACCGCCGTCGAGCGCGCATACATCGACCGCGAGATCGCTCAGAAGCACCTGGAGGACGAGCTTGATGCGGCTACGACGGACGACGAGGTTGCCACCGTCGCCGAGAAGCGCGCAGAGCAGGAGAAAGCCTTCGAGGCCGACATCGTCGCGATCCTCAAGGAGACGACGGCCTCGATCACCACCGAGGTAGTCACTCGCGAGGAGACGAAAAAAGAGCAGAAGCGCGCGAACTCCGCCATGGACGACGCCCGTTCCCACTTGCGCGGCTTCGCCCGCACGATCCCCATGTTCCTTATGGCCTACGGCGACGAGAGCATCCGCCTGGCGAATTTCGATGACCACACCCCAGACGACGTCTTCGAGGAGATTACTGGCATCAGTGAGGCGGACTTCCGCATCCTGCGCGACGGCCAGGACGTCACCGAGGACGACGGCACGATAACGCAGATCCCAGGCCTCTTCGACGAAGCTGTCTTCGATCAGGCGATTCAGGAGTTCCTCGCGAAGAAGGCCCAGCTGGCCGACTACTTCGACGAGGCTCTCACCGAGGACATTTTCGCCTACATCCCACGGCAGAAGTCGTCCCTTGTCTTCACCCCGCAGCCCGTGGTGAAGCGCATGGTGGACCTCCTGGAGCAGGAGAACCCGGGCATCTTCGAGGACCCCACGAGGACATTCGCCGATCTCTTCTCCACCGCGGGCCTATTCCTCATGGAGCTCGTGCGCCGGCTGGACCGCGGATTGGCAACGTCGATCCCGGACCAGGACGAGCGCCTGCGGCACATCCTCACGAAGCAGATCTTCGAGATGAGCCACAACCAGATCCTCCACGACATCACCATTGAAGCGGTTTCCGGCGGCGTTGACGAACGCAGGGAATGGATCAAGGAATCCGGCCACTACCAAGTGGGCAACCTAGCCGCGATGACCTCCGCTGAACGCCAGGCAACGATCAACGACATGCTCCAGGAAGGCAAATGACCATGATCAAGAAATTCGACGTCGTCATCGGCAATCCTCCGTATCAGCAAGAGGCGAGCGGTGACGGCACCCGAGATACCCCGATCTACAACCTCTTCATGGAGGCCGCCTACGAGGTGGGTACTAAGGCCGTGCTCATCACCCCTGCTCGATTCCTCTTCAATGCCGGCCTTACGCCGACCGCGTGGAACAAGAAGATGCTCGATGATCCCCACCTGAGCGTGCCTCACTACGTGCCCAACAGTAACGATCTGTTCCCTGGGACCGACATTAAGGGCGGCATCGCAGTGACATACCGCGATGCCGAGCGTGCGGGCGAACCGATCGAGACGTTTACGAAGTTCCCCGAACTCAACGACATTCTGCACAAGGTCCACGAGAAGCACGGGGAGCCGCTTGAATCAGCTGGGATCACGAGCTCTCGCTCCTACCGGTACACAGAGAAGCTGTACGAGGACCACCCCCATGCGCTGGCGCTGCGTCCAGAAGGCAACACTGCGCTGGTGAACACGAACGCATTTGAGCAGTTCAGCTTCCTCTACTCCGAGAACATGCCGACCGACGGCCACGACTATGTCCAACTGCTCGGGCTCATCAAGAACAAGCGCGTCCACCGCTGGATCCGCACTGAATATATCGCTGGCCCCGAGAGCTTCAGCGCTTACAAAGTCGTGCTGTCAGCGGCATTCGGCTCTGGAAAACTTGGCGAGACCCTAGCAGCGCCGCACGTACTTCCGCCGCAAATGGCCGTGACTCAGTCGTTCATCACGATCGGGTGCTTTGCGGACGAACGCACCGCCGAGGCATGCCTCAAGTACTTGAAGACAAGATTTGCCCGCACGTTGCTCGGTGTTCTCAAGATCACCCAGCACGCTCCTGCGAAGGTCTGGGCGCATGTGCCAGTTCAAGATTTCTCGTCGGACTCAAGCATCGATTGGACGAAAAGCGTAGCGGAGATCGATCGGCAACTCTATGCGAAGTACGGCCTCACCCCTGAGGACATCGATTTCATCGAAACCCAGATCACGCCAATGGAATGAGCGCGCTCTCCATGCTTCCCTCCCCTTCGCCCATGTCGGAGATCGCCCGTCAGGCGGCCCGCGGGCTGTCCCAGCACGAGCGGGCCGAACCTGCCGGTGTCACCGCCCTACTGTGGCCCGCATCGAGGTGGGCTTCGACGTGAAGACGGCGAAGTTTATGCGGATTGCCGTGGCTCTGGCGCTTGTGCTCCGAATTGAAAGGCAGGAGGGCGCATGGAACGAGTAGAACGCCACTTGCTGGGCACGCATCAACACCGCGACGCGCGGGACCTATCGAGATGGCTCGTGCATCTCACACGCTCCGAGGACGAATTGATCTCGATCCTGCGAACGGGTTGCATAGAAGCGCGTACCCCCTTCGGAGCAGGCAAAGCCTTCTCGATTGCAGCTGACAGGCATCATTCCGTGTGCCTCACCGAGACGCCGTTATCCGAATTGGAGCGCATGACGAAGTCCGAAGACCCCAGACCTTGGGGAATCGTCTTTGACAAGGAGCACCTGCGCAAGAAGTTCGGCGCGCAGCCGGTGTGGTATTTAAGCGACGGGTCACCCGAATTTGGCGCAGTCAACGCTGCGATGCAGGCCGGCGAGAAAGACCCAGATGCACCGATCTGGTCGCTTACTCCGTTCATTGAGAACGTCCGCTCTATCGGCAGCCAGTACCCAAACGACTGGCGCTGGGAGCGTGAATGGCGTGTTCGTGGAGATCTTTTTTTCGAGCCAAACGACGTAAAGAGGATTATCCTCGACAGCGGTGGAACCCCCAAGATCCTCGAGGAGATCGACATGTGGGTTCCTTGGGCAATCCCTGGTGAACAACCCGCGACCTGGTCCGGCGGGTACCCCCGATGGGAAGACAATGTCGAGCGAATGCTCGTCCGGTTCAACAGTCAGTACTTAACCCCCGACGAGGCTGGCGCGTTCTGGGATAAAGAGGACGGCGTCTACCTCTATCTGCATGGCGAGATGGTTGATCTTGACGAGGCCATCGACGAAGTCTTCGGTGAAATGAGCGCTGCACTGCGGGATGAGCTCTACGACGAGCTGTCGTCCAGGAGTGACATGTGGTGCCGAGCAGATGCCCCCCTGGGCTAGTGAACCTGAGCTTGACTAAGGACGTTTTGCCCTCGATTAAGAAGTGGCCAGCTGAATTCAGCGGCTCGTCGCGATCTTGACCCATGTTCCAGACACCGGAGATCATGTTCGGCCGCGTCTCATGACGACGTGGCGCGCCTCGCGAGGGACCACGAGGCCCCGGTGTAACGATCCACCAGGGGTCTTGACCCCGTGCCCAGAGAACGGAGTCAAGGCCCACCCAGAGATTCATCTCCAGCGCCGCGGTGCGAGCGATAAAGACCGTGCGCGGGCAGCAGATGCCCCGATCCGGCTTTCATTTGCATGTCCGAGAAGATTGCCTTCGCCTCCGTCGTCAGTGCTGCATCGTTGGGGAGCTGGCCCCTACTTTTGCGCCGGGCAGCTGACATCCGCGGCGGAAGGGCCGCATCGAACCGCCTGTCTCACAACATCGCCGGCGTGGGTGGGTTCCGGGCGGCAACCAGGGTCGCCACCCAGACGAGGCCGGCGAGGACGGCGTAGCCGGCGGTGATGGCGGGAAGGCTGAGGATTCGGCTGGCCTGTCCGGCGATGAGGCTGGGGGCCGCCGCCCCGGTGTAGTAGATAGCGTAGATCACGGCGAGCAGGCCGGCGCGCTCGCGGGGGAGCGCCGCGGGCAGGAGGGTGTTCATGCTGCCGGAGGTGGCGAGGCCGATCCCGATGCCGCCGACAACGCCCGCGCCGATGAACAGACCCAGGATTCCGGCGGTGCCGGCGACCGTGAGGCCGATGCCTGCGGCGGCGACCAGCGTCATCCCGGTGCGCTGCGCGGCCGCGGGGGTGAAGCGGCCGGCGAGGAACCCGCCGAGGAAACTTGGCGCCATGTAGGAGGCGAACACGGCGGCTGCGACGAGGGGGCTGTGCGAGCCGAGGTTCTCGGCGGCGATGGAGGGGCCGAACGAGGTGAAGTAGCCGCCGAACGCCCACGTGGCGACGAAGATGCCGGAGGCCAGGGGCAGGTAGGGGCGGGCCGCCGTCGGGACGGCGAGCCGGGGGGATCAGCGAGGCCCAGGCACCGGGGGTGCGGGGGACGGTCTCGGGGCGGGTGGCGAGGGCGATCGCGCAACCGAGCAGGAGCGCGGCGAACACACAAAATGTGAGGACGCGCGGGGCCGGCGCGAACTCGACGAGCAACCCGGAGAGGAACACGCCGAGGGCCAGGCCGACGGTGGCGGCCGGGACCAGCCACCGCGGGCGCCGGGGTGCGGTGTCGACGATGTAGGCGCCGATGGCGCTGGAGGCGAGGCCGGCGGCGAGCCCCTGGAGGGACCGGCTGACAAGGAGGGGAGGAAGCTGTGGACCCATAGCAGGGTGAGGCAGCCGGCGGCGGCGAGCAGGAGCGCGGCGATCGAGACGGGGCGGCGGCCGTGGTGGTTGGAGAGCCGGCCGAGGACGAGCAGGGCGAACACGGCGCAGACGAAGTAGGCGACGGCGACCAGCGAGAACTGGCTGTTTGTCAGGCCGTCGGCCCTCCGGTAGGTGTAGTAGAGGGGGATCGCGGCGGCGCCGGCGGCGAACACGGAGACGAACGAGACGGTGGCCGCCGCGAAGCCGCGCCCCTGGACGGGGCGGCGGCAAGGGCGGGGCGGGGGTGTGTTTGGGTCATGGGCTTTCTGGATCGGGACGGGCCGGCCAAGGTCAGCGGTTCACGTAGCCCAAATGTTGGTCGTTGTAGCGGGCGCCCTGCACGCCGATCCGCTGCGCGAGCGCGTCCAGGTCGGCGACGTCGTCCGCCGACAGGGCCGCCGCCGTCGCCCCGGCGTTCTCTTCGATCCGGGCGGTGCTGCGGGTGCCCGGGATGGGCACGATCCACGGCTGCTGCGCGAGCAGCCACGCCAACGCGACCTGCGCGGGCGTGGTGCCCTTGCTGCGGGCGAGGCCGGCGACGTGTCCGACGAGTGCGGCGTTGGCGGACCGGTTCTCCTCGGTGAAGCGGGGGATGGTGGTGCGGACGTCGCCGTCGGTGAAGGTGGTGGCCGGGCTGACGGTGCCGGTGAGGAAGCCCTTGCCCAGCGGGCTGAACGGCACGAAGCCGATGCCCAGCTCGGCGAGGGTCGGCAGCACCTCCGCCTCGGGGTCGCGGGTCCAAAGCGAGTACTCGCTCTGGACCGCCGTCACCGGCTGCACCGCGTGCGCCCGCCGGATGGTCCCGGCCGAGGCCTCCGACAGCCCGAAGTGCCGGACCTTGCCTTCCGCGATCAGCTCCCCGACGGTGCCGGCGACGTCCTCGATGGGAACGTGCGGATCGACGCGGTGCTGGTAGAACAGGTCGATGACGTCGGTGCGCAGACGCTTCAGCGAGGCGTCGGCGACGCGGCGGATCTGCTCGGGCCGGCTGTCCAGGCCCACGCTCTTGCCGCCCTCGATCCGCCAGCCGAACTTGGTCGCGACCTGCACCTGGCCGCGGATCGGCGCCAGCGCCTCACCCACAGCCCCTCGTTCACGTACGGCCCATACACCTCGGCGGTGTCGAAGAAGGTCACCCCGAGGTCGACGGCGGAGCGGATCACCGCGATCATGTCCGCGCGGCTGCCGGGGTTGGGTCCGTAGCTTTGCGACATGCCCATGCAGCCCAGGCCTACGGCGGAAACGGTCAGGCCTTGTCCGAGGGTACGTGTGTGCAGGGGTGGTCTCCGTTGCTTGGTCTGGGTGCGGGGCTGGTTGCGTTATGGGTTTAGGGGAGCCCGACGGCGGGGTCAGGACACCGTGCCGATGTATTCCGTGCCGTTGTATTCGTCGTCGGTGATGTGCTCGAGCCAGTTGGTGGTGGTGGCGGGGTCGTCGCCGTTTTCCAGCATGGCGATGTGCTCCATGAAGCAGCCGGGCGCGGCGGCGTGCCAGTGCTCTTCGCCGGGCGGGGTGTACAGGGTCTGGCCGGGGTGGACGTCGATGATCTTGCCGTCGCGGCCGCCGAACCGGGCGACGCCCTGGGTGACGCGGAGGTACTGCCCGCGGGCGTGGGAGTGCCAGGCGGTGCGGGCGCCGGGGGCGAACCGGACGGTCGCGACCACCATGCGCTGGTCGCTTTCGTGCGGTAGCGCGATGGGATCCAGCCACACATCCCCGACGAACTGCTCGGGCGGGTTCTTGCCGGTGGGCTTGGTGGGCTCGATGTTCATGCGTTCTCCTTGTTTCTGGTGGCCGTTTCGGTCGCCGCCCAGCTGGCGAGCAGCCGGAGCCCGTCCTCCGACGGGGTGCCGGGGTCGGCGCTGTAGGCGGTCAGGGTGAGGCCGGGCGCGTTCGGAAGCTCGAGGGCGTCGAAGGCGAGGTGGAGGTCTGCGACGGCGGGGTGGCGGAAGTCCTTGTAGCCTCCGCTGTGGAGGCGCACGTCGCGCTGGCCCCGCGGGTGCGGAAGTCCTCCGACCGGGTGGACAGCTCCCCGATCAGCTCCGTGAGGGACTTGTTGAACGGGTCGCGGCCCGCCTCGGTGTGGAGAATCGCGACGGCGGTGCTGGCCGTCTTCTCCCAGTCCTTGTACAGGACGTGCGAGCGGTGGTTGAGGAACGCGAAACGTGCGAGGTTCACGTTTTCGGCGTCCTGGGCGTACGCCGCCGAGTACAGGGCCCGCCGCAGGCCGTTGATCGCCGGGACGTCCAGCCGGCCGTTGCGGACGAACGCGGGCACGCCGACCATGGAATCCAGCAGCGGCTGCACGCTGGGGCTCACCGCCTCGCTGGGCTTGCGCCGCGGCCGCGCCGAAGGTGACGCCGCGCGGGCCAGATTGTGCAGGTGCTCGCGCTCGGCCTCGTTCAGCTGGAGCGCCCTCGCGAGCGACTCGAGCACGCTTTCGGAAACCCCGGCGAGCGAGCCGCGTTCGAGCTTGGTGTAATACTCCACCGACGCCGGCCAGCAGCGCGACCTCCTGGCGGCGCAGCCCGGGGACCCGCCGAGTGCCCCCGAACGTCGGCAGGCCCGTTTGCTCCGGGGTGAGCTTCGCCCGCCGGGTGGCGAGGAACTCACGGATCTCGTGGCGGTTGTCCATGCAGACCACGCTACGTGCACCTACGGGTCCCGAGGGAGTCTCTGTCAGTACCCGTATCCGCAGAGCCTCCCGCGCGGTGGGAAACGGACGTTGACTCGTGTCCATCGACCTCACCGAAAGGAAAATCCATGACTGACGAGACAACCGGCTGGACCGGCGGCCAGCGCGCCTTCGGAGACTTCGCGCCAGGCCTGGTCCACTACACCGACCGTGTCCTCTTCGACGAGGTGTGGGAGCGGCCCGAGCTCTCCAAGCGCGACCGAAGCGTCATCACCGTCGCCGCGCTCCTTGCCGGCGGCCACACCGAGCAGCTGAACTTCCACCTCGACTTCGCCAAGAAGAACGGCGCCACCGAAGAGGAGCTCATCGAGGCGGTCACGCACCTCGCCTTCTACGCCGGCTGGCCCAAGTCGATGTCCGCGATGGCCGTCGCGAAGAAGCTCTTCACCGCACAGCCGACCCCAGGAGAGCTGACTTTCGGCGTCGTTGGCTTTGTCCGCCGCCGGGCAGCGAGAGGCGTGCTCAACAAGCGGCGTGCGCACCACCCGCGGCCTCGGTTTCGGCAGGCTCAGCCGGCGGCTCCTCGCAGGCAACATCGCGGAGGGCCAGCGCGGCCTGGACCAGTGCGGCGTGGGTCAGGGCCTGGGGATAGTTTCCGAGCAGGGCGCCGGTGGCGGGGTCGGCTTCTTCGCTGAACAAGCCCAGCGACCCGGCAATTGGGGGAGCGACTAACGGGCCGCGCTTCACGAAATCGTCTTCGTTCCATGCGATGATCGGGTAATAATCACCGCTTGGACCTACTCACCACGAAAACTGGGAAGTCCACCGCCCGGAGCCTCATTAGGGAATGTAACGCGTTGCCGGACGCCGGGACGTCTACGCGGACCTCTAAGAACAATGTTCGAGACCTCGCTCCCCTTCCGCCCGCGCTAAACATCCGGAATTACTGGAACGTGCCCATAGGAAACCCGAACGGCAAGTAGGACGGAACAGGCGAACCCCGGGGTGTTGCTACCAGCGTTCGGCTGAGTCTAAACCACACAAGCGGTGTCCCGTCCCGTCCGAATTATCTGGATGAGTACCTACTAGACGATGCCACTATCGGACAAACACCCCACCCCGTATACAGGACCCCCTAAGCTGTCACAATGAACGTTCCCCTTGTGCGCAACCTGGGTTGGATATTTGGCGTGTTGCTCCTTCTGGCCTTCGGTGCAGTTATGGGCGCGTCAGCGACTACTTTCTTCCGCGTGCTGGCTGGCCCAGGGCAAACGAAGCCAATTCTAGAAAGCATCACTGCCAGCTTGACTGCGCTAGCGCTCATCGTAGCCATCGCTGCCTATAGGTTTTCAGCAGTAAAAGGCAAAAGAGACCTGTTTCTGACCCTTCACGAACACCTGGTCGCTCCAGAAGTGCAGGAGGGGCGGCGCCTACTCCACGAGGCGGGTTCCTATTCCGACGTGGAGGCTATCAGTAGAAAAAACCGGAAACTCGTCAATCGTTCCTTAGCCCTTTACGAGACACTCGCCATGTACACCCTGAACAAGGATGTCTACCGGAAGGACGTTTGGTCGGCATGGGGTTGGACTATTGCGAATCTTCGCCAAAAAATTCAGTGGTTCATGGACATGCGGGAAAACGTGGATGAATATCGGTCGTGGCCACACCTTCGGCGTCTGCTCACGGAGCTTGAAAAGAGCCCGCCGCGGCGACCCTGAACGGGAGCAACTTCAGCCTGCCGTGGTGGAGGACTTGGTCGCCGCCCATGACTCGGAACCGCTGGTGATGTCCTGGGCGAGCAGGACATGCAGGAAAAGCTGGACGACGACGATGCCGTGCTGAACGCCAACCCGGACGAGCCAGCGGGTTTGTTTCGCACGCGTCGTGGTGGAAAAGGCGCAGGAGCTGACCGACGCGGAGTGGCAGCTGCTGCCCGTCCTGGAGTTTCACCATTGCTGCGGGACCGCCCAGGCCAAGCACGGGTTCGTCGAACCGTGTCAGGAATGACTCGCGCAGTCGGATTGACCAACGGGACGTGGCAACCCTCGGCATCAGGCCGGCGAGGGCGTGGAGAGTGATGAGAACATCAGCATCCAGCGTTGGGGTTTCGGCAGGCGCAACCGGCAGGCTCGGTTACGACAGGCTCAACCGCCGAAACGTCCCGGAGAGCCAGCGCTGCCTGGACCAGTGCGGCGTGGGTCAGGGCCTGGGGATAGTTGCCGAGGAGGGCCCCGGTGGCCGCATCGATTTCCTCGCTGAACAGGCCCAGCGGACCGCCGATCCCCAGCAGCGCCTCGAGCATTTCCGCGGCCTCGGCTGCCCTTCCCGTGAGGGCGAGGGCCTGGACAAGCCAGAAGGAGCAGGGCAGGAAAGCCCCCTCATCCCCGGGCAGGCCGTCCTGGCCGGGCGGGTAGCGGTAGAGGAAGGGGTGGCCGGCCGACAGCTCCGCCCGCACAGCATCCACCGTGCCCCGGAGCCGGGCCGAGTCCGGCGGCTCGAAGCCCGTCACGGGCAGGATCAGCAGGGCCGAGTCCAGGTCGGCGGACCCGTAGGAGCGGGTGTACGTGTTCCGGGTCGCGTCGAATCCCCGGGTGATGATGTCGGCGGCGATCGCCGTTCTCGCCGCTTCCCAGCGGCACCGCCGCCTTGGGCTGATGCGGTGGGTCTCGGCGATGCGCAGCGCCCGGTCCAGGGCGAGCCAGCCCATGATCTTGGAGTGCACATGGTGCGCGGGATCGCGGCGGATTTCCCAGATCCCGGCGTCCGGGTCCGGCCAGCGCCGCACCACAAGGTCCGTGAAGCCGCGCAGCGCGCGCCACGTCTCCGAGTTGAGCCGGTGCCCCTGCCGGACGAGGTTCCATGCGGCGTCGAGGACCCAGCCGTAGCCGTCGAGCTGGTGCTGGTGGGCGGCTCCGTTGCCCGTCCGCACCGGGGCGCTGCCCGCGTAGCCCGGCCAGTCCGCCAGCGTGCGCTCGCGGGGGACATGCCCACCGGTCAGGGTGAGCAGGGCCGGTAGCCTGGGCCGCTGCAGCCTGCTGGCGTGCAGGAGCCAGTTCAGGAAGTTCAGGGCCTCGCCGTCCTTGCCCAGGGCGAGGAAGGCGGCGATCCCGATGCTGGCGTCCCGCGGCCAGGCGTACCGGTAGTCCCAATTCCGGATGCCGCCGGGGTCCTCCGGCAGGGACGTGGTGGGGGCAGCCACGGGTGCACCCGACGGGGAGTAGGTCAGCAGCTTCAGCGTCAGCAGGCTCCGCAGGACCGGTTCGCGGAACGGGACGTCGTCGCTGATGCCTGACGCCCACTCCCGCCAGCGGGCTTCATCCGCTTCCACCAGGTCCCACGCGGTCTCGGGGTCGACCCAGACCAGCGGCTCCGCGTACGCCAGGGCGAGCACCATCACCACCGGGCGGCCGGGCTCAACGGTGATTGCCGCCGTCGTACCCGGCTCCACCCGCAACCCGCCGCTGCAGCCGAGCGACATGGCTAGGGCGCCCCACTCGCACACCACATGCTGCCCCTGCCGGACCCGGGGGCGGAGGTGGCGCTCACCGAGGCGCGGGTCAAAAACGACGGCGGCCCGGACCGGCGCGCCCTCGGCGGCCAGCCGCCGGATCAGGAGGGTGGTGGGCAGCAGGCGCCCGGACACCTCCGCGATCATCGACTCGGCAAGTGTCAGCGTGCCGCCGTCGGTGGCCCAGACTGTCTCGAGCGTTGCCGTGTGCGGCCGGTACCGGCGGGCGAGTCGTGTGGCCGGCAGGGAGGGGCCGGTGCGGAAGGAGCCGGCCTCCGGGCCGCCGAGCAGGGCACCAAAGACGGGATCGCCGTCGAAGGCGGGGGCGCAGAGCCAGTCGATGCCGCCGTCGGCCGAGACCAGGGCGGCGGTGCGGGTATCGCCCAGCAGGCCGTAGTCGGCGAGGGCGGGGGAGCGCATGCTGCCGGGTTCCATGTTTCTGGTGCACCTTCTCTCGCGCCGGCCGGCGTCAATGGACCGTGAGGAGCAGCCCGAGCAGGGAGCCGTAGACCACGTGGGCTGCCACGGCCACCGCCGGCGTCTGGATCCCGTAATTCAGGCCTAGCAGGCCCGGAGGCTCAAGGGCTGCGCGGCTGGCCGGACCGGCCCTGGTGCTCGCCATGCGGGGATGGATGCCGGGCAACAGCGGCAGGATGACGGTCAGCGCCACGGCGACGTGCAGGAGCCCCAGCAGGGCGCCGATCCACCAGGTGGCTCGCCCGAGCAGCGCGAAGACTGCCGCGTAGCCCAGCGCGAAGACCTGCCCAACGGCGAGGTGGATGAAGAACCCGGCGATCCGTGCCTTGTCCGGATCGGGCGTGACGAGGCTGCCCAGGACCAGGGGAAGGTCGAGCCGGGTCCAGCCGGCCATCTGGCAGGCGATCATCACCGCGGTCAGAGCGGTGGTGGCGAGCAGCCCGAACAGCGCCCAGCCTTGCCAGTCCATCTCAACCGCCGCCCCGCCGCTTGCGGGTGGTGCCCGCTTGTACCGTTTGCATGACGTACCTTCTAAAACGAGATAATCCAATTTTAGAATGGCGGATGAGAGGGAGGCAAGGCCCGACGCCGGCAACGTTCAGGGCGGCTCTGGGCGTTCGCCGACGGCGCCCGCGGACGCCAGGCTAGCCAGCCGCCGTCGTTCCCGTCTTTCCTGCTGTGGAGGCGAGGGGACACCGGCCCCTTTGAGCGGGCGGTTAGGCGTTGTTGTGGGCGAGGTTGGTGGAGAGTTCGCGGTGGGCGTCGGCCTGGGCGAGCAGGTCCTTGGCCTTCTGCTCGAAGGTTGCGACGGCGTCAGCGCCGGCGGCGAAGCGCAGTGGCGGTTCGTCTTGGGCAGCGAGCTGGATCAGGGCGTCGGCGAGCTTGGCCGGGTCTCCGCCCTGCTGTCCGTTCATGCCCTGCCAGGCGGCGACGGTCTGCTCGGTGCGGCCGGCGTAGTCCTCGATGCTCGATTCGGCGTAGCTGGTGGATTCCGGGCTGAGGAGCTCGGTGCGGAAGAACCCGGGCTCTACCAGCATGGTGCGGATCCCGAACGGAGCGACTTCCGGGGCCAGGGACTCGGCCCAGCCTTCCACGCCGAACTTCGATGCGGCGTACGCGGTGCAGAACTCCTGTCCGGCAATGCCCGCGGTGGAGGAGATCGTGACCACCAGGCCCGAGCGCTGGGCCCGCAGGACCGGCAGGGCTGCCCGGGTGACGTTGATGGGCCCGAACAGGGTGGTTTCGATCTGTGCCCGGAAGTCACCCGGGGTGATTTCTTCGAAGAATCCGGCGTTGAAGTTGCCGGCGTTGTTCACGAGGACGTCCACCCGGCCGAACCGGTCCACGGCGGCCTGGATGGCGGCTGTTGCGTCGGCGGGGTCGGTGACGTCGAGCCTGACGCTCAGCAGGTTCTCATGTTGGCCGACGGCCTGGGCGACCTTCTCCGGGTTGCGGCCGGTGGCGACCACTGCGTGTCCGGCGGCCAGGGCGGCCTTTGCGATGTCGGTGCCCATGCCGCGGCCGGCGCCGGTGATGAACCAGACCTTCTTGCCCGTGTTTTGCGGCTGTCCGGTCACGGTGTTCTGTTCAGTCATGGCGTGGTTCTGTCTTTCCTGGGGTGCGTGGTCCCGGCAGCGCTTGCGTGCGCACACCAGGGACGGTGGATCCACCGGCGGGTTGGCCGGCGGTGGTTGTTTCGGGAGGCGTTGCCGCCCAGCTGGCGAGGAACGCCAGCGCGTTTGCGGACGCGGAGCCGGGCTCCGCGGTGAAGGTGAACAGGGTCTGTCCCTCATCGCCGGGAAGGTCCAGCGTCTCGTATTGCAGGGACAGATCCCCGGCGACGGGGTGGTGGAAGCGTTTGGCCCCGGTGGTGTGGATCCGCACGTCGTGACCTGCCCATAACGCGGCGAACAGCCCGCTGCCGGTGGTGAGCTCACCGACCAGTTCGTTGAGCGCCCGGTCGTGCGGGTTGCGCCCGGATTCCGAGCGCAGCATCGCGACCGTGGTGGCCGCAACGGCGCGCCAATCGGGGTAGAAGTCCCCTGCGCCGGGGTCGAGGAACAGGTACCGCGCCTGGTTCGGCAGCCGGACCGGAGTGCCGGGCCCCGACGGTGCTGCGAACTCGAACACCGGCCCGTACAGGGCCCGGGCCAGGACGTTTGCGGCCAGCACGTCGGAACGGCCGTTCTGCACGGTGGCGACCACTCCGGTCATGCCGTCCATCAGGCGGAGCACCCCGGGACGGACCCGTTGCTGCGGTGGCCGCCGCGGTGCCCGGCGCGAGGGCGTGTTGGCGGTCCGCGCCAGGTCCATCAGGTGCGCCCGCTCAGCATCGTCCAGGCCAAGGGCAGAGGCTACAGCCTCGAGCACCGATTCTGAGACGCCGCGCAGGCTGCCGCGTTCCAGCCGGGTGTAGTAGTCCGTGCTGACTCCCGCGAGCTGCGCCACTTCCTCGCGGCGCAGGCCCGGCACACGGCGCAGCTCTCCGTAGCTGGGGATGCCGGCCTGCTCCGGGCTGATCTTCGCGCGGCGTGAGATCAGGAACTCACGGATGTCGTTTTTTCTGTCCACGTCCACCACGCTACGCAGCCCGTTCGGCCGGTGGCAGTGTCTATCAGACACCCCCAACCCTGAATGGGGGCAGGGGCCACCCTAGATGACTCGGGTCATGGTGCGGTCAGGGCCGATGCCACTGCCTTGCCCAGTTCTTCTGTGGTGGCGTTGCCGCCCATGTCGGGTGTGAGTGCTTGTTGCCCGCCGGCGAGCACGGTTTCCATGGCGGTGGTAATGGCGGCCGCGGCTTCGGGTTCTCCCAGGTGATCGAGCATCATGGCGGCGCACCAGATTTGCCCGATGGGGTTGGCGATGCCTTTGCCGGCGATATCCGGGGCGGAGCCGTGGACGGGCTCGAAGAGGCTGGGGAACTTGCGTTCGGGATTGATGTTGCCGCTGGGAGCGACGGCGATGGTTCCGGTGCAGGCCGGTCCGAGGTCGGAGAGGATATCGCCGAAGAGGTTGCTGGCGACGACGACGTCGAACCAGTCGGGGTGCATGACAAAGTTAGCGGCCAGGATGTCGATGTGGTACTTGTCCACCTTGATCGCTGGGTAGGCGGCGGACATGGCCTGCACCCGTTCGTCCCAGTAGGGCATGGTGATGGAGATGCCGTTGCTCTTCGTGGCTGAGGTCAGGTGCTTCTTGGGCCGACTTTGAGCCAGGTCGAAGGCGTACTTGAGGATCCGGTCCACGCCGGTGCGGGTCATGACGGTTTCCTGGACCACCGTCTCGCGGTCGGTGCCTTCAAAGATCTTCCCGCCGATGCTGGAGTATTCGCCTTCGGTGTTTTCGCGCACGACGTAGAAGTCGACATCCCCCGGGAGCCGGCCGGCCAGGGGGCTGGGCACGCCGGGCAGGAGTTTGACCGGGCGGAGGCTGACGTACTGGTCGAAGTGACGGCGGAACTGCAGGAGGCTGCCCCACAGCGAAACGTGGTCGGGGACGACGTCGGGCCATCCGACGGCGCCGAAGAAGATGGAATCGAACTGGTTCAGTTCCTCGAACCATCCGTCGGGCAGCATTTTCCCGTGCCGGGTGTAGTAGTCAGCGGAGGCGTAGTCGAAGTGTTCGTACGTGAGGTTCAGGTCGAAGGCTGAGGCTGCGGCGTTCAAAACGCGCAGTCCTTCGGGCACGACTTCGGTGCCGATTCCGTCGCCGGGAATGACTGCGATGCGGTGGGGTTTCGACATCAGGATCCTTCTTCGTTGTTGTTAGGTGTTCGGGGTTAGCGGTCAACTGGGTTGGCCGGTTCGCGGTTTTCGAGGACGTCGATGACGGCGTGCGCGGCTGCCAGGCCGGCCCGCGTCCGGGCTTCGGCACTCTGGCCGGCGAGGTGGGAGGTGATGAGCACGTTGTCCAGGCCCCGAAGGGGGCTGTCGCCGGGCAGGGGTTCGCGCTCGAGCACGTCCAGCGCGGCACCGGCAATGGAACCGTCGCAAAGTGCCTTGGCCAGGGCCTCTTCATCCACGAGTGAGCCGCGGGCCGTGTTGATGAGGACGGCGGTGGGTTTCATCGCTTGCAGCCGGGGCGCGTCGATGAGTTTGCCGGTGCTCTGGCCTCCACGGGTGTGCAGGGAGAGGTAGTCGGCGTCGCGGATGACGGTGTCGAGATCGGTGAACTGGGCCGCGCTGTTATCGGGGTCGGGGTGGGCGGTGCTGACCAGGACGGTCATGCCGAGGGCGACACCGAGGTTTGCGGTGGCGCGTCCGCTGGGGCCGTAGCCGATGATGCCCAGGGTGGAACCACGCAGTTCATGTCCGGCTTCCCGGGGCCAGTGGCCTTGGCGGACGGCGTTGGTGACCTCCAAGAGGCGGCGTGCGGCCATGATGATCAGCCCGATGGTCAGTTCGGCGACCGAGTGGTGATTTGTTCCGGGTGCGTTGCAGACCCTGATTCCTTGTGCGGCGGCGGCCTGGACGTCGATGGAGTCGTACCCCACTCCGCTGCGAGCGATGACTTGCAGGGAGGCAGCGCCGGTGAGCATGTCGGCCGTGACCGGTTCGCTGGCGAGGATAGCCCCGGAGACGCCGTCGAACAACGAGCGACGTTCCTCAAGGGTCCGCGGCCCCCGGGATGGCGAGTAAACCGGTTCCAGACCGCGTTCCCGCAGGAGCTGGTCAACGGCATCGCCCGGGTGGAGGTAATCGGTGGTGATCAGGATGCGTGGGGCCATGGTGCGGGTGGCTTCCTATTTGTGTTTGGTGCAGATGAGGTGCAGTCAGCGGCTGTGGGCTTACTGTATACGCGGACAGGGCCGCCGCGGGATACACGGCGGCCCTGACGGGTGCGGTGTTAGTGGACGTCGACCTTGTCGGCTTCCACGACTTCGGGGCTCTTTGACTCGATGACGTTCTTCTCCTGGCCATGGGCATGCAGGGCCTTGCGGGCTTGGACGGGGTCGAAGTCCTTTTCCCATTTGCCGACGACCACTGCTGCCATCGCGTTGCCGAGAACGTTGATGAAGACGCGGCCTTCATTCAGGAGCCGGTCGATGCCGACGATGAGGGCGAGAGCGGCCAACGGGATTCCGCCGACTGAGCTCAACGTGCTGGCCAGGACGATGAATGCGCCGCCGGCGATGCCAGCGGTGCCCTTGCTGGTGAGCATCATGACGCCGACCATGACGAGCTGTTGTTCCCAGGAGAGGTCCATGCCGACGGCCTGGGCCAGGAACACGGACGCCATGGTCAGGTAGACGGCGGATCCGTCGAGGTTGAAGGAGAACCCGGACGGGATCACGATGCCCACGGTGGACTTGCCGACGCCCATGGCTTCGAGCTTCTTGATCAGCTGCGGGAGGACCGCTTCGCTCGAGCAGGTGCTCAGGGCGATCAGCAGTTCAGCCTTGAAGTAGCGCATCACCGTGAAGATGTTCAGTCCGCAGGCACGGGCAATAGTGCCCAAGACCACGACGACGTAGACGACGCATGTTCCGGTGAACAGCAGGACGAGGTAGCCCAGCTGCTGGAGGCTGGCTGTGCCGTAGTTGGCCACGACGGCGGCGAGTGCGCCGAACGTGCCGATGGGGGCAAGGCGCATGACCCAGCTGACGATTTTGAAGATGACCACGGACAGGGCCTGGATGCCCTTGGTGAGGAACGCGCCGGATTCTCCGGAGACGTTCAGGGCGGCACCGAACACGATGGAGACCATCAGCGCTGCGATGATGGTGTGGCCGGTCAGGGCCCCGAACAGCGATTCCGGAATGATGTTGCTGACGAACTCGAGGCCGTCGAAGCCTTTATTGGCGGCCGCCGGCACCTTGCTCCCGTCCAGCTGTGATGGATCGATGTTCATGCCTTCGCCCGGGCGGAAGACGTTGGCGACGACCAGGCCGATCAACATCGACACCAGCGACAGGGCGATGAAGTAGCCCAGGGCCTTCACTCCGATCCGGCCTGCTTTGCGCAGGCTGTCCATCGAAGCGATGCCCAGGGACACCACGCAGAACACCACGGGAATGACGATCATCTTCACCAGGGCGATGAACCAGTCGCTGAGCGGGGTGAGCTGCTTGCCGACGGAGGGCAGGAGCAGGCCGACGGCGATGCCCAGGACGGCGCCCAGGACGACTTGGCACCAGAGCTCGCGAAGCAGCCGGCCGAACCGGGATCGCTGCTTGGGCGGGTGGGCGGAATGTTGGGGGTTCTGAATGGTGTGGGACGACATCTTGGGTGCTCCTTTGCACGGCAGACAGAGAAAGTTGGAGAGGTGCGGTCCCGGGCAGTGATGCTGCCCGGGACCGGGGCACTGCCGGATTGGTTAGCTGTGCAGTGCGCGCAGGACCTTGTAGAACTCGGCCTTGCCTTCGAGCCCGATGCCCGGCAGATCACCCGGGGCCACGCGGCTGTTGACGATGACGGCGTCGTCGGTGAAACCGCCGGTGGGCTGGAACTCGCCCGGGTAGGACTCGTTGCCGCCGAGTTTGAGGGCTGCGGCGATGTGAAGGGAGAACTGGTGTCCGCCGTGCGGGATGCAGCGGCGTGAGGACCAGCCGTGCTGGGCCAGCATGTCCTGGATCCGGCGGTATTCGGTCAGGCCGTAGCTCAGGGCCGGGTCGACCTGGATGAAGTCGCGGTCCGGGCGCATCCCGCCGTAGCGGACCAGGTTGCGGGCATCCTGGAGGGAGAACAGGTTCTCTCCGGTGGCGATCGGGTTCTTGTAGTGCTCGGAGAGGGTGGCGTTCAGGGCGTAGTCCAGCGGGTCGCCGACTTCCTCGTACCAGAACAGCCCGTACTGGTCGATGGCTTTGCCGTATTTCAGCGCGGTCTCCAGGTCGAACTTGCCGTTGACATCCACCATCAGGCGGGAAGCGTCGCCGTCGAGGACCTCGATCACGGCTTCGATGCGGCGAAGGTCCTCGGCGAGGTCGGCGCCGCCGATCTTCATCTTGACCACGTTGTAGCCCTTGGCGAGGAAGCCCCGCATTTCGTTCTGCAGGTCCTCAAGGCTCTTGCCGGGTGCGTAGTAGCCGCCGGCTGCGTAGACGAAGACGTCCTTGTCCGGGTTGCCGTCGCCGTAGTGGTCCGAGATCCACCGGTAGAGCGGCACGCCGGCGATCTTCGCGGCGAGGTCGTGCAGGGCCATGTCGGCGACGCCGACGGCGACGGAGCGTTCGCCGTGTCCGCCGGGCTTTTCGTTGGACATCATCAGGTCCCAGGCCTTCTCGGGGGAGAGCTGGCCGTCCTCATCAAGAAGGTCTTCGGACGGGGCATCCATGATGCGCGGCAGAATGCGGTCTTTCAGGATGCCGGTCGCGTTGTAGCGGCCGTTGGAATTGAATCCATAGCCAACCAGGGGCTTGCCGTCGACGAACACATCGCTGACGAGGGCGATGATCGTGCAGTCCATCTTGGTGAAGTCAATGAAGGCGTTCCGGATCGAGGAACTGATGGGAATGGTGCCGACGTGGGCGGAAACGATTTTCATCTTTGAATCTCTCCTGGGTGGTATCTTATTTCTTATAAGATCTGGATCGAGACGGACCCCAAGTGACGTGGGGGACATCTGCCCGTCGAGCGAATATCTTATAAGACCTTGGATCAAAGGCTAGCCGAGGCGTGACGGGAGGCACAAGCCTTCGCCTGGAATTTCTTATAAGATGTACTGGGAACTACACGCTGAGCAACGGGGGCCACACCTCGACGAGGGATTCGGAGCGGCAGATGAACACCACAAGCGTCTTTTCCAGTAAGGGCAGCCTGGCGTACAACGAACTCCGCCAGCTCATCCTCTCCGGTGGCCTTGCCCCGGGCTCGCGCATCTCCCAGTACGAACTGGCGGAGAACATGCAGATGAGCATCACACCCCTGCGGGAGGCGATCCGCCGGCTCGCCAGCGAGGGGCTGATCCTCATGGACACCCACCGGGATTCCCGGGTGGCCGCCATGAGCGCCTCCGAAGCACGAGAACTCCTTGAAGTCCGACTCTCACTCGAACCATCGGCAACAGAATTGGCGGCCTCCCGCCGCACGGAAGCTGATATCGCCGCGATGCGCACAGCAGCCGGGAAGCTCCTGCCTGTCACACGGGTCTGGGGCGAGGACGCGATCACGGTGCACCGGGAATTCCACCGTGCGGTCTACGCCGCCTCGCACAACGACGTCATGATCAAGCTCCTGGATGACCTGTGGGACAAATCTGACCGCTACCGCCGCATCGGCCTCGAGCTCCCCTCCGGGGATGAGCCCCGAACGATCGACCTGAACCAGCACCACCAGATCCTTGAGCTTGTCATCGCCGGCGACGGCGCAGGCGCCGCCGAACTGGCCCGCACCCACATCGCCAACAGTCTCACAGCCTCGGTAACCGGAGCTCTGGAGGAACGCGAGAACGTCCAGCCGGTAGCCCTGGAGGAAACCGCGTAGTCTGCCGACTTCCCCCCCATCGTCAGAAGCCGGCCGCTGCCTGGCATTATTCATACAGCCCCGCTGGGGATTGATCATGCAGTTCAGGTACGTGCGTATTGGGTGCCCGCGGTATGTGCTTCTATTGCTAGGTTCAGTTCTTCCAGGGTCGGGGGGTTAGCTCCCGGGCGCTGTACGGTGATGGCCGCGGCTGCAGCTGCGGTGTGGCCGAGCTGCTCCAGGACGGCCGGGGCGAAGCCTTCGGTTCCTCGGGTGAGAAAGCCCAGGATCAGGGCGGCCATATAGGAGTCGCCGGCGCCGATGGTGTCGGCAACTTTGGATTTCACGGCGGGGATGCTGATGCTGGCGGTCGGGGTGGTGAAGTGTGAGCCGTCGGCGCCCTTGGTGATGACGGTAAGTCCGGTGCCCAGGCCGAGGATGTGGGCTGCGGTTTCGTCCAGGCTTTTTTGCGGATAGAGCCACTGGGCGTCCTCGTCGCTGAGTTTGACGACGTCGGTTAAGGGCACGAGCTCTTCGAAGGTGGCTTTCGCTTCGTTGTGGCTCCCGAGCAGGGCTGGGCGGATGTTCGGGTCATAGGTGATCATGCAGTGCCTGTGGGCCTGTTCGAGCAGGGCCTTCACGGCGCTGGCACCGGGGCTCAGGAAAGTGGCGATGGATCCGGTGTGCAGTATTTTCGGGAAATAGGCTGGGGCTGTCGGGGCAAGGTCCCAGGAGATGTCGAAGTCGTACCGGGCGGAGCCGTCCGGTCCAAGGGTTGCCGTTGCCGATGCCGTCCGGGTGAGGGACTTTGACCCGGGCAGAAGTACGACTCCCGCGCTGCGGAGATGGTTTTCGATCGAGATTCCCCGCGCGTCCGGGGCAATGGCTGTGAGCAGGCCTGTGGTTACGCCGAGGCGGCCAAGTCCGTAGGCGACATTGGCCGGCGAGCCGCCCGGGTGTTCCACTTGGTCGTCTGACGTGGTGACCACGTCGATCAGCGCCTCGCCTACCACCATGACGTCAAGCGTCTGGTGAGCATCGTTCCGGGCTGTTGTGAGGTAATCCATGGTCTGTCTCTCGTGGAAGCTGATGGCGGGGCCTGTCCGAGGCACATCAGTCCGCGGACCGGTAACCCGGGTCCGCGGACTGACATGGCCGCAGCAGTTGTTCAGGCGGTGGCTGCACCGGTCATGATCGCAACTGCATCGGTCATGGTGTGTGATTGCGGGGTGATGGTGGCGGCGCACTTGCCGAGGCGCTGGATGTGGATCCTGTCCGCCACGTCAAACACGTGCGGCATGTTGTGGCTGATCAGGATGACGGGCAGGCCGCGGTCCCGGAGGTCCCGGACCAACTGCAGGACCTGGTTGGACTCCCGGACGCCGAGTGCCGCCGTCGGCTCGTCCAGCACGACGACCTTGGATCCGAACGCCGCGGCGCGGGCCACGGCGACGGCCTGGCGCTGGCCGCCGGATAGGTTCTCCACCGGCACTGTCACGTCCTGCAGGGTGGAGATGCCCAGCCGGGTCAGCTCATCCTTGGCCTTGGTGCGCATGCCTTTGGTGTCGAGCATCCGGAACACGCTTCCGAGGAGTCCTGCGCGCCTTTCCTCCCGGCCCAGGAACAGGTTGGAGGCGACGTCCAGCGCCGGTGAGACCGCGAGGTTCTGGTACACGGTTTCGATGCCGTGAACGCGGGCGTCCTGCGGCCGCTTGAAGTGCACCTGCTGTCCCGATACGAAAAGTTCTCCTGTGTCGGGAACTTCGGCGCCGGTGAGGCACTTGATCAGGGTTGATTTGCCTGCACCGTTGTCGCCGATGATCGCCAGGACTTCACCCGGGTACAGGTCCAGGCTGACGCCGTCCAGTCCCACGACACGGCCGAAGGTTTTGACGAGGTTCCGGGCCTGCAGGATGGGCTCGCGCGTGGCGACGTGGGGGGCTTCAAATTCAGTCATGGTCATGACTTGACCTTTCGGATCCACTGATCGACGGACACAGCAACAATGATCAGGACGCCCACGGCGAGCGTCTGGTAGAGCACGTCCAGCCCGGCGAGCGAGAGGCCGTTGCGGAAGACGCCGACGATCAGGGCGCCGAGGAGCGTTCCCCAGACGGAGCCGCGGCCGCCGAAGAGGCTGGTTCCGCCGATGACGACGGCGGTGATGGAGTCCAGGTTCAGGTCCACGCCGCCATTGGGGCTGGCTGCGTTGGTGCGGCCGATCTGGATCCAGGCGCCGACGGCCAGGACGGCGCCGGCTGCGAGGTAGACGCTCATGAGGACACGGTTTACCGGGATGCCGGCCAGGCGGGCGGCTTCCTTGTCATCTCCGACGGCGTAGACGTGCCGGCCCCACGCCGTCTTGCCCAGGATGAACGCGACCGCGATGTAGAGAAGGAGCATCATGACCACGCCCGTGGAGATCCTGACCGGGCCCACCGGGAAAGTGGTTCCTGTCCAGGTCAGCAGGGCCGGCATGGCCGAGCCGCGCACTGTCGCACCGTTGGAGTAGAGCAGTGTCAGGGCGATGAAGATGTTCAGCGTGCCCAGGGTGACGATGAACGGCGGGAGCCGGAATCTGGTGACCAGGAATCCGTTCAGGGCTCCGGCGGCGAGTCCGACCACCAGGCCGGCGAGCAGGGCGACAGGGGCGGGCACTCCGTTGTTGACGGCGAGCTGGGCCATGACCATGGAGGACAGGATCATCACGGCCCCGACGGAAAGGTCGATGCCTGCCGTAAGGATGATGAGGGTCTGGGCGATGGCCAGGGTGCCGACGACGGAGACCTGCTGGGTGATCAGGGAGAGGTTTTCAACCCGCAGGAACCTCTCATTGAGGAGGCTGAACACCACCACTGCGATGAGAAGCACGAGGGCGGGGCTGACGGCGGGGTAACGGTGGAGGATATTGCGTATCCGGCTAAGCGGTGTCTGGCGGTCGAGGAATTCCTCGGCCAGATCGGCCTGCCCGGCGCTGGGCGGTCCGGCGGTCTGTTGCTGGGTCACGATTGGTCCTGATCTTCGGTGATGGTTGCTGGGGCGGAGCTAGCTCGGTAGATGAAGTGCGGGGAGGCCGATAGCGAACTCCGGCCTCCCCGCCCGCAGTGAAGCTGGGTGGGTTACTTTCCCCAGCAGATGTCGGAGGCCGCGGTGGTGGTGATGCTCTTGACGCCGTCGACCGGCTTGTCCGTAACGAGCTCGACGCCGGTGTTGTAGAAATCAAGCCCCGGTGAGTTGGCCGGCTTCTGGCCGGTCTTGGCGAGGTCAACAATGGCCTTCACACCCAGTTCGGCCATCTTGACCGGGTACTGCTGGGCCGTGGCACCGATGACGCCCGACTTGACGTTGTTGACGCCCGGGCAGCCGCCGTCCACCGAAACCACCAGGACGTCCTTTTCCTTGCCGGCGGACTTCAGTGCCTCAAAGGCGCCGGCCGCGGCGGGTTCGTTGATGGTGTAGACGACGTTGATGTTCGGGTTCTTGGACAGCAGGGTTTCCATGGCGGTGCGGCCGCCGTCCTCGGCGCCCTGCGAGGCCTGGCTGCCGACGATCTCGTAGTCGCCGCCCTTGCCGCCGGTGTACTTGCCGGTTTTGGCCTCGTCACCGTTCTTCTTCTTGTCCGCGGTGTCGATGCCCAGTCCCGTAAGGAAGCCCTGGTCCCGGTTGTAGTCCACCGAGACCACCTTGTCGTCAAAAAGATCGACGAGGGCAATGGTCGCTTTCTTCCCCGCCAGCTGAGCTGCGGTCCACTTGCCGATCAGCTCACCCGCGGCGAAGTTGTCGGTCGCGAACGTGATGTCAGCGGCGTCGGCCGGGTCCGGCGGGGTGTCCAGGGCGATGACGAACAGGCCGGCATCCTTGGCCTTCTTCAGGGCATCCACGACGGACGGGCCGTTGGGAGTGATCAGGATGCCCTTGTCGCCCTTGGAGATGGCGTTCTCGATGGCCTGGAT
Source organism: Arthrobacter sp. ov118 (assembly GCF_900116495.1). GTDB lineage: Bacteria > Actinomycetota > Actinomycetes > Actinomycetales > Micrococcaceae > Arthrobacter. The sequence goes on from NZ_FPAY01000006.1 coordinate 223,060, forward strand.
CTGGGTGTCCTCATCGCCGTCAGCCTTGCCGGCTGCGAGCTTCAGGTCTACGCCCTCGGCAGCAGCGGCCTTCTTCGCGCCGTCCTGCATGGAGACGAAGAACGGGTTGGTGGTGGTCTTGACGATCAGCGAGACGCCGACCTTTTCACCGGACGCGGTTCCAGTTGATGAGGTGGACGGGGAATTTCCCCCACAGGCTGAAAGACTGAGGGCTCCCAAGGTCAGCACTGCTCCCGCAGCGAACAGGCGGGTGGCCGTTGAACGGGGTGCTTTGGAACTCAACATTGAATCTCCTGGTGTTTGAGGCCTTCACTGGCCTCGACAACGATGTCATGTACGATGTAATCAGCATCACACCGGAGAGTCAATAGATGCAACTTAGAAGGAGCGATATTTTTGACAACGATGTCCGATCGTAGCCAGCCCGCCGTTTCCGGCAATCGTCCGACCATGCGCCACGTGGCTGCCCTTGCCGGCGTCGGAATTAAGACCGTGTCCCGCGTGATCAACGATGAACCTGGCGTGTCGGACGCCACCCGGGAAAAGGTGCTCAGCGCTTCACGGCAACTCAACTACCAGCTGGACATGGCCGCCGGCAGCCTGCGCCGCGCGGGCAGGCGAACGCTCTCCGTCGGGCTCCTGCTACCGAGTGTCTCCAACCCATTCAGCGGCGAGATCAACCGGGCAATAGAAGATGCGCTGGGAGCCAGGGGAATCGCGGTTTTTGCGGCCAGCCTCGATGACGACCCCGAACGGGAGCGGGCCATTGTTGCGGCGTTTCTTGGCCGGCGCGTCGATGGGCTCATCCTCACGCCGATCGCCAAAAGCCAGGCGTATGTGATCCCGGAGCATTCCCGTGACCTGCCTGTGGTCTTCATTGACCGGGAACCTGTAGGAGTGGAAGCGGACGCCGTCGTCACCGACAACGCGGCAGGCTCCGCGAGGGCGGCCGCCCACCTGATCAGCCGCGGCCACACCAGGCTTGCCTACCTGGGGGACCGCACCGACATCCAGACCGCGCGGGAACGCCGTCGGGGGTTCATGGAAGAGATCGGCCGGCACGGCATTCCCACCTCCACGGTTCCTGTCCGTGAAAACCTTCACGACGAGGAGTCGGCGAGGTTGGCCGTGTTGGAGCTTCTCACAGCCGGCGAACCGCCCACTGCGATCTTCTCCAGTCAGAACCTCATCACTTTCGGCGCCATGCGTGCTCTGAGAGAGCTCGGGCTAAGCAAACGCGTGGCGTTGATAGGGTTCGATGACTTCACGCTTGCCGACATGATGGATCCCGGCGTGACGGTCATCGCCCAGCACCCCGAGCGGATCGGGAAGCTGGCAGCGGAGCGGCTGCTGGCCAGGATTGACGGCGACCAGCAGCCTCCGCATACCTATGTTGTCCCGTCTGAGCTAGTGCAAAGGGGATCCGGGGAACTCTGCCCTCCGGCCTGACGGGATGCCTTCTGAACCATGTTTTCGAACCCATTGACCTGAAAGGGATCACGATGACCAAAACCCTGTATGCCGAGTTCACCGTCAAGCCCGGCAGCGAAGCCCGTGTTGCTGAAATGATGCTCGAGCTGACCGAGCATGTCCGCCGGGAACCGGGCAACGAGCTGTTCCTTCCCTATACCCGGGAAGAGAATCCCCGGGAGTATTTTGTCTTCGAGGTCTACCGAGATGAAGCCGCATTCCAGGAACACATCGGTGCCGATTACGGCGCCAGATTCAACGAAGAACTGGCCCGCCACATCGAAGGTGACGCCTCGGAGCTGACCTGGCTCCTGCCGCTGGAATAGCGCCCAGTCAATCCAGCCGATCCACGGGCGCTGGAGTTCTGCGTCCAGGACTTACAGAGGGCCTGAACGGCCGCCTACTGGAAAAGACCCTTCCCGCGCTACCGCTGGGAGGGTACTTTCGGCTGCCCGGCCCTCGCTTCGTCCGGCTCAGCCGCGCGGCGGGCGGCCCCACGCCTGAGCCGCCAAAACCATTGACTTGTCTGATGGACATAACTTAGCGTCCTTTCCGTTGACAACGTTGTCTAACGTAGACACACGCGATGAAGGGTGAATCCAGCAGATGAAGAGAACGACCACCAGCAGGACGCATGCCGTTTCTGCACTGACACTCGCGGGGCTGACGCTGACCGCGGCGGCACTGGCCGGTTCCCTGCCGGCGTCGGCCGCGACGGGCCCCGGGGACGAACCCTACCGCCCGGCCATTCACTACACGCCCGCAAAAAACTGGATGAACGACCCCAATGGGCTCGTCTTCTACAAGGGCGTCTATCACATGTACTACCAGCACAACCCCTCCGGTAACACCTGGGGGAACATGTCCTGGGGCCACGCCACGTCAAAGGACCTTGTGCACTGGCAGGAGCAGCCGCTGGCCATCTCCACCGACAACCAGGAAGACGTCTTCTCCGGCAGCGTCGTCGTCGACAAGGACAATACAACCGGTTTCGGCACGAAAGAGAACCCTCCCCTCGTGGCCGTCTACACCAGCGCCTACAAGGACGCCTCTCCGCACCGCGGCCTGCAGGCGCAGTCCCTGGCCTACAGCGTCGACGACGGCCAGACCTGGACCAAGTACTCCGGCAATCCGGTGCTGAACCGGAACTCCGCCAACTTCCGGGACCCGAAGGTCTTCTGGTACGACAAGCCCGGGGGAGGCGGCTACTGGGTGATGACCGCGGTGGAAGCCCAGGAGCACAAGGTTGTCCTCTACAAGTCCGCCAACCTCAAGGACTGGACCGCGTTGAGCGAGTTCGGGCCCGCCAATGCCACCGGCGGGCAGTGGGAGTGCCCTGATCTGTTCCCCCTGGCCGTGGACGGCGACAAGAACAACATCAAATGGGTCATGGTGGTCAACATCAACCCCGGCGGTGTGGCTGGCGGCTCCGCAGGCCAGTACTTCGTGGGTAACTTCGACGGCACCACCTTCACCTCCGAGACCACCAAGCCCGTGGCTACGCTTCCGCCCGGCAAGGTCCTGGCCGGATTCAACGACGGAACCTACAACGGCTGGACCGTCAACAACGAACCGGGCAACTGGAAGAACGGGCCTTTCGGTGACGCCCCCGCAGCCGGGGCGATCGGTGGGCAACAAACTGTCTCCGGCTTCACCGGAGCAGGACTCGTCAACTCCTTCAACGACGGCGACTGGCCGCTTGGGTCCGTGCAGTCACCAACCTTTACCGTCTCCGACGATTATTTGAATTTCCTCGTGGGCGGCGGTAAACACCCGCGAGTTTCCGACAAGCTGGACAACACCCCACCCGAGGGTGAGCTCAAGTTCAACGGCTTCGAGGTTCCCGCAGGGACCACGCTGGCCGACTCCGGCTGGACCGGAACCGGCGATCTGACACCGAACTTCCAGCCCGCTAGTAGTGGTGGGGACTTCTACATCGGGGCTAAGCGGATCAACACCTTCGAGACCGGCACTGCACCGGGCGATGACCGGCAGGGCACCCTGACATCACCGGAATTCCCCCTCACCAAGAATTTCATGAGCATGCTGGTCGGTGGCGGCAACCGCTCCGCGGACTCCGGACAGATCCTGGCCGTCCAGTTGCTCATCAACGGCAAAGTGGTCCGCTCCGTGGCAGGGGATAATTCCGGAGTCCTGAACTGGAAGGGCTGGGACGTTTCCGAATTCGCGGGACAGAATGCACAGTTGCGGGTGGTTGACCAAGCTACCGGCGGGTGGGGCCACCTGACCCTGGACCATGTCATGCTCACCGACACCGCCGCTGTTCCCAGATCTGATGAAGAGACCGTCAACCTAGTGGTCAACGGAAAGGTGGTCCGCACGGCCACAGGCAACGACAGTGAATCGCTGGATTGGGCATCGTGGAATGTCAAAGAATTCGTTGGCCAACAGGCACAGATCAAAGTCGTCGACAACAACCGATTCGGCTGGGGGCACATCCTCGCTGACGAATTCATGCTCTCCTCCAAACCGGCAATATCGGCCCTGGAGACCTACGACTGGCTGGACTACGGCCGCGACTACTACGCCACCGTGTCCTTCGGCAACATGCCAGATAACAAGCGGGTCATGCTCGGGTGGATGAACAACTGGGATTACGCCAACGACATCCCCACGAGCCCCTGGCGCAGCGCCATGGCCCTTCCCCGCGAGGTCAACCTGACCCAGACCGTTGACGGCCCCCGCCTCACCCAAAGCGCCGTCAAACAAGTGGACAAACTGGACGGGAAAGTCTCCTACAAAGACAACAAGGGCGGGCCTATTCCTGCAGGAACGCTCCAGTTGCCTGCCGCTGCCTCAGGCCAGGTCCAGCGGGTGGACATCACTTTCGCACCCGGCACGGCGAAAAAATCCGGCATCACCGTACTGGGTGATGGAAACGCATCCACAGTCATCGGCTTCGACGCCACGACCGGAAAGATGTTCGTTGACCGTACAAAATCCGGCAACACCTCATTCCACCCAGCGTTCGCTTCCATGGAGGATGCCCCCGTCACCCTGGACGAGAATGGCAACATCACCATGCGGATCTACCTCGACCGCTCCTCAGTGGAGGTGTTCGCCCAGAACGGACTCAGGACGATCACCGACCAGGTGTTCCCCAACCCCGGAGCAGACAAGATGGCCCTCTTCGCCGAGGGTGGGACCGCACAGCTCAAATCACTCAGTGTGACACCGCTGGAAAGGGCAATGTTTCTCCCTGAAAAGAAGTAACTTACTCACATTGTGACCGGCTCCCCGAGAGTTGGAGCTAAAGGGACTGAGCTCGGTAATACACCGGGCCCAGTCCCTTCAGCTTTTCCAGCCGGGCAATGAAACTTTCGCCTTGAGGACCGTCAAACGGCCAACAGGGGTGGACGTTTAGCGCTAGGAAAACGCCGCCACTTACCGCTGCGATTCACACACTGTGCCGCAATGCCTGATTGCTTCCCAGAGCTTGCTTGCTATAGTCGCGACTCGACACTTGAAATGCCCGAGGAATGAGGATACGGCGATGATCTTGACGTTCGTGCAACCAGGTACGACACCAGGCAAGCATTAGAGAGAGGATCAATCCTGACACCCTGGATCCTGGTAGTGGATCCAGGCAGCCAGTTCGCATTTCTCCGAATCGGTTGCTTCAAGCCCGGCCAGCTCCGCTCGCCGTAAGACGCTGTTGTATAAGGCTCGGGCGATAGTCCCGGCGTCCGGGGTGGGTTTCGCGTTCAGATTGACGGCCCCGTTTTGACATGCCCGAATGACAAACGTAAAGGCCCGGCGTGGAATCTCTATCCCCTTCTCTGCCGCCTGATCTCGGGACCATTTGGACGCTTCTGTGAAGTTGAAAACGTGTTGCGCCGCATAGGCTTCGAGCGTCTGATAAATAACGGGCCATGCGTCCGAAGGTATCGTCGGCATTCCGGTGACTTCCGTGAAGTTCATCACGGTAGCAGGCAGGCTGGGCCTGGAGGTCGCTGCTCCCGCGACTGGCTCGTCGTGACGGCTGGCATCCCACAGGTGGTGCTGAGAAAACCGGACGTTGGGAAGTTCCAAGCCTTGAACCGCTCGACGGAACGAGCCTGCTCCAAACCACGTACCATCTGTTGCTCCATTTACGGACGCTGGCTTGAGGTCCGACGATAAACGCGCCAGGTTGATGGGAGCCGTCGCTTCGGAGTAGGTTTCGCGTACCGCCTTTGCAAATGCTTGGTACTGCGTATCGACGTTCAAGTCAGCGGCTAGCGGCAGCCGCGAAGTGGACTGGTCATTGAGCTCTGGAATTAATTCCTCTGCTTCAACTTCAATATCCGCAGCACGATCCTTCGCAATCAAATCGAAGATGTCCTGCTCATCGAGGAATCGGTCCGCAAGCGATTCGTAAGCCGTCGCTGTTGACGAAGTGGCAATAACTGTAATTCGACGATCATCTGCTCGTAAGACTTGAAGTAGTGGGGTGAAGTCGGCGTCAGCCGATGCGACGACGAACTCCTCGTATCTAGTGTTCGCCCTCAGAGCAGTCATGACATCAATGACAATGCGAATATCGGCACCGTTTTTCGACCCCTTAGTCAGCGCCGGACAGTCCACCACTTCGAAGCCGGCCTGCGTGAAGAAAGGCCGGAACTTGGAGAAGTACAGGCGCTCACCGGGCTTAAGTGGATCCGGGAGCCAACCCGCCGGATTCAGATAGCACCGTAACACCAGCCATTGACGCGTGGCGTCATCCGAGTTACTGCTGGTCAACTTGTGAAGCCATCGCGACGGGCTCGTAACGAGGGCCAAGGCCGACGTCGGATCGGCTGACATCAAGCCGCTGAAGAAGTTGTCGAAATCGAGGAATAACGCTGCTCTCATGATCGTCACTTTCGACCTTTCTAATCGGATTGACTACATATTGGCAGCATTTAAGTGGCCTAGTTGCAATGGCTGGCCCAACGAATGTTCTTGCGCAGTGCAGCTAGTTGCTCTTGATCCTCTACCGACGTGCTCGTGAACAAAGGCTCGCCGCTTCAGATGAAGACGAACTTCTTGGGAGCCTCTCAAGATCACGCGAGTGATTCTCCCTGTGATTTGCAGCAGCATTCCACGGCGCTTCGTCATCGTGGCATCCACACTACAAACGTCGCGATTGGTCCGGTCGACACTACTACTCCTCTCCATCCTCCCGTTGGAACGCCCTAACGGCTTCGCTCACTGTCGGGTAGAAATGATCGGGAGAGAAGCGGGCGCCCATGCCGTACTGCAGCAATCTGTCTTTGACCGGACCTTTGAGCTCGGCGAACACCAGGTCCACGCCGTGCCGGTCCAGCCATTCGTCAAGCTGCACCAACTCGTCCAGTGCGGTCGTGTCGATTCCCGTGACTGGTTCTGCCGCCAGCACCACGCGTTCTGTGCCGTCCGCCGCCTGATCCAGTTCGCTGCGAACGAAGGACCCCAGCAAGGCTCCGTTGCCGAAGAACAGCGGTGCGTCGAAGCGCAGGATCAACAGGCCGGGAATGCGTTCCCCTTCCGGATGACGGCTCACGTCGTGGAACCCCGGTACCCCGGGCACGTCCACCAGTTCAGCACGGTATGGGTCCCAGGCCCGCCGTAAGAAGTCCAGAATTGCCAAGCCGATGGCAACGGCGATGCCCGGGAGGACGCCCAATATGGCAACCCCCAGGAATGCCGCTAGCATCACCAACGATTCACTCCGGCTCATGCCGATGAGCCGTCGCACGCCGGCCGGGTCGGCTATGGCTGCGGCTGCGGCGATGACAATGGCGGCAAGGGTTGTGGCCGGAAGGAACTCGGTGACGCCGGGCGCCACGACCATGAAGCCGAGCACCAATACTGCGCCTACGGCCCCCGTGAGCTGGGATTTCGCCCCGGACTCGACTGCCACCGGGGTGCGGGACGTGCTGGCCGACACCGGGAAGCCACCCAATAGCCCGGTAGCAGCGTTCGCCGCACCCAAGGCTGCCATTTCATGGTTGCCGGACACCCTGCCGTCCTCTGCGGCCGCCAAGGATTGGGACAGGGTTCCGGTATCAACGAAGACGATGAGGGCGATCCCGGCGGCGGCGGGCAACAGTGTCATGACGTCGGCCCAGGAAATTCCGCCCAGAGCCGGTGCAGGGAGCCCCTGAGGGAGGGCACCTGTGACCTTCAAACGGTCCTGGAGTCCCAGCATGGCCACGGCGATGCAGGACACAACTACCGCGATGAGCACGCCCGGAACCTTCCATTTCAGCCGGCGGGGAACCCAGATGAGCGCCAGCGAGACCAAGCCGAGCAATAGTGCCGTCATATTGGTCTCGCCGGCAAGCACCTTCGGCACGGCGGCGATGAGTTTTTCCCAGGGTGTGCTGCCTTCCACGGAGATCCCCAGGAGAGTGGGAAGCTGGGACACAGCCACCAGCAAGGCGATGCCGTTGAGATAGCCGAGCCGGATGGGCTTGGACAACAGTCCAGTGACGATTCCCAACCTCAGCACTGAACCGAACAGCAAGATGCCGCCAATCAGTATGGCCAAGAGACCTGCCAGGGCCACGGATCTCTGCTCGTTATCCGCGGCCAAGGGAACCAAGGCTGCTACGATCATCGGCGCGAGCGCGGAATCCGGGCCTAGCACCAGCACACGCGATGGCCCGACTGCTGCGTAGACAAGCAGGGGCACTATCGTCGCGTACAGGCCGGTCACCGGTGGAAGGCCGGCGGCCTGGGCGTACGCCATGCCGGCGGGGACCAAGATCGCGAAGAGGGCGGTGCCGGCCACCAGGTCGTGGCGCAACCACTCAATTCTGTAGCCACGCAGGGCTGGGGGGACCGCCCAGAATGGGATCTTTCCGGATCGGCGCATCTTCCGATCATGTCCCATCATGGCCCTGCTCGCCATCCATATTCATGAGCAACGACGGCGGAATCCCGCCTCCATCTCGCACTGGCCGCCGGCAGGGCTGGCCCTGGGATTACCGCTCCGCTGGTGGCGTGTTTTCCCCGCTATCCCGGTATTGGTGGCGCAGGCGGGAGGCGACGGTGAAGATCCAAGCCATGAACGTCACCAGGAGGATCCGCTGCACCAAGCCTTTCCATTCAAACAGTCCGCTATCGGGCTGCTGGCTCGTCTTGAGCAGGACGACCCCGAGAATGAGAACAACACCTGCGGCCAACGTCCACCCAGCCATGGGGTGCCAGACCGCATCCCTGCGGAAGCGCCGGTAGAAGACGAAGCAGATGAGGGGCGCGCACGTGAAGACGAGGGCACCGAAGACGCCGTGCACGATGCCGCTAATGCTGGCTTGCTCGAACATCGCCGACCGGTCGGTGGTAAATGGTCCGGACACAATCAGGCTGGCTCCGAGGATCTGCACAAGGACCGGTCCGGCCCGGGAAGCCGCGCCGGTGCTGAAATGAGCCGCGAGGCCGCGGCCGAACGCCAGCACCAAGGTGCCGGTTAGCACGAAGTTTAGGATCTGGACCCAGCCGAAGGGGCCAAGCGACAACTCGCTGACGAACATGCTGGCTGACGAGTAGCCGGGCTGCAGCCATCCGAGAACAGTAAAGACAGACACGAAAAGGACCGCACCGGTCATCCCCGCCACCGCGGCCAGCTCGACGCGCCGACGCCCGGCTGCTGTCTGGGGAACAACGCGTGACACCACATGGTGAAGTCTACGGTTCGACGCAGACGCCGTAAGGCGTGCCTCCGGCATGGTCACGAGTTGCTGCACGGTTCAGAAACCCCAGGCACCAGCCGGAAGCTGTGCCCCGACGCCGATGTTCACCGGCGGCCCTTCACCCTACGTGGATGCGCGGACGACGCGCGGGGTCAGATTCGTGCTTCCGGAGGATTTCCCGCACAACCGGTGGCGTGTCGCCGCGGCCCAGGAGGAGATAGCGCATCAGGTGGGCCAAGGGGTTGCCTTCTGACCATTCGAAGTACGCGTGCGGGATGACGCCGGCGGTGTCCCTGAGGGCCAGGAGGACCGCGGCGATGGCGTTGGGGGCGGCCGGGCTCTCGACCCGGAGGATGCGGTGGCCGTCGACGTCGACACCGTGCACATCGAGGGTCCCGGCAAAGTTGGAGGGATCGATGATATCGATCTCGAGGAAGATCACGTCAGCAGTCCCGGGTACGGCGTTCTGGCCCCGCTGCTCGTATTCCTTCGCGGTGTACTCCTGGCTGTCACCCGCCTGGCGGCGGTTGGCGATCAGGTTTAGGGCGCCGTCGTAGTCCAGGGAGTCGGCGATGAAGCGCCGCGCGTTCTCATCGAACCTGATCAGATCCGCACGAAGTTCCGTGGTCCGCGCCACCCGGGAAATCAGCGAAATCGCGATGATCCCGAGGATGAAGAAGGCAGAAATGGCTAGGCCATCAGGCTTCTCGATGACATTCGCGGCCAGCGCGTAAAGCAGGATCAGTGTAAGCAGTGCGAAACCGGAGGCGGCCAGCCGCTGGCGTCGCCTGAGGGCCGAGATCGTGACGGCTATGGAACCGGAGACCATCATGGCCAAAATGCCGGTGGCGTACGCGCCGGCCTGGGCGTTGACATCGGCATTGAAGCCGATGGTGATCAGGACGCTCACGGCCGTGTAAACAAGGACCACGGGGCGCACTGCCCGCCCCCATTCGGGGGCCATGCCATAGGCCGGCAGGTAGCGCGGGACGATGTTGATCAGCCCCGCCATGGCCGAGGCGCCGGCAAACCACAGAATCAGGATGCTGCTGATGTCATAGACCGTCCCGAAAGTGTTGCCCAGTTGCTCGTGCGCCAGGAAGGCCAGGGCCCGTCCGCTGGCCTCGCCGCCGGGTTCAAAGGCTTCCGCCGGGATCAGGACAGTGGTGACGAAGCTGCTGCCCAGGAGATAGACGCTCATGATGGCAGCGGCAGTCGTCAGCAGCTTGCGGGTGTTCCGCACCCTGGACGCGAGCCGCTCCTCGGGCGTCGTCCCCTTGGATGCCACCAGCGGCATCATGCTCACGCCGGTTTCGAATCCGGAGAGCCCCAGGACCAGCAGCGGAAAGGCAATCAAAGCCGGACCCACGATGTCCGCGAGACCGCCCCTTGAGCTCAGCAGCCCGGTCCAGGAGTCCAGCGCCGACGGATCGCTGATGATCTGGGCGACGCCGGCGCTGATGACCACGGCGTTCAGGAGCAGGAACACCGCCACCAGGGGAATCGCCACCACCACGGCTTCACTGAATCCGAGGAGGAACACCCCGCCCAGTATCAGCAGCAGCACCACGGTGATAAGGACCGCTTTGCCTTCAAGGGCATCGTGAAGGAAAGGGTTCTCCAGCATGTGCACGGTGGCATCGGCCGACGACAGCGTGATCGTGATGATCCAGGACGTCGCCACAAAGCCCAACAGGATCAGGACAAACAGCTTCCCCCGCCAGAACGGCAGGAGGTTTTCCAGCATCGCCACCGAACCTTGTCCGTGCGGGCTTTCCTGCGCGACCCGCCGGTACATGGGCAGCATTCCCAGGAGGGTGAGAGCCACAATCAGCAAAGTGGCGAGCGGGGCCACGGCGCCGGCGGCGAGGGCAGCGATGGCCGGCAGGTAGGACAGCGTGGAGAAGTAATCGACGCCGGTCAGGCACATGACTTTCCACCACGCCTGCGGCGGGGTGTGGTCTTCGGGGCTCTCCGGCCCTATTACCGGCTGGACCCGGTGTTTGAGCAGCCACCGTACCAGGCTGTTTGCGCTGTCGGCCTGCGGAACCGGCCGTCTGACTTCTGCCGGAATGCTCACTCGGCCTGTGTCGCTCATTTGCGTCTCCTCATATTGCGCGGGGGCGCAGCTCATCCAAAATGTCCGATACCTCGGCAATTCACCGTAGATTCCCGGGCCGTCGACGCCGGGCGTTCCGGCAGTTTCTTGACGGTTTCTTAACGCTTTCTTAACGCCCGCGCCGGGCTGTCGCGCCCTCTTGGCGCTGCGAGGTTTAGGGCAGCTCTCGGCGTGCACCGACAAGCACGTCCGCCCCGGACGGGACGTAAGCGAGCCGCCGTCGTTCCAGTTTTTCCTGCTGTGGAGGCGAGGGCCCGCGTGCGAAAATGCTGGCATGCCGTCCCCGCAGTCACTGAGCGAAGCTGATCGCCGCCTCGTCGCAACGTGGGCGGCGGACTGTGCTGAGCGGGTCCTGGTCCTGTTCGAGACGGAGGCTCCGACAGACGGTCGACCACGTGATGCCATCGCTCGTGCCCGGGCGTTTGCTCAGGGTGAACTTGATGCCGCCGGTGAAATTCGCCGGCGCTTCGTTGCTGGTCGTGCCGCGCACGCAGTGAGCTCCCCTGCGGCTGTGGCGGCCGCCCGGGCTGCTGGACAAGCTGCCGGGGTCGCTCACATGGGCGCGCACGCTCTCGGCGCAGCCGCCTACGCCGCGAAAGCGGCCGGGCTGGCCGCTCCGGATCAGCCCACGGCCACCTCCGACGAGATCTCCTGGCAACTCGAGCACATGAACGCCCAAGTGAGGGCGGCGCTTCAGCAGTTGCCACCAGTTGGTGAAGACTCCGCGGGCCCGCTCGGTTCCGGACTTCTCGCGTCGGGCCTTCTCGGGTCAATCATTCGGAAGATTCAGGCCGCAATGGACAGTATCCCGCCACAGGAGGGCGCTAGGTAGGCGAACGCTCAGCGGGACGCGGCGGAAGATATCAGCCGGCTGTCGGCTCCTCATCGTTGGCGACAGCCTCGATCCAATCCACAGCCTCGTCGGAAAGCTGGGGACCGTCTGCTGATTCGCCAGCCCACCACCCAGAATCGGTGGCGCCGCCCGTAACCGCCATGATGTCGGCGATGACATGCGGCGGCAGCGGCTCGCCGTTGTGCGCAATGAGCCAGCCGCGTATTTCCGCATCGACCAGAGGCCACCACTCGAAGATGTTCATCGACGCAGTGTTGCACCGACGAAGTCGTGTGTACAGATTCCGCCGGGCGGCGAGCTCCGGCAAAGGCGCCGGTTTACGAGCACGGCTTCCACGTCGGCGACGCCCCAGAGGTGTCCCGCAAGCGGATCCTTTACGGGGCGCCGCACCGTTGCGTCCAGCGGGCGTTATGGCTAGGCTTCCGGGACGCGTTGAAGCCGATAGAGTGCGCTTCATGACATTGGGGGATGCCACACCTAACCTTGCTCGCCGGCGGTGGGCGTTCCCTGCGGTGTGCGTGATGGTCGCGTCGCTGACGCTGCTGGTGTTCGGACTGTCCCAGGTGCCGGTGATCCAGCTGCTGCCTTGGTATGTGGCCGCTTATCTCCTGATTGAGGCGTGCATCTTCGTCCCGACCGGGAGGCTCCCGTCGCTGCGACAGGCCGCGGCGTTCCTGCTGCCCGGCGTCCTGCTCGTCGCCCTGGCGCTGATGAACCTGGGCTTCTGGGCAGGAGGCTGGCTGCTCGGGCTCCCGGTGGGGCCTGCTGCTGAGCCGCTGGACGGCGGAGAACCGACTTCCCGGTGTGCAGGTCCTGAAGTTCTTGGGCCTGCTGGTGTTAGGCCTGCTCATCTTCACGTTCAACGTGGTCTTCGTTGTCTTCAGTTCCGGACTATTCCTGCTGCCGATCATTCCCCTGGTCCGCCTGGCCTACCCCGAGTACCGAGCCCGGACGTTGCAGGCAGTCGCGGAGGTTCTGCTGGGGGTCGCAGTGGTCGTGGTGGCCTTCGCGATTCCTTCCCTGGAAGGGTGGTGGTTTTCGCTCTGGATCTACGCTGGAGGGGCCGCGACTGCGGGACTCATGATCGCATTCTGGGCCCGTTGGCCCTCCCGCCGGTCCAGGCGCCTGCAGCTGAACGACGGCGCCATCGTCTAGCCCTGGCCGGGAGAGTACCCTCGGCGGTGCCCGGTGAAGGATCCTCCACCGGTCGCTGTTCTCGTCTACAGATATATGCTCCCGATTACGTGCTGGTTCATAATCGGGGCATGAGAGTGACGGGAATTCTCCCCGAAGACGCGCCCGACCCCCGTGTCGAGCAGGTAGAGCGCCTAAAACTCATGCCCATCCCGGTGATGGGACTGGTGTCCCAGCCCTCGCTGGAGGACACGGATACCGTCAGTCTGGGATACGGTCAGGACGCTCGTGGATACAGTGAAATGACAGCGAGTGTCACCTATACACTCTGGCGAAACCCGACTGACCGCTCAGACCCAATAAACCTCGCCGACCTCAACCAGCAGGCTAGCAAGGCGATCGAGGATGTTCCGCCATGGCCGCGACCCGCGTGGCTGGTCGAGCAGGTGAAGCGAATGCGATACCCGCAGCTGTGGGAGGCCGTGCGAACTACCTGGCACCGTGGCCCATCCCAGCGTACTTCGGTCCGCAGCGTGCTGGTCGACCACGTCAACTACATTCTCATGAACCAGTACCGGCAGGAGCTCGGACTAAGCGACAACCCGTGGGGCCGACCCGCACCCGCAGTGACGGACCGGATGGTCAACGGTCAGGTCAATGTCTTCGTCAATGGAGTCGAAGTACCCGGCGCTGAAGTCGATACGGACCCATTTGTATACGGCATCGGCGCGGAACTAGCAGGCGGCGGCGTCGTAACCGCCGTGCTTCCACGCGCCGAGCTCAAGCGCATTCAGGTCCAGTTCACCACTCGGGCGTAACGACCCGCATTTCGTGCCCGTAAGCCGGTCCGTCCACCGGTCGACCCCAAGGCTATCTACGGGCCCTTCCAAGGCCGACGATCCCCGGTCTTACGGATCCCCGTAAGCACCGCCCACAAAACTGCCCGGTGAAGGTGCCCTAAACCGCCGTCGTTCCAGTCGTTCCTGCTGTGGAGGCGAGGGGATCCGAGCCCCTTTCGCCCGGTTGCACCTGCTGCACGCGGCGACGAAGTTCTGCGAGCGCAGGGAGCCGTCCTTGGACCAGGAGTCGAAATGGTCGCCATGCTCTGCAGGACGGGAACAACGACGGCGGAATCCCGCCTCCATCTCGCATGGCCGCCGACAAGCGGATCCCTCGAAGCGGGCCCTGGCCACTGCCCCGCAAACGGGTTGGCTTGCGGGCAGTAGTTTTCGCCTCGCCGGCTAGTCCAGTTGTGTCCGCAGCTGAACACAATGTGGCATGGCCGAGGCGCTTCATCGTTCGCAGGCTGTGCCGCAAATGCCCGATTGCTTCCCAGGGCTTGCTTGCCATCGTCCAGGCTCGACACTGGAGCTGATCGCTCCGCCTTGGTAGCTTCAACACATGGCCATCAAACTTGAGAACGTCGGTATAGCTGTTCGCGATATCGAAGCAGCAATCGCCTTTTTCACCGACCTCGGTCTCACGGTCGTCGGCCGTGAGACGGTCAGCGGCGAGTGGACCGACACAGCCGTCGGACTGGATGGCAACCACGCCAAGATTGCGATGCTTCAAACCCCGGACGGTCATGGCCGACTCGAGCTCTTCGAATACATCCATCCCCAAGCGATCGAGACGGACCCGACTCGTCCCAACGACATCGGCATGCACCGCGTGGCCTTCTCGGTCGACGACATCGACAAAGCCCTTGAGGTAGCTGCGAAGCACGGATGCCATCCGCTGCGCGGTGTGGCGACCTACCAGGACATCTATAAGCTCACGTATCTCCGTGGCCCCAGCGGAATCCTCGTGATGCTCGCCGAGGAACTGAAGAAAGATTGACAGCACGACCGGCCGATTAGCCCGACGTTGCATTGCTTCAAGGCGACTGGGGACGAGTTGTCCGGTTTGGCCTCCACGGGTGGCGAGGAATGCTGCAACAGCCGCCTACGGCGCCGCACGGCCGCTGAAACGTGCATCACCAAACAGAGATGGTTAGGTCAAATTGGCCATGTGCACGTGCTTCTGGAGCGAGCCGTTCCGGAGCCGGCGTGGAAACGGCAGGTTGTACGAAGTCTCAGCCTGCAGGCTTGATGTTTTGGTTGATGTGGAAGAGGTTGCCGGGGTCGTACTTGGCTTTGACTTGGGCGAGGCGGGCGTAGTTCCCCGCGTAGGTGTCCTCAATATGCGACTGGTCGTCGGCGTCGAGGAAGTTCACGTAGCCAGCACCGGATCCGAGCGGGTGGAGTTCGGCATAGTAGTCGCGCACCCACTTCTTGTTGGCCTCGTTGTGGGCCGAATCCTCCCAGTGGCAGGCAATGTCCACCGCGAAGTTGACGTCGCGGTACGGGAACGCGGTTTCGTCCCGCCCGACCCGCTGGACGGCACCGTTAATTGGGTAGAAGTGGTTGGCCGTCTGGACGCTCGGAATGGCCTCGCCGAACTTCTCGGCGACACGGACGACGTCGTCGGTTAGGTGGGGGAGGAACGCTGACTTCCAATAGGCCTGCAGGCCCTTCGTATACATGGGGTCGAAGAGTGTGTTTAGAACCGTGTAGGGAAGGGGGCCCAGGAAGGAACCGGCGACGGGCGCCACGTCAAGGAACGGCTGCCATTGACGTTCCCCCTCGTCGTGAGGGCCCGCCCAGCCGCCCACCAGCACCACCACGGGCTTCCCGTGATACTCCTCAGGCAGGAAGGGAACCGGCGGTCCCTGATGGAAGCCCAGGAACACTCCCATTTCCTCCGGTGCGCTGGCGATGTAATCCCGGTAGAGCCGTGCCACCGCGTCGGCGTGCTCCAGCTGGTAAATGATCACTCCGCCGTAGAGAACATCCACGGGGTGAAGGTTGAACTCAAAGGAAGTCACGACGCCGAAGTTGCCGGTCCCGCCGCGAAGCGCCCAGAAGAGGTCCTCATTTTGCGTGTTGCTGGCGACCAGAAACTTCCCTTCGGCGGTCACCACGTCCGCGGATTTCAGGTTGTCGCACGACAGCCCGTACTTGCGGGCGAGGTAGCCGATGCCTCCGCCGAGAGTTAGTCCAGCAACACCCGTTGATCCAATGATGCCTCCGGTGGTGGCAAGGCCGAATGCGCATGTGGCGTGGTTGAAGTCCGCCCATGTCGCTCCGGCTTCGGCCCGGGCTGTCTCATTGGCAGGATCCACGCGCACGCCCCGGCAGCCTGTGAAGTCGATGACGAGGCCGCCGTCGCAGGTCCCGAACCCGGGCGCGCTGTGACCGCCGCCGCGCAGCGCCAGGTCCAAGCCGGTGTCGCGCGCGAAATTCACGCCTGCAATGACGTCCGCGACTTGTGTCACGCGCAGAATGGCCGCGGGGCGTTTGTCGATCATTCCGTTGAAAACGGCCCTTGCGGTGTCGTAGTCCGCCTGATCGCTCGTGATGACCTGACCCCGCACTTTCTCCTGGAGGGCCTGGAAAGAGCTGTTGTCCACCGTGTACTCCGATTCACCCAGACGGGCATGCCCGGGCAACTGGGGCGCGGCCGCTGGGGTCGTGCCGGGTGATTGGTTAAGCAACCGATGGGGCCCTGCACCTTGGAGGGCAAAAGCCTATGCCGCAGGCTTCCACAGCGGCGGAGACCGGATGCACCTTGGCAACGCAACACCGTCGCGCGGGTTTGCCTTGGCGTGATTCAGAAACGAGGTTCGTCCTCGTCTCAACGGGATACAGCACGGCTATTCGTAAATTACTCCGGCCCCAAACGACGGTCAATAACCTGGATGCTGCTCCCGCCTTGTCCCAGCTCCAGCGAATCCGCTCCTGCTCCAGCCGGACCGATTTCCCCGCGGAGCGGCACCCGGCGCCTTTACGACCCGGACTTGCTGCCGCCGCCCCACCGTTGACGCCGTACCGACGAACTGCCAGTCTGGCGGCAAACTTTGTATTGCTCATCGCGGCCGGCGCCAGCGGGGATCTCGCCTACACGGTGGGCTTTGAACGCGCGGACCTGTCGGTCGACGGCGGGCCGCCCCAGTCCACCAAGCTCCGCGTCACCCATGTGTACGGCCGCGAAAACGGGGAATGGAAGATCGTCCACCGCCACGGGGATTACGTTCCCCTGGATGAACCGGCGGCTGAGGGAAGCGCTTCTGAACCGGATGGCTGAACCGGGGGCGTCTGAACCGGACCTCTGAACCGGACCTCTGAAACCGGCTCAGCGGACTCGCGGCGCTCGCCGTCGTACCCCGCGATGCATTCCCTCCCTACTTTCAATCTACGCCGCACAGGGGGTCTTGCCGCAAGACCCGGGGTCTGCCGCAAAATGGAGAGCCCAAGCCGGACCTGCGCATTTGTCGCATTGCGCTGCCCGGCGCGCTCCGCCCAGAAAGGAGCCGATGACGTGCCCCTGACCACCAGCGCGTTTGACCTTCCCGAGCACCTCACACCGAAGGCCGACCCCACGCTGATCGCCGGCGACGAGCAGCACTTCGCCGCGATCGCGGAGAGTCTCGAGCAGACCATCGCCGACCTGTCCGAGAGCCTTGACGCCGTACGCCGGGCGCCCAGCCGGCTTGGCCAGGAGTTGGTGGAACGGGACGTGGAGATCCGCCGGGTCTCCTCCCGCCTGCGCGCCCTGCGCCGCTTCGGCCTGGACCTGTGCCTCGGACACATGGTCAGCGCCGGCAACTCCGAGCCCGTGTATGTCGGACGTCTCGGCCTGACGGACAGCGAGGGCCGCCGGCTGCTCATCGACTGGCGCTCGCCGGCGGCCGAGCCGTTCTTCGGGGCGACCCACGCCAACCCGATGGGACTGGCAAACCGCCGTCGCTACCGCTGGACCCGCGGCCGGATCAGCGACTACTGGGACGAGGTCTTCACCGCCGACGGGTTCGAAGGCCACGCCGGCCTCGACGACCTTTCCGCCTTCATCGCCAGCCTGGGCAGCAGCCGGTCCGCCCGGATGCAGGACGTGCTCGGCACCATCCAGGCCGACCAGGACGCCATCATCCGCGCTTCTTCCCGCGGCGCCCTGGTCGTCGACGGCGGTCCCGGCACCGGGAAGACCGTCGTCGCCCTGCACCGCAGCGCCTACCTGCTCTACTCTGACCCGCGCCTTGGCCACCGTGGTGCCCACAGCAAAAGCAGCGTGCTGTTCATCGGCCCCCACCAGCCCTACCTGGCCTACGTCGCCGACGTGCTCCCCAGCCTGGGGGAGGAGGGCGTGCAGACCTGCATGCTGCGGGACCTCGTTCCCGAGGGTTCCGCCGCAGCAATTGAGACCGACCCGGAGGTGGCCCACCTGAAGTCGTCCGCGGCCATGGTGACGGCCATCGAGCCGGCCGTCAGGTTCTACGAGCAGCCGCCCGCCAAGGGGATGGAAGTCGAGACGCCCTGGGCGGACATTTGGCTGAGCGCTGAGGAGTGGGCCGAGGCGTTCGAAGCGCCGGTTCCCGGCACCCCGCACAACGAGGCACGCGACGAGGTCTGGGAGGAGCTGCTCACCATCCTGGCGGACAAGTACGACGGCGACGACCTCCCCGACGGCGTGCTCCGCCGGGCGCTGGCGCACAACGAGGAACTGGTCGACACGTTCAGCAGGGCCTGGCCGCTGCTCGAATACACCAACCTTGTGGGCGACCTGTGGTCGGTGCCCGCCTACCTGCACCTGTGTGCCCCCTGGCTCCGCGCCGACGAAGTCAGGAAACTGCAGCGCCAGGACGCCCAGGCCTGGACCACGTCCGACCTGCCGCTCCTGGACGCGGCCCGGCAACGGCTCGGCGACCCCCAGGCGTCGCGGCGCAGGCGCCGGCAGGAGGCTGCCGCGGCCGCAGAGCGCGAACTCATGGACCGGGTGGTTGAGGACCTGATCGCCGCCGACGACTCCGAACTGCTGGTGACGCGGATGCTGCGCGGGCAGGACATGCAGGACAAACTGGTCGACGACGGTGCCGCACCGGCCGCCGACCCGGACGAGCTCGCCGGCCCGTTCGCCCACATCGTGGTGGACGAGGCGCAGGAGCTGACCGACGCGGAGTGGCAGATGCTGCTGCTCCGCTGCCCGTCCCGCAGCTTCACCATCGTGGGGGACCGCGCCCAGGCCAGGCACAGGTTCGCGGAGTCGTGGCAGGACCGGCTCGCGCGGCTCGGCGTGGCCAACGTGAACCTGGCGACCCTTGGCATCAACTACCGGACGCCGGAGGAAATCATGACCGAAGCCGAGCCGGTGATCAGGGCCGTGCTCCCGGACGCCAACGTGCCCACGTCCATCCGCAGCAGCGGCATCCCCGTCGTCCGCGGATCCACGACGGAGTTGCGCCCGATCCTCGATGCCTGGCTGGCCGCGCATGCCGAGGGGACCGCCGTCGTCATCGCCGCGCACGGCACCGCCCATGGCCCGCTCCCGGTGACGCCGCGCATTCGGTCGCTGACGCCCGAGCTGTCAAAGGGGCTTGAGTTCGACCTGGTGGTCCTGATCGACCCGGAGACGTTCGGCACGGGCATCGAAAGGGCCGTCGACCGCTATGTCGCGATGACCCGGGCGACCCAGCAGCTCGTCCTGCTCACATCAACCGAGGTGGGCCCCATCCCATGACCGTCCTGAGCAACGCGGGGTCACTTCGCGCCCAATAATCGGCCTCCAATGGGCCGTAAGTGACCCCGCGTTGCTGTTCACCGCGGCGCGACGTGCCCCGCGATGTGCCCCGCGATGTGGCCGGCGACGTACTCCGCGTCCGCGCCGACCAGGGCCACCGTGGACGACGCGTGCCTGGTGAGCCACGGGAGCCCCACGGTGTAGAGGCCGGGGACCTCGGTGACGCCGCGGGAGTGGCGCGGGTAGTTCCATTCGTCCAGGACGGGGATGTCCAGGAAGCCGAAGTCCAGCCCGTAGCCGGTGCTCCAGATGATGGAGGTGATGCCTTCAGCGTCGAGGTCGAGAAGGGCTCCAGATTCTGCCGGCAGCCAGTCGTCGGCGGGCGCCGGCTCAGCGGCCGGGGCACCGATCCCGGCCGCGGCGATGTACGCGTCAAGCATCACCTTCATCCGCTGCCCGAACCCCGCCTCCGCCAGCGCCAGGCGGGCCGGGAGGTCGTCGCTGAAGACGAGTGCGCGGTCGTCCGCTCCCTCGAAGTGGCCGTGCAGCCGGACGCCCCGGCGGCCGAGATCGCGCAGGCGGATGCTGTGGCCGCCGTCGTTGCCGGAGATCAGCGGATTGCACATGAAGCGGGCGGCGGGCGAGGGGAGGTTCTCCGCCTGCAGGCCGTTGATGGCGTAGTCCGGCCCGTGCAGGTTGACCTGCAGGAGCCAGTAGAAGGTGTCCTTGCCGCGGTAGCGCCGCGGTGCCTCGGGGCAGGCCGACACCGACAGGTGCACCTCCCGGCCGGCGGCGAGCAGGTCTTCGGTGATCTGCCCGCCCGACTGCCCGGTCCCCACCACCAGCACCGCGCCGCCCGGCAGCTGCGCCGGGTTGCGGTAGTCATGGCTGTGCAGCTGGCGGATGTGCCGGGGGAGTCTGGCGGCCGACGCCGGAATCCGCGGCCGCTGATAGGCCCCGTTCGCCAGCACGACGTTGCGTGCCAGCCAGCGCCCCTGGTTTGTTTCCACGGCGAAGCCGGTGTTGGCAGTGAAGCCGGCGTGTGCCTCGGAGCCGGTGTGTGCCTGGGTTACCCGGGTGACCTCGGTGCCCAACTGCACGGGCGCCGCGATCCGCGCGGCGTAGTTCCGGAACAGCTCGATCACCGCGTCGCGGTGAAGGAACGCGTCAGGCTCCGGACCGTCGTAGGTCATCCCCGGCAGCAGGAAAGCAAAGTTGGGCGTGTTGAGGTAGAACGAGTCCCACCGGTCCTGCCACCCGCCACCCAGTTCCGGCCGCTGGTCCAGCAGCTGATGTTCGACGCCGTGCCGGCTGAGCCAGTAGCTCGTGGCCAGCCCGGCCTGCCCCGCGCCGATCACCAGCGTGTCGACCTCATGGTCCGGTGCTTCGGCGGGGGAGGGCATGGCTACTGCTTCGCGGCGTTCGCCTTCGGAGCCCTGGGGGATTTCGGCGCCTTCGGCGGCAGTGCAGCCACGTGCTCGAACGCCTTCTCCACCCAGGCCTTTTCCCGCGCCTCATCGCCGTCACCCTCGGCGTTCCAGAACTCCGGCAGTCCGGTGTAGCCGCCCATGGGCCGCTCGGCCGGCCCGAACGGAACCGTCCGCTCGGTGCTTTCGAGCGTCTCTTTGTCCTCCTGGGCCAGCTTCACACCGATGGTGGGGCCGAACAGGCCGGCAAACATGTTGCCGTTCACGAACGCGCCGAGGTTTCCGAACATCGGCTTGACCACCACCTCGGGACGGTCCGGCAGCACCGAGCGGAAGTGTTCCTTGTCGGCGTCGGACGCTTTCGGCATTTCCATGGCTCTTCCTCCGGTAACTGCTGGCCAGGACAGGTCTTCCTGCAGGATATGCCCGCGGCCGTGCCCGGTACAGGCAGGCGGCACAGGCAGGTCGCGGTTCTGGGCCTCAGCTGGTGCTGGCTGTATCCGCGACCGTTTCGGCACCAGTGCCGGCCCGGACGGCGAGGGAAGCCGATACCGAAAGGTCCGGTGCGACCTCCGGCTCCGTATGAGCTCTCAGGACTGCCAAGGACTTGGCCGGCACTTCTAGTGTCCCGCCGGCGTTGACGGGTCCGCTGTCCACGCCTTCGCCAGCAGTATTAATGACCGTGTCCCATGCGGAAGCGTATTCGTCCGTGGGCAGCGTGAACTTGATCGCCTCATCGTGGGCGTTGAAGTACAGCAGAAAGTTCACATCCGTGATGCTTCTGCCACGGCTGTCGACACCGTTGATGCCCTCTCCGTTCAGGAAAACGCCGATGCTCCGGCCGAAACCACTGCCCCAGTCTTCCGGCACCATCTCGGCGCCAGCAGGGTTGAGCCACACGATGTCCGGAAGCTTCTCGCCCTCCTCCCGGTGCACCGGCCTGCCATCAAAGAAGCGCCGGCGGCGGAAGGTCGGATGGTCCGCCCTGAGGCGACTGACGGCAGCAGTAAACTCCAGCAGCGGCCGATCAACCTTGTCCCAGTGGACCCAACTGAGTTCGGAGTCCTGACAGTACGTGTTGTTGTTGCCCCGCTGGGTCCGGCCCAGCTCGTCACCATGCAACAGCATCGGCACGCCTTGGGAGAGCAGCAACGTGGCGATGAAGTTGCGCTGCTGGCGGGCGCGCAGGGTCAGGATCTGGGCATCGTCCGTGTCCCCTTCGGCGCCGCAGTTCCAGGAGCGGTTGTGGGATTCGCCGTCGTTGTTGCCTTCGCCGTTGGCCTCGTTGTGCTTCTCGTTGTAGGAGACCAGATCTGCCAGAGTGAAACCGTCATGGGCCGTGACGAAGTTGATCGACGCCACCGGCCGGCGGCCAGACTGCTCGTAGAGATCCGCCGATCCGGTCAACCGGGACGCGAACTCGCCGAGGGTGGAGGGTTCTCCGCGCCAGAAGTCCCGGACGGTATCGCGGTATTTGCCGTTCCATTCGGTCCACTGCGGCGGGAAGTTGCCCACTTGGTAGCCGCCGGGACCGACGTCCCACGGCTCGGCGATCAGCTTGACCTGGGAGACGACCGGATCCTGCTGGACTAGTTCGAAGAAGGTGGAAAGTCTGTCCACATCGTAGAACTCCCGGGCGAGGGATGAGGCGAGGTCGAAGCGGAATCCGTCCACATGCATTTCCGTGACCCAGTACCGCAGCGAGTCCATCAGCAGCTGCACCGAGTGCGGGTGACGCACATTAAGGGTGTTGCCGGTACCCGTGTAGTCCATGTAATAGCGTTTGTCATTGTCAACGAGCCGGTAATAGGCGGCATTGTCGATGCCTTTGAAGGACAGGGTGGGACCGAGGTGGTTTCCTTCCGCGGTGTGGTTGTAGACCACGTCCAGGATGACCTCGATACCGGCCAGATGCAGCTCGCGGACCATGGCCTTGAACTCCTGCACCTGTTCCCCGGTATCGCCTGTTGAGCTGTAGGTATTCTGCGGCGCGAAGAAGCCGATGGTGTTGTAGCCCCAGTAGTTGGAAAGGCCCTTGTCTTGGAGGGTGCCGTCGTTGACGAACTGGTGCACGGGCATCAGCTCTAGGGCGGTGACACCCAGTTTCTGTAGGTGACTGATCACGGCGGGGTGCGCGACGCCGGCGAAGGTTCCACGCTGTTCCTCCGGGATCTCCGGGTGCAGCTGAGTGAGGCCCTTGACGTGGGCTTCGTAGATCACGGAGCGGTGGTACGAGGTCTTGGGGGCCCGGTCGCCGGCCCAGTCGAAGAACGGGTTGACGACGACGCCCAGCATCACGTGCGGAGCTGAATCCTCATCGTTGCGCGAATCAGGGTCCCCAAAGTTGTACGAGAACAATGCCGGATTCCAGTCGACCTGCCCTGCGATCGATTTGGCGTACGGGTCCAGCAGCAGCTTGTTCGGATTGCAGCGCACGCCGCGCGCCGGATCGTAGGGACCGGTGATCCGGTACCCGTACCTTTGCCCGGGCTGGATCTGGGGCAGATAGCAATGCCAGACATAGCCGTCCACCTCCACGAGCGGAACCCGCGTCTCCACTCCGTCGGCGCTGATGAGGCATAAATCCACGGCCTCTGCGACTTCACTGAACAACGCAAAGTTCGTTCCAACGCCGTCAAACGTGGCGCCGAGGGGATAGGCGTTTCCGGGCCAAACTTCCACGGCGCTCTCCAATGCGGTCCTCTAACAGGGGTGAACAGTGGATCCATTGAACCAAAGATAAGCCTACTTACGAAAGATGACGGCAGGCGGGAAGCTCCAGCTGAGCACCGCCGGCGGCGATGTTCTGATGACCCTCACCGCACGTCCGGTGGCGACGTCCGGCGCCCGTGGTAAACCGCCCCGGAAATCTCCTGTAGGGTTGATCCTGTTGTTGTGTTTATGCAGTTCGTAGTTCAGGCAGTACGCACGGTCGAAAGCCCGTGTTCTTCTGAAGCAGCGGTTTTGAGCACCCCACACAGGAGGACCCGAAAGTCGGGACAGTTCCTCCACCTTCACGAAGGACAAAAATAATGGCTACTGGTACCGTCAAATGGTTTAACGCTGAAAAGGGCTTCGGCTTCATTTCCCCCGATGACTCCTCGCAGGACGTTTTCGCGCACTACTCCGCGATCAACTCCTCCGGCTTCCGCTCCCTCGAAGAGAACCAGAAGGTCTCCTTCGAAACCGAGCAGGGCCCCAAGGGTCCCCAGGCTACCAACATCCAGGCTCTCTAATTTCCTAGAGATCCGGGACCGTTAGGTTTCGAGCAGGGCCCGTCTTCGGACGGGCCCTGCTTTTGCTTAACCATGCTTCCCACCGGCACCCCGGGTCGGGAACCGCAACGTTTTCCGGTGTTCCCGTATCCCGGCGGGCGCGACGAGGGGGCGCACCTCGGTACCTTGACCCGCCGACCTCCCGGGTCCAAACTGCATTAAATAGCGATCGAAGCAGTTCCGGTACCAATTTGGAGCGATCGTGCGCTCAACGTTCAAACCTTGGTACAGCAAAGCGTCAACGGCCAGCCAGTCGCTCACTGTGGTTCTAGCTGTCTGCGCCCTCGTTTGCGGCATCGCGTGCGGCTCAAGCCGTACGGCGAAAGCGGATGAGCAGGTGGCACGAGCAGCGGCGACCGTTGCCCAGAGCCGTGCCGTCGCCCCCGCTGTCCTTGTCTCGCAACCGCTCCCACCCGAGCCGGAGCCAGCCCCGAGTGAGGAGAGTGGACTGGACCCTCCGGAGTTCGGCATCGCTTGCAAATCCATGGACTGCACGTTCAATCCGACGACGTCCTACCCCGACTGGGCCGCATGCAGCTGGGACGCGGGCGATGGCAGCGGCTTTCAGGATTGGAGCTGTCAGGCAAATTTTCCGCACACATATCAGGGCTTCGGAACCTTCAGGACAACATTGAAGGTGGTGGATCCCAGGACCGCCGACGGACAAGTGGTGACCAAAACGAGGACGGTCACGCTTTCAGCCCCCGAACCCACGGATCCGACTCCGACGCCGGTACCCACGAACACTCAGACTTCGACGCCGGTACCAACTCAGACGCCCGTACCCACGAAAAGGCCGACTTCGACTCCCGTACCAACGAAACGGCCGACGTCGACGGCGGTTCCCACGGGTCCGGAGCCTGTGGACCCGGGACCCACCGCATCATCCAGCGGCCCCGATCCGAGTTCGACGCCAACCGGCGATCAGACAAAGGCGCCAGGCCAAGAAGCGAAAAGCTATATGGATCAGTGCGGATACGGCAAGGTGGCATACTCACCCCCGAGTTCGCTGTGGCAGGGCGAAAAGAGCGAATTCACGGTCAGAATTGCCTTGAAAGGGTCGCTCAAGGACCCCGGCACAGAGTTGCCCTCTGGCAGCCCCGTGGTCACAGCTAATCCCAGAGTCTGTGACCGGATGCGCGCCTATCTGACCGGTCTGGGTTTCGACATCGAACGGATAGGGAATCCATCCGACGAGATCTCCCTCTCCAGCGAAGGGTCTGGGGGGTGGGGTTGGTACATCACGCCGCGAGAGACCGGACGAAAAATCTTAAAGATACGTTTGGTGGCGCCTGCGCCGAACGGCGGCAGCGATTTGGAAATTGAAACCTACTCCCGGGAAATCGATGTCAACGTCGGCCTCGCCTATCTCGTCGGCGTCGTTGCTAAAGACTGGGCTGCCCCCTTGGGCCTGACCATCCCCGTAATCGTGGGAGCAGCAGCGGGACTCTATGTACGATTCAAACGCAACCGTCACGAGCCCTCACACGGAGCCAACGAGGGCAGGCACGACGCTCACCGCCAGCCTCGACGTCATTAGCACTCTGCTTCGAGTGCAAGTCCGTCTGCAAAGGCACAATTCGTGCTACCCCCGCGATCACGTGACATTTCCAGGAAGGCCCAGTTCAGGCCGCCGCCACCCCCCGTTCACGCGCGCCCGCAAGGATGGCCGCATGACCTCCTTCACCCGCCGAAATGTCCTCAAAGGTGCCCTCGCCGCCGCTGGTGCTGCCGCCGTCGTCCCCGGAACCGCAGCCTCAGCAAGCACGGCAAAGCCGTCCGCCATCCCGCTGGTCCGCAACCGCCTGACCCTTCCCTCCGGCATCGCCACCGGCGACGTCACCACGAACTCCGGCGTGCTGTGGTCGCGTGCGTCGGGTCCCGGCCGCCTGGTGGCGAGCCTGCTGGCGATTGACGACGCCGGGTCCCCGCTCCGCGGCGGCCGCGCCTTTCAGCGGGTGCTCCGCGGGAGCGCCGCCGCCGAGGGCACGGACTTCACTGCCCGGATCGACGCCGAGCACCTGCCCGCCGGCACCCGCTTCGCGGTGAGCATGCATTTCGAGGACGCCGAGGGCAACGCCGGCGAAACCGCGCAGGGATCCTTCAGCACCGCACCCAACACGGGGCTGCTCATCAGCGGACGCCAGTCCCGCGGGCAAAGCTTCGTGTGGACCGGCGACACCGCCGGCCAGGGCTGGGGCATCAACCCGGACATCGGTGGCATGCGCGGCTACGCCGCCATGAACGCCACCGCGCCTGACTTCTTCATCCACTCCGGCGACACCATCTACTCCGACGGCCCCATCGCCGCCCAGGTCACCGAGCCCGACGGGCAAACCTGGCGCAACCTCGTCACCGAGGAGGTGTCCAAGGTGGCCGAGACGCTCAACGAGTACCGCGGCCGGCACCGCTACAACCTGATGGACCAGAACGTCCGCGCCCTCTACGCCGGGGTGCCGGTGATCGCGCAGTGGGACGACCATGAGACCCACAACAACTGGTATCCCGGCCAGATCCTCACCGACAGCCGCTACACCGAACGCCGCGTGGACGTCCTCGCCGCCCGCGGCCGCCAGGCCTGGCAGGAATACCAGCCCATCTCCGGGCTGGGCGGCCGGTCCAACGGAACCACCGGCTTCGAACCGGCCCGGATCTACCGCAAAATCTCCCGCGGCCCGCAACTGGACATCTTCTGCCTGGACATGCGCAGCTTCAAAGACCCGAACACCGACGGCAAGGAAACGCAGCTGATGCACATCCTCGGCCAGGAGCAGGCCGACTGGCTGATCAAGGAAGTTAGTAGGTCCAAGGCCACGTGGAAGGTGATCGCCAATGATCTCCCACTCGGGGTGATCGTGCCCGACGGCCCGATCAACCAGGAGTCCTTGGCCAACCGCGACGCCGCCGCCCCCTTGGGCAAGGAACTCGAGATCGCCGGGGTGCTCTCCGCGTTCAAGCGCAACCGGGTTAAAAACGTGGTCTGGCTCACGGCCGACGTCCATTACTGCGCCGCCCACCACTACACGCCGGAACGGGCCGCCTTCACCGACTTCGATCCGTTCTGGGAGTTTGTGGCCGGGCCCATCAACGCCGGCAGCTTCGGGCCCAACGCCCTGGACGGCACGTTCGGGCCGGAGCAGGTGTTCTTCAAGGCCGGCGCCTACGCCAACGAGTCCCCGCGGAGCGGCGAAAGCCAGTACTTTGGCCACGTGGACCTGGGCGAGGACGACGTCTTCACCGTCAGCCTCCGCAATGCCAAGGGCGCCGTGCTGTGGAGCAAGGCGCTGCAGCCGCAGCGCTAGGGCGGCGCTCCCGCCGGCGTCGGGTTCAGACTGGGAGCATCAGGTCGACTTCCACGTCCACCTCGTCGCCGGCATGGATGCCTGCCGCGGACCTGATGGCCTGCTTGACGGGTAGGAGGTACGAGTTGCTCTTGCTGTCCGGGAAGAGCGACGTCGACCACCGCTGCCCGGCAATGCAGGCGCTCACCTTCACCGAACCGAACCCTTTGCGGAAGGGAGCAGCCTCGTCCTTGAGTTGCTCCGCCAAGGCCGACGGCAACGTGATGAAGTGCCAGCCGGCTTGCTCGCGATAGTGCCACAGTTCGGCGCGGAAGGCGTACGACGTCGTCACGCTCTGAGTATGACAGGCAGGTCGTATTTCTCGAATGGGCCTACTTTCCCGAATGGGTCGAGGAATTTGGGTTGCCGGGCGTCCTTCCTGGCAGCCTGAGGCGGCGCGCGCAGAAAGCTGCACGAAATTGGGCCCTCCCCGGTTCCCCGGGAAGGGCCCATCCGCGCTTAATCCGGGCTACGGCGTCGGGCTGCCGCCGTTGACGTTAAGGGTCTCGCCCACCACGAAGCTGGACTCTGCCGAGGCCAGGAACACGTAGGCCGGGGCCAGTTCGGCCGGCTGGCCGGCGCGGCCCAGGGGAGTGTCCTTGCCGAACTCGGGCAGCGCTTCCTTCGGCTGGCCGCTACTGACCTGCAGCGGCGTCCAGATGGGGCCGGGCGCCACGGCGTTGACCCGGATACCCTTGGGCGCCAGCTGCTGGGCCAGGCCCTTGGTGAAGTTGTTGATGCTCGCCTTGGTGGTGGCGTAATCCACCAGCGTGGGGGAGGGGTTGTACGCCTGGATGGACGTGGTGTTGATGATGGTGGACCCGGCCGGCAGGTGCGGCACCGCAGCCTTGGTCAACCAGAACATGGCGTAGACGTTGGTTTTGAGCGTGTGGTCGAACTGCTCGTCCGTGATCTGCTCCAGATCCTCCTGCGCCACCTGCTTGCCGGCGTTGTTGACCAGCAGGTCCAGGCCGCCCAGCTCGCGCAGCGCGGTGTCCA
This sequence comes from Arthrobacter sp. ov118, assembly GCF_900116495.1. Classification (GTDB taxonomy): domain Bacteria; phylum Actinomycetota; class Actinomycetes; order Actinomycetales; family Micrococcaceae; genus Arthrobacter. Next base: position 251,888 of record NZ_FPAY01000006.1, read on the forward strand.
CCAGCTCCCGGCACGTGGCCGAATCCTTCAGGTCACCGGGCACCCTGACGGCCTTCCGGCCCGCCTTCTCGATCAGGTTCGCGATGCGGGCGGCGTCCTCTTCCTCCTCCGGCAGGTAGGAAAGCACGAGGTCGGCCCCCTCCCTTGCGAACGCGATCGCCGTGGCGGCGCCGATCCCGGAGTCGGCGCCGGTGACGATTGCCTTGCGGCCTTCGAGGCGGCCGGTGCCGCGGTAGCTGTCCTCGCCGAGGTCCGCCTTGGGCGTCAGCTTCGCGTCGAGGCCCGGCTCGGGCTGGTGCTGCTTGGGCGGCTCGATGTGCTCGTAGGCGGTGACGGGGTTCTTGAACGTGTACTGGTCGGTCATGATGTTCCTCCGCATGGTTGGTCTGAACCGGACTGTGCGTCGTAACGCCGCCCGCATGATGCTAAGCAGGCTTAGCATTCAGCCTAGCCAGCTTGGCGTGGTGGCTGCAACAGACTTCGTCGTGTTGACTGAACTTTACCGGGCTAACCTCAGGCTCTCGGGGGAGGCAGCCGGCTGACCTATGGGTTAGGGGCTATCAGCCCAGGGAAGACAGGAGTTGCTCGCAGGCCTTCTCGCAGCGGCGGCACGCCTCAGCGCAGACCCGGCAATGCTCATGCATTCCCGCATGCTGTTCACACTCATCACCGCAGGCTTTGCACGCCATCCGGCATGCCTCAAGGACGGCCCGTGTGAGGTTCGCATCGTACCCGGTGTGGCGGGATAGGACGTTTCCGGTGGTGGCGCAGATGTCAGAGCAGTCCAGGTCGGTACGGATGCACTTGGTCAGATCGGCCACCATGTCCTCGCTCAGGCAAGCATCTGCGCAGGCGGTACAAGTCTGCGCACATTCGAAACATGCCGCGATGCAATCAGCCAGCTTCTGACGGTCAACACCGCCGAGGTCTTTCGGGTAGGTTTCCAGCATTGACGTGATGTGACTCATTGGTCTGCTCCTGATCCATAGACGAAGAGAGGAATCGGCGGGCCGCCGCCCTATATAGACGGTAGCCTTCCTACTCCGGGCTTGCGAAGGGCACAGAAGCAGGCGGAGTCGGAACGGAAGTCCGGGAGGGCAGTGCGGCGGCTCGGCGGACGTCGTCCGGAACTTGGGAACGGCCTAGGAGCTCGCAGCCGCGATGAGCTCCGCACTGCGGATCCGAATGGCAGGAAGGCTGCCGCCCAGGCCGCCGAGGACGATGCCGGCGTCGGCCGCCTGCAGCGCGGACTCGGCTGTGGCGAGCCCGTCGGCGCGGAGGCTGACCAGGGACTCCACGAGCCGGAAGGCCAAGTCCCCAACCTGGCCGGTACTGCTCCAGCCGTTCCCCGGGAGCTCCGAGCCCAGGCGCTGGTACAGGCTCCGGAGCTCCATCCGGTCCGCCATAAATCTCTGGAACCGGGCACTGCGCGCCTCCGGCAGGTTGTAGAGCACCCCGAGGTTCCACCGGGCATCGCACAGCTGGGTTCCGTCATGGAGGGCGACGGCGTGGAGCCGCGCCGCTACCGCCACGTGGCTGCGGTCCCCGGCGCTGTGACCGTCGCTGTCGTCGTCGACGGCGTTGACGGCGTCGCTTCCATTGCCGCTGGCGGTGTCCGCGCACATGGCGCGGGCAAAGGCGAGCCCGCTGGCCACCGTGCCGGCCAGCAGGACCTCAAGGATGTCATCCTTGGTGCTGAAGTGGTGGTACAGGGACGACTGGCGCATCCCCACGGCGTCCGCGATGGAGCGGGTTGAGGTGTTGGCGTACCCCTGCGTGGTGAAGAGTTCGGCGGCGGCGTCGAGGATTTCCTCGCGGGCGGTGGCTCCAGGGCGGGAGGGTTGCTGTTTGCGGGGGCGCCCCGGTCCGGTTGGTGTCACGGTTCATTCTTGCACCCCGTCGCGGTCCATGACGCCGGTCCGCGACGCCGCACGAGGCTTGGTGAGGAGGGGGAAACGCCCCGGAAATAAACCGTCAATCAGCCTTTTACACGGGGGAAACGAGTTCGGGATGTTCGGCTGTAAAACTATCAATCGACCGGTATTCTGCAGCGTCGAGCCCAGGACTGCATTTGCCGGAACGCATGAACCCCCACGCCGTTCCAGCCCCGGAGTTTCCGATGACATCCACCGTTCTTCCCTCATCCGCGCAGACGGACGACGCAGACCTCACGTCCCTTGGCTACGAGCCGGCCCTGCACCGCAAGCTGGGCCGGTACGCCTCGTTCGCGGCGGGCTTCTCCTTCGTGTCCATCCTGACCACCATCTTCCAGCTCTTCGCCTTCGGCTACTCCTTTGCCGGCCCGGCGTTCTTCTGGACGTGGCCGGTGGTGCTGATCGGCCAGCTGCTGGTGGCCCTGAACTTCGCCGAACTCGCCGCCCGCTACCCGCTCTCCGGGGCCGTGTACCAGTGGGCACGGCGCGTCGGCGGCGAAACGGTGGGCTGGTTCGCGGGCTGGTTCATGGCTCTGGCCCAGGTGGTGACAGCCGCCGCGGCCGCGATCGCGCTCCAGGTGGTGCTGCCCCAGCTCTGGGAAGGGTTCCAGCTGGTGGGAGGCGATCCGGCGTTGAACACCACCACCGGTGCCGCCAACGCCGTCGTCCTCGGTGCCATCCTGCTGGTGGCCACCACGGTGATCAACTCACTCGGCGTCAAACTGATGGCCCACGTGAACTCGGTGGGGGTGACATGCGAGATCATCGGCGTCGCCGCCGTCATCCTGGCGCTCATCACGGCTGCCCAGCGCGGACCGGACGTGGTGATGGACACCACCGTCCTGCAGGGAACCGACCTGGGAGCCGTCGGCGCGTTCATGGTCTCTGGCCTGATGGCCGCCTACGTCATGGTGGGCTTCAACTCCGCCGGTGAGCTCTCCGAAGAGACGAAATCGCCGCGGCGCACGGCACCCCGGACCATCCTGTCCGCCCTGATCATCTCCGGGATCGGCGGGGGACTGATGATTATCACGGCGCTGATGGCCGCGCCAAGCCTCGACGACGGCCGGCTCGCCACCGAGGGCCTGCCCTACGTGCTGACCGCCGTCCTGGGCACCTTCTGGGGCAAGGTTCTGCTGGTGGACGTGGCCGTGGCCATCTTCGTCTGCACCCTGGCCATCCAGACGGCCGGTTCGCGCCTGGTGTTCTCCATGGCCCGCGACGGCAAGCTCCCCGCCTCGGCGCTGCTCTCCTCCGTCCACCCCGTCCGGGGCACCCCGATGTGGCCCTCGATCGCCATCGGCGCCCTGGCCGTGGGCGTGCTGGCCATCAACGTCGGCAACGCCGCCCTCTTCACCACGCTCTGCAGCGTCTGCATCGTGATGGTGTACCTGGCCTACCTGTTGGTCACCGTGCCGCAGCTGCTCAACCGGCTCCGCGGCGACTGGGACCGGGTGGGCCAGACCATGCCGGCAGGGCTGTTCACCCTGGGACGCTGGGGCCTGCCCGTCAACATCCTCGCTGTGCTCTACGGCGCCGTGATGGTGGTCAACCTCGCCTGGCCCCGGCCCGAGGTCTACGACCCCTCCGGCGAAAACGGACTTCTGCTCTGGTCCGCGCCGCTGATGGTGGGCATCGTGCTCCTCCTCGGCATCTGGATCCGGCGCTCCATTGCCCGGACTGCCGCCCAGACGGCCGGCCTGGCCAAGGCCTGACCTGCCGGTTCCTTTCCGCCCACCTGACTCTGACCACCCCAGCGGACACTTCCGCGGCCGCCCACCTCAGGATTGACATGACACAGACCACCGAAACACCTGCCACCGAAACACCCGCCACCACTGCCACGTCCACCACTGCAGGTGCCCGCGCGCACGCCCGGGACCAGCACGGACGGACCGCGGACACCATGCGGCACGTCCCGGCCGCCTCCGCCCCGGCGCGGCTCACCGCCGGGCTGCCCGCGGCCGCCAAGGACCGCCTGACCTGGGCCGAATCCGTCGCCTTCGGCCGCTACACCGCCCTGCCCCTGGCCCGCGGCACCCGGCTGCGGCTCACGGACACCGACGGCGACGCCTGCGTCCACGTGCTGCTCTACCGCGCCGGCCTGCTGCACGAACGGCTCAATGTGGCCGACACCGTCAAGGTTCCATGGCAGGCCTACCCGACGGCGGGACACCCGCTGCTGTCCGACGCCGGCCGGCTGATGGCCACGATCGTGACCGACACGTCCGCACGCCACGACGCCCTGACCGGCACCACCACGCTGGCCGGGAACACCGCCCGCTATGGCGCCGGCACGGCCCACAGCAGCTCGCCCGCCGGGCGTGAACTGCTGACCCTCGCCGCACTGAAGCAGGGCTTGGGCGCCCGGGATGTGGCGCCGTCGCTCTCCCTTTTCAAGGGGATCCAGGTTGATCCGGACGGCCGCATCCGGTTCACCGGCAGCGCCGGCGCCGGAACCGCCGTCGAGATCCTGCTGCAGATGGACGCCGTGGTGCTCCTCGCGAACACCGCCCATCCGCTGGATCCGCGGCCGGACTTCACCGGAACCGCCGTCGACGTCGTCGCCTGGCACGCCCCCCACGACCTCCGCCGGCTGGAGGACGGAACCCTGGCCGGTCCGCTGAGCCCCGAACACCGGCAAGCCCTGAACAACACCGAACACGACTTCACGGCAAGGAACGCACGATGACCACCACCGACACCCTGACACCCCAAACCGCCAGCGCCAGCGAAACAGCGCTCGCCGCAGGCGCCGTCGTCCTGGATGAATACGTCGAAGCGCGCGGGCCCTGGTCCGCCGTGGTGGCCGCCGGTGACGTCCTGACCATCGTGGACCTGGAAGGCAACCAGGCGGTGGACTGCCTGCTCTACGCCGCCGACGACACGGACGTGCGTTACTCCGCGGCCGTCACCATTGCCGAGCAGCGCTCGATCGTGCTGACCACCGGTTCCGTGCTGCGCTCCGACGCCGGCGTGCCGCTGATGACCGTGGTGGCGGACGAGGTGGGCGTGCACGACACCATCGGCGGGGCCTGCTCGCAGGAATCCAACACGCTGCGCTATGGCCAGCACACCCGCGAACAGCACGCCTGTGTGGAGAACTTCCTGATCGAGGGCTCCCGCTGGGGGCTTGGCAAGCGCGACCTGGTCTCCAACATCAACTGGTTCATGAACGTTCCGGTCGACCCGGACGGGGCCCTCGGCATCGTGGACGGCCTCTCCGCCCCCGGCAAGCGGGTGGCCCTCCGGGCCGAGGTGGACACCCTGGTGCTGGTCTCCAACTGCCCGCAGATCAACAACCCGTGCAACGGCTTCAACCCCACGCCCGTCCGCATGATCGTCACCCGTGCGGAGGCCGCCCTGTGAACCGCTTCGACACCCTGCTGGTCGCCAACCGCGGCGAAATCGCCTGCCGCATCATCGAATCGGCGCGGAAGATCGGGCTCCGGACCGTGGCGGTGTTCTCCGAGGCGGACCGCGGCGCCCGCCACGTCAGGCTCGCGGATGAGGCCGTGCTGCTGGGCCCCGCCCCGGCCAAAGACTCCTACCTTAAGGTGGACGCCCTGCTGGCGGCGGCCGCAGCCACCGGAGCCGGCGCCATCCACCCCGGCTACGGCTTCCTCTCCGAGGACGCCGGCTTCGCCGAGGCCGTGGAAGCCGCCGGGCTGGTGTTCGTGGGACCCACCCCGGAACAGCTCCGGATCTTCGGCACCAAGCACACCGCCCGCGATGCCGCGCAGGCCGCCGGGGTGCCCATGATCGCCGGATCCGGCCTGCTGCCGGACGTCGACGCCGCCGTACTCGCCGCCCGGGACATCGGCTTCCCCCTCATGCTCAAGGCCACGGGCGGCGGCGGCGGCATCGGCATGACCGTGTGCCGCTCCGAGGACGAGCTCACCGAGGGCTACGACCGGGTCGCCAGGCTCGCCGGCGCGAGCTTCAGCACCGCCGGCGTCTTCGCCGAACGCTACGTCGAACACGCCCGGCACGTGGAAGTGCAGATCTTCGGCGACGGCGAAGGCCGGGTGGTCAGCCTGGGCGACCGCGACTGCTCGCTGCAGCGCCGCCACCAGAAAGTACTGGAGGAAGCGCCCGCACCGGACCTGCCCGAGGCACTCCGGGACGAACTGCACCGCAGCTCGCGGGCCCTGTGCGCGTCCCTGAACTACCGCTCGGCCGGGACCGTCGAGTTCGTCTACGACCCCGCCCGCAAGGAAGCCTCCTTCCTGGAGGTCAACGCCCGGCTCCAGGTTGAACACCCCGTCACGGAGGCCGTCACTGGCGTCGACCTCGTGGAGTGGATGCTCCGGCTGGCCCAGGGCGGCACCGAGGCAGCCGGCGTGCTGGCCGGGCGTCCGGACAGCATCCCCGTCACCGGCTCCGCCGTCGAGGCCCGCCTCTATGCGGAGGACCCGGCGCGCAACTTCCAGCCGAGTTCGGGAACCGTCACCAACGCCGCCTACCCCGGGACTGACGCCGCGCGCGTGGACGCCTGGGTGGAAACCGGCAGCGAGGTGTCCACCAACTACGACCCCCTCCTGGCCAAGATCATCACCACCGGCACGGACCGCAACCAGGCCTTCGACCGGCTCGGCGCCGCGCTGAAGACCACACGGATCGACGGGATCGAGACCAACCTCGGCATGCTCCGGGCCGTGACGGCCCTGGACGTGGTCCGCAGCGCGGCCCATTCCACCGGCACCCTGAACGACCTGGGCGACCCGGAACCCCGGATCACCGTGGAGCGGCCAGGGCTGCAGACCTCGGTGCAGGACTGGCCGGGCCGCGCCGGACTGTGGCAGGTAGGCGTCCCGCCCAGCGGCCCGATGGACGATCTGTCCTTCCGGCTCGGCAACAAGGCACTGGGCAACGACGAAGGCGCACCCGGGCTCGAGTTCACCATGACCGGTCCCAGCCTGCACTTCACCCACGCCACCACCGTGTGTGTGGTCGGTGCCGCCACCACGCTGACCGTGGACGGCGCGGACGTGCCGGCCTGGGAGCCGGTAACGGTCCCCGCGGGAGGAACGCTCGACGTCGGCACCGCCGAAGGATCGGGCCTCCGCGGCTACATCCTGTTCCAGGGCGGGCTCGACATCCCGCAGTACCTGGGCAGCGCATCCACCTTCACCCTCGGCCAGTTCGGCGGCCACGGCGGCCGCGTGCTCCGCGCCGGTGATGTGCTGCGGGCAGTAGCCCCGGACGCCGCCACCGGTACGACGTCGGCAGGCTCGGCAGATGTGACGCCAGCCGCGACGCCGGCCACTTCGGTTGGTGCCGTGCCACTCGACAGCCGGCCCGTACTGACCTCCGCGTGGGAGCTGACAGTGGTGGAGGGCCCGCACGGCGCCCCCGAGTTCTTCCAGCGGGAGGACATCGAGGAGCTCTACGCCGCCAGCTACGAGGTGCACTTCAACTCCGCCCGCACCGGCGTCCGCCTCACCGGCCCGAAGCCGCGGTGGGCCCGCGCCGACGGCGGCGAGGCCGGACTGCACCCGTCCAACATCCACGACACCGCCTACTCGGTGGGCGCCCTGGATTTCACGGGCGACACCCCCATCCTGCTCGGCCCGGACGGCCCCAGCCTGGGCGGCTTCGTCTGCCCGGTGACGGTGGTGACGGCCGACCGCTGGAAGCTCGGCCAGCTCCGTCCCGGCGACACCGTCCGCTTCGTGCCGGTGCAAGCCTGCCAGGCGCCGTCGGCGAAGGACCTCGGATCCGGCCGGCAGCTGGTGCTGCCGGGGGAGGCCGGCTGGTCCCGTTCCGGCGCTGACCAGAACGCCGCTGCCGCCGCCGGCGGCCTGACCTCCGGTGCTGGCGCCCTCGGCGTCCGCCGCGGAGACGGCGACGACGGCGTGCTGGGCCGGGTGCCGGAAGGCCCCAGACGGCCGGCGGTCACCTACCGCCGTTCCGGCGATGACAACCTGCTGGTGGAATACGGCGACATGGTGCTGGACCTTAGCCTGAGGGCCCGCGTGCACGCCCTGCACCAGCACCTCGAGGAGCTCCGCCTGCCGGGGATCGTCGACCTTACCCCGGGGATCCGGTCCCTGCAGATCAAGATCGACCCCGCAGTGCTCACCACCCCGCGGCTCCTGGGCCTGATGCAGGAAATCGAGGCCGCCCTGCCGGCCAGTTCGGAGCTCGTGGTGCCCAGCCGCACGGTCCGCCTGCCGCTGTCCTGGGACGATCCGGCCACCCGCGAAGCGATCCAGCGCTACATGGCCGGCGTCCGGGACGACGCCCCCTGGTGCCCGTGGAACATCGAGTTCATCCGGCGCATCAACGGCCTGGAGTCCGTGAACGACGTCTTCGACACGGTCTTCAACGCCGAATACCTGGTCCTGGGACTCGGCGACGTGTACTTGGGCGCCCCGGTGGCCACACCCCTGGATCCGCGCCACCGCCTGGTCACCACCAAGTACAACCCGGCCCGGACCTGGACGCCGGAAAACGCCGTCGGAATCGGCGGAGCCTACATGTGCATCTACGGCATGGAAGGACCGGGCGGCTACCAATTCGTGGGCCGGACCACCCAGGTGTGGTCGCGCTACGCCGATTCCGCGCCGTTCGAGCCGGGCTCGCCCTGGCTGCTGCGGTTCTTCGACCGCATCTCTTGGTATCCGGTCAGCCCGGAAGAGCTGCTGGACCTGCGGGCGGACATGGCCGCCGGCCGGGGACGCGGCGTCGAGATCGAGGACGGAACCTTCTCCCTGGCCGAGCACGAGGACTTCCTGGCTCGGAACAGCGAGTCCATCGCGGTGTTCCGCGAGCAGCAGGCGGCGGCCTTCGCGGTCGAACGGCAGGCCTGGTCCGACGCCGGCGAGTTCGACCGCGCGGACGCGGTGGCCGCCGTCGTGCCCGACGCCGAAGAGCCGGTGGTGCCCGACGGCGCCACCCTGGTGGCCGCACCCTTTGCCGCCAGTGTGTGGAAGGTGGATGTCGCCGTGGGCGACGAGGTGGTGAAGGGCCAGCCGCTCGTGTCACTGGAGGCGATGAAGATGGAAACCGTGCTGACGGCCCCGTGCGACGGCGTGGTGCAGCGGGTGCTGCCCGTGGCCGGGTCCCAAGTGGTGGGCGGCGAAGCCCTGGTGGTCCTCGGCCCGCCCACGGAAACCTTTGCCGGACCCTCCGGGACGGACCCGTCCGCGGAGCAAATGGTCAACAAGCACCTGGAAAACAAGCACCTGGAAAACAAGGAAATGGTCAACAAGGAACTGGAAGAGGTCCCGGCATGATGACGACGAATGCGGGGAGCGCGACAGCGCGCGTGCGGGCGGCGCTGGCCGCCATCGAAGCCGCCGGGCGGCCGGAAATCTGGATCACCGTCCGGGCCGCAGAGGACCTGCTGGCCGACGCGGCCGCTGTTGATGCAGCGGTGGCCGCCGGCGCGGACCTGCCCCTGGCCGGGCTCGTCCTCGCCGTGAAAAACAATGTGGATGTGGCCGGGATCGACACCACCGCGGCGTGCCCCGGCTTTGGCTACACCCCGGAGCAGGACGCCGAGGCGGTGGCTCGGCTGCGGGCCGCGGGCGCGGTGGTTTTGGGGGCCACCAACCTGGACCAGTTCGCCACCGGGCTGGTGGGAACCCGCAGCCCGCACGGGGCGGTCCGCGACGCGCGCCGCCCGGACTTCATTTCCGGCGGTTCCAGCTCCGGCTCGGCAGTGGCCGTAGCCTTGGGACTGGCGGACATCGCCATCGGCACCGACACCGCCGGATCCGGCCGCGTTCCCGCCGGACTGCAGGGGATCGTCGGCATCAAGGCCACCCGGGACGTGGTGTCCACCGCCGGGGTGGTGCCGGCGTGCCGCTCCTGGGACGCCGTGACCATTTTCGCGCGCGACCTGGGCACGGCCGAGCTGGCCATGGGAACGATGGCCGGCGGGGCGCGTCCGTGGCCCGCGGATGTCAGGCTGGCCGCGCCAGCCCGGCCGCGAGTTGCCTACCCGGCCAGCCTCCCCGAGCTCCCGGCGGCCTGGGCGGCCGAATTCGGCCGGCAGATCGCCAGGCTTCGGGCCGCCGGCGTGGAGGCCGAGCCGATCGATTTCGACGTGTTCCTGCAGGCCGCGCGTCTGCTGTACGACGGCGGGTTGGTGGCCGAGCGGTACGCCGCCGTCGGGGCGTTTGTCGACGCGGCGTCGTCGGGTTCCGAAGGTTCCGGGAATCCTGCCGGACTGGATGGAACGGTCGCCGGAATCGTCCGCGGCGCCGGCCAGGTGCCCGCGCACCGGTACGTTTCGGACACCGCCCGGCTGGACGGACTCAAGCGGCAGGCCATGGCGCGGCTGGAGGGTTTCGATGCCCTGGTGGTCCCCACCGCACCGTTCCACCCAACTTTGGCGGAGGTCGCTGCCGACCCCGTGGGCGTGAACTCGCGCATGGGCACGTACACGAACTTCTGCAACCTGTTCGATCTGTGTGCCGTCGCCGTCCCCGCGGGCGAAGTCAAGGGAGCCCAGTTCGGCCTCACCGTGGTGGGACGCACGTTCGACGACGCAGCGGTGGCGGACATCGCCCGCAGGATCGAAACCCCGCCCGTGCTGCCGTCGTTGTTCGCGGCCGGAGCGGCTGCCGCGCGGCAGGCGCCGGGGGAGCAGTTGCCCTCGCGGAAGCCGTGGCCGGTCCGCGCCGGCGCGGCCTGCGTGCCCCTGGTGGTGGTGGGGGCGCACCGCAAAGGCCAGCCGCTGGCCCACCAGCTCGAAACACTGGGAGCCGCCTGGGACGGGCAGGTTCGCACGGCGGCCCGCTACCGCATGGTTTCGCTGGGCACCGAGCCGCCGAAGCCGGGGGTGTACCGATCCGAGGATGGTGCCGAACTGGTGGCCGAGCGGTGGCTCCTGTCGGAAGCGGCACTGGGGAAGTTCCTTGCCGCGCTGCCGGAGCCGATGCTCCTGGGATCCGTGCGCCTGAGCGACGGTTCGAGCGCAGTCGGCTTCGCCTGCGACGCGGTGGCGGCCGCGGGCGGCACGGACATCACCCGGTACGGCGACTGGCTGGCTGCGCTCGCGGCGTTCCAGACCCAAGAGGAAGTGGCCGGGCAGGAAAAGCCAGCACGGGAAGTCGGTGGGCATGAACCTCAAAGCACGCACGAATCCCGAAGCACCCTCGGCGACGCGCTCCTGGTCGGGCTCACACGAGGGCGGCAGTCGGGGACCACGCGGATGTAGCGGAGCGCCCGCTTCCGGGGAGCTCGTCGAAACCCGGAAGCGGGCCGGCTCAGCTGCTGCGGACCAGTCTGCCTCTATCGGCATGGATTGAACGACCGAAAGGAACGACGTGCTTGACCTCAAGACATGGTGGTCCATATTCACGTCTTCGGCGGCCCCAGGCCCCGGGGCGGAGGCGTTGCCGGCCGCGACCGACGAGGCGGGATTGCAGTATCTCTGGCTGCTGCCGGGCGACGCTATTTACAGCCGAACGCCGTCGTCGGCCGATCCACAGGCATCCCAACTAGCGGCGACGGGTTCTATCCGGCGATCGTTGGCCTTGTTCGGCGGCGGACGATCAGGTCGGCGATGACTGCTCCGATCAGGGCAAGGGTGAACGGTGATGTAGCGCCCTCGATCAAGCTGTAGAGCCCGAGGGGATGGGGCTCCCCATCGTTTGGAATGGGCCGCAACGTGTAGGCGCCAGCGACCACGGCCGCAACCAGCCCGAGCACAGCGGGCGATGGAAAGGACCCGGCCCGTACGAGAACCCGCGCGGCCCGCTCCGGTCCCGGCTGGTCAGTTTTTCCATCACACATACCCCCAAGTTGAGTGCTATGACACTAAGGTGCTCCCCAACATTTGGCGGGGGAGTGGCGTGGCACTGACCCCAGGCTGATCTTTCCAGGGAGGACTGCTGCTAATTGCCCTTGGGGATGACGATCCACAGCACGATGTAGACAAACTCGCCCACGCCGAAAAGGCCAAAGAAAATGAACCCGAGGCGGACGAATGCCCGGGGGACCTCGAAGCGGTCGGCCAGGGCGGCGCAGACCCCGGCGACGATTTTGCCGCGCCTGGGACGAACCAAAGTTGCTGCCATTTCGACACCCTAGCACCGGGCACTGATCCCGTCAGCAGGAATCTTCGCCGGTAATGTCGAGCGCCACAGTCCCACACCGGGGCGAGTCGTCACAGCTGCCCGCGCCGGGCCAGGTAGGCGTTCAGTGCGGGGTTGTCGATGTCCTTTGCCAGCCAGGGAATCGCCTCGGCGGCCGCCGTGTCACCCAGCACTGCCCGGTGCGAATGTGCCCGGACCAGGAGTTCGCGCAGCGCGCCGCGGCTGGCCATGGTCCCCAGCTTGGCGGCGTAGTCCCCGGCAACCGGGGAACTGCCCGCGATGGCGACCTCCGCGGCCGTGTCCAGCAGCCGCGCCCGGTACCAGAGGTACCAGGGCGTGGTCTCGAGGCCCCGCCGGAGCCACATCTCGGCGGCCGTGGGATCACCAAGCGCCATGCTGAGCCGGGCCTTGGCGCCGGCGGCCAGCGTCAGGAAGCAATGGTCGCCGGCGACGTCGGCCATGACCCAGGAGCGGTCAATGAGCGCGGCGGCGTCGTCCAGCCGGCCGGTCGCAAGGTAGGTCTCGCCTCGCAGGCCCGTGACGAACGGCTCGAAGGACGTCCAGCGTTCGGCCGCGACCAGCGCCAGGGCCCGGTCCAGGGTCCCCGCGGCCAGCCCCAGCTCCTCCCGCTGCAGATGGACACGGCCGATCAAGGCCTCGCTGAACGCCAGCAGACGCGGACTGCCGAGCTCGGCCGCCAGCCGGCTCGACTCAGTAAGGGCCGCCAGCGCCTCGCCATAATGCGCCGTGTCCGAGGCCGCCATGCCCTTGATGGCCAGGATCCTCGACTGCTCATCGGGGAACCCGTCCGCAGCTTTCGCGGCCAGCTCCAGCCAGCCGGCGGCACGGTCCGGAATGCCGCGCTGCACCGACAGGTAGCCCAGCTCGCGGTACGCGGCCGCCGCCACCCGCGACGCGCCGGGCCGACGTTCGGTTCGCACCGCCGTCGACCGCGTTGATCCCAACGGCGGCGCTCCCGACTGCCGTGCCGCCGTCGACCGCGACCCCGGCCGCAATGCTCCCATCTGGAGTGCCGCTGACGGCACTCCCTCCGATTGCAGGGCCCGGTGCAGGAGGTCGGCCACCTCGGCGCCGCGGCCGCCGGCCTGATGAATCAATGCGCTGGACAGCGTCACCAGCGACTCGGCTACGAGATGCCCGTCGCCGGTCCGCTGCGCGAGCTCGACGGCGAGCCGCAACTGGTCCAGCCCGCGGTCCACCGACCCGGCCGAGAGCGAGGCGCCGGCGGCGTCAAGGTACGAGTGCACCGTGGCCGCATTGGCCGGCAGCCCCGGTTCGGCCGTTGGAGCGGCGTCATAGAGCGCCCGGCGGACCTCTGCGGGCAGCCCGAGGCCGAGCTCGCGGTGGTACAGGTCGCGGCACTTATCCGCCTGCTCGCGCGCCCGCCGGTGCTCGCCCAGGGCGATGAACGCCCTGATCAGTACGGCGTGGCAGTCGGCGTTGAAGGCGTCGAGGTGCAGCGCGCGGGTGGCGAGGTCGACGGCGTCGTCCGCCTTTCCGCAGGCCAGGGCGGCGAGCGACGCCTCGTACAGCAGCGTCAGCACGCAGTTCTCCAGCCGGTGCCGCTGGTCTTCCAGCCACGACTCGAAGACGGGACAGTCGCCGAACGAGAGGCCCTCAAGAAGCTGGCCGTCGAACGTGCGCGGGTCTGCACCGGCGTCGCTGTCCCCGTTCGGGTTCCCATTCGCCGCGGGGTGCAGGGCGGCGACGGCATCGCACCGCCATCCCGCCGGGAGTCTCAGCCGCAGCGGGTCCCCGGAGATTGAATCGGGGCCGAGGGTCCGGCGCAGTTCGGAGAGGTTCCACCGGAGCGCGCCGAGGGGATCGCCGGCATCGGGGAAGAGGAGGGCTGCGGTCCGCGCCCGGCCGCTGCCCTCCGGCTGAAGCGCGAGGTAGGCCAGCACAGCCCAGGCCTTGCGGCCCCGGAGCTGCCGGAATTCGGTGCCTGCGGACTCGATCCTGGGCGGACCGAGGAGCCGAATCCAGGTTTCGGCCATAGGAATCATGCTACGCCGCGGCTGGGGGAGGAAGCGGGCCGAGTTGCGGCGGCGGAGTTACGGCGGTGCCTCGCACATACTGCCGCTCACACGCTGGCTCACACGGCCGGAACGCAGACTGGATTCATCCCCACAAGGAGCCGGCACCCGGACGGAAGTTGCAACAGCCGAACCCGGCCCACGCCTATAACAACCACTCCCACAACAAACCAGTCCAAGCAAACCCGAGGTGCATCAAAATGTTGGCTCTCATCATCCTGCTGGCCGTCGTCGTAGCCCCCGCGCTCACCGCCACGATCGTCGCCGTGCGCCGCGACGGCCGGGGCCACACGCCGCCGGTGCAGTCCACAAGGCCCTGGTCCGCGGACGGGCTTCCGAGCCAACCGTACGCATCGATGCGTTAGGTCCAGCCCTAGCGGTCGGCTCGAGATCTCCGGCTTCATAGAAGCCGGAGATCTCGCTCTGTCTAGGGCTGGGCATTCTGGGCTTGCTCTGCTTGGGTCTTGCTCGTCCGGCTGGGGCACCCCGGACGGGGAGTCTGGACACGGCTGTGGGGCGGGAGCATCCTAATCGTGTGCGCGTTTCGGGAGCGGCACGGAGAGAGCGGGATCCACCGCCTTGGCCCTCCGGCGTGCGGACACGATCGGCGAGGGAAGCTGGTACCAGATCATGGACGAAACATCCGATACGCGGCAAAAGCTGTCCACGCGCATCGACGAGAAGCAACAGGCCATCCGCGCCTACCTCGGCCGGGAACGCCCCAAACGTAACCGCCTGGCCAACGTCAGCATTGTGGGCAGCGCGCTGGCCGCCGCGCTCACGGCCGGGCCCGCCGTCGGGGGCACGGGGTTCACCGAAACGGTGGCGGGAATCTTCGGCCTGGGCGACGACTCGCTGGTGTGGCGCGTGCTGTGTCTGCTGGCGATGATCCTGTCCGTTGCCGCGGCGCTGGCCACAAATTTTGCGACGTCGCGTTCGCTGGCGGACAGGGTGAGCGCGGCCGAGTCCTCCAGCGCCCAGCTCGAGGGGCTGCAGGTCGCATTGACCTTCGGCCATATCGAGATCGACGAGGCCGTGAAGCTCTACCAGCAGTATTCCGCCCAGGTGCCATTCGTGGAGGGACTGCCGGCGCGCTGAGCCACGGCGGCAGGATCCGCTAAGCAGGTTCCCGCGGCAGCTGGAACCTTAGTCCCGCGGACGACGGCGGGACAGAGGCTTGCTACCGGCTCGCCATCCGGTGTCTCAAAAGGACCTTCACCTGACATCCTCCACAGTTGGGCTCTGGCACAATGGCGAGCATGGACGCCGCAGGCCCCACCCCAGTTGCCACAGTTCCCGCCTTCGACCTGCGCATCAGCATTGACGGCACGGAACCAGAGATCTGGCGGCGCCTCATCCTCCCCGAAACCATCACGATCCCGCAGTTCCACGAGGCCATCCAGTGCGCCTTCGGCTGGCAGGACCGGCACCTCTACGGCATCAGAAGCGTCGACCGGCGCGGCCAATCCCGCGTCATCGTCGGTCCCGATGACGCGGCGGAGGACATCGACGCGGAGCCGGCATCCGGCGTCGTCCTCTTTGAACTTCTTGGTGCGGCGGGCACCGGACCGGCCCTTTTCGAGTACGAATATGACTTCGGCGACTCCTGGACCCACACGGTGGAGCTGGTGGGACGGGCCCAGGTACCCGAGGGGACGATCGCCTGCGTGGAGGGCGCCAGCCGCGGACCGGTGGAGGACTCCGGCGGTCCCGGCGGGTTCCGGCGCCTCGCGGGGATACTCTCGGATGAGGAACACCCGGAGTTTTACGAGGCCGCAGAGTGGTTTGCGAACGTCACCGGGGAGCGGGCCGGCGCGTTCGACGCCGGCGCTTTCGACCTCGACGCCGTCAACCGGAAGCTGGGGCGGCTCAGCCTGCAGCTCTGGCCGCAGCCCGTCACCTCGGAGGAACGGGACGCCGTCCTGCGGCCCATCATGTGGTTCCTGGAAAACGCCGCGGGGGAGGGACTGGAACTGACGCAGAGCGGTTTCCTGAAGCCTGCGATGGTCCGGCGCACGCTGGATGAGTTCGGCTGGTACGACGAGATCATGGGTAAGGGCAACCGGGAGCTCAACGTCCCGGATGTCCTCAACCTGCGCCTGCACCTGCTGGAGTGGAAGCTGCTGCTCAAGCGCAATGGCCGGCTGGTGCTCGGCCCGTTGGGCAAGCGCGGTCTGCGCGAGCCGGACGCGCTCTGGAACTTCATGGTTGAGACGATCGGCGCCCCGAATAAGGACGCCTTGAAACTCATGACCAGGCTCGCGGCGTACTGGCTGATCCAGGGGTTTGCCCTGTCCTACACCCAGCGCAGCGAGGCCATCCTCACTGCGCTGGAAGCCACCGGATTCGAGACCCGTTCCGGGGACCCGATCCCGGAGTCGTGGGCCCGGGACATCGACCGCACCGTCCGGGAGTCCCTGGACTGCCTGCAGCTGACGGCGCCGGCGCCGCGCTTCCGGCGTTCAGAGCAGGACCTCACCGACGGCGGCCTGAAGTTCCTGCTCCAAGTTCAGGCGCTGCTGGGGGACAGCTAGGCACAGGTTGTGGTCGTCAAAGCACGCGCCCCGGGCGGGTGTGACCCACTCCATACAAGGTCGACGCCGGCCTGCTGCCCCTCTGAGGGGCGTCGGCCGGGCGGGAGCCCGCGCGATTCCGGGGATTTCGGCGTTGCGGAGCCGCCCGAAAGGGTGGATTTGTGCGGGGTCCACCTGGCGTGTAAAGTAATTCGAGTCGCCGCCGCTGATGCGGAAAGAAAGCGACCGACCCCCTGATAAACAGCCTGGAAAATGGCGCACTACTTAGTGCGTCAAATAAGGGCGGGGACCTTCTGGGAAGCACGTAAATCGCAGAAATGCTGATTTGCAAAGCATCCCGGGTTCGGGTAAGTTTGAAAAGTTGCTCCGGAGCGATCCGCGACCGTTTGGTGGTTGTGGTGGTGCCGGGTGTGTCTGTTGTTTGAGAACTCAATAGTGTGCCAAGTTTGTTGATACCAATTTATTATGGATTGGTTGTTTTGCCGGGCCCGTCACCTAAGTGTCGGGTCTGGTTTTTCAGCTGGTTTCAAATTTTGTGCAGTGCGTTGTTCCCGTTTTCCCGGGGGTGCGTGCTGTGTCTGTTTTTCTTCAACGGAGAGTTTGATCCTGGCTCAGGATGAACGCTGGCGGCGTGCTTAACACATGCAAGTCGA
>NZ_FPAY01000005.1 GCF_900116495.1 Arthrobacter sp. ov118
GGCCGGAGCGACGGCGTCCGCCACCGTCCGGCTCACCGTGACCGCACCCGCACCGACGGTCGCGGCGGTCGATGACGCGGGATCCACCGCGTCCGAGACGGCGCTCACCGTCCCGGCCCCGGGAGTGCTGGGCAACGACACCGGGACCGGGCTGACCGTCACGGCCTGGTCCCAGCCAAGCCACGGTACCGTGAGCATGACGGCCCCGGGCGGATACACCTACACGCCCGCGGCCGGCTTCTCCGGAGCGGACACCTTCACCTACACGGTCACCGACACGGCCGGAGCGACGGCGTCCGCCACCGTCCGGCTCACCGTGACCGCACCGGCCGTTGTCGCTCGTGACACGTTCACGCGCACCGTCAGCGGCGGCTGGGGCATCGCCGATCTGGGCGGCACCTGGACGCCAACCAACACGGCGCTCAGCGTAGACGGCCAGCGCGGCGTGCTGAGCCTCTCCGCCGGGCAGACCCGCCAGGTGCTCCTCAGCAGCGTCAGCAAAACGGACACGGACACCACGGCTACGGTCCGGCTGGGGGCCGCACCGGGGGGAAGCGGAGCGTACGCCAGCCTCGTGGCGCGCCGGGTAGCCCCAACGGTCGAGTACCGCGGAACTGCCAGGGTGCGGGCGAGCGGCGCGGTGAGCGTAATCATCTATCGGATGAACGGTTCCCAGCCCGAGACGATCATAGGACAGGAGGTCTCAGTTCCGGGTTTGTCCGCTGCGCCGGGGGCAACGCTCTCGCTCCGGTTGAGAGCGACCGGCGCCAGTCCCACAACGCTTAGCCTCACCGTATGGCAGTCCGGTTCCACCGAGCCGTCGCCCCAGGTGACGGCGAGCGACAGCACCGCAGCCCTTCAGGCGCCCGGCGTGACCGGGATTACCGCGGCACTATCGTCCACCAGCGGGTCAACTGTCATCCGGTTCAGCTTCGACGACCTCGTCATTCACTAATGGGCTCGCGTAGGCGTCACGGACGACGACATGGCCGGTTCCTGGTCGTCGTCAGCGTCTACCCATGCCGTGAAGTCCTTCAGCGACATGAAGCAGTAGTAGTCGCAGTACCGTAGGTTCTTCTTCTCCGACTTGCTCATGCTATTAATTCGCGGCGACGGCGGCCGCGGATGGCACGGGAATGATTTCGAATACCACCGGCGAACATAGAATCAAAACGATGACGAAAACCACAACCAGCCTGGAAGCCTTGATCGGGCGGGCGACAGAGCTTGCATGCACCGGCAGACGGGAAATACTCGGCATCGCCGGCGCCCCCGGCGCTGGGAAATCGACCCTCGCGGCGCAACTCGTCGCAGCGCTCGGAACCGACCGCGCCGTCCTGGTACCCATGGACGGGTTCCACCTCGCCAACGCCTTGCTGATCGAACGCGGACTCCGACAGGTCAAAGGATCCATAGAGACCTTCGACGACGCCGGTTACGCAACCCTGCTCGAACGCATCAGAAACCAGCAGCCCCCGGAAACCATCTACGCACCGCACTTCGACCGCAGTCTCGAAGAACCCATCGCCGGCGCGATTCCCGTCTACGCACATACTCCCCTAGTCATCACCGAAGGCAACTACCTGCTCTCCGACGAGGGCCAGTGGCCGCGGGCCCGGACCGCGCTCTCCGAAACCTGGTATCTGGAGCCTCACGAAGACACTCGGCGGCAACGGCTCATCCGGCGCCACATGGCGCATGGAAAGAACGAACACGAGGCGCGACACTGGGCGCTCGGATCCGATGAACGGAACGCCAAGATGATCCATGGGACCGCGGGCAAAGCCGACAGGACCATCAGAATGGCGTCCACTTCCTAGCCCACCCGGGCTGCCTGGCCGGCGCACCCGGTAACAATCACCACCGTGCCCAGAGGCTGCCGGGGCTCAGCCCGACAACGCTCTCCAGCGCCGGAACTGGACGGCCAACCAGACCGTGCAGGCGATCGGCAGCAGAGGAATCACCGGCCGACCTATGGCCACGAGGACCACAACGAGGGCCCAAAGCAATCCGGTGATGATGCCGACCGAGATCAATGATTTGCGGGTCACCGGGTAGGACGGCAGGTCGATGCCTTCGTCGCGGAGTCGTTGGGTTTCCTTTACGGCGGACCGAATAAGGGGGCCGAAGACGGCGGCCAGCGCGACGACGGCAAGTATGGATTGCCACGGTTCGGGAATGCCGGCCGCGCGCAACACGGAACCCAGAAGGAGGAACCATAAAAGTCCCCAGCCAACGAGCCGTCTGCGCTTCGGCGGCATTCCCTCTAAGGAATCCGACGGCCAGGATTGCCACTCATACCTAATGTTGTCGCTCTCGTTCCCCCTGGCCACGCCCAAGGACTGCCCGCTCAGCCCTTCCTCCGCGCCCGGCTGGGCTGCACCCGCGGCGGTTCTCCGGGCATCTTCGGAAAGTCTGGCGGGAACGGCAGCTCACTGAGGCCTGCCTCCAGGTCCCTCTCCCACCATTCCAGGAGAAGACCGACCGTGCCTGGGCTCGAATGCATGCCGGCCCACGGATCACCGGAAGCTTTGAGCCGCTCCGGCACCGTAACAATGGTGAAGGCCTGCGGATCGACGGCGTCCAACTCCTCCCAGCGGATCGGACACGACACCGTGGCCTTGGCAAGGGCACGGGGGCTGTAGGCGCCGGCTATGGTGCGGTCGCGGTTCGCCTGGTTGAAGTCAACGAAAATGCGGGAGCCACGTTCTT
The DNA here is from genome assembly GCF_900116495.1 of Arthrobacter sp. ov118. Lineage (GTDB taxonomy): Bacteria > Actinomycetota > Actinomycetes > Actinomycetales > Micrococcaceae > Arthrobacter. The sequence continues at coordinate 2,713 of NZ_FPAY01000005.1, forward strand.
CCTTCCACCACGCGGTGGTGACCTGTTCGGGCAGCCGGCGCTCCAGTTCACGTGCTGCTGCGATGACGGCGTGGCGCACGTCCAGGAACTCCCGGGTCGGCTCGATCGGGGCATAGACGTGCAGCCCCCGGTTGCCCGAGGTCTTGATGAAGGCCTCGAGCCCGCCCTCGGCGAGGACGCGGCGCAATTCCTTGGCGACCGGCACCGCCTCGGCGAACCCGGTGCCCGGTTGCGGATCGAGGTCAATGCGCAGCTGGTCCGGATTGTCCGGATTGTCGGCGCGGGAAGCCCAGGGGTGGAACACCACCGTATTCATCTGCACCGCCCACACTGCGGCGGCGATTTCCTCAAAGACCAACTGGGGATGCGAGCGTGCGCTGGGATAGGCGACGTCGACCGCACCGACAAAATCCGGCGCACCCTTGGGCGGGTTCTTGGAGAAGAACTGTTCGCCGTCGACGGTGTCCTTGAACCGCTGGAGTGTTACTGGCCGGCCGCCGTTCGCCGCCATGAAGGCGTCCCCGACGTCCACTATGTAGCGGGCCAAATCCAGCTTGGTGAGTCCCACGGCGGGCCAAACAACCCGGCCCGGGCTGGACACCCTTAGCTCCCGGTCCCCGTGCGGACCGCTGACAGTGAGGTGAACTTCTTCCTTGGCCATGGGGACAACGTACCCTCCTGACGTGGGCAAATGAAGACCGCGCGGCGCGCCGAGTTGCCATCGACGACAAGTCGCGGCGAAGCGCACAAGCCCCTGACCCGGCATGATGGAACCATGACCAGCCCCGAATCCCCCGTCACCATAGACGTCGGCGATGCCACCGTCTCCGGCGTCTTCGCCGACCCCGGCGGCGCGTTCGCCACCCTGGTTGTGGCCCACGGTGCCGGGGCGGGAATGGACCACCCGTTCCTGCAGGGCTTCACGCGGGCCCTCAACTCCTTGGGCGTCGCCACGCTGCGGTTCAACTTCCCGTACCGGGAGGCCGGCAAGAAGTTCCCGGACAGGCCGCCGGCCGCCATCGCTGCCTGGCGGGCGGCGATGGACGCAGCCGCGTCCCGGTCCGGCCCCCGGCCGTTGTGGGCCGCCGGGAAGTCCTTCGGCGGCCGAATGGCCTCAATGGCAGTGGCGGAAGGCATGCCCGCCGCCGGGCTGGTCTACCTGGGTTACCCGCTGCACCCGCCGGGAAAACCGGAAAAACTCCGCGATGAGCACCTCTATGGGCTGCCCCTGCCGATGCTCTTCCTGCAGGGCACGCGCGACACCTTCGCCACCCCGGAACTGCTGGAGGCAGTGGCTGGGCGGATCGGGTCCTCTGCGACCGTTGAGTGGTGCGAGGGCGGCGATCACTCGTTTGCCGTTGCCGGCACCAAGCGCAGCGCGGAGGATACGGGGGCGTCGCTGGCGGCGTCGGTCGCGGCGTTCATGAAGGCGCACGGCGAGAATTCGGACGTCATTTCCTCCTAGCCGAGGTTCCCGAACCGGCCCACCACGTCGTGCACACGCGCCTCGATGGCGTCGGCGGCAGCCGGAGCCCCTCCCGCAGTGCGGACAACCTCGCTCATCGCGGCCACGTTCCGCCGGACCTCGTCGCCGACATGGAGCGCGTCGGCCCCGGTCCGGAGCGCCTCCGGCGCGACGTCCTCTGGGGCAAGCTGGCGGCCGAGGCCGAGATCTGCAATCCTTCGGGCTGTCGCCGCCTGTTCCGGCTGCTGCGGCACGGCCAGCATGGGGACTGCGAAATAGAGCGCCTCCATGGTCGAATTCATGCCCGCGTGGGTGATGAAGACAGCTGTCCGGCGGAGCACTTGGAGTTGCGGGAAGAACGGCCGGATCCGGACATTCGACGGAATGGTGCCGAGCTCGGCCGGGCTGGTCTGTTCACCGACCGCCATGGCGACGTCCCAATCGCTGCCCCCGAAGGCCTCCAGGCACATCCGGAAGAAGTCCGGCCGGCGGTTCAGCGGACTGGTCCCAAGCGAGATGAAAAGCAGCGGCCCTGTTCCCTGAGGTGCCCAGTCGCCGTCGTGGTCCCGGCCGCCCACGTCCGGCCCCACAAACCGGAACCGGTCATCGAACGTCTCCCCCATGGGCTGGAACGCGCGGGGAAGGAACACGATGTTGAACGGCGCCGGCGGACCGTCAAATAGCCGTGGAGCCCGCACCCCTTGCTCGGCCGCGAACTCCGCCACCAGCCGGCCCATGGCCATCACGACTTTCGCCATCTCATCGGCGTCGCCCGGCGACGGGGCCGGCATCAGCGACCGCAGCGAAAAATGCTCGTTCGTGGCATAGGTCGGCATGAGGCCAATGGCCGGGGCACCGATCTTTTCCGCCGCCATGCTGCCGCTGAGCGTCATCGCATCGAAGCAGACGGCGTCCGGCGGGTCCTTCCGGAGCCGCTCCACCATGGCGGGAAAACTCGACCGGAGATCCTCGAATACCTTATTCATGACGGGCAGCATCAGTTGTGCACGTTCCCGCTGACCGGGCCCCAGGGCCGGCATGGACGCCAGCCAGTTTCCGCCGGAGGCATGGAAGGCCGCGCCGGCATTGCGGATCCGCGTTTCGAAGTCGGCCGACGTGAAATACGTGACCCGGTGACCGCGGCGGACAAGCTCAGCCACCAACGGCAGGGTCGGGTTCACGTGGCCATGGGCGGGAATGGAGACGAACGCAAAATGCATGGCCATCACTCTTCATCGCTTGGCTGTGGTCCCCGTGACTGGGTAAGTCCGGTTGGCCGGGGTCCGGTCTGAGCGGCGTCCCGTGTGCCTTGCAGTGCGCGGGCCCTGCGGCCGTGGGCGTCGTCCTCCTTCATCATGCCCCTGTTGCACGGCCGGCAACAGCGGAAGATGCGGAACCGCCCTAGCTGCCGGTGTTTTGGTGCAGATCGGGGTCGACGCTGTTGGCCGCGGCAAGGCGTGCAAGCAGGTCGTGGAGCTGCTCGGCTTGTTCTGGTGTCAGCGAGCCCAGCAGCTGGTCTTCGTGCTCCCGGACGGTCCGCCGGAGGGCCGCCAGAAGTTCCTGCCCGTTCCCGGTGAGCCGCAGTTCGTAGCTTCTGCGGTCCGCGCTGCTGCGCGTGCGCTCCACCAGGCCACGGGCTTCGAGGGAGTCGATGAGCGCCACGATCCTGCTCGGCACGGCGCCCAGCCGGTCCGCCAGGACGCGCTGGTTCAGTCCCGGTGTGCGGCCGAGCAGGCGAAGCACGCCGGCGTCCGCCGGGGTAAGTCCGAGTGTGCGGGTGCGTTCGGCAAACCGCGCCGAGGCCAGCGCGCCGAGCTGAGAGAGAAGGAACGCCGTGCGGTGCGGTCCCGCCGTGGTCGAGGGATCCATGCATCCACGATACCCCGTTGACAGAATCATTCACTAAGCGAATCATTATATTGTTGAATCGACCTGGGAGGTGAGTTCGGAATGAATGGTTCGTCCGCTCCGCGTGAGGTTGAGCCTGAAACGGCTGGCGCGCCCCGCCGGCCGTCCGGCCCCCACCCGGGAATCCTGGCGGTGGTGAGTTTGCTCCTGTTGCTGGCCGGCCTGGTCCTCACCGCCGTGCTGAGCGGGGGCCAGCAATTCGTGAGCCCGTTCGCTCCATCGGAGACCGTGGCAACGTTCTTCCGCGACAACCCGGTAGCCGTGCGCGTGGGGGCGATGCTGCAGTTCGGTTCCGCGGTGCCGCTGGGTATCTACGCCGCCACGGTGTACGCCCGGCAGCTCCGGCTCGGCGTGAGGGTGCCCGGGCCGGCCATCGCGTTCTTCGGCGGCATCACGGCATCCTTGATGCTGATGGTGTCGGCCATGCTCATCTGGGTGGTGAGCCGCCCGGAGATCAGTGTGGACGCGGTCCTGACCCATGCTTTGGCCTTCCTGGCCTTCATCACCGGCGGTGTTGGCTTTGCGACCGGGTTGGGGCTCCTCGTTGCCGGCATGGCAGTCCCCTTCCTCGTGCTGCGCCTGGCTCCGGGCTGGTTCGCCTGGGCTGGGCTTGTGCTGGCCGCAGCGGCCGAGCTGAGTTTCCTCTCGATGACAATCGAACCACTGCAGTTCCTCCTGCCGGTCGCCCGTTTCGGCGCCCTGGTGTGGCTGGTGGCGGCTGGCTTCGTGTTGCCCCGCACCCGCGCGGCAGCCAACCAGGCGGTCACCCGCGCTCGACGGTAAGCCCGTACGGGACCTCGGCGCTGACCGCCACCGTGAACAGTGTGTGGCTGTGTCGGGTGACGAGGACGCCGTGCCGGCGTTCCTGCATCGCCCTAGAGCGGGCGACGCCGACGGCGGCTTCCAGTTCGTCCGCGAGGAGGGCGACGTTCTCGGCCTCGATTTCCAGCACGAGGTCAGTTCTTGTCTTGATCATGGCGTGGTCCTTCCAAGGGGTCTGAGGCTCAAAGAGGGGGTGCACGCGCCGCGTCCGCCGTCCAGGGGCGGACTGGCTTACCGCCTCCCCGGCCGCCGCTGCCGTAGCGTTTTGGTGTGGCGGGCCGTGGGGACTAATTCACGGGAAGCTGTGCGGCCCGCTCGGCGGGCGGCCGCCGGCCGGATGAGTGCGGCGGGCGGAGGAAACGGGAGCGGTGCGCACGTCCCGGTTCTGCTTCCAGTGTGCGGCATGCGGTGTTTCATGCGGGTGAATACTGGATGCCTGGGCTGTGTCCGTTCGCGCAACGGGACTGGCCGTCCAGAACTAGCTTCGCGGCTTGGTCCGCGCCGTCGCCGTGGCGGTCCAAGGGTCTTCGGGCCAGGGATGCTTGGGGTAGCGGCCCCGCATTTCAGCCCGGACTTGGGCGTAGGGCCCGGACCAGAACGAGGCGAGGTCGTCCGTCACGGCCAGGGGCCGGCGGGCCGGAGAGAGCAGGTGGAAGAGCACCGGCACCCGCCCGTCCGCCAACCGCGGCGATTCGGCCCAGCCAAAGCACTCCTGCAGCTTGACCGCCACCACCGGCCTGCCGCCGTCTTCCACGTCCGGGTAATCGATCCGGATCTTTGATCCGCTGGGCACCTCCAGCGACTCGGGCACCAGCTCCGCCAGCCGGGCTGCGTCCGGCCAGGGCAGCAGCCGGCTCAGTGGTCCGGTGAGGTCGATCCCGGCGGTGGAAGCCCCACCAGCCAGCGCGGCGAGCTCCGGCGCGAGCCACTCGTCCAGCCGGGCCAGCAGCGCCGGTTCGGAGACGTCGGGCCAGGGTGCGCCAAGCTCCCGGCGCAGGAGGGCAAGACGGCGGCGCAAAGCCTCGGCCGCCGTCGACCATCCGATGGTCCCCAGCCCCTCGCTTGCGAGGGCGCGCGCCACGGCCGCGCGCCCCTCGTCAGCGGAGGGCCGAACCGGGGTGGACGAGAGCAGGATCGCGCCAAGGCGGCGCTCCCGCCGGGCCGTGACCCTGCCCTGGCTGAACTGCGCCTCGAGCGTCTCGGCCAGAAGGTGGCGGGCGGCCGCCGCGGCGGTGTCGGACGTCAGCGGCGCCGCCGAGCGGATGAGGGCTCCCGTGCCCGCGGCGTCGCGGCCCTGTGCGCGGGAGACCTCGGCCACGGCCAGCCACTCGTGCCCGGACAGGGCGCTGCCGGCCGGCAGCCCGGCCCGCGTCCCGGAGGTCAGCAGGTAGCGGTCCGGCCCGTCGCCGGAAACACGGCGCGCGACACGGTCGGGGAAGGCCAGCGCGACGACGAATCCAATCGCTTCCGCGGCGCCCACGGTCCCGGCAGCGGCTGAAGGCGCGACGCCGGACGACTCCTGGCGGGCGATACCCTCCATCCTCCGGACGTCCTCGGTCCAGCGCCGCGATCCGGGATCCCTTCCAGTCCGCAGCGCGGCCACCAGGCGGGTAAGGTCCGCTCCCGGGGCCCGCTGGTCCCCCGAGACCAGGGCCACGGCCTCGGCCGCCGTGCGGTGGCCCACCGTGGCGGCGCCGTCCAGCAAGGCGCGGGCTAGCCGAGGGTCCGTTGGGACCCGGGCCAGGGTCTTGCCCAACGCGGTCGCGAGGCCGTCCGGCGTCACGGCGCCGAGTTCCCGGAGCACTTCGACGGCCTCGTCCATCGCGGCCTGGGGCGGCGCATCCGGCAGGGCCAGGCCCTTGCCCCCGGGCGCGCCCCAACAGGCCAGAACCAGGGCGGCTCCGGCCAAATCTGCCGTGGCGATTTCCGGCGTCTGGTGGGCCGGCGCGGCGCCGAAAGTCCGCTGGTCATAGCAGCGGATCACCGTGCCCGGTCCCTGGCGTGCGGCGCGGCCGGCGCGTTGTTCTGCCGAGGCCCGGGAGCAGGACACCGTCACGAGGCCGGACATCCCGCGGTTAGCATCGCGTCGCGGCTCGCGTGACAGCCCGGAGTCGATGACCAGCCGAACCCCCGGGACAGTGAGGGAGGACTCGGCGAGCGCAGTGGAAACGATGATCCGCGCAGCCCCGCCCGGATCGCGTCCGGAGACGGCGCGGTCCTGCTCGGCCGGGCCAGCCTGGCCGTGGAGTTCGAGGACTTCTGCCCGGCTGCGGCCACGCAGTCTGGCCGCAACGTAGGAAACCTCCCACGCGCCAGGGACAAACACCAGGGCGTCAAGGTCCTGTCCGGCAGCAAGCGCGGCGGCGTGCCCGGCCGCGGCCGTGTCGGCCACGTGGTCAAGGAACGCCCGGGTCACGCCCCGTCCGTCCAGCCGGGGCGCCGCCGCGGGCGCCCACTTGACGTCGAGCGGGAACAGCGCGGAGGGACAGTCGATAACCGGCGCCGGGCCGCCGTCGTGGTTTCCGGCGGCCTCACCGGTCGGTGCGTCACCAACAACTTCCTCACCAAGCAGCGCGGCGAAGCGGGGCGCGTCAAGGGTCGCCGACATGGCGACGAGCGTGAGGTCGCCGCGCAGTTGGCGGACTTCGGTGAGCATGCCGAGGAGGAGGTCGGTCTCTAGCCCGCGTTCGTGGACCTCGTCCAGGACGACGGCGTCGGCGCCCTCAAGGCCGGGATCGGCCAGGAGGCGCCGCAGCAGAATGCCCGGGGTGACGAATTCAATCAAGGTCCCGGAACCGGTCTGGCGTTCCCCGCGGACCGTGTAGCCGACACGGTCACCGAGGCGGGTGCCGTCCAGGGCGGCCAGGCGCCTGGCGGCGGAACGGGCAGCCACCCGCCGCGGCTGGGTGACAACGATCCGGGGACGCCCGCTGCTTCCTCTGCCGTCTCCCCCGGCTCTGATGTTGGCGTTCGCGACATTGGCAAGCAGCGGCGGTACCAGGGTGGTCTTGCCGGTGCCGGGAGGCGCCTGCACCACCGCCGACGTTCCCGCTCCCCCGCCCTGCAGTGCCGCCGCGAGCTCCCCCAATGAGCCCGCGAAAGTCAGGCCGGCCCCGATCACGCCGAGGTTGAAGGGCCCCCGGGGGCCGGCTGGATCCAAGGGTGCGGTCGCGGAAGTCACGCCTCCATTGTCTCCGGAATTCTCTGCTGGCAATTCATTTGGTGGCGGTCCGTTGGGCGGCTCTACACACTCGCGCTGAGGATGGTCCGTTGGCGACGGAACGAATTTCGACACAGCGGATGTCAGTTGCCTGCACGTGGGTGGTCGCCGTCGGCGTCGCCGCCATCCTTGGTGTTGCTGTCCACGTGGCCACCTGGGTGGTGGCGCCCCGGGAGTCGACAACCACGCCTGCCCCGGCTCCCGTCCCTGCCCAATGGTCCGGCCGGGCTCCAGCGGGCTCGGCACCGCCCCGAGTAGCCTCGCGCGACGGTGGATGCAAACAAACCCGTTGGATTTGGCAGCACTAAAACGGGAGACTGGACTTGATCGATCGCGAAAGTGGGAACCACATGATCAGTCTCAGGCAGGACGCCGACGGCTTCATCCGCATGAACCGGCATTTCCCGGACAAAACGCTCATCAGCATCACGTTCACGGATGGCTCCGAACGGGTCTACTCCGGGCGCCGGCTCAACGGCATCTATGACGAGGCCCTGGCCGTCTACCGAGCACAGAACCACCTGGACGCCAAGGGGTTCTCGCGGGCGCCGAGGAAGACAGTCCATCCTGTGAACAGGATCGAGTTCGTTCCGGTTCACGCTGGCATGGACCCTTAAAGGCTAAACCCGGGACACGTCACCGCGATGGGGCAACTCCGATCGCGCCAGGACCGTGCGCCGGCCGGCGGAGGGCCCTGGCGCGGATGCGGAGGTCGTTGTCGTGCACTCGCCGGTCCACGCCGGTCGCCGGCGTGGAGGCCGCCCGTGGCCGCCGCGCCCCCGGACTTGCAGTTGTCTCGGCTGGGCACAAGTCGCTAATCAGCCCCATGCCTGCGTACTCACGGACAGCGCTGATGCCGGCAACGGCTTCCGGCTTGTCCGCAAATGCCTTGGACACGACTAGTACTGCCCCGTCCGGGGCCCTAAGCCTGAACCTGAAGTAGGCATCGGCATCTACGAAGAGTTCAAATGTGCCTGCCATGGGGTTCCTTCCGATTCGCGGGTCCCCTTCCGGGCGTCATTGCCACAGAGTAGAGGGGACAGCTTCGCCGCTGCTTGATGGTTTGTCTCGGGGGCTGAATGGATGACGTCAGCCTCTCTTATCAGTCTGGGTGTGGCCTTGAAACGCCCGCAAGGCCAAGCATGTAAATCCTGGGTAAACGGCCGTCCAACGGCCCGCGCACGGAAGCGGTCGCCGTCGAAACTAGCTAGGTCTAGATCCACATCGGTGCACCCTGAACAGTGCGCCTGTCACCATGCCGCTACAGCGGCGGCCAGTAGTCGGCGCAGTAGTCGCCCCGGCTGGCGGCCGGCGACACTTGAGGGCTGATCCCGTCCCAGCGCGAGGCGACGGTGCCCCTCCGTTCCGGCGGCTCCATCGCCGCCGTCTGGCCCGAGTCACCGGTTGTGACGGTCACAACTGCATCTTTGGACAACGTATCCCCCGTTTCTGGCTGTGAGGGCGCACCGGCTCGAATCAGGAACCGCCATGCGCCTCAAGCAACATTAGCCGCGGGGACCGACACCGAAACAGGGACTTTGGACCGTATCGGGGAACGCCGTCGGTGCCTAGGCGGTTCGGGAAAGCGGCTGAAGTCTTTCATCCATTGGAAACGGAGGTGGTCCAGGCGGGGAAACGGAGGCAGTCTTAGGGGCAGTCCGCGGTCCATTGACAGGAAAGAAGGCTCCGATGTCCCTCAGCGTTGAGGAAATAAGCAATCAGCTTCCGGTGGCGAATGCGCTGCCGGGCGAAGCTGTCCCCTATTACATGGCGTCGGGCGAGGGTGCCCGCTATGAGCTCAACGGCCAGCTGGTCACAGTAATCGCCCGCGCCGAAGACACCGGCGGGATTTTCAGCGCCGCCTACATTTCCGGCGGCATGGGGGCCGGATCTCCGTTTGTAACCCATACCGTGGAACACAAGACGCTGTACGTCTTCGACGGCATCCTGCACGTCTGGCTGCCGGGCGAGAGCCGCATCCTGACTCCAGGGGATTCCGTGGTGATTCCGCCGGGAACCCCGCACGCGTACCGGATGGCAAGCCATTACACGCGGTTCCTGAACTGGATGACCCCTGGCGGGGCCGAGGCCTACTACGAGCGCGTCGGCACCCCCATCGACTCCCACGTCCCCCCGGTCCGTGCCGGCCGGTCGGCCAGCCGTCAGGAGCAGGCGGAAGTGGGCGCCGAATTCGGCATCACGTTCGCTGATGTGGAGCGCGTGGCGCCGGCGTTCCGGCAGGACGCCGGACTGCCCGCCGCCCAGAGCCCGTATTTCCTCAGCGCCGGCGAAGGCGAGCGGATGGTCAGCTACCAGACCATGTTCACGTACCTGTCGCGGCCGGCGAACACCGGATCGAACTACTTCGCCGTTCACACCAAGGGGGCCAAGTCCCCGTACATCCCGCTGCACTTCCACTCGGAGCACACCGAAAACTTCCTCTGCACCGAGGGACGGATGTGGATCTACGCCAACGGCCGGGAGGTTCTGCTGACCAAGGGCGACTTCCTGCACGCTCCGGCGGGAACCATCCACTCCTTCGCCTTTGACTCGCACAACACGCAGATGATCGGTTTCCTCACGCCGTCGGTCTTCAACGGCTTCTTCGAGTACTTCAACAAGCCCACGGAGGACTACATGTACACCGAGGGCGGAGAGCCGTACATGGACATGGAGGGCTTCGGCCGGGCCCAGGCCGAGATGGACCTGACAGTGGTGGGTCCCCCGCCGCAGCGCCGAGCGGCCCTGGATATTTCCTAACCAGCAAAAGCAACGCGGGGTCACTTCCCGCCCAATTTCGAGGGGTTATTGGGCCGGAAGTGACCCCGCGTTGCTCTATTTAAGGGGTCAGTGGCTCTTTGCCTGGCGCACCAGCTCGCGGCCATAGTCGTTGCCGTTCGGGGTGCGGACCACGGTGTGCATGTGGAAGGGTGCGGGGGTGTCGTTGCTCAGAAAGACGCCGGTGTGGTGGTCGAGTTCCAGCACCACGACCGGGCTTTGCAGCCGGAAGTAAAACGCCTCCTGGTCCTCCCAGCCGCCGATCCAGCTGAAAAAGCTCTCGCCGTAGTTCTCCCGGATCTCCCGGCGCCGCGCGGCCCGCGGACCCTCGGGCAGGTAGGCGATGAAATCGTCCACCAGATCGTCCAGCACCGCCACGGCCTGCGCACGCATGTCGCTGACCCGGATGCCCTCATAGGGGATCACCCGGTTGTCCTGGAAGCATCCGCCGAGGTGGCGTTCGTCGCCGGGATGGATACGGCCTTCGGGCATGGCCGGATCCACCATCGCCGCGTACACAACGGCTTCCTTCCGGAGCGTTTCCGGCAATGCGCCCATGAGCTGCCGGGCCAAGCCGATCCGCTCCTTGAAAACCTTCACGCCCCGGTGCGGGCCGGCGTCGATCACGTCCGGCTCCGCGCCCAGGAACACCGGTGACATCACCAGCTGGGTCCCCGCCACGAGGCAATTGAACGCGGCGTGATGGCCGAAGAGCTGCCAGCCCCACGGCGCGGTCTCCGACGGCTCGCCGTACAGCGCGAAGTTGTAGCTGAACTCGTTCATCAGCAAGGGCAACTCCACCAGGTCCCCCAGGAAGCCGTTGATCCGCATAAGATTCCGGACCAGCGCAAAGCCCTCGGCGCTCAGGCTCGCCCCCATCACCGCTAGTGCTGCCTCGCGGACCGTCCCGTCCACCTCATCGAGGCGGAGGCCGGTGTCGTGCTGCAGGAATTCCGGGTTGGCCCAGCTTTGCCACTCTGGGGCGTCCACGGCATAGCTCAGCCGCAGGGCCTGCTCCGGCGTGAGGACCGACAACAGTTTCTGGGCGGCCGCTGCCATCTCCGCGGCCGGGGCCTCCTCCCCCGCGCGGGCAGCCCGGAGCGGAAACAGCCCGTCGCGGAGCACGCCGTCGCTGGTCACGCCGACAAATGGCTGCGGATACAGTTTCTGCCAGCCCTCAATCATCGGCCCGGCGAAGGCATCGGATTTGGCCGCCTCGGCGTATTCGCGGGCGTTCAGGCCGCGGATTTCCGCCACCCGCGGGTGGTCGGGAGTAAAGAGAAAATCACGGAATGACGGCACTGACACGGGCTTTCCTTTCGTGCTGATCCTGGGATTTGGCGCTGTCCGGAGCGGACGTCTGCGGCGCAGTCCAGCCGGCGGCCACGGCCAGGGCTGCCGCGGCGGCCTCCGCAGAGCTGCCCCGCCACGCGACGTGCTGGTCCGGACGGACCAGGACGGCGGCTGCTCCCCACAGTTCGGACGGCGGTGCCCCGTCGTCGGAGGGCCCGACGGCGGCAACGGTCACCGGAATGCCCTGCCGCGCCCCGGCGTCAAGGACCGGCACGAAGATCTGCTCTTCCGGCACTCCGCCCAGCGTCCCGGCGTCGGCCAGCAGCGTGAAGCCTTGGCCGAGCCTGCTGTACACGGACGTGCCGTCATCCAGCCACGCATGTGGGAGCAGGGCCCCCGGGCTCGCGGAGGGGACATACCGGATGGGGTCCTCGGCCGGGACCGGGTAACCGTCCGGCACCACCAGGGGTGACCCGCTGTACGCGTATCCCAGGACCAGGCCCAGAGAGTCGAACTCGCTCTGCTTCACGGCGAGGGCCTCGTGCGCCGCCTGCCGCGCCGCTTCTCCGTCTGGGCCGTCGGCAACCAGCCGCGGATCCGCGAAGTGGTAGGCAAGTGCTTCGCCGTTCGCCGCGGCTTCCCGGATGGTCCGCTCCGCCACGGGGCGGCGTTCACGTCCGTAGCTGTCCAGCAGCCCGGGGCCGGCCCATCCCTGCAGTGCGGCGGTAAGCTTCCACGCCAGGTTGGCGGCGTCGCCGATGCATGTGTTGAAGCCGTGGCCGCCCCACGGCGGGTTCAGATGGGCAGCATCGCCCACCAGGAAGATGCTGCCGCGGCTGTATTCGGGCGCCAGCAGCATCCGGGCGGTCCACGGATCCGTGGCTACCACCTCTACATCAATATTCACAGCCCGTGTCCCCACCAGCGAGCGGACCATGGCTGCCGCGTCGTCGGGACTGACAGCCGTCTGGGGGTCGACGCCCTGGACGATGGCCCACCAGGTGTCGGCGAGGTCCATCGGGCCCACCATGCCGGCTGTGTCGGCGCCGACCACCCAGTACTGGACCGCGGGGTCCAGGGTGATGGCGGAACCCAAGTCCCTGGAGCGGAACAGGATGCTGATGTTGGACAATGCCGCCGACCCGCCTTCGAGACGGAGGCCCAGGCTGCGGCGCACCGCGGACGAACCGCCGTCGGCCCCGATCACGAAGCCTGCGGTGACGCTTCGTGTCCGGCCGGAAGCGTCGGACACTTCTACGGTGACAGGCGTCCTGCCTGCGACGGCGGTACTGTCAACGGCGGACATGTCCACCGTCTCCACGGACCAGCCGGTGACCAGGGTGGCCAGCGGACTCCCGGCTACGGCCTCTCGGAGCACCTCTTCGAGGACCGGTTGCGGAACCTGTTGGCCGCACTCGGGCTGCGGGCCGTAGCGGCCGGGCACCAGCTGGAATGCCTGGCGGAATCTGTGCAGTTCGTGGGCGTCCTGGCCGGTGAGGCCGGTGCAGAAGAGGACGTCCTGGGCGTAGTCCACCGGCAGCGGGGCGGCGGCCCGGAGCGCGTCCGCCAGCCCCAGCCGGCGCAGGTGGGTCATGGTGCGCGCGTTGGTGGTCTTGGCCCGCGGCCGGGTGGGATCCACGGCGTCGCGGGGTTCAATGACCAGGCTGGCGATGCCGCGTTCGGCGAGGTCCAGGGCAAGGAAGAGCCCGCTGGGACCGCCGCCGGAGATCAGGACCTGCACCTCCCCGGGGATCTCATCAGGCAACGCGGACTGCCGAGTGACCATCAGGCACGGCTCCGGAGGGACGGATCGCCCACGGGGGTGACCAGGGTGCCGAGCCGCTCGATCTCCACCTCGACTGTGTCGCCGGGGTGCAGCAGCCACTGCGGGGTGCGCGCATAGCCCACGCCCTCGGGCGTTCCGGTGGCGATCACGTCGCCGGGGTGCAGGGTAAGGGTCTCGCTGATGAGCGAAATGATGGCCGGGACGGAGAAGATCATGTCCCGGGTGTTGCCGTTCTGGGCCTCGACGCCGTTCACCCTGGTCCGCACCTGCAGGCCGTCCCGGAGGTCGCCGGCCTCGTCGCGGCTCACGAGCGGTCCGAGGGGTCCGCTGAAGTCACCGTTTTTGCCCAGGGTCCACTGCGAGGTGAGTTTTTGGGCCCTGCGGGCGGTGATGTCGTTGAAGACGGAATAGCCAAAAACAGCCTCCGCCGCGGTGGCCTCGTCCGCCGATTCCACGCGCCGGCCGATGTACGCGGCAACTTCGCCTTCCCAGTCGAGGCCCGCTTCACCGGCAGGCACGGGCACCGGGACGTTGCCCACCGAGAGGGACGCCGTCCAGCGGCCGAACAGGGTGGGGTACGGCGGCAGTTCCTGGTCCTTGTAGCTGCCTTCGGCTGCGTGGGCCTTGTAGTTCAGGCCCACGCAGATGACCCGTGCGGAGGCGGGGACGAGCGGCACTTCCGTGACTGCGGCACGAGCCAGCTCCCCGGCGGCACCGGTGCCGGACGCCAAGGCGAGCGCTTTTTCCTGCCAGCCGGCGGGGTCGGCCCAAAAATCCTGGACGGGCGCCAGCGGGACCACCCGCGAGCCGAAGAGGGTCGCTGCCCATGCGCCGCCGTCGTGGTTGATGCCAATGAACTGCATGTGGTGGGCCTTTCTGGTGCCGCCAGGATTAGCGGGTGTTGGTGAGGGTTGATGGGTGGGCACGGCAATGGAAGGCCTGAGCCTGAAGGGTGTGTGGTTGAAGTCCGGCAAGGTTTGCGGCGGTGCAGATCCGCGGTGGTGCAGGGTCAGGGGGCGGGCGTGTCCGGCGCTTGCGACTGCCGCAGGAAGAAGGAAACTGTTGCTCCCATCGCCTTCTCGGCCGCGGCCTGGCTCTGGTCCGGCAGGGTCCACATGTGGTCCGCGTCGTCGATCAGCAGGAGTTCGACGTCGGCCCCTGCCCCTTCCAGCGCCGCTGCGAGCGACTCAGACTGGGCGGCGGGCACGAAGCGGTCGGCCGTTCCGTGTGCCAGGAAGAAGGGCGGGGCCGAGGCGCCGACATGGCTGATGGGGCTGGCGGCAGCGGCCTTCGCCGGCTCGTCCGCGAGCACGGCCCCGACCAGGAGTTCTTCGCGGGACCCGGGGGCGTCGGCCCGGGCGACGGCGTCGGGAAGGCTTTGTTCGGCCATCCGCCCCAGGTCGGTGGGCGGGTACCAGGCGGCCACCGCGGTGACGGAACTGTCCTCGGCGTTGGTGCCCGTGAGTCCCACGAGGCTGGCCAGATGACCGCCAGCCGAGTCGCCCCAGGCGTAGATCCGGGCCGGGTCGACGTTGTAGTCGGCGGCGTGGTCCCGCAGCCAGCGGACGGCAGCCTTCGCGTCATGCAGCTGGGCGGGAAAGAGCGCTTCCTGGCTGAGCCGGTAGTCGGCCGAGGCAACCACGAATCCGGCGTCGAGGAGCCGGTCGAAGGCACTGAGGCCGAGACCGTCCAGGACGGGACCGAGGGAGGACCTCTCCCCCGTGCGCCAGCCGCCGCCGTGGAAATGGGCGACGGCGGGCCGCGGAGCCTGGCTGTACGCCGGCGTCGGATCTGTGTCCATCAGCTGCGGGTCCGGCAGGTACAAATCCAGCAGCAGTCGGCGGGAGCCGCCGTCGCCCGTGCGGGCGAATTCGATGCCGCTCAGCACGCGACCATTCGTCATCGTCGACTCCTCTCCGTTCGCCGGGCCGGTTTCCGTGGCGGTCCGGCCTGTTCCCTAAGCCTGTCTCATTCCGGCGGGAGCACCTACCCGGGATTTCAATCATTGGAACGGCTTTGCGGAGGGTGCTTCGAAGCCGAACGTTCCTCGGGCGCCGGACGCCGATCAGAAGGTCATTGATCTGCTGAGCGGGCTCTACACCGGCCGAAGCGGTGAAAAGGCGGAGGCCCACTCATAGTCGTCGTGCACCTGGTCCGGGAGAGCTTACGGCGTCTTTACCGAGGCCAACTCCCCGGCCAGAAAATCCAGGGTCGGTTGTGCCTCCGGGCTTCCGGCGGCGTGGTTCAGATGCCCGTGAACGGCGCCTTCCGCGAGGAAGTACGACACCGGGACGCCGGCCCGCTGCAGGTTCGAGGCGAAGAGCTCGGCGGAGCCGCGCACGTCGTCGTACTCGCAGGCGATGATGGCGGTGGGCGGCAGACCCGACGGGTCGGCGTAACCGGGCATTGCGTAGGACGACGCCATCCCCACGGGTCCGCCCACATAGTTCTCCGCGTTCCGCAGGCAGTCCTCCAGGGTGAACCGGAGATGACGCGGCAGCATGGCCATCACGTCCTCATCCAACCCCTCCGCGGGCGGCGGAAGCTCGGCGTGCAGGAACGGATAGGCCAGCAGAAGTTTCGCCGGCAGCGGCTTTCCGGCGTCGATCAGGTACAGGGTGGCGCCCACGGCGAGGTTGCCGCCAGCACCTGCCCCGCCCAAGCAGAGCAGGTCCGGGTCCAGCCCCAGGCCCGCGGCGTTCCGACGGGCCCAGAACCAGGCGGTGAGGGCGTCGTCGTGCGGAACCGGGAAGCAGACCCCGTCCCGGGCGAGGTGGTATTCCACGGACAGCACGGGCGTTCCGGCCTCTGCCAGCACCCGGGCCAGATAGTCCGATTCGGGCATGTCCAGCCCGCCGCTGACGAAGCCCCCGCCGTGCAGCCAGACCAGTCCGGGCCCGGCCGGAGCGGACCCGGCCGGAGCGGCGGCTTCGCCGTAGATGCGGATCCGCACCGGCCCGTGCCGGCCAACGGCCGTGACCATGCGGAGGGGGACGTCCGGTCCCACGGGCGTGGCCTGCCCCGGGGTCAGCGTCTGCGGGCCCTCCGGCGCCGCCAGGTGCTGGGCAAAACCCGCATCCGGTGCCGCTCCCCCCTCTGCAGCGGAAGCGGAACGCCCGCCCTGCCGGGATGTCACGGCCGGCCAAGTTTCCGGGAGAAGTACGCGACAGCGGTGGCAAGGATGGTGTCCATCTGCTCTTCTGCGCCGAAGAAGCAGTGGTCGCCGCCCTCGATGGTGACCACCTCGTGCTCCACGCCGGCGTCGGCGAGCGCCGCTGCCAGGAGGTCGGTCTGGGTGTGCGGCACCAGCCCGTCGCTGTCGCCGTGGATCAACAGGAACGGCGGTGCGTCAGCCGTCACGTAGCTGACGGGGCTCGCTGCCGCCAGCAGCACCGGCTCGTCGGAGCCACCCACCAGCATGTGTTCGGGCTGAAGGGACATCCCCGCGGGGACTGCCGCCATCAGCGCGGCCGGGAACAACCCGGCCGGGGTGCTCATGGGCGGGATATCCACCAGTGAGGACACGCCGTAGAAGTCGACGACGGCGCTGACGGCGCTCGAGTGCCCCTGCGCGCCGAGTCCGCCGTCCAGGTCCTCCCGCTTTCCGGTCAGCCCCAGCAGTGCGACGAGGTGGCCGCCGGCAGATTCGCCCCAGGCTCCGATCCGGCCGGCGTCGATGCCGAGGACGTCAGCGAATTCGCGAAGGTAACGGACCGCGGCTTTCAGGTCGTGCAGCTGCGCCGGGAAAGGGGCCTCGAGGGAAAGCCGGTAATCGACTGTGGCACAGGCGATGCCCGCCTCGTTCAGGAGTCGGAAGACCGATTCCGGTGCGAACGTTGGCGGCAGTTCGCGGCGGTCCCCCAGCTGGAAGGCGCCGCCGTGGACCCATAGCACCAGCGGAACTGGCTCGGTTGCCCGGCGGGGAAGCCAGATATCCATTTTCAGCGGCCGGAAGCCGATGGCGCGGGCGTAGCTGAGTTCGCGGTGCACGGCGGAGACGTCCGAGACCTGTTCGGGGACGCCTGGGGCGTCGAAGGCGGGAAACGGCGGCACCTCCACCCCGCCGGGCCGCCCTAGGTCTTTCACCCAGGCAGGGTCCGGCGCTGAGATAGCGTTCAGGACGTCGGCGGCTTCGTTCACTGTCATGGCGTGCTCCTTGCGAGGGCAGGGAAAGGGACTGTGTTGCCTGCGCGGTCCGCGGACGGTGCGGCGGAGAACGTGTAGGTTCCGGGGCCGACGACGGCGGCGGGCTCGCCGGGCAGGCGGACTTCCGCGGTGGTGCCGGGAGGCACGGCGGCATTGAGCGTCAGCACGCCGTCGTCAATAATCCACTGCACGTCGATAACGCCTTGCGGGCCGCGGTGCGTTGTGCCGGCCGATGTCAGGCCGGCGCCGGGACGGGGTTCGATGATGATCCGCTCATACCCCGCACTGCCGGGCGCCTGCCGGAGCCCGGCCGTGTAGCGGTGCAGGAAGGAGACCACCGCGCCCTTGCTGTAGTGGTTCAGGGACTGGTGCGGGTTGCCGTCGCGGTCCAGCCCGTTCCACAGCTCCCACATGGTGGTGGCGCCGCGGTCCACCATGACCAGCCAGGACGGCTCCGAATCCTGCATGAGGAGCTCATACGCCAGGTCCTCCTCGCCGTGCTCAGCCAGGACCGGCAGCAGATACGGCGTGGACAGGAAGCCGGTGCCCACGTGGGTCCCGGCGGCCCTGATCAGTGAGACCAGCTGCCCGGTGACGGTTGCGCGGGCTTCCGGGCTGACCAGATCGAATGCCAGGGCGCGGACGCAGTTGGCCTGGCTGGGCTCGGTGACCCGTCCGTGAGAGTCCAGGTATTCCCTCTCCCAGGCCTGCCGGACGTTGGCCGAGAGTTCCTCCAGCGCCAGCGCGTCCTCCGGAAGTCCCAAGGCGCCCGCGATCCGTGCCATGATCGCCGTCGTGCTGCGGTAGTAGGCGGTGGCCACAATGCCGTGGTCGGCGGCGCGGGCGGCAAACAGATCCGGCTCGGGCCCGTCAGGCTCCATCCATTCCCCCCAGTGGAACCCGGTGTCCCAAAGGTACTTTTCATGCGGGACCGGAACCGGGCTGGCGGCTGCGCGGGAAGCATGCCGCCGGGACTCCGCGGTGGTCCGGACAAAGCCGAGCCAGCGGTTCATCGCCTCCCAGTTTTCGGCGAGGATCCCGATGTCCCCCGTGGCCAGGTACAGCTCCCACGGCACCATCACGATGGCGTCGCCCCAGCCAGCGGACCCGTTGACGAAGGCCATGAAGTCCGCGGCCGTGGTCTCCGGGCCGGGCGACGGCGAGATGTTGGCGATGACGCCGTTCTCCCACTGGTCCGCACGGACGTCCTTGAGCCACTTCCGCGAGAATCCAGGCACGTCGAAAAGGTACGCCGCTGTGGGCGCGAACAGCTGCCAGTCTCCGGTCCAGCCGGCCTTCTCCCGCTGCGGGCAGTCGGTGGGGACCTCGCAGGCGTTGTCCCGGAAGCTCCACTCGACGATCCCCTGCAGCTTGTTGAGCCGTTCGTCGCTGCAGGTGAAGGAGCCGATGCGGTCCAGATCGGTATGGACCAGGCAGCCCGCGATGTCGGCAGGCTGCAGATCCGCGGCGATGCCCTGCACCGACACATACCGGAAACCGTGCGTGGTGTGCCGGGGCTCGAAGACCTCGCCCGGCGCGCCGGAGGCCACCACCGAGTCAACCTGCCCTGCGCCCAGGAACTGGCCCGGGTGGCGGAAATCGTGCGGACGCAGGTGGTCCTGGGTCACGTCCCCGGCGGCGTCCACGGCCTCGCCGTACACAAGGGTGACGGTCTCGCCCGGTGCCCCGAGCCTGGTCAGCCGCACCCAGCCATGGATGTTCTGGCCGAAGTCCACCACCTGGTTGCCGTTGGCCAGGCGCCGGACGGAAACCGGTACGAGTTCGGCCACCACCCGCGTGGGCGGCGCCACCGGTCCGGTCAGGGTTGCAAGGCTGCAATGGCGTACGACGGCGGCGCTCGCCTTGCGTGCCCCGGCCTCCGGCACCCGGAAGTCGACCCGCTGGCCGGCCATGAGGTCGGCGCTGACGATTTCCGTCGGCGACACGGACCAGGACGCATCGGTGCCGATAACAACCGTCCGCCCATTTCCGGCCTGCACCTCCAGCTGCGCCAGAAACGCCGTGTGCGTCCCGTACATGTCGGCGTCGCGCGTGTACCCGAAAGTGCCGCGGTACCAGCCGTCCGTGAGGACGGCGCGGATCGTGTTGCTGCCCGGTTGCAGCAGGGCCGTGACGTCGTACATCTGGACCTGCAGGGTGGTGTGGTAGCTGGTGGAACCCGGGGTGAGCTGCTGGTCCCCCACGCGCTGGCCGTTGAGGAACAGTTCGTAGATCCCGTGGGCCGTGGCATAGGTCCGGGCCGAGTCGGCGGCGGCATCCAGGGTGAAGGTGGTGTGAAGTGCGTAGCCGGGACGCTCACCGGGGACCGGAACAACTGGCTCATCGGGGCCGATCCACTGGGCGGTCCAGTCGGAGGGCTGCAGGAGTCCCATCTCGACCGTCATGGCCTCGGACCAGCCGGACACGCTTTCGGTGCCGAAGGCGCCGGTGTTCGAGGCGCCGGTGTTCGAAGTGCCAGTGTTCCACGTGCGGACCTGCCATTCGAACCGGTCGCGGGAGGAGAGTGCCGGGCCGCTGTAGGGGATGCCGCCGTGCGCGGCGGACTCCACCCGGCCGGTGTCCCAGCCGTTGCTGGCTTTCAACTGGTAGGCCGTCTGCCGGACGGTGCCTTGCGGCGGCGTCCAGCCCAGCCGCGGTTCGGCGGTGGTGACCCCGAGAGCTTCCCGCAGGTGTTCGGCGCGGAGGCGGGTTGGCGCCGTCATGCAGACGCCCCCTGCGGGGAAATCCCGCTGACCCGAAGCCCGCCGACCCCAATCTCACTGACCCCAATCCCGCTGACCCCAATCCCGCTGACCCCAATCCCGCTGACCCCAATCCCGCTGACAAGGCGGGCGACCGGCGCCGCGGTTACCTTGTCTTCCAGCGGAAGGGCGAGGATGGCTTCTTCGACGTCGGCGTCAAAGCTCGTGGAGGTCATACGGCGGACTCCTGAAGGTTGGTTACCTGAACTTCCAGCATCGTTTCCGGCCGTCGGCCGTAACACGGGTCTTTCATTGGTTGAAATAGTATTGTCGGGTAGCTCACCATTGAATCGATTCGACGGCAAGGAACCAATGCCATGACTGTTCTGCCATGACTGTCCAAGCAGACAGGGACGCCGCACCCGCCCGTGGCAAGCGGCCCAAGCAGGGCGAGCCCGTCATTGACCGGGCGCTCAGCCTGCTGGCCGTTTTCTCCGACCGCCGCCGGGCGCTCACCCTGTCCGAAATGGCGAGATACGCGGACATGCCTGCCCCCACGGCGCTGCGGTTGATTGCCCGGCTGGTGGCCTGGGGAGCGCTGGAAAGGCTGGAAGACGGGCGGTACGTGGTGGGGGTCCGGCTCTGGGAGGTCGCGTCACTCTCGCCCCGCGGCCACGGGGTGCGCGAAATCGCGCTCCCCTACCTTGAGGACCTGTTCGAGGTCACCCGGCACCACGTCCTGCTGGCCGTCCGGGACAACGAACAGGCTGTGCTGATCGAGCGGCTGTCCTCGAAGGACGCCACGGAAGTGGCCTACCGGGTGGGCGGCCGGGCGCCGCTGCGGTCCACCGCCATCGGGCTGGTGCTGCTGGCGGGTGCGGACCAGCAGTTCCAGGAGACCATCCTTCGGAAACCCCCGGAGAACGAACCGGGGGTGGACCACCTGCCGGAGGGCCAGATCAGGCGGACCCTCTCCGACGTGCGGCGGACCGGCATCGCGATGATCCGCCGTTCCGTCCCGTCACGGACCGTGTCCGTGGCGTCGCCCATCTTCGACGCCCAGGGGTCGGTGGTGGCCGCCCTGTCCATCGTGGTTCCAGACGGCTCCACCCCGGCGAACGTCCTGGCCCCGGCAGTCCGGGCATCCGCCCGGGCGGTATCCCGCAACCTGGGTTACCTGGCGGAGGTGAGTACAGGCGTGCGCACGCACTCGAAGGAGTAGGCTCAACGGTCGCGGACCAGGCCGACCTCACCCCCATTCGGGCATCAGCTGGCCGGCTCGGCCGGTCCGTCCTTACCGCTGTAGCGCAGACGCCGTATCAGGACTTCGCCTTCGACGGCGTAGACGCCGAAGGCCCGGCCCGTAAACGCCTTGGCAGTTTCAAATGCCCAGTGCCTTCCGTCGAGTTCGGTAAGCAACACGCTTTCCGCGCTATCTTCGGGCCCTGCGGCCCGTACGAGGAGGCGGATTCTGTCGCCGCCGACGGCGCCAGCGCTGAAGTCCCGCGAGGGAGGTGTCGTGAGGATCTCCAGCTCAATGTCACCGGGGGAAACGATGGCCTCCCAGGCGCTTTCAAAACTGGCGACTACAGCGCGGGCGGTGACCCTGATCGCGTCCCCATCCTGTTTGGCTTCGATGCCGAACCAGTTGTCCTCGGCGTTGCGCACGGCGATCCCGCCAGTGCCGGAGCCGACGTCGAGGACCACCCGGCATTCGACGCCGAGGTGGCGCTGCCGCTGGGCGAGAAAGCTGGGCCGGCGTGAACTCAGCGGGTTGCCCTCTCCCCTGATGACAAGACCCGCGGGTGTGGCTGCTGCAAATTCCGAAGGCATTCTGCGCACAGCGATCCAGGCGGGATCTTCCAGGCCCGCGCCGTTGCTGAAGTCGTACTCAACCTGTTCCGTACGCGCGCCGGCCAGCTGCGGCAAATGAGGATGAGGCCAGCCATCGACCCAGTCCACCGTGGTCAGGAACGTCTCCCGGCCCAGGGGTGAGAACGCCTGGGTGAGGCCCACTGGACGTACGCCAAGAAGGGTCATGGCTGTCCCGCCGTCGGAACGTTCGAACAGGTCTGCGTGTCCGGTGTTCTGGACTGGTGCGCCTGTCCCGGCCGCGGTGAGGATAGGGTTGTGCGGTGCCGACTCGAAGGGCCCGTAGGGTCGGCGTGAGCGGGCAACAGTGACGGCATGGCCTCGGTCGGTCCCGCCTTCGGCGGCAATAAGGTACCACCAGTCGCCACGACGGTAAAGGTGCGGCCCTTCGGGCGAGTACAGCCCACTGCCGGACCAAAGGGGCCTTGGTGATTCGATCGCTTCTCCCGTCCTAAGGTCGACCCGCACCTGCTGGATCGCGTCGGGGTGTCGGGCAAACGTAACGTAGGCGACGCCCTCATCGTCCCAGGCGAGATCGGGGTCGATGCCGTCGACGGCCTCGATGACGGTCCCGTCGCTCCAGGGCCCGGCGGGGTCGGCTGAAGTGAACAGGACGCACCCCCGCCCCCCGAGGAAGACCGAGACAATCAGGTAGAACATACCGTCCCGAAATCTGAGGGTCGGCGCCCAGACTCCTCCGGGCGTCGGCACTTCGGCCAGTTGGACCTGATGCTCGCGCGTCGCTACGTGACCGACGAGCTCCCAACTTTCCAGGTCCTTGCTGTGATAGATGGGGAGCGCTGGAAGGTATTCGAACGACGAGGTGGCAATGTAGTAGCCGTCTGGCGTGCTGACGATGCTCGGATCGGGGTTGAAGCCTGTGAGGATGGGGTTGGAGTTCATGGGCTCTACCTCACCAAAACGTCGTAGTCGCCAGCGAAGCTGTGGATGCCGCCGCCCACGCTGCGGCGCTCCCCGCCCGGAAGTTCGATGTCGGCCTCCACGCCCTCCGGCACGGTCGCCTCGACCTGGAGCGCGCCGCCGTCGAGCCGCCATTCCACGCGCACGGTGCCGTGCGGAGTTTTCAGCGACGTTTTCGCCCAGTCGATGCCCTCTCCGGGCTGCGGCGCGATGAGCACTTTGGCGTAGCCTGGGGCCAACGGCCGGATGCCGCCAATGACCTTGTGCATCCAGTCGGCCACCGCGCCCAGGGCGTAGTGGTTGAAGCTGGTCATCTCCCCGGAGTTGATGGTGCCGTCCGGCAACATGGAGTCCCAGCGCTCCCAGACGGTGGTCGCACCCATGGTCACGGGGTAAAGCCAGGAGGGGCAGCCTTCCTCCATGAGTAGCCGGTACGCCTCGTCCGCGTGGCCTGTGTCCGTGAGGGCACCCGTGATGAACGGCGTGCCCGCGAAGCCGGTGGACACCCTGTAGTCATTGTCCCGGACCAGCGCCGCCAGGCGGTTGCCGGCGAACTCGCGCTGGCTGCTGGTTTCCAGGAGGTCGAAGGCGATGGCCAGGGCGTAGACGGTGGTGCAGTCGCTGTGGATGGTGCCGTCGGCGGTGACGTAGTGCTCGGCAAAGGCGGCCCGGACCCGGGCCGCCAGCTGCTCGAAGTGCTCGGCGTCATCAGTTTTCCCCAGGAGCCGGGCCGTCTGGGCTGTGATGGAGGCGGTGCGGTACAGGCAGGCGGTGGCCACAACGCCCGTGTCAGCCTTGGCGGCCCACGGCTGGTCCGGCGCGGCGTCCGGGTCCAGCCAGTCGCCGAACTGGAAGCCGGAGTCCCAAAGACCGGTGGATGAGAGCAAGCCCTCCACGCGCCGGGTGTGCGCGGACATGGAGCCATACTGGTTCCGCAAGACGCTGTCATCGCCATAGGCCTCCCAGAGTGCCCAGGGCACCCAGACGGACGCCTCACTCCACAGGGCGGAGGATTCCAATTCCGGGAATCCGGGCGGCGCGGGGCAGTACTTCAAGGCATCGGGCACGGTGATGGGGACCAGCCCGTCGGCGGCTTCCTGCTCTGCGGCCAGGTCCAGGAGCCAGTCCTGCAGGAAGCCCTTGACGTCGTACAGGAAGGCGGCCGTCGGGGCGAACACTGCGATGTCCCCGGTCCAGCCGAGCCGCTCGTCGCGCTGCGGGCAGTCGGTGGGCAGGTCCAGGAAGTTGCCTTTGAGTCCCCAGACAATATTGCGGTGCAGCTGGTTCACCAGCGGGTTGGAGCACTCGAATTCCCCGGTGCGTTCCAGCTCGGAATGCACCACCACTGCTTCCAGCGACCCCTGGGTGAGCGTTCCGGGCCAGCCGGAGATCTCGGCGTAGCGGAAACCGTGGAAGGTCTTCGTGGGTTCGAAAAAGTCTTCCCCGCCGGACAGGATGAACGTGTCGGAGGCCTTGGCCGTGCGCAGCGGGCGGGTGCCCAGCTCGCCGTCCTCGAGCACCTCGGCGTGCCGCACGGTGATCGCGGCCCCCGCCTTGCCGCGGACGGTGAAGCGCAGCCAGCCCACCAGGTTCTGGCCGAAGTCCACCAGGGTCTTGCCGCTGGGTGAGGTCAGGATTTGCACCGGTTTGACGACGTCGGCGCGCACCACCGGCGGGCCAACCGGCTCCGCCAGCCGTTCGACGTCGAACTCCAGCTTGTGGACGCCCGACCAAGCGGCGACTGCAGAGTCAGCGGCTACTGAGACGGCGGCATTGAAGTCGGGCTTGTCCCATCCCTCCGGATTCCGGCGGGCGTCAATGGTCTGCCCGTCGTACAGGTCGTTGGCCATCGTGCTCGACGGGCCGGCCTGCCACGTGGTGTCCGAGGCTACGGACTGGACGTGGCCATCGGCGTATTCGATGTCCAGCTGGCCAAAGAACCCCAGCTCACTGCCGTACAGGCCGGACAGGCCGTGCCAGGCCAGGCGTCCGCGGTACCAGCCGTTGCCGAGCTCCACACCCAGCACAGTGGACGACTCCAGCAGGGCGGTCACGTCGTAGGTGCGGTAACGCAGGCGCCATTCGTAGGAGCTCCAGCCCGGGCTCAGGACGTCGTCGCCCACAGGCGTCCCGTTGATGAACGCCTGGTAGATGCCGTAGGCGGTGGCACGCAAGGTGGCCGTTGCCACGGCTCCGTGGCCTTCCGCCAGGGCGAACTCCTTGCGCAGCAGCGGGGCGCCGTCGAAGTCCTGGTCGGGTGAAATCATTGCGGCGTGCCAGGGTGCCAAAGTCATGGAGTGGTCTTCCGTTTCTGCTGTGTTGGTCGGTTCGTGCTGTGTAGCGGCCGGGCTGCGTAGGTCGAGGCCTGGTCAGGAGTAGTGGCAGGCGACGTCGGATTCGCCCACAAGGCGCAGGGCGGGGCGTTCGTCGCGGCAAAGGTCCGTGGCAAGCGGGCAGCGCTGCCGAAACGGGCACCCACCGGGCGAGGCGGTCGTGGCGGCGGCCGTCCGCACCCCGAGGGATTCGCGGGCTTCACGGCGCTGGGCCTGCTCGGCGGGCCGCGGCACGGGTGACGCCGCGACGAGGGCTCGGGTGAAGGGATGCTTGGGGTTCTCCGTGACGGCGGCGGCCGGGCCGCTTTCCATGACCTGGCCCCGGTACAGGACCACCACCCGCTGCGCGAGGAACTGGACCACGGCGATGTCGTGGGCGATGAAGAGGTAGCTGAGCCCGCGCTCGTCCCGCAGGTCGGCCAGCAGATTCAGGACCTGCGCCTGGGTGGAGAGGTCCAGGGCACTGACGGCTTCATCGCAGACCACCAGCTGCGGATCGCAGATCAGGGCGCGTGCCACCGAGATGCGCTGGCGCTGGCCGCCGGAGAACTGGCTGGGATAGCGGTCCACAGCTTCCCGCGGCAGCCCCACTCGTTCCAGCATGTCCTCGGCCCGCGCCCGTGCCTCCGCGGCGGACACGCCGCGGAGACGGAGCGGGTCCATGAGGGAGGCACCCACGGTGGTGCGTGGGTTCAGCGAGGAATTCGGGTCCTGGAAAACAGCGCGCAGTTCCCCGCCCAGAGCCCGACGCCGGCCCGCACCAGCGTGGGTGATGTCCTCACCCCGGTAGGTGATGGAGCCGCCGGACACGTTCTGCAGGCCCAGGATGGCCTTGCCGATGGTGGACTTGCCGGAGCCTGACTCCCCCACCAGCCCGACGGTTTCGCCGGGGCGGATGGTGAAGCTGACACCGTCCACGGCTGCCGGTGCGGCAGCGGCCTTGCGGCCGCGTCCGTAGCGGACCACCAAATCCCTGACCTCCAGCATGGGTTTGGTGGGGAGGGCCGACGGCGATTCCTGGCGTACTGGTGTTTCGATGCTCATGCCAAATCCTTTTCAACGATTTCCAAGAGCCGGTGCGTCGGGACTTCAGTCGCGACCCACTCCAGGCCCTCAACGGCCAGTTCGTCAGCCTTCACGCAGCGGACCAGGCCGTCGCTGGCCCCGGAAGGCAGCAGCGGGATGGGAACCGTGCAGGCGGAGCCGGCAAACTGGCAGCGCGCCGCAAAGCGGCAGCCGGTGGGCCAGTCCTTGGGCTGCGGAACCTGGCCGCTGATCGTGGCCAGCCGTTCAGGCATGTCCTCGGCGGCGTTGGTGTGGGGATCCGCCGCCAGCAGCGCCAGGGTGTACGGATGGCGCGGGTTATCCAGGACGGCCGCGGTTTTGCCGTTCTCCACCACCTGCCCGGCGTACATCACCGCCACCTGATCGCAGATGTCGGCGACGACGCCGAGGTCATGGGTCACCATGACCACTGACATGCCGGTGTCCTTCACCAGTGCCCGCAGCAGGGACAGGATCTCGGCCTGGACCGTAACGTCCAGGGCGGTGGTGGGTTCGTCCGCCACCAGCAGTCTGGGCCGTCCGGAGAGTGCCAGGGCGATCGCCACGCGCTGGGCCATGCCGCCGCTGATCTGGTGCGGGTAGGTCTTCAGGATCCGCTGGGCATCAACAATCCCTACCTTCTCCAGCAGGCTGAAGGCTTCCTTGCGGGCTTCCGACTTGCCCACCTTGCGCAGCCGGCGGATGGCCGCCGTGAGCTGGTAGCCCACGGTGAACATCGGATCCAGGGCCCTCATGGGCTCCTGCGAGATCAGGGCGATCTCGCGTCCCCGGATGCCCTCCATGTCCTTGTCCGTCGAGGCCGCGAGGTTCGTTCCGTTCCACAGGATCTGGCCGCCGGCAACTGACACGCCCGAGGGCAGCAGGCCAAGGAGGGAAAGAGCGGTCATGGTCTTGCCGCAACCGGACTCGCCCACCAGACCCAGGACGGTTCCCGGTTCGACGTCGAAGGAGATGTCCGTGACCAGCCGTACGCCGTGATCCACGCCCACGGACAGGTTGCGGACGCTGAGCAGGCCCTTCGCGGAAACGACCTGCGACGGGATGGGAGCCGATGCGGTGGCGCCCACGGCGGCCTTCACTGACTTCATCCGCTGCCGGCGGGCGGCGGCGGAGGGCAGGTGTGAGGCGGTGGTGTTGGGGGCCTTGCCCAGCGCATTGCCGACGGCGTTGGCTGCGAGGACAGTCAGGGCCAGCACGGCGCCAGTGGGCACCATAAGCCATGGGGCATCGTAAACGTGCTGGGAGGCGCCCTGGATCATGCCGCCCCAGCTGGGCTCCGGAATGGGCGGCCCAAAGCCGATGAAGGCCAGTCCCGCCTGGATAAGCATGCCCACGGCGAAGATCAGCGCGCACTGAACCACGATCGTGTTGGTGAGGCCGGGGAGGACGTGCCGGATGCTGATGCCCAGCGGGCTGACCCCGTCCACTTTGGCGGCGTCAACGTAGAGCTGGGACTGCAACGACTTCGCCTGGCCCAGGATGACCCGGAAGATACCGGCGGAAATCAGGACGCCAAGGATGGCCATGACAACGGGGATGTTCGTTCCCACGGCACCAATGACAGCGAGGATGATGACCGTCCCGGGAAGGGACATCATGATCTCTGTCGCCCGGCTGATGATTGCGTCCGTTCGGTCACCGCCGGCGGCTGCGACCATGGCCAGAATAGTGCCGAGGCCGACGCCGACGATCACCGTGATCATAGACGTTCCGAGGGTGCCAGCCGCGGCCGCAAACGTGCGGCTGAGGATGTCGCGGCCCAGTTCGTCAGTGCCCAGCCAGTGCGCGGCCGTCGGGCCGGAAAGGACGGCGGTGAAGTCCTGGTCCTCCGTTTTGAAGGGCAGCCACAGCGGTGCGGTCAGCGAAGCGGCCATCAGTGCGGCCAGCCAGACGAGGCCGGCAACACCGCCGGGCGAGGTGAACAGCCGGTGGGAACCGAAGCGGGTCATGGCCGCTTTCGCGCCGGATTTGGGTTGGACGGCGGTGGCCGGCACCGCTTGGTCCGCCGGTGCTGGGGCAACTGAGGGAATCATGAGGCACGCAACTTCGGATCGAGGAACTTGGTGGCGAGTTCCAGCACCAGGTTGACGGCGACCACCACGACGGTGGCGATCACCACCACGCCCTGCACGGCCGGGGCATCGTGGGTGCTGACGGAGGTCTGGACTGCCTGGCCGAGGCCCGGCATGGCGAAGAGCTGCTCGGCGATGACCGAGCCGCCGAACAGACCGATGAACTGCAGGGCGATGCCAGCCACGATAGGCAGGCTGGCATAGCGCAGGGCGTGGACATAGAGGATCTTCCAGGTGGGCGTGGCCGTTGCCCGGAGCGTCCGGATGTGTTCCTGCTGGAGGGCCTCCAACATGGAGGCGCGGGTCTGGCGGGCGATGAACGCGGCGCCGCCGACAGCCAGGGTGAGGACGGGCAATGCCAGTGACATCGCCCAGTCCTGTGGTGACACTTCAAACGGCACGTAGCCCGTGGCCGGGAACACCGAGGCCTGAACGGCGAAAAGGTAGACGAAGATGACGCCAATCCAGAAGGCGGGCAAAGCCACCAGGAGTCCAACGAATCCTCCGATGGCCCGGTCCACCACACCGCCGCGGACTGCGGCGGTGACGCCCAGCCCGATCCCCAGGACGGCACTCAACACGGTTGCGCCGGCTGCCAACGCGGCCGTGACGGGAAGCCTGTTGGCCAGGTCGGCGCTCACGGAACGGCCGTCGATGAGCGAGACGCCCAGGTTGCCCTGCACGGCATCGCCCAGCCAGCGGAAGAACTGGGCCAGGAGCGGGTCGTTCCAGCCGAGTCGCTGGTTGACTGCATCGATGGCGTCCTGGGAGGCGCCAGCGCCGAGCGAGACAGCTCCCGGGCTGCCGGGCATTGCGTGCACCAGCAGGAACGCCAGCACCGCAACCACAAGCACGGTGGCTAGCGCCATGAGCAGGCGCTTGGTGATGAATAGTGCCATGATGACCTCCATCGGTCAGAACTTGCCGGACGGGTCCTCTCGGGGACCCGTCCGGCAAGTTCAGGTATTAGCTGGTCGGTGCGTAGGAGGAGAGCAGCGGGTAGGCGTTGGTGCCTGCGAACTTCACTTCCTGGACCTTCTTGGTGTTGTAGCCCTGGTTGGTCAGGGACTCGTACAGCGGGACCAGCCAGCCGGATTCGACCAGGCGGGTGTTCAGCTTGGTCAGCGCTGCCTTCTTGGCGGCGTCGTCCTTGGCGGCGGCAATCTCACCGGTGGCGGCGCTCAACTGCTCGTCGGTGGCCTTCTGGACGTTGGTGAAGCCGCTGAGGATGGCCCCGTACATCAGGCCGATCGGGTTGTCCCAGCTCAAGGGTGCGTACCCCAGCGGCGTGGTGGCGACGGCGGCAAACGCTTCGTCGGTGGAGGCCGCCATTTTCACCTTCATGGTGATGCCCACGGCGGCCAGGTCCTTCTGGACTGCCTGCAGGTCGGTCTGTGTCTGGGCGCCGGCGATAATGGTGAACTCGAATCCGTTCGGGTAGCCGACCTCGGCGAGGAGGCTCTTGGCCTTGGCCGGGTCGTACGCGAAGGTGGTCTCCAGCTCCGGGTTGAAGCCTGCGGAGTCCTTCGGCAAAGCGTTCCAGGCCGGGACGTCACCCTTGTGCAGCGCATCCACGAGGGCCTTGCGGTTGATGGCATGCTGGATGGCCTGGCGGACTTTTTCGCTGGCAAACGCGGGTGCGGTCTTGCCGGTCTTGTCGAAGGAGATCATGGTCTGGACAGTGCCGCCGATCTGGGACACGCCCACGCCCTTGGACTTGGCGAAGTCAACGGTCGGGGAGGTCAACTGCGCGACGTCGGCCTGGCCGGAAACCAGGGCGTTGGCCCGGGCCTGGGGGTCAAGGATGACGCTGAAGACGATCTTGTTGTAGGCGTACTTGGCGGCATCAGGGCTCTTGTCGTTCTTCACCATCACGTACTTGTTGCCCTTGACGGAGGCAGTGGTGTCCAGCGTGTACGGTCCTGAGCCGGCCGGGGCTGTGGCCAGGCTGGCGCTGTTCGCGATGCCGGCCTTGCCGACAATCATGCCCATGGTGGAGGTGAGGTTCTTTTCGAATCCGGGCTGGGGCTTCGCGAAGGTAATGGCCACCTTGGTGGGGCTGACCACGTCCACTTTAGTGATCTCCTGGGCGCCGCCCTTGGCAATGGCCGAGTAAGTGCTCAGGGCAGGGTCGGTGCGCCGGTCGAAGTTGGCCTTGACCAAAGCTGCATCCAGCGTGGAGCCGTCCGTGAAGGTCACGCCTTGCTTGAGGGTCAGCGTCAGCACCGTGCTGTCAGCGTTGTATTCGAAAGCGGAAGCAAGGCCGGGCCCCACGGAGCCATCCGGCTGAAGGGTCATGAGGTTGTCGTACAAGCCCTCCATAAATTGGCGCTGCGCATCAGAAACGCGGATGGGGTCGTAGCCGAAGGAAGCGGAGTCGCTTTCTACGGCGATCGTCAGCGTGCTTTTGTCAACGGTGGCTGCCTGGCTGCCGCCGCCGCAGGCGGCCAGGGATCCCATCAGCAGGGCGCCGGCCAGAATGGCCGCGCCGCCGCGTGTGGTGGAGGTCAGAAGTTTCATGAGTGCGCCTTCGCATTCTTCTATGACAACGGAGTGGACGTCTGTGGGGCCCGGCAGGTAGCCGGCTCCCTTCAAGCATCAGACGCGCCCAATTGGCACCCACATCAGAATTTCATTGGTTGAAAAAGTATTGTGGCGCCGGTCACTGACGCGGGCAGAATCGATGAAGGGCCAACGCCCAGGGCATCCCAAGCCGGGTGCCCTTCACGAAAGGAACCCTATGACCAGCACTTTTCCGTTCCCGCAGGACTTCCTCTGGGGTGTCGCCAGCGCCGGACACCAGGTCGAAGGAAGCAATGTCAACAGCGACACCTGGTTCCTCGAGCACCTCCCCGGCAGCATGTTCTCCGAGCCTTCAGGTGACGCCGTGGACCACTACCACCGCTACCGCGAGGACATTGCCCTGATCGCCAGCCTCGGGTTCACCAGCTACCGCTTCTCGATCGAGTGGGCGCGGATCGAGCCGGAGGAAGGACTCTTCTCACAGGCCGAGCTGGACCACTACCGCCGCATGCTCGAGGCCTGCCACGAGCACGGCCTCACCCCCGTGGTCACCTTCCACCACTTCAGCTCACCGCAATGGCTCCTCGCCGTCGGCGGCTGGGAGGGTCCGCGCACGGCGGAACTCTTTGCCCGCTACTGTGACGGCGTAATGGCGCACCTGGGCGACCTCATCGGCGTCGCCTGCACCTTGAATGAACCGAACCTGCCGTGGCTGCTGGAGTCCTTCGGCATCGGCGGCGTAGCACCGGAAGACCGCGGCTCCGTGCCGGTATGGGCCGCAGCTGCCGAGCGCCTTGGCGTGGATGCCAGCACCGTCGCTGCCTTCCAGTTCTGTTCAACCGAGGCCGCGTTCGATGTAAAGCTGGCAGCACACCGCGCCGCCACCGCCGCCATCAAAGCCCGCCGGCCGGACCTTCTGGTGGGCTGGACCCTCGCCAACTCGGACATCCAGTCCATCGACGGCGGCCAGGAACTTGCTGACCAAGTGCGCCGCGACGTCAACGAGCGCTTCCTGGAGGCCTCCCGCGGTGACGACTTTGTGGGGATCCAGACCTATGGTCGCACCGTTTACGGCCCCGACGGCCACGCCCCCGCCCCGGAAGGCGTAGAGACGAACCAGATGGGTGAGGAAATCTATCCGCAGGCCCTCGAGGCCACTATCCGGGAGGCTCACCGCATTGCCGGCATCCCGGTGATCGTCACGGAAAACGGCCTGGCCACCGAAGATGATGCCCAGAGGGTGGACTACCTACGGGTGGCGGTGGATTGTGTCGCTTCCTGCCTCGCCGACGGCATCGATGTCCGCGGCTACATCGCCTGGACCGCCTTCGACAACTACGAGTGGGTCTTTGGATACGGGCCGAAGTTCGGCCTGATCGCCGTCGACCGGGTCACCCAGCAGCGGACACCCAAGCCGAGTGCATATTGGCTGGGCCGCCGCGCGCACGCACAGGCTGTCCCGGCGGCCTGACGAGGAACCAACGGCTGTGCGCCGTCGCCGGGACCTCTTGACAGGCCCGGCGGCGCGCCCTGTCAGTGTTGGGCCGTCAGTGTTGGGCCGCCGAGGTTTTCGGACGGACCACCAGGACAGGGCACGGCGAGTGGCTGGTGACCTGGGTGGAGACCGAGCCGATGTGCAGACCGGCGAAGCCGCCGTGACCGCGGCTACCCAGGATGACTAGGTCCGCTTCCCGTGCGGCCCGGAGAATGGCTGACGCTGCGGAATCATCCTTAACCGTCTGCGTCACGACGTTCACGCCGGCCGCGGCCTTCGCCGCCGCCGCGCTGAGGGCCGCCGCTTGCCGCTCCGGGGAGTCCTCCGCCACGACTTCCCCTGCCGCCGTTTCCAGCAAAGCCGGGTACCACGACATCGGCGCTTTGTTCCAGACGGTCACGACCCGCAGTTCCGCCTCACGGTACCGGGCCTCTTCGATGGCCCATTCCAGGGCGTCGTGCGAATGTTTCGAGCCGTCAAACCCGACCACGATTACAAAGGGATCCGCGTTTGTCATCGTTCCAGGCTCTCACCGTCGGTTTCGGGGTGCCAGAGGCTTCTGGCTCCCCGTGGACCGCAAGGCCATTCCCTCACCGCGGGCAGCCAAGTACACCAGCAGGGACAGGAAAGGAATGAAGATCAAAAAGAAAATCCACACCGCCTTCCACCACCCATCCAACTTATGATCACGGAAAATATCACCAATCACGGCGAAGAACGCCAACAAGTAGGCAAGGAACACGAACGCACAGAAAAACCACCACAGAATGTCCCAGAAGCTCTCCCAGAAATTCATGCGGCTCCCCCACCTTCTTTGGGATCGGTTTCCAACGACAACTGAGCCGCCTTTGCACGGTCCAGGGCTTCAGACAATGCCGCGCCGGGCCGCGGTCTTCAGGGCATCGCGCCGGCTTCCCGCGCCCAGCTTGCGGTAGATCGACCGTTCGTGGGTCTTGACAGTGTTCACCGAAATGAACAGCGCGTCGGCAATTTCGGCCGCGGTCATGATGGAGCGCATGTAGGCAAGGACCTCTCGTTCACGCTCAGTCAGGTTCCAGTAGGACTGCGCCCGGAGCCGGGGACCGCCGTGCGTGTCGCGTGCCATCAGCGCTGCGATGAAGGATTCATGTGCGGTGCCCCAGACAGCGTGCTGCACGAGCAGATCAGCCAGTTCGTCTCTCCGCTCGGCGAAGGGCCGGAGGATCGATGCGGGCTCGGCCCGTTCCACCGCGTGTTCAAGCCGCTCGTGTGCCGCCGCCGTGTCCCCCGCCCCGTGCGCGAGGAGCGCCTCGGTCAGGCTCAGACAGGTGTCAATATACGGGTTCCGACGACGATCGGTCAGTAGCTCGGCACAGCGTTGGGCGGTGGTGGCTTCCCCGCCGCGGCGAAGCAATTCCGCCAGCAACGTGTCAGCCAGTGCCCCGTGCCCGCCGGCACCCAGCGGTTGAATGATGCCCAGCGCGCCCTCCAGGTCACCCTTGGCTTCGGCCACCTTCGCCACGGCTACGGTGTACAGTGCATTCCACGACACGGCGTACTTCCCCCGCCCGTGGAACTCCTCGAGCGCCGCGCTAGAGTCAGCAAGCCGTGCCAGGTCGCCGGTGGCACAATCAACCAATACGCGGTAAATGGCGCTGAGCGGGCCGGACGGGAAAAACTCGCTACCCAGCCTCTGTGCTTTGGCGAGGCAAGTACGCGCAGCCTTCAGCTCGTCGTTCCAGTAGCGTGCAATGCCTCGCCCCAGCCACGCCGGAGCCAGCCGTTCCTGGGAACCCCAGCCCAGCGCTTCAACCCGCCCCAACGCCTGTGTGGCGTGCTCGTCGGCTCCGGCCAAGCCACCAGCGGCCGCGAACGCCAACGCGAGATCGGCGTGGGCGCAGATGTCCAACGCATCCAGCTGCTCCGCGTTGCCGATGTCTCCGGTTGCCTGCAGCAGGGCCGTCGCGAGCTCGCCGCTGCGGTGCAGCCGAAACTCCGCCTGGGCAAGGAGGAAGAGTCCCGTCGAGCGGGGGGCGGACCGGCGGCCGCCCGGTAGGTCGGCGGTCGTCCGGCCATCATCTCCCGGGGTGGCGGGGTGGTCCGCGCGGCCACCGGCAGGCAGCAGATCGAACAGGGTCCGGTAGCCATCAAACGTCCGGCGGCGGGTGGCATCCAGTACGAAGGTCCGGGACAGCGCCCTCCGGATGAGCTCGTCGGCTGCGGCGTTGTCGCCAGCCAATGAACGGCAGACGGACCGGATCATCAAAATTTCGGGGTCCTCGCCCCACGGCGTGGGAAGGTCCCGGCACAGCCGTTCCAAAGTCTGGGCGTCATTGCCGAGCACGAACTCGAGCCAGTGGGCGCCGAGGGACATCACCGCCTGCCGGGGTGCACGCCCCTTCAGCGTCTGGGCAACGCCCTCCACGACGTCGGCGTCCTGGTAGTACCGGGCCGCAACGCGGTGCAGGCGCTCGGCAAGAAGCGGGTCCCGCCTCTCCTGGATTCGGCGGCACTGCTCCGCGAAGAGCGAATGCCAGCGGTACATCGATTCACCGCCGCGGTAATCGTGCTCTTCGATGAAGAGGCCGTTGCGCAGGCATTCCTCAAGCAGCACGCTGCCATTGGGCCGGCCGTAGAGTTCGACGGCGAGTCGGCGGCCGAGCCAGTCGCACGTGGTGGCCCGCAGGATGAACTCCGCGAGCGACGGGTCGAGCTGGTCGAGGATCTCTTCAGCGACGTAATCGGCAAGGGGAATGTGCGCAGGCGTGGCGATCGGCGTTGTGGGCGGGGCGTTGCGGGACTGGGCCAGTGACACAAGGCTCGCGTGCACGGCCACCGGCCAGCCCGCCGTCGCCTTCCAAAGAGATCCGGCGTCGAACGCGGGGTCCTGCCCCAGCGAATATGCGAACTGGGCAACTTCCTCCCGCGTGAAGGCCAGTTCGGCGGCGCCAAGTTCGCCAAGTCCCTCGCCATACCGGAACCTTTCGAGCTGGATGGACGGGTGGCCCCGTCCCGAGAGGACGAGCCGCAACGGAGGCGGGGCGGACGCGGCGAGCACCCCGACGATGCCGTCGGCCAGCCCCGGCCCGGCTAAATGCACGTCGTCGATCACGAGGACGATGGGCTCAGTGAGGTGTTCGAGCGCCCCTAAAAGAAGGTCGTAGGAGGCCGTCCGGCCGTGGGCAAGGCCCTGGTCGAGCGCCAGCAACGAGTCGTTGCCAGGCAGCGGCAACTTGTTTGCCGCTGCCTGAATCGCACTGACTACGCCGTGAAACAGCCGTTCGGGTTCAGTATCGAACCGGTCGAGGGACAGCCACGCGCAGGGCAAATCACAATTGCGGACCCAGTCGCCCAGGAACGTGGACTTGCCATAGCCGGCCGGAGCCGCGACAAGAGTCAGGCGGTGGGAATCGGCCGCCGCGGACAATGCGTTTTCCAGGCGCGGACGCTCCAACGCTCCGAGGCCGCGGACAGGTGGACGGATCTTGAACTGCGGACCTGGCACCCATCCGGCGTTCTGCGTCTCTCTCACGTTCCACATGCTAGGCCGACGAAAAAGGCCTCCAACAGGGCGCAAAG
This sequence comes from Arthrobacter sp. ov118, assembly GCF_900116495.1. GTDB lineage: Bacteria > Actinomycetota > Actinomycetes > Actinomycetales > Micrococcaceae > Arthrobacter. Next base: position 38,672 of record NZ_FPAY01000005.1, read on the forward strand.
ACCCCTTATGCCCTCCTCCGTGGTGCGGCTTTTAAGACGATGAAACCACCCAAAATACGGCGCGGCCCCAATTGCGTGGTCGGCGGTATCATCAGTCATGGCTACGAAGTGGGGCAGCCACACCGATGCAATTTTCCTCCATGAGCTCGGCAAGGCCGACCGGAGGCACGTCCTTATCATCGCGACGGTGCGCCTGGTCTCATTCACGGTCGTAATCCTGGCCCTTTATTACCTCGTTCCCATAGGTGGATTCAAAGACGATCCTGCGGCCGCGTGGATCCGGCTGGCGGCCATCCTCTTGGTCTTTTTAGCTAGCCTTGCCTTTCAATTGCGTTTGATACTGACTGCGCACATTCCCCAGCTTCGGGCGGCCGGCGTAGTGGTCGAATCCGTTCTCATGTTCCTGTGCCTTTTCGCCTGGCTTTACGCGTCGATGTCGATTACGGACCGTTCGTCCTTTAGCGAACCTCTGGACCGAACAGACGCCCTGTATTTCACCACGTCTACCTTTGCCACTGTGGGGTTTGGGGACATCACACCGACGAACCAGCTCGCACGGGCAGTCGTGTCGGTCCAAATGATTGCGGATCTGGGCGCACTCCTGTTGATCGCCAAAGTGGCCTTCTTCGCGGCGGGCCGACGCCTGGGCCGCTAAGCCGCTTGTCCGCCTCCCCCGCCTCATAACCGGAAAGGGATGAGGCCTTCGACGAACCGCTCGGTTAGGGCTCCGATAAACGGTGGCACGGCGGAACAGATCACCCAGTGTGGGTGGGGCCGCCCCGGCACACCAAGGGCACAATGAAAATGACCATGAGTGCCCACAGCCGGAACAGGAACAGTCCTCATGTCCCTCCAGGATCAATCCCCGAGCCCTCACAGCCGGGAACAGGAAGAAATACTGCGGCTACGGGCAGAGGTTGCCCGATTGCAGCTTGAGCGGGACGGGGCCCGGGCGGCACCCGCAAAGCCATCCGGACGGCGTCGAGGCCTGGGTCGATGGATAGCGGCCATCGTGCTGGTGGTCCTGACGGGAGTGTTGGCCTGCGCTGCAGTGCCGGCCCTCTACCTGCGCAGCGAAGTCATCGATACCGATCACTACGTGGCCACAGTGGCGCCCTTGGCGTCGGACCCGGCGATCCAGGCCGAGATCACTGACAAGGTCACCCAGCAGATCACAGAAGCGGTGGACTTCCAGACCATCACCAAGGATGCGCTGAATGAACTCAGCAAGACGGCGCCACGGGTGGCTGCGGTGATCACCGGGCTTGCACCGATGATTGCAGAGCAGACCCGGTCACTCATCCACTCCACCGTTGCCAAATTCGTAGCCACGCCGCAGTTCCAGGGTCTTTGGGTCCAGGTGAACCGGGTAGCGCATCAGGGTCTGGTGAACCTAGCCACGGGAAACGCAGCCGGGGGCACCGTCAATATTGACCAAAGCGGGACAGTGACGATCTCAACAAAAGAGATTGTCGCCCGGGTCAAGACCCTCCTGGTCGAGCAGGGGGTCGGCCTCGCCGCGAGGATCCCGGACATTGACGCACAGATCACCCTGTTCCAGTCGCCTGAACTGGTCCGGGCCACGAGCGCCATCAGGACGCTTGACCAGTTGGCCCCAGTGTTGGGGTGGCTGACGGCGATTAGCGCCGTAGGGGCCATTGCCGTGGCCCCGGGGGGCAGGAAACGGAGCACCATCAGCGGCGTCGGTCTGGCCGTGGCGGTGGCCATGGCGTTGCTGGCGCTGGCACTTGTCATCGGGCGGAGTATCCTGCTGAACTCCATCCCCCCGGATGCTGTCTCTCCGGCGGCGGCGGAAAGCCTGGTCGAGACACTCCTGGTGCCTCTGCGCACCAGCGTGCGCCTCGTGTTCGTCGTGGGCCTCCTCATTGCCGTGGCCGCATTTCTGAGCGGGCACTCGCGCCCTGCGGAATATGTCCGGCACGCTCTGGCGAGTGCGGGAGACTACATCACCGGCAAAGTCGGCGCCGGTCAGGCCAGGCCGTGGCAACGCTGGCTGGCGCGCTACCGGCGGATCCTGGAAGCCGTCATCGTCGGAATCGCTGCGCTGGTCCTGATCCTTTGGCAGTACCCGACGGCGGCCGTCGCCATCTGGACAGCGGTGCTCGCTGTGCTGGCCATTCTCCTGGTCGAACTGCTGTGCCGCCCCGCCCTTGCTCCCGGCCCGGGCGGCGAGCCCGGCAGTGGGCCCGGCGCCGAGCCCGTCACCCCCGTCAACCCGGCCATGAGTGGGTCCGGCGCCGTGCCCCGAACCGCGGGCGGTCCCGCTGCAGAGCCGAATCCCACGGCTCCGCTGCCCGGGAACCTGCCCGGGGACACTAAGCCACTGTAGCCGTGAACGGGAACAGATCTTCCCCGGCTCCATGCACCACCACGCACGTAGACTCCGGGATTTCCCGCCACGCACCGCGCAAATCCCCCAACGGTTCCGAGACAACCAGGCGGGCATCGTCGGAAAGCTCGTGAAGCATGGGGTTGTCGGGGTATTGGACGCGGAGGGTCGATACGTCCGTGCTGTGGAAGAGCGACCGCGACCGGCCTTCACTCGAGTAGCGGAACGCCCAAGTGGTGTCGCCGTCGGTGGTTGCCACGGTCATCTGAATCGGGAACTCGATGCCGCTGCGCCGGCCGACGTCTTCGATGAGCCCCACCGCGGCAGCGACACCCGAACGCGGATCCTGCTCCAGCCCGAAGGTGAGGGCGAGGAAGAAGAACAGCTCCGAATCCGTGGCCCCCTCGATCTCCGGAAAGAGCGAGGGCTCCACGGCCATGGCCAATTCGCGCTTCACCGCCGGAAAATCCGAGATGAGCCCGTTGTGCATCCACAACCAGTTGCCGTGGCGGAACGGATGGCAGTTGGTCTGCTGAACGGCCGAGCCGGTCGAGGCACGAATGTGCGCGAAGACGCGGCGCGCCGAGGCCTGGCCGGCCAGCTCGCGGAGGTTGCGGTCATGCCAGACCGGCTCCGTGCTGTGGAACAGTCCGGGATACGGCTCGGATCCGTACCAGCCGACGCCGAAGCCGTCCCCGTTGGTGGTTTCAACTCCCAGGCGTGCGTGCTTGCCCTGCATCACAAGCGAGTTGGCGGGTTTGTACAAGAGCTCATCGAGCCTCACCGGCGAACCAGAATACGCGAGCCAACGGCACATGGCGTCCTCCCTCTACTGTGGACTGAAGTCCATCACGGGCGCAGGAGGCACACATCATCACCCGGGGGTGAGAATTGCCGAAGGGGGCCGCATCCCCTGCGCACCGCCAACGGGAGGCTCGACCGTGCCCTGATCATGGGAAAATGCACGGCACCAGGATCACCCCCAGCGGGTGACGCGCCCGGGTGTGCCGAAGCAAAGACTGGTGGTACCTGCCAGTACCAGCGCTGGCAGGCGAAAGCCCATGGAGATCGCAAAAGCTCTGAAAGAGGGGCCCCCGATGTCGTTACCACCATCAGTCACCGCGCGTTTGATCACTGTCGCGGCAGCCCTCGCGCTGCTCACCGGCTGCAGCCCCCCCAACACGAGCACGCCAACCACCAGTCCCAGCGCTGGCCAGACGAAAAGCGTTTCCCCAGCTTGCGCCGCAGCCAGTGCGTTCTCCGCAGCCTTGACGAACTTCAAGGACACACTGAAGCCAAGTTCCACGGTGGAGCAGATCCAGTCCGCGCGGGACCAGGTCCGGACCGCGTACGACAATCTCGTTACGGCAGCCGCCGACGCCGCCAAGGGCCGGGTGGACGCCGTCAAAGCGGCGGAAGAAAAGTTTGTTGCCGCTGTGAACGCCGTTCCCAACGACGCCACCGTGTCCCAAGCCGCAAACTCGCTGCGGGATGAAGCCGCGAACGTACAGGGCGCCCTCAGCGACCTCATGAATGAGGTCAAGTGCTAGGCGAACCCGACAGGACACCCGTGCACACCGTTGAAACAGGAAAACCAAATCGAATTTAGGACTACCAAATGGACTTTTTTGAGGACTTCTGGAGTATCTTCTGGTGGTTATTCTGCGTCTATGCGATCTTCGCCTTCCTGTATGCGTTGTTCATGGTGATCACAGACCTCTTCCGCGACCACGAACTTAGTGGCTGGTGGAAGGCCGTCTGGATCGTTTTCCTGGCCTTCGTTCCGTTCCTCTCCCTGCTGGTGTACATGGTTGCGCGCGGCAAGGGCATGGCTAAACGGGGAATGGCCCAGGCCCGCAAGAACCAGCAAGCAACTGATGAATATATCCGCCAAGTCGCCGCTGCGAGCCCGAGCGCCGAAATCGCGAAAGCCAAGGCGCTCCTGGACGCCGGAACCATCAGCGCGGCAGAGTTTGAACACATCAAGAGCAAAGTAGTGGTGTGACCCAGGCTGGACGGCGCCTTCCCCGGCCGGCGAACTCACTACGCATCGCGCCTGGCCAAACCTAAAATGGGGCTAGGTTGAACAAGGAGGGCTCAATGGGGCCGGAACCATCGGAATCCGATCCACGTCCGGCCCTCCCCCGCTCCGTGACCATCCTTCTCGCCCTGAGCGGCGCAACCATTGCTGCGTTCGGTGTGGGTGCGGCCCGGGGAATCGTAACCCCTGTCTTTTTCGCATTTGTACTCACGCTCTGCGTCCATCCCGTGCGACGGTGGATGCAAGCACGAGGAATTCCCCGGGGCATAGCCACCGGGACCACCATCGCGGCCGTCTTCGGGTTGCTGACCGCCTTCGTTGCGGTCCTGCTTGCCTCACTTGCGCAGTTCTCCGCGTTGCTGCCCCAATATGCTCCGCAGATCGCGCAACTGGGTGCCACCTTCGCCGGGTGGCTGGAATCTGTCGGTTTCGGAGCGGAGCAGGCCAAGGCCGTTCTGGACGGGGTCACTCCCGGCGGCATCATCGACTTCCTTGGCGGGCTCCTGGGGAGCATTGCGAGCGTGGCGGGCGGCCTCGTTATCATACTGACGATGCTCATCCTCATGGCGGTGGAAGGCTCTCGCGTACCGGCCATGCTGGCCAGTCTGAACAACCACCGGCCGGCACTGGTCTCCGCGCTCAACGGCTTCGGAACCGGCGTTCGCCGCTACATGGTCGCCACCACGGTCCTCGGGATCGCCCAAGGCCTGTTCAACTGGCTAGTCCTGGTCATCCTGAATGTCCCCGGCGCCCTGTTGTGGGGGTTGCTTTCCTTCATCTGCAGCTTCATCCCCAACATCGGCTACTTCATCGCTATCATCCCCCCGCTTTTCTTTGGATTCCTCACCGGTGGTTGGCCTACCGTTCTGGCCATCATCGTCATTTATGGCGGGATCAACAGCGTCGTCCAGTCCATCATCCAGCCCAAGTATGTGGGGAACGCGGTTTCGCTCAGCGAGACTCTGACCTTTGTGTCCGTTCTCTTCTGGGCCTTGCTCCTGGGCCCGGCCGGGGCCATTCTGGCCGTCCCCCTGACGCTCTTTATTCGCACCATCCTGCTGGATTCGGACCCGTCCAAGTCATGGTGGCGGCCTTTGACAGGTGACCAGACGGACCTCCAACTGACCCTCCAGCAAGAAGACGACGCGATCCGCGCCCGTCGTGCCCGGTCGCGTCGGGGACGCCCGGGCACCGGCAGCGCGCCGAAGGCATGACGTGCCGTCAAGGTGGCGCCGGGGGCAGGTGACAGCCGCATGCTGAGCACCATTCTCAGCCTGATTCTCTTCGCCCTTGCAGGGGCGATGAGCACGGTGCCTGCCAGCGCGACAATCATGATTCTGCTCTCCCCGGACCCCCGCCGCGGCGCCCTGCCCTTTCTGATCGGCAGTCTGGCAGGATCGGTCGTGGTGGTAGGGCTTTCGGCAGTGGGGCTGCAGTTTCTGCCGGTCAGGCCCCGGCTGAGGGACGAATTGCTGGCCTCGATTGGCCTCCTGGTCGGCGTTGCCCTTATTGGCTACTCCATCATCCTCTTTGTGCATAAGAGCCGGTCAGAAGGGACCATGCTCAGGAAGATCGAGTCGAGGTTCCGTTCCGCCCCGTCTTGGGAATTCCTCGCCCTCGGACTGGGCCTGAATCTGCGCCCCAAGGCGATCCTGCTGGCGGTCACGGCCGGCGCGCTGATCGGCATTCAGGACCCCCCGCCGCTGCAAGGCACCTTGCTGGTCCTGGCCTACGCCGCTGTGGCCCAGTCCGCCGTCGTCGTTCCGATCGCCGTCTGGTTGCGCTCGCCGGAGAAGGCCCAACGGCCCCTAACCGCCCTCTACAACTGGCTGCAGCGCAACGGGCGCAGGATCGCCGCCATCGGGACGCTGGCCATTGGGCTAGTCGTCGCGGGTTACAGCCTCTTTCTGCGCTGATAGGAAGTCCGCTCTGTGGCGAGGCTCAATCCAGGAACGCGGGCGAGGCTCAATCCAGGAACGCGCCTTCACCCGTGCCGGCGGCCTTAGGATCGGGAAGCCGCATCATGCGGAATGAGATGAGGAAGCCGGCCGCACTGGCGAGTACCGGAATGAGCAGACCTATCTGCAAAGCGGTGGGCCTGGCCTCCGTGTTGATGCGGATGATTTCGGCCTGGATGTCCGGCGGCTGAGTGACTAGGAGTTCCTCGAGCTCGGTGTTGCTGAGAATCTGCGCGTCTTCTTCTAGCACCTGCGCGACCTGCTGCTGCTCGGCGGGCGGGAGCACCGTGCTCGACGTCGCCATGCTGGTGAAGATGATGGAGAGCGATGCGAGCATGATGGCCCCGGCAAAGGCGAGCCCGAACGACAATCCAAACGAGCCAGCGGCCGAGTTCACGCCGGCGGCCTCACTGACGCGTTCGTCTGAGATAGGGGACAAGGTGTAGTTGTTCAACTGCGACACCAGCAGCCCGAGACCGCAACCAGCAATGACCAGCGGGATCAGGAGCCACCAGCCAGAGTCCGCGCGGGGCACGACCGGCAGGATGGCAATCAGGCCCGCCATCAGGAGGATGAAGCCCCACCTGATGATGCTGGCCGGTCGTCGCGCTCCGGCCCGCCTGCCGGCCAGCAGGGCTACGGCGAACATGCTGAGCGAGAGCGGCGAAATGGACAATCCTGCCTGCATCGCGTTGTATTCGAGCACCATCTGCAGGTAGATCGGCAACACGATCATGGTGCCGCCGAGCGCAATCTGCTGGAGCATTTGCTGCGTGGCGCCCAACCGGAAGGCAGGCGCCCGGAGCAGCTCCGGATCCAGGAGCATGGCCTTGTTGAGTCGCTCTCGGCGCTTCAGCCAATAGACCAGACTGCCCAGGCCGGCCATGCCGATGATGATGAGGGCGCCTACAGCCTCGCCGCCTTCCTGCCAGACCAGGATTCCGAGGACGACGCCGCCCATGCCCACGACGGATAGGACCGATCCAACGACGTCGAACTCCCGGGGTCCCGTATAGGGCACGTCTTTGACGAGCTTGATTCCGGACAGGACAACCGCGATGATCACGGCTTCCAGCAGGAAAGCGACGCGCCACGACAGGAACGTCGTGATGAAGCCCCCGAGCAGGGGCCCGACGGCGGCGGCGATCGCCGCAGATGCCCCGACCAGGGCATAGACCCGCTTTCTGGCCGCTCCGTCGAAGTTGCCGTGGATCAGGGACTGCATGGCGGGAAGCAGGAGCGATGCGCCAAGGCCACCGATTAATGCCCAGAAAATGAGGATCGGCACAATGCTCTGGGCCAGCGTCATGGCGATGGCGCCTACGGCATACCCGCAGAGGCCCAGGACATAGGCCCGTTTGCGCCCGATCAGGTCACCGACTTTGCCGCCGATCAGGATGAAGGCGGCCGAGACAAGGGCTTCAAGGGCGATGGCCGCTTGGAGGTCACTGACGGTGCTGTCGATGTCTTTGACCACCGCGGAGATCGAGACGTTCATGATGGACGTATCGACCACCAGCACGAACATGGCCATCCCCAGCAGCAGCGCGAGTTTCTGGTTGAACTGCACTGGCTCGTTACCGGCGTCGTCGCGGGTACTCATCGCGAGTCTTTCCCCCGGCTAAACGCGTCCGGAGCTGATTCACGACCCGACATGTCGCCTCCTATGGCTCGACCGGGCAGACGCACACGGAGGCGTGGTTCTGCAGGAATGCGTCCTGGCAGAGCCCACCGAAATGCGATGTCGATGCCACGCTAGCTGTACGGGGTCCGGAGGGAATCATTCCCGGCGGGTGAGGTTTCTGCCCGGCCCTGCCGGGTTCGTACCGCAGGCGGCCCCTGGCTGGCCTCGAGGGGGTCTTGATCGAAGCCCCCGACCTTGTTGCACTGGTATATGGGCCCGGCGGGACCCAGCAACCGGCATCGAAGGAGCCAGACCGTGAGCGCAGAATCCCCTAATTCAACGCCATCCAACGCTGCACCGACGAACACTGCGGCAACCAATACGGAACAGCTGATCATCATCGGATCGGGTCCGGCTGGCTACACCGCGGCCATTTACGCGGCCCGCGCCGGGCTCCAGCCGCTCGTCATCGCCGGGGCGGTCACCGCCGGGGGCGCACTCATGAATACCACGGAGGTGGAGAACTTCCCAGGCTTCCCGGGTGGGGTCCAAGGTCCGGAACTGATGGACGGCCTGCAGCAGCAGGCCGAGAAGTTCGGTGCCCGCGTGATGTACGACGACGTCACCGAGGTCCGTCTCGCCGGTCACCTCAAGCGCGTGGTCACCGGCGGCGGCGAGACCTACGATGCCCGGGCGGTCATCCTGGCCACGGGCTCCGCGTACAAGGAACTGGGCCTGCCCGAGGAGAAGAAGTTCAGCGGCCACGGTGTCTCCTGGTGCGCCACCTGCGACGGTTTTTTCTTCCGCGACCAGGACATCATTGTGGTCGGCGGCGGGGACTCCGCGATGGAGGAGGCAACCTTTCTGACCCGCTTCGGAAAGTCCGTGACCGTGGTGGTGCGCAAGGGTGAGCTGCGCGCCTCCCGCATCATGGCGCAGCGGGCTAAGGACAACCCGAAAATCACGTTCGCGTGGCACTCTGCCGTCACGGCAATCCACGGCGACGGCAAGGTCAGCGGCGTCACTCTGACGGACACTCGCAGCGGCGAAGTACGGAAGCAGCCAGCGACCGGACTCTTCGTGGCGATCGGACATGTCCCCCGGACCGAACTGCTGACAGGGCAGGTGGAGCTGGACGCCGAGGGGTACATCAAGGTGGACTCGCCCACCACCTGCACCAATCTCACCGGCGTCTTCGCGTGCGGGGACGCAGTGGACCACCGCTACCGTCAGGCCATCACCGCCGCCGGGACAGGGTGCGCCGCGGCCCTCGACGCCGAACGCTACCTCGCCGCGCTCGACGACGCGGACAGCATCGCCACCGCGCTGGTCGAAGAGCCCACCCACTCGTAGACCGGCGCCGGACCTTCCTGCGCCGGCCCGGTACCGCGCCGGTCCGGTACCGCTCAGGGCTCGCTCGCTGTCTTGTCGGCCTTCTTGTCCGTTGCCGTGGCAGCAGACGGGTCCGTGCTGTCGCCCGGTTGCGGTCGCGGTCGTGCCAGCAAATCCGCGTCTTGTTGGTCAGCATGTTGCCGGTAGGCGTCATAGAGGGACGTGTCCTTCGGCGCTGGGCCATTTTGTTCACCGCCGTACAGGTCAGCGTCTTGCCGGTACGCGTCGTACAGGGCCGTGTCCTGCTGCGCGGCCTCGTACCGGTCCGCCTCCTGCTGTTCAGCGTCGTACCTGTCGGCGTCCTGCTGTTCAGCGTCGTACCGCTCGACGCCCTCCTGTTCAGCGTCATACAGGACTGCGTCCTGCTGCTCCGTGTCATACAGGGCCGCGTCATACTGGTCAGCATCGACGGCGGCGAGGTTGCGAATCAGCACGATGAGCCAAGAGAAGATCAGCGAAGCGGCGATGAGTTCCACCGCCGTCAGGTTGTAGTAGCCGACCGGGAACCACAGGACGGCTGCGGCGGCGATGACCGCCAGGAAAACCCAGCCGAGCAAGCCGAAGGTCGCGGAGATCGAGGGGACGAGTTTTCGGATCCGGGCAACCAGCATGCCAAACACGATCGCCATGCCGGAGGCGAACAGCGTGTGGATCCAGAAGCGCTTATCGACGGGAAACAAACCCACGCCGGCGAGGAAGACGCCAAGAAGGACGATGTCGCCTTCAAGCCACCACACGCGGTGGAGAGCAGGCTTGGTGTCCGCGGTCGCTCTAAGGGTCGACGTCGAATATCCGGCCAGGGTGGTGATCACCACGCCAGCGACGATCAGCGTGACGTTGAACGCCACCCCGGAGATGTCCGAGCTCGCGCCGAGGGCGCTGAGATGCTCCTGCCACCACAGGGGGTCCTGTGCCGTTAGCATGCTTGTCAGTATGCCGGTGACGAGGAAGACGGCCAGGAGTGCTGCGAGCCGGTACGCGGTCATGCTCAGCGCGGTCAAGTACGCGATGTACGCACTGATGGCTCCTGTGGTTCCGATAAGGATGGCAGCGGCAACCGGGTAGAGGACAGCACCGATGAAGGCCTGCTGGAAGAGCGCGAAGAGCGCCAGCCAACCAACGAGAAAGGTGCAGGCATGGGCCAGCGCGAGGGCCGCGATGTCGATCGCGTTGCGAATCCGGCCGTCGCGCCGAACCTGCGGCGCCACGGCCGGTCGATGTTGAAGGCTGCCGGCCACGACAGCCACGGCACCGAGAACAGCCGTTCCGAGTGCTGCAATTTCGCCGGCCGAGCCTCGTCCGGACAGCGGAACAGGTTCCCGCCCGACGAGCAAGAACGCGGCGGCGCCCAGGACGATAAAGGCCCCGCTGCCGATATAGAGAGCCCGCGCCTCGGAGGTGACCGCTGCGGGTCGGTTCAGGTCTGCCATCACTCACTTCGCTTCGCCCGGAAGGGCCGGTGCAGTTCCGCCGTCAGCGGCAACTCCTTGTGCACGTCTTTGTGCACGAGCAAGCGGCCGCGGGCTTGGTCCCCGTCCGGATCGTCCGACCCAAAGCCGTCCGACACCGGCGTTATCCCAACGATATGACGCGCGTGTTCCCGGGCCGTCACCCGGAACGGATGAAAGCTGGATGACGGTCGGTGCAGCCGTGACCGGCGTCGGGTCCCGTCCCGCTACCGGACGGGCACCTCTTGCTTGGCCGGTTGATTATCGCCCCGTGTGCGGAACGATCAGAACTGGTCTGGCCTGCAGATGTGTCAGGGAAACGCTGACCGAGCCCTCCAACATCCGGCCCATCCGGGCAACGCGCCCGGCCCGCTGGCCGCCGACTATCAGCGCCGCCGCATCGGTGCTTTCCGCCAGCCGGGCAAGGGCCTTGGCGACGTCCCCGTTCAGCACCCTGAAGGACCATGCCCCGCCGGGCGGTCCGAGCACGCCCTCAAGTGCGGCCAGCATCTGCCGGGCGGGGAATTCGGCTTCAAGATTTTCGACGGGGTCCAGAGAGATGGCGGCCCTGGACCCGTCCGGCTCCCACTCGGTGAGATAACTCGCCGGATCGACGAACGCGCAGATCAGGTGGACCCCCATGATGACGGCCAACCCTGCGCCGGCCCTCACCAACCGCACTTCGAATTCCCACGGCACCCCGAGAACCAGCGGACCGCCGGGCCAGATGCCGGCACCGGCCTGCGTAAAGTCACCCGGCGATTCCTCGGATCCCATCAGCGCAGACCCACGGCCGTTCGCCGTCTATGCCCGGGGGTGCGCAGGGAACTCACGCTTTCATTATGGCCACTCCGTGCCCGGCGCGCGAAGGCCCGGCCGTCGTCATGCCACGCCCTCCAGTGCCCCGTCCCGGGACTGCACGCCGAAGTACTCGCCCTTGAAGAAGAGCAGCGGCTCGGCATCGGCGCGGGCGCTCAGGGACCGGACCGCGGCAACAACGATCGTGTGGTCGCCGCCGTCGTACTCCTGGTGAAGTTCGCAGTCCACCCAGGCCAGGGCCTGGTCCAGGACGGGGTTGCCCAAAGGCGAGAGCGAGTAGTCAACACCGGCGAATTTGTCAGTCCCGGAGCGGGCGAACTGGCCTGCCAGGTGCTGATGTTCGACCGGAAGGATGTTGACGGTAAAGCGTCCTGCCTCGCGTAGCAACGGCCAGGTGCAGGAGGAACGTGCGGGGCTGAAGGTCACCAGTGCCGGATCCAGCGACAGCGACGCGAACGACTGGCACGTAAAGCCGACCGGACCGTGCCTGGTTCCTGCGGTGATCACGGGTAGGCCGGTGGCAAAATGGCCCAAAATGGTCCGCAGGCGGCGCGGGCTGAGGTCTGAAGGTTCAGTCATGGCGGGTCCTTTCGAAGCGAGTTCCCTAAATCAACCACTGGAACCGCCGGTTCCCAACACCGGATGAAACGAACGGACCTGCGGGGAAACACGGCTTCACTGCGCGAAGCTTGGCGTAAAGAAACCGGGCCGGATCCGGGCCGCCGGCCACTTCGCCAGCGTTCCTTCTTGGCCGTCAACGCGCAGGTGCCACAACCGCGCAGGGCCCTCAACGGCGTTCGAGCACCCGGCCGAGGATCCGCGCTCCCTCCTGGAAGGCACCCGGGTTCGGTCCGGCGTAGTTGAGTCGGATGTACGGCCCCGCCGGTTCGGCCGGGAACCACTCGTCACCGGCGGCGACGATGACCCCCTCTGCCTCGCAGTCACGGACGAGTTGGCCGACGTCGGTCCCGTCGGGCAGCCGGGCCCACAGGTTCAGACCGCCCCTGGGCACGTGTTCAACATGCGCCAGCGGGGCGTATTCCCGCAAGCTGCTGACCAGCAGGTCCCGACGGGCCTGGAGCTGGTGGCGCAGCCCCCGCAGGTGGGTTTGCCACCCCGGCTGGGTCACGACGTCGAAGGCGGCCGCCTGGAGCACCCCACTGACATACATCGACTCGGCTCCCCGGGCGGCAAGGATGCGGTCGCGCGCAGGGCCGCGGGCAATCATCGCGGCGACCCGGATGCCCGGGGAGACGCTCTTGGTCAGCGAGCGGAGGTAAACAACATGGCCGGAATCGTCATGGACGGCGAGGGGCGTGGCGTCCGTGGTGATTCCGAAATCATGGGCCCAGTCGTCCTCCACGAGGAAGGCTCCGTGCCGGCGCACAACATCCAGCACCTGCGCGCCTACGTTTGCCGACCACTGGGCGCCGGTGGGATTCGCATAGTTCGGCTGCGCATAGAACAGCCGTGCGCCTGTCTCGTCAAAGGCGCGGGCAAGCTCCTCGGGGTCGGGGCCCTCGGGACCGCTCGGCACCGGAACCACCCGGACGCCGGCCTGCGCCGCGGCCAGGATCGCCCCCCAGTACGTCGGGGATTCCACCAGCAGCGGTTGCCCGCTGCCAACCAGAGCGCGGAACACGGAACTGAGCCCGCTCTGGCTGCCCGGGAGCACGATCACATCGCTCGTTGCCGGCGGCGTGACACCGACCGGCGTGGAGGCCCGCAGCTCGTGGGCAAACCAGGACTGCAGCTCGGGCAGGCCCGCGGCGGGCGGCGGGGACAAAGCGGCGTCACTGCGGGCGGCCCGGGCCAGGGCCGCCCGCACCAGCCGCTCGGGCAGGAGTTCGCGGTCCGGATAGCCGGAGTGGAACGCGATGACATCGTTCGGCGCGCTGCGCATCGCCGTGGAGACGGGGCGGAGCGGCGCCTGCGGTGAGCCCAGCGCCGCCGTCTGCCAGCCGTAGTCCGCCGGCCGCGCGGTCCGAACGGCGCGCACGAAAGTTCCGACGCCGGGGCGGCTTTCGATCAGGCCCTGCGCGGTGAGGGCGCGGAGCACCTTCTGCACGGTCACGGGGCTGGCCTGGTGTTCGGCCACCAAGGACCTCGTGGAGGGCAGCCGGGCGCCAGGTGCGGCCCCAGCAATCCATTCCCGGAGCTGTGCCGTAATCCTCAAGGTGCTATCGTTGGACATGAAAGACCATAGTAGCGCTACTGCACTTATTGGCCAACCGTTATCACCTCGACCGCCGACCGGGCTGTGGTGGGGACTACTCGGCGTCGCAGCATTCTCCTTCACGGTGCCGTTCACCCGACTGGCCGTCGCGGGGCTTTCCCCCTTGTTCATCGGATCGGGCCGGGCGGTCCTCGCGGCTGTTCTCGCCGCATGCGCTCTCGCGTGGACCCGGCAACGCCTGCCCCGCGGCGCCCAATGGGTGCGCGTCGCCGTCGTGGCCGGCGGCGTGGTGATCGGATTCCCGCTGCTGACCTCCTTCGCCCTCACCTCTGTTCCCGCCAGCCATGGCGCCGTCGTCATCGCGCTGCTCCCGGCCGCAACGGCAACGATGGCGGTGTTTCGCGGTCACGAACGTCCGCCCGCCACGTTCTGGGCGATCACCGGCGTCGGCGCGGTTGCGGCCATCGCGTTTGCAGCGGTGCAGTCGGGCGGGATCGGACAACTGCACCTGGCGGACCTGCTGCTCTTCGGCGCGGTCGTGGCGGCGGCCATCGGCTACGCCGAAGGCGGCCTGCTTGCCCGGGAGCTCGGCGCGTGGCAGACCGTCTCCTGGGCGCTCGTCCTCGCCTCTCCGCTCATGCTGTCACTGGCGGCCTACTCCACGGCCGCTCAACCACCATCCGGCACTGCTGTGCAATGGGCGGCCTTCGCGTACCTTGGGGTCGTGAGCATGTTTCTCGGCTTCTTCGCCTGGTACCACGGCCTGGCCATCGGTCCTATGGCGCAGGTCAGCCAGATCCAACTGGTCCAGCCTGTACTGAGCATCTGCTGGGCCGGGCTGATCCTAGGCGAGCACCTGACGTGGACCACCATCGTCGGCGGCGCCGCGGTGGTTCTCTGCGCGGGTCTGGCCGTCCGCTCCCGGACAAGGCCGCCGGGAGCTACGGCAACGACGGCTGCAGCGGCGCCGGCGCTGGCGCGAGCCCACGCCCAGGTGCAGGCCCAGACGATGGAGCATCAGTCCCGCTGACCGCCCGCCTCCACCCGACCTCTTGGTAGCACCCCGCATCCCGGACCTCGCCTACCACGCCCCGCATCCAGCACCCGATCCCCGACCCGAAGGGAAGATCTCCGTGTACATCCCCGCACACTTCGCCGCCACCGCCGACTCCGTCCAGGACCTGCTGACCCGTCCGGCCGCGGCCAACCTGATCACCGCGACCCCCAGCGGAATGCTGGCCACACTGCTGCCCTTTGTCTTCGACCCCACGGCCGGTGAACACGGCACACTGCACGGCCACCTCGCCCGCAACAACCCCCAATGGTCAGAACCCGCACTCGGCGAATCGCTCGTCATCGTCCAAGGCGCCGACGCTTACATCTCACCGTCGTGGTACGCATCGAAGGCAGAGCACGGACGCGTCGTTCCGACCTGGAACTATTCCACCGCCCACGTGTACGGCAACCTCGTCATCCACGACGATCCGGCCTGGCTCGCCAGCCATGTGCGGCGACTGAGCGATCACAACGAAGCCGGCTCCGAGCACCCTTGGAGCGTCGACGACGCCCCGGAGCCCTACATCGCCGGACAGCTGCGCGCGATCGTCGGCGTCGAGCTTCTCATCACCCGGATCGAGGCAAAACACAAACTCAGCCAGAACCGGCCCGACGCCGATATCGACGGGGTGGTGACCGGGCTGCTGGCCCTGGGGCAGACGGCAAGCGCTGCCGACGTCGAGAAGGCCCGCCCGCAGGCGCGTCGCCGGCACGCCGGAGATCCGTCCCGGCCCCCGGCCTGAACCCGGAACGGCGTTCGAGTCCTGTTTTTCGCTGCGCTTGCGGAGCGGCGACCCGAAAAAGGTCCGGCGCTGCGGGGATCCCCGCTGCGCCGGACCTTTTTCGTGTCACAGGGCCGTTTCCCTAGCGGATCCCGCCGGGCTCTCGGGTCATGCGCTGACCGAGTTGCAGGACCCGCAAGGATAGGTCCCGCTCCTCCGCGCTTACTTCATCCATGTCCGCGATGATCGCCAGGGTATCTGCCTCACCGGGGGCATTAGAGCCGGCCGAAACACCGGAGCCGTCCTCGGCATGCTGCAGGTCCTGCGGCCATGCTCCGGGCCTACCCCGCAGAACAAGGGACCACAGGGCTTCCACGGTCGAGACGGCTTCGGTGGCGCCCGTTGGTCCCGAGACCAGCCAGCCGCCGCTGGTGGCGCCCACTTTGGGGGCTCCCGGCCATGACCGGCAGACACTGTTGATCGTTTGGGCGACGATGAGGTGCTGCCGCATCGTTCGAACCGCTCCCAGCACGGGGTCGCTCACCACGCTTCGTCCGCAGGCACCGCACATTTGACCGGTTCTCCTAGGGCATCACATCGCCGGAATTTGGCCCCAGCGTCTGGCCGACATACAGGTTGCCGCCCGGATCGCTGGCGAGAAGCAGCGCGGTCGGGGCGACCTCTGCCGGCAGCCCAAAACGCAGCAGCGGGAGTCCGGCACGCTTCGCAGCCTTCCATTCCTCGGAAATGCCGTCAACCAGGGGCGTCTCAATGGGGCCCGGGGCGATGCTGTTGACCAGTACGTTGTCCGCAGCGGTTTCGAGGGCCAGGGCCTTGGACAGTGCTACAACGCCGGCCTTGGCGGCGCTATAGTGGCTGAGACCGGTCCCGCCCTTGATGGCCAGCTGGGATGCGATGTTGATGATGCGACCCCACCTTTGCTGCCGCATCGCGCCCACCACCTCCCGGCAGCACAGGAACACGCCTGTCAGGTCCACGGCAATCGTTTCGTTCCACATGGCCAGGGTCATGTCTTCCAGGGGCGATTCCGTCAGCAGGCCAGCGCTGTTCACGAGAACGTCAATGGTCCCCAGCTCGGAGCGTGCGGCGGCGAAGGCCGCCCTGACGCTCGCCTCATCCGAGACGTCGACGGCGATGGTTCCCGCCATCCCCGACCTATCCAGGACCGCGACTCTGTCACCGCTGGCGGTGAAGGCGTCGGCGATGGCCTTGCCGATGCCGCTGGCTCCGCCCGTGACCACGACGGCGCGGCTCTCCGCGAATCGGGAGGCGTCAGGATTGTTCATGCTTGTCCTTCCGGGCCTTTCAGGCACGCATCTTGATGGTGAGACCGCCGTCGACGATGAGGGACTGCCCCGTAACGTAGACGGCGTCATCGGAGGTCAGGAAGCCGATCACGCTGGCAACCTCCTGAGGCCGTCCAACGCGGCCCCAGGGGATCTCCAGCCCGGCGCGCTGCAGGCCCTCGGGCCCTAGGGAGTTCACCGGGTCCAGGGACTGGGGGGTTTCTATGAGTCCCGGGATCACGGCGTTGGCGCGGATGCCGCGCGGCCCCAGCTCTGCGGCAACGCTGCGGATCAGCCCGAGGACTCCGGCCTTGGCGGCGGCGTAGTGAGCGTGTTCCTCCCAACCGTAGACCCCGCCAGCAATCGAGGAGACGGCAACCATTGCCCCGCCATCGGTCATCTTCGCAGACCCCGCGCGCAGGGTCCTCAGCACGCCGGTGAGGTCGACGTCGAGCATGTCGTGCCAGCGCTCATCGGTCATCTGGTCCAGCGGCGAGTTGCGCAGGATTCCGGCATTTGCCACCGCGTAGTCGAGACGGCCGTACTCGTCGACCGCGCGTTGGGCGAGAGAGTCGACGGAGGGAGTACTGCGGACATCCACTTCGTGGACGACTCCCTGCCCGCCGGCGTTCTTGACCAGGCTCAGGGTTTCTTCGGGATCGTGCGGGTCACCAGGAAAGGTCCCGATCACCGAATGTACGCCGCGGTGGGCGTAGTGGACCGCGAGGGCCCGTCCAATGCCGCTGGCCGCTCCTGTGATCACGGCCACCCTGTTCTCAGGCGTCATGGGGATGATCCTCGAGCAGGGCCTCGACCGGCGGCTTCGCGGCGATCATCAGGAGGCCGGAGAACAGCGTTCCGGCCGCGCCGACCCAGAGGGCGGCGGCACCGGTTCCTGCGCTGGCGGCTGCTGCCGTGAACAGGAAACCGCCGAGAATGGTGCCGGGCTGGCTCATTGCGCCGATGAAGGCTGTGCCGGTGGCGCGGCAGCTGACGGGGTAGCACTCGGCCATGAAGTACTGGATCGCGGCGTACGGTCCGACCAAGAAGAACAGTCCGGCACCGTAGGTCAGGATGATCATGAAGGAGCTCTCGGCGAGGGGGCTGAGCATGATGGTGAACGAAATGCCGGAGAGAATCCAGCCGCCGATGATGGTCCGCTTCCGGCCGATCTTATCGCCGAGCCACCCGTGGAAGACATAGCCGAAGTACGCCAGCCCGTTGATGACGATCAGCATCCAGAAGGCGTCAGAAAGTTCCACCCCCTTGGCGTTCTTCAGGACGGAGCTGCCGAGAATGCTGAAGATCAGGATGCCGAAGAAGTTGAAGATCCAGGCCAGCGAGAAGACGATCGTGTTCCGGCGCAGGTGCGGCTCCCAGATGCGCTTGAGCGGGGCCGCGGAGGAGTGCTCGACGCCGAATGCATGGGCCAGGGCGTGGGCTTCCTCGGTCTTGTCGCTCTTCTCGAGTTGGGTCAGCTTGTGGTGCAGTTCGAACTGCGGCGTTTCCTTCAGTTTCTTTGCGATGAGCCACACGATGATTGCTGCCGGAACGGTCGCCATCAGGTACAGGGCGCGCCAACCGAGGGACGGAAGGAAGACTAGGGCGAGGGCGCTGGCGAGCAGGAAGCCCAGCGGCCAGCCACCCTGGATGAAGGAGTAGTGGAAGCCGGGGCGCTTGCGCTTGTCGGCGACTTCGGTGACCTGGTAGACCTCGTTCATGTAGGTCGCGTTGACGGCCTGCTCCGAGAATCCGAGCCCGCCGAAGGAGCGGACCAGCACCAGCAGGCCGTTGCTGAGAAACGGGATTCCGGTCGGGATCAGGGCCGTCAGGCCGGAGACAATGGCGGTTCCGCCGATAGTGGTCATCATGCCTTTGCGGCGGCCGAGCCGGTCAATGACGGGGCCGATTCCGAAGCAGACGATGGCGGTGCCGACGGCGATCCAGGTGTTGATTGCGTAGGCTTCGGTCGCGGTCCAGCCGAATTCCTGCTGCATGGCCGGCAAGAGGGTGCCGAAAAGCCCGAAGTCGAACACGGCGACGGTCCAGGCACACAGGGCCAGGACGGTGGCAACGGTCGTGTTGTGCTTGGAGAATACCGGGAACCGGCGCTTCTCATTGGGTCCGGGTTGCGTCAGGTCGACGGCCGGCTGCTGGATGGTCATTACTGGTTTTCCTTTCTTGGGCTGCGGGCGAGGAAGGAGTCCGCGATCTGGTCGAACGTCAGCCAGCTGACGCCGTCGTGGGAGTTGATGTGTTCAATAAGGCGCTCGAGCATGAGCAGGACCTGGGGGCGGCCCGAGACGTCCGGGTGGATGGTCATGGTGAAGGCGGCCTGGTCCATTTCCCGGTACACCCAGTCGAACTGGTCCCGCCACATTTGTTCGATGTCCCGGGGGCTAACGAAGCCGTGGGAGTTCGGGGCCGCCTTGATGAACATCATGGGAGGAAGGTCGTCCAGGTACCAATTGGCCGGGATCTCGACGAGGTCGGTTTCCTCGCCCCTGACGAGCGGCTCCATCCAGGTCTCGGCGGCTTTGGTGTAGTCGATCTTCTTCCAGCTGTCGCCGACCCGGACGTAGTACGGCTCGAAATCGCGGTGCATCAGGGAGTGGTCGTATTTGATCCCGCGTTCGAGGAGGATCTCGTTGGTGACCGGGGAAAATTCCCACCACGGTGCGACATAGCCCGTGGGACGGCGACCGGACACTTTTTCAATGAGTTCGATCGACCGGTCCAGAATGGCGGTCTCCTGCTCACGGGTCATGGCGATGGGGTTTTCATGCGAGTAGCCGTGCACGCCGATTTCGTGCCCGGCGTCGACTATCATCCGCGTCAGGTCCGGAAAGGTCTCAATCGAATGGCCTGGCACGAACCAAGTGGCCGGCAGGCCGTACTTCTCGAAGAGACGAATGAGGCGCGGGCCGCCGACCTCACCGCTAAACAGGCCGCGGGAGATATCGCAGGGCGAGTCCTCGCCCCCATAGGAGCCGAGCATTCCGGCAACAGCGTCCACGTCCACACCGAACGCGACTTGGATGTCCTTAGTCATGAGATCAACCTTTCACTGCGCTTTTTTGTTGAGGTTTGTGGGTGAAACGTGGGTTGCGAGACGGACTAGCCACCGGGCGCGCCCCGGCTGACGAAGGCCTCCGCAATGCGGTCCGCGGGCGTGCCGAGCCTGAGCAGAAGACTCAGCAAGACGAGTGATTGGGATGGCCTGAGCAACCCGGAGGGGATGGCTCCGGCAGCGCGCAGGTCCTCGCCGCCGCCGTCGCCGTACCGGGGCACCACGGCACCGGACTCCACCCGGGTGCTGGTCACCACTACGACGCCCGCCGCTGTAGCGTTGGCGATGTCCCGGCAGAGCACACGGTTGGCGTTGCCGGTTCCCGTCCCCTGGAGCACGATCCCTGCCGCCCCCGCGTCGAGGCTCGCCAGCAAGAGGGTGGAATCCGCTCCGGGATAGGCGGCAATGAGGTCCACCCGCGGCGAACCGGCGTCTTCGCCCGGCAACGGCAACGGGGCAAGGGCGCGCCGTGCGCCCGCCATCGTGACCTCCCCGGAGTCGGACACCGAACCCGCGGTACCGAAATCCGGGTTGGCGAAGGCGTCGAGCCGCGTGGTGTGGTACTTCCGGACGCCGGCCACGGGAAAGATGGTTCCGGCGAACGCAAGCAGCACGCCCCTTCCCCGTGCCTGGGGAGAACCTGCGACGGCGATGGCGCGTGAGAGGTTGCCGGGCCCGTCGGGGGATTTGGCGTCGGCCGCCTGCTGCGCGCCGGTGAACACGACCGGACGCAGGTCAGCGTGGGTCAGGTCAACGAGATAGGCCGTCTCCTCCATCGTGTCCGTGCCGTGGGTGACCACGACGCCCAGAACCTGCGGGTCGGCGAGGACTTGGCGGATCCTGGCGCAGACGGCGATCATGTCGTCGACGGTCAGCAGGTACGACCCCTTCCGGAAAACGTCAACCACGCGGACCGGATGAGCGGTCGGCACACCCATGCTGGCGAACACCTGCTCCCCCGTGTCCGACGCCACGGCGGCTCCCCCGGCCTCGGACTCACGGGAGGAAATCGTTCCTCCCGTGGCCAGCAGCACCACATGGGGGCCAGCTGAATCTGCGACTGTCATGTCCACTCCGTCTGTTCTGGATCTGTTGCCAGATCCCTACCCAATCGATTGGGTGATCAGATAAAAGTTGCCCCTCCGACGTTTCCCGCAGATGCTCCCGGGAAGTATCAAGGGGGTGAAAACGGCGCCGTCCGCTGCTGGACGCCTGGCTACCCAATCGATTGGGCAACTCGATGGATCGACTATAGAATGTGAGTTGCGACACGTCAAGAGTGCCTGGGCTGGGGATCCGCTCATCATCAGGCAGTCTTGGTGACGACCTTTTGGACTGAGGCAGGGGAACGAATGGAAGAGAGCACGGCCGGTGGCCGCACGGTGACGCTGAAGGATCTCGCGAACGAGCTCGGCATCCATCCGTCGACCGTGTCCAGAATTCTGCACTCCGGCTCCGAAGTGGCCCGGGGGGCAGCTTCCGTCGCTACGGCCGAACGCGTACGCGAGCTGGCGCGGAAGCGGGGCTACTCCCCCGATCCGCAGGCCGCCGGCCTGCGGACGCGACGCACCCGCCTCATGGGCGTGATTGTTCCCCGGCTTTCCGACCTCGTTCTGGCAATCATGTACGAGGGCATTGACGAGGCCGCAGCGCAGCTCGGTTACTCCACGTTTGTCATGAACTCCCGCGACGACCCGGAGGAACAACGCCGCAAGACGGAGTCCATGCTGGCCCGGCGGGTGGACGGGCTGATCATCGGCGACGCACACCTGGGCAGCGGTCTGTTGCGGGAGCTGAGCGCCCGCAAGGTGCCGTTCGTGCTCATGAACCGCCGCGTCCCGGGCTTCCCGTCCGCCACGTGCGACGACGTCCTTGGCGGCGAGCTTGTGGCAGATCACCTGTGGAGCAAGGGGCACCGGAACGTCGCGGTGATCGCCGGCGAGCCCTATGCCAGCACGGCCGTCGACCGGACGGCCGGCTTCGTAGACCGCTGGCGTGCGCTGGGCGGGACTATTCCCCGGAATGCGGTGGTGTGGTCCCGCTTCGATACCGCCGGAGGACGGGAGGCGGCGGAGGCCATCCTGGCTCACTGCAGCCCCCGTCCGACTGCGCTGTTCGCCGTCAATGACTTCGCGGCGATCGGCGCGATGGGAGCTTTGCGGTCCCACGGCATCAGCGTCGGCCACGACGTTGCGGTGGTTGGTTTCAACGACACCTCCTTGGCCGCGGAGCTTCCCATCCCGCTGTCCTCGGTCCGCTCACCCATGCTGGATATCGGACGGACGGCAGTGCAGCTCCTCAAGCGCGTGCTGGACGGCGAACACGTCGATCCGGTGAGGCTGGAACCGTCGTTGTGCGTGCGCGAAAGCAGCGCCTGTGGCAACGCAGTATGACGCGGCAAGGGAACCTCTGATCGGCCGGACTGGTTAGTAGAATCGATCAGTCACATCCGTTGGCAAGGGCGTTGCGCCCAGCCCCTCGATGCACGGACCGGGCCCGCGTCCAAGCCCATGACTTGAGACTAGTGACCCGACTCACACGGCGCTACCGGAGATTCGCCCAATGTTGACTCCCCTTTTCATGCAGGTTGCACAAGGTGGTCAGCGGGGGGCGGCAACGATTCCGAGGGCAAGCATGTAGGTGGCCCGCACTTCGCCATCAGAGAGGTCCACCTTCAGCAGCTCTTCAATCTTCCGCAGCCGGTAGCTGAGCGTATTCCGGTGGATGAACAGCTCATCGCAGATCTTCGTAGAATTCCCGCTATGGCGCAGGTAGGCGTCGAAAGTCTCCCGCAGCGAGCTGCCGCCGTCCGCCAAGGGGGCCAGAAGGCGCTCGCACATTGCCACCAGTCCCGGGCTCGGCAACCCCTGCACAATGCCGGCGAGATCGGCCGGCGGCGCCTCGTGAACGCCGGGCCGTCCGATGTGACGGCGGGCAAGCTGAAGCGCCAGCGGCAGTTCGCTCAGGCCCCCCGATTCCGAGACGATGACCGAGAGTTCCGGGGCGTCCCCGAAGAATTCCCGGACGGCGTCAATCAAGTCGGCCGCTGCGTGCTGTTGCTGCAGCAGAAGAGTGGTGAGTCCGGCTTCTTCCATGAACCTCACGGTGCCAAAACCCGCCTGCAGCCCCACCCGGGCGCGCCACGCGATGGCGCGAAGCTTTGCGGGGGCCACTTCTACTGAGCCGCCGATGAGCACGGCGCCCCAGCCGCCGTCGGGATCGAACCCGGATTCGAGGGCGTAGCGGCGCAGCGGAGCGGACGGCTCGCCGCGGTCCTCATAGAGGGCCTCTATGAAGCGTGCCGCTTCCCGGGAATGCAGGGGCGAATGGGATCCCAAGGTATGGCTCAGCTGCATGGCGATGACGGCAGCCACGGGACCAAGGATTGGTTGCAGCACAATGTCGCTCCCGATCCCCTGGATGGACAGCCTGAATTGCTCGGATTCGCCGCTGGGCAGGCGCAGCGCGGTCCGCGCTGTCCCGCCGTGCGCCGCACCAGCGGAGACCAGCTCGAACGCATTGTGATCGATCACGGCCACTCTGGCGTTGACGACGTCCGCCACCTTCGCCAGAACCTCGGCCAGGGAACGCCCGTCGGCCGCCAGCCGGGTGCACTCATCGGCAAGCTCCCAGCCTTTCCGAAGTTCCTCGTAGCGCTCGGCCGCGATGACCTGCTCCACGTGCCGCATGACCAGGACGAAGGGCACCTCCGGCGGGAGCTCAAGCAGCGGCAGGCCGTGCGCCTCGCAGGCCAAGACCAATCCGGCCGGCAGTTCGCTGTGGGCGGCGCCCAAGCCGAATGCCAGCCCTGATACGGGCACGGAGCCCAGCCGCTCCACGTAGGCGTCCCAGATCCTGAAGTCCTTGACGTTCAGGCCCATGCCATTGGTCAGCACAAGGGCATTCACGCTAAGGAAAGGCGTGGGGTCCATGTGTTCGGTGGGGGCGCACCAGGTGATGGGCCGGGCCAGTCGGCCCTCGCCGCCCGCCACCCGGAGTCGGATGTTGAGATCGGCGTCGTCTGCTAGATCTGAAATTCGCACGCGACCCTCCCAGTACGGCGGGGCTCCCCGGCCGGTCAGTGCAATAACCATAATTGATACCCGCATATTCAGCGACCTGCACAATATCGGGCGCGTGAATTGCTGAGTAGCGTTGCAACCATGCAAACCAATGTGACTCCCGACACCTCTCCTGACGCCTCTCCCCGCGCTTCCGGGCGCGTCCTCTTGAACTCCGATATGGGCGAAGGCCTCGGCCTCCACGAGTTCGGCAACGACGAAGAACTCATGCGCATCATCGACGTCGCCAACGTGGCCTGTGGGTATCATGCCGGCGATCCCGACGTCATGGAACGGACCGTGGCGATGGCTGCAGAGCACGGCGTGGCAGTCGGAGCGCACCCCGGCCTGCCGGACTTTGTGGGGTTCGGACGCCGCCGAATGGTTCTCACGCCGGCGGAGGTCGAGTCGATCATCCTGTATCAGACCGGGGCCCTGACGGCGTTCCTCGCAAAGCACGGGCTGGAACTGAACCACATCAAGCCGCACGGCGCCCTCTACGGCATGCTGGCCGGTGACGAGGAACTGATGCAGGCCGCCGCCGGCACAGCCTTGCAGTTCGGCGTTCCGTTTTTCGGGCTCGCGGGGACCGCCCACGAACGCGTGTGCCAGGCCATGGGGGTGGATTTCGTGCCCGAACTCTTTGTTGACCTCAACTACGGTCCGGCCGGTGAGCTGCTGATCCAGCGCCGCCCGGCGCCCACCGACCCCGCCGCCGCCGCTGAGCGTGTCAGCAGGGCGCTGGCCGGCAAGCCGGTCCTCGCTGTTGACGGCACCGAGCTGGACATCCAGTTCCAAAGCATCTGCGTCCACTCCGACGCACCCAATTCTGTTGCAGTGGCCACAGCAGTGCGTGCGGTCCTGGGCTGAACCGATCAATCCAAACCATCTGAAAGAGAGCATCCCGTGGCAACCATCGTTTCCCCGCTCCCCGGCGTCTTCTACCGCAAGCCCGGCCCTGGCAAGCCGCCTTTCGCCAACGAAGGCGACGCCATCGAGGTCGGACAGACCCTCGGCATTATCGAAATCATGAAGCAGTTCACCGAAATCCAGTCCGATGTGGCCGGGACCCTGGAGTCGTTTGAGGTCAACGAGGGCGACATGGTCAACCCCGGCGATGCAATCGTCGTAGTCCGCGAAGGATAGAAATGAAGAAGCTACTCATCGCCAACCGCGGCGAGATCGCCGTGCGCATCGCCCGGACCGCCCGCGAGATGGGCATCGAGACATTTGTGGTGGCCAGCGAAGCCGACGTCGAGTCCTTGGCTGCCCGGTCCGCTGACCACGTCGTCGTGGTGGGCCCGGCGCCTGCCACCGCCAGCTACCTGAACCAGGACGCCATCGTCGCCGCGGCCGTGGACAACGGCTGCGATGCCGTCCATCCGGGCTATGGGTTCCTCTCTGAAAATGCGGACTTCGCGCGGAAGGTCGCAGATGCGGGCCTGATCTGGGTGGGGCCGGACGCGGACGCCATCGCGATGATGGGCAACAAGTCCTTGGCGAGGGAATCGGCCCGGAAGGCTGGCGTCCCCGTGCTCCGCGGCTCGGACGGCCCCCTCGATCCGGCGGCCGACGCCGTCGAAATCGCCAGCGGCATCGGCTACCCGCTCGTGATCAAGGCCTCCGCCGGCGGCGGAGGCCGGGGCATCCGCTTTGTGCACAGCGAAGGCAAACTTCTGGAATCCATTGAGCAGACGCGCGGCGAAGCGGCGGCCGTCTTCGGCGATCCCACCGTTTATCTGGAACGCTTTGTGCAGCATGCCCGTCACGTGGAGGTACAGGTCCTCGGCGATGGCACAAGCTTCATCCATCTCGGCGACCGCGACTGCTCGATGCAGCGGCGCTCCCAGAAGGTCATTGAAGAAGCACCGGCGCCGGACCTCCCGGACCACGTCCGCCAGAGGATCCGGGAGTCCTCCGTGGAACTGGCCCGCGAGTGCGGCTACAGCGGCGCCGGAACGGTCGAATTCCTCTATGATCCGGTCAACCATGAAGCGGCATTCATCGAAATGAACACTCGTATCCAGGTTGAGCACCCCATCACCGAGCAAATCACGGGCGTCGATCTGATCCGCGAACAGCTGCAGATCGCGTTCACTGGGGCAATGTCCCTCCGCCAGGACGACATCGCATTCAATGGCCACGCCATCGAATGCCGCGTCAATGCCGAGGACCCCGACCACCACTTCTTCCCCAGCCCTGGCCTGATCACGGCCATGGACTGGCCCGCGGGCGCAGGCATCAGGGTGGACACCGGGGTGGAGGCCGGTTCCACGGTCACTCCGTACTACGACTCCCTGCTGGCCAAGCTGATTGTGCATGCGGACACACGCGAAGCGGCCATTGAGGCGATGCTGACGGCCCTGGATGAGACCCACATCGAAGGGGTCAAGACCACCATCCCAGTGCACAAGAAGCTGCTGAGCCGGCCCGAATTTGCGGCCGTCACCCACCACTCGAAATTCCTCGAAACCGTCCCCGATCTGATGGAGGCACAATGAGCAGCCCGGAACCCGCCGTGTTGGAGGCCCGTTACACCTGGGGCGGAGACGAATTCCTGTTCGTTGAGGTCGCGGAGTCCATGAGTCTGGCGGCGAACTTCAGGGTCATGTCCATCGCAGCGAAGCTTTCGGCCATGCAGCTGCCCGGCATCGTGGACGTCTGTCCTGCGAACGCCTCGCTGCTGGTGAGGTTCGACCCGGACATCCTGCCGCCGTCGACCCTCGAAGAGACCGTCCGTGCGATTGAAGGGGACCTGGCGCACCACCAGGATCAAGCGCTGGAAACACGGATCGTCGAAGTCCCGGTGTGGTACGACGATCCCTTCACGGCGGAAGTGTCGGAGCGATTCCGCGAAGGATTCCATCAGGAGCCCGGCGGCACCGACATCGACTACGCAGCCAAGGTCAACAACCTCAAGGATGCCGCCGAATTCATCCAGCGCCACCATGAGCAGCCGTGGCTTGTCTCCATGGTTGGCTTCGTCGCCGGCCTGCCGTTCCTCTTCCAGCTGGTGGAACGGGAGAAACAACTGGAGGTACCCAAGTACTTGAGTCCCCGCACCGATACCCCCAAGCTGACGGTGGGCCACGGCGGCTGCTTCGGCTGCATCTACTCCGTGCGGGGTGCGGGCGGCTACCAGATGTTCGGAGTCGCTGCGGCGCCCATCTTCGATCCGGCCCAGACCCTGGCTGACTTCCGGGACTTCATGGTGTTCTTCAAGCCAGGGGACATCGTGAAATTCAAGCCGGTCAACGAGACCGCATACAACAACATCCAGGCTGAGATCTCGGCAGGGACGTTCCGCTACCGGCAGGTGCCCGTGACATTTGAGTTGTCCAAGGCGCTGGCAGATCCCGAAGGCTATAACCAGGAACTCATGGAGGCCCTTAATGGCGTTTGACATCAAGAACCCCGGACTGGCCACCACGGTCCAGGACCAGGGACGCACTGGCCACTACAACGTGGGCATCCCGCAGAGCGGTTCCATGGACCAATACTCGGCGGAACTAGGCAATGCCCTGGTGGGCAACACCGCCAAGGAGGCCGTCCTTGAATGCACATACCTGGGCCCGGTGGTAACCACCGACAAAGACGCCTTAATCGCCGTCACGGGGGCACCAGTTGAAGTTAAGATCAACGGCGAATCCCGGGCCCAGTGGACCCGGCTGCAATTGCGGGCTGGCGATGAACTCAGCTTCGGGGTCATTCGTGGCGGCACGCGCTACTACATTGCGGTCCAGGGAGGCGTCGATGTTCCCGAGGTGCTCGGCAGCCGGTCCACCTACAGCCTGGGCGCGATCGGCGGATTCCAGGGCCGCAAACTGGAGGCAGGTGACCACGTTCCGGTGGGCGCCGCGGTCAACACCGGAGCCTTGCCCGACGCAGATACCGTTCCGGAGGAATTCCGTCCTGTGTTCGCGAAAGAACAGGCCGTCCGGATTGTCCTTGGTCTGTACGACCACCGGCTCACCGACGAAGGACTGGACAACCTCCTGAACGGTGAGTGGAAAGTGACCCCGGTGGCTGACCGGATGGGGCTGAGATACTCAGGTCCCGGAGTGAAGTGGAAAGAACGGGAGCAGCCGTTCGGCGCCGGATCCGATCCCTCCAACATCGTGGATGCCGGATACGCCGTCGGGTCCATCCAGATTCCTGGCGGCACTCAACCCATCATCCTGCACCGCGATGCCGTCTCCGGCGGGGGTTACGCCATGGTGGGCACGGTCATCAGCGCCGACATGGATCTGCTGGCCCGGGCCGCGCCCGGCACCTCCACCAGGTTTGTAGCCGTCAGCCTGGATGAGGCCCTTGTGGCGCGCGCGGAACTCGCTGACCTGAGGAGGAAGGCCTGGGCTGCCCTCGGCGCCGACAGTTGACCGCCGGCAGAGGGGCCTTCGGAGGTACTCATGCGGCCAAGAAAACTCCAGCCTTGTGCGCCGGCGCCGACAGGTCCTAACTGGTGGGAGGAGGTCGAGCCGACGAACCCTTAGGGCGCGTTACCCAATGATCCAGCTACCGGTTTGAGGGCCAAAGGGGCCGGCGCTCCACACGTCAAAACCGGACCACAGGAGGCCAACATGTTCGCTCGTGTCAGCACGTATCAGCCCGGACCGGGCAGTTCAGGGGCGCCAACGGATGACACCGTCAGCCGGGTGCTCCAGCTGCCGGGGTGTTTGGGGATCTATTACTTGCTTGGGAAGGACAACAAGTCACTGTCGATCAGCCTGTGGGAGGACCAGGAGGCTCTTGCCGGCAGCGAGGAAGCTGCGACAAAGATCCGCACCGAAACCAGCGCCGAGCAGCACATGCAGATCCTCGGCGTCGAGGAATACGAGGTGCTGACACGGCAGCTCAAGGGTTGAGTGGGCGGCCGTCTCATCCGAGATCCGGCCATCCGGGCTTTAGGCTTCTGTCTCCCTGGCAGCTCCGGTGTTGTCCTTGGCGGCCTCTGTGAACAGGCCTCCCTGCGCGGCGCCGGAACCCGACTCGCCGCCGCCCGCACCGCGCAAAACAAAGGCGATGCCGACGGCGGCCACTGCTCCCACCAGTGGCCCGGCGGCATACACCCAGTAGTCGCTGAAATTCCCACTGGCGAGGTCAGGCCCGAACGTTCGTGCCGGGTTCATCGACGTGCCGGAGATGGGACTGCCCCACAGGCCCGCCAGGGCAATGTACCCGCCTACGCCAAACGCCCCCAGCAGCCCGACATTCTGGGCCCCGGAGGCGGTCCCCAAGATGACGCTGACCAGCCCCAGCGTCAGCAGTGCCTCCATCCAGAAGGCGGCTCCCGCCGAGTACTCCGGCGCCGGATAGTTTGAACCGGAGGTGGTCGAGACGCCGATGACGGCCTGCAGCAGCAGGCAGGCAAGTGTGGCCCCGATGAGCTGAACAACGATGTAGCCAGGTACCCGGCGCCAGGGGAAATCACCCCGAAGGGCAAAGGCGATGCTGACCGCGGGGTTCAGATGCGCGCCCGAGATCTTGCCCATGAACAAGATGATGCCCAACACCATCAGGCCGGGTGCCACGACGGCCGCCGTGCGGCTGATGACGCCGGGGAACGCCTGGCTCATCATGCCACCCCCGGCGGCGACTATGACGAGCAGGAAGGTGCCGTACAACTCCGAGAACAGGCGCCGCCATTCCTGGCTGGGATCATCAAAATCTTGGATTCGCAAAAGGATGTTTTGTTCGAGGACTCCCAATTCGCCGGCGAGACTGTGGGTGCGCGCCCCGCCCCGCTGGGTACGCACGCGCCCGGTTCCGTCTTTTCGCTGGTTTTCCGCCATGGCCAATCGCCTCCGACTGCGGCACAACGCTCTGCCGTGCCCCGCATGGGCCGGCATCTGGCAGCCACAATCTACCGCTGCCGGCGCCGGTTGTCGGCGTGCCGAAAGGCTCTAGTTAGCCGTGGGCCTGGTTCCGTCCGCCAGGCGGGGCTGCTCGGCCTGCAGAATGCGGGCGGACATCCGGGGAGCAAAGTCCTACCATTCAGCCATGACGCAAGAAACCTGGCTCAAGTATTCCGAGTGGCCCCTCGTCGGAGCGGCTTTTCTCTTTCTGACGGCCTATTCCATTCTGGTCATCGCCGAACCGCCGGACCCCTACGCCACTGCCCTAGCTCTCGTCATGGGGTCAACGTGGCTTGCCTTCGGCATCGACTACATCGTGAAATTACTGTTGGCCCGCCGGCGGGGCCGATGGTTCGTCCGCCACCCCTTGGACCTGCTTATGGTCGTGCTTCCGGTAGCGCGGCCACTACGCCTTCTTCGCCCATTTACCTTGCGTCAAGTCATGGAGCGGGCCCCGGGCACTGCCATCCGGACCCGCGTCATGGCCTACGTTATTGTCTCGGCCATCCTTCTGATCTACACGGTGGCCCTGAGCGTTCTCAGTTTCGAAAAGAACGCTCCGAACGCGAATATCACCACCATGGGCGACTCATTGTGGTGGGCGGTAGTCACCATCACCACGATCGGTTACGGCGACTATTACCCCGTCACGGTTCCGGGCAGGTGGGCTGCGGCCGCGCTAATGGTCGGCGGGTTTGCAGTCCTGAGCATGGTCACGGCGGCGGTGTCCTCCTGGCTCGTTGAAAGCGTAACTGCCGCAACCCATGACCGCAGGCAAGCGGATGAAATCATCAGCAGCGAGGAACTCGCCCGCCTCGCCGCCCAGATCAACAGGCTCCATGACCAGCTCGCCCGGGAGCGTGGCGCATCCGAGGATAGCCCTGAGAATGCAAAAGCACGCAAGGAACCAGGTACACAAGGAAGCGGGTAAGGCGCGCTCCCATAGCCGCACCCGGCGCGAGCGAGTACAACTGACTCATGACGACCTCTCCCTTGGTGCTCGGTCCCATGGTGCGGCACGTGGATGCGACATCTGCGAGTATCTGGGTGGAGACCGAATCTTCTGCCCAGGTCTCCGTCCGCGCCAGCGGCAGGGAGTGGGCGGCCAAAACGTTCGCAGTCCACGGTCACCACTACGCGCTGGTGGAACTGGACGGGCTGGAGCCTGGAACGGTCACCGCTTACGCCGTCGATGTGCACGGAACACAGGTCTGGCCCGATCCGTCGTCCGGGTTCCCGCAGTCGATGATCGCGACGCTGACCCCGGGCAAACCGCTGCGGATGGCCTACGGCTCCTGCCGGACGAGCGTCCCGCACGATGCGTCCGGCAACCGGACCCACGGCGTCGACTCGCTGCGCGCCTACGCCCTGCGGATGGCCTCGGACGGCCATCTGCCGTGGCCGGATCTGGTGGCCTTCCTCGGGGACCAGGTGTACGCCGACTCGACCAGCAAGCAAATGCAGGAGTTCATCCGCGCCCGTCGAGACATCGATGCACCGCCCGGCGAGGAGCTGAAGGACTACGAGGAATACGCCCATCTGTACTACCTGGCCTGGTCAGACCCTGCGAACAGGTGGTTGTTGTCCACCTTGCCCAGCGCCATGATCTTCGATGACCACGACATCCGAGACGACTGGAATACCTCCCTGAGCTGGAAGAAGGAACTGGAAACTACGTCGTGGTGGCATGACCGGATTGTTGCGGGGCTGGCCTCGTACTGGGTCTACCAGCACCTGGGGAACTTGTCTCCGCAGGAACGGGCGCAGGATGCCATCTGGCGCCGGATCACTGGCCACACGGGCGACGACGAGATCGACGTCGGCGCGGAGCTCGACGCCTTCGCGGAGCAGGCTGATCGGGACCCAAAGTCCTACCGGTGGAGCTACTGCCGGGATTTCGGGGACACCCGGCTGATCGTGGTGGATTCCCGCGCTGCCCGGGACCTGACACCGGACGACCGCGCCCTTGTAGATGATGCGGAACTTGCCTGGCTTGACGGCCGGATGCGTGGCGGACTCCGCCATCTGCTCGTCGCGACGTCTCTTCCCTTCCTGCTACCGATGGGCCTGCACTACGTCGAGTCGTGGAATGAGGCCGTCTCCGAGGGTGCGTGGGGGAAACATGCCGCCCGGGCCGGCGAGAAGCTGCGCCGCGCGGTGGACCTGGAGCATTGGGCCGCCTTCCAAAACAGTTTCCGCCAAGTGGCCGCCATGGCGAACGAGGTCGCCGATGGCAAACGTGGCCCGGCCCCGGAAACCATCACTTTCCTCTCCGGGGACGTGCACTTCTCCTACGTTGCGGAGGTGGAGCGGACCTCGGGCAGCCGGATCCTGCAAGCGGTCTGCTCCCCCATCCGAAATCCGCTGCCCCGGCTGATGCGGTCCTTCGCAGCCATCATGTCCTATGGCTTGGCCACGCCGGTTGGCGCCCTGGTTGCGCGCTCGGCCAAGGTCCCGGACCCGCCGTTTCGCTGGTCCGGCATCAAGGGTCCGTGGTTCGACAACAACCTGGCCTACTTGGAGGTGGCACCGGAAGGGCTGAACCTGTGGTGGCAGACCGGCGTGGTGGATGACGGCGACCATCTCCATCCGGGACTGGAACGCGTCGCTTCCCTCACGGTAGCTCCACGGGGAGGCGCCAACAGTACTCGACCGGCGTAGGCTGTCCGTGGGCCGCCTTGGCGGCGAAGCACGCGATCGAGAGCAGGACCGCATGGTGGCCGCGGCGACGATACTGGCGATCATTTTGGTCTGGAGTGCAATCTCCGGGCCGCTTGACCGTCGCGGAATAACCTCGGCCCTTTTCTTCACCGCCGCTGGCTTGATGGTCGGCACGTTGGCGCCCGGGATGCTCGACATCTCCCTGGAATCCGCCGTGGTCGAGCGGGTCGCCGAGATCGCGCTGGCCCTGCTCCTGTTCAGCGACGCCGCCCGGCTCGATCTGCATTCCCTCCGCCACGAGCTCGGCTGGCCCAGCCGCCTCCTGCTGATCGGGTTACCGCTAACCATGCTCGCCGGCGTGGGCGTGGGTGCGCTCGTCTTTCCCGGCGTGGCGCTCGCCTCCGTGTTCCTGCTCGCCACAATGCTGGCCTCAACCGACGCGGCCCTGGGCCAGAAAGTGGTCGCGGACACCTCTGTACCGGCCCGGGTACGGCAGGCGCTCGACGTCGAAAGCGGCCTCAACGACGGCCTCGCCGTGCCCTTTTTCATCGTCGCGTTGGGGGTCGCCAACGCCGAGCTCGAAACGGGCCTCACTTGGGCCGTGGCCGGCAACATGGCCACCCAGATCGGCTGGGGTCTCACAGCCGGGCTCGCCGCAGGGATCCTAGGCGGCCTGCTGCTCCGCGCCGCCAACCGGCGTACGTGGATCAGCTCCGAGTGGCGGCAGATCATGCCGCTCGGCATAGCGCTGCTGGCCTACACCGTCGCGCTGATGCTAGGCGGCAGCGGGTTTATCGCCGCCTTCGTAGGCGGGATCGCATTCGGGAGCGTCTCGGGCGCACCCGGTTCCACCGTCACCCTGTTCACAGAGGAAACCGGCGGCTTCCTTGCCGCCGCAACGTGGATCGGATTCGGAGCGCTGGCACTCACCGTCGCCGTTCCGTTCATCACCTGGCAGGTGCTCCTCTATGCCGCGCTCAGTCTGACTCTGGTGCGGATGGTTCCCGTGGCGGTGGCTTTCGCCGGCCGGGGCGTAAAGCGCCCGACCGTGGCGTTCGTAGGCTGGTTCGGCCCGCGCGGGCTCGCCTCGCTCGTGTTCGCGCTGCTTGCCTTCGAGCGCGGTGTCCCCGAAGGCGAGGTGGTGCTCACCACCGTGGTCGTGACCGTCGCCCTCAGCGTCGTCCTCCACGGCCTGACCTCAGTCCCGCTGGTGGCCGCTTACCATCGCTGGTACGCGGCTCACACCGCCGGGCACCCGGCGGCGGCGGAGGCGGCGTCGGCAACGCTGCCCCGCCGTCGGCGTCAATTCCCCGGCGCCGGACCCACCTGAGTCGGGCTGGCGGCTTTCGGCGCTACTTGCTGAGACGGAAGACATCGGCCGTGATCTCGTGGCGTCCTGACTTACGCTCGCCAGCCGGCGTCCCATACAACACCAAGGCCGACCGGCCGTCGTCGAGTACGGCGATCCCCTCGGCATGGTCCTCTCCCCTGCCGAAGGGCGCGTCAAATTCGCACGTGAGGTCCTCGTTCTGCACCACCGACTCGGCCTGCGACGTGAGCGCGTTCCGCCAGCGAAACACGGCCGAGCGCCCATCGAGCTCCATGGTGGGTCCGGCCAGGACGAGCAGGTCGTCGCCGTGCCGGCAAAGATCCCGCACGCCCAGGCCATGCAGGCGGAGAAAGTGCTTGCGGTAGGGCCGGTTGCCGGGACCGATCGGCTGGGGCTCGATGCCGGGCCCGCCACCGACCCTGAGCTCAACGATCATGGCCCACCCGCGCAGCACCGGTCCGCGCATTCCAATGAACACGCGGTCGCCGGCGACGGCGAGGCCTTCGCAGTCAATACCGTTGTCCTTGCCAGGTATTGGACCGTTCGGGGCCTGCACGAATCCTCCGAGGTGGGGGTCCTCAGCGAGAAGGTCCAGCAGGTCCTTCCCTCGACCGAGGCCGAAGACGGCGGGGGTTTGCGGCTGACCTGTCCGGCTGCCGGCCGGCTCGCGCCGCGATTTTGCGGCCCCGACCAGGGCCTTGGTGGAGAGCCGGGCCAACACCCTTCGACGCTGGCTGACCTCCACTGTCGCCAAGGTTCTTTGCGCCTCTGCGGGCGTCGAGTTGCCTTTGACCTGCTTGCGGGCCGCACTGTGCGATCCAAGCAACCACAGCGTGTCATCCTCCACAGCGAGTCCTTCGATGTCCAATTCGCCGCCGTCTCCCGGCAGTTCAAGGAGATCGGTGAGATCGAAGCTGCGATGGGCACGTGCCTGGCCGCCGGTCTCGAGCGTGAGCCGCTCGAGGCTGGTCGTCTCGTCATTGGCGAGCCAGAGGTGTGAGCCCTGGCGAGCGATCGCGGACAATCCATCGCGGAGGTCAGCCTTCCCACCGAGTGTGCTGCGCTGATCAAGTACGAGGGTGATGTGACCGGAAGGTTCGTCCGGCCGCGGCCATCCGTTCATCGACTGCACCCACCCTCACCAGCGGCGATCGGCCCGCAGTTGAGCCATGGTTCGTTCCGTCACCCCCATCATGCACCCGGCAGGCAGGCGGGGCCACTGCTTCAGGACATGGTTCGGGCCACCGCGCGAGGGCGGCACGCTCACTGCCGCAGCCACCGCTCAAACGAAGGGTTACAGAGGCATGCAGGAGAACGCTTTTCGCGAACCAGGCGGATCGCTTCCGCGCTGGGCATCCCTTCGAGGATGAGCGCCCGCGCGACGACGAGCGCCGACCGGTTGAGTCCGGCCTGGCAGTGGACAAGAGTCGGCCCGTCCGCCCGGCAGACGTTGACCCAGTGGGCGATTGCATCGACCTTCGCAAACTCTTGATCCTCGCTGTCGTACATGGTCACGAGAAGCAGGGAGCTGATGGGGTGCCCGACGACGTAGGACTCCCAGGGGTACAGCGACACCAGATGCTTGACGAAGGCGGGGAGGATCAGACCGGCCTCACAGCCGCCCTGCCAGAGATCGGCGACGATTTCGCTGACGTACGGCACATCGAAGGGCATCAGGCCGTGCTTGGAGATCCCCCTCATGCGCTGAACCGTCGGATCGAATTGAATCTCAATCCTGGTGGGGTCCACAGTCATGTCCGCCCTTTCAGCAGGGAACCCTGCCTTAAATTCTCCGTCATTTCCGCCGGCACAGCACGTCTTCCAGCCACCGTTGACGGACGATACTTACCGATATATCGTTAAGTATCGCTGAATATCTCAGCGGTGACTAAGAAGTGCAACACCATCGAAAGGACGATGCCGCTATGAAGGGCAGTCACGATCACAAATTCACAGACTTCGGACCGGGCAACGAGCGGTTCGGACGCGCAAGAAGCCGCCGTGGCCCCCACGGGCACGGACACGGAGGCTTCGGGCCGGGCCGGGGGTTCGGACCCGGATTCGGGTCGGGTTTTGGGCCGGGTTTCGGTCCCGGCGGCTCACGCCGGGCCAACAGGGGCGATGTCCGCTCCGCAATTTTGTCCCTCCTGGCCGAAGCCCCGTCCAACGGCTACGGGCTGATCAAGGCGATCGAGGAAAAAACCTCCGGCGCCTGGCGTCCGAGCCCGGGTTCGGTATACCCGACGCTTCAGCAGCTCGTCGATGAAGAACTCATCGCACCCGCCGGTGAAGGCCGGCGCACCGAGTACGCGCTGACCGACGCCGGGTCGGCCTACGTGGCCGAACATGCCGACGAGCTGGGCAACGCCTGGAACACCGATGCCCAGGGATCCGGGCCGGCCTTCCACCAGAGCGTGGCCAAGCTCATGGGAGTCATCCATCAGTTCCGGTTCTCGGCAACCGAGGAACAACGCACGGCCGCAATGGAAAGAATCGACGAAACGCGCCGTGCGCTCTACCTCATCCTGGCTGACTAGAACTGTTGAGTACTCGGTTCACGCCGGCCGGAGGAATGGGTGCCCATCGAAACGGACTGCGGACCGGCTCCGCGAGGAGCCGGTCCGCAAGATGTGACGGGTTTACCGGTGCCGGATCCAAGGCCCCCCTGCTCAGGCAGAGATCCGGTCAGGCGGAAATCCGGTCCGCCTGGCGGGAGTGAGCGGCGTCAACGGCCGGGACGCCGTCGCCGCCCTGGCCGTACAGCCAGTCGTTGTACTGGAAGTCGTTGTTCCTCCGGCTTTTGAAAAGCAGGTTGCGCAAGGTACGGGCCAGTCCGGAGACGTGCCACGACTCGCCCCACACCCGGGCGGTGCGCTGGACCCGGGCGGTGCGGCCGGCCCGGATATCGTTGAACTCCTTAATTGCACCGTCCCAAGCCTCCGGGTTCACGCCGTCGTCGGTGAAAACAATGCCGTTGCTGACCTCCTGGAGTACGGCTGCGTCCTCCAGCGCCTGGCAGGCACCCTGGGCGAGGTACTGGAGCATCGGGTGCGCGGCGTCGCCCATCAGCACCATCCGGCCGGCGACCCAGTTCTGGATCGGATCGCGGTCGTACATGGGCCAGCGCATGCTGGTGCCAAGGTTTTTCAGCGCTTCCTGGACGGCCGGGACGCAATCCTTGTACGCAGCCTCGAGCTCGTCCACTCCCCCGTACTGCTCCTCGCCGCGTTCGAAGGAAGCGGACTTGAAAACGGCCACGGTGTTCAGCAGCTCGCCCTTGCGCAGCGGGTACTGCACGAGGTGGCAGTCCGGTCCGAGGTAGACGATGACGTCCTCGAGGTCTGCCCTGGGCGTGTTTTCGGTGATCGGCACGGTGCCGCGGTAGGCGACATAGGCCGAGGGCACCGGCTCGTCGTTGGCAACCAGCGGGCGCAGGGTGGACTTGAGCCCGTCGGCGCCGATCACGACGTCGGCCTCGTAATCCACACCGGCAGCCGTGTGGGCCACGCCCCGGCCGTTCACGGTCTCAACACTTTCGACCATGACGTTGTTGACGAGTTTGACGCCCGCGGCCTCACAGCCTTCGAGCAGGACCCGGTGCAGGTCGCTGCGGTGGATCACGACGTACGGCGCACCGTAGCGTTCCTCGAACTCCCCGCCGAGGCTCTGGCGCGTGAGCTCCTCGCCGGTGACGGCGTCGCGGAAGACCAAGTGCTTGGGCTGGACGCCGATTGCCAGTGCCTTTTCCAGCAGGCCCCAGCGCTTTAGGACGCGGGAGGCGTTGGGGGCCATCTGCAGGCCCGCGCCGACCTCGCCGAATTCGGGGGCCCGCTCCACGAGAGTGACGTTGGCGCCGTTTTCCCGCAGCGCGAGGGCTCCGGCCAGTCCGGCCATTCCCCCTCCGATGACCAGAACATCGGTGGACAGGACATCAGTGGACAGGACATCAGTGGACGGGGCGTGCTCAGACATTGCTTGCTCCTGTTGTTGAGGGTGCAGGTGAGGGTGAGGATTTGGACTTCAGTTTGAGGCCGACAGCGGCCAGCAGGACTGCAGCGATGGCGGCTGCGCCGGCGAAGGCGAGGAAATTGGAATTGACGCCGAGGCCCGCGGCCAGCAGGAGGCCGCCAACCTGGGGCGCGGCGACGGCGCCGATGCGGCCCGTCCCCAGTGCCCAGCCCAGCGCCGTCCCGCGCAGGTGCCCGGGATAGTGGCTCGCGACGGCGGCGATGATGAGGCACTGCGTGCCGTGGGTGCCGACGCCTGCGAGGACCAGCATGAGGTACACGACGGTGACCGGCGGTCCCGCAACCAGGACCACGAGCGCGCCGGCGGCGACGGCCGCCGCGGCGATCGCCGTCGGGATCGGACCGAAGCGGGTCCCGGCCCAGGCCGTGATCACCGAGCCGGCCACCGCTCCCAGGTTGAGGGCAAGGGCGAAGGTCAGTGCGGACCCCAGGTTGTAGCCGGCCAACTGCATGAGGTTGGGCAGCCAGGTCCCCAGGCCGTACCAAGCGAACAGGGTAGCGATCGTCGCGAGGGCGAACAGCAGGCTGATCCCTAGGTACGGGGCGCGCAGCAGGGACTTGAAGCCGATCGGCTCCCTGACGACGTCGGTTGGGACGCCCGCCGTGTTGCCGGCTTTACCTTTGGCCTTGTTGCCGACACTGGCCGGGGCAAGGGTCTCCGGAAGGTATTTCAGACCCAGCGGCACGACGACTACAAGGGCCAGCACGGCGACGAGGAACATGGACTGCCAGCCGAAGGCGGGGATGAGCTGGATGCCGACGAGGGCGGCGATGGATCCGCCGATCGGGACACCGGACATCATCAGCGTGGCGACAGTGGACCGCCATTTGGTGGACACCAGTTCGGCAACGAGCGCGTTTGCGGAAGGCACCAGGCCGCCGAGCCCGATGCCGGCGAGGAGCCGCAGGGCGCCGAAAACAGGGGCGTTGGGGGCGAAGGCGCAAAAGATGGTGAAAATCGAGAAGACAACGGCGCAGCCGAGAATGGTTCGGCGGCGGCCCCAGGAGTCGGCCATCCGGCCGGCGAAGATGGCGCCGATCATCATGCCGAGGAAAGCCATGGAACCGATGGTCCCGGCGGTGGCCTTGCTTAGGCCCCAGCCGGTCTCGGAGATCAGCGAGGACTGGACGGTGCCGTAAACGATCAGGTCGTAGCCGTCGAAGACCACCAACAACCAGCAGACCAGGACGGCGGCTGCCGAGCCTTTGGAGAACCGGGGTGCAGGCCCACCAGCAGTAGTGGGGGCGGGAGCCCCCGGCGAAGACCGTTGCGGCACTGCAACAGATTGTGTGTGATTCATGCCACTACTGTCGTGGCCGTCTCAGGTGAACCACAATACAATTCTGATGTGCAGAACAACCCGCCCGGCAGGGCAGCCCGCAAGCCCGTTCAGAAACGGCCCACCTATTCCATCGAGGCCGTGGACAACGCGCTGCAACTCCTCCAGCTGCTCCGTGACGGCGGAACGCTCCGGCTCAAGGACGCCGCCGAGGAGCTCGGCGTGGCGCCGTCCACCGCCCACCGCCTTTTGGCCATGCTGGTCTACCGGGGATTCGCCGTGCAGGATGAAACCCGCCGCTACGTGCCGGGCCCGGCGATGGGCGTCGGGCCGGCGGGGCTGAGCTGGACTCGGCTGCTACGCTCGCTCGCCCAGCCGCACATGGACCTGCTCTCGGCGCACCTCAACGAGACGGTGAACCTCATGGTGCGGGTGGGGACGAAAGTGCGCTTCCTGGCGACGGTGGAAGGGGACAATGTGCTGCGTGTTGGTGACCGGCAGGGGACGGTGATGCCCGCCAACAAAACGTCCGGAGGCAAGGCCATGCTGGCCGAACTGGAACCTCCGATGATCGACCAGCTGTTCCGCAGCAACAATGCCGAGATTGGCGGGGACACCATTCCGGTCGCGGAGTACCCGGCGTTCCTGCGCGAGCTTGAAACCATCCGCAGCAACGGATTCGCGGCCAATTTCGAAGGCACGGAAGAGGGCGTGAGCGCGCTTGGGATGGCCCTGCACAACCGGCACGGGCACGTGGTCGGCGCGCTCACCGTCGCCACTCCGGCGACCCGCTTCCGCCGGGTGTTTGACGCCGGACTGGTCCCTGCACTGCGGGAAACCTGCCGGCAGCTGGAGATCGATATCGCGGCAAACCCGGCCGAGCCGGACTGAGTATCGCGGCGGCTCGGTCCCGGAAATTCTGATGAGCAGAATATGCTCGGGATCACACGGTCACGTCCTTACAGTCGAAGTACGCCAAGAACTGTTCCGCCCTACCCAGGAGGCCCACGTGTCCATCAGCGCCGAGAACACGACCCATGAATCAGTGGCCGCGGGCCACACTGCTCCGGAGCCGACGCCCGAGGAAGCAGCCCAGCTCCAGGAGCTGTACCGGGACTTCGACAAAGAAAACCTGATTCCGCTCTGGACCGAGATCGCGGACCTCATGCCGATGGTCCCGACCCCCAAAGCCGTCCCCCACGTCTGGCGGTGGAGCGACCTGTACCCGCTGGCCGCCCGTGCCGGCGATCTGGTTCCGGTGGGCCGGGGCGGGGAACGCCGGGCCATTGCCCTGGCCAACCCGGGCCTGGCTGGTACGCCGTATGCGACGCCGACGCTGTGGGCGGCCATCCAGTACCTCGGTGCCCGCGAGACCGCGCCCGAACACCGGCACTCCCAGAACGCGTTCCGCTTCGTTGTCGAGGGTGAAGGCGTCTGGACTGTGGTGAACGGGGATCCGGTGCGGATGTCCCGCGGCGACTTCCTGCTGACCCCGGGCTGGAACTTCCACGGCCACCACAACGACACCGATGAGCCGATGGCCTGGATCGACGGCCTGGACATCCCGTTCGTGCACTACGCCGACGCCGGGTTCTTCGAGTTCGGCACCGAGCGCGTGACCGACGAGGCTACTCCGGACATCTCCCGCTCCGAGCGGCTCTGGGCCCATCCGGGCCTGCGCCCGCTCTGCGGACTGGACGACACCACCAGTTCGCCCATCGCGGCGTACCGCTGGGAACACACGGACCGCGCACTGGCCGAGCAGCTGCTGCTCGAGGACGAGGGCCACCCGGCCACCGTGTCCCAGGGCCACGCCGCCGTCCGCTACACCAATCCCACCACGGGCGGGGACGTGATGCCGACCATCCGGGCCGAATTCCACCGCCTCCGTGCCGGCGCCGCCACCGAGATTCTCCGCGAGGTCGGCTCCAGCGTCTGGCAGGTCTTCGAAGGGTCCGGCGGCGTGCTGCTCAACGGCGAACGCAAGGAGCTTGCCAAGGGCGACCTGTTCGTCGTCCCGTCCTGGGCCGAATGGTCGCTGCAGGCCGAAGCTGGCTCTCAAACTTCGTTTGACCTCTTCCGCTTCAGCGACGCCCCCATTTTCGAACGACTGAATTTCAACCGCAGCTACATCGAAGGACGCAAGAACGCATGAGACTTCTCACCCTCCGCACTGAAAACGGAACCAAGGCCGTCCGCCAGGACGGCGACATCCTGACCGAGATCGACGGCTTCGCCGACGTCGGAGAGCTCCTCCGCAGCCCGGATTGGGAAGCCACGGCGAAGGCAGCGGCCGGCGTCACGCACGCGCTGGACGGCGCGGACCTGGCCGCCGTTGTGCCCTCCCCCGGCAAGATCATCTGCGTGGGCCACAACTACCGCAACCACATCAAGGAGATGGGCCGGGAAGTCCCCGAGTTCCCCACCCTGTTCGCCAAGTACCAGGAGTCCCTGATCGGCCCGAACGATGACCTGGCCCTGCCGCAGGAATCAGACGCCGTGGACTGGGAAGCAGAACTCGCCGTCGTGATCGGCAAGCAGGGCCGCCGGATCAGCGAAGCCGACGCCGCGGACCACATCGCCGGGTACGCCGTGCTCAACGATGTGTCCATGCGCGACTGCCAGTTCCGCACCATCCAGTGGCTGCAGGGCAAAACCTGGGAAAAGTCCACCCCGTTCGGTCCCGCCCTGGTCACCAAGGACGAATTCACGGCCGGGCCCCTGATGACCTCGGCGGTCGACGGCGAAATCCAGCAGCAGACCCCCACCGGCGACCTCGTCTTCACCCCCGAGTACCTGGTCTCCTACATCTCCACCATCATCACGCTGAACCCCGGCGACGTGATCGCCACCGGCACCCCCGGCGGCGTGGGCCACGCCCAGGACCCCAAGCGCTACCTGCAGGAGGGCCAGATCCTAGTCACCACTATCGAGGGACTGGGCCAACTGAAGAACCGCGTTGTCAAGGAAGCCTGATGGTTGCCCGCCACGATCAGACGACGGACCCGGAGCTGCTTGCTGCGCTGCTGGAGGCGCGCCGGGGAACCGCGTTCTTCGCCCGCAAGCTGAACGAGCTCTCCGACGCGGAGCTCGACGGCGATTCGCTGCTGCCGGGCTGGACCCGGCGGCACATCGCGGCGCACATCGGCTACAACGCCCGGGCGATCGCCCGCCTCATTGAGTGGGCCGCCACCGGGGTGGAAACGCCCATGTATCCCTCCACCGAGGTGCGGGACCATGAGATCCACTTCGGCGCCACGCTCAGCCCGATCGCGCTGCGGAACCTGTTCGACCATTCGGCGGTGCACCTGAACGTCGAATGGCGCGACCTGCCCGAAGACGCCTGGCACCAGAAAGTGCGCACGATCCAGGGCCGGGAGGTGCCTGCCAGCGAAACGGTATGGATGCGCAGTCGGGAGGTCTGGATGCACGCCGTCGACCTGGACAACGGCGCGGCCTTCCAGGACATCCCAGTCCCCGTGCTGGAGCGGCTCCTCAAAGACATTACCGGCGCCTGGAAAACCCGCGGCACCGATGAGGGGCTGGTGGTCAAGGTAACGGACCGCGAGCTCACGTTCGGGGACACGACGTCGGCGTCCCCCACCGTGGTCTCCGGACCGCTGGCGGCCGTCGTCGAATGGGCCGCGGGCCGGGGCAACGGCGGCGTCACCGCCGTCGGGTCCGGTGCAGCCGCCAGCGGCACGGTTCCGGCCGCGCCGAAGTGGATCTGAGCCCGTCACCGCCCCCGGCTCGGACGCCGCGAACGCGATCTACACTGTCTGGATGGAGGCTACGGTCAGCGGAGTGCCTGTACATTACGCCGAGCATGGCGGCGGCACACCCGTTCTCGCTCTTCACGGCGCCGGTGTGGACCATCGCGAGATCGCCGGTGCTCTTGAACCGATATTCCGCAACGTTCCCGGCTTTCGGCGCCTGTATCCGGACCTGCCGGGGATGGGCCGCACCCCGGCGCCTGAGACGATCAAGAGCAACGATGACGTTCTGGACATTCTGCTCGGCCTCATTGACAGCACTATTGGTGATGAACCGTTTCTCGTCATCGGTCAGTCGTACGGCGGGTATTTAGCCCGTGCAATTGCCCATCA
Organism: Arthrobacter sp. ov118; assembly: GCF_900116495.1. GTDB lineage: Bacteria > Actinomycetota > Actinomycetes > Actinomycetales > Micrococcaceae > Arthrobacter. The sequence continues at coordinate 81,956 of NZ_FPAY01000005.1, forward strand.
GAGACCTCAGCAGGTTGTCGGGCTGGCGTTAATCTGCCCGGTTGGCGCGCATACCCGCGAGGTGCCCAAACACGAGGTTCTTGTTTCGTCGGCCGATCTGAGAGGTCAACTGGACCCCGAGCTCGAGGCTTCCTACCGAAGCTACTTCGTTGTCCAGACGACAGAAACGCTGAGCCGCTTCCGGGAGTACGTGGCTCCCGCAGTGTCCCTCGTTGATGAGCCGAGCCTGGCGCGGATCTTGTCGCACTGGGAGCTACGGGATCGTCCGGACGGTGCGAAGTCCTATTTCCATCCTGTGCTGATTCTTGCCGGGCGTCAGGATGCCACGGCCGGGCACACAGCCGCGCGGGAGCTGGCGGAGGACTACCCTCGCGCTACCTTTGCCGCACTGGACCGCGCCGGCCACGCTCTGTTGCACGAGCAACCGACGCTCACGCAGGCGCTAATTGTCGAATGGCTCGCGCGCGTGCGTGAGCACTAGGTCCAGGAGAAATCAGGGCCGGTTCTCGATCATTGCCGAGGCAACGGTTCCTGAATGCGTGGTGCCGCTGTCCGCCGGGAATTTTCAACAAGATACACCTGTCCTTCGGGCGCTTTCTTGTGAGACTCCGTGGTGTAAAAGCGGATCTCGTGTCCGTCCGGGTCTAAGAGACCGGACAGGATCCACCCGAGAGAGGCCACCTGGACGCCGGCGTGGGCGTCGCCCAACTGCGTCAGCCGCGCGGAGAGCGCTTCCATTGCAGCCTTGGTCGGAACGCCGATGGAGAAGTAATCGAATCCGGAGGAGGACGCCGCTTTGCCGGGGTCCAGCCGCAGGGCCAGCCTTGGTCCGCCATTTGGGTGGTAAAGGGCAAGACCCATGACCAGACCATTTTCGCGGAACTCCATGGCAACGGCATAGCCCAGCCGGCTCCGGTACCACTCAAGGCTGCGGTCCAGATCACTGACCGGGAGTTTGAGGTGGTGCACGCCATCGAACTGGGGAACTTGAGTGTCCACGGGAAATCCTTTGATCGCAGGCTCGTGCTCCCACGATAGTCCGAACCATCACCGGCACGCCGCGCAATAGCGGCGCCCGCGCGGCAGCCACCTAGGGACCCGGGACGCAGTTTGACGCCCGCCTAACTCTCCTTCTACTTCCGGGCGGGTTCAGCCCAGGTGGACCACGGGAGCTTCCCCGTCGGTGCCCGTGAACGTCTTGCGGTCGATGTTGATCAGGGACAGGGCAACCGGGGCGATCAGGATGGCAACGCCCGCTGCCCAGAGGAAGGCCTCGGCGTACCCCGCGGAGAGGGCAGCCAGCGAGACGCCTCCGGCCGTGGCGGCGGCAGCGATAGTACTGAAGAGCGCAATGCCGAGGGAGCCACCAATCTGCTGCGAGGCGTTGACCAAGGCGCTGGCGACACCTGAATCGTCCCTATCTACACCGAACAGGGCCAGGTTCTGCATCGGCACGAAAACCATGCCCAGGCCGACGCCCATCAGAAGCAGGGCGGGCAGCATGTTGACGAGGTAATTGCCCTCGGAGCTGACCTGTGTGAGCCACAGCATCGCAACCGCCATGAAAACCGGACCTGCGGCCGTCGGGATCTTCGCCCCCAGTTTCGGCAGGTTCTTCGCGACGAGCCCAGCCGTGATGATCAGCGCCACCGTCATGGGCAGGGACGCAAGCCCGGCGAGGAATGGTGCGAAGCCGAGCACAATTTGGATGTAGAAGTTGATGAACAAGATCCCGCCGATCAGGACCGCGCCGGACAAAAACGAAGCCAGGAAGGCCGCGCCGCGGTTGCGCTCGGTGGCCACGCGCAGCGGCAGGAGCGGATGCTTGACCTTGGTCTCAACCAGGACGAAGAATGCCATGAGCACGGCGCCGGCGGCTATGAAGCCCCACGCTTCGGGCGTGTCCCAGCCGTGCTCCGCATTGGTGAAGCCGTACACGAGGGACCCCAGGCCCAGTGCGGCCAGGACCACTCCGGGCCAGTCGTACTTGGTGGTCCCTCGGGCCTTGCTTTCGCTGACGAGCGACCACACGCCCACGAGGGCGATCATGGCGAACGGCGCGTTCACGAAGAAGCACCAGCGCCAGGTCACGTATTCGGTCAGGAACCCGCCCAGCAGCACACCGACGGCGGCACCGACGCCGGTGATGGAGCCGAAGATCGCGAACGCCGTGCCGCGGTCCTTTCCGCCCGGGAAAGCGACGGTCAGGAGCGCCAGGGCTGCAGGAGCCAGGAGCGCAGCGAACACACCCTGCAGGGCGCGGGCGCCGATCAGTTCCCAGGGCTGTTGCGCGATGCCTCCGATCAGGGACGCGACGGCAAAGCCTACGGCGGCCACGATGAACGTCCGCTTGCGTCCCCAGAAGTCCGCGATGCGGCCGCCGAGCAGCAGGAAGGCGCCGAAGGCCAAGGCGTAGGCCGTGACCACCCAGGAACGCGTCGAGTCGCTGATCCCCAAATCGATCTGGAGACGCGGCAGTGCCAGGTTCACGATCGTGCCGTCCAGCACCACCATGAACTGGGCGAGGGCCAGGAACACCAGTGCCCACCAGCCGCTTTTTGGCCGGCTCCCCTGCTGTGCGCCCGCTTCTGCTAACTGTGTTGCCATACCCAAACCCATCCTCGGAAGTAGTAATACTTACACAAGTATAACTACCTGCCCGAAGGTATCCTGGGGCAACTTTGAGTGATATTCCTTACTCGGGCTCGGACAAAAAGGCGGCGAGCCGCTGCAGAGCCGGCAGGCTGGCGGCGATTTGCTCGCGCTCTTCGGGCAGCAGCCGGGAACTCGCCGAGACCAACGCTTCCGCCCAGGCACCTTCAAGGAGCTTCTTGATTCGCTGCGATTCCGGCGTGGGGTACAGGGCGACGAACCGTTTGTCGGCGGCGTCGCGGACACGGGTGACCAGACCCGCGGCGACCAGCTCGCGCAGCTGGACACTGACGTTGCTGAACTGCCGGCCCAGGCGGGACGCGACCTCCGCCACGGTGATGCCGGGGTGGCTTTCGATCACCCGGAGGATCTCGAGCACGCCGTTCGACAGGGGCCGGACGCCGGTGTCATTGTGCGACTTCCGGCGGATATCGGAGGAAATGTCGATAATAGAGACGGCCAGGGGCCTGTAGTCCAGCACTTTTGCCGGTTCCTCGTGCGCGCCAACACTTTCCATTCCATAAGCATAGGCGTGAACAGGACTAGCCCCTCCCGCCGATCAGCGTTCGTCGCAGAGCAGGTGGTACCAGCTGTCTGCGAGCACCTCGAGCGCGTGTTCGCGGTTTGGCTCGAGCTTGCGGCGCGTCCAGAGCGTCGCGACGTAGTCGAGCTGCGTGAAGGCCAGCGTTCCGCGGATGTGGCGCGTTTCCTCAGAGAAGCGGCCGGCAAGCTGCATGCCGCGGACGATGTCGGAGATGACTTCCTCATGCCATTCCCGGGCCAAAGCCCTCACTTCGCGATCGACGGCGGCGGCCTCGTCGAGCACGTCGAGGTAGGGGCGGAAGACTGGCCAGAGCGCAGCGCGCGACTCGAGCCAGGCAAGGATGCCGGGCAACTCGCCTTTCCGGACTACGTCGACGAGTTCGGCGGCAGTCGTTGTCCGATCGGGGCCATCCGCGCGGTCGAGCACGGCATTAACGCGCGCCATAAAGTCCTTCATCAGGTCGACGCGCGAGGGGTAGTACGCGTAGAAGGTCGCCCGGGTGGTGCCGGCCGCGGCGGCGATATCGTCGATCGTCGTCGCTACGTAGCCCTTCTCGGTGAACAGCGTGAGAGCCCGCTCCACGATCATGTCGCGGGTCAGTTGCTTCTGGGCTTCTCGCAGCGACGACATGAGTCAATCCTAGCCGTGGTGTGCAGAATATTTGCGCAGGACGAGCAAAGCATGCGTGACGCCAATGTTCTGCAAGGGGGGTGCGTGAGGTTGCGCATCAGAGCTTCAGGGGTGCTGCCGGACGGAGTGCCCCCGGACCGGCATCGGCCAGCCGGCGCAGTTTGGGGATAGGGATCCGGTAGTTGATCGCAACGGCGGTGCCGGAACCGGCCTGGTTTCCCCAGCAAAGGAGCAACGAGTCCGGGTCATTGCCCGGCTCGCAGTAGTCCGGAGCCCCAACAACTGCGGTGTTGCCCACCGCCTTGAGCGACAGGCCAAAGCCCTCGGTCCAGAAGTAGGGCTGGAAGTTGAACTCAGGCGCCGCGTCACCTTTGAGCAGGCCGATGGCCGCGACCTTGGCCTGGTCGATGGCGCTGGTCCACAGGGGAATCCGCTCGACCCCGCGGCGGGTTGGGAACGCCGCCACGTCGCCGGCGGCGACGATGTCCGACCGGAGCCGGCCGCGCGAGTCCACACGCAGCTGCCCGTCGACAAGGAGATTCGAGCCGGTCAGCCACTCGACGTTCGGTTCGTCGCCGATGGCGGTGACCACAAGGTCCGCTTCCAGCTCGGTGCCGTCGGCCAGGGCGACCCGGCCCCCGGCGTCGGAGTCGATGAAACGGGCCTTTCCGCCGCCGACGACCCGCAGGCCGTGCCTGACTGCGGCCGTGGTGAATATCCCGGACAGATGCTCCCCCAGCTGGCGCGAGAGGGGCCGGACGTCGGAGACAAGCGTGACTTCGCAGCCGACCTCCAAGCAGCCCGACGCGACCTCCATGCCAAGCGGGCCGCCGCCGATCACGAGGACCGACGGGCGATCGGCGAGGCGCTGCCTGAGTGCGATCGCGTCTTCGATCGTTCGCAGCGTGAGCTCCCGGGGAGAACCGTCGCGTCGTGGCCCTGCAGCTCCTTGCCTGGGGGCGAGGCGCTTCGCCCGGGAACCGGAGGCGATGACCAGGCCGTCATACGGCAGCTCGCCACCGCCATCGAGCCGGACCACGCGGGCCTCGATGTCCAGGCCCGCTGCGCTCACGCCAAGCAGCACTGTCGCATCGTGAGTCGGCTCGGGCAATTCGTGGGCCCGCAGACCGTCGTTGCTGTTCCCGTCGCCGTCGCTGTTCCCGTCACCACTGTGCAGCAGGGCCTTGGAAAGGGCCGGCCGGCTGTAGGGGTGGTGGCGCTCGGCGCCGACGACGGTCAGCTCGCCGTCGTAGCCGGCAGAGCGCAGTGAGTCGCACGCAGTGAGCCCGGCGATGCCGTTGCCGACCACCACTATTCTGCGCATCGTCATGCCGCCGCCAGTCGCAGGGCGGCCACCGGGCAGACCCGGACCGCCGCTTTGGCGGCGGCGAGCTCGGCCCCATCCACGTCAGGGACATCGATCACCAGTTCGCCGTCGTCGTCCAGATGCATCAGCTTGGGCGCGGCTTCCTCGCACAGGCCGTGTCCCTCACAGCGCGGCCGGTCGAGTTCGATCCTCATGCTGCCACCACCTTTTCAACCTGGAGCAACTCGAAACTCCGCGTGATGTTGCTGGGCTCGCGGACCTCATCGGAGATGGTCAGGGTTCTCACCCTGCGGGCAAGCGCCTCAATGATCGCGTGCGCTTCAAGTTTCGCCAGGCCCTGGCCGGCACAGCCGTGCGGGCCATAGCCGAAGGACAGGTGGTCCACCGGGTTCCGCGTGACGTCGAAGACGTCCGGATTCTCGTAATGCCGCGGGTCCCGGTTGCCGGCACCAAAGAGGATGCCCACCTGGGCACCCGCAGGAATCGTGACTCCGTCGGTTTCCACATCGCGGGTTGCCTTGCGCCCCCAGATGTGGACCGGTGCCCAGTAGCGCAGCACCTCGGCGAAGGCAGCAGGGACGAGTTCCGGATTCTCCCGGACCAGCGCGAACTGCTCGGGGTGGTGGCCGAACAACGCAATAATGTTGCCAATCGAGGCGATGGTCGTGTCGACGCCCGCCCCCAGGTACTGGTGGATGATGTGCCCCGCAGAGCCCTGGGGGATGTCGCCGCGAGTCTCGGCGTCGAATATTCCGCGGCCAATAGAGCCGGGAGTGAGGTCTTCGGCGGTGACCGAGGAGCACCAGCCGTAAAGCTCGCCGGCGATCGGGAAGCTTTCCTGGGTGCGCTGGTTCAGCGGGCCGATGACCTGCATCGCAGCCTGGCCCCAGCGCAGCATGTTGTCCTTGACATGGCCGCTAAAGCCAATAAGGTCGGCAACGATTTCGATCGGGAAGGCCCGGGCCAGGGAATCGACGGCCTCGAAACTGCTGCTGGTGGAGAGTTCCGCGACGAGCTTGTCGGCCTTTTCGTCGATAACCACCTTGAGGCCGCGGAGGGCGCGGGGGGTGAGGTTCTGCGACAGCGTGGCGCGCAGCTGGGTGTGGACAGGCGGGTCGGAGGCAAGCGAGGTGCCCTGCAGCGCCTCGTTCACCATGGGGTTGAAGCCGATGCTGGTGGATGAAAAGGTTTCCGGATCACCGAGGGCGTCGCGGATGACGTCGTAGCGGGTCAGGACGTGCAGGTCGTTCTTGGGCAGGTGGACCACGCCAGCCTGCTCGCGCAGCGCGGCGTAGGTGGGATAGGGATCGATCAGGACGTCGTCGTCCCAGATGTCGATGCCGGATTCGGTGGGTGCAGTCACGGAATTCTCCTTAGGGATGGTTAGGGGGTCAGGTCGAGGCCGTCAGTTTTAGACGATCGCCGCGGCGTTGGCTTCAGTTGTTTTCGAGGTTTCCGCGATGGCGTCCGGCGTGGGCGCCGAGGAGCGTGTGGAGATAAAGAGGGTAAGAATGGCGGAAAGGGTCGCCGCGATGCCCGCAGCGAGGTAGACCGTCTGGAATCCGTGGCCGAGGGAGGTCCCTGCCACGCCCTGGATCTGCGGTTGCGCGGAGGTGAGGGCCTTGACCATGCCGTCGACAGCCTGTGCGGGTGCGCCGCCGGCCGTTGCCTGGCCCGTGAACTGCGCGATGACGCCGTCCCAGCCCGAGAGGTAGCCCAACGGCGGCACGTTCGTCAGCTCGGAAACGGCCTCTGCAGGCAGCCCTGCGCCGCCGAGGATCCCGGCGAGTGGTGCGGCGAAGACGCTGGCTCCGACCCCGAACGCGATGGCTGAACCGATGACGGGACCAAGGGCGAACCCGAGGTCGCGCAGGAGGTTGGTGGTGGCAGAGGCCATGCCGATGTGCTGCGGCGGGACCGTGTTGATTGCCACCGCGGTGATGGAGCCGACCGTCAGCGCGAACCCGATGCCCATCAGCAGGAGCGGCGGAATGAACGCTGTCCACGGAGTTCCGCCGAAGGCTTCGGGCGTGCCCAGGGCGAACGTGGAGAGCCAATAGGCAGAGACGGCCATGAAGGCGAAGCCCGCGGTGAGCACCCAGCGCGGGGCAACGTGGTGGATGAGCCAGCCCACCACCGGGATGAAGGCGAAAGCCGGGCCCTGGATAAAGACGAACAGCACACCGACCTTCCAGGCTTCGGCCAGGGCGAGTCCGCCGACGGCCACGCTGGTGCTGTAGCAGACCGCGAGGAAAGCGAACATCCCGGTGACGGCAACAATGCCCGTGATCGAGTAGGCGCTGTTCTTGAACAGCGACAGGTGGATGAGTGGCTGCGGGGTGCGTGTTTCGATGATGACGAAGGCGACCAGGAGGACGGCGCCAGCGATGTAGCTTGCGATCACCTCGGCGCTGCCGAAGCCGGCGTCGACCGCTTGAACGGTGGCGAAGAGGACGGCGATTAGGCCGAGCGCGAGGGTGATCTGGCCGGGCATGTCCAGCTTGCGCCCCTCGGCGGCTGCGGAGTCCAACGCCTGGACTGCGACGATGAGGACGGCGACGGCTATCGCCGCGGCAATGTAGTAGGCCACGCGCCACCCGCTGAAGACGTTAGGCGCGCCTGCTTCGGGACCTGCCACGGTGAAGGCTTGGGCCGTCAGGCCTGCCAGCATCGGGGAGATCACCGCACCAAGCGAGAGGAACCCGGCCCAGGTGGCGATCACCTTCGCCCGGGCGCCGTGGTCGGGGGTGATCGCCGCGATCATGGACAGCGAAATGGGGAAGAGGATGCCCGCCCCAATCCCGCCGACTGCCTGTGCCGCGATCATCATTTCGGTGGTGGTGGCCAGCGCCGCCAGGACGGAACCGGCGACGCTGACCACGGCGCCCGCATATAGCAGCTTCTTGCGGCCGAACATATCGCCGAGGAGCCCCCAGCTGAGCTCAAACACCACGATGCCCATCATGAACATGCCTGCGATCCAGGTCAGGCCCGCGCCCGAGGTGTGGAATTCGACGGCGAAGGTGCCGTTGAGGGCACCTGGCAGTGCATTGGTGATTTGGGCCAGCGTGACCGCGCTGTAGGCGGCTACGAAGGTGGCTCGTACCGAGCCGCGGCTCGACACAGAGGTGGTCTGACTCATCGATGAAACTCCTTGTTTCCGGTCGACTCTCCGGTGAAGCGCCAGAAGGTGCTCTACCGGGGTGGGAGCGGTAGGCCGGGGATGGATGTGGCATTCCCCACATTCTGCTGTGAATCTTTACATGATGTCAAGAAGATTTACTGACCGTCTGCCTCAATAGCGCCTTCATCGGTATTGCGTGAACGTTTCGCCTAATTTCTTGACATGTTGTAAAGAAATGGGTGATCCTGACTACACCGCAGCGGGGCGACGGCACCGTCGAACTCCGCGGCGCCCCTGCATTCAGCACCCGATCTTCAAGGGAGAAGCCAAGTGAGTCACACCACACCCGTCGCCACCGCCGGTGACGCGTTCCATACCCCGGCCGGGCCAAGCGTCAACACGGTCCTCGGGCCTGTCGCTGCTGCTGAACTGGGCGTCGTCGCGGTCCATGAGGCCTTGCTGTCGGTGCTCCCGGGCGCCCAATACGCCCCGGACATCACCATGGACCGGGCGGAAATCTTCGCGGCCCTGGCGGCGAAGCTCAACGACTTCCGCGAGCACGGCGGCCAAACGATCGTCGACAGCACCGGCATGTTCCACGGCCGCGACCTTAAGCTCTACGAGGCTCTGTCCCGCTCCACCGGCGTCCACATCGTCGCCTCCACGGGCCTGGGCCCGGAGGAAGAACTCGGCGGATACTTCCTTACGCCGCAGACCAATCCGCCCACCCCGTGGCCGGCCGAAAAGTTCGGGGAACTCTTCGGCAAGGAGGTCACCGAGGGGATGGTGGTCCCCCGCGTCGAGCGCCGTGCCGCCGCAGGCATCGTGGCCACCATCGCCGACCGCGTCGGCATGACCCCGACCGAGGAAAGCCTGTTCCGCGGCGCCGCCCGAGCCGCCAAGAACACCGGCGTTCCCGTCTCCATCCGTTTCGGTGCCGACGCCCTTCACGATCTGGACGTTGTCCTGGACGAGCAGGTCGGGGCCGACCGGGTGCTCGTGGGCGACCTGGACCGCAAGGACGCCGCCGAGACCGCCGTCAAGGTAGCTGGCCGAGGAGCCTTCGTCGGCATCGACCACGTGGGCCTGAACGACCACGCGGACTACCTGACTGACCACGGTCGCGCCGAGCTTGTGCTCGAGCTCGTCGAGGCCGGCCATGCCAACAAGATCATCCTTTCGGGCAACTCGATCGGCGTGGCCAAGGGCCTGCCGGAGTACAACTTGCCCTACAGCCATGTTCTGACCACGTTCGTGCCGTATCTCCAGACGCTCGGCCTGAGCGAGGAAGACGCCCGGCGCATCCTCGTGGACAACCCGCGCAACCTGCTGACCGTGCGCTAAGCACGCGTCGGCCGACACACAACACGCTTTCGAACCCCTGAGGTGGATGAATGACCAAGGTCAACACAGTGCTGGGAACCATCCCGGCCGAAGAACTGGAAATCGTGGCTGTCCACGAACACATCGGCTACGGCATGCCCGGGTCCGAACTGGACACCAAGTGGTGGAAGACCCCGGAGCAGGCCTACGAGGAGACCGTGCCGAAGCTGCGGAAATTCCGCGAATACGGTGGCGGGACCTTCGTTGATGCCACGGGCATCTGCAACGGCCGTGACGTGGACTACTACAAGTCCCTGTCCCAGAAGACGGGCGTGCACATCGTGGCCTGCACCGGCTTCGTCGGCGGCGACACCGCACTGCCGCATTTCTCCCGCGCCACCGTGGACTATTTGACCAAGGTGTTCATCCACGAGATCACTGTCGGGATCGGTACCACCGGTGCCAAGGCTGGCGTCATCAAGGTCGGCGTGAGCCGCGGCGGACGCATGACGGACCTGGACAAGCATATCTACCGGGCAGCGGCCCGCGCCGCCGTCGTCACCGGGGCACCGATCCTGACCCACCTGGCCATCGACCCCGAACCCGCTGTGACCATCTTCAACGAAGAGGGCCTACCGCTGGACCGCGTGCTCTTCGGGCACGCCGACGACGGCCTGAACGCCCCGGTCACCCCGCACGATTGGATCTACGAGCAGGGTGGCCGCATCGGTTTCGACACCTTTGGCTACGACCTCGAGCTCCCGGACCCGCCGTTTTGGGGCCGCAGGCGCGCCGAACGGATGGAGCACTTCGTCAGCCTCGTGAACAAGGGCTACGCGGACAAGCTCCTCGTCTCGGCCGACGCCAACTGCAGCCCGCTGGGCTGGCCGGGCGTCAAGGGCCACACCATCAACTACATCTTCGAGGACATGATCCCGGACATGCGGGCGGCCGGCATCGACGACGCCACCCTCAAACTCCTGCTTGAGGACAACCCTGCCGACTTCCTGTCCCTTGCCTGACCCCGGACAGACCAGCGCAACTTCCCCTTCCCCACGCTTGGCCCGGGCCAAGAAAGAGTCAAGAAAGAGATAAAACCATGAAGGCTTCGGAAATCAAGAACCTTAGAATCGCCATCGTCGGCGCTGGCTACGGCGGCGCGGCGGCGGCCAAGGCGCTGAGCCTGCTCGGCGCCGACGTCAAGGTCTACGAACAGGCAACTCAAATGCGCGAGGTCGGCGCCGGCATCGGGCTGCGGCCCGCCACCATGGCCCGGTTCCGCCAGTGGGGCATCTTCGAGGCGATCGCCAAAGTGAGCTCACCGAGCGACTACTTCGAGATCCTCACGGCAACCGGTGAACCCCTCATGAAGGACACCTGGCCCGAGTTCGGTGATGAAAAGCAGACGTACCTCATCCACCGCGGCGACTTCATCGAGGCGCTGCTCGGCGTGCTCCCCGAGGGCATGGTGCAGCTCGGCCACAAGCTGGAGACGATTGCGGACAAGGGCGGCCGCTCCGTCCTCACTTTCACCAACGGGAAGACCGTCGACGTCGATTTGGTGGTCGGTGCCGACGGCATCAAGTCCGTGGTGCGCGAGCAGCTGTTCAGCGACGAGGGCCCGGTGTTCTCCGGCGAGCACGCCTACCGCGTGGTGATCTCCGCTGATGACGCCCAGGGCATGGTGGTGGACGACAACCTGCGGATGTACATCGGCAAGGGCACCAAGGTCTACCTGCTGCCGCTGCGCCACCGCAACCAGATGTCCTTCGACATTACTGCCCTGAATACGGACGGCACCTGGGCCCCCACTGTCACGAAGGAAGATCTGTTGAAGTCGGTGGAAGGCTTCGACGAGCGGATCGTTGAGATCGCCCGGGGCCTCGACATGGACGCGGTCAACATCCGCGCCGTCTACGACATCGACCCCGTGCACACATGGCACACGGACTCCGCCGTGCTGATGGGCGACGCCGCCCACTCGATGCTGCACCACCAGGGCCAAGGCGCGAACTCTGCCATCGAGGACGCCGGCGCCCTTGCCGATGCGCTGGCCCAGGCCGCTTCCGTAAAGGAGGCCCTGGCCCTGTTCCAGGCAACCCGCAAGCCGGTGACGGACGAACTGCAGCGCATCTCCCGCCAAGGCTGGAGCGCGGAAGAGGTCAACGACGTCTTCCCGGGGCAGAAGCCCTCGTCCCAGATGCCCGCGGCCGCAGTGAAAGGCTGATCGCCATGACGATTCATCCCGAAATTGCCAAGATTCTCAGCACTCTGCCGGCGCCGGACGGTTCGCCGCTGAACCCGGAGGCCATGCGCGCCGGCGAGGCCGCCCAGGTCCCGCCGCTGGAGCAGCGCCTCCCGCTCCACGCCGTCGAGGACGCCATGGCTGTAGCGCCGTCGGGCGAGGTGCCGGTGCGGATCTACACACCGGCCGACGCCGACGCCTACGGCCTCCTGGTCTACTTCCACGGCGGGGCGTTCTTCCTGGGCAGCCTGGACACCTATGACCACGTGGCGCGGGCCCTGGCCAAGGAAACCGGCCACAAGGTCATCTCGGTCGGCTACCGGCTGGCCCCGGAGGCCGCCTTCCCAGCCGGGCTTGAAGACTGCTACGGCGTGGTCCGCTGGGCCGCCGAGCAGGGCAACAGCCTGGGCTGGGACGGGAAGAACCTGGCCATCGCCGGCGACAGTTCGGGAGGCAACTTCGTCGCCGCCGTCGCAGCGATTGCCCACGACGACGGCTTCAGCCGGATTACTCACCAGGTGCTGTTCTACCCGTCGCTGGACCTGGACTTCGCCGCCGACCGTTACGCCTCGCTGCGCGAGAACGCCGAGGGATACGGACTGGAGACGGCGGGCCTCAAACCCTTCAACTCGTTTTACCTTGAGAATGGCGCGGACCCGGCAGATCCCCTCGTGTCCCCCATCAAGCGCGAGGACCTCGCAGGCATGCCGCCGGCCCTCGTCATCACGGCCGAGCACGACCCGCTGCGGGACGAAGGCGAACTCTACGGCCGGCGCCTGACCGAGGCCGGCGTGGACACGACGATCAGCCGCTACGAGGGGGCCAACCACGGCTTCGTCCAGAACTTCTCCTGGATTCCGGAGTTCTACCGGGCGTTCGAGGAGACGGGTGAATTCCTGAACGCGAGGGCCGGACAGTGACGGATTCGGTTGCCGTCCATCCCATGGTTTCCCCGTGGGGCCGGTTCGGTCTCTACAGCTTCTTCATCGACGCCCCGGAGCCCGCCATCGTCGACACGGGAATTGCCTCGTCGCCCGCCCAAGGCATGATCCCCGCGCTAGAGAAGCTGGGCCGCCGGATCGAGGATGTCCGCTGGATCCTGCTGACCCACGGACACATCGACCATATCGGCGGCGCCTTCGCCTTGTGGGAGCTCACGGGACGGCGCGCGCAAGTGGTGATCCATGAGGCCGACGCACCGCTGCTACGCTCCCGCCGGGCGCATGTGGACGAATACCTTTCCGGCCGGGCGCAGTATCTGCTTGATCCCGACGGCGAGGCGCAGCTGACGGCGGCCACAAACGCCGTCATCTCCGGTGAGATGGAGCCGACGCTGCTGGTGCGGGGCGGTGAGACCATCTCTCTGGGCGGTGACGTCACTGTCTCGGTCCACGCGATTCCCGGCCACACCCCGGGCTCGGTGGCATATGTCGTAGACGGACAAAACGACGTGTTCGTCGGCGACGCCGTACAGGTGCACGGTGCGGCCAACGGATTCCCCGGTTTTGTGGACCCGGCCGGCTACCGCTCAAGCCTGCAGTTTCTCTGCGATGAGATCCGACCGCAGCGCCTCTACCTGGGGCACCCGTACCGCCGCGCGGACGGCGCACCCTACGGAGTGGAGCTCGACGCCGGGCAGGCCCGGGAAGCTCTTCAGGAAAGCCTGGAGATCGAGGCCCGCGTCCAGAATGCGGCCTTCGGCTGCCTGGCTGCCGGACTGCAGGATACAGACTCGCCGTACTCGCCCTTCGCCCGTGTCGCCGAGGACCTTGGTTACGCGGGGGACCCCACCCTGGAGCCATCCCCGTTCTTCACGACGCTGCACGGCTACCGCACTGCGTTGGACCATTCGCCGTCGAACCACTTGCCCGAAGATGAGGAGATAAGCACTCATGGATGACTTCCAGATACTGAATGCCGGTGGCGAAAAGATCGCCGTCCGCAAGGACCTTAGGGTCTCGATGCGCGACGGTGTCGAACTCGCCGCGGACGCCTATCAGCGTGCCGACGACAAGCCGCGCCCGGCGCTGGTGGCCCTCAGCCCGTATGGCAAGGAGCTGCAGGCGTTGGCCCTCACCACCCCGCCGCAGCGGCGCCCCAGCCCGATGTGGGACGGGTGCATCGAGGCCGGCGACATCGCCCGGATCGTCAAGGAGGAGTACGTCCACGTCATCGGCGACCTGCGTGGCTCCGGCCACTCCGGCGGCGAGCACATCGGCAACTACAACGCCGGCGGCGTTTCGCTGGGCCAGGACGCGTACGACTTCATCGAGTGGGTCGCGGAGCAGCCGTGGTGCGACGGCAACGTCGGCATGGTGGGCATCTCCTACTTTGGCTCCATGCAGGTGTTGGCCGCGGCCGAGCGCCCGCCGCACTTGAAAGCGATCTTCGTCTCCGGCGGCCACTACGACTTCTACGAGACCACCTACCACGGTGGTGTCATGTGGTTCATGCCCCGCGCGGCCCGCGAAGGCCGCGGCGGTGACTCCGGGTGGGCGTTCACCGACGACGCCAAGTCCCGCATGATCGAGAAGCACTCCCCCGAGGAACTGAAGAAACTCGTCGACCAGCGGCTGCAGGACCCGGACGTCGCCGCCTGGCCGAACCTTGTCCACGTCCTGAACTACCCCAAGAACCACGAGGCCTGGTTCGACATCGTGATGAACGAGCTCGACGGCGACTGGTACGAGGAGCGCAACCCCATCACGCTGGCCCCGAACATCGACATCCCGGTGTGGCTGCAGATCGACCAGGGCCGCGGATGGACCATGGACGGCACGATCGAACTGTTCAACGAGCTGAAGGGACCCAAGAAGCTGGACATCGGCCCCTACCCGCCGATGCAGTCGCGCCCCTTCATCGAGGAGCACGACAAGATGTTCCGGTGGTACGACTATTGGATCAAGGGCATCGACAACGGCGTCATGGACGAGCCGGCCGTGAGCGTCTTCGTCGAGGGCTCCCGCGAGGTGGTGACCGCAGACCAGTGGCCGCCGAAGGACGTCAAGTACAAGTCACTGTTCCTGCGCCCGCGCCACAAACTCTCCGCCGAGCCGGAGCCGATGGGTGCCGAGTACGCCGCCCCGGACGGCTTCTACCAGGCGCCGCTGACGGTGACCGACAAGGTGGAGATCACCAGCTGGAGTACAGAGCCGTTCGAGGAGGACACGGAGATGATCGGCACCGGCGCCGGCCACATCTTCGCCGAGATCGACCAGCCGGACACCAACTTCATCCTGCGCCTGTGGGACTACGCCCCCAACGGCAAGCGCCAGCTCATCACCAGCGGCTACCTCAAGGCCTCGCACCGTGAGCTCGACGAGCGGACCACGGAAGGCAATCCCTACCACCCGCACACCCGTTCCGTGCCGGTGGAGCCGGGGACGATCGAGGAGTATGTGCTGCGCCTCTACCCGTTCGCGAATACGTTCAAGCCGGGCCACAAGCTGACCGCCGAACTGTCGAACGGGGAGCCGCTGGCCGACGAGCACAACGCCCTACTGCCGCCCGATGCCTTCCACCTTCCCGTGGGCCGGCCCGTCACCCACAAGATCTACCGCGACGCCGCCCACCAGTCCAGGCTCGTCCTGCCGTTCACCACGCGGACGGCGGCAGAAAACTAAAACGACGTGGCCAGGCGGCCGTGCCGCCTGGCCACGTTTCGCACCATTCCGCACCACGGACTGCACTGACATGCTTATTGGGTGGCATCGATTTCGACCGGAACACCCCGTACTGCGCTCAGTTGGAAGCTGGTGCCAGCAGCGCTTGTCTCAGTGTCCGGGGTGCTGCTGTTCGGCGTCGAGAACAACCCCCTCGGCTACGGCGTGCTGGCCCTGGGTCTGCTCACCGCGGCTTTCATTGACCGGGGGTTGCTGCGGCACCTCGCGCTGGTGGCGGCAGGAATGTTCGTTATCAGCCTGGTTCCGCTGAACGCTGACTTGAGCATCCAGCACATGGCCCTCATGGGTGGCGCCCTTTCCTTGGCCGTACTGGTGCCGTGGCTGGTGTCGCGGTTCGTTTATGGCGAGAGGATCATCAGGTTTCCGGTAAACACCGGCCGTAGGTGGCCGTTGACCGCGAAGCTGTACCTGATCGGCGTGGCAGCGCTCGGATACTTCATTCTGCCTGTGTACTTGATCAGCACTGGGGTCTACCAAAACTGGCCGGACCCATCCGATGCGACCACCTTTTGGCGGCTCTTTCTCGGGGTGAACGCTGTTGGAATCTGGGACGAGTTGTTCTTCATCTGCACCACGTTCACGCTGCTGCGGCAGCACTTCCCAGACTGGCTGGCCAATATCCTGCAAGCCGTGGTTTTCTCGTCTTTCCTCTGGGAGATCGGCTATCAGGCCTGGGGGCCCCTGCTGACGTTCCCGTTCGCGCTGCTGCAGGGTTACACCTTCAGATTGACGAAGTCCTTCACCTATGTGGTCACAGTGCACTTGATTTTCGACTTCGTTCTGTTCCTCGCGCTGGTTCACGCACACAACCCGGACTGGCTGCCAATCTTCATATACTGAGCCAACGGCGAAGCATCCGGGGGTTCCCCGCTGACCTGCCAGGTGACGAGTGGCAGACTGGGCTTCATGCGTGAGTTCGTCGTCCTCGGCACCGCCTCGCAGGTCCCCACCCGGACCCGGAACCACAACGGGTACCTGCTGCGCTGGGATGATGAGGACATACTCTTCGATCCCGGTGAGGGCACGCAGCGGCAGATGATCCACGCCGGTGTCGGCGCCTCCCGGATCGCGCGGATCTGCCTGACACATGTGCACGGCGACCACTGCTACGGCCTGCCGGGCGTCCTTTCCCGCATGGCCCTCGACAGGGTCGACCACCCCGTCCACCTGCACTACCCTGCCTCCGGCGAGGACGTGGTCCGGGCTCTCGTGTCCGTCGCCACTCCTGGGATCGATCTGCGGCTGCACCCGCACGGCGGCTTTGCCTATGGTGGCATCGAACACGCGGGCCCCGGCCACAGGGCTGCCGAGCCAATCGCCCCGGGCCTCTACGTCCGGGCATTGAATCACCGCATCGAAGCCTACGGCTACCGGCTCGTTGAGCCCGACGCCCGCACGTTTCTTCCGGACCGGCTCGCGGCAGCCGGGATAGCGGGTCCCGACGTCGGCCGCCTGGAGCGTGTTGGGAGCCTGGGCGGCGTCAGCCTGTCGGAGGTGAGCGTCCCGCGGCCCGGCCAACGATTCGCGTTCGTCATGGATACCGCGCCGTGCCAGGGCGCGGAGGAACTGGCGGAGGGTGCCGACTTGCTTGTCACCGAGTGCACCTTCAGCGACGACGACGTCGGCCTCGCCTCGCAGTTCCGCCACCTCACAGCGGGGCAGGCGGGCGAGCTGGCAGCATCAGCCGGCGCGGGGACCCTGGTCCTCACCCACTTTTCGTCGCGCTACGGCGACGTGGCCCCGCTGGCCGAGCAGGCCCGGAGCCGCTCCGGCGGAGCCGTGGTGGCTGCCGCTAATGACCTTGACCGCTTTGCCTTTCCGCAACGCCGTGCCGCCGGCCAGGCCGGGGCTAGAACGCCGGAATCGTGAATCCAAGGCCCAGCAAGCCCCGCCCAGCCTGTTCGAGGATCGGGTCCATGCTCAATGTGGGGTGATTGAGGAGCACGTCAGGTGGCAGGATGGGCGCATGGAACTGCACATAACTGGCGACCCCGCCGCGGATAAACTTCTCGGCGATAACGCGTTCGCACTGCTGACGGGCATGCTGCTTGACCAGCAGGTGACCATGGAGTCGGCGTTCGCCGGGCCCGAAAAGATCAGAACCCGCACGGGGTCCATGGATCCTGCTGCGATCGCCGAATACGACCCGGCGGCCTTCGTTGAGATGTTCAAGGAGCGTCCGGCCGTCCACCGGTTCCCCGGCTCCATGGCAAGCCGCGTGCAGGCCCTTGCCGAGACCGTACAGCGCGAATGGGATGGGGATGCAACGGCCATCTGGACCCAGGACAACCCCGATGGGCAGGAAGTGCTCCACCGGTTGAAAGAACTGCCCGGATTCGGCGAACAAAAGGCAAAGATCTTCCTGGCACTGCTCGGGAAGCAGTGCGGACTCCAGGCGGAGGGCTGGCGGGAGGCTGCCGGCCATTACGGCCAGGAAGGTGCCTTTCTTTCGGTCGCCGACATCGTGGACCCGGAGTCGCTGACAAAGGTCCGTGCCAGCAAGCAGGCTGCCAAGGCCGCCGCCAAAGCCGCAAAAGCGTCCGGGCCAGCCTAAGCCCGGTGCACGCCCAGCATATTGGCCCCCATTCTCTACGGCTTCGTCCCTACAATTAATTACCGGCGTCCGCGGCATGCGCGCCGCGGGAGCGGCCCAGTAAGGAGAACCATCATGGGTTTGGGAGACAAGATTCACAACGCCGCCGAGAAACTCCACGGCAAAGGCAAAGAAGCCACCGGCGACGCCACCGGCAACAACGGCTTGAAGGCCGAGGGCAAGAGCCAGCAGAAAAAAGCCGACCTGAAGCAGGCCGGCGAAAAAATCAAAGACGCCTTCAAAAGGCACTGATAAGAGGCGCTAACAAGTTCAGCGTCACTGGAGCCTGCCCGTTGCCTGACAATGTGACGGGTGGCGCCCACTGCGTGGGGCCGCGGGCGGGTCTCGCTGAGGGCCAGCCAGGTCTGATAGGGCGGCTTTGGTTTGTTTCGAGGAGACATGATGGACGAGTGCTCCGACCTTAAACTCCTCATCGTCAACGGTGAAAAGCCGGGCACCACTTTTCTCGTCCCTGAAGGCGAAGCGGTGATAGGCAGCGGGAGCGCGGCCGGAATCGTTCTGCGATACGAGGGCGTAAGCCGGCGGCATGCTCTCCTCAAGTGCGCTGCCGGCCAGGCGACCATCGCCGATTTGGGATCACTAAACGGGACATGGATAAACGCGGGAAAAATTGATGGTCCAACACCACTTCAAAATGGTGATCTCCTGCAGTTCGGCAAGATCAAACTGCGCTTTTATTGTAATGACTCGACCATGCCGACAGCGTCGATAAAGTACATGCGCACTCCCGTTTCTTCAGTGCACACGCTGCCGAAAGACAGCGGTTCTACCGCGGGCAGCGGCGACGTCCCAAGGGAAGTCCCGCGCACAACTCAACGCATAAGCCAACCGGACACCGTCACTCCTTGGTATCGACGCGGCAAAACACTCCTAATTGGCGCAGGAACTATAGCAGCCGCCCTGGGGAGCATTTTGGCCCTATGGGATCGCTTCTTCGTGGACCCTGCTGACCTGGCAACGATAAAATCGGTGACCATTACCAAAAGGACGCCGCTTGCTGACTTCCCGATCGAGGGATTGGGTAAAAATCTTACCCTCAGGGGAGCCGCCCACGCAGTGAATCTCGAAATCAGAAAGCAAGCTGATTCACTGCCCCTGATACATGTCGGCGCAGCCATGCCGACCCTTCTTCCCCCCGTTTTGACACAGCCCGCTAAGCCCGGCACGTCGGCACCCACGAGAATCGGGTTTACTGCAATACTCACCGCCATCCCCAAACCGACGCCCGCTGGTACGCCATCGCCTGCGGTCACTCTCCCGGTACCCAGAACGGGAACGCCGACAATCCAACCGACGCCGGCGAAAGGTCGGATTCCGGAGATTCCCTCGGAAAACGCCCGCTCGGCCGTGGAGAAGCAACTCGTGGAGGACGGCGTGGCACCTGACGCGTCTAAGTGGGCGAGTCGGAGTACAACATTGGAGCGCGTCGACGACAAGGGCCAGCCTCACTCACCAGAACAGCTGGCCGCAGAGCTGAAACAAGCGCTGGCCGAAATAGAAACCAAAGACGGTAGCCAACCCTCCAATGCCGGCAGCGAACCGATGGGATGGACGGTCGCGGTTGGACTCGACCTCGAGGGAGTAGCCGGTGTCCCACTACTCTTGACCTGGTCCCTGGACGGTGTTGACGTATCGGAGAGTTGGCGAGCCGAAAATCTGGCATACAGAATCGTCCCGTCGACGCAACATGATGCGGGTGTCGCCGAGATTTGGGTGCCTGATCTGAAGAGAACCGGCGCCTACAACATCAATGTCACTCTTACCAACGAGTCAAAGGCAACGATCGCCGACGAGGGCCAACTGAAGCTGCCAAACGAGTAACTGCGTAGCAGCTGGAAATCGCAGAACCTGATTCCCCCCGTTCCGCTGGCCAGCGCCTCACGGGGCCAGCGCCGCGACAGTTGACGGTTCGGGCACCGCTGGCGATTCGGTGGGACGCAGCAGCTTGCCTGAGCCAGGTGGCGCCGGTTCGTTGGCTGTGCCTCCAGGCAGTCCCTCCAGAATCGTCTGCGCCCTCTTGTCCAGCGATCTGGACAGCGCCTGCTGGGCGAATCCAAAGACGAGGGCGTAGGCCAGGATCTGCCCTTGTGAGTCCAGGACCGACAGCCCGGGGACGAAGTTGCCCTGTATCGCGATCAGGCCCAGTATGGCTGTCAGCGCGCCCAGCGGTACCTTCAGAAACGCCAATGCGACCGGCACGTCGTAGGGCTCGGAGGTTCCTTTCAGGTTGCGGATCGACAGGCTGGCAGCGACTGCGCCACCCAATCCTCCGAGAAGAGCTACGACGAGGATGTCCGCGCTGCCCGGGGATGCCTGACTTCCCGAGCTGGTTGGGCAAGACATGCCACTAACCGTGGTGAGTGCGCCTTCCGCGCTCGAGATTATTTGCTTGGGGAAGCAGAGGGGAATCAGATAGGGGTTGGTGTACACCACTACGAGGGTCGCGGCCACGCCGACGGCGATAAAGGTCGCAGCGATAAGCAGGATATTGCGGAAGCTGCGGAGCTGTGCATGTTTGAGGTCTAAGTTTTCATAGCTGTCACCTATCACGCGCCGCATTCGGGACCGTTGGACTTCGGTGGACTCCGCCTCCAAATCTGGAATGGTGATACGCCGCGGGTCGTCCCTGTGCAAGGTCGCATTGGCCCGGGCCACGACCATCGGGATTTCGGCCCTCAGCTCTGCCTTGTCATACAGATCGATCAACTGCGCTCGGGCTGTGTGCATGTTCCGGTAGGCAGCCTCTACCAGAGTTCCCCGCCACCAGTTGGCCAAGCGCCCGGGAATGGGATCATCTCGGAAGGCGGCAGCGCGGGCCCTTCCAATGAACCGGCAGATACCGTCGGCGATGACTTCCTGCGACTTGGTCAAATTTCCTCTGGCCCGGGCTGCGTCCACCCGGATCTGCAGCTTGTCAGTTTCGACGGCCACGTGTTGGACCCAGATTCGTTTTCGTGGGCCATTTCCCTCCGCACGGGTCCAATCATCCTTCAGGTCAGTCATTGTCCTCCCCTTTCTGGCATGGAGCCGTATCAGCCCGGATGTTTGCACCAGGGCGCAGAACCTGGGAGGGATTTGCCGGGCCTAAACAGATCATCAAAAAGAGCTGTTACCCGGACGTTACAGTTCAGATTTTTGAGTGCCTCGGCAGCGGACCGTGGTGGCCGCTCTTTCGGGCGTTGGCCGGCTAAGGGCTCCAGTCGGCGTCGTCGTACGGGCCGTGGAAGTGAGCGCGGAGGTACTCCCCGACGACGGCGGCCCCCAGGTCCCCGACGTCGGGCGCCACCACCCTGCCGTCGATGCGCCGGGCCATCCGCTGGACAAACCGTTCCAGGCCGGGGTCCTCGCCCAACCGGAAGAACGTGGCCTGCACGCCCGCGCGCCCCAGGCGGTCCAGTTCCGCCACCGTGATGCGGATCGTCTCCGGGTCCGGCGGCCAGGAAAACCAGGACTCACCGTCCGGCAACAGGTGCGCTGTGGGTTCGCCGTCGGTCACCACCAGGAGGAGGGGCTGCATGGACGGGTGCTGGCGGAAGAATCGATTGGCCAGCAGCAGGCCGTGATGCAGGTTTGTTCCCTGTTCCCGCATCACCGGCAGGGCCGTGAGCTCACCGATGTCCATGGACTGCGCGTAGCGGCCGAACGTGATCAGCTGGAGCCGGTCGCCGCGGAAGCGGGTCGAGACAAGGTGGTGCAGGGCCAGCGCGGTGCGCTTCATCGGCACCCACCGCCCCTCCGCGGCCATGGAGAACGACACATCGACAAGCAGGGCGACGGCGGCCTGCGTCCGCGCCTCCGTTTCCGCCACCTCGATGTCCCCCACACCAAGGCGCAGGCCGCGGCTCGGATCACCGCCATCGGCCATCGTGCGGCGGATGGCGTTCGTTATGGTGCGGGTGACGTCCCACGGTTCGGCGTCGCCGAACTGCCACTCGCGGCTGGAGCCGACCTGCTCGCCGGCGGCCCCGGCCACGCGCGTGTCCCGGCGACCCTGCCGGCCGGACAGTTGCCTGGCAGTGTCGCGTAGCAGCGACTTCCCCAGCCGCCGCATGGCCTGTGGGGACAACCGCAGATCGCCGCCGGCGCCCCGCCGCAGGTAGCCGCCGTCCTGCATGGCCCGTTCGATCTCCGCGAGGGTGCGGGCGGTCACGGCGGCGTTCTGGCCCAGCTGGCGTGCCAGGGCGTCCAGATCCAAGTCATCGAGGGTGGATCCGCTGTAGGACTGGGAGAGC
Source organism: Arthrobacter sp. ov118 (assembly GCF_900116495.1). Classification (GTDB taxonomy): domain Bacteria; phylum Actinomycetota; class Actinomycetes; order Actinomycetales; family Micrococcaceae; genus Arthrobacter. Next base: position 104,330 of record NZ_FPAY01000005.1, read on the forward strand.
TGCTCGGCCAATTGGTCGAGTTCGGCGATGTCCTGCAGCACGCCCGTGCCGTCACCCAGCCCGAGCCCCTCCTGGCCCTCGAAACGTTCGGAGCCGGCCCAGTCCTCACCGGGACGCAGCGCGCGCAGGCTGGAATCGAGCTGGTCGAGCTGGGCCATCAGTTCGGCCGAGCCGAATGCCTGCGCCGAAAGACGCATCAGCTCATCGCGCTGCTCCGGGGACATGGATTGCAGGAGCCGCTGGGCCGCGGCCGCGCGCTGTGCCAGGGCGTCGATCAGTTCCTCGACAGATTCCGGGTTCTCTGGAAAGAATTGCCCGTGCCGCGCCATGAAGTCCTGGAAGTCCTCGTCGGTGTCCTCGCCGCGCCGGTGCTTGTCGAGCAGCTCGTTGAGGTCGCGCAGCATCCCGTTCACGGCGGCGCGGTCCTCGTCCGTGGCGTTCTCGAGCGCTTGTTTCATGCCGGCGAACCGCTGGTCAAGGGCTTCCCGGCCCAGCAAATCCTTGATCCGCTCGTAGGCCTCCCGTGCAGTGCTCGACTGCCAGTCATAGGAGGCGAGCTCGTTGACTGCCGCCGCCGTGGAAGCGGGCAGGTTCTGCAGCTGCATCTCCCGGAAAGAGCGGTTCGTGTCGTCCATCATGGTGTCCCGGGCCAGTTGCTTGCGCTCGTCCAGCACGGCGGTGTCGAGCAGCTTCCGGACCTCGCTGAGCGTGCCGTCCAGCCGGTGCCGGCCGAGCAGATTACGCCGGCGCTGCTGGACGCGGCCGGCGAGGTCGTCCAGGCCCTCACGGTTCCGGCCGCCGCGCCGCAGGAACTCCTGCAGCGCGTTCCGGGGCGAGTAGCCGGCCATGACGTCCTCGGCGATCGCGTCCAGCGCCTCGGCCAGGTCCACCGGCGGCGCCAGCGGATCCGGTCCGCCGGCGTACCGGCCGTACCGGGAGGACCGGTTGTGAGCGCCCATGTGCTGTCTCTCCTGCGCTAATGCTGTCGTTGATCTTTAGCCGTAGATCGTCTCCCCGTCGCCGGACTCCTTTGAGATCCGCCGGGCGAGGTAGAGACCTTCCAGTGCCAGTTCGATGGCGGCCGCCCGCTGGCCGTCGTTCTTCGCATCCGCCCGCGCGCCGATCTCGTCGTAAAGGCTGGAACCGTTGAGGGCGGGGAGATTTTCGAGGAACTCCCGCGCGGTGACTTCTTCCCCGGTGGTCACGGTCCTGTGGCCGTCGAGCGCCGCCACGAGCGGGCCGAAGTCGAGACCGCGGTAATGTTCCCGCACGGCTTCGGCAGTGGCTGTGCGCACCAGATGGTCAAGAATGGCCTGTTCACGCCCCTCCTCGCCCGATTCGAACTCGATCTTGCCCGAGAGGACGTCGACGGCACTCTCCAGGTCGACGATCCTCGCGACCGCCACGTCCTCCCCGCGCACGGCGGCCCGGCGCAGCGCCGCCGCTGCCACAGTCTCGGCCCCGGCGATGCCGAAGCGCGCCGAGACGCCGGAGCTCTGGTTAATGGCCGGGGACTGCCGAAGCGCACGGGTGTAGCGGGCCAGGATCTCCAGGAGAATGGTGGGGACGTCGGCCACCAGCCGCCCCTCCTGCCGGATGACCGCGACCTCGTCATCCAGCTCTATCGGGTAGTGGGTACGGATTTCGGCCCCGAACCGGTCCTTCAGGGGCGTGATGATCCGGCCGCGGTTGGTGTAATCCTCGGGGTTGGCGGAGGCGACCACCAGCACGTCCAGCGGCAGCCGCAACACGTAGCCGCGGATCTGGATGTCCCGCTCCTCCATGACATTTAGCATCGCCACCTGGATCCGCTCGGCGAGGTCGGGCAGTTCGTTGATGGCCACGATGCCGCGGTTGGAACGCGGGACAAGACCGTAGTGAATGGTTTCCGGGTCGCCGAGCCGGCGGCCCTCAGCAACCCGCATGGGGTCGACGTCGCCAATCAGGTCCGCAACGGAGGTGTCCGGGGTGGCGAGCTTTTCGACATAGCGTTCCGAGCGGTGGCGCCAGTCCACGCGCAGCCGGTCCCCTTCGGCGAGCGCACGGGCCCGGGACTGCTCCGTGATCGGTTCGTACGGATGCTCGTTCAGTTCCGACCCCTCGATCACCGGCGACCACTCGTCGAGCAGTCCGACCAGGGTGCGCAGGAGCCGTGTCTTGCCCTGTCCCCTCTCCCCCAGCAGGACGACGTCGTGGCCGGCAATCAGGGCACGCTCCAACTGGGGCAGCACGGTCCGGCTGAAACCGAACATGCCGGGCCACGGATCGCGGTCAGCGGCGAGCGCGGCGAGGAGATTGTCGCGGATCTCGTGGCGCAGGTCCTTGTGGACGTGGCCGGCTGCGCGCAACTCTCCAACGGTGAAGACATCGGGACGATTACTCACACCACCACCGTAGTCCTCGTACCCGCGCTGAATCGAGCGTTCCACGATTTCCAGACGCGCGAACGCTGCCGCTACCGCTCCGCGGCCACCCCCATCCCTCGCAAGCTCGGGCGGGGGCCCCTGCCGCTACCGCTACGCGGCTACCCCATCCCTCGCAAGCTCGGGCGGGGGCCCCTGCCGCTACGCTTGTGCTCATGACTGAAGCAACGGCTTCGGCACCGCCAACACCGCCGAGCACCCTGCTCCTTCTGGTGCGGCACGGACAGACGCCCACCACGGGCATGGTGCTGCCCGGGCGCGCTGCGGGACTCCACCTGTCGGATCGCGGCCGGGTCCAGGCTGAACGGGTGGCGGAACGACTCGCAGGTCTTCCGGTCGACGCCATCTACTCCTCGCCACTGGAGCGTGCCCGTGAGACGGCAGCGCCGGCGGCCGCCTGCACCGGGCGTAACGTGATCCTCCATGCCGGCCTGATCGAATGCGACTTCGGGGAGTGGACCGGGGCCACGCTCGCCGAAATCGCACGCCTGCCGGAGTGGCAGAGCGTGCAGCACACCCCGTCTGAGTTCAGCTTCCCGGGCGGGGAAAGCTTCCAGCAGATGCAGGCGCGAATGGTCGGTGCACTTGAGGAGTTGCGCACCGCCCATGCCGGCGGCGTCGTCGTCTGTTTCTCCCACGCCGACCCAATCAAGGCCGCCGTCTCCCACGCCTTGGGGACGCATCTTGACCTCTTCCAACGGATCGTCGTCAGCCCTGGCTCCGTATCGGTCATCTCCTACGCGGAAGGCCAGTCACCGGCGGTGCTCACGGTGAACTCGACTCTGGAACCCTTGAGCGGGCTGCGGGCACCGTGATGCGGGCACCGTGAGATGGAAAGAACGGTGAAGGAGGAAGAGCCCGGCCGGGAACTGACGCTGCTGGTCGATGGCCGCGTCGAACTGCTCGGGCGAATTCCGCACAGCAGCAACGCGACGTTCCTGGTCCAGCTCTCCTGCGGAGACGACTCGGCCTGGGCGGTCTATAAGCCGGAGGCCGGGGAACGGCCGCTGATCGATTTTGAGCCCGGGCTGTACCGGCGGGAACGCGCCGCGTACCTGCTCAGCGAACACCTTGAATGGGCGATTGTGCCGCCGACGGTGATCCGCGAGGACTCACCTCTGGGGGTCGGCTCGCTGCAGTGGTTCATCGAGGGTGACGTGCGTGAGCACTACTTCACGCTGTACGCCGGCTCCCCCGAGACCCATGCCGTTTTGGCGCAGATCGCCCTGTTCGACTGCATCACCAACAACACCGACCGCAAGAGCGGGCACGTGCTGCGCGGCGACGATGGCCACGTGTGGGGCATCGACCACGGGCTGTGCTTTTCCGCAGACTTCAAACTACGGACGGTGATCTGGGACTTCGCGGGCGAGCCCATCCCCCCTGCCCTGCTCGAGGACATGATGCCGCTGGCCGACGCCGTGCCTTCCGACGTCGCCGATCTCCTCGACGACGCCGAGGTCACCGCCGTGCAGCGCCGGGTGCAGCGCCTGCTGCGCGAGGGTGTACTGCCGGTGGATCACAGCGGCAGGCGTCACCCGTGGCCGCTCGTGTAGCTGTTCGTGCTTTAGCGATGCCCGTGGAGCAACTCCGCGGTGCGCTGACCGAAGGATTCCAGGCCGATTGGCTCACGAAGGTCTGCTGCCCGGCGGACCGTTGAGCACGGTGGGGATGTACTCGAGCAGCTGGAGCCGGCCGTCGAAGGTCCTGCTGTCCACCATCTGGAGCGCGACGTCAGGATAGCCGTCGTAGATCCGTTCGCTGCCAGTTCGGCCGGTGATCACCGGGAAGATAACCAATCGGAACCGGTCCACGAGGCCAGCGGTCAGCAGCGACCGGCAGAGGCTGAGGCTGCCGAGGGTGCTTAAGGGGCCGGTCCCGGTCCGTTTCATCTCCCGCACGGCCTCAACCGCGTCGCCGGTGACCAGCTTCGAGTTCGGCCAAGTCAGGGGCGCCTGCAGGCTGGAGGAGAAGACGACCTTGGGCATGGCCGCAAGGCCGGTCAGGCTGGCCCCCTCATCCTTGGAGAATCCCGGGTCCCCGGCGGCGGCCTCCCGCGACATGTTGGACATCAGCCGATAGGTTTTCGCCCCCAGAAGGAAGGTGTAGCCCTTCTCCCCCTCCTGCTCCAGCCACGCCAGGTATTCCGGCCCCTCCAGACCCCACCAGCCGGGCCACCCCTCGGCGGATGCATACCCGTCAAGGGAGATGATCAGGTCGACCAACAGGAACGCTGATGGCGTCTTTGCACTTGTCCCGCCCATGGCCGTCTCCTTGCTGCCGCACCGTACCGGTGCGCCACCGACGCCCGTGCCGGCCATGCTAATCCTCGGCGATCAGCCGTTCAAGAGGCTGTGGACCAGCGAGTTAACTAGGATGTACCGGGTGCAGCACCCAACCAATCAGTGGAACCCCGCGATCAACGTTTCCGAGCAGGCGCACGGCGTCTATCTCGCCGAAGGACCAGCCTCCAACTGGGTCGTGGTCCGCGACCAGACTGGCTTCATACTCGTTGACAGCGGTTATCCCGCCGACCGTCCTCTGGTCCTTGACTCCCTCCGCTATCTGGGCCTGCAGCCGGCTGACGCCCGGGCCATGCTGATCACGCACGGTCACGTGGACCACACCGGCTCTGCGGCTCATTTCTCCAGATCGTACGGGACACCGATTCTGTGCGCCCCGGAGGAAGTGGCCCACGTCCAGGGGAAGGAAAAGCACCAAGTCACGTTCGGGCAGGTCTTCGTCCGGGCCTGGCGCCCCCGCGTCTTCCGCTGGATGATCCACGTCATCAAGGCCGGCGCCCTCACGGCGAAGCCTTCCCCGGAGGCCCGGGCATGGGACGCGGAGGAGCTCCGGAGCCTGCCCGGCTCCCCCGCAGCGATCCCGCTACCGGGCCACACGCCAGGCAACGTCGCAATCCTGCTGCCTGTTGCCGGAGTCATCGCCGTCGGTGATTCGTTTGTCAGCGGCCATCCGCTCAGCCGAAAAACCGGACCCCAGATGCTTCACCCGATGTACCACACGGACGCCACAGCCGCGCTGGCCGCAATCCACCGCCTGGACGGCATCGAGGCCTCCATCATTCTGCCCGGCCACGGCCCCGCGCTGCACATGCCCTTGGCGGAGGCGTTGGCGGCGTTGCGGAGCTAGACCGCAGGGTTTCGGCGCCGCCGGCCCGATCGACTGCGACGGGCGGCCGCCAGATCTGTCGTACCGACAGCGCCGCCCAGCTCAGGGCAGCACGCGGTAGGTCACGTGCGTGACCAGGCTCGCTGGCCGCGACTTCACCTGCTCGAGTTTCAGTGGCGGTACGCCCTCAAACAGCCGGGTGCCGGCGCCGAACGTGAGCGGCGCAATGTGCACCCGCAGCTCGTCGACCAGTCCGGCGGCGAGGTACTGGTTAATGGTGGTGGCGCCGCCCCCGATCGCGACATCGCCGTCACCGGCCGCAACGCGCGCCTGTGCCAGTGCCGACTCGATTCCGTCAGTGACGAAGTGGTACGTGGTGCCGCCGTCCATCGGCTGCGGTTCGCGCGCGTGGTGCGTGAGCACGAAGACGGGGGCGTGGAAGGGCGGATCGTCGCCCCACCAGCCGTTCCACTGCCGATCCCACTCACCGCGCACCGGGCCGAACATGTTGCGCCCCATGATGAACGCTTTGGCGGCGATAATCTGATCGATCTCCGCCCGGTTCTCGTCGGGAGTTCTGAACATCCAGGCGTGCAGCCCGTCACCGGAGCCGTCGCCGCCGTCGTCACCGAACGGGCGTTGCTCCGTCTGGTTGAGCCCGGCCGAGTATCCGTCGGCCGTAACGGTGATGTCGCAAACCACCCGGCCCATACGATCAGTCATCGCTCCCTCCTGCACGGCCGAAACCGCCCTGTCTTCCTTTCACCCAACCCGCACCAACTACTGCCCCGCGCCGGCGCCGCCCGGCATGCCGGCCTTGATCAGCTCCATGACTGACGAGTCCGCCAAGGTGGTGACATCCCCGACCGGCCTGTCCTGCGCCACGTCTTTGAGGAGGCGTCGCATGATCTTGCCGGACCGGGTTTTAGGCAGCTCGGCTACCACCATGATCTGCCGGGGCCGGGCGATCTTGCCGATTTCCTTGGCCACATGTTCCCTCAGCTCCTCCACGACCTCCGGTCCGCCGTCGCCCACCTCGCTGCGCAGGATGACGAAGGCGACGATGGCCTGCCCGGTGGTTTCGTCGAGGGCTCCGACGACGGCGGCTTCGGCGACTTTAGGGTGGGCGACGAGCGCCGATTCGATTTCCGTCGTCGAAAGCCGGTGTCCGGCCACGTTCATCACGTCGTCCACCCGGCCGAGAAGCCAGATATCCCCGTCCTCGTCCTTCTTCGCGCCGTCCCCCGCAAAGTAGAGCCCCGGGAACCGTGCCCAGTACGTCTCCACGTACCGGTCGTTGTCGCCCCAGATGGTGCGCAGCATGGATGGCCAGGGCTCTCTCAGGACCAGATAGCCGCCGGACCCGTTAGCAACCGGTGCGCCCGCGTCATTGACGACGTCGGCCACCACCCCGGGCAGTGCCCTCATGGCGGCGCCCGGTTTACCTGCCGTTATTCCCGGGAGCGGACTGATCATGATGGCTCCGGTCTCCGTCTGCCACCACGTGTCCACGACGGGCGTTTGGTTGTGCCCAATGTTCTCCCGGTACCAGATGTAGGCAGCCGGGTTGATCGGTTCGCCCACGGTGCCGATCAGTCGCAGACTCTCGAGGCTGTACTTGGCCGGTATCTGGGCGCCCCATTTCATGAACGTCCGGATGGCGGTCGGGGCGCAGTAGAGGATCGAGACCTTGTACTTGTCGATGATCTCCCACCAGCGGCCCTGGTGCGGGGTGTCCGGCGTGCCCTCGTACAGGACTGAAGTAGCACCGTTGGCCAAGGGCCCGTACACGATGTAGCTGTGCCCGGTAACCCAGCCAATGTCCGCGGCTGTCCAGAAAATATCGGACTCAGCCTTGAGGTCGAACACTGCCCAGTGGGTGTAGGCACACGCCGTGAGGTAGCCACCGGTGGTGTGCAGGATGCCCTTGGGCTTTCCCGTGGTGCCCGAGGTGTACATCACGTACAGGGGATGTTCGGCGTCGAAGGCCTCGGCGTCGTGATCGGCGGAAGCCAGTTCCACCGACTCGTGCCACCAAATATCGCGGTCCGGTGTCCAGTCGACCTCCTGGCCCGTGCGCCGGACCACCAGGACGTTGCGGACGTCCGGGCAGTCCAGCAGGGCCTCGTCGACGGCGGACTTCAACCCGTTGGCCTTGCCGCGGCGGTAGGCGCCGTCGGAGGTGATGACGATCCGCGCATCGCAGTCGTGGATCCGGGTCCGGAGGGCGTCCGCAGAGAACCCGCCGAACACGACTGTGTGCGGCGCCCCAATGCGCGCACAGGCCAGCATCGCCACGACGGTCTCCGGAATCATGGGCATGTAAATGGCCACCCGGTCCCCGGACGTGACGCCCAAGTCGGTCAGCGTGTTCGCTGCCTGGCAGACAAGGTGGGTGAGCTGGGCATAGGTGATGGTGCGGGTGTCCCCGGCTTCGCCTTCAAAGTAGTAGGCAACCTTGTCGCCGCGGCCGGCAGCAACATGCCGGTCGAGGCAGTTGTAGGCGGCATTGAGCCTGCCCCCGACGAACCATTTGGCGAATGGCGGGTTGGACCAGTCCAGGACTTCGCTCCATTTTTCGGACCAGTCGAGCCGTTCCGCCTGCCGCGCCCAAAACGCCAGCCTGTCGCCGTCGGCTTCCTCATAGTCCGACGGCGTGGCGTTGGCTTGGGCGGAAAAACCGGCGTCGGGAGGAAAGCGCCGCTGTTCGTGCAACAGGTTTGCGAGGGTCTCATCCGATTCTGTTGGGTCTGCGGCCATAGCCTGTCACCGTCGTCCCACAGGAAGCACAGTCCGTTTGTAGGTGGAGTTAGCGACCACCGCGCAGGAGCAGTACCAGGCAACAAGCGCCGTCACGATGCCCAGCCAGCCGCCCAGCACTGTCAGCCCGGTTGCCCCGGAGAAGGCGCCGAGAAATAGCGCAATAAAGGTCAGGGTCAGGAAGACGAATACGGCAAAGACCCCCATGCTGACGCGCCACGCGGAAATGGTCATGTACGCGGTAAAGATTGCCCAGGCCAGAAGGTAAAGGCCGACTCCTTTGCTGGCATCCGCTGGCGGAAGGCCGCCCGCGCTGAACTGGCTCAAGAACCAGAAGGAGAGCCAGAAGGCCCCGTATGAGCAAAAGGCCGTGGCGCCAAAGACGTTGCGGTTGGCAAATTCCCAGATCCCGGCGGCGAACTGGGCCATGCCGCCGTAGAACAGAGCAAGTCCGAAGACTACGGGTTCGACTGTTTTCGGGATCAGGCCGGCATTGATGACACTGAGGACGAACGTGGTCAAGGCGAAAGCGCCCAGACCTAGAGCCGCCGGATCGGCAAAGGGTGGGCTCATGCTCGCCTGTGGCGACACACTGCTTTGGTTTGGTAGGAGATTTTCAGCCCTGCGACCACTTCCCGGAACGGTCCCCGCCGCGGAGCTTGATTCGATACTCATGGCACGACTCCTTGGTCAGCACCAGCACCATTGCTGGTGACTTATATCAGGCTACACCTGAGTATGCAAGGGCAACACCGGACCTTATGCACCAGGAGCCCGAAGTATGTCACCGAAGTCTGTCATTGCCCAATCTGGCACGCGGCGGCGAGGTACGGCGCCGTGCGGCTCTCCCTGGATCCCGCGACGGTGGTGGGTGTCCCGGCCGCGATGATTTTGCCACCGGCGTCACCGCCGGCCGGGCCGAGATCGATCACCCAGTCTGCTGCAGCCACAACATCCATTTCGTGTTCCACCACGACCACCGTGTTTCCCGCGTCGACGAGCCCGTGCAGCTGTGCCATGAGCAGCTGGATGTCGGCCGGATGCAGGCCCGTGGTGGGTTCATCCAGCAGGTACAGCGTGTGACCGCGGCGTGCCCGTTGCAGCTCGGTGGCGAGCTTGATGCGCTGGGCCTCGCCGCCGGAGAGTTCTGTGGCGGGCTGCCCGAGCCGCAGATAGCCCAGCCCGACGTCCCGGAGTGTCTGAAGGCTGCGGGCAGCTGAGGGAACGTCCTTGAGGAATCCAGCGGCCGCGTCCACTGTCATGCCCAGGACGTCGGCAACGTTCCTGCCGCGATAGGTGATTTCAAGGGTTTCAGGGTTGTAGCGCGAACCGCGGCATCCCGGGCATGGACCGTAGCTGCCCGGCAGGAACAGCAGCTCCACGGCCACGAACCCCTCGCCCTGGCAGGTTTCGCAGCGCCCGCCGGCCACGTTGAAGGAGAAGCGCCCGGCCCCGTATCCGCGGGCCCGCGCCTCGTCCGTGGCAGCGAACTCCTTGCGCACGGCATCGAAGAGTCCTGTGTAGGTGGCCAGATTGGACCGGGGCGTGCGGCCGATGGGTTTCTGGTCCACTGTTACCAGCCGGTCCACCTGGTGCAAGCCGGTCACGGTTCCGACGCTCAGCGGTGTGCCGGGATCGCCGGCGTTGATGGCCTGGTCCTCATCGGTGTCAGCGGTGGCGCCGTCGCCGTGAAGTTCCGATCCAACCACATCGGCCAGAACGTGACTGACCAGCGTCGACTTGCCCGAGCCGGAGACTCCGGTTACCGCGGTCAGGACCTGCAACGGGAAGGAGGCGTCAAGGCCGCGGAGGTTGTGGCGGGTGATGTCGCTCAGCTCCAGCCAGCCTCCGGGCTCCCGACGGCGGCTGGTACGGACGCTGCTGTCAGGGGCGCCGGTGCGGTAACCGCCGCCGGTACTGCCGCCGTCGTGATCACCGCTCCTGGATCCATCCGGCATGAGGAACGGGCGTGTGACGGAGGCCCCGACGGCGGCGAGGCCGGCCACGGGGCCGCTGTACAGCACTTCGCCGCCGCCTTCCCCGGCACGCGGGCCGACGTCCACGAGCCAGTCGGCGTGGCGGACAATGTCCATGTTGTGCTCCACCACGAACACGGAATTGCCGGAGGACTTGAGCTGCTCCAGTACTGCCAGGAGGGGCTCGGCGTCAGCGGGGTGCAGCCCGGCAGAGGGCTCGTCCAGCACATAGACCACCCCGAACAGCCCCGAGCGGAGCTGCGTGGCGATCCGAAGGCGCTGCATCTCGCCCGGGGAGAGGGTGGGTGTCTGCCGGCCCAAGGCGAGGTAGCCAAGCCCAAGATCCAGCAGGACCGTGATCCGCTGGAGGAGGTCGCGCGTGATGGCGACAGCCACCCCGTTGCCTTCGCCCGATGACTGCTGGCCGGGCGTCAGCTTGCGCGAGGCGGTTCCGGCATCCTTCAACTCGGTGGTCGGGCGGATCATGTCCGCCAGCTCGGCCAGGGGAACCGCATTGAGTTCGGCGATGGTCCTGCCGGCGAAGGTTACGGCCAGGGCCTCTGGCGTGAGTCCGCTGCCGGCGCACCGCGGGCAGGGGCCGGTCTCCATGAACCGGAGCACCCGCTCGCGCATCGTGTTGCTCTTGGAATCGGCGAGGGTGTGCAGCACGTAGCTCTTGGCGCTCCAGAAGCGGCCCTTGTACGGCTTGGCCACACGGTCCCGCTGAGGCGTGATTTCCACTACGGGCTGTTCCTCCGTGAAAAGGATCCAGTCACGGTGCTTCCTTGGCAGCTTCCGCCAGGGGGTGTCCACGTCGTAGCCGAGGTGAATGAGGATGTCGCGCAGGTTCTTGCCCTGCCAGGCAGTCGGCCAGGCCGCGATGGCTCCCCCGCGAATGCTCAGGGAAGGGTCGGGAACCATGGCGGCTTCGCTCACGGTGTGCGCAACACCGAGGCCGTGGCACTCGGGGCATGCCCCGGCGGCCGTGTTGGGCGAGAAGGCATCCGAGTCCAGCGGACTGGCACCCGCCGGGTAGCTGCCCGCGCGCGAGAAAAGCATACGGAGGGAGTTGGACAGTGTGGTCACCGTCCCCACCGTGGACCGGCTGCTGGGCGTGCCGCGGCGCTGTTGAAGCGCGACGGCGGGAGGCAGTCCCGTGATCATTTCCACCTTGGGATTGTGTCCCTGCTGGATCAGGCGGCGGGCGTACGGTGCCACGGATTCGAAGTACCGGCGCTGAGCTTCGGCGTAGATTGTGCCGAATGCCAGGGAGGACTTACCTGACCCCGAAACGCCGGTGAAGGCGACGATCGCGTCACGCGGGACGGCCACGTCCACGTTGCGAAGGTTGTTCTCGCGGGCGCCGCGCACCCGGACAAACCCATCGGTACCGTCATCGGAGCCCAACGTGGCAGGGGCCATCGCGGGCAGGTCAGAAGCATTCTGAAGTTCTTGCATCGCTTCGACTCTATCGGCGATCGCGTTATGGGCGGTCAATGCGAATGGCTTTGCACCCTTCGCTCGTACAGGCACTGCGGGGCGAATCTCCGGACGGCCCACGAGACATGCCAACGTCGAGGTAACTACCAGAAAATCTTGAGTTCGGTCTGAGAGAGTGCCAGACGGATGAGGGTGCCAGCGTTGGTGAGCCGGATCACCCTATTTGATGGCCGGATCGACGGGAGCTGATTGGATGGGCAGGGCAGTGTCCGATGACTTGAATGGGCCGAACGGTGGCCCGCCCACGCAGGCAACCTTGGTAATCCGAGTCTGGAGGGACCCGGAAAGTCCCGAACCCTTCCGTGCACGGATTATCGCTGGATCGTCGGAAGGTGACGAACCTACGGTTAGTTATGCTCGTGGCCGGGCGGAAGTCGTCGCAGCGGTGAACCGTTGGCTAGACAGCATCCCTGATGAGTAGGAACTGGGCCGGTTCCGGCCAAAGGTAGCACCGCCGAAGTGGACTCTCTTACAAGACGTCAGCGACGAGGCGCCGAATGGCCACTGACGGCACCAGGCCCATGTCCTCGTTCAGCTTGGCTCGATACTTTTCGAAGGCCCGGAGCGCGGCAGCATTGTTGCCCTGCCGCCTTTGAGCCTGAATGAGTAAACCAACCGCACTCTCATAGAGCGGTTCGAGTTCCAGCGCTGCCTCCGATGCTTCCAAGGCAATCTCAAAGTCGCCGCGCGCCAGCGATTCGCGGCCAATGATGTGGAACGCGTGGAGCCGGTCCTGCCGCAATCTGCTCTGTTCGAAAAGCACCCAGTCGTCGTACCAGCCCGGGAGCAGTTCGGCCTCGCGTAAGAGGTTCAGGGACGAAGCAGCCTTCCCGTCGACGCCGGATTGGCTGAGCTCCCGCATACACGACCGGACCCGGTGCAAGTCGACGTCGACCAAATCACTGAGTGACAGCTCGGCGCCCCCGTTGACCAGCAGGCCCGGGACTTGTCGTGAAACCAGGTGCATGCTGACGCGCAGACTCTCCATTGCCCGAGCCTCGCAACTCTCCGGCCAGAGGAGTCCGACCAAGTAGCTTCGGGGGCGGGGGCCATGGATGGCGAGTGCGGTGATGAGCCGCTGTTGACGCGCCGCAACATGCAAGATGCACGAGTCCCTGCGGAGTTTCCACGTTTGGAACAGGCTCAGCTGAAAATGGCATAAGTCGCCGCTTCCCATTGGTACCCCCAAATCCAGCGCCACTGCGAGCTGGAACAGTTCTAGCCACAAGGGGACCGCAATTCGGCAAGGGATGTCAATGTCCCGGCGTATCCGACGGGTTTGTGAAGCGAATGCTTGTGCAGCGCAGTGACCGTCCTCGATATTGGCCCTAGAATTCGGGCCAGAAGGCCCTAGTGACGACGATTCCAAGGAGGAGCAACCGTCTCGAATTCCGGATTCGCTGATTCTGCGCCGGCGACGGCCGGCGTCGCATTTCAAGTGGCCACAGCCGGCCGTGGACCTCTATCTCTTGTACTCGATCCGGACCGAGTTGTCGTCCGGGAGCACTATCACGGTTCCATCGCGCGGCGTCCAGCCGTCATGCAGGAAGAAGAAACGTCCGCCGCTGAGCACCAGCAGGCGCAGACCGTCATACCGGTAGAGCGCTGTGTCCCCGCTACCCAGTTTCACCTCCTCGACGGCATCCGAGCCGATACCCAGAGGCTTGAGTGAATAGACCTCCGCCCGGGGCATGTACTGAACTCCCTGCTCGAAGTTCACTGCCAGCCGACGGCCCAGGGCCTGGGCATAGTCCGCCGTTCCCCAGAAGAGCAGCAGCGTCACGATGCTCAAGACCAGCGTGGTTTCCACTGCCCGCTGCTCCGTGGTGAGCCGTGGCAGTTTGCCGTCCCGGCCCAGGCGGCGGAGACGAATGCACCAGGTGGCCATGAGCACGCCCAGGGCCATTAAATACGGCGTGACGAGCGCAGTCTGCGCAGGCTCCACTATGGCGAGCAGAAGACTAATGCTGACCAGGAGCCCACTGCACAGGGCCGCGATGCCGGCGGCTCGCACAATGTACGCCCGGTCGCGGTCCTCCTCTATTCGGCGGCGCAGCCAGCGGTCCAGGGCCACCCAAACAACACTGACGGCCAGAAGGCAGACCAGCGGCAGATAGAGCGCGTTAATGCTGATCAGGATGTAGTCCTGCACAGCGTACCCAAACAGGCTCACGTCAAGGCCCATCTGGGCTGCCTGCGCTTCTGCTCGGGCCCAGCCAAAGTAGAACAACAGTGCCGTCGCCACCGTGATTGGCGGGCCAATCGCCGAAATGACCCCAAGGGCCCGGGACCACGAGGATCGCTCATCGTGGCTGGCCTCGGTCATTGGGCGCTCCCCGGCGATGGCGGGCACGTGCTCGGGTCCGCTGCATAGTCGAAGGAGGCCGATCCCTCTACGGACCAATCGGCGTCGGCGACAGTGACGTTCACCGTGGTCGGCTCCCCCGGCACGGGAGCCGGTGCTTCGAAGTAGAACTCGAATGGGAAATTCTTGTCCTCGAAACTCTTGCGCTGCCGCACCTCTGCCGTCGTCGTTCCTACCTTCACCGTACGGATGGCGCCCGCAGGCAACCCGCCGAGAGTCCCGACCAGGGCAAGCGCATCACCGGCGCAGACGGAAATCGGCGAGTCCCCGGCGTCGTCCTTAAGGGCTTCGAGGTCTGGCTGGCAGGCGGTGCCTGAGCCAGCGGCAAGCTTGAACGGCATATCCGGCTTTTGGCTGCGGAAAGACGCAACATCGCGCAACAACGTGTAGGCGACTACGGACCAGCAATCAGAATTCCCCAGGGTTGGCACTGGCATCGTCTCCAGAGCCGACGCACCCACATCCCAGGCCGCCTGGTCACCGGCCAAACCCAGGCACAGCGTCTTCGCCGCCTTCTCCATCGTATCCAGAGGCTCGTCAAATCCCGGGAGCTTGTCGCAGTCCCTGTCCCTTAGCCACGCGTACCAGATTGGATCATCCCGTCCCACCGGGCCAATCGGCAGCCACTCGAGCACGGCGGTCTCGCGAACGGGAGGCTGACCCGCGGCGGGCGGACCGGGCGGCTGGGCGGGCGGCTGCGCGGGCTGACCTGGGACGGGAGGCTGGGCGGGAGGCTGACCCGGCGCCCGCGGACCGGGAGGCTGGGCGGGAGGCTGACGCGGCGCCTGTGGCGGGGGTTTCTGGCCCGGGGCTGGCTGCGCCTTCGGTTGGCCCGGGGCTGGCGGCCTAGGCTGTTCCCCCGGAGCCGGCCGTTGCGGCTGGTTGGGCCCGTCGCCGGCGCCATCACCAGATCCGCTCGAGTTGCTGCCGGCTCCGCCAGGGCCCGTCCCGTCAGAGGTGCTGGCCCCAGCCGATGGGTCCGCGCCAGCGTTTGCGGAAGTGCCGGGCCTGCTGGAGGTTGAGCCGCCGCGGTCGTCGTTTATCGCCACGCACGCAGCGAGAAGCAAGGCTAAAATGACCGCCCAGGCAAACGTGTTTGGAAGGCGGCGGCGGTAAGAGTGCATGTCGCACCAGCACTATCTCGGATTTTGGGCCGCTGAGCACCTCAGGTCAGTGAATTAAGTGTTCCGAGGTGCCGTTACTACGTCGTTACAGCGATGCTGTCCGGCAACTAGGCCGAACAGAGCCCGGCGCCTATTCGCTGTTCGACCGGCGACGACGGCCTTTAAACCACCGCGCCCAACGACGCGGCTCATCGCCGGCTGGCCCCGGGGACTCGCCCACTACGGACACCGGGACCTCCCCTGCCGGCCGCACATTGACCATCTGGATCGCACCGGCTGCCCTAGCGTCGTTGGCGGGAGCACTGAGGGAGGCATAGGGGCGGAACGTCAGGTTCGGCGTCGGCTCGGACACGCCCAAGATTCTGAGCAGGACCGATGTCATGGTGGGCGTGTCCTCGCACATGCCGGAATGAGAGGTGGCAGTGCAGCGGCTGGCGGGGGCTACTTCGTTCGGCGCCCAAACAAAGTCTGCTTCCAAATCTCCTAATTTCTGTGCCAGGTCGAAGCTCTCGACATGGCGCTGGATCCCTAATAGAGGCGTCTCCGATTCGCCAGGGCGGCGGCCGTTCTCGAGCGCCCGGGATACAAGATAGAGAATGGACTTCTGGTAGATGTTGATCCGGCCCATGCCGACGACGTCGTTAAGTTCCTGGGCCTCGTTCAGCCCGAACGTGACAAAACGTCCCACTCTCCCTGAGCGCAGGTGGGGCACCACCAAAGTCTGAAAGTCGTCGATCCGAATGGCGGGGGCCAGCCAAGAGAGCGATGTCACCGGGATGCCCAGTGCAAGCAGGCGATCGAGCAAATGCGCCGTGAAGATGGAACCAGCGCTGTGTCCTACCAGATGCACTTCGAGCTCGCCGTCGACCGCGTCCGCGTACAAACGCAGCCTGTCGGCAAACAGGGAACCACCCGGCAGGCCGGAAGCATCTGTTCCGTCCGCAGGGCTCCGGGGTGGCCAGGCAACGGGACCTGGGAGCTCCCCGGAAGCTGCGGCAGCGTTCTCCTTCATCTCGGACCAGATCCAGCCCAGGCGTGACCCTGCAATCTTCTCGACCAGCCGGTCCGCCTGCTCCACCAAGTCAAACCCCAGGCTGCCAAACGGCACCCTATCCCCGATGACGTCCTGCAGCTGGTCCGTCAAAGTTTCGGCCCCGCCGCTTTGCCACGCGAACGTAACGGGGTACACGCCGTTCTTAAGCCACCAGTTGAGCTGTGACTGGGCAGTGGCGAGACCCGCGCCCTCATTGGTAAGGCCGCCGTGGGCGTAGACGACGATGCGGCGGGGTCCCGGATCCCCGCTCCTTGGATCCGACTCCGCCCGCCACTGGTCATGGCTGTCCTTCATGGACTGGAAGATCCAGTCGATCTGGGACGGAGTGCTGATGAACCGTCCCCTTGTGGACAACCGGCCATTGTTGCCCAGGTTCACAACATGCCTTCTCAGGCTCTCCAGATCCGGACCGGGGCCCTGGGACACCACGCCCACCGTCGCCGTTTCAACTTTGGTGTTCTTGAGCAGGTTCACCGCCGAGGGGACGCCCGGGCGGGCGGCCCAGGCATCAAAGGCGGAATCGAGCCAGTCTTCGTACGGCAGCGTGGCGAACCCCCCTTTCCCCCACCCTTCGCCCCAGCTGTTCTGGACCAGGAACCCGACGTCGTTGTACCCCACAATCGAAAACGCATGTCCGCCCAGCTGGCGGAATCCGTCCGGCCGATCGATCCGGCAGTACTTGGAACCGTCCTCCCGCGCGACGAAAACCGGATTTTTCCACCCGCTGTGCACAAGCGCAGACGCCGCCACGGCGTGAAGCTCGCTGATCGCCGACTGCATATCATCGATGCGGAATGCGTTGACCCGGTAGAAAGCGCCCAGGGGATGCAGTCGCGCCTTTCGGGCCAAGTCGACGTCGAGGTCAATGTCAAGGTCGATGTCAAGCGAAGGCCAGTCGTCGACGGGGAGGACACCATGGTAGTACCAACCCTTGAGAGCCCCCCGTAGCGATGAGCCTTGGTCCTCGTCGCCGGCAAATTCATCGTAGCGGCGGGCCATCCGATAGATCATGTAGGGGCTGGCCATGATGGGGTCCGGCCCCTTGGAAAGGACCGTGTCGATCATGGCTGCCACCGCATGCCCGGTACATGAGTTGCCGCTCTGCGTCAGCACGAAATGTTCTTCCGGCCTCGCATCGAGGGAGCAAGGAAGCAGTTCGAGCCGGGGACGGTACTCCAGATCGCGCTTGTCGAAAACATCCGGCATCACATTTACGGCGAAAGTCTTCCCGGCAACATCTGCGACGCCGGCCGGGTAGGTTTTGGGCATCGTCATCACCTTTCCGGAGCGGATTGCCCTGCAGGCGCCACGAAGCCTTCCTGCCAGGTATCTGGTCGCGCTCATGCTCTCTGGCGCATGTGGGGAATTCTGCCGGGAGGGCGTTATCACGGCGTTACAGCCATGGAGGGCCGCGCCGGGGAATCCTTCGCAGATCCCGATAACGCTGCAGTAACGGTGTCCCGGTTGAGTTGGATATCGCAGGTAGCTCTCCCTACGAGGCACTAATCCCCGTCAAGGAGGTACAGCACAACCAAGTCACACTTGGCCGCCGACGTTGTGCCGGGCGGTTCACAATCCTTTGCAAGGGGACAATGCAATGCCAAACTCAACTTCCAGTGCGGCGGCGCGGAAAGCACTCGGCGTCATCCGTCTGGTCTTCGGAACGCTTGCCCTTACGATGCCGCACGTGCTGGTGCGAAGGTTCTCCGAAGAGGGCCCAAATGCGACGGCGGCGGCGTACGCCTTCCGGATGTTCGGCGTCCGAACGGTCGTCATCGGCTTGGAGCTGCTGCTGCTCAAAGGCACGGAATTGGAGCGTGCGGCCAAGATTGCCCCGGTGATTCACGGCAGTGACACCGTGGCGGCCTTCCTCGCGGCCCGGTACGGGCAGCTTCCCAAACGCATGGGCACCACGCTGGTCGCTGTCTCAGCCTTCAACACGGTGCTTTCCGTCATAGGTCGAAGGCGCTGAGCTCCGCCGTGACGGCGCCTTTCGGCGCTTGATACGCAGAACTTTTCCCATACACCAGCAGGAAGATCCGGACCCATGACACGTGCATCCACGTCAGTGCAGGGGCTGCTGCGCAGTCCCGGAACGAAACTCGATGACCTCTTTCGAAGGTCGCGTGCAGGTCGGATTCCCGTCGGCGACAGTGACGGAACGGTAATCCTCGCATCCGGTTCCGCGCTTCGGGCGGCCGCGGCCAAGCTGGCCCACCTGATTGTGTGGAAGGGCAAGGTTTTCGACGCCAAAACGGGAACCCTCCGCAACAAGGTCGGACCGCTGGGCACGCCGGCCATTGCGGCAAAGGTGTATTACGGACAGAGCTGGTACGACGCCAAACAGGCCATCATCCTCGATTACAGCCGTACCTCCCGCGTGGCCCGGTGGATCCGTGACGAGATCCGGGAAGTATCGCCGGGGGTGTTTCTCGGAATGGTCTATTGGGGCAAACGCCGGATTCTGAAATTCGTCCTGGATTTCACCCGCACGAAGTGAGGTCGGCCGATGCCCTACCAGAGTGCGGTGACGATCCGGGCGCAACTGTGCCCGGGCACGCCAGCGGAAACGCTGCACGATCCCTCACGTCACCAGTCATCGCCACCGTCCATGGCCATCGCCTTTGACCGAATGCAGAATGTGCATTCCGCCCGGGTTTTCATGATTCCTGAAGCCGAGGAACCCAGCGGTCGCCCCATCCCGGCAAGCATCATTTACGCAGCCGACGTCGATGGTCCGGTTCGCCGGCACCTGCACGACCTCGGAATGGTCTGCGGGGAGTTCACCGACCTGATCTTCTCGCACTGTGAGGGATACCCCGAGATTCCCGACACGCGTTCCAGGGTGGCGTGGCTGCGCCGTCATCAAGTCCCGTCCAGCGCTTACTACGTCAACACTGTGGGGCGGGGTGCGCAGCAGATCCGCGACGAAACCCGGCTCCGTGAGGCCCTGGAAGACATCATCGACCAACGCCGGAGCGACCTCGAATGCCTTCCCGCCGCACAGATCCACCGGATCCTGCGGGACGAGGTCCGCGGCCGGACCGATCTGGCCTTCTCCGGCCGCAGAGCTCGGGGGCTGCCGCCGCTTCGGCGGTACGGCGAGATGATCCGACTCGCCCTGCTGCTCCTGCTTCTTGTACTGCTCAGTCCCGTCGTGCTCATCACCGTCGTTATAGGACTGCTGGCCATCCGATGGCGTGAGATGCACGATTGGGTGTCCACCGAGCGGCCAGATCCCGAGGCCGTCCGGGCGCTGCGCGTCCAGGAGGACAACGCCGCCGCCAATCCCTTCGCGGCAGTTGGTGTGGTCAAAGCTGGCCGCCTGCGCCGGACCAGCACGGCGGCATCAGTCTGGGCGATCGATGCCGCATCCCGCCATTTATACAAAAGGGGCTCGCTGACGGGCGTTAAGACCATCCATTTCGCCCGCTGGATTTTCCTGGACGAGCACCGGCGGATGGCCTTCCTCAGCGTCTATGACGGCAGTCTGGAGAGCTACATGGACGACTTCATAGACAAGGTCGCGTTCGGCCTGAACGCAGTCTTCAGCAATGGCGTGGGCTACCCGAGGACCCGCTTCCTCGTGCTTGACGGCGCACGGGACGAGCAGTCCTTCAAGAACTACCTGCGCCGCCACCAGGAAGCCGTTCCCTTGGCATATTCCGCGTATCCGCAGCTCACTGCGGCCAATATTGAGAACAATGCACGGATCCGCGAGGGGCTGACCCGTGAACTCAATGACGAGGAGGCACGGCTGTGGCTAGCCCGCCTGTGAACCCGTCACCCCCGCCGGATCTGTCCGACCTGCAGGGCCTGCTGCGGTCGGGCTTCACCTCATTGCCGTACGCCTCGTTTTGCCTATACACGGTGGAAAGCGACAGCCTGGGGCGTGCTTTCCTGGCGGTCATGCGCCCGTTGGTCACCTCGGCAGCGGACCGTGACGCCCCGGTTGTGACCCAGGTGGCGGTGACGGCTTCCGGTCTGCGGGCGCTGAAGGTTCCGGACGACGTCGTCGCGGCATTCTCTCTGGAGTTCACCGAAGGGATGACGGTTGCCGCTCGAAGCGCCTTTCTCGGGGATACCGGCGAGCAGGGCCCCGCCAACTGGGCTTGGGGCGGCCCGGGCAGCGCACGAATCGACGTGCTCATGATGACCTACGCGGCTTCTCCGGGCCTGCTGGAGACAGCCTGCGGGGAACTGGCTGTCCTAGCCGCAGCCCATCAACTCTCGGTGGCGGCAGTGTTGGAAACCAGCCGTTGGTCGACTGAGGAACCGTTTGGGTTTCATGACGGGATTTCTCAGCCGCGGCTGGAAGAATTTGCCTCCGCCAGGCCAGGCGCTATGCAGAGCCCTTTTGCCGCGCCGCGGGCTGTCGCCCTTGGTGAGTTCGTGCTCGGGTATCCCAATGAGTATGGACGGCTGACCGAGCGTCCCGTGGTGCCGCAGTCCTCTGACCCGGACCGGCTTTTGCCGGACGATCCTTCGGGGTCGGGAGGGGCCGACCTTGGCCGTAACGGCAGCTACTTGGTCCTGCGGACGCTCCGCCAGAGCGTCGACGAGTTCTGGACTTACGCCAGGCAGGCCGCGGGCGGGGACCCCGAGGCCGCGACCGCCCTGGCTGCAAAGATGATAGGGCGATGGCCAAGCGGGGCACCTCTCACGCTTAGTCCCGACCACGACAGGCCCGAGCTGGGACAAGCCAACGATTTCGGCTACCACGCCAACGATCAGTTGGGCCTGGCCTGCCCCATCGGCGCCCATGTCCGGCGGGCCAATCCGCGCGACTCCCTGGACCCTCGCCCGGGCTCTGCGAAGTCCCTGGCAGTGACCGATCGGCACCGCCTGCTCCGGCGGGGCCGCAACTACGGACCCATGGGCGAAGGCGCCACGCCCGGAAGTGAACGCGGGCTGCAATTCGTTGCCCTAAACGCCAATCTCTCCCGGCAGTTTGAGTTTGTCCAGCACAGCTGGCTGAACAGTGCAAAGTTCGCCGGGCTGTACGAGGACGTCGATCCTGTGGCCGGGATGCGCGGCCCCGGCGCAACGACATTCACGGTCCCCGGCATGCCGTTGCGCACCCGCTACCGGGACGTGCCCTCTTTTGTCACGACCAGAGGCGGGGCATACTTTTTCCTCCCCGGCATCCGGGCACTGCAATATCTTGCTCGAGGTGACGGCGGATGAGCACGGAAAGAGTCGTCAACGACGCGCTGACCAGGTTGCTGTGGCTGGAGCGCCGGATTGATCCCCTTGTCCGGCCGGCGATCGACAAACTCGTGCGGCCGCCGCTTCAGGCCGCGGTGCAGTGGCTGGGCCGGCGGCGTCTGCCGGATCCCGGCCCGGGCCTGGCCCGGGAGCGCCGGCTGGCCGGCGAGGAGCAGATCGTCGGCGAGATCGTCGCATCCATGGAGAAGTTCGTCCGCCGCGAGTACGGGCCGGGTCAGGCGCAGCGGGCCGGGAACACCAAAACCTACGGGGTGGTACGCGGCGAGTTCGAGGTACTGGACGGCATTCCCGGGAATTTGAATCATGGTCTCTTTGCCCGGCCAGGGAACTACCTGGCCTGGGTGCGCCTGGCCGGCCCAGGCCCGCTGGCCCCTGCCGACCTTCGCGACAACGCCATCATGAGCATCGGTGTCAAGGTCATGGGTGTTCCCGGCACCAAACTCTCCGAAGATGAAAAGCACACACAGGACTTCCTGGGCATCAGCGCCCCTACGTTCACCACCCCGGACGTGCGGGAGAACCTGCAGCTGCAGCGCGAGGTGTGGAACCGGACGCCGCTGCTGTACTTCATCCGGCCGGGCAGTTCGCACTGGTGCGACCTGGTCATGCAGGGGCTCTATGCCAAAACAGCAGCGAGCCCATTACAGGTGACCTACTACAGCTGTGTCCCGTACCTACTGGGCGCCGGGCAAGCGATGCAGTTCCGGTTCGCCGTCAGGCCTTTTCCGTTCCGACGTGTGCCGTTTCGACCGGGACCGGACTACCTTCGTGAAGCCCTTGTGCGCACTCTGGCCGAACGCGAAGTTCTCTTCGACATGCTGGTGCAGGTCCAGACCGACCCACATCGGATGCCCATCGAACACGCCGGCATCATATGGCCCGCGCGGCTTTCCCCTCCCGTTCGGGTGGCGGTGCTGCGCCTCCCCCAGCAGCAATGCGATTCCCCCGCCCAGCGCGCCTTCGCGGACAACCTTTCCTTCAACCCTTGGCATGCGCTTCCCGAACACCGTCCACTCGGAAACCAGAACCGAGCCCGCCTCGCCATTTACACCACCCTGTCCCGCGTACGCCAGCAAATGAACAGTGCCGCCCACTTCGAACCCACCGGCCGAGAGGAGTTTCCTGATGAAAAGTCCCAAGAACGGTTCGCCTGTCCCGTCGAAGGCAGGCCCTGACGCAGCGGGCGCACCAGCGGGAGGGCCGGGGACCCCCGGACCATCTGCCAGCCCCTACCGGAATACCCCTGCGTGGCGGCTGTTCGACGCGCTCGCGCTGAGGCTGGACCGTCGGCGCGGCTGGTACCGGCTGCCCAAGCCGCTGGGCCTGCTCACCCTGGCCGGGATCCGCAACACCCTGCGGCGGGGCAACCTGTTCGACACAACAAGCCAACCGCAGGAAAACCCATCGCAGCCGCTTCCCTACTCGCCGTCGGTGCTTGCCGAACGCACGGCGGACGGCAGCTGGAACGACCTCGACAACCCAGCCATGGGCATGGCGAACACCCGGTTCGGCCGCAATGTCCCGATCGATAGCAGCCGCCCGGAGCCTGCCGACCGGATGCTGGAACCGAACCCCCGCGAAGTCAGCCGGCGGCTGATGACCCGGGACCGGATCATCCCCGCGACGGCCGGCAACGCGCTGATCGCGGCCTGGCTGCAGTTCATGATCCGTGACTGGTTCAACCACGGCAGAGGCTCAAGCGAGAACCCGTGGATCCTGCCCATCGAGCCCGGCGACGATTGGCCAGCGCCGCAGCTGGCCGTGCCCCGCACGCCTGCCGATCCCACGGCTCCGAAAGACTCCCCCCAACCGCCCACCTACCTGAACGTGATGTCCCACTGGTGGGACGGCTCGCAGATCTACGGCACCAGCCAGGCCGAGCAGGACTTCCTCAGGACCCGAGACGGCGGAAAACTGCGAATCGAGCACGGCCTCCAGCCCCTTCCGGACGATCCGGCCGCCAATCCGACCCTGAAGCCCGGCTTCTGGCTGGGCCTGGGCATGATGCAGACCCTCTTCGCCCTCGAGCACAATGCCATCTGCGAACGACTCGCCGACGCGTATCCCAGATGGAACGACGAACAGCTGTTCCAGCGCGCCCGGCTCACCACCGCGGCGCTGCTCGCAAAGATCCATACCGTCGAATGGACACCAGCCGTCGTCGCCCATCCAACCTCGGTGACGGCCCTGCACGCCAATTGGTACGGCCTTGCCGGCCGCCGCCTGCACGATGTCTTCGGGCGGCTCAGTCCAGACGAGATTGTCAGCGGAATTCCGGGATCGATGACGCAGAACTACGGAGTGCCCTATGCATTGACGGAGGAATTCGTTGCGGTCTACCGGATGCACCCGCTGCTCCCGGACACCTTCGACTTCAGGACCGTGGCCGGCGATACCCCGACGCTAGGGATAACCGAATTCGACCAGCTGACCGGACCCGCCGCCGTCGACCTTCTCTGGGAGTCCAGGCTGGATGATCTGCTCTACACCTTCGGGACGATGAACCCCGGCCTTGTCACCCTGCACAACTATCCCAAGCACCTGCAGACGTTTCGCCGTCCCGACGGCCAACTCATGGACCTGGCCGCAACCGACATCCTCCGGAGCCGCGAGCTCGGCGTCCCCCGCTACACCGAATTCCGGCGACTGCTCCACCTTCCGGTCCCCCGTAGCTTCGAGGAACTCACCGACAACCCCGACTGGGCTCGTGAACTCAGCGACCTCTACCGCGGCGATATCGACCGGGTGGACCTGCTCCCCGGCATGTTCGCCGAAACGCGCCCCGAGGGATTTGCCTTCAGCGACACCGCATTCCGGATCTTCATTTTGATGGCTTCGCGGCGGCTGAACAGCGACCGCTTCTTCACGCGCGACTTCACCCCTGCCGTCTACACGCCCGAAGGGATGCGCTGGATCGATGAAAACACCATGGTCACTGTCCTGCTGCGCCACTGCCCGGAACTGGCGCCCGCGCTCCGGGCAACAAGAAACGCCTTCACCCCGTGGCTGCGGACCAACCGCCAATAGCAGCCCGCTGATGATCTCCCTGACCCCGTCGTCTGCCGCGCGGCTCATCCTCGCCGTGCACTTCCTGCTCGGGACGCTCAGCTTGTTGTTTCCGCGGCTGGCCACCCGGCTTATGCTGCTAGACCGCGTCCGGTCTCCTGGGTGCGTGTCTCGGTGCCGCAGCGGCCGGCCGTGGCCCTCTCGCAGCCAAAAATTCAACTGGGTCATCGCACGCGCTGTAACGGCAGAGTAACGCCGGGAATCCTAGCCTTTTTCGTAGCGTCGGCCCGCACGGCGGGCCATTTGGTCGAAGGCCGTGTTGACAGGAAATCGATGATCGGGCCGCGGAAGCTAAGCCTGACGAGCTTCTCTCACGCGACACGAGTTCAGGAAAAAGATAGCGGAGGAAACCTGATGACAAGCAACCCAAGCCAGCTCCAGGATGCATTACTTGAGATTTCCCGCATAACCGCGCGGTTCACTCACAGCGATGAGCACCCGGACGGTGCCCAGTCCGGTGACGGTGCGGTGGACGTGAATGCCGGCTGCCGGATCATGCCACTGCCGGATCGGTTATGGGAGAAGGCGGCCAAGGCGGCAATGCGGATAAATCCGGTGAATGCCCCGTTGCAGGAGTTGCGCTTCGGCGACACACCGGTCCTCGAACCAATGCGGCTCACGCTCTTCGTCAGCAAATACTGGGGTCCTCAGCCCAAGCAGTTATCGGTGAGCTTCATGGAGAGCACACCGTCAGATCTGCGAAGTCGCATCGTCAGCCATCTCAACGCCTGGACGAACACCGCAGGCGCAGGCATCTCGTTCGCCGAAACCGCCGGGACCGGTGACGTGCGTATTTCCCGGGGCTCCGGAGGGTATTACTCCTATCTCGGAACCGACATCAAGTTCATCCCGTCCAACAGGCAGACCATGAACCTTCAGGGTTTCACCATGAGCACCCCGGAAAGCGAATACAAGAGGGTGATCCGCCACGAGGCCGGACATACGCTTGGGTTCCCGCACGAGCATATGCGCAAGGCCCTGGTGGACCGCATCGATCCTGCTAAGGCCTACACTTATTTCCTCAGGACCCAAGGCTGGGACCAGGAGATGGTTGACCAGCAGGTACTGGCCCCGTTGGGAGGCAACTCCATCATCGGCACAGAGCCGGACCAAGACTCCATCATGTGCTACCAGCTGCCCGGCGAGATCACCTTTGACGGCCAACCGATCCGCGGTGGGCTGGACATCAACGCCACGGACTCCGCTTTCGCCGCATTGATTTACCCCAAGGTCCTTCGCTCGACGATGGACAACGGCCAGGCGAATGCGGCGTCCAGTCGGATTGACTGGGATCCTTCGGAGGACGTGAACGTCTGACATGACCGACTCGCCGGCGGAAAGTGGCATGTCCTCCAGAGACGAGTCCACGAAGTGAGCCGGCTCATCAGTATCCAGCCCAGTCAGCAGGACCTGCCCGCGGAACTGGTGGTGGCGGTCGGTGACGTGCTCCAGTTTGCAGCCACGGGCGGCCACCTTCGGACCGGCACTGCCATCGAACTCATCGGAATACTGAACGACAGCGTGCTTGGGACAAATGGCCAGGTGCTCAGCCCGCTCGGAGCCCCTGGCGCGGTCCTCTTCCGCGCCGTCGAGCCGGGGCCGGCAGTCCTCGACGTCGTGACCGGCGACCCATGGCAGTCCCCTGTCACCCTCACGGTGAATGTCCGTGTGGAGTAACTACCCGGCCCTGGCCAACCTACTCAAGTAGAGCAAAGACCCCCTCTCGCGAGGGGGTCTTGTTCGTTTCGGAATCACTGTGGCCGAGGTGGGATTCGAACCGTACGCTCACGCCGGGAGTTTTCCACGATCCATGCAAGATTCCGGTGTTCCTCAGCTGGAGGCTGTCAGCGAGTAACGCTGTGATAACGGCGGCAGGAGAGACTGAGGGTGGGCTGGAGATCCGGAGTCGGCCAGTCCAAGTGGGCCAGGAGCGGAGTCGAGCAGTCGCGCCGCGTCGAGCAACGGTGCTCAGACAAAAAGTAAAAGTGGCGATGAGAGAAATGCCAAGACTTTCAAGTCGTGGACTGGGCGGGCACTCCCGTTCTATTGCGCATGTCCTGATATGGAGGAACACATGCCTCTGAAAGAATACGGCGTCCTCGCAGCCCGGGCCGTGGACCGCCGCCGGGAAGGTGCCGCGGACACGCCCCACTACCAGATCCATCTGCAGGACGGCGGCGGCAGGAACTTCCGGGCGGCGGTCAACGTCGAGTCGCAGCAGTCGCCCTCCGAACTGCTGTACCTTGCGGATGACAACTTCCGGCATCCGGTCTTGGACCTGTTGGCCGGCGCCGGAACCGGCTGGACGCCATTGCCGTCCGGGCCGGGCCGGGCCAATCTTGACTTTATCCGCGGCAACCTGTTCGATCCGGCGGCCATGCGGCTGCTGCCTCCAGACGCTGCGGGTCCGGACAATGACCTGGCGGACCTGCTGGACCACTACGTGCTGCGGGCCATCGCCGACCCCGAGGCCGGGCTATACGTTTTCGGTGAGCGCTGGGGTCCCGAGCAGGCAAAAAAGGACAAGATTTTCGGGTTCTCTCCGGGCAACGGGGTGCACGATGTCCATATGAACCAGGGCAACAGCACAGCCTTTCGCCGAGACGACGGCGTATGGCAGGACGGCGGCGTGCTGCTGCACTTTCCCGGCGAGGACCGCTGGGTCGCGATCTTCCTGGCCTTCCAGAGCCAGGCCTGGCACACCGACAACGCCACGGGGCACAGCATCGAAGGTGCCCAGCCGCGCCCCGAACCGGGAGAGCTCCAGTTGCTGATCCTGGCCGCGTTGGTCAACCCGCCTGGCCCGGCGCCCGAGGCGGAGTGCGTGCTCCTGCTCAATGCTTCCCCGGAGACGGCAGATCTGACCGGCTGGCGCATTGCGGACCGGCTGAAAAACAGCTGCCCGGTTCCGGCCGGCCCGCTGACGGCCGGCGCGGTCCTCCAGGTGCCGGTCGCCGACGGTGTGCAGCTTGGCAACAGCGGTGGCGTGATCACGCTGCTGGATCCGCAGGGGTTGAAGGTCCACGGAGTGTCCTACACGGCTGATCAAGCCAGCCGGGAGGGCTGGACCTTGACCTTCTGACCCATCGGCGTTCCCGCCGGCGGGGGTGGGCGGCCAGTTGGGTATCCGGAACTGCTCCCGGCGCCGGCGTGTGCCTGGCCCTGCAAACGAGGCTAGGCCTCCCCCGTTACACGGGCGTTATTGGCCCGCGTCCAAAGGCCCCCCAGGCTGTACAGGATCCCAAGCACTTCGCACTGTTCGTGTTTTCCAAGGGCCAGTAACGCGCCTGTAACGGCGCACTGGCATCGTCGATGGTGTGCGCGAATCTCTCAGATCAGCAGAACACGCGTAGCTGCATCGGCCCAAGGTGATCAGTGATGGCCGCCAAGAGGGACCGACCCGAGCCGGTCTTGCCGGCGCGGCGGCTGCTTCGCGCGTACGCGTTCGATCCGATGTCGACCCGCCTGTCGGGCAGGTTTCTCACCATCGACATCCCATTCGAAATAGACCTTCGGCCCGGGCCGTCCGGCCGGCTCTTGCAGGTGATCGATTACGACGTGTCCCGTGATCTTTGGTATTTGCCGGTGGACCTGAACAGCGCCGCCATCCTCGCCCAACGGGGAATGCAGCCGGCGGAAAGCGACCCCAGAACCCACCAGCAAATCGTCTACGCGGTGGCGATGAGTGTGATCGAACGATTCGAACGATTCGGCGGCTTCCGCTTCCGCTGGCGTGGAGATGACAAACTCCGCATCGTCCCCCATGCCTTCGAGGGACGAAACGCCTACTTCGACAAGCATCGGCGAGCCGTCCTTTTCGGCTACTTCCGTGCCGACTCGAGCGACCCTGGTGCAAACCTGCCCGGGCAGATGATGTTCACCTGCCTGTCCGTTGATGTGATCGCCCATGAAGTCACCCACGCCATGGTGCACCGCATGCGCAAGTACTTTTCCGAACCCACTCACCCAGATGTGTTGGCATGGCATGAAGCATTCGCCGACCTCGTCGCGCTATTCAACCACTTCGGCTTCCCCGAAGTCGTCTCCGATGCCGTAGCGAAATCGGAAGGGACACTTGAGCAGGGGGCGGCACTCCTGGATCTTGCAACCGAGTTCGGCGTGTCCACCGGCCGGGGCGCAGCGCTGCGGTCCGCGATCGGCTCCCCCCGCACGCCGGTCGCGTTCTTGAAAGCGGTCGAACCACACGATCGCGCTGCCTGCTTCGTCGCCGCCGTCTTCGACGCGTTCATTGACACTTACAAGTCGCAGATCGCCGATCTCCGACGTATCGCCAGCGCAGGCACGGGCGTCCTCCCGCCAGGGGCGCTCCCAACAGACCTGGTCAATCGTGTTTCCGCCGCGGCGGCGGTAAACGCCGACCGGTTCCTGGGAATGGTGGTCCGGGCGTTCGAATACCTCCCCGTCGTCGACGTGACCTTCGGCGATGTCGTCCGGGCGATCGTCACCGCCGACCGGGAACTCTACCCCGATGACGTCGCACACCTCAGGGCGATCCTTGTCGAGGCGTTCCGCCGACGCGGCATTTACCCATCAGGAGCGACCTCCCTCGCCGACGAAGCCTTGGTCTGGTCCAAACCACCACTGGACTTGAACCTAGGCGGTGGAATCAACGCCATCGACTTAGCACCGCTAATCTTGGAGGCAACCCTCGACCTTGACACGGGCAGCACCGTGTCATTCTCCGGGGAGAATGACACCGATGCTCCCTCCGGGGAAGCTGTCCCGGGGCCGGCGGTCCCAGCACAGGCGCCCCATGCCCGCATTCAGGACTGGGGTGTGGAACACGCCTACGAACTTGGCCTGGACAAAGCCGCAGGGAAGATCGAGCAGGTCAGCGCCCGAGTGGTTTACCTCCTGGCCTCCGACGGGCAACCCCGGCCAATCGTCGCCATCCAATTCGCCCAACGGCGGGACGATCTGGAAGATCAGCGAACCGACGAGACTGGCAGGCAGATCCCTCGAAGTCAGCGTGCAGCGGTCCGCGCCGGCACAACCGTTATCGCGCGCGTGGATGGCCAGGTCGAATTCCTCGTCGCCAAGCCATTGCCACTTTCGGACCGCACGGAACTCGAGCACCTGCCGCGGGACCTCAAAGAATGCGCGCTCGAGTTCGACAAGGCTGGCACCGAACGGTTGGGGCGGATGCACGACTGGATGGGCGACGTCGAAGACCAGGACGCACTCTCGGCTTGGACCGTCGAACCGG
Organism: Arthrobacter sp. ov118; assembly: GCF_900116495.1. Classification (GTDB taxonomy): domain Bacteria; phylum Actinomycetota; class Actinomycetes; order Actinomycetales; family Micrococcaceae; genus Arthrobacter. The sequence goes on from NZ_FPAY01000005.1 coordinate 134,183, forward strand.
CAACGCTCCGGCTCTCCTTCGCTCGCCTGCACGCCGGCCAAGACGGCGTATGATCATGCCCGCATCCTCCGTCACCGTCCGCATGTATAACGTCGGCTTCGGCGACGCCTTCCTGATTACGGTTAAGCAGCACGATCGGGCCTGGCGAATGCTGGTGGACTGCGGCGTCCATAGCCAGGGCAAGGCGCGGCCCCTCCTCGACGTCGTCCGTGCCATCGTCTCCGACCTCACTGAGGCGGCCGAACCGGGAACACCACCCACCCTCGATGTGGTTGTGGCAACTCACCACCACGCCGACCACATCACGGGCTTCGCCTACGACGACTGGGACAAAGTACGCGTCGGCGAGGTCTGGGTGTCGTTCGTCGAAGACGATTCCGACGAGGACGCCAAGGCCCTGAAGAACGGTCTCGTTCGCGCAGCAAAAAACTTGAACACCCTGATCGGACGTGCCCCGGCCGCGCCCAACGACGAAACGCGAACCCTGGCTCTCGCCCTCGCCGGTACTCTGGCCCTGAACTCGCTCGGAAACGAGGACGCCATGGACCGCCTGCTTGGACGCAACGGCAAGCACTTCCTCAATGTCCCGAAGGTCCGCTACCTCACCGACAAGTATGCCCTGCTCAACCACATCCGCACGTCCCTGCCGGACGTCAACGTGCATGTCCTCGGACCGTCACGTGACCCTGCCCAGCTCAAACGGATGAACCCTCCGACGTCGGCCCGCTGGCTCGCGATGCAGCAGGCTTTGGAGACCGCACCGGGGAGCGACTCGGCTGGCAGCCAACCGCCAGTTGTGCCCCTCTTCGACGAGTCCTCCAGCGTCACTCCCGACCAAGTTAGCCACGAGATCGGAATCGAACTCGTCAGCACGCTGGATACCCTCGACCTCCCGGCCCTCCTTGACGACGCGAGCGAATTTCTGGCAGCGGCATCCATCCTCGAGCGCTCCGTCAACAACACCAGCATTTTTTTCGTTCTTGACGTGGACGGCACCAGACTCGTCTTCGTAGGTGACTCACAACAAGGTGCCTGGGACCACGTCCTTCAGGACCCCGCAGCCCGCGCCCTCGTGTCAGACCCGGCCTTCTACAAGATCGGCCACCACGGCTCCCACAACGCCACACCACGCGATTACGTCACCAACGTCATCGGCAACCACGAAACATACGCCATGCTCCCGTACGGGAAGGTCGAGCAGTGGGGCGACATCCCTAAGGCGGCTCTGCTGGCCGCTTTCGCCAAGATGAATACTCACATCATCAGGGCTGATGCACCAGTCGCCGACGCCCGAGTTCACGTCGGACCGGGCAACCTCTGGAGCGAGATCACATTCCCTGCGAATTGAATGAAGCCCCCAAGCCGGAGATCCTGTGCGACGTCGGTCCTTCCACGACCTGTGTACATTCCGACTTCAGAAAGAGCGAGCTAATTCTCCTCCGGGGCGGATTCGGGTGGTTCGAATCGGAATCCCGTGGGTATGCTTTCCGTTACAGGACGGCCGCTCCAGCCCAGGCTGATCGGAGCACCTGGCTCGAGAGTTTGAGGTTCAAGGGCAACAAATCGGTAGTGGGTGTCGTCGGCGGCGGCGACTTCGGTGAGGATGGATTCCCCCACCACGAGCACTGGGCCAAGGGCCCTGGCCGGGATGGCGCCGTCCGTCACCACCAGGAATTCGACGGCGGTGTCCACATCCGGCAGAGCCGTCTTGAAGTTACGGCGCCGGGGTGCGAACTGCGTTCGCCGGGTTTCCACGGATGTCACCCGCGGCAGATCGTAAGTTGGACGGTCCGGCTGCCGTTCCAATTCACCCGGGTCGCTGCTCATGACATTCCTCCATCCTCATGGCTTCACCAGCTGCAGATCATCAAAGGCTAGTGCGCGTTTGTCCCCGCGGTCGCATCGGATCAGGACAGCCACGATCCCTTGCAGGTCGAGTTTTCCTCGCTGTGGCCGCGCACAGCCGCTTTTGAAGCGCAGCAGAGACAGCATCGATTTGTCCGTACCGGGCCTGTCAAAGGGACGCGGGAGCCCTCCGACAAAGTCCGAGTCAATCCATCCAATGGTTCCTGCCCCGTCTTCGAGTCCCAACTGGAAGCCCGTGCCCCCGGCCGGAACAGAACCGGTGGCTACCTCGGCCACTCGTAGCCATATCTCGCGGCCGGTGAGGTCCTCACTTCCCACCTCGGTTCGGAATACGGCACCCCTTTCCAGAGGTTGGGCCACCATCCCAGTCGTGAGGCCGAAGAAGCTGCCATTGAACGCCGCGGACACTTGGTCAAATGGGTACTCATCCGCGGACATCCCGCCGGCTTGCGAGGTCGGCAGCATCAGGGAATTTACGGCGATGCCATTGCGGTCCTCGTGGTTGTCAACTGTGGTCTGCCCTTCCTTCTGATAGGACAAATGCACGATCGCGATGGGAGTTCCGACCGGTTTCAGTGTTTGATCCAAATAGACCTCTGTGGCGTGGCCCAGCAGTGTCGAACGGAACAGCGCGCAGCCATAGACATCAAGTATCCGTTCATGGGAGCTTCGGCTAATTACCGGTGTGACGCCGTCGTCGAACGCCCATTCGCGGTTGAAGAAGTTGTGGTTCGTGCTGTGGACGTACACCTGCGACTTGAACGGATCAGGACTGGCCTGGTCATAGAACTGGGCACCGTTGTTATCAACAACATCACCGTCCGCGGCAGGCAGCACGGTCATGAACGCATATCCTGCGGGCGCTATCGTCGGCAGACCAAACCAGTACCGGAAATTGGTCGACGCGAGGGCCAGTCCCGCCCTGATTGTCACCCCGATGGACCCAATCACGGCCGGAAGGGTAACGATGGCGTCCCCGCCACGGGAATGGCCCATCAGCCCGACACGGGCGAGGTCCAGCTTTCCGCCAAACAGGGAGCCCGGTGTGACGTCAAGCGTTTGGAAATGCCTGATGGAATCGATGATGAGATCGGCCCGGTCCTCGATGTTCCCGACGCCGCTGCCAGCGCCGTTCAGGGCGTTGCAGTCGACGGAGACAGCGACGATGCCCATGCGTGCCAGGCTTCGCTGAAAGTAGTCATACCCCAGATAGCTGGGATCGGCGGGACTGTGGTTTCCGTGGGCCATGAAGACCACCGGCACGCGGCCGGTTCCGGCCAATCGCTCGTTAAACGCGGTGTTCTCGCCGTCGTCGTCAGCCGGATAATAGACGCTGCCCCTGACCGGGCCGTCAGCGTACTCGATGAACCCAACCGGGAACAGGTCCAGCGCTGTCGGATCGCCCTGATACGGCGGATCAACACAGGCCACCGTGAGCTCAACTACCAGCCGGCCCACACAGCCAGGCAACTTCTGCAGTACGTGAACTGTGTCCCCGGCCACGAGAGTCTGCGTGAGATTCACAATCGGCGCACTGCCCAAACCCACTTGGACGAGGTTTCTATAGACCAGTATCTGCGAGCCCGGCACGGAACTGGTCACTACAAGACGGGAGTCGCCGGCTTGAACCGGTCCTACGCCCGGCGCCGGAAGCGAAGTACACGGCTGGACTGGAGTGGTTCCCGTACCACTGGGCGGATCTGTCGGACATAGTTGCTGGCTGGCCTCAAGATTCTCTCCAGTGGAGAACGCCGGATTCAAGCCGAGCAGCAGGGCGCCTCCCCAGCAACGGAAGGTGCCAAGCGGCAAACCATTCCGGCTGACCGAGACACGGGCACCATTCGCAATGCTGTTGATCCGCAACTGCTCGCCGCCTTCGTAGACGTCATCGAACCCAGGAATTGGCAGTGGGACCGGACCCGGCTGGGTGATGTGCTCCAAGGAGGGCGGGCTCTGGTCCCGGCACAGCTCAAAGTGCGCACGCACTCGTTGCCCCGACCCATAAAATGGATTCACGTTGACGCCTTGGCCGGGAATCGCGCAGCCGTTCACGCGTCCAACCTCTGCCCCATCCGCCGTGATCCACACGTTCCCGCCTCCCAACAGGTTGGCGACTCGGGTACGGGATCCGCAATGCAGTACAGGCGGCGGGTTGATCTGGGGCCGAGGTGGTCCGGCCGGGTAGTCCACAGTATGGTCACGCACCACAACTGAAGGTGACCAGGGACTGGTAAGCCCCGCCCACCGTTGCCGTACCCGCAGGGTTTGCCCGGACACCAGCGGTGCAGACAGCGCAAGGGTTTCTCCCACGGGCTCGGGAAATTCCGCCGTGATAGATACAGCGATGGCCCCGTCTACTTCCAGATCGATTTCCGCGTGCGGCACGAAACCGAATACCGTGACGGCTGTAGCACACTGATACAAGGGTTCACCCAGCCACGGCGGCGAAAGAAGTTCCCTGTCGTCTTGGAGGTCGAGACGATCCCGCTCCACCACTTTTCCGTCCATGCAGGCCTCCTACAGCCAGAGTCCACGCGACCGGCGTCGCATGCCGCCGTTCTGTTATGCGCCAATGCGCGTCAGGAACAAGTGCAAATGGTGCAAAAGGCTCCCTGGCAAAGGCCGTCCCAATTGAAATGCTTCCCCATGCAGACAGGGAATTTCTTGTCCAGTGCATGCCCAACTCAGAAGGCTCAAGGCCCGGCCATAGGAATAAACGCACTGCTCAGGCACGCCAACGACGTCATATTCTCACCACGGCGTTATTGGATCGTTATCACTGCTTGCACGCGAATTTCTCGGTGAGCAGCGGCGGTGCCACTGTGTCATCTCGTCAGAGGTCCCGCTTCTGGCGGTCCAATGCAGGAATGCCATCAGTAACGTCCAGGTAACGCCCGTCTGCTGTCCTGTAATTGCCCTCAGAGGCAGAATCGCGCTCAGGGACGAAGAGACCGCTCGGAATTTACGGGCTGACAATAGGAGGATTCCATGGCAGGCGTTCGTGTCTTTGTGTCATCACCTGGTGCTCAATTCATCGGCGGCGGGCAAACGTTGGTCTTCAGCTTTTTCCAACCCCTGGACGATGCCTACTGGGATATCTCGGCGGTGCCGACCGGGTCCAATAACAACATCGAGATACTTAGGAAGTTCATAGCTACCGACGCTTCAGGTGTGCGGCGTCTGAGCTACATCGTCAGGAACAACACGAACAACCCCACGACCTTTACGCGAGGTGCGATAAGGGCTCCCGAGTGACAAGCGGAGACAGCGGATTCGCACACGTGCCAGGCATGGAGAGTCTGATGACAATTTTGAGGAGAGACCGATGACAAAACTGCATGTCGCCTATACCGAGGACGGGACCATCGTGGCTGCGGCTGTGGAGGGAGGGGACCCACCACAGGAGGAAAACGGCATCAAGGTGGCCGAACTCGATGTACCGGACGAGGTCGGAGACCAGCCGCTGGAGCAATACGTGGGTTCTCTGACGGTTGACACCCAGACCGGGAAGCTGAGGCGTGGTTGATCCATGGCGCTGTCCCGTTGTTGAGGCTGACAGAGCCCCCGGCAACATATGGCGGACCGTTCGATCTTTTGGGCAGCCGGTCCGCACAGAGCGCGACAGGACCGGAGTCCCCGGATTTCCGGCCCGCTCCCTGACGGCATCCGCGCACGAAGTCGCCCGCCCTTGGGGCCGGCGCAAGGCCTGCTGATGGTCGCTCTGAACGACAGCAGCCGAAGTTCAAGTAGACCCGATCACAAGCCCGGAGGTCGCAGACCATGACGAACGGATCACTGCAGGAAAATGGCGAAGTTGACGAGAGTAGCGACCGCCTGATGAAGGTTCGTGGAGACTACGAACTGCCGCGCTCCGACGCGGAGCTAGTCGCCGGTGGTGATCCGGTGAAACAATTCCTGATCGAGCACGCGGAGGAGCTTCGGATACCGGCCGCCCCGGCCCTGGCCGAGATGCACAGCGCGACGACCCCGCTGGGCCGTGTGGTCCGCTACCAGCAGCAGCTCGACGGGCTGCCGGTGCTGGATACCCAGATCCTGGTCGCGACAAACGCCGCACAGGATCGGATCGTCCAGATCGACCTGGACCGGGAGCCGGAACTCGAGGTCACGCCCGCCGGCGACGCGCCGGTCACCGCCGAGCAGGCTCAGCAGGCCGCCTTGGAGGACGTAGGCCGGCCCGAGCTCCGTACTGAGCCGCCTCCGCCGACACAGGCCTACTTCCCGGGTGACGGCGGACTGCACCGTGTCTTCGTTGTCTTGCTGCCCACGCAGAACCCCCCGCACGACTGGCGGATCATGGTCGACGCCGCAACCGGCGACGTTCTCGACCGGCAGGACCTCATCAAGCACGTCGACGGGTCCGGCATGGTCTTCGACCCCAACCCGATCGTGACCGCTAGGGACGCCGCGCTGCGCGACCCGGACGCGACCGCCGGCGGCTGCAGCTTCACCGGGAGCGCCCGCTCGACGATCGACGCCCAGCGCGTCACTCGCCCTCTGCGTGGAATCACGTTCGATGCCGCGACTGGCCGGCACCGCCTGGCCGGCCCGTTCGTGGCCATTAAGAACTTCGGCCCCCCGAGCACTGTCCTCCCTGAGGAGGCGAATGCCCACGCCTTCACCTATTCCAGCAGCGATGCCCGCTTCGAGGCGGTCAACGTCTACTACGCGATCGACACCTTCCAGCGGTACCTGCAGGACCCGACGCAGGGACCAGGCATCACCACCGCCCGCAATTCACAAATCTCGTGTGACCCCCACGAGGGCAGCGGAGCCGCGTTCTACTCGCCCCTCGACAAGGGCCTCCACTTCTCCAACTCCGGGCCGTGCCGACCGGACCGCGCCGAAGACGCACACGTCATGATTCATGAGTACGGCCACGCCATCCAGGACGACCAGGTGCCCGGTTGGGGGGCGCCCAACCCAATCACCGGCCGACGCGAAACCCGCGCCATGGGCGAGGGCTACGGGGACATGGCGGCGTGCATCTACTTCGCCGAGCACGGCTTCCTGCGCGAGGTCTTCGAGCCGTGGATCTTCGGGGATCTGGCTGGCCTGCGCCGGGTTGACGGGATGAAGGTCTACCCGAGGGACTGGGCGGACGAGGAGCACGCGGACGGTGAGATTTGGTCGGCCGCGTTATGGAACGTCTACCTGGCAATTGGTGGTGAATCGACGGTCCCGGCCGAACGCCTCGCGGCCCGCGACGCGGTGATCAAGACCGTCACATTGTCCCACCACCTGCTCGTCGCCTCGTCGAGCATGCCCGACGGCGCAGAATCCGTGATGCGCACCAACGCGGCCCTGCCGCAGTATCGGGGACGCCACCTGACGGAGATGCTCATCAGCTTCCACGCCCGCGGCCTGCTGGTCGTCGATCCCGCTGCCGATCTCCAGCTCGGCGGCGCATCGACGACAGAAAGTTCTCCAGATGTGTGGATGCGACAGTCAGACGACAACGGCACGACGCATCAAACGCCACTGCCCGGACAGGACAACTTCTGCTACGCCAGGGTAAGGAATGTGGGAACAGCCGGTGCACGCGCCTTCGTCGTCACGTTCACCATCCAGCCTGTAGCGGGCACCGGGTTTACCTACCCGGCCGACTTCCTGCCCCCGCTATCGGCAGCGTGCGGCTTCGCGCTGGCACCGGGTGCCAGCACCATCGTCAAGGCAGCGATACCGGCAGCCAGCCTGCCGCCGACTGCCGCCCAGGGTCTGCTGCTCGCGTCGGTGTACACCCCTACGGACAGGGCCCCCGCCGGTTCACACGCGGGCGAGCACGAGAACCTGGCGCAGCGACACCTCGGCCCGGCTTCGGCGCCCTCCGAAGCCTTCCGGTCCGTGCCAACACCATGATCAACAACCGACTACCGGGAGGCACGCCATGACGCCGCGACTCATCGAAGTCCGCCAGCCCAAACCGAACGACGTGATTGGCCGGGACTTCACCATTGCCGGGTTCGGCACCGGGTTCGAGGCTGCGGTTCTTTGGCGCATGCTGGACACCGGCGGACAAACCGTCGCCGCCGGCAACATCCAGGGCGCCGGCGGCATGGGGGTGATCCGCGACTTCGGCCATCAGGTTTCGCTCGGGGGCTATTCCGCCCGGGCGGCGCACTTAACGCTTCAAGTTTTCGGCGAGGACGCATCCGGAATACATCCGCCGGGATCAGACCTCAACGTCGTCCCGGTCACCGTATTCACCGCGCTCGAAGGCTTCAGACTCTACGAAGTTATCAGCGGTGACAGCCTTGCCGAGATCGCCCGGGAGCAGGGCGAGAACACCACGATTGACGATATTTTCCAGGCCAACCGGGACCGCATCAGCAACCCGAACCTGATCTTCCCCGGCCAGGTCTTCCGCATCCCCCTGCTCCCGGCGGGTGTGGCCGTCGACGGCTGACGTTCAAGAATCGTTGTCCCGATGGACCAGTACAGTCCGATCAACTCGGTGTTGAAGGAGGCTCCAGCCCAAAACCCCCGCTACCCCGTATCGTTTAGAGTGCTGGCCGCCCTGGGACGGAGGCGTCTACCGGTCCACGCTCCATGAGCTCGTGCACAATCTCTGCGGTGGAAAGCCCGGCAAAAGCACCCAACCGCTCCCGCACGACTTGCAGGTCGGGCCGCAGCTCCGCCCGACCGTGCTCGGCTAGGGCGTCCACGAACTGAAGAGCTTCATATGCGGTCTCCGGCGCCAGGATGGCACCTTCGCTGGCAAGCTGCGCCCCGGCAGCGGTTACAAGGCGCGCGGCGCGCCCGGCCAGCTGGGGGTCCTCCAGCACGAGGCTGACCAGCGGCGCCTGGAGCTGCTCAAATAGCGCGATCCAGCCTCGTCCTTCCTCGGTGCCGCCGAGTTCGTCCCTGACCCGGCGCAACGCACGAACTTCCGTGTCACGGTCGAGCAGCTTCCAGCCAATCAGCTCGATGGCACAGATGGACTGCTGGAGCAGCGCCAGCAGCCCCGACTCCACCTCCCGCTTGACCGGTTCAGGATTGGCAGGGTGGAAGGATTCGGCCACGCTGCCCTGCCACGGACCGGTCTCGAGGGTGAAGCCGTAGGTCTTGTGCTGCCCGACGTCGGCAATGTGCCGCGCGTAGGCGTAGTCGCTCAGCGTCCCCGTGGTGGGATACAACCCGAGCCCGAATTCCCGGGTGTATTTCCGGCCGCGCACGTCGGCAATGGCCTGGACAATCCGGTCCCCGACGCCTTCAAAGCGCATCAGGTCCTGCGGCGTTATGTACTCGGCGTAGCTTGGGTCCGTGATCGGCTGGCAGGCAGTCGTCGGCAGGGTGGTGAACCGCTTCGTTGGATCCGTCTCTTGGGTTGGTGCATGTCCCCAGGGATGAAGTACGAGTTCGGAATAGGAATGCACATCAGCGAAGCAGTCGATACCGTGGGAATCGAACAGATACTGGACATTGCGGGTCTCGGGCTCCGAGAAGACGGAAGGCCCGCAGTAGACCTCCGAGCACGGGTCGCAGGAGGTCTGCCCTTCGGTGACGCCCCAGAGAAGGTCCGCATTGCGGTTCAGGTCCACCCCGTCGCAGGCGGTGCCCGGGTTGTCCCGCCGGTTCTTGCGCCACAGGTTGTCGACGGTCATCACATAGTGGCGCCCGTCCGGGTTCACGCAGGGCAACAGGTACACGTCGAGGGTCTCCAGGATCAGTTTGATATCGGCAGCCGGCCAGATGCGGCCACCGAGAACCACGTCGTTACCTGTGAGGTAGCTGGCCACGAGGTCAACGGCCAGTTCGATGAGCAGGTCCGGGTTCATCAGCTCACGCGCGTGGGTCCCGCCAACCAGCAGCACGCCCCGGCGGTTGTTCCCGCCGCCAGCGTGGAGCCGCAACGCGTGGACCGGCCGGCCTTGAACCGACGACTCGGGCAACGAGAATTGTGTGCAGAGCTGGGGATGGACCGCGGCGAGGGCGCTCCCGGCGGCGTCGAGTTGGGAAACTGTACGGTACATCAGTTCTGCCCTCCTTGTTCCGTGCCGCCAAGGCGTTCATCGAGCCAGGCCTGCGCGGCGTCGTCGTCCATGATTAGCGAGGGGTCCAGGGGGCCTGCGGGCGCGGCCTGGACGAGGGTGACCTCGAGTCCACTTTCGACGAGGCGGGCTGCCTCATCCATGTCGACCAATAGCCGCACCCCTCCCTCGGGGTCGGGCACGCGGTCCAGGTCCATATCCGCCACTTGGCGCATGTCCATCCTTTCCGCAGCCCCTGCGCGGACGATGACTTCGTACCTTGCCTTCGCATGGCTAGCGTCTTGGGGGGTGTTCTCGCCAGCCATCGCCGGCCTCCCTTTCTAAAGCAGGGAACCATCCGGTGGGCAGCACGTGAGCCTGCCGGATACCGGTGACTCGGTTCTCCTGAAATTGGAACAATTCTTAGTTCGGCTGCTTGCCGATCCCCTGCCCGGCATGGGCAGCATGGGTTGGCAGCCACGCCCATTCTGCCTAGACGCCGTTACTCGGCCGTTACACGCGTGTTGGCCCAAGCTCGACTTTCCCTAAGGCACCTCCATGATGGTCCGTTCTCGACCAAGACGATCCGGCGTCGTGTCACCGTTGCACCGGGTCAATGCCCGGGGCCGGTGACGATCTTGTTGCGTTCGGATTCGTGCGCGCCTCCCTTTTTCGCCAGCGTGGAGCACGCCTCTTCGATGTCTCGGGCGAGCGTGTCGACGTGCTCGCGGCTCAGCGTTTCCTTGACCAGGGCCCGCATGATCGTCACATCCTGGGCGTTCGGCGGGAGGGTGTATGCCGGCACCATCCAGCCGCGCTCGGCCGCGAGCTGCCAGGCAATGTCGAACTCGTCGTACCCGGTGTCCGCGGCGAGCCGGAACGCAACCAGGGGAAGTTGCTCCTCGCCGGAGCCGATGATCTCAAACCGGCCCATGGCGTCCAGCTTCTCGGCGAGGACGCGGGCGTTGGCCTGCATGTTCTGCATGATGTACGTGTAACCGGCGCGACCATAGCGCACGAAGTTGTAGTACTGGGCAAGAACCATCGCCGAACCGGTGGAGAAGTTCAGGGTGAAGGTCGAGTCGGTCTTGCCGAGGTAATTCTCCTCGAAGACGAGGTCCTTCGCCAGGTCGGCCTTCTCCCGGAAGATCAGCCAGCCGATGCCGGGGTAGACCAGTCCGAACTTGTGCCCGGAGACATTGATCGAGCGGACTTGCTCAAGCCGGAAGTCCCACTTCGAGTCCGGGTAGAGGAAGGGCCAGACGAATCCCCCACTGGCCCCGTCCACGTGCACCGGCACGTCAAGGCCTCGCTCACGCTTGATCCGCAGCAGCAGGTCGTTGATGCCGACAATATCGTCCTTGTGCCCGGTGAACGTCGTACCAAGCACAGCTGCGACACCGATGGTGTTCTCATCGACATGGGCCTGCACGTCGTCCGGGCCGATCGTGTACTTCCCCGGCTGCAGTGGCACGATCCGCGGCTCGACGTCGAAGTAGCGGCAGAACTTCTCCCACACGACATGCACGTCGCCGCCGAAAACCAGGTTCGGGTTCGACGTCGACGCGCCGGCGGCCTCGCGACGCTTGCGCCAGTTCCACTTCAGGGACAGACCGCCGAGCATGATCGCCTCGGACGATCCCTGGGTTCGGGCTCCCGTCGTCTCACCGGGCGCGTGGAAAAGGTCGGCGAGCATCCGGATGCAGCGCTGCTCGATTTCGGCCGTGCGGGGATATTCGGCGTGGTCGATGAAATTGCGGTGCAGGTTCGCGGCGATGATCTGCTGGGCCTGCGGCTCCATCCATGTCGTGACGAAGGTCGCCAGGTTCCGGGCCGGATCACCCTCCAGCGCCAGGTCCTCCGAGACCAGCCGCAAGGCGTCCTGGGCAGGAATGCCGGTCTCCGGGAACTCCCGGCTCGGAACCTCTTGGGTGACGAACCGGTTGCCGAAAAGCGCCGCGTCGGCATCCGTCGGCTGGTAATTTAGTGACATCACTTCTCCTTCAGAGATGGTGAAAAGGGGTTACGGAGGGGTTCCCCGGACCGCAGGAACCGAGGCGTCGGTTGATTCTGGACTCAGCATCAGAACCGCGCCGGTGAGGAAGCACAGGGCTCCCGCGAGTGTGCCGAGACTGGACAGCCCGGCGTTCCAGACCTCGCCGCTCGACGGTATGACAAAGGCCGCGACAGCCGAGATGCCGAACGCAACAGAGCCGGCCAGGTTGATCACGCCGATCTTCCACATCCGAGGCCTGGGCCGGCCGGCAACGGCGCCGCGACCGGCGTCCCGCAACGCCACAGCGCTTGCAACGAGGAAGGCGACCGAGCCCAGGGCGTCGGGTCGCCACACCCGCTGCTCGGTCAGCTCCGCATTGAGATTGACCCGCAGTGCGTTCCCCGTGCTCCAGTTGAACCACAGCGTGCCGGCGAGTTGAACCGCGCAAGCGAGCCAGCCGAGATTCCGCGGCGCCCACACCCAAAACGGATGGCGCCGCGTGGCACGCACGGCCGGGAGCGCGTCAACGGCTTCCCGGTACTGCAGGAACGCCGCACAGGTGAAGAACAGCGAACCGACGAAGAATGTGACTGCACACAAGCGCAATCCCACCGCCTCGGCGTATAACGGCACCGCCCCCAAGGCGAACAGACTCGAGCCGATGATGAACAGCCAGGCGGTCCACCGGCCCCGTAGGGTCGAACCGCCCTCGCTCGAACTCTCAGTTGCATGGTCGGCCCTCGGGGCAGCCCGATGTTGGACGCTGCCGGCAGCGTCAGGTGCCACGGACGCCGTCGGGCCCGCCGGGCCCGGGACCGGGAGCACATTGGTGATTACGAAGGCCACCGCCACAGCCACCACGACCTGGGGCGTTACGGCCACGCCATCCACTCCCAGCAGCAGCGTGGCCAGCAGCGTCGACGTCAACGGCAGCCGCAGCATCGCTGCGCACATGGCTCCGATGCCCATGCCGAGCCCTGCCGCGAGGTTCATTCCGGGCAACCCACTCGCAACAATACCGAGCGCCGCACCGATGAACATCGACGGGAACACCGGCCCACCACGAAATGCGCTCAGCGAAAGCCCGTAGGCCATGGCTTTGCAGGCGATCAGCAGGAGGAGCACCGCAAGGGAGTAGTCCGCGGCGTTTTCGACCAGCTCGGGAAGGGCGTCCTGCCCCGAGAACAAAACCTGCGTGAAGCTGTGCCCAGAGATCAACTGGTAGGCCATCGCGGCAAGCCCGATCAGCAGGCCGAGCGCAGACGTTACCAACACCCGGTTCAGATGGACCACCGGACGAAGCGACAGGCCGACCCAGCGGATCAACCATCCCAGCAGCGCGCCGACCGCACCCATGATCACCGCCCAGCCCAGCGTCGCCAGCGTCGGCGGCACCGCAGGCGGCACGACGGGCAGCGCCAGCGAGAAGCTGCCCAGCCCGGTCCAGCCATCCAGACCAACGAACACCAGCGCCCCGACACCGGATGCGAGCAGTCCAGGCAGTGCCATCAGGCTCAGCGTCATTCCCCCGATCCCGGCGGCCTCCATGATCAGGAATGCACCGAGCACGGGAGACCCGAGCAGGGTACTGATCGCTGCGAAGCTGCCAGCCGACGCCATGATGGTCAGGGCCATCGGCGGAGCGTCCTTCTTCGCCAGGTGCACCGCCAACGCCCCGAGGCCGCCACCGATCGCGATCAGCGGCCCCTCGGGCCCGAGCACCGCACCCAGGCTGAGCGTGGTAAGCGCCGCGAGAACGATGCCCACGAGCTCCCGGCCGCTGGGCGGACCGCCGCCCGTCTTGAAGCCGAAAGCCGGTGAGTGGCCCCCGGTTCCCGGCAGATACCGGATGGTCAAGGCCGTCAACAGGCCACACAGCACCAACCACGGAACCGGCCACCAGGCAGGAGCAGGACCCCCGAGGACTTGATTCGGCAGATTGACGAAGACGAACTGCTGGACCGCCGAGACCAAAGCGAGAAAGCCGTATGCAATGATCGAGATGGGAACGCCCAAGACCGCTGCCAGCACGAGCGCAGCGATGTACGGCCTGGAACGAATCACGACGACCGGATCGAAAGTGGGCGGCGACGCGGCAGGCCCGCTCATTCCGGGCAACCCGGCACCCATGGGCGATATAGGCTGGTCAGTCGCATGTTCGCCAAACTAACGCTTCGAGTGCGGGCTGTCTTCACCCAATGCGGGTGAAAGAGATCCAATGAACACCGACGCCCTTCGCGGACGTCGAAGGGCGCCGGCCCGCCAACCCAATAGACAGCCGCTAGGATCTCTCTTCCTAGGACACTTTCACGTGCCATAGTGTGGGCACTCCAGCCTGCGGCCGGAGGTGAAGCAGGCGGGACAGCAGGACATAAGCCGCGTAGAAGGGACCAACCATGCTGATCTGCGCAACCTGCGCCGTCGAACGCGAGGAACCTACCCCGGGGGTCTGCCCGATCTGTGCCGATGAGCGGCAGTATGTGCCCGAGGACGGACAAAAGTGGCTCACGTTAGAAAATCTGGCGCGGGCGGGCCAGCAGACATTGTTGAAGGAGAACGAGCCGGGGCTGATCGGGATCAAGACGGAGCCAAAAGTCGGGATCGGCCAGACCGCTCAGCTAGTGACGACACCCGAGGGTTCACTGTTGTGGGATCCGGTCGGATACGTCGATGACAACGCTGTGAAGGCAATTCTCGAGCAAGGTCCGGTCCTCGCGATCGCCGCTAGCCATCCACACATGTTTGGTGTGCAGGTCGAATGGTCGCATCGGCTCGGTGGTGTCCCTGTGCTTGTCGCGGACGCAGACCGACGATGGCTGGGGCGCAATGATCGGGTCATCGGCTACTGGTCCGGCAGTCAGACTATCGCCGAAGGGTTGACACTGCACCAGACCGGCGGGCATTTCCCCGGCAGCGCGGTGGTCCACTGGGCTGCAGGAGCGGGCGGCGATGGAGTTCTGCTGACCGGTGACAGCGTGTATCCGAATCCAGACCGTCGCTCCATCGCTTTCATGCGCAGCTACCCGAATCATTTGCCGCTATCCGGTGCGGTGGCGTTGCGAATCGCCGAGCAACTGGGAGAGCTCAAGTTCGACCGGATTTACGGCAACTTCAACAATGTCATCGCGTCCGAAGCCAAGGCCGTCTTGCACGATTCCGCCCAGCGGCACGCTGCTTGGGCGCGAGGAGACTTCGACCATTTGACCTGAGCCGGGCGCAGGAGTCGGTACAGCGCCGATATACCTGGCTCTTTAGGCTCGTCGGGCTTCCACGGCTGTCAAGACAGGAAGAACAGTAAGATGGTTCGATGTCCAGTTCAACGGAAAACGAAACCGCAGACCAGCTCCAGAACATTCTGGTGGGCGCAGAGAATGCATCTGAGTTTCTTTCCGGCCTCTCGAAGCTCGCCGCGGCCGCGGTTTCTGAAGTTGCCGACGATAACGTCGAATGTGCGGTCACCATCAAAGCGAGGCGCAGGCCCACTACTGCCGCAGCCAGCAGTAAACGCGCCGTGGAGTTGGATCAGATGGAGCAGGCCATCGGCGACGGCCCCTGCATAACAGCGCTCCGGCAGATGTCCCCGGTGGTGATCGACGACGTCTCATCGGATTTGCGGTGGCCGGAGTTGAACCGGAAATTCGCGGAAGCGGGCGTATATAGCTCATTAGGGGTGCCCCTGGAGATCAGCGGCGACGCCAGTGCAGCATTGAACTTCTTTGCGTCCAGGCCCGGTGCCTTCACCCCGAATGTCTACGACAAGGCCGTGGGCTTTGCCGCCGCGGCCCACAACACGCTGCATCTCTCGGTCCGCATCGACACTGCACAGAACCGGGCGGAGGATCTGGAGGCGGCCCTGCAGAGCCGGACTGCCATCAACCTGGCGTGCGGGGTAATCATGGCGCAGAACAAGTGCTCGCAGCCGGAAGCCATGGAAATCCTCATCAAGGTCTCCAGTAACCGCAACCGCAAACTGCGTGACGTGGCCAGCGAACTGATCGAACAGTTGTCCGGCGGCAGCATCCAGACCCACTTCGACGCGTAAGAGCAGCCGGCGAGCAGCCCGTTCAAGGAAGAGTCGGAGGGTCCGCCGACTCTTGCTCTTCGTCGAACCAGCGCACAACGCTGCTTCCCCCGTACGCCCTGCTGAGCGTCTCGTGCAGCCCTTCAGCCTGCTGGCCGGCAAGGTCCAGCTGTTCGACCACGGTCGTGACGCCGGCGGCGCTTTCGTCGTGGTGTTCGGCGAAGTGGACGCCTGGGATGGTTCGACGATGCCACTCAGCAAGCTCACGCAATGCCTGCTCGATGGAACGTTGCGCGTCGAGAAGGTCGCCCAAGAGAGAGTAACTGCTCGACGGGCTGTCCAGGCGCGTGATCACATCGGCGAGCTGGCGCGCATCCTGCCGGAGGCGTTTGGATGCCCCTACTGTGTCTCCTGCGCTCATAGCTGTACCCACTTCCCCGTCCGCCGTTCGTGACAACAGTCTACGAAGGAGGCGCGCACTAGCACCCCCGGATGCCGGCTCTAGGGAAGGGCGACCGAGATACTGCGACAAAGTAGCTGCATCTGAGTCAGCCTGATGGCCTCCGGACCATTCATCACCGACCCGTCGTCGATGTTCGACCGAACCAGCTACCCGGTCCAGGAGCATAGCCCACGAGCGCAACCAGAGTGCTGAAACAACTGGGTCAGTCCGTCAGGCAGGGATCAGATCCCCCTTGGGGGCGGAAAGTTCACGATGGTCATTCGACGTGAGGCAGATTTTGCGTACTTGGGCCCTGCAGGACCTCGCCTGTGGCCGCGAAGCGGGAGCCGTGCAACGGGCAGTCCCACGTTCTTTCTGCGTCGTTCCAGCTGACGATCCCGCCCAGATGTGTGCAGACCGCCGACACGCGGCAGGTTGTCCCATCCACTGTGGACACGGCCACGGGTTTGCGGCCCTGCCGAAGGACGGTGCCGGTGCCCTCCCCCGGGACTGTGTCCCCGGTGACGGGTTTGGCCGCTGTTACCTTGGCCCAGTTTTCGGCAAGGGTTTTGGCGACGTCGGCATTCAGGGCCACGGCTGCGGCCGCGCCGGCGGGCGAGGTTATCCTGCGGTGGATGGTCTCAGCCCAGCGGAGCTGTCCGCCCAGGATTCCGGCGCTGATCGCCAGAGCCGCGGCGATGCTGTTGCTCATGCCCCATTTGTTGTAGCCGGTGGCGAAGAAGATTTTCCCGCCGCCGCGGGGCATTTTGCCGAAGAAGGGCATCAGGTTGGTGGCCTGGTAGTCTTCCCCCGACCAGGTGTGGGTCGGCTCGGCGCCCGGGAAGTGGTGGCGTGCCCAGTTCAGCAGTTCATTCAGGCGGGCCTGGGGTGAGGCTTCCCGGCCGACTTGGTGTCCGTTGCCTCCGACCAACAACAGTTCCCCCTGCTCAGTTGGATAGGTGCGCAGGGAACGGCCGGGGGATTCAGCCGAGAGATACATCCCCGAGGGAATACTGGTCGAGGCAGGAATTTTTAGGGCCGCCACGTAAGACTGCGAGGCCTTCAGTTTCGCGAAATACAGGCCCCGGTCCAGGATCGGGATTCCAGTGGCCAGCACCACCCGGTCAGCACGGATTGTCCCAGCGCCGGTAACAACGGCGGGCCGGTTTCCACCGGTAACGTCCCGGACCCGCACTCCTTCGATGAGCGCACCTCCGTGGGCGCGGAAGTCTGCGCTCAGACTGTCCAGTACGTCCATCGGGTTAAATTGCGCCTGACCGGCCAGGCGAATGGCGCGGCGGGTACTGAACGGCAGACCGGAGTCGCTGGCTTCCTCCACGTCCAGGCCGGCAGCCCGGCTGACGGCCAGTTCGGCTTTTACCTGCTCTTCTCCCCCGGCAGTCATGGCGAACGTGTAGGCGTCACGGCGCTGGAAGGGCACCGCCCTTTCCTCCAGGTGACGCAGCAGCCAAGCCTGTCCCTCCCTGTTGGCCTCCACATAGGCGTTGACGATCTTCTGCGAGTACTGCCGGCGCAGCCCGGACAGGATCGTTCCCTGCAGCATGGTCAGCTTCGCGGTGGTGTTCCCGGTGGTTCCTGCTCCCAGGGTTCTGGCTTCCAGGACGGCCACCTTCATTCCCGCCCTGGCCAGCAACAGCGCTGTCGCCAGACCCGTAATGCCAGCTCCAACCACGACCGTGTCGTATTCAGCGTTGAGGTCGAAGGTGTCCGATGTGAGGGTCCGGGGACGGTCCAGCCAAAGTGAAAGCATTTACAGCACTCCCTGTCCGTCATGTGAGGCCGAAACCGACCTGGCTCTGGTGGTCACAGCCTAGACAGTTCCCGCGCCCGACAGAAGGCCCGGAGTCCACTGCAAGGCCAGCGACCCAAATAGGGGCGATCTGGGGCTGCCTCATGGACAACATCACGTCCTGGTCCGGCATTGGGTCTTGTGCTTTAACGGCAGAACTTACCAACGGCCCCGGCAGGTGCGAGGAACACCTCCGGAAGATAATAGGGACCGGGCGGGGCCAAGACCCAGATTCCGCAGAAGGTCCGGTAGGTCCCTGACGCCCGGATGACAGGATGCCGCTCCCCTCCGCCGGCAGAAGCTGAGCGGATTCGTTCGCCTGGAACTGCGTTTCGGGTCGGCAGGAACCTGCCCCGACTCTTCCTGCCGGCCAGGCACCGGGGCAGCCACCATCCATTAGAGAGTCGACTGACCTCTCGCCGTGGGCGGTCCACGTTGAATATAATTGTGGTGGAGATTCGCACCCGCCCGAGAGCGGGCAAACTTGCTCTATGCGCCTGACCGCGCAGCCCCAGCCCGATGGCTAACCCGGGGCCTCCGGCCCTTCGACTGTAGAGTGATCGCAACATCATAGCCGCCGCCAACCGGGCACCCGTCCAGCACGGCTTACTCCCCACGGGGCGGCCACCGCGCAGCTAAGAGAGGATCGCACCCGTGTCCGCCTCACCAGCCACCCTCGCCGGACCAGGGACCCTGTTGCTGGGACGGCCGTCCCGCGGTACGGCCGTCACTCCCAACCGGAACCAGTGATGGACGCCGACCTGCCCCTCGCGGATGAGCTCGCCGCCCTCACCGCCCGGCTCGCCGACTTGCTGCTGACTCACGACACCGTCGACGAGGCCGTCCATGCCCTTGCCCAAGCCCTTGTAGAAGCGGTCCCGGGAACCGCCGGGGCCGGCGTCAGTCTGATGGATACCCGGGGCCGACGTACAAGTACGGCATCAACCGATCCGGTGGTGCTGGACGCGGATCAACTGCAGTACGACCTCGGACAGGGGCCCTGCCTCACCGCCTGGGCCCAGCAGGCAACTGTGAATGTCGAGGACACCCGCACGGAAACGCGCTGGCCCGCTTGGACCCAGGCTATCGCCCATCTGCCATTGCGATCAGTGATCAGCTCCCCGCTCTCAACCCGCGACAGCGCGATCGGGGCGCTGAAGGTTTACTCCCCTACCCCTGCCCGGTTCGATGCCAGGGCCGTCCGCATGATCGAGCTACTTGCCCACCCAGCTGCCCTGATGCTTGCCAACGCCCTGGCTCGTGACTCGGCGCAGCGCCTCAGTGATGGGCTCATCCGGGCACTGGGAGACCGTGACGCGGTGAGAACAGCTACCGGCATCCTCATGGAACGCTTCCGCCTCGACCGTGATCTGGCCCTCGCCACCCTCATCATGACTTCACGAGAGCGGCACGAACCGCTGCACCAACTCTCCCGGGAAATCATCGGCGGCGCGGAGCCTTAGAACGGCCATTACCGCGGGATTTTGAGCTCCGACTACCCGCTGGCCCTCTAAGCTTCGCGGAAGTCCGGTGGCGCGAAGCCGCCCGTCCGCCCCTGCGCGGACCGGAAGCGGGTCATTTACTCGTCGAAGTGGGCGGCGAGAACGGCATCGCCACTGACGGATGCAACAATAGCCGCGGCGACGTCCCGCAGTTTGAGGTTCCTCAGGCTCGAGGCATTCTTTAAAATCCTCAGGGCAGAATCCTGTGTGCACCTGTTCTGGGCCATGATGACGCCTGTGGCGATGTCGATTGGCGTGCGTGACTGCATCGCCGCAGCCAGGTCGTTCCTGGCCTCAGTCAAATGGGCTATCCGCAAGGCCAGACGAAGGCTCCTGGAGGCTTGGGCGGCAAACTCCAAGCCACCGGCAATATCTGCGGCCGAAAATCTGTGCGGCTGGGGTGCAAATATATTCAGCGCCGCGCGGGTCTCGCCCTCCAGTTCCAGCGGGACCGCAAGGATCGAACCAACTCCTTGTCCAGCCACGGCCCGCATGTAATTCGCCCATCGGGATTCAGAAGCGACGTCGGCGACATAGACGGTGGACATGTCCTTCATGGCCGCAAGACAGGGGCCCTCTCCGAACTTAAGCTGAATCTCATCAAGTACCCGGGCCTGGGCGTCACTGCTGGCCACGGTGGCCGCCTTCTTCCTCCGCAGGACAGTAAAGGCGCAGCGTACTTCGCTGTCTGGAACTGAGAAGAATGCGCAGGAAAACTCCGCCAGAACATCGAGGAAATGTCCGACATCGACACTTTCCAGCACCAACTCCTGGAGTTGGGCAGCGATGTCCTCGCGCACCTTGTGACGGGCCTCAGCGACCACTACAACCTACTCACTTCGGCAAGCACCCCCGCGTTACACTAACGCCGGACGTGCTGCTTAAGGGCGGACAATGCTTCTGGACTGCCAGATTACCCCCCATGCGGATGCAGGGACCCGCATGTCAAGGAAAACGGGGCCTGTGAGAAGTTGGGAATCAGAAGCCGTGGACCTCCGGCAGTGCACTTTACGCCGCGGAAACACCGGAGGCGCGCGCAGCGATGCGGTTCCGTCGTGCCGCACGAGACCACCGCCCAAAAGCCGGCCCGCCCAAAAGAGACGGCCACGGCCGTCAAGGACTGCGTCCAAACCCGGATCGTGAGCTCCTTCCACAGGACCTGAACGCTGGTCAACCCCCGGGTGCATGGGCGTGTATCTTGTGTGGCCTTTGGAGAGTAGGCTCAAAATCAGAGGCGAAGCGATCACTCTGAGTACGGGAGCCACCACGTCAGGAGTCCCGGGATTGCGTTCGGCCTGTTTGTTACTCGTGGCCGTGGAGGCAAGGAGCCCGCGATCGTTCCCGGACGGTGTATCCGGCCAAAAGATGGATTGGGGATCCAGCTCCAAGTGGATCGAGGCATGTGATGGCTGAAACTGGTCGGCCGCTGACGTCCGGGCAACTTCCTTCGCCGACGATGGAACAGTTGCAAGATCTCCTGCTGGAAAGCCCTGGGTTTGACGAGTTCCTCCTTGAGCTGACGGTCTTCTCTGCCTCGAAACTCGCCGCACCCGAACCAATGCTGTGCGCGATTTCTGTGGAGCGGGACGGACGGCCCGTCACCGTGGCCAGCAGCAGCGACACTGCCAAGCGGATGGACGAAAAACAGTACGGATTCGACGACGGCCCCTGCCTCACTGCGCTGCGGGAAGGCCGCACCGTCGTCGTGGCGGATCTCAGAACGTCCGAACGGTGGCATCGGTACTCAGAGGCGGTCACTGGCGACGGCATCACATCGGTTGTTGCCGTTCCGATAAATGCCGGGGCGAACGCCGCGGCGGCCCTCAATTGTTATGCCCGGAGCACGGAGACGTTTGATGCAGCAACTATTGCTGCGGTGGAATCGTACGCGGTGCCGCTGTCCCGAATTCTCCGCCTGGCGCTTCGCGTACATAGACTGGAAATACATCCGGAAGGCCTGCACGGGGCGCTGCAGTCCAGGGCAGTAATTGATGCTGCCCTAAGCCTCATCATGGCCCAAACCCGGGGCAGCCGTGAGGACGCTGCCGCTCTGCTGCAAGAGATGGCACGGTCCAGCAAACAACAGCTGAAGCAGATAGCCATGGTCATCTTGAACGGCGCAAAGCTCCCTGAGCAGGCGCAACCTGATGGCGAAACGCAGCAGTAACCCCTCGGCGCCCCTTGCCGGACGTGGCATTATCATTTGAAGCAACTGCCGGATGGTCATCCCTCCAGAGGGATGCTGACGACCCTGATGACATGTGAGGCCAGCCTGTGACGCGGAAGCACCAAGTGGCAGACGAACTGCCCGAAATTTTCGCGCGGGTCTCGGGTCTCCTGCTCACAGAACCAGTGGTTGATCAGGCCGTGGCGAAGATAGCACAAGCAGCGCACCAAAGCTTGGCTGGCAGCGTCGGCGCCGGAGGCACACTCATCGACGCCCAGGGCCGGCCCACGAGCACGGCGTCCACCAACAGCCTCGTGGAGGAGGCCGACCGGCTGCAATACGAACTCGGCGACGGACCGTGCCTCTCCGCCTGGGCGAGTGCTCGGGCTGTGCGGGTGGACGATCTTCGCGACGATCAGCGCTGGCCGGAATGGGGCAAGGCGGGCGCCCGCCTGGGCTTGCTGTCCTGCATCAGCGTCCCGCTCCTGGTCCCGGACGCGACTGGAAACAATGAACCCGAGCCTTTCGGCGCGATGAAGGTCTATTCAGACCAGCCGCATGCCTTCGACGAACGCAGCGAAGAGGTTCTGTCCCTGCTTGCCGGACCGGCCGCGCTCATCCTGGCCAACCTCCAGGCCCGGGAGCGCGCCGCAAGGCTCAGCGTCGTCCTCAAGGACGCCCTGCATAGCCGAAGCGTCATCGACCAGGCGAAGGGGGTGCTCATGGAACGGCTGCACGTGACGGAAAGGGGTGCCCTGCAAGTCATGATCACCCGCGCCCGGGCAGAGGCGATCCTTCTGAGCAGGGTGGCCCAGGAGATCCTAGACACGACGGAAATCGACCTGACGCCATGAGCGTTGACTCGGACGGCGAGGCGCAAAGGGACGGGGCGGCCAAGGCATTCCGGGAGGCTGGCCTTGATGTGGATGATTTATGGATGCACTACTTCAGCATGGGCGGGGATGCAGGAGCCATGGAAACTGAGGCCTACCTCCACGGTTCCTACATGCTGCGCCCCATACAGCGGGACCTGCTGGACCACGCCATCTACGAACTTAGCAACGACGAGAAGCAGTGACCCGCACCATTTGGCCTGCCGGAGCTCTAAAGCTGAGCAGGTCAGCCCAGCCCGCTGCGGCAGCTCAGCGCGGCTGCGCAGGATTAGTGGGCACTCCTTGTGAAGGCGGGTTAATGGGCGGCCCCGACGTTGCGGGTGACACCTTTGATCCTTGCTGGGTCTGGCTTACCTCCGGAGTGTCCGGCGAGGACGTGCCGCTAGGCTCCGCACCCCCTTTCAGTGCGTTCAAGCGGCTTTCCAGGATTTGAATGACTGGAAGCCTGTTGCCGTGGGCGCGCTCGTAGGTGAGCAGTTGCCCCACGCCCGTCTCGTCCAGTCCCGAGATGCGCGAGGGCAGGGTTCCGCTGGGGATGTGGTCGTAATCGGCTAAGGGCAGTTCGGCATGTTCGTTCACAAAAACAACCTCCTAAAAAACCATGTCTTGCAACACCCGGAGTGCGGGCGAGGCAAGCCGATGATGCCAAATTAGCAGCGATCCACTGGCAACGTAAGCGGCAAGTTCAATGGGCACAACATCCTCAAGGGTCTCGCCGTACTTCGAAGTCCGCAACGGGGTGCGGGTGAGGTACGCGGACAACAAGGCAGACTCGGAAGGACATCATGGAAGCCCCGACTTTGGATGACGTGCGCACTCTCGGCGCCAGAACGAATATCGCGATCTGCTGCCGTCCATCACCACGCCGACCCAGATCACGGCGGGCCGCCACCACGACCTCGTGCCGTGGTCGAACAGCGAGTACCTGGACGGCCTCCTACCGAACAGCGAGATGCATCCTCTCGACGCTGGCCACTTCGCGTGGGAAAAAGCAGCGGAGGAATACAGCGACTGGTCGCTGACTGGGTCAGCGGCGGGGTACCGACGCGTCGCTGACTAGCTGCGCTGCATCAGGCACTACAAGAGATGACCCGTTGCAAGCTTGACTGTCTCGGCCTAGTTTTGGGGCTGGGATGTGATCCGGGGTGCACTCGACAACGGCCGGCGGACCCCTCACACCTCCGCCGCTGCCATCGGCACGCGGCCGCAGGCCCGTGGCATAGTTGTTGCATCCGAAACGGAGGGCGGCCCCGTGTCCTACCCATTCCAGGTGACCTTTGACTGCCACGACATCGAGACAATGACCCGATTTTGGGCGGTGGCCCTCAGCTACAGCCTCCAGGAGCCGCCCGAAGGATTTTCGAGCTGGGCGGAATTTGCCACGAACCAAGGCATCCCGGAGGAGCTGTGGCGTGGCGCTGTCATTGACCCGGCCGCCAAAGGCCCCGCCTGTTCTTTCAGCCGGTTCCCGAAGGAAATACGGCGAAGAACCGGGTCCATCTCGACATCAATGTCAGCAAGGGTGCCGAGTCGAGGGCCGACGGACGCCGCGTGGCCCTTGCCCACGCCGAACGCTGCGTGGACGCCGGAGCCACGCTCGCGACGGTGTACGACGGCGACGACGGCTGGCACATTGCCATGCTCGACCCGGAAGGGAACGAATTCTGCATCCAGTGACAGTTCCCGTGGACATTCCTGAGGCCATCCAAAAGGTGGTGATGTGGGTGCTGTTCCGGTGCGGTCCCGTCAGACCTCCCGGTGAGCTCCCTATTCCCCGAGGGGCTGGGCCGCGGCCGTGGTGTGCTGGGACTTCGCCGCATCTAGGGCCGCATGGGCGACCGCGGCGGACGAGCGTGCCTCGTGCTTCTCAGCCACGCGTGCAGTCTGGCCTGCCCGGTGCGGCGGATCGCGTCCGGGGTCCGGTGTTCTGTCGACGGCCTTGGTGGATCGCGGTACCACCAGACGTAATCGCGCCTGACTACCGGATCAGTGTCGCGGCCTGCTGTACCGGGCAATAGGTGCGCAGTCCGGACTCCTCGGCCCGCTCAATCCCGCGGCTGCACCGTGTGATGATCCCCGCGAGGGTCCCGAAGCGTTATCGCCTAGGCCGCTGACACATCGATCAGCACCTTGCCGACGATGCTCCCTTCCACCGCCGCGTGGGCCGCTGCCGTGTCAGCCAGGTCAAAGCGATGCAGCGGCAGGCCTGCGGTCTCTCCCACCGGAAGGGCGCCGTCGGCGATGGCTGCATTGATGTCCTCGGCGGCGGCTTGCACCGCCGCCATGCCAACGGTGTAGAGCAGCACGAACTGGTAGCGGACATTGAGGCTGAAATGCCTGCGCACGTCCAGGGTCACCTGATCGCCGCCGTTGTTGGCGTAGACCGCGACGGAGCCGTGGTTGCGGATCACCGCCAGGTCGAGTTCCGCGTTCTGTGCGGGTGCCAGCTCCACGATCTGGTCGACTCCCTCGGGAGCGATCCTGCGGATCTCCGCGGCCGCGCGGGTTTCCCGGTAATTGATGACGTGATCGGCGCCGGCGGCCGTGGCCAGCGCAGCCTTCGCCGGTCCGCTCACGGTCGTGATCACCACAGCGCCGGCCCACTTGGCGAGCTGGATGGCCGCATGGCCCACGGCGCCGGCCCCTCCAGCGACGAGAACTACTTTGCCGTCCAGGCTTCCCGGGTGCAGGCGCCGCGGGCCGTCCTCGGCGATGGTCAAGGCCCTGTGAGCAGTGATCGCGGGAACGCCCAGGCTTGCGCCGAGGTCGAACCCGGCGTTCTCCGGCAGCGGAAAGACCCGCTCGGCCGGCAGGACGGCGAACTCCTGCGCTGTCCCGCCGTCGGCGCGCTGGTGGGCGGCCAAGGCCACCCAGACCCTGTCACCGACGTGGAGATGCTCGACGCCGGGTCCGACGGCGTCCACCACTCCGGCGCCGTCCTGGTTCGGCACGACCTCCTCGAAGGGCAAGGGCTCGCCCCTTTTGGCGCCGCGGCGCGACTTCCAGTCCGTGGGGTTCACCGCGGAGACCATGATCCGCACCCGCGCCTCCCCGCGCCCCGGGTCGCGGATCTCGCGGTCGACGAGCTCTAGAACAGACGGATCGCCGGTGGCACGGTACACGATTGCTTTCATACTCACACCTAACGCCGGCCCTGACCGAAAATTCCCGCCGGGCGCCGGACCGGATGCGGGCACGGTCGCTCGTCCGCCGGCGGTCGCTCCCAAGTCGGCCTAGCGGGCTGTGCGACGAGTGAAGACTAGATGGAAGACGCCGCTTGGAGAAGGGGTCGCTTCAATTTCAAAGCGTTGCTCGAGTCCTTCGAGTCCATCCCAGAGCCGTTCGCCCCGGCCCAGGACGATTGGCACGAGGACGATGTGCATGTGGTCGATCAGATCGGCCTCGAGGAACTGTCGAACCGTGCTGACGCCGCCACCGATCCGGACGTCGAGGTCGCCGGCCAGGGCGCGAGCCTGCTTGAGCGCGGAGACGGGGTCGTCGTCAACGAAATGGAAGGTTGTTCCGCCATCCATCTCGAGTACCGGCCGAGGATGGTGTGTCAGAACAACGACAGGGGTGTGAAAGACAGGGTTGTCGCCCCACCATCCCTTCCATTCCTCGTCCTCCCAGGGACCGCGTTGAGGGCCGAACTTGTTGCGCCCCATGATCTCCACGCCAATCCCCGGTCCCCACTGGCTGGCGAACGCCTCGTCGACGCCGAGGGATCCCTCCGACTCCCCCGGGATGCCCATCTCGCGGAAGGTGCGCGTCTCGAAAGCCCACTCCATCAGCCGTGAGCCTGCGTGACCGAACGGAGCGTCGAGTTGCTGACCCTCGCCGGCGCCGAAGCCGTCGAGGGAGACCGAGAAGTTATGCACGCGGACGAGGGACATGTCATCTCCTGAAGTGCTTGTCGTTCGCATCACCTTATGGTGATCGAGCCCAACCACTCAAGACCGACGGTGGGAGGATCAAGCCGCGATGTACACGGAGCCGCGTAGCGGATGCCCCATCAATACGGCGCTCGAGCTCCTCGCCAGCCCCTTAAAGCACCTCGTGGATTCACCGGGCGTCCCTGGCTTCACCGCCATGGGCCATCAGCCCGTGGACTCATTCGTCGGTGCCCGTCTTCGCGGCATATGCGGTGGCTTGGGCCCGCACCTGGCGGATGTAGGGATCGGACTGGTTGTAGGCGTAGATGGCGTCCGTCCACCCTTGCGCGGTTGAGAGGTCACGGCCGTGGGCGCACAGATAAGTCGCCGCACTGAGGGCGGCGTCGTCGATATTGAACGGGTCCGCCGTTCCGTCCCCGTTCCCGTCCCGCCCTGCAATGCGCCAGGTGGAGGGAATGAACTGCATGGGTCCGACGGCGTGGTCCCAGCGGGCGTCGCCGTCCAGGGTACCGGCATCCGTGTCCGCGATGGCGGCGAATCCGGCGCCGTTGAGACTCGGGCCCACAATCGGGCCGCTCGCTTGCCCTGCGGTGTTAAGGCTGCCGCCGCCGTAAGTTCCGTGCGCTGATTCGATGGAGCCGACGGCTGCCACCGTATTCCAGCCGATCCCGCACAGCGGAGCGGAATCGTTGGCCGCGACGGCCGCAGCAACGTAGGCCCGGAGCGCGCGGGCAGGGATCCCCGTTTGCGCGGCAGCCCGGATGAGCCACTGGGCATCCGGGCTCCGGGTTACGTTCACGGCGGTGGTGATGCCGGTGGACAACGCTTCAAGTTTCGTCCCCGCTCGCGGCGGTGGGGGGAGGGTCCCGCGGGTGTCCGCGCCGGGGTGACGGAGTCCCCAGAACGAGAACGCGGTGATGGCGCAAATCGCGAACAGGCTGAAAACAGTAAGGCGTTTTAGACGGAGCACGGACTAATCAAACCATCCCAGGTCAGTGTCCCGCCGGTCCGAGCACGCCTCGGAGCGCGAGCCAGCGGGTAAGCTGGCGGCCATGAACGGGAACAACACCATCTTCGGCTGGGCCTTCGGAGACTCCGCACGCGCCGGGGACGAAGACTACCTGGCCACGATTAGGGACGAGTCGCTGGAGAACGCGCGACAGGATGCAGCCCGCCAAGGCGTGCAAATCGATCCCAGCACGGCGGTCTTCACTGTGGTTTCGGAAGACAATTCCCTGATCGATGCGGGCGAATCAGCGCGGGGCCGGATAACCGTGCGCTGCACCGTGCACGTGGAGGGTCCGGGCGCAGAGGAAATCCATGCCGAGGGGCCCATGAACGGCTAGTCATGGACAGACGTAGACCCGCCGCGTTCTGCGGCGTACCCATCGGCTCCGGCGCATCCCGCCTGCTGGAGCGCCAAGACCACGCTGCGAACTGCCTCCTCCACGCCGCGCAGCTGTATGGAATCTTCAGCCCAAGAGGCTCAATCTAGCAACCACGAAGAAGCAGTTGTCCGTGCCATTCAGGCCTGCGCAGCGTCGTCGAACGTTTTATTCCATCCATTGAAACCAACGGGGCCTTGCGAGGGCACCGGTGGCGATGATGATGCCATGTTCACAACCCGTCCCAATCCAGTCGCTCGGTGCAAAGTTCTCCATCCGGTGGCTGTCAGCGCTTCCGATGGCGGTTATCTGGCCAGCTCCATGTGGTGGCGCATCGATGAATTCCGGCGCTCCCTGCAGCCGAGACCGCAGACAGCGGCGGGCGGGAATCCGAAACGGGATTGCTCGGCATGACTGTCGCCACTTCAGCCTCCGGAGCAGTTTGCGGCACCATCCGAACAAGTGAACTTGCTGTCGACGGCGGCCCGTTGCACACCTTCCTCGGCGTCCCGTACGCCGAACCCACTGCGGGACGCCGCTTCCTGCCGCCCGTTCCCGTCCAACCCTGGGCGGAGGTCCGCGATTGCACACGGCCCGGGCCCATGGCGCCGCAGAACCCCGACCCGTTCATGGAGTCGTCGGACCTGTGGGATGAGGGCAGTTGCCTCAACCTCAACATCTGGACACCCGGGATCGACGCCGCCGCCCGCCCAGTGATGGTATGGATCCACGGCGGCGCATATCTGGGCGGCTCCAACAATGGCGGACTGCATGACGGCGGCAGCTTGGCTTGGGCGGAGAACGTCGTGGTGGTTGCAGTCAACTACCGGTTGGGAGCGTTCGGGTTCCTCCACTTGCCCGAGCTGCTGGGGCCCGAATACGCCGACTCGTCCAACGTGGCGCTTCTCGATATTCTCGAGGCGCTTCGCTGGGTGCGCCGGAACATCGCCGCGTTTGGCGGGGATCCTGGAAACGTCACGGTGTTCGGTGGGTCCGCCGGTGCGGCGGCCGTGGGTACCTTGCTGGGCATGCCAGCGTCGGAAGGGCTGTTTCGCCGTGCGATCATGCAGAGCGGCACCGCCGAACGGTTCAGGTCGACGCGGGAATCCGCTGCTGTGGCCCGGCAATTCCTGGGCCACTGCGGGTTGGAGGCGTCCCGGGCCGGCGATCTGCTGACCCTCCCCGCCGGCCGGCTATTAGAGGCCCAAAAATTGCTGGTCGATGCCGAGGCGGAGCGCGACTTCGGTGTGCCGTTGCCGTTCAAGCCCACTGTGGGGACCCCCTCGTTGCCGGCCTGTCCTCTCGACGCGGTCCGCGAAGGGCGCAGCTCTGCAGTGGACCTGCTGATTGGCACCAACCTCAATGAAGGATCGTTCGCTGTGGAAATGCGGCCTTCTTATCCCAACGACCCACCGCGCCTAGAAGATCGGGTTGGTCTGCTGGTGGCCGCACGCTCGGCGCACCCTGCCGTGGCAGCAAGAGGATACGCCGCTGCTCTCACCGATTGCATGGACGTTGAACCAACGGGCAAGGAGCTTATGGAAGCTTGCCTCGCGGACATACTTTACCGCCAGCCCAGCAACCGGCTTTTGGATGCCCGGGTCTCCGCTGCCGGAAATAGCTTCAGCTACCTATTCGCCTGGGCCACACCAGCCTTGGATGGCAGGCTCGGCGCCTGCCACACTCTCGAGGTACCGTTCGTTTTCCGGCACCTGGACGGCCAGCAGGCTCGCTTCCTGGTGGGACAGAACCCGCCGAAAGGATTGAGCGACAACATAAGCTCCGCATGGGCGGCCTTCGCTCGGAACGGAATACCATCAGCACCGGGGCTGCCGCGCTGGCCCGCGTACGGACCTGAGCGAAAAACGATGGTTTTGGACGTCGTGTCCCGTGTGGAGCTGGATCCCCGCAGCAACCTGCGTCGCTTTTGGCAAGCCTGAAGGCTCGCTTCCTGAGACACTCCATGACCGTCAAACACTGGCGCACCCGTTCGGAGATCGGTTTAAGGGGCACCCAGAATGACATTTGGCGCTGTAAATACACCGCCACGTCGGCGCATGACTGCAATCGAAAGTCATGTCACATAGGACTCGTGTCAGCAGAAAGAGGCGGCTGACTTCGATTCGGTGTTCTTCGCCCGCAGGGCTGTCTGGCCATTCATGGCCCGAGGCCGGAGGCCAGCTTGCTGGCGAAACTCCCTGTCGCACGTCCACGGAAACATTCAAATGCGCGCGGGCACCTAACGGCCCTCTTTGACAATATTTCTGAGTGCACTCACAATTGAGTTAACTCGTTTTTAGTCTATCGCGCGTCACAGAGGAGCAGCACGCCATGAGGGCATTCGTCGTTACCAAGTACAGGGAGCCGCTGCGCGCAGCAGACGTCCCCGAGCCGACCGTCGGCGACCGAGATGTGCTGGTCCAAGTCCAGGCAGCTGGACTCAACCAATTGGACGAAAAGATCCGCCTGGGTGAGTTCAAGCAGATCCTCCCGTACAAGCTCCAGCTGATCCTCGGGAACGATGTCGCCGGCACAGTCATCCGCGTCGGGCCGAAGGTGCGCGGATTCAAGCCCGGTGACGAGGTCTACGCCCGCCCCGACAAAGACCGCATCGGCACGTTCGCCGAGCGCATCGCCATCACCGAGGCGGATCTGGCACTGAAACCCGCATCGATCAGCATGGAGGAGGCCGGCTCGCTACCGCTGGTGGCACTTACGGCGTGGCAGGCCCTCGTTGAGCAAGGCAACGTGCGGCCGGGGCAGAAAGTTCTCATTCACGCCGGGGCCGGCGGGGTTGGGTCGATCGCGATCCAACTCGCCAAGCACCTCGGCGCCACCGTCGCGACCACCGCAAGTGCCTCCAATGCCGACTTCGTGCGAGACCTCGGCGCGAACACGGTGATCGACTATCGCACGCAGGACTTCGAGCAGTACATCACCGGGTACGATCTGGTGCTCGACAGCCTCGGCGGGGAGAACCTCGTGAAGTCACTGCGCATCCTGAAGCCCGGCGGGAAGGCGATCGGAATCGCCGGACCGCCGGACCCGGCCTTCGCGCGCAAAGCCGGCCTGAACCCTGTGCTGCGCCTGGCCGTCGCGGGGCTCAGCAGCAGGATCCGGTGGCAGGCGAAGAAGCTCGGCGTCAGCTACGAGTTCCTCTTCATGCGTGCCAGCGGCGACCAGTTGCGCCAGATCACCGCCCTGGTTGACGACGGCGTGCTGCGCCCGGTCGTGGGACAGGTCTTCGACTTCGCCCAGACCCCACAGGCGCTCGAGTCGCTGGCCAAGGGCGGCATCCGCGGCAAAGCCGTCGTCACCCTTCCCTCCTGAGCCGCCAGCAGCCTTTCACCTCACAGACCACTCAGGAAGACAACCAGCATGAGCAGCTTCGACACTCCGAACGGCGCTGCCGTCACCTCGTACGCGCAAGCGGCGCACCATCACCGCCGGTGGCGTCACCTACGCCTACCGTGAGCTGGGGCCCAAGGCCGGCATCGCGCCTCCACCGGGCAGGTTCCCGACAGCATCGAGGCAACGGCTGGGACGTCCTCCGCGCGACCCTGACGCGCGCGGACCCTAAGGAGTTCCTGTTCTTCAACCGCAACGCGACCGGCAAGCCCGCCGCGAAGGCGTTCATCAAGCGCCTGCAGGAGCGCACGGCCGACCGCGACAAGCCGGTCAGCACCAAAGCCTTCCAGACGCAGTTGAAGGCAATCCAGAAGTTCGGCCGCTCCGCGCCGTCGGACCTGTCGAAGCTCACCAACCCCACCCTCATGGCCAACGGCGACAACGACCGCATGGTGCCGTCGATGCTGTCCGAGGACCTGCACCGGCGCATCAAGGGATCCGAGCTGATCATCTACCCCGACTCGGGGCACGGCGGGATCTTCCAGTTCCACGACCGATTCTCCCCCGTCGCCGTAGAATTCCTCACCCACTGACCAGCACGTACTGACAAGATTCCGCCAACAGAGCAGAAAGGCACTGTGGCCCTGCCCGCCCGTGAATACGGGCGGGCAGGGCCATGGCGTGGGGCCTCGTTGCGCTGCAGCTGGTGATCACCCCGGCGTGTCAGGCCGACCCCGGATCCACCGATTTTCAGACACCCCCACCCGTTCCGTCGTCTCTTGGGCATCGTGGGCCGCGGCGCCCTTTGGCAGGGATGGTGCCACCGCGCTCACTGTTGGTGAACGCGGTGGCACCGGTTGTTCGCTTATGCGTTCGTGTCCACCAACTGCGGGTAGACCGCTTCGAGGGGTGCGCTGAGTCCGGCCTTGAGCTGGACAGACGTGTCGTCGGCGAGGACCTCGTACTCCCCCGCCTCCATGGCCTCGAATACGGTGCGCACCAGCACGGCCGGGTCGAGCTTCGGGTCAGTGGCGTGCGCGGCCATCGCGGTGTCGACGTATGCGACGTGGACGCCGACGACGTGCACGCCGGCGGGAGCGAGTTCGAGGCGGAGGGAGTTAGTCGCAGACCAGAGGGCGGCTTTGGTGGCGCTGTAGATGCCAGCGACGGCGTACCAGCTCAGGGCCGAGTGGATGTCGATGATCGTCGCTTCGTCCTTTGCTGACAGGACCGGAGCGAATGCGCGGGCTACGAAGAGGGGACCGAGGAAGTTCGTCTCGACGTTGCTGCGGATTTCCTCGTCCGTGTGGGTGAGGACCCCGGGGCTGGGGACCGACGCGCCGGCGTTGTTGATCAGCACAGTCACATCCGGTGCTGCCTCGACCGCTGCCTGGATGGAGGCCGAGTCGGTGATGTCCAGGGCGAGCGGAACGATGCGCTCGTCGTTCCAAGTGCGGGGTGTGCGGGCGGTGGCGTACACCTTTGCGGCTCCCCTGGCGAGGGCTTCGTGCACGAACTGCGTGCCGATCCCGCCGTTGGCTCCGGTGATGAGGACGACAGCTCCGTTGAGTGAGGGCATTAGCGTTTCTTCTTTCTTGTCGGTGCGGGGTATGTAAGGTCGGTGGCGGACGGCTCGCGGCAGACGATTAGGCGTGTGCCAGAGTGGGGTAGTCGATATACCCGGCCGCGCCGCCGCCGTACAGGGTGGCCAGGTCTAGCTCGTTAAGCGCTGCGCCGGTGCGCAGGCGCTCGACAATGTCGGGATTCGCTAGGGCGAATCGGCCGAGCGGCGCGATGTCCGCAAGTCCGGCGTCGATGTCGTCGGCGATTTGCTCGCGGTCGCGCCCGTACCGGACGACGAGGATGGCCGCAGGCCATGCGTCGCGGAAGGACCGCAGCAGTTCATCGTCACCGATGTGGTGTACGTGCAGGTATGCAAGGTCCAGTGTGGCGAGTTCGCCGACCAGGTGGCGGTACTGTGCCCGGACGTCGGCGGGGTCCCCTTCGTTGATTCCGCCGAGCGGGAACGCCGGTGAGATGCGGATTCCGGTCCGGCCTGCGCCGATCTCGTCTGCTACCGCGCGGGCGACATCGACGACGAACCGGGACCGGTTCTCCACGGATCCGCCGTATTCGTCCATGCGGTGGTTCGAGTTCGGCGAGAGGAACTGGTGGAGCAGGTACCCGTTCGCGCTGTGGATCTCCACGCCGTCCGCTCCTGCTGCGATAGCGGAGGCTGCGGCGTGGCGGAACCCGGCGATAGTTGCCTGGATGTCTTCGGCAGCCAACTCACGCGGCACGGGAGTCTTCTGCGGGCCCGTTGGAGTGAACATGTCCTGATCGGCCGAGATCGCCGACGGGCCAACTGGCTGGCGGTGGTGCGCGGTGTTATCCGGGTGCGCCATCCGGCCGACGTGCATCAGTTGGATGAACAGTGCCCCGCCGCCTGCGTGCACCGCATCGGCGACCTTTCGCCATCCCTCGATGTGTTCGGGGGTGTAGATGCCGGGGGTGTTCAGATAGCCCTGGCCGTCCTCGGACGGCTGTGTGCCCTCGGTGATAATCAGCCCGAGTGAGGCACGCTGGCCGTAGTACTCCGCGGCCAGCTCGCCAGGGGTGCCGTCAGGGTTCGCCCGGCTCCGGGTCAGCGGGGCCAGCGCGAGCCGGTGCGGCAGCTCCACACTGCCGAGGGTGAATGGTTGCCAGAGGGAGGAAGTCATGCGTGCGATCCTTTGGGTGGTTGGGTAATAGCGCCACCACCGTGCCGGGCGGAACACTGGGGTTGGGCCCTTGCATGGGAGAATGAAAGAAGAAAATTCAAACCCACACAGTAGTGACTACACTCATAACTGAGTGCAGTCAGAATCTATTCCGGAGGATCCATCACCATGTCTCTCGCCTCCCAGCCGGTCGGACGGCGCGAGCGGAACAAGCAGCAAAAGCTGGACCGCATCACTGCCGCGGCCAGCGAGCTGTTGGCCGCGCACGGCATCGAGGACGTCACGACCCAGCAGATCGCCGACAAAGCGGACATCGGCACCGGGACCCTCTTCCTGTACGCCAAGACCAAAGGCGAACTCCTCCTCCTCGTGCAGAACGCCCACTACGCCGAAGCGCTCCAGCGGGGTCGGGCGGATGCCGAAACCATATCGGATGTCCTCGATGCGGTGCTGGCCATCGTGCGGCCGATCGTGGAATGCAACCGCGTCCAGGTCGACAACGGACGCACTTACCTGCGGGAGATGGTCTTCGGCGATCCCGCGGAGCCCCGACACGCTGAAGCTCTGTCCATCGTCGCGCAGACCGAGGAGGCCATCGCTGCCGTCCTGGGCAGGCAGCCGCTGGTCGGGGCGGATGATGCCGCTACGACGGCCCGCATCATCAGCGCCATCATGTTCCTCAGCATGGCGGCGAGCGTGAACGCCGGATTGAGCATCGACGAGATTGTGCAGGATATCCGGACCCAGGTGGGCGTGCTGCTGTCTCGCTGACGCCTCCGGCAAGACCTTCGACGAAATTCGGCCGCCTGATGCAGGCCTCTTCGGTGCCCCTACATCATCTTTACGGCGAATTCCGGTGCCATCATCGCCGGCGCGCTGCCCTGGATCGCCACCCGCGGTCCGGCGAAAACCGGAGTGCTGAGCCCTTTAGCGTCCCCTAAGGCGGCCACACACCCTAGTTTCTGCTAGGAAAAGCCTTGCGGGCACGCGCAAGGGAGTACAACCGGGTACTGGCTCTTCTTTCGAACCGTACGGACGGGTGCTAGACCTGTTATCTCGGGATTGTGATGCCTAGCCTGGCGATGCGCCGGTAGATGGTCGCCCTGCTGATGCCCAGTTCTGTTGCCGCCCCGCTTACCGTTGCCCCCGGCGTGGAGAGACACCTGACGATTTCGTCACGTTCGACAGATTCAATCCGGCTCAGCTGTAGACGGCGCCCTCCCAGGAGGTAAGAGGGTAGATGGCTGATGTCGATGGTCTCTGTCTGGGCAGCGGCGGCATGGATGACGGTGAAGAGTTCGTCGATGTTTTCCGGCCAACCGTGGGCCATTAGTGCTTTTTCCGCGGCGGTCGTAAAGTCAATTTCTCTCAAACGGGTTTGGCGGGCCGCGTACCTAGCCAAGTGCAGAATATCGTCGCCACGTTCGCGCAGTGCCGGAGTGGAAACCACCGTGTCTACCATGCCTGCCAAAGGAAGCGGGATGTCGTCGAGCCTTGCGGCTGTGACCGCCCATGCGAACATCGGTGCGTTTCCGCTATGGGACACAGGAAGCGACCGAACTGCGCGGACGGCCTGGGAATGGAGTTCTTGCGCTGCCCACGCAGGCAACAGGTCTACGTTCTCGACGATAACAGCGGTTGCTGGCTTGGCCAGTTCGGGGGTCCACAGTGACAGCCAAGCCTCGACGTCACCAGGGGCGGGCACGGCAGCTGAGAGGATGCGACTCCCCGGGTGAACCTGCCGCATTGCCTGTGCCAGCAGCGTCGCGCGCCCCGTACCCTGCTCCCCTACGGCGGCAACAACCCGTCCGGCAGCCAGGGCGTGAGTCGCCTGATCTAGGGCGTTTGTCCAGGCTGACGACATCCTGCGCACTGTTCCGGCCGCCGGTTCGAGTTTGCCCCTCTGGATGCGGAAGACGCCGCCCTTTGGTCCGGCCTTTTCCTTGCGGCCCTGTGACCTTGCGAGCATCAGGGCGGAGGTGTTGCCGGCCGCTGATTCAGCCAACGCCAGCAGCAGTTGCGGGGACGAGCGGGACCATGTGGTGATGTTGACGCTGCCTTCCAGCAATCCACTGACCGGATCGAAGACCGGGACCGCAGCGCAGGTGTAGGTCCGGAGGCTGGCGCTGTAGTGTTCTTCGGCCCGAACAAGGGTCGGGGTACGGTCAGCCAGCGCGAGCCCCATCCCGTTGGTCCCTGCATCTCGTTCGGAAAACGCGAATCCTGGCGCCAAGTGAACCTTATCGAGTGCCCGTAAGAGGGACGTGTCTCCGCTGAGCCTGTTCAGGAGCAAGCCCTCGGCATCGGTGAGCATGAGGCTGAGGGGCTCGTTCTCCAGAGTGCTGTAGAGACCAGTGAGCACTTCCTGGCCGCACTGGAAAAACAGAGAGTCGGTCTCTGCGGAGCCTGCCCACATCGGGTCCACTTCTTCTGGTGAGACCCCGTATTCCTCGCTTCGCTGCCAAGAAGCGAGCAGGCGCTTGGCAGGAATGGCGAGCTGGCCCGCTTTAGGGTTTTGGGCCAGGTTATCAAGCCTCTTTCCCTTGTTCGGCGTCATCGCCGTCCTCCTCATTTCGATAATTCGAGGTTACTGCGTCCTCCCCTCCCCGGCTGAGGAGAACCGTCTCAAAATGAGACACAGACCACATGTTGACAGCTGTTCCCTCGGCCTAGCCTCGATGGTGTCGCGACTACGGCAGTTGCGAGAAGGAGACCAGACATGTACAGCAAAGACGGCGAAAACTACTTCATTGTCGACGCCCACATCGCATTGTGGGACGCCCGCCCGGAAAACCAGCGGAATATCCATGGCAAGCAGTTCATCGATTGCTTCTACGACTACCACCGCAACCTCTCCCCCGACGAGGAACAGTGGTCCTACGAGGAATACCTCTATCAGGGCGGCGCACGCCTTATGAAGGACCTGTTCGAAGACGGGTACGTCGACCATGCCATCTTCCAGCCGGCCTATCTCGGCGCGTTCTACAAAAACGGATTCGCGCAGGTCGAGGAGGCGTACGGCCTCGCCGCCGCCAATCCGGGCAAACTCACGTACAACCACTGCTACGACCCCCGCCACGGCGAGGCAGGCCTTGACCGACTGCGCGCCGACCACGAAAAGATGGGCTTCAAAGGAGTAAAGCTGTACACCGCCGAATGGCACGGCGATTCCCGTGGTTACAAGCTCTCGGATCCTTGGTCCTACCGGTACTTCGAGGAGTGCCGCAAGCTGGGCATCAAGAACATCCACATCCACAAGGGACCAACCATCCGCCCGCTGGACCGGGACGCTTTCGATGTCGCCGACGTCGACCACGCGGCATCGGACTTTACCGACCTGAACTTCATCGTCGAGCACGTCGGCCTGCCCCGGCTGGAAGACTTTTGCTGGATCGCCACCCAGGAACCCAATGTCCATGGCGGACTTGCCGTTGCCATGCCCTTCATGCACACCCGCCCGCGGTATTTCGCCCAGATCATCGGCGAGCTTATCTACTGGCTCGGTGAGGACCGGATCCAGTTCTCCAGCGACTACGCGCTATGGACACCCCGCTGGCTGATCGAGCGCTTCGTGGACTTCCAGATCCCGGAAGACATGACCGAATACGCCCCGCTCACTACCACCCAGAAGAAAAAGATCCTGGGACTGAACGCCGCAAAGATGTACGGCATCCCGGTGCCTGCAGAACTCCAGCTCCCGGATGCGGACGAGACAAAGACAGGACCACGACAGCCCGAACGCGCAGATCTGGCAGGCGTGCGATGACAGCCCTGATCGGCGATCCTGCAGCTGAAACCCAGATGGATGTGACCGAGGAGGACATCCGCCGTGCCTTGGAATCCGTGATCGACCCGGAACTGGATGAACCAATCACCGACCTGGGCTTCATCCGTTCCATTCAGGTCCAAACCGCTGGTGGGGGTGCGCAGGTCGAAGTGCACTTACGCCTGCCCACCTCCTTCTGCTCGCCAAATTTCGCCTACCTCATGGCCTCCGACAGCAAGGACGCCATCTCCGCACTGCCCGCTGTGGCGCAGGTGGTCGTCGAATTGGACGACCACCACGACTCCGACCTCATCAACGCCGGGCTGGCCGCAGACGCAGGGTACCGCGGCACGTTCCTGCACGAAGCTGAGGACAGCCTGGACGAGCTGCGGTGGACGTTCCGCCGCAAGGCCCACACCGCTGCAATGGAACGCTGCCTCACCGACCTCCTTCGTGCCAACGCCGAACTCCTGGAAACGCAGATGGGGACCGTTCGCCTCCGGGACCTTCCGGCCGGAAGAAACAAGCAAGCACTGCTGCGCAGACGCTCAGCGCTCGGCCTGCCCGAGGCTGCGGACTCCATAGTCCTGGTTAACCACGAAGGCCACCCCTATCCACCTGAG
This sequence comes from Arthrobacter sp. ov118, assembly GCF_900116495.1. Classification (GTDB taxonomy): domain Bacteria; phylum Actinomycetota; class Actinomycetes; order Actinomycetales; family Micrococcaceae; genus Arthrobacter. The sequence goes on from NZ_FPAY01000005.1 coordinate 172,603, forward strand.
GCCGTCCCAATGGCACTTCGCCGGGCACGCTCGACCCGCATCTCCATTGACGGAAACGCGCACTTCTGCCGGGGTCTGCTGCGTACACGCTATGAGGGCTCCGGCGCGGACCAGAGCGCACGGCCCGAGGGTGCCGAGGCCAAAGACCACCACAACCTACTTCCGCTGAAAGTCAAGGAGATTCACTCATGAGCACCATGCGAGCCGTCCAGGTAGTCGGCTACCACGAAGGCCTGAAAATGGCAGAAGTGCCGGCCCCTGTAGTCACCGGCCCCCTGGACGTCGTCGTCAGAATCGGCGGCGCCGGCGTTTGCCGCACCGACCTGCACATTCTCGAAGGACAGTGGGCCGAAAAATCCCAGGTTCACCTCCCCTACACCATCGGCCACGAGAACGCCGGATGGGTGCACGCAGTCGGTAGCGCCGTCACCAACGTGAAGGAAGGCGACAAAGTCATCCTGCACCCACTCATCACCTGCGGTCTCTGCCGCGCCTGCCGTTCCGGCGACGACGTGCACTGCGAGCAGAGCAAGTTCCCCGGCATCGACACCAGCGGCGGGTACGCAGAATACCTTCTGACATCCGCCCGATCGGTCGTAAAAATCGACGACTCGCTGGAGCCCGCCGACGTCGCGGCACTGGCCGACGCCGGCCTGACCGCCTATCACGCAGCCGCCAAAGCGGCCAAGCGCCTGACGGCCAGGGACACCTGCGTCGTCATCGGCGCAGGTGGATTGGGGCACATCGGAATCCAGGTTCTCACAGCGCTCACGCCGGGCCGCATCATTGTCGTCGACCGTAACGCTGCCGCCCTGGACCTTGCCAAGGAAATCGGGGCGCACGAAGGCGTTCTGGCCGACGGAACCCAGGTCGAGCAAGTCCTTGCGCTGACCGATGGCAAAGGAGCTGAGGCACTCATCGACTTCGTCGGTGAGGGCGGCGCGACCGCCCAGGGCGTCGCCATGCTGCGCCGGGCCGGAGATTACTATGTGGTGGGCTACGGCGAGAACATCAACGTCCCCACTATCGACATTGTCTCGGCCGAGATCAACATCATCGGCAACCTCGTCGGCTCCTACAACGACCTCCAGGACCTCATGGCGCTGGCAGCACGCGGCGCCGTCACGCTTCATACCCAGAAATACGCCCTGGACGACTTCCAGCAGGCAATCAGCGACCTCGACGCGGGCAAGGTCCGCGGCCGGGCCATCCTCGTGCCCTAGCAGCCAACCTTGGGGGAATACGACACACCTCAAAGAGAGTAGACACGTTTTCTTCGCCGCAGGAGGAGGTGCACCCGGATTTGCCAAGGGACTGGCGTCCAACCTCTCCGGCGTCACGTACGGGTGGCTGATAGCACTGCTGACCAGCATGGCAGACTTCCCCGGCATGCTCGCCATTGGTGTATCCGTCGCAGCCCTGGCCATGTGCCTGCAAGCAGGGTGGGCACCACTGTCCTTTATCCCCGGCGCCTTCGCAGGGACAGCGGTGTTCTTCGGAGCACAGCTGTCATTCTGGCCCACCACAGTTTCCCTCATCATCGGCACCGGCCTCGGATGGCTTTCAGCCTTACTCGGAGACCGCATACAGACTCTCGTCAGCAAACCCCGCCGTGTGCCTCCCACAGACGACCCAAGCCGTCCCGTCCGCACAGCCTAAGAAAACGATCCCATCGGAACGGGCTACCGCCGTGCCCACCTGCCTCACCAAAGGACCTAGATTGATTTTCATCACCGCAAAATTTCCAGTAAAACCAGAGCACGCCAACAACTGGGCCGACATCACCAAGGACTTCACCGAAACCACGAACGCAGAAGAAGGCTGCCTCGTCTTCGAATGGTCACGCTCTCTCGAAGACCCCAATACCTACGTGTTAGTGGAAGCCTTCCGCGACGACGAGTCCGGTTCCAAACACGTGCAGTCGGCCCACTTCAGAAAAGCCACCACCGAACTTCCCACCTACCTTTCTGCGACGCCCGACATAATCAACGTCAGAGTCGAAGGCTGGTCAAAGCTGGGCGAAATGGCAGTCGACTAAACCCAACTCCTACATAGGACTCGTGGCTGCATGAACTCGTGTCAGCAGAAATAGGCACGGAGGAAGCCCGCAACTAGCAACGGCATCATCTGGTCACGGGTGTGGACACCGTACACGCCACCTTCGGCCGGGCATACAGCCGCATTGACCAACCGCGCCAGGATGCGTTTTGTTGCAGATGCCCATCGGAAACCTTCCCTCTGTCCAGCATCGCACCCCGGTTACCCGCCGCGAACCCCTGCAGCAGCCTGAGGATGGGATGACAACGTCCGAGGCGGGTGTTCAGGTCTCCGGCCGCCAGCGCGGGTCCCGTCCGGCCAGCCCCAGCACCCGCTCGAACTGTCCGGCTCCTTCGCCGACGGCAATGCGCGGGCCGAACAGTCCGTTCCGTGCGTCGGGGTCGTCCGGGATGCCGGCGCAGAACGCCTCGACCGCGTCGAGGGCCTCCGGTTCCGGCTCGTAGCCCTGTCCCGTGGCCACGGCCAGGTCCCAGCCGTGCAGCACCACCTCATCGAGGGCGACCAGTCCCGCGTCCTCGGCGGGCATGGTCACGCCGCCGGCCGCCGTCGTGCCGGCCCACGCCCCGGTTTCCTTCCACGCCGCGGCGAGCTCTTCGAGGCGTGCCGGGATGAGCTCGCGCCAATTCGCTGGAAGGACGAGACCGCTGGGGTCGGGCGGCGTGTTGGTGGTGGGGCCATTGATCTTCCGCGCCGCATCGCGGAACGCGATGGCCAGGCCGTGCAGGTGGGCCAGCATCAGACGTACCGGCATGTCCTCGCAGGGCGTGGGCGCGTCGAGCTGGGCGTCCTCGGTGCCGCGCACCAGGTCGGCGACCAGTCTCGTGCTCCCGATAAGATCGATGGTAGACATTAGCGACCTCCATCCGCCGGTTCACCCCCAGACTAGGGACGTCCCCTGCGGTTGTCGACTCCGTTCCTGCGCTCCATGCGGAGCGCGTCCGGCCTGGCCGGCCCAGTACATCGACCGGCCCCGGCCCGAGCACGAGGGGCCGGACACGCCGTCGACGCCATGACATGGGCGCTGGAGCACCTGGACGAGTCGCTGGGCGTATCCCGCAAAAACCCCCTCTGACGAGGGGGAATGCTGTGCCCGAGGTGGGACTCGAACCGGGCGCCTCCCCTTGAAAACCGCCACTCCCCCGCAAACCTCGCCGATCCGGCGAGGTCCGGCACCGGTACAACCGAGTCCGGAGCACAGGTGTGCACATTGTGCACCCCTTATTTTGCTTTGGTGCGCCGGAGCCGACGCCGGAGCCGCAATCCTGGTCTGCTGCCCGCGGCTTCCTTCCATACGATCGCAAGGAACTCCGGCCGCCTTAGCGCGCGAAATGCGGGTCACAGGTCGCCATCGCTGTCTCCGCGGTAAATTTCATCGCGTCTCTGCCACTGCGGCCTTGGTTGGGATATGCTCCTGCCATGGCACGGCGCAGTTTTCTTCAATGGCCGGTCGTCCGGCAGCTGAGTACGGGCGATCTGCTGGGCCGCGGGCCGGCAGTAACCTCCCCGCAGACGAGGACTATCACGCCGCGGACGGCCACTGCGGACCGAGTGGTGCAGAGTGTGTGCCCCTACTGCGCCGTGGGCTGTGGACAGCGGGTCTACGTCAAGGACGAGAAAGTCGTTCAAATCGAGGGTGACCCGGATTCGCCCATCTCCCGCGGCCGGCTGTGCCCCAAGGGCTCGGCCAGCGAGCAGCTGGTCAACTCACCGGGCCGGCAAACCGGAGTGCTCTACCGTGCGCCACGCTCCACTGAGTGGCAGCAGCTTGATCTCGCGACAGCCATCGACATGGTGGCTGACCGGTTCATCGAGACCCGCCGCAGGACGTGGCAGCAGGAAGACGAAAAGGGACGGTTGCTGCGCCGCACCATGGGCATAGCCTCCTTGGGCGGGGCAACCCTGGACAACGAAGAGAACTACTTGATCAAGAAACTCTTCACGGCTGCCGGGGCAGTGCAAATCGAGAACCAAGCGCGCATTTGACACTCCGCCACGGTTCCCAGTTTGGGAGCCTCGTTTGGACGCGGTGGTGCGACTCAATCACTGCAAGACATGGCCAACGCCGACTGCATCATCATCCAGGGTTCCAACATGGCCGAATGCCATCCTGTGGGGTACCAGTGGGTGGCGGAGGCCAAGGCCCGTGGAGCGAAGGTCATCCACGTCGATCCCCGGTTCACGCGCACCTCCGCGGTCGCGGACAAGCACATTCCGATCCGGGCCGGCTCTGACGTTGTTCTTCTGGGCGCGCTGATTAACTACGTCCTGACCCACGACCTGTGGTTCAAGGAGTACGTGAGCGCCTACACCAACGCGGCCACGCTGGTTCACGCCGATTACCGCGACGCCGAAGACCTCGGCGGGCTTTTTAGCGGCTTCGATCCTGAGACGGGAGCGTATGACACTGCATCATGGGCGTACGCGGAACAAGGCGGCGACAGCATCGATGATCCTGGGGCTGGCACGGAACACGGCTCCGATGCTTCGGCCCGTGCCGCTGGCCACCAGTTTGGCAGCGGAGGTCCGCCCCTGGAGCACGCCCAGGTGCAGCGTGACGATACCCTGCAGGACCCCCGGACGGTCTTCCAGATCCTGAAACGGCATTACGCCCGTTACACCCCGGAGATGGTCCAGGACATGTGTGGCATCGACGTCAGGGACTTCGAGTATCTGGCCCACGCCATAACGGAAAACTCGGGGCGCGAACGGACAACCTGCTTCGCCTACTCCGTCGGCTGGACCCAGCACTCGCTGGGAGCGCAGTTCATCCGCTCAGCCGCCATCCTGCAACTTTTGCTTGGGAACGTGGGCCGCCCGGGCAGCGGAATCATGGCCCTGCGCGGTCATGCCAGCATCCAAGGCTCCACGGACATTCCGACCCTGTTCAACCTGCTGCCCGGGTACTTGCCAATGCCCAGTGCCGGCCGCCATGACACCCTCAGCGAATATCTGGAAGCCATCGCGTCCAAGAAGCAGAAGGGTTATTGGACGGATGCCGACTCCTACACCGTCAGCCTGCTGAAAGCCTGGTGGGGCGATGCCGCGAGGGCGGAGAACGACTGGGCCTACGACTACCTTCCGAGACTGAACGGCGCGCACGGTACCTACGAGACTGTGATGAGCATGCTTGAGGACAAGGTGGAGGGTTACTTCTTGCTCGGACAGAACCCTGCAGTGGGCTCGTCTAACGGCCGGATGCAACGCATGGGCATGTCGCACCTGAAGTGGCTGGTGGTCCGTGACTTGAATCTCATCGAGTCGGCGACCTGGTGGAAAGACGGCCCGGAGATCGAATCGGGGGAACTGCGCACCGAGGACATCGAGACCGAGGTGTTCTTCATGCCTGCGGCAACCCACGTGGAGAAGGCTGGCTCGTTCACGCAGACCCAACGGCTGCTGCAATGGCGGCACCAGGCGGTCGCCCCGCCCGGGGAGTGCCAGAGTGAGTTGCAGTTCTTCTTCCAGCTTGGCCAGCGGATCCGGGAGAAGTTGGCTGGTTCGGAGGACGAACGCGACCGTCCGCTGCTCGACCTGACCTGGGATTATCCCACCGACGAACATGGAGATCCGGACGCCGAGGCGGTGCTTGCCGAGATCAACGGTCGTCACCTCAACGGCCCGGATGCGGGCAAACCCCTCTCCGCGTATACAGAGCTCCGCGCCGACGGTTCCACATCGGCGGGCTGCTGGATCTACACCGGCGTGTACGCCGACGGCATCAACCATGCCGCCAACCGGAAACCCGGCCAGGAGCAGGGCCCCGCGGCCTCTGAATGGGGCTGGGCGTGGCCGGCCAACCGCCGGATCCTCTACAACCGGGCGTCGGCCGACCCGGCAGGCAAGCCGTGGAGCGAGCGGAAGAAATACGTCTGGTGGGACCAGGAAAAGGGCCGTTGGGTCGGAGACGATGTTCCCGACTTCCCGGTTGACCGGGCACCGGGCAGCCAACCCGACCCAGACCTCGGCGGCGCTGCCGCCCTCACCGGAGATGATCCATTCATCATGCAGGCGGACGGCAAGGGCTGGTTGTTTGCCCCAAAGGGCGTCGTCGACGGTCCCCTTCCCACCCACTACGAACCGCAGGAATCGCCAGTGGCCAACGCGCTTTACCCGCAACAGCAAAATCCGGCGCGGCTAGTGTTCCCCCGTGCGGATAACCTCAGCGCACCAAGCGCCGGTACCCCTGGCGCGGACGTGTATCCCTACGTCTTCACCACGTACCGCCTCACCGAGCACCACACGGCAGGCGGCATGAGCCGCTGGTTGCCATACCTCTCGGAGCTGCAACCGGAAATGTTCTGCGAGGTCTCACCCGAGCTGGCCGCCGAGCGCGGACTTGAGCCCTACGGGTGGGCCACTATTATTTCGGCCCGCTCCGCCATCGAGGCGAAGGTGCTTGTCACTGACCGGATGAGGCCCCTGGCCGTTGGGGGTCACACCGTGCATCAGATCGGACTGCCCTACCACTGGGGCGTCGGCAGTAATGCCGTCGTCAGCGGTGACGCGGCCAACGATCTGCTGGGCGTGACGCTGGATCCCAACGTCCAGATCCAGGAATCCAAGGTGGCCTCCTGCGACATCCGTCCGGGCCGCCGGCCCCGGGGCGAGGAACTGCTTGCCTTGGTTTCTGAGTATCAGGCGCGGGCCGGAGTGACCATCGAGACCGGTAATCGCGCCGTCACCAATCCGGCTCTGGAAGGCATCGAACCAGGCCCAGGTGAGGGCGGCCGTGCCGCTGGTGGGCCGGGATGATGAAAATGACCGCTACTGCTTTAGCCGAAGCACACATTGCACCGCCCGGACAGCCCCTGCCTACCGGCAGCGTTCCGGGTACCGACTCAAAGTTGGAGGACTAGATGGGCCAGCTATCCGGGCCGACCGACCCCACCGCCGATGCCCACTGGGAGCACAGCCATCCGCGCAAGGGGTTCTTCACTGACACCTCGATCTGCATCGGCTGCAAGGCCTGTGAAGTTGCCTGCAAGGAGTGGAACCACAACCCGCAGGACGGAAACCTGGAACTGCTCGGATCCTCCTACGACAACACCGGTTCGCTCGGCGCCAGCACCTGGCGCCATGTCGCCTTCATCGAACAAGGCCAGGAACGCATCACTGAGGCGCGGGAGACCGGGCGCGCCCTCGTCAACCTGGGCATGCCCCGCATCGGCCCTCCCGCCCCGGCAGCGCCCGCGGCGACGGACCTGGCAGAGGCGGATACGACGCCCCCGGACACCGCCGACTTCCGGTGGCTGATATCCTCGGACGTCTGCAAGCACTGCACACATGCGGGATGCTTGGACGTCTGCCCCACCGGAGCGCTGTTCCGCACTGAGTTTGGCACGGTGGTGGTGCAGGACGACGTCTGCAACGGCTGCGGAACCTGCGTGGCCGGGTGCCCCTTCGGCGTGATCGAGCGCCGCAGCAATGGCACGGTCAAAGTCGCCACAAGCAGGGAAGAACAGCACACCGAACATCCCGCGGTCCCCAACGTCGGCGTCGCCCAGAAGTGCACGCTCTGCTACGACCGCCTGGTCGCCGATGAAACGCCCGCCTGCGCTAAAGCCTGCCCGACGACGTCGATCAAGTTCGGCAACCACGACGACATGGTGGAGACGGCCCGGGAACGGGTCGCCGGCCTGCACGCGCAAGGACTCACCGAGGCGAGGCTCTATGGCGCAAACGAACTCGACGGCGTCGGCGGCACCGGATCGGTCTTCCTCCTGCTTGACGAACCGGAGGTTTACGGACTCCCGCCGGACCCAAGGGTGCCCACCGCCGACTTGCCGCGGATGTACCGGCGGGCCGGTATGGCCGTAGCGGGCATGGTCGCCGCAGCTGCAGTGGCTTTCCTGAAAGGACGCGCGTGACCACCTCCGAGTTCGACAGCTTTCGGCCGCCCGAGCCTGCCCGCCGTCGTCGGCCCGGCGGCAAACGCGGCACGGGCCGTCGTAACAGCGGTGATGGCTCCCGCGAAATGCCGATGGTTCCGGAGCCGGAATTCACCTCGTACTACGGTCGTCCGGTGGTCAAGCCGGCGCCCTGGGGTGACGACGTTGCCGCCTACCTGTTCCTTGGCGGTGTCGCAGCGGGTTCCGCACTGCTTGGCCTCGGCGGTCAGCTGACCCGACGGCCGATACTGCGCCGAAATGCCCGGTTGAGTGCCCTAACAGCAGTGAGCCTCGGTGCTGTTGCCTTGGTGAAGGACCTGGGCAGGCCGGAACGCTTTTTGAATATGCTGCGGACCATCAAGGTAACCTCGCCGATGAGTGTGGGCTCGTGGATTCTCAGTGCGTTCAGCGCCGGCGCCGCCGTCTCGGCCGTGGCGGAAATCGATCGGATGAGCGGGGCGCGGTTGCCGCTCGGCCCGCTGCGGACCGTGCTGCAGGCGGTCGAGGGGCCGGCCGGCTTTGAGGCCGCGTTTTTCGCCGGCCCACTGGCGGCGTACACGGCGGTCCTGCTCGGTGACACAGCCACACCGACGTGGAACGCCGCGCACGAGGAATTGCCTTTCGTCTTCGTGAGTTCGGCGGCCCTCGCCTCTGCCGGGCTCGCCATGGTCACAACTCCGGTGCACGAGGCAGGTCCCGCCCGAAAACTTGCCGTGCTCGGCGTGGCCGGTGACGTCATCGCCATGCGCGTGATGGAACACCGGATGGACCCGGTGGCAGCCGAGCCCCTGCACCAGGGCAAGGCGGGCGCCATGCTCAAATGGAGCGAGCGGCTGGCTGCCGCCGGTGGCTTGGGGACGCTGCTGGCCGGACGTAACCGGGCCGTGGCCGCAGCTTCGGGACTGGCACTGCTGGCCGCCTCGGCCCTGACCCGGTTCGGCGTATTCGAGGCGGGCCTTGCCTCGGCCAGGGATCCGCGCTACACCATCGAACCGCAGAAGAACCGGCTCGCCGCCCGCCGCGCGGCTGGCATCACCGGGGATTCAATCACCACAGCCGGCTGACCGGGCTGCGGCGGTTTTGCGGATAGCGGGGGTTCAGCGGACCTCGATGCCCTGGCCCACGACCGTGTGCCCGATCACAGGATGTCCGGGCAATTCGCCGACGACAAGCAGGCCGCCCGAGGTCTGTGCATCGGCAAGAAGGAGCAAATCGTCTTCGGTGACGCCGGCAGCGACCTTTAGCTGCGGTCGAACCCAATCGAGATTGCGCCGGGTCCCGCCGGAAACAAAGCCATCCCGCAGAGCCTGCCGGGCGCCGTCGACGACTGGTACGGCCTTCCGATCGATTACTGCCCCCACTCCGGAGGCGCGGCACATCTTGTACAGATGCCCAAGCAGGCCGAAGCCCGTGACGTCCGTGGCCGCACGCAGGCCGGCCGCCACCGCCTCCCCGGCCGCGTCGCGATTGAGGCGAGTCATTGTCGCTACCGCCTCGGCGAACACTTCACCGGTCTGCTTGTGCCGGTTATTGAGCAGTCCGACGCCGATGGGCTTGGTCAGCGTGAGCGGCAACCCGGGCTTGGCGGCGTCGTTGCGCAGCAACCGGGCGGGATGGGCGACGCCTGTTACTGCCATCCCGTATTTCGGCTCCGGATCGTCAATGGAGTGCCCGCCAATCACCGGGCAGTCGGCCTCCGACGCGATGCTCAGGCCGCCACGGAGGACTTCAGTCATCAACTCCAGTGGCAGCACGCCGCGGGGCCAGCCGACGAGGTTGATCGCCATGATCGGGCGCCCGCCCATCGCGTAAATGTCCGAGAGCGCATTGGCGGCCGCGATCCGACCCCAGTCAAAAGCGTCGTCGACGACGGGAGTGAAGAAGTCGGCGGTGGAGAGTACCGCGAGGTCATCGCGCACCAGGACGGCTGCTGCGTCGTCACCGCTGTCGAGACCAACCAGCACATCCGCGCCGGGTTGGCCGGTGAGGCCGCGAACCGCTTCTTCGAGCTCCCCGGGCGGAATTTTGCACGCGCACCCACCACCGTGGGCATAGCCGGTGAGTCGCACAGCGTCGGCGCCGTCGTGAAGCTGCGGAATAGACGTTTGGGTCTCGTTCACTCCCCTAGCGTACCCCGGTGGTCCATCTGCTAAATTGAACGAGGTGGCGTCCGGGTCCTGGTGGGCCCCCCGGTCTTCAAAACCGGTGAGGCTGAGTATCTCGGCCTGGCGGGTTCGATTCCCGTCCGCCTCCGCCAACCACCGGCGCGCCGCGGAACGAGGAGGGACTGTGGACCAGGTCGATCCGCGCCGCCTGATTCCGCGCACCGATGACCTGCTGGCCCTGCCGGCCGTTCGGGCGGCCGGGAAGCGCCTGAGCGGACGCGTCATCCGCGAACTCGTCCGGCAGGCCCAGGAACAGGCGCGGCGCGGTGAGCTCGCTCCCGGCCAGGTGGAACCGGCCCTGCTGGCCGCCGTCGCGGCGTGCTCGGCCACAACCCTACGCCCGGTGCTCAACGCAACCGGCGTCATTGTCCACACCAATCTCGGTCGCGCCCCGCTCTCCGCGGGTGCGGTTGAAGCACTTGTCGCAGCCAGCGGCTACGTCGACGTGGAGCTCGATCTGGCGACCGGCAGCCGCTCCCGCCGCGGCGCCGGTGCCCGGGCTGCCCTGCTCGCCGCCTGTCCCGCTGCCGAGGACGCGCTGGTGGTCAACAACGGGGCCGCCGCGCTGGTGCTCGCCACCACAGCCCTCGCCGCCGGCCGGGAAGTGGTGGTGAGCCGCGGGGAACTGGTTGAGATCGGTGCCGGCTTCCGGCTGCCGGACCTGATCGAATCGACCGGCGCGACGCTGCGCGAGGTGGGCACCACCAACCGGACGCACCTGCGGGACTACGCCGACGCCCTCGGACCGGCAACCGGGTGCGTACTCAAGGTCCACCCGAGCAACTTCCGCGTCGATGGATTCACCTCCGCTGTTCCACTGGGCGAACTGAGCCCGCTGGCCGCGGCGCACGGGGTTGCACTGGTCGCCGACCTGGGCAGTGGACTGCTGGCGCCCGACCCGCACCTGCCGGAAGAACCGGATGCTGCCACCGCGTTGGCCAGCGGGGCCGACGTCGTCATCGCCAGCGGTGACAAACTCCTGGGTGGACCGCAGGCGGGTTTGCTGCTCGGTCGCGCGGAGATCATCACGCGGCTGGCACGCCACCCGCTCGCCCGCGCCCTTCGGGCCGACAAACTTGCCCTGGCCGCGCTGGAGGCGACGGTCGCGGGCGGATCACCGCCGGTTGTCCAGGCGTTGCACGCGGACCTGGGACAGCTGCGGAGCCGTACCGACCGGCTCGCCGAGGCCCTCGGGGTGCCTGTCGTCGCGCACGAAGGCCGGGTGGGCGGTGGCGGAGCACCCGGTGTTGCCCTGCCCGGATGGGCGCTCCGGCTCCCCGAAGCGCTTGCCGGCCCCTTGCGTACCGGCGACCCGGCAGTGCTCCCGCGCGTCCATGACGGCTCCTGCCTGCTCGACCTGCGCTGCGTGCCCGACGGGGACGATGACCGGATTCTCGACGCGGTACGCCAGGCGCTGGCAACCCTTGACCGTGCGGACGCAGGCAGGGCGGGCTGAGCCGTGCATGTCGTTGCCACCGCCGGACACGTCGATTCCGGTAAGAGCACGCTGGTGCGTGCGCTTACCGGCATGGAGCCGGACCGTTGGGAGGAAGAGCGGCGCCGCGGGCTGACCATCGACCTCGGTTACGCCTGGACCACGTTGCCGTCCGGGCGGGACGTTGCCTTCGTAGACGTACCGGGCCACGAACGCTTCCTGGGTAACATGCTTGCCGGTATCGGGCCGGCGCCCGTCGTCTGCTTCGTCGTCGCTGCCGATGAGGGCTGGCAGGCGCAGTCAAGCGATCACCGGGACGCCGTCGCTGCGCTGGGAATTGAGTATGGCGTCGTGGTCCTCAGCCGGGTCGACCGGGCACCCGGGAGGGTTGGCGACGTGCTGGCCCGGACCCGCAGAGAGCTAGCTGGAACAGGCCTGCAGGACGCGCCCGCAGTTGCGGTGTCTGCCACCGAGGGTACCGGCCTCGCAGAATTGCGTGCCACGCTCGACGGCGTACTGGCCCGGGTACCTTCCCCCACCACCACAGGGCGGCTCCGATTGTGGGTGGACCGCTCGTTTACCATCACCGGTTCCGGAACCGTGGTGACCGGAACACTGGCAGCGGGAACGCTCGTTCAGGGTGACCGGCTGCAGCTGCTCGGCCACGATGGTTCCCGGCCCGTCGTGGTCCGTGGCCTCCAAAGCCGCGACACGTCGTACTCCTCGCTGGGGCCGGTCAACCGGGTGGCCCTGAACCTGCGTGACGTTTCCGCCGCTGACGTCCGCCGCGGGGACGCGCTGCTTACCCCCGAGGCGTGGCCCATTACGGGCGTTCTGGGCATCCACCGCGTTACCGGCGTGGCCTACACGGATGTGCCGGAGCAGCTCATGGTGCATGCCGGCACTGCTGCCGTGCCGGCCCGGCTGCGTCCTTTTGGTGCAGACCACGCCCGGCTCGTCCTCGACAGGCGCCTGCCGCTCGTTCTCGGAGACCGTCTGGTGTTGCGGGACCCCGGGAGCCGCTCGGTGCTGGGCGGGGCACAGGTACTCGACGCCGATCCCCCGGCCTTGCGGCGGCGCGGTGACGGCGTCCACTGGGCGGAGCGGCTTGCAGGCCTGAATGCCGCCGGGGACGTGCTGGGCGAAGTGGCAGGCCGCGGGGCCGTGCAGGAACAACACCTGCGTCGGCTCGGGCTGCTGTCAGGGGACGACGCGGAGGCGCCCTCCGGTGTCCTGGTTTTGGGCGATTGGTGGGTGCATGCTCCCGTCTTCGAGGCGTGGCAGCACCGGTTGCGCACGGCCCTTGAGGTGCTGCATGAGCGCGATCCCTTGGCACCGGGCCTTTCCCAGGGCGCGGCACGGGACCTGCTCAAGTTGCCCGATGAGAGGCTTCTTGCCCCCGTCGTGCGCGATGCAGGTCTAGAACAGGAGGGCGGGCACGTTCGGCTGCCCGGCAGCCATGCCAACCTTGGCGCCGTCGGGTCCGCTGTCGCCGAGTTGGAGCGCAGGCTTGCCGAAGACGCGTTCCACGCCCCGGAAGCCGATGAGTTGGCCGCGCTGGGCTTGGGCGTCCGCGAGCTGGCTGCCGCCGAGCGGGCCGGGCGCTTGCTGCGGTTGCGCGACGGGGTGGTGCTCCTGCCTACGGCGCCGGCCTTCGCCATGCGCGAGCTGGCCCGCCTGGAGCAGCCCTTCACCACGAGCCAGGCACGCCAGGCACTTGGAACAACACGACGGGTGGCGGTTCCGCTGCTCGAATATCTCGACTCGCGCGGCTGGACGCGCCGCCTTGATGCGGGTCATCGCACGGTGGCGCGTTGACCCGTCTAAAGGAAGTTTTCGAGGCGGATCACCCGCCGAATGCGCTAATCAACGCCGAGACCGGACATTCCCAGGACCGTGATGGTCGAAACAATGACGCTGCGGCGCAGCTTGCCACAGCCCGTTGAGGCGTCGCCGAAGACCTTGACCGCTCCCGGTCAGGCTCGGACGCTACACACTCGGCTTGTCCGCGACTACCCGGAATTCATCACAGGATCCGGACCCGCGCCCCCTTGATCTCCACCTCGGTGAGCTTGACACTTTCGTCAGGAGGGTTGTTGGGCCAGTGGAAGACCAAGTAGCCCTTTCCCTTGGAGGTGCGGAGGATCATGCCGTGGCCGCCGTTGCTGGACCACAGGGGCCGGTCGTGCTGCATCCAGGGCCCCGTGATGGTTCCACTTTCTGATTCGGCGATGCCCATCGCGTATCCTGCGTCCCCGTGGCTCGACCACAGCATCAGCAGCGACCCCTCGGGCGATCGGATGAGAAAAGGACCATCGGTGAACATCGGGTCCTTGGCAAGGTTCAGGCCCTCCGGTGGTTCGACCCCGTCCGGGAACTGCAGTGGCCTGCTCCAACCTGCCGATGAAGCTGCGAACAACAGGATTGGCTCACCCACGCCAGCTTTTAGGTCTTGTGACAGGCGGAGCGCGTACATCTCGCCGTCAGAGATTCCTGCTTTGTCGGGTGTCCCCTCCGCGCCGCGGCTGTAGAGCAACCAGGGGACAGAGCCGTCATCAACGAAAAGCGTTCCGTCGAGGCTTGGCTCCGACACCGGTGTCACGGGTCCATCGCTCCACGGCTCGTAAGGGCCTGTGGGGTGGTCCGCGACCAGGACTGCGACTCCGCGGGGGTGCGCGCCGGTGGAGGTGGCGAATGTGGCGAGCATGAAGAACCGTCCGTTAACGGAGTGGACTTCCGGCGCCCAGTACTGGCTGTCCCCCCAGAAGCCGTGCGGGGGGCGGAACGCGGCAATGGGGCCATACCAGTGCTCGAGATCATCGCTGATGTAGCAGTCGAAGCCAGTCGCGGGCCCTCCCCAGACGTTATCGTCGGTGGTCCCGAAAAGGACGAACTCACCTGGAAACGGCTCCAGGATGAACGGATCACGCATCCGAATGTCTTCAAGGCGGAGTTGTTCAGCGGGCATCTGCGTTCCTTTGCTCGGGTTGGCGGCTCACCGCGTCCGGGTGCCCGGCCTGGTTCATGCGCCGATACCAGTCTTGCCGTCTTGGGCAACCGTTTGGAGAATCACTTTCGCCCAATGGAAGCTTTTGCCGCCAGTGCTTTTGATCCTTGGTCCGGCCATCCATGGGATGGTCGGACCGGTTTTTCTCTTGAAGCAGCGCAAGTGGCCGGTCCGAGGGCACGACGGAAAACGCCAGGCCAGGTCGGAGCGTTGAAATCGAGAAGGACTTCATCGACTCGGCAGTGAAGACCTTGTCTGTGCTATAGGTCACGACTGCTATTAGGCGGCAGCACACCCCATTTGACCGTCCCAACTCCCCTCCACCGAACCACCGGCCCCAAGCCGTAGGGGTGCTGCCCGCCTTTAAGTACTGACGCAATTCGGCTGTCTGGAGGTCGGCTAGATCGCCCTGCGTGTGGGCAGACGTCAGCACGTTTTTCGTTGTTCGACAATGCCCGGTTGGCGAGCGGATACTGAAGAAACCATGAAGCCTACCCAAAGCGGGTTGTGCATCCAGCTTCTCGGCTCGTTCATCGTGTACGTCAACGGGAACGCCATCGAGAACAGCCACTGGCGGCTGCAGAAGGCAAAGGCCGTGGTGGCGATGCTGGCGTTGGCGCGTGGTCAGCGTGGCCGTCGCGAGCAGGTACTGGACCGCCTGTGGCCTGACATGGAGCCGGTGGCCGCCGCACGGAATCTGCATCAGACCCTGTACGTCGCTCGTCGTACGCTCGCTGGCGCCGGAGCCGGCAGCGACGGGCTGCTCGCCATCCGCGGTGAAGTGGTCGTGCTGGATGACACTGGCCCGGTCGATGTCGATGTCCTGCAGTTCGAGCGTTCGGCCGTGGCAGCGTTGGCTGCCGGTGTCGAGGCAGGCCTGCGCGATGCGGCCGACTTGTACAGTGGTGATCTTCTGCCGGAGCTGCCGGATGCGGATTGGCTGACGACACGCCGCGATGAGCTCCGGGAAATCCATCGCGAGGTACTGGTGAAACTGGCGTCCACGGTGGCGCAGCGCGCACCGGAGGAAGCGTTGGTCATCCTCACCCATGCGCTCGAATCCGATCCCATCCACGAGGGGGCCGTGCGCGCGCAGATGGTGGTGCTGGCTGGGATGGGCCGGCGGTCGGAAGCATTGGCACGATATGAGCGGCTGGTCGACGAACTCCTCGACGCGTTCGGGACCGACCCGGACACCCAGACGATGGGACTGTTTCGCGAGTTGTTGACCGGTTCGCCGCCCGAGGAGCGCCTCCACCGACCCGTCGGCGTGGCCGGCGAAGACGATGCCATCGGTTATCTGCCATCCCCGTTGACAAGCTTCATCGGGCGCGAGCGTGAGCTCGTTGACGTCGAGCGGCTGATGGGCCATGCTCGCCTGCTCACCCTCACCGGGGCTGGCGGCAGCGGCAAAACCAGACTGGCATTGGAGGCCGCGAAGACGGTTCGTCCTGAGTACGTGGACGGAGTCTGGTTTGTCGACCTCGCGGCCGTTGGGGAGTCGCTGCTGGTGGCCGATGCCGTAGCCGAGGTCCTCGGGTTGGATTCCGGCGCGGCACCAAGCCGCGTGCAAGCGCTGGTCGACCAACTGCGGCGACGCTCGCTGCTCCTCGTGCTGGACAACTGCGAACACCTGCTCGCGGCCTGTGCGCAACTCGTCGTCGCGTTACTCGACGGATCCCCTGGGGTTAAAGTGCTGGCCACCAGCCGGGAGCCACTCCATGCCGACGGAGAGTACACCTACCGGGTGCCGTCATTGCCCCTGCCCTCGCCCCTGCGGACCGACGCTCTCGACCTGGCCGTGCTGGGCCGTCTGCCCTCTGTCCGTCTTTTCGTTGAGCGGGCAGCGCAGGTCCGGCCGGGTTTCGCGCTCGACGACGACAACGCGCAGGGGGTGACAGAGTTGTGCCGACGGCTCGACGGCATGCCGCTGGCCCTGGAATTGGCCGCAGCCAGAACCGCCGTACTCGAACCCGCCGAGATCGTCCAGAGATTGGGCGATGCTTTGTCCATGCTCGGCGGGGGAACCAGCGGCGTCACGCGGCACCAGACGCTGCGTGGCACCTTGGAATGGAGCCACGAACTGCTCACCAAACCGGAGCAGGTTCTGCTGCGCCGACTGTCTGTGTTCGCTGGTGGTTTCACCCTCGACGCTGTGGTAGCAGTCTGCGCTGACGCGCCCCTCCAGCAGATCGAACTGCTCGACCTGTTGGCCAAGCTGGTGGACAAATCTTTGGTGGTCACCGAAAGGAGGGGCGCCGGGACCCGATACCGGCAATTGGAGACGGTCCGCCAGTTTGGCCACGAGAACCTCGATCATGCAGGTGAGGCGTCTCAACTGGCGGCTGCGCATTGCGCCTACTTCCTTGCCGTCGCCGAATCCCACAATCCCGAAAGGGCCACCGGGGTGGTCATCGAACAGCCGAAGGTGCTCGACCGCGAGCACGACAACCTGCGCGCTGCGCTGCGCTGGTCGTGCGCCCACGAGCCCGAGACCGCGCTCCGGCTCGCCGCCAGCCTGTGGCGGTTCTGGTTCCTCCGCGGTCACGCGGTCGAGGGAGCACGTTGGGTCGAGCGTGCCTTGGCGGTGGCTCCCGACTCGACCCGGCCTCGCGCGGCCGCTCTGATCGGCCTGACCGGGCTGGACAGCCGGCAGGGCCGCGGCGATCGGCATCGGGCGCTCGGCGCGGAGGCCCTGGCAATTATGCGGGAGATCGGCAAACCCGACGAGGTGGCGATGGCCCGGCTCATTGAGACCTCGCTCGCTTGGAGCACTTTCGACTTGGACGAGGCCGAACAGCTGGCAGCCGACGTGCACACCGAGGCAGTCGAGGGTGGCAGACCCGAACATTGCGCTGCCAGCAGTTGGCTGCTCGGCCAGTGCGCGTTGTCCCGGGAGGACGGACCGCTCGCCGCCCGTCACCTAAACACCTGCCTGAGCGAACTCGCACAGTCTGAGACCAGCACTCCGCCTTTCCTGCCGGTGATCACACCCAGCCTGCAACTGGTCCCGATCGCCGGACGGTGGGTCCCCTGCGTCGAGGAGACCCTGCTGTTGGGCCGGCGGGTTGGCGTCGTCCAAGCCAAAGGCTACGTGCTGTCCGCGATCGGCTACGCGGCCAGGCTTTCGAGAGACACGCAGTCTGCGATATCCGTCATCACGGATGCAGCCGAACATTTCGCCGAGTTAGGAGATGACCTGGCTAGGGCGCAAACACTTCACCAACTTGGCTGCATTCTGCGCGACTGTGGCGACCACAGCGCGGCCGATGAGGCCCTGTCCTTGGCGCGGGAGCTTCGGCTCGGCCTGGGCGACCGGCGCGGCGAGCTGCTGACCGAGATTAATATCGCCCTGCTCCGCGCCATGGGTGGTGATATCGACCGCGGCCTGACAGACGCTCGGCGTTGCCTTTCAGGGTTCGAGTCCGCGGGAGATCAGGTGGGGATGGGCGCCACGCTGACCATTCTCGGTGCCGCCGAGCTGATCTCCGGGGAGGTCCGGGCAGCGCGGGAAATGTACAGGCAGGCAGCGGAAAAGGTCGCCCCATGGCGGCGACACACTGGCTGGCAACGGTTGATGGTGGCAGAGCTTTCCAACGAGCTCGGCGACCCGCATCGGGCGGCCCGCGAAATTGACAGGGCCGGGGCGATTTTCGACCGAACGAGATGCCTCATCGCCGGTCAGCGGCTGGCCGCACTGCGCAGGCGGGACTCGGATGATGATGTTGAGACGGCGTTGAGTGCTCGTTGAGTACGGTTCACTAGCGTGATTCCTGGATCTGACATATGGATCTGACAAACAAACAGCAATCAGGAGGAACGCATCGTGACAACGACGCAGACTAGGCCGACCCGCATCGGCGAGGCCACCATCGCCGAGTTCGCCGCCGGCCTGCGCGGCAAGGTCGTCCGGCCCGGGGACGCGGACTACGACCACGAACGCAGCATCTGGAACGGTGCCCACGACCGGCGCCCGACGCTCATCGCACGCTGTGCGGGTGTGGCAGATGTGATACGCACGGTCGATCTCGCGCGCAGCGAGGGGTTGCCGTTGTCGGTTCGCGGCGGTGGCCATTCGATCCCCGGGTTTTCCACCGTCGACGACGGTATCGTGCTGGACCTTTCGCTGATGAAGGGGGTCCAGGTGGACCCTGCCCGCCGCCGCGTGGCGGCCCAGGCAGGGTGTACCTGGAAGGACATGGATGCAGAGACCCAGCAATTCGGGCTTGCGGTGACCGGTGGCCTGGTTTCCTCGACCGGCATCGCCGGCTTCACCACCGGCGGCGGCATCGGCTGGCTCGTGCGCAAGCACGGGCTGGCCAGCGACAACCTGGTCGGCGCCGACGTCGTCACCGCCGACGGGCAGTTTATTCACGCCAGTGCCAACGAGCACCCCGATTTGTTCTGGGGACTGCGCGGCGGCGGCGGCAATTTCGGTGTGGTGACGTCCTTCGACTTTCAGTTGCACGAAGTGGGGCCTATCGTCCTTTCCGGCCTGGTTTTCTACCCTGCAGAAGAAGCGGAGCAGGTGTTGCGCGGTTATCGGGCGGCCTGCGCCGCGGCCCCCGATGAGCTGACCACGCTGGTCAACATGACCATGGCGCCACCGGTCCCGTTCCTGCCAGAATCAGTGCACGGCAAGCCAGTCATCGCTGTGGGAGGGTGCTGGTCCGGCGATCTCGATGCCGGCGAGGCCGCCACCGCGCCCTTCCGGTCATTGGGCACGGTCATCGCCGATGTGTTCGCGGCCAACCCGTACGCCGGATGGCAGCAGGCGCTCGATCCGCTGTACCCGCGGGGCGTGCACAACTATTTCCGCTCCGCATTTCTGCGCGCCGCCGACGACGGGTCCGTGCGCGTGCTGCTGGACTCGTTTGCGGCATTGCCCAACGCCATGACGCAGATTCACCTGCACCACCTTGGCGGCGCGGTCGGCCGGGTTCCGGCCGAAGCAACGGCCTTCGCACTCCGCGACCAGGAATTCATCGTCAATGTCATTGCGCGCACGCCGACGGCGGAAGGCTTCGCGGATGTCGTCGAATGGGCCCGGGGCGTGACGTCCGCGCTCGGTCCGGATGTGGCGGCCTACGTGAATTTCACAGGTGAAGCGAATACGACGCTCGTCCGGGCGTCGTACCCGGCGGATACCTACCGGCGGCTCGTGGAACTGAAAAACGAATACGACCCCGCCAATCTATTCCGGTTGAACCAGAACATCGTCCCCACGGTGTGACAGCACTGCCTGCGTGAGAAGTGGATGATCGACCGAGGATCCGGAAGCAACCTGACAGCCCGCGCCAGAGGGTTGAGGCAGGAAGATCCCCGGGTTTCCGGGGATCTTCCTGCCGGTCTCGTGGGGGATGACGAGGTCCTTCAGGTGTGCGGGATCGGTGTTCGTGCACTGCTGGAGGAGCCGGTAGAACAGCAGCCCGCGGCTGGCCGAGGTGCGGCGGTTGAAGCGGAAGGTGAACTCGTCCAGGTAGTAGGCCAGCTGCTCCCGGGAGACGCCCTGGTGCCGTTCTTCTGAGACGTCACAAACCAGACCGCGGCAAAGTGCCCATAGTCCCTTGACGCACGGCAAGCACCGGACGCAAAGTTCACACGAGGGCCATGCCTGAGATGGCCGCTAACCGTCCGGGCCCAGCCCTCTTGCCGCAACAGCCGCTGCACGGCGGACCGTACTGCATCCCTTGAGCTCTTCCCAGCCGGAGCCGATCGCCGTCGGCTCCGGGAGCGCTCCGGTCACCTCTTGGACAGGAGAAACAACGATGGATTTCGAGCAAACACCCCCAGGCCCAAAGACGGTAACTGCGGCTAAGGCCGCCAAAGACGCGGCCCGGGCGGCCTCTGCGTCGCCTAAGAAGGTTTCTTACGGCGCTCAGGACCGCAGAGGACCGCTACTGTGGAATTCAGGTCTGGAAATGCTCACCAACCGGACCCGCCTGCCGGGACAGCCAGCCACTGCAGGCATGAACCTGTTCTACGAGGACCTTGAGTGGAATACTTTCTTCGGCCCGGGCGATCCCTCGGGGATCATTCCGAAGGACACGGATCAGATTCCGCCTAGAAATATGGCTAATGCAGGCCGGCTGATTCTGCCGTGGTGCTCGAATTCGCAAGAGGTCCGCCAGAAGGCCATTCTTGTCTACCGTCTTGGGGAGGACCTGGATACGATCGAAGATCCCTTCCTGTACCTCTTCCAGTATTACTGGGACAACGTGGGGTATTTTTTGCCGGTCACCTTTGGATCATTTTTCGAGAAGGTCTCTATGGGTGAGGGGCCCAGCTCATCCCTCAATGTGGACTTCATCCTCGGCCCTTCAGGAGACCTGGTTGCCAGGGCATGGGCTTAGGGGCCTAGCCGGAGCGCGGCCCGGCCCCTGCCAATCACTAAAGGAGTCGGCAAGGTGTCCGGAGACTGGGTCGAGTATCGAGGCTCTCGCAGAGGGGAAAGGATGAGATGCGAGTTGGCGGCAAGCCCGGCGGCCCCCGACACTGCACTTCCCCCACCCGGCCAGGACTGCCGCCACTATGAACACCGCACCCCGTCCCTGGCGCCGGCTCATGGATCCACACCCTGGGTAGCATCGTCCGCAGCCCACCTGATGCGCGGATCTTCAAGGCAAAGAAGACGATTAGCTCAAGGGGCAGGGCAGCCACCCAGAGAACCAGGGTGAGGACTCATACAGCGTATTCGCCATGGGCCACTCCCCCCCGCGCATTGGGATCCGCTGTCAATTTTCGAACTCGTCCGCACTGATAACCCCCCAGAATTACGGGGGTAGTGCACACGGGTATGGACAGGCAGTCTCCGAGCCCGTTTGCGCCCCGATCGCTGTTGTTCCCGTTGCTGTTGCTGGCCCAATGAAGGTTCCAAGGACGTAGCGCGCGCTCTTGAAATGCGAAGGGGCTGGACGTCAGATGGTGTCAGACAACCACACCAAGGAGGCCACCATGACGGTCACTTTCAACCACACCATCGTCTACGCAACAGACAAGCGCCGTTCGGCGAAGTTCCTGGTCAACGTACTCGGGCTCCCGGAACCCCAAGCCATGTGGTCTTTCATGACCGTACCCCTTGACCATGGAGTAGCCCTCGATTTCGCCACGACGGACCGGCCCATCTCCCCGCAGCACTACGCCTTCCTGGTCAGCGAGGAGGACTTCGACGGAATCTTCGCAAGGATCCAGGCCGAAGGCATCCCCTACTGGGCAGACCCGGGACGGTCCCGCCCACAACAGATCAACCACAACGACGGCGGACGCGGCGTCTACTTCACGGATCCTGACGGACATTTCCTCGAGGCGATCACGCGTCCGTATGGATCGGGTGCTGCATGATTCCCCGTTACCAAGTTTCGCCGTTTTCAATCCGGGCGTGTGCGGAGCCCAGTGTCGGATGTCCAGCGCACTGACATCAGCAACGTCTGGCCATAGCCCTCGCCGCCCTCGTCCCCCTGGTCCCCCATGATGGATCCTTTGGTTCCTGCCCCTCTTCGCCGTCATCGGCATTCCCGAAGGGTAGCAGTCTGCGCTCTGACCATCTTTTCCGTCGCAGCAGGCATGCACCTGATCTTCCTAGACCCAAAAACCAAACCACCGTTCAAAACCACCAGCAGAGACCACCTGCAGGAACCCGCGCATGAGCTAATGGAGCAGCCGGCGACGCCGAAGCCATCAGCAGGCAGGCAGCCCTCCTCAGGCAGGTGACAGCGCCTGTCCGTGTCGAACCCCGGAATCCCCGACGCTCCTGACACCCCTTGGAAAACCACCCGATCGTCTCTTTAATCGATCCTTTATCAAGACGGAACGGCCGGTTCATCGGAGGTTTGTGGAGTTCAGCGCTTGGTTGAAGCCCTTCCAGAGTTACTGGAGCGGCTGTCCGGGCGCTGGGTTGACCAGTGATGCCCCGCGCACGAGAATGCGAACCATGAGTGATCATCGCGGCCTTTCCGAGCCGGCTCCGTTCACTGCCGATGACTTCGCCCAGCGGCTGCGGCGTGCAGCCCATGCCGCCCAAGATGCCGGGCTCGACGGCATCCTGGTCACTCCCGGACCGGACCTGCTGTACCTCACCGGATATGCACCTGTGGCCATCACTGAACGCATCACCACATGCTCGTGATCCCCGTCGACGCGGAGCCCGCCATGATCGTTCCGAGGCTCGAGAGGCCCGACGCGGAAGCGGCCGCCGGCGCCTCGATTTTGCGGATCACCGACTGGACCGACGGGAGCGACCCGTACACGAAATCTGCGACGCTGATGGCCGGCACCGGACGTTATGCCGTCTCTGACTCGGCCTGGGCCATGCACCTCCTCGGCCTGCAGGATCGACTGCCCAACTCGTCCTACGTCTCGATGACGACCGCCCTGCCGATGCTTCGGGCGATCAAGGATAACGACGGGATCGAGCGGCTGGCGGCGGCCGGCGCGGCCGCCGACCAGGCGTACGAGGAGATCGTCACCGTGCGGTTCGCTGGGCGCAGCGAGACCGACGTCGGCTCTGATCTCGCCGACCTACTTCGCCAGTTCGGTCATGCGCAGGTGGACTTCACCGTCGTCGGTTCGGGTCCGAACGGAGCCAACCCTCACCACGAGATCGGCCCGCGGATAATCGAGGACGGAGACATGGTGGTGCTCGACTTCGGCGGCCTGAAACACGGCTACGGATCGGACACGACGCGGACCGTGCACGTCGGCGAACCCACCTCCGAGGAGCGCGAGGTTCACGACGTCGTCAGACAGGCACAGCAGGCCGGGTTCGAGGCCGTGCGGCCAGGCGTCGAGTGCCAGGAGATCGATCGCGTGTCCCGGGCGGTGATTACTGAAGCTGGCTACGGCGACTACTTCATTCACCGCGTCGGGCACGGAATCGGACTGACGACTCACGAGCCGCCGTACATGGTGGAGGGCGAAACCCAGATCCTCCACCCCGGCATGTGCTTCTCGATCGAACCCGGAATCTACCTCGGGCAGATTCGGCGTACGGATCGAGGACATTGTGACGGTCGTTCCCGACGGCGGACGGCGACTCAATCAGACTTCGCACGAGATGAGAATCGTCCACTAGTTAGCCGACGTGGTCCGCGGTCTGACTGGCCCCGGAACGAGATCGCTTCTGAGTCCTCAGGAGCGATCTTGTTTTGGCCAGGCTGAGCGCTAGGCGGAACCCATGCGACCCCCGAGGCCCGCCGGCAGGCGCGATTCGGTCGATGCGGGCAAGTAGGTATTCCGGCTTAGCGGCCACGGCCCAGACGCGCACGGTGTAGCGCACTGCCAGCGGAATGCCCCTGGACAAGCTGCCGGGGCCGCTCACATGTGCGCGCACGCTCTCGGCGTAGCCGGCTACGCCGCGAAAGCGGTCGGTCTGGCCGCTCCGGAAAGGCCAACGGCCATCCCCGACGAGATCTCCTGCCAGCTCGAGCACATGAATGCTCAAGTGAGGGCGGCGCTTCAGAAGTTCCCACCACTTGGTGAGGACTCCGCGGGCCCGCTCCGTTCCGGACTTCTCGCGTCGGGCATTCTCGGGTCAATCATTCGGAAGATTCAGGCCGCTATGGACAGTACCTCGCCAGAAAAGGGTGCCCGATAGGCGGACGCTCAGCGGGATAAAGCAGCGCGTCCAGGCGAAAAATCTTCCAGAAAATTTCCTCAGGTCATGTCATCACTACAATTCGCCGGCATGAATAGGTACAGCGCCAACCACGGCCACCAGAACAATCCAGAAGGGAGACTCGGTTGACCCCACATCCCAGCCGGCGGAGGGCCCACCAGCCAGGGGACTAAACCCGCCACCTACACAACCGAACAGGCCATCGCGGCGGCCAGACAACGAGCCGCGACAAGCGTCAGAGGGACCCGGGGCAACGTACACACGTTAAAGCAAAAACCCCCTCTGACGAGGGGGAATGCTGTGCCCGAGGTGGGACTCGAACTACATTCCAGCCCTTGCAGACATTGGAAACACTGGGGACATGCGGAATCCGGCCGAATACGAAACCGGTAATGACCGGTCCGGCTCTGTTGTTTTTCGGGACGGTAATCGGCCCACTATTTGGCCCATTTGACACCTACCCCCGGATACGGGAAGTCGGGCAGCCCGTCAAGGCACCATGGTCCGGCGTCCCGAGAGGGAGCCTGGTTTTCCGCGATTCTCTAGGAGGTTTCCGGTGCGTCTCTGGTCAGGCTTTCGAAGGTGCCGGACCGGTGACAAGTGTCGCCAACTTCACTGCTCGACACCGGCCTTGTGGGTTTCGCTGCCTGTCGTGGACCACAATTCGTGGTGCACTGATTCGAACTTCCGGGGGCCGCCGTCGAACGACCCGACGTCACAGCACATCACCCACCCCGTGTCGTGGTCAACTGGACTGGCCGAGGCTGACGACGAGGTTGATCGCCACTGCGACCACGAAGGTGCCGAAGAAGTAGGAGAGCAAAGCGTGCCCCAGGGCGATCCTGCGGGAGGGAGTGGATGACTCGTTCACATTGCTCGCGCTGTATGCCATGCCGATAGAGAATGCTGCGTAGGCGAAGTCGCTGTACGACGGGTCCTCGTCCTGGTTGAAGCGGAAGCGATGGCGGTCGTCGTGGTAGTACATCCGAGCGTACTTGAACGCGTAGACAGTGTTGACGAGAGCCCACGCGAGCACCACGCCGAGAGCCGCCAGGATCGCCGCGGCCACGCCGATGGGGTCCTTCTGCTGGCTGCGGATCAATGCAAAGACGACCGCCACGAGACTGACGAATGTCGCGCCGATGATGAGGGAGTCAACGAGCCGTCGAGACCGACCTTCCTGGAGGGCGAGCTTACCCGTGGCCTCCGGACCAGCGGGCCACGCCTTAGTCCACGCCCAGACCAGGAAGACGCAGCCGGCGACAGCCCATCCGATCAAGGGCGCGAGTTCGGGAGCACCGATCAACGCCGGAACGAGTGCGATAACGAGGCCGATGACGGCCGAGACTAGAGCCTTGCGATCTATGTGCGACATTGAAGAAGTGCCCCTCCAGCCTCGATTGACCGCGAAGGGGTCCGATGGCCCACCGCCCTGGGCCAGAGCGAATCTCAACATCACGGAATATCTCAGGACCTACGGATTCCTTTGTGTTCACAAGGAACCGGGCGGTTCACTGCCCCCGATTGTACGCGGACATGCTCGGGTCCTTCATGATTGGTTCAATGAGTAAGTGATGGGCGTGCAATCCGCTTGGAGCATCAGAGCGATCCTAGACGTCACCGGATGGCTCGGGAACTTGCGGGTTCCCTTGCGCCACGAGATCCGGTGCCCAACTGGATCGTCAGCACTTCGGGAGCGCGGAGAGAGTACGTCTCCCCCTTCTGGCCGACGCCGGTGCTTCACCGTCGTGGTGCAGAGGTAGCGAAGAGCGTAACAAGCTCACGCGACACTTTGTCGTCTCTTACGCAACCGACACGACCAAAAACCCCGACCGACCACTGACCGTATCAGTACCACGTTCGGAAATTGCCCTTCCCGCAGCCAAATTCTCCGCTCCGGGCTCTCAGGATTTGGCTGGGTGGAGGACGACTTTCGTCCAGCCGTCTTCGCGGCTGTCGAAGTTTCTGTAGCCCTCAGGGGCCTGAGCCAACGGCAGTTCGTGGCTGACGATGAAGGGCCCATGACAAGGTCGCGCAGAGGCCGGTTGTACTCCGGGTCCAACAACCAGGGACTTGAATCATTCTTTCTAAGCGAGAGCTTTTTCCTACGCCGACTGCTTGCGAAAGACGTAATCAGCAGCTGCACGCCAGTGCTCGCCGTGGCCATTCAGGTACATGTCGGCCCAGGGCTGGATTCCCGTCTGTATGAGGATTCCAAGAGGTCGTACATGGCAGCCGTTCGTTTTACCAGAGCTTCGGGCAAAGCCTTCCGCATTGCGGCATCTGCTCCGTAGCCGTCCACCACTGCCCGCAATCTCAATGCAGCTTCAGCTACGGGTTGTTCGTCAAAGAGCAGGCCGAAGGACTGCGCAGCATACGCCAGGTCCCAAAGACGTGTGCTCGGACCAGCTGCATCCCAGTCGATGAAGACCCACCGCTCCCCCATGATCAGATTCCATGGAGCCAGGTCGTTATGACACATCAGATCCGGTTCCTCGGCCGGCAGCAGCATTTTCCACCCGTCTGTAGCGGGAAGCTTCACGCCTTCGCTCGCGTCGTGAATCTGCCGGATCAACCCGCCCACCCGCAGGAGCGCATCGCGTCCCAGCGGTAGCTGATCCATCGCCGAGACACCATCCACGTACTCGATAACGTGACGGCCTTCGTCATCCCTGCCTAGAGGCCGAGGAACATCAACACTTCCCGCATCGTGGCCCGCACCGATGAAATCCGACACGGACGCGTCCCCCTCCTCGTGCCCGGCAGCAAGGAACGCCGCACGGACCTGCCCGGCTTCGTCTTAAGTGAAATACGGCGTGAACGCCGCTACCTTCTTCATCCCGTTGATCTTCCCTTACGCAGTGCCCGGCTCATGATCCTTCCCTGTCCACGGCGTGCCCCGCCCGGCCCCGCTCCGTGCAGGACCAGCCGGGCGGCCCAGAAGACCAGCAGCACGGCGACCGCCACCTAGACATCCGCCCAGCCGAATGCCCCAACTCAAGCGACTCGCCCAGGGGACACGCGCCCAAGAAGAACGCGCCACCCAAGCAACTCCAGCACTCAGCCCGGGAGCCGTGGCTGTGGACCCCGAGCGGGGGCTAAGCGCCTACGATGCCCTGTTCCGCCGCTTACGGCCCGGTTCTCCTGAAGCTGTCATGAGGTGCCAAACGCTAGATCGAACGGCATGTCTTCGGGAATGCCTACTGTGGGAGATGGGCTACCGGCTGCTGCTGAAAAGCTAGTCATCAGGTGCTCCTATGGAAGAATCACGGCATGAGCGAAGCCACTGCCCCGACCCGGGTTGGCATCTTTGTATTCGACGAAGTTGAAGTCCTTGACTGCTGCGGACCGTTCGAGGTGTTCTCGGTCGCCAATCGTGTCAATTCGCTGCGCAACGGAACGCTGCCCTTCGTCCTCTCGCTGATCGCCAAGACTCCTGAGGTGTCTGCCAGAGGCGGACTGGCGCTGCGGGCTCACCAGATCATCGATCAGGATCCCGAGGTTGACCTGCTTCTCGTCTCAGGAGGCGTGACGGGTGCGGTCGAACGCGACCGGGCGACGATTTCCTGGCTCTCGAGGTCTCAGGCGCAGGTGAAGGCCTCTATCTGCACGGGAGCTTTTCTGCTCGCAGAAGCCGGAATCCTGACTGACCAGCGTGTCACGACGCATTGGGAGGACCAGAGTGCCCTCAGCGCCCGGTGGCCGAGCCTCAGAGTGGAACGGGACAGGCGGTGGGTGTGTGACGGGAACGTCTTCTCTTCAGGCGGGATATCCGCCGGGATCGACTTGAGCCTGCATCTCGTCGAAGTGACCGCTGGTCGCGATCTGGCAATCGCCACTGCAAAGCAGATGGAGTACACATGGGTCGAAGATGCCTACGCTCCCGGGGTGCGTTGATTCTAGACGCTTGCTGCTTGGCACCCAGTCAGGCGATACGCCGCGCATCCGGTGAGAGGGAACAGGGGGTGTAAGCGGCGGCCAACGCATCATGACGGATTCCAAAATCCGCTCCGCACGGAAGCTCCTCAGCGAGGGCACGCCACCCAAGAAAGTTGCCAAAATCCTCGGCGTCCCTGTACCTACCCTCTACCGCTGGGTCCCGGCAACGACTTCTGAAACTGAGAACATCCCCGTGAGACAGACTGTATGGGAAAGTGCCGACACCGAAACCACGGGATTTCGGAGGTCTGGCGGCCATCCGTCTTAACTAGAGTTTGCGAGACTGGGGGCGGCGGGCCGCTGACACGGGCGTGAGCGAGGCAGTGAACAGATGGCGAAGAGGCGGTGAACTGCGGCGTGTGGGTTGTGAGAGGCCTCCCGGCTCCCCATAGCGTCGGAGCATGATCACACCCAATCATCGTTTCCGCAGGGCCGCCATCACCGCCTTGGCCGTGACCCTCCCGGTCGCCTTCCTTGCCCCCGCCAGCGCCTCCACCGCCGCTCCGGGCACCGCGCACCAGGCCGCGGCCGTCATCCCGGACCCGTCCGCCAACCTCGACCTGGGCGCTCCCGGTCAGCCGGAGTCCCGCACTGTGACCACCCTGGCCCCCGGCCTCACCCGGACGTCCATCACCCGAGGCATCCCCAACCAGGACTTCTTCTGGACCGCTGAGGTCGCCGTTCCTTCAACGTCCCCGGACCCGGACGCGCCGGCTTCGGCGCTGTCAACGCGGGCTCAGGCCCAAATGGTCGCCAACAAGCTCAACGCAGCCGGTGCGGTTGCCCGCGTCGAACGCGTCCTGTCACCCCGGCTCGCCGACGCCGGCGGGGACCTCGGCTACCGCGTCCGCGCCGGACACTTCGCGGCCAAAGCCGACGGCTCCGCCACCGTGGCCCAGATCCAGGCAGCCGGCTACAAGTCCTCTATGATCTACACAGGCTGGGACGGCGACGACGGCTCCAGCGAGAACGACCGCGGACCCTGGAAGCTGGAGGTCCTCACCATCGACCCGAAACAATTCCGCGGCGACCTGACTTCCTCCTTCGGACCCGACCTAGAGAACCGGGAAACCACCAGCCAGCTCGCAGCCGCATCAGGCGCCTTGGCCGGGACCAACGGCGGCTACTTCGTCATGGACCCCGCCGCCGGGGCCCAGGGTGATCCCGCGGGCGCGGCGGTGCAGGACGGAAAGGTTCTCAGCGAACCCGTCGGAGACCGCCCCTCCCTCGTCATCGGGGCCAAGAACGCAACCTCGGTCCAGCGGCTGCACTGGCGCGGCACTGTCAGTACCCCCGGCAACCCCGAAGCGCTTTCCCTGGACGGCCTGAACCGTGTGCCGGGCCTCATCCGCAACTGCGGTGGCCCCGACGACACCCCAACGAACCTGCCGCTGCACGATTTCACCTGCACCGACCCGGACGAGATCGTGGCCTTTACCCCCGAGTTCGGCGTCTCCACCCCGTCCGGGCCCGGCCTCGAAGCCGTCGTTGACGCCAACGGCACGGTCACGGCCCTCCACCATACGCGCGGCACCACTGTCCCGGCCGACGGTCACACCCTGCAGGCCATCGGTGCAGATGTGGACAAGCTCGCCGCGCTGGCCAAGCCCGGCTCAAAGCTGAGGATCGGCACGGACCTCCTCAACGAAAGCGGAAAAACGCTGAAGACCGGCGTCACCACCGATGTCGTCAACGGCGGCCCCACCCTGGTCCAGAACGGTGAGCTCCACGTGACCGCCAAGCGCGACGGCATGGTCCGCACCGGCGACAACAACTCCTTCTTCTACGGCTGGGTGCACAAGCGCAACCCCCGCACCATTGCCGGCGTTGACGCCCAGGGACGCACCATGATCGTCACCGCCGACGGGCGGCAGACAACCTCCCTCGGGCTCAGCATCAAGGAGTCCGCCGACGTCGCCCGCTCACTGGGCATGATCAACGCGATCAATCTGGACGGCGGCGGATCCACCACCATGGTCCAGGGCGGTCAGGTCGTGAACTCGCCCTCCGACGCGACCGGTGAACGCCCGGTCGGAGACGCACTCCTCGTCCTGCCCGGCCGCAAGGACTAGTCCAGAGGAGCAGACCTCGCTAAAGCGCCTGTTCCGGCCCTGGAGCAGGCGCTTTCTGCGGTTCGTGATCCCGAGTTACCTTGTGCCTCCAGCAGCGCGGTCAGGTGCAGCACCTGCGCGGAGAGCTTCCAGAGTTCCTGCTGGACGTGCGCCTCGACGGCGTCCAGTTCGGCCTGGGTCTCTTGGGCGACGGTCTGCACCATCCAGGAGCAGCCCGGATTGCACCTTGCAGGCACACCCCCTACTTTCCCACCAAGTCGCCGGCGTTGTCGGTTGCTCTCGGCGACCTGCCCGGAGGGGGCGACGGGAGTGCCTTGGAAGTATCCACCGAAGGATGTTTCCCGCGAGTAGGGTGGCCAGGGGATCCGGCTTTGCCGAACGGCATAGCCGGGGCCACTCTTTGCAGCCACGAGTTTCGTTCCGTCGGAAATTGCTGACTCACAGGCCTGGGGTTTTTTCTTATGCCCTGCGGGGTGTGGGATTGAAGGGTGTTCAGGCAAGTGCTCAGGCTCTAAGCTTTAGCCCCAAATACCCGACTTCAGGAGGCTCTTGTGCGCACCTCTGACCAGATCGACCGGGCGGCTCAGGCCCGCCACTTCCAGGAAGCCCTCCTCACACGCGTTGCCAAGGGCAGGGAATGGGCGACCCCTGGCGTTGAAGCTGCGCTTCGTCGTGCCCTGACAGGCATCGACACCGGCTTGGAGGCGGCGTCACCCCGCCTTCAGGCCAGCCTGCGGACCATCGCCGATGAACTCGCCGGAAGGGTGGAAACAGCCACCCCGCGGCTCCACGAGCGGATAGCGAGGCTCATCCCAGTGGCCGAGACCCCCGCACAAGCGATGCCCCGCAGAAGACAACCCGGATGCTCTGGTGGTCGATCCTGGCTGCCTTGGCGGCCATGGCTGGCGGAGCGGCGGTGTGGCGGGTGATGCGGTCGTCGGTTCCCGAACCCGAACCTGAATCAGCGTCCGAAGCTGCAACAGCAGGGGAAACCTCCATAACCCCGCCCCCGGAAGTCGTCACATAAATCCCACTCGGGGTGAGGCCCCAACCATGCATCAACCTGCACGGGGCGTAAAACTCTAACGGCCGGCGGAGGACAGCCGGCAGGTCGCCCATGCGTGCCCGGACCGGCTCCGTCGCCGGTCCTTCGCATCGCAGCAGCCTTGTCGGCTTTGATCCAATGCCAGCGACACCGCATCGCTGTCGCGCGGTGATGTCTCGAACATGGTGGCACGGACGGCCAGCAACGCTTTCCCAAGGGCTGTAAGATCAATGCTCCCGGCGCCGGCAACCAGTCGTGACTACTCTTTCAGCCATGGACGACAGGGAGTTAAGCACAACAGCCGGCCACCCCAGCGCGTGTGCGCAGGGTTGGCCGGCCGCGGTGTTTGTGAATCAGGCCTGCTGGACGTGGTCCTTGGCGTCCGCGGCCCTGTCCTTCAGGTCAGCGACCGCGTTCTGGCCCTCGGCCTTGACGTTTCCGGTCGCGTCCGCGGCGGTTGCCTTGACGTTCTCCATGGCTTCCTGTGCCGGTCCCTTGAGCCCTTCGGCGACGTGCTTCGCAGCCTCGGTCAGTTCCGCGGTCAGCGGTTCCGCCGCGGTCTTCAGCCCGTCCGCTGCTTCGCGTTCCTTCTCGCTGGCCGGGATCAGGGACGAGACGAGCAGGCCTGCGCCGAACGCGATCAGCCCGGCCGCGAGCGGGTTGCCCTGGGTTTTGGCTTTGACCTGGGCCGGGGCATCCCCGATCGCGGCCCCGGCCTCGCCCAGGTGCGCTCCCGCAGGCTGGTGGGCTCCGGCGTTGCCGGTCGCTGGGTGCACGGTCCCGGCGGTGTGGTCGGCTGCGCCCATGACTTTCTCTTTCACCCCGAAGACGGCGTCCTTGACGCTTTCTTTCACCTTGTCCGTCTGCCGGCGGACGATGTTGGACGGCGTGACCTTGTCCGCGACGGCGTCGACGTTCGTGCCCAGGCGGGCGCGGGTTGCTTCGATATCTGCTCGGATGACATCCGGGTTTTCACTCATAGTGTTTCTCCTGGCTAAATTCTAAGAGTTGGGCTTAAGCGTGGGCGGGATTTCCTGCAGGGTCTCCGCGGTCCGGGGCAGGCCCTTGATCGCCTTGAGTTCCTTGCGCCCGATCGAGGCGAGCACGGCGGCGATGATGCCCCAGATAATGGCGACAACAACACCGGACCAGCCCAGCCCGATCACGGTGCCTAGCGCCCACCAGAGCGCCAGGGACAGGAAGACCAGGACGAAATGGCCCGCGACGCCCGCGCCGGCGAGCATACCGCTGCCCTTGCCGGCCCGTGTGGCGGACTGCTTGAGCTCGACCTTGGCCAGCTCAACTTCCTGCCGCATCAAAGTGGACATATCCCGCGTGACCTCGCTCAGGAGATCGCCCAGGGACGATGTTTCGGCCTTCGCGCGGGCGGCCGTAGGAGGCGCTTCCGGCATCTGATGACTCACAGCTGACCACCCTCCCGGCCCGGGAAGGGAACAGCGTCCCGAAGGGTCGTGTCAGCTGCAGTGCCGGACGGCAATGACTGGGTCGAAACCGGACCCGCCGTGCCGGGAAGGACCGGCTCATCGAAGAACCGGTCGCCGGAGCCCGCAGCGATCACAGTCTCGTAGTGAGTAGGGGCCGCTGCGGGCGACGAGAGTTGAGCGGGTTTCGACGCCGGCCGGTGCGTGTCCGGAGCACCGGCTTGCAGGCTTCGTCCCAGCCGGCCGGCGAGCAGCCCGGCGCCGGCTGCGGCCAGCAGGAAGGTCCCCGGGCGCCGGCGTGCGAAGGACTTCACTTCCTCGAGCAGAGACCCCGCATCCCTGTTTTCGAGCCAGGAAGCTGCGGACTGGGTCCGTTCCGCGACCTGACGGATGAGGTCAGCTGCGACGCCGGGCTGATCAGAAGCGTCCGCCATGGTGTGGAGCTGCGAAGAAATAGTGCGGATCCCATCGGCGGCCTTCTGCTGCTGCGCGCCGGCCTGATCGGTCAGGCCGGACTTGGCCTGGTCCAGGAGACCCTTGGCGTTGGTCTTCACCTCGGCCGCGACGTTGGCTGCCTCAGCCTTGGCGGTTTCAGCCACGTTCTTGGCTTCCCCTGCAGCATGCCCCGCCACTGCGGCGGCTTCGCCCTTCGCGGCTTCCTTCTTGGATGGTGAACCCTGCACACTGCCGGAGGACGCTGCCCCGATGCTCGGATACTCGTCCGCAGACGCCGATGGAGTCGTCTGGGGCCACTGGTTTTCTGTCATCGTTGCTCTCCTTCAGGAAGGGTCCGCTGGCGAACCAGCCGTGCCGGATGAATTAGTAAGCACGGTTACTAATTAGATAGTAAGCATACTTTCTGTTTCTTCCGCAAGGGGCTCCCCCTGAGGGCCGTCGGCCGCGTTCCCTCCGCCGGAGCCAGCGCGGCCTGGCTCTGGCAGTGCGCGGGTGAAGTCGGGAACGGCATGCGCATACCCGGCAGCTCGCATCCCCGTAGCGGAGAAATTAGCAAGTGGGGTTGCCAAACCGTTACTAAGCATGCTTATCGTTAAGTCATGGCGGCGTTCCCCACGGAGTCGCTGCAACCCAAACCGCATCACCGATCCAAAGGAGACATCATGCTCGCCAAGGAACATATCGATGACCTGCTGCACCGCAACGGAAACATCCTTTCCAGCGACGGCAGCAAGATCGGATCCATCGGCCAGGTCTACGCGGACGACACCACCGGGCAGCCCACGTGGGTGACGGCTAAGACCGGCCTGTTCGGGACCTCGGAATCCTTCGTTCCATTGGAGGGGGCCCGCGTCGAAGGGAACGACCTCGTCGTCCCGTACACCAAGGACCAGGTCAAGGACGCCCCCCGGGTGGACACCGACGGGCACCTCGAGCCTTCCGAGGAGGACCGGCTCTACTCCCACTACTCTTTGGGTGGCGGGAACCGGACTTACACCGATGCCGCAGCCGGCCGGGACGCGGACTCCCGCGGCACAGACTATGCAGATACCGACCGCGGGACGGTAGGACGCGACACGTCGGGCCCCACGACGGATGATGCCATGACCCGCTCCGAGGAACGCCTGAACGTCGGCACCGAACGGCAGGCCACCGGACGGGTCCGGCTGCGCAAATACGTCACCACCGAAAACGTCACCCAGACCGTTCCGGTGCAGCGCGAAGAAGTCCGGATTGAACGTGAACCCATCACCGACGCCAACCGCGGATCGGCGATGTCCGGGCCGGACCTCAGCGACGAGGAGCACGAAGTCACGCTCCACGAGGAACGCCCCGTCGTTGAGAAGGAAACCGTTCCGGTCGAGCGCGTCCGTCTCGACAAGGAAACGGTTACCGACGATGTAAC
Organism: Arthrobacter sp. ov118; assembly: GCF_900116495.1. Lineage (GTDB taxonomy): Bacteria > Actinomycetota > Actinomycetes > Actinomycetales > Micrococcaceae > Arthrobacter. The sequence continues at coordinate 207,128 of NZ_FPAY01000005.1, forward strand.
CGTCAATGAGGAAGTCCGCAAGGAACGCATCGAAACCGACGACGACGACAGCACGCGCCGCTAGGCGCGGTGGGCGGGCAGGCCAGGGTCGCGGCTAACACCGGGCCTTGGCCTGCCCCTTCTTATTGACCCTTGCTCCGCTCCAGGAAGGCCGCCATCGATGCCCCTCGACCCTAAGGCCAACGTCCGGGACGGCTACCTGCTTCTCACCACAGCGGCCCGCCTGGTTCAGCGCCGCCACGACGAGGCACTTGCACCTCTGGGCCTGACACGGGCCGCCGTCATTGCCCTCAAAGCCGTGGCACCCCGCCCACTAAACCAGGAACAGCTTGCCGCAAAAGTACGCGTACAGGCCCAGACTCTGGGCCGCGTCCTGACCCGCCTGGAGGCAGAAGGCCTGGTCACCAGGAAGCGGAACCCGCATGACCGCCGCCAGTTCCAGGTTGAGATAACCGGCGCCGGAGAGGCCGCCCTCACGGCAGCCCATGAGGCCGAAAGCGCCGCGGTTCCCGCAGACTTCGACGGGTGGGACATCCTCCGGCAACAGCTCGCACGTTTTGTAACTTCACTCCAGAGTCCACGGCCGGGACGGCGGGTCAAGAAGGCCAGCCCGCGGGAGGGCGCCAGCCTTCAGCTCGTAGGTGTTGCCCGCCGCGAACCTGACCAGGATGCGCCTCCGGACCGCAGCGTGGAGTGGCCCCGCCCTGGGGATCAGAAGGGCAGCAGCCAGAAAACATCGTAGAAACGAGCCAGGGCCGGTGCTGCGCCCCGCATAATCGACCGTGGAGCAGCTCAGTCTTCGGTGGGTTCCTCGTCGCCGAGCTGACCAACCTCAATTCGGGCCTTCGTCTGCGCGTAGGCCCGCCCGAGGTAATCGGCCAAGTCGTCGTGGCTGACCCGCCACACGCGCCTCCCTTCCAGTTGCACGCCGCGAAGCTCCTGGGACGCCAGCAGCGCGTAGATGGTCGGCGTTCCGACGTTCAGGATCTCCTTCACCTGAGTGAGCGTGAGCATCCGCGGGAACTGCACCCCTGCCCGGTCGGGCTCCTGCACTCCGGATCCCCCATCAGAATCACGTGCCATCGAGGTCAGTCCTCTTTCCGGTGTTGCAGCTCGTCTTTGGTCCGCTGCCCGCGGCGCAGCGCGCCGGCCGGAACGGGCTCCCATTTCCGTCCGGCGTTGTGGCGGCGCTGCAGCCGCTTCACCTCACGCATCGTGGCACCGACGATCAGGTCGGACACGGACGCGTAACCCTCGGCTCCGCCCGCTGCCAGGAACGCGGCACGCACCTGGTCGGCCTCGGCCTCGGTGAAGTACGGGGTGAACGCCGCAATCTTCTCAGCCGGCATGCGGCGACCGGGGCCAGGGGTGGAAGGGTAGCCGGGCTGCGACGGGACCGGAGTGCGTCCAGATCTATGCTCGGCGGCGGGACTTTGCCTCCGGAAGACCTTCGCCCCAGCGCTTCACGTGACCTTGCGGCTTTCACCTTTCCCTTGCTCAAAATACCCCCCGGGGGTATATGGATGGTGTTGTCAGTGAAGTGGTATGTCCCAGCCGAAACCCGGCCTTCACAGCCGTTCAACCCCAGCACCAATCGAAGTTTTCGAATGAATGGAACTGACATGTGCGAGACCAAATCCCGTAGAGAACTTCCCCTAATTAACGCCGCATCCGGTTGCGACTGCTGCTCGCCCGCCGCTCCGGACGATTCCCTTACCCGGGCCGGGGACGCCGAATACGCCGTGGAGGGGCTCACCTGCGGACACTGCGTGGAAAGCGTCAAGAAGGCCGTCATGGCACTTGAGGGCGTGACGGCCGCATCCATCGAGCTGAACCCGGGCGGCCACTCCCGCCTCGTTATTTCCGGATCCCTCACCTCCGCGGCGGTCCGTGACGCTGTAGTTTCCGCCGGGTACAGCCTGGCCTCCAGCCGCTAATCCGGCCCCGCCGGCCTGCAGTGCCCAAACATCGCCCAGGCCGGCACCCGGTCCCCGCAAGAAGGAACCATGGAAAACCACACTCTGCACGGCCACCAGTCCGCTGCAACCGACGCCGCCTCCCACGACGCTCCCCCGGCCAGCGCAACGGCACACCCCCATGAGGCGCACGGCGGCAATGGCCACGACGATGACCACGTGGTGCACAGCCACGGCCAGCACGCCGGGCACAGCACCGCGATGTTCAAGGACAGGTTCTGGCTGACTCTGGTCCTGTCAGTCCCCGTGGTGTACTTCAGCCCGATGTTCGCTGACCTGCTCGGCTACATGCCGCCCGACTTCCCCGGCTCAGCGTGGATCCCCCCAGTCCTTGGGACCGTCATCTTTTTCCGTGGCGGGATGCCCTTCCTGAAGGGCGGCCTGAAGGAACTCAAGTCCCGGCAGCCGGGCATGATGCTGCTGATCGGCATGGCCATCAGCGTCGCCTTCGCCGCCTCCTGGGTCACCACCTTGGGCATCGGCGGCTTCGACCTGGACTTCTGGTGGGAACTGTCCCTGCTGGTCGCCATCATGCTCCTGGGCCACTGGATCGAAATGCGCGCCCTCGGATCCGCCCAGGGAGCCCTCGACACCCTCGCGGCCTTGCTACCCTATGAAGCCGAACGCATCACCGATGCAGGCACCGAAACCGTCACCATCTCCGAACTCCGGACCGGAGACACTGTCCTGGTCCGGTCCGGGGCACGGATGCCCGCGGACGGCACCGTCATCGACGGGCAGGCCGAGTTCGACGAATCCATGATCACCGGCGAGTCCAAGACCGTGCTCCACTCCCCGGGCGCCCCCGTGGTTGCCGGAACCGTCGCCACGGACAACACCGTCCGGGTCCGGGTGACCGCCGTCGGGGATGACACCGCACTGGCCGGGATCCAGCGCCTGGTCGCCGAAGCACAGGCGTCCTCATCACGGGCACAGGCCCTCGCCGACCGGGCCGCGGCATTCCTGTTCTACTTCGCCACCGTTGCCGGCGTCATCACCTTCATCGCCTGGACCCTGCTGGACAGCGTCCCCGAGGCTGTGACCCGCACAGTTACGGTCCTGGTGATCGCCTGCCCGCACGCCCTGGGCCTGGCCATCCCGCTGGTCATCGCCATCTCCACCGAGCAGGCCGCCCGCGCCGGTGTGCTGATCAAGAACCGGATGGCGCTGGAACGGATGCGGACCATCGACATCGTCTTGTTCGACAAGACCGGAACCCTGACCAAGGGTGAACCCGAATTCAAGGACACCGCCCCCGCCGGCGGCACCAGCCCGGAGGAGCTGCTGGCCCTGGCCGCCGCCGTCGAGTCCGACAGCGAACACCCGGTGGCCCGGGCCATCGTCAAGGCCGCGCGCCATCGGGGACTGGACATTCCACAGGCCACCGGTTTCACGTCCCTGACCGGCCGCGGCGTCCGGGCCACGGTGGATGGCCGCACCGTGCAGGTCGGCGGCCCGGCGCTGTTGAAGGAACTCGGCATTACCGAACCCGACACGCTGTCTGCTTCCACCCGGGAATGGATGGACCGCGGCGCGGCAGTGCTGCACGTGGTCGACGGGCGACGCATCCTCGGAGCCATCAGCCTCGAGGACGCCGTCCGCGAGGAATCGCGACAGGCCGTCGCCGCACTGCAGAAGCGGGGCATCAAGGTCGCCATGATCACCGGCGACGCCCGTCAGGTCGCCGCAGCCGTCGGAGCCGAGCTGAACATCGACGAGGTCTTCGCCGAAGTCCTGCCCGCCGACAAGGACAAGAAAGTCGCCGAGCTACAGGCCCGCGGCCTGAAGGTGGCCATGGTCGGGGACGGGGTCAACGACTCGCCGGCCCTGGCCCGCGCCGAAGTCGGCATCGCGATCGGCGCCGGCACCGACGTAGCGATGGAATCGGCCGGCGTGGTCCTGGCCGGCAACGACCCCCGGGCTGTCCTGTCGATGGTGGACCTGTCGCGGGCCAGCTACCGGAAGATGTGGCAGAACCTGGTCTGGGCCACCGGATACAACATCATCTCCGTCCCGCTGGCCGCGGGGTGCTCGCCTTCGCAGGGGTCGTGCTCTCCCCGGCCATGGGCGCGGTCCTGATGTCCGTCTCGACCATCGTGGTGGCGCTGAACGCGCAGCTGCTGCGGCGGGTGAAACTCAACCCATCCGAGGTTCGTTGAACCAAGAGGCCTCACCAGCCAGGGGCGCCAGCACCCCCGTGGCCGATAGCCTAGAAGCCACAGCAGACCCCCACGAAAAGGAGGAAACGCCTTGACCGCAGCCCATCGCACCGCCGCGGCGTTCCTTCGCAGTGCGGGCCTCGTGGCCGTGGTGCTGGCCGTCATCGCCGGGATCTTGGGCATGCACGTCCTGACGGGCACGCACGCCACACACTCCCTGGCCTCGGCAACGGCAGGCGCCCACACGCACCACCACCCCGACGCTTCCGACCACCACGCATCCCATCAGGATTCCCCCGGGATGCCGGACGCCGGAGCCGCCGGCCAGGACGGCGTCCGCGCCACAGCAGGGCAGTCCTCAGATTCTTGCTCGTGCGGCGGCATGCAGGCCATGACCTCCTGCACACCCTCAGCGAAGACGGCGTCCCTGGCCGCACCGGCACCCGGCACCTCCGTGCTGGGCATCCACACCGGCACCGCAACCGCACGCGATGCGGTCCGGTGGACCTACCTTCCGGGCAGCCCATCACCTTGTGAGCTGTCCATCAGCAGGACGTAAAACCGGGCATCCGCCGCGGCTTTTCCCGGCGCACGCTTTGTAACCTGGCCGTCCCTTCAGCGAGTGGTCAGGGCCTCACCCGATGCACCCTGTCCCTGCGCCTTCTCGGCGCCAGCTGATATTTGAAGGACCTGATTTTCCAATGAACAAGAATTTTCTGACTCTTTCCGCGACCGCCGTCGCGGCCGCACTCGCCCTGGCCGGATGCTCAACCGGCACCCCCGGATCCTCCGCCGCCTCCAGCAGTCCGGCATCCACCGGAAGTTCCACGCCGGGCATGGGCCACGGCGGCACGGGCATGATGTCCAGCAGCGCACCGGCCGCCGCGGCAGACCACAACGCCGCCGACACGATGTTCGCGCAAGCGATGATCCCGCATCACGAACAGGCCGTGGAAATGAGCGACCTGATGCTCAAGAAAACCGGTATCCAGGCATCTGTGACTGACCTTGCCACCCGGATCAAGGCCGCCCAGGCTCCCGAGATTGAAACCATGAAGGGATGGTTGAAGAGCTGGAATGAGTCCGCGACCATGGGCGCCGGCCACGGCATGGACGGCATGATGGGTGCCGCCGACCTGAAGGCGTTGGACGTGGCCCAGGGAACCGAAGCCGCGCGGCTCTTCCTGAAGCAGATGATTGCCCATCACCAGGGCGCTGTGATGATGGCCAAGAAGGAAAGCAGCGCCGGTAAGAACGCCGATGCCGTGCAGCTGAGCAAGGACATGGTGACCGCGCAGGAAGCCGAAATCCAGGAGATGCAGAAACTGCTGGCCACCCTCTAGCCAGCCCGGTTATGGCGTCGGCCCGGCCACTGCTGTTGCCGGGCCGGCACTCCTGCCCTCCTACTTTCGTCCCCCAACTCGGCCATGGACCTAATCGGCAGGTTCATCATCCTCCCGCGAGTCTGAGAAGGATGAGCGGGCCCGACGCGCCTGCCGCTTTGCGGTGTGCCAGGCCGGAACTGCCCCCCGCGGACATCGTCCTGCCCGTCATGCTGCATCCACTCGCCGGCGGCCAGTGAAGGCACGCACTGGTTAGGGGGCAGGCTCAATGAGTTCCGGGCCGTTGTTCCGCACGCTGTTGACCCGGTCGGTGACCACCCGGGGCGTCAGGACCGGTTCAGGGATGGCATCGAGCATTTCCTGCACTTTGTCCTTGTCCGTCGTGTCGGGGTCCAGCCACTGGGCATACATGCTGGGCGGAATGATGACGGGAGCCCTGTCATGGACGTGGCCGAGGGAATCATGGGCTGTAGTGGTCAGAACGGTGCAGCTGAGCAGCCACCGGTTCGGGTCATCCTCGGGAAGGGAGGGGTCCGGCCAGAACTCATACAGCCCGGCGAAGGCGAGCACATTCTCCTTTTCGGAGTAGAGGTAATTCGGGATCTTTTTCCCGTCCTCGGTTTTCTGCCACTCGTAATATCCCTCCGCCGGGACCAGTGCCCGGCGTTTGACGGCAGCCTTGCGGAACGATGGCTTGTCCAGGATCGATTCGCTGCGGGCGTTGATCAGCTTCGAACCGATCTTGATGTCCTTGGCCCAGGACGGAACCAGAGCCCAGCGCGCGATCAACAGCCGCCGGTCCACGGAGTCCTCGTACAAGCGCTCCGCGATGATGGGGACGTCCTGGGTCGGAGCGACGTTCCAACTGGGCGGGGGCGGGCTGCCTTCGATCTCCTTAGCCTCGAACTGGCTGAGGAGATCCCCGGTGGCTTTGGACATCACATATCTGCCGCACATGGACTCATTGTGCCCCACGCCGCATTCAACGGACGGCGAACCCGGGTGCGGCAAGACACGCTGCACCGCGGCTGGACGATCCGCAGATCAACAATTAAAGTCTTGCGGTATCGAATGAAGGCAGACGGACACGACGTCCGGGAAGGGGGCGCACATCACCGCTGGCCAACACCACAACCCACTGTTTCATCCGCAAAAGCCCCTCCCTCGAGGGGCTTTCCTATGTGCAACTCCTAACGTCTGTCGCGGATTCGAACTCTTCATCGAGTTCAAAGTGCCGGAACTCGGTTTCCGGGTTCGGCTCTCCCTCAGCAATGACCTCGAAGTCGAGTTGACGCTGAACCTGGCTGTCCAGGACCTGCAGCTGCCGATCTCCGACATCGGCGAGATTCAGGGGAAAATGCAGGCGTGCCAACCTTCGGTAGAAGCTCCTGTGTGAATCGCAGCGATAAGTGGCGGCATTCTCGCAGCGCTAATTGCCACCCCTGGTGCCCGTAAGCCGACCCCTCAACGGGACAGTCGGTTCTAACGCCCCCGCTATTGGCCGTAGCAGGGAGATCAAGGTTAAGCGTGTGGAATTGTGTGGCTATAATTCGGGTCCTTCTATTCCTTTATCGAACCTTCCAGCATCCCTTTGATGAAGTGCCGCTGAAGTATGAAGTACAGCATTACTACCGGGAGAGCTACCAGGACAGCGCCGGCGGCCAGCAGCGCCGTCCCCTGTGTGTACTGCCCTTGGAAGAACGCGAGGCCTAGCGGTGCAGTCCGAAATGCCCCCGTCGGCGACATAACCAGGGGAATGAGGAACTCGTTCCAGGTCCACATGAAAACCAAAACGACCATGGTGGTGATGGCCGGTCGTCCCATCGGAACGAGGATGGACCAGAGGATGCGCTGGGGTGTGGCTCCATCCATACGTGCGGCATCGAGGATCGACGGGCTGACGCCTTTGAAGTAGGTACGCATCCAGTAGGTGCCGAACGCCACTGACTGAGCAACCTGAGGGAGGGCGACCGCCCAGATCGTGTCGGTTAGGCCGAGGCTCCGTAGATCGAAGAACAGTGGGATGACAACGGCCTCTGCAGGGATCATGATGCCGAGGAGAAAGGTGTAGAACAACACCTCCCTTCCTCGGAAAGTCATGGTCCCGAAGGCGTAGCCGCTGAAAAGGGAAAGCACCACAGTCAGAGTTACCACCACGATTGCCACAAGCACCGACGTCGTCATGTATTGTCCAAAGCGGCCTTCATGCCAGGCAGTTAGAAAGTTCTCGGGGTGAAAGGAACCCTGTTGCGCCGCTTTGGCATCGGCCGGGGCAAAGGCTCCGACCACAATGGTGAAGATTGGAGCGAGGACTATCAGGGAGAAGATGATGAGAACGAAATAGTTTAATAGGCGCTCCGTCCGTCTTACTTTCATGACGAAATTCGATCCCCAATTCTGTTGACAAGGAAACTGATTACGAAGATTAGGACGGTAAGGGCAACTCCAACGGCTGCGGCCGAGCCCACTTCACCGAGCTCGAAGGCCCGACGGTATACCTCGTAGCTCGGAACGGTGGTGGAACTGCCAGGTCCTCCGCTGGTGGTCACGTACACAAGATCGAACGTCTTGAGCGAGACAACGATGGTCAGCGTGAGAGCAACAGTGACCTCGGCTCGGACCGCAGGAACGATTATGGCGAAGAACTCACGCATTGCCCCCGCCCCGTCGAGCCGGGCCGATTCAAATTGTTCTGAAGGGATCTTTGCCATCCCGGCAAGAAGCAGCACCGTGACCAGTCCAGTGGTCACCCACGTGCCAATCAGTCCTACGGCCGGCAGCGAGAAAGTGTAATCCCCAAGCCAGGCGCGGGTTAGGGAATCGAGGCCGGCCCATCTAAGGGTGCGGTTTAGGACGCCGTCTGGTGCGTAAATCTGCCTCCAGGCAACGGCCACGACGACCATGGCTATGACCTGGGGAAGAAAGACTATCGTGCGGAACATGGGGAGCCCACGCACCCGGGCCCTGGTCAGGACCGCAGCCAGAACCAGGCCGATGCCCACCGGAAGAACAGCGAAAAAGAAAACGAAGACCAGCGCATGCCCGAATGCTCCCTTGAGCCGCTCGTCGCTGAGAAGACTGACGTAGTTGTCCAGTCCAACAAAGGTGGCCAGCGACAGTCCGTCCCATTCGAACAGCGAGAGATGAACGGCTCTGCCGAGCGGGTACAGCAGGAAGGCGGCATATATGAGGAATGCCGGGAGTATGAAGTGGTAGGGAGTGGCGCCGTGGCGCCGCCCGCGGGGACGTCGTGCGGCCGTTTGCCGCACAGGGTCGCTAGCCGGCTTTAGTGAAGTCAGCATAGTCAGCTTCCAGAGCCTCAGTGAATTCCTTGGGAGCAAGGCGGCCGTCAAGCAGTCCCTGAAGTGACTCGCCCAGAGTGTCGGCCATGGTCGGAGTTGCATAGTCGAGATACGGCAGCAGGACTCCATCCTTGGTGACCGAGCCGAAAGCGGAGTAGACGTCACGGAGAACCCCTGTGGCCGGAGCGTATTTTTCCGCGTTGACAATGGGGAGATTGCCCGTCTTGGCCAGCGTCGCCATCGCTTCGTCGTTAGTGATGAAGTTGATGTAGGCGGCGGCGAGGTCGGGGTTCTTGCTGGCTTTCGTTACGGTAAACGGCAAGCCGGTCCCGCCTGTGACGTGGGCGCCGTCGCCCTCTTTGGTCGGAGGCACAAAGAAGCCGACGTCGTCGCCCATGGCACCTTGGAGATCGGCAGCGAGCCATGAGCCGCCCATAAGAAATACCCCTTCCCCCTTGGTGAGCTTCTGCCAGGCGGCGTCATAGTCAGTACCGTTTACCCCGTCATTGAAGTATCCGGCCGTTCTCCAGTCGCTGAGGCGTTTCGCTGCTGCCTCATTTTCGGGGGTCGTCCAGGACGCGCCGGCATTTCCGAAACCCAGTTTTTCGATCTGATCCGAGGGAACATTTGCTCCTTGGACTGGTCCAAACATGTGGATCGCGGGCCATTTTTCTATATTTCCCAACAGCAGGGGCGTTTCGCCGGCACTTTTCGCTGCGGCAAGAGCCGAGTCAAAGGCCGCCTGGTCTTTGGGAACTGAGATTCCCAGGGACGCCAGTTTTTTCTTGCTGTAGAAGACCCCGACAACTTCCCCGACCTGCGGTAGCCCATATACAGATCCCGTGCCGAACGACTTTCCGTCAGGGCTGTACTCGGAGTACTTCAAAACGCTCTCGGGGTACCGGTCAGCCCAGCCGTAGGCCTCTGCCCAATCGTCCAGCGGAAGGAGCTGATCCGCCTTGACGAATGCTCCCATGGAGCTTCGTGCGTTGTTGGCCTGGACGACGTCCGGAGCGTCTTTGCCGCTTAGCGCGAGTCGCAGTGTCTTGCCCAGGTCGTCAAAGGACTGGGAATCCCGCTTGATGGTGATGTTTGGGTAGGCCTTTTCAAACGCAGCATTCAGAAGTTTCATCTGTTCGTTTTGACCTCCCCGGACTTCCTGATCCCAGACTGTCAGTGTGAGGGCCCCCATTTTCGAAACATCCGTCTGTACGGTCCGGTCCGCCGCAGGCGATGACGGTGAGGCCGTGCCCGATCCCGGGGTACATCCGGCCAACGCCATGGCTACCAGGGTTGCCGCGGCAAAGCCTGCAGCTATGGATTTGTTCTTTTTCGTCATGATTTTCCCTTCAAGGAGTCAGAGATGGCAGCCAAGTTCTGAAGTGGGTTGAATCGGGGGAACTGCGTAGTGCTCACGCCAGAGAGTGCTGCTCTGCTTCGGTCAGCAGACCAAACGTGGCCTCTGCCCTGCGAACGGTTTCTCGGGATTTTTGAGCGATGAGTTCTTCCAGGAAACCGTAGCGCCTGGCAATGTCTTGGCTCTCTGCGTTTCGGTTTGCTTGTTTTTTAGTGGCTGACCACCAGTCGGATATGTCGCCCCAGCCCGGGGATGCCAGGGAACCGCCAAAGTGCTGGACTGCCAGCGCGGAACATAGGGATGCAAAAAGCAGCCGTTGCTCCAGCGGCCATTGATCCAAGGTGCCGACGACCATCGCGGCGGCAAAGACGTCGCCGGCGCCGGTGGGGTCGACCGCGTTGACCTTCAGGCTGGGAACGGATGCGCTCTCCCCAGTGGTCGAATCGACGGCGATCGCGCCACCGGCGCCCTTCGTGACGATCGCCAGCGGAACCAGGTCGCAAAGGGCACGGAGTGCTTCCCCGGCGCTGCCCGTGCGCGTGTAGGCCATGGCTTCAACATGGTTGGGAAGAAAGGCGTGGCACAGCCGGAGATCATCCAGGGCCGCGCTGTCCCATTTCTCCGTGGGATCCCATCCAACGGCAGCGAAAACCAATGCCTGCGAAGCTTCGCTTTGAACCCACCAAGGCGCTTCTCCTCCCGGCGACAACAGTTCGGCAACCACGGCCCTAGAGGGCGGGGGCGTCCCGACGAGTTCACCCTGGCTAATCGGGATGGGGTGTCCGTGGGTGATCATGCTTCGGTCTTCGTGGCGGGCAATTGAGACCGTAACCGCCGAGTGCCACCCCGGAAAAGTACGTGATCGGCTGAGATCAATCCGTTCCTGCCGTTCGAGCAATGACCAGGCCCAGGCGCCATAGGCATCGTCGCCAAATCCGGCAGCGAGTCCGGTTCTCAGGCCGAGGCGAGTCGCGGCCACCGCCAGATTGGCGATACCGCCCGGCAGTGATCCCATTCCATCGGCCCAGACTTCAGTGCCGGGTCTGGGATCAGAACGGAGGCCGGTGAAAACGATGTCGAAAAAAAGCGGACCTGTTAGAAAAAGATCGAGCTCTTTGTTCGTTTCCATGCGGTCTACCACCTCGTTCTTTCGTGCTCGGTCACGTAGTTGCACCGAATGTGCAACGGGGACGTGGGGCGAAGCGCGGGCCCCTATTCGGAGTGACCTGCGTCGCATAGGTTCGGACGCTACCATGCAACAGTGAGCAAAACCAAGCGCAAGTATGGTTGCAAATGCTCAATTCTGCGTGCTAATTTCTGTTTATGCTCACTTCAACTCGTCATGCCACGATCTTGCGTCGGGTGAAAGAAACAGGTGGGGCCTCTGTGCAGGAGCTCGCCGAGATTATGGACGTGAGCCCGTCCACCATTCGGCGGGACCTCAACATGCTTAGCGCCGAGGGCCTCCTTCGCAGGGTCAGGGGGGGTGGAAGCATTGAACCCGACGGAATACCGTTCCAGGAAGTGGCCGCCAAATCAGCGTCCTCCAAGGAGCGCATTGCCAAAGCTGCAGCCAGCCTTGTTTCGGCTGGCGATGTCGTGGTTCTGGACATCGGCACTACCACGGCCCTGATCGCGCGTGCCCTACGGGGCAAGGACATCACGGTGATAACGGCGAGCATCGCCGTCCTTGATGAATTGAGGGACGACAACGACATCGAACTCATCATGCTGGGCGGCGTCCTTCGCCGTTCGTACCACTCGCTGGTGGGTTCATTGACTGAAGACGCGCTGGGCCAATTACATGCGACGATTAGCTTCCTTGGCACCAGTGGTGTCCAAGTCGACGGAACCGTAATGGATTCGACTGGCATTGAAGTGCCTATCAAGCGAGCCATCCTCGCGTCTTCACCTCGCACCGTTCTGGTCGCGGATGAAACCAAGTTTCCTGGCACTGGAATTCTGTCTGTTTGTCAGGCGTCAGACATAAGTACCTTGGTCACATCAGCCAAGGCAAATCCCCAAACGCTCGAGTCGTTCAACCGGGCTGGAAGTGACGTGATGCTGGCGTGAAACTCACCATTATTGGCGGCGGCGGATTCCGTGTGCCCCAGATATTCGAAGCCCTCGCGGCCGAGGGCGACCACGCCCGAGTCACCGAGCTCTGCTTGTACGATTCCGCGCCGGAGCGGCTCGAAATAATACGGACTGTCCTCGCGCAACTCGCCGAAATAACGGCCAAGCCCCCACGTGTCACGCTGGCGCGGACCTTGGACGACGCCGTCAAGGCCGCCGATTTTATCTTTTCAGCGATGCGCATCGGTGGAGCCGAAGGACGCATCATCGACGAACGCGTCGCGCTGAACCTCGGCGTCCTGGGTCAAGAAACGATCGGTCCCGGCGGTCTGGCCTACGCCATTCGAACACTTCCCCATGCCCGCCACCTTGCTGAGCGCGTCGCCGCGCTGGCACCGGACGCGTGGGTCATCAACTTCACGAACCCAGCCGGCATGGTCACGGAGGCGATGCGGGCGATACTCGGGGATCGTGTCGTGGGAATCTGCGATACGCCGATCGGGCTGATGCGCCGCGCAGTCCACGCGGTCGGTTCGACACCGGAACTTGTTGACTTCGACTACGTCGGGCTCAACCACTTGGGCTGGTTGCGGCGAATTTCTGTCGACGGCCACGATCGCCTGCCCCTTTTGCTCAAAAGCGACGAAGCCCTCGGGCAGATTGAAGAAGCAAGGTTGCTCGGATTCGATTGGATCCGCGCGATGGGCGCCATTCCGAACGAATATCTCTACTACTACTACTTTGAACGAGAGGCCACGGAACGTATCCGTTCCTCCATCGAAACCCGCGGCGAGTTCCTCCGGCGCCAGCAATCCTCGTTTTACAGCGACGCCCACCAGCACGCGGACAGCGCCCTTGCCCTGTGGAACAAGACAAAACATGACCGGGAGTCGAGCTATATGGCCGAGAGCCGGGCCGAAGAAGATCGCAGCAACCGGCAGGATGCCGACGTCGACGGCGGCGGGTATCAGACGGTTGCACTCAACCTCATGACGTCCTTGGTGCAGGGCAGGTCAACCCGCATGATCCTTAATGTCGCTAACCGGGGTAATGTTCCGGAACTCCCCGATGAGGCTGTCATCGAAGTGCCGTGCACGGTGGACGCGAACGGCATCCGTCCACAGAATGTCGCCAAGGTCGAGGGCGAGATGCTGGGACTCATGCAACAGGTCAAAAGCGTGGAGCAGCTGACCATCGCCGCTTCCTTGCATCGGGACCCTGCCTTGGCCTGGCGGGCAATCGCTGCACATCCGCTTGTGGATTCAGTCAGCGTCGCCCGTCGCCTCCTCGACACCTATAGGGCAGAGATCCCCGGAGTCGCCGCCGCTTTTGACTAACTTCGTCGTTTCCCAAACCCTAAGAGCGGTGCAGCACAATGCAAGTCGAAATACTCGAAAACGCCCAGCAAGTCGGTGAATATGCCGCCGACCGGATCCTGCGCGGTGTCGCCTCCGGGAAGATCACAACCCTCGGAGTAGCGACCGGATCATCACCACTGTCCATCTACGAATCTCTAGAAAGCAAGTGGATCCCCCAACTCATTGATCTGCATGTATTCGCCCTGGATGAGTATGTGGGGCTACAGCCGGAACATCCCTCGAGCTACCACGCGGTCATCCAACGCGAGGTGACGGACCGGTTGAAGCTGAAGCCAGCGAACGTGTGCGTTCCTCAAGGCAACGGACCTGACCTCGCCGCAGCGTGCGCGCGATTTGAGGCAGCTATCGCCGCAGCCGGCGGAGTGGACCTCCAGATACTCGGCATAGGCAGGAACGGGCACATCGGTTTCAACGAACCAACGTCCTCGTTTTCCTCCAGAACTCGTGTAAAGACTCTGACTCCGGCTACCCGGGCCGACAACTCAAGGTTTTTTGAAAAGGATGAACAAGTACCGACGCGCTGCATCACGCAGGGCCTAGGAACCATCATGGAATCCAAAGAAATACTGCTGGTGGCCCATGGTGCGAGCAAGGCCAAGGCAATCGCACTTGCCGTCGAAGGACCCGTATCTGGAATGTGCCCTGCCTCTGTGCTGCAGTTTCACGCCCGAACGACCCTTGTGATTGATCGTGAAGCGGCCCGGAACCTGACCCTCCTTGACTACTACGATTCCATCAATGCCGGCTGATCGGAAAAGCTGTCAGCGACTCCCCCTTTTTCGAAGTTCGCCGAGACCACAAGGTAGCTCGCTAGCTTGTCCGATTCTCCTGGCCTACGAAGGCGCATTAGAGCCGCAATCGTCACGCTCGCATCCCACCTTGTCATCGGCCGTGGAGCAACCGTCCGAACAAGGACGTGAAGAAATAGCTGACTACAGAGGAGCGCAACAGCAGTGCGAACACAGATAACGCTTACGCTCCCGGTTGACCGCAACAGCCCGGAGCCGCTCTACTACCAGCTCGCCACGAGCCTCAAGAACGCCATCGAAATCGGACAACTGGCACACGGGAGTCACCTGCCGCCAGAGACACAACTTGCAGAGCAAATGAAACTGTCCCGGAACACTATTCGAAACGCCTGGGCATACCTCGAAAAAAGGGCATCATCATTCGCCGCCAGGGAGGCGGAACATTCGTGTGCTGAGGTTGGTTCGAGCGACCGTCCACAAGACACGTGGGGGCGCCCTGACCAACTCGGCGTGTCCGCGAACTACGTAAAAAGTGGCGTTTGTGCTGTTCGATCAAGGACTCGACGCACCCCATATGCCGGTCCTTCACCGGGCGCTACAGGCACCATCTGGTTCGCTACTCGAAAGACCGCCCCTCCGGCCCGTGCGGATTCCCGCAAGACACGCCCGCGAAACTGCCCGGTGAAGGTGCCCTAAACGCTCCGCTTCAGATCGTCTCGCAACCGAGACTCCGAGTCGGTGGACTCACGTAGAGCGCCTGACCGGCTATCGGCGTAAAGTTTTAACCGGCCGGCGGCGGACTGCCGGCTGGTGTCCCCCATGTCAGCTGGCACCCAGCTCCGTCGTCGGTCCGTCCCAGTGCGGCCGGCGTGGTGCCCTTGGGCCCGAGGAAAGCCCGATCTGGCGGCCCCGTGGTCCACCCTCCGGGACATGACTGCCTAACCCGGCCCGCCGCCAGCACCGCCAAGTTCGGGTCCTATGTCCTCGTTGATGCATGCAGCTCTGGGTGACGGTGGCGGCTTCTGGAAGATGGGTGGGGCCGTCCGGCCAATGGTAGGCGGCCGCTGCCTCGAGGTGAAAGCATCCTGTCCGGAGAGGATTACATCTTGGCGAGATGCGCCCGTACGATCGTGAAGAGCCCGTAGCAGGCCAGGCCTGCACCCACGCCGGCCACCACATACGTCCCGTAAGGCTGTTCGCGCAGGGCGTGGAGCGCGGCGTCGAGCCCTGCCTGCTCAGGATGGACGGTGACCGTGGCGATGAGCGCCGACAGTCCTGTTGCGAACAGGGCAACGCCTTTGAACACGTATCCGGTTATGCCTAGGGCGGTGATGGCTTTGTACCCGGCGGGTGAGGGCGGCAGGTTGATGTGTTTTTGGAAGGATTTCCGGATTCCGCGGATTGCGTAGATGATGCCGAGGATGGCTACTCCCGCTCCGATCAGCACCAGGAGCAGGACGCCGCCTGGCGCCCTCATGAGGTTGACTGTCAGGTCACTGGTGGATTCCCCGTCGTCTTGGTCCGTGCCTCGGGCGAAAGCGGCCAGCGTGAAGGCCATGGCGGTATAAACCACCGCCTGCGCGTCCGCTTTGAGTTTCTTGCCGGTCTTGTGCTTGGCGGGCAGGCGGTCGAAGTCGAAAAGGGCGTCGCCGGCTTGCCAGAGTGCCAGGGATACGCATGCCGCGAAGCTGACCCACAGGAGCAGCGGACCGGCTGGCTGGTTGGCCAGTGCGGCGACCGCCCCGGTGACGTCCGCGTGGCCGCTGCTGCCGGCGGCGACTCCGAAGGCAATAAGGCCTATTAGGAGGTGGAGCGCGCCGCTGACGGCAAATCCGCAGCGCGCCAGAATTCTGAGGGGCTTGGAGTTCATGACTTCCGCCGTCTTGCCGGCGGCTTTATCGGCGGCTTCGTCGGCCGCCTTTTTCAGTTCCCGCTTAATGATTCGTTCCTTTGCGCCGGCCTGCCCGTGCAGCTGCAGCGGGCACCCACACGCTTATCGTGCCACGGCGGCCCGCCGTGGAACAGGTGCCTCAGGACTGCTGGTGGCAGCCATCTATCGCACCTAAATTAGTAAGCAGAAGAAGCGCCTCCGGCGCCGACCCAACCCCACCATGAAAGGAACGCCATGCCTGTTGTGAAGATCAACGCCATCCACGTCCCCGAAGGCAAGGGCCCGGAGCTCGAGCAGCGATTCGCTGCCCGAGCACACGCCGTCGACGGACAATCTGGATTCGAAGGCTTCCAGCTGCTCCGCCCGATCAAGGGCGATGACCGCTACTTCGTCGTCACCACCTGGTCCACTGAAGAGGACTACCAGAACTGGCGGAACGGCAAGGCCGGCGAACACCACGGCGGCGACAGCTCACCCGTGGCAACTGGTGCGGACCTCCTCGAATTCGAAGTCGTCGAATTCTGACCGCTGCTCTCCTTACTCACCCATGGCGGGCCTCCAATAGGGATGGCCCGCCATCCTTGTTCTAAAGGACGGAGCCTGTCTCGTATCCCTTGGGATAGGAGAGGTCTCGCCACCTAGCGGGCGATCCGGATGACAGTGACTTGAATCCACTGCATTTGCACCAATCCGTCATCGCCCGGAGATTCTCGTAACTATGTCTCGAAACCTTCTGATTGAACTGGTGTATCCACCGTTGGTTACGAGCTGCGGAGCCGCTCCGCGGCGTTGTTGACTTGAGAAAACGGCCTTGTGGCTGGCTTGCTTAGCGGCGGATGATGACCGTGCCGCGGTCGACGCCGCTGTGTCCGACACCCAGGGTGTGCACATTGTGAACACCCCCTTTTTTGCGTTACAGCAGCAACCACGAAGGGGGCAAGGACACCGTCGCTGTAGCCCCGGCTGCTTCAGTCTCCGAATCCGGGAACCCCGGGTCGCGGCGACACTTCGAGTAGATCGAACGTTTTGTCTTCTTCAACGATCGTCATCGCTGCAGTCGCCTCCCGCCAGTCATCTCATGGCGTGACCGGCAGAAACGGACATGACGAACCGGGACGGGTCCCGCTGCCTTGGCGCCAATGGATCTCACGCCGCGAGAGGCTGCAACGTCGCCGGCATTCACCCGAGCACCGAGTCAGGCGCTGCCGTACCAGACTGGTCGGGAACAGCCACGTGGGAGGTGGCTACTAACTGCCTATTGGCTGCTGCAACTCGACCGATTTTTTTCCCTTCTGATCGGCTCTGCAATTTAGCCGGAGCGAGGTATCGCGCTGGTCTGTAATGCCTGGTTACACGTGTGTGACGGTGGTGATGTGGTTGGCGACGGCGTCGGCGAATTCGCTGGTGCCGGCGGTGCCGCCCAGGTCCTTGGTCGTGGTGCCGTCCAGGATGGTGGCTTCGACGGCTTTTTCGACGAGTTCGGCGGCCGCGAGGACTTTCTGGTCGCCGAATTTGGCGCCGAGCCAGCGCAGGAGCATCGCGGACGAGAGGATCATCGCGATCGGGTTGGCGATGTTCTTCCCGGCGATGTCCGGGGCGGACCCGTGGGAGGCCTGGGCCATGGCGCGGGTGTCCGAGGAGTTGATCGACGGGGCCATGCCCAGGGATCCGGCGACTTCCCCGGCGAGGTCCGAGAGGATGTCCCCGAACATGTTTTCGGTGACGATGACGTCGAATTTGTTCGCGCGGCGGACGAGGTGCACGGTCATCGCGTCGATGTGGAAGTCGTTCACGGTCACGTCCGGGTACTGGGCGGCGACCTCATTGCAGACGTCGCGGAACAGGCCGGTGGTCATCTTCAGCACATTGGCTTTGTGCACGATGGTCAGCTGCTTGGACCGGGACTGGGCCAGCTGGAACGCGGAGTGCGCGATGCGTTCGGTCGCGGCGCGGGTGATGATCCCGTGCATGATCGCCACGTCCGGCGTCGGCATGAATTCGCCGGTCCCGGCGAAGGTGTTCCGGTCAGCGTAGAAACCTTCGGTGTTTTCACGCACGATCACCAGGTCGGTGCCTTCGACGATGGCGTTCCCGCCCGGGAAGGCCTTGGACGGGCGGATGTTGGCGAACAGGCCGAAGTGCTTCCGGATCGTGCCGGAGGGGTTCAGCGCGGACTTGTGCGGTTCCGGGTAGGACGCGGAATCGTGCGGGCCCAGGAGCCAGCCGTCAACGTTGTTCAGCGCATCGAGGGTTTCGGCGGGGACGGCGGTGCCGTGGGTGTCGATCGCGGTCCGGCCCAAAGGCAGCTCGGTCCAGTCGATCGCGGGGGCACCCGCTGCGGCCATGGCCGCGTCGAGGATCTTCTCTGACGCCGGCACGATCTCCGGGCCGATGCCATCTCCGTTCAGGACGGCCAGCTGGTACTGCTTGGATTCAGTCACGGTATTTCCTTCTGCTCATTTTCGTGTCTCTGCCCGATCGCAATCTAAGCGGTGACCGGCAGGTGTGATGCTTCAAGGCGGGCATCAACGGCTGCGAGGAACTCTTCGGTTGTGAGCCAGGGCTGTTCCGTTCCAATGAGAAGTGCCAGGTCTTTGGTCATCATTCCGGATTCGACCGTCTTGATGACTACGTCTTCCAAGTTTTCGGCGAAGCGGATCACATCCGGTGTCTGGTCCAGCTTGCCGCGGTGCCGCAGCGCACCGGTCCATGCGAAGATGCAGGCGATGGGGTTCGTGGAGGTGGGCTTACCCTGCTGGTGCTGGCGGTAGTGGCGCGTGATAGTGCCGTGGGCGGCCTCCGCCACGACGGTGCTGCCGTCCGGGGTCATGAGCACGGACGTCATCAGTCCGAGCGAACCGAACCCCTGGGCGACGATGTCTGACTGGACATCGCCGTCGTAGTTCTTGCAGGCCCAAACGTAGCCGCCCTCCCACTTCAGGGCCGAGGCAACCATGTCATCGATCAGCCGGTGTTCGTACCCCAGGCCGGCGGCGTCGAAACGGTCCTTGAACTCGGCCTCGAACACCTCCTGGAACAGGTCCTTGAACTGCCCGTCGTAGGCCTTGAGGATGGTGTTCTTCGTGGACAGGTAGACGGGGTAGTTCCGCTGCAGGCCGTAGGAGAAGGACGCGCGGGCGAAGTCGCGGATGGACTCGTTGAAGTTGTACATGCCCATTGCCACGCCGCCTCCCTCCGGATAAGTGACCACCTCCTGCCGGATCTCCTCCCCGCCATCGGAGGGGGTAAACATCAATGTGAGCGTCCCCGGCCCGGGCACTTTGAAGTTGGTGGCCCGGTATTGGTCGCCAAAGGCGTGCCGGCCAATGATGATGGGTCTGTTCCAGCCGGGAACCAGCCGGGGGATGTTGGAGATGATAATCGGTTCGCGGAACAGGACTCCGCCCAGGACATTGCGGACTGTTCCGTTGGGTGAGGGCCACATCTTCTTGAGCTTGAACTCCTGCACCCGAGCTTCATCGGGTGTGATGGTGGCGCACTTGACGCCTACTTTGTGCTCACGGATGGCGTGGGCGGCATCCAACGTCACCTGGTCATCGGTCGCGTCCCGGTTCGCCAGGCAGAGATCAAAACTCTCCAGCTTGATGTTCAAGTAGGGAGTTATCAGGCGGTCCTTGATGAACTGCCAAAGGATGTGGGTCATTTCGTCGCCGTCGAGCTCAACCACAGAACCCACGACATCAATTTTCTCGAACGCACTCATAATTGTCCTTGCTGTTGGTGCGGCTTCCGGGTGTTTAGGATTTTGGTCTATTGCCTGCGCGCTTGTGCCTGAAGACCATGACGTCGTCGTCCGGAAGGAACATTGCCCGGCCTTTGCCGTTGTCCTGGATCAGCCAGAAAACGCTGCCGTCCAAGGCCAACATGTCCACCCGGCCTGAGGTCAGGGTTTTGCCGTTCGGGTGCACGAGCTCAAGATCGTCCTTGCGGGCGAGCTTTGTCCAGTTCAGTACCGGTTCCAGCTGGGCATGCCGGGGCAGCCCCGACTGAGAGCTGGCCGTTTGACGGTGATGGATTGGCATGAATTGCTCCTTGTTCTGATGGCGCGGGGTGCCGCCATCAGCTGTTCTTGTGGTCCAGGGTCTTGCGGAGAATCATGGGGATGACACCGCCCACGGCCAGGAGTTCGCACTCGAGTCCGGTTTCGACGGCGGCTGTGGCGGTAAAGGGCTCTTCGGTTCCGTCGCTGCGGACAATGGCAGCTACGATGTCGGCGCGGGGGTGGATGCGCTCTTCGCCGGCGTCGAGCCGGATCCGGTCGCCGGGCTCGAGGCTGAGGAGTTTGTCCCTCATATCCGCTGGCATGACGAGCGGGAGGATGCCCATCCCGATGAGGTTGGAACGGTGAATCCGCTCGAAGCTGGCCGCGATGACTGCCCGGACGCCGAGCAGTCGCTGGGCTTTGGCGGCCCAGTCGCGGGAGGAGCCCATGCCGTAGCGCTCCCCTGCCACCATGACGACGGATTCGCCGTCCTCGCGGTACCGCTGGGCGGCGTCCCAGATGGGCATGGTTTCGCCTGAGGGGGTGTGGATGGTCTGCGCGACAGGCGCCTCGGGATGGAGGAGGTTTTTGACGGACTTGTTGTGGAAGGCGCCGCGAACCATGACTTCCCAGTTGCCGCGGCGGGACGCGAAGACGTTCAGATCGGCCCGGTCCTCGCCCCTTTCGACCAAGAAGTCCGCTACATCGCTGTTTGGCGGGATGGCGCTGGCCGGGGAGATGTGGTCGGTGGTGATGTCATCGCCCAAGACCAGCAGCGGATGGGCGGCAAATCGGCCCAGGAGGCTTCCCTCGGTCATCGCCGCGAAGGGGGGCCTGCGCAGGATGGTTGATGCCGGGTCCCAGGGGTACTGGGCGCCGTCCGGGGCTTCGACCCGGCGCCACTGCGGGTCCCGGCTGGCGATGACGAAGTCGCGGCGGAAGTCGGCGGGGTCGTTGGCTATTAATACCAGCGCGTCGATCTCTTCGCGGGTCGGCCAGAGGTCGGTGAGGTAGACCGGGGTGCCGTCCTCCAGGTATTGGAGGGGTTCTGCGCTGAGGTCGCGTTTGGCGTCGCCGGCCAGGGCGAAGGCGACGACAAGGGGCGGGGACATGATGAAGCTGAGTTCGACGTCGGGGTGCACCCGTCCCGGGAAGTTCCGGTTTCCGGAGAGGATGGCCACGGGCTCGCTCCAGCCGTCGTTCTGGGCCTTGGCAACGACCGGTGTCAGGGGCCCGGGGTTGCCGATGCAGGTGGTGCAGCCAAAACCGACAATGTCGAATCCAACGGAGGCGAGGTCCTCCGTCAGGTCAGCGCGCTTTAGGTAGCTGGCAGCCGCGGGAGAACCGGGAGCGAGGGACGTCTTGACCCAAGCGGGGACTTTCATGCCCCGCTTGCGGGCATTCCGGGCCAGCAGCCCGGCGGCGATCAGCAGCCGCGGGTCCGAGGTGTTGGTGCAGCTCGTGATCGCGGCCAGGGCCACGGGGAACTCCGGCAGCGGTCCGGCGCCGGGGCGTTCCGGACCGGCTTCCTGTTCCAGGGCGTTGCGGATGCTGCCGTAGGGCAGGAGGTCCTGGGGGCGGCGGGGGCCGGCGGCGTGCATGGCAATGGAGGACAGGTCGACGTCGATGACCCTGGTGTAGACCGGGCTTGCTTCCGGGTCGAACCAGATGCCTGCCTGCCTGGCGTAGGCCTCGACGAGGCGTGTCTGTTCTGCCGTGCGGCCGGTGCCGGCGAGATAGTCCAGGGCCATTGCATCGATCGGGAAGTATCCCGTTGTGGCGCCGTACTCGGGTGCCATATTCGCGACCACGGCCCGCTCCCCCACCGTCAGAGTGGAAACGCCCGGGCCGAAGAACTCCACAAACTCTCCCGTGACGCCGACTTCGCGAAGGCGGTGGGTGATGGTCAGGGCCAGGTCGGTGGCGAGTGTGCCGGTGCGGAGTTCGCCGGTGAGCCGGACGCCGACGACGTCGGGGATCCGCAAGGTGGCGGGCATGCCGAACATCACGGTCTGGGCTTCCAGACCGCCAACGCCCCAGCCGAGGACTCCGAGGCCGTTGATCATCGGGGTGTGGCTGTCGGTGCCCACCATCATGTCAGGGACAGCCCACCGGGCACCGTCCTTCTCGATCGTGGTCACCACGGTGGCGAGCTGTTCGAGGTTAATGGTGTGCATGATGCCGGTGCCGGGCGGGTTGATGTGGACATCGTTCATCGCCTTCGATGCCCATTTCAGGAACTGGTAGCGTTCCCGGTTCCGGCGGATTTCGTGCTTGATGTTCCGGGCGGCGGCGTCGGCGCGGCCGTATTCTTCCACGGCCAGGGAGTGGTCGATCGATACGTCCACCCGCAGCATCGGGTTCAGTTCCATCGGGTCGGCGGCGCATTCGGCGAGGGTGTCGCGCATGGCGGCGATGTCCACCAGCGCCGGCGTGCTGGTGGTGTCATGCATCAGCACCCGGGTGGGCAGGAACTCGATCTCGGCGGTGCTGGTTCCGGCGTCCAGCCAGCGGCGCAGGGCGTCCATGGCGTGCTCCCGTTCGAGCCCGGTCATGTTCCGCTGGACGTTCTCGGCCAACAGTCTCAGGACGATGGGAAGACGGATATAGTCCGGCCCGAAAGCACCCTCAATGTCTACCGCCCGGAGCACCTCGCCGTTGACTTCGAGGTGGGTTACGGATGGATTGGAACCGGCGGCGGTGGCGATGCTCATGGGGACACTTTCTCGAACAGGATAGGGGCCTGGCTGAATTATAGGCTATAACCTCTGCTGCGAGGGGTAAGGCCGTGGAAGTTTTTTCGGGCCGGCGGGGAAGTTCCTTGGGGCTGACTTCCCCGCCGGGACTGGGCTGCCTAGTGGGTGACAGCCATCAGTTCGGCGACGTCCTTCGAGACGACATTCGCGCGGGGGTATAGGCGCACGGCCTCTGCCGGGACAACGAGACGGACCGCTCCGGTGAGACCGCCGGTGGTGCTGTCCACCAGGATGGTTTTGCTGCCGTATTTAAGGTCGTATTCGTAGCGTGAGCCCACGTAGGAGGTGGTGATGATGTCGGCGTTGAGGACGATGGCATCGGCCGGCAGCTCGGCGCCCCTGTTGGTCAGAAAGACTTTCTCGGGCCGGAAGGCCACGGTGACGAGGTCGCCGGCGGCTGCCTGTTCGCTGACGGCGACGTTGATGGTTTCCGCACTTTCTTCGAGGCGGACGGTTGCTGCGCCCCCGCGGGTGGAGACGACGGTGCCGTCGATGAAGTTGGAGCGGCCGATGAAGGCGGCGACTTCTGCGGTGGAGGGGCGTTCGTAGATTTCGTGGGGCGGGGCGACCTGGAGCATGTGACCGTTGGACATGACGGCGATGCGGTCACTCATGGCCAGGGCTTCTTCCTGGTCGTGTGTGACGTACACGGTGGTGATGCCCAGTTCGGACTGGAGGCGCTTGAGCCAGACGCGGGCCTGTTCTCGGAGCTTGGCGTCCAGGTTGGAGAGTGGCTCATCAAGGAGCAGGACCTTGGGCGAGTAGACCAGGGCCCGGGCCAGGGCGACTCGCTGTTGCTGGCCGCCGGAGAGCTGGTGCGGGTAGCGGTGGGCCAGGTGGGCCAGGCCCACCTTGTCCAGGGCGTCGTGGATCAGGGTTTTCTGCTCGGCCTTGGACACCTTGCGGATGTTCAGCGGCATTGCCAGGTTCTCCGCCAGGGTCATGTGCGGCCAGAGTGCGTAGGACTGGAACACCATGCCCAGGTTACGCTCTTCCGGTGGCACGAACTTGTTGGAGGAGTCATCGACCAGTACGGTTTCTCCGACGGCGATCGAGCCCGAGGTGGGCTGTTCCAGGCCGGCGAGGCAGGACAGGGTGGTGGATTTTCCGCAGCCCGAAGGGCCGAGGAGGGTGAAGAACTCCCCGTCCTTGATGGTGAAGCTGACTTCGTGGAGGACTGTTACTCCTCCGAAGTCTTTGCGGAGGTTCTTGACGGCGACATCAGGCATCTTTCTTACCTTTCATGAGCAGGCCGGCGACGCCGACGAAGACTGCGGTGATTACGATCTGGATGGTGGCCAGGGCGGCAACCGATCCGGTGTTGCCCTGGACCCAGAGCTCGAGCATCGTGGTGCCGATGACGGCCGTATCGGCAGAGCCGAGGAAGATCGCCGGGGAGTATTCCTTCATCATCACGACAAAGGTCAGGACCATGGCGGCGACGAAGGCGGGGGTGAGGAGCTTGACGAGGATGCGGAGGAACATCTTCAGCCAGTCCGCGCCGTTGACGCGGGCGGCGTTGTCCAGCTCCTCCCCGATTTGCATCACGGCCGGAGAAATGGAGCCGAAGGCACTCGGCAGGGCGCGGAGGCCGAAGCCGATGATGATGGCCCAGATGGTGCCCTGAAGCAGGGCGCCCATGTTGAACGGCATAAACGCGAAGGCCCAGAACAGGCCGATGCCGATGATCAGGCCGGGCATGGCCTGCGGGGCCAGGGCCAGGTATTCGATGACCTTGCGGTGCCGGAAGGTGGAACGCTTGGAAACGACGACGGCGACGACGGCCAGGACGCTGACGAGGATAGCGCCGACGCCAGCAACGATGAGGCTGTTGCGGATCGAGCCGGCGTAGGCCGGGAATTCGAAGATGCGCTGGTAGTTGGCCATGGTCAGGGAGGCCAGCGGGTTCTGCAGCGGGGTGAAGATCTTGGTGAACGAACGCATCACCAGGCCGAGGATCGGCACCAGTGCACCGATGACCACGTAGATGGTGATGAAGGCGACGGCGAGCCATTTGATCCATCCCAGGTCCAGCAGGCGCGGCCGGGTGGCCTTGCCCCGGACTGAAACGAAGCGCTTGGCGTCCTTGAGGAGTTTGGCCTGGACGGCGACCAGCAGGACGGTGACCAGCAGGATGATGGCTGAGGCGGCCCCCAGGATCCCGTAGTCGGGATCGATGGACTGTAGGCCGTTTTTGTACAGGAAGGTCGCGAAGACGGTGATATCGACGGGCTGGCCGTACAGCAGCGGGATGGACAGGGTCTCGATGGACATGCTGAAGACCAGCACGGAGCTGTAGACAATCGGCGGGCGCAGCATCGGGATGATGACTGACCACAGAATCCGGAACGGACCTGCGCCCACGGTCTGGGCGGCACCTTCAAGGGACGCATCCGAGTTGCGCAGGGCGTTGGCGCAGAAGAGGTACGCGATGGGGGCCAAGGCGACCGCTTCGGTCAGAGCCATGCCGGGGAGGGTGTAGAGGTCCCATGGCAGGAAGCCCAGGACCCGCTTGACCTGGACACTGACAAAGCCGGCCGGGCCGTACATGGTGATCCAGCCGAAACCCAGGATCAGGGAGGAGATGAAGAACGGCCACTGCATGGCCGCGCCGAAGAACTTCCGTCCCGGGATGCTGGTCCGGATGACCACGATGGCCATCGGGACGGCGATCAGGAGCGTCATGACGGTTGTCATGACGGCAAACAGGATGGTGTTCAGAGCGACGGAGCCGAAGCCGGCTTCGGTAAACAGGCGGGTGTAGTTCTCCAGGGTGAACAGACCGCCCTCCTCGTACAGAGGACGGTCCATCACCGACTGGTAGAGCGTGGGGACCACGGGTGCAAGGACCAGAAGCGCCAGAACGACGATGGTTGCCCAGAAAAGCAGCTGGCTGCGGTCGGCGCCGAGGATTCTTCGGTACTTCGGGGCCGGATATTCCGACCGCTGCGTCGCCACCTGGGCTGGCGGCCTTGTATCAGGGATTGTTGTCATGAGATCTCTTCCGGTCCTTGCTTGCTTGGTCAGTCACAGGTGCTTACTTTTTGAGGCTGTTCCAGCGCTCGGTGAAGGCGGCCGTTTCGGCCTCGGAGACCTTCTCGAAGGGAACGGCGATGATGTTCTCCTGCCCCACTTCCTTGAGGATGTCGGCGTAGGTGTAGGTGAACTCGACGGGCTTGACGCCCTCCCGGAAGGAAGAGAGTCCGCCTTCCTGGATGGCCTGCTGGCCTTCGGCGGAAAGCGTGAAGTCCATGAAGAGCTTTGCAGTGGCAGCGTGCGGGGCCTTGGCGGTGATGCCGAGGCCGCGGGGCAGAACCACGGTGCCGTCATCCGGCAGGGCAATCTTGAACAACCCTGCGGAGTCCTTTACTACCGGGAAGGCCGGAGCGGCGCTGACCAGGGCGCTGGCAGCATATTCGCCGGCCAGGACCTTCTCAGTGGCCGAGGAGCTCTCGGGGCGGGAAATGGGAAGGATCGTGGCCAGGGAGTCCCAGGCTTCCGGCTTGGCCTTGGTCAGGGCATGGAAGATCGTGAACCCGAAGGCGCCCTTGATGTCACGGATACCGATCTTGTCCTGGAACTGCGACGGGTTGGCCTTGACCTGCTTCGCCAGTGAGGCCAGGCCGGTCGGCGCCTCGGTCACCAGCGCGGTGTTGTAGGTGACCGTCATCGCATCGGCGGACATTGCAGTCACGCCCGGCAGCAGGTTGGCGAACTCCGGAACCTTCGTCAGCTCCGGGGAGGTGTACTGCGTCAGGACATCTCCGCGTTCGGCGAAGTCGGCCCAGGCCCCGGCCGCGTTGGTGACCAGGAGGTCGGCGGGAGAGTTGCCGGTGGCGTTTTCACTCAATACCCGCTGGAACACCTCGTCCGAGCCAAGGTTGTTCGCGGAGATTTCCTTGATAAACGGGTACTTCTTCTTGAAGTCCCGGAACACCGGCGCCCAGTTTTCCTGGTCGGTGTTCGAGTAGATGGTAAGTGCGCCACCCTCCTTTTCTGCCGCGGCGACAAGGTCCTTGTAGTCGGCCGGGTAGTAGTCGGGGTACTGCCCCGCGGCGATCGAATTCTCCGGAGCGGGAGTCCCTGCAGGGGCCGAGCCTCCGCAGGCAGTCATTGCGAGGGCGAGGGCCGAGGCCACCCCTGCTGCGGCGTACCTAGTGAACATCCGCGACCGGGACTGGGAGGTAGAGCGTGGTTTGGACGCCGTCATGGCTGTCTCTCCTTTGAGCAAAGCAACGGGATGTGGCGAAGGAAACACGGGACGTGATCCGACTCACAGAACTATAGCTTATAACCTATAGGTCATTGTCAAGCGCGTGTTCCTCTTGACTTGATCTGGATCGCCATCTATTTTTATTACAGCCTATAACCTATAGGGGTCTTCTAAGGGCCTGACCAGGAGATTTCATGAGCGTCAAAGACGACCCGGGTCAAGCACTTTTCGAGAAAAGGACCGTCCGCAAGATCACGATGCGGATCATTCCGTTCATGTTTTTGCTCTACATCGTCAACTACATCGATCGGGCAAACATCGGCTACGCATCGCTGCAGATGAACGCCGAACTCGGTTTGACGAGCCAGGCCTTCGGGCTGGCGGCGGGCCTGTTCTTCATCGGGTACTTCCTCTTTGAAGTCCCCAGCAACATCGCCCTCGCCAAGTTCGGTGCCAGGCGCTGGATCGCCCGGATTCTCGTTACGTGGGGCATCCTCGCGGTTGCTATGGGCTTTGTGCAGAACGACATCCAGCTGTACATCATCCGGTTCCTGCTCGGCGTCGCCGAAGCGGGGTTCTTCCCCGGCATCATCATCTACTTGAGCGTCTGGTTCCGGGGCAAAGAGCTGGCGACCACCATTGCACTGTTCGTCGCATCCATCCCGGTGTCCTACATCATCGCCTCCCCCCTCAGCACCTGGATCATGCACACCATCGGCTGGGCCGACATGAGCGGGTGGCGCTGGATGTTCATCCTCGAGGGCCTCCCGGCGGTCATCCTCGGCGTCGTCTGCTACTTCGTCCTCACCGAGCGCCCCAAAGACGCCAAATGGCTCACCGCCAAGGAACGCGACTGGATCAGCGCGGAACTGGAGAGCGAGCAGGCGGCAAAGAAGGGCACCACGATTCACCCGGGCATCTGGAAGACCCTGGCAAACCCCAAGGTCCTCTACCTGGGTGCCATCTACTTCGTCTACCAGGTGGGCAGCCTGGGCGTCGGCTACTGGCTCCCCCAGATCATCAAAGGCCTTTCCAAGACCCTGGACACGACCCAGATCGGCCTCATCGGCATGATCCCCTACATCGTTGCGACCGTGGCCATGATCTGGTGGCCCCGCCGTTCAGACCGTAAGAACGAACGCAAAATGCACAGCTACATTCCCATGGGCGTCGCCGCCGTCGCCATGTTCCTGGCCGCCAACCTGGAATCGCCCTTCCTGGTCATCGCCTCCATCAGCATCGCCCTGGCCGGCCTCTACGCCTTCAAATCCCCATTCTGGGCCGTTCCCAGCCAGTTCCTCTCCGTCGCCACCGCCGGAACCGCCATCGCGGCGATCAACTCCATCGGCAACCTGGGCGGATTCGTCGGCCCGTTCGCACAGGGAATGATCGTCGACGCAACCGGCTCCCAGACAGCAGGTCTGTACTTCTTTGCCGGCCTCCTGGTGGTCTCCACCGCCATGATGGTCGCCGTCCGGCTCCGCAAGTCCGAATCCCCGACGGAGACTCCGGTTGAGAACGCCGCAGTCGAGGGGGTCCGCTGAGGTGGATGCCCCCAAGCTTGCCTATGTCGGATCCCGAACCACGCCTGAACGAGGCACCGGCGCCGGCATCAGCAGCTTCATCATCACCGACAGCCGGTGGACCCTCCTGGCGGAGACACCGGCCGTCAACCCCGGATTCCTCGTCCTCGATCCGGTCTCCGAGGTGCTCCATGCATCGGCCGGAGACCACGATTACATCACCTCCTACCGGGCAGACAGTGACGGGAAGCTGAAAGAGCTGGGCCGCCAGCCCACCCTGGGAACGAACCCGGCGCATACATGCCTGGATCCCAGCGGCAGGTATGTCCTGGTGGCCAACCACACCAGCGGCTCTGTGGTCAGCCTGCCCATCCTCCCCGACGGGTCCCTAGGACCGGTTGCCGGGCAACTGAAATTCACCGGAGACCCAGGCCCGCACCGCACTGACCAAACCGGCGCGAAACCCCACCAAGTGGTGTTCTCCCCCGCCGGGGACTATTTCCTCGTCCCCGACAAAGGCCTGGACACCATCTTCACCTGTACGCTCGACACCGAAACCGGCCGTCTTGAGTTTGCAGGACGCCTCCGCCTGCGTGAGTTCAGCGGACCCCGGCATCTGGTCTTTCACCCACATCTCGCGCTGGCCTACGCCATCAACGAACTCAACTCCACTGTCACAGTCCTAGACTGCGGCTCCCCGGAAAACCTTTGCCCCGTGCAATACCTCCCGACCGTCGAAGACTCCGACACCAGGGACAGCAGAGCGGCAGAAGTAGTAATCAGTGCCGACGGGCGGTTCCTCTACGCCAGTAACCGCAGCGGTGCAGGAGACAAAACCCCCGGAGGGCCAGGGGATGACACTATTGCCGTCTACGCCGTGAAAGAAGACGGCACCCTCTCCCCCGCAACGTGGACCACAAGCGGCGGAATCCGTCCACGCTTCATCACGCTTAGCGGGGACGGCAAGACCCTTTATGCTGCGAATGAGAAAAGCGGAACGATCGAAGCGATCGGAATCGACGCGGATTCCGGTCTCCCGCGGACAGGACGCCAGGTTGCGCAAACCGGCTCCCCGGTTTGCATCGTCTTTGCCACTAGTTTTGAGGGATACACCCAAAGCCTCGCAGTACTATAGGACATAGCCTATCCGGAATTGCCCTCGGCAGCCCCCCGGAAAGGCCCTCACGAACAAGGAGTAACGGTGGCAAACCCGGCCGTAGCACTATCCAAAAACGCCTACGCCTACGAAGAACTGCGCCGCCAAATACTGACCGGGGATATTCCTCAGGGCTCGGTCCTCAACCAAGCACAGCTGGCACAGGAAATCGGGGTCAGCACCACCCCTTTGCGTGAAGCCCTCCGACGCCTCGCCGCGGAAGGACTCGTTCAGCTCGAATCGCACCGCGACGCCCGGGTTGCCTCGCTCACCGCAGACGAGGCACGAGACCTCTACGTCATCCGCGAAAACCTGGACCCCCTGGCAGCAGGCCTCGCGGCCGAGAGCAGAACACCCGCAGACATCGCCAATATCCAGGCTGCCCTGGAGCAACTGACACCCCTGCACGACGCGGCCGACCTCGGGGCAATGACCGTTCACCGCGAATTCCACCGTGCCATCTACAACGCATCGCACAACCCCCTCCTGATCGGCATCCTGGAAGGTCTGTGGGACAAAGCAGACCGCTACCGCCAGATCGGACTGCAAAGCCAGAAAGACTCCGAAAAAGACCGGATCCGCGTCCAGGAAGAACACATCCAAATCGCCGACGCAGTCGTTGCTGGCGACGCCATCCGCGCCCGGGAAATCATGCACCGACACGTTGTAGGCAGCCTCGGCCGGAGAGCCATCTCGGTGCTAGCGACCAGATAGCTCGACTGCCAGCTGGACCTGGACACAGGAGGACCAGTGATGGATCGGCGGCGTGGTCCGATGGTTCGTGCTGAGCCGCATGTCGAAGGGCTTGATGATCTCGTCGGGGTGGACTCGGCCTTGCTATGTAGCCATGTACACACCTGCGCGACAGCCTCTGGAGGCCGTTCCCGCAGCACATCCTCATGCACGAACCAATGTTTTCCGCCGGCTTGCAACGGTCGTGGAAATGGTGTCCCCGGCGGATATTTGGGACGAGATGGCGCGCACCACCTTGACTCCGATGAAAGGGCGGGGGAAGGAGCATGAAAATCACAGGGCCACTTGATGACAACGAGATCCCCAAGTACCTGCACGCCCTGGGCATACCGGGCATGGCGGATATACATGTGCATTTCCTCCCGGAGCCGATGATGCGCAAGGTCTGGACGTACTTCGACGGTGCAGAGGAGAACTACGGGCGGCCGTGGCATCCAATATCGCACGGATGAGCAATCTCGGCCGGCACGATTACGCGACTTCGGGCTCAAAGCCATCCCGGCGTTGTCTTACGCGCACAAACCTGGCATGGCCCAGTGGCTCAATGACTGGAACTTGGACTTCTCCCGGCGCATTCCGGATGCTCTGCACTGCGCCACCCTCTACCCCGAACACGGTGTTGGTAGGTACGTGTGCGAGGCCATAGACGGCGGAGCTCAGCTGTTCAAAGTCCACGTCAAGGTCGGCGGGTTCGCGCCCGAGAGCCCGCTCCTTGACGAGGCGTGGGAAGCTCTCGAGAACTCGGCCATCCCGGTCGTGATCCAGCCGGGTCGGCCCCGCTGGCCGCGATCAAAGCGCATCTTGGCCTCCGGAGAGGGATCCTCTAACGGGCGGCAGGGTGCCACTTAGCGCTGCGAAAACGACGCCACTTACCCCTGCAATTCACTGGAACCCTGGAATCGCGCGTACCCCGCCCGCAAAACTGTCCCGCTCAGCTCGGAGAATCGCGACAGTTGCACCCGCGCATCATTGGCTGCGTCCGGGTCTGCACCAACGAACAGGACCTGGCAGCGAAAGGCCCTTAAGGGGCTGGGCGTCCCTCGAGGGCCTGATCAATGGTGACCACGGCGTGACCGGCAGGAACAATGAACGGCCGGGACCGAACGAAGCCCTGGCGGCTGGCCGGGCCGGCGGCGCCCCGGTCGTCGCCAAGCCCGACCGGTTCGCCCGGCCCTACCCGATGCTCGAGAACATCATCGAGGGCATGACGAGAGTTCCCCAGGAGTTCCGGCGGCCGACCGGGACGATCACGAGAAAGTCGCAGCAAGTCATGCAGTTCCCGGCGCTCCCGGCCATGAAGGAGTAGGCAGCAACACCGCTGTCCAAGTCAAGAGAAGGAGCCGCCAGACCGCAACGGCCACCAACAAAAATGGGCCCCCGCAGGGCCCATAAAGGAGATTTGTACACATTCAGCGGCCACAAGCGCCTGAACAGGGAAAACACGTGCCCGAGGTGGGACTCGAACTGCATTCCGGGCCTTGAAAACACTGGGAACGCGCGAAAACACGCGGAATCCGAAGTAGTCCGAGGACTGTACGAGGCAGTTCGAGACGAAAAGCGTGGACAATGTCCACACCCTCCTTAGAGCCCAAATTCTCGAACTTGGTGGTCCTCTTCTGGGAGAATCCATAGCGGGCGAGGGTTGTCTTGAAAAGCTGTTGTTCTTCAAGACGCTAGGCTGCCGAACTAAGAAATGTGTTTGCTTCCGGCCTCGCACTAATCATCTCGGGCCGACGCCCTCTCACCTGTCTCATAACTAAGGATGAGTACCCGATTTTTGCTACGAAGTTATGAGACATAGTTACGAGAATCGCCCTTGCCATCGCGCGTCCAAGATTCGGTAGAGAATCTGCGGCTGTGGAGGGCAGACGTCTATTCGCTCGTTGAGGCGTCTCGTTCCCAAGGGTTTCGAGACAGTCGGGTGTGTAGCGTTTAGGGCACCTTCACCGGGCATTTTTGCGGGCGGGGTATACGGGACACCTCAAACTCCACCCCTGTAAAACCGCACGTCAAAGCAGGGTTGTCGCGGTAAGGGACAGGCTTACGAACGCTGGTGGCTCGCTGTGATCGCTGAGCGGCGATGTTGGCCTCCGCGAGACGACAGGGTCGAGGTAGATAAGGTTCCTATTTGTATTGCCTTGAACCTTTCGGCCGCCGTCGCCACCAGGGTCGTTGACGCAACTCGGCCTGCGCGTGGGCGAGCAGGAGTTGAGTCTCGCGAAGAAGTTCTAGCGACGTCTCTTGAATTTCTCGCGACGCATCCGTCGCCGCCTCTGCCTTCTCTGCCGCACGGCGGGGCAGGAGAAATTCGATAAGAAGCGTTGCTGCGGTGCCGAGCAAGACGCCTGACAGCACCAGTAGGAATTGCGCCATGGATCGCATCTCGGGAACGGTCCAGCGGACGACGAAGCCGTAAGCGATTGCGGGGAGGCGAGCTATCCGCTGATCCAGGTTGTCAGCCACCCACGGACCCTTGGGACGAAGGGAGAATTGCACGACCGCGACCCTTCCGATGTCGTTTAGGAGGACAGAGATCGTTTGCTGGTCAGGGGGGTCTGCGATGCCGTTCTGCGTCGAGTGGAGACCTCGTGAGGGCACAGGCCAGACCCTCCCTCCTGCCGGAGGAGGGCAGGTGACGGGGTGGTGGGAGCAAGCGCTTACTTGACGGCTCCCCGAAATCCGCTCAAGATTGCGTCCATGGGCGACTCGCACGAGGAAATGCTTCGCCACTACGAGCCGGGCGGACTTCTGCCGCGAATCGTGGCGGGGTTGCAAGCTCTCGGCAAGGACCTGGACTCGGTCACGCACGAAGATCTCGCGCCGGCCGACGAGTTTCATTCCGCGGGACGTTCGGCCACGCGCGCATTGTTGGAGCTTGCAAAGATTCCGCCAGGATCGCGAGTGCTCGACGTGGGCAGCGGGTTGGGCGGCCCGGCGCGTTACCTCGCCGCAACTTTGGGTTGCGACGTGACAGGCATCGACCTCTCGCCTGAATTCTGCGGGGTGGCCAGCGCCCTTTCTCGGATGACGCGGTTGTCCGATCGCACCCGCTTTCAGGCGGGTGATGCCCTGGAGCTTCCGTTCGCCGCGTCCAGCTTCGACGTGGTGTGGACGATACAAATGCAGATGAACATCCGGGACAAGCGCCGCCTGTATTCCGGAATCGCCCGGGTACTCAGGCCGGGCGGGCTGTTCGTCTGCCAGGAAATCTGCGCGGGGAACGGTGAGCCGATCGAGCTTCCGGTCCCATGGGCGAGCCGCCCCAACCAGAGCCACCTGGCCGATGCGGAATCCCTCCGCGGGTTGATCCGCGGTGCAGGTCTCCTCGAGCGCACCTGGCGCGACATTACCGCCGACGTCGTGGCGGCGCGCAAGGCACAGCAGGCGAAGGCGCAAGCGTCGGGTGCGAGCGGCTCCAGCGCCCCTCCTCCGCTTGGAATGCATCTCGTGCTGGGAGAACAGGCAGCCGTCAAGATGAGTAACTCCGGGCGCAACATCGACGCCGGGCGCACGGTGTTCATCCAGGGCGTATTCGACAAGCCTGGCTAGTGGTCCGATCCGATGATCCCGCTGGAAAACTCTGTCGAAAGCACGGGCGCGGCGAATCTCCATTGATCGTCCGGTCAAAGGGCACATTCGGTCACGACGACCGAAACTCGCCCGCTGAGGGATCCCCTTACGGACAGCAAGACCATGGCAGAAGCCGACTTGATGTGTCTCGAAACCTGAGTGCCTCAAATCCCTAGGGTTATGAGACGGGCAATAGTTGGGGAGCCAGGTTTCGGCGCGTCGCGTTGCAGGGGTGCTAATGATTTCCTGCTTGACGCGTCTTCCTAAGGTGGTCTCCACCAGCCAGAAGTTCATTCAGTCCTGGGAAGACCTCAGCCTCGATATCTGGGGCCCCCGTACCGGTAAGTCGACCTCCCGGGTTATGCCCGCAATCCTGGACGCACCCGGCGCCGTGGTCTCGACCTCGAACAAGCGTGACGTTGTGGACGGCACCCGTGGCGTCCGCGAACTCACGGCCCCGGTATGGGTGTTCGATCCGCAGAAGATCGCGCAGGAGGAAGCGCAGTGGTGGTGGAACCCGCTCTCCTATGTCACGGACGAAGAGAAGGCGTACAAGCTCACTCAGCACTTTTCTGTTGGATCACGGGTCCCGGTTTCCAAGCCCGATGCCTACTTCGATCCGAAAGCCGAAGACATCCTCTCCTCGTACTTCCTCGCGGCCGCACTCGGTGGGCTGCCCATTACGCAGGTCTACCTGTGGGTGACGGAGCAGGTGAACCGGGAACCAATCAACATACTGAAAGAGCATGACTACGAGCTGCCGTACAAGGGCCTGGAGTCCACGCTGGAACTTGCCGACAAACAGCGCGACGGTATCTTCGGCACCGCCGAGAAGATGATCCAGTGCCTCAAGTCCAGGAACACGCTGCGCTGGGTCGCTCCGATGGGTGGGGCGACGGTGGCCACGAATCCCGCCGGCAGTTCAACCCTCACGTGTTCGCCGCCTCACAGGAGACGATCTACATCCTCTCCAAGGAAGGTGCCGGCTCCGCTTCCCCCCTCACCACAGCATTGACGGTGGCCATCGCGGAGGCGATGGAGGACCGGGCCGAACGCAGCGGCGGCCGCCTGCCCAAACCAGCACTGTTCGCCCTCGATGAGTTGGCCAACGTCGTCCGCTGGGCAGCCCTGCCGGACCAGTTCAGCCACTACGGCTCCAAAGGCCTGATCGTCATGGGCTCCTGCAGTCCTGGTCACAGGGCGTCGAACTGTGGGGCGAAGCGAACATGCGGAAAATCTGGTCGGCCGCCAACGTCAAGGTCTACGGCGGCGGCGTCGCCGAAGAAGGATTCCTCCGGGCACTCTCGGGCCTGATCGGGGGCTACAGGTACACCAACGTCTCCATCTCCTCGGGCAAGTCCGGCTCCAGCCGCTCCCGCCAGGAGGGGAAGGAACGCATCTTCGATGTCTCCAACCTCGCCGAACTCGACCGCGGCCGCGCCGTGGTCCTGGCTTCTGGTGCACCTGCCACACTGGTCCGGACCATGCCCTGGTACACCGGTCGGCACAAGGAAGCCGTGGAGGTGTCCATCAAGAAGTACAGCCCCCGACGGGAGGAACCGGAGACCGGCCCGGTGCCCTCCCCTCCGGTCGCTAATCCTTGGGTCACCGGGTAAGGAAGCAATCAGCCATGGCAGATGATTTCAGATTGTTCGATACGGACACCCCCGCCCGCAACCCCGGCACAGGCGAGGACGGCAAGCCGGAGAAGGCACCGGAGCTCGTCTCCGGCACGGCCGAAGAATTCCTGCATGAGCAGCTGCTGCCGACATACGTCCGCAGCGTCACCGGAAAGACCGCGAAGTGGTGCATCGAGTGGTACTTCCACCCCGAAGCCGTCTCCCGCGTGGCGGCGCTCTGGCGTTCCTGGGAGCACCTGCGCCTCGATGCTGCCACCGGCATGAGCGTCTGGTGGCGGGACCACGCAGACCACCACATGCGGGTCCTGCTCGACCCGCACGGACCGTTCTATAACTGCGACATGAAAGAACATCGCGACCCCTACCATCTGGAACCAAAGAAAGCACCTGATGGCTGGTTCCGCGACGCACGGACGCCAACGTCTTAGACAACAATGCTCACGAAGAGGGGGACCGCCAGGCGGTCCCCCTCTTCCTTCCATGACCTATCTAAACGCCGCAAGATCCGCTCCGGAAAGGTGGCCTGACCTGGGCTGGGACTGAAGTCCGGCGACAGACCGGCCACGGTGTGGGTGGTGATGTTTTTGGGATTCAGAGTGCGAAACCACTACGGTTGCTGACCAATGGTAGCTTTTGACGAATCATCCGATCAGTCGCGGTCCGCGTCACCGCGTGGACCGGTCTTCGTCGATGCCTCAGGTCGGCGCCTGCGGCGGGTCAAGCTTATCGGCCTCGGGGCCCTCGGGCTCGTGGCGGGATATGTCATCCTCCTGCTGGTGGCATTCATTGGCGGCTCCAATGTCGCCGCACCTTTCCTCCCTCTGCCGGCCGCTCCGGCGGCCCGCGACCTTCCGTCATCCCCAGTGGCACCGGCCTCTCCCGCAACTAGGCCCCAAGCTAGCGAACCCCGATCGGCCGAGCCCGCAGCGCCAGCCGCCGTCCTGGCCCCGGTGGCTCCGGCTTCGGCCGTTCCGCTGGCACCGCCGATCGATACTGCCGCAAGGCAGCCTGCGGCACCCCTTGCCACTCCTGCGGCGAGCACGGCGCCGACAGCGCCGGGCAAGAGCGGGACGGCGCCGGGCAAGACCACGCGGCCGTCAGCGCCGCCGCACCCGTGAGGGTTCGTCGCCCGGGCAAGGGTGCTGTTCCCGACAGTGTAAGGGCTCATTGGTTCATCCTCATGGCCGTCCTGTTCGCGCTGGGTGTTGCCCTCGCAGTGCAGGGATACATGCATCACCTGGCTGGGATCGCCAATGATTCCGTTCCCGCGGGCGGCTCCGCCGGTACGGTCCCGGACGCGGTGTCCCACGGCGGCCCTGTGGTCGACGCCCGGGGCGGGGCCGTCCGCACCGTGGGCCCCGAGCACCAGACGCTAGCCTTGACATTCGACGACGGCCCGGACCCGGTCTGGACGCCTCAGATCCTCGACGTCCTCCGGAAGCACCATGTCCATGCCACGTTTTTTGTGGTCGGTTCGGCTGCCATCGACCATCCCGACCTAGTCCGCAGCATCCTCGCTGACGGCCACGAGATCGGCGTCCATACGCTGACCCACGCGGACCTCGGAAGTGCCCCGGCTTGGCGCCAGCAGCTCGAGGTGCAGGGGGCCCAGCGCGCGATCGCAGGCATCACGGGCCGCGCTGCGACGCTCCTGCGGCCGCCGTACAGCTCTGAGAACGACGCCGTCGGGGACGGCACCTGGTCAGTGATGCGCACAGCCGCAGACCAGGGTTACCTCACCGTGCTCACCAGTAAGGACAGCGAGGACTGGCAGCGGCCCGGCGTCGCCACGATCCAGCGGAACCTTGCCCCGTCCGGCCCGCAGGGCCAGGTCCTCCTGATGCACGACGGCGGCGGCGACCGGGACCAGACGGTCGCCGCGCTCGATTCCGCCCTCACTAAGTTCACGGACCAAGGATTCCGGGTCACGACGGTGGGCGACGCCGTCGGGATTACGAGCATGCGCGACGCGTCGGTGGGAGAGCGGATCAGCGGAATCGCGTTGGTTTGGGGGATCCGGCTCAGCGACTTCGTCATCACCGCCATCTCGTGGGCCCTCGTTGCGGCCGGAGCCGTGACGGTCATCCGGGCCGTCCTCGTGGTCGGATTCGCGGCGCGCCACAGGAGAGCGGCACGCCGCTCCCAGTCGGCCGGCCGCAGCCGGCGCCGGGTGGACGTGCCGGTCCGGCATGAGATCACCGAGACGGTCAGCGTAATTGTCCCCGCGTACAACGAGTCGGCCGGCATCGAAGCTGCGGTTCGATCCATCGTCGCCTCGACCCACCCGGTTGAGATCATCGTGGTCGACGACGGGTCGACCGACCGCACCGCAGAAATCGTGGAAGCGCTCAGCCTGCCCGGGGTCACGTTGATCCGGAAGGAGAACGGCGGCAAGCCGTCCGCCCTGAATGCCGGGCTTGCCGCCGCGAGCCACGACCTAGTGGTGATGGTCGACGGTGACACAGTCTTCGAACCGGAAACGGTGCATGCCCTCATACAGCCCTTCGCCAACCCACAGGTGGGCGCAATTTCGGGGAACACCAAGGTCGCCAACCGCGGAGGAATCCTCGGGGCCTGGCAGCACATCGAGTACGTCGTTGGCTTCAATCTGGACCGCAGGCTGTTCGACGTCGCGGAGTGCATGCCGACCGTCCCGGGGGCCATTGGTGCCTTCCGCCGCGATGCCCTACTCCGTGTTGGCGGAGTCAGCGACGACACGCTTGCCGAGGACACGGACTTGACCATGTCTCTGTGCCGCGACGGCTGGCGCGTCGTGTACCAGGACGACGCGAGGGCCTGGACCGAGGCACCCGAGAGCCTCGAGGCGCTCTGGAAGCAACGGTACCGCTGGTGCTACGGCACGCTTCAGGCCATGTGGAAGCACCGCGGCGCGGTCGTCCAGGGCGGAGCGGCCGGTAAGCTCGGGCGGCGTGGCCTTGGCTACCTGCTCGTACTACAGGTGTTGCTGCCACTGTTCGCACCGGTGGTGGACGTATTCGCCATCTACGGCCTGATCTTCCTTGATCCAGTCCGGATCGGAATGCTCTGGCTCGTCTTCCTTGTCGTTCAATTCCTCATGGCTGCCTACGCGTTCCGCCTCGACAATGAACGGCTTCGCCCGCTGTGGACGCTTCCTCTTCAGCAGTTTGTCTACAGGCAGCTCATGTATCTGGTCGTGATCCAGTCGGTGGTCACTGCCGTGGCCGGTGTGCACCTGCGGTGGCACCGAATGGAGAGGTACGGAAGTCTGCGCGTCCCGCCCGCCCGGATCCAAGCGTAGGGCCTGCAGGCATTCCCAAATTTTGCTGAAGCGGAACCCGACGGTGTCACAAACCGCCCTAGCTAGCGGGCGGGCCCGCTCTTGGCCCGTTCCGCGCCCACGGCTGCCCCCGCGCGGGTCTTTTTGGCTTTGGCTGCGCCCCTGCCCGCGAACGCCGCGTCGATGTACGCCGTGAGGTCACTCTCGCGGACCCGCCACACACCGCGTCCACCGAACTGCCCTGCAGGAAGCTCACCGCTTCGCACCAGCGAGTAAACGAGGGATCCTTTTGCATTCAGGACCTTCTGAACCTGCTCGAGAGTCAGCATCCTGGGGAACACCGGTCCCGTCGTCGGCGCAGGGTTCTCTTTCCCGTCCTCTGTTTGTTTCGGCATTCTCAATCCACCTCGTTCCGGTGTCGTAGCTCGTCCTTGGTGCGCTGTCCGCGGCGGAGGGATCCGGCCGCGTTCAACACCGCATTGCGCATCGTGATGCCTGATCGGGTCTTGGGTACGAGGAGGCGCGATGCGATGCCGGCGCCCCGTTGTAGCGGTCGGACGTGTTTGCGGTGCGTGTGTTCATAGCCGGCGAAAGCGGCGGTGTGGTCATCCGGGTGGGCGGCAATCGCGTCGGCGAGGGTCTTGGCACCGACGATCGCGCTGCTGGAGCCTTCACCGAACAGCGAGATGCAACTCGCCGCGTCACCGAGCAGCACCACGCGGCCGGCAGTCCACTGCGGTACGTCCACGCGGGTGACGGCGTCGAAGTACCTATTGCCGGACGCGCCCCATTCCTCGAGCGCGAGCGTGGTGAGCCATCCGCCGCCAGCGTAGGTGGACTCGACGAGGCGTCTGCCTTGTTCCGCGTCGCGGTAGTCGAAATCGTGCTGCCCACGGAAGATGAATGCGAACCCGGGCTTCCCACCTGCCGGATGGATGGCCAAGGAGGTTCCCGGTTCGTTGTACAACAGCACGGTGCGCGGATCCTCGATCGGAGTAGGGGCGCGCACGGTGCCCACGAACATGCCGAATGGGCGGGAAAAACGTTCCTCGGGGCCGAATGCCAAACGCCGAACGGTGGAGTGGGCTCCGTCGGCTCCGACGACCAGGTCGAAGCGCCGGGAAGGGGTCCGCTGAAACTCGACGTCGATTCCGCCGCCGTCCTGGTGCAGGGCAGTGATCGAGTCGTCCCGGATGATGAGGCTTGTCTCCTGGGCCTTCTCGAGCAACAGGCTGACGAGTTCATTGCGTGCGACCTCGACCTCTTCGCGGCGGTCGACGCGTTGGCGCGTGCGGATCGTGGCCTGTGGCCGCCCGTCGGCGTCGACGAAGACCAGGCGTTCGACACCGGTGGCGGCCTCCGCCAGGCGCGGCCAGATGCCCATTTGCCGTGCAATAGCGACCGCTGCTCCGCGTACGTCGACAGGGTTGCCACTGGATCGTGTGTCGGCCGCTCGTTCCACAATCGTGACCGACCAACCGGCCTTCGCCAGCCAGTACGCGGCGGTGGAGCCGGCAATTCCGCCGCCGGAGACCAGTACGCTTCGATCCACCATGCCCCCCATTCAAGCACTCAACACCAGAGGTAAGTCCGCATCGCTGGGGATTCCACATCGGGAACCCCTCTGGATCGAGATGCGTTCTCGGACGCATCTGCCTTACTACCTGAATTCCCGCCCGCACAAGTTCCCTCGTGCGGGCGCCGGCGCTGTGGTTTGGTTGCGCATCGATGAGCACGGCGATGGCCCGAGAGAGGCTGCGCACACGCATCTGGACCCCCGGACCGGGCTCGGTCGTGGTCCGGCAGACCCGAGTCGCGTCTTCAGCGGCAGGAACGTCCCGGAACTCGAACGCCGCGGGGTGCGTGTGCACAGCATCCCCGGGGCATCGCATTCGGCCTGGTACGGCCACTCGACGCATTCGTCACGGTGCTTCCCGAAGTGTTCCGCTAGGGATCCCCTTGAGGCACGTGGCATATCTCG
Organism: Arthrobacter sp. ov118; assembly: GCF_900116495.1. Classification (GTDB taxonomy): domain Bacteria; phylum Actinomycetota; class Actinomycetes; order Actinomycetales; family Micrococcaceae; genus Arthrobacter. The sequence continues at coordinate 248,214 of NZ_FPAY01000005.1, forward strand.
CCCGCAAGCATCGTCCCAAAAGCCGTTCCCTTTACGGATAGCGCGGCCGTGCAGACGACTTTGGACATTTCGTGCAGACGAGTTTGGAAAAGGACATCTAGCCACCCCTGCACGGTCCGCGGAAGAGAGCTGCGGTGGAGGTGTGGCCGGTGTGACTGTGCCTGCAGGGGAAGGCCTCGTGTGCTCTCGCCTCGGGGCCCCGACCAAGAGATTGTTCGACAAATCACTTTTATGCCGCGGGTTCCGCTACCCTCATCGGAGGACTAGGGGAAATTATGCTGGAAATCGCACTGACCTGCACAAACGCAACCTTGAGCGTGGACGCGGAGGACACATTCCATCTGAGGTGGACGCCGGGTTCCACGGTCTCGGCAGCCGACGCCGACGCCGTCGTCGCGGCCGTGCAGGGCGTGACCGGAACCGGTCTGCAGCCGATGCTCGTCGAGGTTGTCGACGTGTGTATGAGTCCAGGGGCGAGAGCGACGCTGTTGGGGACGCGCTTCGTTTCCGCCGTGGCACTGGTGGGGGCCACGGTGGTCGACCGGGTGATGGCCGCAGCCTTGCTGCGTAAGCAGGAATGTCCCCACGGATATTTCACTTCCGTGGATGCGGCCAGGAAATGGCTGAGTCAACTGCCTGGCGCCCATGCGTTGGCAGGATCCTCCATTTAGCTGCGGGCCAACTGCCGGTGCAGTGGGGCCCAGCTGTTAAGCACCGCGCGCCTGCCTGAGAAGGATCGGCGCTGGGTGGTCGCCGCAACCGTACAGTGAACATATTTCGTCCACCGTCGACTGCGCCTCAGAGAGACGCCGCGGCGCCCGATCTACGATTGCGGCGTGCACTCAGCGATGGAAGAGCCCATGAATGAGCCCGCCCGGGACACGCGGCCCGGAGCCGGAGATGCTGTCTTTGTGCCGCGGCGGGTCACCGGGGCGGTCCTGGCAGGCGTCGTGCCCGGGCAACCACCGGCGGTCGTGCACCGCGCCGCAGAACTTGCGTTGACCCTGAACGTCAAGCTGATCTGTGCCTACGTGGACATTACGACCTATCTTGCCGGGGAGCCGGAGAACGGGCTGGTTGACGACGTTGAAGCCACCAGTGCCGGCATCCGGGAACGTCTCGGGAACATTCTGGATGGCACCGGAGTCCGTTGGTCCTTCCTGACGCTCACGGGGGAACCAGCCCGGGCACTGGGCCAGTTTGCCGAAACTGTGGACGCCTCCGTCATCGTCGTCGGTACCCGCGAACGCCGTCTGGGAATCCGGCTGGAACAGCTGCTCGTCAGTTCGGTCGCGGTCGAGCTCACCCACCGCCAGCACCGGCCAGTTCTGGTGATCCCACTCCCCCGGCAGGTCCCCCCGGGCACCCTCACCGGCTAAGCGCTCCGGTTTCGGCCGCCACCTTTGTGAAGGGACGGCTGAGGGGACGGCGACTGTGCGCCTCAGTCTCAGAAGGCGGATCACCGCCCCAGTCGATTCGGCGGCTCGCGTTGAGCGGGACAGGGCCCGGCGTTCTTCCCGCCGGGGCGGCATAGACGCCACGCCCTATATCTGCGTTGACGGCAGGCGTAGTCTGTACGGAATTCATCTTCATGAAGCCAGACAGGAAGGGGGGCCTGCAGAGCATGAGCATTAAAGACGGGTGGGACCGGCTCGATTCGGAGACCCGGACCTGGCTCCTGGAAAATCCGGGATGCCTGATCCTGCCACGTACCATGTCGACCAAAATGATCGAGGAAGCCGCCGGGGACCTCGAGAGTGACCCGCACGGACAGATCGTACTGTCCCAGGCTGACCACGAATTCATCCGGGAAAAGGCGGAGGCTGCCGGAACAATCCGCGTCCACCCATCGGAACACCAGTTCTTTGACACGGCACCCTTGCCTGATATCAGGACAGCGTCGGCTGGAAGGCATGCCGCGGCTCCGCCCGATGAGGCTCTGTAGGATCCAGCCGTTGCGACCGCTGCCCCAACCAACTGACAGGGCGCATGCGCGCGGTCCTGGACGACCTGGCCAGCGGACTCCCGCGGAGGACGTGGCCGCTGATCCGAGCAGCCTCCCTCTCTCCCGGTCGGATCACGCCCGCGAAGTGTTAGTCAACGAGATCGGCGGGGGCCGACCGTCGTGAGAGCAGAACGACCAGTGAAGTGTGAGGCACCGGGTTCCCCGCCGGGCAATCAGGATCGGCGGGTAGGGTCCTCGGTTGGCGGTCCCGGATCCGGCACTGGACCTGGACCGGGCCGTACGGGGGACGTCGGGTCCGGAGAATCAGGATACGGCTCCGGACCCGCCGGCGGTGCAGGGGGCGAAGTCGGATCGGGGGAACCCGGGGCAGGAACAGGCTCAGGGGGGAACGGGGCTGGTTCGCGTTGCGGCGGAATGGTCATGATGTTCCCCTTCAGCTTCTGGCCTTCTCCGGATAGTGGCTTCAGGCTACGTCTCAGCTTTCCGGAAGAACAGACCAACAGAAGTGTGGATCGCAGCGATAAGCGGCGTCATTCTCGCACCGCTACATGTCATCGGACAGGTAAGTGCCTCGGTCTTTCGCACGCATGCGCAAGGGTCGGAGGACCCATAGGCTGCGTCCCTCCCGGCGGATAGGTTAGGAAGGCGGACGACGTCGTCCGCCGCGGCTGGTGCGTTCCGTCGGGCCGAACAGACAGCAAAGGGTGAAGAAAAGCACATGGCAACTGGCACAGTGAAATGGTTCAACTCCGAAAAGGGCTTCGGATTCCTCAGCAACGACGACGGCTCCGCAGATGTCTTCGCCCATTACTCCGCCATCGCCAGTAGCGGCTACCGCTCCCTGGAGGAGAACCAGAAAGTCCAGTTCGACGTCGTCCAGGGCCCGAAAGGTCCCCAAGCGGACAACATTCACCCGCTCTAGATCCCACCGCCCGGCGAGAACCAGCGCGATCCATGGCGGTTGCCCGGGAATGCATGCGGAGCATATCGCTGGCAGAAACCCCAGACAAAGTTGTCGGGCTTCTGCGGGCAGAGTGCCTTTGAGCAGCGGGAACGGACACCGCACCCATGGGACAGGGGCCGGTTCCATGCTCACCCTCACGGCAAGGAAAACCGAAGGTTCAGAGCCTAGGGTTTCCGACGTGGCACAGCAGCCCAGTCAGGGGCACGCCACAACGTCATTCTCCCCTCGGAATGACGATGCACAACCCCAGAGACCGGCTCCATCTTCATTTATTGGATGGAGCCGGTCTCCGTTCACCGAGAACCACGACCCCACGGGACGTTCCTCGACCCCCGCAGCCTCGTCCCAGACATCCCCGCCATAGGGAACGGGACTGCCCCAGGTTTTGTTGACTCTCGGGGTTTAGTGTTGTCAGGCGGCTTTGAGGCCGGTATAGATTGTCTCAAACTCGACCGGCGTTAGCCGTCCGAGGCGCCGCTGACGGCGTTTCCGGTGGTACGTTTTCTCGATCCACGTCACCATGGCCAGGCGAAGATCCGCCCGCGTGGACCATCGCTGGCGATCCAGAACGTTCTTCTGCAGGAGCGAGAAGAACGACTCCATGGCGACATTGTCGGCACACGCCCCGACGCGTCCCATCGATCCTTTCAACCCGTTGCTCTTCAGCGTTCTGACGAAGGCATGGGAGCGGAATTGGGAGCCGCGATCACTATGCACGACGGTTCCTTCCGGATCCCTGAGTGCGATCGCGTTGTGCAGGGCCGAGACGGCCAGGGACGCTTTCATCCGGGAATCGATGGAATAGCCCACGATCCGATTTGAATAGACGTCCTTGATCGCGCACAGGTAGAGCTTGCCCTCATCGGTCCGGTGCTCGGTGATGTCCGTCAGCCACAGCCGGTCCGGCGCCGTCGCGGTGAAATCCCGCCTGACGTGGTCATCATGCACGGGCGGGCCGGCCTTGCGCGTCAGACCGCGTTTCTTGGCAAACACGGACCAGATCCGCTGGCTGCTGCACAGCCGCGCCACCCGGTTCTCTCCGGCACTGAAACCCTGGTCTTCAAGCTCGTCTGCGATGAACCGGTACCCGAACGCCGGATCGTCCCGGTGGACATCCAGGGCCGCGTTGACCACGTGCGCGTCAGACCAGTCGCGCTCCGAGACGGGACTGGTCTTCCACGCGTAGAAGGCCTGTTTGAAGAAACCCAGCACCCGGCAGGCCACCGCGACGGGAATTCCGTCCGCGGCAAGGTCAAGGACCAGCGGAAACTTCATTTTGGGGGCAGCTCCCGGGCGAAGAACGCCGCTGCCCGGCGCAGAATCTCGTTCTCCTGCTCCAGCAACCGGATCCGCTTCCTGGCATCCCTGAGCTCCGCGGCTTCCTTCTCCGTCACTCCGGGACGGGCGCCGTCCTCGATGTCGGCGTTCTTCAGCCAGTTGTGCAGGGTTGCTTCGGAAATCCCGAAGTCTTTGGCGATCTGCGAGATCGGCGCTTCGTGCTTGCGCGCCACCGCGACCACGTCACGACGGAACTCAGCGGGGAAAGGCTTCGGCATGTGAACATCCTTGCTGCAAGGAACGAATCCTCACAAGTCAGGAGTCAAGCAAACCCGGGGCAGTCCCTTGCAACCACATCCAGGCGAGGGGGCATCATGGACAAGCCCGACAACACGGCGGCGGCCACCGGCGTAAAGCGCGGGGCGTACAAGCTCGAGGCCGACGAGGGGACCGCACTGTGGTTCACGAACGCACTGGTCATGGTCAAGGCAGGCGGCCCCGAGACGAAGCAGCGGCTGACCGTTGTAGAGATTTTGCATCCGGCCGGTTACTCTCCGCCGATGCACCGGCATTTGGTTGAGGATGAAGCCTTCTACATTATTTCGGGTACGGCTCTCTTCGAGAGCGACGGTGAGCGCTTCACCGTGCAAAGGGGTGATTTCGCCTTTCTTCCCCAAGGTTCCACCCACTCGTTTTTGGCGGGCCCTCACGAGCCCTTCCGCTGCCTGGTGATCACCGTGCCGGCCGGCTTCGAAACCTTCACCGCCGAGGCGGGAGCGCCCGCAGCGCGGAGGGAACTGCCGGAACCCGCCCCTATCGACGGCGACGTACTGGCCAGCATTGCCGCCCGCCATAACATCGAGATCTTGGGACCGCCGCTTACTCCTTGACCTGCCCATTCTCGGTGCCGATGGCATCCAGCATCTCCTGCACTTTTACCTTGTCAGTCGTATCCGGGTCCAGCCACCGGGCATACATACTCGGCGGAATGATGACGGGAGACCTGTCATGGACATGGCCGAGAGAATCATGCGCCGTCGAAGTTTCTGTTGTCACAAGGGCAATCGTCCAGCACCGCTTACAAGCGAGCCAAACTGGGTGGTCGACGCACACAGCTAAGTCGGCCTTGTTCGGCCCGTCCCACTTCCTTGGCAGTTGTCATGCTGGCACTCTTCGGCGAGATGGAGCGGACCTACGCCGCCGAACGGGCCTCGCATGCGCGGGCGGTGGCATCTGCCAACGGGCGGCGAACGAGACGGCCTTCCGTGATCGATGCCGACAAGCTCGAACACGCCGCCCTGCTGCGGGACAAAGGCTTCTCCATGAAGGAGATCACCGCCAAGACCGGGCTGAAACGCACCACCCTGTACCGGCACCTGCCACCCCGCTCCCCCGCCGCTGACCTGGCAACCACTAGTGCCCCTTAATACGGACTCGTTGAGTTTTGCCCTGACCTATGGCGGAACGCTGGTCGTGGCGCTGCTGATGTTTATCGGGCAACTAACCGCGGTGGGGATTCTTCTGGTTCTTGCCGCGATTACCCGGCTGACGGCATACCCCATCCAGGCAATCGCCCGAGCATTTAGCAGACAGGACCAGTCATGAGAATGGCCCCGGCGCTGGACCTGGTTTTCTTCTCAAAACCCGTTCCGGGGTGCTGAACGGACTGTCCCGTCGGGCACGTTGCTGCACGGTCGGCGATCCCCGCAGCCCGCGAGCCGAAGACAGCGTCGACCCCGGCATGCGTGGCATCACTATCCCCCGCAAGGTCATGAAGGGCGGCTCGCACCTCTGCGCGCCGAATTACTGCCAGCGATACCGTCCGGCCGCGCGGATGCCGCAACACATCGATACGTCCACATCACACCTCGGATTCCGGTGCGTGCGACGTCCATGACCGTCCAACCAAAGACCCAGAAGAGAGAGCGGTGCTCGAGTGTCGACGTCAAGTTCTCTCCCCCGCGTCGGGTGCAGAGTTCGCCGCGTGCGGCGGCCGTGGCGAGAGCCTTGTTCGCTCTGCTCTTCGCCACATCCCTCGTCCTCCCTGCGGCTGTCGCTACCTGACGAGCGGGAAACCAACGCCGATTGGCCAGGTACTCAACGGTCGCGGCTATCTCACACGCAAGCAGACGCTGGAGATCATCGATTATGAACGGGGGCTGGATCAGCCAGGCGAAGGACCTGCCGAACACCAGCTGAAGCGTGCCAGCCCCGCCATGCCCGGCTCGAATCTCCACTCCTTCCAGACACGTGAACAGACTCTTTTCCTTTCCCACCGGCCAGCCGCAGCTAGGGTGGGCGGTGGGAAAGGAGAGATAATTCTGGGCGGATCTACCGCCATTGCAACTCCTGAAATGCTCAGGTGTTGCGACGATCGTTAGAATCCACCCCCTCCCCAATGGTCCTGATTCGGGTTGACATACTCAGCAGCTGACGGGCGCAGACCAGTGCCCGCCCTAGCCGGCCGCGGGCGAGAAGTCGAACAGGTCTTCCCCGCCTCCGTGCACTACGACGCAGGTCGACTCGGGTATTTCCCGCCACGCCCCGCGCAGGTCCCCCAGAGGCTCGGAGACCACCAAGCGTGCATCATCAGAGAGCTCATGGAGCATGGGGTTGTCCGGGTATTGGGCGCGGAGTGTCGCGACGTCAGTGCTGTGGAAAAGCGACCGGGACCGGCCTTCGCTGGAGTAGCGGAACGCCCAGGTGGTGTCGCCGTCGGTGGTTGCCACAGTCATCTGAAGCGGAAAATCGATGCCGTGGCGCCGGCCGACCTCTTCAATGAGCCCCACCGCGGCAGCGACCGCAGCGCGCGGGTCCTGCTCCAGACCGAAGGTGAGCGCGAGGAAGAAGAACAGCTCCGAGTCTGTCGCTCCCTCGATCAGCGGAAAGAGCGAGGGCTCGACGGCGAAGGCCAAGTCGCGCTTCATGGTCGGAAAATCCGTGAGGAGCCCGTTGTGCATCCACAGCCAGCGGTTGTGACGGAACGGATGGCAGTTGGTCTGTTGGACTGCCGAGCCGGTCGTGGCACGGATGTGCGCGAAGACGCGGCCGGACGATGCCTGGGCGGACACTTCGCGGAGGTTGCGGTCGTGCCAGGCCGGCTCCGTGCTGTGGAACACCCCGGGGGTCGGCGCGGAACCATACCAGCCGACCCCGAAGCCGTCGCCGTTGGTGGTCGTGGCTCCCAGGCGTGAGTGTTTGCTCTGCATCACGAGCGAATTGGCGGGTTTGTACAAAAGCTCCTCAAGCTTCACCGGCGAACCCGAATACGCAAGCCAACGGCACATGGCGTCCTCCTCTGCTTTGGACTGCAGTCCATCACGCGTACCGGGCGCGCGCATCATCACCCTGGGGTGATTCGACGTCGAAGCTGCAGCCACGTTAGGGCCCCGCGAACCATTCCCGGGGCTGGACCAAGGACATGACAGGGACGGCCCGTTCCGACGCTGCCCGAGCCCACGATCAGCACTTGCTCTGGCGTTTGCTGCCGCGTCTTCTCTCTTCAGCCCGCCCCAGGATCACCTCCGGCAGGTGAGGCGCCGGCGCGGCACTAAGCCAACACGGTTGGTACCTGCCAGTGATCGGGCTGCCGAGGCCGCGTCGTCTACTTTGCGGGGCCTTCCGCCGTGGCGGTTGTTGGCCGCGGCCGCGGCGAGTCCTGCTCTGGTGCGTTCGATCATCGTGTCCCGCTCCAGCTGCGCGAATGCGGCCATGATCGTCAGCATGGCGGTGCCCATGGGTCCGTTTGTGTCCAGCCCTTCGGTGAGTGAGCGGAAACCCGCTCCCTGTTCCCGGATAGCCTCGATGACTTCCAAGACGTGCCGGGTGTTGCGTCCCAAACGGTCGAGCTTCCGCACCGTGAACACGTCACCGGCCTCCAGCCGTGCCATGGCCTTGACGAGCTGAGGGCGGTCCATCGTGGGATCCGCTGACGCCGTTGTCGGCAAAGATCCTCGCAGCGATCGGGACTCCCGCCCCAGTGAGTTGCGTCAAGGATGTGGCCTCCGGAATACGCCTCTCGCCGACTTCCTGTCCCAGTGCGGAGCCGGTCTCGGGGGTGTCCCCGAGGAGGACATCGATTGCGGTCAGGCCGGTCACGAGCGTTCGATCTGCCCGTACACGGTGTTCCAATCCTTCTTGACGCTGACCACGGTCCAGCCCAGCTCCTTCGCTCGCGCTATCGAGGCCTCGGCGCCACTCGTGTAGGCGAACTCGCGATCATCGTCGTCATGGTCGATGATCAACGAGAACGTGGCGGACTCGAGCAGCTCGATGTCGACATCGGCGTTGCCGCCCGCAAGAACGGGAAGCCGGCCGGCGTGCGCGAAGATGTGCTCCGGCTTACCGGGCCCGATGTCCAACCCTCCCAGTCCGGCTTCGGCCCTTACGATCCGCCCATCGGTGTAACGGTAGTCGGCTGCCGTGCCAATCACGTTCTCCTTGTAAATCCCCCAGGTCTCTTCCGCGAAGGTGCGCATGAAGTCCCGGCCCCCGCCGGAGCAGACGAAGACACGGAACTCGTGCGCCTTGAGGTATTCGATCAACTCAAGCATCGGCTTGTAGACCAGTTCAATGTAGGGGACATCGAACTTCGGCTGCTTCACCGTTTCCAGCCACACCCGGACCTCCGCGTCGAATTCCGCCGGAGTCGACCCCGCCCACGACCGGCTGAACGCCTTCAACAGGGTGTCGATCGTCGCGGGATCCTGCGTCCCGACACCAGCGAAGAACGCCATATCCTTCTCGAGCAGCGCCTTATACGGCTGAACGCCTGCAAGCGACGGGTCCGCTTTGACCTCCTCGCCCCACCGTCGGAACACGAAGTCGAACTGCGGCGCCAACGGTCTTTCCGACCACAGCGTGCCGTCATTATCGAACGCCGCGATCCGATCCGCCACCTCGACGAACGACGGCCCAGGCGTTGTCGTGCTCGCAACGAAATCGAGCACTGCCTGCTTCGCGGGGCCATCGTTCCAACTCGGCAGAAGCTCAACACTTGTCATTGCCCGTACCCCTTCGCCGGGAAAGAGCCCCGCTACGGCCAAACCGCTGCGCCGCCGCGTCTCAATGTCCAGCATGCTCCACCCGGCAAAGGGACTCACCACCCGGTTCGGATGACCATCCGCCTGCGGGCGGCCGATGCCTTCTCTCGATCCGACGCCGTGTCTCGTAACCTCTGTCTCTCGAAACGCATGCCATGCAAGACGACGCGAAGGCTGGGGATGCGACACCGAGTGATCACAGAACACCGCCACGAAGCGCTGAACTCCACAGCGGTTGCGATCGGCCCTTGGGACAGTCTCACGAACGGCCGTTCACAAGAATTGCCTATCGTCATGCCCGGGGCCCCTCGGCCTATGGGACGAAGCGCTGCCCGGTGAAAACCTTCAGCAACAATATTTCTCAAGGTCGGAGAAGGGGGTCTTGACGTCGGCTTTGCAGCGGGCGAGGGTGCCGGAAAGATTGCCACCGCAACAACACCCCAGGGCGACTGTGTGCAGACGTTCACTGTGTTGGCTCGACGAGCAACTTTCTGATCTCGGTGAGCTTGGCTTCGGACTCTTCGAGGCGCAGGCGGAGTCCTTCGACCGTCTCGGTACTGGTGTCGGCCGCATCGACGGGAGGTGCGGGATTCCTGGGAGACAGGAAGAGGTTGGCCAGGTAGCCGGTGAATGTGCCGAAGATACCGACACCGAGGACGATGATCCATGCCCCGATGACACGGCCCAGATCGGTGACCGGATATTGGTCACCGTATCCAACTGTCGAGATCGTGACGATCGTGTACCAGATGGCGTCCGAGGCGGTCGTGATGTTGGCCCTTGGGGCGCCCTGCTCGACGCGGAGCATGGCGAGGCTTCCGAATTCCAGCACGAAAATGCCCATGACCAGCAGTACGTACAGCGAACTGCCAGCCCGGTCTTTGATCAGCGCGCGGCCGACCGTGCGGATGCCGACCTCGCGGAGCAGGCGGTATACGCGGATCAGCCGGAAAACGCGCAGGATCTTGAATTGCGCCAAAGGCACGCTGGCCAGCAGGTCGGCCCAGCCGAAGTGCTTGAAGAAATAGGCGGCCGCCGATGGCGCGGTGGCGATCCGGTAGAGGAAGTCGGCAACAAAGGTCACGCTGAAAATGCCGTTCATCACGCTGAGCACGGTGTCGAGGGACTGCTCCTGCACGACATACAAGAGCACGAGATTAATGATCGATAGGATCGAAAGGATTCCGATGAAGATCTCGTATCCGATGCTCTTCAGTTCACTGCGTTCCTTGGTCATATGAGGATTCTGGCACGCAAGCAGTTGCGTGGCCGACACTTTTTCGCGCAGGCCTGACAGGGTTTTGGGCCCCTGTTGCCTCAGAGCAATACGTCCGGGAAGCGGGATTCGTTGCCTCTCTAATGAAACCTCCGGGAAGATCAGGCGTGGTCCGCTTCGCTGCTGCGACCACCGACGCCATCGGGCGATCCCGTCCACGCTGGTCCAAGCACCAGGCCGCCTGATTTCAACGGCACCGTCGCCCCGACATGCCCGCAGCACATCGGGTCGCGCGCCAAAGGGCGCTGCTTAAACCACGCCAAATAGCTCTGCGATTCACAGAATTTCCGCGGCAGGGAGCGCCCCCAGAAAGTGTCGCTTCCAACAGACTTTGGGCGAGCGCGCGCGAGAAGCCGCGCCGTTCGGTTGAAGAGGATTCGGCCTCTGCCGATGCCCCCCGAGCGGGGCGTAGTATGAGCCGCATTCCCAGCTGCAGCCATCGAGACAGACGAATGGATACGTGATTATGGAAACTTCACTCGACTCTTTGGGGCCCGTTGACTTTCTGATCGTGGAGTTTCCCAAGGGGGAGTCCAACTTCACCGGCGAGATGGCCGATGAACTGGTCAGACTCGTTGACGCGGGAACGGTTCGGGTCATCGACGTGCTGATTCTCACCAAGGACGACGACGGCGTTGTCGAAGCGATGGAACTCTCCGATGTGGAAGAGCTCGGCGCCCTGCAGACGATCGAGGCCGAGCTGGCAGAGCTGCTGGCGGCGGAGGACGTTGACAAACTCGCCGCCGCGATGGATCCCGGAAGCGTCGCCGGCGTACTCGTCTACGAGAACCTGTGGGCCGCGCCCTTCGCGTCGGCAGCGCGGCGCGCGGGAGGCCAGTTGATCGCAAATGGCCGAATCCCCATCCAGGCCATCGTCGCCTCAATCGAAGCCGATGAGAATTCCGAGACAGAAGGAGAATGACATGCCATTGAGGCCCGCACGAGTTGGAAGAGTCGGCGTCGTCCACGCCCCTGTTGCCAAGGCCGCCGTCGTCGGTAAGGCTGTCTCACCGGGCCCTTCGCCGGTCGCCAAGGCCGCCGTCGTTGGGGCCGCTGTCACACCGGGCCGGCGCAGGCGCAGGATCTAGGTCCACCCGATCGGGGGACGCTGCTTCGCAGCCTGATTCATTAGGAGCCACCCCGTATTCTCGAACCTCCGTCCACTCCCGTCCTCTGGCTGGATTCCATAACATCACGGGTTTGGCCGGGGCCTCCCGGATTACTGGTCCGCGGGCAGGGAACGTGCGCAGCGGAAGCCGATGTGCGAGGTTGCCGTGTCCTCGGCCTGTGGGGAGCGGGCCGCCGGGCGGTAGCGCAGGCAGTACTCCGGGGCGCACAGGTGCGAGCCTCCCTTGAGTACGCGGCGCGGGATGCCGGACCCGGGTTCCGCGCTTTCGGCGGCCTTATCCCGGTGAGGAGTACATGCGCACCCGCTGACCCGGTCGTGGGTCCCTGCTCCTGCGACTGGGTCGTGGCGGGCCGAATAGTAGGTTCTGGTCCATTCCCACACGTTTCCGATCATGTCGATGAGCCCGTACCCGTTCGGGGGGAATGTTCCGGCCTGGGACGTTCCTTTCCACCCGTTCGCGCCCGTATTGAGGTACGGGAAACGTCCCTGCCAGGTGTTGGCCATGAGCACCCCGTCCGGGCTGGCCTCGTTTCCCCACGCATAGGTGAACGTGTCGGATAGTCCGCCCCTGGACGCAAATTCCCACTCGGCTTCGTCCGGCAGCCGTTTGCCGGCCCAGGCCGCATAAGCACCGGCGTCCGCGAAGGAGACCTGCACGGCCGGGTGGTCCTCCCGGCCTTCGATGGAGGATCCGGGGCCCAGTGGCTGCTGCCAGCACGCGCCCGGAACCCAGCGCCACCACTGTCTCCAGTCGCCCAGGTCCACCGGCCCCGGTGAAGGCGTGAAAACCAGCCCGCCCGGGTCCAGGTCCCGGGGCGAAAGGTCGGGAAATTCCGCCGGGTCCAGCGGCCGCTGGGCCACTGTCAGGTAACCCGTTGCCGCAACAAACACGGCGAATTCCGCGTTGGTGACGGGACGCTCATCGAGCTCGAAGGCCGGTACACGGACCCGATGTGTGGGTCCCTCATCGGGGTAGAAGTCGTCCGATCCCATCAGGAACTCGCCGGCCGGAATATGCAGCATCGTCGGCGTTACAGGCATGCCGGGCGTTATCCTTCCCGTTCCGCATGGGCCAGCTGCTCCGTCAGATGGGGACCGGTTGCCGCACGCCATGGCTTGAGCCGATGCTACCTGCTACCGCGGCATCGTTCCAGACGCCGTCCGACGTTCATTGGAACAGGTGTTCCTCGGACGCCTGGCCGTATCCGACGAGTCGAAGCCTCCCGTTCGGGCGACCCGGCAGCCGGAATCTCCCGCTCGCCTGGGCCTGTTCCGCTGATCCTGGTCGTGCTTGTGTCCCGTCTCTGTCGTCCTTGGAACGTTCGCCTTCGTGGGGATCTGGTCGGCCGTGGTCCGGGCGAATGGTTGGCAGCCGGTCTTTGCCGGTGTCGATGAACGCACGGAGCGCGCGCGTGTGAGGGGCGGGCGGTCTTGGCCGCGCGGAGGATAGCCCGGCAGCCGCGCGATGCCCAAGACGGCCTCGACCAGGTTCATTCATAAGCGTGGGACTGAAGGGGAGGCGGATGCGTATCCGACGCCCACGGCCAACAGGTTCATTCCTTTGGGGTGAGGCGGAGGTCGGCGGGGCGAAGCAGAGTTAGTGGCAAGCCACCATAGCAACTATCGAGGGGGGTCCCATGTCAATCAGGGAGTACAAGCCAGGTGACCCGTTCCCGGGTGTGGTCGGGCGGACGGTCGGGGAGTCGGAGCCGGCTTGGCCCGCTCTTCAACGGGCCCCTGAAGGGGCGCCGAACGTGTTGCTCGTCGTGCTCGATGACGTGGGCTATGGACAGATCTCCTGTTTCGGTGGACTGGTCGAGACGCCGAACATCGACCGTGTCGCGGCGAGCGGCCTGCGGTACGCGAACATGCACACGACTGCGATGTGCTCACCGAGCCGGTCGTGCATCCTGACCGGCCGCAACCATCACTCCAACGGAGTCGCCTGCATCATGGAGCTGGCAACCGGCTTCCCTGGCTACCACGGCCGGATGCCGTTCGAGAATGGCATGCTGCCCGAGATGTTGATCGATCACGGCTACAACACGTTCTGTGTGGGCAAGTGGCATCTGTCGCCGACGGAGGACAACTCCCCGGCGGGACCGTTCCACCGCCGGCCTCTTGGGCGGGGATTCGAGCGCTACTACGGATTCCTTGGCGCAGAGACCAACCAGTGGTATCCCGACCTCGTCCAGGACAACGCGCCGGTTGACCAGCCGCGGCTGCCCGAGGACGGTTACCACCTGAGCGAGGACCTGGCGGATCAGGCGATCAAGATGATCCTGGACAGTGAGGCCAACGCGCCGGAGAAGCCGTTCTTCCTGTACTACGCCACCGGGGCAGGACACGCCCCTCACCATGTGCCGAAGGACTGGGCCGACCGCTACCGCGGCAGGTTCGACGAAGGTTGGGACTCCTACCGCGAAACGGTGTTCGCCCAGCAAAAGAAGATCGGCCTGTTCCCCGCCGACGCCGAACTATCGCCACGTGACCCTGACGTCCCGGAGTGGGACTCGCTGAGCGAGGACGAGCGCCGGCTGTACGCCCGCATGATGGAGGTCTACGCCGGATTCGTCTCGCACGCGGACCACCACCTCGGGCGCGTGCTGGACACGATCGAGCAGATCGGCGAGCTCGAGAACACGCTGGTTATGGTCATCTCCGATAACGGCGCCTCGGGCGAAGGTGGCGTGTCGGGCTCCTTCAACGAGATGCTGTTCATCAATCGGGTCCCCGAGAACTTCGACAATAATCTTGCGATGCTCGACGAGCTGGGCGGCACGCGGACGTTCAACCACTACCCGTGGGGTTGGACCTGGGCGGGCAACACGCCGTTCCGCCGATGGAAGCGTGAGACGTACCGGGGCGGGGCGACCGACCCGTTCGTCGTCGCTTGGCCGGCGAGAATCGCGGCCCGCGGCGAAGTCCGCAGCCAGTACGCCCACGCGATCGACCTGGTGCCGACCGTTCTCGACGCCCTTGCTGTTGAGCCGCCGGCCACCGTGCGTGGAATCACCCAGACACCGATCGAAGGGGTCAGCTTCGCCGGCTCCTTCGAAGCGGCAGATGCGCCGACCGGCCACACGACGCAGTACTTCGAGCTGCTCGGTCACAGGGCGATCTACCACGACGGGTGGCGGGCGGTGTGTCCCTGGCCGGGGCCGAACTACACTGAGGCCGCAGCCAAGGGCCGCCGGATAGGTGAGCCGATCACGCCGAAGGTCCTCGAGGAGCTCGACGCGAGCGGATGGGAGCTCTACGACATCACCGGGGATCCCGCAGAGTCATCCAACGTCGCTGCCGAGCACCCTGACCGGCTGCGCGAGCTGATTGCCCTTTGGTGGGAGGAAGCCGGGAAGTACAAAGTACTGCCGCTGGACGGCTCGCTACTGGAGCGTATGAAGACGGAGCGTCCACAGACATCGAGGCCCCGCACCCGCTTCATCTATCGCCCGCACACCTCATTGGTCCCGTCCTTCACAGCGCCCCCCATCTACAATCGGCCCCACTCCATCGAGGCAGACGTCGAGATTCCGGCCGACGGCGCAAGTGGGGTTCTCATCGCGCACGGTGGAGATGCCGGCGGCTACACCTTCTTCGTGGAAGACGGACGCCCGCGGTACGTGTACAACTATGTCGGACGCGAACAGTTCGAGGTTTCCTCGTCCGAACTGCTGCTTCCGGGACGGCATGCCGTTCGCTACGAGTTCGAGCCCACTGGCCAGCCTGACTTCAAGGTGGGCAAAGGAACGCCCGGACGCGCCCAGCTCTACATCGACGGCAGACTCGTCGGGAACGCGGACTTCCCGTACACCACGCCGCTCCTCTTCGAACTCGAGGGCCTCAGCTGTGGCTACGACTTTGGCGCCCCGGCAACCAAGAGCTATCAACCGCCGTTCACGTTCACGGGCACGATCCACTCAGTCACAGTCGAGGTATCGGGCGAGCTGATCCGCGACAACGAGGCCGATATCGCCCGACTGATGGCGCAGCAGTAAGGCGGAAAGAACCAACATGACTGCCAGCACGTGTACGGGTTGCAGTGAGCGGCCGCAAGGAGCATGCAACGCTCAACCACCTTTGACACCCTCCCCCAGAGGGGAAACCCTCATCATCGGCCACTAAGGGTCGTTTTTGACGGGCAGGCAAGGCACGATGGGCCACACGGCCCTGGGCCTCCTAAGTCCAGCTTGGGACTGGGCGGGCTCCCATCCGACGGGTCCGGGTCGCGGTAAGTGCGTCGGCGAGCCTCCCGGCGTCCTCTGCCCGCACCACCTCCGTGGGCGCCACGGTGCGGGCCTCGGTGGTGCAGTTCAGCAGCGCTGCCGTGACCTCGGCGATCAGATCCGGGAAGAGGCTGGACCGGTAGTCGCTGTCGGCGGGGTCTTCGGGGTGATTCAGCGCCCTGGTGATGAGCACGGCGGCCTGGGTTCTGCGCGCCATGCCGAGTTTCATCAGGATCGTCGAGACCATGTTCTTCACGGTCTTTTCTGCCAGGAACATCTCCTGGCCTATCTGGCGGTTGGTCAGCCCTTTCCCCAGGCCGATGGCGGCATTCATTTCCTGTCTCGTGAGAGTTAGGAGCATCTCATCCGGGCGTTGCGGCCCGGGGAGGGCGAATGGGGCAACGAGCGCGGGATGGAACCGGGCGCTGTATGCGGTGTACCCGGCCAGGGCCCGGCGGATGAGCCTGAGCTGTTCGCTGCTGTCATCCTGTTTGGACAGGCACCCCCACGCGCCGGCCAGGATGGAGTCGATCAGCACCGCTACGTCAGTGTCGCCGGTCATCAGCACGCACCGGATGCCCGGAGCCGCCGCGGCGATGGCCCGGCACACGTCGGCACCGGAACCGTCCGGAAGATCATCGTCAAGGATGACCAGATCCGGGGGAAGGGCAGGGATCCGCCGGGCTGCTTCGCGCGCGGACCCTGATTCCCCGGCGATGCTGAGTCCGTTGGACTCCACCAGTTGGCGCAGGCCCCGCCTCACGACTTCGTGGTCGTCCAGCAGATACACGCCCCGGCCAGTCAAAGGGTGGTGCTGGTGGTTTTCCGGGTCGGTCATCATTTGCCGTTCCGTTCCTTCGCTTTTGACCGGAAGGCTCTGTTAGTGGATCCCTGCCGACCTCACCGTTGCGAAGACGAACCCCCGCCGGATCCCCATCCGGTGCTCCCTGCTGGCAGCCTGTGCGGATTCACTCGAACGCGTCCGGACTCATCACCCTAGACCTAATAGCGTCCAGGCAAGTGCCCTAGGCCCCGGTATTGCGCTCTCTGTTGAAGGTACCGGTTCCTGCGGCTCCAAGTTCCGGCAACAAGCCACGGACCAGCACTACCGTTTCCGGACCATCGCCTCGGGCGGTACACGGGAAAATCGGACTCAATCGATGCAGCGCCCAGGGAAAGCATAGGACGCGGACTCTATCGGCGTTCGGGATCCGTCGGTCCTACAGGAACGATTGCCCCCGACATTGGGCTGATCCCACATCCTGCGCGCCGGCTTCGCACAGATCCGGTCGCCAGTTGAACGCGATACGACATTCGGATCCATCGGCCCAGAACGCGGATAAAACTGTTGGATCAGGGCCGACAAATCGAAGCAGGACCGGAACCCCAGCGCGCTCTCAGACCGGTTCCCCGCTCTTGATCCTTTCGGACTCATCAGCGCTGATCGTTCCAGAGTCCGGAAGCGTCTCGGCTTTGGCGATCTCCTCGCTTGGACTCGCTGTGGCGACCCTACGGATGTACGCATCGGTGGCCTCTTGGTTTTCTCGCGCCCGTGCCAGGGACCGCTCAGCCATGCCCTTGCCGCGGGCAATCACGTACACCAGCAGGCCGAAGAAGGGCACGAAGGCCAGGAAGAGAATCCAGATGGCCTTCCCCCAGCCGCTGAGCTTGTCGTCGCGGAACAGGTCCCCTAGGACAGCGAACAATGCCCATATGAAGGCGACGAGTGCATACACGCATAAGGACCACCACAAAATATCCCAAAAATTTTCCCAGAAACTCATTTTAATTTCCCTGCTTTCAATTCGGAGCGGCGTGGTACATGAACGCTGCCTGGGTGGGCATGAGACTAACTGCAGATCTCCCAGAGAAGTCTGGAATTTAGCACTGCTCCGCAGTCTGGAGGTCGCTCATCGCGGCCTGGACCATAGCTGCTTTGTCTCGCAGGGAGCCGGCCGCCCGGGTGGCGGCGACGGAAGCGGGTTGGCAGCGGAAGCCGGCGATCGAACCTGCAAGGGTTGTGTGTGGTCTCGACAGGGTTCCTGTCCGAGACGGCACAATCCCCTGGCAGCCGACGGCTTTTGCAGATACAACCATTGTCTGGGCCGCACCGGGGCGTGAACCTCACCCAGGGAAGGTGAACCCGGACAGGCACCCGGGATCCGACGGCCGCCATGAAATACCCGCCCGTTACATTTATTGGGTCCCCGAGGGCCGGGGATTTGGTCGCTGGGCCCGGTATGACTTTCTCGCCCTGTCATTGATGATCCGGGGGGTGTTGTCGCCGGGCTCGGAGACACGCGTTGACTGCTGATAGGGACACGGCCGGCTCCTTCCACTGGTGCCAGGTCTCTTTGTAACGTGGGTGCCAGCATCGGGTGTCGTGACTGCGGCCATACAGTGGTGCAAAGGAGCGCCGGATGGACGAAGGATACGAGGTCTACTGCGGACTCGATGTCGGCAAATCCGAGCATCACGCCGCCGCATTGAACGCCGCGGGAGAACGGGTCTTCGATAAGCCGCTGCCGCAGGATGAGGCGCGGTTGCGCGAGCTTTTCCTCGGTCTGCAGCAGCACGGCCGGGTGCTGGTGATCGTGGACCAGCCCAACACCATCGGGGCCCTGCCGATAGCAGTGGCGCGGGACTGCGGCTGCACCGTGGCCTACCTTCCGGGCCTGGCGATGCGCAAAGCCGCGGACCTGTATCCCGGCAAGTCCAAGACGGACGCCCGGGATGCGTTCATCATCGCCGAGACAGCCCGGTCGATCCCGCACACCCTGCGCGCGGTCGACCGGGACAGCGAGGTGCTCGCGGCGCTGAAGGTCCTTTCCGGATTCGACGCGGACCTGACCCATGAATGCACCAGGGCGATCAACCGCCTGCGCTCCCTGCTGCTGCAGATTTTCCCCGCCCTGGAGCGCGCCTTCCCGGGAACCGTACTGACCAGATCCCTGGTCCTGGAGTCGAAAAACTCCTCGATGACTTCCCTCTTTCCCAGGTCTTGATGTCCATGCCGGGAGTCGGCATCAAGACCGCAGCGACGATACTCCTGACCATCGGCGACGCCCGCACCTTCACATCTGCCGGACACCTCGCCGCTTACGCCGGCATCGCCCCCGTGACACGGCGCTCCGGCACCTCGATCCGCGGCGAATTCCCCGCACGCTCCGGGAACAAACAGCTCAAGAACGCGCTCTTCAGATCGGCCTGGATCGCCAGCTGCCACCACCCGGCATCGAAGGCCTACTACCAAAAGAAACGCGGCCAAGGGAAGAAACACAACGCCGCCGTCATCTGTCTGGCCCGGCGCCGCTGCGACGTCATCTACTCCATGCTCAGACACGGCACCTTCTACGACGAGAAGCCGGCCCTGCCCGCTTGACCAAAAGCATAGGGACACCCCCCGTGGGACCATCGGACAACACGCCATCTTGTCGGCAAACATCTTTCGGCCCGATGGCAGGGCAGTGCCGCGAACTTGATCGATTGTTCGGCGTCAAGCCCCAGTTCGACCCGCCCGTGAGGACTGGAACGGCAACGGCCCCGTCAGGATTTGGGGGCCGCCGTCCACGATCTCAACCACAGGCGGCGGGCGCGACGATATTTGGTCCATGTACTCATCTGGTCTCGGCGCCAGAACTGCCATTGTTCCAACGATGGCATGCGCACGAGAAGACCACCCGATCCGGGTGAGATTGTGGATCTCAGCTAGCGGCTCCGTCGGCTGGCCAGTACGCTGGAAATGCGTCGGCTGTCAACTCTGCGGCTGTCCGCACCGAATCTCGGGGTGGCGTAGCCATGCACGTCCCAGGCAAGAAGAACGCGACAGTAAAACACGATGAACTTCCTCATGTCGTGCTGAACTTCGTCGATCGCCCACGACTGGACCTGGCTCCTGCACTCCTCTCCGGCGAGCGACGCGTGGCAGCGGTCTGGGCCGCGGCGGGCTGTGGAAAAACGTCGCTGCTGCGGTGGTGGGCGCAGAGCCTCCTTGACGCCGGACGCGATGTGTATTGGCTTGCCGGTGAACGCACGATGGATGCGCCCCGTCTGATTGCCTGGCTAAGCGCCCGGGCAGACGACGCATTCGTCTTCCTCGATGACATTCACATCTCCCCCGCACACGGGGCTATTCATGCGGCCATCGAAGCGGCGGCCGAGAACGTGCGCATCATCGTCAGTGGCCGCTTCCAGCCCATCGGTAGTCTGACCTTTCTGGAAGTGACCGGCGCGCACCTCGAACTGCGCACGGCAGACCTCGCGTTCACCACTGATGAGATCGCACGCTTCGCACACCTATGGGCCGTCGATCTGGGCCCTGAGGCAGCGAAGTCGCTTGAGGCGCGCACGGGAGGGTGGGCGACGGGCGTTGCACTCGCCATGTCGTGGCTCCAGGAAGCGGACAATCCGGACGAGGCAATCGGCCGTTTCTCCGGGGACCATCGTGCGGTCGCAGACTATCTTGTAGTCGAGATCCTGGATGGTCTTTCCCCGGCGGATCGCGAGGTGCTGACGTTCGCAGCGGTGCGGGAGATGGTTCCCTTGGCACTGGCGGCGACACTCACCGGTCGTAGCGACGCGGGTTCCGTGCTTCACGACCTCAGCCGCAAGAATGCCCTCATTACTGAGGAGCCCGCCGGATACCGCTACCACCCGGTGCTGCTGAGCTTCCTCAAAGCGGATGCCCGCCGGCAAGACATTGCAGGGGCCGTTCGAAGAGCGGGGACCGCGGCCCGTTGGTATGCGGCGCGGGACGAGGCGGTCACAGCACTGGAGTTGGCACTCGATCCCGGGAGTGAAGTAGAACTTGCAGAGATGCTTGACCGATTCGGCCTGCAGATCGTGCTGTCGGGGCGGACGGACCTCGCGTTGCGCGCGCTGTTACGGACGGATTCGGAAACCCTGGCATCGCTGGTGCTCCGCCTGCTGTTGGAAGCACCCTACTTCAACGACGTGGAACGCGCGCGCCATCTGATGGCCCGCGCCTATGGGCTGGTCGCTCTCGGGGCAATCGACATGAAGTGGATTCTGGTCATGGCCTCCCTGAAGGCCCTGACCGTCGAAGCGGAGCCAGATGTTGCCACGGTTGCGGGCGCCCTGCATTCCCCTGCCGCCCTCCGAGTGCGAGAGGACAACCTCGCCCTCGACCTGCTGGCGTCGACGGCCGAGGCATGGTGCCTGCACCGTCTCGACCGCACCACGGAGGCGCAGAAGCTGCTCGAGGACGTCGCACTTTCCGGCTTACGCGCCGGTTACAGCTGGGTGTTCATGATCGCGACCGATCTCGCCGCGACCATCGCTGCCAGCATCTGTGATTGGGACAGGGCAAGCACCCTCGACGAGCAGCTGGTCGAGAAGATGCCGGAGGTTACACTGTCACCGGCCACGCGCGAGGACGCGTCAGTGCTGCTCGCTTCAGGGGCCCGCGACTACCTCGTCTGTGACCCGGCTGCATCAGAGAAGTTGGCCGCTCTCATCGCGGCTGACCCGGCCGGGACCAAGTTCGCGCTGGATGTGCCCGCCCGAATGATCAACCTCCTTATCCGACTGGATTCCGAAAGGAACCCACGTGAGGCGCTGCAGGAGGCGCACCGCCTATTCCTGCAACACGGTCGCAGCTTCCCGCGGCTGGCCGCGGGAGCAGCAGTACGCCTCGTGAGCCTCGACCTCGAGTTGCACGGACCCGAACGCGCCCATGAATCCCTCAGCCTTCTGGAACGGATCCTCGGCAGTGACTCCATCGAAGTCGCTCTCGGGCGCTTCGCTCTCGACGTGCCTGCGCGAGCCGGTACTCTGGCCGAGGTGCGCATGCTTCACGCCCTTCACGCACCGGCCCGCTCGTGGCATTCGGGGGCGCCGATTACTGCGTGGTTGCTGCTCGCAGCCTCCGCAGCTCGTACCGGCCGCGTCTCCGAAACGCACCTGCGTCTCAACACAGCACTGCGTCTGGCCGAGCGGTACCGGGTGTGGCGTCCCTTCCTGGCCCGACACGGCGAAGGAGTCGCCATGCTGAAAGAACAGTACGGCCGGTTCGGTTACCTGGATGCGGTTGCTTCGACCATCATTGACGCCGCGCAGGCAGAGCTCCCGCCTCCCTGTGCGGACATCGGATCCATTCAGGTCCTCACTCGGCGTGAACACGAAATCCTCCTCGAGCTGCCCATTTTCCAAAGTGTCGCCGATATCGCCGCGAGCCACATGGTCAGTGTAAACACCGTCAAGTCGCACGTGCGCAACATCTACATCAAGTTTGGAGTCACAGATCGACGTGGTGCCGTGCTCGTCGCCCAACATCACGGCCTGCTCTGACCGCCCGGACCGGTTCACCCGTGCAGGGGGAAGACAACCCGGCTTTTGAGACGAGGATTAGTTGTAGGCCCAAAGAGAAAGGACGAGCAAGTGAAGCGCTATGAGATCCGGCTTCCCTATTCTCGCTCCGACACGCTCGCCGCGGCGTTCCCGGAAATGGAAGCCGTGGCCATGGGCCCGGACACGACGGTTCTCATAGGGGTGCTGCGCGATCAGCCAGAACTCCACTCATTGCTCGCGCGCATCGCCGAAATGGGCCTCGACGTCACAGAAGTCCGACAATTCGAGACGCGCTAGCTCCATGCATCCGTGGATCGACCGAAGCGGTCAGACCTCTAGCCCGGCAAGCGCGGCACGGGCCAAGTCGAAGCGCCGCGGGCCACTAATGCTCGAGCGCTGAACAATGCCATCACGGGCTGCAAATCGAGGGCGAATGCAGCTGCCTTCAATCAACAGGACCTGGCCCCGAGGCCCTGCGAACGCATTCGCGCACGCCAGTCTGCGGGCGACGAAGCATCGAGGCAGACGGCGGCCAGGAGCGTGGCGAAATGTTTGAGCGATTTACGGAGAATGCCCGGCATGTTGTGGTGCTTGCCCAGGAAGAGGCCCGCACGCTGAACCACAATCACATTGGTACGGAACATCTCCTGCTTGGTCTCACGCGTGAGACTGAGGGCAGTGCCGCCCGGGCCCTTGAGACCTTGGGCGTATCGCTCGACGGTGTCCGCGAGCAGGTGCAGGAGATCACCCGCCAGGGCCAACGGTCCCCGTCCCGGGGCATCCCCTTCACACATCGGGCCAAGAAAGTGCTGGAGCTTTCGCTGCGCGAGGCCCTGGGCCTGGGCCACGCCCGCGTCGGCACCGAACACATCCTGCTGGGAATCATCCGCGAGGGTGAAGGAGTTGCCGCCCAGGTGCTCGTCAAACTCGGCGCCGACCTGAACCGGGTCCGCCAGCAGGTCATCCGGTTGCTTCCGGGCGAGGCCAGGGAAACCTCGCGGACCGGCGCCAGCGCAGGTACCGCCGCGGGCCCGCAGAAATGGACCCCCTTGACCTCAGCGGTCCTGGATCAGTTCGGCCTCAACCTGACCCAGGCGGCGGCCGAGAACAAGCTGGACCCCGTGATCGGCCGCGAGCAGGAAATGGAACGCGTCATGCAGGTCCTTTCCCGCCGCACCAAGAACAACCCCGTGCTGATCGGCGAGCCCGGTGTCGGCAAGACCGCCGTCGTCGAGGGCCTTGCCCAGTCGATCGTCCGCGGCGATGTCCCGGAGACCATCAAGGACAAGCAGCTGTACACCCTTGACCTCGGGTCCCTCGTGGCCGGTTCCCGCTACCGCGGTGACTTCGAAGAGCGGCTGAAGAAGGTCCTCAACGAGATCCGCACCCGCGGCGACATCATCTTGTTCATTGATGAGATCCACACCCTGGTGGGTGCCGGTGCCGCCGAAGGCGCCATCGACGCGGCCTCGATCCTGAAGCCCATGCTGGCCCGCGGTGAGCTGCAGACCATCGGTGCCACCACGCTGGACGAATACCGCAAGCACATCGAGAAGGACGCCGCGCTGGAGCGCCGCTTCCAGCCGATCCAGGTCAAGGAACCCTCCGTTGCGCACGCGATCGAGATCCTCAAAGGCCTCCGCGACCGGTACGAGGCTCACCACCGCGTCACCATCACCGACGGCGCCCTCGCCTCGGCGGCAGCCCTGTCCGAGCGCTACATCTCGGACCGCTTCCTGCCGGACAAGGCCATCGACCTGATCGACGAAGCCGGTGCGCGGCTGCGCATCCGCCGCATGACCGCCCCGCCGGAGCTCAAGGTCATGGACGAGAAGATCGCCGCCATGAAGCTGGAAAAGGATGCCGCGCTGGATGCCGGGGACTATCCAGGCGCCGCCTCACTGCGCGACAAGGAGCAGAAGCTCATTGCCGAGCGCGCCGAGAAGGAACGCCAGTGGAAGACCGGCGGCATGGACGACATCTCCGAGGTTGATGAGGACCTGATCGCCGAGGTGCTGGCGAACTCCACCGGCATCCCGGTCTTCAAGCTGACCGAAGAAGAGTCCTCGCGCCTGCTGAAGATGGAAAACGAACTGCACAAGCGCGTCGTCGGCCAGGACGAGGCCATCAAGGCCCTGTCCCAGGCGATCCGGCGCACCCGTGCAGGGCTGAAGGACCCCAAGCGTCCCGGCGGCTCGTTCATCTTCGCCGGCCCCACCGGCGTCGGCAAGACCGAGCTGGCCAAGGCACTCGCGGAGTTCCTGTTCGGCGAGGAAGACGCGCTGATCACGCTGGATATGTCCGAGTACTCGGAGAAGCACACCGTGTCGCGGCTCTTCGGCGCCCCTCCGGGCTACGTGGGCTACGAGGAGGGCGGGCAGCTGACCGAAAAGGTCCGCCGTCGTCCGTTCTCGGTGGTCCTGTTCGACGAGGTGGAGAAGGCACACGCCGACCTCTTCAACTCGCTGCTGCAGATCCTCGAAGACGGCCGCCTGACCGACTCCCAGGGCC
>NZ_FPAY01000007.1 GCF_900116495.1 Arthrobacter sp. ov118
GGTGCGCGGGTTAACGCCCACCGCGCTGGCAGCTTCCCTGCGTGTGCTGCCGGCCTTGCGCAGCCGGAAATACTCCCCGAGCCCGGGATGAACCGGGCCGCCGGGCCTG
The DNA here is from genome assembly GCF_900116495.1 of Arthrobacter sp. ov118. Lineage (GTDB taxonomy): Bacteria > Actinomycetota > Actinomycetes > Actinomycetales > Micrococcaceae > Arthrobacter. The sequence continues at coordinate 110 of NZ_FPAY01000007.1, forward strand.
CCCCGGAACCCGGCACGCCTTGCCCATTTCCGGCACGTGTACCGGTTAAAGCCCAGTGACTCGGCAGCCCGGGCCACATTACCCAACCGATCCAGAACCGAGAAGAACTCGTCCTTCTGCTCCTGCGTGTATTTCCTGCTGGTTCGTGGTGCTTCCGCTAAAGACGACACGGTCGTTGCAACTCCCAATTTTCATTGAGTGTTGCAACGACCGCTAGAACTCGCCGGGTCGGACGGGCGCGAAGTGACCCCGCGTTTTCCTTTGGAGACGCAGGAAGGCCCGGTCCCTTTGGGGACCGGGCCTTCCTGCGTGACTATGCTTTGCCGGTTAGTGGCTCAGCGTCTTCCGCGACTCTGCCGCTTCGATCGTCTCGATCGGCTCGGGGGCGGCGTGGTGGCCGTGAGCGGCCTCCAGTTCAGCCGGAGTAGCCGGGGCAACCCGGTCCTCGAAGAACCAGCGGGAGAGGGCAGCGCGCCGCTTTTCCTTGCGGTCCACGACGCCGTGTTCGTTCGGCACGGCGGGCAGCGGCTCGGGGGACTCGAAGCCCACCAGCCGGTAGCGCTTGTACTCGTCCAGCGGGGCGTGGACTTCGATGAACTCACCGTGCGGCAGCCGCACGATGCGGCCGGTTTCGCGGCCGTGCAGGGCGATCTCGCGGTCCTTGCGCTGGAGAGCCAAGGCAACGCGCTTCGTCACGATGAATGCGATCACCGGGCCGATGAAGAACAGTGCGCGTAGCCAGTAGGTCACATCGTTCAGAGCCACGTGGAAGTGGGTGGCGATGAGGTCCGAACCAGCGGCGGCCCACATCACGCAGTACCACACGAAGCCGGCCATGCCGATCGCCGTCCGGGTAGGAGCGTTGCGCGGACGGTCCAGGACGTGGTGCTCGCGGTCGTCTTTGGTGATCCAGCGTTCGATCCACGGGTAGGCGAACATGACCGTGAACAGGATGCCTGCAGGGACAAGAGCCGGAAGCAGGACGTTGAACGTGAAGACGTGACCGAACCAGATCTGCTCGACCTTCCAGTCCCCGATCGTGCCAGGCATCAGGCGCAGGGCGCCGTCGACGAAGCCGATGTACCAGTCAGGCTGCGTGCCTGCCGAAACGGGGGAGGGGTCGTACGGGCCGTAGTTCCAGATCGGGTTGATGGTGAAGAACGCCGCCATAATGGCGACCACACCGAACACGATGAAGAAGAAACCGCCAGCCTTGGCTGCGTAGACAGGTCCCAGGGGATAGCCGACGACGTTGCCGTCATTGCGGCCGGGGCCGGGGTACTGCGTGTGCTTGTGCACAACCACCATGAAGAGGTGCATGACGATCATCAGCAGGATGAGCGCGGGAACCAGGAGGATGTGGAGCGTGTACAGGCGGCTGATGATCATGGTGCCGGGGAACTCGCCGCCAAAGAGGAAGAACGAGATGTAGGTACCGATGACCGGGATGGACTTGATGACGCCGTCGATGATGCGCAGGCCGTTGCCGGAGAGCAGGTCATCGGGGAGCGAGTAGCCGGTAAAGCCCGCTGCCATGGCCAGGATGAGCAGGACGCCGCCTACCACCCAGTTCATTTCGCGGGGCTTGCGGAACGCGCCGGTGAAGAACACGCGCAGCATGTGCACGGCGACGGAAGCCACGAACAGCAGGGCTGCCCAGTGGTGCACCTGGCGCATGAAGAGGCCGCCGCGGATGTCGAAGGAGATGTTCAGCGAGGAGCTGTACGCCACTGACATTTCAACGTTCTTCAGCGGCGTGTAAGAGCCCGCGTAGTGGGTTTCCGCCATGGACGGATCGAAGAAGAACGTCAGGAAGGTGCCCGAGAGGAGCAGGATGACGAAGGAGTAAAGCGCAACTTCGCCGAACATGAACGACCAGTGGTCAGGGAAGACCTTCCGGCCGAATTCGCGGAGGATTCCGGAGCCGCCAACACGCTGGTCGACGAAGTCGGTGATGCGGCCGCCCGAAGTCTTGGCGACGAAGACGGGGGCATCAGGAGTTAGGGATGAGGACATGCTGCTCACGCTCCCAGTAGCTCGGTCCAACGGGTTCATGGAAGTCGCTCGTGGCGACCAGGTAGCCCTCGGCGTCGACTGAGATCGGCAGCTGCGGGAGAGGACGGCTGGCCGGGCCGAAGATAACCTTGCATTCCTGGGTCAGGTCGAAGGTTGACTGGTGGCACGGGCACAGCAGGTGGTGGGTCTGCTGCTCGTACAGGGCAACAGGGCAACCAACGTGGGTGCAGATCTTGGAGTACGCGACGATGCCGTTGTAGCCCCAGTCCTCGCGACCCGGGGAAGGGTGCAGCTCCTCCGGGTTCAGGCGCATGAGAAGAACGACGGACTTGGCCTTTTCGTTCAGTTTGCCTTCGCTCAGTTCGTTCAGCCCTTCCGGGATGACGTGGAAAGCGGAGCCCAAGGTGACATCCGCGGCCTTGATGGGAGTGCCATCGGGGTCGCGGGTCAGGCGCTTGAGCTTGCCGTCCTCCGGTGCCCACATCGTGTGGGCCAGCTTGTCGTCCGGGCGTGGACCGAGGTCACCAAAGATGGCCAGGGCCGGCAGGGGCGCGAGGGCGACGGCGCCGAGCAGTGTGTTGCGGATCAGCGGCCGGCGCTTGATGCCGGTTTCTTCCACAATGTCATCGACGATCCGCACGGCCGCCTGGCGGTCGTCCTCGGTGCGGATGGCGTGGCGCTCTTCCGAGACCTCGTGGTCCGGCATGAGGGCCTTGGCCCAGTGAACGATGCCGGTGCCGATGCCCAGCATCGCGAACGCGGTGCCGATGCCCAGCAGGGCATTTTGGAGGCGGATCGTGGCGATGGAGGAATCGGGTCCCCCCAGATCGATCGCGAAGTACGCCACCAGGAATATCAGGGTGCCAACGACCGAAACACCGAACAGAAGGGCTACCTGCCGTTCTGCTTTCTTTGCGGCCCTCGGGTCCGTGTCAGCCAGGCGCAAACGGTGCGGGGGAATTCCAGGATCCTGGAACTTCTCCACCTCATTCTGACCAGCCGTAGCTACGGTGCCCGAGTGGTTCGGACTGCCGTCACTATGGTTGCCCATAATTCGCCTCATCCTTCTCTCGTCCCGGCTATGCCGGGTTAGGTTTCAATTCAAACTGCTGACGTGCCAGCAGAAAATTCTTACAGGTGCAAGGTCCGCTTAGGAGGTGCGGGATGTGAGCCAGATCGTGAACGCGATGATGACGCCCAGGCCGGCAATCCAGACAAACAGACCTTCGGAGACCGGACCCAAAGCACCAAGATCGGCGCCGCCGGGTGAACCGTTGGTTTCAATCTGCTTCAGGTAGGTGATGATGTCGCGCTTGCCCTCGGGAGAGATGTTCGCGTCACTAAAGACCGGCATGTTCTGAGGGCCGGTGACCATGGCTTCGTAGATGTGCTGGCCGGAGACATCCGCAAGGGCCGGGGCGAACTTGCCCCGGGTCAATGCGCCGCCGGCGGCAGCAGCGTTGTGGCACATAGCGCAGTTGGTGCGGAAGAGCTCGCCACCCTTGGCGGCGTCGCCCTTCTCATCGAGGACTCCCGCCTCGGGGATGGCCGGGCCGGGGCCGAGCGAGGCAACATAAGCCGCCAGCTGCTTCGTCTGCTCTTCATTGAACTGGGCGGGCTTCTTGTAGGCCTGCGGGCCATTCATCTGCATGGGCATACGGCCAGTGCCGACCTGGAAGTCAACAGCAGCCGCGCCGACGCCCACAAGCGACGGTCCGGACTGCGAGCCGCTGGCACCCATCCCGTGGCAGGTGGCGCAGTTGGCGGCGAAGAGCTTGCCGCCCTCCTCTACGTCGCTTGCGCTATAGGTTGTGGTGTCGGCCTTGGCCTGGTTGACGGTGGTGGCAACGGCGTACAGCCCACCCGTGACCAAGAGGCCCATCAGCAGCAGTGCAATCGCTGCCAGTGGGTGACGTCGCTTCTGCGAGAGTGCCTTCACGTGGTGGTTCCTTTATTCGATCCTGCGGTGGCTCCGGGAGCCGCTTCTGAAATTCTGCCTCTTGTAGAAAAAGAGTCAAGTCGGGGCTACTTGAGGACGTAGATGACCAGGAAGAGGCCAATCCAGACGACGTCCACGAAGTGCCAGTAGTACGAGGTGACGATCGCCGAGGTTGCTTCAAAGTGGCCGAACTTCTTCGCCGCGAAGGAACGGCCCATGATGAGCAGGAAGGCAACCAGCCCGCCGATGACGTGCAGGCCGTGGAAGCCCGTCGTTATGTAGAAGGCTGAACCGTAGGCGTTGGAGGACAGCGAGACGTGCTCGGACACGAGCATGGTGTACTCGGTCGTCTGGCCGGCCACGAAGAAGGCACCCATGAGGAACGTCAGGATGAACCATCCGTTCATCCCCCAGCGGGTGAAGCTGAAGACTCCGCCGGTCCGGCGCGGCTGGAGCCGCTCGGCAGCGAAGACGCCCATCTGGCAAGTGAAGGAACTTGCCACGAGGACGATCGTGTTAACGAGCGCAAAGGGGAAGTTGAGCTTGGCTGTCTCTTCGGCCCACATCTGTCCGGAAGTCGAACGGAGTGTGAAGTACATGGCGAAGAGACCGGCGAAGAACATCAACTCACTGGACAGCCACACAACGGTTCCAACAGAAACCATGTTCGGGCGGTTCAGCGTCGGGTGCGCCGGGGTACTGGGGGCATGGGTCGCAGATGTCACATAGACATTATGTCTATAAAAGTCCGTCCTGCCCAACGCAAACCGCCATTTCGGAGGACTTTTTCTACAAAGACGCGAAATCGCGCGGAAAAGTTCCCGGAGGGGTTCACATTGGTCTTAGCGGGGGCGACCTCGATAGCATCGGGAGGTGACTTCTCCGGCATCTGCACAGGCGGCAGGCAACACCTGGCCGCGCCTCATTAACGCACTCATCAGTGGCGTGGACCTCACCGCCGGGAGCACCGAATGGGCCATGAACTCCATCATGTCGGGCGAGGCGACGCCGGTCCAGGTCGCCGGATTCCTGGTGGCGCTGCGCTCCAAGGGTGAGACCGTGGATGAACTGTCCGGTTTGGTGGAGGCGATGATCGCCAACGCTAGCGCCGTCGAGATCGCTGGCGAGAAGCTAGACATCGTAGGCAGTGGCGGCGATCAGCAGAATACGGTGAACATCTCAACGATGGCAGCGCTGATCTGCGCCGGCGCGGGCGCCAAGGTGGTCAAGCACGGAAACCGGGCGTCGTCGTCGTCCTCCGGATCCGCCGACGTCCTGGAGGCGCTCGGGGTCAGGTTGGACCTGCCCATTGAACGCGTGGCGCTCAACGCCGAGGAAGCCGGGATCACGTTCTGCTTCGCCCAGGTGTTTCACCCTTCCATGCGGCATGCCGCCGTCGCCCGCCGCGAACTTGGCGTCCCGACGGCATTCAACTTCCTGGGCCCCATGATCAACCCGGCCCATGTCCAGGCCTCGGCGGTGGGGGTGGCCCATGAGCGGATGGCCCCGCTGGTGGCGGGTGTGCTGGCCAAGCGTGGGAGCCGCGGGCTTGTGTTCCGCGGAAACGACGGGCTGGATGAGCTCACCACCACCGGCCCGTCACGGGTGTGGGAGATCCGCAACGGCGAAGTCACCGAAAGCGTCTTTGATCCGGGCAGCCTCGGGATCCGGCGGGCCACCATCGAGGAACTGCGCGGCGGCGACGCCGTGGCCAACGCTGCCGTCGTCCGCGCCGTCCTTGCTGGCGCCCCAGGGCCGGCCCGCGACGCGGCGCTGCTCAATGCCGCCGCCGGGCTGGTGGCGTTCGACCTCGACGCCGTTGGTCCGCTCGCCGAGCGGATGGCAGCGGCGTTGAAGCGCTCCGAGGAATCAATCGAGACCGGCGCGGCCGCGGCGGTCCTGGACCGTTGGGTGGCCTTGTCCCAGGCCTGAGCGCGCCGGCCTCGCTTGCGGTGCTCGGAACGAGGAAGTACTGAAAAGGACGTACCAAAAAGCGTAGTGAAACTGCGGGCCCGGCAGATTGAACTGGTCAAATCTGCCGGGCCCGCCGCTTCAATACCTCTGGTACTTCTGGTACTTCTGGTGCTTGCTGCGGGCTACTGCTCAAACCCGAGGGCAAAGGCCGCGTCGAGATCGTGCTGGGAGTACGCCCGGAAGGCAATCTGGGTAGTGGTGTGCACCACGCCCTGAACCTTGGAGAGCTTGTCCGCAATGGCGTCGGCCAGGTCTTCGTGCTTGGCGACGCGGGCGATGGCGATCAAGTCCCATTCGCCGGTGACGGAATAGACCTCGCTGATGCCCGGGATGGCGGAGATCTCCTCGGCGGTTTCCGGGATGCGTGAAGCGTCTGTCTTGATCAGGACGAATGCGGTGACCACGTATGAGCCTTTCCGGATCGGTTGCGCCGTGTGCGGCCTGTCGGCGGCCCCATCGCGGGCCCTGCCATGTCCTGCAAGCCTAGTGCATCAGGCCCGGGCGCGGCGTGAGCGCAACCGGCGGACACCGGCGACCACAAGACGGTAGCCGAGGAGGAAAACGGCGAGGCTCACCAGGGCAACAATTACGAAGGCCAGCACCACGGTCTGCCCGGTGACGGCCCGCAGGATCATGCCGACGCCTACGGTTCCGAGCCACACCGCGACGCCGGCCGGCCACACCCGGAGGGGTGCGCGCCACAGGCGCAGCGCGAGCCAGGTAAGCGCCGCGCCGGCCAGGAACGGCCACGCGGTCGCGAGGACTCCTGCGACGGTCTCCCCGCGCTGGTGCGCGTCACGGCCAATCGCCGCGAAGAGCAGAATCAGCAGGGCATCGGCGCAGGCGGCCAGGACCACTGTCTGCCCGGGCCGCAGACCCGGTCCGGAAGCGTCCCGGGCAGCCGGGCGGGGGAGTTGGGGGGTTGAAGAAGGCATACATCCAAGCCTAGTCCCGTCCTGACGAGCCCATGCCACTGGTGCCCCCGGTGGTCCATCGTCCTGGTCGGCGTGGCCGCCTCGCCCGGGGACGATCCGCACATATGATCGTGGCATGAGTACCGATGCCGTCCCGGAGACTGCTGTTCCGGAGGCTGCCCCGGAGGCCGGTGCCCCGGAAGCTGATCTCCTGAGCGCTGCACTCCCGGCGCGACTGGATCCGCAGTTGGACGGCCAGCTGAGCATCAATGACATCCTTCTCGAACTCGGTCAGGCTCCGGTGGTCCATCCGTCTCCGGATGCGGCCAGCGAACTCCACTTCTTTTAAGTGCTGCTATGCGTTCTAAGTGCTGCTAGGCGCCGTCTGGGCCGACCGCTCGTGGGGTGCACTGAACAGGCGCGTTATTTTGTCTTCTCGTTGACAAAGCAGCCCCTGTGCGTAGGCTTGTGGCGAGCTGAGTCGGTGGCCCGATTTGGCCCGCCCGGGTATCCCATTTGCGTGCAGCGGAATGGCACGCAGCGTTTGCCCGGCATCGCCGCTTAACAGCGTTGCCACATCACCGGTGTCGTGAAAGGCGAAGGTAATGGGATTCTGGGATGTCTTTTGGCTCATGTTTTGGTTCGTCATGTTCGTGGCGTATCTGATGGTGCTGTTTCGCGTCATCACGGATATTTTTTCGGACAGCCTGCGGCCGGGGTGGGTAAAAGCGGTGTGGGTACTCGGTGTCCTACTGTTCCCGTTGCTGGGTTGCCTTGGCTACCTGTTGTTTTACGGGCAGCAAATGGCCATCCGTCGTTCTGCGCGGCAGGATGTGGCCAAGGACGACATGGCCGACTATATTCGCCGGACCGCCAATGCCAATCCCTCGGAACAGATCGCCGCGGCGAAGAAACTCCTTGACGACGGTACGATCACCGGCGAGGAATTCCAGATGCTCAAGGCCAGGGCGCTGGGATAGGAACCGGCGGCGGTGCCCCGACCGGCCCGGGAAATTTTACCGGAGCAGGAGAGCGGCTAGGCCCGGCCCAATACAGGACTTATGGTCCTAATTGCGGCGGACCGGGCAGGGTTACCTTGACGTTAGGGAATGCCAGCAGGGCTTCCTCGGAACGAAAGGATGGCTCCCGTGGAGCAATTCTGGAGCGTCATATGGCTATTCTTTTGGTCATTCGCGTTCATCGCGTACCTTTTCGCACTGTTTGCGGTTATCGGCGACGTTTTCCGCGATCATGAGCTCAACGGCTGGCTCAAGGCCGTGTGGATTATTTTCCTGATCTTCGTGCCGTTCCTTACGGTTCTTGTCTATCTCATCGCGCGCGGGCGCAGCATGGCCGAACGCCAGGCCAAGAGTGCGCAGCAGGCGGAAGCCGCAACGAGCGAGTACATCCGTTCCGTTGCCTCTGCGTCGCCGACCCAGGAAATCGTGAAGGCCAAGGAGCTCCTCGATGCCGGCACGCTGACCCAGGGTGAATTCGAAGCTATCAAGGCTAAGGCGCTGAGCCGGGCCTGACTGGCGCATTCGGCATCCGGCCCGACAAAGCGGCTTCAGCGCTCAGCTGGGCTTCTTAGGTGGGCTTCTTAGGGTGCGAACTCCGGCGCTTGCGTCAGAAGATGAAGTGGCCACGAGCACAATCGTTCAGGTGATCGGAAGGCTGCGCTCAGGACCGGCGATCAGTGTCATCCGAAGTCGAGTCCTGGGGCAGGCCCTCCCCGGGGAACACGCTGCCCGTAGTGCCCGTGGGTGGCAGGGGCGTCGGTAGCCTGACTTCCGCGGTTTCGGTTTCGGTCTCGGTCTCGTCGGCGGGGCCTTGGCGTCCGGCTGCTGCCGCAACGCCCGCGGCCGCCGCGGCAGCGAGTCCGGCTCCGGCAATGACTTTGCCCGAAAGGCCGGCTTTGCCGCTGTCCCCGCGTGACTTTGCCGCAGCGTCAACGCTTGGTGTGCCAGCCGGGGCGCCTTCGCTGACAGAACCGCGCCAGGCGCCTGTAGCGTAGCCTGCATCCTCGATGAAGGCCTTGAACCGGTTGAGGTCATTCTCAACCTGCCTCTCCAGGATGTTCAGCTTGTCGCCGACCTTCTCCACAACGCCCTCGGGCTCAAATTCGAGGGACAACCGCACGGACGTCTGCCCGCCGCCGAGGTCTTCGAACACTACGGACCCTGCGTTGGTGGCGCCTTCGGTCGCGGCCCACGCGACTTTCTGGTCCGGTACCTGCTCCAGGATTGCTGCCTGCCACTGCCTGCGCACCCCGCCGATTTCTGCGACCCATTCGAGCCGGTCGTCGCTGAGTTGCTTGACGCTTTTCACCCCGCCCATGAAGTGGGGAAATTCCTCGAACTGGGTCCACTGGTTGTAGGCCACGCTAACGGGCACATTGACAAGAACTTGCTTTTCAACCCTTGTGCTCACGGTGTCTCCTAATGACTGGCATGAGAACTGACATGCGGCCAACAAATAATCAGTATGCTTACTTTACCCGCCGGTGCCCCGCTCTACCAGAGGCGCCACGGGCCAGTGAGACGTACGTCCCGCCGTCGTGCGGGAGGGGCGAGCGCAGGGGCGTGGGCTCGCCCGTCGTCGGTGCCCGGTGGCAGACTTTCTGCCATGGAGCCCATGGACTGTCTGGTCATATACGTTCCGACTGAATCTGCTCGAGCTGTGCGGCAGGCCATTGGCGACGCCGGGGCCGGCCGGCTAGGCCACTACTCGCACTGCTCTTTCAGCCTCGACGGCACCGGGAAATTCACGCCGCTGCCAGGTGCGAACCCGGCCGTCGGCGTCGTCGGTTCCCCCGAGGAGGTGTTGGAAACCCGTATCGAGGCGATTTACCCGCGCTCCCGGCGCAACGCCGTCGTCGCGGCCGCCCTGTCCGTGCATCCCTACGAGACGCCCGCGTTCATGACCTTCCCGGTCGATGCCAGCCTGCCGGACGGAGCAAGCAGCCTTGAATAGCCATCTCAGAGCCCTGCCGTTCCAGAACCGGCCGTCAGGGCCGCCGGGCGTCGACCGGACGCTCGATCACGACCGTGCCGGCGTCCCCATCTACGCGGATCTGCTGGTCGCTGGTCAGCCGCTGCGTCGCGACACCAGTGCCGAGCACGGCCGGGATGCCGTACTCCCGGGCCACGATCGAGCTGTGGCTTAAGGGGCCGCCGACGTCGGTCACCACGGCCGAGGCCATCGCGAATAGCGAGGTCCAAGCGGGGGTGGTGATACGGGCGACCAGGACCTCTCCAGGCACCATCAGGGCGAAATCCTGAGGCCCTCTCAGGACGCGGGCCGGAGCAGTGACGCGGCCCGCGCTGGCGCCGATGCCCTTGATGGTGTCGCCGACTTCGGTCTGTGAGCCTGCCGGCATCATTTTCCCGAAAGCCCGTTCCATCCATTTGGCTTCCGGAAGCAGTTGCGGGGCTGCGGCCCTTGCCTGGCCGCGCCAAAGCATTTTGCGCTCCTCGACGGCGGCGGCGCGGACGGGCTGGTCTGCTCCGGTAATGGCCACGGTCGCCGGTGCCGGTTCGGGAACGTCCCCGGTTATCCGTCTCTCGGGCGCTTTTCGGGCAGCAGGTGCGGCGAGACCGAACTCGACGGCGGTTTGCAGCTCCTCGCGGCGCAACCAGAACACATCGGCTGGCCGGGCGATGACACCGGAGTCAACCAGCCGCCGTCCAAGTTCGAGCAGCATCCGCCGCAGCAGCGGCCACGCCAGGCCGACGTCTGCCAGCGCATCCTCCCGGATAGGGGCGGCGCTCTGTGCCCACCGGAGCAGCCGGATAAACGTGGCCCGGCGCCGCGGCCCGAGCCGGGTGATCATGCGGCTGGTTTGGTCCTCCCTGCGGGCGGCCGACTGCTGCTGGCGCTCGTGCGGGTCGTTGCCCTGTCCTCGAAGGTAAAACTTCACCGTCTCCAGCAGGGCCGAGGGATCGTCCGCCGGGACCGGGCTGACGAAATCCAGATTGTAGACAGCATGGCCGAACCGGCCGAGATGGTCCTGGAAGCGTGGATGCCACTGGTGCCACAATGCCTGGTCGAAGCCGGCAGGCGGGGACCCTGCGCCTTGCGACTGGACCAGTGCCGCCGTGGGTTCATTAAGGAGGGCTGAGGCCAGCCCCGGCACTCCCCGTGCCCACGCTGCTAGCCCGTACAGCGACTTCTCCGCCCGGATGGGTTCGCTATCGTAACCGAGCAGGAACGTCTGGGCGGGGGGATCTCCGTCGCGCCGAACGACTTTGTCGTAAAACGCCCGGAAGGAGATTTCGCTCGTCGCGGCAATCGGAATGATGGACTGCACGGCTGTGTAGTACACGGTGGCGGCGTCCAACAGCGCCTTTACGCCCTCAAGCAGTTCCTCTCCGGAGAGCTCCGCGACGGGCTTCGCCGACCAGTCCTCGATCACCCTCTCATACCGGGGATGCGAAAACTCCCGCCAGCCGGCCACTCCCATGTGCGCCTTGCCGCGGAGCAACGCGCGGAAGGCGGTCAGCGACTTGCCCATGATCCGCCACATGCCCGAAGTGCGGTAGTAATAGTAGGCGTAGCCGTTGATGGTGGGCAGTCCCACGTCGCCCTCCCGGACGACGTTCTTGCCGACGGCGTCGGCCATCAAGGTCCGCAGCGACCGGGCCACCGAGCCGTCAATGAGGTCGGCGAACAGCGGCGAGAGCGGGTCCGGCAGCTGTTCCACGATGCTCGCCCGGAAGTAGAGCCCGTTCGCGTAGGGCACCGTCCAGGAGTCCGGGGTGTCAGCCACCGGTTCGGGCAGTGCGGTGATGGGCCGGGACTGCAGGATGAAGTACTCGTCACGGGCCAGTGCCCACTCGATGTCCTGCGGTGCCCCGAAATGAGCCGCAATCCGTGTTCCGTAGCTGGCCAGTGCGGTTGCCGCGCGGTCGTCCAACACGGGCTGATGGCGGCGCGCTGCCGGCACCGGCTGTTCCCGGGTGCCGCGGTCGGCGTAGACAGTCATGACTTCCTTGTCAGCTGTCCGGCGTGACAGCACACGACCCGTCCCTGCTTCGACAACGACGTCATCCGTGGTGACCGTTCCGCTGACCACGGACTCGCCCAGGCCCCACGCGGCGCTGATCACGATCTGGTCGTGGCGACCGTTAGCCGGATTGGCAGTGAACATGACCCCGGCTGCCTCGGCCTCGACCATCTGCTGGACCACCACCGCGAGGCGCACTGTGTCCGGGGCAATGCCTTGGCGGGCCCGGTAAGCCATGGCCCGGGCTGTCCACAGGGAAGCCCAGCAATCCGTGACGGCCGCGGCCAGGGCCTCCAGCCCAAGGACGTTAAGGTACGTGTCCTGCTGCCCCGCGAAACTGGCCGAGGCGAGGTCCTCGGCCGTCGCGGAGGAGCGAACCGCGACCGCCGGCTCCCCGTCACCAAGGCGGCCGTAGGCAGTACCGAGTTCTGCTGCGATCAAAGCCGGCATGATGCCTCCGGCGAACAGGGCACGGATCCGCTTCGAGGCGTCCTCGTATCTTTCGGGCGGCGCCTGCGGGGGCAGCGAGGCCAGCTCCTTGATGCCGGACTCGAGGTGATTGGCTTCCACAAAATCCGCATAGGCCGCCGTGTTCAGCACAAACGCCGGGGGAACAGGCAGTCCTGCCGCAATGAGACTGCCCAGTCCGACGCCCTTGCCGCCAGCCATTGCCACGTTCCCTTTTCCCACATCGGCGAGGCTGTTGATGTAGGTCATGACCGTGGCGTCCTTTCTGCCCGGAGTGGCGGCCCCCGGCGAGCTTGGTTCCCAACATACTGGCACTGCCGCCGGCAAGAGGCCATAGGTGCGCGGCGGGTGCTCCTAGCCGCAACTCCGCGACGAGAACCCTTCGCGCACGAGAAGAACCGCACCCCGAAGGCCGGTCGCTCCCTTGGAGGTCCAGCTTTCGGGGGTGCAGTTCAGAAGGTGCCTGCCCTTCCCCTGCTGCGGCAGGGGCTTATCTGGAGGTCACGGCGTATGGGGAGGCTTGCTCAGAGGTGGTCGCCTCAACAGAAGCTTCCTCGACCGTGGCTTCGGTTTCCGGCCCGGTCTTGCGTTCCTTCAACCAGTACACGAGCCCCGCCGCGATGGCCGAGGTTGCCGCCAGGGCGAAGAGCCCGGGGACGACACTGCCCGTCTGCTCCTTGATGATTCCGAAGCCAAACGGGGCCACGAATCCGCCGAGGTTGCCCAAGGAGTTGATGATGGCGATGGCCGGCGCCAGGACCATGGGGTGGAGCCCCGACTGTGGAATGGTCCAGAACAGCGGGGACGCGCTCTTGAATCCCATCGCCGCGATGGCCAGGAATACGAGTGCCGCAACGGGGGAGGCGATGGCCGCGGCAAAGGTTCCCGCAGCCGCGACCAGCAGGGCAAGGGCGAGTAGGGGCCGTTTGGACTTGGCCCGGTCCTGCCACTTGGCGGCGAAGTACATGGCGAAGACGGCGCACACCCAGGGGATGGAGGACAGTAGTCCCACGGTCAGATCGGTGGTGCCGGGAATGTGCTTGACGATGCTGGGCAGCCAGAAGGTGTTTGCATAAATGGAGAGCTGAACGGAGAAGTAGATCCCGCACAGGAGGAGGATCTGCGGGTTGAGGAGCATCTTCCAGCGGTTGAGTTTCCCGCCGGCAGCGGTGGCGTGCTCCGCATCCTCGGCAGCAATGGCCGACAGGAGCGCGGTCTTCTCGTTCCCGTTCAGCCACTTGGCGTCCTGGATCTTGGCATCAAGGAGGAAAAACACGATCACGCCAACAACCACGGACAGCACGCCTTCGAAGCCGAACAGCCACTGCCAGCCGCGGAAGCCCAGAACGTCGTTCAGGCTGAGGAGCAGTCCTGCGATCGGTCCGGAGAGGGCGGCGGCAACGGACGAGCCGGCGATGAAAATGGCGGTGGCCTTTCCGCGATGGCCTGCGGGCACCCAGCGGGCGAAGTAGAAGATCACTGCCGGGAAGAAGCCGGCTTCGGCCGCGCCAAGGAGGAACCGTAGCATGTAGAACATCACGTCGTTCTGGACGAAGGCCATTAGGAAGGACACGATGCCCCAGCTGACCATGATCCGAGCCAGCCAGACCTTGGCGCCGTACTTCTCCATCATCACGTTGCTGGGCAGTTCGAAGATCGCGTAGGCGATGAAGAACAGGCCAGCGCCGAAGCCGTATGCTGCGGCACCGATGCCGACGTCGGCCTGCAGGTGCTCCTGGGCATAACCGATGTTGGAGCGGTTGAGCTGGTTGCACACCAGCATGATCAGCATGATGGGCAGGACGCGTTTGAAAAATTTCTTCGTGGCTGCGGCCACGTCCGTGACAGCGGTGTCTACAGACTGCATGGGGTAATCCTCTTTGAATTGGCGAAGCGGGCCGGGGGACGGCCGGGGCGGGGCGGGCGATTGTGGCCCGCGCCACTACAACTCCTCCACTTTATTCGTGGCCGATCATGCACGTCCAACACACTTTTGGCATGGCCGGATACCTTACGGGACTTGTTCGGTTGCTGGACGGCCTGTGTCGGGCCTGCTGCCGGTCGTGACGGCGCGGAGCCGCCGTCGTGAGTTTGCCAAATGGGTGCGAATGGCGGCCGCCGCCGACGCCGGGTCGCCGTCGGCGATGGCAGTGACGACGGACTCGTGCTCGTGCACCACCTGGTTAAAGTGTCCAGACGCGTAGTGCTCTGCGTCCGCGAGCAGGCGGGCGCGCGGCATGGCGATCATGGTCGGGCCCAGCGAGGCCAGGCAGCTGGAATAGAAGGGATTGCCGGAGGCTGCCGCGACGGCCTGATGGAACTCGAAGTCGGCCTTCAGTGCGTGGGCGGGATGTCCGGCGCTGGCAGTGAAGTCAGACAAGGCCTTTCGCACTGCCTGCAATTGCCGTTCAGAACGGTGGAGGGCTGCCAGTGCTGCTGCTTCCGACTCAACGCCCATGCGGAATTCGAGGAGTTGGACCCGGTCCTCCAAGGTCGCTACAGCCCGTCCGCCGGGTCCAGGCTGCAACCCCTCCGGGGGCGGGGTCAGCACGAAGCTGCCCCGCCCGCGCTCCGTCTCCACGAGACCTTCAGCCTGCAGGCGCGTCAGGGCTGAACGCACCACGGTCCGGCTCACCCCGAACTCACTGATCAGCGCATTTTCACTGGGCAGCTTGTCGCCGGGCTGGATCACGCCGTCGACGATGCGCATGCGAAGGTCGGCGGCGAGGTCCGCGGTCAGGTTCCGGCTCATGGGTTTAAGGTTACTTGCCGAATTCCACCGAGTCGGTCGTCCAGGCGCGGGCCTGGTCGCTGAGGGTGATGCCGAGTCCGGGGCGGTCCGGAACGAGCATCCGGCCGTTTTTGGTCTCAAGGCGCTCGTTGAAGAGGGGGTCCAGCCAGTCGAAGTGTTCCACCCAGGGCTCGCGCGGGTACGCCGCTGCCAGGTGCAGGTGGATTTCCATGGCGAAGTGCGGGGCGAGGCCGAGCCCGCGCTCGTCCGCAAGGGCGGCCAGGCGGAGGAACTGGGTGATGCCGCCGACGCGGGGTGCGTCCGGTTGGATGATGTCGCAGCCCTCGGCGTTGATCAGGCCCTTGTGCTCCGCCACCGAGGCCAGCATTTCGCCGGTGGCAATGGGGGTGTCCAGGGCACGGGCCAGGTGGGCGTGGCCCTCGAAGTCGTAGGCGTCCAGCGGTTCTTCGATCCAAATGAGGTTGAATTCCTCCAGTTGGCGGCCCATGCGCAGGGCGGTGGCGCGGTCCCACTGCTGGTTTGCGTCGACCATGAGCGGCACGTCCCAGCCGATGTGCTCGCGGATGCCAGCCACGCGGCGCAGGTCCTCGGCCGTGTCCGGCAGGCCGACCTTGATCTTGATGCCGCCGATGCCTTCCTCGACGGACTGGGTGGCGCGGGCCTTGACCTCGTCCAGGGTGGCGTTGAGGAAGCCGCCGGAGGTGTTGTAGGTCTGGACGGAGTCGCGGTAGGCGCCCAGGAACTTCGCAAGCGGCAGGCCCGCGCGCTTGGCTTTGAGGTCGTAGAGCGCGATGTCGATGGCTGCCAGGGCCTGGGTTGCCACGCCGGAGCGGCCCACGGAAGCGCCGGCCCACAGGAGCTTGGTGTAGATCTTGCCGATGTCATTGGGGTCCTCCCCGATGAGGCCGTCGGCGACTTCCCTGGCGTGGGCGTACTGGGCAGGTCCGCCGGCGCGCTTGGAGTAGCTGAAGCCGATGCCGCTGTGGCCCTGCTCGGTGCTGATCTCGGCGAAGAGGAAAACAACTTCCGTCATGGGCTTTTGGCGCCCGGTGAAAACCTTCGCATCGCTGATGGGCACGGGGAGGGGGAGTCGTGCGGTGGAAAGCTTTACGTGGCGGATCAGATCAACGCTGGTCATAGATTCTCCTTGGGAAGTGGGGCAACATCGCCGCTTACTTATTATACAAGTCCCATACTTGTAATACAAGTGAACCCTGTGTCAGCGAAAGAGGATCCCACGGGTCGCATGGCCCGCGTGGTCATGTCTGGTGGTGGTGGTTTTGCCGGGGTTTTTGGCGAGGGTCGATGTGGGGTGGTGGCGTGAACCATGGAATGCCGGCTTTGACGTGGATTTTCCATTGCTCTTTGTGGACGAGGTGATGGTGATGAGTGCAGAGAAGGACGCCGTTATCCGTGCTGGTGGTTCCGCCATGTGACCAGTAGGTGATGTGGTGGGCTTCGCACCAGGGTGCGGGGATGGTGCAGTTGGGGAAGGCGCAGCCTTGGTCGCGGGCGGTGAGGGCTTTGCGGATGTGGGGCGGGAAGATGCGGGTGGTGCGGCCGATGTCGAGGATGCGGCCTTCGCTGCCGAGCAGGACGGGGATGATCTCGGCGTCGCAGGCGATTTTGCGGATGGTGGAGGCAGTGATGGGTCCGGTGTAGGTGAAGGTTCCAGTGCCCACCCCCGTGCCTGGTTGGGGGTTGCCGGGGATGGCTGGCCATCTACTGGACGGGGAGGTGTGGGTGGCGTATCGGGGCCCTTGGGCGGCGGTGGTCTCGAGGCGGTTCAGGAGGTCCTGATAGTTGATGGTGACCATGACCTGGGGGCGGAGTCCGCCGGTGGCGGGCAGGGTGCCTGTGGCGAGGGCTGCCTTGCAGCCGCCGACGAGGCCGTCGAGGAGTTGCTGGGCTCGGGTGCGGCGGTCCAGCTCCGGCGGGGCGTCGTTGAAAACCGGGTCCGGTCTGGCGGTACGGCCGACGTTGCTGTTGTCGCAGGTGGCGGTGCCGCCGTCGTTACTGCCGTCGCCGCCGGAGTTGGCGGTGACGCGGGGGTTGGTGGCGGTGTTCATGACGGTGAGCAGGTGTTCATATTGGTCAGTGGTGGCGAAAATTTCGACGTGGTGGAGTCCGCGGCGGGGGCGTCGGAGGAAGGCGCCTTGGCGGTGGCGGAGCTCTTCTTCGTTGGGTTCGGTGCCGTCCTGGTCGATGGCGTCGACCCAGCGGTGGGCAATGCGGGCGAGGAAGTCGTGGTCAGTCTCGATCGCGGTGCGCACGAGGATGGCTTCCATGTGCTGGACCGTGTTCGTGTCCGCAATCGGGCGGACCTTGTCCAGGGCGGTGGTAATGATGGCGCCGGCGCGCGAGGCGATCGTCCCTGCGGCCAGGGCCAAGCCGGTCGCCTGGCATGGTGGGGTGGACAGACCGGCGATGCCGGTGCGGGGAAGGGCTGCGGCGGCGAGGGCGAGGCGGCTGCGGGCTTCCCCGACGCTGATCTGCAGCCTGACGCGAAGGAACTCGGCGGTGTTCCGGCACCCGTCATCCGCCGGAGACCAAACGGCCGTTGTACGCGGGGCGGCAGCTCCATTCGTGCTAGCCGTTTCGCCGGCTAACGCCGCGCTGGCTTGCGCCGGACCGCTGCTCGGCGGCGTAGGTAGGGCGGGTTCCGTGCCCCAGCCCGTGGTCCAGCCAGTGGTACCGCTGGGGGGTCCGGCAGCGTTGATCCCTTCGGCCCGGGTCCTGTCCACCGCCGCGGCAGCGAGTAGCTGATAGTACTCGACTCGGTGGGCCAGCTCCTCGGCCAATCCCGCAAAGTCGGCCGCTTCATCGAAGTCCGATCGTGCCAGCTCCTCGATCACGCCCTCGGCTTCGGCGTCCAGCAGGGCCAGACACCGGCTTAGTGCGTCGGTAGCTTCGCCACTGCGGGCCGTTTTGTCCAGGGGGCCACGCCCTTGGACAACCCTGAAACCGGAAGCGTCAGTCTGCGCTGCAGTGTCCTCCAATGCACTGTCCTCCAACGCAGTGTCCTCCAACGCACTGTCCTCCAATACAGTGTCCGCGTCCTGTTGCCCATTGGCTTCCATGGGACAACTTTGTCAGAGGGGTCCGACAGTTTTAGGGGTGACCGAGGACACGCGATAAGAACGAGGTGTCGCAGATCGAGTCCCTAGCCGGCGGCCCAAGCAATTACCAGGAGCGCCCCGCTGCACAGGACCGTGGTGCAGAGGATGACGTCCCTAGCCACGGTCATTCCCCGGCCGTAGGGGGAGGCGAAGAGGAAGACGTTCTGCGCGGTGGGGAGGGCCGCCATGATCACGATGGCGAGCAGGTGCTGGCCCTCCAGCCCGAAAACAAAGCGGCCCAGCAGCCACACGACGGCGGGCATGCCGGCGATCTTGAGGAAAGTGGCCACCAGTGTCTCGGTGCGGCCGTCGTCTTTCTGCAGGGGCGCCCTGCCGGCAAGGGACAGGCCGAAGGCGAGAAGCACCATGGGTACAGCGCCGCCAGCCAGCATGTCAATGGGTTTTTGCAGCAGATCCGGTTCCTGCCAGCCTGTCAGCGCCACGACCGCGCCGAGGCCGGAGGCGATGATCATGGGGTTGGACAGTGGTTGGAGCAGCATCCTGTTCCACGAGATCCGGGCGCCGGAGACGAGGCCCAGAATGGTGAGGTAGGTAGGGGCCAAAACCAGCAGTTGCACAAGCAGGACCGGTGCCACGTGCTGGGCGGTGCCCACCGCGTAGAGCGACACAGGAATGCCGATGTTGTTGGCGTTGGCGTAGCTACTGGCCATCGCGCCCACAGCGGTTTCCGCTGCGGGCCGACGGAAGAACAGGAAGCTCAGCAGCCAATACAGAAGCCCCACTGCCGCTGCTGAAAGCAGCGCCAGCGGGGCATCTGTTCCGAGTGCCGCCCGGATGTCCGAGCCGGCCACCACGGTGTAAAGAAGAGCGGGATTGGTGATGTAGAAGGCAGTACGGGTCAGTGCACCCTGGACCTCAGGTCCCAGAATGCCGAACCTGGCAGCGAGGTAACCGACGGCGATGACTGCGGCAACGATGAGTATTCCTGAGATAACGCCGCCCACAAATATCGCCTTTCGATACAACAAACGCCTCCGGCGGGCCGAAGGTGGTCTCCGCACGGCCGTCTCCTGTTGCGTGGGGAGTGCCGGCCGTGCGGAAGGGTGGGGATCCTTTAGTGGACTAGCGGACCGGGTCTTTAGCGGACCGGATCTTTAGCGGACCAGGCAGGGCCGCTTGGGATCAAAGGTCCAGCCGTCGATGTAGTACTGCATCCCGACGCTGTCGTCCCGGGCGTCCAAGCCGTGCTCGAGGTACAGCCGGTGCGCCTTGTCCAGAGCCTCCCGGTCCAGTTCGATGCCGAGGCCGGGCGCGTCCGGAACTTCGATGGCCCCCTCCCGGATTTGCAGTGGCTGTTTGGTCAGGCCCTGGCCGTCCTGCCAGATCCAGTGGGTGTCCAGCGCCGTGATCTCGCCGGGTGCCGCAGCGCCCGTGTGAGTGAACATGGCCAAGGAGATGTCGAAGTGGTTGTTCGAGTGCGAACCCCACGTCAGGCCGAATTCGTTGCAAAGCTGGGCTACCCGGACGGAGCCGTGCATGGTCCAGAAGTGCGGATCGGCCAGGGGAATGTCGACGGCGTTGCTGCGGATTGCGTGGGACATTTCGCGCCAGTCCGTGGCAATCATGTTCGTCGCGGTTTTCAGTCCGGTGGCCCGGCGGAATTCCGCCATGACCTCCCGTCCTGAGAAACGCCCTTCGGCACCGCAGGGGTCCTCGGCGTAGGCCACCACGCCTTGCATCCTCTTGCCGAGCCGGATCGCCTCCTCCAGCAGCCAGCCGCCGTTCGGGTCCAGCGTGACGCGGGCCTCCGGGAAGCGCTTGGCCAGTGCCGTGACCACGTCCACCTCGTCGTCGCCGGACAGCACGCCGCCCTTGAGCTTGAAGTCGCTGAAGCCGTAGCGCTCCTGGGCCGCTTCGGCCAGGGCAACGACTGTCTCGGGCGTCATGGCCTCCTGGCGGCGAAGCTGCTCCCACCGGTCCTTCGGCGCGTCCTCCACGAGGTAGGGCAGGTCCGTCCGGCCGGGGTCGCCGATGAAGAAGAGGTAGCCAAGCATCGGCACGGAGCTGCGCTGCTGGCCGTCGCCGAGCAGCTCGGCGACGGGGACGCCGAGGAACTGTCCGTGCAGGTCCAGCAGCGCTGATTCGACGGCGGTGACGGCGTGCACCGTGGTGCGGAGGTCGAACGTCTGCAGGCCGCGGCCGCCGGCGTCGCGGTCGGCGAACTCCGCCGCGACCTGGCGCAGCAGGGACCGGTAGCGTGCCACCGGCTGGCCGGCGATCAGCCGGCCGGCCTCCTCGATGGTGGTCCGAATCTTTTCCCCACCGGGTACTTCGCCGAGCCCGGTCCGGCCGTCCGAGTCGGTGACGATGACGACGTTGCGGGTGAAGAACGGTCCGTGGGCGCCGCTGAGGTTCATCAGCATGCTGTCGTGACCGGCGACCGGGACAACTTCGACCCGGGCGATGGTGGGTTGCGTGCTCACGCGTTGACCTCTGCTTTCTGGGCTGCTTCCGCGCTCTCGCTCACGCCGTCGATCCGGCGGAACAGGCGCCACGGGTTAGTGTCCTGCAGCGGGGCCGGAAGCAGCTCCTGGGGCAGGTTCTGGTACGCCACTGGACGGAGGAACCTGTTGATGGCCAGGGTTCCGACCGACGTGGTGCGGGTGTCGGAGGTGGCCGGGAAAGGACCGCCGTGGACCATGGCGTGGCCAACTTCGACGCCGGTGGGCCAGCCGTTCACGATGATACGCCCGACCTTCTGTTCCAGCGCGGGGATCAGCCGTGCCGCCGTCGGGTAGTCCTCTTCGGCGAGCTGCAGGGAAGCGGTGAGCTGCCCCTCGAGCCGGTTGGTGGCCTCGATGAGTTCCTCGGCGGAGGAGTAGCGGATCACCAGGCTGGCTGCGCCGAAGATCTCCGCGTGCAGCACCTCGTTGGTGATGAAGTCGCGGATTTCCGTGCCGTAAATGGCCGGTGCCGGGGCGTTCTCGGTGGGGCCGGGGGTTCCGGTCCCGACGACGGTCACGTTCTCGGCAGCGCCGAGCGCCTCCGTTCCGGAGTTCCAGGAACCGGCAATGCCCGCGGTCAGCATCGTCTGCCCAGCGCAGGCGGAAACAGCGCGGCCGACGGCGGCAGCCAGTTTGTCGCCCGGCGCGCCGGCCGGGGCGAACAGCAGGCCGGGGGAGGTGCAGAGCTGGCCGGAGCTGCCGGTGACGGCGGTGACGTACTGCCGTGCCAGTGCGTCAATTTCGCCGGCGTCGCCCTTGAGGGCGCCGGGGAAGACGAAGACCGGGTTGAGGGAGGACATCTCCGCGTACACGGGGATGGGCTCCGGCCGTGCGGCGGCGGTGCGCATCAGGGCGATCCCGGCGCTCTGGGAGCCGGTGAAGCCCACGGCCTTGATGGCCGGGTCAGCCACGAGCGCCTGGCCGATGCTGCTGCCCGGGCCGTAAATGAGCGAGAAAACGCCCGGGTGAAGACCGGAGTCCGCAACGGCCTTGGCGATCGCCTGGCCCACCAGTTCGCTGGTGCCGGGGTGGGCGTTGTGGGCCTTGAAGACCACCGGGCAGCCTGCGGCGAGGGCCGAGGCGGTGTCCCCGCCCGCCGTCGAGAAGGCCAGCGGGAAGTTGCTGGCGCCGAAGACGGCGACGGGACCCAGCGGGATCTGGCGCTGACGGATGTCTGCGCGCGGCAGGGGCGTGCGGTCCGGCAGTGCCGGGTCGATGCGGACGCCCCGGAAGTCGCCCTGGCGGACCACGTTGGCAAAGAGCCGCAGCTGGCCGATGGTGCGGGCCCGTTCGCCTTGCAGGCGCGCGGCCGGCAGGCCGGTCTCCTGCCCGGCGCGGACGATCAGTTCGTCGCCGATGGCTTCGATGTTGTCTGCAATCGTGTCCAGGAACGCGGCGTGGGTTTCGGGGTCAAGCGCGCTGAAGGACTTGAAGGCCTCGGCGGCCGCGGCAGTGGCGGCCTTCAGCTGCTCCTCGGTGAGCAGGGTGTAGGCAGGCTCGAGCTGTTCGTTGGTGGCGGGGTTGAAGGCGAAGGTGGTCTTGCCTTCGCCGGCGACGGTCCGTCCGGCGATTAGGGAGTGTCCGGTAAGGGTCACGATTGTTCCTCCTGGTGGTACGGGTGGGAGCTGGCGGGCGGGCCGGCAGTTAGGAGACGGTCCAGCTAGGAGACCTTGGCGATGAGTGCCTTGAGGTCGGCCAGGTCCTTTTCCGCCATGTTCTGCAGCGGGGGACGGACGCCGCCGGCGGAACGGCCGATCGCGTCGAGGCCGCCCTTGACGATGGAGACGGCGTAGCCCTTCACGCGGTCGCGGATGTCCAGGTACGGGATCACGAACTCGTTGAGCTTCTTGTTGACGGCCACGCGGTCGTTGTTGCGGACGTCCTGGTAGAAGTCGAGGGCAAACTGCGGAACGAAGTTGTACATCGCGCTGGAGTAGGTGCTCATGCCCAGCTGCAGGAGCGGCAGCGCGAAGGTCTCGGCCGTGGGCAGGCCGCCCAGGTAGAACAGGCGGTCGCCGAGCTTGGCGTACACGCGGGCATCGTGTTCGAGATCGCCCACGCCGTCCTTGAAGCCAATGAGGTTCTCGTGGCGCTCGGCCAGCGTGGCAACCGTGGTGTCCTTGTAGATGGCGTTGGCACGGTTGTAGATGATCACGCCAAGCGACGTGGCGCTGCAGACAGCGCTGACGTGGTCGATCAGGCCGCCCTGGTCCGCTTCCGTCAGGTACGGCGGCAGCAGCAGGATGCCCTCGGCGCCGGCGGCCTCCGCGGCCTGGGCGTTTTCGATGGCCTGGGCGGTCGAGCCGCCGGCGGAGGCGAGGACCGGCACTGTTGTGCCGACTTCCTCGACGGCGGCCAGGACAACCCGCGCCGACTCGGAGGGCGTCAGTGAGAAGCCCTCGCCCGTGCCGCCTGCGGCAAAGAGCCCTGCGACCGGGAAGCTGGCCTGCCAGGCGAGGTGCTTGCGGTAGTTCTCTTCGTCAAACTGCAGGTCTGCATCGAATGACGTGACGGGAAAGGAGAGCAGGCCGTCTTTGAGGGTGTCGGCCAGCTCCTGGGGTGTGTACTTTGCCACGGTGGGTTCCTCCGGATGGGCGCCGAAATCGGCGTAGGTGGTGTGCTTCCGTCCCAGACTAGGAGCGGCCACTCATGCCTGTCCAAGTGCTTTTTTGTATGTTTTGATACCGTTCGTGCATTGCTGGCGCCCGTGCCACCTTCTTGCGCGGCCCGCGTACTTATGCCCGCGCGAAGTCCAGTTCCCGCAGCAGCCTGCCAAGCGCCGGGTTCTCCACCTTGCGGCTCCAGATGGCGTGCAGTTCCACTGGCTCTCCGCGGTCGCCTCCGAGCTGTAGGTATTCGACGCCGTCGATGCCCAGGGCGGTGGCGGAGCGGGGAACGAACGCGACGCCGCGCCGTGCTGCGACGAGCGAAACCATGGTCAGGATCTGGCTCACCGTATGGACCACGTTGCCGTGCTGGACCGGCAGGGTGCGGACCACAAGGTCGTAGAAGTAGCGCGCCTGCAATGGCGAATGCATGATCAGGGGCTCGTCTCTGAGGTCCTCGTTCTCGACGTCGCGCCCGAGCCTGGTCAACGGATGGCCGGCCGGAACAGCTACCACCATCGCCTCCCGGTAGAGCAGGCGTGAATCGAAGATCTCGCCGTCGAAAGGCGGCCTCGCCAGCCCGAGGTCGAGTTCGCCGGTCAGCAGGGCCTGGATCTGCTCGCCGGTGACCAGCTCCTGAAGGTCGATGTCGACGTCGGGCAGCGCGGCGGAGATTTCCTCCAGAAGCGGGCCCAGAATGCTGAAGCCGCTGGCGGCAGTGAAGCCGATCCGGAGCACGCCGGACCGGCCCGAGGCGATGCGGCGGGCGGTGGCCGGGGCACGCTCCGCCAGCGCCAGCAGGCGCCGCGCCTCTTCCAGGAAGGCTTGCCCGGCGTGGGTCAGTTGGACCCTGCGGTTGTCGCGTTCAAGCAGTTCCGCGCCGACGCTTTTCTCCAGTTTCTGGATCTGACGGCTCAGTGGCGGCTGGGTCATGTTGAGCCGTTCCGCGGCGCGGCCGAAGTGCAGTTCCTCGGCGACGGCGATGAAGCCAGCCAGCTGATCAAAGGTAAACATGATGCCTTCCGGGTATCACTTGATGCATATTTGGGCTTAGACATGCATCATAACCCGTTCCTACACTCGATTCAGCGAGCCGCAAGTGAGCCGGTTCACATCCTTCCGGGGTTTCCGCCCCGCAGTGTCAACGAGGAGTTCCAATGATGCAGTTCCCCACCCGCCGCGCCGTTCTCGGAGCGGCATCGGCCGTTACCCTGCTGGCCCTCACGGCCTGCGGCAACGTCGCCGCCGGCAGCACCAGTTCGGCGAATTACCCTAGCGGCCCCGTGAGCCTGACCGTCGGCCAGGCGCCGGGCGGCAGCACCGACTTGATTGCCCGGGCCATCTCTGAAGGCTCGGCCAAGACGCTTGGGGCACCCGTCCCGGTGGTCAACAAGCCCGGCGCCAACGGGTCCCTCGCCACGAAAGAAGTGGCGGGCAAGCCGGCCGACGGCCAGAACCTGCTGCTGATCAATGCCTCCCTGATCACCATCACGCCGCTGGCTGTGGCCAAGGACGAGGCGGTCAACATCGATGACTTCGACGTCATCGCAGGCCTGTCGCAGGACGACTACGTCCTGGTCGCCAGCCAGGGCTCCGGGTTCAAGTCCATCAAGGACCTGACCGGGGCGGGCCGCAACATCACCTTCGGCACCACCGGCGTCGGCACCGGCAGCCAGCTGGCCCAGAAGGTGTTGTTCAAGCAGGCCAACGTGCAGGGCACCGACGTTCCGTTCGACAGTGGTAAGCCCGCCCTCACCGCCGTCCTCGGCAACCAGGTGGAAGTCACCACCATCCAGCTCGGGGAAGCCATGCCCCAGATCCAGGCCGGCAAGATCGCACCGCTGCTCGTGTTCTCCGAACAGCGGAACTCGTTCCTCCCGGACGTCCCCACGGCCAAAGAGTCCGGCTTCGACGTCCCCGTCGCGCAGTACCGCGCCGTCGCCGCGCCCAAGGGAACGCCCAAGGAGGTGAAGGACAAGCTGCTCGCCGCCTTCCAGGAGACTTTCAAGTCCGACGCCTACAAGGAGTTCAACAAGAAGAACATGCTGACCCCGAAGGAAATTTCGGGCGAAGAAGTTGTGACCCAGTGGAAGGACTACGCCGCCAAGTACAAGTCCCTCGTGGAGAAGTACAGCATCAGCCTCAGCGGGACGAAGTGATTCGAGTGCAGGAAACAAACCGAACGTCCGGCGGAGAGGACGGCATCCACTCCCGTCGCTCCGCCGGGCAGTCGGCCCCCGCACGCGACACCGAGGTACTGCCGGACAGCGCCGACGTGCTGGCCGGCCCCGAAGATGATCTGACCCCCGAACAACTGGCCGCCCAGTGGGAAGAGGAAAAGCCGCCGGCCGCCGGTCCGCTCGCCAACGCTGCCTCGTCACTGGTGGTGCTGGGCATCGGCGTCGGGTCGCTGGTCCTGTCCGTGGCCATGGGCCTGGGCACCCCGGAAGCGCCGCAGCCCGGGCTGTGGCCGTTCCTGGTCAGTTGCGTGATGGTGGCTCTGGCGCTGTTCCAGCTGGTGGCAGGCAGGCACAACCGGGATGCGGAAAAATTCACCCGCATGTCCATGGCCCCGGTGACCGGACTGGTCACGCTGGCTGCCATGGTGTCCCTCATGCCCGTCATCGGCTTTGAACTGCCCGCGCTCGTAATGTGCATCGTCTGGATGCGCTTCCTCGGTGGCGAAACCTGGCGTTCAACGCTACTGGTGAGCGCCGTCGTCGTCGTGTCCTTCTACGGCATCTTCGTGCTGGCGCTCAATACTTCCATTCCCCACCTCTTCTAGGAGACCACCGTGGATTTCCTGAATCCCGTGCTCAACGGATTCGTAGTCGTCCTGGAGCCCATGAACCTCCTGTACTGCCTGATCGGCGTCGTTATCGGCATGCTGATCGGTGTGCTGCCGGGTCTCGGACCCGCGGCCACGATCGCCATCCTGCTGCCATTGACCTACAACGTCGAACCCGTGACCGCGATCATCATGCTTGCGGGCATCTTCTACGGGGCGCAGTACGGCGGCACCATCACCTCCGTGCTGCTCCGGTTGCCGGGCGAAGCATCCTCCGTGGTCACCGTCTTTGACGGCTACCAGATGGCCAAGCAGGGCAAAGCAGGAACCGCCCTGGGCCTGGCCTCCATTGGCTCGTTCATCGGCGGCACCGCGTCCATTGTCGGCCTGACCTTCCTGGCTCCCATCGTGGCCAGCTTCGCCCTGGACTTCGGCCCCGCCGAATACTCGGCACTCGCGCTGCTGGGCATCCTCCTGGTGGCCACCATCAGCAATGGCGCCAAGACCAAGGCACTGATCGCGGCCGCTTTCGGGCTGCTGCTGGCCACCGTGGGCCGGGACATCTTTACAGGCGAAAGCCGGTTCACCTTCGGCAGCCTCGAACTGGCAGACGGAATCGACTTCGTCCCGATCGCCATGGGCATCTTCGGCCTGGGCGAGATCCTCTACAACCTGGAGGAACGGCACCGGGCGGCCAAGGCGCCGTCGACCGTCACGAACGTATGGCCCTCTCGCAAAGATCTGTCCCAGGCGTCCGGGGCGATCGGCCGCGGCTCGGTCCTGGGGTTCTTCCTCGGGATCCTGCCCGGTGGTGGCGCCACGATCGCCTCGATGGCCTCCTACGCGATGGAGAAGAAGCGGGCCAAGCAGCCAGAGCGCTTCGGCAAGGGCGCCCCCGAGGGTGTGGCCGGACCGGAAACCGCCAACAACGCCGCCGCCACCTCTTCCTTCATCCCGCTGCTGACCTTGGGAATCCCCGCCAATGCCACCATGGCGCTGATGTTCGGGGCCCTGCTGATCCAGGGTGTCACGCCGGGCCCGCAGCTGGTGGAGCAGGACCCAGGGCTCTTCTGGGGCGTCGTGAACTCCATGTACATCGGCAACATCCTGCTGCTGATCATGAGCCTGCCGCTCGTCGGGGTGTTCGTGAAGATCCTCCGGGTCAGGGCGGCGATCCTGGCCCCGGTCACGGCCCTGATCACGCTGTTGGGCGCCTACACCATCAACAACAGCATGTTCGACGTCACCTTGGTGGTGGTGTTCGGCATCGTGGGTTACCTCATGAAGAAGTTCGGCTTCGAACCCGGTCCGCTGGTTCTGGCCTTCGTCCTGGGCTCCCTCCTGGAGAGCTCCCTGCGCCGCTCACTGCTGGTCTTCGGCGGCGACCCGACAGGATTCTTCAGCCGGCCGATTTCGGCCACGCTCCTGGCTGTCTTCGTCCTGGTCGCGGTGCTCCCGGGCCTCCGGAGCCTGCTGGCCAAACGCAGGGCCGCGACCGCGGACCCCGCCACAACGAAAATTAAGGAAACGGTATGAGCATCGTGGTCGGATTCGTCCCCACCCCAGCGGGGGAGGCTGCCCTGACGGCAGGCATCGCCGAGGCGCGGCTGCGGCAACAGGACCTGCTGATCGTCAATTCGGCCCGAGAAGGGGCTCTGGTTGATAAGTCCGTGGCCAGCAGCGCCGTCCTGGACGACGCTGCCAGCAGGGCAAGGACGGCAGGGGTCAAGGCAGAGGTCATCCAGCCTCCCTACCAGTACGACCTCGCCGATGAATTCCTCGACATCGCCCGGGAAGCTGGGGCTTCCCTCATCGTCATCGGCCTGCGGCACCGCAGCCAGGTTGGCAAATTCATCCTCGGCAGCCACGCCCAGCGGATCCTCATGCAGGCCGACCGCCCCGTCCTTGCCGTGAAAGCCGACGGGCCAGGCTTCGCCTGAGCCTCCAGTGGCCGCCGACCCGAAACGGTCGGCGGCTTCTGCGTTCCCTCCCGCCGGTAGCCGCTGCCGCCGCGTATGGTGTTGCTCACCAACAACCGGAAGGACTCTTCGTGGCTCTGCGGTGCGCAGTGATTGACGACTACCAGGAGGCAGCGCGCCATTTTGGCGACTGGAACCAACTCGCGGGCAAGGTCGAGCTGACGGTGTTTACCGACCATCTGGATGAGGAGGAAGCTGTGGCCGAACGCCTGGCCCCCTTCGACGTCGTCGTGATCATGCGTGAAAGGACGCCCTTTCCTGCCGCTTTGCTGCAACGCCTGCCCCAGCTGAAACTGCTCATCACCAGTGGGATGAGAAATGCTGCCATCGACCTGCACGCGGCGCGGGAACAGAGCATCACAGTCTGCGGCACGGCCAGCAATTCACAACCGCCGGCAGAACTGACATGGGCGCTGATCCTGGGCCTGGCCCGTCACATACTTCCCGAAACCGCTGCCTTGCAGGGGAGAGGCCCGTGGCAGCACACCGTAGGCGGGGATCTGTATGGATCCACCCTTGGCCTGATCGGACTGGGAAAGATTGGCACTCAGGTTGCCCGCATCGGGGCCGCTTTTGGCATGGACGTGGTGGCTTGGAGCGAGAACCTCACCGCCGAGCGGACCGACGCCGCGGGTGTCCGCCTGGCACCGTCGAAGCACGCGCTACTCACCGAGGCTGACATCGTCTCCGTCCACCTTGTGCTGGGTCCCCGGAGCCGCGGTTTGATCGGCGCCCCGGAATTGGCGCTGATGAAAGAGACTGCGCTACTGATCAATACCTCACGGGCCGGCATCGTTGACCAAACAGCCCTTCTGACTGCCCTGTCCGAACACCAGATCGGGGGTGCCGGACTGGACGTCTTCGAGGAGGAGCCGCTGCCGCACGACTCACCGTTCCGGGACCTGCCAAATGTGCTGGCGACTCCACACCTGGGATACGTCACCGAACGCAACTACAGCGGCTACTTTCAAGAAGCGATAGAAAACATCGAGGCCTTTCTGAACGTGCGCCCCATCCGCGTTCTTTGATCCTGTCCCCACGTCGGCGGCCACGATCGGCTTCAGGCCCGGGAATCCGAGCGAGGAGTCACGACAACATCAGGGCCGGGGCGGACAGGGAAAGCCCGCCTGAGGACCGCCTGCTCTCTGTGAGTTTCATTTGTTTTGCCTGTGCATCGTCCGCCGCTCCTTGCGCCTTCTGGTTGCCCGGAGCAAGCTGTTGCTCACATGGTGAATTGATCCATGACGAGGGGACCAGGGCGAGGGCGCCGCGGACCTTGCTGGGGGCGATCCCGCAGCAAGGGCGGGAGCCCGCAGAACGGGAGGCACGTAATGAAGCGTGCAGTATCCAGGCCGACTAGATTTCGAACCGTCGGCATTTACTCATTGATTGCCGCGGTTGTAGTTTTCGGAATTGCGCTTGTCTATTTTTTCCGGGCGTCCGTCACTCCGCCCACTGCTTCGCCGCCGGGAACCTCTATGCCTCCCACCACGACGGGAGCCTCCACGCCTCCCACGTCGACGACGCCTTCTACCTCGACGCCTCCTAGTGCGGCGCCCGGAACTTCGGCGCCTCCTACCTCGACGCCGGGACCCTCCACACCTCCGGTGAGCAATCCGACGGTGAAGCGCGCGACTTACCAGCAGGTGCCGAACCAGGTGCTGTTTGCGCTGGACAGCTCCGGAAAGCCGAACATTTCCGGAGACCTGACAAATATCGTGCAGGGTGACGCGGGAGATTGTTATTTCCTGGCAGCCTTGATGACGGTCGCCGCTCGAGAGCCCGAAACCATCATGAACATGGTCCGCGACAACGGCGACGGCACTTACACCATTTCATTCCACAGCAGGTATGACGGGGTCGCCAATCCCGTGACGGTAACCGTTGACGGTGATCTTCCGTATCGCCGCGGCAAGCCCTTCGAAAATGGCATCGAAAACATCGATGGCAAGAACGTTTCCTGGGCGGCGATCATCGAGAAGGGGTGGGCCGCCGCGAACGGCAACAGCTATAACAGCATCGATGGCACCGATCTCAGTAATCTCCAGGACCACGATGTGCACAATGCCCTTTATGCCATCACTGGCAAGGAGGGCGTCGACCGCAATCCCGGCGGCCCCATGACGGGAGTGAGCTTTGATCAGATGCAGCAGGATTTCTCGAATGGTCTCGTCACACTGGGGACGTCCAACTCCGAGGGCGAGCTGGTAGCCGACCATTCCTACGCATTGCTGGGCGTAAATACCGCAGACCAGACAGTAGTGGTGGGGAACCCGGAAGGCGGCCAATCGACGCTGACGTTTGACGCCTTCCAGTCCTCGAACATCAACCAGTACATTGCCTTACCGACCTATCCCTGAGGGGACTGTTGAACGGACGACGGCGGCGAATTTCAGTTGAGTTATTGGGGGCTTACCTGCGAGCGCGGGGCTCAGTCGTTGATTGCCTCGATGCCAAGCCGCTTGAGCTTTTCAAGGTGCTCAAGCATGGCTCGGCGCACGTGAGGGGAGTGGCCCTCCCAGTCCAGGACTTCGCTGAGTACTCGTAGTGGCCTTCGGGTGCGGTAGGACCTGGTCGGGTTGCCCGGAAATTTCTTGTCGGTCAGGTTGGGGTCGTCCTCGATGGGGCCGGTGGGTTCCACGCAGTAAATCCTGCCGTGGCCCTCGCCCATGGCCAACTCCGCTCCCCAGATGGCCGCATCCATGGTGGCGGTCAGGTAGATGAAGTTCGCTTTGGTCCGCTCGCCGTAGTTGGAGCTGTAGCCGGGTTCCAGGAGATCACCGGGCTTCAGGTCGGCTTTGGTGCCGTGGTAAAACGGTCCGGCGTCCTGCCTGTGAGCAGTGTTGGTGAGGTCCATCTGTCGAGTCTGCACGATCCTGAGGCATTCCTCACCTGATCCCCCCGCGGGATGCTGCAGTCCGGCCCGCACGAGGGCCGGTCCCGTCCGGTCCCGAGGGCTAGGCAACCACCTTGTTCATCAGCTCGTTCTTCTCCGGGGTGACCTCTACCGGCAAATTGGGCCTGACACTTTCGTTGAACCAGGCATCGTGCTGCTCGGCGCTCTCCCAGATTTCCACGACATTCACCCCGTTTTCACGCTCCCATGCGTAGTGCGCAATGAAACCGGGGGAGGCCTTCAGCTTGTCGACGAGCTTGGCAGCGATTGATTCATATTGTTCCCGGGTCAGGCCGGGAACAAGGCTGTTGGTCAGGATAGTCATGACAGACTCCTTAGGATCCATACGCCGGCCGGGCGGACGGATTCCGCGGACGGGCTGGCACAGCTGAATGTACGCCCACAGGGACAGTGCCGGCAGGGTCGTTCCGGACTGGCGGGAACGAGATTTATAAGTGCGAGGTCTGTTCTTCCGCGGTAATTGTCTGGGGGTGCATTGAGCGGGTGCGGTAGGGGACTAAGGAGAGTGACGCCCCGGCCTACTTGCGAAGGCACGCGCCATTCGCCACAAGGGTCATCGGATACTAGGGGCGCCGGGCGGTGCCCCGGGGCCCGACGGCAGATTCGGGCACGTCCGCTCGTACGGTCGGCCGGGTAGTAGGGCAGTCCACTCGCTCATCGACATGTTTCGATTGACCAGGGCACAGCCGGTTTGGGCCCAAGACGAGAAGCCCGGGTCCCACAGGCGGGCGTTTCTGTCCCAGCTCGAGGACGCGACGAACTTGCTGTCGGGGGTGAACGCCACACCGGTTACCTCAGCGTTGTGCCCGCTGAGGGTTATGGGGGGAGACTGCGTCGAAGCGACGTCCCAGACCCGGACCGTCCGGTCTTCGCTCCCGGAGGCGAGCAGGCGACCGTCGGGGCTGAAAGCGACGCTTCGCACGACGTCAGTGTGCCCACTGAGCGGCGCACCGATCCTCTTTCCGGTCGCCGCGTCCCAGAGCAAGACGTTGTTGTCGGAGCCGCCGGAGGCCAGCACACGCCCGTCCGGGCTGAAGGCCACCCCGTAGACGGGTCCTTGGTGCCCGGTCAGTGGTCCGACGGATCGCCCCGAGGCCGGGTTCCAAATACGGACTGTGCCGTCAGCCGACGCGGATGCTATCGAACCGTCGGGGCCGAACGCGATGCTGTTTACGGCGTCCAGGTGGTTGAGCTGCGGCACCGTATGGTGCTCGCGCGACGTCACGCTCAGGATCTGCACGCTGCCGTCGTCGACGCCTACGGCGACGTGCTGACCGTCCGGGCTGAATGCCACATCGGTCAAGACCCCGCTGGCCGCGATGGGGGGCCCTGGAGGCGCCCGGTCCCGGCATTCCAGAGCTTCAGCACGCCATCGCCGCCGACAGAGGCGAGGGTGTGCCCGTCCGGGCTGAACGCCACGGCGTTCACCTCCGAGTTATGAGGTAGGGCCGGGCCGCGGGGTCGCATGGAGGGCACGTCCCAAAGTTGCGCAGTACCGTCCACACTGGCGGTGGCCATCACGCCACCAACAGCACTCATCGCGACGTCTTGGACGTAGTCCATGTGTCCGGGATACGCGCGGCTGACCGAATTGGTCTCGGCGACATCCCAGAGCCGCACCGCGCCGTCCCACCCTGCCGTGGCCAGTGCAGACCCGTCGGGACTGAAGGACACTCCCTCGACGTCTTGCGTGGAACCGAGGAGTGGCAGGCCTGCGGCCTGGCGGCTTGCCACCGTCCACAAGGTGACGGTGTGGTCCGCATTCGATGAGGCGACGAGCCGACCGTCCGGGCTGAAGGCCAGACCGCGCACCTCCTCGCCGTGGCTCGCCAGCGGCCCGCCCAGAGCCTTGCCGGTACGGGCCTCCCACAGCCGCGTGTCTTTGCCAGTTCCGCCAGCGGCAAGGATCCGGCCATCCGGACTGAACGCGACCGCCAGGACCTTCTCGCCGTTCACGAACTCCTTCAGGAGTTTGCCGGACTCGGGGTCGTACGTCCGAACGATCCCGTCCTCTCCCGCCGCGGCCACCACTCCGGTCCGGCTGAACGCCACGCCGTACACCGCGCCGTCCGTGCCGGTCAGAGGGCTTCCGCGGAGACGGTGGGACGTGATGTCCCAAACCTTCACCTGGCCGTCACCACCTGCCGACGCGAGGAAGCGGCCGTCGGGGCTGAATGCCACATCCCACACCCAGGCCCCATGCTCCAGAGCCGCACCTTCCGGGCGGCCGGTGCCCGGGTCCCAAATCCGGATGGTCCCTCCGCTGTCTCCGGCGGCGAGCAGGTGCCCTTCGGGACTGAATTCGACTCCCCACACTTCCGCCTTTCCCGGTAGCGTGTGACGCTCGTGGCCCGTCGCGGCGTCCCACAGGCGCACGGTCGTGTCGCCCCCGCCGGACGCCAGCAGCTTGCCGTCGGGGCTAAACGCCACGCCGTGCACCTGGCCGGTGTGTCCAAGGAGCATTTTGGAAGGGTGGGTGACACGCGCCAACGCCGTGATCAAGCCCGGTGCTGGCTCTGCGGATTCGGCACCGACACCGAGGCTGTGCAGTCCGGCGAGGATCGCGGTATGAGGCTGTGAGTCAACCAGCCGATCCGCTGCCGCCGCCAGTTGTCGGCTCAGCGCGAGATCGGCCTGTTTCTGTGCCTCTTGGTTCTGTTGCCACGCAATTGCACCCGCGCCGAGCGCGAGAACGAGGAAGACGGCGAGGCCGCCTACAAGGGTTCGCAGGCGCCGGTTCGACCGCTGCGCTGTCTGCAGCTCTCGCGCGGCAAGTTCGCGGCTTCTCTCGAGGAAACGGCGTTCGAGGGGGGTGAGGTCTCGCAGGCGATCCTCGGGCCAGCGGTCGAAAACGGCCAGCCGCCTGCCGCGCAGAAGAAAGGACTCGTCCGCGCCGGCCTGCTCCCAGTCCGCGGCGAGGCGATCGAGCTCCGATCGAAGCTGCAGCCATTCCCGGGCCGCGTCAATCGCCGTGCGTAGCGGCGGCCACTGCCGCAGCAGCGCCTCGTGTGCCACGTCCACCGCGCCCTGCACACCGTCGTCTGCGCGGTGCCCGTCGTCGGTCGTTGTTGTGTCTGCCGCGCTGGTGAGCAGGCGTGCCTCGACGAACGTGTCGACGACGGTACGTTCGTCCGGCGCGAGGCTTCGGCGCTGCACCCGCCGCCGGGTGGGCTCACCGTGCTGCTCCACCGACACGAGTTTGAGCAAGGTGGGTAGGACCTTGGCGCCAAGCCCGCGCCGGGTTAATTCGTCGAGGATCTGGTCGGCGCGTCTCGTCAGGGCGCCGACGACGCCTCCGACAGTCTCGTAGTCGCTGCCGTCGATCCTGCCATCTACTCCAATACGCTCGTAAAGCACCCTGAGCGTGTAAGCCAGCAGCGGCAGCGCGTCGCCCTGCTCCGCATCCTGCGCAATTCGTTCGATAAGCCCGGGCTCGAAATCCACGCCGGCACGTTGCGCAGGCCCTGCAATGACTTGGGACAGCCGTGACCGGCTGAGCGGCTCCACCACCAGTGAGTCGTTCATCGCCTCGCAAAGTCCGGCCCGCCCAGGAGCGGTCGACAGAAACTCCGAGCGGACCGTCGCGACGACCCACAGCGGGGAGCGTTCTCGCGTCACAGCTCCCGCGAGCAGCTGCAGGAACGCTTCCTGCTCACGTGGCCCGGTGAGCGTCAGCAGTTCCTCCGCCTGATCGATGACCACGAGCACTTTCGGCCGCTCCGAGCCGGGGCTGCCGTTCAGTTCGGCGAGCTCTATGGCCAGGTCGAAGAGAGCCTTGGGGCCCTGCTCGAGGCGGGTCGCCAAATCGACGCGGGTGTACATGCCTCCGTGGACGCCGAAGCTGTCCGCCAGACAGGCGGCGAGTTGCTGCCTGGGATTTGAACCGGGTCGCAGTGGTGGCAGGATCACCCAACGCTGGTTGAGCCGCGCCATGCGGGGCAACAGTCCCGCGCGCATTAGCGAGGACTTGCCGCTGCCCGAGGGGCCAACGATCCCGATGAACCGGCCGGTTCCGCGTTGCAGCGTCGGTTGCAGCAGCTCGAGGAGCCTGCCGACCTCCGGACCACGGCCAAAGAAGACCGCGGCGTCCTCAGCCTCGAAGGGCCTCAGCCCCGGGTATGGGGCTCGATTGGGATCCCACGCGAACGACTCAAACGGGTCGAGGCCGGCAGCCAGCAGGCCGCGCCGCAGGCGGCTCAGGGCGGGGTCTCCGTCGGCCAGATCAATCCATTGCACGTCGTCGAGCAGGTCGAGCCTCGCGCCTGGCTCCACACGGACGGGGATCACGGCCTTGCCCAGCGCCCGGGCCAGACTTACCTCCGCGAAGCACCATCGCGACGTGGTCGACGCCGCGCTGGCCAGAAAGACGACACCGTCGCATTTGCGCAGTTGGGCGTAGAGTTCGCGCTCCCAGTCCCGGCCTGCGCGGATGCCGTCGTCGGGGTCGAAGTCCACAAACAGGGCAACGTACCCCTCGGCTCTCAGCCAGTCGCGCACCTTCTCGGTAGGAACGCGGTCCCTCGAGCTGTGGCTCACGAAGAGCGACGTCATGGCTACCTCGGTGCCTGTATGGGGGCCGAACGCCGCTCCATCCGCGTCACTTGCGGGGTGGCAAGACGAATTCGATGCACTTCGGGCTGCTGGAATCGCAGTTCTCCGGGGAGATCACGTACACCATCTGGTTCAAGAAGAACTTATGGCTGGAATCGGAGCACTTATAGTCGCTTGGTCTAATGGTGCTTGGATCCTTTGGCGGCATCCGCTCGCAGGAGAACTCGTGGGGATTCACGACGCCGCCCCCGAGATAGTTGGAGCCCCGCGGTAGATAATCTTTGTTGTCGTCTTGGGGCTTCGTAGTGAGGGGTTCACTGAAGTTCTTACCCCGACAGTTGTAGGTTTCGTACTTGTCCGACCAGACACACGTAATCTTGCGCGGGGGCACCGTTCGACCCGCTTCGAGGTTAAACTCATTTGCCACCACGGAGATCTTTGAGCCTTTCTTGTGATGGTTGGCGGACGCCGAGTCGGAGGTCGTCAACGCAACAAGACCTGCCACCAAAATTGCGATCAGGGCCGTGATGAGCATGAAGAACGACCGTCCCCTTGCCGTGGGCCCTGGCTTGGTCTTCCCCCTCCCACGGTGAAACGTTTCATTCGGAGGGTTGGAAAGAGCGTCATGTCTGGGTGTGGGGGACTTGGCGGGGGCCGTTTCCACCGAAGAATCACGCATCTCTTGCTCCAATCTGAGGAGTTACCTTCTGAGGGGTTACATAAGGCGCCTTTAGCGTGACGCTATCGGACCGACGTTATTCCAGCGTTACACCTGAGGCCTTTTCCAGCACTGCAGAATTGAGCAGCCCGGCCCAGGGGAGCGATCAAGAAAGGCGTTGTTGTCCAGTAAAGTGGGCAGGCCTTAGACTCCTGTCACACGCGGTGGTGCCCGCCACACAAAGTCTTCGCCGGACAGGCCTCCACCCGCCATGGCCGCCATATTCAGCAGGAACAGGCCCGGGATTCTCACAACTGGGAAACTTCAGTCAGGAGCCTGACGTGGATCAAAAAGATGTCGCGTCCGAGAAGACCGAATGGGCAAAGATGCAAGGATCCCTGCCACAGCCCATCGATCCCGCTGCGACAGGCCTGGTTTGGCGAGAATTTTGTGCCCAGTTCCAATGGTATGACCATGCGGCCACTCGAAACCGCAGGGCATACCAAATCCTCAAATTCCTGGCACTCGGCGCAGGGGCCGCTGTAACAGTGCTGGCCGCCCTGGGTGCTCCGGCACCCATCACCGCCAGCTTTGGGGCCGCCATTGTTGTCATCGAGAGCGGCCAGCAGATCGGGCAGTTCCATCCCAATTGGATTAACTACAGGACCAGTGCCGAAACGATGCGCCAACACGGCTTCTTTTATGCCGCCGGCGTGGCCCCTTACAACGATCCGCACACCCGCTGTGACCGCTTGGCCCAGGTCATGCGCAAGACCATCACCGCCGAAAGCGGCACGTGGGCGGACACTGTGCGGAAGACGATTCGAAATGGCGAACAATGAAGCACCGGTATGCCATGGACCGGACAGGGGAGCTGCTCACATCAATGCGAATGTTCCGTCCCGACCGAGCAGGAATAGAGAAGCCGGGCCGCAGCGCTGGACGTAGGGTGAAATGCGCGATGAATCACTATCCAGGAGGGCGTATGCCATACACCGTAGATTTCCAGAACGTATCCACCGTCGGGCTGGAATCGTCCCCAGTGGCGGAGGCGCTAGCAGGATTGCGCGCCAACGAGGCGCGCTATTACAAGAACAAGTACGACCACGCTCTCACGGTCATGCCTGCAAGTGAGGAGCCGGAGACGCTCGACTGGGTAAACCGTGTCCTCAGCGAGCGCAACATCGTCATTTCAGCCCGTCCGTTGGAAGTCACTTCCTTCGAAGCGGACGGTTTTCGGATGGCTTACGTGTTCTACGAGTCCGGCCTGTCTGTAAACGTGATGTACGGCATCGAGGACGGGGCGAAGCGTGCAGTGGGGTTCAAGCTCTCAGAGGGCATGGAAGTTCCCGATGAGCTGGCGTCCAGCTTCAAGTTCGCGCGTCAGAAGTCGAAGCTCGCCGGGGTCATCCGCGGCTCCTACTTCGTGATCAAGGGCGAGTACTGAGCTTGGGGTGAAAGGCAGACATGTTGCCACCTCGCATGAGCCTGCGGACACGGCTACGAGGGCCCCTGGCGGTACGGTGAGTTCATGAGCGGCCATGAAGGGGACGTCCCGTGGGGTGACGTGCAAACAGCCGGGCCCTCCGCATCCTGGGCGGAGCTGCCCGAGAATGGCTGGGGAGCGCTCATGGGATGGTCGGCAGGCCACGGCAACCTGGGCCGCCACCGGGGGAGGCTGCGGGCTGTGCCATGGTCAAGATCCTTCGATGGTTGCTAATCCGTCCCAAGGAAGCGTTGCCGGTGGCCTCTTGGAGTAGCCCTCCATTTGTCGGAGCCTCTGGATGGCTCCCCCTGCTTCCGCATGATTCAGTGCGGCGGCTGCCTTCAGAGCCTTGGGGAATGCCGGTTTTCCGAGGAGCACCTGAACCTAGCCTGAAATCACGCCTGTTGCCGGTCCCCGGGCCGCGGTCCCGTCGGCCGTTTCGTGAGGGACGTTCCGGAGCATCCAGGAGGCAAACCAGATGATAGCCGCGGCCAGACCGACCAGTCCCAGCTGCAGCACCGTCTCTGGAAAGACCGTCCGCAAGGCGATGGGAATGGCACTCGCGGTGTAAAGGAGGACCGCTCCCTTAGGCACGCTTGAGTCGCGCCAAAGCGCCACCATGAAAACCACCGTGCCGAGCAGGAACAGCACTGATACCGCTGTCAGGGCGATACCGAGCGGGCCCGCACGCAACGCCATGATTACACCCGGATCAACGTAGGGAAAGACAAGGTTGAGAACAAACTCGACCCCGACGAGGCCAGCCAGCGAAATTACCGTCAGCGCGGCACCCGAGGCGCCCAGCGCCCCGGTTTTGCGGGAGGTCACCAAATAGATTCCGATTACCAACCCGATAGCGGCCATTTGGGCAACCGGTGCGGCCAGCTGCGTGAAGGGCGACGTCGGGATGACCCCAGCCCGCTTGGCCGCGTTCACCACCAATATGGCTCCTGAGAGAAATCCGGCGAACGCGGAGACCTTGATCAGCACGGTGGGTAGGAATACCTGGATTTTCGAGGACATTTGAGGCTCTTGTCTGTGTGGGTAATGCGAGAGATAACGAGTGTTCAATGTGCCTGAGCGGGGCGGGCGGAAGGGTGCGAGGTTCGCACGGGTCCTTGGGCGCGCCGGTAGATGAAGTATTCGGCCACCGCCAGGCTGATCACCCATGAAGCCCCTATCAGTAGCGCACGGGTAAGCTCGTCTACCGGTCCTACCAATAGAACCCAGGGAATAGTCACTACAACGATGGTTCCCTGGGCAACGCCGATGGCGTACGCCCGGGACATCCACTCACTGTGACGGACGTAGTTCCGGCGCCGTACAGCGATGAATCCCAGGACAAGGCTCGCCACCATGGCTGAGCCAAAGACCAGTCGAAGGACGAGAAGAAGCGTCCCGTCCAGGGGCGGGAGGTCGTAGAAGACCGCCATCCAAAGGCCGGACAGGGCGGCGAGCAGGCCGGCGGGGACGAGAATGCGCCCGGCGATGCGGTGCCAGCTGGGCCCGCCGCGCTTGCCCCGGCGAAGCGAGGGAGCGAACTGCAATGCCCCGAGCAGCAGGTACACGGTGACAGCGGGTATGTGGATGAGCACGGGGGTGGGCGAATCGAAGAACCGCGCGTTCTCCGGTGATATTTCACCTCCCGTCAGGTCGGCCAGGCGCACCGCACCGGCGATCACCGGGACGAGGCTGAGGAAGATCAGGGCGGCGGGCACGATCCACCGGACCCGGGGCTTTGGCCGGGGGCGGGGAATGGTTGCGGGTGTCATGATTTCGCTCTCTGGTCGATGCGCTCTCACGCACCCGCCGGGCTGGATTAGTCCAGGAACCCGGAGTCTTTGCTCGGGCAAGAAGCCCGGTGGGCCGTGGCGGCCGTCGGCATCACGCAGTCGTGAGCGTTGCTGCCGGGTTCAGTGGAGGATCGAGCGGGCCTTGGTCGAGCCGGAATGGCGGGTACTTGTCGCTCATCAGGGCCGCATACGTGATGGTGCGAAGGGACCAGCGGTTGATGCCCATAAGCAGGTCGAAGATTCCGAGACGGTAGACACCGGTGAAGAGCAGGATGACTCCTGCGATGCACACCAGCAAGCTGAGCAGTGAGATGCTCGTCGTTGATGAGGATGTCAGGCTTCCGGTGAGGGCGGCGACTATGAGCAGCTGGGGCAAGGCGAACAGCCAGGACTTGAACAGCACCTTCCAATGGGAGAGCTTCACTGGGTAGGCAACGTCGAACTCCGCGGGATAGTCGCTGCGGGCCAGTGTGAAGGGCGGATAGTGGTCTGTCCCAAGAACGCCGTATGCGTAAAATGCCACCCGCCAGTTCCAACGGAGGACTCCCACCGAGAATTGGAAGAGCGACGCCGGATAGCGGCCGGTGAACAGAATCGTAAATCCCGCGGCCACTGTCACAACGAGGAACGCGATCCACAGCAGGGCCAGGATGATGTAGTGGGGGATGACGAGGATCCACTTGACCAGCCAGAGCCACCGTGACAGGCCTGGGTCAAGATGCCCGGTGAGTTGTGCTGGCTCGTTTCCGACCCGGTCGGCTTCCTGTGAAGCCCCGGGCGCGATGCCTCTTCCCAGGCCTGCAGCTCCGACGATGATCAAGACCACGGCGGCCCCAATAACGACCCATGCGGTAGCGGGAGCGTCCACGCCCCACGGAAGGGAACGGTAGGCCGACAGCATACCCACCGTGGCGAGTCCGAAGAGGACGCCCACCACAACGAGGGCCATGGGCAGCGCGGACATTCTGGCTGTAGGCGAGTCAGGTCCCCGGGGAGAACGGCCGGGCGTTGACGTTGACATGGCTTTCTTCTTTCCTGAAGGGCCGAGGGCTGGAGTGCCAAGGGTCGGCCGGGCCCAGGGGCCCCCACAGCACCCTTTCGTACGACGTACGGCCAAGTTAGCGTACATCGTACGAATAAGCGATAGGCGGAGGCCTCTAGACGGGTAGCGACGGGACGTTCTCCCTTGCCGGCGGAGGGGCAGACCCTGCGCCTATTGCGCCTACTGAGGTTGACGGGCGGGAGTTCCGCTTACGCGCCGGGCGGCTGGTGCGTGGCGTCGTCTTTTGGATTGGGAATCGAGCGGGCGAGCCCGTCGAGTATGACGTTCAGTCCGAAGTCGAACTCGTCCGCGAAGTCGTAGCCGGGCTTGAGGACGTGCTCGGTGGCAATTTCGACCAGGTGGGGGTACTGCCCGTCGGAAAAAAGCTCAACGATCGATGTGGCCACCTCGGGCGCGGCGTCCGGGCCGTGGAAAGGCAGGGCGGCTTCCTGGAGGGCGGCTCCGTAGATGTAACTGTCGAGCAGCGCGTAGGCATGGGCTGTCATCTGAACCGAGAATCCCGCGGCCCGAAGGGTGGCCAGGGTCGCCTCATGATGGCGCAGGGTCGCGGCGCCGGGGGATGCCCGGGTTTCCAGCAGTCCGACCGCCCAGGGATGGCCTTTGAGTGCGCGGCGCACTGCGTGGGCCCGCCGGTACATTTCGTCCCGCCACTCACCTTCCGGGGATGGCAGATCGATTTCGTCGAAGACCATGTCCACGATGCCATCCAGGATCTCATCCTTGTTGGCCACGTAATGGTAGAGCGACATTGGCTTCGTTCCCATGCTGATCGCCAGGGAGCGGATGGTCAAAGCCCCAATTCCAAATTTGTCGGCGAGGTTCAAGGCGCAAGCAAGGACCCTCTCCCTGCTGAGCGGAATGCGTTGCGGCGACAGGTTTCGTGCGGTGGGTGACATCAGGGGCTCCCGGCCGTAGCAGTTTCGTACAGCGTACGTTACCATAATCGTACAGCGTACGAAGATGCGGTGCAGTCCCATTCGAATGGAGAACGGCCATGACACCCCACGGTCAGAGAGTTGGAGAAAGTTCGTCCGCAGGCGGAGCGTCCGGAGGGGAAACGTCGATGCGGGCAATTGTGCAGGAGACCTACGGGTCCGCCGATGTCCTGCACTTGGCGTACATTGCCCGCCCCGGAATAGGGGAGAAGGAAGTTCTGGTCCGTGTGCACGCGGCTGGACTGGACCGGGGCACCTGGCATGTGACCACGGGTCTGCCCTATGCGTTGCGGCTGGTCTACGGGATCCGCGCCCCTAAAAACCCTGTCCCGGGACTGGATCTGGCCGGCACTGTCACAGCAGTCGGGGCAGCAGTGACCAGGTTCTGCGTCGGGGACGAGGTCTTCGGTTTCGGAAAAGGCCCGTTTGCCGAGTTCGCCGCGGCGCCGGAAAACAAGCTCGGCCGTAAACCTGCCAACCTCACCTTCGCGCAGGCATCCGTGGTCCCCGTCTCGGCCAGCACCGCCCTGCAGGCGCTCCGCGCCGCCGGCCCGGTGACGCCGGGGCAGAAGGTTCTGATCCTTGGCGCCTCGGGCGGGGTGGGCAGTTATGCGGTGCAGTTGGCCAAGGCTGCCGGTGCCGTGGTCACGGGCGTGAGCAGCACCGCCAAACTGGACCTGGTTCGCTCCCTCGGCGCAGACCACGTCATCGACTACACGCATCAGGACTTCGCCGACGGCAGCGAACGCTACGACCTGATCCTGGACATCGCAGGGAACCCCACCCTTGCGCGGCTCCGCAGCGCGCTCGCCCCTTCGGGAACGGCAGTCATCACCGGCGGGGAGGAAGGCGGATCCTGGACCGGCAGCCTGGACCGGCAGCTGCGGGCTCTGGTCCTCTCCCCGTTCATCAGCCAGCGGCTGACCATGGTTATGGTCAAGCAAGGCGCAGCGGATCTCGAGAACCTCCGCGGACTCATCGAAGCCGGGAGCCTCAAACCGGTCATCGACCGCACGTACACCCTGGATCAGGTCCCGGAAGCCATGCGGTACTTCGACGCCGGCAAGGCTCGCGGAAAAGTCGCCATCACTATTTAAGCCCAACAAGCATAAGAGAGAAGCATGCCATGTCAGTTTCAATGCCGTACCGCTCTGTGCCCGCACCGGCAACCCACCCACCAAATCCCTGCGCGCACCGAGCTTGAGCGCCGGAATTGCCCTGCTGGTCATGGCAGTACTGTCCGCGCTGGCAAACTTCGGTGCCTTGGAAAACCTCATCACCCCCGATGACACAGCCAGCACCGTCGCAAACATTTCCGCCTCCGAACCGATGTTTCGGATGGCCATCGCCGCCTGGCCGCCATATCAGCGATGACCAAGCCGGGGGAGTGGCCCCGGTCTTCGCAGTAGCGGTTGAACCGGCGCTTCAACGCAAGTTCAGACACGAGCGTGCCACATTCGGACGGAAAGAGATCCAGCCAGTCGGTCATATGTCCGTGGCCGCGTTCCGCCGTCAGGACTCGAGTCAAAGCAGACTTGCGAGGGATGCGCCCGGAAATACTGTTCGCAGGCGGTCGTCCGAATGTCTCCCACAGGATGCCTCACAACACCCGTCGTCGAAGCATTTACGCGGGTCAGAGTGTTTGACCGAGCGAAACGGTTCCTTCATGGGAGAGGGGCGGAGTCGTCGGCGATATCGCAACAGATGCAATAATCAAAGTTCTACTTGACATAATGTCGATTATCGGCGTTCTACTAGGGCACGTGGAAGCAGGTGAGAACCCGCCTCACAGCGGCTCACGAGGTGTCGTCGTTAGTCAGGCGTGGCTTTGGGATCACCCGCGCCCACCTAACGGCGCGCCGCGGTTTTCGTGCCGGCCGCCGAAGTAGTTTGCGTTGAAGGATGAGCAGAAAGGCTGTGACCATAGCTGCGAAGATTCCGCCCGGAAGATACGCCGCCGCGGCGAACTCGACCCGTGAAACTCAGCCGACATACTGTCTGTCATGGCCATCGGACTGAAATTAGGCATCACCTAGGAACCGGGCAACGGGCACCACGCCAACCGGTTCCGTATCTCAGGGTCGCTGTTCCACGGCGGGCCGGCGGACCAGGATGCTGATACAGGCAGGCGCCTCACGAACATCGCGGGGCAGAGTCCGCGGGACCCATTCGCCGGCCGTGGGCCTCCCGGAATCATGTTGCCTCAGGTCGGACTTCGGCTGGGGCGGTGTCCGCATCGGGGTTCGCGCCGGTCCGCTGCACCTTCACGAACGGCGCCGGTTTGTCATCGGCCGGCCGAAAAGAGAACCAGACGGCGACTGCCGCCGTGACCCCGACGGCCACCGCCCCGGCAATCAACCATGCTTTTCCGGACGCCGTCCGCCTCGACTTAGCCGCGCGGGTGGCCCTACCTGCCGGGACAAACTTCAGCGCACCCCGCTTCCGGCCCTCGTGAACACGGGGAGCCAGAGTTTCCACTCCGCCGGCGAGTTCGTCAGCGAGCCGTCGCAGGCCGGCCTGGATCCTCGGGGACGCAGATTCAATCCCGGCATCGAGCCCCGCGACCACTTTTTGCAATGTCGCCTCGACCTCGGGAGTGGCCCACTCCCTCCCCTTGGTGAACTGGGACACGAGATTATCTGCAAGATGGCGGACCTGTTCGGCCTGGGACTGGGGTGTTGCCGTGCGCATGGGTGCCTCCTAGGTGTGACGGATGCCCATAGCTTACGGCGGCTGGCGCCGTCGAAACAGATCCTCCCGGACGCGGCCCCCAAGAACGCCCGGCGTCCCCGCCTTCCTGTGCGAATCCGGTCTGCAGATTGGTACTTGAGATGCGTCTCCCAAGCAACCCGGACCTACGACACGACGACGCCCGCGGCACCTTTGCGCTACGAGATCGAGAAATAGGCGAATACGGACTTGGTCCGAACCCGCGCAGTACCGGACGATTCCGGCCTTCCCGGAGTTCGGTCGGGTGGCGGGGATTCCTTGATTACTGGCTCTCCCCCGCCGGTCCGGAACGCTTCAGACCAGTCAGCCACCCTATGGCGCGCTACGGCTGCCGTATCTTCCGTCACCTTCGCGATCACCTCGACCGGATGCGTCAACTCCCCCGCCGTGTCACAATTCGGGGCTCGGCGGTGTCCTATGTTCAACGGACGGGTTTTAGCGAAGGGAGTTGAAGTGTCAGCACGTTTTCGGGTCGTCATTATCGGGGCGGGGTATGCCGGGGTGATGGCGGCGAACAGGCTCGCGGGGAGTAAGCAACTTCCCGAGTCCCTCACTGTTACCATCGTCAATCCAGTTGCCGACTTCCTTGAACGAATCCGCCTTCACGAGGTTGCCGCCGGGAGCAGGGCGTCAGCGGCGGTGCCGATGCGGTCAGTTTTGAATCAGCGTGCGGACGTCATTGCGGACTCTGTTTTGAAAATCGACCCAATAAACCGTCAGGTGTACTTTTCC
The DNA here is from genome assembly GCF_900116495.1 of Arthrobacter sp. ov118. Classification (GTDB taxonomy): domain Bacteria; phylum Actinomycetota; class Actinomycetes; order Actinomycetales; family Micrococcaceae; genus Arthrobacter. The sequence goes on from NZ_FPAY01000007.1 coordinate 45,000, forward strand.
AGCGGCCGCGCACCGCTCAGCTATGACGCCTTGCTCTACTCCGTTGGCAGTACCCAGGCCGCCAAGGCACCGGTGGGGGCGTATGGATTGCAGGACGCAGAATCCGCAGGCCGTTTACGGGCCAGGCTGTCCCAACTGGAAGAGGGCGCACGCGTCAGCATCATCGGAGGTGGCTTGACCAGCATCGAGCTCTCAGCGGAAATTGCCGAAAGGTATCCAGGGTTGCAGGTCCGCCTCGTTTCGCGGGGGGTCATTGCCGACACGCTTTCCCACTCGGGCCGACACGCGGTGCGGAAGCGGCTTTCGGCGCTCGGCGTCGAAATGATGGACAATACCGATGTGCAGGCCTGCGACAGCTCGTCCGTAAGAACTTCAGGCGGGGACACTCTGACGTCTGACTGCACGATCTGGGCCGCGGGGTTCGGCGCGCCGGCCCTGGCTCGTGACAGCGGATTGCCGACGGATGCGGAGGGCAGGCTCATGGTCGACGAATCATTGTCCTGTCCGCAATATGCTGACATCTTCGGGGCGGGCGATGCTGTTCGAATCCCGGACTCGGTAGCCGGTCATCTGCGCATGAGCTGCGCGGCAGCCTTGCCGCTGGGCGCCCATGCTGCGGACAGCATCCTCGCCCGCCTGCAAAAGCAGGCCCCTGCTCCTCTCTCGGCGGGGTACGTGCTGAAATGCATCAGCCTTGGACGCAAGTCGGGGCTGATCCAGACGGTCACTGCCGATGACCGGCCACGATCGTTAGTGGTTCGAGGCCGCCTTGGCGGGCTGGCGAAGGAGCAGATCTGCCGAATGACGCTGGGCTGGATCAGAGGCGAGCTTCGCCGCAGCGGTTCGTACAAGTGGGCCAAGGGTCCGCTGCCGACGGCAGCCCGGTAAGACCGTGGGAGCCGCAAACGTCTTTGAGGAACACCGATCCCTGCTTTTCACCATCGCCTACGAAATCACCGGAACAGTGACAGACGCCGAGGATGTGGTTCAAGACAGCTACCTGAGGTGGTCGGGAGTGGATGCCGACGCCGTCGGAAACCCGCGGGCCTATCTGGCCAAAACCGTGACCCGCCAGGCACTGAATTCGCTGCGCACGGCGCAGCGGCGCCGGGAAGACTACATCGGCCCTTGGCTCCCGGAGCCGGTGGTGACCGTCCCTGATGTTGCCGAGGACGCTGTACTAAGTGATTCACTGTCAATTGCCATGCTCGTGGTCCTTGAGACCCTCTCCCCTGATGAGCGGGCCGTGTTCGTCCTCCGCGAGGTGTTCGATTTTTCCTATGCCGAAATCGCGGAAGCCACGGACAAGTCGCCCGCAGCAGTCCGCCAGATTGCCAGCAGAGCAAAAGCGCACGTACACGCGCGGCAGCCGCGCTTCGAAGTGGACGCCCAACGGCAGAAGGCGGTCACTGACCGGTTTATCTCAGCGACCCTTGGCGGGGACGTCCAGGCACTCATGGACGTCCTTGCTCCCGGGGCCGTCCTCTTCTCAGACGGTGGCGGAAAAGTCACAGCAGCCCGGAAACCCGTGATCGGCGCAGACAACATCACCCGATTCCTCGTGGGTATCTCCAAAACTCCTGTCCCCAACATGCGCATCGCACTCTCAGCAGTGAACGCGATGCCGGCGATCATCATCTACAGCGGAGATGTCGTTGACCTCGTCGTCATAGTGGAATCCAACAATGAACACGTGACCGGTCTCTACCTGGTCAGAAATCCGGACAAACTCGGTGAGGCCACTAGAGCCCGCCAGCTCAGCAGGATGCTTCCGCGGGCCTGAATGGAAACGTCCTTGACACCTTGCCGGTTGCCCTGTCGAATCGGTCCCAGACTGCTCGTAGAAAAGAGAAAGGCCCGGACCAGACCAAGGAGAACCGGATATGAGCACGATCGTGGTGCAGGCGTTCATCACCCTCGACGGCGTCGTCCAGGCGGGCGGCGGCCCGGAGGAGGACCCTGAAAACGGCTTCGAGTACGGCGGCTGGCAGAACTGGTACGACGCCCCGGAGATCGGCGAGATCGTTGCGGAATGGGAGGGCAGGACTGAGGCGCTGTTGCTCGGCCGCAAAACGTACGAGATCTTTGCTGGCTCCTGGGGCGTGTGGGACGAGAGCGCCGAGGGCCTGCAGGGGGAGCTGACCAGAAGGTACAACAGCATCCCCAAGTACGTTGCGTCGCGCACGCTGAGCGAGGTCAATTGGAAGAACACGCGGCTTCTTGGCCCCGACGTGCCGGCCGCGGTGGAGAAGCTGCGTGCGGAGCCAGGCGGCGAAATCCGGGTGTGGGGCAGCACCCAACTGATCAGGACCCTGGCTGAGCACGACCTGGTCGACGAGTATCGGCTCTGTGTCTACCCGCTCGTGCTCGGCGCCGGCAAAAAGCTGTTCTCCGACGGGTTCGCGCTGACCAAACACACGCTGGTCGAGTCCCGCGCCCTGCCATCCGGAGTCCTGGTCAACACCTACCGGCCCTCCCGCACGGGCTGAGCGGGATAGGCTCACAAAACTCATTGAAGCTCACAAAACTCGGTAGAGTCGATCAAGAAACTCACAAGACACACACCGACTCACAGGAGCTTCCTTGGACAACCCATTCCGCCCTTCGGCTGGTGCCACTCCCCCGGAAATCCTCGGGCGAAGCGGAGTGCTGGACGAATTCGAGTATGGGTTGCGCCTCGGCTCCGGGGCTCCTGGACTGTTGACGATCTTCACGGGAGCCCGGGGCATCGGTAAGACCGTCATGCTTGGGGCGGCCCACGACGCGGCCCGCGAGCAGGGCTGGGCGGTCATTTCCGAAACAGCCACAGAAGGCTTCATGGGCCGCATCGGCGAGTCCATGCGAGGTCTCGCCGAAGAACTAGGCACCGGTCCGCAGTCCCGACGCATCACGGCGATCTCGGCAGCGGGTTTCAGCATTACCACCCAGCTCCCACCCGAGCGTCAGGTCGCCTGGCGGACCCTCGGCGTCGAACTCCTGCGCCTCCTCGACGAACGCAAATCAGGCTTAATCATCACTGTTGACGAGATCCATGCGGCAGACCGCAATGAAATCGCGCAACTGGCCGCTAGCGTCCAGCACTTCATCCAGGACGGGCTCCCCATCGGCCTGGTCTTTGCCGGCCTGCCGGCCGCCGTGTCGGACTTACTCAATGAGGGGGTTGCGACCTTCCTCCGGCGGGCGGACAAGATCGACCTTCACGCTGCAGCCGTCCGGGAAGTCGAAGACTCCTACACCGCCACCTTCGGCCAGGCAGGCGTGTCCGTCTCCCCCGGACTCGTCCGCTACGCCGCCGAGGCCACCGGCGGTTACCCGTTCCTGATCCAACTCGTGGGGTACTTCCTTTGGCGCGAAGCCGAAAACAACGACCGTGCGCTTACAGCCAATGAAGTCGATCTCGCCATCCGGGCAGCGCACCGCCGCCACGCACGGACCGTGATCGAAGCAGCTCTTTCCGTAGCCTCCCCCCGAGACATGGACTTCTTGCGCGCCATGGCCGACGACGACGAACCCTCCACCGCGGCGGATATCGGCCGGCGCATCAAGGCCAAGACCAACCTCGTCGCCAACTACCGCTCCCGCCTCCTGGCGGCGGGCCTCATCGAAGCAGCAGGCCACGGCAAGGTCGACTTCGCCATTCCCGGCCTGCGTCAGCACCTGAGGGCCCAAACCGGGACCTAGTCGAGCCGGAGGGAGGGCGGCCGATTTGGAGGGCGGGCGTCCGGGAACGCGTCAGGGACGGGCGAGTTCTTCGCGGATCCGGGTGGCCAGCGCCTCCTGGGCGTCATCGGAAGCGTCCTCACCGCCGGGCCAGAAGTCCCCCATCCGGTCGCCCTTCCATCGCGGGACGAGGTGGTAGTGGAGGTGGAAGACCGATTGGGTGGCTGCTTCTCCGGCAGAGGTGATCAGGTTCATTCCTTCGGGCCGCAGGGCGTCCTGAAGGGCGGCACCGACTGTCCGGCAGGAGGCCGCCAGTCGGGAGGCAGCCGAGTCGGGGGCGGCCAGGAAATTGGCGATGTGGGTGACGGGGACCACCAAGGTGTGCCCGCGACCGACGGGCTTGCGCGGGAAGAACGCAATGGCGTCCTCACTGCGGTACACAATGTGCGCCTTTTCGGTGCCCTCAACGATCGCGCAGAAATCACAATGCCCCATGTACGCCTCCTTCCGCTCTCATGCGTGCCTTTGAACCGATGCCGCCATCAGGCTCCCACATAGGCAGCCAGGTGCTCGCCGGTGAGCGTGGAGCGGCCGGCGACGAGGTCTGCGGGAGTTCCCTCGAAAACGATGCGGCCGCCGTCGTGCCCGGCGCCGGGGCCGAGGTCGATGATCCAGTCCGCGTGCGCCATGACCGCCTGGTGGTGTTCGATGACGATGACCGACTTGCCGGAGTCGACGAGCCGGTCGAGGAGGCCCACCAGGTTTTGGACGTCGGCGAGGTGCAGGCCGGTGGTGGGTTCGTCGAGGACGTAGACCTCACCCTTTTCCGCCATCTGCGTGGCCAGCTTGACGCGCTGCCGCTCCCCGCCGGACAGGGTGGTGAGCGGCTGGCCCAGCGTGAGGTAGCCAAGCCCGACGTCCACGAGCCGGTCGAGGATTTTGTGGGCCGCCGGTGTGCGGGCCTCCCCTTCGCTAAAGAACGCCTCGGCCTCCGTCATGGACATGGCCAGCACTTCGGCGATGTTCCGGCCGTTCAGCGTGTACTCCAGCACCGACGCCTGGAACCTCTTGCCCTCGCAGTCCTCGCAGGTGGATTCGACGGTGGCCATGACGCCCAGTTCGGTGAAGATGACGCCCGCGCCGTTGCACGTGGGGCAGGCGCCTTCGGAGTTGGAGCTGAACAGCGCCGGCTTCACCCCGTTGGCCTTCGCGAACGCCTTGCGGATCGGCTCGAGAAGGCCCGTGTACGTCGCGGGGTTGCTACGCCGCGACCCCTTGATGGCGCCCTGGTCGATCACCACGACACCGTCACGGCCGGCCACCGAGCCGTGAATCAGCGAGCTCTTGCCCGAACCGGCGACACCGGTGACCACACAAAGTACGCCGAGGGGAACGTCGACGTCGACGCCCTTGAGGTTGTGCGTCGAGGCCCCCCGCACGCCGAGCGTGCCGGACGGTGTACGCACTGACTGCTTCACGGTGGCCCGGTCGTCGAGGTGGCGGCCGGTGATGGTGGCGCTCCCGCGCAGCCCCTCCACGCTTCCCTCGAAGCAGACGCTGCCACCCTCCGTGCCGGCGCCCGGCCCAAGGTCAACCACGTGGTCAGCGATGGCGATGGTCTCCGGCTTGTGCTCGACGACGAGCACGGTGTTGCCTTTGTCGCGCAGCTGCAGCAGCAGCTGGTTCATCCGCTCGATGTCATGCGGGTGAAGCCCGATGGTCGGTTCGTCAAAGACGTAGGTGATGTCCGTGAGGGACGAGCCCAGGTGCCGGATCATCTTGGTGCGCTGCGCCTCTCCCCCGGACAGGGTCCCCGCAGGACGGTCCAGCGAGAGATAGCCCAGCCCGATTTCGGCGAACGAGTCGAGCAGGTGCTGCAAGCCTTTCAGGAGCGGCGCGACCGATGGCTCGTTGAGCCCGCGGACCCACGCGGCGAGGTCGCTGATCTGCATCTCGCACAGGTCGGCGATGTTCTTGCCCTGGATTTTCGATGATCTGGCCTCGGGGCTGAGCCGGGTGCCGTCGCACTCGGGGCAGGCCTGGAACGTGATGGCCCGCTCCACGAACGCCCGGATGTGCGGCTGCATCGCGTCGACGTCCTTGGAGAGTATGGATTTCTGGATCTTCGGGATCAGCCCCTCGTAGGTGAGGTTGATGCCCTCCACCTTGATCTTCGTCGGTTCCTTGTAGAGGAGGTCGTTCATTTCCCTCTTGGTGAACTTCGCAATCGGCTTGTCCATGTCGAAGCCCGCGCCGCTGAAGATGCGGCCGTACCAGCCGTCCATGCTGTAGCCGGGAATCGTCAGCGCACCCTCGGCCAGTGACTTGGTCTCGTCATACAGCGCGGTGAGGTCGAAATCCGAGACCGAGCCCATGCCCTCGCAACGCGGACACATGCCGCCCAAGTAGACCGCACCGTGCACTACGCTCTTCTCGACCCTGCCGGCTTTCTCGGTGCTCATCACCCCGCTGGCCTTGCGCGTCGGAACGTTGAAGGAGAAAGCAGTGGGTGGCCCCACGTGCGGGGACCCCAGCCGGCTGAAGAGGATCCGGAGCATGGCGTTTGCGTCGGTGGCGGTGCCGACCGTGGACCTGGGGTTGGCGCCCATCCGCTCCTGGTCGACGATGATCGCCGTCGTCAGCCCCTCGAGGTGGTCCACCTCGGGCCGCGACAGGTTGGGCATGAAGCCCTGCACGAAGGCGCTGTAAGTCTCGTTGATCATGCGCTGCGATTCCGCGGCGATGGTGCCGAACACCAGTGAGCTCTTGCCCGAGCCTGAGACGCCGGTGAACACCGTCAGCCGCCGCTTGGGGATCTCGATGCTGACGTCCTTGAGGTTGTTCTCGCGTGCGCCCTGCACGCGGATCAAATCGTGGGTGTCCGCAACGTGGTGCGCAGCCGCTTCCGTGTCCGCCGTCGTGGCCATGCTCATGGTTTCTCCATCTGTTTCGCGGGCCGCGTTGCGGTCTCCGTCAGCGTCACTTTGTTCCATCTAACCAGTTCCGGATCCAACCAGCCTCGGGACCACCCAGATTTGAGCCCACGTCCGGCCTTGCCCCACCGGCGCACGGCTTAACTGGGTGCCTGGATGCGGATCAGGTTGCCGGCGGGATCGCGGAAGGCGCAGTCGCGCACCCCGTACGGCTGGTCCATCGGTTCCTGGACGACCTCGGCGCCCCTGGCCTGCAGCCGGTCGAAGGTGCCATCGACGTCCTTGGTGGCCAGGAGGACCCGGGCGTAGGTGCCCTTGGCCATCATCTCGGCGATGGTGCGGCGCTCGTCGTCGGTTATGCCGGGGTCGGCGGCCGCCGGCTCCAGCACGATGGAGGTGCCGGGCTGGTCTGCAGGGCCGACCGTGATCCAGCGCATCCCGCCGTATCCGACGTCGTTGCGGACCTCGAAGCCGAGAGTGTCACGGTAGAACGCCAAGGCAGCGTCCGGGTCATTGTGTGGGAGGAAGCTCGCGTGAATGTTGATGTCCATGGGACTCATGCTAGCTGCGGCTCCCGGGCCGGCACTTCTCGATTCCTGACCGGTCTGGTGACCTGTTTCGCCACGCATGATGGCATCCCCGACGTCGTGCGGGCCGCCTGGCGCCGGTACACGCTGGGCGGCACGCCGACCAGCTCGCTGAACCGGCTGCTGAACGTGCCCAGCGACGAGCAGCCAACCGCGAAGCAGACTTCGGTGACGCTGAGGTCACCGCGTCGCAGCAGCGCCATCGCGCGTTCGATGCGCCGTGTCATCAGGTAGCTGTAGGGCGCCTCGCCGTAGGCGATGCGGAATTCCCGGCTGAGATGCCCGGCCGACATGTGCGCGCCGCGTGCGAGCGCCTCGACGTCCAGGGGCTGCGCGTACTCCCTGTCGATCCGGTCGCGGACGCGGCGGAACAGCGCGAGATCGCGCAGGCGTTCCGCCGAGGGTGCTCTGGTGCTCACAAGTGAGATGTTGCTACGGCACGGCAGCGTTGTCTAGCTCAGATGGCCAGCGTCCGCAGCCGCCCATGAATGACCGTCCACGTCATGGTCTTTTAGACGTCTGTCCTTTGGATGCCATTGTCTTTGACGGCGGGCTCGCTGAGAATGAACCATGACGGTCTACCTGAGGTCCTTGGAAACAGCAGTCCCGCCAACCATCCTGATCCAGCCCGAAGCCAGGTCCGTGTTCGCGGCCCAGCCGGGCCTCACACGGCTCGGATCCCGGCTCGTCAACACCTGCTTTGACTCCGCGGCGATCGACACCCGCCATACCGCCGTCGAAGAACTCACCACAGACAGCCGCGCGGAAAATCCCCAGTTCTTCGACCCGGCGACCGGCCTGCTGCTCAGCCCGAGCACCAAGGTCCGGAACGACATCTTCGCCACGGAAGCCACCAAGCTCTTCATTGAGGCCGCCCAAAAGGCCCTGGACGCGTGTCCGGCCGTGAACCTGATGGACGTCACCCATCTGGTCACCGTGTCCTGCACCGGATTTTTCAATCCCGGCCCGGACTACAAGATCGTGCGGGCTCTCGGCCTGAATCCTGCCGTGCAGCGGTATCACCTCGGTTTCATGGGCTGCTACGCCGCCTTCCCGGCGCTGCGAGCCGCCAAATCTTTTTGCGAGGCGGATCCCGAAGCGGTGGTGCTGGTGGTCTGCGCCGAACTCTGTTCCCTCCACGTCCGGACCTCCAACGATCCGGACACCATCATGGGATCGGCTTTGTTTGCCGACGGCGCCGCGGCGGCCGTCATCACCGCCCGGGACCTACCGGGGGAACCCGCCCTGCTGCAGCTGGATCACTTTGAAACCGTCCTGACGCCCGTCGGCGAGGAATCCATGGCCTGGAACATCGGCGACGAAGGCTTCGAGATGGTGCTGGGCAACTATGTTCCGCACATCATCGACGATCACATCATCGGCGCCCTCGAACCGCTCCTCTCCCGCGACACCTCGCTGCACGGGCTTCCCTACCGGGATATCCAGCACTGGGCCATCCATCCGGGCGGCCGGAGCATCCTGGACAAGGTCCAGTCCCGGCTGGACCTCAGCGATGAACAGCTGGTCCCTGCCCGCGAGACCCTCCGCAACTACGGCAACATGAGCAGCGCCACCGTCCTGTTCGTCATCAAGCACATCCTGGACCTGCCGCCGGCGGACGACGGCGGGGACAGCACCGGCGACCGTGCCGGCGCCCCCGGCAGCGAACGGATCTGCTCGATGGCCTTCGGCCCGGGCCTCACAGTGGAAACGGCGCTCTTCACCCGGCTGCGGGCCCCGAAGCCCGCCGTGGCGGAAGAGGCCGGAACGGCCGCGGCGGAATCGGCGCAACCCGTCCCGGTGCGGGCCTGACGGCGGCCACACTGAAACCGCTAGGCATGGGCCCGTTCAGTTCGGCGCAGCTTCAGGCGGCCCTTCTGCGGGACCGCGCAGCAGACGCCGTCGAGGAAATGGACTTGCCCGGCTGCGATCCCGGGCGGCTGGAGCGCACGTATGCCCAGTTTGCGCTCGTCAACCGGGCGGTCGCCGGCTGGCGCGGCATCTACCGGAGCATCATCCGGCCGCGGCTGTCCCCCGACTCCCCCACTTCGCTGCTGGACATCGGGTGCGGCGGGGGCGATGTGCCGGTGCTGCTGGCCAGGTGGGCTGCCCGGGACGGACTGCGCCTCGAGGTCACCGCCATTGATCCGGATCCACGGGCCAGCCTGTTCGCCAGGGGCCGCCACGCATCTTCCGGCGTCACGTTCCGGCAGGCAACTGCCGCGGAGCTGGTCGAGGAGGGCCGCCGCTACGACCTCGTGGTGTCCAACCACGTGCTGCACCATCTCGACGGGCTGGGACCGTTCCTGGCCGAGTCGGCCCTGCTGTCCCGCGGAACGGTGGTGCACAACGACATCCGCCGCAGTGCCGCCGCCTACGTGCTCTTCTTTGCCTCGTCTTGGGTGTTCACCGGCTCCTACATCCGGGAGGACGGGCTGACCTCGGTCCGGCGCAGCTACACTGCGGCGGAGCTGGCCGCGGCCGCTCCCGCGGGCTGGACGGTGGCCCGCCACGCCCCCTTCCGGAACCTGCTGCTGCTCGACACCGGGGGCGACTACCCCAGAGGGGCCGCTGCCAGTGGCTGATGTGCTGATCATCGGCGCCGGCCCGGTGGGGCTGTTCATGGCTGCGCTGCTGCTGCAGGACGGCGTGGAAGTGCAGGTCCTCGAGCAGCGGACCGTTCCCGAAGCGCATTCGCGTGCCATCGGCATCCACCCGCCGGCCCTTGCCGCCCTTGCCCGGACGGGGGTTGCGGAGGCCGTGGTTGCGGAGGGCGTTCAGATCCGCCGGGGAGTCGCCCTGGCCGGCGGGAAGACTCTTGCCGAGATGTCCTTCGCCGGGGTCTCGGACCGCTTTCCATTCGTCCTTTCCTTGCCCCAGGGGCGCACCGCGGCGATGCTGGAACGGCGGGTCAATGAGCTCGACGCCGGCGCCGTGCACCGCGGCGTCCGGGTCACCCGGATCTCCGACGACGGCGGATGTCTCACGGCAGAGGCCGCATCGCCGGGCGGAGAACCGCAGCGCGGTGAACTGCACTATGCCGCGCCGCTGGTCATAGCCGCCGACGGCGTGCGGTCGGCCGCGCGGGCACAGCGGGGCGTTCCTTTGCGCGCAAAGGATTACCCGGACAGCTATTTCATGGGTGACTTCGCGGACGCCACCGGGTTTGGTCCGGACGCCGCGCTGTTCCTGGCCGGCGCGGGCATCGTGGAATCATTCCCCCTCCCGGGCAAACGGCGCCGCTGGGTGGCCCGGCTGGGCCGCGACGAGCTCGCTGCCGTCCGCCAGGGAGGCGACGCCCTGTGGCTGATGGATTGCGTGCGGGCGCGGACGGGACTGGAGATCGACCCGGGGTCCAACAGCATGCTCAGCAGCTTCGGTGTGCGGACGCGCCTGGCCCGCCGGATGGTGGCCGGCCGGACGGCGCTGATCGGCGATGCGGCCCACGAGGTTAGTCCGATCGGCGGACAGGGCATGAACCTGGGCTTGCTGGATGCCGCGGCACTGGCACCGATCGTGACGGCGGCTGTGCGCGGCCAGGATGTCGCGGCTCGTTTGCGGACTTTTGAACGGGACCGGATGAGGGCGGCGGTCAAGGCGGTACGGCAGGCGGAAATCAACATGGCCCTGGGCCGGCCCCTCGCGGACAGCCTCCTCGCGGTGCGCAACCAGGCCATCGGTGGCGTGGCCGCGGTTCCGGCGGTGAATGCCTGGATCGCCCGCCGGTTCACGATGCACTGAAGATCCTGGCCGCCCAGCCGCAGTAGTCCGCACCGGTAATAGACTGTGCGCATGGACGGCCTCCCCGTGACGCACCGCCACCGCCTTATGGTGCGTGCCTTGGGCGCGCTGGCTGTCGTGGCTGTACTCGGCGCTGCTGTTTCCTGCAGCGCGGGCGACGCCGGCGGGAAGACCAGCCCCACGGCGAGTGCCACCGCCGCCCCCGGACCCGTGGTTGCTGAAATCAACCAGTTCCGTGACAACTACAGCAAGCAGATCATCGAAATCCAGCTGACGAACACCACTGGCAGTGCACTGACCGTCGTCGGTGCGGAACTGACCACTCCGCTCTTTGCCGCGCCCATCACCTGGCCGGGGCGCGCGGCCGGGATCGAACTTCCGGCCGGACAAACGAAGAGCCTGGCGGCACAGTTGCCCGCGCCGGAATGCGGCAGTCCGCGCCAAAGCACGCCGCCAGCCGGCCCCGGCGGGGACCAAGCACCGGCCGTTGTATCCGTCCGGGTGGCGGTGCCCGGGATGACGGTGCCGGACACTAGCGGGGCCACCACAGCACCGGCTGCAGATCCCTTCGGCGTCCTTGCCCGGAACAACGGCGAAATGTGTCTGGCCCGGGCGGCCTCGGCCGTGGCCACGATCAGACTGGCTCCGGAACTGGAAGCCGCCGCCGACGGGCGGACCGCCGTCGTGCGTCTGATGATCACACCCCGCGCTGCCCCAAGGGCAGATGGCCGGACAACTGATGCAGGGGCAACAGATGCAGCGGCAACAGATGCAGGAACAGCAGGTGCCGCCGGCGGCAGGACAGACGAGCTGGTCATCGACCGGGTTCAGGAAACCACACTGCTGGCGGAGGCCCCGGGTGCGCCGTGGCCCCGGGCGCTGACAATCCGCGCGGGCGGCTCCCCAACGGAACTGCGGATGGCGATCCGGCCCGCCCGCTGCGACCCCCACGCCGTGGCGGAGGACAAGGTGGGCACGCTGCTTCCACTGCAAATCAGGGTGGCGGGCCGGAGCGGTGTGCTGAAGATCGACGCCGGCGGCACGCTGCGAGGCCGGATCTACGATTTTGTTACAACGGCGTGCGCCCGCCAGTAGTCTGGGGACATGTCCTTTGACGCCATCCCCACCGACTACAGCGTCGCCCGGATTGTCGAGACGGTCCAGCAGATTCTAGGCGCGGGTGTTCTTCCGCCGATTATCCAGGCCGGGCATCCGGTCCTGCGCCATGTGGCAGCGCCCTACGATGGCCAGTTGAGCGATGCCGAACTCGGTCACCTCATCGACCTGATGCGCAGCGTGATGCACAAAGCCCCGGGCGTCGGACTGGCAGCACCGCAGCTGGGGATTCCGCTCCAGCTCGCCGTCCTCGAGGACCAGTTCGAGGTCGACCCCGAGGTAGCTGCCGTGCGCGGGCGCGAACCGCTGCCGTTCTTCGCCATGCTGAACCCGCGCTATCAGCCCCTCGGCACGGCCACCGCGGCGTTTTACGAAGGCTGCCTCTCCATCGGAGGCCTGCAGGCCGCGGTGTTGCGGCCCGAGTCGGTCCGGCTCGACTATACGACGCTGGACGGCACGCAACTCGAACGGTCCTTCTCCGGCTGGCAGGCCCGGATTGTCCAGCATGAGTCCGACCACGTGCATGGGGTCCTGTATCTCGACCGGGCCGAATTGCGCTCCCTCAGTTGCAATGCCGAATACGCCGCCCGTTGGTCGCAGCCGGATATCGACCGCGCCCGGCAGGAACTGGGGTTCCTGCCGGACCCGGCGGAAGACTACGGCAGCGGCGCCGGATTCCCGTCCGTCGGCAAGTAGCGGGCCCACCACTTCAGGATTTCGTCGAACCGCTGCTTGCGGTGATGCGGGGTGCCCGAGCGGGAGAGCTCGTGGTTCTCGCCTGGGAAGACGAGCAAACCTGTCTCGATGCCCAACTGCTTGAGGGCGGTGAAGTAGCGCTGGCCCTGCTCCACAGGACACCGCAGGTCCTCTTCGCTGTGGATTACCAGGGAGGGAGTCCGCACCTTGTCCACCCGCGCCATGGGACTCTGGGCCGCCATCTGCTCGGCAGTAGGGCCCGTGTATTCGCCGCCGAAGAACCAACCGATGTCGGAGGAACCCGTGAAGCTCACAGGATCCAGGAAACCGCGCTCCACGATGGCTGCCCGGAAGCGATGGTCGTGGCTGATGGTCCACGCGGTCAGGTAGCCGCCGTAGGATCCGCCCATGATGCCGACGTTTTCAGCGTCCAGGTCGTCGAATTTCTCCCCGGCCCCGTCCAGAAAGGCCAGGACGTCCTGCATGTCTACGGTGCCCATCCGCTCCTTGATGGACCGGCCGTGGCTCTGGCCGTAACCTGCCGAGCCCCGCGGATTGCACATGAGCACGGCGTAACCGGCCCCGGCGTAAACCTGCGCTTCGTCAAACAACGCCGCGCTGAACTGGGCGAACGGGCCGCCGTGGATGTTCAGCAGCATCGGGTGCGGTCCGGGGCCAGCGGGCTTGACGAGCCAGCCGTGAACGGGGTAACCGTCGGCCGAGGGCAGAGTCAGTTCCTGCGGCTCGCTGATGCTCGCAATGGTGCGCAGGGGTGCGGAGAAATCCGTCAGGCGGCGGAGCTGACCGCGGTCCAGCACTCCCACGTCGCCGGCCGTCGAGAAGTCGCTGAAACACACCACGAGCCGCCCTCCGCCCTCCGCGGCGCCGGTCACCACCCGGTTGCCGTCCAGGAGCACGGTATGACCGCCTGCTGCGCCGAATTCGTGCAGCTCCACGGTCCCCCGGGCATTATTCAGAACCAAGGCGCCCGCGCCCCCGCGCAGTTCGATCCGGTCGCTCCCGGACAGGTCCAGCGTTTCGACGTCGCTGAGCGCCGTGGCGTCTCCCCCGGCGGCCGGCATGGCAAACAGCGCGGTGTTCCTCGCGACAAAGTCCTGGCCGGACTCGCCCAGCTCCTGGGCCAGGAAGAACAGCCACTGCCCGTCCGCGGACTGGCGTACGGCGCTCACGGTTTGCCGACCGGTGTTCGCCGGAATGACGGGCTGCGGCTGCCCTCCGGCGGCAGGGATGGAGTAAATGCCGCTGACGAGGTCGCTGTCGCGCCCTTCGTGGAGGGCGGCGGTGAAGTAGATGGTGCCGCCGTCGGCGCTGAAGCTGGCGCCGTCGTGGTCGGATGCCGCGGTGGTCAGCTGCCTGGCGGCCGGCAGCAGGCCGACGTCGGCCACCCCTGAATCGGACGCTGCTGAATCGGATGCTGCTGAATCGGACGCTGCGCTACTGCGTGCAGTTTCGGGTGCCGCGGCCCGCGCCTTCAAGGCGCGTCCGGTGGGGGCAACCTTCGGTTCGGCGTCCAGCGGGGGAATCTCGACGATGAACAGCTGCAACGGCTTGTCGGCGGTGTAGCCCACACCGTTCATCCGGTATTTGAAGTCGGTGATCAACCGGGCGTCCTCGCTGCCGGCACCGATGCCGTCAACACTGCCGTACCCGCCCTCCTCCGGGGTCCTGGCGCTAAAGACAATGCTTCCCGAATCCGGTGACCAGGCAAAGGAAGCGACTCCCAGCGGTGCTGCCGTGAGGGGCTGCGGTTCACCGCCAGCAGCTTCCACCACGTAGAGCTGCGGCTTCCCTCCGGGGGCCGCCCGGAGGAAGGCGAGAGCCCGGCCGTCCGGCGAAAAATACGGCGACGTGTCACGGAAGCCGCGGGTCAGGCGGCGGGGCCGCTGGTGCGAATCGGGGTTGGCGGGACTAGGTTGTCCTTGGTCCAGCGGGACGGTCCACAATTGGCCCACGTAGGCATCGGCGTCGAAGTCGGGGTGAATCACCGAGACGACGGCGCGCGTGCCGTCGTGGTGCACAGCCGGGGCGGAGACGGAATTAAGCAGCGGGAGATGTTCGGATTTCACGATTGCGAGCCTAACCCGCGGGGCGCAGCCTGTGAACCATCTCACGTCCGGCCGGTGCGGCGCGGCCGGACTGCTGGGCAGGGACACTCGCTAAGCACGCTCGGTCCTCGAGACACCGCCACGGCAGGTGCGCCTGCAGCCTGCACCCACGCCATCCGCACTTAGGATGGACGCATGCCTTCCGCCCCCGACTTCCCCCTGCTGTGCCCGGTATGCCGGAACAGTCTGCGGTCCGGCGGTGATGGCGCCCGAACCCTCGTGTGCGGCGCCGGCCACAGCTTCGATGCGGCGAAGCAGGGCTACTTCAACTTCCTCGTGGGCAAAGGCACGGCGTTTGAGGCTGATACAGCGCAGATGGTGGCGGCACGTTTCGATTTCCTCTCCGCCGGGCACTACCAACCGCTGGCCGACGCCGTAGCCGAGCTCGCCGCGCCCGCGCTCGCAGGGGTCCGGGAGGGTCGTCCCGCGGTACTGGACGCCGGAACAGGCACCGGCCACTATCTGAGGACCCTGCTGGACCGTTTTGTACCAGACCGTTTTGAACCAGGCTGTGTTGAATCAAACCCTGTTGAAGGTGGCGGACGAGCGGTGGATGCCGGTTCGGGAATTGTGCCGACGGCCATCGGCCTGGACATTTCCAAGTTCGCGCTCCGAAGGGCCGCCAGATTGAACCCGGAGGCCCTGAACGTGGTTGGGGATGTCTGGCAGCCGCTTCCGGTCGCGGACAACGCCGTCGACGCCATCACCGTAGTCTTTGCCCCGCGCAACGCCCCCGAGTTCGCGAGGGTGCTCAGGCGCGGGGGCCGCCTGGTGGTGGTGACGCCCCGCCCCGGGCACTTGGCGGAGATTGCCGGCCAGACCGGCATGCTGGGCATCGAGCCGGCCAAGGATGAGCGGCTGGCTGCCTCCCTTGGCGGGCACTTCGCACCCGTCGAGGCGCGTGATCTGGACCTGGCGTTGGCCCTGAGTCCGCGCGACGTGACCCGTCTAGCTTTCATGGGGCCGGCCGGTCACCACCTGGATCGTTCCGCACTCGCTGCCCTCGAGGCCGCCCTTGCGCCGTCGACATCCGTCTCGGCACGGTTCCGCATCAGCGTATTTGCACCCCTCGCCTAAACCCCATCGCATAAAGCGGCCGGACCGACCGATCCGGCGCTCCCCGAACGCCTGCTCGGGCCGGTAAATCAACCAATCACGTAACGACTTGGCCACTTTGTCCATCAATTTCCGGTCCCCGGGTTCAGCCTGTGCCCTTCCGCTTAGGATGGAAAGACAGTACTGGGGAACTGTGCCTTCAGCTCCCGATACTCAAGGGGGAATTGATGTCTCAATGGCTGGCCGAAAACTGGTGGGCGCTGTGGCTCACCATCTTCCTCCTGTTTGCCGTGGTCGAGATGCTCACACTGGACCTGTTCTTTATTATGCTCGCCGGCGGCGCCCTCGCCGGACTGGTGGCCGACTTCGCCGGGGCAGATCTGTGGCTGCAAATCATCGGCTTCTGCGTGGTGTCCCTGCTCATGATCGGCTTCGTCCGGCCGGTGGCCCTCAAGCACCTCCATAAGGGCCCGGCGGACCGGCGCACCAACATCGAAAGACTCATCGGCGAATCCGCGCTCGTCATGGAAGCGGTAAGCGAAAGCGGCGGACTGGTCAAGATTGGCGGGGACGTCTGGAGTGCACGGTCCGAATCCGGACTGCTGGCACCCGGCCAGCAGGCCGTCGTGAGTGCCATCGACGGCGCCACCGCGATCGTGACCGGACAGCCGGAATCGGCAATCCAATAGGCGGCGGCACAACGTTTTGCACATGGCAGCAGGCCAAACCGCGGAACTGCCACAGCGGGACGTGAATCAAACAACTGGGGAATAGGTGATGTATGGATATCGCAGTCGCAATTGTGCTGCTAGTACTGATTGTCTTTGTAATTATTGTGCTGGTCCGCTCGGTCCGGATCATTCCGCAGGCCCGCGCCGGCGTCGTTGAACGACTGGGTAAATACCAACGCACCCTGAACCCCGGCCTGACCCTGTTGATTCCGTTCGTCGACCGGCTGCTGCCGCTGCTCGACCTCCGAGAGCAGGTGGTTTCGTTCCCGCCGCAGCCGGTGATCACTGAGGACAACCTGGTGGTTTCGATCGACACCGTTGTCTACTTCCAGGTCACCGACGCCCGCGCCGCCACCTATGAGATCGCCAACTACATCCAGGCCGTCGAGCAGCTCACCACCACGACATTGCGCAACGTCGTCGGCGGGCTCAACCTTGAGGAAGCGCTGACGTCGCGCGACCAGATCAACGGCCAGCTCCGTGGCGTCCTCGACGAGGCGACGGGACGCTGGGGCATCAGGGTCTCCCGGGTGGAGCTCAAGGCGATCGATCCGCCGCATTCGATCCAGGATTCGATGGAGAAGCAGATGCGTGCCGAGCGTGACCGCCGGGCCGCCATCCTGACTGCGGAAGGCACCAAGCAGTCCGCCATTCTCACCGCCGAAGGCCAGCGCCAGTCGTCCATCCTGAAAGCCGAAGGCGACGCCAAAGCCGCGATCCTGCGGGCTGACGGCGAGGCGCAGGCCATCCAGAAGGTCTTCGACGCGATCCACAAGGGCAATCCGGACCCGAAGCTGCTGGCATACCAGTACCTCCAGACCCTTCCGAAAATCGCGGACGGCTCCTCGAACAAGCTGTGGATCATTCCCAGCGAGGTTGGCGACGCCCTGAAGGGCATCGGCAGCGTTCTGGGAACCGGCGCAACGCCGGAACCGCCCCCGGCTCCGGCACAGGGAGTCGATCCGCTGTCTGCGCCCGGCGCCGACAGGCCGGGCAGCCGACCATAGGCGCCCTGGAAGGCTAGGTGCGCGCCCCTGGTTGGGCCCCGCGACATGGCCCCGCGGCCCGGACCTTCCGTCCCGGCCGCGGGGCCCTGTCGGCTTAAGGGGATCCGGCGGGTACACGATACGCAGCTCACACCCGCGGGCCACTCGCTTTACCTCGCGTGCACCACTCCCGTATACTTGAATATTTGTCCGGGCGGTTCAGCCGACCGGAACAAAAACGCTTCGCAAGGCGTTCATTTATATGACGTCACCAATCAGTTTTGCCACTGCGGACCAGCCTCTCGCCCGACCACCCCGGGCCGTTGCGGTACAGCGCAGTGCAACCAGAAGTCCGGCGCCTGACGGTCCCCGGATACCGCAGGGCTGGACCCTGCGAACCGAATAGAGGGAGAAAAGATGAGCGATCGCAGCCTGCGGGGAATGCGCCTTGGCGCACAGAGCATGGAGACCGAATCCGGCGTCGAACCGGCTCCGCGCCAGCGGGTTGAATACCGTTGCGAGGACGGCGAGCAGGTGTTCGTGACGTTCTCCTCCGAAGCTGAAATCCCCCCAGTTTGGGTGTCGAAGACGGGCAAGGAAGCCTTGCTGGTGGATGGCGAACGCCCCACCAACAGCAACGAAAAGGCAGTGCGCACGCACTGGGACATGCTGCTGGAGCGCCGTAGCCTCCCCGAGCTTGAGCAGATCCTCGAAGACCGCCTGACGATCCTGCGTGAACGCCGCGGCGAACGCCGCTCGGCCTAGCCGCCTGGCCGGCCAGCGAATCCGCTGAGGCCAGACAAAAAGGACCGGGCCCGCATCACCTGATGATGCGGGCCCGGTCCTTTTCTGCTGCCGGGTGCCGTCCGATTCGGCGCACGTCTCCGGTCTGCTAGGCGTCCTTCTTGCCCCTGAGCTTGTTCCAGCGCGCGGTAAGGCCCCATTTCGTGACGTTGACCATGGCCTCCACCACGATGTTTCCGCTCATTTTCGAAGCGCCGAGTTCACGCTCAACGAACGTGATGGGGCGTTCGACGATCGTCAGGCCGAGCTTGGCCACGCGCCAGGCCAGATCCACTTGGAAGCCGTAGCCGACCGAGTCCACCGCATCCAGATTCAGTTTTTCGAGAGTGGTCCGGCGGAAGGCCCGGAAACCGCCCGTGACATCCTTGATCTTTACGCCCAGCATGATCCGGGCGTAGGTGCTGCCTACGCGGCTGATGGCCTGCCGGTACACGGGCCAGTTGACGACCCGGCCGCCGGGAACCCAGCGTGAGCCCATGGCAAGGTCCGCGCCCTGCTCCACGGCCTCGATCAGTTGGGGCAGCTGCTCGGGCTGGTGGGAGCCGTCGGCGTCCATCTCCACGAGGATGTCATAGCCGGCATCCAGGCCCCATTGGAAGCCGGCGATGTACGCGGCTCCCAGCCCGGCCTTTCCGGCCCGGTGCAGGACATGGACCTGCCCGTCTTCGGCGGCCATGCTGTCCGCCAGCTGCCCGGTGCCGTCGGGGCTGTTGTCGTCGACAACCAGCACGTCGGAGGCCGGCACAGCAGTGCGGAGGCGACCGAGGGTCTTGGGCAACGATTCCAGCTCGTTATAGGTGGGGATGATGGTGAGGACACGCACAGCGAGGCCTTTCCTTGAAGGGAGCAGTCGGGGCGCCCGCTAAGAACTGTCGTGGAGTTCCAGGCGCAAGTTCCCATTATAGAGAGTCGCACGCGGTCCCGGGCCCGCTGACCCCCGGGCAGGTCCACCCGCTTCGGGCCAGTACCGGCAGGCCACGAAAATTGTGGCGCCGAACCGTTTTCTGCTGCGAAGTGGACCCGCCCCTCGGGGTTCCCATGGTCATGACCACAAGAGCTACCGCGGTGGCGGCAACTTGGAATAGACCGGGGACTGCCGGAGCCTGCGCGAACGCAACCCTCCGTTGACCCTCAATGCTACGGGGGCGCCAAAATCTGTCAACCAAGCTGTGACCTGCCGATTTGTCCATCGTCGCAGTTCAGGACTGACTCGCCCAGGTCAATGTTTCGGGCGCACCGACCAATGAGGTCGCCGGATGACGGGGACGGCGGAGGCCGCCGGATGACATGCTCCCGCGTCCGCCCGCGGGTCAGGCGCCAAGGGCGCCGCTGGCGTAAAGTTCCTGGCCGTCCCGGACTGTTTGGAGGCACAAAGGATCGTTGCCCGTGTCCAGCGCCGGCAGGAGCGGAGTGCGTGCCCGCGGATCCGTGCTCCAGGACTGCACCCGTCCGTCGGCAACCTGGACCATGAGTTCCTCGACTTCCCAAACCGCGAAGCTGGCCGGGGCGCCGGGCACCAGCTGCCCGGCCATGGGGTTGCGGTAACGGGCTGCACGCCAACCGGCACGGGTGTGGCCCAGGAACGCGGCGCGGGCGGAGATCTGTTCTGCCGGATTATTGTGCTCTAGGCACGCGCGAACGCTGGACCACGGGCGCAGCGGCGTCACGGGGCTGTCACTGCCGAAGCAAATCGGCACGCCGGCAGCATAGAAACTTCCAAAGGGATTCATGCCCAGTTGGCGGGAGCCCAGGCGCTGCTGATACAGGCTGTCCGCGCCTCCCCACAGGGCGTCAAAGACGGGCTGGGCGCTGACCGTCACGGAATAGCGTGCCAGCCGGCTGATTGCCGCGGGATCCGCAAGCTCCACATGTTCGAACCGGTGCCCCGCCGCCCGGATACGTTGCTCCCCTACTTCGGCGGCGGCCAGATCGAGAGCATCGAGGGCCGCGTCGAGGCCGGCGTCGCCAATCACATGGAAGCCGGCCTGGATGCCCAGGAGCGAGCACGCGGCAAGATGGGCGGCTGCCTCGGCCGCGGAAAGGTACCGGCTGCCCCGCTCCCCCGGCGCGTCAGCGTAATCGGCGCGCAGGGCAGCCGTCCGTGAGCCGATCGAACCGTCGATGTTGAGGTCACCGGCAAGGCCCAGAACCGATACGCCCAATCCGTCCAGGATGGACCGGGCATGGTCCGCAGAGGTGGCCAGCTCGCCCCAGTAAGGCAGGACCTCGGGCACCGCCGTGTCGTTCGCACCGCCGCCGTTCACAGCGGTGCCATTCACACCGCCGCCGGGGCCGCTGTTCCAGGCCGCCGCGGCCCGCAGGTCCTCGACGCCTCCGATGTGCGGAGCCGCCATCTCGGCGACGGCCACATATCCGTTGGCGGCCGCCTCGGCGAGGGCACGCTGCTGGTAGCCGCGGAGCGTCTCGGCAGGCAGCATGCGGGCCACACGGCGGGCCGCGGTGTGCGCGGAGCGCTTGACCTGGCTGCCGGCGTCGTGGCCGTCCAGTGCTTCCAGCCCCGCCGCAGCGGCAAGCGAACTCGACACCAGGGCCGAGTGCGCGTCTACCCGGGAGAGGTAGACCTGCCGGCCGCCGGCTGCGCGTTCGATTTCCTCCCGGCTAGGCAGTGCTGGATCGCTCCACGTGGTCTCGTCCCAGCCGTGGCCCAGCACCGTTCCGCCCCCACCAGAGGCCGAGGCGGAAGCGGCGGCGACGGCGTCGAGCAGTTCGGCGGCCGAGCGTACGCCTGCGAGCTGGATCGAGCCCAGCGCGATGCCGGTTTCAGTCAGGTGCACGTGGGAATCGACAAAGCCCGGCGCCAAAAGCGCCCCCTGCAAATCGATCACCGCCATGGAGGAATCCGCGATGGAGGTGGCGGCCTGCTCCGAACCCACCCAGGCGACGGTGTCGCCGTCGACGAGCATCGCCGTCGCAAACGGATCGGCCGCCGTGTAGACGGAGCCGTTGCGGTACAGCGTGACCTTGCGGGGGGCGGCCGGTGAAGCGGTCATGGGACGGGAACTCCTTGAGGCTAGCGGCCGGCTCGCGGCCGGCAATTTGCGAAATAGGCACATGAAAAATACTGGAAGACCTGGTGGGCGCCCGGAGCGTGCCGGACGGCACGGCGCCCCTTACGCCACCGAGGAATAAGCGACGACGCCGCGTTTGATGAGTTTGATGGACTGCGCGCAGAGCCGCGCAATGCGGGGGTCGAGGGTCGGGATGTCGGCCAGCTGGTCCAGGAGGTCGATCACCTGTTTGACCCACCGGACAAAGTCACCTGCGGCCAGGTCCGTGCCGCTCAGCACCTCCTGGAGGTGGCGGCCCTTGGCCCATTTGAAGATGGGCCAGACGAGGCCGAGTTCCGGTTCTCCGGTGAGCGGCAGTTTGTTGGCCTCCTCCACGTCCTCCAGGGCGGACCACTCGCGGACCACGGTGTCCACCGCAGACTCCAGCGAGACGCTCGGCATCTTCGGCCGCAGGCCGCGGTCCTCGCGTTTGGCCTGGTAGACCAGCGCGCTGGCCAGCGCGGCGATTTCGGCGGCGTCGAGATCGTTAAACGCGCCCATCCGCAGGGACTGCGAGATCAGCAGGTCCTTTTCACCGTAGATCCGCCGCAGCCGCTGACCGTCCGGGCTGATAGAGAGCCCCCCGCCGTCCGACGTGTCCAGGTAGCCATAGCTGGTCAGGACGCCGCACACGCGGTCGAACGTTTTGGCGATGGTGTTGGTCCGGCCCTGAATTTGACGGATCAGCCCGTCGGTTTCCTGACGAAGCTTCCACCAGCGTTCGGACCACCGGGCATGGTCCTCACGTTCGCTGCAGCCATGGCACGGGTGGGCGCGGAGCTCCCGGCGCAATTCCGCGATCCGCTTCTCCTGGTTGGGGGCGGCCGCGGACCGGCCAAAGTCGTCGTCGCGGCGCGGAGGAGCCGGGGGCCGTTGCTCGCGGATCGCGTTCCTGGCCGAGGACGCGAGGTCCCGGCGGGATTTGGGGACCTTCGCGTTGAAGGACTTGGGAATCCTGATCCGGGTGATCGGCGACAACGGTCCTTCCACGTCCTGCAGACCGATCCGGCGGAGCTGGTTGTCCAGCGTCATGACGGCCGGACGCGGTTCCCGGGACAGGTGGTCGGAGCTGAGCACCACCGCGAGTCCCGGCGACTTCCCGGAGGGAACGTCCACCACATCGCCCGGAAGCAGCCGGCTCAGGGAGTCCTCCGTAAGGGACTTTGCGGCCCGTGAGCTGGTCCTGGACGCCACCTTCTCGGCGTCGGCGAGGGCCCGCCGCAGCCGTGCGTACTCGGTGAAATCGCCCAGGTGGCACGTCATGGCCTTGCTGAACCCGGCGAGGGATTCCTCGCGGCTCCTGACCTGCCGGGCCAGGCCGACCACCGAGCGGTCCGCCTGGAACTGCGCAAAGGACGACTCGAGGATCTCCCGGGCACGGGGGCGGCCGAACTGGGCCAAGAGGTTGATGGACATGTTGTACGTTGGGCGAAAGCTTGAGTTGAGCGGGTAAGTCCGGCGGGAGGCGAGCCCGGCGACGGCGGCCGGATCAGTACCCGGCTGCCACAGGACCACGGCGTGGCCCTCGACGTCGATGCCGCGGCGGCCTGCCCGGCCGGTCAGCTGCGTGTACTCCCCCGCCGTGATGTTGACATGCGCCTCGCCGTTGAACTTGTCCAGCTTCTCCAGCACGACGCAGCGGGCCGGCATGTTGACGCCCAGGGCCAGTGTTTCAGTCGCGAAGACAGCTTTGACCAGGCCGTCAACGAACAGCTTTTCCACGACTTCCTTGAAGGTGGGCAGCATGCCGGCGTGGTGCGCGGCGAGTCCGCGCAGCAGTCCGTCGCGCCAGCTCCAAAAACCCAGCACGTCGAGGTCATCCGAGGGGATGTCCTGGGCAGCTTCGTCGACGCGCTGGGCAATGATCTGCTGTTCCCGCTCGTTGGTCAGCCAGAGTCCGGCCGAAACGCACTGGGCCACCGCCGCGTCGCAGCCCGCGCGGGAAAAGATGAACGTGATGGCCGGCAGGAGATCCTGCCGGTCCAGGCTGGCGATGACCTGGGGCCTGCTGGCCTTCCGCACCGGGCTGCGCTGGCCGGCCTGGGGCTCGTCGCGCTGGTTGCGCTGGTTGCGCTGGTTCCGCTGGTTCCGCCCGCCGTGGCCAAAGCGGCCGCGGAAATTCATCTGGCTCTCGGCCCGCGCCATGGAAAGCAGTTCCGGGTTGACCTCGAAGCCGGCCTGTCGGGGCAGCCCGGCGGGAACGGCGGCAGTGACGGCGGTCGCGGTCGCGGCCGCGGCAACGGCCTCACTTCCCTCTACTTCAGCGGCAGGAGCGATTTCGTCAAACGTGGTATCGCCGGCGAACAGGTCGACGATCTTCCGGCCCACCATGACGTGCTGCCACAGGGGCACCGGTCGGTGTTCGGAGACGATCACGTCGGTCTGCCCGCGGACGGTATCGAGCCAAGCACCGAACTCCTCGGCGTTGGAGACCGTGGCGCTCAGCGAGGCCACCTGGACTTCGCTGGGCAAGTGGATGATGACTTCTTCCCACACCGCGCCGCGGAACCGGTCGGCCAGGTAGTGAACCTCGTCCATGACCACGAAACCGAGGTCATCCAGGGTGTCCGAATCCGCGTAGAGCATATTGCGGAGCACTTCGGTTGTCATCACCACCACCGGTGCGTCGCCGTTGATGCTCGTGTCCCCCGTCAGCAGGCCTACCCGGTCAGCGCCGTACTTGGCGGCCAACTCGGAGTACTTCTGGTTGCTCAGCGCCTTGATGGGCGTGGTGTAGAAGGCCTTGAGCCCGCGCTGGAGAGCCAGATAGACGGCGAACTCACCGACGATCGTCTTCCCGGCGCCTGTCGGGGCAGCCACCAGCACACCCCGGCCGGCCTGCAGGGAAAGGCACGCCTCACGCTGGAATTCGTCGAGTTCAAATTCGAGGGTGCGGATGAAACCGCCCAAATGGGTCTTGGCTTCCGCAGCCCGCTCGACGCTGGCGCGGTAACGTTCGGATGGCGACTCCGGCCCGGAATGTGACGACATACTTCCAGCCTAATGCGCGAAAGCCTAGAGATTCTCCAGCTCGGAGCTGGGGGTGGCCTGGTCGGCTGTGGCTTCGGTCTCGGCGTCGCGTTTGACGGCGCGCCGTTCGCGCCGGCGGTCGTTGAGCAGGCAGAGCCCGATCGCGGCGAAGAACAGGACCAGCATGGGTCCGGCCAGGTAGAACATGCTCATGGCGTCGGCGCCAGGGGCGGCCATCGCAGCGAACAGGCAGACCAGGAACACCGTGATCCGCCAGCTCTTGACGAGCTGCTGGCCTTTGATGATGCCGGCCAGATTCAGCCCGAACAGGACCACCGGGAGGAGGAACGCGATGCCGAAGGCGAGCAGCAGCCGCAGGACAAAGGACAGGTAGACCTGGGCGCTGATGAAGTTCGAGCCGCCCGACGGCGTGAAATCGGTCAGGACGCGCACGGCGTTCGGCAGCACGAGCCAGGCCATCAGCACGCCGCCGATGAACAGCGGCACGGCCGCGGCCACGAAGGACAGGGCAAGGCGCCGTTCCTTCTTGTGCAGCCCGGGGACAATAAAGGCCCACAGCTGGTAAAGCCAGACGGGGCTGGCGATGATCAGGCCCAGGAACACTGACACCTGGATCATGAGGTCGAAGGAGCTCGCGACGCCGTCGAAGTTCAGGGTGGCCTGCCGGCCCTCGTGCTGGTTCAGGTCACGGATCGGTTTGATCAGCGCCGCCAGCATCGGCTGGTAGACAAGGAAGCCCACCACGGTTCCGAGGACGACGGCGATTGCCGCCTTGAAGAGCCGGTTGCGCAGCTCCCTGAGGTGGTCAAGGAGCGCCATCCTCCCCTCGGGGTTCGATCGACGGCTCATGGTTACTGCCATGCGGTCTTAGGCGCGGGTGGACGGCGGAACGTCGGTTCCGTCGCCGGTGCGGCTTTCCGGCGGGGTAGCCTGCGGGTGGTTGACGACCCTGCCCTCAACCGGTTCGGAGCCGTCCTTGGCGTCGGAGCCGCCGTCCTTTTTCATTTCGCGGACTTCGGACTTGAAAATGCGCATCGACTGGCCGAGGCTGCGGGCCATGCCCGGAAGCTTCGGTGCAGCGAACAGCACCAATGCCAGAACGATGATGATGATGAGATGCCAGCCTTCAAGCCTCATGACAGAAGGTCCTTTCGTTAAATTTCATCCTATGTCTAACCCGCTTCGATGTCCCGCAGAGCCTGGGGCTGCCCGCGGTCCTTCTTGCGCTGCATGCGGCGCAGCCGGCGGGCTTCCTGCCGGGCGAACTTGGATGCGTGGTAATCATGACGCATGCGGGCAGGTGAGGCAAAAACGGCGTCGCCGGGGGCCGGCCGCAGGGCCGCACCGCCAGCGCTGCCGGCGTCGGCTGTTACGGGCACGGCGTCGGGACCCGCCGGTGCGGGCAAGTGCGAAAACCTGTCCGCGGCTTCGCTCAACTCCCTCAGCGTGGTCGTAAATTGCCGGAACAAGCGCACGCCGAGCACGCCGTAGAACAACAGCGAAACCGCGACGAGCGCTATCCAAATCAGGATCCAAGACCACCAAGGCATGCTGTTCAGTCTATCGGCCCGGCCGGTGAGTCTTTGTATTGCGCCAGGGCGGCCGCGATCCACGCCCGGGAGGCGTCCGCGAGCGAGTCAGGCTCCAGGATCCGCACCATGCCGCCGTGCTGGGCTACGAACATCGGCAGCCAGTCCGTGCTGCCGAACCGGATTTCCGCCAGCATGCCGCCGCCTGGCAGGGGTGCGGTGCGTTCGGCATAGTAGTCGTCAGCGAGGCCGGTGCCGCGCGGCGCCAGTTCCACCACCACCAGCGTGTCGTCGTCGTTCGGTGTGAACAGCTTCACCGGGAAGCTGTCCGCCGGTTTCGCCGTCCTGGCCGAGGGGCGCCCGTTGGGAGCAAGGGCCTCGATCCGGTCCAGGCGGAAGTTGCGCAGTCCCACGGCCGAGTGGCAGTACGCCTCGAGGTACCAAGTGTTGTCGAGCGAATAAAGCCGCAAGGGGTCCACGTCGCGTTCGGACACGGCGTCGCGCTGCGGCGAGAAGTACACCAGGCGCAGTTGGGCGCCCGAGCGGATGGCGGCGCGGGCGGTTTCCAGGGTGGCGGCGTTGCCGGGTGCCACTTCGGGACCGGAGAGCGCGGCGGCCTTGAGGCCCGCTTCCCCGGCCGCGGCCATGAGCTTGAGCGTCACCGATTCGAGCGCACCGCCCTCGGCGAGTTCGGGCAGGCCGTTCAGGGTCTCCAGACCGGTCAGCAGCGCGCAGGCCTCGTCCACGGTGAAACGGACGGGACGGGTCAGGTCCAGGGCCTGGGTAATGAAAACGTGGTCATCGTCCCATTGAATGTCCAGCAGATCGTCCGGATAACCTTCCGGCAGGCCCGAGCAGATCAGGATCCGCAGGTCGTCCTCGAGCGCCTTGCGGGTGATCCCGAACCTGGCCGCAACCTCGCTGATGTGCAGTCCCTGATTGTGGACCAGGAAGGGCACGAGCTGCAGCATCCGCTTCAGCTGGTCCTCGGACGTGCCCTTGCGCGTCCGGCCTGGGCGTCCGGCGGCCGGGAAGGCGACGGCGGGAACCGGTGCGGCGGCGAACGCGGCGGCCGCGGTGAGGCGGCGGCGGACGACGGAGGCCAGCTCGGGCGGCGACACCACGGCCACGCGGGGGCCGTAGGAGGCGAGCTCCTCCCCCAGCGTCTCAGCGTCGCGGAAGGACACCGCGATCCGGTCCCTGCCGGCCGCGGGTCCCTGTGTGCCGGGTTGCTGTGTCCCGTCGGCGGCCGGTACGGCGCGTTTGCGCAGTCCCAGCAGCCTCCCGCGGTCCACGTCGATGACGGCGGTCTGGAGGGGCAACTCTGGCAGGGCCGCGAGTTCGGCGCGGACGTTGAATCCGGCCGGTGGCGTGAAGCTCTCCTTGTCCAGCACTGTCACGGCGGAGGTCAGCCGGGTCAGCCGGAAGAAGCGTTTGTCCCCCCGGGCCCGGTCGTGGCCCACGAGGTACCACTGGCCGAAGCGGCTGCCGAGGCCCCACGGCTCCACCAGCCGTTCCTCCTCCTTGCCGGTGCTCCCGGCGAGGTAGCGGAAACTGACCGGGTGCTGGGCGTGCATGGCGGCCACCAGGTCTTCGAAGGCCTGGCCGGCAGGGCGGATCCGTGGCTGGACCCCGGTGGGGAGTTCGGCGTCGGCCAGACCACCGGCGGCCTGCAGCTTACGGACCGCTTCCGCGGCGGCGGAACCGAGGGCGGCGTGTTCCCAAAGCTGCGCCGCCAGGATGAGGACCGTGCATTCCTCGGGGGTGAGGCTGACATCGGGCAACCGGTTCGATTCCTTGCCGATCCGGTAGCGGGTGGTGGCCGGGTCGTCGGAGCCCCACCCCTTGTCCGTGACGGTCTCAACGTCGAAGCCGAACTGGCGCAACTCGCCCTTGTCGCGTTCGAACATGCGGCCGAAGGCGACGTCGCTGCTCGTCGTGTCGTGGTACACCTTTTCCCGCAGTTCGCTGCGGCGCAGGCCGTACTTGGTGTTGAGCAAAGCGATGAGCAGGTTCAGGAGGCGTTCTGTTCGTGAGGCGGACACCTCGCAAGGGTACTAAAACAGATCCCCGAAAAAGACGAAAGCGCGGCAACAGCCGGAAGAAGGTTTCCGATTGTTACCGCGCTCCGTGCATGTCTGCAGCTTATTCTGCCTGCTGGTACCACCGGCGGGTGGTGGGCCCACGCCCGCCGGGTTCCCTGTCCGAGCTTGCGAGGATAGGGGGCGGGTGGTGGGCCCACGCCCGCCGGGTTCCCTGTCCGAGCTTGCGAGGATAGGGGGCGGGTGGGGACTAGCGGACGGCGACGAGGTCCACGACGAAGATCAGGGCCTCGTTCGGGCCGATCGCCCCGCCGGCGCCACGGGAACCGTAGGCGAGCTCGGAGGGGATCTCGAGGCGGCGGCGGCCGCCTACCTTCATGCCCAGCAGGCCCTGGTCCCAGCCCTGGATGACCTGGCCGACGCCGACCCGGAAGTCCAGCGGTGCGCCGCGGCCCCAGGAGGCGTCGAATTCTTCACCCGTGGACCAGGCGACACCCACGTAGTGGGTGGAAACGGTGTCGCCCGCCTTGGCCTCGGGGCCGTCTCCTTCGATCAGGTCGGTGATGACCAGTTCAGTGGGAACGTCTCCTTCGGGGAAGTCGATTTCCGGCTTTTCGCGGTCAAGCTTGCGCTCTCCAAATGACATGGTTGCTCCTTTGGGGTGATGTGCGGTGGATGCGGTGGATTATTTGACGCCGAGGATGTCGACGACGAAGACGAGGTCGCCCTTCGCGTCGCCCTGGCCCTGATCACCGTAGGCGAGGTTCTTGGGAACCACCAAGAGGACGCGGGAGCCGACCGTCTTGCCGGTCAGGCCTTGGGTCCAGCCCTTGATGACGCCGGTGAGGGGGAAGGTAGCCTTCTTGCCACTGTCAAAGCTGGAATCAAACACCTTGCCGGTGGCGAGGGCAACGCCGACATAGTTGACGGTGATGGTGTCGGTTTCCTTGAGGGCCTGGCCCTTGCCTTTGATGAGGTCCTGGGAGACCAGCGCGGTCGGCGCCGCGACGCCTGCCACCGAGATCTGCGGCACGCCCTTGTCGTTTTCCGTGACGGTCGGCAGACCGGCCGGCGGGGTGACGGCGTCGCCTTCGGGCTTTTCCAGGACCGGCGGGGCGTCCTTGGCCGAGAGCACCTTGACGACCAGGAGCTGGGTCGGCTGGGCCTCGGTGCCCTCGGCTGCGGCCTTGCCGGGAACGGCCAGGGCAATGTGGGAGCCAATCTTGGCGCCCACGAAGGCGTTGTAGATCACGGGGCTGCTGGTCTTGAGCTCTTCGTTCAGCTCCAGCGGCTCGGGGTCGTTCGGGAAGGTGTCTTCGAGGGTGGATCCGTCAGTGCCCTTGAAAGCCACGATCGAGATGTTGGCGATCTGGTTGGCCTTGACCCGGTCACCGCTGCCCTCGGTGATTACCTTGATGGTGGGTTCCTTGACGTCGAGCGGCTTGGTGAATTCGACGCCTGGGGCCAACTTGTCCCCCTTCTCCGTCAGTTTGACCGAGTCCAGCTTTGCGGTCTCACCCGCGGACTGGCTGGTGGGTTCCGGGGCCGGCGGCGCCTCGCCGCCGCCGCAGGCGGTCAGCAGCAGCAGTCCGGGCAGAAGAATGGCTAGTAGTCGGCGCACTTAAAAACTTTCGTCGGGGCAGGATGGACGCCTCGCCGGGCAGTTGCCAGCGGCAAAGTAAGCGTTGGCCGTGAAACGGCACTCCTCCAGACTAACGCGGAAAGCTGGGTATCAGCCCATAGAGTCCAGCAGCGCATCCACACGCTCGTCCACGCTGCGGAACGGATCCTTGCACAAAATGGTCTGGTGGGCGCGGTCGTTCAGCTTCAGATGGACCCAGTCCACGGTGTAGTCGCGGCCCAGTTCCTGGGCGCGGCGGACGAAGTCGCCACGGAGTTTGGCCCGGGTGGTCTGCGGCGGGGCATCCACGGCGTCCTTTACTGCCGTGTCATCCACAACCCGCCGCACGGCCCCGCGGGCCTGGAGCAGGTAGAAGAGTCCGCGGCCGCGGGAAATGTCATGGTAGGTCAGGTCCAGCTGCGCGATGCGGGGTGCGTCAAGCCCCAGCCCGTGCCGATTCCGGTAGTTGTCCATGAGCTTCTTCTTGATGGCCCAGTCCACTTCGGTATCGATCGTGCTGGTGTCGCCGCTTTCGATGGCATCCAGGGTGCGCTCCCAGAGGTCCAGGATCAGCGGCACGTGCGGGTTGTGTGCCCCTTGCTCGGCCACGAAAGCCGTCACCTTGCTCAGGTACTCGCGCTGGATCTCCAGCGCCGTGAGCTGCCGACCGTTGGCCAGCCGCACCAGGGCCCGGCCGCTCAGGTCGTGCGAGATCTCCCGGATGCTGCGGATCGGGTTTTCCATCCGCATGTCACGCATGATCACCCCGGCCTCGATCATCCGCAGGATCAGGTCCACCGTGCCGATCTTGAGCAGGGCTGTGGTTTCGGACATGTTGGAGTCCCCCACGATCACGTGCAGTCGCCGGTAGAACTCCGCGTCCGCATGTGGCTCGTCCCGGGTGTTGATGATGGGCCGGGAGCGGGTGGTGGCTGAGGAGACGCCCTCCCAAATGTGGTCGGCCCGCTGGGAGAAGGCGAAGGTCGCCCCGTGCGGGGTCTTCAGGATCTTGCCCGCCCCGGCGATTAACTGGCGGGTTACGAGGAACGGGATCAGGATCTCGGCGAGCCGGGAAAATTCCCCCCGGCGCGGAATGAGGTAGTTTTCGTGGCTGCCGTACGAGTTCCCGGCCGAGTCGGTGTTGTTCTTGAACAGATACACGGTCCCGTTGAAGCCCTCGGCCGCCAGCCGCTCCTGGGCTTCGTCCACAAGGTCGCAGAGGATCAGTTCCCCGGCACGGTCATGGGAGATCAGCTGGGCAAGGTCGTCACACTCGGCCGTGGCGTACTCCGGGTGGGACCCGACATCCAGGTAAAGCCGGGAGCCGTTGGTCAGGAAAACGTTGGAAGACCGTCCCCAGCTGACCACCTTACGGAAGAGGTAGCGGGCCACTTCCTCAGGTGCCAACGGCCGGGACTCCGGACTTGAATAGGAAATTCCGAATTCGGTTTCGATGCCGAAAATGCGCTTGTCCATCTCACTTCTCCTCAGCCAGCAATGCCACGATGTCCGCGTCCTCGAGCCGCCGGAAGGCCCGGCGGGTCCCGCGGCTGCTCTCCGAACCGCGGTCCAGGACGGCGACTTCCAGCGCGGATGCCGGCAGGGTGGTTGTTTCTTTGTCCGCCACGAGTCCGGCGAGGGCCAGCCGGATGGCTCCGGCGAAATCGAGTTCGCCCTCCCAGCCAGCGGCGACCGCCTCGGACACCCTGTCCGCCTGGCCACCCATGACGATGAAGCCGTGTTCATCGGCTATGGACCCGTCGAAGGTCAGCCGGTACAGGTGGTCCGCCTCCTGGACCCGGCCGACCTCGGCCACGGCAAGTTCCACCTCGAAGGGTTTCTGCTCGGCCGTGAACACCGCGCCGAGGCTCTGGGCGTACACGCTCGCCAGGCCGCGGGCCGTGACGTCCTCGCGGTCGTAGGAGTAGCCGCGGACATCGGCATACCGCACCCCCGCCTGCCGCAGGCTCTCAAACTCGTTGTACTTTCCGACGGCGGCGAAGGCGATTTTGTCGTAAATCTCGCCGATCTTGTGCAGCGACGGGGACGGGTTCTCCGCCACGAGGGCAATCCCCTCCCGGCAGCTGACCACCACCACCGAGCGGCCGCGGGCGATGCCCTTCCGTGCGAAATCCGCACGGTCCTTCATCAGTTGTTCGGGGGACACATAGAACTGCTGGGTCATCTCAGGCCTCCCGCTGGGCGACGGCCCGGGCATCGACGATGCGGCCGGCCACGGCGGCGAGCTCGCGTTCGGGGACCCGGAAGGCGCCCGACCGGTTCACCACGTAAACCACCGGCCATAGCTGCCGGACCGGATCCGGGCCGCCCGTGGCGGAGTCGTCGTCGGCGGCGTCGTACAGTGCTTCCACGGCGACCGCTACGGCGTCCTCCTCGGAAAGGCCGGGACGCCAGAGCTTCTTCAGGGCACCGCGGGCGAACATCGAACCGGACCCCACGGCGTGGTGTTCCTGCTCCTCGTAGCGTCCGCCCGTGACGTCGTAGGAGAAGAGCCTGCCGAAGCCGGCGGGCCGGTCGAATCCGGCGAACAGGGGAACGACGGCGAGGCCCTGCATGGCCATGGGCAGGTTGCCGCGGACCATGGCGCCGAGCCGGTTGGCCTTGCCGTCCAGGCTCAGGAGCGTACCCTCGATCTTCTCGTAGTGCTCCAGTTCGACCTGGAACAGCCGGGTGATGTCGAGGGCGATTCCGGCGGTCCCGGCGATGCCCAGCACCGAGTACTGGTCCGCCGGGAAGACTTTTTCGATGTGCCGGCTCGCGATCACGTTGCCCATCGTGGCGCGGCGGTCACCGGCCATCAACACTCCCCCGGCGTAGCTCATCGCCACGATGGTGGTTCCGTGCGGGGCCTGGAGGGGCGTTGCGGGCTGGGCGGCCTGCCCGGCGCCGGGCAGCTGGTTGAAAGGTGCCTGGCCGAAGGGCATTAAGTCGGGCCGTTCGCGCCGCAGATGCTCGGTGAATGAGGACGTCGCATTGGCCGCTACACGGTTGGCTGTTGTTTCCTGCAATGACGCTCCCTCAACGTGGTGGATCAACGACTCTTCCGGCCCTTAGTCCCTCCGCCCCTTTCATGCGGCGGCCGGCGGCGCTCCTACTGGCCGCCCTTTTGGACGAATGCGCGGACGAACTCCTCGGCATTGGACTCCAGCACGCCGTCGATCTCGTCGAGAAGATCGTCAACGCCCTGCGTTGCCGCCGAGGCCTGGGCGTCCGCCGGGGCGGGCGGGGCGGCGGGGATGTCCTCGTCAACCTCGGTGTCCCGGGACTGCGGCTGCTGCTGCTCCTGGCCTGCCATTGTTCTCTCCTTCATGTCCGTCCCCATTTCTAATAAGGGACATCCTGTAGCAATAGTGCCACGCCAGAGGCGCCTGCGGGGGCCTTTGTTCCTAGGAACCGGGGCTAAGTCCGAGCAGTTCGGCCAGGAACGATCCTGCGTCGCGGTGGCGGGCGAAAAGGCCGCCTGTGAGGGCTTCCGTTCCGCGCAACGGCTCCCGGGTGGGGACCCGCTGGAGCCTGCCGCGGCCGGGAAGATCGAAGATCACCGAGTCCCAGCTCGCGCCCGCGAGGTCGGACCCGAAACGGCTCACACATCGTCCGCGGAAGTATGCGCGCGTGTCCGACGGCGGTTCGGTCACGGCACGGCTGATTTCGGCGTCGTCGACCATGCGCTGCATCCTCTGGCGTGCCAGCAGCCGGTAGTAGAGCCCCTTTTCGGGGCGGATGTCGGCCCATTGCAGGTCCACCAGGCCCAGCCGCGCACTGTCCCACTCGAGCCCGTCGCGCTGGCGGTAGCCCTCCAGCAGGGACAACTTGGCGAGCCATTCCACCGAGGAGGCGGCGGCCGCCCGGTCATTGCCGAGCTCCGTCAAGGTGCTGGACCACCGTTCCAGCACCTCGTGGGTGTGCCCGTCACCGTCCACCGCGTCCGCGACGCCGGTGTCCTGCGCGTGCTTCGAAGCGGCTTCGAAGTAGATCCACTGCAGGTCCAGGGCCGTGATCCGGCGGCCGTCGGCCAGGCGCAGCGTGGCCGAAAGCGAGGTGTCGTGGCTGACGGACTGCAGCGCGGCGACGGGCTCGTGGACTTCGATCCGCGGCGCCAGGCCGGCTTCGATCAGGCTCAGGACCATGGCGGTAGTGCCGAATTTGAGGAAGTTGGACGCCTGGCTGAGGTTGGCGTCACCGATGATGACGTGGAGCCGGCGGTATTTGTCCGCGGTGGCGTGGGGTTCGTCCCGGGTGTTGATGATGGGCCGGCGGATGGTGGTTTCCAGGCCCACCTCCGTTTCAAAGAAGTCGGCCCGCTGGCTGATCTGGTAGCCCGGCCGGCTGCTGTCCTGACCGAGTCCCACCCGCCCGGCACCGCAGATGATCTGCCGGGTCACGAAGAATGGCGTGAGTCCCCGGACGATCTCGCCAAAGGGCACCGCACGGGGCATGAGGTAGTTCTCGTGCGAGCCGTAGGAGACCGACTTGTTGTCCGTGTTGTTCTTGTACAGGTTGACCGGCGGCAGTTCGGCATCTGCGGCGAGGCGGCGGACGGCGGCGAGGGCCACCAGATCACCGGCGGCGTCCCAGGTCACGGTCGCGCGGGGGTTGGTCACTTCCGGGCTGGAATACTCCGGATGGGCGTGGTCGACGTACAGCCGAGCGCCGTTGCCCAGGACCATGTTCATCAGCAGCGAGCCGGACTCGTCCTCGCCGTCCGCCTCCAGCTCCTGCCGTCCGTAGGCCAGCGCTATGGCCTCGGCGTCCAGCACCGGAGGCTGGTCGGTGAGCTGTTCCGGGTCCGCGCTGCTGCGCTCCAGGGTCCAGCCCCGGGCGTCATGCAGGGGCTCCTCGTCCGTGTAGTCCCAGCGGGTTTCGGCGCCGCCGGCGGCGCGCTGCCGGGTCACCTGGGCGTAGGCCTGGATGACCCGGGCAGACATCATGGTGGCGTTGGCGCCCGGGGCGGAGGGGGCGTGGATGCCGTATTCGGTCTCCGAGCCCATCACCCTCATCGCCCCGCCCACGGGCAGGCCGCCGGCCGTGTCGGCCGGCCGGCCCGGGACAGGCGCCGTCACAGGTACTGGCCCGTGCTGGGCATCGTCTCGATGGACTTCCCGGGTTCCTGGCCGGCCTTGCCCTGGACAATGGTGCGGATGTAAGTGATGCGTTCACCTTTCTTGCCGGAGATCCGTGCCCAGTCGTCCGGGTTGGTGGTGTTGGGCATGTCCTCGTGCTCACGGAACTCGTCCACCACCGCCCGGAGCAGGTGGTCGATGCGCAGGCCTTTCTGGCCGATCGTCAGCAGGTCCTTGATGGCGTACTTTTTGGCCCGGTCCACGACGTTCTGGACGACGGCGCCGGAGTTGAAGTCCTTGAAGTAGAGCATCTCCGTGTCGCCGTTGGCGTAGGTCACCTCGAGATATTCGTTGGACTTTTCGGTGGAGTACATCGCCTCGACGGTCCGCTGGACCATGGCGTCCACGGTCCCCTGGACGTCGCCCTTGTGCTCGGCGAGGTCGGACTCGTGGAAGGGCAGGTCCGTGGTGATGTACTTGGCGAAGATGTCGGCCGCCGCTTCGGCGTCGGGGCGCTGGATCTTGACCTTGACGTCCAGCCGGCCGGGGCGCAGGATCGCGGGATCGATCATGTCCTCCCGGTTGGAGGCGCCGATGACAATGACGTTGTCCAGCCGTTCGACGCCGTCGATCTCGCTGAGGAGCTGCGGAACGATGGTCGTTTCGACGTCTGAGGAAATGCCGGTGCCGCGGGTGCGGAACAGCGAATCCATTTCGTCGAAGAAGACCACCACGGGGCTGCCTTCGGAGGCCTTCTCACGGGCCCTCGCGAAGATCAGACGGATGTGCCGCTCGGTCTCACCGACGTACTTATCGAGCAGCTCGGGTCCCTTGATGTTCAGGAAGTAGCTCTTCATGTCCGTCTTGCCGGCGCGCTCGGCGGCCCGGGCGGCCAGCGAGTTGGCCACAGCTTTGGCGATCAGGGTTTTGCCGCAGCCCGGCGGCCCGTACAGCAGGATGCCTTTGGGCGCCTTCAGCCCGTGCTCGCGGTACAGGTCGGGGTGCAGGAACGGCAGCTCGACGGCGTCGCGGATCTGTTCGATCTGTGGGCCCAGGCCGCCGATGTCCTGGTAGGTGATGTCCGGGACCTCTTCCAGCACGAGGTTCTCCACCTCGGAGCGTGGGATCTTTTCCAGTGCGTAGCCGGTGCGTGAGTCGATCGAGAGCGCGTCCCCCACCCGGAGCCGCTGGGCGAGCAGGGCCCCGGACAGCCTGATGACCCGCTCCTCGTCGGCGCGTCCCACCACCAGGGCGCGGTCCGGCCCCAGCATTTCCTTCAGTGTGACGAGGTCTCCGGCCCGCTCGTAGCCGAGCCCGGCGACCACCATCAGGGCCTCGTTCAGCAGGACTTCCTGACCGACCGCCAGCTGGTTGATGTTGACCAGCGGGCTGATGCCCACCCGCATCTTGCGGCCGGCGTTGAAGATGTCCACGGACTCTTCCGTGGCGGCCTGGCCGCTGTTTCCCGCTGTGGGCTGGCGCTTGGGGTTGAGCTGCAGGACCGTGCCAAAGCTGTACGGCGGCTGACCCTCTTGGTCTAGGGCGTTCTTGAGCCGCATGATCTCGGCCTTGGCGGTTTCCAGCATGCTGACCAGTTTGGAATTGTTCTGCGTCGCGGCGGCGAGCTGGCGGTCAATATGCCGGAGCTTGTCCCGGAGGATATTGACCTGCCGCTCGGCGACGGAAAGTTCGGCGGCGGCGTACCGGTCGCCGTCGCCGGATCCGGCGGCGCGTGCTGCAGCTTCGGCTGCGTCCTCGGCCGGTGTGCGGCCCGGGTCAGTGTTCGGAGTCTCCATCGTGCATCAGCCCCTTCCTGCTCTTCTGTTAAGACCATAGCCCTAAGAAGGCGGGTGCCGCTGGAGGCATCCGAAATATGCTGCCTAGTTCGTTATGTCCGGGGCGTCCACAACGTTTGTCCCGGCGATCGCGTCACGGGCGGCGCGGCGCAGTTTCTTGTCCGAGACCGCCCGCTCCCCGACAGCGCCCGGCGTCCAGGCATTGACGTCCTCTTCGTTGAAGTCGGTTTTGGAGGGGCGGCGCTTCACGGAGATTCCGGTGACGCCGTCGGCGAGCCGGCGGGTCACGAGCAGGAAACCGGTGTGGGCCACCATGCGGTGATCCGGGCGTACGGCGAGGCCTTCGAGGTGCCAGCCGCGGACCATGGATTCCCACGCGTCCGGTTCGGTGAAGCGACCGTCGGCGCGGATGGCTTCGGCTGTCCGCGAAAGCTGCGTCACAGTCGCGACATAATTGATCCACACGCCGCCGGGGGCCAGGACGGTGGCGACGGCGTCGAGGCATTCCCAGGGGGCGAGCATGTCCAGGACCACCCGGTCCACGGAGCCCGGCTCTTCGGTGCGCACCACTTCTTCCTGGAAGTCTCCGAGGGAAATCTTCCAGGCCGGGTGCGGTCCGCCGAAGATGGTCTCGACGTTGCCGCGGGCGATGTCCGCGAACTCCTGGCGGCGTTCGAAGGAATGCAGGTAGCCGTGGTCCCCCACCGCGCGAAGCAGGGAGATCGACAGGGCGCCCGAGCCAACGCCGGCCTCGACGACGCGCGCGCCGGGGAAGATGTCTGCCATGGTGACGATCTGGCCGGCGTCCTTGGGGTACACCACGGCCGCGCCGCGGGGCATCGAGAGCACGAAGTCCGAGAGCAGCGGGCGCAGGGTCTGGTACTGCTGTCCGACGTTGTTCACGACGACGGAACCGTCCGGCTTGCCGATGATCTCGTCGTGGTTCAGGAAGCCCCGGTGGGTGTGGAAGGCCCCGCCCACCTCGAGCGTGATCGTGTTCATGCGGCCGCGCTCGTCCGTGAGCTGGACCCGCTCGCCCTCGCGGAACGGTCCGCGGCGGCGCCCCGCACCGGTCGCGCCGGTGGTGGCGGTGGTGGTGTTGGCGGCAGTGTCGCTGCTCATGAAGATGTTCCTCGCTCCTGTAAAGCTGTGTGGAATGCTGTGTCGCCGGGGACGT
This sequence comes from Arthrobacter sp. ov118, assembly GCF_900116495.1. Lineage (GTDB taxonomy): Bacteria > Actinomycetota > Actinomycetes > Actinomycetales > Micrococcaceae > Arthrobacter. Next base: position 82,741 of record NZ_FPAY01000007.1, read on the forward strand.
GCCGGCGGGCACCGGTTCTTGCGTGTGGGGGCCGGAAATTTCACGGCCGACCAGTAACTCTACCGGTTCTGGCCCTGGTTCTGGCGTTCGGAAGGGTACTTGCCCGTAATCGCGCCTAGGACCGCGGACTGGCGCAGCAGTCCGGTGACGGCGCCTTCCCGGTCCACGACGGCGTACTCCTGGCCTTCCAGCTGGGCCAGGTACTGGACGAGCTCCTGGCCCTTGGACCATTCGGGGACGTAGGCGCCGGGCCCAAGGGCGTAGGAGACGGCCGAGACAGGGGTCGATGAGACCAGCGAGGCAGGCACGGTGGCGGCCGCGCCGGCGTCGACGACGGCGACGGGCCGCCCGTCCCGGTCGCACAGCACCACGGCGGGCTTGCCTGCGGGCGCCCGGTCCAGGATCTCGGCGACCGTGGCGCTGGAGGGCAGGCCGACGGCCGGCTCGGCGAGGGCCGCGGCGTCGACGAGGTGCAGCCTGCGCCGCAGGCGGGCCTGCTGGATCGACGCCGAGGCGCCCATCCACAAGAAGCTGCCCACCAGGGCGGTGACGAGGGTGAAGGCAATGTCCGGCCGGGCGCCCCTGATAAATGGCAGGACAATGAACCACAGCGCAAGGGCCACCACGATGATCCGCCCGGCCCAGCCGGCGGCAATGGTGCCCTTTTCCTGGCTTCCGGTGGCCTTCCAGACGGCGGATTCGACCAGCCGGCCGCCGTCCAGCGGGAGCCCGGGCAGCACGTTGAAGATGCCGATCAGCAGGTTGGCCCAGACGAAGATGTTGGCGAGGATATCGCCCACGCCCCTGAGCTCCCCATACGAGACCAGCAGCCAGCCGGCTCCGGCGAGAACGAAGTTCGCCGCCGGGCCCGCCATCGCCACCAGGACCGAGCGGCCCGGTGAGGCGGTGAAGCTTTGGAACTGGGTGTGGCCGCCCCAAAGGTTGAGGACAATTTTCTCCGTGGGCCAGTGGAACAGCTTCGCGGTCAGGGCATGGGCGAGTTCGTGCGCCAGCACCGAAATCAGCAGCAGCAGCGCGTAGGCGAAGGCGACGAAGAAGGCGGTGAGGCCGAGACGGGGATTGTTGGTCTGCAGGACAGGCCCGTAGGCGATCACGGTGAATGCCGCGATGATGAACCAGGAGTAAGCAAGGAAGACCGGGATGCCGGCGATGCGGCCCAGCGGGATCCCTTCCCTGCGGGTGGTTGTGTTCTTGCCGGGCTGGCCCGGGCCGCCGGTGTCAGCCACGGACGTGGCCCGCGTTTGAACGGGCAGTTGCCACCGCGGCGGACCCGAATGTGGCGTCCGGGAATTCGTGCCGTAAGGCAACCAGCTCTTCCAGGTCCGCCACCGCGCGGCCCTCGAGGGTGTCCCAGGTGGTCCGGCGCGGGTCATCCGGGAGGGGCAGGATGTGCGGGATGGCGACGGTGACAACGCCGGAGGCCACGGCGGCGGCGGCGCCCGGCGCGGAATCCTCCAGGGCCACGCAGTGGTGGTGGCCGAGTTCGGGGTCCTGCTGCTGCAGGAGCTCAACCGCTGTGAGGTAGGCCTCCGGATGCGGCTTTCCCTGCGAAACTGTATCCCCCGTGACCAGGAACTCGAAGTACGGCTTGGGCAGGCTCGCAACGATTTCCCGGGCCAGCGGGGCCTCGGACATGGTGACGAGCACGCAGCGGATGCCGGCGTTGTGCAGTTCGTCGAGCAGTTCACGGGCACCGGGCCGCCAGGGAACGGATTTCCTGACCTGGCTGAGCACATGGCCGGTGAGGGTGTCGATGATTTCGCGTCGTTCCATCTTCACCCCCGCCTCCTGCAGGATGCCGGCGGAAAATACCAGGGACTGCCCCACGAGCTGAAGGGCCTGCTCATGGGACCACCGGCCGCCGTGCGCTTCGACGAGCGCACGTTCGGCTTCGATCCAGTACGGTTCCGTGTCGACGATGGTGCCATCCATGTCCCATAGCGCTGCTTTGAGGAGGGGCCCGGAGGCTGAGGATCGCATGCCTTCCAGTCTACGGGGAAGCCTGCAGCCGGGCGCCGGCGCTACGCCTACGGCGAATTTTGGCCGCCGGTGCTCTGGATGCCGGCGGAGATTTGCCTACTTGCGGCGCTTCATTGCCTGCACTGGGAAGCGTCTTAGACGTAGGGTGATGGCATGAACAGCTTCGAGGCAGACCCCACCGAACCAGGCGCCGTCTCCGAGCCGGAGCGGCTGCTGCAGCCCGTCCCCGAGGGCCGGCGCATCACCGTCATGCTTGCCGCCTTTGAGGGCTGGAACGACGCCGGGGAGGCCGCCAGTGATGCCCTGCGGTACCTGAATAAACTCTGGGGCGGCAAAAAGGCCGCGTCGATTGACGCCGACGAGTACTACGATTTCCAGTTCACCCGGCCCACCATCCGCCGCACGGCGTCCGGCGAGCGGAAGATCAAATGGCCGTCCACGCGGATCTTCAAGGCCAGCGTTCCGGACTCGAACGTGGACGTAATCTTCGTCCAGGGCACCGAGCCGTCCTATAAGTGGCGCGCCTACACGGCCGAACTGCTGGTCCATGCCGAAGCCATGCGCGTCGACTACGTCATCCTGGTCGGGGCGCTGCTGGCCGACGTGCCGCACAGCCGGCCGATCCCGGTCAGCACGTCCACCGACGACAACGCCCTGCGGGAGCGGATGGACCTCGAGGCATCGCAGTATGAGGGCCCGGTGGGCATAGTGGGTGTGCTCGGCGAGGTGTCGCTGCTGGCCGGGCTGCCGACGGTCTCGCTGTGGGCAGCCGTGCCGCACTACGTGGCCCAGGCGCCGTCACCGAAGGCCCAGCTGGCGATCTTGCACCGGATCGAGGAGCTGCTGCAGGTTCCCTTGGACACCCAGGAGCTGGTGGAGGAGGCCGACGCCTGGGAGCGGGGCGTGGACGAGCTCGCCACCGAGGACCCCGAGATCGCGGCGTATGTGCGCCAGCTGGAGGAGGCCAAGGACACCGCCGAACTCCCCGAGGCCAGCGGCGAATCGATCGCCCGCGAATTCGAGCGTTACCTCAAGCGCCGCGGCAAGGACAAGCCCTAAAGGGCTCGCCTAGAGTTCTACGCCGAGCAGGGCGTCGACGGCGTCGCTCACCAGGGCGGCGTCCGTCGCTGAGCCGGCTGCGGGAGTGTCCTTTACTGTCTTAGCCAGTGCCGTCCTGGCCCAGGCGTCAATGGCGGCCAAGGCACCGGGCGCGTTGAGATCGTTGGCGAGTTCGGTGCGCAGCCGGCCGAGGAGGGTGCCGGCGGAGCCTTGGGGTGCCACCGCGAGGGCGTCGCGCCAGGTGCGGAGGCGGTCTTTTGCTTGGGCGAACCCGGCTGCGGTCCAGGACCAGTCCGTGCGGTAGTGATGGGCGAGGATCGCCAGGCGGATTGCGGCCGGCTCTTCCCCGTCCGCGCGGAGCCGGGACACCAGGACAAGGTTGCCCTTGGACTTGCTCATCTTCTCGCCGTCCAGGCCCACCATGCCGGCGTGTGCGAAGTGACGGGCCAGCGGCACGCCGGCCAGTGAGTACGCGTGGCCGGCGCCCATTTCGTGGTGCGGGAAGATGAGGTCGGAGCCGCCGCCCTGCACGGTGAACGGCTTGGGCAGGTATTCCTGGGCGATCACGGTGCATTCGATGTGCCAGCCGGGCCGCCCCTCCCCCAGTTCGCCACCGGGCCAGCTGGGCTCGCCGTCGCGGGCCACCCGCCACAGCAGCGGATCCAGCGCCTGGCGCTTCCCGGCCCTGCCGGGGTCGCCGCCGCGTTCGGCGAAAAGTTCCAGCATCTCGGCGTCGGACAGTCCGGACACGGAGCCCAGGGTCCAAGCGTCGTCGGCGGCGGTGTTAATGGAACGCTTCCCGGCGGCCTCGACGTCGTAGTAGACATCGCCGTCGGGCTCTGCGCCGGTGCCGGGAACCCGGTACGCGAGGCCGGTGTGCAGCAGGCGCTCGATGGCCGGAACAATTATCGGAACAGCCTCGACGGCGCCGACGTAGTGATCAGGGGCGAGCACGTTCAAGGCCGACATGTCCGTCTGGAAGAGCTCGATCTGGCCAGCCGCGAGGTCGCGCCAGTCGACGCCGGTGGCCGTCGCGCGCTCCAGGAGGGGGTCGTCGACGTCCGTCACGTTCTGGACATACGAGACCTGCTGGCCGCCGTCGCGCCAGCTGCGGTTAAGGAGGTCGAAGGCTACATAACTGGCCGCGTGCCCCATGTGCGTGGCGTCGTAGGGGGTAATGCCGCAGACGTACATGGACTGCTCACCCGAGGCTTCCAGGGTGACGATCCCGCCCTTAACTGTGTCGAAGAGGCGCAGGGCCGGCATGCTGCCCGGGAGCTGGGGAACAGGGCGGGAGATCCAGGACTTCACAGCCCAAGCCTAATGCTAGGCGCTGATGACATTGAAACCGAGCAGCAGGTACAGGGCCAGGCCCAAGAGGATCCGGTACCAGACAAACAGCCGGTAACCGCGGGTTGAGACGTACTTAAGGAACCAGCCGATGATGACGTAACCCACAATGAAGGCGATCACGGTAGCCAGGGCCGTTTCCGGGAGACCGTACGGGCCGGTGATGCCTTCCTTGGTGACCACTTTGTACAGCTGGTACAGGCCGCTGCCGAACACGGCGGGGATGGCCAGCAGGAATGAGTAGCGGGCCGCAGCTTCGCGGGTGTACCCCATCAGCAGGCCGGCGCTGATCGTGCCGCCGGAGCGGGACACGCCCGGAAACAAGGCCAGGGCCTGGGCGAGCCCGTAATAAAGGCCGTGCTTGTAGGTCAGCTGCGTGAGTTCGCGGTCCTGCCGACCGGTGGCGTCCGCCACGGCAAGGACCATGCCGAACAGGATCAGCATGGTCGCAACGCCCCAGAGGCTGCGAAGCACGGATTCGATCTGGTCCTGGAACAGCAGGCCGAGGACGATGATCGGGATGCTGCCGAGGATCACGAGCCACCCCATGCGCGCGTCCGGAGCCTGCCGGGATGTTCTGCCCGTGAGCGAACCGGCCCAGGCACGGATGATCCGCAGGATGTCGCGCCAGAAGTACACGATCACGGCCGTCTCGGTGCCCAGCTGCGTGATGGCCGTGAAAGCAGCGCCCGGGTCCGACCCTTCCGGGAGGAAAGCGCCGGCGATCCGCAGATGGGCGCTCGAGGAAATCGGGAGGAACTCAGTCAGTCCCTGTACCAGGCCCAGGAAAGCCGCTTGTATCCAGTTCACGTTTATAGACCCTACGTTATGAAGCAGCCCGAATCCCCGTAAGCTTGCAGACATGCAGCAGCGTTATGTCGGCAACAGTGGGTTGCGCGTGTCCGCCCTGTCCCTTGGCACGATGTCCTGGGCCCGGGAAACTGAGGAACAGGATGCAGCCACCCTGCTGCGGGCCTTCGTCGATGGCGGCGGGACCCTGATTGATACCGCGGCGTCCTACGCCGACGGGCAGGCCGAGGCCATGCTGGGTGGCATGCTGGGCGACGTCGTCGCCCGCTCCGAGGTGGTGATCTCGACAAAGGCCGGCTTAACGACGTCGGAGGGGCGCCGCAGCGTCGACACCTCCCGCAACGGGATGCTTTCCGGTCTAGATGCGAGCCTGGCCCGGCTGGGGACCGACTACGTGGACCTCTGGTTCGCTCACGCCTGGGACCACAACGTGCCCCTGGAGGAAACCCTGTCCGCGCTCGATTACGCAGTGCGGTCCGGCCGGGCGCGCTACGCCGGCGTGTCCAATTTCAATGGCTGGCAGACGGCCAAAGCCGCCGCCATCGCCGGTTTTCCCCTGGTGGCCAACCAGTCCGAATATTCTCTCCTGCAGCGCACTGCGGAGATTGAGCTGATTCCGGCCATCGAGGACGCCGGACTCGGACTGATGGCCTGGGGTCCGATAGGACGGGGGGTCCTGAGCGGCAAGTACCGCGGGCACATCCCTGCGGATTCCCGAGCCGCGCAGCAGCGGCTCGCCACGTATGTGGAGCCCTACCTTGAGGGACCGGCGTCCAGCGTGGTGGAGGCTGTTGCCATGGCGGCGAAGGGCCTGGGCCGGACGGCCCTGGACGTGTCGCTGAGCTGGCTCCTGTCCCAGCACGGTGTGGCCACGGCCGTTGTGGGCGCCCGGACGCCGGTGCAGCTCAAGGAAATCCTGGATTCTGCCCTCACGCCGCTCCCGCCGGAGATCGCGCAGGCCCTCGAGGACGTCTCCGACCCTGCGTGAGGCCGTCCCGAGGTCAATGTCCGGGAGCTACGGGCCGCCTAGTTCTCTGAATTCTGCAGGATCTCGAGGTCTTCTTCGTCGTCAACGTCCTCGTCCTCTTCGTCCTCATCGTCGCCGTCGATCACTTCGAGAGGCGTCACTTCCCCATACGCTTCGTAGAGTGCGTCGTCATAGACTTCAAAGGCATCAGCAACGGCGAAGAACGCCGCTTCGACCGCAGGATCCCCGTCGCTTCTGCGGGCGGAAGCAGCCGCCAGGTGTTCTTCCAGGGCAGAGGTCAGGGACTGAAGCGCGACACGCGGATCGATGCTCATGACTTCACGTTAGTCGGAAAAAGATGAAAATGGAGAGCAATGAAAGAACATTTTCTGAGCAGCTCGGTCCGGCGGGAACGGGACTATGTGAAGCAGTACGAGTACCTCGTACTGACGGTCGGTCCTGAGGATTCCCTGCCTGAGGCCCGCCGCCGGCTCGTGGAGCATTCCGAGTACGGCAAATGGGAACTGGAACGCAGCCGCCTCTATGTGGGCGGCGGCCGGCGCTTCTGGCTGCGCCGGAAGGTCATCCAGGTCCAGCGCACCGTGTAGGACGCCCCCGCAGCGGTTCTAGGGTGTCTCCAGCGGGCCCAGCCAGGCGTTCGCCACGGTGTTGTGCGCGGATTCGTCGTCTGAGGGGTGGAACATGCCGGCGAGCACGTCGCGGTAGAGCCGTTCCAGCTCGGAGCCACGGAAGTAACTGGAGCCCCCGGATACCCGGATGGCTAGATCCACCACGGCGCGGGCTGTTTCCGTTGCCCTGACCTTCAGGCCCACCAGCCGGGGGAACCACTGGCTGCCGTGGTCCACGAGATCGTCGACGTCGGCCGCCACGCGGGACAGCTGGGGATAGAGCGCATCCATCGCCATCGCCGCTTCCGCCACCTTCCAGCGGATATCCGGGTCCTGAGCATAGCTGCGGCCGCCGTTCTTGAACGACGTCCGGCGCTTCACTGCCTCCACGCCGAGCGTGAGGGCCCGCTCCCCAATGCCCGTGTACACCGCGGCGAGCAGGGTCTCGAAGCACGCGAAGATCGCGAAGATCAGGGGGTCGGCATTTGGGCCCACTGGCAGTTTCTTGAAGATCCGCTCTGCCGGCACCACGGCGCCGTCCAGGACCGTCGTATTGGACTGGCTCGCCCGCATGCCGAGCGTGTCCCAGTCCGGCAGGATCGTGTACCCGGGGGTTTCCCGGGCGATGAACCCGTGGACGAGCTCCCCCGCGCCGTCCCCGGCGGTGGCGTCCTTCCCGAAGATCCCCAGCCGCGTCCAGGCCGGTGACAGGCTCGTGAAGATCTTGCGGCCGGTAAAGCTGTAGCCGCCGCCGGGCACTGGGACAGCCTCGGTGCGGGAATCGAAGAGCACGGAGTCGTTGCCGGCCTCCGAATTACCGAAGGCGAATACCTCTCCTTGCGCGGTTTCCCGAAGGATGAAATCCAGCGAGGTGTCACCCCGGGCGCCCAGTACGTGCGCGACACCGGTCCAGACCAGGTGCATGTTGACGGCCAGTGCGGTGGCCGGCGCCGCCGTTGCGAGCCGGCGTTGCAGCTGGGCTGCCTCCGCCAGTCCGAGTCCGCCGCCGCCGTCGGCAGCGGGGACAAACATTTTCAGGTAACCGGCGGCCTTCAGCTCCGCGAGGTCCTCGTCGAAGAAAGCGTTGTCCCGGTCATAGCCGGCGGCTCGGCCGCGGATCCGCTCGAGCAGCGGTTGGGTAAGAATGTCCTCGGGCGTCATGCCTGCGTGTCCGCTTTCAGTAGTTGGTGAGCAGGGTGTCCAGCACGCGTGCACCGAATTTGAGGGAGTCCGCCGGGACGCGCTCGTCGACGCCGTGGAACATGCCGGTGAAGTCGAGCTCGTCCGGCAGCATCAGCGGGGCGAAGCCGTAGCCTGTGATGCCGAGCCTGCTGAGGGACTTGTTGTCGGTTCCGCCGGAGAGCGTGTACGGCAGGACCTTGGCGCCGGGATCCTCGGCGTGCAGGGCATCGATCATCGCGTCGACGAGGTTCCCGGCGAAGGGCACCTCGAGCGAGACGTCGTTGTGCACGTAGCTGATGTCCACGCCGGTCCCGGCGAGCTCCCGGACGATCTCGAGCACGTGCTCCTCCTGTCCGGGCAAGGTACGGCAGTCGACGAGCGCCTCGGCCGATTCCGGAATGACGTTGTGTTTGTAGCCGCCCTTGAGCAGCGTGGGGTTGGTGGTGTTCTGCAGTGTGGCGCCGACGAAGCGGGCCACCGTGCCGAGTTCCTTGAGGAGCTTGTCCGGATCGTCCGGGTCGAACTCGACGCCGGTGAGTTCGGTGACCCCGTCGAGGAATTGCCGGGTGGTGGGCGTGAGCTCGATCGGCCAGTTGTAGGCGCCGATACGGGAGACCGCGCCGGCGAGCCGCGTCACGGCGTTGTCCGTGTTGATCTGGGAGCCGTGGCCTGCCCGGCCGTGGGCGACGAGGCGGAGCCAGGAGAGGCCCTTCTCGGCCGTCTGCAGCAGGTACGTGCGTTGGCCGCCGATGTTGGCGGAGAAGCCGCCGACCTCGGAGATTGCCTCTGTGGCGCCCTCAAAGAGCTCGGGCCGCTTGTCGACGGCGTAACGGGCACCGTAAGTGCCGCCGGCTTCCTCGTCGGCGAAGAACGCGAAGATGAGGTCTCGTTTGGGTTTGCGGCCCGTGCGGGCAAAGTTGCGCAGCACGGAGAGGATCATGGCGTCCATGTCCTTCATGTCCACGGCGCCGCGTCCCCAAATGAGGCCGTCTTTGAGTTCGGCGCCGAAGGGGTCCACCGACCACTGCTCGCGCAGGGCCGGAACAACATCAAGGTGGCCATGGACCACAAGGGCGCTGGCGGAGGGGTCCTCCCCCGCCAACCGGGTAACCACGCTGGCGCGACCCGGGGCCGATTCGAAGATTTCGGCGTCCAGCCCGACTTCCGCCATGAGCCCGGCGCTGTACTCGGCGGCCGCGCGTTCACCGGGACCGGAGCCGTCACCGTAGTTGGACGTGTCGATCCGGATCAACTCCTGGCAGATCCTGACGACCTCGTCCTCGGCCCTGATTTCAGTCCGGTTCTCACTCATTGCGGCTCCTCGTGGCGGGTGGCTCATTGCTTGCTTCAGCCTACCCACACACCCCCTGTGAGCCCCGATTATTTGTTTCCCGAAAAGTCGTGCTAGAGTCTTTCTCGCTGCTTCCGAGAAAAGCAAAACGCTGAAAGGCGAAAACGATCCCGGAATTACCACCTGCGCGGGTGGCGGAATGGCAGACGCGCTAGCTTGAGGTGCTAGTCCTCGAAAGGGGGTGGGGGTTCAAGTCCCCCTCCGCGCACAAGGGAAAACCCCTGGAATCCATTGGATTTCAGGGGTTTTTTTCTGTTTCCAGGGCTGTTGGGTCCGGGCGCGTCAGGATGCGCCGGAGCCAGCGCGGCGCACGTGGCGAAGCTCCGGCCAAATAGCGGTTGGCCGGAGCTTCGGGACCATTATGGGCGCCGCTTCCTGTGTGTTGGCCGGGAGGTTCCGGGCCGTTGTCCTGAGCCGGTTGCACGTCCCGGCATTCTTCCGCGCGCCCCGACCTGGTGGAACCCGCCTCAGCTCCCGGGCTGGAGTGCGCTCCGGACGGTGCCCGCGAGGGAAAGGAACCGCTCGTTGGCGGCCAGGTCATCGATCAGAACCACGCCGTCGGGACCGGCCAGCGGAACGCGCCAGTTGGGGTACTCCGTGCTGGTGCCGGGCTGGTTTTGGGTCCGGGACTCCCCCACGGCGTCCACCAGCGCAACGCCCAGCAGTGAGGACGGTGCCAGCGCCGTGTAGGCATAGAGCGCCTCGACCGTCGCCCGGACGTCAATGCCGTTAGTGCTGTCAGTGCCACCAGTGCCGCCCAGCAGTCCACGCTCCCGGACCCGGGACAGCACTGCCTCCTGCTCGGCCGCTGCCTCCGCCCGTTCTTCCTCCACCGGGCGTCCCAGCAGGCCCAGCGATTCGCGCAACGTGACGTGTTCGCCGGCGAGGTAGCCCGCCGTCGGGGGCAAATCGTGGGTGTTGACGCTGGTCAGGCACTGCTCGCGGTAGCGTTCCGGCGGGATGGGGCCATCCGCGTCGTGTTCGAACCAGAGGATCGATGTCCCGAAAATGCCCCGCTCGGCCAGGTAATCCCGCACCCACGGCTCGAAGACGCCCAGATCCTCTCCAATCACGATCGCCCCTGCCCGCTGAGCCTCCAGCGCCAGGATGCCGATGAGAGCCTCGTGGTCGTAATAAACATACGTGCCGTTGCCCGGGCCGGCGCCTTCCGGGATCCACCAGAGCCGGAACAGCCCGAGGATATGGTCCACGCGGATGCCGCCGGCATGCCGCAGCACGGTCCGGAGCATGTCCCGGTAGGCGGCATAGCCGGACTCGGCAAGCCGCCCCGGGTGCCACGGCGGCTGGGACCAGTTCTGGCCCTGCTGGTTGAACATGTCCGGCGGTGCGCCGACGCTGACGCCCCGGGCCAGGACGCCCGCCAGGGTCCAGGCGTCGGCGCCGCCATGTTTCACGCCGACCGCGAGGTCATGGACGACGCCGATTTCCATCCCCGACTGGCGCGCGGAGCGCTGCGCCGCCTCAAGCTGCTGGTCGCAGAGCCACTGAAGCCAGCGGTGGAATTCGATCCGGGGGGCGAGCTTTGAGCGCTGCTCGGCACAGTACGGCGTCGCGGGGTTGGCCGCCGCTCCGGCCCACTCCGGCGCTGACGGCGGCAGCTGTTCGGCGAGCGCGCACCACAGGGCAAAGTCTTCGAGTCCCTGCCCCTGCCCGGCGCAGAAGTCCGCGAACTGCTTGTTGCGGGCCGGGCCGCGGCGGACCGCAAAGACGAGTTCCAGTGCGGCGAGCTTCGCCGCGTAGCTGGCGTTGCGGTCCAGCAGGTCCCGCGACCGGTTGGCCGCCGCCAGGCCTTCGGCCAGGCGGGATACTTCGGCCCGACCGGCCGCGTCGAGGTAACTATATTCGGGGATTTCCTCGATCCGCAGGTACAGCGGATTGAAAAAGCGCCGTGTGGCGGGCAGGTACGGGGAGTCTTCCACGGGCGGTGCCGGCTCGGCGGCGTGGAGCGGATTGACCAGCACAAAGTTCGCTCCCTGCTCGCCGGAGACTGCGGCGAGGTCGGTGAGGTCTGCAAAGTCGCCAATCCCCCAGGACCGGGATGACCGCACGGAGTAAAGCTGGGCGGTCAGCCCCCAGGTGCGACGCCCGGCGAGCCGCGCCGGGGTCTGCAGCCGGGCGGGCGTCACAATCAAGGCACATTGTGCCAGGGTGCCTTCGGCGTCAGCCATCAGGGTGTGCCAGCCGAGGCCTAGCCGGGATGGGATGGCAAACGTCGCCCGGCCGGTGAGCACACCGTCGACATCGACCGGCTCGTCCCAGTTCTCCTGCTGTTGTGCCTCATGCCTGGCGCCGTCCTCGGCGTCGATCCAGACGCGGACGCCGGCTCCGTGCGGGACGTGGACATTCACCTGGGCCTCCTGGCCCTCCCTCAGGACAAGGACCGGCGGGAGGAGGCGCCGCCACGGCGCCAAACGCGTCTCCGCAAGGGAGCGTTGCTGCTCCTCGGACCCGTTGGCCGGTACTCCCAAGGCCGCCAGGACGCTCCGGAGGGTAGCGGCGGCCACAGCGTGCTCCGCTCCGTCCCAGCCCCAGTAACTTGTGCCGACACCATGGGCTGCGGCAAGTTCGCGCAATAGGGCGATGTCGGGACTTGCGGGGTCAGTGTTCCCGGGCTGTCCGGCGTTGCCGGTCGTCGAGGAAAGTTCGGGGTTTTCTTGGTACGTAGGGTCCGCCATGCGCCCACTCTAGACGCTGGCCCCGCGCCTCCTCCATGGATATGGGCTGCATTTCCCAGTTCCTCGGATCCCTCCACGGCCCCGCGGTGCGGACTGCGCTGTCGGTCCGGTCGCCCTGTTTAGACGGCGCTACGGTGCCCGCGCTAGCCTTGCACCCTATGGTTGACGTCGAACGGTTCCGGATCCTCCTGCACGAGGAGCGCGACCGGAAGCTTGCCCTCCTGCCCGCCCTCCGCGGAGACATCGCCGGGGTGAGTGCCGCCCGCCGGGACTCCAACGTCGACGACGAGCACGACCCCGAGGGCTCCACGATTGCCTTCGAACTCTCCCAGGCGTCCGCGCTGCTGGAGCAAAGCAGGGCAGGGCTGGCGCAGATCGACGCTGCCCTCGGCCGAATGGAACACGGGACGTACGGGATCTGCGAAGTGTGCGGCGCTGCGATCCCCGACGGCCGGCTGGAGGCCAGGCCTTGGACCCCGTACTGCATCCAGCATGCCGCGGGCAGGGCATGATCCCGCTCGGCGGGACCGGGGACCCCAACCTCGCCCAGACGTGGTGGGAGCGGATCCTTGCAGGCTTCACCCACGCCCCCGATCCGCACGTGACCAGCACCGAGCTCGCCGTGGTGATCCTGCTGGCCGTTGCCGTGTCCCTGCCCCGCCTCACTTGGCGCTATTTTGGCCTGCTCGCCACCGTGACCCATGAACTGGGCCACGCCTTTGCCGCCCTCACCACCGGCCAGCGCCTCGGCGGCATCCACCTGCGCCTGGACCATTCCGGCACCACCACCACGTACAGCAGGAGCCGGCTCTCCGCCGTCTGGTCCACCTTCTGGGGCTACCCGGTGCCCGCCGTCGTTGGCGCCGCGATGGTGTGGTGCGGCTTCAACGGCTGGGGTCCGGCGGCGATGTCAGTGGGCACGCTGGTCCTTCTGGCCTCATTCCTGTTCCTCCGCAACGGCGTGGGGCTCCTCATCACCGGCGGCGCGGTGCTCGCCGCGGCGTTTCTGGTGCTGCTCGTGCCGCCGGCGTTCAACGGACACATCATGATCGTGCTCGGGCTGGCACTCCTCGTGGCTGCCCTCAGGGATCTGGGAAAACTCGCCAACGTGCATCTGCGCCACCGCGAGAGGCTCCCGACGTCGGATGCGTACCTGCTGGCCCGGGCCACCTCTGTCCCCGCCGCGGTGTGGATCGCCCTCTTCGCGGCTGTTGTGGCCGGCGCCTGGTGGTTTGCCTGGCAGCCCATGGCGCCGGTGTTTACCGCCTTGCTGGGAGAGTTCAATTCAGTTCGGGCAGTGCAATTCCGGCCGTAGGCTGGGACCATGAGCCAAATCAGCCACCCCAACGATCCTGGATTCAGCACCAAAGGCGCCTACGTGACCGGCGGTGCGGAATTCACCCGCGACACCAACTACATTGAGGACCGGATCACCCGGGACGGCGCGCCGGGCAGCAACGGCGAACCCGGCTGGCCGGTGGAGCCTGGCCGGTACCGGCTCATCGCAGCGCGTGCCTGCCCCTGGGCCAACCGCACGGTGATCGTGCGGCGGCTGCTCGGCCTCGAGGACGTCATCTCCCTTGGCCAGCCCGGACCCACCCACGACGCCCGATCCTGGACCTTCGACCTGGACCCGGACGGCAAGGATCCGGTCCTCGGGATCGAACGCATCCAGGACGCCTACTTCCGCCGCTTCCCGGACTACCCCCGCGGGATTACCGTTCCGGCGATTGTGGACGTCCCCACCGGCCAGGTGGTGACCAACAACTTCCCCCAGATCACGCTGGACTTCTCCACGGAGTGGGCACAGTACCACCGGCCCGGCGCGCCGGAGCTGTACCCGGAGCCCCTGCGGGAAGAAATCGACGCCGTCAACAAGAGGGTCTTCACGGAAGTGAACAACGGCGTCTACCGGTGCGGCTTCGCCGGTTCCCAGGAAGCCTACGACGCCGCCTACAACCGGCTCTGGACCGCCCTGGACTGGCTTGAGGAACGCCTTGCCGGGCAGCGGTACCTCGTGGGCGACACCATCACCGAAGCAGATGTCCGCCTTTTCACCACTCTGGTCCGCTTCGATGCCGTTTACCACGGGCACTTCAAGTGCAACCGGCAGAAGCTCAGCGAGATGCCGGTGCTTTGGGCCTACGCGCGCGATCTCTTCCAGACCCCCGGGTTCGGCGACACCATCGATTTTGTGCAGATCAAGCAGCACTACTACATCGTCCACGAGGACATCAATCCCACCGGAGTGGTCCCCCGCGGGCCGGAGCTGGGCGCCTGGCTCAGCGGGCACGGCCGCGAGGCTCTGGGCGGGCGGCCGTTCGGCGAGGGCACCCCGCCGGGACCGGTCCGGGCGGGCGAAGAGGTCGCCCCGGGCCACGGCGCGGCCTGACGCCGGCGGTGGCCGCGGTCAGGTTCGTCCATTTGTAGCAGCAACCCCCCGGCCCTAGGGTGAACCGGGATGCTCACTCCAGAAAAGACAGCCAGTAGTCCGCCCTCCGCGCCGCGCAGATGGGCCCGAAAATTGTCCAGTGCTGTGTCCGCCGCGATGCTGTGGCCGCGGCTCCACCTGGCCCTTAAGGCTGCACTGGCCGCGGGCACCGCCTTCGCGATCGCTCCCTTCATGCCAGGCTCCGCCGCTGAATACCCCTATTACGCGCCGCTCGGCGCCCTGGTGGCCATGTATGAAAACGTCGCCGGGTCCATGCGCCAGGGCCTGCAGACGCTCGCCGGCCTGGCGATCGGGATCGGGCTCGCGTTCGTGCTGTTCAGCCTCGGCGCGCCGTCGCCGCTGACCGTGGCCGTGGTCATGGGTCTGGGCGTGATCCTGGCCGGACTCCCGAGAATCGGTTCGGGCCGGGACTGGATCCCGACGGCGGCGCTTCTGGTCCTGCTGGTCGGCGGCCACAATCCGGACACGTTCTCGTTCGGGTACCTCGTGCAGATGGGCGTCGGCGTCACGGTGGGCATCATCGTGAACCTCCTGGTCTTCCCGCCGCTGCACTTCCGGGCCGCGGCCGTCAGCATCGCGGAGCTGCGCCATGCCCTCGCCCAGCAACTGTGGGACATGGGCCAGGCGCTGAAGGAAAGCTGGCCGCCGGAACACGAAGACTGGTCCCGGCGCTCGGATGCGCTCGCGGCGCACGCCCGTTCCGTCCGCCTCGCAGTCGAAAAGGCGGACGCCAGCCGCCAGGCCAATCCCCGCCGCCGCCTGCATCCGCGCGACCTGGACCTCGACTACCGGAATTTGCGGGACCTGGAGCGGCTCACCTTCCACATCCAGGACGTGACCCAGGTCCTTTCGGATGTCATCTGGGCAGACGGAACCCCGTTCGTGATCCCTCGCGCCAGCACGGAGCCCCTCGGCGACGCCGTTACCTCCGTCGGCGACGTGCTGGACGCTACGGAGGACTCGGATCCGCAACGCCGGGCCGAGCTGGTCGACTCAGCTGAGGCGGCGATCAGCGCGCTCGCAGCACGCGCTGGCTCCGAGCCCCACAGGGAGGACGCCCCGAGCGCTGTGGAATCCATTCTTGTGAGCCTCCATCGCATGCTGCGTGTGGCCAGGCCTGCCCTGCCGGAAGCACCTCAGGCTGACCCCTCAGGAACCCGGGCTGCCGGCTAGGGCAGCGACGCGACGGTACCGCTGAAATGCCGGCGGCCCGACAGCGGATTCCACGCCACGTAATCGGAGCGCTGCCATGCGCCGCCGTCGGCCTGCACCGTGCTGATGTCCAGCGCGACGCGGGCCGGCAGGAACACCGGCGCCTCGAAGGCCACGTCCCAGCTGAACGCGTCACCCTTGGCGGCACCGACGTCGGCCAACGCCCGGGACGCCAGGTACATGCCGTGGGCAAGGGACCGGCGCAGCCCCAGCGCCTTGGCAGTCAGGACGCTCAGGTGAATGGGATTGAAGTCCCCGGACACGGCGGCGTAGGCACGACCCGTATCGACGCCCAGCTGCCAGAGGGCCGTGGGATCCGGTGCCGAGAACGGCGGCGGCGTCGCGGACACCGAGGGTTTGTCGATCCCGGGGAGGAAGACACCCTTGGCCAGGTATGTCGACACCCCGTGCCAGCGGACTTCTTCTTGCCCGGTAGCGCGGACCTCCGCAACGACGTCGAGCTGGGTGCCGGCCCGGTGGCCGCGCAGGTTCTCCACTCGGGCGCGGATGTCCAGGGCCTCGGTGAACAGGACCGGCGCGGACTGCACCACCTTGTTGGCCAGGTGGATCATGCCCAGCAGAGGCAGTGGAAAGTCGTCCCGGTTCAGCACGCTCATGGCCAGCGGGAACGCCAGCGCATGGATGAACCCCGCAGGCAGGACGTCGCTCGCAGTCTCGCCGATCAGGTGCTGGTAGGCGGTCAGGTTGGTGACGTCGGGTTTCACACCACGGACTTCGTGGGTGTAGGCCGGCAGTTCGGTGCCGCCGTGGGCGCCCAGGATCCGGCGCCGTGCGGCCGCCGCCGCGGCGTTGACGTAGAGCTTCGACAGGGCCGGCAACTCCCCGAGGACCACCGTCTGGGAACCGCTCATGCGCCCACCAGGTTTTGCCCGCAGACGCGCAGCACCTCGCCGCTGATGCCGCCGGCCGCGTCGCTGGCCAGGAACGCGACGGCCTCGGCCACGTCTCCCGGCCGGCCGCCCTGTTGCAGCGAATTGAGGCGGCGCGCCACTTCACGGGTTGCGAAGGGAATCCGGGCGGTCATGTCCGTCTCGATGAACCCCGGAGCAACGGCGTTGATGGACCCGCCGCGCCCGCCGATCAGCGGAGCCGTGGCGCGGACCATGCCGATCACGCCGGCCTTGGAGGCGGCATAGTTGGTCTGGCCGCGGTTGCCGGCGATCCCGCTCGTGGACGCCACGGACACGATCCGCGGTGCGTCCGGGAGGTGCTCCGAGGCCAGGAGGGCCTCGTTTATCCGTAGCTGCGCGGCGATGTTGACAGTGATCACGGCGTTCCAGCGGGCCGCATCCATGTTCGCCAGGAGCTTGTCACGGGTGATCCCGGCGTTGTGGATCACGATGTCCAGCCGGCCGTGGCGTGTGAGGGCGTGCTCGATGATCCGTTGGCCGGCATCGTCGCGGCTGATGTCCAGCTGCAGGGCCGTCCCGCGGACCTCGTTCGCGACCTCCGCGAGGTGGTCCCCGGCGGCCGGGATGTCGACAAGGATGAGCGTGGCGCCGTCGCGGTAAAGGGTGCGGGCAATCGCGGCCCCGATGCCCCGGGCGGCACCGGTCACGACGGCGACCTTCCCGGCCAGCGGCTTCCCGGCGTCGCCGGGAAGCCGGCCGGCAGCGGAGCTGACGGTCAGGAACTGCCCGTCCACGAACGCCGAGCGGCCCGAGAGGAAGAACTGCATGGCCCCCAGGGTTCCGGGGCTCGTCGTTCCTGCACCATCCGCGAGCAGGATGCCGTTTCCTGTCGCCCCGGCACGCAACTCCTTGGCCAGGGACCGCAAGAGACCGTCCACGCCCTGCCGGGCCGCGGCCGTTGCCGGCTCCGGCGTCGAGGCTGCGGTGCGGGACACGGTGATGATCCGGGCGTTCGGAGCGAGGTCGCGCAGCGAGGTGGCGGCGGTCAGGACCGGTTTCTCCAGGTCCGCGGGATGCGCCAGTTCATCCAGCACCAGAATGATGGCGCCGAGCTTTTCCTTGGGGATCGCATGGCGGCGGACGTCAAGGTTCCAGCCGAGGAGGGCTGCAGCGAGGCTGTCCGCGCCCCTGGTCGACCCCTGGACCAGGACCGGGCCGTCGATGAGGGGGCGGCCGGGCTGGTGCCGACGGAGGACCACCGGTTGCGGCAGGCCGAGCCGCTTGGCGATGTCCCTGCCGAGTCCGTGGCTGACGAACTGGGTGTACTTATCACTCATCCGGTTCTCCCTAGAGTGCTTCGAGGATCGCGACGACGCCCTGGCCGCCGGCCGCGCAAATGGAGACGAGCCCGCGGGCGGGACGCCCGTCGACCTGGCCCGTGGCGTGCAGCATCTTGGCCAGTGACGCCACGATCCGCCCGCCCGTGGCAGCGAACGGGTGGCCCGCGGCAAGCGAGGAGCCGTTGACGTTCAGCTTGGAGCGGTCAATGCAACCGAAGGCGCCGTCCAGGCCCAGCCGGGTGCGGCCGAATTCCTCGTCTTCCCATGCGGCAAGGGTGCTCAGAACCGTGCCGGCGAACGCCTCGTGGATCTCGAAGAAGTCGAAGTCCGCAAGGGTGAGGTTGTGGCGTGCGAGCAGCCGGGGCACCGCGAACGCCGGCGCCATGAGCAGCCCGTCCTTGCCGTGCACAAAGTCGACGGCGGCCGCCTCGCCGTCGACGACGGCGGCGAGCTTGGGCAGGTCGTGCGCGTCGGCCCATTCCTCCGAAGCGAGCAGCACGGTGGAAGCGCCGTCCGTCAGCGGAGTGGAATTTCCGGCGGTCATGGTGGCTTCGGCGCCCAGGTTTTTGCCGAAAACGGGCTTGAGCGTGGCCAGTTTCTCCAGGCTGGTGTCTGCCCGCAGGTTCGAGTCGCGGGTCAGGCCCCGGTACGGGGTGAGGAGGTCCTCGAAGAAGCCGGCGTCGTAGGCCGCGGCCAGGTTCCGGTGGCTGTTGAAGGCGAGTTCGTCCTGGGCCTCGCGGGTAATCTTCCACTGCGCGGTGGTCAGCGCCTGGTGCTCGCCCATCGACAGGCCGGTGCGGGGCTCGCCAGTATTCGGGGCATCGGGGGCCAGATCCTTGGGCCGGAGCCGGCTGAGGACCTGCAGCTTCCGGGAGACGGTCTTGGCCCGGTTGAGGTCCAGGAGCACCTCGCGGAGCCCTTCGCTGACAGCAATGGGGGCGTCGGAGGCGGAGTCAACGCCGCCGGCGATCGCGGAATCGATCTGCCCCAGCTTGATCTTGTTCGCCAGCCCGAGAACGGTTTCCAGGCCCGTAGCGCAGGCTTGCTGGAGGTCATAGGCCGGAGTCTCGGCAGAGAGCGCCGAACCTAGGACGGCTTCCCGGGTGAGGTTGAAGTCCCGGGAGTGCTTGAGGACGGCGCCGGCAGCGACTTCGCCAATCCGCTCGTCCTGGAGGCCGAACCGGGCAATCAGGCCGTCCAGCGCGGCGGTCAGCATGTCCTGGTTGGAGGACTTGGTGTACGCGCCGCCGGTCCGCGCAAACGGAATCCGGTTGCCGCCCACCACCACGGCCCTGCGGAGCCGCGGTGCCGCGGCGGCCTCCGTTGCGTCGCCGCCTTTCGGGCTCTGCGCGGAAGACGTCGCCGCCGGTTCCTGAGGGCCGGGTACTGGCTGTCCCGGACGTGGCTGTCCTGGATCTGACTGGCCGTTGACGGGCATGGGCTGTCTCCTTCGATCAAAGCGGTTACCGATACCCAGCGTACCTGATACGCTGGGTATCGTGAACATCCCCCACCCCGGACCGGCAGAGGACACCAGCGCGGCCGCCGTCGACGGCCGTGCGTCCCGCTGGCAGTCCCACCGCGAGGAACGGCGGCGGGAGCTCATCAAGTCCGCGCGAAAAGCGGTTCACGCGTTGGGCAGCGACGCGTCGATGGAGGAGATCGCCGTGGCCGCGGGAACGTCAAAGTCCGTGTTTTACCGCTATTTCGGTGACAAAGCCGGGCTTCAGCAGGCGGTGGGCGAGGTGGTCCTGAGCCAGATGCAGCACCGCATCCAGGAGGCTGCCCGGAGCGCCCAGACGCCGCGGGAAGGCTTGTTCGCCATGGTGTCCGCCTACCTGCAGATGGCCGAGACCAGTCCGAATGTCTACGCCTTCGTCACACGCCACGCCCCGGGCGAGACGGAGACGGAGGTCCCGTCCGTGTCCACGGCCGGGGCGCTGAGCCACTTCTTCGCGGCCATCGGCGACATGATTGCCCGGCCCATTCGCAGCCATCTCGGCGGCGGCCAGGACAAGGAAGCAGTAATCGGTTACTGGCCGAACGCCGCTATCGGACTGGTGCGAAATGCCGGCGAACAGTGGCTCGCCAGTCCACCAGGACCCGCCAAGCCCGACCAGGAGGCCATGGCGCGGCAGATCACGGACTGGCTCTGCTTCGGGATCGCCCGCGAACTGCAGACGCCGGCCCGTGAATTGACAGCCAATGAACTGAACTTGTCAGAACCAAAGAAGGAAACGACATGACTGATTTAGCCGACCGAACCGCTGGCGGCCCGTCCGGGCGCACCCCCACCCCGGCGGACGGCGCGACGGCTGCCCGATCCGGCATCGCGGGGCTGCCCGCCGTCGACGTCGCTGCCCTTGGTGAACAGCTGCTCGGCAAATGGGCGGACGTACGCCGGCACGCCAGGGCGGTGTCCGGCCAGCCAGAACTGCACAAAATCGAGGGCCTGACGCACACTGAACACCGCCGGCGGGCCTTCGGGCAGCTGGAGCATCTGGTGCGCCATGAGGCCGTCCACCGCGCCTTCCCGTCCTCGCTTGGCGGCAATGACGACCACGGCGGCAACGTGGCAGGATTCGAGGAACTGGTCACTGCCGATCCCTCCCTGCAGATCAAGGCCGGGGTCCAGTGGGGCCTCTTCGGCTCGGCTGTGATGCATCTGGGCACGGAGGAACACCACGCGAAGTGGCTGCCGGGCATCATGAGCCTGGCGATTCCGGGCTGTTTCGCCATGACCGAGACGGGGCACGGCTCCGACGTTGCCAGTATCGCCACCACGGCCACGTACGACCCCTCCACCGAAGAATTCGTGATCCACACGCCGTTCCGGGCCGCCTGGAAGGACTACATCGGCAATGCCGCCATCGACGGCCTGGGCGCCGTCGTCTTTGCCCAGCTGCTGACCAAGGGCGTGAACCACGGCGTGCACGCCTTCTTTGTGGACCTGCGCGACCCCGCCACCAAGGAGTTCCTGCCCGGGATCGGCGGCGAGGACGACGGCGTCAAGGGCGGCCTGAACGGCATCGACAACGGCCGGCTCCACTTTTCGAACGTCCGGATCCCGCGCACGAACCTGCTCAACCGCTACGGTGACGTCGACGCCGAAGGAAATTACACCTCCCCCATCGCCAGCCCCGGCCGGCGCTTCTTCACCATGCTCGGCACCCTCGTCCAGGGCCGGGTGTCCCTCGACGGCGCCGCCGTGGCCGCCTCGAAGCTGGCAGTGACCACGGCCGTCCGGTACGCCACAGAGCGCAGGCAGTTCAATGCCTCCTCCCAGACCGATGAGGAAGTCCTGCTGGACTACCAGCGGCACCAGCGCCGGCTCTTCACCCGGCTGGCCACCACGTACGCGGCGAGCTTCGCGCACGAGCAGCTGCTGGAGAAGTTCGACGACGTCTTCTCCGGCCGGCACGACTCCGACGAGGACCGGCAGGATCTGGAGACCCTGGCCGCAGCGCTCAAGCCGCTGAGCACCTGGCATGCCCTGGACACGCTGCAGGAATGCCGTGAGGCCTGCGGCGGCGCCGGCTTCCTGATCGAGAACCGCTTCGCCTCCCTCCGCGCCGACCTCGATGTGTATGTGACCTTCGAGGGCGACAACACGGTCCTGCTGCAGCTCGTCGCCAAGCGGTTGCTCGCCGACTACGCCAAGGAGTTCCGCAACGTCAACGTCGGTGTCCTGGCCCGCTATGTGGTGACCCAGGCGACGGGAACGGCGCTGCACCGCAGCGGGCTGCGCCAGGTTGCGCAGTTCGTGGCTGATTCCGGCCTGGCACAGAAGGCGGCGATTGCCATCCGGGACGAGTCGAGCCAGCGGGCCCTCCTGACCGACCGGGTCCAGACCATGGTGGCCCAGGCAGGCGCGGCGCTCAAGGGCGCCAACAAGCTCCCGCAGCAGCAAGGTGCAGCCCTGTTCAACGCGCACCAGCATGAGCTCATCGAAGCCGCCCAGGCCCACGCCGAACTGCTGCAGTGGGAGGCCTTTACCGAGGCCCTCGGCAAGGTCGCGGACCCCGGCACCCGCAAGGTCCTGACCTGGCTGCGTGACCTCTTCGGCCTGTCCCTGATCGAAAAGAACCTGTCCTGGTACCTCATGAACGGCCGCTTGTCGATGCAGCGCGGACGTACCGTGGGCGAATACATCAACCGGCTGCTGGTGAAGATCCGTCCGCACGCCCTGGACCTGGTGGATGCCTTCGGGTACGGGCCGGAGCACCTGCGCGCCGAGATCTCCACCGGTGCCGAGAAGGCCCGCCAGGACGAGGCCAGGGACTACGTCCGCAGGCAGCGGGCCAGCGGGCAGGCGCCGCTGGATGAGAAGATCCTGCTCGCCCGCACCGCCCACCACCGGCAGCCCGCGCGTCCCTGACCGGCTTGCCGCAGCCCTGTCCAGCAAGCCTGTCCAGCCGCCAAGTCATCAGAAACGGTTAACTGACGACGGCGCCGGCTCACCGCTCGGGGAGCCGGCGCCGTCGTTCATTCCTTGCTGCTTAGGAGACGGACTCCGGGAGGACTGACCGGTATACCTCGAGGGTGGTCTCCGTGATGGACTCCCAGGAGAAGTGCTCCTCGGCGCGGCGGCGGCCGGCTTCACCCATGGCCCTCGCCCGGGCGGGATCGGACACCACCTCGGTCAGGGCGGCGGCGAACTCAGTGACAAATTTCTCCGGATCGAGTGGGGTGCCAGTGCCGTCGGTGACCTGCTCCAGCTCCACGAGCAGCCCGGTCACGCCGTGCTCGACGACCTCCGGGATGCCGCCGGTGGCGCTGGCCACGACGGCGGCGCCGCACGCCATCGCCTCCAGGTTCACGATCCCCAAGGGCTCGTAGATGGACGGGCAGGCGAACGCCGTTGCGTGGCTGAGGACCTGAATGAGTTCGTTGCGGGGCAGCATCCGCTCCACCACGATCACGCCTGTGCGCTTGCTCTGCAGCTCCTCGATGAGGCGCGCCGTCTCGGCAGCCAGCTCCGGCGTGTCGGCAGCGCCGAGGCACAGCACCAGCTGGACGTTGGCGGGCAGCTTCGCGGCGGCACGGAGCAGGTAGGGCACACCCTTTTGCCGCGTATTGCGACCAACGAACACGACGCTCGGCAGCGAGGGGTCAATGCCGAGGGCCCGGACGACGTCCTCCCCCTCGTCCCGGTTCCACAAACTCACGTCGATGCCGTTGTGGACCACCTTGACCTTGGCCGGGTCAACGTCCGGGTAGCTGCGCAGGATGTCCTGACGCATGCCTTCGGAGACGGCGATGATGGCGGCGGCGGATTCATAGGCGGTCTTTTCCACCCAGGAGGACACCGCGTAGCCGCCGCCCAACTGCTCGGCCTTCCACGGGCGCAGCGGTTCCAGGCTGTGGGCGCTGAGCACATGCGGGATGCCGTGGAGCAGCGCCGCGATGTGCCCTGCCATGTTGGCGTACCAGGTGTGTGAGTGCACCAGGTCCGCGCCGGCGACGTCCGGAACGATCCTCAGGTCCACCCCCAGGGTCTGGATGGCGGCGTTGGCGGAGCCCAAGTCCTCAGGCACGGAGTAGGACGTCACCGTCGCCCCGTGATACCCCCGCTCACGGGGCGCGCCGAAGGCACGCACCTGCAGGTCCACGCGTTGGGCCAGCACTCTGCTGAGTTCGGCCACATGGACTCCGGCGCCGCCGTAGATTTCCGGCGGGAATTCTTTAGTCACAATGTCTATTCGCACAAGCACCAAGGTAGTCGTTACGGTGGAACTGATCTAGTGTGAAGACGTTCGGGCATACCGGACAGTATTGGGGAGTAACGAAGGCGTTCAGGAGCGATCACCATGCCGCATCAAAAGAAAGTCTTGGCAATTGTCCTCGCAGGTGGCGAGGGAAACCGGCTCATGCCGCTGACGGCTGACCGGGCCAAGCCGGGCGTGCCCTTTGCCGGAAGCTACCGGCTCATTGACTTTGCCCTTTCAAATCTTGTGAATTCTCGGTACCTGCAAATTGTGGTGTTGACGCAATATAAATCTCACAGCCTTGACCGGCACATTTCTGAAACGTGGCGTATGTCCACGCAGCTGGGCAACTACATAGCATCGGTTCCGGCTCAGCAGCGCGTCGGCAAGAGTTGGTTCCTGGGCAGTGCCAACGCCATCTTCCAGTCACTGAACCTGATCCAGGACGCCAACCCCGACATCGTCGTCGTGGTCGGCGCCGACCACGTGTACCGCATGGACTTCTCACAGATGGTGGCGCAGCACGTGGCCAGCGGAGCCAAGGCGACGGTCGCCGCCGTCCGCCAGCCGCTGCACATGGCGGATCAGTTCGGCGTCATCGAGACGGACCAGGACGACCCGCAGAAGATTTCCGCCTTCGTCGAGAAACCGTCCTCCACCCCCGGCCTCGCGGCTGACCCCACGCAGTTCCTTGCCTCCATGGGCAACTATGTCTTCAACGCCGACGCCCTGGTCGAAGCCCTGCACGTCGATGCCGAGCGACTCGACACCAAGCACGACATGGGCGGGGACATCATTCCCTACTTCGTCTCCCAGGGTGAGGCCGGCGTCTACGACTTCACCCTCAACGACATTCCCGGGTCCACCGAACGGGACCGGACCTACTGGCGGGACGTCGGCACCATCGACTCGTTCTACGACGCCCACATGGACCTCATCTCCCCCGTGCCGGTGTTCAACCTCTACAACTCCGAATGGCCTATTTACACCCGTCAGAGCATCTCTCCCCCGGCCAAATTTGTCCGCGGCAAGTCCAACACGGTAGGGACGGCGCTGGATTCGATTGTGGCCAGTGGCGTCGTCGTCTCGGGCGGCATTGTTGAAGGGTCGGTGCTCTCCAACGACGTCTACGTCAGCACCTCCAGCCGCGTTCTGGACTCGGTCCTGATGGACAACGTCCTTGTCGGCGAGGGTGCGGTGATCAAACGTGCCATCATCGATAAGAACGTTAAGGTTCCGCCCGGCGCCGCCATTGGCCTCGACGCCGAGTTGGACCGGGCCCGCGGGTTCAAGGTCACCGACTCCGGAATCACGGTTCTGTCCAAGGGTCAGGTTGTCCCGGATCCAAGCGACTCAGAACGGGCGCTCTCCGCGGCCAACCTGCGCCTGGTGCCCGATGCCGTTCGAACCGCCACGGAAAGCTGGCCCGAACTGCGGGACTCGGTGGACAAGGTAGCCGACGTGCAGGCCGCTGCGGTTGGCGGCGATAAGCAATTGCCCAGGGCGTAGTCCGGCGGGAGGCCCGGCGGCGGCGTCGGACCGGGCCTCCGCACCCTGTAAAATGGGGGCAATGAGCTCCCCCGATCCGTCCGCCGATCTTCATCCCGCCGCGTCTGCACCTGCCGATCTGACCGCTGAGGAAATCCGGGCCTGCCTGAAGGTCCTGAACACCATCCACGCCTACGATGAGGAACACCCGGACTACGTGTCCGTCCGGCGCGCCACCGGGAAGATGTTCAAGGCGGTCAAGCGCCACCGGCGGGTCGCCAAGCGGGATGAGATCGCGGAAGCGGACCGTGCCGTGATCGCACAGACCGCGACGGCGGCCCCGGACAGGATCGATGACGAGACGCGCGGCAACAAGCTTGCCCCCTCCGCGACCGGCGAGATTGCCGGCCATCTCATTCGGTCCCGGCCGTGCTACATCTGCAAGCAGCACTACACCCAGGTGGACGCCTTCTACCACCAGCTTTGCCCGGAGTGCGCCCAGTTCAGCCACAGCAAGCGCGATGCCCGCACCGATCTGAGCGGCCGCAGGGCCCTGCTGACCGGGGGCCGGGCCAAGATCGGCATGTACATTGCGCTCCGGCTCCTGCGGGACGGTGCCCACACCACCATCACCACGCGGTTCCCCAAGGATGCCGCCCGCCGCTTCGCTGCCATGGAAGACAGTGCAGACTGGCTGCACAGGCTCCGGATCGTGGGCATCGACCTCCGTGACCCGTCCCAGGTGATGGCCCTGACGGATTCCCTCGACGCCGCGGGACCGCTGGACATCATCATCAACAACGCCGCCCAGACGGTGCGGCGCTCCGGCAACGCCTACAAGCCCCTTGTCGACGCCGAGGACGAGCCGCTGCCTGCCGCCCTCCAGGCCGCGAACGGGGGCCCGGAACTCGTGACTTTCGGCCACGCGCACGACAAGCACCCGCTCGCCCTGGCCACTAGCGTGCTCGACCATCCTGTCCTGGCCGGCGACGCCGTCACCTCACTCGCCCTGTCCACCGGCTCCGCCTCGCTGGAGCGCATCGCCTCGGGGACCGCGATCGACGCCGGCGGGCTGGTCCCGGACCTCGCCACGATCAACAGCTGGACCCAGGTGGTGGATGAAGTGGATCCACTCGAGATGCTCGAAGTGCAGCTGTGCAACGTGACGGCCCCGTTCCTGCTGGTGAGCCGACTGCGCGGCGCCATGAAGCGGTCCACCTCGCGGCGCAAATACATCGTCAATGTCAGTGCGATGGAAGGCCAGTTCTCCCGTGCCTACAAGGGGCCCGGACACCCGCACACCAACATGGCCAAGGCGGCGCTGAACATGATGACGCGCACCAGCGCCCAGGAAATGCTGGACACCGACGGCATCCTCATGACGGCGGTGGACACCGGCTGGATCACCGACGAGCGCCCGCACTACACCAAAGTCCGCCTCATGGAGGAGGGCTTCCACGCGCCCCTGGACCTGGTGGACGGCGCGGCCCGCGTCTATGACCCCATCGTGATGGGCGAGGCCGGCGAGGACCAGTACGGCGTCTTCCTGAAGGATTACAAGCCCAGCCCGTGGTGACGGTCGCATAGGCCCTGACCTGCGCGGACGCTGCCCGCCGCTGCCTGCGGTGCCGGTGCGGGGGCGGGCCTTATGGCCCTGCTAGGGCTACGGGCCAGTAGGTAGCGTGGCTGTCCATGGACACCACGACGCCCCCGCCGGACTACTCGCTCACCATGGACCAGTGCTGGAGCCTGCTCGAAACCGAAACCGTGGGGCGCGTCGCGCTGATCGTCGACAACCACCCGGAAATCTTTCCGGTGAACTTCGTGCTGACACGGCGTGCCATTGTCTTCCGGACCTCCGGCGGCACGAAGATGTGGGGCGCCGTCACGGCCAAGCCGGTCGCATTCGAGATCGACGGGTACGACGCCCCCAATGAGACGGCGTGGAGCGTCATGGCCCGGGGCGAGGCCGAACTCGTCGAGAACCAGGAGGAGAAGGATGCCGCGGATGCGCAGCTCCTGGAGCCATGGCAGCCCGGCGACAAGCCCTATTACGTGCGGGTTGCTCCTAAAGCGCTGACCGGACGACGTTTCAAGGTCAACCGTCCCGACCTGTGGAACACGCGGCTCTCGGACCCGCGCCGTTCCAGCTTCGAGTAGGGTGGCGCAGGGTGGGCAGCCAGGTGAGCCCTACGACCCTTGTCCCCGGCGAACGGGTGAATAAGAATGGCTGTGTGCGGGTAGTCAGGAAAGTACACGAGCGAACGGTCCAGTAAGCGCGGCCGGACAGGAGAATAATGTTTGCCTGGGCAGATGCAGGCCGCAAGTCACCGGATGGCGTTCCGGCGGTTATCCGCGCATTTATCCTTGACGACCACGAACTCGTCAGACGTGGGCTGCAGGAACTCCTCGAAGGCGAAGGTTTCCTCGTGGTGGGCAGCTCCGGATCCGCGGTGGAAGCGACCCGCCGGATTCCGGCCCTGCACCCCGACGTCTGCGTCCTGGATGCCCGCCTGCCCGACGGGACCGGCATTGAGGTCTGCCGCGACGTCCGTTCAGTGGACCCGTCGCTGAACTGCATCATCCTGACCAGTTTCGACGACGAACAGGCGCTGCGTGGCGCCGTCCTTGCCGGGGCTCGCGGCTACGTGCTGAAGGAGATCGGCGGAACGGACCTGATCGGTGCCCTGCGGCGCGCCGCCACGGGCGAGTCCCTGTTCGACGAGGGTCTCGCGGCCGGCATCATGGAGAGCCTCGTGGAGGCTCAGGAAGTGGACCCCCGTACTTCCTCCCTCACCCCGCAGGAACGCAGGGTCCTGGAACTGGTCGGCGGCGGACTGACCAACAGGCAGATCGCCGCCGAAATGTTCCTGGCCGAAAAGACCGTCAAGAACTATGTGTCCTCGCTGCTGGCCAAGCTCGGGTTCGAACGCCGCACCCAGGCGGCCGTCTTCATCGCCAGCCCGGCCTACCCTGTGGCGTCCGGCGGGAGTTCCGGCGACGGGAACCGGCCGCACACCGTTCACTAGAGCAGGCGGGTTAGCTAGCAGACGGGTTCACCAGCAGGCCGACAGGCTGCTGTTGGACCCTTCCATTGGAGCGCGCCTCTATTGGACTGCGCCGTTGGGCCCTGTCGTCAGACCGGGACCGACCATTCCAGACTCGTGCCGGATTCGGGCGTACTCGTGATGACGCACACGCCGTCGAGCATCCGCGCCCTGTCCTCGAGGTTGATCAGTCCGTTGCGCTTTTCCGGATCGGTGAACCCGGAGCCGTTGTCCCTGATGACCACCGTCACCTGGCCCTTGATCACGGCAACAGACACCGAAATCGAGTCCGCCCCGGAGTGCCTGATCGCGTTGCTGAGTCCTTCTGAGACCACGGCCACCACGTTGTCGGCCTTGTCCGCTGGCACGGCGTCGACCGGACCGGTGATGATCAGGCGCGGGGCAAACGGCATGGTCTTCGCCGAACTCTTGGTGACCCGCCGGATCCGCCCACTGAGCAATTCCGTTTCGCCGCTGCTGCTCTTCAGCGAGTAGATGGTGTCACGCAGGCTCCGGATGGCACCGTCGAGTTCGCCCGTGATGGCGCGGATCCGTTCCAGTGCGAGCTCATCCTTGGTGAAGCGGGTGAGGCTCTGCACGCTCAGCCCGGCGGCGAACAGCCGCTGGATGACCAGGTCATGCAAATCCCGGGCGATCCTGTCGCGGTCGGTGAACACGAGGAGCTCTTCGCGCAGCCGGTGCATCCGGGCCAGTTCCAGGGCCAAAGCGACGTGGGAGCCGTAGACGGCGCCCATCTCGATGTCGGTCCGGGCGTAGCGCACGGAGTTCTTGTTCCGGGCCAACAGGAGAAGACCATGGTGGGCGCCCTGGGTGCTCAGCGCCACTGCCAGCAGCGGTCCGGTAACTGCGGCGTCGATCTCCCCCAGCACTTCCGATGCATCGTCAAACAGCACCGGTTCCCCACCCTCCAGTACTCCCTCCAGACGTTCGGACTCCAGTTCGAGGGACCGCCCGGAAAAGACCGGGCCGCGTTCACCGGCGACGCCGATCACCACATGGCCTGGCGACTTCGCCTCCGGCGCCACCAGCAGGGCAAGGTCCGAGGCGGACTCGTGGAGCGCGCGGCCGGCAATGGGGTCCAGACCGCCCGAGGTGTAGTCACGGTCCGTGCTGAGCATCAGCCCGGAGACGTCCATACTGGATTCCAGCCAGCGGGCCCTGCGGCGCGCGTCGTCGTAGAGCCGGGCGTTTTCGATGGCCACGCCGGCGGCGGCGGCCAAGGCGACGGCCAGGGCTTCGTCTTCAGCGGTGAACTCGCCCCCGCCTTCCTTCTCCGTGAGGTAGAGATTTCCGAACACCACCTCGCGGACGCGGACCGGGACGCCCAGGAAGGAGTGCATGGGCGGATGGTTGGCAGGGAACCCGTATGACTCCGGGTGCTCGCGCAGATCGTGCAACCGCAGCGGCCGGGGATCTGAGATGAGCAGGCCCAGGACGCCGTGGCCGGTGGGCAGGGGGCCGATCTGACGGG
The DNA here is from genome assembly GCF_900116495.1 of Arthrobacter sp. ov118. Taxonomy (GTDB): domain Bacteria; phylum Actinomycetota; class Actinomycetes; order Actinomycetales; family Micrococcaceae; genus Arthrobacter. The sequence goes on from NZ_FPAY01000007.1 coordinate 112,397, forward strand.
ACAGTTCGCCGTCGATGCCGACCGTGATGAAATGGCTCAGCGCTTGGTCCTTGCCGATGACCCCGAGCGCCCCATACTGTGCATGCAACAGTCGGCACGCAGACTTGACCACACGTTCCAGAACGGCATCCAGACTCAGGTCTTCGGCCACGGCCACAACTGATTCCAGCAGGCCCGCCATGCGCTCTCTGGACTGAAGTAGTTCCTCGGCTTTGGACCCGAAACCCTTCAGCCATTCCTCCAGTCCGGGATTTAGTTCGGACGCGCTCTGCCCGTGGCTTTCACCCGTGGAATGCATGTGCTGCCCCAATCGAATCTGATGCTCGTCAACGCTGACGATCTCATGCCAGAATACCGCGAATCACCCCGGAAGGTCCCGGAAAACCGGCCTTGTTAAGCCCCCTGGGACCTTTTGCCCTTGCTGGCGCCGGCCGTTCCGCCGTAGGCTCGCGGGCATGAGTACTGATGCGGGCCCGGCAGGCCGCCAGCCCCAGGAGCCGCCGCACGCCGTGGAAAATCTCGATCATCACGAATGCTGGCGGCTGCTGCGCAGCGTCTCGGTGGGCCGGCTGGCGGTCTGGGTGGACGATCATCCAGACATCTTCCCCATCAACTACAAGGTTGACCACGGCACGCTGGTATTCCGGACCGCGGAGGGCACAAAACTGCAGGCGGCCACGGGCGACACGCCGGTTGCCGTGGAGACCGACGGCGTGGATGCCGAGGCCGGCGTCGCGTGGAGCGTGGTGGTCAAGGGGCAGGCCGCCGCGGTGCAGAACCCTGAGGAAGTTCTGGACACGGTGGGGCTGTTGCTGTTCCCGTGGCAGGCCGGAAAGAAGGAGCACTTCGTCCGCATCACGCCGGACACCGTCACCGGACGCCGCTTCAAGGTCGCCGCGCCGGCGACGTGGTGGACCCCGCTGGACGACGCAACCCGGTCCGGCCTCGAATAGACCCCACTTGCGCTATCAGATTGGGTTGCTATGAGAGCTTCAAAGCAACCCAATCTGATAGCGCATCGGAGGGGGCAGGGCGGCTAGGCGAGCCGGGTGATCTCCACGGAAACGTTGAGGGCCGAACCCCCGCCGCCCGACAGGATGCCCTTGAGCGGCGGCACGTCGCGGTAGTCCCGGCCCCGGGCCACCGTCACGTGGAAGTCCCCGGCCGGTTTGTGGTTGGTCGGATCCCAGCTGCGCCATTCGCCGTCCCACCATTCGAGCCACGCATGGGACTGGCCCGCCACCGCCTCGCCGAGCTCCGCCGTCGAACGCGGGTGAAGGTAACCGGACACGTAACGGGCGGGAATTCCGCAGCTGCGCAGGGAACCGATGGCGAGGTGTGCCAGATCCTGGCAGACGCCCTGCCGCTGGTTCCAGGCCTGCTCGGCGTTGGTGGTGACGCCGGTGGAGCCCTTCATATACGTCATTTCACCCCGCATCCACTCAAAGACCGCCATGGCGGCCTCGTGCGGCGTCTTCCCCTCGACGACCCCCGGGATGATGCCGAGCACTTCCGTGCCGGGGCCCGTCAGCTGGGACTGCGGAATCCAGTCGCTGAACTGGTTCAGCGTTTCCGGGGCGGCCAGCACGTCCCACCCGACGATGTCGGCCTCGGTGGCGATCTTCTCCACCCGGTGCACCTCCACCGTGGTGGTGGACAGGACTTCGAGGTGCTCATGGGCCATCTGCATGTCGAAGGCCGTCACGCGCGTGCCCCAGTAGTCGCGGTAGCTGCTCTGGGCCGCCTGCGAGGGCGAAACCTTCATGGATGACTCCAGGACCACCTGCTGCGGGTCCGTCAGCGGCGTCATCCGGGCCTCGTTGTAGGACAGGGTGACGCGCTTGTTGTATTTGTACGCCGTCCTGTGGACGATCCTCAGCCGGGTCATGAAACTTCTCCCACCCAGGCCAGCTCGTCGGCCTGATTGAAGTACTTACGGGAAATGGCGTCTGAGGCCTGCGAAACCGCCTTCTGCACGCGCTCCATATGCTCCGGCAGCTCGGCCATGAGGTCATCGGTGCGGTGGAACTCCAGGAAGGTACGGGCCTGGCCGACGATCCGGCGTGCATCGTTGATGAAGCCGACGCGCTGGGCCGAGGGGTCCAGTTTCGCCAGGCACTCGTCGGCATCACGCAGGGCGTACACGATGGAGCGCGGGAACAGCCGGTCCAGGAGCAGGAATTCGGCCGCGTGCTGGTCCCCAAACGCCGCCCGTCGGGTCCGCAGGAAGGACTCATACGCGCCGGCGCAGCGGAGCATGTTCACCCAGGACATGCCTGCGGACAGGACATCGCGTGTGGACAGCATGCGGGCCGTCATGTCGGCCCGTTCCAGGGACCGGCCCAGGACCAGGAACTGCCAGCTTTCGTCGTGGCTGACGGTGGTGTCGGCGAGTCCGCTGACCATGGCCGTGCGCTCCAGAACCCAGTTGCAGAAGCGGTAGGTGCCCACCACGTCCTTGCGGTGCTGGTTCAGCCCGTAGTAGGTGGTGTTGAGGCTTTCCCAGAGTCCGGAGGAGACTGTCTCGCGGGCGCGGCGGGCGTTTTCCCGGGCCGCGCCGAGGGAACCGGCAATGGACGTGGCACTCTGTTTGTCGTAGGCCAGGGCGTTGAGCAGCTCGGGGAGGCCGAAATCCTCATTTTGGGCGCGGGCACCCATGACGGCCAGGAGTTCCTGCGCCACGCTGCGCTGTTCCTCCATGGGCAGATGGTTGAGGCGCTCGAGGTGGACGTCGAGGATGCGGGCGGTGCCGTCGGCCCGTTCCACGTAGCGGCCGATCCAAAACAGTGACTCGGCAATACGGCTAAGCATTCGCGGTTACCTCCTGCGCGGCAGAAACCTGCTGCTGCTGTTGCTGCTCTTTCTGGCTGTCGCGCCAGTTGCTTTCCACCGGCCACACCGAAACCCGCTCGCGGACCGTGATGGTGGGCCGCGGGATGACTTCGACCGGAACCTGCGGCGAATCGGCCAGGACCCACGTGTCCTTGGAGCCGCCGCCCTGGCTGGAATTGACGATCAGCGAGCCTTCTTTGAGCGCCACGCGGGTCAGGCCGCCGGGGAGAACCCAGACGTCCTCGCCGTCGTTGACCGCGAATGGGCGCAAGTCCACGTGCCGGGGGCCGAACTTGTCCCCGCTGAGCGTGGGCACGGTGGACAGTTGCAGCACCGGCTGGGCGATCCAGCCGCGGGGGTCGGCGATGATCCGCTTGCGGAGGGCCTCAAGTTCGTCCTTGGACGCGTCGGGGCCGATCACCAGGCCCTTGCCGCCGGAACCGTCCACGGGCTTGACCACGAGCTCATCGAGCCGGTCCAGAACGTGTTCCCGGGCTTCCTTCTCCTCGAGCCGGTAGGTGTCCACGTTGGCGATTACGGGTTCTTCGCTGAGGTAGTACCGGATCAGGTCCGGAACGTAGCTGTATACCAGCTTGTCATCGGCGACGCCGTTGCCCACGGCATTGGCGATGGTGACGCCCCCCGCCCGGGCCGCGTTGACCAGGCCCGGACAGCCGAGCATGGAATCGGCCCGGAACTGCAGGGGGTCCAGGAACTCATCGTCGATGCGCTTGTAGATCACATCCACGCGCTGTTCACCGGCGGTGGTGCGCATGTAGACGCGGTTGCCGCGGCAGATGAGGTCGCGGCCCTCGACCAGCTCGACGCCCATCAGGCCGGCGAGGAGTGTGTGTTCGAAGTAGGCGCTGTTGAAGACGCCGGGAGTCAGGACCACCACGGTGGGATCGTCGACGCCGGAGGGCGCCGTCTTGCGCAGCGCGGACAGGAGCCGGCGCGGGTACTCCTCCACCGGCCGGATCAGCTGCTGGCCAAAGGCCTCCGGCAGGCCCTTCGCCATCGCGCGGCGGTTTTCGAGGACGTAGCTGACGCCCGAGGGCACGCGCACATTGTCCTCCAGGACGCGGAAAGTGCCGGCGGCATCACGGACGACGTCGATTCCGGAAACGTGGACGCGGACGCCGCCGGCGGGCTCGAAGCCGTGCACCTGGCGGTGGAAGTGGGCGCTCGTGGTGACGAGCTGGCGCGGGATGACGCCATCGGACACCACTGTCATTTTGTCGTAGACGTCATTGAGGAACGCCTCGAGGGCGCGGACACGCTGCGCCACACCGCGTTCGAGCACGTTCCACTCGTCGGCCGGGATCACCCGGGGGACGATGTCCAGGGGGAAGGGGCGCTCTTCGCCCGCGAAGTCGAAGGTGACCCCGCGGTCCAGGAAAGTGCGCGCCATGGAGTCGGCGCGTGCGCTCACGTCAGTCAACGACAGTTCACGCAAGGCCCCGGCGACCTGCCCGTAGGACTTCCGGGCCAGCTGGCCGGGGGCAAACATCTCGTCGTAGGCGCCGGTGCGGCCGGCGGCCTCAGAGTAATCCTGGAATAGGTCAGACATGCTGACTAGCCAACCACTTTTTCGTTACGAAATCATTTCGGCGGGCCGGAGTGAGGCCAGGGCGTGGTCCACGCGCAGCCCACGCGCAGCCCGCGCGCCGCACGGCCGTCCTCAGCGTCGGCCGCAGTTACTGTTTTTCGGGCAGAGTGCGGCAATGTAGGGGCGTGTTCCCGAACAGATGCGTGTCCTCGGCCGTGCCCGGCCTGCTTGGCGCCGCGGCCGCCGTCGCCGCCGCCGTCGGTGCCCACATGCTGCTCCCCGCGCTGCCGGCAATGACCCTCGCCGTGGTGTTCGGACTCCTGGCCGCCAACCTGCCGGGCGTCGCGGCGTGGACCGCCGGGCCCGCCCGGCCCGGGCTGGACTTCGCCGGCAAACACCTGATGCGGGCCGGGATTGTGGTCCTCGGCCTGAAAGTCAGCCTTGGCGACGTGCTGGGCCTCGGCTGGGCCGCGTTGCTGCTGATCGTGGCCGTGGTGCTCGCGGCCTTCGCCGGCACCTACGGGATCGGCAGGCTATTCCGCCTTCCTCCGCGCACTTCCCTGCTGGTGGCCACGGGATTCGCCATCTGCGGGGCCTCCGCGATCGGGGCGATGGCCGCCGTGCGCAGGATCCGACAGGAAGAGACCGTGCTGCCGGTGGCGCTCGTGACGCTCTGCGGGACCCTGGCGATCGGGGTGTTGCCGCTGCTCGCCCGGCCGCTGGGCCTCGGGCCGGAGATCTTCGGCGCATGGACCGGCGCCTCCGTGCACGACGTCGGGCAGGTGGTGGCCACGGCCCAGACCGCCGGCGCCGCCGCCCTGGCGGTCGCCGTCGTCGTCAAACTTACCCGGGTGATCCTGCTGGCCCCGATGGTCGCCGCCGCCGGCCTCCACCACCGCCTGGGACGCGAAGCCGACGGCGTCAATCGGCCGCCGGTGATCCCACTGTTTGTCCTCGGGTTCGTGGCACTGGCGGGCCTGCGCAGCACCGGGTGGCTCTCCCCCGCGGTCCTGGACGCGGCCGCCGTCGTGCAGGACGTGCTGTTGGGGATGGCGCTGTTCGGGTTGGGTTCGGCGGTCCGTGCAGGCCAGCTCCTCCACACCGGCGCCCGTGCACTGCTCGCCGCGCTCGCATCCTGGCTGCTGATCGCCGTGCTGGGCCTGGCCGCCGCCTGCCTGATGTTCCCTTCATCCTGAGCCCTTTGCTGACGGCCTTTCTGACCGCCAAGGCGTGATTCCGCACACACCTTGCCGTGATTAGATAGCTGGGTGTCGAATCAGAATCTGGGCCGCGACGAAGCCGCAGCCCGCTCCGCCCTCATCACCACGCACAGCTATGACGTCTCCCTGGACGTCCGGCAAGCAGCTGACCCGAACGTCGCCGGCTACACCAGCCGCAGCGTCATCACGTTTTCGGCAAACGAGCCCGGGGCGTCGACCTTCGTGGACTTCATCGCGGGCAGCGTGCACAGCGTGTTCCTCAACGGCAAGGGCCTCGCCGTGGCGGACGTCGTGGACGGCTCCCGGATCCGGCTCGACAACCTGCAGCCGGAGAACCAGGTCACCGTTACCGGGACAGCCTTGTACAGCACGTCAGGTGAGGGCCTGCACCGCTTCGTCGACCCGGCCGACGGGCAGTGCTACCTCTACACGCAGTATGAACCCGCCGACGCGCGGCGGGTGTTCGCGAACTTCGAACAGCCCGACCTCAAGGCCGAGTTCACGTTCGACGTCATGGCCCCCTCGGACTGGCAGGTGGCCTCCAACGGCGCCGAGGTGCTGCGCACCCAGCTCACCTCTGACCCGGCCACGAGCCGCTGGGATTTCGCCCCCACCAAGGCGATGTCCACCTACATCACCACCATCCTGGCCGGGCCGTATTTCAAGGCCGAGGACGCCTGGACTGGCACCCTGGGCGACGGCACAGCACTGGAGGTGCCGATGGCGCTCTACTGCCGCGCCTCCATGGCCAAGTCCTTCGACGCCGGGGCACTCTTTGACCTCACCAAGAACGGGCTGTCCTTCTTCAACGAGCTCTTCGACTTCCCCTACCCCTGGGGCAAATACGACCAGGCCTTCGTGCCCGAGTACAACCTCGGCGCCATGGAAAATCCGGGTCTCGTGACGTTCACGGAAAGCTATGTCTTCACATCCCGGGCCGCCGATTCCCAGTACCAGGCCCGCGCCAACACCGTCCTGCACGAGATGGCGCACATGTGGTTCGGCGACCTCGTCACCATGAAGTGGTGGGATGATCTGTGGCTCAAGGAATCCTTCGCGGACTACATGGGCACACTGGGTGTGGACCGGACCACGGACTGGGACACAGCGTGGGTCAACTTCGCCAACAACCGCAAGGCGTGGGCCTACGTGCAGGACCAGCTCCCCACCACGCATCCGATCGTCGCTGACATTCCGGACCTGGAAGCCGCGAAGCAGAACTTCGACGGCATCACCTACGCCAAGGGCGCTTCCGTGCTCAAGCAACTCGTGGCCTACGTCGGCTTCGACGCTTTCGTCGCCGGATCCCGCCGGTACTTCCGCGACCACGCCTACGCGAACACGACGCTGGCCGACCTCCTGGCCGCCCTGAGCGCGGCGTCCGGCCGCGACCTGGCAGAGTGGGCCCGCCAGTGGCTGCAGACCTCCGGCATCTCCACCCTGGCCCTTGAGGAAACGCAGCCGCCTGAGCTGACGGAGTCCACTGGGACGACAGAGTCGAGCCAGGACGCTGAGTTCAGTGGGGACGTGCTCGGTTCCGTCGCCGTCCTGCAGGATGCCGTGGACCCGGCCACCGGCCGGCAGGAGCCGCGGCCGCACCGGCTGCGGATCGGCCTCTACAACTTTGATGACGCCGGCGCCCTGGTCCGCACGGACAGCGTCGAAACGGATCTCAGCGGCAGCCGGACGGAGGTGGCCGCCCTGGCCGGCAAACCGCGGCCTGCCCTGCTGCTGGTCAACGACGACGACCTCAGCTACGCCAAGGTTCGGCTGGACCCGCGCTCCGAGGCCGCGGTGCGCGGCTCCCTCGACAAGCTGAGCGACCCGATGGCGAGGGCGCTGTGCTGGACGGCGCTCTGGGACTCGGCCCGCGACGCCGTCACGCCGGCAGCGCTCTACGTCGACGCCGTCGTGGGTTTCGGACCCGCCGAACCCGGCATCGGGGTCCTGCTGAACGTGCTGGGCAACGCCTCGACGGCGGTCGAACGCTACGTGCCGCGCGGCCGGCGCGACGCGGTGCGCCGCGGCTTCCTCACCGCTGCGGCTGAGCAACTGCGGGCGGCGGCGCCGGGGTCCGACCAGCAGCTGGCCTGGGCCAGGACCCTGGCCGCCACCAGCCGGTACGACGCCAGCTTGCTGGGCCTGCTCCAGGGCCTCCTGGATGAAGCCATCGTGATCGACGGCCTCGCCGTGGACGCCGAACTGCGCTGGAACCTTTGGCACGCCCTCGCCGCGCACGGCGAAGCCTCGCAGGAGCAACTTGACCAGGAGCTCGCCCGGGACAACACCGCCGCAGGCAAATCTGGACACGCCACTGCCCTCGCCGCCCGGCCGGAGGCGTCCGTCAAGGCTGCCGCCTGGGATGCGGCGGTCAACGGCACGGGGCTGTCCAACCAGCTCCTCAGCGCCACCATTGCCGGGTTCAACACCGCCCCGGCACCCCTGCTGGCCGGATTCATTGATCCCTACTTCGAGTGCCTGGAGCATGTGTGGGCGGAGCGGAGCATTGAGATCGCCAGCCGGATCGTCCGCGGTCTCTACCCCGCGGGCCAGGACCTCGACGGCCACGGCGGTACGCCGGAGCGCCACTCCGTGATTCTCCGCACCGACCATTGGCTGTCGTCGCGCCCTGATGCGCCGCGGGCACTGCGCCGGATCATCATCGAACAGCGCAGCCACCTGTACCGTTCCCTCACGGCGCAGGCGCTGGCGGCACAGGCGCCAGCACCATCGGCTGCTCCGTAACCGCCTTTTCGACGGTTGAAAACGGCCGCTGGGCCCACGCCGGCAGGGTTCCCTGGCCGAGCTTGCGAGGCGAGGGGGCCGGTGGGGAGCAACCGATGGGATTGAAGCCTTATGGCACCCGGTGCAGCCACTCCGCAGTGCCGAACTTGGTCTCCACCCGGCGGGCGGCGGCTGCCAGCTCGGCCTCGGTGAGTTCGGACTGCGTGGCGCCGTAGCGTTCAGTAAAGACGTCCATCATGGCCGCGACGATCTCGGCGCGGGACATGCCCGTCTGCCGCCGGAGCGGATCCACCCGCTTCTTGGCGCTCCTGGTGCCCTTGTCGGAGAGTTTTTCCTTGCCGATCCGCAGCACGTCCACCATCTTGTCGGCGTCGATGTCGTAACTCATGGTCACGTGGTGCAGCATGCCGCCGTTGGCGAGCCGTTTCTGGGCCGCCCCGCCGATCTTGCCGTGCTCCGTGGCGATGTCATTGAGCGGCACGTAGAAGGCACTGATGCCGACCTTCTCCAGGGCCGCCATGACCCAGGCGTCCAGGAAGCTGTACGAGTCCGCGAAGCTGATGCCGTCCACGAGTGTCTGCGGAAGGTACAGCGAGTAGGTGATGCAGTTGCCCGCCTCCATGAACATCGCTCCCCCGCCGCTGATCCGGCGGACCACGCTGATTCCGTGCCGGGCCACGCCGTCGGGGTGCAGTTCGTTGCGGACGGACTGGAAGCTGCCAATCACCACAGAGGGTTCCTCCCAGTCCCAGAAGCGCAGGGTGGGGTTACGCCGCCCGGCGCCGACCTCTTCGGTCAGGACTTCATCCAGGGCCACGTTGACGTGGGTGGGCAGGACGGACGGGGCGATGATGTTCCAGTGGTGGTCCGCCCAGCCGGTAGCCTTCGCGAGGGCGCGGCGGACGGTGACGGCGACGGCATCGACGGAAAAACCGAACAGCACGGCATCTTCGGGCAGGGCGGCCGCGACGGCGGCCGCTATGTCAGCGGCGTTCGTCTCGACGGCGAGGCCGGTGAGTGCACGGTTGATCTCCGGCAGGGCCTCGTCCGGTTCCAGGAAGAAATCACCGCTCAGCGAAACGTTGGTCAGCCGGCCATTCAGGACGTCAAAATCGGTGACCACGAGCTTGCCGCCCGGGACCTTGTACTCGCCGTGGTGATGGCCGTCGGGGCCCGCCGGCTGGCCCGGAGTGCCGGGGCCGGCGGCCGCAGGATGGGATGTCATGACACCCATCCTGCCCCATTCACGCAGAAAGCCCGCACCGTTGCCGGTGCGGGCTTTCCATCAGACCTTGGGCGTGGGAAGTTACTTCTTGCCGCCGAAGCCCTTGAAGCGAGCGTTGAAGCGCTCGACGCGGCCTGCGGAGTCCATGATGCGCTGCTTGCCCGTGTAGAACGGGTGGGACTCGGAGGAGATTTCGACGTCGATGACCGGGTAGGTGTTGCCGTCTTCCCACTCGATGGTCTTGGAAGAAGACACGGTGGACTTGGTCAGGAACTTGACGCCGGAAGCCAGGTCGTTGAAAACAACAGCTTCGTACTTCGGGTGGGTATCAGACTTCATAATTGGACCTTTGTTCGCACAGCTGGATTTTGCCAGCTGCCAGGTATGAATGGGATGGCCGGCGGAAAGCACCTGACGGCCAGCTATCAATCATAGCGGATATCAGCCCCCTTGACGAACGCCGTTTGCCCACGTCAGGCGCCGCCGCTTCCCCGATGCAGCCTTCGATTCCGGGGGCCGGTCCAGTTCCTCCGGTCCAGTCCCCTCCGGGTCACTCCCCCGGTTCAGTCCCTCGGGCGGAGCTCCCAGAAGGCAACCGCCGACGCCGCCGCCACGTTGAGCGAATCGACGCCGGGCCGCATCGGGATCTTCACTGCGAGGTCGACGGCGGCGAGGGTGCCTTCGCTCATGCCGGCGCCTTCGGTGCCGAGCACCAGGGCCAGGCGTTCGGGCCGGCGGGCGGCGAGCTCGTCGAGGTCCACAGCGTCATCCGTGAGTTCCATGGCCGCAACGGTGAAGCCCTGCCCCTGCAGCGCGGCCAGTCCTTCCGGCCAGTCCTCCAGCCTCGCCCACGGCACCTGGAACACGGTACCCATGCTGACCCGGACGCTGCGGCGGTAGAGCGGATCCCCGCAGCGCGGTGAGACCAGGACGGCGTCCACGCCCAGCGCGGCGGCGGAGCGGAAGATCGCCCCGACGTTGGTGTGGTCCACGATGTCTTCCAGCACCGCCACCCGGCGGGCGCCGGCAAGCAGTTCGGCCAGCGGTACCGGCGCGGGCCGGTGCATGGCTGCCATGGCACCGCGGTGCAGGTGGAAGCCGGTGATTTCCTCCAGCAGCGCGGCGGAGCCGACATAGGCGGGGACGTCGGGGAACCGCTCGAAGACGTCAGCCAGATCCTCGGCCCACTTCTCCGCCAGGAAGAAGGACCGCGGCCGGTGCCCCGCCGCCAGCGCCCGGCGCAGGACGCGGGAGGATTCGGCGATGTAGAGGCCCTCGGCGGGCTCCCGGACTTTGCGCAGGTGCACATCGGTGAGCTTGGTGTAGTCGGAAACCCGCGGGTCGTCGGCGGATTCAAGATGGTAAAAGGTCACGGGCAGGTCATTTCGTGGATCTTTGAACGGGCTCTTTGAACGGGCTCTTTGAACGGGGCTTTTCGAAGGGGGCTTTGTGAACGGTCTCGGACTTAGTGGAACAGGTTGGCGATCATGAATCCCAGCGCGACGAGGCCGAGCGCAAAGATCACGCCGCGCAGGACCACCGGAGAAAGCCGGCGCCCCACCTTGGAGCCAACCAACCCGCCGATCAGGGAGCTCACGGCGATCAGCCCGACCACCCCCCAGTCGATCCGGTCGAAGGCGAACAGGAGGTAGGAACACGCGGCGATGACGTTCACGCCCAGGACCAGGATGTTTTTCATCGCGTTGGCGTTTTGGATGGTCCCGGTCATGAACACGCCCAGGATGCCGACCAGCAGGATGCCCTGTGCCGCGACGAAGTAGCCGCCATAGACACCCGCCAGATACACCAGCACTACCAGCAGGACCCCGTGGCGACGGTCCCGGATCGCGTGTTCGGGGTTTTCTTCCCGGTTCCGCACCCACTGCTGGAGCCGCGGCTGGAACACCACCATCAGCAGGGCCAGCACGATCAGGACGGGGGCGGCGTAATAGAAGACCTTCTCGGGAAGGTGCAGCAGCAGGAAGGCGCCGGTGACGCCGCCGAGCAGCGAGGCTGGCAGGAGCCGCAGCAGCTGCTTACCACGGCCGGCGAGCTCCTTCCGGTAGCCCCAGGCGCCCGCGGCACTTCCGGCCACAAGCCCGGTGGCGTTGCTGATGGAGGCGGTGACGGGAGGGTAGCCGAGGGCGATCAGCACCGGGAAGGTAACCAGGGTGCCGGACCCCACGACGCTGTTGATGGTCCCCGCCCACAGCCCGGCAAAGAAGATGAAGACGCTATTGAGGGGCTCCACGCGCGGTCAGTGGGCCCGTCAGCGGCTGGCGGTGGCGCTGTACCGCCCGGCGTTGACCGTGACGTCCAGCGGCAGGCCGAACGTCTCGCTCAGGTTTTCGGCCGTGAGGACCTCCGGCAGCGGACCGGAGGCCACTACACCGCCGTCGCGCATCAGCATGGCGTGCGTGAAGCCGGGCGGGACTTCCTCGAGGTGGTGGGTGACCAGAACGATTGCCGGCGCGGTGTCGTCGCGGGCGAGTTCGCTCAGGCGCTGGACGAGGTCCTCACGGCCGCCGAGGTCCAGGCCGGCAGCGGGCTCATCAAGGAGCAGCAGCTCGGGGTCGGTCATGAGGGCGCGGGCGATCTGGACGCGCTTGCGCTCGCCCTCGGAGAGCGAGGCAAAGGGGCGGTTGAGCAGCGGGCCCATCCCCCACTCGTTCAACAGCCCGAAGGCGCGCCGTTCGTCGTCCTTCTCGTAGCCTTCGCGCCAGCGGCCCGTCACGCCGTAGGCGGCGGTGACCACCACGTTGAGGACCTTTTCGTGTTCGGGGATCTGCGTGGCCAGCGCGGCGGAGGACAGGCCGATCCGCGGCCGCAGTTCGAAGACGTCGACGGCGCCCAGGACTTCCTCGAGGATCCCTGCCATGCCGGAGGTGGGGTGGATCCGGGCGGCAGCCAGCTGGAGAAGAGTGGTCTTGCCGGCGCCGTTGGGTCCGAGGATCACCCAACGTTCGCCTTCCTTGACCTGCCAGTCCACCTTGTCCAGGAGCGTCTTAGCCCCACGCACAACGCTGACGGCGGCCATTTCAAGAACTTCACTCATAGGAGTAGACACTAGGACAAAAAACCGGGTGACTGATAACCGGCACCGCGCGGTGCCGTGGGCCGTCACACTGCACCGGCGCCGGGCGCAACGAATTCGGGCCGTGCACCGCCTGCTCGCTAGGATTGAAGCCATGAGTTCGCACGTGACCGCAGTCAGCTACGGCCTGAAACTGTCCCCTCCCGACATCCAGCGACTGCGCTCGCTGCTCACCGCCGCAGGGCTGAGTGTTGGCGCTGAAACGCGTGCCGGCGACGGACGTTTCGAGGTGTATGCGGCCGAGTGCGCCATAAACGCGGAGACACCCGCCTCCGAAACACCGCACTCGGAAACACCGCACTCGGAAACACGGGACACCGGAACTGCCTCGACGCCCGGATCAATCACGGAAGCACGGCTGGAGGGTCCGCGCCATGCGCTGGCGTCTTCCGGCATCGACGGCGTGGACACGGCACTGGTTCCCGCCGGACTGCGCAACGCGCAGCGGAAGTTCTTGATCATGGACGTGGACTCCACCCTCATCCAGCAGGAAGTGATCGAGCTCCTGGCCGCCTATGCCGGCAAACGCGAGGAAGTGGCGGCCGTGACCGAGGCTGCAATGCGCGGCGAGCTGGACTTCGCCCAGAGCCTCCACGCCCGGGTGGCGGTGCTGGCCGGGCTGCCGGCCGACGTCGTCGCCAAGGTCCGCGCCGAGGTCAAGCTCACCGAGGGCGCCGCCGAGCTGGTGGCGGCATTCCAGGCCGCCGGCCATGCGGTGGCCGTGGTGTCCGGCGGGTTTAACCAGATCCTGCAGCCGATTGCCGAGGACCTGGGACTGCGCTACTGGATCGCGAACGAACTCGAAATCGTTGACGGCGCCCTGACGGGCAAGGTGCTTGGCGATGTCATCGATCGCGCTGCCAAGGAGAAATATCTGCGCGAGTGGGCGGCAGCCGAGGGCATCCCGATGGAGCACACCATTGCGGTGGGCGACGGCGCCAATGACCTCGACATGCTCGGCGCCGCCGGAATCGGCGTCGCCTTCAACGCGAAACCGGCCGTCCGTGCCGCCGCGGACGCGGCCGTGAACCTGCCCTACCTCGACGCCGTGCGGTACATCGCAGGGGTCTGAGTCCGAACCGGGCGCTTTAGCAGAGGCTTTAACCGCCGGATGGCACGCCGCCGCAATGTTTTGCCAACATTGCGGCGACGGGCCATCCCGGCGGTGGTGAGCCTTTGGTTGGAATGAATTCCTAGTTGGAACCGGTGTCGGCGGCCTTGTCCAAGTAATCCGCGCCGCCGACATATTCGGTGTGGCCGGTCTCGACGTCGGCCGTGGCCATCTTGGCGACCTCGGCGGCAAACTCCTTGACCGAATACAGCTTGCCGGCCTCGGCACGGCGCGCCTCAATGGCACCGGGGTTGGACCGGTCAAGCAGGGTGGCGGTGACGGTGCCCTCGATCATGTCGCCGGAAACGACCACCAGCGAGATGCCCTTGTCCGCCAAGCCCGGGACAAGGTCACGCAGCGCGTCTTCGCCGGCGCGCTTGCTGCGGGCGACGGGCTCGTACTCGGGCATGGTGGGCACCGTGCCGATGAAGTGGGCCTGGTGGCTGGTCACGAAGACCACGCGAGAACCTTCGGGCATAAGGGGCACCGCGGCGTTGAGCATGTTGACCTGCGCGTCGCGGTTCAGCTTCAGCGCGTAGCCCTCTTCCATTCCGGTCTCCATGCCGCCGGAGGCGTTGAGGACCAGCAGGTCGAGCGAGCCGAAGTTCTCCATGGCGGCGCTGGCGAGGGCATGGACGCCTTCCTGGGTGGTGAGGTCCGCTCCGACGGCCGCGGCACGGCCGCCGTCGGCTTCGATCTCAGCGACGACCTTGTTGGCGCGCGGCGCCTTCTGGCGGTAGTTCACCACCACCGCTGCACCTTCGGCGGCGAGGAACTTGGCGACTTCGGCGCCGATTCCGCGCGACGAACCGGTCACGATCGCAGTTTTTTTCTCCAGCAGTCCCATACGAGCTCCTTTGTTCCAAACGTCCAAACACTGTGGGGTCTGCATTCCATCATGCCAGCGGATTGCGCCTTTTCAGTTGTTCGGCCTCCACAAAGAAGCTCGTACTGCGTAGTTCCCGGGACGTGCAGCGACGTAGCTGTCCAGAGGGCGTCTCCTGCCCGCCCGGCCGGTGCAAGTTAGCGGAGTTCAGCTCCGGTCAATCCGGATTTTCTTCGTCGTTTCCGCCGGCAGCACCTCGGGCGCCGGTGCGCGCACCTCGAGGACGCCGTCCTTGTAGGTGGCGGTGATGTCTTCTTCCCGCGCCCCTGCCGGCAGGGCAACGCTGCGGGCCGACGAACCATAGCGGAACTCCGAGCGGTAGCCCTCCTTGCCCTTGTGTTCGGACTTCTCAAGCCTTTCCACCGAGATGTGCAGCATGCCCTCGCTGACCGAGACGTCAACGTCCTGGTCCGGATCGATTCCGGGAACTTCGGCCCGCACCACCAGGGTGCTGCCTTCATGGAACTGTTCGATCCTGATGCCGGGGGTTATGGACAGGTCGCCGTCAAGGAAGCGGCGGACGGGCTCCAGCATGTCTGAGGGCGTCCACTTGCTGAGCTCACTCATGGTTCATCTCCTAAGTCCGCGCCCCGGCCACGGCAACGTCAGGGGCTGTGAGCTCATTACACGCTCCAGGGGCAGCACTGCCAAGGGCAAAAAGGCCCGGCGCGGACGACGACGGCGGACGACGACGGCGGATGCCGCCGTCGTCGTCCCGTGTTGCCAGGGCGGCGCTGCCAGGGCGGCCCCGGCGTACGTGGCCGCCGGCGTCGGGACCTAGTGGCCCATGCCCAGGCCGCCGTCGACCGGAATAACCGCCCCGGAAATGTAGGCCGCCTCGTCGCTGGCGATCCAGCGAACGACGTTGGCGACCTCGGAAGCCTCGGCGAACCGCCCGGCCGGAACCTTGGTCAGGTAGTCCTTCTGCGTGGCCTCCGGCAGTTCCGCCGTCATGTCGGTGTTGATGAAGCCCGGAGCCACGACGTTCGCCGTGACTCCGCGGCCGCCGAGCTCGCGGGTCAGGGAACGGGCAATGCCCACCAGGCCGGCCTTGGAGGCCGAGTAGTTGATCTGGCCGGGCGCGCCGTACAGGCCGGAGACGGAGGAAATCAGCACCACGCGGCCCTTGCGTGCCCGGATCATGCCCTTGGAGGCGCGCTTGATGACGCGGAAGGCGCCCGTGAGGTTCGTGTCGATGACGGAAGTAAAGTCGTCTTCGCTCATGCGCATCAGGAGCGTGTCCTTGGTGATACCGGCGTTGGCCACGAGGACTTCCACGGGGCCGTGGGCGGCTTCTACTTCCGTGAACGCGGCGTCCACCGAGGCTTCATCGGTGACGTCGGCCTTGACCCCGAGGATGCCCGCGGGCAGAGGCGATTCGCTGCGGTATGTCACGGCCACTTTGTCGCCGTTGGCCAGGAAGGACTCGGCAATGGCCAGGCCGATCCCGCGGTTTCCACCGGTAATCAAAATGCTGCGGCCGGTAGTGGGTGCTTCAGTCATAGGGGGCTCCGGGATTCTGCGGCAGGGAACGCCGCGCTGGGGGCTGGAATTTTCCTGCCTCCGATCTTAGCGCCCGGCGCCCATCCGTTTGGGCGGCTCCGCCGATGGTGAGAGAATTGGAGTAAGCCTTGGGAGCGTGATCTGACAGCCGTGACACTCGAAAACCAACCCGGTGTTCCTATGCCCGGGCGGCCGGACGCAGAGTCCAGCGACGCCGAGGTGCACAGCATCACCGATGCGGCTGCTGCGCATTCTGACGAGATGCGCCAGCGGATGATCAAGTACGCCGTCGCCATGGGGATCCGCATGGTCTGCCTGATCCTCATCTTCGTCGTCGACGGCTGGTTTAAGCTCATCCCGGTTCTTGGCGCGGTTTTCCTGCCGTGGGTGGCGGTGGTGATCGCCAACGGCAGCGACAAAGCTGAAATACACAGCGATGCCCTCCTGGACTACGCCCCGCTGATTGAGCTGGACGCACCGGCTTCAAGCGACCACGCGCCTGCCGGCGATGACACCTCGGCGACGCTGCTGCAAGGCGAACTGATTGATGATGAGAATGACGACGACAACCACGGACGGGCAGCTTCATGAACCTCTTTGACCTGGCGGGAAGCGGCGCCGACACGGCCGCGGCACCCGGCGCCGTCTGTTCGCGAAAGGCCTGCCGCGCCGCGGCGCAGTGGCAGCTGCTGTGGAACAACCCCAAGATCCACACGCCCGAGCGGCGCAAGATCTGGTTGGCATGCGGCGAGCACCGCGCCTGGCTCGAGGACTATCTGGAGACCCGCGGGCTCTGGAAAGAGACCCTGGCCCTCGCCGAAACGGCCGTGCCCCCCGCCGAAGGAATGGCGCCCCTCGACCCGTCAGGCAGGATCGGCTGAATGTACCGCTTTCTCTTCTCCAGCAAGTGGCTGGGCTACTTGCTGTTGGCCGCGATCTTCGCTGCCGGCTGTGTGGGCCTGGGCCGGTGGCAGATGGACCGGCGCGCCGAGACCCTGGCCGAAATCAACCGCGTGGTCTCCAACTACTCGGCCACCCCCGTGCCGTTCGCCGATGTCCGGGACCAGTTCAGCCGGCTCGACCCGGAGCGTGAGTGGACCCAGGTGGAACTCAAGGGCAGCTACGACGTCGCCGGCCAGCGCATCGTCCGCAACCGCCCGCTCAACGGCCAGCCCGGCTACGAAGTGGTGGTGCCGTTCCGGCTTGATACCGGCGAAAGGGTTGTAATTGACCGCGGCTGGCTGCCCATCGGGAACAACACACCGGGCCGGCCCGACGCCGTGCCCGCGCCGCCCCAGGGGCCGGTCACCGTGGTTGCCCGGCTCAAGGCGGCCGAGGCGGCGCTTCAGCGCGGCGCCCCTGACGGTCAGCTGGCCTCGATCGATCTCAGTGCTTATTCCACCCAGCTGGGCTATCCGCTCTTGGCGGGCGCCTACGGACAACTGGCCTCTGAGTCGCCCTCGGTGCAGGATATGCCGTTCCCCTTCCCCAGACCGTCCACCGATGAAGGCACACACCTCTCATACTCGCTGCAGTGGTTCGCCTTCGGCGTGCTGATGTTCGTCGGGTTCGGCTATGCGGCCCGGCAGCAGGCCCGCAACGCCGCGATCGATGCGGAAGACGCCGAAGCGGACGCCGCAGAGGGCCGCTTCCTGCACTCCAGCGGCCCGACGGCGCGGCGCCGTCCCGCTCCGCGGAAGCGCAAGAACGCGACAGCGGAGGAAGAGGAAGACGCCATCTTGGACGCACAGGGGTTCTGACGGGTGAGCCTTGAGATCATTCCCGAACCTGTGGCCAACGTCAAGCGCGCCCTGACCGCACTGGGTGCCCAAGACACCGTGACAGTGTTCGATTCGAAAGTTCCGACGGCGGCAGCCGCGGCCGCCGCGTTGGGCTG
The DNA here is from genome assembly GCF_900116495.1 of Arthrobacter sp. ov118. Classification (GTDB taxonomy): domain Bacteria; phylum Actinomycetota; class Actinomycetes; order Actinomycetales; family Micrococcaceae; genus Arthrobacter. Next base: position 130,459 of record NZ_FPAY01000007.1, read on the forward strand.
CGATGTCGCGGCCATCACCAACAGCCTCGTGTTCGACCTTGAAGGCGCCCCGCTGCTCATCCTGGCCAGCGGCTCGGCCAAAGTGGACGTCCGGAAGGTTGCCGCCCAACTGGGCACCGGCAAGATCCGCCGCGCCTCCCCCGACTTCGTCCTGGCCCACACCGGTCAGGAGGTAGGAGGCGTAGCCCCGGTAGGCCACCCGGAGAAGATCCGCACGCTGCTGGACAGTTCACTTAAAATCCAAGAACTGCTCTGGGCCGGCGCGGGCGACCACAACTCGATGTTCTCCATCAGCTACGAAGACCTGCACAGGATCACGGGCGCAGAAGAACTCCACGTACGTTAACTCCCGCAATGGCGACATGACCACTAGCGGAGCGACGCGTTTGATTTGTGTAGCGTGCGTCTAAGCGTGGGCCCACGCCGTCCGGATTCCCTGACCGAGCTTGCGAGGTTAGGGGGACGGTGGGGAGAACGAGCGAGCACGCGGCAAATCGAGCGCGGTGCGAAGCGGAAGGCGACCTTGGGCCTGGCGCCCTACGCGAGCGTGATCAGGTCCAGGTAGTCTTCGTTCCAGTGGTCTTCGACGCCGTCGGGCAGCAGCACGACGCGCTCCGGGTTGAGCGCCTCAACGGCCCCCTCATCGTGGCTCACCAGCACGACGGCGCCGGTGTAGTTGCGCAGGGCGCCGAGGATTTCGGAGCGGCTGGCCGGGTCCAGGTTGTTGGTGGGCTCGTCGAGCAGCAGCACGTTCGCGCTCGACGCCACGATGGTGGCCAGGGCAAGGCGGGTCTTTTCGCCGCCGGAGAGGACGCCGGCCGGCTTGTCGACGTCGTCCCCGGAGAACAGGAACGAGCCCAGGATGCCGCGGACTTCGGAATCGTTCATGTCCGGGGCAGCGGAGCGCATGTTTTGCAAAACCGTGCGGTCGACGTCGAGCGTCTCGTGTTCCTGGGCGTAGTAGCCCACCTTCAGGCCGTGGCCGGGGATGACTTCCCCCGTGTCCGGCTTGTCGACGCCGGCCAGCATGCGCAGCAGTGTCGTCTTGCCGGCGCCGTTGAGGCCCAGGATGACAACCTTGGAGCCACGGTCGATCGCAAGGTCGACGTCCGTGAAAATTTCCAGCGAGCCGTAGGACTTGCTCAGGCCGTCCGCGGTCAGCGGGGTCTTGCCGCAGGGTGAAGGATCGGGGAAGCGCAGGGCCGCCACGCGGTCGTTTTCGCGGACCGCCTCCAGCCCGCCGAGGAGCCGCTCGGCGCGTTTGGCCATGTTCTGCGCGGCGACTGCCTTGGTGGCCTTGGCGCGCATCTTGTTGGCCTGGTCCATGAGGACCTGTGCCTTCTTCTCCGCGTTGGCACGTTCGCGCTTGCGGGCACGCTCGTCGGTTTCGCGCTGGGTGAGGTAGCGCTTCCAGTCCATGTTGTAGAAGTCGATCTGGGCGCGGTTGGCATCCAGCAGGAAGACCTTGTTCACCGTCGCCTCGAGCAGCTCGGTGTCGTGGCTGATGACAATCAGCCCGCCCTGGTGGTTCTTCAAAAATTCACGCAGCCACGCGATGGAGTCGGCGTCCAGGTGGTTGGTGGGCTCATCGAGGAGCATGGTCTCGGCGTCCGAGTACAGGATGCGGGCGAGTTCCACGCGGCGCCGCTGACCGCCGGACAGGGTCTTCAGCGGCTGGTTCAGTAGCCGGTCGGGCAGGGCGAGGTTCGAGCAGATTGCGGCAGCCTCGGCCTCGGCTGCGTAGCCGCCGGCGGCCAGGAACTCCGACTCCAGCCGGTCATAGCGGTTCATCGCCTTGCGCTGGACGGCGGCGTCGTCGCTGGCCATCTCTTCGTGGGCTACGCGGAGCTTGCCCACCGCGATGTCCAGGCCGCGCACCGACAGGATCCGGTCACGGGCGAGCTGCTCCATGTCCGGGGTGCGCGGGTCCTGCGGCAGGTAGCCGATTTCGCCGCTGCGGGTCACCTTGCCGGCGGCGGGCAGGCCCTCGCCCGCGAGGACCCGGGTCAGGGTGGTCTTGCCTGCACCGTTACGGCCGACCAGGCCGATCTTGTCTCCCTTGTCGATCCGGAAGCTCACCTGGTCCATAAGGAGGCGGGCGCCGGCGCGCAGTTCGAGATCCTGGACGGTAATCAATGCAGCTAAGGCCTTTCACAACAGGGAACGCCGCGGCACAGGGGGTGGAGTCTGGGCTCGGGCCGGGGCAGGTCGGCCGAGAGCACGGCCTCCACAAGTCTACCGGCACCGTCCGGGCTCCCTGACATGGGGCGGTGACGGCTTCCTGGCATGGTGCCGGGGCCTGCAGCCGGGATACATACGGCTCCGCGCACCGGGTCTGCGGCCTTTCGTTGGCGGCCCCCTCCAGCAACCGGGCCGCCGCTTAGTGGAGCACCTACAAAAAAGACGTTTCGCCGCAGCCGTACAGTCGGAATTGAGCTTCCATTACCGCACCGCAGCCCCGACAGGAACACCATGACGCAGACCGCCCCGCCCGCCACAGCCCGCACGCCCCGGCGCCGGAACCGCTGGAACGCCACCGACCTTGGCCTCATCGCCGTTTTTGCAGCCCTCATCGCCGGGTCCGCGCTGATCGCCGCCATCCCCGTCGGCGGACTCGGCGTGCCCATCACGCTGCAGACCCTCGCCGTCATGCTCACCGGGCTGGCGCTCGGCGCGGGCCGGGCCTTCGCCGCCGTAGGCCTGTACCTGCTCCTGGGCTTCGCAGGCCTGCCGATCTTCAGCGGCGGACGCAGCGGGCTGGGCGTCCTCGCCGGCCCCTCCGCCGGCTACATCCTCGGGTTCCTGCTGGCCGCCACGACGGTGGGCTGGCTGACCGTCGTCGTGCTCCGGCGCACGGCCACCCGCACCGGCCGGCTGCGGCCCATACTCCTGTTCGCCGCCGCCATGGTGAGCAGCATCGTCTTCGTCCACGGGCTGGGTGTCTTGGGCATGATGGTCAACGCCAGGCTGGACTTCTCCAAGGCGTTCCTGGCCGACCTCGCCTTCTACCCCGGCGACATCATCAAGAACATCCTGGCCGTCAGCATCGTCCTGGCCCTGCACAGGGCCTTCCCGGATCTGCTGCTGCGCCGCGTCCGGACGGTAGACGCCCGCCCGTGAGCGGCATTGTCCTGGACAGGGTGTCGGTGCGGGTCCCGGTCGACGGCAGCCCGGCACCCAAGACGCTGCTTCAGATGGTTTCACTGAGCCTCACGGAACGGCGCATCGGGGTTATCGGGGCCAACGGCTCAGGCAAGTCCACGCTGCTGCGGCTCTTGAACGGGCTCGTGGCGCCCAGCGACGGGTCGGTTATGGTCCACGGCGCCGATACTGCCCGCGCCGTACGCGAGGTCCGGCGCCGGGTGGGCTTTGTCTTCACGGATCCGCTCTCCCAGCTGGTCATGCCCACCGGCCGCGAAGATGTGGAACTGTCCCTGCGGCGCTCCATCCGCAACGCCGCGGAGCGCCGCGCCCACGCCGAGGCGGTCCTGGACCGGTTCGGCCTCCTGCCCCTGGCGGACCAGAGCATCTATGAGCTCTCCGGCGGCGAACGCCAGCTCCTGGCCCTGGCCGCAGTCCTGGCCGTAGACCCCGAAGTGCTGGTCCTGGACGAGCCCTCCACACTCTTGGACCTTCGCAACCGCGAGCTGCTGCGGCGCACGCTTGCCGGGCTCCGCCAACAGGTCATTCTTTCCACCCACGACCTCGAGCTCGCCATGGACATGGACCGCGTCCTGGTGGTCGACGCCGGGCAGGTGGTCTTCGACGGCGGACCGGCCGCCGCCGTCGCGCATTACCGGCAATTGAGCCCCGCGAGCCTTCCTACTGCTGGCATCAACCTAGGACGGCCCGCCGACGAGTTGGCCGGGGACGGCTTGGCCCGGGCACGGCAGGACCGGCTGGACAAACGATGAGCAGCCGTGGCTTCCTGCTCGCGACGTACGCGCCGGGTTCTTCCCTGATCCACCGGGCGCCGCTCTGGCTGAAGTTCCTGCTGGTCGTGGGGTGCGGGATGGCGTCCTTCCTGATCGCCGACTGGGCCATTTCGGCCGTCGTGCTGGCGCTGCTGTGCGGGCTGTTCCTGCTCAGCGGGGCGGGCCCGGCCCGGCTGTTCCGTGCGGTGCGCCCGGTGCTGCCCGTGCTGCTGGCGATCGGTCTCTTCCAGTGGTGGCAACTGGGTGCACCCACCGCTGCGCGGATCGTGCTGAACGTCCTCATCTGCGTTGTGGCCGCATCAATCCTGACCGCTACAACGCCTGTGCAGGCACTGCTCGACGGGGTGGCCTCCCTGGCCAGGCCGTTCCGACGCCTCGGCGCAGACCCGGAGCGCTTCGCCCTGACCATTGCCATCATGCTCCGCAGCATCCCGTTCGTTGCGGGGGCCTACTCGGACGTGCGCGACTCCGCCCGGGCCCGGGGGCTCGAACGAAACCTGCGGGCATTGGTGCTGCCCGTCTTCATCACCACTGTGGCCTACGCCCGGCAGACCGGCGAGGCTCTTGCCGCCCGGGGGCTTGGCGAGCCGGAGGACGCGGAGGGGCAGTAGTTGATGTCTTCCCACGTAGAATCCATCGGCGTAGGCTGAGCGCGACCGATCGCCCTAAAGGGTGCCCGCGCCCGCGTAGCCAGGGGAGGCTCATCAATGGAGATGGACATCAGGGACAATTGGGACCGGCTCAGTCCCTCCACGCAGCAGTGGCTCACCGACAATCCGGGGTGCATGATCCTGCCGCGCACCATAACCTCGATCATCCGTCAGGAGACAGGCGGAACAGCGGACCGCGACCGGCACGGGACCTCCCCGCTGTCACAGGCGGACCGCGACTTCATCACTGACAAGGCACGGTGCGCCCCGCCGTCCAGGCCGGGGCTGCGGGCTTCTGGACCGGCATCCACGCAGCGCACCGAGTAGCCGTCTGATCCCGCACTCTTCAGGGGGCCGCACCGCCACGTGTTGCGGCGGCTTTTCTCATGAGAAAACCCCGGACCTGCATGGTCCGGGGCTCGTGTTGGCGGCTGTTAGCGCCCGATGCTGACGGTGATATCCAGATGGATGTCGTTATCGGCGACAAGGCGGTCCTGGAGGTAGCGGGCAAGGCTCGCGTCAGTGGCAGTGTGAACGCTTTGCGCGATCGCTCCATGCAGCAGCGCTTGGGTATCGGTGGACTTGACGACGTCCAGCGGCGCCCACCCACGGCGGCCGGAGGCCACTCGTTCTAGGTCCGTGCGGAATGAGCGCTTGTGGTCTTCGCGGACGGTGGCGCACATGGTGAAGGGGATAAAGGAAGTGGGCAAGGAGGTCCTTTCGCGGAGGCAGCCGGTGGTCGACGCCCTCAGTTAGGTCAAGATCCCCGAGCTCCCGGTTATTCCGCCGGGGCCGATAAGGCGTTCAACGTCACGGGCACGGGGACGAGGCCTCCGCTGCACGAGTTGGGCAACCATGCTTCCGGGGCAGGCAGAAATGCGACTGGTCCAAAAACGCTGTACCTCTGCCGGATGCCGATAGGCTACGGCCATGTCACCACTTGGGGGAAGAAGTTGGGTTCGGGGCCCTGCAGCGTTGCTGGTTTTCGTCAGTTCTGGAGCGGCTTTAAGTGCCTGTGAATACACGGACGAGGAACCGACTCAGATGGCTGCTCCCCCCGGGTATTCCCGGCCAGCCCCGGCTCCGCCACGGGAGGCGGATCTCGATCTGGCCGAGGTGCAGGCGGGAAACCAGGCGGAACTGGACATGCGCCTTGGCCCTCGACCTGACGGCGTTGTCTTGGGCGGCTCAGGCGGACTAGGCGGCGACGGGTTCCGCACCTCGATCATCGGAATACCGAAGGGAAGCTACACGGTAACCGCTGCCTGCCACGGCGTAATGAAAGCATCCCTCACCCTCTCGCAGTCCGACCGCCGAGGAGGCACGCACCAGGAGTTGGCCCTCGACTGCGGAACAGCAACGAGAGTGGATCTGGAGCTTGAGGCAGGCCCGGTTTCGGCGCATGCCTTCCGCATGACCACCGAGCGGGGCAGCGCGGCCGTCGCCGGTTTCTGGATGGTCCCAGCGACCTAACTTCCGTTACTGTGCCAGTGAATCTGCGAGGTGGCCCGTCGTACGCGTCCGGGTGCGGGAACAATCACGGATGGACAGCGGCCGCGGCCGAAGTCCGTCCGGCCCTGGGAAGGGAGCCTCGGTGCTTTGATCGGACCCAGATCATGGAAGGCTAGTTGCATGGACCTGGAGGTATCGCCTGCGCTCACCATTCCCGAGTCGGAACTCGGCTGGCGGTTCTCGCGTTCGTCCGGGCCAGGCGGTCAACATGTCAACACCACGGACAGCCGCGTCGAACTCTCTTGGAACGTCGCCGGCTCGGGCGCCTTGTCGGACAGCCAACGGCTCATGCTGGTCACGCGCCTCGAACGTCGTCTCATCGCCGGGGTGATCACCGTGACAGCCTCCGAACAGCGCTCCCAGCTGCGCAATCGTGAGATCGCCCTGGCCAAGCTCTCCGACCTCGTGGCAGAGGGACTCGCTCCCGAAGCTGCCCCCCGCCGGCCGACCAAACCCACCCGGGGTTCGAACCGTCGGCGCCTCGCCGCAAAGGAACAGCGTGCGGCCACGAAGCGGCAGCGACGGCGTCCAACCGCCGAGTAACCCCTGTGCTCGACGGGAAGGGACATGTCCCCTCTTTGCGCCAAGGCGGGACATGCCCCTTTCCGAGTGCCAGGGCGGGACATGCCGGCAGCCAGCGGGTGGACATGCCCCCTCCGGCCCGCAGCCATTGGACATATCGCCACCTTGTCCGCGCCTTGCACCCAGGAATGGACATGTCCCGTCGACGGGCCAGGTCGGGCATGCCACGTACCCGGAAAATGGACATGTGCCGTGGACGGGCCAGGTTGGGCATGTCACGCCCCGGAGGATGGACATGTGCCGTGGACGGGCCAAGTTGGGCATGTCACGCCCCGGAGGATGGACATGTGCCGTGGACGGGGGGCTAGCTGAAGCGGCGGTACTCCAGCAGCGCAGCGGTGCCCATGCCGCCGGCGATGCTGATCATCGCCAGGGCCAGCTGGTGTTCGTCGCCGGACCTGCGCGCCTGTGCCAGCAGCCGGGTCACCAGCACCGCGCCCGAGGCTCCGTAGGCGTGCCCCAGAGCCAGGGCGCCGCCGTCGAGGTTCGCGCGCTCCGGATCGATTCCCAACTGGTCGAAGCAGGCGAGGGTCTGGGCCGCGAAGGCCTCATTGAACTCCACGAGGCCCAGATCCGCAGCAGTCAGGCCGTGCGCCGCCAGGAGCCGTGCTCCGGCCACGGCCGCGCCGACGCCCAAAAGCTGCGGCGCCACCCCGGCGGTGTCGCTGCCCAACACCAGCAGCCCGTCGGAGGCGCCCAGCTGCCGGGCCCGTTCCACGGACGACACCACTATGGCGGCCGCGCCGTCAGCGTCGAAGCACGAATTCCCGGCCGTTACCGTGCCGCCGTGGGCAAACACGGGCGGGAACCTGGCCATCAGGGCCGGGCCAAGACTGGGCCGCGGACCGTCGTCGACGGCTGCGGCTGCCCCGGTCTCCATAACGAGCGGCACGATTTCGCCGTCGAAGCGTCCGGCAGCGGCGGCGTCCAAGGCCCTGCGGTGGCTGCGGAGCGCAAACTCGTCCTGGCGCTCCCGGCTGATGCCGTAGCGGGCAGCGACGTTCTCGGCGGCAACCCCCATGTCCGGGTCGCCCATGCTGAGCGGTGCGAACTGGGCCCGGTTGTAAAAGTCCGGGCTGCCGTCGTCGTTGCGGTGTGCCCGCAGCGGGGCCGTGCTGATGCTCTCCACGCCGCCAGCCAGGTAGAGGCCGTTCCCGCCCGCCGCGACGAGCCGGGAGGCCAGGACGATCGCGTCCAGGCCCGAGCCGCACTGCCGGTCCACGGTGATGCCGGGAACGGTGACGGGCAGGCCGGCCTCCAGCGCGGCGAGCCGCGCCACGTTCCCGCCGCCGCCGACCGCGTTGCCGATCACGACGTCGGTCACTGCATCGGGCGCGGCGCCGGCCTCGGAGAGCAGGCTGCGGAGCACGGGCGCCAGCAGCATGTGGGCCCGCAGTTGTTTCAGGACGCCATTGGCGCGGCAGAGGGGTGTCCGGCGCGCGGCGATGATCACCGGCTGCCTGTCGTCCGGCAGCAGCGCCGGCCGCGCGGGCGTGGGCAGCGCCTGCGCAGGCGAAGTCCCGGGCGGAGCGGGCGAAGCCGGGCCGGGGTCCGTGCGCCGTTCAGCCAAGGCGCCGGATCCTGGGATCGTTCTGGTCCATCCAGTCGAGCAGCAGCTGCCGGCTGATCTTGCCGCGGTCCGTCAGCGGCAGCTCGGTCAGCGCGAAGTATTCGAGCGGACGCTTGTTGCGTGCCAGCACATCCTCGATGCCTGCCTTCAGCGCGGTCGCCGTGATCCCCCCGTGCGACGGCACCACTGCGGCCACCACGCGCTTGCCGCGCAGGTCATCGGCCCGGCCGGCAGCCACGGCCGCCGCGACGCCCGGGACGGACGCCAGCGCCATTTCCACTTCGTGCGGGTAGACGTTCGTGCCGGCGGTGATGATCATGTCGGAGCGTCGGCCGAGCATGTGCAGGGTTCCGCCGGAGAGAAAGCCTTGATCCCCGACCGTGTACCAGCCGTTGAAACACCGCAGGGCGTGGCCGTCGTCGCCCCAGAGATAGCCGTTGCTGACCATACCGCTGCGCACGCAGATGTTGCCGTCGCCGCCGTCCGGCAGCTCCGTCCCGTCGTCGTCCAGGATGCGGATATCGACGCCGGGAAACGGCCGCCCGATGGCTGTCCCGCCGGGCTCGACAGGCTCCCCCGGGGGCAACGCGGCGCCCGACACAAAGCTGAGTTCAGAGGCGCCGTAGTATTCGAAAAGGGTGGCATTGGGTGCCCACCGCCGGGCCGCCTCGAGCGTCCGGGCATCCAGTTTGGAGCCGGCGCAGATGATGCTGCGGATGCCGGACGCGTCGACCCCTCCCGCCAGGCCGCGCTCGCTGAGCAGCCGGAGCATGGTGGGCACCAGGACCAGCCGGGTGATGCCGTCGTGGCTGACGGCGGCGTGGGCGGCGCCGACGTCGAAGTGCTCAAGGGTGTGAAATTCCGCCCCGGCGTACAGGCACTCGGCCAAGGCATAGAGGTTAAGGCTCGCGGCGAGCGGTCCGGGGGCCAGCGTTTTGTCCTCCTGGTGAAGGCCGAAGAACTCAATGGAGGCGTCGAACGAATCCTGCCACGACTGCCGGGAGCGTGTGAATGCTTTAGGGACCGAGGTGGTGCCGGAGGTCAGTCCGATGAGGAACGAGGCGCCGGGCGGTCCGTCGGCGAGCCCCGTCCCCGTCGGGGGCACCTGCGTGGGGTCCGGCGAGGTCCGGGCGATCTGAGTGGCAATCGCCTCCCGCAATTGCTGCGGCCAGGCCGGATCCAGCACCGCGCACTGACGCTCACCCGCGACGGCGGCCGCGAATGCCACGGCAAAACGAATTGAGTTGTGCTCCGACAAAACCGTCACCGCAGGCGCGGAAGGCACCAGCGCCGCCGCCCGGTCCCGCAGCCCGGACCAGGTGAGGTGCGCTCCGGCCACGACGACGGCAGTGTCGTCGGGACGATCATCGGCCCAGCGCTGGAGTCTGTCAAGAAATGGCATCGACCCAACTTTACCGTTGCCCTCCGGCCGTGCCGACTGTGCGGGTATTGTGACTTCATGAGCTTCAATGACAACGCCCAGCTGGATCCCTCACAGGTCCAGGACCGCCGCGGGATGGGACGCGGCCCCATGATCGGCGGCGGCATCGGCGGCGGCATCGTCCTGCTGCTCGCCGCCTTGTTCGGAATCAACCCCCAGCTCCTCGAGGGCATGGGCGGCACCAGTCTGGAGCCTCAGACGCAGAGCCAGGGCTCTGCCCCGGCCTGCAAGACGGGCGCCGACGCCGACGCCCGCCTCGACTGCAGGATCACCGGCACGGTGAACAGCCTGAACGCCTTCTGGCCCGCCTATCTGGCCAACTACAACACGAAATACCCGCGGCCCGACGCCGTGCTCTTCAGCGCCGGAACCAACACGGGCTGCGGGGCCGCCACCTCCGACGTGGGGCCGTTCTACTGCCCGGTCGACACCACTGCGTATTTCGACCCCGGCTTCTTCCAGGAACTTGTGGACCGGTTCGGTTCCTCCGGCGGACCGCTGGCACAGGAATACGTGGTGGCCCACGAATTCGGGCACCACGTCCAGAACCTGCTCGGCGATCTGGACAAGGCACAGCAGGATCCGCAGGGCCCCCAATCCGGCGGCGTCCGGGTTGAGCTCCAGGCTGACTGCTACGCCGGCCTGTGGGCACACTATGCCACACAGCCGGACCCGAAGACCGGCCAGACCTACCTCGATCCTCTCACCGAACAAGACCTCCAGGATGCCCTGTCGGCCGCCTCGGCCGTGGGCGATGACCGAATCCAGAAGGCAGCCTCCGGGCGCGTGTCACCGGAGGCCTGGACCCACGGATCCAGTGCCCAGCGGCAGAAGTGGTTCTCCCGGGGCTACACGTCCGGGGACATCAACCAGTGCGATACCTTCGCGGTGGCGACCCCCTGACCTGACGGCTGTCTTCACCGGCGCAGCATCTCAGCGGGGGGATTCCTTCACCGGCGCGGTGTCCTGCGCCGTACAGGGATTTCGATGTAGCTGAGGAATCCTGCGTGGCCCAAGTGCCGGTGCTTCCGGTGCCATTCCGGACGGTACTGGTGCCCGAACGGGTCCGTCACGCGGACCGACTCCAGCCGGATGTTCCCGGCCAGGAGGACGTCGACGTCGGCCAGTGCATTGCGCCGCGTTGAAAGCCCGTCGATCTCCAGGCTCCACAGCCCGGGGCCGTCATCGGTGCCACGTTCCAGTTGCAGCGTCTCGAACAGTCCGACCACGAGCTCGGCGAGCCCGGCAGTTTCCGTGCGTTGGAGCCGGTGCCCTTCGGGGTGCACCTGGCGGGCGTCCGCCAGGGCCTGGCGCAGCCAGTGGAACTCCACGGATCCCAGGGGCGGACCCAGGCGCAGGTGCCTGTTCCCGTCCAACTCCAGCCGGTAGGCAGCGGCGCTGCGGTCAATGATGCACGTGGCTTCGCCCACGTACTCGAAGTCGGCCAGGAGGGCATTCACGGACGCGTAGTAGGAGAACTCCCCGCTGTCCTCGACCACGACGAAATCCCCGCCCGGTGACGGCCGGGGAGGTTTGGTGGCATCCATTCTGGTGTGCCTCCTGTCGACGGAATTCCCAGTCCGGGCCAGCGGCCGTTGGACTATGTCTTTACCAGCGGCCGTTGGACTATGTCTTTATCAGACCACCGACCGGCCCGGAAGGGAACGCCCGCCCGGGCAGCTCCTTCCGGGTCCGGAAAACACCGACTTAGACAACGACGCCGGCCCCTCCTCAGGGAGGTGGGGCCGGCGTCGTTGTACCAGGACGTTGTTGCTTTAAGGGCCGGACGAGGCCCGTAAGGCGGGCGGTTCTAGATGTTGAAGCCCAGGGCCCGCATCTGGTCGCGTCCGTCTTCGGTGATCCGTTCCGGACCCCACGGCGGCATCCAGACCCAGTTGAGCCGCCAGTCGTCGACAATCCCGTCAAGGGCCTTGCCGACCTGCTCTTCGATGACGTCGGTCAGCGGGCAGGCCGCGGTGGTGAGCGTCATGTCGATCAGCAGCGCGCCGTCGTCGTCTGAGTACTTCAGACCGTACAACAGGCCAAGGTCAACGATGTTGACGCCGAGTTCCGGGTCGATCACATCCTTGAGTGCCTCTTCGACATCTTCGAGGCCCGTGCGGGCCACATTGAGTTCCGTCATGGCGGAGTCCTAACTAGGCCTGTGCTGCAGCGTCAGCGGCAGCGATTGTGGCGGCTCCGGCGCCCTGGACGTAGCGGTCGTAGCCTTCTTCTTCAAGGCGGTCGGCGAGTTCGGGGCCGCCCTCTTCGACAACCTTGCCATCAACGAACACGTGCACGAATTCCGGCTTGATGTAGCGCAGGATCCGGGTGTAGTGGGTGATGAGCAGGGTGCCCATGTTCCCTTCGGCGTGGGCACGGTTGACGCCCTCGGAGACAACCTTGAGCGCGTCGACGTCCAGGCCGGAGTCCGTTTCGTCCAGGATGGCGAACTTCGGCTTGAACAGTTCCAGCTGGAGGATCTCGACGCGCTTCTTTTCGCCCCCGGAGAAGCCTTCGTTGACATTGCGCTGGGTGAAGTCGGCGTCGATGCGCAGCTGCGCCATCGCGGCCTTGACGTCCTTGGTCCAGTGGCGCAGGGAAGGCGCCTCGCCGTCGATAGCGGTCTTGGCGGTGCGCAGGAAGTTGGTCATGCTGACGCCGGGTACTTCCACCGGGTACTGCATGGCCAGGAAGACGCCCGCGCGGGCACGCTGGTCGACGCTCATCGCGAGGACGTCCTCGCCGTCGAGCGTGATGGTACCGGAGGTGACGTTGTAGCGCGGGTGGCCGGCGACGGTGGACGCCAGGGTGGACTTCCCCGAGCCGTTGGGTCCCATGATGGCGTGCGTCTCGCCGGTCTTGATGGTCAGGCTGACGCCCTTCAGGATTTCCTTGGTGCCCTGCTCGGTGTCAATGCTGACGTGCAGGTCCTTGATCTCAAGAGTAGACATATGTCTTGTTCTCCTCTGCACCGTGCCCTCCGGCGGCGGTGCGGTTCTTGTCGATAAGTTGCTAAGCGGGTTGCCGGCTGCGGGGCAGCTAGCTGAAGTTCGGAGCCTCGGCGCCGTTCAGGACGTTGGTGACGTCCACGTAGACCTCGTCATTCAGGATGGTCACGGCAAAGACGGGAACAGGGTCATAGGCCGGCAGCTGCAGCGGTTCGCCGCTGCGCAGGTCGAACTGGGAACCGTGGCCCCAGCACTCGATCTTGCAGCCTTCGACCTCCCCTTCGGAGAGGGAGATGTCCGCGTGCGAGCACGTGTCGCCGATCGCGTGGATCTCCCCCATCGAGTCCTTCACGACCGCTACGGGGTAGTCGTCGATCAGGATCCGCAGCGCCTGCTTGAGCTGGATCTCGCTGGCGGTGCAGACGAGCTCGCCCTTGGGCTGTTCAGTCATTGGTGTGGTCCGTGTTCTCTAGTGCTGCGCACTAGTGGTTCGTTGCCGCGAGTTCGCGTTCGACGGCGGCGGTGAGGCGCTCTTCGATCGCCGGGACCTTGATCTGCTGGATGATCTCGTTGAGGAACCCACGGACCACCAGCCGGCGGGCGACGTCTTCCGGAATGCCGCGGGCCATCAGGTAGAACAGGTGCTCGTCATCGAAGCGGCCGGTGGCGCTGGCGTGGCCGGCGCCGGCGATCAGGCCGGTTTCGATTTCCAGGTTCGGCACGGAATCGGCGCGGGCGCCGTCAGTCAGGACCAGGTTGCGGTTGGCCTCGTACGTGTCGGTGCCTTCGGCTTCCTTGCGGATCAGGACGTCACCCACCCAGACGGTGTGCGCGTTGCGGCCCTGCAGGGCGCCCTTGTACAGGACGTTCGACTTGCAGTTCGGCACGCCGTGATCAACGAACAGTCGCTGTTCCAGGTGCTGGCCGGCGTCGGCGAAGTACAGCCCGAGCAGTTCCACTTCAGCCCCCGGCGCCGTGAACCGCGCCGACGGCGTGACCCGGACGAGGTCGCCGCCGAGGCTGACGACGATGTGCTTGAACTTGGCGTCGCGGCCAATCCGGGCCTGCTGGGAGGAGGCGTGCACCGCGTCGTCGTTCCATTCCTGGAGCGAGATGACGGTCAGCTGAGCGCCGTCCTCGACGACGATCTCGACGTTTTCCGAGACGACGGCGGTGCCCTGGTGGTCAAGGACGACGACGGCCTTGGAGAACTTCTCCGCCACGATCACCACATGCTGCGCGGCAGCCTGGGTGCCCTGGCCGGTCAGCACGACACTGACCTCGGACTCGGTCTCCACCTCAGCCGGAACCGTGATGACGGTGGCCTCGGAGAAGTTCTCCCAGGCGTTGGCGGACACACGGTCCTCCGGGATGCCGGCGGAGCCGATCCGGGCATCGTTCCGGCCGACCGTCTCGACCCGGACGCTGTCCGGGGCAGTGACGGCAACGGACGGGCCGGTGCCGGTGAGGACCTCGGTGTGCAGGCCCTTGAGGCGCTTGAGCGGGGTGAACCGCCAGTCCTCTTCCATGCCGGTCAGCGGCTTGAAGTCAGCCAGCTTGTAGGAGGTCAGGCGGCCGGCGCGGGAGCTGTCCGGAATGCCGACTCCGCCGCCGTGCGAATGCGCCTTGACGGCTTCGCCGGCCAGCGGGGACTTGGACTCCGCAGCGTTCAGCGGGGACAGGCTTTCGCCTTCCTCGGTGAAACCGTTGATGAACGGCTGGGATGAGGGCGCGCCGATGCGGGCCTTTTCAGTAGTGATGTCAGTCATTAACCGACCGATCCTTCCATCTGCAGTTCAATCAGGCGGTTCAGCTCGAGGGCGTATTCCATCGGCAGTTCACGGGCAATGGGCTCGATGAAGCCGCGGACGATCATCGCCATGGCCTCGTCCTCGCGCATGCCGCGCGACATCAGGTAGAACAGCTGCTCTTCGCTGACCCGCGAGACGGTTGCCTCGTGGCCCATCGTGACGTCGTCCTCGCGGATGTCGATGTACGGGTAGGTGTCGGACCGGCTGATGGTGTCCACCAGGAGCGCGTCACAACGGACCGTGTTCGCCGAGTGCTTGGCGCCTTCGCGGACCTGGACCAGGCCGCGGTAGGCGGCGCGGCCGCCGCCGCGGGCCACGGACTTGGAGATGATGGAGCTCTTGGTGTTGGGCGCGATGTGGACCATCTTTGAGCCCGTGTCCTGGTGCTGGCCTTCGCCGGCGAACGCGATGGACAGGGTTTCGCCCTTGGCGCCTTCACCCACAAGGTAGACGGCCGGGTACTTCATGGTCACCTTGGAGCCGATGTTGCCATCGATCCACTCCATGGTGGCGCCCTCTTCGCAGATGGCACGCTTCGTGACCAGGTTGTACACGTTGTTCGACCAGTTCTGGATGGTCGTGTAGCGGACGCGGGCGCCCTTCTTCACGACGATTTCCACGACGGCGGAGTGCAGCGAGTCGGAGGTGTAGATCGGCGCGGTGCAGCCTTCGATGTAGTGGACGTAGGAGTCCTCGTCGGCGATGATCAGGGTCCGCTCGAACTGGCCCATGTTTTCGGTGTTGATGCGGAAGTAGGCCTGCAGCGGAATGTCCACGTGGACGCCCTTGGGGACGTAGACGAAGGACCCGCCGGACCAGACGGCCGTGTTCAGCGAGGCGAACTTGTTGTCGCCCACGGGGATGATCGTGCCGAAGTACTCCTGGAAGATCTCCGGGTGCTCGCGCAGGGCGGTGTCGGTGTCCAGGAAGATGACGCCCTGGGCTTCCAGGTCCTCGCGGATCTGGTGGTACACGACCTCGGATTCGTACTGGGCCGCGACGCCGGAGACCAGGCGGCTGCGCTCGGCTTCCGGGATGCCCAGCTTCTCGTAGGTGTTCCGGATGTCCTCGGGCAGGTCTTCCCAGGTGGCGGCCTGCTTTTCGGTCGACCGCACGAAGTACTTGATGTTGTCGAAGTCGATGCCGGACAGGTCCGCGCCCCAGGTGGGCATGGGCTTGCGGTCGAAGTACTTCAGGCCCTTAAGGCGGAGGTCCAGCATCCATTCCGGCTCGCTCTTCTTGGCCGAGATGTCCCGGACTACGTCCTCATCGATGCCGCGGCGGGCGTTGGCGCCGACGTCGGTCTTGTCGGCCCAGCCGTACTCGTAGGTGCCGATTCCGTGGAGCTCGGGATTCTTCTCGAGAATCTCCGAAATCACCGTAGAGTCAGCAACCTTCTTCTCTGATAGTTGGTCCGTCATCACGGCCTTTCTTGCAGATGGTTGGATACTTCATCCGTGCTGCCCGGGGCCGTAGGACTTGAAGTCCCGCCGGCGGCCGGACGGCCCGTAGGTATGTGGGTGGTGCAGACGTGCCCGCCGCGCGCGAGCGTGGACAGGCGGCGCACGTCGACGCCGACCAGCCGGGAGAACACTTCGGTCTCCACGTCGCAGAACACGGGGAACTGGGCGGCCAGGTGCTGGATGGGGCAGTGCCCCTGGCAAAGCTGGACGCTGGACAGCGCTGCCGGAAGCGGCGCCTTGGCCTCAAGCGACTGCGCCGAGGCGACGAAGCCGTCGCGGCTGAGCGCCTCGGAAAGAGCCCGGGCACGGGCCGTGATGTCCGGTCCGGCCTGCTCGATCTCGGGGGCGTAGCGGCGTTCCATCTCCGCGAACCGTTCGACGGCGAACTGCCGCACCGCTTCCGGACCGGCGGCTTCGCCCAGGCGGCGCAGCGCCACGGTGGCGATGTCGAGGTAGTCGTTGCCCAGGGTCGACTGGCCCTGGGAGCTCAGGACGTAGCGCCGGGCGGGCCGTCCGGCACCGGCCCCGGCGCGGGCCACCCGCTTGACCTCAATCACTCCGCTGCGCTCGAGGTGGTCGAGGTGGCGGCGGACAGCGGCCGGGGTGAAGCCCAGGAGATCGCCGAGTTCGGCGGCGCTGATGGGTCCATGCTCCAGCACGGCGTTGAGGACGCGGTCACGCGTGCGCTCTTCGGCGTCGTGGTGGTGGCTGCCGGCAGCCGCGGGGACAGCCGCAGGAATGAGGTCCGGCACGGCCGCCACGTGCGCCCGGGCGGACCCGACGCGCGCGGTGCCGTGCCCGGACGGGGCTGCGGACGCAGAGGTGCTCATGGAATACACAACACAATCATGTCGTAATTTACTCCCGCGATCCACTAAGGCATGGCTTGCCTGGGGTCGCGGACCGCTCCCAGGTAGCGCCGTACTACATCCCGTAGAATGCTGTGGTGCGATCTCCCGAATCCCCCGTTCTGACCATCAGCGGGCTCGTCAAGGATGTGGGGCCCCTGGCCACCCTTGACGGGAAAATGCTGCGCGTGGTCAGCGGGCTGTCCCTCCTGGCCGAACGCGGGCAGGTCACGGCCCTGCTGGGTGCCAACGGCGCCGGCAAAACCACCACGATCGAGTGCGCCCAAGGGCTGCAGAAACGCACCGCCGGCAGCATCAGCCTACTGGGCGAGGATCCGGACGACGCCGGGGCCGGGCTCCGCGCCCGCGTCGGGGTCATGCTGCAGGACGGCGGCCTCCCGCCGTCGGCCCGTCCCATCCCCCTGCTGCGGCACATCGCCGGCATGTACCAAGACCCGTGGCCGGTCGATGAGCTCATCGGACGCCTGGGGATCGACGCCTTCAGCCGCACCTCCGTGCGGCGGCTGTCCGGCGGGCAGAAGCAGCGCCTTGCCCTGGCCGCGGCACTGGTGGGCAATCCGGAGGTCCTCTTCCTCGACGAGCCGAGTGCCGGCCTGGATCCGCAGTCCCGGCAAATGGTGTTTGACCTCATTGCCGAGCTGCGCAACAGCGGCATGGGAATCATCCTCACGACGCACCTCATGGACGACGCCCAGCGCCTCGCCGACTACGTGTACATTATCGACGCCGGCCGCAACGTCGCCGAAGGCACGGTCGGCGAACTCCTGCGGCACCAGCTGACCGAGGGCGACGCCGGGCACCACGTCCGGACCTTGTTGTTCGAGAGTGAACCGGGGCTGGACTTCACCGGTGTGCTGCCCGACGGCGTCGAGGTCACCGAGGCGCGCGCCGGCAGTTACGCCGCGACCGGCGTGCTGACTCCGGCCGACCTCGCGGCGATCACCGCGTGGTGGGCGGCCCGCGGGATCATGCCGAGCTCCCTGAGCCTTGAAGCGCGCAGCCTCGAGGACGTCTTCCTGGACATCTCCGGAAGGGAGATCCGATGACCCGCGTATCCGGCCGCGCTCCGCTGGGCAATACCCCGCTGGGCAGCGCCGCGCCTGGAAACCCCGCTGCTGGCGGTGCACCGCGTAGTGCACCGCGTAGTACACAGGGCAGCGGGCCCGCGCCGCTGCTGCGCCGGATTCTGCTGCAGGGACAGTACGAAACCGTCACCATGCTCCGAAACGGCGAGCAATTGATCCTCGCGATTGTGATGCCGCTGCTGGCCATGATCGGCCTGACGGTGACGCCACTGCTGGACGGCCTCGGCTCGAGCCGCATCAACATCGCCGTCCCCGGCATCCTGGCGCTGTGTGCCATGTCCACCGCCTTCACCGGGCAGGGCATCTCTACGGGCTTCGACCGCCGCTACGGCGTCCTGCGCTTTCTCTCCACCACTCCCCTGGGCCGCACCGGACTGATCGCCGGGAAGATCCTGGCCGTCCTGGCCGTGCTGTTGCTGCAGGTGCTCATCGTGACGGCTGTGGCCCTGCCGCTGGGCTGGCGGCCCGAGCCCGCAGGCTTGCTGCCCGGCCTGGCGATTCTGGTCCTCGGCGCTGCTGCCTTCACGGCCTTGGGGCTGCTGGTCGCGGGGACCGTCCGGCCGGAAGCGACCCTGGCCATCACCAACCTGCTCTGGATCCTGCTCGGCGCACTGGGCGGCATCGTGATCCCGGCCGAACGGCTCCCTGCCCTGGCGCAGGCCGTGGTCCACTTCCTCCCCTCCGGCGCGTTGGGCCAGGCGCTGAGGGATGCTTTCCTGCACGGCAGCGTGAATGCTGCTGCGGTCTTTGTCCTGCTGCTCTGGACGGCGATCGCCGGCGGCGCAGCCACCCGTTGGTTCAAATGGAATTGAGAAAACTGTGAGCACGGCGTCACGCACCCCCCGGATCGTCTCGGGGTTCACCTCCCGGCTGCCCGTCGTCGTCGACAACAAGGTCAGGAGACTTGCCTCGTTGTCCCTGATCGGCCAGATCGTCCTGGTGGTGACCGGCGGTGCCGTCCGACTGACCGCCTCGGGCCTTGGCTGCCCAACGTGGCCGCGCTGCACCGACGCATCCCTGACGACCACCCCGGAGATGGGGTTCCACGGAATCATCGAATTCGGCAACCGGCTCCTGACTTTCGCTCTGGCGGCCGTCGCGGTGATGATGCTCGTGTACCTGTGGAACCTCCGCAAGGAACGCCGCGACCTCTTCCTGCTGGCCCTCGGCCTTCTCGCGAGCATTCCGGCCCAGGCCGTCATCGGCGGCATCACGGTGCTGACCCAGCTAAACCCGTGGGTGGTGGGCCTGCACTTCCTCGTCTCCATGGCCCTCGTGGTCCTAGCCACCCTTCTGGTGAACCGCGCTTACGGCCGCACGGGCAAGGCCGGGACCGTGCGGCTTCCCGCCCTGCCGGGCGCCGCACGCCCGGTGATGACTGCCGTCGCGTTTTTCTCGGCGGTCGCCGTCTGCCTGGGTGTGGTGGTGACCGGAGCCGGTCCCCATGCCGGCGACGCCAACGCGCCGCGCAACGATCTCGATTGGGACCTCTTCGCCCACATCCACGCCGTGCCCGCCTACCTGGTCACCGCCGGCGCGTTGTTCGGACTGTTCCTCGTGGTCCGGGGGCGGATCCCGGGACCGTTCCGCTCCGCGGTGTTCATGCTGCTGGGCGTCACGGTCCTGCAGGCTGTCATCGGCTTCACGCAGTATTACACCGGCATTCCGGCGCTGCTCGTCGGCGCGCACATGCTGGCGGCGGCCCTGCTGATGTCCGCGGCCACGAACGCCGCGGACCTGGCCCGCTACAGCCCGGTGAAATAAAGCAACGCGGGGTCACTTACCGCCCATCCGGAGCGTCGGAATGGACCGTAAGTGACCCCGCGTTGCACCTCTCCACTGGCCACCATGTGCCGGTTGGAGGATCATGTGGTGGCATGGACAGGGATCCTTTTGTGCTCTCGACCGGCGGCGTCCGATGGGCGGCACCACATGAATGAGGCTCAGGCGGCCGCGCCTCCTTCACCTTCGGCCCGTCAACGCGCGGCGAGCCTCAAGGAACGCGTCTACATCATCTTCACCAGCCTGGCTGTGGTGCTGGCGCTCCGGGGCCACGCGGACGAGACCACGCCCGCCGCCGCGGCGGCCACCCTCAGCATCGTGGTGATCGGCTCCCTGCTCGGGATCTTGGTCGCCGATCTGCTCAGCCACCTGACGGTTCATTCAAAGCTCCCCTCCGGGGAGGAACTGCACCATATGATCACGGTCGGCGTCGACGGTCTCGGGGTGTTAGTCGCGCCGCTGCTCCTTCTGGCCGCGGCCGGCCTCGGGTTCATGTCAACGGCTGCGGCGCTCGGGTGGGCGGTTGGCGTGCTCGTGGTCTCGCTCGCCGTCGTCGGGTTCCTCGCGATCCGGCGCCTCGAGATTCCCCTGCGCCACAAAGCCGCCATCATGCTGGCCGAGGTTGTGTTGAGCCTTCTGGTGATCGGTCTCGAACTGGTGGCCCACAACCTCTAACCGCGGCCGCAGGCGCCCCAGCTGCCCAGCGCCGGGAACGCCCTCCGGAAGCTTGGTCAGGTTCCGTCCAGACGCGTCGGGGATAATGGAAGGGGCGCACGACGGGCGCCGCAATCACATCATGAGAAGACGAACGGCACGGTTGCCGGATTCAGCTGCCGAGATTTAGCTGAAATCGGAACCGGCCAGACAGAGGCTCCGGAGGTCACGTGGCGTTAATAGTCGGCAAAAGGGCCACATCGGCTGCCCAGCTCAGCACAGGCCAACCGGGTTCAGGCCAACGACCCCAAGTGCGCCCGCGGCTGGACGGGCTGGATGTTCTCCGCGGGGCGGCCGTTGGAGCGGTCCTGCTCGGGCATTCCTGGCCGGCGATATTCGAAGGGGCCGGCATCGTTGGCGTGATCGCCTTCTTCGTGCTGAGCGGCTACCTGATCACCAACGTGCTCGTCAGGGATGTCGAACGGCACCGCAAGATCCGTTACGGCCGCTTCTATGCACACCGCGCCTTCCGGCTCGTGCCGGCGCTGATCTCCCTGCTGGGCGTGTATGCCATCGTCGAACTGGCCACCGACGTCCTCGGCGACCGGTCCAAGGGAATCGTCGGTTATACCGTTCTGGCCGGCTTCGGCTACCTCAAAGACCTGCCACTGCCCTTCGACGTCAGCATGGCCATCGGGCCGCTGTGGACGCTGGCCGTGGAGGAACAGTTCTATCTGATCTGGCCGGCGCTGCTGGTGCTTGCCCTGCGGCGCAATCGCCAGGGACGGCTGATTGGCCTTTCTGCCGCCGTCACCCTTTTCCTCATGACCGCCAGTGTGGTGGCGATGATGATCCTTGCACCACAACTTCACTCGCTGGTCTATGCGCTTCCGACGACATGGGGTTTGGGTCTGATCATCGGATCGGCCCTGCGGCTTTACCGGGTCCACGTGTTCGGCTGGTTCTCCGGCCGCTGGCTCCGGCTGGCGGCCCTGCTCGTTTCAGTCGCCGTCCTGGCCGCGCTGGCCTTCTTCCCGAAGGCCAACGAAACGCCGGCCTTCTTCTTCGTTGGCGGCCCCCTGGCCATGGTTGCCGCGGCCGTCCTGGTGGCGCTGGGCGCTTCCCGTACCCGTGCGATGCCGCGATGGACGCGCCCGGTGCAGCTGCTTGGCACCGTGTCCTACGCCGCGTACCTCTGGAATTACATCGTCATTCTCTGGCTCAACGGAGGCTCGACGGCGGACCTGCCCCCGCTGGTGGCCGTCTCGGCCATCCTGTTGACTCTGGCTATTGCGGTGATCAGCTGGCACACCGTCGAACGGCTGGGACGCATCGCGCGGTCCCGCTTCGACCGGGCCCATCCGGACCGGCAGCCGGCGGACGCCTGCGCCGTTCCATCGCGGACCTGACCCGCCCGAACAACGTCTGAGGCTCCCACACCCACTTGGGTGAGGGAGCCTCAGGCGTTGGAAGGGGGACTTTACCCCGCCCGGCGGGGACTACCGGCCGAACGGGCCTCTCAGCCGCCCATGAGGGCGGAGCCGACGAACGGGTCCACTGCCAGGGCCAGGAAGAGCAGCGTCAGGTAGCTGATGGAACCGTGGAAGACCTTCATGGCGCCCTTGTTCGAAACGTCGCCGGACTGCGCGCGGTTATAGAGGGCGTGCGACTCGTACAGGAACCAGGCACCGGCCGCGACCGCGGTCACGGTGTACACCCAGCCTGCGTGGCCGGCCGGGATCATCAGCAGCGAACACGCCACCATGGCCCACGCGTAGAGAACCACCTGCACGGAGACCACTTTGGCGCCGGCGATTGCACCAAGCATCGGCACGTTGGCGTTGCGGTAGTCTTCGCCATAGCGCATCGACAGCGGCCAGTAGTGCGGCGGGGTCCAGAGGAAGATCACCATGAACAGTACAACGGCGGGCCATTCGACCGTGTTGGTGACGGCGGCCCAGGCGATCAGGACAGGGAAACACCCTGCAGCCCCGCCCCAGACGATGTTCTGGGCCGTGCGCCGTTTGAGGATCATGGTGTAGATGACCACGTAGAAGACGATGGCGCCGAGCCCCAGCCAGGCGGAAAGCGGGTTAGCCCCGAACCAGAGGATGGCGATTGCCGCCGCGCCCAGCAGCCAGGAGAAGACGAGCGCTTCGCGCGGGGTGACCTCGCCGGTGACCAGCGGCCGGTTCTCGGTGCGGTGCATGAGTTTGTCAATGTCGCGGTCGATGTAACAGTTGAAGGCCCCCGCGGAGCCCGCCGCAAACGCCCCTCCCACCAGTGTCGCCAGGATCAGCCCGATCGACGGGAAACCGCGCTCGGCGTAGATCATTGTGGGCAGGGTGCTGACGAGCAGAAGTTCAATGACACGAGGTTTCGTGAGCGCCAGGTAGGCCTTGGCTTTGCGGCCGAAGCTCATCCTTCCCGAGACCGGGGAGGCGTTCAACGGCGTGTTAGTTGTGCTCACGGTGGCAGTCACTCTGTTCTGTCTGGCTGTGCAGTTCGGTGTGGCAGGGCGGCCCCGGGTGGATATCGCAACGCGTCTTGCTCCAAGACGGACCCGGCGCTCAGCGCACACCCGTGTCTTTGCCCATCGAAGGCCACCACCCATCATACCGTGGCGCGTGGATGTCCCGGGCCGCCGTAGCCCCTCATGCTTCCGCCGTGTTAACGCCTGCTCACCACCCCTGCAAGCGACGGTGATTCATATAAGCGAAATCCGGTCCATTTGCTGAGATATACGCTGACCACCAAGTGGATTGGGACTAGGCTGTTCTTAGATCAGCGCACACGGGCGGGCTGCCGAAACAGGCCGCCGCTGCATCTGCGTCTGAATGATAGATCAACGTTTCGATGGTGAACGGCTGGTACGAACTGCAGCGGGGCACCGAACTGTGCCCAGAGCGGGACTGAGCGTACCGCCGGCCGTCAGCACAGAGAGGGGCCCGGTTTTCGTGCCACATTTGGAAGAGCAAGAACTGTCATGGACTGATTTGGACCGGAAGGCCGTGGATACTGTCCGGGTGCTGGCCGCGGACGCGGTGGAGAAGGTGGGCAACGGGCACCCGGGGACCGCGATGAGCCTGGCGCCGGCGGCGTACTTGTTGTTCCAGAAGCTGATGCGTCATGATCCGAAGGATCCGGACTGGATCGGGCGTGACCGGTTTATCCTCTCCCCGGGGCACACGTCGCTGACCCTGTACATCCAGTTGTTCCTCTCCGGGTACGGGCTGGAGCTGAAGGACCTTCAGGCGCTGCGCACCTGGGGTTCGCTGACCCCGGGCCACCCGGAATACCGGCACACGGCCGGGGTGGAGATCACCACCGGCCCGCTGGGCCAGGGCCTGGCCTCCGCGGTCGGGTTCGCGTATTCCCAGCGCCGGATGCGCGGCCTGTTCGACGCCGACGCGCCCGCCGGCCAGTCCCCGTTCGACCACACGGTCTGGGTGATCGCCTCCGACGGGGACCTGCAGGAAGGCGTCACGAGTGAGGCGTCCTCACTCGCCGGGCACCAGGAACTGGGCAACCTCGTGGTGGTTTACGACGAGAACCACATCAGCATTGAGGACGACACCGACGTGGCGTTCACCGAAGACGTCCTGAAAAGGTACGAGGCGTACGGCTGGCACACCCAGCGGGTCGACTGGACCCGCACCGGCGAGTACGTCGAGGACGTGCAGGAACTGTATGCGGCGCTGCTGGCCGCGAAGGCCGAAACGTCCAAACCCTCGATCATTTCGCTGCGGACCATCATCGGCTACCCGGCGCCGAAGAAGCAGAACACCGGCAAGATCCACGGCTCGGCCCTGGGCGCGGAGGAAGTCGCGGCCCTGAAGAGCGTGCTCGGGTTCGACCCGGAGCGGGCGTTCGAGGTCGACGAGGACGTCCTGGCCCACGCCCGGTCCGTGGTGGACCGCGGCGCGCACGCCCGCAAGGCCTGGGAGGAGTCCTTCACCGCCTGGCAGGCCGCGAACCCGGACGCCGCGGCGCTGCTCGAGCGCGTCGAGGCCAGGCAGCTCCCGGCGGAACTGGACGCCGCGCTGCCGGTGTTCGAGGCCGGCAAGGACGTCTCGACCCGCGCCGCGTCCGGGAAGGTCCTGAACGCGATCGGCCCGGTCATGCCCGAACTCTGGGGCGGCTCGGCGGACCTGGCCGAGTCGAACAACACCACGATCGAAGGCTCGCCCTCGTTCATCCCGGCCTCGCGGTCCACGGCCGCGTGGAAGGGCAACCCGTACGGGCGGGTGCTGCACTTCGGGATCCGTGAGCACGCCGCCGCGTCGATCGTGAACGGCATCGCGCTGCACGGGAACACCAGGGCGTTCTCGGGCACGTTCCTGATCTTCTCCGACTACCAGCGGCCCGCGATCCGGCTCGGCGCCCTGATGGGCGTGCCGTCACTGTACGTCTGGACGCACGACTCGATCGGCCTGGGCGAGGACGGCCCGACCCACCAGCCGGTCGAGCAGCTCGCCAGCCTCCGCGCGATCCCGGGCCTGGACGTGGTCCGCCCCGGGGACGCGAACGAGGTCGCCGCGGCCTGGAAGGTGATGCTGGAAAACCACGAGAACCCCGCCGGGATCGTGCTGACCCGGCAGAACATCCCCACCTGGGACCGCGGCGAGGGCGTTGCCGAGGGCGACACGTTCGGCTCCACCGCCGGCGTCCGTCGCGGCGGCTACGTCCTGGCCGAAGCCTCCAAGGACGGCAAGACGGTGGACGCGCAGGTGATCCTGATCGGCACCGGCTCCGAGGTCCAGCTCGCCGTCGCCGCGCGCACCGCGCTGCAGGCCGAGGGCATCCCCACCCGGGTGGTGTCCATGCCCTGTGTGGAATGGTTCAAAAAGCAGGACCCCGCCTACCGCGAATCCGTGCTCCCCGCCGCCGTGAAGGCCCGCGTCTCGGTCGAGGCCGGCCTGGCCCTGGGCTGGCGCGAGTTCACCGGCGACGCCGGCCGCAACATCTCCCTGGAACACTTCGGCGCGTCCGCGGACTACAAACGCCTCTTCCAGGAATTCGGCATCACCGCCGAAGCCGTCACCGCCGCCGCGAAGGACTCCCTCGCCAGCGCCACTAACTAACCCACCCTCACGGTTCCGGGGGACCACGCGCCCCCGGAACCCATCATTTCCAGGAGTTATGACATGACTACCCCCACCCAGCAGCTCTCCGACGCCGGCGTCTCGATCTGGCTTGACGACCTCTCCCGCGGCCGCCTGCAGACCGGCACCCTGCGCAAACTGATCGAAGAGAAGAACGTCGTCGGCGTCACCACCAACCCGTCGATCTTCCACGCCGCCATCACCGCAGGCACCGATTACGACGCCATCATCGCCGCGCAGGCCGCGGCCGGAGCCACCGTGGAAGAGACCGTCTTCGAAATCACCACCACCGACGTCGCCGACGCGTGCGACCTCTTCGCCCCGGTCGCCGCGGCCACCAAGGGTGTTGACGGCCGCGTGTCCATCGAGGTGGACCCCCGCCTGGCCTGGGACACCGCCGGCACCATCGCCGAGGCGAAGCACCTGTACAAGAAGGTCGGCAAGGACAACGTCCTGATCAAGATCCCGGCCACCCTCGAGGGCCTGGAAGCGATCACCGCCACCCTGGCCGAGGGCATCAGCGTCAACGTGACCCTGATCTTCTCGCTCGAGCGCTACCGCGCCGTGATCAACGCGTTCCAGTCCGGCCTGGAGCAGGCCAAGGGCAACGGCCACGACTTGTCCAAGATCCACTCGGTCGCATCCTTCTTCGTCTCCCGCGTCGACGCCGAAATCGACAAGCGCCTCGACCGCATCGGCACCGACGAGGCCAAGGCCCTCAAGGGCAAGGCCGGCCTGGCCAACGCCCGCCTGGCCTACCAGGTCTACGAGGAGCTCTTCTCCACCGAACGCTGGGCCCTGCTGGCCGAGGCCGGCGCCCTGCCGCAGCGCCCGCTCTGGGCCTCCACCGGTGTGAAGGACCCGGCGTACCCGGACACCCTTTACGTCACCGAGCTCGTCGCCCCCGGCGTGGTGAACACCATGCCGGAGAAGACCCTGGACGCGACGTTCGATCACGGCGCGGTCACCGGCGATACCGTCACCCGCGGCTACGACGACGCCAACGCGACGCTGAACGCGCTCGACGCGCTCGGCATCTCCTACAACGACGTCGTGGCCCTGCTCGAGTCCGAAGGCCTGGACAAGTTTGTCGCCAGCTGGAAGGAACTCCTCGGCGACGTCGAAGGCGCCCTCGCCTCTGCACGGAAGGCTTCCTAACCCACCATGAGCACACTCAGTTACGACGCCACCGGCGCAGCCCGCCAGGCACATGAGCAGCACCTCCCCGCACTGTTGGAAGACCGCATTGCGACCCGGATCTTCGCGAAGGACGCCACCTTGTGGGGTCCGGACGCCGAGCAGGAATCCGCAGTCCGGCTGGGCTGGGTCGAGGCGGCCACCGTCTCCCAGCCGCTGGTCAGCAGCATCCTGGAACTCCGCGACGCGCTGAAGGCCGACGGCGTGACGCGGATCGTCCTCTGCGGCATGGGGGGCTCCTCGCTGGCGCCTGAAGTCATTGCGGGTACCGCTGGCGTCGAGCTGGCTGTGCTGGACAGCACAGACCCTGAACAGGTAAGTGCCGCCCTGGCGGACCGACTGGCCGAAACGGCCATTGTCGTTTCGTCCAAGTCCGGTTCCACCGTGGAGACCGACTCCCAGCGGCGCATCTTCGAGCAGGCATTCACCGATGCCGGCATCGACGCCAAGAGCCGGATCATCATTGTCACCGACCCGGGTTCGCCGCTGGACAAGGCCTCCCGGGAGGCCGGCTACCGGGCCGTCTTCAACGCCGACCCCAACGTCGGCGGCCGTTTCTCCGCACTGACCGCGTTCGGGCTGGTTCCTTGCGGACTGGCCGGAGTCGACATCCAGGCTTTCCTGGATGAAGCGGAATTAGCGGCGGAGACGCTCAATGAGGACTCCCCCGAGAACATCGGCCTCGCCCTTGGCTCGGCCCTGGGCGGCACCAACCCGCTGCGCAACAAGATCGTCATCGCGGAGGACGGTTCGGGGATCGTCGGCTTCGCCGACTGGGCTGAACAGCTCATCGCCGAATCCACGGGCAAGCTGGGCACCGGCGTGCTGCCGGTGGTAGCCGGTCCCGCCTCCCCGGAAGCCACACTTGGCGCTCCCGATGTCCTGGTCATCCGGCTCGTCGCGGCCGATGCCGACGTCGACCTCCGCGAAAACGAGGTCGCCATTGCCGGCGGCCTCGCGACGCAGATGATGGTGTGGGAATTCGCCACCGCCGTGGCCGGCCGGCTACTGGGCATCAACCCCTTTGACCAGCCCGACGTCGAGGCCGCCAAAGTCGCCGCACGCGGTCTGCTGGACGCGCAACCCGAGCCGACGCCGGCAGACTTCACCGACGGCGCCATCGAGGTCCGCGGCGGAGCGTGGCTCGCCGGCGCAGCCACAGCAGCAGACGCGGTCAACGCACTGCTGGGCGAGCTGGGACCGGACAACTACCTCAGTGTCCAGGCCTATTTCGACCGGCTCGCCTACGCGGACCTCGAGGGGGTCCGCGACGAACTGGCGGCGGTCAGCCGGCGCCCTGTGACCTTCGGCTGGGGCCCCCGCTTCCTGCACTCCACCGGACAATTCCACAAGGGCGGACCCGCGATCGGTGTTTTCCTTCAAGTGACTGCCGCTTCCGCGCTGGACCTCGCCATCCCGGAGCGCCCGTTCACGTTCGGCGAGCTGATTTCGGCCCAGGCGGCCGGGGATGCCCAGGTCCTGTCCGAGCATGGCCGTCCGGTCCTTCGACTGCACCTGACCGACCGCGCCGCGGGCGTGAAGCAACTGCAGGAAATCGTCGCTTCCCTTGCCGGCCAGGCCGCACCTTCCACTCAGAGCTAAGGCACCGACCCAACCATGCCAGAAACCTACAACGGCGGCGGTTCAACAGCCGGCCGGGGGCGCAACCCGCTCCGGGACCCTCGGGACCGCCGTCTGAACCGTATTGCCGGACCGTCATCGCTGGTCCTGTTCGGGGTAACCGGGGACCTCGCCCGCAAGAAGCTCATGCCGGCCGTCTATGACCTCGCCAACCGCGGGCTGCTGCCGCCAAGCTTCGCGCTGGTGGGCTTTGCCCGCCGGCAGTGGGAGAACGAGGACTTCGCCGCGGAGGTCTTGGAATCCGTCAAGTCGTACGCCCGGACACCGTTTGATGAAACGGTCTGGAAGCAGCTCTCCGAGGGCATCCGCTTCGTTCAGGGCGAGTTCGACGACGACGACGCGTTCAAGCGGCTCGGTGAGACAATCGATGAGCTCGATGAGCAACGCGGAACGCGGGGCAACCATGCGTTCTACCTGTCGATCCCGCCGAAGGCCTTCGAACAGGTCTGCCGCCAGCTCTCCAAGCACGGCCTGGCCGAGGCCGAGGGCGACAAGTGGCGCCGCGTGGTGATTGAAAAGCCGTTCGGGCATGACCTCGAATCTGCCCGTCAGCTCAACAACATCGTTGAGTCGGTGTTCCCGCCGGATTCCGTGTTCCGGATTGATCACTACCTGGGCAAGGAGACGGTGCAGAACATCCTGGCACTGCGCTTCGCCAACCAGCTCTTCGAGCCGCTCTGGAACGCCAACTACGTCGATCACGTGCAGATCACCATGGCCGAGGACATCGGTACGGGCGGCCGGGCCGGGTACTACGACGGGGTGGGCGCTGCCCGCGACGTCATCCAGAACCACCTGTTGCAGCTCCTGGCGCTGACGGCCATGGAGGAGCCCGTCTCCTTCAACGCCGATGACCTGCGCGCCGAAAAGGAAAAGGTCCTCTCCGCGGTCAGGCTCCCCGACGATCTGTCCGCGCACTCAGCGCGCGGGCAGTTCACGGGCGGCTGGCAGGGCGGCGAGGAGGTTTTGGGCTACCTGGAGGAAGAGGGCATCCCGGCGGATTCCAAGACCGAGACGTTCGCCGCGATCCGGGTGGACATCAACACCCGGCGCTGGTCCGGTGCGCCGTTCTACCTGCGTGCCGGCAAGCGGCTGGGCCGCCGGGTGACGGAGATCGCCGTCGTGTTCAAGCGCGCCCCCAACCTGCTCTTCCGCGACCACGGCGAGGACGACTTCGGCCAGAACGCCGTGGTGATCCGCGTCCAGCCTGACGAGGGCGCCACCATTAGGTTCGGGTCCAAAGTCCCGGGCACCCAGATGGAGGTCCGCGACGTCACCATGGACTTCGGCTACGGCCACTCCTTCACCGAGTCCAGCCCGGAAGCGTACGAGCGCCTGATCCTGGATGTGCTGCTGGGGGAACCGCCGCTGTTCCCGCGGCACGAGGAAGTCGAGCTGTCCTGGAAGATCCTGGACCCGTTCGAAAAGTACTGGGCCAGCCTGGACGAACAACCCCAGCCCTATGCGCCCGGCAGCTGGGGCCCCGCCTCGGCCGACGAGCTCCTTGCCCGCGACGGACGAACCTGGAGAAGGCCATGATCGTAGATCTTCCCGACACCACCACTTCGAAGATTTCCAAGAAGATCATGGCCCTGCGCGAGCAGGGCGGCGTGATCGCCCTGGGCCGGGTGCTGACCCTGGTGGTCGTCACCCGTTCCGGGCTTGAAGAGGAAGCCATCGAGGCGGCGAATGAGGCCAGCCGGGAACACCCGTGCCGGATCATCGTCCTGGCCGACGCCGGGGCGCAGGCCCCGACCCGGCTTGACGCGCAGATCCGTGTCGGCGGCGACGCCGGCGCTTCCGAGGTCATCCTGCTGCGCGGCTACGGCGAACTCGCCGAGGAAAGCGAGTCCCTCGTCGCGGCCCTGCTGCTGCCGGACGCGCCGATCGTGGCCTGGTGGCCGCACGGCGCTCCCAGAAACGCGTGCCAGACCTCGATCGGGGGCATCGCGCACCGCCGGATCACCGACTCGGCCAATGAGACGGACCCGGCCGCGGCGCTTGAGAACATCCGCCGCACGTACAAGGCCGGCGACACAGACCTTGCCTGGACCCGGCTGACCAACTGGCGCATCCAGCTGGCCGCGGTCCTGGACCAGGCGGACGAGTCGCCCGTGTCGGCTGTCACCGTTGAGGGGGCCTCGGACTCCCCCAGCACCCTGCTCCTCGCGGCCTGGCTGACCCTCGCCCTGGACGTGCCCGTGACGATCGTTGCCGATCCGGCGGGAACCGGGATCCGGCGCGTCCGGCTGTCCCGGGCCGCCGGGGACATCCAGCTGTTCCGGCCGGGGCTGACCATTGCGGAACTGACCCAGCCCGGGCAGCCGGCACAGCGGATCTCCCTGCCGCGCCGCAGCCTCAAGGACTGCCTCGCGGAAGAGCTGCGCCGCCTGGACCCGGACGAAGTGTTCGGCGAAGTGATTACTATGGGACTGCCACGTACCAACCTAAGGAGTGTCCGTCCCAGTGAGCGCTGACCCCAGAGTAAGCATCCATCCTGACTCGACCGTCCTGATGGCTGCCATAGCCGCCCGCCTGATCACCAAGCTTGTGGATATTCAGGACCGGCACGGCGAGGCCACGGTGGTGCTTACCGGGGGCACAATGGGCATCGGCTCACTCAAGGCCGTGGCGGAATCACCGGCGGCGAAGGCCGTTGACTGGTCCAAGGTGAACTTCTGGTGGGGGGACGAGCGCTTTCTGCCGGCGGACGACGCAGAGCGAAACGCCCGCCAGGCCCATGAAGCTCTCCTGTCCCGCATCGACGTCGACCCCGGGCGCGTCCACGTGCCCGGGTCCACCGACGACTTTGGAAGCCCGGAAGAGGCTGCGGCGGACTACGCGCGCCGGCTCGCGGAAGCGGCTGCGGCCGAGCACGCCGCAGACATGTCCGATGACAGGCCGGAGCAGCCCGCCCGTCTGCCGCGGCTGGACATCGTCCTCCTCGGTGTCGGCCCGGACGCCCACGTCGCGTCGCTCTTCCCGGAGCAGGCCGGCATCCGGGAGAAGGAACTGACCGTGGTGGGTGTCCAGAACTCCCCCAAGCCGCCGCCGGACCGGGTCTCGCTGACCTTGCCGGCAATCAATACGGCAACAGAAGTGTGGATGGTGGTGGCAGGCGACGACAAGGCCGGCGCCGTCGGCCTGGCCCTGGCCGGTGCCAACCCTGTGCAGGTCCCTGCAGCAGGCCCGCGCGGCCGCCGCGAGACCCTGTGGCTGATCGATGAAAACGCGGCCTCACGGGTCCCGGAGCAACTCGTCCGGAAGGGCCCGTCGGGCGCGTAGCCGTTCCAGCGCTCCGGCCAGCACGTCTTCGGCGTCCTGGCTGGAGCGCCGCTCTTTAACGTATTCCAGGTGCGTCTTGAAGCCCTCCACCGGCGCATCCTCGAGGGAAAACTTTGTCTCGTCGCGGGTCGCGGTGCCCCCGCAGTGCCGGCAATCCCAGACCCCCGGGATCTGCTCCTCAGGCAATTGTGCGAACACGAGCGCGGTTTCATGGCCTTTGGAGCATCGGTAGGGGACACGAATACGGGGCTGGCGTACGCCAGCCCCGTTCAGTGGCTCGTGGCGGGGAGATGCCCCTTCGGTGGCGCCCACGCGGATTCCTTTGAATCCGGAAGCAGAATGCAGCATCGGGAACTCCTGGCTACTCAGCTGGTCGGATGGTGCTTGCCAGCGACAGTGTAGTTCGGAAGTTCCCGATGCCGGGAGGGCCGCAAGACCCCTTATGAAGTTGTTGAAAAGACGTTAGGAATCCGCGCCTGTACTGAAGCGCATGAGCAGGCCGAGGGCGATGATCACCACGCCCCAGGTGATTCCCAGGATGATCGTGAACCGGTTCAGGTTGCGCTCCGCGACGCCGGAGGAGCTCAGGCCGGAGCTCATGCCGCCACCGAACATGTCCGACAGGCCGCCTCCGCGTCCCTTGTGGAGCAGGATGAGCAACGTCAGCAGGAGGCTGGTGATGCCCAGAAGCACCTGCAGAATGACATGAAGAACGTCCACGACGGCCTTTCAGAAGAATTGGATTGCGGGGGCCTGTCCTGTGTCCGGACTAATCCGTGACCAGGTGACTCTCGAACCTGACAATATTAGCAAACTCGGCAGCATCAAGGCTGGCACCGCCGACCAGCAAGCCGTCGACGTCGCGCTCTTTCAGGATGGAGGCCGCGTTGTTCGCCTTGACGGAGCCGCCGTAGAGCAGGCGCGTCTTGGCGGCGACGTCGGCCCCGAAGAGGCTGGACAGTTCGGCACGGATGGCTGCGCACATTTCCTGCGCGTCCTCGGGGCCGGCAACCTCGCCGGTACCGATAGCCCACACAGGCTCATAGGCGACGACAAGCTCTGCGGCCTGCTCCGGGGTGAGGCCGGCGACGGCGGCGCGCAGCTGGGCGAGGGTGTGGTCCACGTGGGTGCCGGCCTGGCGGATTTCCAGGCCTTCTCCGACGCAGAGCACTGGGGTGACGCCGTGCCGGAACGCGGCCTTGGTCTTGGCGTTGAGGACCTCGTCGGACTCGTTGTGGATGGTGCGGCGTTCGCTGTGGCCGACCAGGACGTAGGTGCAGCCGAGCTTCGCCAAAAACTGCCCGGAAATGTCACCGGTGTAGGCGCCGGAGTCGAACTGGGAGAGGTCCTGGCCGCCGTAGACGACGTCGAGCTCGTCGCCCTGGACGAGGGTCTGGACGCCGCGGAGATCCGTGAACGGCGGGAAGACGGCAACCTCCACCCGGCTGTAGTCGTGCTTGGCGTCGGACAGGGTCCACGCAAGCTTCTGCAGAAGGGTGATGCCCTGGACGTGGTCCATGTTCATCTTCCAGTTGCCGGCGATGAAGGGCTTGCGATCGAATTTACCGTTGGTGGACGTGGTCACGTGGTCTCCCAGAGTGCTTGTGGTGTGAACAGCCGGCAGGGTGCCCGGTTCCTTGAGGAGGGGCACCCTGCCGGCTCGGTGGTGGCTGCAGCGGAGCGGACGGAGCTACTGCCGGCCCGCGCCGCTAACGGTCAGCGCTTCTAACGGTCCAGGACGCTCAGGCCCGGCAGTTCCTTGCCTTCGAGGTACTCGAGGCTGGCGCCGCCGCCGGTGGAAATGTGCCCGAACTGGTCATCAGCGAACCCGAGCGTGCGGACTGCGGCCGCGGAGTCTCCGCCGCCGACCACCGTGAACGCGTCACTCTCGGTCAGCGCCTGCGCGATCGCCCGGGTGCCGCCGGCGAAGGCCGGGAACTCGAACACGCCCATGGGGCCGTTCCAGAACACGGTCTTGGCGCCCTTGATCCGTTCCGCGAACGCGGCCGCGGATTCCGGTCCGATGTCCAGGCCGATGCCCTCGGCGCCGAAGGCACTGGACTCGATGGCGTCGGCCGCGACGGTCTCGTGATCGGCGTCGGCGGCGAACTTGCTGGCCACCACGACGTCGGTCGGCACAATGAACTGCGTGCCGGCGTCGGCTGCCCGCTTGAGGTAATCCTGGACGACCGGGATCTGGTCCTCTTCGAGCAGGCTGCCCGCAACCTTGTGGCCTGCGGCTGCGAGGAAGGTGAACAGCATGCCGCCGCCCACCAGGATCGTGTCGGCCTTGCCGAGGAGGTTGTCGATGACGGCGAGCTTGTCCGAGACCTTGGAGCCGCCGAGCACGACGACGTAGGGCCGCTGGGTGTCGGTGGTGAGCTTGCGCAGCACCTCGACCTCCGTGCGGACGAGGTCGCCCTGGTAGGACGGCAGCCGGGTGGCGACGTCGTACACGCTGGCGTGCTTGCGGTGCACGGCACCGAAGGCGTCGTCCACGAACGCGCCGCTGTCACCGGTGAGGGCGACGAGCTCGTCCGCGAAGGCGCCGCGCTCGGCGTCGTCCTTGGCGGTCTCCCGGGCGTCGAAACGCACGTTTTCCAGGACCAGCACTTCGCCGTCCTGGAGGGCGGAGGCGAGCTCCTTGGCCGACTCGCCGACCGTGTCCGCGGCGAGCGAGACCTTGAAGGAGGCGAGTTCGGCCAGCCGCGTCGCGGCGGGCTTGAGCGAGTACTTGTCCTCGGGGGCGCCCTTCGGGCGGCCAAGGTGTGCTGTGACCAGCACGCGGGCACCGGCGTCCGTGAGCTTCGCCAGCACTGGCAGGGAGGCCTTGATGCGGCCGTCGTCAGTCACTGTAGAGCCGTCGAGCGGCACGTTCAGGTCACTTCGAACCAGAACGTACCGCCCGCGGACACCATCAGCGATCAATCCGTTGAGGGTGTGGAATGTCATGCGTCTTACCCTAGCCCAGCTTGGACGCGACAAGCTCCGTGAGGTCAACGAGGCGGTTGGAGTAGCCCCATTCGTTGTCATACCAGGACACAACCTTGACCTGGTTGCCGATCACCTTGGTCAGGCCGGAGTCGAAGATGGACGATGCCGGGTCGCCGACGATGTCCGAGGAGACGATCGGCTCATCCGTGTAGGTCAGCAGGCCCTTGAGCTCTTCGGTTTCGGAGGCTGCCTTGAGGGCGGCGTTGACTTCCTCGACGGTGGTCTCGCGGGAGACCGTGACGGTCAGGTCCGTGGCGGAGCCGGTGGGGACGGGGACGCGGATGGCGTAGCCGTCAAGCTTGCCCTTGAGTTCCGGCAGGACCAGGCCGATGGCCTTGGCCGCACCCGTGGAGGTGGGAACCATGTTGACTGCGGCGGCGCGGGCGCGGCGGAGGTCGTTGTGCGGGCCGTCCTGCAGGTTCTGGTCGGCGGTGTACGCGTGGATGGTGGTCATCAGGCCGCGCTCGATGCCGAAGGCGTCGTTGACGACCTTGGCCAGCGGGCCGAGGCAGTTGGTGGTGCAGGAGGCGTTGGAGATGATGTGGTGCGCTGCGTCGTCGTAGAGACCATCGTTGACGCCCATCACCACCGTGATGTCCTCGCCGGAGGCGGGGGCGGAGATCAGGACCTTCTTCGCGCCGGCGTCGATGTGCTTCTGCGCGTCAGCGGCCTTGGTGAAGAAGCCCGTGGACTCGATCACGATGTCGACGCCGAGCTCGCCCCAGGGCAGCTTGGCGGGATCACGCTCGGCCAGGACCTTCACGGTCTTGCCGTCGACGACGATGTTGCCGTCCTTGACCTCAATGGTTTCCGCCAGGCGGCCGCCCACGGAGTCGTACTTGAAGAGGTGAGCGAGGGCTTCCGGGCTGGTGAGGTCGTTGACCGCAACGATCTCAAGGTCGGCGCCCTGTGCGAGGGCTGCGCGGAAGTAGTTGCGGCCGATACGGCCAAAGCCGTTGATGCCAATACGGGTCGTCACGTTTTCATTCTCCTTGGTGCTCCTGCGAGCACGACTAGTTGAGAAGGCGTTCAAGCCAACTAACAGATCCCGCACGCCATTGGGCAGAGATAATTACCAGATCGGAGGGCGACCAGCCACGTTGCTGAAGGCTAACCGCCTTCCGTGATCTATCTTACGTTTAAGTTGGACTGCCCCCGCAAGTGCGGGGGCAGTCCGTCCACATTACGGGCCGAAGCGGCCCTAATTGTGAGCTTTGTTACAACCGGGAGTCGGTCAGTTCGCCCTAGAGGGTGATGAGGCCGGTCGCGTTCTTGCGGGCGGCGTCGAAGCGCTTGGCGACGTCGGCCCAGTTGACGATGTTCCAGAACGCCTTGACGTAGTCGGCCTTCACGTTGACGTAGTCCAGGTAGAAGGCGTGCTCCCACATGTCCAGCATCAGCAGCGGAGTGGTGCCGAGTGCGACGTTGCCCTGCTGGTCGTAAAGCTGTTCGATCACCAGGTTGCCGCCAATGGGCTCGTAGGCCAGGAAGCCCCAGCCGGAACCCTGCAGGCCCAGCGCCGCGGCGCTGAACTGGGCACGGAAAGCGTCGAACGAGCCGAAGGCGTCGTCGATTGCTGCGGCGAGCTCGCCCTCGGGCTTGTCGCCGCCGTCCGGGGAGAGGTTCTTCCAGAAGACAGAGTGGTTGATGTGCCCGCCGGTGTGGAACGCGAGGTCCTTGGAGAGGCGGTTGATGTTGGCGAAGTCGCCCTTCTCACGAGCTTCGGCCAGCTGGGCGAGGGCGTTGTTGGCGCCGGTCACGTAGGCGGCGTGGTGCTTGCTGTGGTGCAGCTCCATGATCTTCGCAGAGATGTGCGGCTCCAGCGCTGCGTAGTCATAGTCGAGCTCGGGCAGTACGTACTCGGTCACAAGATCCTCCAATGTCGTGGACGGTTGTCCGGTTCGGTAACTCTCGGATTGTGCATCCGGATGCCGGGCATCCGGAAATCTGTTCTTGATTCTAGGGTGATGCTAGTCGTCGAGCATTTCGGGCGTCACATTGGCTTCGGTGCCCGGGATGCCGAGGTCCTGGGCGCGCTTGTCCGCCATGGCCAGGAGCCGGCGGATCCGGCCGGCGATGGCGTCTTTGGTCATGATCGGGTCGGCGAGGCGGCCAAGCTCGTCCAGGCTGGCCTGCTTATGGGCGACCCGCAGCTCGCCGGCGTACTTGAGGTGGTCCGGGACGTCGTCGCCCAGGATTTCCAGGGCACGGTCCACGCGGGCACCGGCGGCGACGGCGGCCTGGGCGGAGCGGCGCAGGTTGGCGTCGTCGAAGTTTGCGAGCCGGTTGGCGGTGGCACGGACTTCCTTGCGCATGCGGCGTTCTTCCCAGACCATGAGCGCGTCGTGCGCGCCCATGCGGGTCAGCAGCGCAGCGATCGTGTCGCCGTCGCGGATCACGACGCGGTCCACTCCCCTGACCTCGCGGGCCTTGGCCTGGATGCCGAGGCGGCGGGCGGCGCCGACGAGGGCCAGGGCCGATTCGGGGCCGGGGCAGGTGACTTCCATGGCGGAGGAGCGGCCCGGCTCGGTGAGCGAGCCGTGGGCCAGGAAGGCACCGCGCCAGACGGCCTCGGCGTCCGCCGCGGATCCGTTGACCACCACGGAGGGCAGGCCCCGGACGGGACGGCCGCGGGTGTCCAGGAGCCCGGTCTGGCGGGCGAGGGCTTCACCGTCGCGGACCACACGCACCACATAGCGGCTGCCGCGGCGCAGGCCGCCGCCCGAGACGACGATGATCTCGCTCTGGTGGCCGTAGACTTCGGCGATCGCGGCACGCAGCCGCCGGGCGGTCGAGGCCAGGTCGACTTCGGCCTCGATCACGATCCGGCCCGAGATGATGTGCAGCCCGCCCGCGAAGCGGAGCATGGCCGACACCTCAGCCTTGCGGACCGAAGACTTCTTGATATCCAGACGGGAAAGTTCTTCCTTGACTGATGCTGTCAGTGCCATGGCACCTTCCTAACTATTCCCGAAAATATCGTGGTACGCCGTCGCCAGCCGCAACGGATCGTGGACCGGACGGCGACCAGACGCCCCCACTTTACCCAAGACCACCTCGGCACCGAGCATTCCGGCCTGCTGTTCGAAGTCGGCCATGTTCTGGACGGACGCCGGGTCAGCCAGGACGACGTCGACGGTGAACTCCGGCGCGTACTCGCG
Organism: Arthrobacter sp. ov118; assembly: GCF_900116495.1. GTDB lineage: Bacteria > Actinomycetota > Actinomycetes > Actinomycetales > Micrococcaceae > Arthrobacter. The sequence continues at coordinate 168,147 of NZ_FPAY01000007.1, forward strand.
CAGCGCCCGGAGGTGGTCAGCGGCGCTCATGCCGGCGGTTTCCTTGGTGTCCGTGGCAAGGTTCATCGTCAGGCAGCGCCGCGCCTCCGTTTGGCAGAGCGCGTCGCGCATTTCCGGGAGCAGCAGGTGCGGCAGCACGGAGGTGTACCAGGAGCCCGGGCCAAGGATCACCCAGTCGGCCAGCTCGATCGCGGTCAGTGCCTCCGTGCATGCCGGGGCGTTCTCGGGCAGCAGCCGGACGTGCTGCAGGTTGCCCGCGACGGCGCACTTGGCCTGGCCGGTCACGGTTTGCAGTGCCGTGGTGCCGTCCGGGGCGGTGACGCGGACCTGGCCTTCGATGGTGAGCGGCATGCTGGACATCGGCAGGACTTCGCCGCGGGCGCCGAGCAGGGCGCCGGCCCACTTGAGGCCGGCCACCGTGTCGCCCAGGAGCTCCCAAAGGGTGACGATCAGCAGGTTGCCCATGGCGTGCGCGTCGAGGGAACCGCCGGGGCCCTTGCCCGGGGCGAAGCGGTGCTGCATGACGTCACGCCAGGTGCGGCCCCAGTCGGTGTCATCGCACAGCGCCGACAGGGCCATGCGGAGGTCGCCCGGCGGGAGGACCCCGTACTCCTCACGGAGCCGGCCGGAAGATCCGCCGTCGTCCGCGACGGTGACGATCGCGGTGAGCTCCGAGGTGAGCAGGCGCAGGGCGGAGAGCGAGGCGGAGAGTCCGTGGCCGCCGCCAAGCGCCACTACGGAAGGTCCCTTGTCCTGCTGGCTGGCGAAGGCCGCGCTGGCAGGCGGGACCAGGGGCAGCGGGCCGGTCAGCAGCGCCATTATTCGCGGCCCAGGTCCCGGTGCGTCGTAGTCACGGTGACGCGCGGGTATTGCGCGAGCCTTCGTGAGATTTCGACGGCGACCGCCACGGAGCGGTGCTTGCCGCCGGTGCAGCCCACCGCGATTGTGGCGTAATGCTTGTTCTCGCGCCGGTAGCCGTCCAGGACCGGTTCGAGGGCTGTGACGTAGCGTTCCACGAAGTCGCCGGCGCCCGGAGCCTCCAGCACGTAGTCGCTGACGTCCTTGTCCAGGCCGGTGTGCGGGCGCAGCTGCGGGACCCAGTGCGGGTTGGGGATGAAGCGGGCATCGGCCACGAAGTTGGCGTCGACCGGCAGCCCGTATTTGAAACCGAAGCTCATGACGTTCAGCCGCAGCGTCACGGGCCCGGTTTCGCTGAAGAGTTCCGTGATGGCGGTGGCTAGGCCGTGGACGTTGAGGGCGGAAGTGTCCAGCACGATGTCGGCGGTGTCTTGCAGCTCGCGGACCAACTCGCGTTCGGCGGCGATGCCGTCGAGGATCCGGCCGCCGCCCTGGAGCGGGTGGGGCCGTCGGCCCTGCTCGAAGCGGCGGACCAGGACGCCGTCGTTGGCGTCGAGGAACAACACACGGAAGGTCACGCCCGTGGCCTCCAGGGCGCGGAGCGCGGCACGCATGTCCGCGAACAGGTCCTTGCTCCGGACGTCCATCACGACGGCAAGTTTGGACATAGACTGCGGGCTGCGCGACACGAGATCGGCGAGCGTGCCGAGCATCTGCGGCGGGAGGTTTTCCACGACGTACCAGCCGTGGTCCTCCAGGGCGTCCGAGGCGGTGCTCCGGCCGGCTCCCGACATTCCGGTCACCACCAGCAGTTCCGCCTCGACGGGTTTGACGGGTGTCATGCCGTCCGCATCCGCCTCGGATCCTGCCGTCGACTCTGCCATCAGTGAAGCCCCATCTCTGCCTGTGCTGTCTGCTTGTTCGGTTTGTTTGGTGTGTCCGGGCAAGTTGCGGCCGGGCGGTATTGATGCCGCGCCGTGGCTGCCCCAAGTCATTACCCTAGCTAAATTTGGCGGAGCTAGCTAAGTTTCGAGGATTTCACCGGTGGTCATGTTCACAGCCGGAACCGTGGCGGCGTCCGCGCCGTCGCCGGTTGTGAAGTGCTGGACGATCGCGGCGGCGAGTGCCGGACCGATGCCTTTGGCCCCGGTGAGTTCTTCGGCGGTGGCGGCCTTGATGCCCTTGACGGAACCAAACTCGGCCAGGAGGGCCTTGCGTTTGGACTCGCCCAGCCCGGGCACGCTGTCCAGCGCGGAGACCGTCATGGCCTTGCCGCGCTTTTGCCGGTGGAAAGTGATCGCGAAGCGGTGGGCCTCGTCGCGGATCCGCTGCAGCAGGTAGAGGCCGGCCGAGGCGCGCGGGAGGATCACCGGGAAGTCGCTGTCCGGCAGCCAGACCTCCTCCAGCCGCTTGGCCAGGCCGACCACGTACACGTCCTCGATGCCCAACTCCGCCAGGGCTCGGGCGGCGGCGTTGACCTGCGGCTTGCCGCCGTCAACGACGACGAGGTTGGGCGGGTAGGCGAATTTGTTCCGCGGCGCCGGCGTGGTGGAGTCCGTGATCGCCGCGGCGGTTGCCGCCTCCAGCACGGCCTGGTGCGCCGGTTTGGCCGCGGCAGCCGCCTGCTCGCTCTTCTCGGATTTCTCTTCGAGATAATGCCGGAACCGGCGGGTCAGAACGTCGTGCATCGCCGCCGTGTCGTCCGTGGCGGCGGCCCCAGTCACGGTGAACTTGCGGTAGTCGGACTTCTTCGGCAGCCCGTCCTCCACCACCACCATGGAGCCGACCATGTTGGTGCCCTGGACGTGGGAAATGTCGAAGCATTCGATCCGGAGCAGCGCGACCGGGAGTTCAAGTGCTTCCTGGAGTTCCTGCAGGGCCTGGGAACGCATCGTGAGGTCTCCGGCGCGACGGGACTTGTGGAGTTTGAGGGCGTGCTCCGCGTTTTCCCGAACGGTGGACATGAGCGCTGCCTTGTCTCCGCGCTGGGGCACCCTGACATCCACCCGGGCCCCGCGCAATCCACTGAGCCATTGCGCGAGTTCCGCCGCGTTGCTGGGTTCGGCGGGCACCAGGACCTCCCTGGGCAACCGGCCTTGCACCCCGGCCTCGTCACCGTAAACCTGCTGCAGCAGGTGCTCGAGAAGTTCCGGGGTGGTGGAGTCCTCGACTTTTTCCACGACCCAGCCGCGCTGGCCCCGGATCCGGCCGCCGCGGACGTGGAAGACCTGGACGGCGGCCTCGAGCTCGTCTTCGTGCAGGGCGAAGACATCGGCGTCCGTGCCCTCGGCGAGGACCACGGCATTGCGTTCGAAGACCTTCTTCAGGGCCACGATGTCGTCCCGGAGGCGCGCGGCGCGTTCGTAGTCGAGCTCGGCCACAGCGGTGGCCATTTCCCGTTCCAGCCGGTTGACGAATGGTTTGGCTTCGCCGCCCATGAAGGTGCAGAAGTCCTCGGCCAGTGCCCGGTGGTCCTCGGCGGAGATCCGGCCGACGCAGGGTGCCGAGCATTTGTCGATGTAGCCGAGCAGGCAGGGCCGGCCGCTGGCCTGGGCGCGCTTGAACACCCCGGCGCTGCAGCTGCGCACGGGGAACACCCGCAGCAGGGTGTCCATGGTGTCCCGGATGGCGCCGGCCGTGTAGGGGCCGAAATACCGGGTCCCCTTGCGCCGGTCGCCGCGCAGCACCTGGACGCGGGGGTACTTCTCCCCCATCGTGACCGCCAGGTACGGGTAGCTCTTGTCGTCCCGGAACATCACGTTGAACCGTGGCGCGAATTCCTTGATCCAGGTGTATTCCAGCTGCAGCGACTCCAGTTCGCTGCCCACCACTGTCCATTCGACGCTGCTGGCCGTGTGCACCATCGCGTAGGTCTTCGGCATCAGCCCGGCAGGGTTGGCGAAGTAGGAATTCAGCCGGGAACGGAGGTTCTTGGCCTTGCCGACATAGATGACCCGGCCGTGCGGGTCGCGGAAGCGGTACACGCCCGGATTGGTCGGAATTTCACCCGTCTGGGGTCGGTAACTCGCTGGATCTGCCACGGTTCCAGTCTACTGAGCCGCAGGGGGTGCCGCCGCACCTGCCCGGCTGGCAGCACGCCACTGCAGCCGGTATGCGACTGGCTACGGGCGCGCGGGACCTACTCGTACTACTCTGTGGTTTTGCTCTGGTTGTAGCTGGTGGAGCGTTCCTGGCCGCTCAATTCCGCGATCGCGTCCATGATGCGGTCCGTGACCTGGCGGCGCGCCGGAAGCGAGTGGTCCGGGCCCGTCTTCTCGAAGTACAGCGGCTCGCCCACCTTCATGATGAAGTGCTGCGGCTTGACGGCCTTGCTGTCCGCGGGCAGCAGGTGTTCGGTGCCGATCAGGCCCACCGGGATCACCGGCGCGCCCGTCGTGAGGGCCAGCCAACCGACGCCGGTGCGTCCCCGGTACAGGATGCCGTCGCGGGAGCGGGTGCCCTCGGGGTAGATCCCGACGCCCTTTCCGGCTTCGAGGATGTCCAGCAGCGTCTTCAGTGCCTGCACGCTGGCCGCCTGCTCACCGCGCTCCACGGGGATGGAGCCCACAGCTTCGAAGAAGGACTTCATGGCCTTGCCCTTGATGCCGCCGGTGGTGAAGTATTCGGCCTTCGCGAAGAACGCCACGGGCCGTGGCATGAGCGCCTGGACAATCACGCTATCCAGGAACGAGAGATGGTTGGGCGCCACGATGAACGGGCCGTTCTTGGGCACGTTTTCCAGGCCAATGACCGTGGGACGGCAGGTGGTGGATATGAGCCCGCGGGTGGTCCAGCGGATTCCCTCAAACATTGCCATCGGCGGGCACCTCGTTCAGCGCTGTGGTCCCCGGGCGTTCGGAGAGTCGGGTGATGGTTGCGTGAAGCGCCGCCGCGTCGTGCACGACCTCGACGGCGCCCGCCTCGTGCAGTTCGCCGTCGGGCGCAAAGCCCCAGCCTACGCCGATGCAGTCCAGCCCGTTCGCAGCCGCCCCGGCCACGTCCTGCGCCCTGTCCCCCACCATCACAGCCTGCCCGGCCAGTGCAGGGGCGGCCGCGGCCAGGTCCGAGAGCGCGGCGGCGACGATGCCGGATTTGCCTTCCGGGACGGACGCCGCTCGCGGGCCGGTCGCGGACTCGTCGGCGGCGGAGCCCCGGATGCTGTGGAAGAGCCCGGCAATGCCGTGGTGCTCCAGCACGGTGCGGGCCAGCCCCTCCGGTTTCTGCGTGGCGACCGCGATGGGACGCCCGGCGGCGACAAAATCCTCGAGGAGCCCGCGGATTCCCGGATACAGCCGGCTCTGCGCGATGCCGGTGGACGCGTAGTGCACGCGATAGATCCGGATGACGTCGTCCAGCAGTGCGGCCGGAACGCCGGCAATTTCCGTGAGCGAATGGCTCAGCTTGGGTCCGACCATGGCGTCCATCCGGGACTTCTCCGGAACGGGGAGGCCAAGCTCGGCGAGGGCCGCCGCGATTCCGCCCGTGATGCCCCCGGCCGGATCGACAAGAGTGCCGTCAAGGTCGAAGATTACGGGCACTGTTGTTTGGGTCACCGGCTTAGTTTCTCACGAGTGCGCGGCTGCCAGAAATTCGCATACTCCGTCAGGAATACGTCAGGCGAAACGCTGCATCGTCAGGGGGACGGAATCCCGCCGAAGCGGCGCCCTTCCCCCTCACGATCCAGCCTCCGCTCCCGGCCCCCGCGCCCAAACGAGGAGCTAGCGCCGGCGCTCAGGCGAGGAGCTCGGCCAGGAACGCGGCGGTGTGGCTTTCGCTTGATGTGGCCACCTGCTCCGGTGTGCCGGTAGCGACCACCCGGCCGCCGCCGGAACCGCCGTCGGGGCCGAGGTCCACGATCCAGTCGGCGCTCTTGATCACGTCGAGGTTGTGCTCGATGGTGATCACCGTGTTGCCCTTTTCCACGAGGCCCTGCAGCACCATGAGGAGCTTGCGGATGTCCTCGAAGTGCAGGCCTGTGGTGGGCTCGTCCAGGACGTAGACGCTGCGGCCGTTGGAGCGCTTCTGGAGCTCGGCCGCGAGCTTCACGCGCTGGGCCTCGCCGCCGGAGAGCGTGGTGGCGGGCTGGCCGAGCCGGACGTAGCCGAGGCCGACGTCGACCAGCGTGTTGAGGTGGCGCGCGATCGGCGAGAAGGCGGCGAAGAACTCGGCGCCTTCCTCGATGGGCATGTTCAGCACGTCCGCGATCGTCTTGCCCTTGTAGTGGACCTCAAGGGTTTCACGGTTGTACCGGGCACCATGGCAAACTTCGCACGGGACGTAGACGTCCGGCAGGAAGTTCATCTCGATCTTCAGCGTGCCGTCGCCGGAGCAGGCCTCGCAGCGGCCGCCCTTGACGTTGAAGGAGAACCGGCCCGGCATGTAGCCCCGGACCTTGGCCTCGGTGGTTTCGGCGAAGAGCTTGCGGATGTGGTCGAACACGCCGGTGTACGTGGCCGGGTTTGAACGCGGGGTGCGCCCGATGGGGCTTTGGTCGACGTGCACCACCTTGTCCAGGTGTTCCAGGCCCTGGACGATCTTGTGCCGGCCGGCGACCTGCTTGGCGCCGTTGAGCTTGTTGGCGAGGACCTTGTACAGGATCTCGTTGACGAGGGTGGATTTGCCGGAGCCGCTGACGCCGGTGACGGCGGTGAAAAGTCCCAGCGGGAAGCTGGCATCGACGTTGAGGAGGTTGTTCTCCTTGGCCCCGACCACCTTGAGCTCGCGCTTCTTGTCGTACTTGCGCCGCTTCTTCGGGATTTCGATCTTCTTCCGGCCCGCAAGGTAGTCGCCGGTCAGCGAATCCCTGTTTTCCAGCAGCGCCTGGTAGGACCCGGAGTGGACCACCATGCCGCCGTGCTCGCCGGCGCCGGGTCCGATGTCCACGACCCAGTCTGCCTCGTGGATGGTGTCCTCGTCGTGTTCCACCACGATCAGGGTGTTGCCAAGGTCCCGGAGCCGGGTCAGCGTTTCGATGAGGCGCCGGTTGTCCCGCTGGTGCAGGCCGATGGACGGCTCGTCGAGGACGTAGAGCACGCCGACGAGGCCGGAGCCGATCTGGGTGGCCAGCCGGATGCGCTGGGCTTCGCCGCCGGACAGGGTCCCGGAGGGCCGTTCCAGGTTCAGGTATTCGAGGCCGACGTCGAGGAGGAAGGTCAGGCGGGCCTGGATTTCTTTCAGGACCTGGTGGGCGATCTGCGCTTCGCGGCCCGTGAGGACCAGGTTCTCGAGGAAGTGCGCGCATTCGCGCATGGGCAACGCGGCGACCTCGGCGATGGACTTGCCGTTGATCAGCACGGACAGCGAGGCAGGGTTCAGCCGCGCACCGTTGCACGCCGGGCACGGGACCTGGCGCATGTATTCCTCGTAGCGGTCGCGCGCGAAGTCCGAGTCGGTCTCGCCGTGCTTGCGGTGGACGTACTGCACCACGCCCTCAAAGCCCGTGCTGTACTTCCGTTCCCGGCCGAAGCGGTTGCGGTATTGCACCACCACTTTGTGGTCCTTGCCGTGCAGCACCGTTTGCCGGACGTCGGCGCTCAGCTTTTCCCACGCCGTCGTCATCGAGAAGCCGAGCTCCTCGGCGAGGCCGCCCAGCAGCCGGTTCCAGTATTCCGTGGTGGCGGTGCCCAGCGACCACGGCGCAATGGCTCCCTCGGAGAGCGAGAGCTCCGGATTGGGAATGATGAGTTCCTCATCGACTTCGAGTTTGGTGCCGATGCCGCTGCAGGCACTGCAGGCACCGAACGGGTTGTTGAAGGAGAAGGAGCGCGGCTCAATCTCGTCGATGGCCAGGGGGTGTTCGTTGGGGCACGCAAGGTGCTCGGAGAACGCCCTGATCCGTCCGGGGTCATCTGCCTCGACGTCGACGAATTCGGCCAGGACGCGGCCCTCCGCCAAACCGAGCGCGGTCTCGACGGAGTCGGTCAGGCGCTGGCTGATGCCTTCCTTGACCACGAGCCGGTCCACCACTACTTCGATGGTGTGCTTGAACTGCTTGCCCAGCTTCGGCGGATCGCTGAGCTGGACGAGGTCGCCATCCACGCGTGCCCTCGAGTAGCCCTTGGCGGTCAGTTCCTTGAACAGGTCGACGAATTCGCCCTTGCGCCCGCGGACCACGGGTGCGAGCACCTGGAAGCGCGTGCCCTCCGGGAGTTCGAGCAGCTGGTCCACAATCTGCTGGGGGGTCTGCTTGGTGACGGGCTCGCCGCAGACAGGGCAGTGCGGCCGGCCTACGCGGGCCCAGAGCAGGCGCATGTAGTCATAAATCTCGGTAATGGTACCCACGGTGGAGCGCGGGTTTTTGCTCGTGGACTTCTGGTCGATGGACACAGCCGGTGACAGGCCCTCGATGAAGTCGACATCGGGCTTGTCCACCTGCCCGAGGAACTGCCGGGCGTAAGCGGAGAGCGATTCAACGTAGCGGCGCTGCCCCTCGGCGAAGATGGTGTCGAATGCGAGGGACGACTTGCCGGAGCCGGACAGGCCCGTGAACACGATCATCGCGTCGCGCGGCAGGTCCAGGTCCACGTTGCGCAGGTTGTGCTCGCGCGCGCCCTTGACGACGAGGCGCGTCATGTCCGGCCGCTTCAGCACGGCACGGGACGGGACGGGATCATGGACTGCCAGCGGTTCGACGGTGGGGTGGACTTCAACGGCTGGATCTTCAGCTACGGCTTTAGGCACGAATCTAATGCTAATCGAAAACTTCTTCGAAAAACTATTCTGCGCACCCTCGGCACCGGCCTGGTGTGCTAGTGGCGGTCGTAGGCGGCGGCCAGCAACTGCACGGCCTCGGCGAAGCTGGCGCCTTGCGCCTTGGCGGCCGCGGCAAACTCCGCGGCGGCGGCCGACAGGGAACTCCAGGCCTCGTCGCGTGCGCAGACCACGGTGCCGTTGCGGCCCCGCGTCACCACCACCCCGGCGGCCTCCAATTCCTTGTAGGCGCGGGCCACAGTGTGGGGTGCGACGCCCAGTTCCCCCGCCAGGCTCCGCACGGGGGGCAGCCTGGTTCCCGGCGCGAGCGTGCCCTTGTCGGCGCGTTCAATGACATACAGCCGGAGCTGCTCGAAGAGCGGAACGGAGCTGGCCGGGTTGGTCCGCCAGGCGCCCGGGAACCGCTCCCCCGCGGTGTCCGCCGGGCTCACAGTTCCGGCTCCGGAACGGCCTGCACCTGTTCGCGACCGGCGAACTGCGCCTCATAGAGATCCTTGTAGAGCCCGCTCCCGGCCACCAGTTGCTGATGGGTCCCGTGTTCAACGATCCGTCCGTGGTCCATGACGAGAATTAGATCAGCGTCCCGGACGGTGGACAAACGGTGTGCGATCACGAAGCTCGTATGACCTTCGCGCAGCCGGGCCATCGCGTGGCGGATCTGCAGTTCGGTGCGGCTGTCCACGGAACTCGTCGCTTCGTCCAGGACCAGGATGCTGCGCCCCGCCAGTTGCGCCCGTGCGATCGAGACAAGTTGGCGCTGCCCGCGGCTCAAGGCGTCGCCGTCGTCGCCGACCATCGTGGCGTAACCGGACGGCAGGGACCTGACGAAGTGGTCCACGTGGCTGGCCCGGGCCGCTTGGACGATGTCGGCGTCGCTGGCCCCCGGCCGGCCGTACTCGATGTTCTCCCTGATGCTGCCGGTGAACAGCCAGGCGTCCTGCAGGACGATGCCGAAGGTGGACCGGAGCTCGTCCCGCGGAATGGTGGAGATGTCGGTCGAGTCCACCAGTATCCTCCCGGAGTCGAGTTCATAGAAACGCATCAGGAGGCTCACCACCGTCGTCTTGCCGGCCCCGGTGTGACCCACGATTGCCACGGTCTGCCCGGGCTCAACCGTGAAGGAGAGGTCCTTCACCACCGGAGTGCCGGGGCTGTAGCCGAAGCTGACGTGCTCGAAGGTGACGCGGCCCGCCACCGCGGCCGGAGCGGGCGCGTTCTGGGCCCCATCCCCGGCGCGGGATGCGTGCCGCCCGTGGGACTTGCCGGGTGCGTGGATCTTATGCACGCCATGCACCGCATGGAGGGAACCTTTGCCGCGAACCCGGCCGGCGCCGTTGGCCGACGCCGTCGACCGTGCCGGCGCTGCAGTGTCCGGCGGGATCTCCGGTGCGTCGAGCAGTTCGAAGACCCGCTCCGCGGAGGCCAGGCAGGATTGCAGGAGGGTGAGCATCCCTCCGATCTGCCCCATCGGCTGGCTGAAGAGGCGGGAGAACTGAATGAAGGCCTGGAGGCCGCCGATCGTCATGGCGCCGGCAGTCACCTGGAACGCACCCACGACGGCCACGGCAATGTAGTTGAGGTTGGCCACAAACACCAACAGCGGCTGCACGATCCCGGACAGGTACTGCGCGCGGGCGCTGGACCGCGTGAGCTGCTCGTTGCAGTCCCGGAAGCTTGCTGCTGACGCCTCCTGCTGGCCGAAGGCCTTGATCACTTCATGCCCGGTGAAGAATTCTTCGAGTTGGGCGTGCATGGCGCCGGTGCTGCTCCACTGCGCCGTGAAGTGCTGCTGTGAATGCCGCGCCACCGATACGGTGATGGCCGTGGACACCGGCACCGAGAGGACAGCGATCAGCGCCAGCAGCGGCGAGAGCCAAAGCATCATGGCGAGGGCGGCGGAGAGCATCAGGATGGACAGGATCATCTGGTTCAGCAGCTGGTTGAGGGCCTGGGAGATGTTGTCGACGTCGTTCGTGGCCCGGCTGAGCACCTCGCCGCGGCGCTGCTCCTCGAAATGGCTGGACGGCAGCACATGCAGCTTCTGCTCCACGGCCCCGCGGAGCCCGTAACTGACGCGCTGCACCGCCGTCGCCGTCAAGGCGCCCTGGATCCAGCTGAACAGCGACGCGCCGACGTAAAGGGCGGACACCGTCAACAGCCGGGCTGCCAGTGCACTGTCGTCGAGGGAGCCGCCCACAAAGCCCGCCACCACGACGTCGGTGGCGTCGCCGAGGATTTTCGGGGCGGCCACGTTCAGTGTCACGAACGCACAGGTGGCCGCGATGACGCCGGCCATCCGCCACTTCAATGGCCGCAACAGCCCCAGCAGCCTGGCGGCGGACCGCCATTTGGTGCCCTCCGCGGCACCGGGACCCGCGGCGGCCCCGTTGCCGGAGTTCCGGCCGCGGCTCACGGCGTTTCCTCCAGGACGAGCTGGGACGCGGCAATTTCCCGGTAGCTTGGCGAGGACGCCATGAGTTCGCTGTGCGTGCCCTGGGCGACGAGGCGCCCGTCCTCCAGCACGAGGATCAGACCGGCATCCGCAACGGTCGCCACCCGTTCGGCCACGATCAGCACGGTGGCCGAACGCAGCAGGGGCTCGATCGCGGCGCGGAGCCTGACGTCCGTGCCGTAGTCCAAGGCCGAGAAACTGTCATCGAACAGGTAGACCGGGGCATTCTTGAGCAGTGCCCGGGCGATGCAGAGGCGCTGCCGTTCGCCGCCGGAAAAGTTGGTGCCGCCCTGGCTGACGTGTGCGTCGAGCCCGAGGGGCAGGTCGCGGACGAAATCGGCGGCCTGCGCGGCCGTCAATGCCTGCCACAAGTCCTGGTCGCCGGCCGCGGGGGCGCCGACCCGAAGATTCTCGGCGACCGTGCCCGAAAAGAGGTACGCCTGCTGCGGGACCAAGGCGAAAAGGTTCCGCAGCGCGTCCAGGGTCAAGGCCCGCACGTTGCGGCCGCCGATGCTGATCTCGCCGGCGGTTGCGTCGAGGAACCGGGGCAGCAGGTTCAGGAGCGTCGTCTTGCCGCTGCCGGTCGCCCCGATGATCGCCGTCGTGGTCCCGGGCGCGGCGGTAAACGTAAGCCCGTCCAGCACAGGCGCTTCGGCGCCGGGATATGCGAAGGACACGTTCCGGAACTCGACAGCGTTTCCCGGTGAGGTGTTGGCCGGTGCGGCTTTTCCCGGTGCTGCGCCGGCGGCCGGGTCCGCGATCGCCGGTTGCGTGTCCAGCACCTCGCGGATCCGTTCCGCGCAAGCGGACGCGCGCGGTGCGGTCATGAAGACGTACATGGCCATCATGATGGCGATCAGGATTTGCAGGATGTAGGCGATGAACGCGGTGAGGGCGCCCAGGCGCATTTCGCCGGAGTCGATCCGGTGGCCGCCGAACCACACCACGCACACGGAGGACAGGTTGACCACGAGCATGATCATCGGCATCATCCCCGCCACCAGCAAAGCGGAGTGCAGGTTGTTCCGGGTGAGGTCTTTGTTGGCTTCGTCGAAGCGGCGGATTTCGTGGTCCTGCCGGACGAAGCCGCGGATCACGTTCGCACCGATGATCTGCTCGCGCAGTACCCGGCTGATGCGGTCAAGGAGCGACTGCCCTTCGCGGTAGAGGGGAATTAGGCGGCGCACGATTACGGTCATGATCACCGTAAGGACCGGAATCACCGCGACCACGATCCAGGACAGCGCGGCGTCCTGGTGCACGGCCAGGGCGATGCCGCCGATGAAGATGGCCGGGGCGGCAATCAGCATGGCGAAAACCAGGACGGCGAGGTTTTGGATCTGGACGACGTCGTTGGTGGCCCGGGTGACCAGGCTGTGCGCGCCAAAGACGCCGACCTCCTGGGAGGAGAAAGAGCGCACTTTCGTGAAGAGTTCCTCGCGCAGCTGCCCCCCGATATCCATGGCGACGACGGAGCCCAGATATCCCGCCGCGATGGCGGTGAGCACCTGCACGGCGGCGATTCCGGCCATCCAGCCGCCGAGGTGCAGGATTTCCCCGGTGTTCCCGGCAATGATGCCGTCGTCAATGATGGCGGCGTTCAGGGTTGGCAAGAGCAGGTTGGCGGTGGTTTGCATGAGCTGCAGCACAACGATGGCCAGCACGCTCCCTTTGTGCGCGGACAGCAGCCGCGCCATCAGGCGTATTAGCACCGAACCTCCATTACTAGCCCAGGGCTCGGAATGGAACCAGCCTAACGGCTGCCCCCAGACCGCCACGTCATTGTAAGCCCCATATCGGAGTGTTTCGTGTCATCGGGCTCACCCGCGTTTTTGCGCCACGGCGAACGTGCGCCGGAACGGAAAGACGGTCCCGTGCCGCCCCGCAGGGTAGGCAGTGTCAAGTTGCGCCGAATACTCTGCCTCGAACTCCGCCGCCTCATCTTCCGGGAGGGCCGCGAGGACCGGCCGGAGCCCCGTGCCGCGGACCCACTCGAGAACGGGGCGGGCACCCGGGAGCAGCTGCATGTAGGTGGTCTCCCAAGCGTCGGCGGCGCAACCGGCGTCGAGCATGATCTCCAAATACTCCGCGGCCTCCCCCACCACGTCATCGTGGCGCAGGACCCCGGCAAGCCGTCCCGCCCAGGCCGGCGACTCGGCCAACTCCCGCATCAGGGTGTGCGAGGGGGCGTTGAAGTTCCCCGGCACCTGAAGGGCGAACCAAGCCCCTGGTTTAAGTGCATCGAGCCAGGCCGGCAACAGCTCGCGGTGGCCGGGCACCCATTGCAGGGCTGCATTGGTGACCACCACATCCGTGTCCCCGGACGGCAGCCAGTGCAGGATGTCGGCCAGATCGAAGGACAGATTGGGCGCCGCGTCCGCACGGGCCTTGGACTTGGTCAGCATCTCCGGCGAGGAATCCAGGCCCACCACCTGGGCACCCGGCCAGCGCTCAGCGAGTGTCGCGGTCAGGTTGCCCGGACCGCAGCCGAGGTCGACGACGTGCCGCGGGGCCTCCGCGTGAATCCGGCCGGTCAAATCAAAGAAAGGACGGTCCCGGTAATCCCCGAACTGCACATATTTTTCGGGATCCCACTTCATGTCCACCTCCGGTCCCGGCACTGTTGCACTAACGGAAGCGTAGCCCCGCCCTGATGGCCAGCCAAGGAGGCAGGCACCGGGCGTGTGGGGCGGGACGTGCCGCCGGTGCCGCGGGCATCAGGCGGGCACTAAGCTGGAAGGCGATGAAACTCGCTGATCAGCTCCCTGCCCCGGCCGCCCGAATTCCCGGCAGGACTGGCCTGGACCCGGACGAGCTCTACACCCGGTTTGTGGAGTGGACTGAGACCCGCGGCCTTGCGCTCTACGCCGCCCAGGACGAAGCGATCATGGAGCTTGCCTCCGGCTCCAACGTCATCCTGGCCACGCCCACCGGCTCCGGTAAATCACTTGTGGCGATCGCCGCGCACTTCCAGGCCATGGCCCGCGGGCGGCGCAGCTACTACACCGCACCCATCAAAGCCCTCGTCTCGGAGAAATTCTTCGCCCTCTGCGAGATTTTCGGTGCCGAAAACGTCGGCATGATCACCGGTGACTCCGGCGTCAACCAGGAGGCGCCGATCATCTGCTGCACCGCCGAAATCCTGGCCAACATCGCCCTGCGGGAAGGTGCCGAGGCCCAGCTCGGCGCCGTCGTCATGGACGAGTTCCACTTCTACTCCGACCCGCAGCGCGGCTGGGCGTGGCAAGTGCCGCTGCTCGAACTGCCCCAGGCGCAGTTCCTGCTGATGTCGGCAACGCTGGGTGACGTCAGCCGCTTCGAGGACGGGATCAGCGCCCTGACCGGCCGCCCGACGACGACCGTCAGTTCCGCGGAACGCCCCATTCCGCTGCACTACTACTACGAGCAGACCCCGGTCCACGAGACCCTTGAGGAGCTGCTCGCCACCAAGCAGGTTCCGGTCTACGTGGTGCATTTCAGCCAGGTTGAGGCGATTGACCGGGCGCAAAACCTGATGAGCATCAACGTCTGTACCCGCGAGGAGAAGGACAAGATCGCCGAGCTCATCGCCGGGTTCCGCTTCGCCGCCGGCTTCGGCAAGACCCTCAACCGGCTGGTCCGGCATGGGATCGGCGTCCATCACGCCGGCATGCTGCCCAAGTACCGCCGACTTGTGGAGCAGCTCGCCCAGGCCGGCCTGCTGAAGGTCATCTGCGGCACCGACACCCTTGGGGTGGGCATCAACGTGCCCATCCGCACTGTGCTTCTCACCGCCCTGAGCAAGTACGACGGCGTGCGCACCCGGCTGCTGAACTCCCGCGAGTTCCACCAGATCGCCGGGCGCGCCGGACGCGCCGGCTATGACACGGCGGGCACTGTGGTGGTCCAGGCCCCGGAGCATGTCACCGAAAACGTGAAGGCCATGGCCAAGGCCACGGCCAAGTTCGGCGACGACCAGAAAAAGCTGCGCCAGGTGGTCAAGAAGAAGCCTCCGGAAGGCTTCGTATCCTGGGGCGAACCGACCTATAAGCGGCTGGTGGAGTCAGTACCGGATCCGCTGACGTCGAGCTTCACCGTGACCCATGCGATGCTGATGAACCTCATGGAACGTCCCGGCGACCCGTTCCAGGCCGCCCGCCGCCTGCTCACCGAGAACCACGAGAGCCGGGCCTCCCAGCTGCGGCTCATGAAGAAGGCCCTGGGCATCTACCGCGAGCTGCTCGCTGCCGGAGTCGTGGAGCGGATCCCGCCGGCGGAGCAGGAAGCGGACGGCCGCACGGTCCGGCTCACCGTCCACCTGCAGGCCAACTTCGCCCTCAACCAGCCGCTGTCCCCCTTCGCCCTTGCGGCACTGGAGCTGTTGGACCCGGAGTCGCCGTCGTACGCCCTGGACGTCGTGTCCGTGATTGAGGCGACCCTCGAAAAGCCCCGCCAGATCCTGTCGGCACAGCAGAAGAAAGCGCGCGGCGAAGCCGTCGCGGCGATGAAGGCCGACGGCATCGAGTACGACCAGCGGATGGCCATGCTTGAGGAAGTCACCTACCCGCAGCCGCTCGCCGAGATCCTCGGCGAAGCGTTTGATGTCTACCGCAAGGCAGCGCCGTGGGTCGGCGACTTTGAACTGGCGCCCAAGTCCGTGGTCCGGGACATGTACGAGCGTGCCATGAACTTCGGCGAATTCGTCCAGTTCTACGGCCTGGCCCGCTCCGAGGGGATCGTGCTGCGCTACCTCGCCGACGGATTCAAGGCGCTCCGCCAGACCGTCCCGCAGGACGCCCTCCGCGAGGACCTCGAGGACCTCATCGCCTGGCTGGGTGAACTGGTCCGCCAGGTGGACTCCAGCCTGCTGGACGAGTGGGAAGAGCTCACCTCCGGCGCCGCGCCCACACCGCACGACGCGCCCCCGCCACCGCCGCCGGCGCTGACCTCCAATCTCCGGGCCTTCCGCGTCATGGTGCGCAACGAGATGTTCCGCCGCGTGGAGCTGTTCGCCGATGAGGCCGCCACCGCCCTGGGCGAGCTCGACGCCGGTTCCGGCTGGGACGCGGAGCGTTGGGAGGACGCCCTGGATGACTACTTCGACGAGCACAACGACATCGGCACGGGCCCGGACGCCCGCGGCCCGGCGCTGCTGATCATCACGGAGGAACCAGGGCTGTGGAAGGTCCGGCAGATCTTCGATGACCCGGCCAACCACCACGACTGGGGCATCTCCGCCGAGGTGGACCTCGCGGCCTCGGACGAGGCAGGGTCCGCCGTCGTCCGCGTCACGGACGTCAACCGGCTCTAGCGTCCGGCGCCCGGCGGGCCGCGCACGCGGGCGCCGGCGGGAGGGGCACACGGGCGCCGGCAGGACGGGCACGCGCCGCTAGTAGACTCGAACAATGAGTGTAATCCGGCCCGCCGCCCCGCATGACGTCCCTGCCATTCTGCAGATGATCCACGACCTCGCCATCTACGAGAAGGAACCGGACGCGGTCCGGAACACTCCGGAGATGCTCACCGAGGCCCTCTTCGGGGAGAACCCGAGGGTCTTCGCCACCATGGCGGAGAACGCGGCCGGCGAGGTCCGGGGCTTCGCCCTCTGGTTCCTGAACTACTCCACTTGGGAAGGGGTCCACGGGATTTACCTGGAGGACCTCTACGTCAGGCCCGAGGCCCGCGGCGAGGGCCACGGCAAGGCCCTGCTGCAGCACCTGGCCGCGACCGCCGTCGACCGCGGTTACGCCCGGGTGGAGTGGAGTGTGCTGGACTGGAATGAGCCCTCCATCAACTTCTACAAGAAGCTCGGAGCCGTCCCGATGGAAGAATGGTCCACCTTCCGCCTCACCGGCGGGGCGCTGGACGCGTTTGGCGGCGCCGGCTCGCAGCCCGCCGCGGGCTCCCGCGCGGAGGCCGTCCATGGTTGATCTTCCGCTGACAGGGCTCACCGGAGCCGCGCTCCTGGAGTCTGCGTCCAGCGCCGAGCGCAGAGTGCCGCACAGCGTCCGGGCACGCCACACGTACCGGGGAATGCGCACCGCGGAACACTATTTCCAGGTCCCCCTGGACCACTTCGGCGACGCCGGCGGCCGCGGGGAGACCATCACGGTGTTTGCCCGGGAGTACGTGTCCACGGAGCACAGTGAGGAAGCCGCGGCCGGGTTGCCGTGGCTGCTCTACCTGCAGGGCGGTCCCGGCGGACGCGGCAACCGCTTTCCGTCGTTAGGCGGCTGGAGCAAGGCCGCCGCGCGGGACTTCCGCATCCTCATGCTGGACCAGCGCGGCACCGGCCTTTCCTCGCCCGTCGACCGCAACACGCTGCCGCTGCGCGGAACGGCGACGGAGCAGGCCCGCTACCTCACACATTTCCGGGCCGATTCGATCGTGGCCGACGCCGAGGCCATCAGGGCCACGCTCGGCGCGGCCCCGTGGACCGTCTACGGCCAGAGCTACGGCGGGTTCTGCGCCCTCAGTTACCTGTCTTTCGCCCCGGAGGGGTTGCGGGAAGCACTCGTGACCGGAGGCCTGCCCCCGCTGGGCGGTTCCGCGGACCGGGTATACCGGGCGACGTTCCGTCGGGTCGCGGCCCGGAACGCCGAATACTTCGGCTGGTATCCCGAAGACCGTGCCGCCGTCACCCGCATCGCCCGGCACCTGCGGGACACGGAGGAATACCTGCCCGACGGCGGCCGGCTCACGGTCGAACGGTTCCAGATGGTTGGCTCGTTCCTGGGCGGGAACACCCGGGTGGATGCGCTGCACCACCTGCTCGAGGACGCCTTCGTGGCAACTCCGGACGGTGACCGCCTCTCGGATGGATTCCTGGAGCAGGTGCGGGGCCTCGTCTCCCGGGCCGCGAACCCCTTGTACGCGCTGATGCACGAGTCCATTTACGCCCAGGCCGGAGCCACCGACTGGGCCGCCTGGCGGGTCCTGAATGAGTTCCCCGAGTTCCGCCCCGACGCGCGGGAACCGCTCCTGACCGGGGAAATGGTCTACCCCTGGTACTTCGAGCAGGACCCCGCCCTGCGTCCGCTACAGGACGTGGCGCGGCTGCTCGCCGAGAAGGATGACTGGGCGCCGCTCTACGATCCGGAGCGGCTGGCACTGAACACCGTGCCCGTCGCGGCAGCCGTGTACACCGATGACATCTACGTGGACCGCGAGCTCTCCCTCGAAACAGCCGCAGCCGTCCGGGGCCTGCAGGTGTGGGAGACCGACGAGTTCCACCACGACGGGATCGCGGACGACGGCGAGGCGATCTTCGGCCGCCTGCTCGGTATGGCCCGCTCCGCCCGCCGCTAGCCAGACAACCACTGGACATGTCCCCCCGCTCGCCAGACACCACTGGACATGTCCCCCGTTAGCAGCAAGCAATGGGCACAGTGCCTTCATGTCCGCTCCACGGACCTAGGAATGGACATGTCCCCCCGCGGCCCCAGACGACCACTGGACATGTTCCCCGTTAGCAGCAAGCAATGAGCACGGTGCCTTCATGTCCGCTCCACGGACCTAGGAATGGACATGTCCCCCCGCTGGTCCAGACGACCACTGGACATGCCCCCCGCGCGGGGGGCCAAAAGCTACGGCGCTGAGCCCGTGAGGGTCCAGCGCCGTACTTTTACATGCTGCCTAATTGCCGCCTAAAGTGCTGCCGGGTGTCCGGCCACCGCCACTAGTCGACGTCGCTCAGGCTCTTGCGGGCGTCTTCCTCCAGCCGGGCATCCAGCTTGGATTTCGACGCCTTGGAGCTGATCAGGCTGGCGATCACGGCGATGATGATGGTGCCCATGATCACGGCGAGGGAGACGAAGGTCGGGATCTCCGGTGCCCATTCAATGTGCTGGCCGCCATTGATGAAGGGCAGTTCGTTGACGTGCATGGCGTGCAGGACCAGCTTTACGCCGATGAACGCCAGGATCACGGACAGGGCGTGCTTAAGGTAGATCAGCCGGTTCATGAGCCCGCCCAGCAGGAAGTAGAGCTGGCGCAGCCCCATGAGGGCGAAAATGTTGGCGGTGAACACGATGAAGGCGCTCTGGGTAAGGCCGAAGATGGCCGGGATGGAGTCGACGGCGAACAGCAGGTCCGTCATGCCGATGGTGACGAAGACGATCAGCATGGGGGTGAACACCTTTTTGCCGTCCACCACGGTGCGGAGCTTGCCTCCGTCGAACTTCTCGGACATCGGCAGGATCCTGCGGATGCGGGCGATCAGCGGGTTTTCCTTGTCCTCTTCATCCTCGCCCTCGTCCTGGGCCTGCTTCCACGCGGTCCAGAGCAGGAACGCGCCGAAGATGTAGAAGACCCAGCTGAACTGCTCGATGACGATCGCGCCGAGCATGATGAAGATGCCGCGCAGGATGAGGGCAATGATGATGCCCACCATCAGCACTTCCTGCTGGTACTTACGCGGCACCGAGAAGCGGGCCATGATGATGATGAAGACGAAGAGGTTGTCGATGCTGAGGCTGTATTCCGTCACCCAGCCGGCGATGAACTGGCCGCCAAATTCGGGGCCGGTGAACGCGAACATGGCGCCGGCGAAGACCAGTGCCAATGCGACATAGAAGGTGACCCACAGCCCGGCTTCCTTCATGGAGGGCTCGTGCGGGCGTTTGAGGACCATCAGCAGGTCTATGGCCAGGATGAGGCCGAGGGCGACAAAGGAGCCGATCTCGAACCAAAGGGGTAGTTCGGGCACGGAGAAACCTTTCGTAGGGTACAGCTCAGCGGTGTAAGTCTCTCCGACAGCCTGCGCAAGATGTGGCTCGGCTGCCCGCTACGCCCGGCGCGGCATCCGTGCCTCGCGTGTTGACGATCGTAGCGCTTGGGATACTCCCCTACGTCCGTCCGAGTTTACCCTAGGCGTGCCCGGCGGACTGCATCTGCCGCAGTTCCTTCTTCAATTCGCCCACCTCGTCGCGGAGCCTGGCCGCGAGTTCGAACTGAAGCTCGCCTGCTGCGGCGTGCATTTGCTCAGTCAGCTGTTCAATCAGGCCCACCAGGTCCTCCGCCGGCGCGGCGGCGAGCCCGTCCTGCCTGATCGTCGAGGCACCCTTGCCCTTGCCGCGGGTCTTGCCCGCCGCGGCCAGGAGTTCGCGGGTATCCGCATCTTCCTTGGCAAGCTGGTCGGTGATGTCGGCGATCTTCTTGCGGAGCGGCTGGGGGTCGATGCCGTTCTCGGTGTTGTACGCCACCTGGATGGCGCGGCGCCGGTTCGTCTCGTCGATGGCCTTGGCCATCGAGTCGGTGATGCGGTCCGCGTACATGTGGACCTGGCCGGAGACGTTTCGCGCCGCGCGGCCGATGGTCTGGATCAGGGATGTCGCCGAGCGCAGGAAGCCTTCCTTGTCGGCGTCGAGGATGCTCACCAGGGACACTTCGGGAAGGTCGAGGCCTTCGCGGAGCAAGTTGATGCCCACCAGGACGTCGAAAACACCCATCCGGAGTTCGCGGAGCAGCTCGACGCGGCGCAGCGTGTCCACGTCCGAGTGCAGGTACTCCACCTTCACGCCGTGCCCCAGAAGGTAGTCGGTGAGGTCCTCCGCCATCCGCTTGGTCAGGGTGGTGACCAGGACGCGTTCGTTCTTCGCCGTGCGGGTGCGGATTTCGCCGAGCAGGTCATCGATCTGGCCCTTCGTGGGCTTCACGACCACCTCGGGGTCGATCAGGCCCGTGGGCCGGATGATCTGCTGGACGAAGCCGTCGGCCCTCTCGAGCTCGAACTTGCCCGGCGTCGCGGACAGGTACACCGTCTGGCCCACCCGGTCCTGGAACTCATCCCACTTCAGCGGCCGGTTGTCCATGGCCGAGGGCAGCCGGAAGCCGTGGTCCACCAGGGTCCGCTTGCGGGACATGTCGCCCTCGTACATCGCACCGATCTGCGGCACCGTCACGTGGGATTCATCGATTACCAGAAGGAAGTCGTCCGGGAAGTAGTCGAGAAGGCAATGCGGCGCCGTCCCGCGGGCGCGCCCGTCGATGTGCGAGGAGTAGTTCTCGATGCCGTTGCAGAACCCCATCTGCTGCATCATTTCAAGATCATAGGTCGTGCGCATCCGGAGCCGCTGGGCCTCGACCAGTTTGTTCTGGCTCTCCAGGACCTTCAGCCGCTCAGCCAGCTCGTCTTCGATCCTGGTGATCGCCCGGCTCATGCGTTCCGGACCGGCCACATAGTGCGAGGCCGGGAAAACGTACATCTCGGTCTCGTCACGGATCACCTCGCCGGTGAGCGGGTGCAGGGTGTAAATGTTCTCGATCTCGTCCCCGAAGAACTCGATCCGGATCGCCAGCTCCTCGTACATGGGAATGATTTCCACGGTGTCGCCGCGGACCCGGAAGGTGCCGCGGTGAAAGTCCATGTCATTGCGGGTGTACTGCATGGAGACGAATTTCCGGAGCAGATCATCCCGGTTCATCTCCGCCCCCTTGCGGAGGGTCACCATGCCCAGAATGTACTCTTCCGGGGTGCCCAAACCGTAGATGCAGGACACTGTGGCTACCACGATGACGTCCCGGCGCGTCAGCAGCGCGTTGGTGGCGGAGTGGCGGAGCCGTTCGACTTCCTCGTTGACGGAGGAGTCCTTCTCGATGAAGGTGTCCGTCTGCGCCACATAGGCTTCGGGCTGGTAGTAGTCGTAGTAGGAGACGAAGTATTCGACCGCGTTGTTTGGCAGCAGCTCGCGGAATTCGTTGGCCAGCTGCGCGGCGAGCGTTTTGTTCTGCACCATCACGAGCGTGGGCCGCTGGATCTGCTCGATCAGCCACGCAGTCGTCGCGCTTTTGCCGGTACCGGTGGCACCGAGGAGGACCACGTCCTTTTCGCCGTTCCTGATGCGCTCCGTCAGTTCCGCGATCGCGGCCGGCTGGTCACCGGCCGGCTGGAACTCGCTGATGACCTCGAAGGGCGCCACGACACGGTTAATCTCCTGGGCAAGGCTCATGGCTCTAATCTACCGCCGCCCATCGGCGCCCACTTCAGATTCAGCTTTGGGCTGTACCCAGTCCGGCGGCGGCGCCCCTGTCCGGGGCGGTTGCGCCGCCGTCGGTGCCGCTCCCGCCGTCGACGGCGCCGCCGTCGTCCGCGTAAGACGGCGGCTGCCATCCCGTGCGCTGCACCCAGGCGTCCATCCGCGGGGCAGCGTAGTCCGAGAACCAGGCCTCCTTGTCCGCCGCGTACCCTGCGGTGGACCTGTCCACCCCGTGGAGCCCCGCCACGCGGCGTTTCTCCGCCACATAGTCCGCGCGCGCGCCGGCGTCAGAGCGGAGCCAGTCGCGGAAGCACAGCGAGTACCGCCAGCCCGGGGATCCCGCGGCGCGGATGTGCACGTTCACCGGCCTGCCGGGGTCGGCGTTGCCGTGCAGGCGCTTGCCCCAGTCTGCGGGGTCGGGGTGCGAGGGTTTGGGTTTGTCGGCAATGATGCCCGGCCAGCGAGGGAACCCGGCGTCAGCCAGCAGCGGGGCGAGCCGGTCCGCGGCGTCGAGGTCGCGGACGCTTAGCTGGAGGTCGATCACGTCCTTGGCGTCAAGATCCGGGACCGCCGTGGACCCGATGTGGTCGACGGCCAGGACGTCCTGCTGGACCGCGGTCCGCAGCCGGGCGATCAACCGGTCGGCCTGCGCCGGCCACGCCGGATCCGCCGTGGTGAGCACGGGCCCTCCCGTCCGCGGTGCGATCCGTTGTTCCTTGAGGTTCAGCGCGAACGGCACCAGCCGCTCCTCCCACAGCGTGTCGACCGCGTGCCGAAGGTGCTCCGGGGCGCCCGAGTTGTCCAGCACGACGTCTGCGGCCGCCAGCCGGTCCTCGCGGCTCGCTTGGGCATTCATTCGGGCGCGTGCCTCGTCGGCGCTCATCTGGCGGTGGTCGGCCATCCGACGGACCCGCACATCGTCCGGCGCGTCCACCACAATCACCAGGTGGAAGTTCTTGCCTTGTCCGGTTTCCACCAGCAACGGGATGTCCTGGACCACGACGGCGCCTGCCGGGGCGGCGGTGACCAGCGCTGCGGCGCGCTCCCGCACCAAGGGGTGGATGATCCCGTTGAGCGCGGCCAGGCGTTCCGCGTTCCCGAACACCAAGGCGCCCAGCCCGGGCCGGTCCAACCGCCCGTCGGCCCTCAGGACCGCGGCACCGAAGGTCTCCACCACCCGTGCCAGCCCGGGTGTGCCCGGCTCCACAACCTCCCGGGCCAATGCGTCGGCGTCGACAAGCACCGCGCCGAGCTCGCGCAAGCGCGCGGCAACCATTGACTTCCCCGCGGCGATCCCGCCGGTCAACCCGATCTTCAACACCTCACCAGACTAAACTGAACCGGTGGCAGATGAGGCGGACTCCCCCGAGAGCAGGACTTCCGTCTACACAACCCCCACCACCGGACCCGGGTTCCGTTCCGAGATTGAAGTCAAGCGGTCCCGGTTCATCACTGTCTTGGCGCGTACGCCGGACGAGGAGGCGGCCCGCACCGTCCTGGCCGGTCTGCGCAAAGAATTCCATGATGCCCGGCACCACTGCTCCGCGTTCATCCTGGGCCCCGACCGGGACGTGCAGCGCTCCAACGACGACGGCGAACCGTCCGGGACTGCGGGCATCCCCATGCTCGAGGCACTCCTGAAGCGTGAGACGGCGCCGGGCGTCGCCGACCTCAGCGACGTCACCGCCGTGGTGGTGCGCTATTTCGGCGGCATTCTGCTGGGCGCGGGCGGGCTGGTGCGTGCGTATTCGGAATCGGTGTCCACGGCGTTGGAACTCGCGCCCCTCGTGCGCCGCAGTCGGTTCCGGATCTGCGCGGTGCCGGTGCAGCATGCCGCGGCCGGGCGGCTCGAGAACGACCTACGCGCCGCGGGCTACGTCATGGCCGAGACCCGTTACGAGGCGCAGACCACCGTCCTGCGGCTTGCGCTGCCGGACAATCCCGCCGAACTGGCCCGCGCGGTGGACCGCGTGGCCGCCCTGTCCGCCGGCAGCGCCTCGCTGCTGCGCGAAGAAACGGCGTGGATCGACGTCCCGATCAGCTGAACGGTGCCCGCGGGAGCTTGGCGGGCATTGCAGGGCGGCCTGGCCCGCCGGCGCCGGACATGTCCCCCGGCCACGGCGAGCGATGGACACAGTGCCTCTATGCCCACCCTACAAACCCAGGAATGGACATGTGCCCCCGCCGGGCGTCTGTCGGAACACGCTGCGGGCCTGCCGCAGCTGCCCTCACGGAGCTGCGGCGGCGGCCTCCGACTCTGCTGTGCGGGTAAGGAAAGCCCCGGCCCGCTGGAAGTCGCGGACAGAAAACATAATCCCCGTCACTATGACAGCCACGCCCGCGGCCATGAGCCACGAGCTGAATCCGTCTCCTCCTATGACTTGGGGAATGAGCACGAACGGGTACGCGGACATCCAGACGAGCTGTGTGGCGAGATTCTTTCGTAGCTGCACTGCGGCGGCCCGCGAAACGACAAGGTGATCCGGATCAATGGGTGCCTTGCCGAGAACTTGGCGGCGGATGTCTTTTCGCTCCTCATCCTCCAGCGACAGCAGCACGTCAATCTTGCCCAGTTCCGCTGCCGGAGCGATTTTCTTCGCGTTATAGACGAAACCACCGATCACGACGCCCAGCACTGCAAGGAAGTATCCGAACACCAAGAAGTGCGGCCAGTCCCCCGGCCCACCTCCAAGGACCAGGATCCCGCCGATGGTTCCTGCCGCGACAAGGATGATCACGCCGGCCGGGAAATAGCGCGTGTAATAGGCTTTCAGCGCACCGTCAAGGCCCCGGTCTGCCACGCCCTGCGATCTTCTCGTGGCCTTGGCCCAACCGTCGTTGGACTTTGGCATGAGATCATCGATTCCGGTCATCGTCTCTTTCCCCATAGGCGCAGTAGATGGTGCAAGGGCCCGATGATCCTCCGCCGATACTGCCGAGCCTGCTGCTCAAATCCTGAAATTTTCAATGCCCGTAAGCCAGCAGCATGGAATTGACAAAACATAGGGGCACCGCCGCCGGCATTCGGCACCATCCGACATGCCTACCCACGGACCCAGGAATGGACATATCCTCTGCCGGGGCGCACGGATGATCGGCGAGGCTAGATCTCGTGGGCAATCTCCCAGATGTGCCCGGCGGGATCACGGAAGCAGGCCGTGCGGACACCCCAGGGCGGGTCCATCGGTCCGTTGAGCAGGTCCACGCCGCGGCGGGACAGTTCGGCGCACATGGAATCGACGTCGTCCACCTGGATGGTGAACTGGAGTCTGGCACCGGACTCAGCGCTGGCCACGGCCGCCGGGTGGATCAGTTCGGTGGCTTCGGAGACATTGAGCAAATTGATCAATGTGTTCTCGAACTTAAAGACGGCAGAGACGTCGTCCTCAAAGACAAGCGGGAGCTTGAAGACTTCCGCGTAGAAACTCTTCGTAATGGCTAGGTCTTCGACAAACAGGGTGATGGCCCCGATGCGCCGTGGCCACGGGCCTACCGCTTTGCCTGTGTCCTGCGCTTCAACAGTCTCCGGCGCTTCAGCCATGGCAGTCACCTCGTCGTCGGCGGGAAATCTCAACCTGCAAAGTGTGGACTCGGGGCCGGGCTGCCGTCAAGGATTGCGCAACCCGCGTGTTCGGGGGCGCACGTCCGATTCTTCCGAACATGGCAGGGGATATGCGCTCGTCCAAGGTACATGCCCGTGGGTCTGGCCCCGGGAGTAGACATGTCCATGGCCGGGGCGGGCATCACCTTCCGACCATTGGACATGTTCCTAGGGACAGCCCGGGAATGGACATGTCCACGGTGGGGCCAGACGCCACCTTCGCGCCACTGGACATGTTCCTCACGGACCCGCAGGAAAGGACAGGATCCCCATATGCCCGCTTGTCAGTCCAAAGAATGAGCATGTCCCACTGGGAAAGCGCCAAGAATGAGCATGTCCCCCGGGGAGGCCTGGGAATGGGCAAGTCCCCACAGCGAGGGCGCCAGAAATGAGCAAGTCCGGTGGAGCAGGCAGCCGCGGAGCAGTCCCCACAGGGAGGGCGGCAAAATGGGCATGTCCCAACGGGAGGGCACCAAAAATGGGCATGTCCGGTGGAGCAGGCGACCGCGGAGCATGTCCGTGGACAACGCGCAGGCAACGAAGAGGTGGCCGCCCCCGAGGGGACGGCCACCTTTGTGCACCGTGACGGTGCCGGTTCAAGCTACGAACTGCCTGGCCTCAGGGAGCGGACTCCCGGAGGGTTGAGGGCAATTAGTTGCCGGTCAGCTTCTCGCGCAGAGCGGCGAGAGCCTCGTCCGAAGCAAGCGTGCCTGCACCGGCTTCGGTTGCGGCCGGCTCGGAGGAGTAGCTGGTGGTGCCGGAATCGCTGTCACCGGACGTTGCTGCAGCAGCGTCGTCGGAAGCGTGCTGGGCAACCTGCTTCTTGTGGGCTTCCCAGCGGGTCTGGGCGTCAGCGTACTGCTGCTCCCAGGCGGCGCGCTGGTTCTCGTAGCCTTCAAGCCACTCGTTGGACTCCGGGTCGAAGCCCTCCGGGTACTTGTAGTTGCCCTCTTCGTCGTACTCGGCGGCCATGCCGTAGAGTGCCGGATCGAATTCGGTGCTGTCGGCGTCGACGCCCTCGTTGGCCTGCTTGAGGGAGAGCGAGATGCGGCGGCGCTCGAGGTCGATGTCGATGACCTTGACGAACAGCTCGTCGCCAACGGAGACAACCTGCTCGGCCAGCTCGACGTGGCGCACGGCGAGCTCGGAGATGTGGACCAGGCCTTCGATGCCGTCTTCAACGCGAACGAACGCGCCGAACGGAACGAGCTTGGTGACCTTACCCGGAACAACCTGGCCGAGGGCGTGGGTGCGGGCGAAGGTCTGCCACGGATCTTCCTGCGTAGCCTTGAGCGACAGGGAGACGCGCTCGCGGTCCAGGTCGACCTCGAGAACCTCGACGGTGACTTCCTGGCCAACTTCGACAACCTCGGACGGGTGGTCGATGTGCTTCCAGGACAGCTCGGAAACGTGAACCAGGCCGTCTACGCCGCCCAGGTCCACGAAGGCACCGAAGTTGACGATGGAGGAAACGACGCCGGGACGGACCTGGCCCTTTTCCAGCTTGTTGAGGAACGTGGAGCGGACCTCGGACTGGGTCTGCTCGAGCCATGCACGGCGGGACAGCACAACGTTGTTGCGGTTCTTGTCCAGCTCGATGATCTTGGCTTCGATCTGCTGACCGATGTACGGAGCGAGGTCGCGCACACGGCGCATCTCGACGAGGGATGCGGGCAGGAAGCCGCGCAGACCGATGTCGAGGATAAGACCACCCTTGACAACCTCGATGACGGTACCGGTGACAACACCGTCTTCTTCCTTGACCTTCTCGATGGCGCCCCAGGCACGCACGTACTGAGCACGCTTCTTGGAGAGGATCAGGCGGCCTTCTTTGTCTTCCTTGGTGAGCACCAGGGCTTCGACCTGATCGCCAACGGAGACGACGTCTCCGGGGTCAACGTCGTGCTTGATGGAAAGCTCGCGGGAGGGAATGACACCTTCGGTCTTGTAACCGATGTCGAGCAGAACTTCGTCGCGGTCGACCTTGACGACGGTACCTTCGACGAGGTCTCCGTCGTTGAAGTACTTGATGGTCGCGTCGACAGCTGCGAGGAAGTCCTCAGCGGTACCGATGTCGTTAATCGCGACTACGGGGGTACCGGGCTTCTCGGTGGAGGTGATGGTCATGTAGTAGGGGCTCCGTTGTGGATAGTTAGTCGGTCAGGCAAACCGCTTCGCCCGCATTATGGAATGCAGGCGAAGAATACGGCTTCACAGCAAGGGATCCGCCGGGTCATCCTGATTTTGTGGATTGTAAATGCGCGCACGTAGTATGCGCCCGTTTAGTCTAGTCGTTTACTTCAACGCGGGTCAAAGCGCTAGAAGTGCGTCAGGCAGTGCGGTGAGCGTTCGACGGCGAACATGAGTCGCGCCGCCAGCGCGGCTCCCGCGGTGTGTTCGGTGATCCGGCCGGCGGCCTTCAGGGTGACGGGACAGACGGCGCCGAGATAAATGGAGCCGAGGTCCGCGACATCCAGGGTCAGGTCCGGCTCGGCGTCCGGTGCCGGCGCCGCCGCGGCTTCTCCCCCGCGGACTTCCAGGGCGAACGTGCCGGCGGCAAAACCGAGGCCGTCGCGGATGGCGAACACCACCCGCCCGTCGGCCGAGTACCGCCGGGCGCCCAGAACCCGCACGGGGTCGAGGATTCGCAGCCACAGCATGTCCCGTTGGTCCGAGGATTCGAGGCAGCGGGGGTCCTCCAGGGCCCAAGTCAGCGGGTCGTCGACAGGCGCGTCCTGCCAGCTGATCCGTTCCACGAGGTCAATGCTGCCGAGGAACTGCCACAGTTCCAGATAGGCGGCGTCGGTGGCCGCCACGAGGTCGACGATCTCCATGGTGTACGGCTTGGCGTCCCAGCCGCCGAACTTGTAGGAGACGTACCCGTCCACGGTGCCCGCGGCGTCGTAGTGCAAAGCACAACGGACTGCCTCGTCTTCGCCGCCGTCGCGGCCCAGCGTGCCCGAGGACCGCAGCCGGTAGGCCTCCTGCCGGACGATCGACCCCGGGGTCTGGTGGTGCAGCCGTTCGAAAACCTCCGTCGCCAGCTCCAGCAGGACTCTCCGGTCCGCGATCTCCACCGAGCCGACGGGCTCGTGGCGGAGACGGAACCGGGGACCAGTGTCCACCTTGATGCTGCGTTCAAACGTCGACACGCCGTAGCCGAACCGGCCATAGATCGACGCCTCCGAGGCCGTCAACGCCGCCAGGGCGACGCCGTCGGCCTTCGCGGCGGCGAGGTCCTCTGTCATCATCCGCCGGAGCAGCCCCTGCCGGCGGTGGGTCCCGCGTACCGTGACAGCCGTGACCAGGTGCGCCTCGAGCTGCCGCCCGTAGCCGATGTTCAGGTCCTTGCGCATCGTGGCGAACGTGGCCACGGGGACCTCGGCGGCCAGCGAGTGGGCCGCGACGCCGTCGGCCTGGTACACCCCGGTCATCTCGCGGTTGTCCACGCGGTACATGGCCATGATCTTGTCGACGGACTCGTCCTTGCGCGGCTCGTCGTAGAAGCCGATCCCTACGCCGCGCAACCACTCGACGCCGGCCGCGTAGTCCTCCGAGTCCTTTTCAGCCGCGCGGAACCGCCTGAGCTCATACTTCTCTGTCACGTGTTTCTCCCCCTGAGATAGCTGTGGCTCCGGCAGCGCCGGACCGAAAATCTGCCGGAACGAAAACGCCGGCCCCGGTAAAGCGCTAGTGTCCGGCGTCGTACCAGCTCGATCCGACGCCGATCTGGACCTCCAGGGGAACGGTCAGGTCCGCCGCCGATCCCATTTGCTCCGTGACGAGTTTCTCCACGGCCTCCCGCTCGCCCGTTGCCACTTCGAGGACCAGTTCGTCGTGGACCTGCAGCAGCATCCGCGACTTGAGTCCCTGCGCTTTCAGCTCGGAGTGGACGCCCAGCATGGCCCGCTTGATGATGTCCGCGGCGGACCCTTGGATCGGCGAGTTCAACGCGATGCGCTCCGCGTTTTCCCGGAGCTGCCGGTTGGTGCTGGTGAGGTCGGGCAAGTACCGGCGCCGGCCTTCGATCGTGGCGGTGTAGCCGTCGATCCGGGCCTGGTCCACCACGCCACGGAGGTAGTCGCGCACGGCGCCGAACCGGTCGAAATAGTCCTTCATGAGGGTCCGCGCCTCGTCAACGGAAATCTCCAACTGCTTGGACAACCCAAACGAGGTCAGGCCGTACGCCAGGCCGTAAGACATCGCCTTGACCTTGGAACGCATGGCGCTGGTCACCTGGTCCGTGGGCACGTGGAAAATGTTGGAACCCACGAACCGGTGGAGATCTTCGCCGTCCTTGTAGGCCTGGATCAGCCCGGCGTCCCCCGAGAGGTGCGCCATGATGCGCATTTCGATCTGTGAATAGTCCGCCGAGAGCAGGCACTCG
This sequence comes from Arthrobacter sp. ov118, assembly GCF_900116495.1. Classification (GTDB taxonomy): domain Bacteria; phylum Actinomycetota; class Actinomycetes; order Actinomycetales; family Micrococcaceae; genus Arthrobacter. The sequence continues at coordinate 198,110 of NZ_FPAY01000007.1, forward strand.
TAGCCCTCGCTGACCACAAAGATGCCGCGGACGCGCCGGCCCTCCTCGCTGCGGATCGGGATGTTCTGCAGGTTGGGATTGTTCGAGGAGATCCGGCCCGTGGCCGCGACGTTCTGCGCGTAGGTGGTGTGGATCCGGCCGTCCTCCGCCACCGACTTCTTCAGCGACTCCAGCATCTGGCGCAGCTTGGACGACTCCCGGTGCGCCATCAGCTGGACCAGGAATTCGTGGCCGGTCTTTTCCAGCAGGTTCTTCAGCGATGCGGCGTCCGTGGTGTAGCCCGACTTGATTTTCTTGGTCTTCGGCAACTGGAGTTCGTCGAACAGCACCGTCTGCAGCTGTTTGGGCGAACCCAGGTTGACCTCGTGGCCGATCGCGGCGAAGGCCAGCTCCTGGGCATTGTCAATCACTTTGGCCAGGTCCGACAGCTGCTCGTCGATGCGGGGCATGTCGATGGCGATGCCGGCGAGTTCCATGTCGGCGAGGACCCGGGTGACAGGAAGCTCCAGGGTGGCCAGCAGGTCCTCGGCCTTGCGGTCCTTCAGTTCCGCTTCGAAGTACCGGCTCAGCTTGTGGACGACGGCGGCCACCTGCACCAGGGCGCCGGACGCCGCGGCAGCGTCGTCGTCGAACTCCAGCTCCAGCTGACCGGCCTTCGCGGCCTCCGCAGAGACATGGATGTTCAGGTGGTGCTGGGCCAGCTCCGCCAGCTCGTAGGTGCGGCGGTCCGGCTCAATGAGGTAACCGGAGACGGACGTGTCGTCCACCACCCCTTCCAGGGCGAACCCGCGGTTGGTCAGCGCCTTCAGTGCCGCCTTGTAGCCGTGCACGACCTTCGGGGATTCCCCGTCCCGGAGCCATTGTGCCAGCACGTTCTCCGCGTCCGCGTCCAATCCCGTGAGGTCAACGTAAGCCGCCGCGTCGTCCCGCACGATGGCCACGGCGTCGGCGTCCTCGCCGATTCGTCCGGCCAGCACGTCCACGGCGAGGGCGGACCGCTCTCCGGTCCCGGCGGCGAGAAAGTCCCGGAGAGCCTCCGCATCCTGCAGCCTTGCGAAGTCCCGGTTTTCCAAGGTCTCGCGTTCTGCTTCGGGGATCTCACCGGCGTACAGCTCGAAGAGCCGGGTGCGGATGGTCTTGAATTCGAGTTCGTCGAAGAGCTCCTCAAGCGCCTGCTGGTCCGGTCGCGGGTCCGCGAGATCCTCCAGCGCGACCGGCAGGTCGAGATCGGTGTGAAGCCTGTTCAACCGCCGGTTGCGCTTGACGTCCTCAACATTTTCGCGGAGGGCGTCCCCTACCTTCCCGCCGATCCCGTCGAGGTTCTCAAGCACCCCCTCAAGGCCGCCGTAAAGGTTGATCCACTTGGCGGCCGTCTTGGGTCCGACGCCGGGAACGCCCGGGAGGTTGTCCGCGGTCTCCCCCACGAGGGCGGCGAGGTCCGAGTACTGCCCGGGGCTGACGAAGTACTTCTCCTGGATGGCTGCGGCGTCCATCCGCGGAATGTCGCTGACCCCTTTCCTGGGGTAGAGCACAAAGACGTTGTCCGTAATCAGCTGGAACGCGTCGCGGTCACCCGAAACGAGCAGCACCTCGAAACCCGCCTTTTCACCCATGGCGGCGAGGGTGGCCAGGATGTCATCGGCCTCATAGCCGGGCATCTTGATGGTCTTGATGCCCCACGCGCCCATGACCTTGTCGATGAGGTCGATCTGGCCGCTCATCTCCCGGGGGGTCTCATTGCGTCCGCCCTTGTACTCGCTGTATTCGGCCTTGCGGTGGGTGGTGTCGTCCGAGACGTCGAAGGCAACCGCTACGTGGGTGGGCTTCTGCTCCTTGATCAGATTGATGAGCATGGACGTGAAGCCGTGGATCGCGTTGGTGTGCTGGCCCCGGGCGGTTGAGAACTTGTCAGCGGGGAGGGCGAAGAAGGCCCGGAAGGCCATGGAGTGTCCGTCCAGTACCAGCAGGCGCGGCTGGTCCGTAATGGGAATCACGGGGGCTTCAGTGGCGGAAACCGACACCGCGGCCCGGGTGGAGGGCCGGGCGGACGGGGCCGCGAGCCCGGACTCCGGCTCAGCTGCCGGGAGGGTGTCTGATGCAGTGCGCCCTGTTGAGGCGGGGGCAGGGGCCGGTTTGGTTGTTTCACTCACAAGTGCCAGCCTAGTTCCCATGATGGACAATTTCACGCCGGCCCCGTTCGCGGCGGAGCTCGCGGCCGCCGGGGTTCCCGAGGAGATGCACGATTGGCTGGGCCAGTACGGCGTCGGCGCCCTTGTGGTGAAGCTGGGAATCCACTTCCTTGAGATGAGCCCGGAGCGCACCGTGGCCACCATGCCGGTGGAAGGAAACACCCAGGTGGCCGGCATCCTGCACGGCGGGGCCCACGTTGTCCTGGCCGAAACCCTGGGTTCCTTCGCGGCGGGCCTGCACGCGGGGCCCCACCGGCAGGCGCTGGGGATCGAAGTAGGCGCCACCCACCACCGGGCCATCTCCGAGGGAACCGTCACCGGCACCTGCACGGCCATCCACCTCGGCCGGACGCTCACCACCCACGAGATCGTCATGACGGACGAGCAGGGCCGCCGGCTCTCCACCGCCCGCATCACGAACCTCATCCGCGATATCGCCCCGTAGGGCGCCGCCGGGGGTTCGCCGGCCGGCTTCCGCGGGCTCTTATTCCCCTAGCCGTTGCCCGGGTTCTTGCCGAAACGATAGCGCAGCTCGACGACGCCGCGGCCCATGGTGCGGGACGAGAGCAACTCCAGCGGCGGCGTCGGGCCTGCCATGGGCAGCACCTGCTTGCCGCTGCCCAGCACCACGGGAATGACCGAGATAATCAGTTCGTCCAGCAGCCCGGCGTCGGCGAACTGTGCTGCCAGCACTCCCCCGCCCACCACCCAGACGTTCCGGCCCGCGGCCTCGTCCCTGAGGTCGTCGACGAACTCGGTGACCGTCCCGCGCACAAACGTCACGTTGGCCCCCTCCGGGGCGGAGTGTTCGTGATGGGTGAAGACCCAGCAGGGCGTGCCCGGGTACGGCCACGCGCCGGGCTCGTGCGCCAGCAGCCAAGCGTACGTATCGCCGCCCATGACGATGCAGCCGATGTCCGCCATGAACGCATCGTAGCTGTCCTGGCCGCCCTCAAAGCCGTCAAACTGAAGCAGCCAGGCCAGGTTGTCGTCGTCGGTGGCGATGAAGCCGTCGAGTGAGGATCCCACAAAGTACTGGAAGCTGGCCATGGCCACAGCCTAACCAACCACTGCCTGGTGGACTACTGCCTAATGGTGGAAGTAGGGAACGATCAGCCACAGCCCGAAGAGGACGGCCAAACCGCAAAAGCCGAAGCACACGTAAGAGAGCGGCCGGATCCAGGCCGCTGGCGAGCCCTGAACGTCCCCAGCGATGGCCGTGAGCCGGACGCCGAGGGCGTAGAGAACCACGACCGACACCGCGGCCACGAGTGTGGCACCGGCCACGCTCAACAGTTCCAACCATTTCATCGCTTGGCACCGCCGTTCTTGACCGCCTTGCCGGCGGACTTCTTCTTCTTCGGGAACTGCACGGCCTGGCCGACTTCCTCGATCTGAACCGCGTTGTCGTGGCCCACAGGGGATTTGCGCGAATGAACGAACATGTAAGCCACGGCCGCGGTGCCGACGACGGCCGCGATGACGACTCCGATCACGCCGGTCTGCACGAGCAGGGCCGTAAGCGCGCCAACGATTCCGGCCGCGGGCAGCGTGAAGAGCCAGCCGACGGCGATCCGGCCTGCTGTTCCCCATCGAACGGTGGTGCCCCGGCATCCCATTCCCGAGCCGATGACCGAGCCCGAGGCCACCTGGGTGGTGGAGAGGGCGAAGCCAAGATGCGACGAGGCCAGGATGGCGGAAGCGGTGCTGGTTTCGGCGGCGAAACCCTGCGCGGGCTTGACCTCGGTCAGACCCGAGCCCATGGTGCGGATGATCCTCCAGCCGCCCGCGTACGTGCCGATCGCAATGGCGAGGGCACAGGCGGTGATGACCCACCACTGCGGGCCGGAGCCGGCCGGTTGCGTGCCGGCGGAGATCAGGACCAGGGTGATGATGCCCATGGTCTTCTGGGCGTCGTTGGTGCCGTGCGCCAGGGCGACGAGACTGGATGTAAAGACCTGGCCGTTCCGGAACCCGCCGCGCTTCTGGGTCAGCTTGTCCCCGGTTTCCGGGTCGTGGCGGGACGTCAGGGCATAGGCCAGTCGGGTGCACAGGTAGGCCACACCGCCGGCGATGATCGGGGCGAAGACCGCGGGAAGGATGACCTTCTGCAGGATCGACTCGAAGTTGATCGAGTGGATGCCGATGCCGGCGATCGCGGCGCCGATGAGGCCACCGAAGAGGGCATGGGACGAACTCGACGGCAGGCCCTTGAGCCAGGTGATCATGTTCCAGAGAATGGCGCCCATGAGACCGGCGAAGATGATGTCCGGGGTGATCTGGACACCATCGGAGCCTTCCTTGATGATGCCGCCGGAGACAGTCTTGGCTACTTCCGTGGAGAGGAACGCGCCCACGAGGTTCAGCACCGCCGCCAGGGCGACCGCCGTCTTCGGCTTGATGGCACCGGTCGCGATGGGCGTAGCCATGGCGTTCGCAGTGTCATGAAATCCGTTGGTGAAGTCGAAGAACAGCGCCAGCAGTATCACTAGCGCAACCATTACGGTGATTTCCACCTGTTGCCCAATCTGAAGTATTCACGGTCGGCAGTTCCACGTCCCCGTTTGCCGCACGGCCACGACCCTCATCCGATAGATCCAATGATAGTCCAGGGCACATTAAGGCAGCTTGAAACCTTATCGATGGTACGTGGGAATGACGGCAGCGCAAAACGTGCCAGAAGACCCCAATTTCCAGGCAGCCGGGTTCGCGGCCCCGATCGGGAAGGCGGCGCGATCAAGGTCACAGGAAAACACAGCGGCCTACACGGTCCTACGGACGTCAGTCGCCGGACCGGCGTCAAGCATGGAAGCGATTTTATCCTCCAGCGCGGCGAGCGAGGCTTCGGGCAGCACGATCAATCCGTCGAGTTCGCGGCGGGCGCGCCGGTAGGCCGTCTGGCGTTCGGCGGGCGTCGCTGCGGCATCCGATGCGATCCTCAGCAGCTTGCGGGCAGTCTCCAGCCGTTGGCGTTCCGGGCCGGTGAATTTGCTGTCCCTGATCCTTTTGGCTTCGCGTTCGGCGACGTCGAACGCGATGTCGAAGCTCGTGACGGCGGCCCGGTATTCGGCGAGCCTGGCCGCAGTCTTGAGGTCCCCGGGGGCGGCGGGGCGCAGGCCGTCGGCCTCACGCTTGGCCCGCAGGAATGCCACAGTGAGAGGCTCGCGGACATCGGTCATGACCGGGAAGTCGATCAGTTTTCCCACATCGAGTTCGTAGTCCAGCCAGCGCTTGTTCACGGCGTCGTGCGCCTTCATGAGCCGCAACACCTCGACCTGGCTGGCCTGTTCTGCCTGCGCGGCCTGGTTCTTTAGCGTGTAAAGCTCCACCCGGCGGCGGTGCCTGCGCTCGGTGGCTCTCGACCAGGACCGCGCCCACCCGCCGAGCAGTCCGCTCAGGGGAAAGATGAGCCACCAAAAGTGGGTGACAAAATCGAAGTAGTGGTCCACGGCATCATCCTCCCACCGGTCGGCGGCGGCGGAAAGCCCCTCCCCGGAAGGTGCTCCCCGGCCGGTTCCGGGCCTGGCCTGAGCACGGATCGCCCGCCGGGCTCACTCCCCGTGCTTGTCCTTGTGCACCCGCGTGACGAGCGTGGGACACGGGACGTTCAGCAGCACCGCATGCGCCGTGGAGCCGAGCACAGTCCTCGAAAATCCGCCCCGCCCGTGGCTTCCGATCACCAGTAGCCTTGCTCCGGCGGCGATCCCCACCAGCGCCTTGGCCGGTTCGGTGTTCGTCTCGAGCCGCTGATGGACCACCAGGTCCGGGTACTTCTCGCCGAGCCCGGCCGCGGACTCGGCGAGCACAATTCGGCTCTCTTCAACGATGCTCGCGGCGAGGCCGCTGGAGGGCCGCTGTTTCTCGAGCCACCGGGCAGGGCTCTTGAAACCCAAGACGGCGGTCAGCTCGTCCCCGCTCAGGTCGGCCTCGGCGGCCGCGACGGCGACTGCCTGCATCGACTCCCTGGAACCATCGACGCCGACCACCACGCCCGCGGCCCCGGCCGCCGGCTCCTCCGCAATGACGGCTACCGGGCACTCCGAGGCGGACACCACCTGCAGGGCGCGGTCTGTCATCGGTCCGCCGTCCAGCCAATACTTGTCATGCCCGCCGACAACCACCAGCGCCGCCTGCTTGGAGACCTCCCGCAGCACCGACCCCCCGCTGCCGTGGCCGAGCTGGATGTCCACTTCAACGTCGGGGGCCTGGTCGCGGGCGCTCGCCTGTGCTTGGCGCAGCAGGTCCATTCCCGCTTCCCGGATGATCTCGTGGTACTGGAAGTCAGGTGTCACCCACCGGTCGTCCACTGCGTGGACCACTATGACCGGGAGCTTATCCCGGGCCGCCCGCCGCAGGGCCCAGGCCAGTGCGGCGTCACTGCGCGCCGACCCGTTGATTCCGACGACGATTGCCTTGGCCATGCTGGACCCTCCCTAGTAACCTGTCGGCTCAGTCTCAAGCTCCGGTTCCCGGGGCGGTCCCTCGTGGTGCACCGGCCGCAGCGCCTTGGTGTGTTCGAGCCAGAGGAGGGCATCGTAACGCTCCCCCATCCGGGTCGGGACGTAGTTCCCAACTTCCCTCTCCGGGTGGTAGACGACACCGATCGCCCGGTGCCCGAGCTTGGTCGAAAGCCACGGCCCGGTTCTGTCATCCCCGAAGTCCAGCACCGACGGCACGCCGAGGGCCTGATGCAGGAAGTCTTCGTGGCTGCCCGGCCGCGCCTCGGGCACCGTCAGGATCCGCTCCGGGCGGCCCCACCCGTCTGCGGCGATCACGGAGCCCCGGTGTGCCGCGAGGCCGACCAGCAGCACCCCCTCGGCCGCGTGGCGTTCACGCAGCAGTTGCCCGACGTTGACCAGGCCATCCTGTGCCATGTCCGTAGCCCTCGCATCCCCTACATGCGTGTTGTGCTCCCAGATCAGGCCCTTCGACGCCGGCCCGAGGTGCCGGCTGACCCGGTCGATGGTGTCCGCCATGTGGTGGTCGCGAACATTCCAGGACTGCCGGTCGCCGCGGACCATGATGCGGTAATAATGTTCCGCATTGGCGGCGACCTCGGCGTTCTGGACGGCGTCGAAAGCGTCTTCGTTCTGCGGGCCGGCGTTGGAGACCCGGTTCCGGACTTCGGTCAGGAGGGCCACGACGTCGGTCTCGCAGGACTGCGGCACAAGGCGCCTGCTCCAGGCCGCATACTCGTGCGGGTCCTCGTGGTGAGGCAGGAAACACTGCCAGGCGCGCATGGCCGCGGGGACAGCTTCCGGGACGTTGGCCTGGAGCCAGTCCATGATTTCGCGCAGCGAGTCCCAGAGCGAGTAGACGTCCAGGCCGTAAAAGCCCACCCGCTTGTCCGGGGGCCGCCCCAGGTTCCAGCTGCGCAACCAGTCCAGGAACGCAGCAATTTCCTCGTTCGCCCACATCCAGGTCGGCCAGCGTTCGAAGCCGGCCAGGAGCGCGTGCACGCCCTGGTCCTTGCCGTCCTGGCCGCGGACCCACCGGTTGATGCGCCAGCAGTCGGGCCAGTCCCCTTCAACCCCGATCCAGTTGTAGCCCTCCTCCGCGATGAGCCGCCTGCTGAGGGTGTCCCGCCACGTGTAGAACTCATGAGTGCCGTGCGACGCCTCGCCGATGGCCGCGAAGCGGCAACCGGCGGCCCGATTCACCAGTCCGTTCAGATCACGATCGCTTTTCAGCGGCCGGGCAAGGTCATGAATCTCCTTTAGCAGCGAGGTCCGGGTGGCCACGCCGGGAGTCATCGTGGACCCTCGGTTCCGGTTCTCTGCTGGTACCCGGGCGCCAACACTTTTTTGTTGGTGGTTCGCAGGACCTTAAGGCTCGGCTGCTGGTGTTTCATGGCACTCCCGTGGACCTCGACCTGGCACGACCCACATGCCGGACGTTTTATAAGCCGGACCTTTTTAAATGCACGGACATGCGAAATGCACGCCCTGCGACTCGCGGTGTAGGCCCCAGCTTCCGCCCCTCCGACGCCGGGCGCCAAGGGCCGAAAGTCACCTCCGCTCTGAGCGGCAGTTACCTGCAAAAGCGCAAGGTCGATGCTTGCGAAGGGGAATTGCCGACAGGCCCGGCGTATCCCTTGTGGCACGCAGGGGAAGCTGATAGGCCTGACGGTATGGTGCAAATTTGCACATCAGCGCGCCGCTTCCTCCGGGTAGCACCTGCCCCGGCGGTGTGCAGCGCGACACGTGCCCGGTGTATCAGGCACGTGCCTCAACTCCAGAGCGCCACGTGGAACTTGGACCCCCGCCGTTCCAGCCCCCGCGAGCCGCCGGGAGCGACCATGGCCGCGGTGGCATCGGCAGTGGCGGCAAACCGTTGCAGGGTCAGCGCCATGGTGGTCGCCCGGCGGCGGTCCAACGTGCTGGCCCACCAGAGTCCGGCGATCGGCGTTCCGGCGACCGGCACACGGACCAGCGCGCCGCTGCGGATCTCAGCCCGGACAATGTGCCCGAGCGCCATCATGGTCCCTTCACCTGCCCTGACGGCGGCGAGGGCCTCCGTCTCGCTGCTGAGCCGGACGATGTCCGGCACTACCCCTTGGGAGGCCAGCCAGCGGCCTTCCTCGCTGGCCGCCTGGATGCCGGCGGGGCCACTAAACCAGGGCCGCCCCAGCAATTCGGCCAGTCGCACCGGGCCGTGGAGCGAGGCGAGGGGATGCCCGGCAGCCACCACGAGGATGCGCTGGTACCGCAGGAACGCCACGGATTCCAGGCCGACGTCGCCCGTACTGCTGGAAACGGTGCCGTTGGGGGCAGCTCCGTTAGCGGCGGGCGGCCGGGCGCCCAGGGCGATGTCGTGGACGCGTTCCAGCAGCAGCGACGCAATGTCCTCGGCTTCCTCGACCACGACATCGACCGAGGCCCCGGGAACCCGGCGGGTGAAAAGGTCCAGCAGCCGGCCGGCAGCGTGCTCCGCAAACGGTGCCGTCGCCACGATTTTCAGGCGCCCGGTCTCGGTCTGGGCATGGGCCACCTCCCACCGGGCCTTGTCCGCCAGGCCGATGATGTCCGGGGCGTATTCGGCAAGGGCCCGGCCTCCCGGGGTCAGCGCAATCCCACCGTGGGCGCGTACAAAGAGCGGGTCGCCAAGGTCCTGCCTGAGCGCGGCGAGGGCCGCGGAAACGGCCGGTTCGCTGACGCCGAGGTGGGCCGCGGCAGCGTGAAGTGAGCCCAGCTTTGCCACCAAGGCAAAGGTCCGCAACTGTCCCAATGTCATCGCCACGGCTTCATAACCTTTCGCTTATGACGATATTGACACCCCGGTTTGGCCGGGGCAAGACTGGCCTCAATCCGGCCCCGGCAACGATCGCGCCACGCCGCCGGCCGTTCGAAGTGAGTTCGGAGTGAGTTCGGAGCGAGGCAGGGACTATGCAGATTCCGGCATCTTTTGACTACGTGCGCGCCAGCAGCGTGGACAACGCCCTGGAACTTCTCGCCCGCTACGGCCCCGAATCCCGGGTGGTGGCCGGCGGCCACAGTCTGCTGCCAATGATGAAGCTTCGCCTGGCCCGGCCCGAATGGCTGATCGACATCAATGACCTCTACGAGCTGGACTTCATTCTCCGCGACGGCAACAAACTCCGGGTGGGCGCCCTGACCCGCCACACCACCTTGCTGGAGTCGGACGAGGTCGCCGCGCTGTTCCCCATTGTGCGGGACGCCGAACGGGTGATCGCCGACCCTACGGTGCGTAATCGAGGCACCATCGGCGGCTCGCTGTGCCAGGCCGATCCGGCCGAGGACCTCTCCACTGTTTGCGATGTCCTGGATGCCGAGGCAGTGATCCGCGGGCCGGGCGGTGAGCGCGCTGTGGCCATGTCCGGGTTCCACCGCGGACCCTATGAAACCGCCGTCGGGCAGGACGAGCTGCTGTGCGAACTCAGGTTCCCCATCCGCCCCCGTGCGGGCAGCGCCTACGAGAAGGTCGAGCGGCGGGTGGGCGACTGGGCCACCGGTGCCGCCGGCGCCGCCGTCACCCTTGCCGCGGACGGCACGGTGGAGGACGCCACGGTCGGCCTCACTGCCCTGGGCCTTGACCGCACGGTTGCGGAGGCCGCGGCCGTGCTCCGCGGAAAGCGTCCGGCCGAGGACTTGTTCACTGAGGCCGGCAGGCTGGCAGCTGCGGCCTGCGATCCCGTACCGGACCAGCGTGGCCCGGTCGACTACAAGCGGCATCTCGCCGATGAACTCACCCGGCGGGTACTGCGGCGGGCCTGCGCCCGCGCCGCTCAGATGGCCGCACGGATGCAGGAAGGCTGAAACCGATGCAGATCAGCATGACCGTCAATGGCAGCGAGTTCACCAGCGAGATCGAGCCCCGGGTGCTGCTGGTCCACTACATCCGCGAAGTCCTGGGGCTTACGGGCACCCATTGGGGGTGCGATACGAGTAACTGCGGGACCTGCGTGGTCCTGATGGACGGTCAGCCGGTGAAGTCCTGCACGGTTTTGGCCGCCATGGCCGCCGGCCACGACATCCGCACTGTCGAGGGACTCGCCACCGGCGGCACCCTCGACCCCGTCCAGCAGGGCTTCATGGAGGAGCACGGGCTGCAATGCGGCTTCTGCACCCCGGGAATGATGCTGACCGCCCGTGCGCTGCTTGATAAGAATCCGCACCCCGACGACGCCGAGATCCGGCAGGCGATTTCCGGGCAGATCTGCCGGTGCACGGGCTACGCAACGATCGTCCGCTCGGTGCAATGGGCGGCCGCCCATCCTGCCGGCACCGGCTGGGACGGTGCGGACACCGCCGTCCCGGACGTCGCGCCAGAGACAGCGGACACAGACGCGGAGGTGAAGGCATGACCGTCATCCATGACCGGCCGTCAAACCCGGCCCCAGGCGACGAGGACCGTCCGATCGGCTACGGCCGCATCCAGCGGAAGGAAGATCCGCGCTTCGTGCGCGGCAAGGGCCACTACCTGGATGACATCGTGCTGCCGGGGATGCTGCATGGCGCCATCCTGCGGGCTCCGGTGGCACACGCCCGGCTCGTGTCCATCGACACCACGAATGCCCTGGCACATCCGAAGGTCGTGGCGGTCATCACCGGCAAGGACCTTCTGGGTCTGAAGCTCGCGTGGGCACCGACGCTCTCGGCGGATGTCCAGGCCGTCCTGGTCACGGACAAGGTCCGGTTCCAGGGCCAGGAAGTCGCGTTCGTCGTGGCCGAGGACCGCTACGCGGCCCGGGATGCGCTGGAGCTGATCGAAGTCGAATACGACATCCTTCCCCCGCTGGTGGACGCCCGCAAGGCGCTCGACCCGGACGCGCCGGTGATCCGCGATGAGATCGAGGGCCGGACGGACAACCGGATCTTCGACTGGGAGATCGGCGACAAGGCCGAAACCGATGCGGTGTTCGCCTCCGCCGATGTCGTGGTCAGCCAGGAGGTGGTGTACCCGCGGGTTCACCCCGCGCCGATGGAGACGTGCGGCGCCGTCGCCGATTTCGACGCCGTCAACGGCAAGCTGACGCTCTACGAGACCACCCAGGCCCCGCACGCGCACCGGACCCTGTTCGCGATCGTCGCCGGCATCCCCGAACATAAGATCCGGATCGTCTCCCCCGATATCGGCGGCGGCTTCGGCAACAAGGTCGGGATCTATCCCGGCTACATCCTCGCCGTCGTCGGCTCGATCGTCTCTGGCCGCCCGGTCAAATGGGTCGAGGACCGCTCCGAGAACCTGATGTCGACCTCGTTCGCCCGGGACTACATCATGCAGGGCGAAATCGCGGCCACCAAGGACGGCAAGATCCTTGCCCTGCGCACCCACGTACTGGCAGATCACGGAGCGTTCAACGCCACCGCCCAGCCCACGAAGAACCCGGCGGGCTTCTTCTCCATCTTCACCGGCAGCTACGACCTGCAGGCCGCCCACTGTTCCGTCACCGGCGTCTACACCAACAAGGCTCCCGGCGGGGTCGCCTACGCCTGTTCCTTCCGCGTCACCGAGGCCGTCTACCTGGTGGAGCGGATGGTGGACGTCCTGGCCCGCAAGCTGAACATGGACCCGGCGGAGCTGCGGCTCAAGAACTTCATCCGGCCGGAGCAGTTCCCCTACGCCAACAAGACCGGCTGGGTATACGACTCGGGCAACTACGCCGCTGCCCTGCGGCTTTCCATGGAACTGGCCGGGTATGAGGACCTCCGCCGTGAGCAGGCCGAAAAGCGCGAGCGCGGGGAACTCATGGGCATCGGGGTCGCGTTCTTCACGGAAGTCGTGGGCGCCGGCCCGCGGAAGCACTTCGACATTGTGGGCCTCGGCATGGCCGACGGCGCCGAACTGCGCGTGCACCCCACCGGCAAGGCCGTAGTCCGGATCTCCGTGCAAAGCCAGGGCCAAGGCCACGAGACGACGTTCGCCCAGATCGTGGCCGAGGAACTCGGCATCCCGCCGGAGGACATCGATGTGGTGCACGGGGACACGGACCAGACACCGTTCGGGTTGGGGACCTACGGCAGCCGTTCGACGCCGGTCAGCGGCGGTGCCGTCGCCCTTGTCGCCCGGAAGGTGCGCGAGAAGGCAAAGCTGATCGCCGGTGCCATGCTTGAGACCCGCCCCGAGGATCTCGAGTGGGAAAAGGGACGCTGGTTCGTCAAGGGCGACCCCGGTGCCGGGAAGACCATTGCCGAGATCGCCATGGGCGCCCACGGCACCGTGGCCCTGCCCGAGGGCGTGGACGGCAACCTCGACGCCGAGGTCACCTACGACCCACCCAATCTCACCTTCCCGTTCGGCGCCTACATCTGCGTCGTCGACGTCGACCCCGGCACGGGGCAGGTCAAGGTGCGGCGCTTCATCGCCGTGGATGACTGCGGCACCAGGATCAACCCGATGATCATCGAAGGCCAGGTGCACGGCGGACTGACCGACGGCGTCGGCATGGCACTGATGGAGATCATCGAGTTCGACGAGGCCGGCAACTGCCTCGCCGGGTCCTTCATGGACTACCTGATCCCCACGGCCATGGAGGTGCCGGACTGGGAGACCGGATTCACCGTCACCCCCTCCCCGCACCACCCGATCGGAGCCAAGGGCATCGGCGAATCCGCCACAGTCGGCTCGCCCCCGGCTATCGTCAACGCCGTGGTCGACGCCCTGGCGCCGTTAGGCGTCACGCATATGGACATGCCCTGCACACCGGCCCGTGTCTGGGCTGCGATGCAGGGCCGGGCCAGGCCGCCGATCTGATGCCCACCACCGCAGAGACCCTTGCCGCCAGGGCGGAAGAACTCGCCGGTCGCCGTGAACCGTTCGTCCATGCCACGGTGGTACGCGCCCAGCGTCCCGCAAGCGCCCACGCCGGGGACACCGCCCTGGTGCTGCCCAGCGGGGAGATCCAGGGCTTTGTGGGCGGAAACTGCGTCGAGGCATCGGTGCGCGAGTACAGCCTGCAGGCCATCGCCTCGCAGGAACCGCTCCTGCTGCGCGTCCTGCCCGGGGAACCGTCCCGCGCTGCAGAGGAAGGCGCCGTCGCGGTCTCTAACCCGTGCCTCAGCGGCGGGGCGATCGAGATCTTCCTCCAGCCGCGGATCCCGGCGCCCCGGGTCCTGGTGGTGGGCACGACGCCGGTGGCGCAGGCCCTTGCGACGCTCGGCTCGGCGGTCGGCCTCGACGTCGAACTCACGGACGGCGAAACCGCTGATCCCCACGGTGAGGACGCGGCCTTGATTGTCGCCTCCCACGGCAAGGCGGAGGAGGCCGCCTTGGAGGCGGCCCTGCGCGCCGGCGTCCCCTACGTTGCCCTGGTGGCCAGTGGCACCCGCGGCGCCGCCGTGCTGGAATCCCTCGACGTCGACGATGCCCTGCGCGCGCGTGTCTTCACGCCGGCCGGGCTGCAGCTCGGCGCCCGGACCCCCGGGGAGATCGCTCTCTCCATCCTGGCCCAGCTGGTCGGGGAACGGTCCAAAGCACGGAACGCCGCCCTGCGTCTTGCCGAAGCTGCCGGGGTGACCCCGGGCATGGTGGTGCCCCAAGAGCCGGGGCCTGCGAGCGCCGTTGATCCGGTGTGCGGCATGTCCGTTCCGGCCGTCGGGTCGTCGCTGCACGTGGAGTACAACGGAATCACCGTGTACTTCTGCTCCCCCGGGTGCCGGGCCGCCTTCCGCAAGGATCCGGGACGTTATGCCCTGGCTGTCTGATCAGCAGGGGCCCGCATGACGACGGCGGCGCGGGCCGGAGCGGAGGAGGACGTCCAGCGCCGGATCCCGGATGTCCCGTCACTGGTGGCCGCTCTGGACCGCAACAATTACCTGGCCGACGTCGGGCTGGCAACGGCGCTGTTCCTGGCCGTGCGTCTGCCGCAGCCCATCCTGCTCGAAGGCGAGGCGGGAGTCGGGAAGACGGAGGCCGCGAAAGCGCTGGCCGAGCTCCTCGATACCCCCCTGTACCGGCTGCAATGCTACGAGGGAATCGACGCCGGCGAGGCGCTCTACGAGTGGAACCACCCGCGCCAGCTGCTCGGCATCCGGCTGGCCGAGGCCGGCGGCGCGGCGGTCACCGAAACTGACCTTTTCGCCCCCCAATATTTGCTGCGCCGGCCGCTCCTGCAGGCGCTAGAGCACCCTGGGCCTCGGCCGGCCGTGCTGCTTCTGGACGAGATCGACCGCGCGGACGCCGAATTCGAGGCGTTCACTTTTGAGCTGCTGGCCGAGGCCGCGGTCACCATCCCGGAGCTGGGTACGATTCGAGCCACGCATCCCCCGATCGTGGTCCTCACATCCAACCGGACGCGGGACCTTCACGACGCGCTGACCCGCCGCTGCCTGTACCACTGGATCGATTATCCCGGGCCGGACCGCATCGCCGAGATCGTGCGCCGCCGGGTACCTGCGAGCAGTGGACCCCTGGCCCTACAGGCCGCGGCCGCCATCACCCGGGTCCGCACCCTTGACCTGGCCAAACCGCCAGGCATTTCCGAGGCAATCGACTGGGTCTCCGCCCTGGCCGTCCTCGGAGTGCAAAGCATCGACCCCGGGACGGCCGAACAAACCTGGGGCACCATCGTCAAGAATCGCGACGACCTCGAACTCGTCGGCTCCCGCGGAGCGGCCTGGCTCGTGGAGGGCACCGATGGTCAAGGGTGACATTGCCGTGGCAGCCCGGCCGCCGCACGTGGAGGCAGCCGCATTATCGGCCGCATTCGTCACCGCCCTCCGGCAGGTCGGCCTGCCCGTGTCGCCGGACCGGGCCGCGCGGCTGGCCGAGTCGCTCCACCTCATCCCCCCGGACCGGATTGAACAGCTCTACTGGACCTGCCGTGTGGTCCTGGTGGCCGCCCGCGAACAGGTGCCCCTGTTCGATGCCGTCTTCGCGGCCGTGTTCCGCGGGTCGGCAGCGCACAAGTCGGTAGGAGCCCCTGGCCGGGCGCTGCCGCCGTCGCCCGGGCAGGAGGCCCGGACCCGGCCTGCGCCGGCGGACGCCCGGCCACCCGGCACGGCAGCCGGCACGCATCCGCCGCAGCCTGCCTCCCCGCACCCTGCCGCGTCAGGCCTGGACAGCTCCCTCATGCCCGGCCGGGCCGACCGGGAGGCCATCCTGGCCATGGCCTCCCCCGACGAACACCTGCACGACACTTCCTTCGCCGAGCTCTCTTCCAACGAACTGTTCCAGGTACGGCGGCTGGCAGCGGAACTGCTGCTGGCGACACCGCTTCGACTGAGCCGCCGCACCCGCGCATCCGCGCACAGCACCGTGAGGCTGGATGTGCGGGCGACCGTGCGCGCTGCCCGCCGGTCCGGAACCGATGCACCGCGGCTGCTCTATGCCCGCCGGCGCGGGCAGCGCCGCAAGCTGGTGCTGCTGTGCGATGTGTCCGGCTCCATGGAGCCCTACGCCCGGGTGTTCGTGTCCCTGCTGCAGGGCGCAGTGGCCGGTGCTGGGGCGGAAGCGTTCGTCTTCTCCACCCGGCTGACCAGGGTCACGCGGCAGCTCGCCCTTCGCGATCCCGACGAGGCCCTGGCCCGTGCGGCTGCCTCCGCGCCGGGCTGGGCCAGCGGAACCAGGATCGCGGAAAGCCTGCGCCACTTTATCGACGAGCACGGCCGCCGCGGACTGGCGCGGGGCGCCGTGGTGGTGATTTTCTCGGACGGCTGGGCCGACGAAGATCCCGACCAGGTGGCAGCCCAGATGGGCCGCCTGCGCCGGCTCGCCCACAGGATCATCTGGGTGAATCCGCGTAAGGCGGCACCACGGTATCAGCCCCTCGTGGGCGGCATGGCTGCGGCACTGCCCTACTGCGACGCGTTCGTCAGCGGCCACAGCTACCGGGCGCTGGCAGAGGTGGCGGCCGCCATCCGCGGCAGTGGCGCCCCGCAGTAATGGCGGCGGCGACCAGATTTCCGGTGAGAGTCATCCACGAGTGAGAGGCAAGGGGCCAGCTGATGCAAATTGACAGTGAATTCTCGGTGACCGCACCGATAGACCAGGTGTGGGACACACTGATGGACTTTGAACGGGTTGCCGTATGCCTGCCCGGGGCCAACATCCTGAACAAGCTCTCTGACGACGCCTACCAGGTGGGCATGTCGGTAAAGCTGGGCCCGGTCACGATGCAGTACAAGGGCCTGCTGAACGTCATTGAACGCAATGCGGCGCAACACCGCGCCGTGCTCGGCGGCAAGGCCCAGGAGACGCGCGGACAGGGCACCGCCGAGGCAACCGTGACTCTGGTACTTGCCGAAGAGGGCGCGGCCACCCGGGGCTCAGTCGGTGCGGATCTGACGCTGTCCGGCAAGGCGGCGGCAATGGGCAAAGGTGTCATCGGCAGTGTGACGGAGCAGATGATGTCGCTCTTCGCGGACAATCTGCAAACCGTGCTGGCAGAGGGGGCGCCCCCGGCCGCAGTGCCAGCGGAAGGGGTGCCACCTGAGCCGGCCGGTGAGGGCATCGGTGAGGCAATCCCGGAGCCGGTCCCGGCGTCGGCGGCAGTCTCTGCTCCCGGGCCGATGACCTCGGCGCCATCGGCGGCAACGCCCCCTGCTGCCGGGTCGATGCAGGGCGGGCCTGCGGCGGCTGGCGGCCTGGACGCCTTGAGCCTCGCGAAGGGCATTGCGGCGGAGCAGCTCTCCAGTCCGGTGAAGGTCCTCGGGGCCGTCGCCGTGGTGGCGTGTATTGCATACTGGGCCGGCCGGCGCTCGGCCTTCCGGGCACTCCGGCTGTGCGGCAGGCTTTAGGGGACGCGGATGCACGATGTCCTGGCGGCCATGTTGCGGGACTGGCGGAGGGGTGCGACGTCGGGCCTGGCCACCGTCGTGAGCACGTTCCAATCCGCGCCACGGCTCCCCGGCGCGGCCATGCTCGTGACGGCGGACGGCGAGGCAGTGGGCTCCGTCTCCGGCGGCTGCGTGGAGGGTGCCGTCTATGAACTGGCCAGCGAGGTCGTCAACGGAGGCGAGCCGGTCCTGGTGCGCTACGGCGTCAGCGACGACGACGCCTACGCAGTGGGCCTTACCTGCGGTGGGATCATCGACATCTTCGTGGAACCGGTATCCCGGGAGCGTTTTGCCGAGCTCGACGCCGTCGCCCGGGCCATTGCCGCGGGGCGCCGGGTGGGGGTCGCCACGGTCATCGAACATCCGGATGCAAACCGGATGGGCAGGCATCTCATCGTCAGGCCGGAAGGGTTTGAAGGCGACCTCGGTTCCGACCGCACCAACCAGGCCGTGGGCGACGACACCCAGGGCCTCCTCGCCGCCGGGCGGACGGGCATCCTGACCTACGGCGTCGACGGAGAACGGCTCGACACCGGCATGCGCGTCTTCTTCGCAAGCTATGCCCCGCCGCCGCGCATGATTGTCTTCGGTGCCATCGACTTCGCCGCGGCCCTGGCACGGCTTGGCGCCTTTCTGGGGTACCGGGTGACCGTATGTGATGCACGTTCTGTCTTCGCCACGCCCGCTCGATTCCCCGACGCCGCCGAGGTGGTCAACGCGTGGCCGCACCGGTACCTGAGTGACCAGTACGCCCAAGGGCTGCTGGATTCCAGGACCGTACTGTGCGTCCTCACCCACGACCCCAAATTCGACATCCCCGTCCTTGAAGTGGCCCTCCGTGGCAGGCCCGTCGCCTTTATTGGCGCGATGGGATCCAGGCGCACTCACGAGGACAGGATGGCGCGGCTGCGGCAAGCGGGACTGAGCGAAACAGAGCTGTCTAAGCTCCACAGTCCGGTGGGCCTTGATCTGGGTGCCCGGACCCCCGAGGAAACGGCCGTGTCCATCGCTGCGGAGTTTATTTCCCAGCAGTGGAGCGGCAGCGGGGAGCCTCTGCGGCAACTAGGCGAGCGGATCCATCACGACGAGCAGCTGTAGCGGTATGTGAACCCGGGGTACGTCACCCGGCGGCACGTCGCGAACAGCGCCCGGACTGCCGGGCGTAAGCTCGTGCCATGGCGAGATACTTTGATGTGCACCCCGAGAACCCCCAGCCGCGTTCGATCCTGCAGGCAGTGGAGATCGTGCGCTCAGGCGGCCTGATCGCCTACCCCACCGATTCGTGCTACGCACTGGGCGCCCAGCTCGGTAACCGGGAGGCCCTGGACCGGATCAAGTCCATCCGGCACCTGGGCGACAAGCACCACTTCACGCTCGTTTGCAAGGACTTCGCCCAGCTGGGCCAGTTCGTCCAGATCGACAACGACGTCTTCCGCAGCATCAAGGGCGTGACACCCGGCAGCTACACCTTCATCCTGCCCGCCACGAGGGAGGTGCCCAAGCGGCTGTTGCACCCGAAGAAGAAGACAGTAGGCGTGCGCATCCCGGACAACCACGTAGTCCAGGCCCTGCTCTCCGAACTCGGCGAACCCCTGCTGTCCAGCACTTTGCTGCTTCCCGACGAGGAAGAGCCGCTGACGCAGGGCTGGGAGATCAAGGAGCGCCTGGAGCATGTGGTGGATGCCGTCATCGATTCCGGCGACTGCGGCGCTGAACCTACCACGGTGATCGATTTCTCGGGGGGAGCCGCCGAAGTCGTCCGGCGGGGCATGGGCGACCCTTCCCGCTTTGAATAGGCTGGTTTGGATAGGCTGGTGCCGCTACGCGGACCCGGCCGCGCGCGCCTGCCTGTTCCGCAGCCACCGGCGGACGAGATCGACGGCGGCCACCAGTCCGGCGAGGGGCGAAAGCACCGCTACGGCGTAGACGAAAAGCAGCCAGGTCAGGGTGGTCACCGGCGACTGGCGGGCGCTCAGGAGGGACAGTCCGCCGAACAGGCCTAGGACCCAGAATAGGATGACCCCGGACAGCACGGCGGCCGCGGGGAAGTACTCGTTCTTAACGACTTTCTTGACGTTCTTAACGACTTTCTTTACGGTTTCCATGGGCCCTCCTGTCACCCGGCGGTGGGACAGCCCGCCAGGCTCCTTCCCAGTATGAGGCCCCGGGTCCAAGGATTTGCCGCGAATCGCGGCCACGTGACGAAGTTAACTCCCCGTCCCGGCGGCAGCGCAATCCGGCGCAACGAGACGCTAGACGGCGGCCCGTACCCGCTGAAGAAACGAATCCAGCACGCGCCCGGCATTCTCGTGCATGCGCCGCGACTCCGCCGCCGGCAGCTGCCGGCTCTTGGGCCCGTTCATCCGCTCACCCAGATAGAGCAGTGCCGCGAGGACCTCGGAAAGTTCGGAATTTGCTTCCGCATGCTGCCGGAGCAGGCGAAGATGCGCCTGCTGCAGCGCCGGTCCGGGAGTGCAGCCCAGGTCGTGATCGAACAGCCGGCGGCAGCGGTCATACGCCGCCAGGCCTTCGGCCGGCAGGCCCGCCTGCTCATAGGCTGTCACCAGCACAGTCCAGGCCCGTTCGTTGAGGGGCTCGGACCGGATGGCAGCCTGTACCAGGTTGACGGCGTCCTCCGGTTTGCCCAGCATTGCGGCAGTCTCGGCCGCGAGGATCTGCAGCGCCACCTTTTCAGCCGCATGGCGTGTGCGTGCCTCTTCAGCCCAGTCGGAGGCAAGTTCGAACCCGAGCAGCGGTTCGGCGCTAAGGTCTAGGGCCTCGAGCAACAGCGGGTACGCCTCCGCTGGCGGCAGCTCCGCGGCAGCGCGGACCAGTGCACGGAACCGGAACAGGTCCAGGTCCACGAGGGCGGGGTCCAGGACGTAGCCGCTGTTGGCGGTGCGGAGCGGACCGGTCTTGGTCTGGCCCGGTTGGATGGCGCGCCGGATCCCGCTGATGTAGCTTTCCAGGGTGGCTACCGAGCCGTCGCTGGCTCCTGCGCCCCAAAGGAGATCGATCAGGCGGGTCTTGGACACGGGCGTGCCCAGGTTTAGGAGGAGGATCTCCAGTATGTGCCGCGGCTTGCATCCGCCCATGTCGGCGGCAGTGAGCGAGACGCCGTCCCGGCGTACTTCAAAGGATCCGAATAAGCGGACCGAAATGGGGGGTGCAGTTCCCGTTAGGCTTTCCACGTTGCTCTCCGATTTCCCCAGATAGAACGACCTCAATCGCCTGCGAAGAGCCGGTTCAGCATTGGAATCAGGCCATACTGAGACTCTGTTCCTCCGGCTTTCCAATGCCACCGTGACATGTCCGGACTTGGCGCAACAAGATATGCCGCTACCCGATCTTTCGCCCGGAGAAAGTCGGGTACAGGCGTCAGTATCGCTGAGTACGGCGGCGAAGCGGCAGGCAGGTACTTACGGCGTGAAACGAGTAATTCTGCGGGCCGCGGTCCCGGGCACCCAAGTAGTTTCCGGGACGGCAAATTCGTGCCCTCCCGCGATGCATTGCGCCGAAATCCGGCCCTGAATCCCGCGTTGAGCGGGCCTATGCCGGACGGTTTTCCCCTACTGGTTCTCCGTCATGTCCGCTGGCACCGCTACCAGACCCAGCTCCACGCCATCGCGCAGGACGGCCAGATCAAGTGGCTCCCCGATCGCTTCGGCGAAGAGCAGTTTCTGCAGGCTCTCGGCATTGGACACGGACCTCTCGCCTACCTTCAGGAGGATGTCGCCGCCCCGGAGCCCGGCGCGTTCGGCGGGCGAACCCGGCAGTACTTCCACCACCAGCAGGCCGTGCCGGCGACCGGTCCGGACGACGGCGCTCGGCTGCAGCTGGGTAGGCGTGCTGACGAGCCCAAGGTAGGCCCGGCGGACACGGCCGTCCTTGACCAGCGACGCGATGATGCGCCGGGACGTCGCGTTGACGGGAACAGCCAGGCCCAGACCGACGCCGGCGACGGCCGTATTGATGCCGACAATCCGTCCGCGGGCATCTGCCAGCGCCCCTCCGGAGCTGCCAGGGTTGAGCGCAGCATCGGTCTGGATGACGTCCTCGATCACGCGCCGGTTCCGCCCGGACCAGACTGGAATAGAGCGGCCCAGGCCGCTGACCACTCCGGCTGTGACGGAACCCGAGAGTCCGAGCGGATTACCAACGGCGATCACCAGTTGCCCGACCCGGAGCGATTCGGCGTCGCCCAAGTCCGCCGGTGCCGCCGTCGGCGCCCGGCCGTGGACCACGGCAAGGTCGGAGAGCGGGTCGGCTCCCACCACCTCCACGGCGGTGGACGTGCCGTCCGCGAAGAGCGCGTGTCCTGACTCGGCGCCGCCCACCACGTGGGCGTTGGTGAGCAGGTACCCGTCAGTGGTGAAGAGAACGGCAGAACCTGCTCCAACCCTGAACCTGCCGTTGCGCCCCTTGCCGGTCATCTCGATCGCCGCGACGTGTGGCGTGACAGCTTCGGCTACGCGGATGACCGTTGCGGAATAGGAGTCCAAGGGGTCCTCGGACACGTCAGATCCGGAAACCCTGCTGATGGCTTCGGCCACGGTGCACCTCCCTGCAAAACGGTACTCATCCAAGTCAACCACCGCCGTCCCGGCAGTAGTCCTGAGCGGCATACGCCGTCAGTGAAATACGCCGGATGAAGTGTCGGAGGTGCAACAGTTCAGCCGGGCGTGGATCCCCGGCTAGGCTCGAAAGATAGATCCGCCCGACCGCCCAGGAGAACCTACGTGAACCCAGCGTCCGCTTCCCCCGCTCCGTTGCCCCC
This sequence comes from Arthrobacter sp. ov118, assembly GCF_900116495.1. Classification (GTDB taxonomy): domain Bacteria; phylum Actinomycetota; class Actinomycetes; order Actinomycetales; family Micrococcaceae; genus Arthrobacter. The sequence continues at coordinate 220,312 of NZ_FPAY01000007.1, forward strand.
GCCGGGCCTGACGTGGGGCATTAAGCGCAGCTTCATGGACTACATTGCGGGGCTCCCGGACGGCGCTGTCTCCGCCGCCGACGGCGCCACGGTGACAGCGTCCGGAGCATTCTGCTTCGCCCCCAACGGCTCCGAGTACGATCCCGCCGGCGGTACCGGCGTGCTGCGGTTCCGCGGCGACGTTCGGGTCGCCGGCCACCACGGCATGATGTTTGTCCGGCTGTTGGATCCCTGGGTCGAATTCGCCGGCGGGCACGGGGTCCTGTCCATCAGCACGGGCGACGGCGGCGGGAAAGACCGCGTGGACGTCGGTAACCTGCGCACTGCCGCGCCCCGCAACATGGAGGGATTCCTTGTCTGGGAGCGCGTCGACGTGGCGGTATCCCAGGCTGGTTCGGAACTGTTCGACGGCCAGTACGCCGACGGCCAGCCGATGGACCCGCTGGTTATCCGGGTGCCGGCCTGACGGGCCCTGGCCTGCTTTAGCGGGGCCGGGCTGGGCGCACCCTCACCGGCGCGACGGCACTGATGAGCGCGACGGCGGTCACGGAACCTGCCGCCATGATCGAGGCGAGCACGACGATCTGGAAGCGACCCGCTTCCACAGGTGAGAGTCCCCCGAAGATTGCGCCCACGAACGCCCCCGGCAAGGTGACCAAGCCGGTCGTCTTGGTCTGGTCCGTCGAGGGGATGAGAGCTGAATAGACCGCCCGCCGGGCCAACTCCAGCGTCGACTGGCGGCGCGTGGCGCCCAAGGCAAGCCACGCTTCAACCTCGTCCCAATGGTCATTCACCGACTCGGCAAAGTGCCGGCCGGCCAGCGTGGCGATCGTCATCGCATTGCCGATCACTATCCCTCCGATGGCCAGCGCGTACCGCGGCGTGAAGGCGATCGCGCCAGTACCGAAGTCGATCGCAAGCGTCACCACGACGCCCGCGGCCATGGAGCCGCCCACCACCGCGAGGCGGCTCCACGCCCAGCCCAGGCGTCGCGATGCGGTGACTGCGGCCACGGTGAACATCACGAGGAGTGCCGCGCCGACCCAGACCGGGCTGGTGATGACACCGCCCAGTATCAGGCTGATGACAGCGAGCTGCGCAGCTCCGCGGAGAATCGCCAGCGCCGGTGCAGATCTGTGCGGGATTCGGAATGCCGCGAGCAGACCGACAGCCACCGCCATCAGGAGCCCAACGCACAGCAACGTGGGCAGCAGATCAGGGAAACCGGTCATCAGGCCAGCCTATAGATCTGTCCGCCGGCAGCAGGCGCACTTGCGGTTGGTCTGGCCCCGGGATGGACGCAGCCGCCTGACGCCGGGAGACCTGCCGATGAGGGGTCCCGGCGTCAGGCCAGCGCGGCGCTATGGCTTCAGGACCACCTTGATGCAGCCATCTTGCTTCTTCTGGAACATCTCGTAGGCTGCTGCAGCCCCGTCCAGGGACACTTCATGCGTCTTCAGGTCCATTACGCCCAGAGGATCCGACGGATCCTCCACAATCGGGAGCAGCTCATCGGTCCAGTTGCGCACGTTGCACTGGCCCATGCGCAGCTGCAACTGCTTGTCGAACATTGTCAGCAAAGGCATCGGACTGGCCGTACCGCCGTAGACTCCACTCAGCGAAAGCGTTCCGCCCCGACGGACGGCGTCGATGGCGGAATGCAAAACCGTCAGCCGGTCCACGCCGGCGGTCTCCATGGCCTTCTTCGCCACGGCGTCCGGCAATATGCCCACAACATGTTGGGCGAACGCACCGACCGGTGAGTTGTGGGCCTCCATTCCGACGGCGTCGAGCACGGCGTCAGGGCCCCGCCCGTCCGTCATATCGCGCAGCCGGTCCCCGATATCCTTCGTGAAATCCAGGGTCTCTATCCCGTGGCGCTCAGCCATCCGGCGCCGCTCCGGGACAGGTTCCACCGCGATCACCCGCTGCCCCAAATGACGTCCGATGCGGCTGGCGAACTGTCCTACGGGGCCGAGCCCGAACACGGCAAGCGTGCCCCCGGCGGGGACGTCGGCGTATTTCACGCCCTGCCACGCGGTGGGGAGGATGTCCGAGAGGTACAGGTAGCGCTCATCCGGCAGTTCTTTCCCGACCTTAATGGGCCCGTAGTCGGCGTGCGGAACGCGCAAATACTCAGCCTGGCCGCCGGGCACGGAGCCGTAGAGTTCAGAGAACCCGAACAGGCTCGCCCCGCTGTTGTGATCGTGCACCTGCGTTGTTTCACACTGCGACTGCAGGCCCTGCTTACACATCCAGCAGTGGCCGCAGGAGATGTTGAACGGAATGACAACGCGGTCCCCCGGCTGGAGGTCGTGGACGCCGGCGCCGACCTCCTGGACGATCCCCATTGGTTCGTGGCCCAAGATGTCGCCGGACTTCAGGTACGGGCCCAGGACTTCGTAGAGGTGGAGATCGGACCCGCAAATCGCCGTCGAGGTAATTTTGACGATGGCGTCAGTGGGGTCCTGGATCACCGGGTCCGGCACGTTTTCAACGCGGACCGACCTCTTGCCTTGCCAGGTTAATGCCCTCATTAGAACTCCTTCGCGTGAACCGAAATTGCTAAGCATGCTGAGCATCCAGCCTAGCCCGGAGCCTCGTCCACGATCAAGGACTACCGGCGGAAGGCCGCCGAACGCACGCCCGCCGCGCTGCCCGAGCGCATCGTCCGGCGAAAGGGCGGCCGATTTCCTGATCGCACTCAGGGAGCCAGCACCGTCTCGATTAACATCTGCTCAAGCCAGGCGAGGTAGCCTTCCTCGCTCCAGCCGGCCTGCACCACCAGGAGCTCATGCTGGTAAGGGGACGTCAGGACAAAGAGCGTCGCAGCCACGGACTCTTCCGACATGTCCGCGCGAAGGCCGCCGCGCTGCTGAAGCAGGCGCGCCACCTTCAGCAAATCAGCGCGGATGCGCTCCTGGAGCCCGGCATGCGCCGCAGCGATGTCCGCATCCCCCTGTGCGGCAGCCGCCAGTGCCTGCCAGAGCCGCCCGATGCGGCCGTTGAGTTCCGCGGCAAACGAGGCCAAGCCGAGCAGCGCGTCCCGGGCCCGCTCCTGGGCCAGCACAGCCTGCGCCGCCGGCACCTCAAGAATGGACCGGCCGCCCTCCGCGCCGGCTGTCGCCGTCTCCAAGGCAGCGAGCAGCAGCCGCTTCTTTGGCCCGTGGCTTTGGACCGTCTCCACGGATACGCCGGCCTCACCCGCGATGGCCGCAAGCGTGGTCGCGGTGAAGCCGTTCGCCGCAAAGCAGCGGCCGGCCGCCTCAAGCACGCGCCTGCGGGTGGCGGACGCCTGCTCTTCCCGCAACGCTGAACGGTACTGCCGCGGCCCAGAATTATTCCTCGCCATTCTTCCTCACCATATTGACTACTGTTACATAGTAATCAAAACTGAAGCAACGTAATCAGTTCAGGAGGCGGCATGGCATCGGTACTTGTTTGTTCCAGTCCCTTGATCGGGCATGTCACACCGATGCTGGCCGTGGCCGCCGGCCTCGTGGAGAGAGGGCACGATGTCCGCTTCCTCACGGGGCAGCGGTTCGAGCACCGGGTGGCGGAGACCGGCGCCACCTTCGTGCCCCTCCCGCCGGCGGCGGACTTCGACGATACGAAGCTGGACGAGGCCTTCCCGGGCCGCGTGGGGCTGAAAGGACCCAGAGGAATCCGGTTCGACATCAAAGAAATCTTCATGCGTCCCGGGAAGGCCCAGTACGAGGCGATCCAGGCGGTCTTCGCGGAGCGTCCGGTCGATGCGGTCCTGGCCGAGTCGCTGTTCATGGGCGCCGCACTGCTGCTCGCCGGAGCGAATCCAGGCCGTCCTGCGGTCATCAACTGCGGCATCGTGCCGCTCAGCCTGGCCAGCCGCGACACGGCTCCCTACGGGCTGGGCATACCGCCAATGTCGGGCGCCGCGGGCCGGCTGCGGAACCGTGCACTGCAGACCCTGACCGAGAAGGTGGTCTTTGCCCCAGTCCAAAAATACGCGGACAACATCGCCCGCGAGGTCACGGGATCACCGTTTCCGAACTTCTTCATGGACTGGCCCCGCGCCGCCGACCACATCGCCCAGTTCGGCGTTCGCGACTTCGAATACCCCCGATCCGACCTGCCCGAGACAGTCCATTTCGTGGGCCCGGTATCCCAAGGCGGAGCAGCGGCCGCCAGCGCCCCCGCGCTGCCCGAGTGGTGGGCCGACCTCGATGCCGGCCGTCCCGTTGTGCACGTCACCCAGGGCACTGTCGCCAACCGGGACTTCGACGACCTCGTCCGCCCTGCTATTGAAGGTCTGGCTGACGACGACGTCCTCGTCGTCGTCACCACCGGTGGCCGGCCACTCGACTCACTCTCCGGTCCACTCCCCCGCAACGTCCGCGTCGCCACCTACCTGCCCTACGACGAACTGCTGCCCAAAACGGACGTCCTGGTCACCAACGGAGGCTACGGCGGCGTGCAGTTCGCCCTTCGCCATGGCGTGCCCCTCGTCGTTGCGGGCGAAACAGAGGATAAAACCGAAGTATCAGCCCGGGTGGCGTGGTCTGGCAGCGGAATCAATCTGCGGACCAACCGCGCCAAACCCGACGCCGTCGCCAAGGCCGTCCGCGCAGTCCTGTCCAGTCCTTCCTACCGCGACGCCAGCAACCGCATTGGCCTCGCCATCCGGGACTCGCGGGGCGTGGACGAGCTTGCCGATCTCCTCGAACGCCTTTCCGCCAGCCGGACGCCGCACGCTGACGAGGGCTGACCAGGACAGACCGGCATCACCGCGCCGGGGTTCCGAACCCCGGCGTGCCAGCCGCCCTCCCTTGGCAAGGATCAATCGGGACAAGTATCTATCGGGACAGGATCAACCGCGGCAGGGATCAATCGGACAAGTATCAATCACTACAAGATCAATCGCGCGAGATGGCTGAACTGACCGCGGTCGGGCTGTCGAATGTCTTGTCGGGCAGGCCTTCCAAAGCTTTCAAAGTTTCCGCGTCCGCCCCAGAATCCTTTGCCTTGGACAACAGCGTCTCCCGGTCTGCCGGGTAGTCCACTCCCCCGAGGAACTTCTGGACTTCAATGGGTGTAGGGAGGTCATTCATGGTCTTTCGTCCTTTCGCTCAATCAACTTCCTGGCCCAGTACTTCCAGGTAGGCTTCCACCGTCCGGTCCGGGATGGTGGTTGGCGCCTCCAGGTGCACGGCGCCCGAGGGAAGAATGCCCGCGCCGCCGTACCTGTCCATCACCTGCCATTGGGCGAGCACATCCTCGCCCGCGTGAACCGGCGGAAGCCGCGTCCAAAACTCGAACCCGCCGGCGTCGTGCAGGGCTGCGGTCCGATACATGACGCACCCGCCGAGCCATGCGATCCGGTACGCTATCCATTCCCCAGACTGGAGACCAAGGTCCGCGCTGAGGTGCGCCAAGTTCGCGGCACTATGGAGGGACCAACGCTCAAAACCGTCGGCCCCCGGCCTGATCCGTTCCGGATGGACCGGCCCATCCCACGGGGAGAAGGCACCTGTCTGCTCCGGGCGCCTGTCTGAGAGATAGGACAAGCCCTGCGGTGCCATGCCGACAAACCCACAATCGAGCTGTTCCAAGGCCTCACCCAGAAGTTGCAACGCGTCCGGCTCCAGCCAAACGTCGTCGTCGAGGAACAGAACTTTCTCCGCCGCGGCCTGTTCGAGCATGAACTGTCGATGCTCCGCCAGCCCCTGCCGCGGCAAATGCCGTAGGAGTTCGACAGGCCGGCCCTGCGCCCGTAGCACCCGGACCATCGCCGCCGCTGCCGCGCTCTCCCAGGCCGGCGCCCCCGAGGATTGGTCGCTGATGACCACCCTGAACTCCGATTGCTGCTGCGCCGCCAGCCCGGCCAGGGTCACACCAAGCTCCGCGGGACGGTCGCAAGTTGGAATAAGAACGTCGACAGGAACCTCGGCCGCCGGTATTGCCGGCTGTGCCCAATGCGAAGACGACCGGCTCATTAAAGTCTCCTCCCTCTCAGCCCGGAAATGTCCGGTGCCGCGTTTTTGGAGTCCCGGCGATGTGGGCGCCTGGGCGGGATGACCACTGATAATTCCAAGTCATAAGCATACTGAGCATAGGCGTCGATGCAAGGTCCGGCGGCACGGGCGGAAGGCACTTCTCAGCCACTGCGCAACGCGGATCCTTCCCAGACCCTACGAAGGTGGGTAATCTGAGAAAACTATCGGCCTTCGTGTTTGTGCATTTGGGGGCGGGCGGTTAAGGCTCGTGCAGGAAGGGCCGCTGGTGCCGTTAGGACAGTAGCGCAACCACCTCGGGCCTGACCGGCCCCTTCCACCTAGGACATCCATGCGCCGAACGGGACCCCGCACGCACGGTGACAGTTGCCGCACGTTCGGTGTCGAGGAAGAATTCCTGCTCGTCGACAGCCGAACAGGGCAGCCCATGCCAGTCGCCGAACAGTCACTTTCCCGACGCCAAAAATCTGTGGAAGCGCCTCTGGGGCCGGCGCTGACCCTGGAAGTTCAGCAGGAGCAACTTGAGGCCGTTGGCCCTGTCTGCCGCACCCTGCCGGAGTTGGCCTCAGCCATCCGCTCTGGCCGCATCCTGGCCGATGAGGCTGCCCGATCCATGGGAGCCCGGGCAGTCGCGTTGGCCACCAGTCCCCTGCCGACGACGCCAACCCTGGTGGCCCATCCGCGGTATCTGAACATGGCTGCCCGGTTTGGGTTGACCCTTCACGAGCAACTGACGTGCGGCTTCCATGTTCACGTGGCCATCAACTCGGCGGAGGAAGGCGTGGCGGTTCTGGACCGAATCCGCGTCTGGCTGCCAATTGTGCTTGCCCTGAGTGCCAATTCCCCCTTCTGGAGGGGAACCGACAGCGGTTATGCGAGCTTCCGGTACCAAGCCTGGAGCCGGTGGCCGACGGCGGGCCCCTGCGAGCACTTCGGCTCCGTGCGGGCATACCGGCGCCACGTGCAGTCCTTGCTGGCAGCAGACGTACTCCTGGACGAAGGCATGGTGTATTTTGACGCCCGGCTGTCGCGCAGCCATCCCACAGTGGAAGTCCGCATCGGCGATGTGTGCCTGGATGCCGGCCATGCCGCCACCATTGCAGCCGTCGTGCGGGCACTGGTCGAGCAAGCAGCCCGGGATTGGGCAGCGGGCAGCCCCGCTCCCCGCGTCTCAGCCGCAGTACTCCGCCTGGCCGGGTGGAAGGCCAGTTCGGCCGGCGTGGACGGAGCGCTTTTGCATCCGTTGCTGAACACGCCGTGCCCGGCGGCTGAAGCCGTCCAGGCTCTCCTGAGCCACATCCGCCCCACCCTGGCCGAAACAGGCGATGAGGAACACGTGACCGATGAGTTGGCCCGGATTCTCACGGCCGGCACAGGTGCACGTCGGCAGCGGGAAGTGATGCTCAGCAGCCAGAGCCTGACAGCGGTGGTGATGGACGCCGTCGAACTCACCCACGGCACAGCGCAGGGGCAACGTCGTCTGCCCGGACGACTTCAATCAGCCTGACTACCCGAGCGGAGCACCACCATGGACGTGGACGACGAGGTCCGAAGCTACGTGGACACCCACGCGCCCCTGCTCGTCGAGCGGCTCTCGGAATGGATCCGCATACCCTCAGTGGCCGGTGTCCCTGAGCGGAAACACAACCTTGAGCGGTCGGCTAACTGGCTGGCCGGAGAACTGCGCGGCGCCGGATTCCCCATCACGGAGATCTGGCGTGGGGCGGAGTGCCCCGCTGTCTATGCCGAATGGGTGGCCGCCCCGGGCTCCCCCACGGTGCTCATTTACAGCCACCACGACGTCCGCGCCGTCAAGGAGGAAAACTGGGACCAAACCTCCCCGTTCGACCCGGTGCGCCGGGACGGCCGGCTCTACGGCCGGGGAACCTCAGATGCCAAGGGCCAGGTCTTGGCCCACGTCTGGGGCATCCGCTCTCATTTGCACGCCACCGGGCGCTCCGCACCTGCCGTGAATCTCAAAATGATCATCGAAGGGGAGGAAGAGGCGGGTTCCCCCGGATTGGCAGACCTTCTTCGGGCGAACCGGTCCCGTCTGGACGCAGACGTGGTGATCTTCTCCGACACCTTGCTGTGGCGGGCCAATCATCCGGCCCTCTGCACCAGCATCCGGGGCATGCTCGGCGCGCGCTTGGAGGTCTACGGTCCATTCACGGACATCCACAGCGGCGCGGTGTCCGGTACCGCACCCAATCCCGCCTTCGAACTGAGCAACCTGCTGGCACAGCTGCACGACCAGAAAGGCAGGATCACGCTCCCAGGCTTCTACAACGACGTTGAGGAAATCTCCCCGCGCCGCCGCGCCGAACTGGCCGCGCTGCCGTTCGACCCACAGGACTGGCTGGACCGGTCGCACACCCGCAGCATCGGCGGCGAGGAGGGCTTCACCGTTCTGGAGCGGATCTGGGAGCGCCCCGCTATGGAGGTCATCGCGATGGCAGCCGGGGACCCCATCGGCGTAGCTAGGGCAGCAGTTCCTTCCATGGCATCGGCCGACCTCAGTATCCGCACAGTCAGCGGGCAGAAAGCGCACGCGGTCGCCGACCAGCTACGGCAATGGATTGCTGAAACCATCAGCGACCGCTTTGGCTATGAGCTGTCGCTCGAAACAGAGACCGCGCAGGAACCCTACCGGACCCCTGACGGCGCATTTGTTGATGCCCTCGCAGCGGCAATGGCCAAAGGCTTCGGGGTACGGGAGGTGGGGCGGATGGGAAACGCCGGCGGCGGACCCGCCAGCCTTATCTCCTCCGCATTAGATGTTCCGGTGGTCTTTTTCGGGACGGGGCTGGTGGAGGACAACTGGCACGACAGTGACGAAAGCGTCAGCATTGACATCCTGAAGTCCGGTGCCGCGACGCTGGCGTTTTTGTGGGATGAGTTGGGCCGCCGGGGCTAGTCAGCGCGCCGCCCAGCTTCGGGTGGCGACCGGGAAACATAGTGCCGGCCGCACGCTGGTTGAGGAGAGCGTACGGCCGGAAACTTTGAACCGAGGTTCCTTAATACTCTCGCCCATCCCGCTGAGAGAAGACTGAGAGTGGCGGGTTTCCCGTAGCGGATCCCGCCGGCCGGGAAGAGAGCGCGCGTCAACCCCGGAAATTTCCCGCCTGCGGTTGTTCGGATCCCCCGGGTGCCGCATTCTGGGAGCATGGCACAGCGCAAAGTAGCGACGGCCGGCCGGCCGCGCAGGGGCGAGACCCGGTGGGGCGTGCGCAAGCGCTCGACAGCGGTCGCCGTCGGCGTCGTGGCAGTTGCCCTGCTGCTCGGCGGCGTCATCCTGCTGGTGCTGCTACAGACATCGCTGGTTACGTCCACGGACTCAACCGCCAGGCAGAAGGCCCTCGACGTCATTGCCGAGATGGAGGATATGGACATCGAAGATGCCCGCGCCTACATCACAGACACCTCCCATGCGGGCCAGTTCGTCCAGCTCCTGGACTCAACCGGATACGTCGTGGTTGCCTCCGATCCGGAAGTCGCGGACGCGCCGCTGTCGGCCCAGCGGCCGGCTCCGGGCCAGACCATGGTCCAGGATGTCTCGAGCCTGCCAAGCATCGGCGATAACGACGACTATCACATCGTGACCGTCGGAGCGCGGACCGGCACCATGGACTACTCGGTGGTGGTCGCCCAGGCAGCGCAGATCCAGGCCGATACCATCTCCACAGTCGCGTGGTTCATGCTGGGGGCAACGCCTCTGCTACTGCTCACGGTGGCCGTTTCCGTGTGGCTGCTCGTGGGCCGTTCACTCCGTCAGGTCGAAAGGATCCGCGGCCAGGTGGCGCGCATCAATTCCGAACGCCTGGACGGACGCGTCGACGTGCCGCGCACCAACGATGAGATCCAAGCCCTGGCGCTGACCATGAACATGATGCTGGACCGGCTCCAGGCCTCAGACATCGAACAGCGCCGGTTCGTCTCGGACGCCAGCCATGAACTGCGCAGCCCGCTGGCCACCCTCAAGGCGGGGGTCGAGATCGCGGCCGCCGACCCAACCGGGGCCATGTGGCTCGAAATGAAGGACGTCCTCGCCGAGGAAACAGCCCGCATGAGCTACCTCGTGGAGGACCTGCTGACCTTGGCCAAGGCAAACGACGGCGGCCTGAAAGTGGAACCCGAGGACGTGGACCTCGACGACATCCTCGACCAAGAGATCCGGCGGCTGCGCTCCACCAGCCGCCACCGGATTTCCGTCGAGCTCGTTCCGGCACGGATCCGCGGAGATGCCCGCCGCCTGGCGCAGGTGCTGCGGAACGTCCTGGACAACGCCGATCGCCACGCGCTGTCCCGGATCGATGTGGACCTGCGGCCGGCCGGGAACCAAGTCATCATCACCGTCGACAACGACGGCGATCCCATCCCGGAGGCGGACCGCGACCGGATCTTCGAACGCTTCGTCCGGCTGGATGGCAGCCGCTCCCGCGAAGGCGGGGGCAGCGGGCTGGGCCTGGCTATCGCGGCGGGCATTGTGGCTGCCCATCACGGGACAATCCGTTCCACGGATGCGCCGCCGGGGCACTGCCGGTTTGAGATTGCTTTGCCAGCACCGGCCCCGTTGCCGCCGTCCGAGCCTGCTGCCCTCAGTCCTCGCGCGTCACGACGTCACGGTGCCCAAGGTTCGGTCCGGAGCTGAGCAGATAGCCCATGCCTCGCACGGTGGTCAGTGTATGGACGCCGAAGGGCACGTCGATCTTGCGCCGAAGGTAACCGATGTAGACCTCCACAACGTTGTCCGCACCCTCGAAAGCCGGGTCCCAGACGTTCTGGAGGATCTCGGACTTGGAGACAATCTGATCGTGCCGACGCATCAGGAACTGGAGAAGCCCGTACTCCCTCGCCGTGAGGCTGATGGGGGTTTCTCCGCGCCGCACACTGCGGTTCACGGGGTTCAGCGACAGGGTGCCAACGCTCAGAACAACTGGCCTGGCCGGCGCCCCGCGGCGGATCAGCGCCCTGATCCGGGCCACCAGCACCAGGAAGCTGAACGGCTTGGTCAGATAGTCGTCCGCGCCCAGATCGAAGGCGTCGGTCTGGTCGTACTCACCGTCCTTGGCCGTGAGCATCAGCACCGGGGTCCAGACCTTGCGCCGCCGCAGTTCCTTCAAGACGTCGTAGCCGTTCATCCGCGGCAACATGAGGTCAAGCAGGATCGCGTCATACGGATTCTCGAGCGCGGCCGACAGCCCGCCGACGCCGTCGTGGGCGACATCGACGACGAAGCCTTCATTCTTCAGCCCGCGGCGGACCGTCTCCGCAAGGGCGTGCTCATCCTCCACCATCAGAATCCGCACAGCAGGACCCCCTCTCTCTGAGCCAGTATGGCCCTTCCTGAGCGGGTCCGGGAGGGGATTCATCCTGTCCAGGCAAGAGACTAGATGTGGGTGGACCGCTACGCCGGCTGGGGAGGCCCGAAAAGCCAGCCCGAAACGTCGCTGCGCAGGATCACGTGCTGCCCTCCCGTGGAACTGACGTTCCCGTTGGGGACATAGTATCCGCGGCCGGCGCCGGGGCCGCCAGCCGCTCGGTCCAGGGCGTCGGTGAGGCGCCGGTTCAGGTACCCGTTGGGTCCCAAGGACCGCAGTTCTTCGATCTCCTCCGGCGTGAGCCGTCCCAGCACTGCAGCGATATCGGCCATGGCGAATCCCTTCCGGTGAATGCGGGCAGTTCCCAAACTGGATGGTCCCTACGGCAACAGGCTAGGGCACGCAAATTAACGGCGCATGAAGGACACATGACCAGTCTCGAACGAAGTCCGAAAGCGTGCGCAGACGGCTGGCCGCAGCCTGGTGTCACGAGAGTCACCCGGGCGAATCCCCCTATCCCCAGCATTTACACGGCGTAATGCTGTACCGTTCAATCCCGGAGAGCCGGAGAGGCTCCGGACCAAACGCCCCAGCAACGGAAATGAGTACCACCAGGTGGCAACCGATTATGACGAAGTACGCTCCGACGTCGCGGAATCACGCAACGCCTCCTTGGAGGCCCTCCGGTCGGCGAACGCGCCCGACGCCCGGAGCGTTGTCCGCGAACTGGACGAGGCCGATACTTCCGAAGGTGTCGAACTTCCCGGCGCGGACTTGTCCGGCGAGGAACTGACCGTAACGGTCATCCCGCAGAAAGAGGACGAGTTCACCTGCTATTCCTGCTTCCTCGTGCGGCACCGGTCCCAGCTCGCCGAGGAGAAGGCCGGACACGCATACTGCGCGGACTGCCTTAACTAAACATCCTGGAAGCGTCCCGGCTTGGCTTTGGGGACCGGCGCCTGAAGCAGCGTTGCCCTCAGACCGCGGGAAAGACCAATGACGGTTCGTCTGCGGTGGCGAGGGTCAGGACTGCCTCTTCGACCATTTCGTGGTCCTCGAGTTCGCGTTCAACCCGCCGCAGGGCCACGGCGACATCATGCTCCCGGTGGTCCCCCTGGATGTCCACCGCCGCCACGAGGTAGAGCCTGCGCGGGCCCACAAATTCCAGGTGCAAGTAGGTGATGCGCTCTATCTCCGGGAACCCGAGGAGCCGTCGGGCCATGGCTTCTTCAACATCGCTGGTTACTGCCTGGCCCACGAGGAAGCGCCGGTTGCGGTCGATCAGCACGACGGCGACGACCGCCAGCAGGATGCCCACCAGGATGGACCCGACGGCGTCCGGCACGGTGGATCCGGTGGCCTGGTGCAGTGCTATCCCGGCGAAGGCGATGAGCAGCCCGATCAGGGCAGCCCCGTCTTCGGCAAAGACGGCACGCAGCGTGGGGTCGGAGCTCTTGAGGACCTGTTCCAGGGTGTTCCGGTCGAGCTCGCGCGCCGCCTTCCGCGACTGCCTGAACGCCTGTGCGAAGGACACGCCCTCCAGTACAAAGGCGATGGCCAGGACCACGTAGGCAAGTGTAAAGTCTCCAGCCGGCTCCGGCGTGATGAGCTGCTGGATGCCGTGCATCACTGATACCACCGCCCCGGCCGTGAACAGGCCAAAGGCGGCGATCATGGACCACACATAGGCCTCGCGCCCGTAGCCCATGGGGTGGGTCTTATCCCGTTTCCTGGCGGCCTTGCGTTCAGCAATGAGCAGGAACACCTGGTTGCCGGTGTCGGCCCAGGAGTGGGCAGCCTCGGCAGTCATGGACGCCGAACCCGAGATGAGCGCGGCCACCGACTTGGCCACCGCGACCAGAATATTCGCCGCGAAGGCAATGAGCACCGTCACCGATGCGTGCGCTGGCTTGTGACGCTTCACTCAACTTCCCTCCTGCCGCCGTTGGAATGCATGCCAGTGACTACGCTATCCCTCCTGCCCGCACCGGGTCAGTTTCCTGGCGGGCGGGTTCCATAAACGCCGGGCGGGCGCACAATGAAGGAAGTACGTGAATTGGCTCTTTCCCATATCTGTTCGGGGTGGTGCGCCATGATTGCAGCCCGCAGGCACGGAACCGGCATGACCCTGCGCATCCTCACCGCCATTGCCCTGTTCATCGACGCCGGCGTCCATCTCCATCTGGCCCCGGGCTATCAGGCGGGGAATCCCGCCGGGATCGGCCAGGGCAACCTCTTCTTGTTCGAAGCCGCCGCCGCTGTGCTCGCCGGATTGTTCGTGCTGCTGCGCGGCAGCAGACTCGCCTACGCCGTCGCGTTCGTGGTTGCGCTGAGTGCCTTCGCCGCTGTGGTCCTCTACCGGTACGTGGACATTCCCGCGTTCGGCCCGTTTCCGGCGATGTACGAGCCCGTCTGGTTCTTCGAGAAGACCCTCAGCGCAGTTGCCGAAGGTGCCGGCGCTGTCTTGGCGGCCGTCGGCTTCGCCAGGGCCGGACGGCGGACTTCCGGGCGGCGCATCACGGGCTCCCCCGGCTGAGCACCACGTCGCGTCCCACGGCACGGCCTGACACAGGGATTCAGCCAGGTTGCGCGTCCCGGGCCGGGCGGGAGGGTGCCCGCCTCGGTTCCAAGTTGACTGCGGCCGGGCCCTGGATGACCTTGCCGTCGCTGGCAAACCGGGAGCCGTGGCAAGGGCAGTCCCACGTCGCCTCGTCCGGGTTGAACTCCACCGTGCACCCCAAATGCGTGCAGACGGCGGAGACGGCGAGTAAGTCTCCGGACGCGGTGGCAAAAACCGCAGTTGGCCGTCCGTCGATTTCAATGACGGCGCCAACGCCCGGACGCAGCGCGGCGACGGCGGCCTGGCTGTCTTCGGCTCCGGCGGGTTGGGCCGGTGGTGCAGGCTGGGCCGCTGGTGCCGCGGCCCCGGCCGAAGCGCCGGCTGAAATCTTCCGGTTGCTATCGAACACCCCCGCCCAGGGGTTGTGCCGCCCGGTCAAGGTATCGGCCAGAATCAGCGCCCCGGCCGTCCCGTTGGTCAGGCCCCACTTTCGCAACCCCGTGATCACGTGAACGTGGCCCGCGGCCGGGGACAGAGGTCCTACGTAAGGCAGCCCGTCCACGGGCATGCTGTCCTGGGTGGACCACCGGAAACTGACCTCCCCGGTGCCGAGGCGCTCGCGGGAGAAGGCCGCGAGGCGTCGGTACCGGTCCGCGGCGTCGCCAGGCTCGGTGGCCCGGTGGCCCTCGCCGCCGGCAAGGACGAACCCGGAGCCGTCGACGTCGATCGCGAGGATGGAGCGCATTGGCTCATCAACGCTGATGAAGGTCCCGTCCAAGCGCGGCGAAGACGCCGGGCTGGCGATGAGGTATGACCGGTGCAGATAGTACCGGCCGGCCGGAAACCCCGGATCTTGGGAGGGCAGATTGCCGCCGGAGGGATCATCACCGCCGAAGGGGACATTGGTCGCCAGAACCACCTCGCGCGCCCGGACGGTGCCCTGACCGGTCCGGACGACGACGGGAGCACCGTCGCGGACCGACGTGACGCGCGAGTCCTCGAAGACGCGGCTCCCGCCGCCCTCTACAGCGCGGGCGAGGCCTTGGACGTATCTCACCGCGTGGAGCTGCGCCTGCCCGTCGAATCTGGCCGCGCCACGGACAGCGAAGGGCAGCGGCACATCCGCGGTAAAAACAGAAGGAAGGCCCAGCCGCGCCGCCGTTTCAGCCTCATCGCGGACCATAACCCGGGTGTCGTCGGATTCGGCGTAGGTGTAGTTGGATACCCTGCGGAAGCCGCAGTCGATCCCTTCCTCCGCCACCACCCGCGCTATGTGCTCGACCGCCGCCTGGTTGGCCTGACCGTAGGCGCGTGCGACGTCCGGACCGTGCCGGTCGGCGAGTTCGGTGTAGGCAAGACGGTGCAGCGAAGTGACCTTACCGGTGGTGTGGCCAGTGACCCCGGTGCCGATGCGCACGGCCTCGAGGACGGCGACGGTGTACCCGGTGCGTTTGAGGGCCAGCGCTGCCGTCAGGCCCGCGATCCCTGCCCCGACCACCGCCACGTCGACCTCCAGATCGGTGTCCAAAGCGGGGTAGCCCGTGACGCCGGCTGTGGCCAGCCAAAGTGAAATCAGCCTTCCCCCGAGCCTGCCACCCCCGGCCTCCTCACTCACGGCGCACCCTTCCAGGGAGCCTGCCCTCCTGCTCCCGCATCCGTACGTTACTTCCGCATGCCTAAACTGTCTCGGTCGCTTCCAGGCGACCGGAACGAACGGCCCCGGCGAAGGCCTGGTAGTCCAACTCGTTCTGATCGGCGTAACGCTCGGAAAAGTCGGTGATCGACAGGTCGAACTTGTCGCTCTTGCCGAGATAGGCAGAAATCGCGATCGGGTCACCGGAGCGGGCGTGGGCACGGGCGAGGGTCCAGCCGCAGGCGCCGGCATAGAAGGTCATGCCGAGCGGTTTCATCGTTTCCACAACGGCTGAGCCCTTCATATCGCGCAGTTGCCGCCAGTACAAGTAGCGGTTTTCCTGTGCGCCCTTGGTCCACCCCAAGAAAATGTCGCTCGCGGCCTGCATCATCCGCTGCCCCCGCACCACGCGCTCGCCCGGCTGCTTGAACTGGCTCTTCGGCAGGTGGTCCTCGAGCACCGACCTTGTGGCCTCCTTGACCTGGAGGAACAGGGGATCCTGTTGATCGCGGCCCTGGAGCAAGGCGATGAACGCCCGCGTGCCGACACTGCCGACGCCCACCACCTTGCGGGCGACGTCGACGACTTCGAATTGTTCCAGCAGGTGTCGTCGGTCGTCTGGCAGGTTGGTCCGGTAGGACCGTAGCTGCTCCCGAACCGCGTCCTCAACCTCATCGCCGGACATGCCGTACGTATCGGCCAGTTCCCGGACGGGAACGACGATCGGTGGTTGACTGACAATGCGGTACTTACCGTCGACGAGCTCGGCGAGCTTGGAGAGGGCCTGCAGGCTGTCGCGGGTGTGGGCCTTGGCGACGTTCTGTCGCGCCTCCTTTTCCATGCCGTGGGCTGCCTTCTTGAGGGCCTTGCCCTTTTGTGTCGCCACCGCCAGCTGCATGGTTTCCATCAGCTGTTCCTCGGACAGCCGCGCATACCAAATGTCCAAGGTGCGCATTTGCGCGAACTTGGCCATCGCCTCGCGGTACGCCCGCACGGCGGCGAGGGTAACATCGTGCGTCTCAGCCTTGGTGTACTGGTTGTTGCGGGCCGCGATAGTGAAGCTCGCGGCCATCCGCTTGACGTCATACTCGAACGGGCCCGGGAGTGTCTCATCGAAATCGTTGAGATCGAACAGCAGGGTCCGCTCGGGTGAGGCGAAGACCCCGAAGTTGGACAGGTGGGCGTCCCCGCACAGCTGGACCCGCAGGCCGGCCCGGGGTGTGTCCTTCAGATCGGCGGCCATGACCTTCGCCGCACCCCGGTAGAACGTGAACGGTGAGACCAGCATCCGGCCGTGGCGCACCGGCACGAGGTCTTGTTCCCGGGTGCGGTTCTGTTCCTCCAGGAGTGCGACCGGGTCGGGGCGGTCGGGCGCGGGAACCCAGTCCGTGTGGCTGGAGACGGGCGCCTTCTCCCGGTACCGCTTGCCCTTCCCAGCACGTTCCTCGATGCTGGGGTGCTTGACTTTCTTCTCGGCCATGCTGGGCGACCTCCCTTTGACGTCAGGAACCGCCACTGGCACTATTTGCCTGGGTCAGTCCCGGCTGAGCGCGCTGACGCGCCTTGGGTCGAGCTACTGCGATTGTGGCCCCGAAGCGGCCCCTCGTCAACGCGTTGCTGACGTCCTGCCGAACCCCGGCGGGGCCCACTTGGTGCCCGCTTGCACCGCAGCCCCATGGCTGATCTTCGGTTCATCCCGTCCGGGTGATGCCTGCCATCACAGTGTCGGGTTACGTTGCAAGAAGAGCGGGGGTAGCCGCGCTCATCGCCAACTCGGCATCCGACACCGCAGACCAGATGGAGACATGACCATGGCCGAAGAAGAAGCTCCCGTCCTCGCCACCCTCGCCGACATCACCGCCGTATCCCTCGAACGCTCCACGCTCGAGCCCCGCGAGTTGATGCTGGCCCGGATTGCGGCGCTCGCGGCGGTCAATGCCCCTGGCGCCTCCTACCTGCTCAACGCCGGGACAGCAGTGGACGTCGGCATCACCTTGGAGGATATACGCGGCGTGCTCATCGCCGTTGCACCCATCGTCGGCACTCCCCGGATCGTGGCGGCGAGCACCAACCTCGTCCAAACGCTCGGCTTTGCCCTCGAAATGGCGGAGGCGGAACTCGAAGCAGAGGCCGGGGACTGACCCCGTCCTCGCCGAAAGACAAACTTGACGGTACCGTTTCCTACGAACCGCACGTCACGGCGTCGGCAGTTCCTCGCTGCATCTGCCACGATGCCCTGATCAAAGGCGGCCCATGAACAAGAACCGGCTGGAGGCCTTCAGCGACGGCGTGCTTGCCATCGTGATTACCATCATGGTCCTGGAGCTTCACGTCCCGGCTGAACCCACCTGGCAGGCGTTGCTCCACGAGCTGCCGACGCTGCTCAGCTACGTGCTGAGCTTCGTGTACGTCGGGATCTATTGGAACAACCACCACCACATGCTGCATCTGGCCGGAAGGATCAACGGTGCAGTGCTCTGGGCCAACCTGCATCTGCTGTTCTGGCTCTCCCTCATCCCCTTCACTACCAGGTGGATCAATGACGCAGGCCTGGCGCAGGTACCCGTCCTGGTTTACGGGCTGAACCTGTTGCTCGCGGCAGTGGCGTACTACATCCTGAAATTGACCCTGATCCGTCAGCAGGGACATGGCGGTGCGCTGGAGGAGGCCATGGGAAAGGACTGGAAGGGCAAGGGTTCCCCGGCCTTGTACATCGCGGGGATGGGCCTGACCTTCGTGAGCCCGCTCTTGGGCATCGCTGCGTACACGGTGGTCGCGGCGATCTGGCTCATTCCTGACCGGCGGGTGGAACGGTTCGTCGCCCACACCTGAGTGGCGCTGGCGGGATCACCGGGGGACGCGCTGGGACAGTGCGGCCCGCAGGAACTCCAGATGAGCCGGGGTGGGGGCCACTACGTTCGCCGCGTAGCCGGGGTGCTTGCCGAGGTACTTCTTGATGAACGGGCAGACCGGAACGACCAGGAGGCCGGCGGCGACGGTTTCGTCCAGCGCCTGTGCGGCCAGTTTTCCTGCCAGACCCCGGCCGCCGTATTCTTCGTCTATCGCCGTGTGGTAGAAGATCCGCTGGCCCACGGTCTGATCCCCTGTGACGTCATCGACGTAGGCGGCCTGGCCGATCACGACGCCGGCGGCGAGCATTTCGTAACGGCTGCGGGCCGTGTTGTTCGTGATGGTGGTCGTGGTCAATCTGGTCTCCTTCAAGGGGGGCGCTGGGTTTTCGCCGGCGGGTATGGTTCAGCCGCGCGGCCGGATCCGGGCATTCGGCAGGGCTGGAGCTGGGAGGGCGGGGGCCTGTCCGGGCGGGAAGGAGCCGAAGCGCGACTCCGCGGCTCCCCCGGCGGCCGCCGCCGGTTCGGCGCCGATTTCAGCCTGCCACTGCGCCCGGTAAGCGACGATTTCCTCGTGGCTGCGGCCCACGAAGTTCCACCACATCACGATCTTTTCGCCCAGCGGCTCTCCGCCGATCAGCAGGATGCGGGCACCGTCGCTGCCCGCGGCCAGGGTCAGGGACGAGTGACCGACCGGAAGGTAGGCGAGGTGGTCCTTCGGGACGGGGTATCCGTCCAGGGCCAGGCTTCCCGCATCCACCAGGACGCCATGCTCAAAGGAGGCATCGATGTCCAGCATCAGTTCCGTCCCGGCCTCCAGCAGGAGCTCGGCGCCCAGCAGGGGTGTGTGAGTGGCCACAGGCGAGATCGAGCCCGCGAGCCGGCCCAAAAACACCCGCACGGTCCAGCCGTTTCCGGCAACCGGTTCCGGACGGTAGTGCTCGAACGTGGGGGCCATGTGACGGGCCGTATCCGGCAGGGCCACCCATAGCTGCGCACCGTGCAGGACGGTTGTCTCCAGAGTGGAAAATTCCGAGTGGCTGATGCCGCGGCCCGCGGTCATGAGGTTGACTTCCCCGGGCCGCACCATTGCACGGAAGCCGGCCGAGTCCCGGTGTTCGATCTCCCCCGTGAAGAGCCAGCTAACGGTCTGCAGCCCGGTGTGCGGGTGGCGCGGGACCTTCATGCCGCCGGAGTCGCCGATCCGGTCCGGGCCATAGTGGTCCAGGAAGCACCAGGCACCGATCAGGCTGCGCTGACGCTGCGGCAGGGTGCGGCGCACGTCCATCGCGCGGGGGCCGCCCAACGGCACCTGCCGCGGGACCAACAGCTCGACGCCGACGCAGGGGCCGTCCGTTTCACAGAGGATTTCCTGGGGCGCAACTTCGGTATTGCTCATGAAGACAGCCTAGCCCCGCATGGCCAGCGGGACAGCCGCCGGGCGCGGGGCACCACCGTCGCCCTGTTGTAGCCTCACATCCACCCCTGGCGGCGCAGTGGCGGTTCCGCGCCACCCGGACGCTGGACCAAGATCTGGTTCACACCGGTGAGGCCGGCCTCGAAGCCAAGGGCGCTCGCGGCCATGTAGAGCCGCCAGATCCTGGCCCGTCCCACGCCCGCGGAGCGGACGGCCTCGTCCCAGTTCGCCTCCAGGTTCCGGACCCAGGCGCGGAGCGTCAGGGCATAGTGGCGCCGCAACGCCTCAACATCCAGGACTTCCAGGCCGGCCGTTTCGAGGGCCGTGACCATGTCCGAAAGGCTGAGCATCTCACCGTCCGGGAAGACATAGCGGGGAATGAAGGAGTCCGGGTCCGGTGCGGTCGATCCGGCGTTCCAGGAGATCGCGTGGTTCAGGAGCCGGCCTCCCGGACGGAGCAGGCCCTGCAGTCGGGAAGCGTAGTTCCCGATCTGCTCGCGTCCCACGTGCTCCGACATGCCGATGGAGCTGATTGCGTCGAACGGGCCGTCGTCCACGTCACGGTAGTCCTGGACCCGGATGTCCACCCGGTCCGTCAGTCCGGCGTCGGCCGCCCGTTTGCGGGCGAGGGCGGCTTGTTCGACCGAAAGGGTCACTCCGACGACGTCGACACCGTAGTGCTGCGCGGCGTGCAGCGCGAAGCTGCCCCAGCCGCATCCCACGTCCAGCACGCGCATGCCCGGTTCGAGTCCCAACTTGCGGCAGACCAGGTCGAGCTTGGCGGCCTGGGCTGCGTCAAGGCCGGTCTGCTCCGACTCCCACACCGCGCACGAATACACCATGGACGGACCCAGGACGAGCGCATAAAAGTCATTCCCGACGTCGTAATGGTGGGAGATGGCGGCGGCGTCGCGGCCCTTGGAATGACGCCGGCCATGCCGGCTCACCCGTGCTTCCTCCGGCGGCGGCGCCGGATTCGGTCCCACGGCGCCAAGCCGGACCGCGGTTTTGAGCAGGGCGAACACTTCACCGGGGGTCGGCGGTCGGAACGGTCCCGGCTCAGCGAACTTCCCGGCCGCACTGAGGGCGGCGAAGGCGGCGAAAATGTCGCCGGGTGCCTGGATGTCGCCGGCCACGTAGGCGCGGCTGAGTCCGAGCTGCCCGGGTGACCACAGCATTCGGCGAAGGGCCCGCCGGGACCGGAAAACAACAACCGGGGCGTCGGCCGGCCCCGCCTCCGTGCCGTCCCAGGCCCGTAGCCGCAGCGGAATCCGGTCGGTGCCAAGAATGATCGCCAATGCGTCGGCCAGCCGTGATGCTGCATCCGCAGGTTTCGCCATGTCCCATGCCCCGCTTCCAGTGCTCGTTTCCGGTGCCGCGATTGTGGTGTTCCGGTCAGCGCTCGCGCTACGTCCCATCCCTCCGCCACCCAATCTAAGGGCAAGCTACGGCCCGTAACCAGAGGTTTGGTCCTCGAGTCCGCTCGCCCGGGTCGGGGCGGCCTGGCGCCCGGCCTGCCGCGGCTCTGGCGTTCGTGGGCGCCGTTGCCTATCGTTTGTCCTATGTCTGAGTCCTTCTCATCCCTTGTCGACACGTTCAGGAACGTCGGTGTGTCCCGGGCCTTTGGCCCCACCACCACAATCGCAGGGGAAGAGACCGTCCCCGTGGCGATGGTATCTTTCGGCTTCGGCGGAGGCAGCAGTCCGGAGGACGGCCAGCCCGGAGTCGGCGGAAGTGGCGGGGGCGGCGGAGGCTTTGTGCTGCCTCTGGGTGTGTATGCCAAGGGCCCCGCCGGAAACCTGGCGTTTCGACCCAATACCGTCGTGGTGCTTGCGGCGCTGACTCCGCTGGTGTGTGCGGTCGGCCTTTCGATCCGCGGCATCCTTAGGACCGTCCGCTCCCACACGTAGAGCGGTGGCCTGGGGGGTCGAAGGTCGCGCCCGGAAAGAGGCGGCCGCCGTCGAGAGCGTCACCTGCACCTGAATTCCTGCGCCGAGGAGCTGCGGGAGTAGCTTCTCAGGGTTTCCCAAAGGTGGCAGGGAGATGCTCGGTCCCAGCCGTCCCATTGTGCTCAGCAGCAGCTGACCTCTGACGGCAGAGGAAGGCTGACATGACCGATCAGAAGCAGGCACGTGGCAGGCGGAACGCGCGACGCTGGGCTGCGGCTATTGCGGCGGCGGCACTGGTCGCCGGAATTCTTTTACCCAATGGTCCTGCGCTGGGAGCTGAGAGCGGATCCCACGCCTCGGGTTGGGATTGCTCGTCAGGCTTCGTGGCCGTGACCTTCGACGACGGACCCAACGTGTTCAACGAGGACCGCACCGGTTGGATCCTCGACACCCTGCGTGATTACGGGGTGCACGCCACGTTCTTCATTTTGGGCGAACGGGTGGCCGATCCCAATCAGCCCACGCGACCCGACCTCGTGCTCCGGGAAGCCTCGGAAGGCCACACGGTGGCCAATCACAGTTGGGACCACCCGGATCTGACAAAGCTGAGCTTAAGCGATGTGCAGTGGCAACTGTCCCACGACAATGATGTGATCGCCGCGACGGGCGCTCCACGCCCGACGTTCTTCAGGCCCCCCTTCGGCTACACCAACGCTGACGTCGCCGCGGTGGGCGAGTCCCTTGGCCTCCGAGAAGTGCTCTGGGACGTCAACAAGGGGGATACGGCGGCGACCAGCACGTCAGCGGTTTCCGATCCGGTCCTGGCGGCAGTTCGGTCCGGAAGTGTCGTCGTACTCCATGACTGGGCGCCGTACACGGCCGAGGCACTCCCAACGATTCTGGACGGTCTGAAATCCCGGCACCTCTGCCCGGGCCTGCTGAACCGCACGACTGCCTACAATGGGCAATTGCGCGGCTACGTTTCTGTCGTGCCCGATCCGGGCGGGCCTCACGACGCGAGTCCGCGGCAGTGTCCCTGCACTATTTTCACGCCTATCCAGGTCCCGAGTCTCGTGGCAAGTGCGGCCACCGGCCCGCATGAACTGGGGGTACGGTTCGCGCCCGATGTGCCCGGTGTCATAAGTGCCATCCGGTTCTACAAGGCCGCTGTGAACACGGGGCCACACCCGGTTCGCCTCTGGTCCAGCAGTGGTCAATTGCTCGGTTCCGGAAGCGCGCAAAGCGAGACCGACTCCGGCTGGCAGCAGGTCGATATCCCCGGCGGCATCCATGTCCAGGCGGCGACGCCATATATTGCTTCGTACTCGGCACCCGCCGGCCGTTTCGCGCAGGACGTGAACTTCTTCGCAGCGGCGGCGGGCACTTTTCCGATCCGGGGGTTGGCCAGCATACCGGGGGCAGCAAACGGCGTTTACGCTACCTCGACCGGATCATTCCCCAATCGCACTTATGCGGCCAGCAATTACTGGGTCGATGTAGTCTTTGTCCCCGATCCCCCCGCACCGGCGGTCTCGGCGGTCGATGACGCGGGATCCACCGCGTCCGAGACGGCGCTCACCGTCCCGGCCCCGGGAGTGCTGGGCAACGACACCGGGACCGGGCTGACC
>NZ_FPAY01000004.1 GCF_900116495.1 Arthrobacter sp. ov118
CGATGCCAATGACGGGAACCGGGCTTCGGGCACGTCCGGGTATGAGGAGTCGGCCCGCTACGTCGAGGAGCAGCTGCGTGCGGCCGGGTACTCGCCGGTCCGGCAGACCTTCAGCTTTGAACGGGAGGGCCGGCGCCGGCAGCAGGTGGAGTCGTTCAACATCCTGGCCGACACCGGGGGCAGCGCCGGGCACACGGTGGTGGTGGGCGCGCACCTGGATTCGGTACGTGAGGGGCCGGGGATCAATGACAATGCCAGCGGCGTCGCGGCGGTCCTGGAGACCGCCCGGTGGATGAAGGAGGCCGGGATCGCGCCGGCCAACCGGGTCCGGTTTGCGTTCTGGGGCGGCGAAGAGGACGGGCTCTACGGGTCCCAGCATTACGTCGACGAACTCAGCGCGGCCGAGAAGGGCCAGACCACGGCGAATCTGAACGTGGACATGGCGGCCTCGCCCAACGGGGTGCGGTCCGTCCACGACGGGGACGGCACGGACTTCGGCCACGCCGGGCCGGACGGGTCGAAGGCGGTCGAGGACATCCTCTTCCGCTTCTTCGAGGAGAACTCGCTTCCCGCCGAGACCACGCCCTTTGACGGCGGGTCCGACTACGACGCGTTCCTCTCGGCGGGCATTCCCGGCGGCGGGCTCTTCACCGGCGACGAGAAGAGAAAGACCCAGGCCCAGGTGCAGGCCTACGGCGGTGCGGCCGGCAAGGACCTTGACCCGTGCTACCACGAGGCCTGCGACACCATCGCCAACACCAACCCGGACCTGCTCCAGGAAATGTCGGGCGCCCTGGCCTACGCCACCATCGCCTACGCAATGGCCAAGACCGGCTAGCCGCGCCGACTACCGATGGCCGGACGTGCACACCGGAAGGTCCCCGGTACGGCCACCTTCTGGTGAGGGGCCGTGCCGGGGACCTGTGCTTCCTGGGGCGAAACTGTGCCTAGATTCCGGCCCCCCGCCGTGCCGGGGCTCCCTGCGGCTGCCGGATAGCCGCCGGGGTGAAGCGCGCGCCGGTATCCGGGAACGCGGGGACCTCGATGCGTGCGTGGCTGTGGATTTCCTGGACAGACTCGCGGGTGTGCTGGGCGATCTTTTCCATGGTGGTGACCCACATGCCGTCCATGGACTTGACTCGGTCGATCAACTTTTCCAGGGCCACGGCCTTGGACGGCCGGCCGGAGATGAAAGGGTGGTTAGTCAGGACGAAGCATGTCCCGGCGGCATGGTGGGCTTCGGCCTCCAGCGTCCACATTTCGAGGACCTTGGCCGGGCTTTCGATGACCCCGCTTCCGGTGACCCCGGGGTAGAAGGCGTACTGTTCCCAGTCGTCCAGGGCCCAGTCGACGGGAATCTCCACGAGATCGCGAGGGTCGCCCTCGGCCACGCTGAAGCGGTAGGGTGCGTCGCCGTCGAGCAGGCTTGAGTCGTAGAGGAACCCGCGGTCGGCGAGGAGCGTTGCGGAATGCCAGTTGAGCTCCCACCACGGTGCACGGTAGCCCGTGGGCCGGACACCGGCGGCCTTGGCCAGTGCGTCCAGGCCCCGGTCCAGGTACCGTGCCTCGGTTGCGGCGTCGATGCCCTGCATCGGTTCGTGCAGATATCCGTGGTGGGCGATCTCGTGGCCGCCGTCCGCGATCCGGCGGACCACATCCGGGTAGCATTCGGCCGTGAAACCCGGAACAAAGAACGTCGCCTGGATCTCCTGTCGCTCGAGGATCTGCAGGAGCCGTGGGACGGCGACCTTGGGTCCGTAGGACTGGTGCGTCATGAGTGACATGCGCCTGGTGCTCTGCGGGTCATGGGCGATGGTGCAGGATTCGGCGTCGACGTCGAAGGTGAAGGACGCTGCGGCGCGATGGCCTTCCGGCCAGGTGATGGGATGGGCGGTGTCAGCGAAGGCGGGGAAGAAGTTCACGGGTTGGTCTCCTGCTAAAGAGCGGCGGGGGTGGTTGATGTGACCGGAAGGCCGGTTGCGTCAGGTGCATCTGCGGTCTGTTCGCTGGCGTTGTGTCCGGGAAGGAACTTCCGGTGGAACCGCGGCCCCAGCACGGCGTAGGACGCTGCGCTGGCGAGTCCCCCGGCGAGCCAGGACAGGTCCCATCCGCCCAGGGCGACGGCGATGGGTCCCTGCATGACCGGCACCAGTCCGTACATGAACAGCCAGGTGGCGAAGATGCCGATGAGCAGGGAGGCGATGCCGGCCGGGTTCAGCGCCGGAAGGCGCTTGGTGCCGACGGGGTCGAAGAGCCTGGCGGTGTCGGCGGGCCAGCGCTTCTCGATCCAGAAGTAGTGGACCAGCATGACTCCGCCCCAGGCAGCCACCCAGGCGACCAGCCCAATCAGCCAGGCATCCAGCACGGAGGCGAAATCCTCCTGGAAGATGAAGAAGATCACGGCCGCGAGGGAGAAGACGCCGACAAACAGGTTCAACTTGCGCCGGCTGATGGAGATGTCCAGGGCCTGCGTGGCGACGGAAAAGGTGTAGATGTTCAAGATGTTGGTCGCGATCGGGCCGTGCAGCACCATGAGCAGCACCGGGAGGGCCAGCGCGCCGAAGTTCTGGACGATGAGTTTGCCCGGATCAATTTCACCGGTGTTGGTCGCCAGGCTGGCCCCCAGGATGCCCAGCCAGACGACCGGGATGAACTGGCCCAGCACCGAGGCGAGGTAGACCTTGCGCTTGGGCACCGAAGTGCTGACAAAGCGGGAGTAATCCGCGGCGTAGGTGAACCAGGTGATGCCCCAGCCGATGCCGATGGCCGTCATGACTGCGCTCATCGCAGCGATGCGTTCGGAGCCTTCCAGGATGTGGCCGGCAGGGCCGGCGTAGGTCCAGTTGATCTTCATGCCGAACCAGGCCACTGCCGACATCACGGTCAGGATGATGATGGTGGGCGGCACGGTCCACTTCTCGAAGGCAGCAATGGCTTTGTAACCGAACCAGGCGATGGCTACCTGTACAGCCATGATGAAGGTGGCGATGCCAATTTTCCAGGCGTAGTTCTTGGCCTCCGGGTCAACCCAGCCGAGGGTTCCGAACAGGGCCATGACCAGGTCCAGAATGATCCAGGTGTTGACTGCACACCAGCCGATCACCAGAAGAGCTTGGATGCCGGCGGGCAGGTAGTTGCCACGCCGACCGAAGGCGGCCCGGGCCAGCACCATGCCGGTCGCTCCTGTCTTTTGGCCCAGCAGGACAAAGCACCCGAAGAGCAGCATCCCGATGAGGTTTCCAAGAACCAGCACCGTGACGGTGTCCGCGAAGCCCAGGCCGAGTTGGATGCCCAGCGCTCCAAGCACCCAGTTGATCGGGGCGAGGTTGGCACCGGCCCAGATCCAGAATTGGCCTGAGACCTTGCGGGTCCGCTGTGATTCGGGGATGGGCTGAAGCCACGCTTCGTGGTCTACGCTCGCCTCCGGCGCGGCGCCAGCAGGGACCGCAGGGGATTTTTGACGCATTTGGAGCCTCCGAGGGTGTGTGGGATTCCTCAAGGTTATGTGTCACACGCCACATCCGACTATATACAATGTGTCTGAATAAACGTAGAGCAATGCGACGGAGTGTAATGTCCATACGTCTTGAAGATGCCTTGAAGCATCCGACCCTGGCTGCGGCCGATCCCATCATCCGAGCAGGGGCCAAGGCTGCCGCCCGGGCGCAGCTTCGGTGGATTCACTCCAGTGAAATTATTGACATTGCACCCCTGCTGGCTGGCGGGGAGCTTTTGCTGACGGGCGGAGAAGCCCTCGCCCTCGCGTCTGAGGAGCGGCAGGTCAACTACATCCACCAACTTGCAGAACGGGGCGTTGCGGCCGTAGCCATCGAAACCGGGGATGCCCTTCCGACCCTGCCGTCCTCCATGGTGTCCGCCGCCGAAGCAGCCGGCCTGCCACTGATTGAACTTCGTGCGGTGGTGCCGTTCGTCGGGGTCACGCAGGCCATCAACTCCATGCTGGTCAGTGATTCGGTATCGCATTTGCGGCGGGCCGAGGAGGCCAGTCACGCGATGGCCGTCGAACTGGCACACGGCGGTGGCCTCGACCGGATTCTGGCAGTTCTGGCCGGCATTTCCCATGCCGAGGTGACCTTGACGTCCGTATCGGGTGCGACCCTGGCCAGCGCCAGCCCGGCGTCGGCCAACGCTGCCGATGCGGACGACGCCGACGCCTCCTCCTTGGAACCGCAGGAGCAAGGACGGCCGCAGGAGCAAGGACGCCTAATCCACATCGATGTGCCGATCCGTGGCATCCTTGCAGCGCAGCTGTTGCTCCGGGTCCCGGCGGACGAGGACCAGAACCTGGCCCGCACAGCCGGAAACCGCTCGGTGGACATCCTGGCCCTGGCACTGCTGCAGCGGATGTCTCCCGGGCTGAAGGAAGTCGCCGCGGCGGCGCTGCTTCGCGCTGTTGATTCAGGCAGCCAGGCCTGGCGGCTCCAGCAGCTGGCTTCGGCAGCCGGGATCCCATCGACTGCCCCACTTGTAGCCATCGTGATCCGGTCCGGCATGCTCCAGCATCTCCGAGGGTCCGTGGAGCACCTCCTGGCCCGGGCGGGGCAGCCCAGCGCCACCTATGTCGATAACGCTGAGCTCCTGGCAGTGGCAGTGGTCGCTGGAGATGCTCCGGGCGAAAGCCGGCACGCTCTGCTGGCCGGATTGCGGGCACTTTCGGCCCCGTCGGATACGCGCCTCGCCGTTGGCCCGCTGGCCGCCGAAATTTCGGAAGCCCCCTGGTCGCTGTCGGAAGCCAGGCTCACCCTGGATTTGGCACACGCGCTGGGACACTCACACACCGGAACCCACGGTCCGCGCAGTCCCGTGATCGATTGTGAGGAATTCGCCATCGAACGCCTCGCTATGGGCAGCCTGGGCGCTGACCAGCGGCGGAACTTTGTGCGCCAGCAGCTGGGCGCGCTTCTGGATCATGACGCGCAACGTAATTCACGGCTGGTGGGCACCCTGGCCACCTGGCTGGACTCCGGTTGCAACA
The DNA here is from genome assembly GCF_900116495.1 of Arthrobacter sp. ov118. Taxonomy (GTDB): domain Bacteria; phylum Actinomycetota; class Actinomycetes; order Actinomycetales; family Micrococcaceae; genus Arthrobacter. The sequence goes on from NZ_FPAY01000004.1 coordinate 4,997, forward strand.
CCGCCCAGGCGGCCAGGGAACTGCACGTGGAGCGGCAGTCGATGCATCAGCGGCTGCAGCGGATCTTCGAATTGTGCGACGGCGACCCCCGGCGCACCGGCCGGCTCGCGGCACTGCACCTGGCCACGCGGCTGGTCCGGCTCGATTGAGAGGGACAGGGTTGAGACCCGGCAGGGTTATGACCGGGCAGGGCTGCCCGCGTCAGCCTTTGGCCCGGGGCGCGCGGCCGCCCAGGCGTGTGGTGACTTTGTGGGCCGCGGCTGTGCAGGCTTCGCCCAGGCTTTGCAGCCGCTCCGGGGAGACGCGGAACCGCGGCGCCGGAATCAGGACGGCCGCCGCGACGTCGCCTCGGTGGTCGTAGACGGGGGCGGACACGCCCACTTCGTCGACGGAGGATTCGCCGTAGTTGACGGCCCAGCCCCGCTCGGCCACCTCCTTAAGCCTGGCCTGGTAGCCGTCCAGGCCGGCATCATCGAGTCCCGGATAGCTGATCTCCCCGCTACGCAGCAGTGCACGGACACGTTCGGCCTGCTCGGCGGCCAGGAAGACCTGCACGGAGGCGCTCATGGCGTCCTTGTAGCGCGCACCCAGCGGAGTGGTGTGCTTGATCTGGTGGTGGCTGGCGATCTGCTCCACACACATTGACTCGGCGCCGTTCCAGACCATGAGGGCACTGGTTTCGCCGGTCTGTTCGGCGAGTTCCTGCAGGACCGGGTAGGCCACGCGCCGTTCTTCCAGTTCGGCCAGCAGCGGCCCGGCGACGGCGATCAGCCCCAGTCCCAGCCGGAAGCGGCGAGTTTCCGGGTCACGTTCCACCAGCCGTTCCTGTTCAAAGGTGGCCAGGATGCGCGAAACGGTGCTCTTGTGCAGCCCCACCCGGTTGGCGATCTCGGTGACTCCGAGCAGTGGCTCATCGGCGGTGAACGTTCTCAGCACGGCGATGGCGTTGACTATGACGGATGCGCCCTTCGTGTCGCCGTTTGCGCTGGCCTCGGGAGATTCTGCTGGGGTCATGGTGTTTACCATCATTGCTTATGAGGGCCGGAAAGCGGCGCCACGTCTCGGACGTGGCGCCGCTTCGTTGCGGGGTCTTTGCAGGGGGCGTGGGCCGGTCAGGCGCCCACGATGTTGTGTTCGGGGCCGAAGGGGAACTTCGTGATGTTCTCGGCCCCCTCATCGCCGACCACCAGGATGTCGTGCTCACGGTAGCCGCCGGCACCGGGCTGGCCGTCCAGGACCGTGATCATGGGTTCCATGGAGACCACCATGCCGGGCTCGAGAACCGTGTCGATGTCCTCGCGGAGTTCCAGTCCGGCTTCCCGGCCGTAGTAGTGGCTCAGGACGCCGAAGGAGTGTCCATAGCCGAACGTCCGGTTGGCAAGGAGTCCGCGGCCAACGTAGATCTCGTTTAGCTCGGCGGCAATGTCCTTGCAGACAGCTCCGGGCTTAATGAGTTCGAGGCCCCGCCTGTGGACTTCGACGTTGATGTTCCACAGCTCGAGGGAGCGGGCATCCGGTTCGCCATAGAACAGGGTCCGCTCCAGGGCGGTGTAGTAGCCGGAGGTCATCGGGAAGCAGTTCAGGGACAGGATGTCGTGTTCCTGGATCTTCCGCGTGGTGGCCCAGTTGTGGGCGCCGTCGGTGTTGATTCCGGACTGGAACCACACCCATGTGTCGCGGATTTCCGAATCCGGGAAGGTCCGGGCAATTTCGTGGACCATGGCTTCGGTACCGATGAGGGCGACCTCATATTCGGTGATGCCGGCGGTGATGGCGTTGCGGATGGCCTCGCCGCCCAGGTCGCCGATCCGGGCCCCATGCTTGATCACCTCGATCTCTTCGGCAGACTTGATCATCCGCTGACGCATGGCCGCCTGGGCCACGTCCACCAGGGTGGCGTTCTCGAAGGCCGCCTGAATCTTGTTTCGGTTGTCCAGCGGGAGCGAATCGTCTTCCACGCCGAGCCGGCGGGGGTTGATGCCGCGGGTCCGGAGCGCCTCCTGGATGGCGAAGATGTAGTTGTCCCTGCGCCAGTCCGTGTAGACCACGTTGTCGCCGTAGCTGCGCCGCCACGGCATGCCGGCGTCGATGTTGGCCGTGACCGTGACGGTGTCGTCCCGGGTGACCACCATGGCGTAGGAGCGGCCGAAGTAGGTGAAGAGGAAGTCGGAGTAGTACTTGATGGAGTGGTAGCTGGTCAGGACGACGGCGTCCAGGTCCTTCTCTGCCATGATCCGGCGCAGTCCGCCGAGCCGGCGCTCAAACTCGGCGTTGGAAAAGGTCAGCTTTTCCTTCTGGCCGTTGTGCAGGACTTTCAGACGCTCCAGTTCGGCGATGGACGAAGCGTTGTCGGAGGTGATGGTCATGGTGGTGGTGCCTTTCTGCCGCATTAGTTGCATTCAGCGCAACGCTGTTGCATTAGAGTAGGCTGTGATGCCCGACACGGTCAATAGCCCGGCCCCTGCAGGCCGCCGCTCTTGAAGGACGACGTCGGCAGGCACGCGGGTGAAAGACGCACCTAAGGGGCCGGGGGAAGAAGTTGCATGCGACGGGACCTGGTTGCATTCTTGGTCCGCGATGCGTCGACCACTGCGAACGACGGGTTGGGCATATCGCACGGTCGGGAGCGACGCGGGAAGGCTCGGCAGCCAGCGTGGGGCAGGGCGACTAGTCTTCAAGTGACAGTCCCCGCCTGCTTACGACCGGGCCGCACAGAAACCAGGCACTATGAACGTCCACGAAGCCGCGCCGGCTTACGTCCTAAGGGGCACCCTCGTGAGTGCAGGTGCGATTACGCACGAAGGGGTGGTGGCCGTGGCCGGAGACCGGATCGCCTACGCGGGGCCCGGCCGCGGCTATGACCCCGCCCAGCTCCCGGAGGCGCAGGAGCTCCCGCTTCCAGACGGCGCCTCGCTCCTTCCCGGGCTGGTGGACCTCCACTGCCACGGCGCGGCGGGCGGCGGATTCCCGAACGGAAGTGACCGGGCCTGTCGGGAAGCCGTGGACTTCCTGCACCGCAGCGGGACCACCAGCCTGCTGGCCAGCCTCGTGGCGGCCTCCAGCGACGAGCTGGTGCGGGCGCTCGGCATACTAAGGGTCCTTGCGGCCGAGGGGCTGATCGCGGGCGTCCACTCGGAGGGCCCGTTCCTCGCCCGCTCCCGGTGCGGCGCGCAGAATCCGCGCTGGCTGGTGGACCCCGACCCTGAACTGCTCCGGAAAATGTTGGCGGCCGCCGGCGGAACCCTGCGCACCATGACTTACGCGCCCGAGCTGCCCGGCGCCGGGGACCTGCTCCGGATGCTCACGACCCATGGCGTCACGCCGTCGCTGGGCCACACCGATGCCGATTGCGGGCTGGCCGCTGCCTCGCTGGCGGAAGCCGCCGAGCTCATCGGCGGTGCGGCAGCGGGCGCGGGCTTCGGTCCGCGTGCCCGACCCACCGTGACACACCTGTTCAATGGCATGCCTCCGATGCACCACCGGAGCCCCGGGCCGGTCACGGCGAGCCTGCGGCTGGCGGCCAGGGGAACGGTTGCCGTCGAGCTCATCGGCGACGGGGTCCACCTCGACCCTGAGATGGTCCGGATGGTGTTTGAGCTGGTGGGAGCCGGGAACATCGCCCTGGTGACTGACTCGATGGCCGCGACCGGCCTGCCGGACGGCGACTACGAACTGGGCAGCTCCGAGGTGTCGGTGCACCACCGCGTGGCCACCCTCAGGAGCAACGGCGCCCTCGCGGGTGGCACGGCGACCCTCCTGGAGGTTGTCCGTACCACCCTGGCGGCCGGAGTGAGTGCCGCCGATGCCGTTCTGGCGGCAACGCTGGTCCCGGCACGAGTCCTGGGCCTGGAAACCCAGATTGGAGCCCTCCGGACGAAAATGCGGGCCGACGTCGTCGCCGTCAGCCCGCATTTCGAACTACTGCGCGTCCTGCGCGGCGGCGAACTCCTCGACGCCCCCGCCTGACCCCGGCCCCGCCTGCGGTACCCCGGACTGCGGTACCGTTTGGCCGGCGGAGCCGGCCTGGGTCAGCTGTGGGTTTCGCGGTGGGAGCCCTCCCGGTTGGAGTTTTCCCCGCCGCCGTCCCCGCTGCCGTTCTGGCCGTTCCCTTCGCGCTCGGATTGCTCCCGGAGTTCGCGGCCTTTCCGGATGTCCTCGTCCTCCTTCGCCTGCAGTTTGTCACTCTTCTTCGTGTCCCGGGGCGGCAGTTGGATGGTCTCCTCGGCTTCAATGCCGGCCTGGAGCTGCCGGCCGCGTTCCATCTCGGCGTCGAACTCCGCGCCGAACAGCAGCGACATGTTCAGGATCCAGAGCCACAGGAGCATGATAATCACGCCGCCGATGGCCCCATAGGTCTTGTTGTAGTTCGCGAAGTTGGCCACGTAAAATCCGAAACCCAGCGAAGCGACCAGGAAGGCCACCAGGGCGATCAAGGAGCCAATGCTCATCCAGCGGATCTTCGGCTGCTTGACGTTCGGGGTGGCGTAATACAGGATCGCGATGACCACTATCACCAGCAGCACGATCACCGGCCACTTGAGGATGTTCCAAACGCTCAGGAAGGCGCCCCCGAGGCCGAGGACCCCGCCCACCGCTTCGGCGACCGGGCCGCTGAGCACCAGCATCGCGGCGAGCAGCGCGACTATGACCACGCAAAGGACCGTGACAGCCAGCATCGTTCCGCGGAGCTTGACGAAGCCGCGGCCTTCATCGATTTCGTAGATCCGGTTCATGGCCCGCCCGAACGCGTTGACGTAACCGGACGCGGACCAGAGGGCCGTTGCCAGGCCGATGACCAGCGTGAAGCCCGCTGCCGGGGAGGAGGTCAGTTCGCGGATCGGTCCGCTGATGGTGTCCAGGGTGGAGCCGGGCGCGATGCCCTTAGCGATGTCCAGCAGTGCGGTGGTGGTCTTTTCCGCATCGCCGAAAATCCCCAGGAGCGACACCAGGGCCAGCAGGGCCGGGAAAAGCGAAAGGACGGCGTAGTAGGTTAGGCCCGCGGCCAGGTCCGGGCACTGGTCCTTTGTGAACTCGCGCAGCGTCTTGCGGGCGATGTACTTCCAGGACGGCTTGGTGACATCGGTGGGGCTGTCGGGCTTACTCGAGTCGTCCGGCGCGGGCGCCGTTGACGCCTTGGCCGTGCTGGTTTCCGGAGCTTCATTCGTAGCCATGTGGCCGTCCTTTCAGGGTGATATAGCCCGGGCCGCACCCCCTGCTGGGGGTGCGGCCCGGCCCACAACTTAAGCGCAGGCCTTACGTGTTCTGGACGTGGTCCTTGGCGTCGGCGGCGGTGGCCTTGACGTCGGAGACGGCCGCCTGGCCTTCTCCCTTGACGTGGTCAGCAGCGTCGGCGGCCGTGGCTTTCACGTTTTCCACCGCTTCCTGGGCCGGTTCCTTCAGCCCCTGGGCCATATCCTTCGCGGCGTCGGTGAGCTGGGTGGTGACCGGTTCGGCGGCGTTCTTGAGCGCGTCTGCCGCCTCACGTTCCTTCTCGCTCGGCGGAATCAGCGAGGAGACCAGCAGGCCGGCGCCGAAGGCGATGAGCCCTGCCGCCAGCGGGTTGCCCTGGGTTTTCACCGCGGCCTTATGCGGAGCGTCGGCGACGGCGCTGCCGGCGTCGTGCAGTGTGGAACTGACGGCCGAGCCGGCGTCGCCCACTGCGGCTCCTGCTTTGTCCGTTACCCTGTGAGTCTTGTCAGTGGTGTGATCGGCTGCGCCCATGACTTTCTCCTTCACTCCGAAGACGGCGTCTTTGACCTTGTCGGTCTGCCGGTGGACGATGTTGGACGGCGTTACTTTGTCGGCGACCGCGTCAACGTTGGTGCCGAGGCGTGCACGGGTAGCTTCAATGTCGGCGCGGATGGCGTCCGGGTTTTCACTCATCGTTGGTCTCCATTGGGTTTCAGGGTCGGTGGAATTTCCTGCATGGTTTCAGCGGTCTGGGGCATGCCCTTGATCGCCTTGAGTTCCTTGCGTCCGATTGAGGCCAGGATGGCGGCGATGATGCCCCAGATGACCGCAACGACGACGGCGGACCAGCCCAAGCCCATCAGCAAACCGAGGGCGTACCACAAGGCAATTGACAGGAACAGGAGCACAAAGTGGCCAGCCACGCCCGCTCCGGCGAGCATGCCGGCGCCCTTGCCCGCCTTCGTGGCGGACTGTTTGGCCTCCGCTTTGGCGAGTTCCACTTCCTGGCGCATCAGAGTGGAGAGATCCCGGGTGACATCACCGAGGAGGTCTCCTAGGGAATTAGCGTCCGCTTTGGCATGGGCAGCTGTGGGAGGAGTCTCCGGTATCTGGCTGCTCACAGGTGACGCCCTTCACCTTCGGCGAGGGGGTCCTCCACATCGCGCAACGGAATCTCTGCGGCGGTTCCGCCAGGGAGGGTCTGCGCCGAGGCCGGACCGGTGCCCGTCCGTGCCGGCTCGCCGTAGCCGGTCCCGCCGTACACAGGTGCTCCCGCAGTCGTCTCGTCGTAGAAGGGCTCTCCCACGCCGGCAACACCTTCGGCGATCGGCGGCTGGACTGGCTGGGGCGGCAGGGCCGTCCGAGCTGTCGAGGAGGTGGCGGGGGCTCCGGCCTGAAGGCTCCTGCCAAGGCGTCCCGCGAGTACCCCCGCGCCGGCGGCCAGCAGCAGGAACGTTCCCGGGCGCTGGCGGGCAAAGGATTTCACCTCGTCCAGCAGTGATCCTGGGTCCCTGTTGTCCAGCCAGGTGGCCACGGATTCGGAGCGTTGCGCGGCCTGACGGATGAGGTCCGAGGCAACGCCCTGCTGGTCCGGGGCATCGGCCATGGAGTGCAGCTGCGAGGAAATCGTGCGGATACCTTCAGCAGCCTTTTGCTGCTGGGCGCCTGCCTGACTTGTCAGGTCGGACTTCGCCTGGTGAAGAAGATCCTTGGCACTGGTCTTCGCTTCCGAAGCCACATTCGCGGCCTCGGCCTTCGCGGTGCCCGCCACGTTCTGGGCTGCACCGGCGGCCTGGCCAGCGACGTTCGAAGCTTCTTCCTTAGCAGCGTCCTTCTTGGTGGAGGCGCCCTGCGTGGTAGACAGCGGGGTTGTTTCAGCGGTTCCGGCGTAAACGTCGGGCTCGGAATACGGCTCAGGCGTCTGCGGCCATTGGTTCTCTGTCATCATTGCTCTCTTTCAGAAAGGTTAGCTGGCGATCAAGAACCAGCAGTGCTGGATCAAACAGTAAGCAATGTTACTAAGTAGATAGTAAGCACGCTTGCTACCCGATGCGCAAGACGCAATGCGCCTGACTTTTCTCAAGGACAAGAAATTTTTGGACACGCTTGCCAAGCAGTTACTAAGCATGCTTATTGTGGTTAAGTGCAGTGTCCTGCAGCGCGGCGTTGCCACTCTTAGACCACACACCACACACCCGAGATCCAAGGAGACATCATGCTCACCAAGGAACACATGGACGAACTGCTCAAGCGCAACGGAAACGTACTCTCCACCGATGGGGACAAGCTCGGTTCAATCGGGCAGGTGTACGCGGACGATGCCGACGGCCAGCCCACATGGGTCACCGTCAAGACGGGCCTGTTCGGCACGTCGGAGTCCTTCGTTCCGCTCCAAAATGCGCGCCTGGAAGGGGATGACATCGTCGTCCCTCACACCAAGGCCCAGATCAAGGACGCGCCCCGCGTGGAGTCCGATGGCCACCTCGACCCGGCAGAGGAGGACCGCCTGTATGACCACTACGGCCTCGGCGGCCTGAGCCAGACCTACACCGACGCAACCACCGGCCAATACGCAAACGACGCCGGAACCGACCGGGCTGCCGGCTTCGCAACGGCAGGGGACGGGCTTTCCGACCGCGAGACCGTGGGACGTGACACTTCGGGACCCACCACGGACGATGCCATGACCCGTTCCGAGGAACGCCTCAATGTAGGCACCGAACGGCAGGCCACCGGGCGGGTGCGGCTGCGCAAATACGTCACCACTGAGAACGTCACCCAGACCGTTCCGGTGCAACGCGAAGAAGTCCGGATCGAGCGTGAGCCCATCACGGACGCCAACCGGGCCGAAGCCCTGTCCGGTCCGGACATCAGCGATGAGGAACACGAAATCACCCTCCACGAGGAGCGTCCCGTCGTTGAGAAGGAGGCCGTCCCCGTTGAACGGGTCCGGCTCGACAAGGAAACCGTGACCGATGAAGTCACCGTCGATGAGCAAGTCCGCAAGGAACGCATCGAAACCGATGACGTCGACGACACACGCCGGTAGGAACTGAGCGTGCAGCCAGGGCCAGGCCAATCCCCTGGCCCTGGCTGTCTCGTTCACGTTGGCTCAGCATGATCCTCTACCGGAAGGGCCTCACCGATGAGCCGCGATTCTGAACGGCCGCATCTGCGGGACAGCTACAAGCTACTTACGACGGCGGCCCGACTAATCCAGCGCCGTCAGGAACAGGCGCTGGCACCCTTGGGCCTGACGCGAGCCGCCGTCATCGCCCTCGAAGCCGTTGCGTCCCGTCCCATGAACCAGGAACAGCTTGCCGCAAAAGTCCATGTACAGGGCCAAACGCTCGGCCGGGTCTTGGCGCGGCTGGAATCCCAGGGTCTTGTCACAAGAACCCGGAATGCCGCCGACCGGCGCCAGCTCCAAGTGAAACTGACCCAAGCGGGCAAGGCCGCCCTCAACGCGGCCCGGCAAGCGGAGGTCGACGCGTTTCCGGTCGCCAGGGACGACGACGGCTGGGATGCCTTGCAGGAACAACTGACCAAATTCATCGCCTCGTTCCAGGCTCCGCAGCCGGTCGAACAGGCCCGTGCACGTTCCAGCCGTCAGCTACTGGAAAGCACGCCCGAGAGGGCACAGCCTCCGGCCTCCCCGCCCGGGCAAGGGCACACCACGCGGTGGTTGGCTCAGGTCAAGCCGCCCCATCCCGATGCCGAACGTGTGCCCACCCGCCCGGCCCAGGACCAGCAGGCCTCGACAATGGACCGCCCTGACGGTCACTGACCGCAGCGGACGGCTAGGAAGGCAAGTGTGCGTCGAAGGATCAGCAGGGCGCTTGGCTCCTGCTTCGCCGGGGTTTTCCGCACGATCAAAGCAGTGCGGCCCGACCGGCCCATCCACCCCCAGGGGGTCCGCCTGACGGGAACCCTCGAACGGCACGGCTCCGCCTCGGGCACGGAGTGGGTCGATACCGCCGGCACAGACTTGGTGACAGCCCGGCTATCCCGCTCCCTCGGCCTGCCCGGCCGGTTCCCCGACATCCTGGGCCTGGCGCTGCGTGTGGCCAATGACGGCACCCCCTCAGACGTCCTGCTGGCCTCCACCGGGGCATCGCGTGCCGGACGGTTCGCCCTCACCCTCAGGCGGAACGCTGCCGCGGGCGTGTTCAGCTCCCTCATGCCGTACAAGACTGCGTCCGGACCCCTCCTGCTGGCCGCCCGCACAGTGTCGGCACCTGGGCGACTCCGGGCAGAGCCGCAGACTTTCCGCGCTGACCTCGGTCAGGACGCGTGGATCCTGGGCCTCTACCACGCCCGCCCGATGGGGCGCTGGGTCCGGTTCGGAACGCTCACCCTTGAAGCCGGTGGCCCGGCCGACACATCGGAACGGTTCGACCCGGTGCTGAACACACTCCCGGGCACAGGCACCTACGCCTGGACCGCCCGGCTGCGCGAACCCTCGTACACAGCAGCCCGCCGGCCCGCACGCCGGTAGAGACGGGCCGCTACGACCCCGCCTTGCCATTGGCCTTCCGCATGACCGGCCGTTTCGGTAGCTCGCTACGGGCCGGCCTAACAGGGCCGCCGCCCGGATTCAAGCATTGCTTAATAAGCAGCCTTATGGTCTGCTACTGCTGAGCCTAGCCACGGGCTTTTTCGACCGCTCCGGACCGGGGACGACGAGATGACGCATAAACCCGCGGCGGCCCGACGAGCGGGCGCAAGCCAGCTCCGCCGAGCCCTCCTCGATGATTTGGTATTCGAACACATGGATCTGGCCGAGGCCCTTGCCCGCCGCTACGTCGCGCCGGGGAGGGAACATGCCGACCTGCTTCAGGTCGCCTACCTCGGCCTGGTCAAGGCGGCCCGGGGCTTCGACTCGGAACGCGGCGGGGGGTTCCCGGCCTATGCTGCGCCCACGATCAGGGGCGAGCTCAAACGCTATCTCCGGGATCGTTGCTGGATGGTGCGTCCGCCAAGGCCGGTCCAGGACCTGCGGTCAGAGATCCTGTGGACAGAACCGGAAATGACGCAACGGCTGGGGCGCAGGCCCACGGACGGCGAGCTGGCGGCTGAGCTGGGGACGGACGCGGCCGCTGTGCGGGAAGCCCACGCCGCGGCGGCCAGCATGCGCCCTGATTCCCTCGATGCGGCGGACCAGCAGGGGCAGGGGGCGCGTTCGGACCTCCCGGCGACGCTTCGAGAAGAACCGTGGGAGCGTTTGGACCAGCTGCTGTGCCTGCGGCAGGCGATCGGCGAGCTCGCGGCCGAGGATCGGGAGCTACTGTACCGCCGGTATTTCTGCGAGGACAGCCAGGCGGATCTCGGTAAGCGGTTCGGCGTGTCGCAGATGCAGGTATCGCGGCGTCTGGCCCGGGTGCTCGTGGCCCTTCAGCGCCGGCTGCTGGAGCCGGACGCAGGGAGTTCAAGCCTCCCGACGGCGTCCAGCACCTCCCCTACTGTGACGCCGAGAAGGGCCGGGTCAGGATCGGATGCGAAAGGATCTCCCCGCCTCAGTTCCGGGCGTTCAAGCACAATGTGAGGCCCCGGAGGTGGCCCCCACTCCTCCGGCGCCGCCGGACCGAACAGCACCACCGAGGGCCGGCGGTAGGCCGAGGCAAGATGTGCGGCGCCGGTGTCCGCCGAGACGACGAGCCGCGCGTCTGCGACGATGTCGGCGAATCCCGCCAGGCTGAGGCCTCCTGCGAGGACTGTTGCCTCTGGAAGACGCAGCATTGGCCCTCCGGCGTCCCGACTGCCCTCGCTCACCCGCTGAACCTCCTGATCTCCGGTCCTTCGGACTGGTCCCCGGTCCGGTCTGGTCTTTGGCGGCCTTGGCCGGTGCGGGGAGTCTAGTACGCGGGACCGTCGTTTGTCGGCGGGACGGGGTTTAGCCGCGCCTGTTTCGGGGAACGGGGACAATATGGAAAGTCCTCGGAGGCTCCGGCTGCTGGCGGCACTGTTCGACAGGGACGGCACCTTGGTCCGTGACGTGCCGTACAACGGCGATCCTGACCTGGTGCGGGCGATGCCGCGTGCCGGGGATGTGCTCCGGCGGCTGCGCGGCCTGGGTCTGCGCACCGGAATTTTGACGAACCAGTCCGGCGTATCCCGCGGTCTCCTGACACCAGCCCAGGTTGACGCAGTCAACGGGCGTGTCGAGGAACTGCTCGGGCCGTTCGACGTCTGGGAGGTCTGCTTCCACGGCCCCGATGACTCCTGCCTGTGCCGCAAACCCGCCCCCGGCATGATTCTGAATGCGTGCCGCCGACTCGGCGTCGAACCTGGCCAGACGGCGTATATCGGCGACATCGGTACCGACGTCGAGGCCGCCGCGCGGGCGGGGTCTTGGGGGATCATGGTACCCACGGCCGTGACGCTGGAAGGTGAGATCGCGGCGGCAGCCACGGTGGCCCCGGACCTGGAGGGCGTCTTCGAGCTGATCGTGGCGGCGATCGGGCAGGAGGACCGGCAGTGAGCCGGGTGCTCGTGGCCCGGCTGGACAGCATCGGCGACGTTCTTCTCGCCGGGCCCGCCGTGCGTGCCGCGGCCAACGGCGCGGACCCGGACGGGAGATCACCCAATGAGGTCGTCTTCGTCTGCGGCCCGCAGGGCGAAGCCGCCGCGGCGCTGCTCCCCGGCGTCACGGAGATTTTCGTGTGGAACTGCCCGTGGATCGCCAACCCGCCTCCCCCGGTGACGCGTGAGCACCTCGAGCAGTTCGTGGACTTCGTCCGGAACTCGCGCATCACAGAGGCCGTGATCCTGACGTCGTTCCACCAGTCGCCGCTGCCGCTGGCACAGCTTTTGCGGTTGGCCGGCGTCTCCCGGACCGTGGCTGCGTCGACGGACTACCCCGGTTCGCTCCTGGACATCAGGCTGCGTCCCGGAGAGGATTTTCCCGAAGACCAGCCCGAGGCCGAGCGAGCGCTGGGCATCGCCCGGGCCGCCGGCTACAGCCTTCCCCGCGGCGACGACGGCCGACTGAGGATTTCGGAAGTTCCCGACGTCCATGGCCTCGCCGGTGAGGGGCCATATGTCGTGGTGCATCCCGGAGCGTCGGCGCCGTCGCGCGTCTGGCCGCCGCTGCACCATGCCGCTGCCGTGGAACTGCTCGAGGGCGCCGGACACCGGGTGGTCGTGACCGGACAGCCCAGCGAGACGGCCTTGACCGCGACCGTCGCGGGGCCGGCAGCGCTGGACCTTGGCGGCCGCACGGACCTGAAGGCACTCGCCGGGGTCATTGCCGGTGCCGATGTGCTGGTCACCGGAAACACCGGGCCCGCCCATCTGGCCGCCGCCGTGGGAACGCCGGTGGCCTGCCTGTTCTCCCCCGTCGTTCCCGCGGTACGTTGGGCTCCCTACGGCGTGCCGTTGGAGCTGCTGGGTGACCAGAACGCGCCGTGCCGGCAGACCCGCGCCCGGGACTGCCCCGTGCCCGGCCACCCGTGCCTGAGTTCTGTCTCCCCGGAACAGGTCATGGAGGCAGTGGAGCGGCTGATCAGCGGCGTTTCATCGCTGGCCACACGGCGAAAGGTCCGCCCATGAGGATTCTGCTCTGGCATGTCCATGGGTCCTGGACCGACGCCTTCGTCCGCGGGCCGCACTGCTACCTGCTCCCGTCCCTGCCGGAGGGGGGTCCGTGGGGCCTCGGGCGTGCGGGCCGCCCATGGCCCGCGTCAGTACAGGACGTCGACCTCCGCAGCCTTGATCCAGACAGCGTTGACGCCGTGGTCCTCCAGCGGCCGGAGGAAATCGACGAAGTGGCCCGCACCCTGCACCGCAGACCCGGCCGTGACCTGCCCGCGGTGTACGTGGAGCACAACACGCCCAAGGGCCACATTCCTGCCACGGTCCATCCGCTGGCGGAACAGCGCACCATTCCGCTGGTTCACGTCACGCACTTCAACGCCCTGATCTGGGACAACGGCTCCGCACCGGTGGTGGTCATTGAGCACGGCATAAACGATCCCGGGTACCTCTATACGGGCCAGACGCCGGAGCTGGCAGTGGTGGTGAACGAGCCGGTGCGCAGGGGACGCGTGACGGGCACGGACCTGCTCTCACGCTTCGCCGCGGCGGCCCCGCTCCAGGTTTTCGGCATGGGAGGAGCGGAACTGCCGGACGCCACAGGAATACCTGCGTCCCGGCTGCGGATCGGCGGCGATCTGCCGGCCCCCCAGCTCCACGCCGCCGTCGCCCGGTGCCGGGCCTACGTGCATCCGCTGCGCTGGACGTCGCTGGGTTTGGCGCTGCTGGAAGCCATGCACCTCGGCGCGCCTGTGCTGGCCTTGGCCACGACAGAGGCCAGCCGGGCCGTCCCCCCGGACGCCGGTGCCATTTCAACAAACGTCGACGAACTGGTCAGCGCCGCGCGGTTCCTGCTCCGGCATCCGGAGGAGGCCCGGCAACGCGGCCTCCGGGCACGCGAAGCCGCCCTGTCCCGCTACGGGCTGGCCCGCTTCCTCAACGACTGGGACTCGCTGCTGAGCGAGCTGCCCCGGCACCCGCACCGAACCGAGCGGAGCCTCAGACAGGCCGGAGAGAGGAGCACCAGGTGAGAATAGCCATGGTTTCAGAACATGCCAGTCCGCTCGCCGCCTTGGGCGGGGTGGACGCCGGCGGACAAAACGTCCACGTTGCCGCGCTGTCCGCAGCCTTGGCGCGCCGGGGTCACGACATCCGGGTCTACACCCGCCGGGACGATCCCGCACTGCCGGAACGTGTCCGGGTACAACCGCGGCTTGAGGTGGTCCACGTCAATGCCGGACCGCCATGTGAGGTGCCCAAGGATGAGCTCCTGCCCTTTATCGGGGATCTCGCGACCGGGATCGGCAGGGATTTTGAGACGGTGGCACCGGACATCGTCCACGCGCACTTCTGGATGTCGGGGCTGGCAGCACTCGAGGCGGCATCGGCCGGCACCGGCCCACGGGTCCCTGTGGTCCAAACCTTTCACGCACTGGGCACCGTCAAGCGGCGGCACCAGGGGCTGGCAGACACCAGCCCCGAGGAGCGCCGCTGGCTCGAACCTGCCGTCGGCCGTTCCGCGGACCGCATCATCGCCACATGCTCGGACGAGGTCTTCGAACTCAAAGCCATGGGCATCGACGTTGCCAAAGTGTCGATCGCTCCCTGCGGCGTGGCTCTGGAGTTCTTCACACCCGTTGGTACGGCGGCGACAGGAAAACGGCGCCACAGGATTCTTTCGGTAGGCAGGCTGGTCCCCCGCAAGGGCGTCGACACAGTGATCCAGGCCCTTGCTCTGCTGCGGGACAAGGGCTTCCCTGATACCGAGCTGCTGATCGTTGGAGGAAAGGGAAACACCGGATCCGACGCCGATCCTGAAGCCAGGCGGCTGGCGCTACTGGCAGCGGAACTCGGCCTCGGCGAGCACGTGACGTTTCAGGGCCAGGTTCCGCGGGAAGACATGCCCGGAATCTTCCGCAGCGCCGACGCCGTGGTCTGCACCCCGTGGTACGAACCCTTCGGCATCGTGCCGCTGGAAGCCATGGCCTGCGGCATTCCCGTCGTGGCGGCCGCAGTGGGGGGCCTCGCGGACACGGTCCTCGACAACGCCACCGGCATCCACGTGCCGCCCCGCGCGCCGGAGGCCACCGCGGACGCCCTGGCCATGCTGCTGTCCAGTCCCCAGCTCCGCCAGGAATTTGGCGCCGCCGGCAGGACCAGGGCGGCGGCGCGCTATTCCTGGGACCGGGTTGCCGCGGACTCGGAGAAGGCGTACCGGCTGACGTTGGCGGCGCGCGCTGCAGGCAGCAGCGCGGCGGCTTTGAAAGGGGCAGCGCTGTGAGCATCTCTTGGACCCGCACCGACGCGCCCCCGGCACCTGCGCCTCCGACGTCGGCACCCCCGACGCGCCCGCCGGAATCAGCGCCGCCGCCCAGGACGACGCAGGCTCTGACCACGACGCAGGGTCCGGCATCGACCGCCGACGGCAGTTTGGCCGCTGTCGAATCCCACCTGGACGACGTGCTGCCGGCACTGGCCTCGCTCCGTGGCCAGGCCGGCCGGCTCACCGCGTGGGGCGAGGAGCTCGCCCGGCGCCTCCTAGGCGGCCACCGCCTCCTCGTCGCCGGCAACGGCGGGTCCGCTGCTGAGGCGCAGCACTTGACGGCCGAACTGGTGGGGCGTTTCGACGGCGAGCGGGTGCCGTTCTCGGCACTCGCGCTGCACGCCGAGAGTTCGGCGATGTCCGCGATCGCCAACGACTACGGTTTCGAGGAGGTCTTCGCCCGTCAGGTCCGCGCCCACGGCCGCGCCGGAGACATCCTGCTGCTCCTTTCGACGTCGGGCCGCAGCCCCAACCTGGCCCGCGCCGCCGAGGCCGCAAGCGGACTCCATATCGCGACGTGGGCACTGACGGGGCGCGCCCCCAATCCCCTCGCCGCACTATGCGGGGAGGCGGTCGCGATCGACGCCGGACCTGCGAGCGCCCAGGAGTGCCATCTGATCGCCATCCATGCCGTGTGCCGGGCTTTTGACGCCCAGCTTGCCCGGCTCGCCCCGGGATCGATCAGCGAGCGACGGTCATGAAGATCACCGTAGTGGGCGACGTTCTGCTCGACGTCGACATTGACGGCGAGACCACCCGGCTCTGCCCAGACGCCCCCGTCCCGGTGGTGGACGTCGCCGCCGTCCGCCGCCGCGCGGGCGGAGCGGGCCTGGTGGCAAGCATGCTGGCGGACGACGGCCATGACGTCAGTCTGGTCACTGTCCTTTCGGACGACGAGGCCGGCCGCACCTTGAACTCCTGCCTGGGCGCCGTCGCCCTCGTCGCGGGAATGTCCGGGCTGCCCACGCCCGTCAAGACACGCGTGCGGGCAGCTGGCCGTTCCGTGGTCCGGTACGACGAGGGTTGCGGCGAAGTCCGCGTGCCGGAGGTCACGGGCGCCATGCTCGACGCTATCCGGGACGCCGCGGTGATCGTGGTGTCCGACTACGGCCGGGGCCTGACCAGCAACGCCGAACTCCGAGCCGCCCTGGAGACGGCCGCTTCCCGGGTCCCGGCGATCTGGGACCCGCATCCGAAGGGTGCCGTGCCGGTTCCCGGGGTCGACGTCGTGACGCCGAACCTGGCCGAGGCCCGGGGCTTCCTGGCAGAAGCGGCGGGGCTGGACGGCTTCGCGGGGTCCGGCGCCGAAAGTCCGGCGACCCTCGCCCGGCTCCTTCGCCAGCGGTGGGGGTCTAGAGCGGTCCTGGTGACCCTCGGCGAAATCGGGGCGGAGCTCGCTGTGGCCGGGATGCCGGGTCACCGCGTCGCTGCCCCCCGCGTGGACGTCTCCGATCCCTGCGGCGCCGGTGACAGGCTCGCTGCAACCCTGGCGCTGCACCGGGCGCGTGGGCAAGGGGTGGAGGATGCGGCCGCCCTGGCGGTCCGGGACGCGGCGGCCTTCCTGGGCCGCGGGGGCGTCGAAACGCTTGGCAGTCATGCTCCCGAGCTGGGCAGGCGGCATCCGGAACCGGGCGGCCCGGCTGCCGCCGATCCTGTCAGTCTCGCCCGCCGCGTCCAGGCCCGAGGGGGCACCGTCGTGGCGACCGGAGGCTGCTTCGATCTCTTGCATGCCGGCCACGCCCGGACACTCGCCACCGCCGCGAAACTTGGTGACTGCCTCATCGTGTGCCTGAATTCCGACGCCTCGGTCCGCCGGCTCAAAGGCCCGGACCGTCCCATTTTGAACCAGGCGGACCGCAAGGAGCTACTGGAGTCCCTCGGCGCCGTCGACGCCGTCGTGGTGTTCGAGGAAGACACTCCGGAGGCCTGCCTCGCTCAACTCCGCCCGGACATCTGGGTCAAGGGCGGCGACTACGATCCCGCCAGCCTGCCGGAGGCGGCCCTGGTGGAAAGCTGGGGCGGCCGTTGCGCCATCGTCCCCTACCACCCCGCCCGCTCCACGACCGGACTCGCCCGCTCCCTGGCGCGCGTCAGCTGACTTTTCCCGGACATGTCCCGGGGAATCATTGCCTCCCATCCGCGAAAGGAAACGATCATGAGTGAAAAAGCATTATGGCCCGGCCGGGTCCTGGTAACCGGCGGGGCCTCGGGTCTTGGCGCCGCCATCGTGGACGCCGTCCTGCAAGCGGGCGGCGTGCCGGTGGTCCTGGACCGGGACATCACCGCCGCCACCGCTTCGAAAGCCTTCCAGGTCGATGTCAGCGACCGGGAAGCGGTCGAAGAAGCCGTCCGGGAAGCGGCTGTCAGCCTGAACGGGCTCGACGCGGTGGTCACCGCGGCGGGAATCGACCGCTGCGGCAAACTCGAGTCGGTGTCCGCCGACGACTGGGAAAAGGTCATTGCCGTCAATCTCCTCGGCACGGTGTCCACGGTCAGGGCGGCCCTGCCCTACCTGAAGGAATCCCGCGGCAGGGTTGTCACGGTCGCATCCACGCTGGCGAAGCGGGCACTGCCCGAGGCAAGCGCATATTGCGCGTCCAAGTTCGGCGTGCTCGGCTTCACCCACGCCCTCGCTGCCGAAACAGCGGGAGAAATCGGCGTGACGGCGATGATCCCCGGCGGCATGAAAACAAAATTCTTCGACGACCGGCCGGAGCAGTACAAGCCCTCGGATGATTCGCGGCTAAACGACCCCGCGAACGTGGCCCGTGCCATCCTGTTCGTCCTGTCCCAGCCGGTCGGCTGCGAGGTCCGGGAGATGCTTATCTGCCACGAAGGGGAGAATTCCTGGCCATAAGGGCACGGACATCCGCGTGGACCACGAGACGTGCAGCCGGGGCAGGGCCGGACCCGGCCCGCCTACGGGGCGGACTTGTCGGGGGTGGAGTCGTCCGCGACGAGTTCCTCGGCGGCCCTCGGATGCAGCGACTCCCCCGGCGTGCTCCGCCTGAGCGGCTCGTCATCGGGTTTCATCGCCAGTAGACCGGACCCGTCCGCTTCTTCGCTGAGTTCCTCCGCCACGGCGGGCTTGAGCCAGGTCGCCACCACGCTGACGCCGCCGCCGTCGTCGCGATCGGTCACGACGTCAATTTCGGACGCCGCGGCGCCCATCCGCTGCAGCTTGTCGCGATAACTTGCGATCAACGCCTCGAGACTGTTCTCCGTCCATTCCCCGGGCCGCATCCGCGTGGAGATCTCGACAGGTTCCGGCTGATATAGCGACATCAATAGACCTCCGGGCTCGGGTCGGACAACCTTTGAACAGTCTTGCACGGCACCGACCAGCGGCACACTGCGACGGCGCAAAAAGTTTCAACAGGATCTGTCACCGCACCAGCCGGGACCCGAGCAAAATGCCGCATATCCTTCTTCGATTGAGTGCGCAGTGGGATAATACGCACATGAGCGAGACCACTGAGCCGGTTCCAATGGGGCCACCGGCTGAGAGCACGGAGGGAACCGTCCCCGGCGGCCCCCGGCCGCATCGCGAGAATGTCAGCACCCGACAGATGCGTACCATCGGGCAGCGGCGCCACGACGCCGAGGAGAAGCTGGCCCGCCACCTGGAGCAGGCACGGCATCACCAGGAGGCGGCCGAGCAGACGCCGGAGCAAACGCCCACCCAAGAGTAGGTTCCCGCCAGCTTTTCCCCGGGCAGGGCCGGCCCGGGAGCACCCGGTCGTGACAGAGCCCCCGGCGAACAACGCCCTTGCCCTCATGCGGACCGCGGCGCCGCACCAAGTCGTAGCTGCGCGCCGTCACCGCGCCCCACCGCCAACTTCGCAAGTATGCTTACTAATCTTGCTCAAAACTACCTATGATGGCGATGGGACGCCGGCTAATCTAGCTGAAACCGCCGCCCCGCCCAGACTTCCCGCCCCGGCGGGTCCCGATCAGAGGAGCCCCGACATGACCCAGAACCCATCCCCGGAACCCCAGGCCCAGGACACGCCGGGGACGTACCCACCGGCCACGCCGCCCGCCTCGGAGGGTGCGGTTGCCTCCGCCAGGACAAACGGCACCGGGACCGCTTCGGGCACCCGGAAACCTGCTGAGCCGCGGGTGACGCGGGCAAGCATGATCTGGGTTGCCGTAGCCACAGCACTGGTTGTCCTGGTACTGCTTATCGTTTTCATCCTCCAGAACCAGGAGGCGGTGCAGGTAAAGTTCTTCGGCCTGGAGGGCACGGTCGCACTCGGTGTGGCCCTGTTCATCGCCGCGGTGGCCGGAGGCGTGCTGGTGGCCGTGGCCGGGGCCGCGCGGATCCTCCAGCTCCGCGCGGCAGCAAAGCGGCGCTAACTCATCACCACCCCTCAGGAGCCGACCTGGTCCGCGGCGCGCTTGGCCGCGGCCTGGGCATCGGCGAGGGCTTTGTCGGGAGTCTTCGTGCCGAGGAGGGCCGAGGCGATGGCGTTGTTGAGTTCAGTTTTGATGGTTTGGCCGGCGGGCGAGGCCCCCAGCGATTTTCCGGTCGGCAGGACGTCGTAGTACGTTGCGATGGCTTCGTCGAATCCGGCATTACCGCTGGCCTTGACGAATTTGTCCCGGATCAGCTTGTCAGCCGAGGGAGAGCCGGTGAAGAGGCCGGTGTTAATGGCCCCGGGGGTGGAGGCAATTTTCTCGGCCCTGGCCGCACCGGCGGCTGACCAGGCGTCATCAGTGACCAGCGATGTCATCCAGGCGCATGCTGCATCGGCGTTCTTGGCTCCGGCAGGGATGACGAACGATGTCCCGCCGGCCACCGTGAAGGGCTTGCCGTCCTTGTCCTTGAACGGGACAGCGGAGATCTTCAGCGATTGTGCATAGGATGCGAGGACGTTGACGTACCACTGGGCATTGACCTGCGCGCCCACCTGGTCCTTGACGAACTGGTTGTCCTTGCCGAAGGTGTCGAACGAATCACTGAAGCTCTTGGCCTTCGCGTATCCGCCTTGGGCGTCGTAAATCTCCTTCAGGAGGGTCAGGGCCGCGATATTCGCCGGGTCATCCAAAGCCGGGGTGCCTTTGTCGTCCATGAGCCTGCCGCCCTGCCCCAGAATCCACAGTTCCGCCTGGCCACCGGCAACCGGGTCAAAACCCAGAGTTGAGGGGTTACTTCCGCTGGACTTGTAAGTCTTAGCGACCGCGTCCAGCAGCTTTGTCTTATCCGAAGTGTCGATGTCGCTTGGAGATACGCCTCCAGCCTTGAGTACATCCTGATTGAGGATGATGGCAGCCGGCTGGTAGAACTGGGGCACCGCCCAGATCTTGTCCTGGTAGGTGACCTGCTCGGTGACGGCGGGATAAAACTGCTTCTTGGGGTCCATGCCGTGTGCACTGAAGCACCCGTCAAGGGGTTTGATTAGTCCCTGGGCGGCATAGGTGGCGACGAACGCCCGGTCCATCTGCACCACGTCCGGCACGTCGCCACTGGCAGCGCGCGTAGTGAATTTCTGCGCGTCAAAAGGCGTCTGGTCCATGGTGATCTTGACATCAGGCAGCTGTGTAACCGCGTGCTGCATCCGGGCCTTGCCGACGTCGTCGGCGTTATCGAAAGCCCAGGCACTCAGCGACCCGGAGGCCTCCTTTTTGAAATCTGCAGTCCCGGCCGGGGACCCGTTGTCCCCGCCGCACGCCGTCAGACCTAACACCGCCAGGGCGAGAACCGCCACACTCTTTTCCCGAACACCCATCTGCATCCTCCCGAATTTCACTGTCAGCGCGGCCGGGTATTCTTTCGGTAAACCCGGTTTAACTGTCAGACTGTAAGTAAGCTTGCTATTTGGAAAGCTAGCCGAAGCTGAATGAGCGCGCAAGCGCGGAACTGGGGGCCAATGGTGGGAGAAAGATCATCCGTGAACGTTGCGGCGCGCAGGCCCGCCCGCAAGCCGCGTCCGGCAAGGATCAAGTACAACCGCCGGGAAGCCCTGGCAGGGTACCTGTTCATTTCGCCCTGGATCGTCGGCTTCGTCGTGTTCATGCTCGGCGCCATGGCCTACAGCCTGGTGATCTCCTTCAGCCGCTACAACCTCGCCACCAACGTTGCGAGACCGGCAGGCACCTCCAACTACGCTCGACTCTTTGACGACCCAAAGGTGGCCACGTCACTGGCCAACACTTTGTTTTACGCGATCATGGCCGTGCCGCTGGAAATCTGCGTCGCACTTGGGCTTGCCCTTCTGCTGAACCGGGTCGGGCGCGGCGCGGGCTTCTTCCGCACCGTGTACTACCTTCCGAAGATGACTCCGTCCGTCGCCACCGCTGCGGTGTTCCTGCTCCTGCTGAACGGAAACACCGGGGCCATCAACCAGGCGCTTGGCTTTGTTGGAATCTCGGGTCCGCAGTGGCTTATCGATCCGGCCTGGGTGAAGCCTTCGATTGTGCTGATGACGCTGTGGGGCGTCAGCGGCACGATGGTCATTTTCCTTGCGGCCCTGAAGAGCGTCCCGAAGGATCTCTACGAAGTGGCCGACCTGGACGGCGCCGGCCCTGTCCGCAAGTTCTTTTACATCACCGTGCCCATGATCTCGGGTGCAATCTTCTTCAACGTAATTGTCCTGACGATCGCGGCCCTGCAGGTCTTCGACCAGGCCTACCTCCTTTTCTGGAGGGACCAGACCAGTTCGTCCCCGGAGGCATCACTTTTCTACGGGATTTACCTCTTCCAGCAGGCGTTCCGTGAATTCAATTTCGGCTTCGCCTCGGCGATGGCCTGGGTACTTTTCGTTCTAATCCTGCTCATCAGCCTCGTGCAGGTGAGAATCGGGAACAGGTTCGTCTACTACGAAGGCGAGAAACGCTGATGGCAACCACACGGGCCCAGCCGGCCGGCACAGAGCTTTCCAGCCCCACCCCCGCGCCCGAGGCGGCGACCGACGTCGGACGCACTAGAAGCCGCCGGAAAACGCGCCCTCCGCGGGCCCAGGCGGCGCGGTTGCTGCTTTGGGCACTGCTGGTCGTGGTCAGCGCCGCGTTCCTGTACCCGCTGGTGTGGCTCATCGCCGCCAGCCTCAAACCCCGCGCCGAAGTGTTCGACAACGCGCTGATTCCCCGCACGTTCTCACCGGAAAACTATGTTCAGGTCTGGGACCAGCTCCCACTGGGACACTGGGTGGCTAACAGTTTCGTGATCGCCATCCTGGCTGCCACGCTGGTGACCTTCTCCAGCGCCATGATCGCCTTCGGTTTCGCCTATTTCCGGTTCCCGGGCCGTAACTTACTCTTCGGCCTCGTCCTGGCCACAATGATGCTCCCGGGCGCGGTGACCATGGTGCCGCAGTACCTGATTTGGAAAAACCTTGGCGTCCTCGGCACCTGGATTCCGCTTTTTGGGATGAACCTCTTCGGCTCGGCCTTCTACATCTTCCTGCAACGGCAGTTCTTCCTTGGCCTCCCCCGGGAGCTGTTCGAGGCCGCGCGGATCGATGGCGCCAGCTACTTCGGGCTTTTTCGCCGGATCGCCCTGCCGTTGTCCATCCCATCCCTGGTGGTGATCTTCATCTTCGAGTTCCAGGCAAGCTGGAACAACCTGCAGTCCGCACTGATCTACCTCAACGCCGGATCGGTCGAAGGCTTCACCGCGCCGCTTGGGATTGCCTACGCCATGACCAAATACAGCCCCACCAATGGAGGCCAGGGCGACTACCAATACGTCATGGTCGCCACCTTGCTCATAACCTTGCCCATGCTCATTCTCTTCGCTTTCGGACAACGGCACTTTATCGAAGGGGTCGCCACCGAAGGCCGGAAAGGCTGACCGGAAGCACAATGCGGCGCTCGGGGCATCGAGTGCCTTTGTGCCTTCCCCGCCCAGTTCCGGCCGCGGCGTGCCGGCGGAGTCTGGCGCGTCATCCCGCATCATCCCGGGCTGAGCTGCGGCGCAGCCTCTTCGCCTTGGAGGAGTTTGACGATTTCTTCGACCGTCAGACTGCGTTGCCGGTACTCCCGGCAGAGGACGGCCAGCACTGCTTCGGCCGCCTCGGAGTCCTCTGTGCCCGTGGCATCTGCAGCGTAGATGACGCGGAAGTTGTAGGCGAAGGCGTCGGCCGCTGTTTGCGCCACGCAGTTATGCGTGGACACTCCGGCGAGCACGACGGTGTCCACGCCCAGATTGCGGAGCCGAAGCACAAGATCCGTCCCAAGAAAAGCACTGTCGCGTGTCTTGGTCATACGCTGCAGACCGTCGGCATCCAGCCCGGGGACCAGCTTGGCCTGGTCCGTGCCGCTGAAAAGAAACCCCTGATTGTCCTCGAGCATGTTCAGCGACCATGTGGACTTGTCGCGTTCATGCTGTGTGGTGACAAACAGCACCGGCAGGTTGGACCGGACGGCGGCCCGCACGAGCTCATTGCACCTCTGCACCAGCCCATCCCTCTGTGATGCCAAGGCGGGATCTTCGAAGAAAGCGTTTTGCATATCAACTACTAGGACTGCGATCAAGGTGCCTCCTCAAAACTGGAAAGTGTGCCATGACTGCCGCCGGAGCGAGCCGAAAAGGCGCGCCCGCCAGCCGTCCTCTTTTGCATCCCAACCATCATGCCCCTCCCGCTGTCCGCACACCATGCGCCGGCATCCTTCGACTGCGTCTGGACACGATCAATAAGCACACTTAGTATTTTCTGCAGGCGCCGTTCGATTATGATGGCGGCGGCTAAGACCAACAGGGTTCCGAGAAGCTGAGCGGGGAGGCGCAGTGACTAATAAGCTCGAAAAAAGGAAGATCAGCCAGCTCCGGCCCGGCGATCAGGTCAAACTGGGCGGCTTCGTGTTCGAGGTAGCTACGGCGGAACGAGCGGGGAAGTTGGTCCACATGACTTTGACCGACGGAGAAGGCAGCACCTCGACCATGATCGGCTCGTCATCAGCCACGCTGCGCAGCCCGAAAAAGACGCCCATCGGCAGCTAGGGAAGAGGACCTCATGACCCAGAAATTGATCCGTATCTGCCTAGGCCTGTTCTTGGCCGGGAGCGCTCTTGCAGCCGCCGCGCCTGCCATGGCCAGCCCCGCTGCGAGCGCAGATGTCCAGATAGCCGGCCAAGCCTTCACGGCGCAGCCCACGGAGGGACTGGCGCTCACGGGTTCATCCCCTTCGCCGTCGCCGTCGTCAAGCAACCCAGTGGACTCGGGCACCGGCGAGAGCGGTGAGGCGAAGGAAACGCGGGTGGATTACGCCCCTTACGTCATCGGCGCGGTCGTCGTGGTGGCGCTGATAGCCGCGTTCCTGTTTTGGCGCAAGCGCCGGATTTCCCACCCTTCAAAGCCCGACTAACGCCTGGGCGGCACAAACCCTTGACCGGCATCCGCAGCCGCTCATATGATAAGCAACCTTAGTAATTCGGCTGGGTGCGCAATTCCTCGGGATCTCGGAAAGCCGAACCAGTACGAATCGAACGGTTCGTGGGGTCAACGAACACCGGACACCCGATCGTGGACAGCAGTGAAGTCGTCAGGCCAATCCATCATCATTTGAGGAGCAACCATGTACTTGCACACCCAGCTACTGATCAATGAAATCGCCGTGGATGATCCGGATCCGGCGGCAGCCAACGCGCTCCAGGAAGGGCTGGGCGGGCAGTTCGGCGAAATGCGCACCATGATGCAGTACCTCTTCCAAAGCATCAATTTCCGCGGGGACGCCGCCTCCAAACCGTACAAGGACCTTCTCCAGGGCGTGGGCACCGAGGAGATCAGCCACGTCGAACTGATCGGCACCACCATTGCACAGCTCCTGGACGGCTCCCCCGAATATCAGGGGAAAAAGACTGATCCGGTGGACCAGCCTGGCGCAAAGGGCGCCACACCCCTGAAGATCGCCCTGGACACCAGCAACATCCACCACTACCTCGTGGGCGCGCAGGGCGCCCTGCCGGTGGACGCCGCCGGCAATCCATGGCTCGGCTCCTACGTCTACAACAGCGGCAACCTGGTCCTGGACCTGCTGTACAACCTGATGCTGGAGTCAACCGGCAGGCTGCAAAAATGCCGGATCTACGAAATGACCGAGAACGCGACCGCCCGTTCCACCATTGCGTACCTGATCGTCCGGGACCAGGCACACGAAAATGCGTTTGCCAAGGCCCTCGAGAGCCTCGGCGTGAACTGGGGCAAGGTGCTGCCCATCCCCAAAACCAACGCCGAACAGTTCCCCGAAGTGAAAAAGCTTCTTGACCAGGGCCTCCAGAGCATCCAGTACACGTTCAGCGCGGACAACGCCAGCGAGGCGTCCAAGCTGTACCGCGGGGCCTCCCCCTCCAACGACGGCACCGAGTTGAGCACCGAGGTGATGCCGGAGGGCTTCCCGATGGCACTGTCCCCGGAACGCCGGGAGGAATATGCGCCTGGGCTGGACGCTGACCTTCTAGCGCTCATCCAAGCCACGGCCGAGGTCGAGCTCCAAGCGGCTGACAACCCCAAAGAATCCAAGAGTTAGGCACGGAAGGCGCATTCATGGAGCGCAGGGCAGATTTTCTCCCGACGACGGCTATTGTCACCGGATCGGATTCAGGGATCGGGCGCGCCACAGCCGTGGCGCTTGCCCGGGCCGGGCTGGACGTGGGAATTACCTGGCATTCGGATCAGCGCGGAGCCGAGGAAACGGCAGAAGAAGTCCGGGGTTTGCACCGCAATGCTGTAGTGCGGCACTTGGACACCACGGATGTTTCCGGTGCGGCGGCCAGCATCGATCAACTCGCTGCGGAACTGGGCGGCGTGGACGTCTTCGTGAACAACGCCGGTACCGGGGACGGCGTGAGGTTCCTGGATCTCGATTACCAGACCTGGATGTCGACGCTGGACACCAATCTCAACGGCGCCTTCGTCTGCATGCAGGCTGCGGCCCGGCGGATGGTCGCCGCCGGCCGTGGGGGCCGCATCATTGCGGTGACCAGCGTCCACGAGTTCCAGCCGCGCGTGGGTGCCTCCGCCTACGACGCCTCCAAGCACGCGCTGGGAGGGCTCATCAAAACCATGGCCTTAGAACTCGCGGAATTCGGGATCACCGCCAACAGCGTTGCCCCGGGGGAAATCGCCACACCGATGACAGGCAATACCGATGTGAACCCGGAAGATGTCGAGCGGCCCGGTGTTCCCCTCGGCAGGCCCGGGGATGCGCGCGAGGTTGCCGAAGTCATCGCGTTCCTGGCCTCCCCAGCGTCCAGCTACGTCACCGGGGCCTCCTGGGCTGTGGATGGCGGGATGCTCCAGATGGGCCCGCAGGCCGGCTCGCACATTGCCAGTAACGACTGGCGGCAAGGGTGAGCAGGCAGCCCGCGGGTGGCGGCCGCACGTTGGTGCCATTCTTCTCGGAAGCCGTCCGACCATGCCCCTGAAGCCGTCACTGCTGAAGCGGGTGAGTTCAGGACGCAGTGCGCTGGGTCCGGCCGTTTACGCCGCCGTGCTCTCACTCGTCGTTCTTGCCCTCGCCGGCGTGGTCGGCGTGGCCTTGCACCTCCCCTGGCTGTTTCCCAGCCTGGGCCCCACGGTGATGCTGTTCTTCGAATCCCCGGAGCAGCCCGCCGCCCGGCCCGCGAACACGCTGATCGGGCACCTCACCGGCCTAGTGATGGGCGTGCTCTGCCTGTACGCATTCGGCCTCCAGGACAGCGCGCCAGCCCCGGTCGGCGGGCTCACCGGCCTCTACGTCGCTGCCGGGTCCCTGTCCGTTGCGCTCACCACACTGCTCCTGACCTGGCTGCGGAAGCCGCACCCGCCGGCCGGAGCGACAACGCTGATCGTCAGCCTCGGAATCCTGACCACGCCCCCGCAACTGCTTTCCATGGCAGGCGCCATCCTGCTCATCACCGCCGCAGGCTGGGGCTTGAATGTTCTCCTTGGCACCAGGCCGGCAATGGCAGATTAGAAGGACCTACGCGCTCAACGGCGGCATCGCGGGACGAGCGGTCTCTGCTGGGGCTCGGTAACGCGGTGCAGTCCCTACGACAAGGCCGTGACGGCCAGTTGCCGCACAATGGCCGTGCCGCCCTCCACATACACTTCGGTGCCCAGGTTCCCGAACACGGGGAACACCAGATCGCTCAGGACAACCCTGCCGCCTTGGGCGAAGACCTCCACCGAGCACTGGTCGACGATTACGCGGAGCCGGAGCACGCCGCCGTCGAGCTTCACTGGTGCCGACTCAGCCGACGCGAACTTTCCGTGGAAGGTCGTGTTTCCGGAGTTGCGGCGGTCCAGGGTGAGTCGGCTTGTAACGGCATCGAAGCTGAGAACCGTTGCGGCGCTCCCGCCCGAGGCGCCGAGCAGCCTGAAAGCAACGGTCCGGGCCGTGCCGGGCAGGATCTCGGCCTCGATCAGCTGGGCTGATCCGGACACAGCGTCAGAGAGTTGCAGCAGGGAGTCGTGAAGTTCGACGTCCTGGATGGTGCAGGCCGGCTCCCCACAGTCCAAGGGCAGCACCGGGCGCTGCACCAGGCGTGGCAACCCGTTCACCGTCGCGAGTTCGACCTCGCGGGCAAGCGACATCCCGGAACGCCACGGAGACGTGGGCAAGGAGTTGGCATAGTCCCAGTTGTTCATCCAGCCGATCATGATGCGGCGGTTCTCCGGCGCATTGTTGAAGGAGACGGCGGCGTAGTAGTCACGCCCCCAGTCGAGCCACGGGCATTGCCGCAGATCGGTGGTGCCGTCGGCATCCGCTGGAACGAGCGAATCAAGGTCGGCGGTGAACTGCACGCCATCGAAGTCGCCGACGAAGTACTGCCCTCCGGAACCGCCCGCCACGGCACCCGGGTTTATATTGACCACCAGGACCCACTTAACGTTCTCCGGATCTCCGTCGACGGGGAGCGGGAACAGATCAGGGCATTCCCATTCGCCTCCCGTGGCGTTTGCAGGGCCGAAGGTGCTCAGGTATTCCCAGTCCTTGAGGTCGGCCGAGCGGTACAGCACAACCTGCTGGTGCTGGGCCTCCACCGCCACCATGACCCAGCAGGAATCCTCCGGTCCCTCGTAGCGGAACACCTTGGGGTCCCGGAAATGGGCCGACCCCCGGCCAAGCACCGGGTTGCCTGCATATTTGGTCCACGTCATGCCGGCGTCCGTGGAGAACGCCAGAGACTGGGCTTGTGTCCCTTGGTGCACCGAACCCTCCTTGAAGGCGCTCGTGTAGATGGCCACCAAGGCCGGATCTTCCACTGTCCCGAATCCCGACGTATTGGCGTGGTCCACCACGATGCTGCCGGAAAAGACGTCTTCTTCCTCGTCGCAGGCGATGGCAACTGGGTGTTCGGTCCAGTGCAGAAGGTCGGTTGAGGTGGCGTGTCCCCAGGACATGTTGCCCCAGACGTTGCCGAAGGGGTTGTTTTGGTAGAAGAGATGGTAGAGGCCCTGGTGCCATACGAGTCCGTTGGGGTCGTTCAGCCAAGTGTTCTTGGCTGTGTAGTGAAGTATCGGCCGGAGGTTAGGGGCGGTGACTTCGGCGGGGCCGCCAGGGTGCGTTGTTGTTTTAGTCATCGGAGCACTTTCGGGAAGTTTGGACCAGTTCCAGGGACGCGTTTAGTTCTGCCCGTGTCGGCGGGTTCGCGCCGTGACGTCCGACCGTTATCGCTGCGGCCAGCGAGGCGGAGGTTCCCAGTCGGGCGAGCCGGCCGTAGCCGAAATCGGCCTCGGGCTCGTCGAGGAGGCCGGCGATGAGCGAGGCCATGTAGGAGTCCCCGGCGCCGACAGTGTCTTTGACGGCGACTTGTGGTGCCGGCACGTCGGTCTCTGCTGTGTTCGACCGTAGATAGGATCCGGCAGAGCCGTCGGTGATGATTGCCAGTTCCGCCCCAAGTTTGAGCAGCCGCGAAGCGATGTCGCGGGGCTGCCTGCCGGGATAGAGCCACCACGCATCCTCAGCGCTGAGCTTCACCACCGTGGCGAAGGGGACGGTGCGTTCGAAAGTCGTGAGCGCTTCAGCGTGACTGCCGAGCAGCGCCTGGCGGATGTTGGGGTCATAGGTGATCAGGCAATGGCCGGAGAACAGTTCGAGCAGGGACCGGACCTGGGTCGCTCCCGGTTCCAAAAACGACGCCAGCGACCCGGTATGCAGGACTTTCGGCAGGAAGGTGGGGCTGATGTCGGGCAGGCTCCATTCGAGGTCGAATGCGTACTCCGCCGAACCGCTGCCATCCAGAAGAGCTCTGGCCGTTGATGTGCGCTTGAGGTGTTCGACCCCGGCATGCAGGCGCACTCCTGCTGAATGCAGGTGGTTGCGGATGGTTTTGCCGCGTTCGTCGCTCCCGAGGGCCGTGATCAGGGTCGTGCTGATGCCCAGCCGGCCCACTCCGAAAGCGACGTTCATTCCTGACCCGCCAGGGAACTCGACGGGCCCTGCAGCTGTTTCAATGATGTCGATGAGCGCCTCGCCGACGACGACAACGACGTCTGTTTCAGGGTGTGCGGTAGCTGGGGTTGTGTGCATCAGGAAGGTCCTCGGGATTCTAGGGGTTCCCCGCCGGGGAACCTCTGGGCAAGGTGAAGGTCTTAGGGTGCAGGCGGTGCGACGGAATCCCGTGCAACCAAGGGACATTCCAGGACTGTCGGATGGGCTGCGAAGAGCCTCAGATCGGTCTTCCCCTCGATGGCGTCAATGAGGTTCTCGGTGGCCCACGCGCCCATTTCGTAGTGCGGCAGGGCCACTGTTGTCAGGGCGGGGTGGAGGTTTTCGGCGATAAGCTGCTGGTTGTCGAAGCCGACGACGGAGACATCGTCCGGGATCTTCAGGCCCAGTTCAGCCGCCGCCCGGTATGCGCCCATGGCCATGCGGTCGTTGTAGCAGAACACGGCCGTGGGCCGGCTTTGGGGTTTCAGCAGGCGCAGGGCCGCCTGGTAACCGCCGGGAACTTCCGAGTGCTCGGCCTGTACGAGCTCGTCGTGGAAGGGCAGCCCGGCGTCCGCGAGTGTTTCTTTGAAGGCCTGCAGCCTGGATTGGGTGGCCGGGACGTCGTCGGTGTTGTTGATCATGCCGATGCGGGTGTGTCCGGCATCGATCAGGGTTTGCACCGCCGACCGCGCACCGCCGATTTCGTCCGGGATGACGCAGGAAACAGTTTGGCTGATGTCCTCGGAGTCGACCAGGACAGCGGGGAGTCCGGCGAGGTTCTGGGGGACGGCCAGTTTGCGGTGATACATGGTGGCGTACAGGATGCCGTCCACCTGCCGGTCCAGCAGATCCGCCACATCACTTTCCCTGGAATCCTGGGAGCTGTTGCTGGTGGAGTTGATGATCATGAGGTTGTACCCGCGAGCACGTGCCGTCTCCTCGGCCCCCAAAATGATCCGGCCAGCGTGGGGTGTGGTGGCGATTTCTTCGCTGATGAACCCGATCATGCCGGAACGTTGGGTGCGAAGGGCCCGTGCCAGCCGGTTCGGGCCGTATCCGAGCCGCTGCGCCGCTTCGTGGACCCGTTCCCTCGTCTCCACGCCCACCCGGGCGTAGGCAACGTCATTGAGGACGTGGGAGACCGTCGTGACAGAGACGCCGGCTGCGGCTGCCACGTCCTTGATGCCAACCGACTTGTTCATTCGTCTCCCACGTCCTTATGTTGATGCTGATTCTACGTCCGGGTAATAGCTGAGTGCGTTTTATTCGTCCCAGAGGCCGTTTCATACCTTCTTCGCGTGTATGCCGCCGAGGCCCTCGATGATGGCGATCCCGGGGTCTCGCCGGGACTGAGTGGGTTACTGGCCACAAGTGCATGTGCCGCCTAGAAACCGACCGTGGGTGTGGCCCTAAAGGCGTTAACAGCCCTATCTGCGGTAACTTGGGCGTCACTTCCGGAATCAAGGATCGTGTTCCGAGCTGATTCGGAATCGACCATGACGGCCGTAACGGCGAGGCCGTCCGAAGCCTCGGTCGTCAGCAGAGCGTCCACCTGAGCCGCGAAGCAGGAGTCACTTGACTTGGAGTGAACGTCCATCGCCACCACGTGGTTGTTGGAGACGAAGTTGCCGACCCCCGCTATCAGCCGGATGATGACTGGCGTCGCACCTGTCGGCCGGATGCTCTGTGAGTCGATGATCTGGGAGAAGTGGTTGCCGATGACAGAGTTGTTGCTGCCGCTGACGCAGAGAAGTCCGTGGAGGTCGTTCAGTCCGTTGTCGACTCCCAGGAAGGGCGTCCAGGGCTCATGGTCACGTAAGAAGTGATTCGTGGCCACGAGGTTCTCCGAACTATTCGCTGCGAGAATCAGCATCCCGGGGTAGAACGAATGCAAACGGTTGTTCGTGACGCTTGATCGCGTGACGCCGTCGAGATAGACGCTGCTCGCACCACGGGGGAAGACGTTGTTCGCGGTTATCAGGAGCCCGCCATGGTTCTGGGCGTAGATCGAGTGACCCTTGAAGCCTGCTCCGACCAAGTTGTCGGTGATCTTTGATGCCTGTCCCCACCCGCGCAACTCGATGCAGCTTCCGCATTCAGCGATGAAGTTGTTGTGAACGGAAAGCGCGTCCGCGTTGTAGATAGTGAGAGCGTTCTGAAGGTAGACGAACCCCATGCCGGTTACACGGAATGAGTCATTGGCGTTCGCGACATAGATACCGGTCTTGCCGTTGACGTAGGTGTTCTCCGGATGCATCCCCGAGCCATCCGAGTTGAAGTGCAACCCGTCGATGCAAAAGTTGGAGAACTCGACCGAGCTGATCCGCGGGCTCCCGCTTCGCTCAACGTAGAAGGCGGCTCCCGTGGATTCCTCCCCGTTTCCGCCGGGGAGAATGTCGACGAGAATGCGGCTCCCTCCGGGCCACAGCTCATGCAAGTCGGGCCATTCGTCTTCGGGAACGTTGAACCGGATGCTCGAGGACGTAAAGCCGTGTCCCGCGCCATGGATCCTGAGGAAGCTGATGTCGATCACCACCTGCGTACGAAGGTGATAGTCCCCGGGCGGAATGTAGATCACCGCGCCTGGCTTCCCTCCATTGTTCGCATCGGTGAACGTTTGCCGGTCCTTGATGTCAGCGATGATGCTGTTGATTACTTCACCGATGTCCTTGGCCGGATCGCCAACGGGCCAGGTAGTCACGTCGTAGGAGTTGTTGCTTGACATAGGTTCTTCCCTTTGTGTTGTGGTTTCTCAGCCCTTGACGGCGCCGAGCGTCATGCCGGCGACGATCTTGCGCTGCAAGAGAAGTGTGAGGAGGATGACCGGGATCGAGTAGACGGCGGCCAGTGCCGTCATGGATCCCCAGTCGAGTCCGAACTGAGTCTGGAAATTCGCGATGACCACAGGGGTGGTCTGCGAACGGATGGCGGTCATCAGGAGGGCGAAGAGGAACTCGTTCCAGGAGGCCAGGAAGGCGAAGATCGCGGTGACTGCGATGCCACCGGAAACCACCGGGATCACGACCCGCCACAGGGCGCCGAGCCTGCTGCACCCGTCCACAGTGGCCGCCTCTTCAAGGTCATTCGGAACGGCTTCGAAGAAGCTGGACATGAGCCAGATGGACAGTGGCAGCGAGATGGTGGTGTGCGCGATGGACAGGGCGATCGGAGTGTCCGCGAGTCCCACGGAGGACATCATCGATGCCAACGGAATGCCGATGGCTACCGGCGGCACCATGCGGGTGACCAGTGCGGCCATGATGAACACCCGCCCACTCGGTGTCTTGTAGCGGGTGATCCCATACGCCGCGGGAACCGCCAGGACCAGGGAAAGCAGGGTGCTGATGACCGCCGTCTGGGCGCTGTTGATGAACGAGGCCAGAACTCCGCTGCGGCCCAGGGCATTGGCGTAGTTCTCCAGCGTCCACTCCTTGGGAAGGATGGTGGGCGGCACCGCGATGGTGTCGATCGGAGTTTTGAAGGAAGTGAACAGCAGGTAGAGGAACGGGAACCCGTACAGGACCATCGCCGCTGCAAGGACGATCCACAGCAGGATGCGGGTGCCGCGTTTGCCGGCTTCCAGGCCTTCGGCGTGGTGATTCCTACGGCGGGGACGGCCCGTGCCCGAGACTGCCGGAGTGGGCATTGTCGGCTCGACCGTCAGGGCTCCGGTGGGGGCAGCACCGGCAGTGGCACCGGACGCCTTGGTGCCGGTGGCCAGGATGGCCGCGGCGAGGCCCGCGTGCCGGGGGTAAGCCGGCGCTTCAGCGGCAAAACGGTCGTTGATGGGGGTTTCGGCGGTACTCATCAGTTGTCCTTCCCTGGGCGCCAGATGGTCGCGACGGCGAAGAACGCGACGCCGAGCATGGCCAGCAGGTAGATGGTGCCCATGGCGCTGGCCAGTCCTGGATCGCCGAAGCGGATCATGGTGCGGTAAATCAGCAGGCTCATGGTTTCGGAGGCGGACTGCGGGCCGCCGTTGGTCTGGATAAGGATGGTGTCAAAGGCCCTGGCTGCGTCGATGCCGCGCACAACCAATGCCACTGCGATGACTGGGCGCAGGAGCGGCAGGATGATGCTGAACAGGAGGGTTGGGGCCTTGGCGCCGTCGAGCCGGGCCGCCTCGATGAGGTCGCCGGGGATGTTCTGGAGGCCGGCGAAGAGGACGAGGCACATGAAGGAGGTGGTAAGCCAGATATCCGGTACGGCCACGGAGAACAGCACGATGTCCGGGTTGGAGAGCCAGCCGATCTGGTTGGGGTTCTGCAGGATTCCCGCCTGGTGCAGGAGGGTGCCGATGAGCCCGAAGTTGTCGATCATCAGGAATTTCCACAGCAGGCCGGCGACGATGGGCGCGATCATTAGCGGGTAGAGGAACACCGTCCGCCAGACCTCGGATTTCCGGCCAAGGGCCGTGAACAGAAGGGCCATTCCAAGCCCAAGGGCGAACTCAAGGGCGACCACCACGAGGGTGTAGGCCAGGGTGCGCCAGCCCCCGCCCATGAATGCTTCGGAGGCGAAGGCGCGGACGTAGTTGTCCAGGCCGACGAAGTCGCGGGGGCCCCCGGCGATCGGGGAGATCTTGAAGAGGCTGTCTGCCATGAGGCGGAACAGCGGGTAGGCCACAAATGCTGCCAGGAACAGGGCCGCCGGCGCCATGAGGTACAGGGCGAAGCGGCGATCGGAGATACGCACGGTTTTCTCTTCCGATGGTTGGGGCCGCGCCGGCACTAGTGGTTCGGTGCCGGCCGCGGAGTCTTACTTGAGGAGGTCCTGGATCTGCTTCTTGGCCTCAGCCAGGAGAGTGGCGGAGTCACCACCGGCGACGGCCTTCTGCAGCAGGGGCACCAGGACGGTATCGACGATCTGCTGCCACTTGGCAGTGGCAGGGCGCGTGGCCGTTGCCTGGCCCTTGAGGGTCTCGATAAGCGGCTTGAAGCTCCCGTAGCCCGCCTTGTCCTGGTACTTCTCGAAGGCCGAGATGCGCGAGGCCAGGCCGAGGCTGGATTCGATGCCCAGGTCGTTATGGTCATAGGCGCACTTGACGAACTTCTTGGCAGCGTCGCTGTTCTTGGTTGCCTTGGGCACGGAGAGGTACCAAGGGCCGGGAACACCGGCAACACCGGCGGAGCCACCGATCATCGGAGCGGCGGCGACCTTGCCCACGACCGGGGAATCCTTGGGGATCTGGCGGTAGGCGTGGGCCCAGAACCGGGTCATCGCGGTCTTGCCCTGGTTGAACAGGTTCTGCGCAGCGGCCCAGTCCACTTGCGCGGCACCCGGAGGGGCGGACTTGACCAGGCTGGTGTAGAAGTCGAGCGCGTCCTTGTGCGCTGCGTTGTCGATCACCACGTTGTTGTTCTCATCGAGGACCATCGGGGAACCGGCTTGGAGGACATGGGCCAGCCATTCGGTTTCCACCCCGCCCTTCACGTCAGTGCCGTACATGCCGTCCTTCGTAAAGAATCCGGAGATGTCCTGGTACTGCTTCCACGTGGTCGGAGCAGCGAGATCGTAACCGTACTTGGCTTTGAAGTCGGCCTTGTTCTTGGCGTCCTCGAAGAGATCCTTGCGGTACAGGATGATTTCGGCATTGGTCCAGGCCGGCATGCCGATAAAGTGCCCGTCAACATTGGCTTCCTTTACGAGCGCGGGGAAGATGTCCTTCTTCGCCTCGTCGGTGAAGAGCTCGTCGAGGGGCTGGACCGCGTCCTTGAAGCTGGGAAGCCAGACGGAGTCCAGCGCGGCGACGTCGAAGGAGACGTTGCCGGAGGAGAACTCGCTGGAGAGCCTGTTGAACATGCCGTCGTAAGGCAGTTCGACGAAGTTGGCGGTGATGCCTGTATCTTTCTTGCACTGTTCGGCGACGCCTGTCAGTTCGGCGTGGCCACCGGCCTCGACGAGGACGTTGACGGTGCTCGCGGCGCTACCCGACGTCGCAGCCGGGCCCCCCGCGCCGCAGGCGGTTGCTGCCAGAAGCACCGCGGTGGACAGCCCGCCAAGAGCGGCGATCCGGAAAATCGTGGTTCGAGAGGACATCACTGTCGACTCCCTTTCATTTGGACGGAATCTACGGATGGGATGGGGCTCGGGAACTTAAGTCTCTCGGTGAAAAACCGTTTTGCCAAATCGACTTGGCAACACATTAGGGGCGGCTGCGGAGGCATGTCAAGCATCACATTGAAATCCGGTGGGCCCTTGACGACGCTCTGGCAGCCGCCATACGGGATTCGGTCCAGTGTGTCGGCATCCCGTGTGACCGTGGGCATGCCCAGTCCACGGGAGCGAGGGCAGGTAGGGGGAGGTCTGGTGAAACGGGGTCCAGCAGAACCTCTCAAGTTTCCCGGAAGAACGACGTAACGTAGTGATCATGACCATGAACAATCGCGCCGAGGTGCGGGAATTCCTCATCTCCCGCAGGGCGCGGATCACCCCTGAACAGGCAGGGATCGACCCGGTCGGGACGCGGCGCCGCGTCGCGGGACTGCGCCGCGACGAAGTCGCCCGCCTCGCCGGGGTCAGTGTCGATTACTACACCCGTCTGGAGCGCGGGAACCTGTCCGGCGCGTCCGACAGTGTGCTGGACGCTATTGCGCGCGCGCTCGAACTCGACCGCGCCGAACACGACCACCTCCACGACCTCGCCCGCACGGCCAACAAGGCCCCCCGCGTGAGGTCCAAGCCGCCGGCGAACACCGTGCCGCCAGCCCTGCAATATTTTCTTGACGCGATCACGGAAGCACCGGCGTTCATCACGAACAACCGGATGGACATCATCGCCGCGAACGCGCTGGGATTTGCGATGTACTTCGACATGTACCGTGGCACGTCACAGCCCGCGAACCACTCGCGGTACATTTTCCTTGACCCCCGGGCCCGCGATTTCTATCCCGACTGGGAGGGGGCCGCCAACATCAACGTGGCGATCCTGCGCCGCCAGGCCGGCCGTTTCCCGCATGACAAAGGCATTGCGGAACTGGTGGGCGAGCTGTCCATGCGCAGCGATGAGTTCCGCACCCGGTGGGCGGCGCACAATGTTCGCCGTCACTATTCGGGGACGAAGTCCTTTCACCATCCCGTGGTGGGTCCGCTCGAGCTGATCTATCAGCAGCTCGAACTGGAGGAAGATTCCGGCCAGTCCCTCACGGTCTACCCGGCCGTGCCCGGCAGCCCCACAGAACAGGCCCTGAAGCTGCTCGCATCCTGGGCGGCAACCGAACACGTCGTGGAGCGGGCCACCCAGGCGGTCAGCGCGCGCTGACATGCCGCACGCACGGGGGCATTACCCGCACCGGGCCTCCCGCGGGAATGTCCGCTGATGTTCCGCCGTTAGGCCAGCGCCTCGAGCGTGACGCCCGTGTGCTCCGCCAACTGCGCCAGCAGTGCCTCCTGGTACCGCTGATCCCGAACGGCCGGGTGCGGGGTATGGGTGCGCTGGTGATACCAGTAGCCCCCGGTGCTCAACGCGGCAGGGTCATTGCTGGTTGCCAACCACTCCTGGGTGCGATGTCCAAGCCGCAGGTCGTCGGGCGCTGACCGCCCTCCCATCCGGGTGGGCACCCACCCGGGGTCTACGGCGCTGCTGACAATGCGCGGCGCCAGGCGCGCCACCGCTGCCGACAGCGCGGTGACATGCAGCTTGCTCGTTGAGTAGGACGCCGTCGCGGAACGCCCTGTCCAGTCCAGACCACTGAACCCGGTGTCGCCGCCGCGGTGCATGCCGCTGCTCAGGTAGATCAGTCGCCGCGGCCCCTGGATCAGCGCCGTCAGCACGTACGGGGCCACAACGTTGACTGGCAACACCGCAGATCCGTTCAGCACGCCCGCGTTGTGGATGACCGCGTCAATCGCGCCGATCTGGTTCGCTTGCTCGGCCATCTGCCGGACGTCCACGGGATCGGCGAGCTCCGCCACGAGACAGTGCGCGCCCCGGTCCATGAGGTGCTTCACCGCCGCCATCCTCTGACGGGATCGGGCGTGCACGATCACGTCATGACCGTCGCCGAGCAGCGTTTCCGCCGTAGCGAGACCAAGCCCATCAGTGGAACCCGTGACCAGAACGCGCACCATGTCTGCTAACCCCCGTCGTGGTTGTCGTACTCGTTGCGGCCGCTGGAAGCGGTCGCTGGGAGCGGCCGCTCCCTGCCCAGTATCGCCCTCCTGCCACGCCACAGGTGAGGCCCTGCCGGAAAGGGTTTCCGACAGGGCCTCCTGGCGAAGACGCGGCGTTTAGAGGGTGGCAGTGTCGATCACGAAGCGGTACCGCACGTCCGACGCCAGGACGCGCTCATAGGCCTCGTTGATCTTGTCGGCGGGGATGACCTCGATCTCGGCGCCGAGGCCGTGCTCGGCGCAGAAGTTGAGCATCTCCTGAGTTTCGGGAATCCCGCCGATCATGGAACCGGCGAAGGACCGGCGGCCGCCGATCAGCGCAAACGCGTTAACGGGGAGCGGCTCCGCGGGGGCACCGACATTGACCAGTGCGCCGTCGAGGGACAGCAGTTGCAGGTAGGAGCTGATGTCGATCGAAGCGCTGACCGTGTTGATGATCAGGTCGAAGCTGCCAGCGAGCTGTTCGAACGTGCCCGGATCGCTGGTGGCGTAGTAGCTGTTCGCGCCCAGGCGCAGGCCGTCCTCCTGCTTCTTCAGCGACTGCGACAGCACGGTCACGTCCGCGCCCATGGCGGAGGCGAGCTTGACGGCCATGTGGCCAAGCCCTCCGAGCCCGACGACGGCGACCTTCTTGCCGGGGCCGGCGCCCCACCGGCGCAGCGGCGAATACGTGGTGATGCCGGCGCACAGCAGCGGTGCGGCGACGTCGAGCTCGATGCCCTCGGGGATGGTGACCACGAAGTCCTCGGTAACGACGACGTGGGTGGAGTAGCCGCCCTGGGTGACAGTTCCGTCGCGGTCGACGGCGCCGTAAGTACCGGTCATTCCCTTCAGGCAGTACTGTTCGTCGCCCTTCTGGCAGTTGGCGCACTCGCCG
This sequence comes from Arthrobacter sp. ov118, assembly GCF_900116495.1. Classification (GTDB taxonomy): domain Bacteria; phylum Actinomycetota; class Actinomycetes; order Actinomycetales; family Micrococcaceae; genus Arthrobacter. The sequence goes on from NZ_FPAY01000004.1 coordinate 43,389, forward strand.
CAGGAGTTGACCATGCAGCCGACGCCGACCCGGTCGCCGACGGCGTGCTTTGTCACGGCGGAGCCGATCTCGGTGACGATGCCGGCGATTTCGTGGCCGGGAACCAGAGGGTAGGACTGGGGGCCCCAGTCGCCACGGACGGTGTGGATGTCGGAGTGGCAGATGCCGGCGTACTTGATCTCGATCAGGACGTCGTGCGGGCCGACGTCCCGGCGTTCGATGGTGGTGGGGACAAGGTCCTCGGTGGCGGACGGGGAAGCGTAGGCGTTGACGGTAGTCATCGTTCTCCTGTTTCGGTGGTTAGGTTTGTTGGAACCTATCTCTATGAAACCGGCTGTTGGCAAACCTAGCGAGGGCTCTGCTGAAACGGGTTATGCCAGACCCCCTCAAATCTCGGTGGGTTTCGTCGTAACGTGTCCTTATGGATAACCGAGCCGACATAGGAGGCAGGCATGGATAACATCTTCACGCGCACCGGTTTCGAAGTCCCCGAGCAGGTCCGCCGCTTCTTGCAGGGCGAGTCGGAGACAGGCCTCCGGATCGAGGAATACCGGGACGGGACCACGCTGGTGGTCAGAACCGATCTGCCCGGCATCGATCCCGAGAACGACGTCGACATCACCGTCGCCGACGACGCCCTGCACATCGAGGCCCGGCGCGAGGACCCCGGCCACCGGGATCAGCCCGGGTACCGCAGCGAGCTCCGATACGGGGTCTTCTCCCGCACCGTGCCGCTGCCCCGCGGGGCCGTCCCGGAAGGCGTGGAAGCCAGCTACGTCGACGGCGTCCTGGAAATCCGGGTTCAGGTTCCAGACCAGCCCGGACCAGCCGCCACGAAGATCAGGGTCTCCCGGGGCGGCTACCGCCCGCCGGAGCCACCGCAGTCCCCGGAGTCCCCGCAGTCGCTGTAAGGGGTGCACCTGACCACAACCGGGCGTTCGCACCCGCCGCGGAGACACGAAGTCCGTGACCTGTCCGGCCGTCCGGCCCCGGTTTGCCGGGGCCGGACGGCCGGTGGTCGCCATGCACTTCTTGTGACTAGCTCTGTTTCCTCAGGAGCCCCTTGTAGACGTTAGCCGGACGCTGCATCTCGCCGTGTTTGGCTCCCAGCACGATCACGGTCCCGGCGAAGGCGGGGATGCTCCACTGCAGGACCTTGAGCTGCTTCTGGGCCGACTGCAGCGCCGCCGGTGCATCGGCCCTGGGTTCGGTGGCACCCTCGGCGCCGGCCTCGGCCAACTCGTCGACCTTCTTTCCCAGGATGCCCGCGTACAGGGTGGCCGCCGCGCCCAGGACAGTCACTGCCGTCTTGTACACGGTCAGCCGGTTGACTCCGTGTTGGCTTGCCATCCGCTCTTTGTTTTCGGCAATGATGGCCACGCCGGCGAGGATGTGGGCGGCGAACGCGCCGGCCTGCACGGGCGCCCAGCGTCCCCATCCTAGGCTGGACAGGCGGGTACGCTCGGCCGGGTCTTTCGCCGCGGCGGCGGCACCGTTGAGGCCGATGGCACCCATTAGGGAGCCGCCGAACCACGCGGCGGCAGTCAGGTCGTGAACGGATCGGGCAATAAGGTTCCCTGCCATGACGTTTCTCCTTGCGATTCCGCGGTCGCCTTGCCGCCATGGCAAGGCACCGGCCGGGCTTGACTAGGGCGGATGTGCCCTGCGGTGGCCATATCAGACCCCGCAATGAAAGCCTACTTACTATCTCCGTCCCTGCCCAGCCCCCGCGGAAGTATCGCGCGGTCCGGGTTGTTGTTCTGAGTGAGTAGGAAAAGTCTCCGGAAAGGAGCCCGCCATGATTCGCATCGCTATCGTGCTCGGCAGTACACGGCCAGGACGCCTCGGAAAGGCCGTTGCCGATTGGGCGTATTCACGGGCAACAGAACGCGGCGATGCCACCTTCGACGTACTCGACGTCGAAGACTTCGGGCTCCCGATCCTCGACGAGCCGCTGCCGCCCTCCTTGGGCCGGTACAGCCAGCCGCACACCAAAGCCTGGTCCGAGGCTGTTGACCGATTCGACGGCTATATCTTCGTCACCGGGGAGTACAACCATTCGATCCCCGGGGCACTGAAAAACGCTCTGGACTACCTGTACAAGGAGTGGAACAACAAGGCGGCGGGGTTCGTCAGCTACGGAAGCAGCGGCGGCATCCGCGCCGTCGAACACTTCCGGGCAGTGGCCGGGGAGCTACAGCTGGCGGGCGTCCGGGCGCAGGTGGCGCTGCCCCTTGCTACGGAGTTCGAAAACTACCGCACTTTCGTACCGACGGCGGCCGCGGAGATGAATCTGCAGACCCTGTTTGACCAGGTGATCGCGTGGGCCGGCGCCCTGAAGGTCCTTCGCCCCGACCAATCCCACGGACACGAACCCGGCATGGCTGCCTGATCCGCGCCGGGGCCAGGCAGTCAGTCATGCTGTGCTAGGCGGGGCTCTCCACCTTCCGCCGCCGTCGGCGGACGGGGGGAGAGTCAGCGGCGTGTGGTGCCGGGGCGGGAGGACTGGACTCTGGCTCTTCCTGGCCCAGTCCCGCAACGGGGACGAGCACGGGGACCGTGGTATCGGCTGTACCGGCCAATTGCGGCGCAGGGCCGCCCGCGACTTTCCGAAGATAGTCAAGGGCTCCCGCTTCGGTGAACCCGTAGTCGCGCACCAGCGTCCTCAGTGCCAGGCCGGCCAGCACCCGAAGCAGCTGGGCCGAGGAGAGATCGGCAGTCCCGCCGTACCTGAGCGCCCACTCCTGGACCAGGCGCAGCGCACTGGACACCTGGCGGGCCAGCCGCGCCGCTGCGGTGATGTCCGCGCTGGTGAAGACGTGCGGCCACGGCGCATACAGGTTCACTGCAGCACAGAAAACATCTGCGGGGACCAGCGGTACCGATAAGAGCGACCGGACTCCCTCGGCAGCGACGGCGCTGGCATACCCGGGCCAGCGGCGGTCCAGAGACGTGTCCCCGACGGACACAAACTCCCCGCTACGAACTACCGTGCGTGCCGGCCCGTCGTCGAAGGAACGCTGCGCTTCGTCCGCGGCGCGCGAGGGCGCGCTACCCGCGACAAGGGTGGAGGTCTCCCCGGACCTCAGAATGGTGATCGCCCAGCTGATCGCCCGGCTGGGACCGCCGATCTCGTCGACGAGCTCACTGACCAGCTCGCTGAGGAACGCACCGACGACCGGGTCGTTGAAATGCGTGTCCCAGAAGGCAGCCCGCGGCTCGGGCCTGCGGTCTGTTGCAGCTTCTTGGGTCATGTTCCACGCTCGAGATCAAAGCACGTAGCTCACTGCTGAACCGATAGAAAAAGCATACGTCCGCGCGGACAGCTCCGCGCCACCCTTTTTGCGTCAACACCAGCGCGGCCCGCACACGGCGCTGCCGCCGGGGCGCAAGCAAGCGTCAACGCCGTGCCCAACGACACGGCGTTGACCCAGGCGGCCGCCGTCAGATCCTGAGGCGCTGGCGCGTCTGGTTGCGGCCGGTCACCACTTCCCGCCATGATGATGGCCCTTGTGGTGATTATGCCGGTGGCCGTGGTGATCCCAGAACCCGTCCTTGTCGTGCCTGCAGCCGTCTCGGCCCGTCCAGGTGCCGCGGTGGTCATTATCGCTGCGCCAGTTGCCATGGTCATCTCGCCAGCCATTGCCGTCGGCCCGGTTGTGCCATCGGCTTTCCTGGTCAAACCAGCCGTGCACCGTGTCATGACGGGTGGAGTCCCTCATCTGGTGCCGGTGCTGGAACGAGGACTGATCAAATGAGCTGGTGGTGGCAGTGGAGGCAGGGACGGCCGCGCTGGCCGGCAGGGCACCGGCACCCATACCCAAAGCCGCCGTCATGGCAGAAGTTGCGATAATGCGAAGAGCCTTATTCATGATCTTGTTTCCTTAACAGAAGCCTAAGAAGCCCGCTCCTAATTCCTCGCCGACAAACACAGGCAGGCACGGCGCCGTGGCCGGTTTTCGGGATCTGTTGTCGAGGTCGCCGGCGCAGGGCCGGGAAGCAGACGTTGTAAATCGTGGAGTTATCTCACCGAGATCTCTAGCCGGAAGTAGCGGCCAGCCCGGGTCGTATGAGCCGATGTCTCTCCGGAATAGTTGCTCGGAGCACCATTTAAGTCCATTCCGTGGCGAGGACCGTGAGTAGGGACTAAAGACCCTATTTGGTTTCAAGTCCGTCGGAGGCCAGGGACAACCGAAACCTCGGCCCTATAAGCTCCGGTGATGCTCGATCAGCCAGCGGGCCATCTGCTGGGCGCGCTTGGATGCGAGGAGATCGCCTTCGCTCGCCGAGATGATGGAGCCCTTCATCAGGATGTGCCAGGAGCGTGCAAATTCCTCGGGGCGGTTCAGCCTGGCTTCCTCGGCCAGTGCTTGGATGTGGCCCCTGATCCTGCTGAGGTATCCGATGCTGGCCTGCCCCAAGGGGTGTTCCGGACCCATCTCCAGCAGGACGTTGATAAAGGTGCACGCCTCGAAGTCATCACGCTGGAACCAGTCCCCGAAAACATCGAAGATCGCGAGTAGCTGTTCCTCGGCTGTGTCGCCGCGGCGTCTGGCCTCGGAGACGATGAGATCCACAGTCCAGACCTGGTCGCGCAGATCCAGGAAGGCAAGCACCAGCGCATTTTTCGACGGAAAGTGCCGGTAGAAAGTCGCTTTGGAGACTCCCGAGCTGTCGATCAGCTCATTGACACCGACACTGCGGATACCACGGCGCGAGAACAACTCGTACGCTGTGGCGAGAATGCGGTCTGCTGGATCATCGCGGCCAGCCATTGCCGCGGCGGGCAACAACGTGGGACTGGCAGCTTCGTTGGCGGTCATCGTAAGAGAAATTTTACACCTGCCCCGCGGCAGCAGGCTTTGTGTCCAAGGAAGAACCCCCAGTCTCCCAATGCCCGGGGGTTCCTCCGCAACCGGACGAGAATCATTCTGCTCCGGTGACGCCGTTGTCACCGGGCAGCCTGAATCCATCTGCAAGATGCCGGCCATTCGCAGGGCGGAATCCAATTGATGAATTCATGAAAGTCTGAACTACGGTCGCTGTCTGCGCAAGGGGTGGCCCCCCGTCATGCCGCCATCGGCGACAGGAAGGACGTCCCGCGTTAGGATGTAGGTGGCCGAGGGTGGGCTGGACAGCCGGGGAGACAGACTTTTCTGTCTCGCTCGCGCAAGTTTCCTCGGACGGGTTGGGCACAGGTCCTGGGTGAGGAATATCGAATGCGAAGGAGAGGCCCATGACGGATGACGTGCCCGCAGGTCTTGTCATGAGCGATGTGAAAGCCGAACTATTCAAGGCAATGGGCCACCCTGCACGGATCCAGCTCTTGGAAATGCTTGCCGACGGCCCCGTCGCCGTGAGCACGCTGCGCCAGAACACCGGACTGGAGCCTTCCAATCTCTCCCAGCATCTCGGCGTGTTGCGCCGCCAGCGCCTGATTGTCCCGGCACGGCGGGACGGGCGGCTGTTTTACGAGCTTGCCTGCCCCGGGGTGAGCGCCCTGCTGGGCGACGCCCGCTCCCTGCTTGGAACGCTCCTCCGCACCGCCAGCCTGCCCCTCCCGCTGAGCGCAGCGGACAGGGAAGATGCTATCCGGTAAGTGCGCGAGTTCCATGGGGGCGAGACAGACTGGTCGGTCCTTCGATATTATTTTGGGTGACCGCCGGGTGCGGCCCGTTATCGGGCGCCAAAACGCTTCCCGGCTTAACTGCAATGAAGCAGAGACGGAACTGGAGGACCACCCCGTGATCGATAGTGAAATCCTGGCTGTGGAAGCGGCCGCCGCGCGGCTCGAATCATCACACGCCGGCGAGGAGAACAGCGAGGAGAAAGCGGCCCGCCTGCAATCTGCCGTGGCCACCGCCGTCACGCACGGCAAATCCATCAAGGATGTGGCCGAAGCGGCACACCTCACCGCACTCGAGGTGCTGGATGCGGCCGACGCCGTCACCTACGCCGGACCCGTCGCGAACGCGCCGTCGGCAGCATTGTGATCCTCCCCCTCGCGCTGGGATGACCAGCGGCTGAGAGGCGTAGGCTATTTATGCTTGAGCGCCGCGCGCTTTTCCACCCCGAGGGCCGACTATTGCCGCGCCGTAAGCCCATGGACGGGAGAGGTTAAGGAGCAGGCGTGGACACGCGAAAGCTGAAGTATTTCCTGGCGGTCGTTGACCACGACGGATTCAACCGGGCTGCGGAGCATCTGCTCATCGCTCAGCCGTCCCTCTCTCAGACCATCGCCTCCCTGGAGAAGGACCTCGGCGTCCCGCTCTTTCACCGTATCGGCCGCCGCGCAGTCCTCAATGAAGCCGGCAAAGAGCTCGTGGGACCGGCACGGCTCGTGATGCGGGACCTTGACGCCGCGCAGTCTGCCGTCAAAGCCTTGCGTGGGGTGCGCAGCGGGCGACTGGACATCATCACCATGCCCTCACCTGGAATCGAGCCGCTCACGTCCATGATCGCCGGGTTCACCCGTGCACATCCGTCGGTCCGGCTCAACGTCAGCGCCGCATTCACGCCGGAAGAAGTCATTGAATCCGTGCGCAGCGGCAGCACGGAGATCGGCCTCGCCGGATCCCCCACACCGATCCGGGTTCCGGGAGTCCAGGTCCTGGAGCTGGAGCGCCAACCGCTGATCCTCATCGTCAATCCCCAGGCCGACACCTTCACCGCCGGCCCGGCCATTCAACGCGAGGACTTGGGCGGGCACCGGCTGATCGCAAGCCAGCGAGGATCCCTTATGCGCTGGCTGGTCGATGATGCGCTGGCTCAGGGCGTCAACACCGAAATCGTCGTCGAGGTCGCCCATCGGACCTCAATCCTGCCGCTGGTCTTGGCCGGCGTCGGCCACGCGGTCATGTCGTCCGCTTGGGCACAGACCGCCCACAAGGCCGGCCTGCGGACCCTCCTGATTGAACCGGTGTCCCATCTGGACGTCGCCGTCCTGAGCCGTCGGGAGGGCCTCACTCCCGCCGCCCAAGCCTTCCTGAAAGTGGCGCAATTGCACGTCGCCATGGGACCCGCGGACGGGAGCGCACATTCAGAAACGCCCGGCTGGCAGACCGATCAATAGGCGCAACCTATCTACGGAATTGGATCTTGGTCTTGGACGCAGGCCGACGCCGGACCGTCTACTTGAAGAGGACAAGCAGTGTGACGCTGCTTACACACTCAACGAGGAGACAGCACATGAGCACCACCCAGACATTCACCATCGCTTCGATTCCCGCGGACGGGGTCGGCAAGGAGGTTGTCTCTGCCGGGCAGCGCGTCCTTGATGCGCTGGCACGGAATTCCCTCGGCAAGTTCGCCTTCGAGTGGACCGAGTTCCCTTGGGGCTGCGGCTACTACGAAAAAACCGGGCAGATGATGGACCCCAAGGGCCTGGAGGCATTGAAGGACTTTGACGCCATCTACTTCGGCGCCGTCGGCTGGGAGAACGTCCCGGACCACATCAGCCTCTGGGGACTTCGCCTGAACATCACGCAGAACTTTGACCAGTGGGCCAACATCCGCCCGGTGAAGTTCCTCCCCGGCATTCAGTCCCCGCTGCGCAAGGCGGACCACACGGAACTCGATTGGATCGTTGTCCGCGAAAATAGCGAGGGCGAGTATGCCGGCCTGGGCGGACGGAACCTCAGCGGCCGCGGCCCCGGCAACGAAGTGGCCCTGCAGACCGCCCTGTTCACCGAAAAGGGCTGTGAGCGGATCATGCGCTTCGCCTTCGACCTCGCCCGCACCCGCACGGTGAAGAAGGTCTCCTCGGTCACCAAGTCCAACGCCCAGCAGTACGGCATGGTCCTCTGGGACGAGACCTTCGGCCGAGTGGCCCTGGACTACCCGGACGTTGCCACCGAAAGCGTCCTAGTCGATGCGATGAGCGCCAAATTCATCCTGCACCCGGAAGACCTCTCCGTCGTCGTCGCCTCCAACCTGAACGCGGACATCCTCTCGGACCTCGGCTCGGCCCTGGCCGGAAGCCTCGGCCTGGCAGCCAGCGCCAACCTGAACCCGGAACGCCGCTTCCCGTCCATGTTCGAACCGGTCCACGGCTCCGCCCCGGACATCGCCGGCAAGGGCATCAGCAATCCGATCGGAGCGATCGCCAGCGCCGCCCTGATGCTGGACCACTTCGGCCTGCACGAGGAAGCACGCCTGGTCGAGGCCGCCATCGAGCAGACCACCGCCGCTGGCCACCTGACGCGCGACGTCGGCGGCGAAGCCGACACCGATGAGGTCACCGACGCCATCATCAAGGCCCTGAGCCACGCACTGGCTGCCGTCTAGCCCGACCATGCTAGGGGCGGGTGGCGCCGCGTAACGCCGCTGCCCGCCCCGACTCAGTTCTGACATTTTTCAAGCAGCACTCCATTCACATTCCACAATGAGGTAGGAATCATGGGACACATCACCCCCGCGGTCACAGCCGCGGCAGCTAAGAACGCGGCCCCCAAGTCACGCTGGTACCGGCAGCTGTACTTCTGGGTATTGACCGGCATCGTCCTCGGCATTCTCGTGGGCTGGCTTGCGCCGGCCGCCGGCATCGCCCTGGAACCGATCGGCACCACCTTCGTCAACGCCATGAGAATGCTGATCGGTCCGATCGTGTTCCTGACCATCGTCGGCGGCATCGCCAGCGTCGCGGACCTGAAAAAGGTCGGCATGACCGGCCTGAAGGCCCTGACGTACTTCCAGATCGGGACCATCTTCGCCCTGCTCTTTGGCCTCGTCGCCATCAACATCTTCCGCCTCGGCGAGGGCGTCAACGCCGACGCCAGCACCATCAAGACCACGGACTCCGCGGCCAAGCTCATCGAGACCGGCGCCCACCAGGAGTGGTGGCAGTTCCTGACCCACATCATCCCCACCAGCATCGCCGGGCCCTTCGTGGAGGGTGACATCCTCCAGATCATCTTCATCGCCGTGATCTTCGGCATCGCGCTGAACGCCATGGGCAAAGTCGGGGCGCCCGTCCTGGACGGGGTCCAGCGCCTCACCGGGGTCATGTTCAAGATCCTGGGCTTCATCATGAAGGCCGCTCCCCTGGGCGCGTTCGGCGCGATGGCCTTCGCCGTCGGCAAGTACGGTGTCTCATCCCTTTCCAGCATGGGCGGCCTGATAGCCCTCTTCTACGCCACGTCGATCCTCTTCGTCGTCGTGGTCCTTGGAACCGTCATGGCCTTCCTGAGGCTGAACATCTTCAAGATGATCCGCCACCTCAAAGAGGAATACCTGCTCATCCTGGGCACCTCCACCGCCGAACCCGCACTGCCGGGCCTGATGCGCAAGCTCGAGCACGCTGGCGTCAAAAAGGAAACGGTCGGTCTCGTCGTCCCCACCGGCTACAGCTTCAACCTCGACGGCGCCGCCATCTACCTTTCGCTCGCCGCCGTCTACATCGCCCAGGCCACCAACACCGAGCTGTCCATCACCCAGCAGCTGGGCCTCATCGCCGTCATGCTGCTCACCTCCAAGGGTGCAGCCGGCGTCGCGGGCGGCGGCTTCATTGCCCTGACCGCCACCCTGGCCACCATCGGCACCATCCCGGCCGCCGGCATCATGCTGATCTTCGGCATCGACAAGTTCATGTCCGAATGCCGGGCCCTGGTGAACTTCACCGGCAACGCCGTCGCCACCCTGTTTATCGCTTGGGGGGCCGGACGCTGGACGCGGACCGTGTCCGCCGCGTCTTCAACGGCGAAGCCGTGGAACCGCTGCCCAGCGAGGATCCAACACCGCTCGACGAGTTCACGGACATCGCTGCCGACCTGACCGAGCACCACCACACACCCGGGGCCACCGACGCCACCCACGCAGAACCGGCCGCCGTCGACCTGGCGTCCAGCGAGGACCGCCACCCTGCCTACTCGAAAAGCGTCTGAAATGCCTGCCACCGCCCCGAAACGCATCCGAACCCTCATCGCCCCCGACAAGTTCAAAGGCAGCCTCACGGCCGGAGAGGTAGCTGACGCCCTGGCAGCAGGGCTCCGGAGCGCATCTTCCACCGGCAGGTCCGGGACGGTCCACTGCGAGCTGCTTCCCCTGGCGGACGGAGGGGACGGCAGCGTTGACGCCGCCGTCGCCTCCGGCTTCAGCCGGCGCAGCTACACCGTCGCAGGGCCCACGGGCCAGCCGGTCCAGGCCAGCATCGCGTTCGACGGGGTCACGGCTGTCGTGGAGGTGGCCAACACCTGCGGCCTCGGGCTCCTGCCGGGTGGAACGCTGGAGCCGCTGAGCGCTTCCAGCCGCGGATTCGGCGAAGCAGTGCTGTTCGCGCTCAGCCTGAAGCCGGCCAGGATCGTTCTGGCCCTGGGCGGAAGCGCCAGCACCGACGGCGGCATGGGAATGCTGACAGCCCTCGGCTACGTCTTCCGCGACGCCGAAGGCCGCCAGCTCTACGGCAGCGGCGGGGCACTGGCGCAGATCAGCAGCGTCCAGCGGACTGCCCTCCCCGAACTGGCCGACACCGAGCTCGTCGTCGCCAGCGACGTCCACAACCCGCTGCTCGGCACCCAGGGCGCTCCGGCGGTCTTCGGCCCCCAAAAGGGTGCCGGCCCCCAGGAGATCGCAACCCTCGACAAGGGCCTCGAACATTTCGTTGCCAAGATGACGGCGGCAGGGTTCTCCGACGCGGCGCGGCTGGCCGGGCATGAAGGCGCAGGAAGCGCCGGAGGACTTGGCTACGCGTGCCTGCTCCTGGGGGCAAAGCAGGTCTCCGGCGCCGATTACTTCCTGGACCTGCTGGGCTTCGATGCCCGCAAGGACAGCTGCGACGTCGTGATCACCGGCGAGGGCAGCCTGGACGAGCAGACGCTTGGCGGCAAACTGCCCGGCGGTCCGGATCCCGTACGATCATCGCCGTCGCCGGCCGCTCGCTGCTGCCGCAGGCACGGTGGTCCGAAATGGACCTCACCCGCGTCTACACGCTGGCCGAGTACACGGACCGGGACTCGTCCAAGGACCCCGAACTTTCCGCGGCCCTGCTCCGCCGGATCGGAAAGGACATCGGAACCAGCCTGCTGTAGCCGTTGTTCACAGGCTGCGGAGAAGTAGATGCCCGCCCGGGTAACCCGGGCGGGCGTTTGTGCGCCTAGCCGATCAGCGCCAGCACCGTCCCGGCGGCCACCACTCCCCCGGCCTCCGCGCGGACGTCCGTGACAGTGCCCTTCCGGTGCGCCGCGACCTGGGTTTCCATCTTCATGGCTTCAAGAACCAGGACCGGATCCCCGGCCGAGACCTCCGCCCCCGGCTCGACCAGCCACTTCACCACGGTCCCGGCCATGTCGGCACGCAGTTCGGCCGGATCCGCCACGGCAGCAGTGCCGTCGGATGCCAAGGTCACACCGCCTGGAAGCGTCCGGTTGGAACGTGCCCAGCCGTCCAGCAGATCGGCCGGCAGTCCGACGGCGAGTCGCCGCCCGTCGACGTCGACGGTGATGGTGCGACGTCCGCCGTCGGGGGCGGTGGTGCTGTACCCGGGGTCCGCTGAAATCTTGCCGGCGAAGTCGGTCTCGATCCAGCGCGTGTGGATGCGCAGGCCGTCCTCGGAGGCGAAGTCCGGGGACTCCAGCACGGCCCGGTGGAAGGGCAGCACGGTGGCCACCCCGGTGATGCGCATCTCGGCCAGGGCGCGGCGGGCGCGGCGCAGTGCCTGCTGCCGGTCCGCGCCGGTGACGATCAGCTTGGCGAGCAGGGAATCGAACTGCGGGGCCACGAAGGAGCCGGAGCGGACCCCGGTGTCGAGCCGGATGCCCGGGCCGGTGGGGCCGGCGAACTCGCCGATCGTGCCGGGCGAGGGCAGGAAGCCGCGGCCCACGTCCTCCGCGTTGAGCCGGAATTCGAAGGCGTGCCCGCGCGGCGCGGGATCCCCGGCGAGCCGCAGCGGCTCGCCGGCGGCAATTCTGAACTGCTCCTGGACGAGGTCGATCCCGGTGGTTTCCTCGGTGATGGGATGCTCCACCTGGAGCCGGGTGTTGACCTCGAGGAAGGCGACGGTGCCGTCGGCCGCGACCAGAAATTCCACAGTGCCGGCGCCGGAGTAGCCGGCTTCCCGGCAGACGGCCTTGGCGGCGTCGTAAATCAGCGTGGTTTGCTCCTCGCTCAGGAACGGCGCGGGCGCCTCCTCGAGGAGCTTCTGGTGCCGGCGCTGCAGGGAGCAGTCCCGGGTTCCGACCACCACCACGTTGCCGTGCCTGTCCGCCAGGACCTGCGCCTCGACGTGGCGGGGCCGGTCGAGGTAACGCTCCACGAAGCACTCACCGCGGCCGAAGGCAACGACGGCCTCGCGGACGGCGGAGTCGAAGGCTTCCCCGACCTCGTCGAGGACCCGGACCACTTTCATGCCGCGCCCGCCGCCGCCGAAGGCGGCCTTGATGGCGATCGGCAGGCCGTGCTGTTCGGCGAAGGCGCGGGCCTCGGCGGCCGCCGCCAGGGGGCCGTCGCTGCCGGCAACCAGCGGCGCACCGGCCCGGAGGGCCGCGTCGCGGGCGGTGATCTTGTTCCCGAGCAGCCGGATGGCGTCGGGGCTGGGACCGATCCAGGTCAGCCCGGCGTCCAGGACGGCCTGAGCGAAGTCGGCGTTCTCGGAAAGGAACCCGTAGCCGGGGTGGACGGCGTCCGCACCGGACTGGGCCGCCACGGCGAGGAGCTTGGGGATGTTCAGGTAGGTGTCCGCGGGCGAGTTGCCGTTCAGGCTGAAGGCTTCATCGGCGGCGGAGACGTGCAGGGCGTCGGCGTCGATGTCGGCATACACGGCGACCGATGCCAGCTGCGCGTCGTCGCAGGCCCGGGCTATGCGGACGGCGATTTCTCCACGGTTGGCGATCAGGACCTTGCGCATCAGTTACTCACTTCTTCGTCGGGGGCGGCATTTTCGGTGGCGGCTTCTGCCCAGCGGAAGCGGATCCTGCCGCCGATCGGGACCTGTGCGGCGAGGTCCAGCTGGGAGTCGACCACCACGGCGATCACCGGGTAGCCGCCGGTGATCGGATGGTCGGCCAGGAAGAGCACGGGCAGGCCCTCCGGCGGGACTTGCAGGGCGCCCGCCACGGTGCCTTCACTGGGCAGTTCGCCCTGGCGGGTGCGCTGCAGCGGTGTGCCCGCGAGCCGCATGCCCACCCGGTTGGACTGCGTTCCCACTTCCCACTCCTGCGCGGCGAAGGAGTCCAGCGCCGCCTGATCGAACCAGTCGGCGCGGGGGCCGGGAACGACGTCGAGGACGGTCACCCCGGTGCCCGGGTAGTCCGGCTGCAGTTCGGGAGCCCCCACGACGCCGGACTCGGCCTCTGCGCCGGCAGCCACGAGCTGCCCGGCGGCCAGCGGTGCAGGGCCGATCCCTGACATGGTGTCCGTGGAGCGGCTGCCCAGCACCGGGGCAACATTCACCCCGCCGCGGACCGCGAGATAGCTGCGGAACCCGCTCTGCGGCGCACCGACGCGGAGCGTTTCGCCCGCCAGCAGGGCGAACGGGGCGGCCATCGGCACCGCCCGGTGCCACGTTCCGCCGGAGCTGTCCGGCGCCGATTCGATGTCCAGGTCCGACGGCGCCCCGGTGACCGCGAGGACCTGGTCCCCGACGGCCCGAATCTTGAGCCCGCCGGCGACGGTCTCGATGACGGCGGCCGACGGCGCGTTCCCGACGAGGCGGTTGGCCCGGCGCAGTGAGGCCCGGTCCAGCGCGCCGGCGGCGGAGACGCCGAGGCCGGAGTGGCCATGCCGGCCCAGGTCCTCGACCAGGCTCTGAAGGCCCGGCGCAACGATCCGCAGTCCCGAAGCGATGTCCTGTCCTAAAGGGATGTCCTGTCCCGCGGCGGTGTCCTGCCCGGCAGCCGGTTCCGGCGTGCTGCCGGCACTCTCGGCGGAAGTCGCCACGGCAGGCGCGGCGGACCCTTCGGCGGGTTCCGCGGCGAGCGTGACTTCATCCCGGACCTGCCGGAACTGCACCCGGTGTCCCGGGGCGGCCAGCGCGGGCTGCTCCCGGTCCAGGTCCCACATCCGGGCGTTGGTGCGCCCGATCAGCTGCCAGCCGCCAGGGGAACGCCGGGGGTACACGGCCGAATAGTTGCCGGCCAGCGCCACGGAACCTGCGGGCACGGCGGTCCGGGGCGAGCTGCGGCGGGGCACTTCCAGCTGCTGGTTCTCCCCCACCATGTACCCGAATCCGGGCGCGAAGCCGGCGAAGGCCACAGTCCACACCTGGCCGGAATGGGCGGCGATCACGCCCTCCACGCCGAGCCCGGTGAGCCGCCCCACCTCGGCGAGGTCTTCGCCGTCGTACACCGTGTCGATGACCACAAGCTCGCCGTCGAGCTGCACGGGCGCGGTGAGGTCGAGCTGCAGCAGCCGGGCGGCGATGCGCCGGGCCGAGGCCGGGGAATCTGCCGTGACCAGGACGGTCTCGGCCGCGGCCAGGACGTCCTGCTGGCCCGGGAGCGGCTTCTCCCGCAGCAGCGCCTGCAGGGCAAGCACATCCTGGGTGCCGGAGAGCTCGGCCAGGACCGCGCGCGTTCCCACGGCCCGCACGGAGCGGACCTTGTGAGCTGCGGCCTCTTGTACCTTCAGGGGTTCCCCTGCTGTCTCAATCACGAGGTGCCTCAATCGTTGTTCCGATGAAATCATGCCGGCGGACAGGATCCGCTGAGGAAGACCCGAAGTGCTCAGGCGCGGGCTTCCTGAAGGAGCCGCTCTTCTTCGTCGGTATGCGGGTTGCGGCCGATGGCGAGCCCGATCACCGTCACGATCGAGGCGACCGCGAGGTAGCCGGCGATGAGGAACCAGTTGCCGCTGGCGGCGAAGAGGGCGGTGAAGACCAGCGGCGCGATGGCGCCGCCGACCACGCCGGCCAGGGTGTAAGCCAGCGAACTGCCGGCATAGCGCAGCCGGGCAGGGAACTGCTCGGTGATGTACGCGGCCTGCGGGCCGTACATGAAGGCGTGGAAGGCCAGCCCGATCACGATGCCGACGGTCAGTGTGGTCACCGATTTGTCCTGGATCATGACGAAGAACAGCGGGATGTAAACGGCGGTTCCGACGGCGGCGATGCCGTAGAGAAGGCGGCGGTTAATGCGGTCCGTGAGGGCGCCGGCCGCGGGGATCAGGACCAGCTGGAAAGCGGAGCCGATCAGGATGGCGCTCAGGACGTTGCTGGTACTCATGCCCAGTTCCTTGGTGGCGTAGACGGCCATGAAGACGGTGAGCAGGGAGTACAGCACGTCCGGGCTGATGCGGGACAGTGCGGCGGACACGAGGGCGCGCGGCTCCTTGGTGAAGACCTCCTTGATGGGGGCCTTGGGCTGTTCGCCGTGGGCCTGGATGGCCTTGAAGACAGGGGTTTCCTCGAGCTTCAGCCGGATGAGCAGGCCGAAGCCCACCAACAAGGCCGAGGCGAGGAAGGCCACACGCCAGCCCCAGGAGAGGAAGTCTTCGTTGCTGAGTGTCGCGGCGAGAATAGCCAGGACGCCGTTGGCCATCAGGTTGCCGGCGGGCGGGCCGATCTGCGCCGCGGAGGACCAGAAGCCCCGCCGCTTGGCGTCGCCGAATTCGCTTGAGAGCAGGACGGCACCGCCCCACTCGCCGCCGACGCCGATGCCCTGCGCCAGGCGCAGCAGCACGAGGATGACGGGAGCTGCTATCCCGATGGTGGCGTAGCCCGGGAGCGCGCCGATCAGCACTGTGGCGATGCCGATGAGCAGCAGGGTGGTCACGAGGACGTGCTTGCGGCCGATCTTGTCACCGAGCCGGCCGAAGATTACGCCGCCGATGGGACGGGCGAGGTAGCCCACCGCAAAGGTCGAGAAGGACAGCAGCAGCCCGACGTATTCGTCGTTGCCCGGGAAGAAGACCTTGGGGAATACCAGGGCCGAGGCCACGGAGTAAATCGCGAAGTCGTAGTACTCCAGCGAAGTCCCGGTGAGGCTCGCGACGTAGGCCTTGAGGGCGCCGGGCGGCATCCTCCTCTTGCCGGCGGCCGGGGTGGCCTGATGCGGTGCTGCAGTCATGGTTTTCCTCCAGGTGTGCGGGATGCTGCCTGTTGCTCGGGTTAAAGTGCGGGTCATCCCGGCGGAACCGGGGATGAAGCAGGTGTTGCGTCAGCTCAGACGAAGGCGGCGGTGGTGATGTCCGCGGCATTGAGCGCTTCGCGGACAGCGGCGGCCATGGTGACGGCGCCCGGGGAGTCGCCGTGCACGCAGATGCTCTCTGCGTGGATCTTCAGGATGGAGCCGTCGATGGTGCGGACAGCGGAATCGGTGGCCATTCGGAGGACGTGCTCAGTGACGAGAGCGGCGTCTTCCAGCACGGCTCCGGGGAGCGTACGGGATACCAGGGTGCCGTCCGGGTTGTAGGCGCGGTCGGCAAAAGCTTCGGTGACCGCGCGGAGGCCGGCGGCCTCGGCGAGGCGCAGCACTTCCGAGCCCGGCAGGCCCAGGATCGGCAGCTTCGGGTCAACGGATTTCACCGCGTCGACGACGGCCTTCGCTTGGGCGGTGTGCGAGACGATGGCGTTGTAGAGGCCGCCGTGCGGCTTCACGTACCTGACCGTGCCGCCCTCGACGGCGGCCAACGCCTGCAGGGCGCCGATCTGGTAGACGACGTCGTCCGCCAGTTCGAGCGGATCGATGTCCAGGAACCGGCGGCCAAAGCCCGCAAGGTCCCGGTAACCGACGTGGGCGCCGATCACGACACCGGCAGCCACCGCCTCACGGCAGGTCCGGCGGATGACGCTGGGATCACCGGCGTGGAAGCCGCACGCCACGTTGGCGCTGGAGACCGAGCGGAACATCGCCGTGTCGTCGCCCAGCGTCCAGCGGCCGAAAGACTCGCCAACGTCGCTGTTCAGGTCAATGGTTGCCATTTGTGATCCTCGTCTCATGATAGCCCCCTACAAGGATGCATCACATTGGGCGATTGTTCAACAATCCGACGATTCAATATTTGGACAATCGTGTAGATTCGGCACTATGACGACTCCCGATGCAGCTGCCGGCTCCGCCCTGGGCGCTGCTGCGGCGCGCCTGCGCGTGGCCGTTCCCTCCGTAGCGGACCGGGTGGCGGCCGAACTGCGTCTGCAGCTGGCCGAGGGTGCGCTCCTGCCGGGCGCCCGGCTCACGGAATCGGCCATTGCCGAAGACCTGGGCGTTTCCCGCAACACGGTCCGGGAGGCCTTCGCCGAACTGGCGGCCGAGCGGCTGGTGGTCCGGCATCCGAACCGGGGCGTCTTTGTGGCCAGCCTGGAGTCGGGCGACATCCACGACGTCTATACAGTGCGCCGAGCGGTTGAAGTCAGCGCGATCCGCGCGGGGGGCAGTCCTGAACGGGTAGCCGCGGTACGGGCCGCCGTCGAGGAGGGCAAAGCCGCGGCCGCGGCGGACGACGAAGAAGCACTGGGCACGGCCAACCAGCACTTCCACCGCGCCATAGTGGCGATGGCAGGCAGCAGGCGGCTGGACACGATCATGGCTCAGGTCCTGGCCGAGATGCGGCTGTTCTTCCACAAGGCCACCGTGGACGCGCACTTCTACCGGGGCTGGCTTCCGGATAACGAGGAGATCTGCCAGGCTCTGGAAGCCGGGGACCCGGACCGCGCCGGTGACTTGCTGCTGGCCTACCTCGACCGGTCAGAGGAGCGGCAGGCCGCGGTCCACGGGGACTGAGCCCGACTCCCTTGCTGCCCCCCGCTCTGCACGCAAAAACTCTCGGCACGGTCCAGCGTTGGGACGGTGCCGAGAGTTTTGATGCCGCGGTTGGGGCCCGATTCAGCTTCGGTGCCGGAGGACTATTTGGTGTTCGCACCCACGGTTTCGCTCTGGGCGGGTGTGGTCTTCTCCGGGACGGGCGGAGGTGTGGTCTTGCGCTTGAATTGCTTCCCGAGGATGCTTTCGCCGCCGCTGCGGTTTTTGTTGAAGATGTCGAAAGCGACGGCCAGGAGGAGCACCAGGCCCTTGATGAGTTGCTGGTAGTCGGTGCCGAGCCCGAGGATCGACATGCCGTTGTTGAGCACGCCCATGATGAGGCCGCCAACCATGGCTCCCGCCACGGTTCCGATGCCGCCCGTGACCGCTGCGCCGCCAATAAACGCCGCCGCGATGGCGTCCAGCTCGAAGCCGGTGCCGCCGGCGGGCTGTGCCGAATTTAGCCGGGCCGTGAAAACGAGGCCTGCGAGGGCGGCGAGGACGCCCATGTTGACGAAGAGCCGGAAGGTGACCGCCTTTGTCTTGATGCCGGAGAGTTCGGCCGCGTGGAGGTTGCCGCCGATGGCGTAGGTGTGCCGGCCGAAGACGCTGTTGTTCATGAGGGCCGTGTACACGATCACCAGGACGGCAAGCACGATCAGGACGATCGGGGTGCCCCGGTAGGAGGCGAGCAGGAACGTGATGGTCAGCATGAGCAGCGCGATGAAGGCGGTCTTGACGACGAACCAGACCGTGGGTTCGCTTTCAAGGTCGAACTTCTTGCGGATCCGGCGCTCCTTGACCGCCTGGATCAGCAGGGCAAGGGTTGCTCCGACGCCGAGAATGACAGTGAGCCACTCCAGCACCGACGTGCCGCCCGAGATGTCCGGAAGGAAGCCTCCGCCCAGGGCCCGCAGCTCGGCAGGAAAGGGGGTGATCTGCTGGTTCTTGAGCACGATCAGGGTTAGTCCACGGAAGATCAGCATGCCGGCGAGGGTAACGATGAAGGCAGGGATTCCGACGTGGGCGATCCAGTAACCCTGCCAGGCCCCGACGAGGGCGCCGACCAGAAGGCAGGCCGGGATGGCGAGCCACCAGGGCCAGCCCCAATGCACGATCATGACGCCGGCAATGGCTCCGACGAAACCGGCGACGGATCCCACGGAAAGGTCGATGTGGCCGGCGATGATAACCATGACCATGCCGATGGCGAGAATAAGGATGTAGCTGTTCTGGACAACGAGGTTGGTGACGTTCTGTGGTTCCAGGAGGATTCCGCCGGTAAGTCCCTGGAAAAGCAGGACGATCAGGATCAGGGCGACGAAGATGCCAACCTGGCGGAGGCGGCTTGTCAGGAAGCCGAGGGATTCTCGTAGGGCGGACATGTTCGCTATTCCTTCTCTAGTGTCATGTAGTGCATGAGGGTCTCCTGGGATGCTTCCGCGATGGGCACCTCGCCGGTGACGTGCCCGGCGGACAGGGTGTAGATGCGGTCGCAGATGCCGAGGAGTTCGGGCAGTTCGGACGAGATCACGATGACCGCTTTTCCTTCGGCCGCGAGCTTGGCGATGATCGTGTAGATCTCAAATTTTGCGCCGACGTCGATCCCGCGGGTGGGTTCATCAAGGATGAGCACGTCCGGGTCGGAGAACATCCATTTGCTCAGCACCACTTTCTGCTGGTTCCCGCCGGAGAGCTTGCCGGTGACGGCAGCCACCGAAGGAGCCTTGATGTTCATGCTCTTCCGGTAGCCGTTCGCCACGACGGTCTCCTCGTTCTTGTCCACCCAGCCGCCCTTGACGAGCTTGCGGAGCGCCGCCATGGAGATATTTCGCTTGATGTCTTCGATGAGGTTCAGACCGTAGTGTTTGCGGTCTTCGGTGGCGTACGCGATGCCGTGCTTGATGGCACCCGCGACGGTGCCGGTGTTGATTTCCTGACCGTACTTGAAGACTTTCCCCGAGGTCGCAGTGCCGTAGGTCCTGCCGAAGACGCTCATGGCGAGCTCTGTCCTGCCGGCACCCATCAGGCCGGCGAGTCCCACCACTTCGCCCTTCCGGACATTCAGACTGGCGTTGTTGACGACCATCCGGGTGAAGTCCTGGGGGTGCCGCACTGACCAGTCCTCAATCCGCAGGACCTCCTCACCGATGTTCGGCTCCCGGTCCGGATACAGGCTTTCAAGGTCCCGGCCCACCATGCCGCGGATGATGCGTTCCTGGGTGATCTGGCCTTCGTCCAGCCGGAGGGTCTCGATGGTTTTGCCGTCGCGGATGATCGTGACGGCGTCCGCGACCTTGCGGATCTCGTTCAATTTGTGGCTGATGATGATGCTGGTGACGCCTTGCCCCTTCAGGTGGAGGATCAGGTCCAGCAGGTGGCCGGAGTCCTCGTCATTGAGCGCGGCGGTGGGCTCGTCCAGGATCAGCAGCTTGACCTCTTTGGAGAGTGCTTTGGCGATCTCCACCAATTGCTGCTTGCCGACGCTGATGTGCTGGACGGGGGTGACAGGGTTCTCGCTGAGGCCCACCCGGGCCAGCAGTTTGCTCGCTTCGAG
Organism: Arthrobacter sp. ov118; assembly: GCF_900116495.1. GTDB lineage: Bacteria > Actinomycetota > Actinomycetes > Actinomycetales > Micrococcaceae > Arthrobacter. The sequence goes on from NZ_FPAY01000004.1 coordinate 63,612, forward strand.
GTTGGTTTTCCGCCAGTCCACCCAGCCGTTCCTGGCCTGTTCGTTGCCCAGGTAGATGTTCTCGGCGATGGACAGGAACGGGCTGAGCGCCAGTTCCTGGTGGATGATCACAATGCCCCGCTTCTCGCTGTCCGAGATGCTGGAGAAGTCGCACGGTTCATTTTCGAACAGGATGTCTCCCTCGAAGGAGCTGTGCGGATAGACGCCGGACAGAACTTTCATGAGGGTGGATTTGCCGGCGCCGTTTTCACCGCAAATGGCATGCACCTCGCCGCGGTTCACATCCAGCGTGACATCCTGGAGGGCCTTCACGCCGGGGAAGGTCTTGGTGATTCCTCGCATTTGAAGAATGGGTGTATTCATCGTCAATTCCCACTGACTGGTCGAAGCTGGGCTTTCCTGCGGCTGCAGGGTGCCTGCGGGAGGGGTTGTGGCCGCGCGGGAGGCCCGGCCACAACCCCCGCTTGGCTACTTGACGTCGGCTGCCGTGTAGTACCCGGAGTCGATGAGTTCCTTCTGGTAGTTGTCCGCCGTGATGATCACGGACTTCAGCAGATAGGCCGGGACGACTTTGACCTTGTTGTCATAGGTCTTGGAGTCGTTGACCTCCGGAGTTTGGCCCTTCAGGACGGCGTCAACCATCTTGACCGCCTGCGCCCCGAGCTGGCGGGTGTCCTTGAAGATCGTGGAGTACTGTTCGCCGGCAATGATGGACTTCACCGAACCCTTTTCAGCATCCTGGCCGGTGACCACCGGCAGGCTTCCCTTGGCATAGCCGCCGGTGCTGGTCAGCGCCGAGATGATACCGATCGACAGCCCGTCATACGGGGACAGGACGCCGTCCAGCTTGGTGCCGGAGCTGTACGCGGCCGTGAGGATGTCTTCCATGCGCTTCTGGGCCACGGGAGCCTGCCAGCGCAGGATGGCGGCCTGCTCAAACTTGGTCTGGCCGCTGGGAACCTTGAGCGTTCCGGCATCCAGGTACGGCTTGAGGGTGTCCATGGCGCCGGTCCAGAAGAAATTGGCGTTGTTGTCATCCGGGCTGCCGGCGAAGAGTTCAATGTTGAAGGGGCCCTTGCCCTCCACCTTCTTGCCGCTGGCATCGACCAGGCCCAGTCCGGTCAGGAGGGACGTCGCCTGCTGGACGCCCACAGTGTAGTTGTCGAAGGTCGTGTAATAGTCAACGTTTGGGGTGCCGTTGATGAGGCGGTCATAGGCGATGACCTTGACGTTCTGCTCCTTGGCCTTGGCGAGCACATCGGTCAGGGTGGTTCCGTCGATGGCGGCGATAACCAGGGCCTTGGCGCCCTTGGTCAGCATGTTTTCGATCTGGGAGACCTGGGTGGGGATGTCGTCATTGGCGTACTGAAGGTCCGTTTTGTAGCCGAGCTTCGCCAAGGACTCGGAGACGTTCTTGCCGTCCGCGATCCACCGTTCGGAGGTCTGGGTGGGCATGGAAATTCCCACCAGCGAATCGCTGGGGTTGGCGGTACCGCTGGGTTCGCTGGCTGCGCCTCGGGCACCGCAACCGGTGGCTCCCGCCGCCAGTGTGAGGGCGACGACGAACGCGCCGAGGAGTTTCTTGATTCGCACGATCTGCTCCTTCCGCGGCAACATTGCCGCGAGTGTTGTTGGGCCGAGTAGCGTCTATGCTTCCTGACCGTCGGCACATTGGTGATGTGTTCGTACCAATATAAACGCGATTGTGAACGCTAACAAGAGGTATTTTTCCGGCTCCTACTCAGGATGCCGGAGTGCGCCCGTTGCCATCGGCAGCACCGGGCGTGGCGAGGACGCCAAAGCATTGACTTCCAATTTGTTAGCGTTCACAATTGGACTGATCTTTCCCTACAACCCCGGTAATGAGGCCGACGCCTCCCGGATGGAGGCAGTTTCATGGCAGATACAAACCATGCCCTCGGCTTCGACACCAGCACTGAGCGCTACGTCATTGGTGTGGACTACGGCACGCTTTCCGGGCGGGCCGTGGTGGTTCGGGTCCGTGACGGCAAGGAAGTGGGCAGCGGAGTCTTCGAGTACCCGCACGCCGTCGTGACAGACGTTCTTCCTGCTGACGGGGCGGGTGTCGCAGACGGAACAGCCGCCCGCCTTCCCGGGGATTGGGCGCTTCAGGTGCCCGACGACTACCGGGAGGTGCTCCGGCATGCTGTCCCGGCAGCAATCGCCGACGCGGGGATCGACCCCGCCGCCGTCGTCGGCATTGGCACCGACTTCACGGCCTGCACCATGGTGCCGGTCAAGGCTGACGGGACTCCGCTGAACGAGGTACCCGGCTTCGCGGACCGCCCGCACGCATACGTGAAACTCTGGCGCCACCACGCCGCGCAGCCGCAGGCGGACCGCATCAACGCCCTGGCCGCGGAACGCGGCGAAAGCTGGCTGCCGCGCTACGGCGGGCTCATCTCCTCGGAATGGGAGTTCGCCAAGGGCCTGCAGTTGCTCGAGGAAGACCCGGAAGCCTACGCGGCCATGGACCACTGGGTGGAGGCGGCCGACTGGATCGTCTGGCAGCTGTGCGGAAACTACGTCCGCAACGCCTGCACAGCCGGCTACAAGGGCATCTACCAGGACGGCCGCTACCCGTCCGGGGACTTCCTCGCCGCCCTCAACCCGGACTTCGAGGATTTCGTCGGCAGCAAGCTGGAGCACACCATCGGCCGGCTCGGCAACGCCGCCGGCCACCTGACCGCCGAAGCGGCCGCCTGGACCGGGCTTCCGGAGGGCATCGCCGTCGCCGTGGGCAACGTCGACGCCCACGTCACCGCCCCCGCGGCAAAGGCCGTGGATCCTGGCCAGCTCGTGGCCATCATGGGCACCTCCACCTGCCACGTTCTGAACGGCGCCGAACTGCACGAAGTCCCCGGAATGTGCGGTGTGGTGGACGGCGGAATCGTCGACGGGCTCTGGGGCTATGAGGCCGGGCAGAGCGGAGTCGGCGACATTTTCGGCTGGTTCACCAAGAACGGCGTGCCGCCCGCCTACCACCAGGCCGCCGCCGCGGCCGGGCAAGGCATCCACGAATACCTCACCGAGCTGGCCTCCGCCCAGGTCATCGGCGAACACGGGCTTCTTGCCCTGGACTGGCACTCGGGCAACCGGTCGGTGCTGGTGGACCATGAATTGTCCGGAATCGTCGTAGGCCAGACCCTGGCGACCAAGCCCGAGGACACCTACCGGGCACTCCTTGAGGCCACGGCTTTCGGCACCCGCACCATCGTTGACGCCTTCCGGAACGCCGGTGTGCCGGTGACGGAATTCATTGTCGCCGGGGGGCTTCTGAAGAACAGGCTGCTGATGCAGATCTACGCCGACGTCACCGGGCTGCAGCTCTCCACTATCGGCTCCGCGCAGGGTCCCGCCCTGGGTTCGGCCATCCACGCCGCCGTGGCTGCCGGCACTTACCCGGACATCCGTGCTGCCGCCGAACTCATGGGCGCCGCCCCCGGCGAGGTGTATACCCCGATCCCGGACAACGTGACCGCGTATGAGGCGCTCTTCCAGGAATACCGGGCACTGCACGACTACTTCGGCCGGGGCAGCAACGACGTGATGCACCGACTCAAAGCAATCCAGCGCTCCGCACAGGAGGCACGCACCGCCGCCCTGGAAGGAGTTTCCGCATGAGCACGCTGCTCGAATCCATTGCCCGTATCCGCCGCGAGGTCTGCGAACTGCATGCCGAGCTGACCCGGTACGGGCTGGTGGTCTGGACGGCCGGCAACGTCTCCGGCCGCATCCCCGGCCACGACCTCATGGTCATCAAGCCCTCGGGGGTGTCCTATGACGACCTGACCCCCGATCTCATGGTGGTCACCGACCTGTACGGCACGCCGGTCAGCAGCATCAGCGCCGACGCCGTCCCGGCCCGCTGGGAGAACCCGGACCTCACGCCGTCGTCGGACACGGCCGCGCACGCCTACGTCTACCGGAACATGCCCGACGTCGGCGGCGTGGTGCACACCCACTCCACCTACGCCACGGCCTGGGCCGCGCGCGGGGAAGACATTCCGTGCGTGCTCACCATGATGGGCGACGAATTCGGCGGACCCATCCCCGCAGGCCCGTTCGCACTGATCGGGGACGACTCCATCGGCAAGGGAATCGTCGAGACGCTCCGGAACTCAAATTCCCCGGCCGTTCTGATGCAGAACCACGGCCCTTTCACCATCGGCAAAGACGCCCGCTCGGCCGTGAAGGCGGCCGTGATGTGCGAGGAAGTGGCCCGGACGGTCCACGTCTCACGCCAGCTCGGTGAGCCGCTGCCCATCGACCCGGGCCAGATCGAGTCGCTCTACGACCGCTACCAGAACGTCTACGGCCGCTAGGCCCCACGAAATTTTCCCCAGAATCTCCAGGAGAAACCCATGCCTCAATCCAGCAGCACCTCCGCCAACAGCACGTCCCTTGAGCAGTACGAAGTCTGGTTCCTGACCGGCAGCCAGCACCTCTACGGCGAGGACGTCCTCAAGCAGGTGGCAGCGCAGTCGCAGGAGATTGCGGACGCGCTGAATGCGTCCTCCGCCGTCCCGGTCAAGGTCATCTGGAAGCCGGTCCTCACCGACTCCGACGCCATCCGCCGCACCGCCCTCGACGCGAACTCCGACGACGCCGTGATCGGCGTGACCGCCTGGATGCACACGTTTTCCCCCGCCAAGATGTGGATCCAGGGCCTGGACCTGCTGCGCAAGCCGCTGCTGCACCTGCACACCCAGGCCAACGTCGAACTGCCGTGGGCTGACATCGACTTCGACTTCATGAACCTGAACCAGGCCGCCCACGGCGACCGCGAATTCGGCTATATCCAGTCCCGGCTGGGCATCCCGCGCAAAACCGTGGTGGGGCATGTCTCCAACCCGGAGGTCACCCGCCAGGTGGGTGCCTGGCAGCGCGCCTCCGCCGGCTGGGCCGCCGTCCGGACCCTCAAGCTCACCCGCTTCGGGGACAACATGCGCAACGTCGCCGTCACCGAAGGCGACAAGACCGAGGCCGAACTGCGCTTCGGCGTGTCCGTGAACACCTGGTCCGTGAACGAGCTCGCCGACGCCGTGCATGGCGCCGCAGAGTCCGACGTCGACGCCCTCGTCGCCGAGTACGGGCGCCTTTATGAGGTAGCCCCCGAGCTGCAAGCGGGCGGGGGCCGGCACGAGTCGCTGCGCTACAGTGCACGGATCGAGCTTGGCCTGCGCAGTTTCCTCGAAGCCAACGGTTCCGCCGCGTTCACCACCTCCTTCGAGGACCTCGGCGCGCTGCGCCAGCTGCCCGGCATGGCCGTCCAGCGCCTGATGGCCGACGGCTACGGGTTCGGCGCCGAGGGCGACTGGAAGACCGCCATCCTGGTCCGCGCGGCCAAGGTCATGGGCGCCGGCCTTCCCGGCGGCGCGTCGCTCATGGAGGACTACACCTACCACCTGGTCCCGGGACAGGAGAAGATTCTTGGCGCGCACATGCTCGAGGTCTGCCCCTCCCTGACCGCCACCAAACCCCGCGTGGAAATCCACCCGCTCGGCATCGGCGGCAAGGAAGACCCGGTCCGGCTGGTCTTTGATACCGACGCCGGCCCCGGCGTCGTGGTGGCACTGTCCGACATGCGCGACCGCTTCCGCCTCGTGGCGAACGCCGTCGACGTCGTCGACCTCGACGAACCGCTGCCCAACCTGCCGGTGGCCCGCGCCCTGTGGTCGCCGAAGCCGGACTTCGCGACGTCGGCCGCGGCCTGGCTGACCGCGGGAGCCGCGCACCACACGGTGCTGAGCACCCAGGTCGGCATGGACGTCTTCGAGGACTTCGCCGACATCGCGCAAACGGAGCTCCTCACCATCGACGACGGCACCACCATCAGGGCGTTCAAGAAAGAACTCGCCTGGAACGCCGCTTACTACAAACTCGCCGGCGGACTGTGAACGAGTACGAAATTCGCGCAGGAGGCTACGTCGCCTTCATCAGCGCGCGGGGGGCGGCGCTGCGCCAACTGCTTCACCGGGGACGGGACCTGGTCGTCCCGTTCCCGGAAGGCGGCCCGATTCCCGATTTCCGGGGCATCATCGCCGCGCCCTGGCCAAACCGCATCGCCGACGGCACTTACAGCTTCGAAGGCGAGATACACCGGCTGCAGATCAACGAACCCGAGCGGAAGACGTCTCTGCACGGGCTGGCTTTTGCGCTCGACTGGACCCCGACTGAGCACGACGGCGGCTCGCTGACGCTGGCGTGCACCGTGGGGCCCACTGCCGGCTACCCGTTTGAGCTCGAGCTCCAGGCACAGTACGTCCTGGACGACAAGGGCCTGCGCTGTAGCGTCATCGCAAGCAACGTGGGCGGGTCCACGGCTCCGTATGGGGTCTGCCCGCACCCCTACCTGGTGGCGGGGCCGGCGCCCCTCGAGAACTGGATCCTCGAAGCCCCGGCCGCGTCATTTCTGGAGGTCACCCCGGACAGGCTGTTGCCGAGGGGAACGCGCTCCGTGGCAGGCCACCAGTTCGACTTCCGGGCCGGGCGCGCCATCGGTGCCATCGAGATCGACCACGCGTTTACCGACATTGCTTTCGACGGCGACGGGCAGGCCCGCGTACTCGTCCGCGACCCGGGCGGGACCGGCGTCGGAATGGCCTGGGACCGGAAGTGCCGCTGGCTCCAGATCCACACCGCCGACAAGCTGCCGCCTGCACCCAGTCGGCTCGGGCTTGCCGTGGAACCCATGACATGCCCGCCCGACGCGTTCAACAGCGGTCAGGACGTGGTGGAGCTGGGACCCGGCACATCGCACGAGGCGTCCTGGCGCATTTTCGCCGCTTAACCGTGCACGAGAGGTGCACGGGACGTGCGCGAGAAAGGAGAGGGATGCAAGCAGACTCAACTGCAAGGCGCCCGCCGGTGATGGAGGACGTGGCGAGGCTCGCCGGCGTCTCCCACCAGACGGTTTCACGGGTCCTCAACAAGCATCCCCACGTCAGTGTGCAGACACGCGAGCGGGTCGAAAAGGCCATCGCCGACTTGGGCTATCGCCGCAATACGGCAGCCCGCAGCCTGGTGACGCGGCGCTCCCAGACCATCGGGGTCCTGGGCAGCGGCATGTCCGAGTATGGCCCTGCCAATGTGCTGCTGGGAGTCCAGCAGGCAGCGCGGCACAAAGGCTATTCCGTGAGCATGGCGAGCCTTAGCAACGTGACTCCTGCCGCCATCCGGGATGCGCTCGAGCATTTCATGCTGCAGTCAGTGGACGGGATCGTGGTCATCGTGCCCCACGAGGCGATGTTCCGTTCGCTTCGCACCATCAGAATCGCCGTTCCGCTGGTAGCCGTCGGGTTCGGTGTTGATGAGGGGCTGAGCATCGCCGCGGTGGACCAGCGGATGGGCGCCAGCCTTGCCGTGCAGCACCTGGTGGATCTTGGCCACACCGCGATCGCGCATGTTTCCGGTCCGCCGGACTGGATCGATGCCGCCGCCCGCATCGACGGGTGGCGGCATACCTTGGTCGAGGCCGGACTGCCGGCTACGTCACTGATCAGGGGCGACTGGAGCGCTGAAAGCGGGTACCGGGCCGGCCTCGAGCTGGCGGTCGGGCGTACCGCCACCGCCTTGTTCGCGGCCAATGACCAAATGGCCCTGGGAGCGCTGCGCGCCTTCGATGAAGCGGGGCTGCGCGTTCCGGAGGATATCAGCGTGGTTGGCTATGACGACCAGCCCGAGGCAGCCTACTTTGTCCCACCGCTAACCACCGTCAATCAGGGCTTCAAGGAACTTGGGGGCCGCTGCATGCAGATGCTCCTTTCCGAGATGGCCAGCGAATCCAACCCGGGCGGTGGAGGTTCGAGCGCTGCATCAGTCGTAAATCCGGTCCTCGTTGTCCGGTCCTCGACCGCCCGCCCGCGCGAATGACGCAGAATAGCCACATGACACAAAGGAATGAACGTCGCCTGCCACGGCTTGAGGATGTGGCGGACCGCGCGGGAGTCTCGCACCAGACTGTGTCCAGGGTGGTCAATAATCATCCCAACGTGAGCGCCTCCACGCGGGGGAAGGTAGAGGCGGCCATCGCCGAGCTGGGCTACCGGCGCAACACCGCGGCGCGGAGCCTTGTCACCCGGCGGTCCCAGACGATCGGAGTGCTGGGCAGTGAGATGTCCCAGTATGGACCGGCCAACACCTTGCTGGGCGTCGAGCAGGCTGCGCGCGACGCCGGTTACTTTGTCAGCATTGCGGCCCTGCGTGAGGTGAGCCGGGAGGCGATCCTCGACGCCACCATGCACTTTTTGGATCAGTCCGTGGACGGCATCGTGGTGATCGTGCCGCATTCGGAAACCCTGGCCGCCCTCGCCGAAGTGGCACTCGGAATTCCCGTCGTGGCCGTCGGGACGCAGGGAAACGACGCCGTGAGCGGCGTCATGGTGGACCAGTTCCGTGGGACGGAGCTCGCCGTCCAGCACCTGATCGACAAGGGCCACCGCCGGATCGGGCACATCGCGGGACCCCAGGACTGGATCGACGGCGTCGCGCGGGCCAAGGGCTGGAGGTCGGCCCTACAGTCGGCCGGCCTGGACGCCGATCTCCTAGTGGAGGGTGATTGGAGCGCGGACAGCGGCTACCAGATCGGCAGGAAACTGGCCGAGGACCGCACGGCCACGGCGCTGTTCGTGGGCAATGACCAGATGGCCCTGGGGCTCCTGCGCGCCTTCAACGAAGCAGGCGTCCGCGTGCCCGAAGATGTCTCCGTCGTGGGCTTCGACGACCAGCCCGAGTCGGGTTACTTCACCCCGCCACTGACCACGGTGCGCCAGGACTTCAAGGAACTGGGCCGCCGCTGTATGGACGTTATGCTGACCGCCATCAAGGAGGGGAAAGGCCCGGGCAGCACCGTGGTAGAACCCGAACTGGTAGTCCGGAAGAGCACTTCAGCGCCCGCCTGATCCGCCGGATATTGCAGGTGGCCCAACCTGAGCCGCACGATGCGGCCGCCGTAAGGCGTTCGACGGCCACGCCTGTTGACAGTTTGTAAGTCACGCCACATACTTGTGGAACCGATTCCATGGAAACGATTCCACGACGTCGGAAGCGAAACGGTTCAAGGGCGAAAGGCGGGAAAATGACGGGACCATCCATCACCATCAAGGATGTCGCAGCACTCGCCGGCGTCTCCCCCGCCACCGCGTCCAGGGTGCTGTCCGGAAACCCGGCAACCTCCGCGGAGTCCAGGCAGAAGGTGGCCGCCGCCGTCGCCGAACTGGATTTCCACCCCAACGCCCAGGCACGCGCGCTCCGCTCCACCCGAACCAACGTCATCGGGCTGCTCCTCTCCGACGTCCGCAACCCGTTCTTCGCCGATCTGGCCCATGCCGCCGAGCAGGCGGCCCTCGCGGAGGGGCTTGTCACCCTGCTGGGAAACGCCAACGAAAGCATCCCGCAGCAGGACCGGTACCTGGATACGTTCATTTCGCAACGCGTGGACGGCGTGATCGCCGCACCGCAGGGCGAAGGAAGCTCCAGCCTGCATGCCTTGCTGGAACGGGACATTCCGACGGTGTTCGTCGACCGGACGGTCGACGGCGTCGACGTCCCAAGCGTCACGACAGACAGCGATTCCGGCATCCGCCAGGCCGTGGAACATCTCGCCCGGCAGGGCCACGAGCGCGTCGGCTACATCGCCGGGCCGCAGAGCACGTCCACCGGACGGGACCGGCTCAAGTCGTTCTCCCGCGCAGCCCGCGAGTTCGGGCTCAGCACCGACCCTGCCCTGACCTATATCGGGGACTTCCAGTCGGCCAGTGGCTCCGCCGGCGCCCACCACCTCCTGGGTCTCGCCCAGCCGCCGACGGCGCTGCTGGCAGCCGACAGCCCCATGGCCGTGGGAGCGCTGGCCACCCTGAACCGGAAGGGGCTGCGCATCGGCCACGACATGGCCCTTATTGCGTTCGACGACATCGAGTGGTTTTCCCTGCTTGATCCGCCGCTGACGGTTATCTCCAACGATGTGGAGGCGATGGGCCGGACGGCGGTCAGGCTCCTTCTCGAGGTCATCGACGGGCACAAGCCCGAATCAGTCGTGCTGCCGAGCGAACTGGTTGTCCGCGCCTCCTCGGGCACTCCGGACCCCAGCCTTGGGCAGCCGTGACAGCATCGACTGCCGCCCGACAGACCCCTCTTGGGGCACCGTTCGACACCACCGAAGGAGCAGGTCCAATGAGCACGGTTTTTGTGGTCGGAAGTCTCAATATCGACCAGAATATCCGCGTCCACTCCCTGCCCCGGGCGGGCGAAACCGTGCGGGGATCGGACGCATTGTTCAGCCCCGGCGGCAAGGGCGGCAACCAGGCCGTAGCGGCGGCCCGGGCCGGCGCCGCGGTGACATTTACCGGCGCCGTCGGCGATGATGCCCACGGACGGCGGATTCTGGAGGTCCTGTCCAGGGCTCACGTCGACGCGAGCCATGTCCAGATCATCAGCACCGCGGCGACCGGAACAGCGATCATCGCCGTCGACGACCAGGGCGAAAACCAGATCATCATCAGCCCGGGCGCGAACTCCGCACTCACCGCCGCCGACGTCGAGGGGGGACTCGCCGCCGTGCGGCCCGGCGATGTCCTGGTCCTGCAGCTGGAGATCCCCACGGCCCTCGTCCGGCAAGCCGCGCGGACGGCGAAGAGCCGCGGGGCTTTCGTCATCCTCAACGCCGCCCCCGCCCCCCGGCAGATCGACGGGCTGCTCGACGACGTCGACCTCCTCGTGGTGAACGAACAGGAGATCCAGGCCCTGGCAGATCTCGCCGGCGTACCCGGCACTTACCGCGAACTGGTCAAGGCCCTCCCCCCTGTCCTGGATGCGGCCATCCTCTGCACCGCCGGCGCGGAAGGGTCCTTTACGGACCTCGACGGCGAGCTGGTGCACGTGCCGGCCACGAAAGTAACCGCTGCGGACACCACCGGCGCCGGGGACACCTTCGTGGGCTACCTCGCGGCATCCCTGGCAGGCGGCAAGCGCGGCCTGCCAGCCGCAATGGTCCGCGCCTCCCGCGCTTCGGCCCTCGCCGTCACACGCACCGGTGCTATGGAATCGATTCCATGGCAACATGAACTCCCGGTTGATGAGGCCCCGGCCAACAACCTCCCGGCGCCGAAAGCCTCAACACCGGAACTCCCCGCGCCCAAAGCCCCGGCACCGTCCACTGCAACGCCCAGCTCAGCCGTTCCGAATTAAGGAGACCCATGAAAATCGCACTCGGCAACGATCACGCCGGCTTCCCGCTGAAGTCGTTTGTCCAATCAGTCCTGGAAGATCTCGGCCATGAGGTCATCGACCGCGGTGCGCCCAGCGACGCCCCCGTCGATTTCCCGGACATCACAAGGGCCACCTGCGATCTCGTCCGCTCCGGCGAGGCCGAGCGGGCCGTGCTGGTCTGCGGCACCGGGGTTGGCGCCGTGATGGCGGCCAACAAGATCCCGGGCATCCGCTGCGCCCTGGGACACGACGTCTACTCCGCCCATCAGAGCGTGGAGCACGACGACGCGAACGTCATCGCCATGGGTGCGTGGCTCATCGGCAGGGCCACAGCGAAGGAAGTCCTCCAGTCCTTCCTGGACGCGAAGTTCGACAATGACGAGGACACCATCCGAAGGGTCCGGAAGCTTCGGGAAATGGAGCTCGAGGGCGCCAGGGAACTGGCCGCCGAAATCTGACCCCGGCCGTTCCCGCACCGCAGCCGGTCCTGCACGACAGACGTTTACCTGGCCTCCGGCATGCCCGCCCGAGGCTGTCCAGCAATATCAAAGGAGATATCAAACATGACGGCAGAAATCACGGACCGGCCGCGCCAGGCCGCCCAAGGTTCACCCGGAAAGTTCAAGACGGCCATAGCTTCGGCCGCCGGCACCTGCGTGGAAAACTATGACTTCGTCGCCTACGGCACGGCTGCGGCCCTGTACTTCGGCAAGGTCTTTTTCCCCAATACGGACCCCGTCGTCGGAACCCTGTTGGCCTTCGCAACGTTGGCGGTGGGCTTCCTGATGCGGCCCATCGGCGGAGCGGTCGGCGGCTACCTTGGCGACAAGTTCGGCAGAAAGCCCGTGCTCGTGGGCGCCCTGCTGACCATGGGCATCGCCACCGTACTGATCGGCTGCCTTCCCACCTACGGCCAGGTCGGCATCCTTGCCCCCATCCTGCTCGTCATCATCCGGATGATCCAGGGCCTGGCGTTCGGGGCCGAATGGGGCGGCGCGGTCATGATGACGTTCGAGCACGCCCCCTGGAAGAAGCGGGGCCGCTTCGCTGCGATCCCTCAGGCCGGCAACCCGCTGGGCATCACCCTGGCCAACGCCGCCTTCCTGCTCTCCGCTTCCCTGCAGACGGACTGGGCCTGGCGGCTGCCGTTCCTCGCCAGCGCCGTCCTGATCGTCGTCGGCCTTGTGGTGCGGATGCGGCTGGAAGAATCCCCCGAGTTCGAACACACCAAGGCCACCGGCGCGATCGTCAAGAACCCCCTGGCCACCGTCTTCAGGAACGATTGGCGCAACATCCTGCGGGTGATCTCCTTGCGCATCGTGGAGAGCTGCGCCTACTACGTCACGGCCACCTTCCTGCTCTCCTACATCACGCAGAACAACGCGGCTGACCGGTCCGTGGGCCTGACCGGCATCGTGATCGCGAGCCTCCTCGCTATCCCCGTCACCCTGCTCGCCGGCGCGCTCACCGACCGCATCGGCCGCCGCAAGCTGTACCTCGCCGGTACCATCGCTGTGATCGTTTTCGGATTCCCGATGTTCCTGCTCAGCAACACCGGCAACCCGGTCCTGATCGTGCTCGCGTTCGTGATCGGCATCGGCATCATCCACGCAACGTTTACCGGCACGCAGGGCGCCTGGTTCGCGGAGCTGTTCCGGACCAACACCAGGACGTCCGGCGCCTCCATCGGTTACCAGGTGGCCGCCTCCATCTCCGGATTCGCACCCTTCCTGGCCGTGCTCCTGGCTTCCGTTTTCGGGTGGGCCGGCGGTGCCTCGCTGTACGTCCTGGTGGGTGTCATTGGTCTGATCGGTGTTCTGACCACGCGCGAAACGTGGGGCGCCAAGGAAAGGGCTGAAGTCGACGCCATCATCGCCGGCGAGCCGGCAGCTGCGGCAGAGGACCAGCCGGCGGCCCGCTAGCAGCACGGGCAGACTGACGCGCACTACAAACGCCTATGCCCGCGGGCCAACGGCGTCGGGGTTCCCCACCTTCGCAGGCTCTGACCGGCGTGTTGCGCCGAACCGCCGACGTTTGGCGGCGTCGCGCCGTTGAAGGTGGGGAAACTCCGCAGGGCGGGGGCCTCTCAGCGGATCGGTACAGCGACGGACGCGGCCGGCACAGCGACGGACGCGGCCGGCACGGGCGCGCAGCCGCACGAGGCCCGGAGGACCAGGTCCACGGGGAAGGTCCGGTTACGGGTGGGAGACACGCCGTCGAAGTTGACGAGGGCTTCGACGGCGGTCTCGGCCAGGGCTTGGATCAGAACGGGCACAGTTGATTTTCCTTCCCTATCCGGCTTCATTTAGTCCTCAATGGGGGTTTGTGAGCCGGTCACGCCCCCTCTCGGCCCTCAAAGGCCGCTTGTGGTCACCGTTCCGGGTCGAGATCCCAAGTCGCCACCGCAGGGAGGCGGCAGCCCAGATGGTGAGCAACACAGCGATCAGCAGCAGCCCGGCGTCGCCGAGTTCGACGGACGCCAGCCACACGGTAAGCGGATCCCGGAGGCCGAGCGCCCAATGGAAAGTGCCGCCCAGGGTGATGACCGCAATGACCAGGGCGGACACCGCCGAAATGCCCGTAATGACCGCATTGAAGCCGAGTTTGCGCCGCGGGTCAGCCAGGGCCGAGCGGTACATCCGCATCATGGCCACCCCGTTGGTGGTGTCGCACAGCGTCATGGCCGCCGCAAAGGCCAGCGGCAGCGCGAGCAGGGCGAGGGGGGAAACGCCGGCCAGCGAAGCCGCCGTCGCCATGACGAGCAGCCCGATGGTGGTGGCGGTGTCGAAGCCCAGCCCGAAGAGGAACCCGATCACGTAGATGTTCCGGGGATGCCGGACCCGGGCCAGCGGACGCGTGAGCAGCCGGGCCACGAAGCCCCTGGCTGCTAGGTCCTCGGAGGAGATTGCGGCACCCTTCCGCGCCTTGCGGTAGGCCGTGAGCGTCCGCAGGAAAGCCGTACCGTTGAAGGCACCCATTGCCAGCAGGAACAGCCCGGACACCCCGCTGCCGATCAGGCCGAGGAGGACATTGCCCGGAGACCCCTCCGTCATGAAACTGCCCACCAGCGAAGCGCCCGTCACAACGAGCACCCCGGCAAGGACCACCACCGAGCTGTGGCCCAGGCTGAAGGCAAAGCCCACGCTGACCGGGTCGCGGTGCTCGGCCGTGAACTTCCGGGTGGAGTTGTCGATCGCCGCAAGGTGGTCCCAGTCGTAGCTGTGTTTCACCCCCGCCAGGTAGGCCGTGAGCACCAGCCCGTTCCCCAGGGGCTGTCCGCCTCCGGCCGCACCAACCAGCAGGAGCACGACGGCGGCAGCGTGTAGTGCGGCCACCGCACCAAACGTCACCGCCAGCCGGGTCCGAAACGGCAGATGCGCGCGCCGGCGATACAGCCGGTGCAGCGCCGCCATCTGCTCGATCGTGGCCATTAATATTTCCTCAGGTCCAGCCGGTCCTGGCCGAACCAGCTCTTGCGCAGCAGGGCGGTGGCGGCTCCGGCCACGCGCTGGAGTTCCTCCGTGCTGTTGGAGAGCGACCGCAGCACCAGCCCGGCCGTGCCCATCACAGCCTCGGTGAGCGAAATGCCGGTCTGGGCGGCGTACCCGGCTGTGATTTCGTGCAGCTCGTCGGCGAGGGCCTGGTCCACCCGCGGGTCCACCACGATCAGCGACCCCAGATGACTGAAGCCCTCCATGAACGCCATGCCCGTGACATCGTCCAGCGGCGGCCGTATCAGCAAATTGTCGACGGCCAGCAGTCCGCCCGTTTCCCCGGACTCGACCCGGACCTCGGTCCGCAGCCGCAGTTCCTCGTACCGGAACGGGGCCCCGTCCGGCGACCACCCCGGCGTGATGATTTCGGCCATGACCAGGCTCGACGTCGGATGCACCGTGACGTGGGTGTTCTGCCGGTAGTTGGCCTCCCGGTAGGCGATCACCTGGTCCGGGGCGAACTCCAGCCGCGCTCCCTCCCCCACGCGCAGCCGCATCCGCTGCTCGGCAAAGGAGCCCGGCGTCCGGTAGATCTTGGTGGCCGACTGCGTCGCCAGCAGCAACGCCGCCCCATCCGCCACCTCCACGTCAATCACATAAAGGTCAGCCCCCAAATACGCCCCGCCAGGATTCACGAGCACATAACAAACCTGCCCGGAGTCATCCAGGTAGTGCGGCCGCAAAACCCGCAGAGCGCCCCGATGGAACTGATGCGTGGCCACGGACCTTCCCCCACGCTCAGCGACGACGAGTTGGAGCTCCCCCATCGGCGACTCGACACCTGTAGCGGAGCCGGGGACTGCTGTCGGTGCAGCCGCCGCCGTGCTCATGAGGCCAGGTCGAGCATCAGGACGTCCCGCCGCACCCATTCGATGACGCGCTCCAGCCCCTCGTCGGTCTTGAGGTTGGTGAAGCAGAAGGGTTTCTCGCCCCTAAATTCCTTGGAGTCCCTTTCCATTACGGAGAGGTCCGCACCGACGTGCGGGGCGAGGTCGGTCTTGTTGATGATGAAGAGATCTGACTTGATCATGCCCTGGCCGGCTTTGCGCGGGATTTTCTCGCCCTGGGCCACGTCGATGATGTAGATGGAGAAGTCCACCAGTTCGGGGCTGAAGGTGGCCGAGAGATTGTCGCCGCCGGATTCCACGAAAATCACCTGCAGGTCCGGATGCCGTTTCTTCAGCTCCTCGATGGCAGCGGTGTTCATGGAGGTGTCTTCACGGATGGCAGTATGCGGGCAGCCGCCGGTTTCGACGCCGATGATCCGGTCCAGGGGCAGGATCCCGTTGGCGGCGAGGATCTTGGCGTCCTCGATGGTGTAGATGTCGTTGGTGATGGCTGCCATGGAGATTTCCCGGCTCATGTGGCGCGTGAGGCGCTCCACGAGCTGGGTCTTGCCGGCACCCACCGGGCCGCCGATGCCGATCTTAACGGGTTCAGACATATTCTTCTCCAGACATATTTCCTGTACAGCTCCTCGGCTAGGTGTGGTCAGCTCATGAACATGCGGGCACGCTGGCGTTCGTGCCGCATCTGCGCAATTTCGAGGCCGGGGCTGACGGCCCCAAAGTCGCCCGGCGTGAGGTGACCGACCCGCTCTGCCGCGGCAGCGACGTCGTCGGCCGCCTTCCGCAGAAGCCGCTGGCCGGCGTTCTGCCCCAGCGGAATCGCCCTGACGGCGTTCTGCGTCAGCGACGTGACCGTGGCGAACAGGTAAGCAGTGAGGGCCTCGGACAGCGGAACGCCCAGGGAACGGGCGATAACCGCGAATGCGAGCGGCTGATGCCCCGCGCCCCGCCCAGTCGCCACCAACTCCCGGTATTCGGCAAGCCCCGGTGACGGAAAAATCTCGGCCCCGATCTCCAGCACCCGGTTTCCCATCTTGACGCTGGCCTCCCGCACCTGCCGCGGCAAAAGCTGCGCGGTCAGCAACGGATCCAGCTCGCCAACGGCAACGCCCTCATAAAAGAACCGGATGGCCAGAGCATCCGAGTAGGTCAGCTGCTGGGAAATAAAAGCCGCCAGCCACACGCCAAACGACTCCTCATCCCGAACCAACCCGCGCTCAATGTACGTCTCAAACCCAAGCGAGTGAGCAAAAGCCCCGGTAGGCAAGGCTGAATCCGTCAGCTGCTGCAATGCCAACTGGTAAGTCATAGCCGCCCCCGAAAGGCGAGGTTACAAGCCGCCGACCCGGATTTTGGGGCCGCGGCGTGGCGGGCACCGCGGAGCGGGCACGGCCCCAAATCCGGGGCGGCGCCCCAGCCGCGGAAGAAAAAGCTAGTGGCTGTGTTCGGCATGGCGGAAGGGCACGGGCATCACGCGCTCCTGGCGGTCGTAGGGCGCTCCGACGTGTTTGAGATAGTCCTCCACGGTGTGGTCGTACTGGCAGACCATGACCTCGGCCCCATATTCCGAGGCGGCGTCGAAGAACTGGGCCTGCAGGTGCCGGTTGCCCAGCGAGTGCGCCACCACGCCCATCTCGTGGATGGAGCGCGGGGCGATCACCAGGACATCCGTGGGCAGCACCGACACCACGATCATGTTGGTCTCGGCCACGTGCAGGATGTCGCCGTCGCGCAGGTCCGAAGAGCCGGAGGGCAGGCGGATGCCCAGCTCGTTGCCGTGGTCGGTGGTGACGCGCTGGATCCGCTTAACCAACTGGGCACTTGGCAGCACCACCTTTTCCCGGTGGAGCCCGCTATACGGGTCCGGTCCGGGAGGAAGGTCGTGCGTGTTGCCGAGGACCTTTTCGATGATCATGATCGTCTCCTCTGGAGGCCTAGAAAAGGAAGTAGCGCTGGGCCATGGGCAGCACGTCGGACGGTTCGCACGTGACGTCCTCGCCGTCGACGCTCACCTGGTACGTTTCCGGGTCCACCTCGATCTGCGGGGTGGCGCCGTTGTACTTGAGGTCCGCCTTCGTAAGAGTCCGGATGCCTGACACCGGCCGGATGACTTTCTCCAGTCCGAGTTCCGCCGGGACCCCGGCGTCGATCGCGGCCTGGGACAGGAAGGTGATGGAGGACTGCTGCAGTGCCTTGCCGTAGGCGGCGAACATCGGCCGCATGGTGCGCGGTTGCGGGGTGGGTATGGAGGCATTGGCGTCGCCCATGACGGCGTAGGCGATCTGGCCGCCCTTAAGCACCAGTTCAGGCTTCACCCCGAAGAACGCCGGATCCCACAGCACGAGGTCGGCGAATTTTCCGACCTCTACCGAGCCGATCGAGTCGGCCATCCCCTGCGCGATGGCCGGGTTGATGGTGTATTTCGCCACGTAACGCTTGAGCCGGAAGTTGTCGCTCTCGGCTCCCAGACCGGAGGTAGCGCCGTGGCCGCCGCCATCAGGGTCCTTGAGCACGCCGCGCTGCTTCTTCATCTTGTCCGCCACCTGCCAGGTGCGGATGATCACTTCGCCCACGCGTCCCATGGCCTGGGAGTCCGAAGATGTGATGGCGAAGATGCCCAGATCCTGCAGGACGTCCTCGGCGGCGATGGTCTCGGCCCGGATCCGGGAGTCCGCAAATGCCACATCCTCCGGGATGTCCGGGTTCAGGTGGTGGCACACCATGAGCATGTCCAGGTGCTCTTCGATCGTGTTGCGCGTGTACGGCAGGGTGGGGTTCGTGGATGCCGGCAGGACGTTGGGCAGCCCGGCGATCTTGATGATGTCCGGGGCGTGGCCGCCGCCGGCGCCTTCGGTGTGGAACGTGTGGATCACGCGGCCGCCGATGGCCCGGATGGTGTCCTCCACGAAGCCGCACTCGTTCAGGGTGTCGGTGTGGATGGCGACCTGGACGTCGTAGCGGTCCGCCACCTGGAGTGAAGTGTCGATCGAGGCGGTGGTGGAGCCCCAGTCCTCGTGGACCTTGAGCCCGATTGCGCCCGCGCGAATCTGTTCGGCCAGGGGCTCGACGGCGGATGCGTGCCCCTTGCCGAACAGCCCGATGTTGATCGGGAGCCCCTCGGCCGCCTGCAGCATCCGCTGGATGTGCCATTTGCCGGGGGTGACGGTGGTGGCCTTGGTGCCTTCGGCGGGGCCGGTGCCGCCGCCCACCATCGTGGTCACCCCGCTGCACAGGGCGGCGGAAACCTGATCCGGGGAAATGAAATGGATGTGGGAGTCCACGCCGCCGGCCGTGAGGATCTTCCGCTCACCGGCGATGATCTCCGTGCTCGCTCCGATCACGATGTCCACGCCCTCGGTGATCTGCGGGTTCCCGGCCTTGCCGATCCGGAAGATGTGGCCGTCCCGGAGGGCGACGTCGGCCTTGTAGATGCCGGTGTAATCCAGTACCACGACGTTGGTGATCACGGTGTCCGGGACTCCGCCGCCGGAACCAATACCGCCGTCCCCGTCCCGGGTCACCTGGCCGTTCTGGCCCATGCCGTCGCGGATCACCTTGCCGCCGCCGAACACCACTTCCTCGCCGTACACGGTGAGGTCCTTCTCGATCTCGAGGAACAGGTCGGTGTCGGCGAGGCGGATGGCGTCGCCGGTGGTGGGGCCGTAGAGGTCCGCGTACTGCCTGCGGGACAGCTCGAAACTCACAGTGCACCGCCTTTCCGTGCGGAAACGTGGAGTCCGGAAACATGGGGTCCGGTCTCCTGGAGTGCGGTCTGGCCGAGTGGTCCGTTGACGGCGTTGCTGAGCCCGTACACTTCACGGTTGCCCGCAAGCTCGATCAGTCGGACGGTCCTGCTATCCCCCGGTTCGAACCGTGCGGCGGTGCCGGCCGGAATGTCCAGGCGCCGGCCATAGGCGGCCTGCCGGTCAAAGTGTAGCGCCGGGTTCGCTTCAGCAAAGTGATAATGCGAACCCACCTGGACGGGGCGGTCGCCGGTGTTGGTCACGGTGATCTCCACCGCCTCACGGCCGGCGTTGATCACCAGCGGCGTGGCGCTGAGAACGTATTCTCCCGGAATCATGGAAGCCCCCTAGCGGATGGGGTCGTGAACGGTGACGAGCTTGGTGCCGTCTGGGAAGGTGGCCTCGACCTGGACGTCGTGGATCATTTCCGGCACGCCCTCCATGACATCGTCGCGGCACAGGAGGGTGGTTCCAAAACTCATCAGTTCCGCCACGGTCAAGCCGTCCCGGGCGCCCTCGATCAGTTCGTAGCTGATGACAGCGACGGCCTCGGGGAAGTTCAGCTTCAGTCCGCGGGCCTGGCGTCGGCGGGCGAGGTCCGCCGCGACCACGATCATGAGCTTTTCTTGCTCACGGGGCAAGAGGTGCATGATGGAATCCCTTCGAGAACCTGCCGGCTGGCGGACCGCAGACGCCGCGGTGTGACCAGAGTAGGCCGCGGAGATTTCCTGCAGGTTTCCGGCGTCACATTTGTCGGCTTCTCGTGGCTGGCGGCGCTCAAGGCCGCGCACCGCCCCTGATGTCCGGCGCCGGACACGTCGCCCAGCAAATAGCCGCCTGGCTGCTGGATTCTTACTGAGCCGCCGGCGTCAAGACGGAGAAAGGCCACCGGAGCGTGCAGCCCCGGTGGCCGTTTGACCTACGCGCCTACCAGGTCGGCTTGTCGAACCGCTGGCCCTCCGGCTTGGAACCAGCGCCATGAAGACGACGATGAGGATGGGACCGACGAACGGGACCAGGATCACAGGGCATGAATAAGATCTGACGGGCCGCAGCAACGGCCCGAGCCGCGCGAGCCTGTGGTGGAGCCGTAACGCGGCCGTCGAACGGCTATCTGGCGACGGCTGCGGTGACAGCGGAGACGGCAAAAGCCGGAATGTAGCCGCCCCTGGAGACGCTCACCTTCGCCTTCAGCGTCTTGCCGGCCTGGGCCAGTGCGGGAGTGAACGTTTTGCTGGTGGCTCCGAGGACTGCCACCCCGCCGGCGTACCACTGATACTTAACGGTGAGCCCGGGGACGTTCCAGGTACCCGCGGATGTCGACAGGACCTGACCGACCTTGGCGGTGCCGGTGATCGCCGGTGCCTTGAAGGAGAGAATCAGGCCCTTCGTGATGACCCCGGTTTCGGCCGAGACCACAGGCACGCTGTTCCGGTATTTGTACTTCCCGGCAACGGTCCGGACACTGATCTTTGCACCGAGGTCTTCGGCGGTCAGCCGGTACTTGTCCTGGAAAGCTTGCCAGCCGGGGATGTCGATCCCGTTGCGCATCCAACGCCGGAACAGCGTGACACCGGGAACGTCCCAGGCGCCCTGGCTCGCAGAAAGCATTGATCCGGTGGTCAGGGAGCCGGAGATAGCGACTGGAGCTGTTGGCTTGATATACGCAATGTAGACGCGGCTGGTCGAGTCCGACACGTAGAACTGAAAGAGTGAGCCAGGTTTCGTGCCCATGGCTTTGACGGTGAGCCGCTTGTTGAGGTCAGAGGTGACCGGGACGTATGAGGCGCGGGTGGCGCCCGCGATCGGAACTCCGTTGAGGGCCCACTGGTAGGTCATTGTGGTGCCGGCGGCCCAGGGGCCGTCGACCCAGTTGCCGGCGACCCAGTTGCCGAGCACGGCGCGCAGGACGTGACCGACGGCCGGGCTGCCGGCGACACGCACATACGGGTACTGGCTGACGAATTCCGCCTGGACGGTTATTGCCTTGAGCGTGCCAACTCTTCCCTCTGACGCTTGAGCGGGTACGCAGGCGGATGCCAGCAATGCTGCCGAAAGCGTCGCGGCTACTCCGAGACACGCAAAAGTGTTCTTCAATTTTCCCCCAAATGCAGGCCCCGCCGCAGCCGGCATGGCGATGAGGACAAATGTACAGGCCGGAGGCATTCGGTGACGGAAACCAGCGCCGGATTTCTACGATTCTCAATAGCCGTCGGGAAGTGCCTGTTGTTCGGCCGGGGGAAGTCTGTCGTAGGTGTAGGCGGCGACGGCTTCAGGTGAAGGCGGCCGCGCCGCTACCCGGCGATCCGCCAGCGGGCCTGGAATTCGGGGTGGTCCGCGTACGGCAGGGCCAGGGTGTGCAGGGAGAGCGTGGTCCATTCAATGACGTCCGGCACCCATCCGGCGTCGGCGGGTTCCTGGCTGACCAGGGCGGCCAGCACGGACTGGCGGGCGGATTCTATGATGCCGATGAGCTGGCGTTTGGCCTCGCACTCACGGAGCAGGCGGCGTTCGTACCACTCACCGGACACGGCCAGCGTGGGGTCGCCGAGCAGCTTCAGGGCGGCAGCTTCGTCCTCTGTAATGCGTGCGGTCAAGAACTCGACGATGTCCACTAACCGAGCCTATGCGGGCCGGTGCTCACACGGCTACGGCCTAGCGTTTCCCCTTTTCCCTCCATCGGCACAAGCCGCGCTTGTTAGGGTTGACGAATGAAACGACGTCTCGCCGCCCTTGCCGCTGCCGCCTTCTTGATCGCCCTTACCGGCTGTGGCCAGGTGCAGGACGCTGCCGAAAAAGCCGTCAACAACGGGGCATCCCAGGTTGCTACAGCGGCCGGCGGTGAAGTGAGGAAGCAGGCCTGCGCCCTCGTGGAGGACGGCCTGATCAGCGTCAAGGAAAAGGAACTGCTGGGCGGCCTTGCCGCCGGAGCGGAAACCGCGGGTGCTCCCGCCGAGATCACCACGCCGCTGCGCCAGATCGCAGACTCCGGCAATCAGGTTCCGGCCGAATCCATCAAGGCTCTTCAGGAGGCCTGCGCAAAGTAACTCTCGCCGGGAGCGGGCAGTGCCTTAGCGTTTGCCCTTTTTCCGGGATCCCTTGCCGCGGCCCTTGTCCGGGTTGGGCGCGTAACGCTGCGCCACCTTGGGCTTCTTGGCGGCCGTTCCGGTCCCGCGACGGTCCGGTTTGGGCTCGCGTTTGGGCTTCTCCTGCCGGGCCGAGGGCTGGCGGGAGCTCGCCGCGGTCCGTCCACGGACAATTCCGATGAATTCCTCGATGACCTCATCCGTGGCGTCGGTGGGCCAAGCCAGGGCGATCTCGGTGCCGGGCGCGCCCGTTAGTTTGCGGGCCACGGTGTCCTTGACGTTGAAGTGACGGGCCACCGACATCGGCAGGATCACCAGGCCGGCGCCGGAGGCCACCACCTGCAGGGCCATGGCCGGGCCGCCGAGGTCCTGCACGTCGAGGAAGGTCTCTGCGGACAAATCCGCCAGGTCCACTTCCTCGAACAATGAGATCTCGTGCCCCTTGGGTGCCACCACCACCGGCTGTTCCTCGTAGAGCGGGATGACGCTGAGGCCTTCGCGCTCCACTGGAAGCCGGACGAAGCTCAGGTCCGCTGAACCGTCGCGGAGCACGGCGAGCTGCGCGCCGTCGTCGGACATAAAGGAGTGCAGCGGCACATCCGGCATCCGTTCCTCCCAGCGCCGGATCCATTTTCCGGGCGTCACACCCGCGACGTACGCGAAGCGCAGCTCGCGGGCGCCGGGCTCGGACGGTGCATTGTGGGGAGTTTCTTCTGCGGCGGACACACGTTCACAGTACCGCCACCGCTGGCGGTCTCCTTTCGTTGCCGGAGTCCCGTCGCCGGAAGCTTGCATGGTGCCCCGCGGCGCCCGGGCCGGATACCCTTGAACCATGACCTCCGCAAACTCCCAGTCCATGAAACCGGCCACCGTTGCCAAGAAGCTTGGCATCTACCTGCCGGCAACGCCCCAGGAGTTTCAGGATTCGACCATCTCGCGCGCTGATTTCGCCGAGCTTCAGGCCAACCCGCCGGAGTGGCTGGCAGAACTGCGCCGCAACGGCCCGCACCCACGGCCCGTGGTGGCGCAGAAGCTCAACGTCTCCATCAGCGGCCTGGCCCGCGGCGGTGTGGAGGAAGCACTGACGACGGCGGAAATCACCGCGCTGCTCCAGGCTCCCCCGGCCTGGCTGGTTGCCGAGCGCGCCACCCACGCCGCCGTCCGCACCGAGGCCAAAAGAGTCAAGGACGAAGCGGCCAAGAAGGACGCCAAGAAGGCCCGCGCCAAGGCCGAATAGCGGCGCCGGTTAATTCCGCCCCTGTTTTCATCCCCCGGACTCGGGCTATGCTCGCCGAGTGAGCCGGGACCGCCGGTCCGCTTCGCGCGCTTTTCCTCATCTGCATTTCCCCATCCACCAGCCCGGCGGAGCATCGGGAAGGAATCAGTCCATGGTCCTCAAGATCGGATATTTCGTCGGGAGCCTTTCAAGCACCTCGATCAACCGCACCTTGTCCAAGGCCCTGATCCGGCTTGCACCAGCGGAGCTCGAATTCACGGAAATCCCCATCAAGGACCTGCCGCTGTACAGCCCGGACTTCGATGCCGCGTTTCCGCCCGAGGGGCAGGCCCTCAAAGAGGCCGTCGCCGCTTCCGACGGCATCTTGTTCGTTTCGCCCGAATACAACCGGTCCATCCCGGGGGCGCTCAAGAACGCCATCGACTGGGGATCCAGGCCCTGGGGCACCAACTCCTTCGCCCGCAAGCCCACCGGGATCATCGGCGCCTCCCCGGGCGGCATCGGCACGGCAGTGATGCAGTCCTCCTTCCGCAGCGTGCTGAGCTTCCTCGACGCTCCGCAGCTCAATGCGCCAGAGGCTTACATCCGATTCGTCCCGGAGGTCTACGGCGAGGACGGCGAGGTCAAGGACGAAGTCACGGCCGGGCTGCTGCGCCATTACATGGAGGAGTACGGTTCCTTCGTGGAGCGCGTCCTGGCCGCCAACGCGCCCGGCCATATCGGCGACGAGCATCCGGACAAGGACAAAGTGAACCGCTAGGCCCGGCTCTGCAGTCAGTCCTGGTGCAGCTGCACGAAGTTCCCGCAGCCGTCATCCAGCACCACTGTGGTCCCGGCGGGACCCTCCGATGGCGCTGCCTGGAACATGACGCCCTTGGCCGCCAGCCGGTCATATTCTGCGCGCACGTCGGGCACGCCAAACACGATGGCTGGAATTCCGGCGTCGTGAAGGCCGTTCATGTAGGCCGACCCGATTGGGTTGTCACTGGGCTCCAGCAGCAGTCCGGCGCCTCCGGCGCCGTCCGGGTCCTTGACGATGAAGAGGTTATGTTCCGGCATGGCCATCAGGGTCTCAAAGCCCAAGATGCCGGTGTAGAACTCGTGGGCGGAGGCCGGATCCTTGACATGGATACTGCACATTTTCAATCGCATGGTCCCTAGGCTACGCCCGGAGAATCCGCGAAGGAACCGTGCGCATTGCCATGGAAAGCCTGCGGGAAGCGGCCACGGCGGCGCCCTTCACGGCCCGCTTTTCCTGCTGGGCTGCCTGGCTGCCGGAGGGGCAGGGTGGGCATTGACGGCCCCGCCGCCAGGGATTCCAATGGAACTAGCGGAACTGCACCCGCCCGGGGGCCGGTTCCGGGGAGGTGTGCAATGACGTCGCTCTCACCATCAGGTGCCCTCGCGGCTTCGCAGTTCCTGGCCCTCGCCGTCCTGGTTGGCGGGGCCGCCTTCGCCTCGGCCTACTTCGCCCGCAAGCATCTGGCAG
This sequence comes from Arthrobacter sp. ov118, assembly GCF_900116495.1. GTDB lineage: Bacteria > Actinomycetota > Actinomycetes > Actinomycetales > Micrococcaceae > Arthrobacter. The sequence continues at coordinate 88,738 of NZ_FPAY01000004.1, forward strand.
CCGACGACGCGCTTTCAGAAGGCGCAGACGGCCCGTTCTGGGACGTTTTCGCCGGGCTCGCCGTCGTGGTGCCCGCCGTCGTCCTTGCCTCGTTTACGTGGCCTTGGGCCGGACTGGCGCTCGGGATACTGGCCGCCGGGACCGGCCTGATGGCATTTGCGACGGCTCCCCGGCTGCTCCGCCGGCAGGAAGCCCGCCGGGCCAGCCGGAAGACGCTGCTTTTGAACGAGGCGGCGGCTGCACGGCATCGGAGCGCCCTTGCCCGCTGGCAACGATACGAACTTGATCCGCGGTTTTCGATTGACTATCCAGCGATGAGCGACCCCCGGCAACCGGAAACGGCGGCCCTGATCCGGGCCATCAGGGCGGCCGAACGCCTCGGCGGCCGCACGGACCGGGCCTGCGCCGACACCGCCTACGCCCCGGCAGTGGACCACCTCGAACACGCCCTGGCTGCCGCCGAACGCGCGGCAGGCGTCGGCACGGCAGGTCTTCCCGGCCCCGGCCCCGCGAGCCACTGATTCCCTGAACTGCTGATCCGGCAGTCCCGGCAACCCTGGAAGGATCAATCATGGCTGACATCACGATCATCGGCAGCGGCAACATGGCACGGGCGATCGGCACCCGCGCCACCGCCGCCGGCCGTTCCGTCCAGGTCCTGGACCGGACACCGGAGAACGCCGCCAAACTTGCGGCCGATCTTGGCGGCAACGCTACCTCCGGCGGCCTGAGCGAGGTTCCCGAGGGGGACATCGTGGTCCTGGCGCTTTACTTCGGCCCGGCCAAGGAAGTGGCCACGCATTTCGGCGACACGCTCAGCGGCAAGACCGTGGTGGAGATCAGCAACCCGGTCAACACGGAAACCTTCGACTCGCTCGTGGTTGACGCCGGGACATCGGCCGCCGAGGAAATCGCCGCGCTGTTGCCCGGTGCGCGCGTGGTGAAAGCGTTCAACACCACGTTCGCCGGCCCGCTCGCCTCCGGAACCACCGGCGGGATGATGCTGGACGTCTTCATCGCCTCGGACTCCGAAGAGGCCCGCAACGAGGTCGCGGCCTTCGCCGCGGCGGCCGGGCTGCGTCCGCTCCAGGTGGGCGGACTGCGCCATGCCCGTGAACTTGAGGGCTTCCAGTTGCTGGTCATGGCGCTGCAGGCCAACCCGGCGTATCCCAACTTCAACTGGGGCACCGGCCTGAAAGTCGTCGACTAGGGATCTTGGACCGAGCGCTACAGCTCGACGGTTCCGCTTTCGCCGACGCTCATCCGGCTGTGGGTGACCTTGGATTTGATCCACTGCAGCACGGTGGCCGCCGTGCCGCCCGGGCTGGTCCAATATTCAGCGGAATCGGAGTCGACGTGGAGCAGGACCACTTCCGGGGTGTCCGGTCCGTCCGGGAACCAGGCCTCCACCACTTGGTTCCACTTGTCGTGGATCAGCTGCCGGTCGGTCACGACCTCGGCGGTCCCGGCCACGGAAACCCATTCGGTGCGTTGGCCGAATGAGACGTTTACCGCAGGGTTGGCGCGGATGTGGGCCACCTGGGAGCTGTTCGCCGAAGTAAAGAACCACATGTCGCCGTCGTCCTTGACTTCTTGGACGGCGAGCGGCCGGCTGACGAGCGCGCCTTCTTCGTTGATGGTGGTGAACATTCCGATGTGCGAATCGTTGATGATGTCCGTGACTTTGCTGATGCTTTGGGCATCCGACATGCTCTCACCTCGTTCTCGTTCCAACGGAGGAAGGTCCCCCTGGGAACAGCCTATTGGTAAGTTTGCTTACTTTCCAAGGGTTGCCGAGGGAGACCTTCCCAAGATCAGAGCAGGCCGCGGATTCAGTGCCCGCGGGAGAGCACCCTGCCCTTGAAGAACTCGGGCCGGATCCTGGCCATGACCAGCATGAGCACCACACCCAGCAGGATGACGCCCGTGCCGAGGACGAAGACCAGGCCCACGCCGCCGATCGACGAGCCGGAACCGTAGGCGGGATCCATGGAGTCATAGGCGGTCTTGACGAACATGACCAGGAGCATGACACCGCCCAGGAGGGGGGCGAGGAACTTGAAGAAGAACGCCTTCGCACCCCTGAACGCCTCGGCGCGGAAGAACCAGACGCAGGCCAGGGCGGTGATGCCGTAGTAGAAGCAGATCATCATGCCCAACGCCGTGATGGTGTCCCACAGTGCGTTCTCCGACGTGGTGCGGGTGATGACGTAGAACGCCGCGGCAGCCACAGCGGAGGCGATTGTGGCGTAGCTCGGCGACTTGTGCGTGGGGCTGATCCTTCCGAATTTCTGCGGCAGGGCCTTGTAGTGGCCCATGGACAGCAGGGTGCGGGCTGGCGAGACGAAGGTGGACTGCAAGGACGCGGCCGAGCTGCTCAGGATGGCCAGGGACATCAGGATGGCGAACGGCCCCATGACCGGTCCGGCCAGGACGGCGAAGATGCTGCCCTGGTTTTCCGGGTTTCCGGCGCCCAGTCCGGTGTCACCGACGCCGGCAAAGGAAAGGGTGGCCAGGGCGACGGTCATGTAGATGATCACGATGACCAGCACCGTGACGGTGGCGGCGCGGCCCGGGGTTTTCTCCGGGTTCTTCGTCTCCTCGTTCATGGTCAGCGTGACGTCCCAGCCCCAGTAGATGAAGATGGACAGGGAAACGCCGGCGGCGAAGGCGGAGAAGGATTCGACCCCGAACGGGTTGAACCAGTCCGCTTGGATGGCAGTGGCGTCAAAGGCGGTGCCGTTGGCGACGTGGCTGAACGCGGCCACGGCGAACCAGCCGAGCACCAGCAGCTGGAAACCCACCAGCACGTACTGGACAGACTTAGTGGTTTCCATGCCGCGGTAGGAAATCCAGCACGCGAGGGCGATGAACACCAGCGTCGTGGCGATGTTCAGCGGCAGGTTCGCGGTGAGGTCGGCCAGTTCCGGATTGCCGAAAAGCTGAGCCAGCATCAGGTAGAAGAAGTCCACCGCGACGGCGGCCAGGTTCGAGAGCACGATGATCGTCGCGGCAATCAGCCCCCAGCCGCCCATCCAGCCAATCCACGGGCCAAACGCCCGCGAGGCCCAGGTGAAGGACGTGCCGGCGTCGGGCATGGCGTTGTTCAGCTCGCGGTAGCCGAGCGCTACCAGCAGCATCGGGATGAAGCCGACCAGGAAGATCGCCGGCAGATGCACGCCGACCTCGGAGACGGTGGGGCCCAGGGCCGCCGTCAGGGTGTAGGCCGGCGCGATGCAGGAAATGCCGATCACGACGGCGCCAATCAGCCCCACCGATCCGGCCTTCAGCCCCTTCCCGCTCAGCCCGTGCTGCTCTTCGGTGCGCTGCCCGGCCTGATGTCCGGCCTTCTGTCCGGGGCCCGAGGGCCTGGACATCGCGTGTTCGGTGCTCATGATTGTGCCTCTCGGGACGGGTCATTCGACGCTGAATGGTTAAGCTGTTTGAGTTCGTAATCACTGGGGACCACAATCATCGGCACCGGCAGGGCGCGCAGGATGCGGTTGGCGGTGCTGCCGAGGAAGATGGAGCGGCTGGTGGCAAGCCTGCTGGAGCCAATCAGTAAGACCTCGCCGGCTTCCCACTCCAGCCGATCCACGGCTTCCTCGATGCTGCGCCCGTGGGCGACGACGACCTCGGTCTTCGTCTCCGCCCGGACCTCCGCTTTACCGGCCGGCAGGGCTGCGGCAAGGTGCCTTTCGGCATACTCCCGGGCCGCGCCGGCAGCCGTGGCCGCGTCGCCCTCAGCGCCGACGCCGAGCGCCAGAAGCGACACCACCCGCAGCGGAACCTCCCGGTTGGTGGCCATGCCGACGGCGAAGTCGAGCAGTTTCTCGGCGCCGGCCCGGTTCCCGAGCCCGCAGCTGATCCGGGTCAGTGCCTCCTGGCGGTAGTAGCCGTGCGGGGCAAGCGCCACCGGGACGGTCGAGGCGTGGAGCAGGGCGCTGGCCACGGATCCGATCGTGAACCGCTTGAAGATCCCGCCGCTGGTTGCCCCGATGACGAGCAGGTCGGCGCCGAGCTCCTCGGCCGCCCCGATCAGCGTGTGGGCGTCCGAATCCCCTGTGCGGATGTGGACCTTGGCCGGGACGTCGTACGGCACCAGCGCCAGCGCCTCGTCGAGCCACTCCTGGGCCTGCTCCTGGAGCGCGTTCTCAAATCCGGCTCTGGGTGAGTGGGCGGCTCCGAACTGCTGCACTTCGGGAACTACCACCACCAGATCCAGTGCCGCCCCACGCCCACGGGCCAGGGAGACGGCCAGATTCACGGCATCGTGGCCCCTGGCGTTCGCTATGTATCCCACTACGTACCGCATTTTGGCCGATTCTCTCTGGTTTGTTGGGAGCCCGCGCTGCCGGGCATGAACTGCTGGGTTCTACGAGGCGACGGACGCGCGGTCCGCCGCGGTGACGATCCGGGCCGCAGTCATCTGGCCCATCCGTACGGCACCGTCGACGTGCTGGTAACCCTCGGCCGCAAGATCCGAGGAGCACCAGTAAATGGGTCCGACCGGCTTTAGCTGGTCCTTGCCGTAGCGGTGCAGTCCGCCGAGGTCGTAGCTGGCGGCGTAGGCTCCCCGGGTCCATTCCTCGGAACCCCAGTCGGACTCGTAATAAACCTCAGGCTCGAGGGCCTTCGGGCCGAGGAAGGCGGCGATTGATTCGAGGATGGCGCGGCGGCGGTCCTCGGCGCTGAGCTCGAACATGGCGTCGGCTTTTTCATCCGAGACGAAGCCCACCAAGGTGCCGCGGGCGTCCTCGTGGTTCGTGTTGTCGTAAACCTCCTGCACAATAGCGCCGGCGCCGAAGGCGGTTCCGGACAGGCCGTCGGCGCGCCAGAACGGGGTGCTGTACACGGCGTGGACCTTAATGACCAGGCCGAGCGACTGGTGCTGGTGCATCTGGTGCTGGCGGCGGGGCAACGGCGGGTTGAAGGACACACGGGAGTAAAGGTTCGGCGGCACGGCCATGATGACGAACCGGGCGTTGACGGTTGCCCGTTCGGACACAGCGGTCACCCGGTGGGCCCCGCCGGCGTCTTCGGCCCAGGTGATGGTGCGGACCGGACTGTCAAGGACGACGTCGTCGCCCAGTTCCGCGGCCTGCAGCAGTGACACCTGCTGCATCCCGCCGACAACCCGCTTGTCCAGGATGAAGTCCTCATCGGTGAGATTGGTGAAGGATCCCGCGGAGGCGGCCATCAGGACAGCTTGCAGGGCGGAGAAGGCGTGGGCCGGCTTGGTCAGCATGCCGCCGGCGATGAAGAGCCCGATGTTGTTGCAGGCTTCCTCGTCCGTTGAGTTCTGCCGTAGCCAGTGGTGGAAGGAGACGGTGTCCAGCTCGCGCGCCTTGGGATGTGCCCACGGCTCCTCGGGGCCGATCTCCGCGGCCAAGGCGTCCAGCAGGGTGGTGAGCTTGTCCATTTCGACGGCGGTGGTTTCACTGACGGGGAACGTCTCGCCCGTGTACAGGGTGTGCTTGCCGTCGGCGCCGATGTAGACGGATTCGCCGTCCCGGTAGCGGGAGTAAGTCTGCAATCCGAGCTCCTCGATGAGGGCCAGCAGGGCCGTCTGATCCGGTGAAACCCACTGGCCGCCGATTTCGAGCATGGCACCGTCAATCGTGTCGGTCCAGGTCCTGCCGCCCACGCGGTCCCGCGCTTCGAGCACCGCCACACTCAGTCCGGCCTTCTTCAATTCGCGGGCTGCGGTCAGGCCCGAAGGGCCCGCCCCTGCGATGACGACGTCGCGGTCCAGTTCAAGCATGATGTCCTCCCCGTGGCCGCTGAAGAGTGAGGCGGACCACTAAATGAATGTCGTTCATTTAGAATGATAGACCTTTCCTTCCCGCTGGGGGAAGACCCGGTGCCGAAGAATTTCGGCCGTAGAGTAGGGGCAGAATGGGAGAACCCCGGAAACCGCCAGCCAAGCGAAGAAAGGCCAGCAATGCCGGCACCAACCAGCGCCCCCGCCGATCCGATTGGCGCGTCAGCCATGCCGCGCCGCCGCGTCGGCCGGCCTGCGGCTGCCGTCCTGGACCAGGACGGCATCACCACCGCGGCCCTGCAGCTGATCGGCAAGAGCGGCTACGACGGCTTCACCATGGCCGCGCTGGCCCGGACGCTCAATGTGGCCCCTTCTGCGCTGTACAACCACGTTTCTTCCAAGCGGGACGTGCTGGTCCTCGTACAGGACCACCTGACCTCGTTCGTGGACGTCACCGCCTTCGAGGCCGGGCCTTGGGAACAGGCTGTGCGGGACTGGGCCTGGAGCTACCGTGATGTGTTCTCCAAGCACACGCCGCTGATCCCCGTCATCGCAGTGCTGCCCGTGGCCGACGCGCCCAAGACGCTGGCGATGTACGAGGCAGTCAGTGCGGGCTTCAGCCGCGCAGGTTTTCCGCAGGAACGGATCATCCCGGCCATCGTGGCGTTCGAGTCCTTTATCTTTGGCTCCGCCTACGACGCCACGGCACCGGCGGACATCTTCGATTCCGGCACCATGGCCGAGGCAACCCCGCACTTCACGTCCGCCGTCCGGCGCCAGGCCGAGGACACCCATGAAAAACCGGCCGACGCCGCCTTCCGCCTGGGGCTCGAGGCACTCCTGACCGGACTCGGGGCGCTGCGGGCGGCCTAGAGGGCGGGGCACCTTCCTGATGTCATTACCCCCGCCGGGTTGAGGCGCGACAGCAGTTCTCAGTTATTTGTTCGTCACAATGTGGTCTGCCCAACGCTTCAGCGCCACTCTCACATCCGGTAGGTGAAGTCCGCGGCCGCGGGCGAGCTCGATGGCCGGGCCGGCCGGATAGCGGTCAGAGGATAGGAAGCTCAGGGTCTCCGGATCGGCGCGGGTAAGCCAAGAAGGGAGGCTTCTCACGAGACCGACCGGAATCCGCAACCGGGGAACGCGGACACCCAAGTGTTCTCCTACCAAGGTCAGCAATTCGCCCAATGGCGGGGTGCCGTCGTCGAGCACCCAGTACGACTGGCCGCGCGTCTCCTCAACCGTCGGAACTAGGGCAATGAACCCGGCGAGATAGTCGACGGTAACGACGGGGAGGAACGTGGATCTGTCACCGGGAATTGCCGCGAGCCTGCCGTCCCACAGATCACGGACAGTAGTGGCCAGGCCGAGGACCTGCGGTGATTCGCCGGTCACCGAGTCACCTATCACGGAAGCCGGGTTCACGACCGTGAGCGCAATTCCGAGATCGAGGGCCATCGCCTGGACCACTGCATCGCTCTCCATCTTTGAAGCCTCGTAGGCTCCGAGCCGGCTGTATTCGCGCCGGCGCTTTTCCTCGGACCAGGGCACGGAGGACGGATCCTGCCCACCCACCCGATAGCCCGACACGTGGACAAGCCGCCGAATACTCGGAAGCCGGGCGGCGAACTCGACTATTCGCCGAGATGTATCGACATTGGCGGCGCGGGCCTCGGCTGTGCTCATTCCGAAGGCATAGGCGCCGGCCACATTGATGACATCCGTATCTGCATTCTGCCCCAATTCCTTGACCGCGGCCGGCACCAGATTGATGCCGTCCATGGACAGGTCGACGTCTAAAAGGGCCAGCCGCTCTTGACGCACGCTGTGGGCGTCCAGCCATGCGATGAGTTGAGCTCCTGCGGAGGGACTGCGCACGGCCGCGGTCACGGAGGCTCCCTGCCCCAGAAGGACTTTCACCACCCAGCGGCCAATAAAGCCGGTACCGCCGAAAACCACTACATGCCTGTTAGCGATCCGCCTCATGAATGGTTGCCCCCTCCCCGCACGGACAGCAGCAATTCAATCGTCCGTCCGGCGTCCCGCAGCGGGGCGACGCTGCGGCGGGCGCGGGACGTAATCATGGCGCCTTCCACCAAGCTCACCATCGAGGAGGCGACCGACCGGGACTGCTCCTGCTGCCAGCCATTGGCATCCAGAAGGGCGGCGATGGGCTGTTGCCAGGCGTCATAAGCTGCGGCGCACGCTTGCCGCAGCGGTTCGCTCGATCCGGCAGCTTCGAGGGTGACCACCGATACAGGGCACCCGACGCGAAAGTCGCCCTCTTCCAGCATGGAGGCCAGGGCTTCGATGATCGCCTCGACGACCGCTGCGGGCGAGGTCGCACTTGCGGCCGCTTCAGTGATCAGGGCGGAGAACTCCTTCTCAGCAAGGGCCACCGCTTCACCGGCGATTTCCTCCTTGCCGCGGGGGAAATGGAAGTAGACGGATCCTTTGGGCGCGCCAGCTGCCTCCACGATCGACATCAGCCCTGTCCCGTAATACCCCTGCTTCTGAAACAGTGCCAGTGTCGACTTGATGATCCGTTGCCGCGTAGCGGCGCCTTTGACGCCCTGAGAGCTCTTTGTCATAAACGAGATAATAGACTGGTCTATATATTTTTCCTACGCCCGCAACCTTTCGGATGCCGACTGTGTTAAAGCAGGCAGCTAAACAAAAGAACCCCGGTCCGAAGACCGGGGTTCTTTCATTTGCGTGCGCGAGGGGGGATTTGAACCCCCACGCCCTTTCGGACACTGGCACCTGAAGCCAGCGCGTCTGCCGTTCCGCCACTCGCGCGCAACTTCTTTCACCCCGGAAGAGGGCCGGTTTCCCGGACCGCCAACCTCGTAAAAGCAGCGAGATCAAGCATAACGGACAATTGCCGGAAAACACCAATCGACGGCGGCGCCCTCCTTTTTCTCGGAGATGTTCCGGTCCTTACCGACCTGTTGGCGGCCCCACGGGCAGGGCCTGCGGCGGCGTCGGCACGCGATGTCCGCCCACGTCAGCGCTCGGTCAGCGTCCGTCCCGGTGCTGGTCCCGCAGCGTCCATTGAGGCCATTCCCAGAGACGGCCAGTAGTATCTGATGTAAGAGTGTCCGCGCACAGCGGGCTCGCAAACGTTGGAAACCGAGTTCCAGAACGACTGCTGCCCAGCAGCCATCAGGAAAGGAGAGGGACCATGGGATTGCTGGACAAAGTCGAGCGCGGCATCGAAAAGGCCGTCCGCGGCGTCTTCTCCACCGGTTCACGCGCCGAAGTTGAGCCCGTGGAAATCGCGAGCCGCCTCCGCAGCGAAGTGGACAACAAGGCCCTGACGATCGCCGTCGGACGCACGCTGGCCCCCAACGTTTTTGATGTGCTCCTCAGCAGCGATGATTTCCACCGCGCCCAAGAGTGGGGAACACCGCTGGCGGAAGAACTGTGCGATGTTGTCATCAACCACGTCCGGAGCCAGGGCTACACCCTCCAAGGGCCGGTCCGGATTAGTTTCCGCCGGGACGAAGAGCACCGTGCCGGGAATTTTGATATCACTTCGCGGACCGAAAAAGCCTCCGCGCCTTCCGTTCCGGCCCCGCAGGCGGTTCACAGCAATGTGCCGGCGGCTCCGACGCGCCAGCCGGCGCAATTGCAACCCGTGCTGGACATCGACGGTCAGCGCTACTCGCTGAATGCCCCGTCGATCGTCCTCGGACGGTCCTCGGACGCAGACATCCTCATTGACGACACCGGTGTTTCACGCCGCCATTTGGAAATCCGGACGGGACCGGGTTCAGCGCAGGCGATCGATCTCGGCTCCACGAACGGCAGCTATGTCAACGGCCAAAAGGTCGTGGGCAGTTCGGAACTCACCGACGGCGCCACGATCATGATGGGACGAACCAAAATCATCTTCCGTCTACTGCCCGCCCACACAGGCGGCCGCGCATGAGCGAACTGACTATCACGGCCCTGCGTTTCGGGTTCCTAATTCTTCTGTGGGTGCTGATCTTCGGCATCGTCTCCGCCATGCGCCGCGATCTGATGATCGGGCGCAAGGCGGCCGCCGGGGCCCCTACGGCCCGGGAGGTGCGCAGGAACCCCTCCCTCGCCGAATCCCCGCCGGCGCCCGTCAAACAGCAGGCCCGTCAGCTCGTCGTGACCGAGGGGCCGCTCAAGGGCACCACTCTCCCCCTCGCGGCAAGCCCGATCCTCCTCGGCCGGGCCCAGGAGGCCACACTGGTCTTGGAGGACGACTATGCCTCGGGACGCCATGCCCGCCTGTTTCCACAGGGGAGCCGCTGGTTCATCGAGGACCTCGGATCCACTAATGGCACTTACCTGGCAGAGCAGCAGCTGACGCGGGCACTCCCGGTGGAGCTGGGCGTCCCCGTGAGAATCGGCAAGACGGTCATCGAATTGAGGCCGTAGCGGTGCCTGCCCCGGATCTTCCCGCCGACAGGGCCGAAGGCGTTACAACTGCCCCGAAGCGGCCGCTCATCATGCGCTACGCCGCGCGTTCACACGTCGGCCGCGTGCGCGCCAAGAATGACGACTCCGCCTACGTTGGCCGGCACCTCGCCGTCGTCGCCGACGGCATGGGCGGGCACGCCGGCGGCGATGTCGCCTCCGCCGCAACCGTCCTGGACATGATCCACCTGGATCACGATGACTACGACGGCGACGCCGGCACCGTCCTCGCGGACGAGATCCAGACGGCCAATTCCCTGCTGTCCGAGCTGGTCCACATCAATCCCAAGCTCGCCGGGATGGGCACCACGGTCACGGCCCTGCTGCTGGCCGAGGGCAAGCTGCACTTCGCCCACATCGGCGACTCCCGCGCCTACCGGCTGCGCAACGGTGAATACGAACAGGTCAGCATTGACCACACGTTCGTCCAGCGGCTCATCGACGAAGGCCGGCTGCGCCCCGAAGAGGCCGAAACTCATCCGCACAAGAACGTCCTCATGCGCGTGTTGGGCGACGTCGATGCCAGCCCGGAGCTGGACCTCGATACCCTGGCCGTCCAGCCAGGGGAACGCTGGCTGCTGTGCTCGGACGGCTTGAATTATGTGGCGGGCCACGTCGTGGAGCGCACGGTGCGGGAGACGCAGGACCGGAACGAATGCGCTGACCTGCTGATTGAGCTGACCCTGGAGGCGGGCGCCCCGGATAACGTGACCGTCGTAGTGCTGGACATCGCCGAGCAGACGCCCGACGACGTCCGGACCGCCGCCGTCGACGTCGTCGCCCCGCCGGCAACCCCTGCCGTCGCGCCGTCGGCTCCCGCGGCTTCTGCCGGACCCGTGACCGGCAGCCCGGTCCGTGCTGAGAAGCCCTCCGGCGAGACAGGGACCACAGGTGAGGCAGGCGCCAAAAACGACGCTGGCAACACCGCCGCGTCCGCAGCCGCCGCGACGGCGGGAAACCCGGGCGCCCCGGGGCCGGGTTCGGCCGGCGACGGCAAGGTAGCCGACAAGCCTGCCGGCGGCAAGGAGCCCGAGACCAGCACCGACCCGCATCTGGGCGAACATCTCTCCGCTGAAGTCCTGCGCGACGAACTTTCCCGCCGCCCTCACGAACTGGTCGGAGCTGCCGTCGCAGCCGCGGAATCAGGGTCCATTCCGTCAATCGCCGGACGCACCGTGGCCCGGCGAGCCGCAACTGTCCTGACGCACAAGTCCGAGCAGGCCCGAGACGACGACGAGTTCAAGGCCGCCGGGCGGCCGCGCCGGTGGCTGACGGTGTCGATTGCCGCCGCCATCGTCGCGCTGCTCGCAGTGGGACTGTGGATCGGCTACGCCTGGACCCAGACGCGCTACTACATCGGCGAGCATGACCAGCACGTGGCCATCTTCAACGGGGTTTCCCAGCAGCTCGGGCCCATTCAGCTTTCAACCCTCGAAGCGGTGACTGACATCAAGATGTCCGACCTTCCCGAATTTTCGCAGCAGCGGGTGCGTCAGACCGTGCCCGCCCGTGATCTCTATGACGCGCAGCGGATCGTCAAGAACCTTGAGCTCACCGGCACAACCGCGCCGGCGGACGAGTGTCTCACGCCAACCCCCACACCGACGGCCAGCCCAAGCGCTAAGGGCGCCACCGCAAGCGCGACGGCCAGCCCAAGCGCCAAGGCCACCGCCACCGCGACGGCCAGCCCAAGTGCCAAGGCCGGCGCAAGCCCGACGGCGACCACGAAGGCGACCCCCGGCGCCGCGGCGTCCTCCGGAGCGGCAAAGCCTTCGCCCTCCGCCACCCCGACAACGACCTGCGAGGTGGCCAAATGACACCCATCGATCCCGTGGCCCGGCCGCGACGGAACGTAGAGCTGGTCCTGCTGGTCCTGGCCCTCGCGGTCGGAATCGGCGCCCAGGCGCTCGTGGGCGTTGACCGGCAAAAGGCCTTCGACACTGACTTCTGGTTCCAGTCCGGCCTCCTGGCAGCGGCGGCCCTGGCCTTCCACGTAGTGTTGCGGATCCGCGCCAAATATGCCGATCCGGTAATGCTTCCGCTGGTGGTCGCCCTCAATGGGCTGGGGCTTGCCATGATTCACCGGCTCGACCGGGTGGGCGAAGACACCGGCAACAATCAGCTCCGATGGACTTTGGTTGCCATGGCGGTCGCGATCGCGGTCATTTGGTTCCTCAAGGACCACCGCATCCTGCGCCGATTCACTTACATCTGCCTGGCGATCAGTGCCGTGCTCCTGATCCTGCCGCTGGTCCCCGGAATCTCGGCCGGTGAAGTGCTGGGCGCGAGCGTCTGGATCAAGATCGGTTCCATGACCTTCCAGCCCGGTGAAATAGCCAAGATTACGCTGGCCATCTTCTTTGCCGGCTATCTGTCCTCGAACCGGGACCTGATCCTGCTGGCGGGCCGCAAGATCGGCCCGCTGCAGTTCCCGCGGTTCAAGGACATGGGTCCCATGATCACAGCTTGGCTCGTCAGCATCGGGGTGCTGGTCTTCCAGCGGGATCTCGGCTCCTCAATCCTGTTCTTCGGGCTATTCCTCGTCATGATCTACGTCGCCACCAGCCGCATCAGCTGGGTCATCATCGGCCTGGTCCTGATCGCGGTGGGCGGCTTCGTGGCCGCCCGCGTGTTCTCGCACGTCGCCTTGCGGATCGACGGCTGGCTCAACGCCTTCACCGATGAGGTTTACGGCCGGCAGTTCGGCGGCAGCCTGCAAATCGTCGAAGGCCTCTTCGGCATGGCCAGCGGCGGCCTCGTGGGCACCGGCCTCGGCCAGGGACGCCCCAATCTCGTCCCCTTCGCCAACAGCGACATGATCATTGCCTCCTTCGGCGAGGAGCTCGGGCTGATCGGCGTCTTCGCGATCGTCCTGATGTACCTGCTGCTGTTCACCCGCGGTTTCCGCGCCGCACTGGGCACCCGCGACGCCTTCGGCAAGCTGCTCGCCACCGGGCTCTCCTTCGCGGTCGCGCTGCAGTGCTTTGTGGTGATTGGTGGCGTTACCCGCCTGATCCCGCTCACGGGACTCACCACGCCGTTCCTCGCCGCCGGCGGATCCTCGCTGCTGGCGAACTGGATCATCGTGGGCCTGCTGCTGATGATTTCGCACACGGCACGCGGCCCGGTGGATACGACGCCGCTGCCGCCCGGCCAGGAACCGGGCCTCCACAAGGACCTCCCGGCGAGACCGGCCAAGTCCCCCGCTCCCCCAACCAGTACCGACGCACCCACCGAGGCGGTGAAGCAGCTGTGAACCAGGCCATCCGCAACTCGTGGCTCGCCGCCATCGCGATGTTCGTGCTGGTTTTCGGTGCGCTCAGCTATGTCCAGGTGGTGGGCGCCGACGAGCTTAAAGCCAATGCCTGGAACCGGCGCGCCATCTTGCAGAATTACTGCAACGACCGCGGGGCCATCATTGTCGGCGGCACGCCGGTTGCAGAATCCGTGCCGGCCACGGAGAGCTGCAAATTCCAGCGGACCTACTCCCAGCCGGAGCTCTACGCCGGCATCACCGGATACTTCTCCAAGAACTACGGCCTCACCGGACTTGAGAAGTCGATGAACGACGTCCTGGCCGGCAGTTCGGACCAGCAGTTCCTGGACCGCGTGGGCCAGCTGTTCCTCGGCAACCAGCCCAAGGGCGCGTCCGTGGAACTGACGCTGGACCCGAAGATCCAAAAGCTGGCCTACGACCTCATCCCGGACGGCCAACGCGGCTCCATCGTGGTCACCAACCCGAAGACGGGCGCCGTCCTGGCCATGGTCTCCAAACCGTCCTACGACCCGAACCTGATTGCCACCCAGGACCCAGCGGCCGAGCAGGCAAATTACACTGAGCTGAACCAGATCCCCGGGATCAATCTGAATCAGAACGTCAGCGGCCCCACCGGCGCGTTGCTGGCCCCCGGATCGGTGTTCAAGCTCATCGACACGGCCGCTGCCCTGAACTCGGGCAAATACAACAAGGACAGCGTCCTGCCCAACCCGGCGGAGATGCCCTTCCCCGGCATCGACTACAAGCTCCCCAACTATGCCGGAGGCAACTGCTACACCCGCAGCACGGCGTCGTTCGCCTTCGCCCTCCAGCAGTCGTGCAACACGCCGTTCGCCAGCATCGCTTTGGACCTGAAGCAGCAGGCCATTGCCGACCAGGCGGAGAAGTTCGGTTTCGGGCAGGACTTCGGCGACCAGCTCAAGCTGGACTCCGCTCCGAGCTTCTTCCCGACGGATCCGCTGGACGACGCCGGGCTGGCGCAGTCCTCGATCGGCCAGCGGGACGTCCGGGCAACCCCGCTCCAGATCAACACGATGACGGCCGCGATTGCCAACGACGGCGTGCAGATGCAGCCGAACCTGATCAAGACCGTGCGCTCCCCGGACCTGCGGGCCATCAGCGAGCCGAAGCCCCAGGCCCTGCGCACGTCCACCAGCCCGGAGATCGCGCGCCAGATTAACGAGTGGATGGTCAGCGTTGTCGACGACGGCATCGCCGGCCGGGCGGCCGTCCCCGGTGTGCAGGTGGCCGGCAAAACCGGTACCGCGGAACTCGGCGATGGCCTGAACAACTCATGGTTTACCGGGTTTGCCCCGGCGAATGACCCGCAGGTGGCTGTCACCATCGTCATGGAAGGCGTAGACATCACCACCGGCGCAAACTTAACCAGTCCGAACGCGAAGAAGATTTTTGAGGCGGTGTTGAATAAGTGAGGCCTACTTCAGGAATCACCCTCGGCGGCAGGTTCCAGCTGACCACGCGCATAGCGATCGGCGGCATGGGAGAAGTCTGGAAGGCCAAAGACCTGATCCTTGGCCGCATCGTCGCCATCAAGGTGCTCAAGGAGGAATACACGGGCGATCCCGGGTTCTTGCAGCGGTTCCGGGCCGAGGCACGCCATACAGCGCTTCTGAACCACGTGGGCATCGCCAACGTCTTCGACTACGGCGAGGAAGAGGGCTCAGCCTACCTCGTCATGGAACTTGTTCCCGGCCAGCCCCTGAGCAGCATCATCGAACACGAACAGGTGCTCTCGCCGGACCGGACCCTTTCCATCATGGCCCAGACGGCGCGCGCCCTCGCCGTCGCCCACGCCCAGGGCCTTGTGCACCGCGACGTAAAGCCGGGCAACCTTCTCATCACCCCTGACGGCCGTGTCAAGGTCACCGACTTCGGCATCGCCCGTTTGGCCGACCAGGTTCCCCTGACCCAGACCGGCCAGGTGATGGGGACGGCCCAGTATCTGGCACCCGAGCAGGCCACGGGGCAGACCGCCACCGGAGCCTCGGACATCTACTCGCTTGGCGTCATCGGCTATGAGTGCCTAACGGGCCACCGGCCGTTCTCCGGTGAATCCCAGATCGCCATCGCCCTGGCCCAGGTCAACGACGCGCCGCCGCCGCTTCCGGAGTCGCTGCCCCGGCCCGTCCGGGCCCTCCTGATGTCCATGCTGGCCAAGGATCCCAAGAACCGTCCTGCCGACGCCATCAAGCTGTCCGAGGCGGCGGAGGCCATCCGCAATGGTGACATTGCCGCGGCCCACGCGGCGGTCCCGGGGATGCTTCTTTTCGATGCGTCAACCGGACCCATCACGGCCCCCGTCAATGTCCCCACGGCCGCCACCAGCGTTATCGGCTCCGCCGCCGCGGCGGACAAGTCGACGTCGGCAACCTCCGCGCTACCCGTCCTCGGCGCCGCCGGTGCCGGCGCTGCGGCAGGCCTGGCGGCCGGCGCGGCTGCGGCCAGCGGTTACGGGGCACGCAACGCGCTGAACCGCGCGGATGCCCTGGCGGCCGAGCGCACCTGGGTCCAGGACGAGGAGGAGCCGGAGTATGACGAGCCGGAAGAGGAGCCGCAGCGCCGCAAGCGCAGCCCGTGGACCTGGCCGCTGATTGCCCTGATCCTGCTGGTGGTCTTCGCCCTGGCCGGCGTGGTCCTGAGCCAAGCCGGTAACCTCTTTCCCTCCCAGGCACCGGCAACCAGCATTGCCCCCTCCAGCAGCGCGAAGCCGAGCAGCGCCACCCCGTCGGCGTCGTCCGCGTCCGCGTCGGCGACACCCACCCCCACCGCCAGCTCGGCGACGCCCACCGAGTCCACCCCGGCAGCCGTCAACCTGATCCCGGACGCCTACCTGGGCCGCCCCTACAACGAGGTCCGCAGCGAACTGATTGGCAAGGGGCTGGGGGTCAAGGGGGAAGAAGTCTTCAATGACGCCACACCCGGAACCGTCACCAACATTGACCCCTCCGGTTCGGTAGAGCCCGGAACCACCATCACCGTGAGTTACTCCAAGGGCCCGGAACTGGTGGCGGTGCCGTCAATTTCCGTTGGCGCCAGCGAGGCTGAGGTCCAGCAGGCTATCCAGAACGCCGGACTGCGCTGGGCCAAGGGAGCGGACGTTACTCCCCGGAGCAAGAAGCAGGATCCGGGGACATTCGTGAGCTCGGACCCGGATTCCGGAAGCAAGGTGGCCGCCGGCAGCGTGGTGACTTACCACCTGGCCGAGGTTCCGGCCACAACACCTTCGCCGTCACCTTCAACTACCAAGTCCGGACCCTAAGCAACCATGAACAACGCACCCCTCACACCGCCGTCCAGAGAGGACCGCCCGGTGAACACGCAGCGCGTCCTCAGTGGACGCTATGAGCTGGGTGAACTGATCGGCCGCGGCGGCATGGCGGACGTCTTCCGCGGCGTCGACACCCGGCTGGGACGAACTGTCGCCATCAAACTGCTTCGTCCGGACCTGGCCCGGGACCCGCAGTTCCAGGCTCGGTTCAAGCGCGAGGCTCAGGCTGTCGCCGCCCTAAACCATCCCTCGATCGTGGCGGTCTTTGACACCGGGGACCACGCGGTTCCCGGTGACCATAACGACAGCGTCCGCGTGCCGTACATTGTGATGGAGTTCGTTTCCGGCAAGACCATCCGTGACCTGATCCGGGCCAAGGACGTCAGCATAGACCAGGCCATCGACTTCAGTCTGGGCGTGCTCTCCGCGCTCGATTACAGTCACAAAGCCGGAATCGTGCACCGCGACATCAAACCTGCCAACGTGATGTTCTGCCCGGACTCAAACAGCGTCAAAGTCATGGACTTCGGGATAGCCCGCGCCATGGCTGACTCGGCGGCCACCATGACGCAAACGCAGGCGGTGGTGGGCACCGCCCAGTATCTGTCGCCGGAGCAGGCCCGGGGCGAAACCGTCGACGCACGGAGCGATCTCTACTCGGCTGGCTGCCTGCTGTATGAAATGCTGACCGGCCGGCCGCCGTTCATCGGCGACAGCCCGGTTTCTGTGGCCTACCAGCACGTCCGTGAGATTCCCGACCCCGCCAGCAGCCTCAACCCTGAGGTCTCCCTGGCGCTGGACACGGTGCTGATGAAGGCCCTGCAGAAGAACCGTGCGGACCGTTTCCAGGACGCAGGGGCCTTCCGCCGCGCCCTGCGGGCCGCCCGCAACGGCATCCCGGTGACCCCACCGTCCGCCAGTGAGGCACCCACCGATCCCACCGACGAAGTTCCCCAGTACGATCCCTCGGCGCCGACGGCGTTCTCGCTGACCGGCGCGAAGTTCCTCGACGAGGCCCCCGGCGGCCGGTTGCGGCCGGCCGCCGAAACGCCCGACGACGACGCTTTGCTGGAGCCCGACGGCACCGAACTCTATGGCACCACGGACACCGGCAGCCTGCCCTTGGCATTGCCGGCCGAGCGCGAGCAAACGCCGGGGCAGAAGTCGCGCCGGCACACCTGGATCGCGACGTTGGTGGTCCTCACGCTGCTGGTGCTGGCCGGCGGCGGCCTGTGGCTTTATAACCTCATGAACCAGGCCCCGCCGCAGGCAACCAGGGTGCTGGTGCCCACGGTGACTTCCATGTCGGAATCGGATGCCCTGCAACGGCTCTACAATGCCGGCTTCAAACCGCAACTCAGACGGCTGGAGCACGAGACCATCCCGAAAGGCACTGCGATTGACACCGTGCCGACGGCGGGAAGCTCCCTGGAAGCCAACTCGGACATCATCCTGAACATCTCCGAGGGCCCCAGTTCTGTCACCATCCCGACGGACCTGCCCGGACGGACGGAGGCGGCAGCCCGGGATCTCCTGCACCAAAAGGGACTGACCGGCGCCCTCACCACCAAGTTGTCAAACGACGCCACGGTCCCGGGTGGCATTGTCATCACCACCAACCCGGCCCCGGGCAAGATAGTGGCTGTAGCCGACGCCGTGGAAATCGTCGTCTCCACCGGAAAAGTGGTTGTGCCGCAGCTGATCGGGCTGCCGGTCGCGGAGGCCGAAGCGAAACTCACGGCTCAGGGCCTGAAACTCAACGTCACCGAAGTGGAGAATTCCCAAGTGGCCCCGGGCAAGGTGACGGGCCAGGCCGATGCCGCGGATTCACTCGTGGAGCAGGGTAAAACCATCACGGTGACAGTGGCGAAGGCACCGGCCCCACCTCCCGCACCGTCGCCCACCCCGTCACCGACGCCAAGCCCCACGAAGACAACGGCCAAAGAGGACGCCGTCCTGGACGGGTTGTTTCCCTAGTAAGGTCCGCGTCAGTGCTTGATCGTCCGGGTCAGTGCTTGATGAGAGGACTCAGGTCGGCTGCCCGTTCCGCGGCCCCGGTCATGCCCAGCGATTCCAGCCAGTTGCCCAGCATCTGGTAGCCGCCTTCGGTGAGGACGGATTCGGGGTGGAACTGGACACCACACAGCGGGGCGCTGCGGTGCTGGAGGCCCATCACAACGCCGGTGCCTGTTTCCGCGGTGATCTCCAGGATCTCGGGGATGCTCTCGCGCACTGCGGCCAGCGAGTGGTAGCGGGTAGCCGTCAGGGGAGAGTGAAGGCCGGCAAAGACGCTGGAACCGTGGTGCTCCACGAGCGAGGTCTTGCCGTGCATCAGTTCGGGCGCGTGCGTCACGGTTCCCCCGTAGGCCTCCGCCAGCGCCTGATGGCCCAGACACACGCCGAGCATGGGCTTGTCGTGGCCGCCGCACCATTTGATGAGCTCAATGCAGACGCCGGCCTCAGCCGGATTGCCCGGGCCGGGCGAGATGAGGACGCCGTCGCGTGCCTCAGCCATGTCGATCGCCTCGGCAAGGGTGACGTCGTCGTTGCGGACCACAGTGGTCTCCGCGCCGAGTTCCTGCAGATAACCCACCAGGGTGTAGACGAAGCTGTCGTAGTTGTCGACGACCAGGATCTTGGTTGTGCTCATGGATGCCTTGCTGAACCAATCGTTGAATCTGTTAACTGGGTGAATTGCGCCAGCCAGGGAAAAAGGAACTGAACCATCAATACCAGTGCTCCGGCCGCCAGCACCAGCGCCGCCGCAATCCTGAGCCATAAGGGACCAGGAAGGTGGCGGAAGAGCCAGCTGTACATGCCTTAGCCCTCCCCGGCCGCGCGGGCTGCCTGCGGAGCGATCTCGGCCGGCGGGCCTGCCGAAGCAGGCTTCCAGCGCTCCAGCAGGGCGTAGGCCACAAAGCGTTCCTGGGAGCCAAACCGCGGGTGGCAAGTGGTCATGGTCAGGTAGCTCTGCGTCGGCGCGACGCCTGGCTGGGTCGGCACCGGCAGCAGTACGTCCGCCCGCGAGGGGAGGACTATCTGGCTGTTTCGGAACACGTACACATAGTAGCCCTCGCGGGTCTGCACGTAGATCCGGTCTCCGGGGACCAGTGCATCAATATTGTCCAGGACCGCGCCGTGCGTCTGCCTGTGGCCGGCCACGGCAAAGTTTCCGACGGCGCCCGGCATCGCAGTGCCCTGGTAGTGCCCGATGCCCAGGGTGTCCAGCAGCGCCGGGGTGGTTCCCTGAACGATCGGACGTATGTACCCGGCACCGAACCGCGGAACATACAGGATGCCGATTGTCGCGCCTTCGGCCGGTTCCGGGGCAACGGCGGCCGGACCGTAGTCGCCTGCGGCACCCGGTCCAACGGTGTCCGGTCCGACGGCGGCTGGTGAACCGGCCACCGCGGCAGCGCCCGTCCCTCGCGCAAAGTTCTTGACGACGTCGTGCTGCCGGGCGTCGGCATCCACGTTCGTCCACCACAACTGCCAGGCCACGAACAGTAGAAGCACGACGCCGGCCGTCATTAGCAGCTCCCCGGCGATCTGGGCGCCGCGCCCGAGCAGTGCCGGGCGGCGGCCGGACCGGCCGGATTCCTGGTCCAACTGCGGCAAGGCGTTTCTCCTCAAGGCGGTTGCGGGTCAACGGTGTGCCCTGATCTACAAGCTAGAATTGTGCGAGCAAAAGAATTCAAACTTGACTAAGAGCGCGTTGGTCGCCCGGGGGCTCAGTTCCTGCAGGATATCAAGCAACGCTGCCGCTCTTGAGTCAGCCCGCCAAGGAGGATCAGTGCCCGAGTCGAAGCCGCGTAAAAGGACTGCCCGTGTAGCCCCGCCGACTTCTGCTGCGCAGGCGTACAAGCCCAACCCGGTCTGGTTCAAGCCCGTCATGTTTGGCCTGATGATCATTGGCCTGCTGTGGATCATCACGTTCTACATCACCGAAGGCGCCTACCCGGTGCAGGCATGGGCCTCCTGGAACATCGTCGCCGGCTTCGGCATCGCGATCATCGGCTTCCTGATGACCACGCGCTGGCGTTCCTGACCCGGCGCACAGCGCAAGCCGATAACGGGGCGCGAGCTCCTGATCCGCGCAAGCCCCTGACGGGCCGGTACACACGGTGTGCCGGCCCGTCCCCGTTAAACCCGGCATCCGGCCGTCGGCCCCTTGACCGATAATGCTGGGAGCGGCACGAACCTAGGAGAAGGACTGCAGATGACCCCGGCGGTAAGCGGCTCGATTATTGGCGACGACGGACTAGCGCGACCCGCATGGGCCGCCGCGGACCCGATGCTGCGGGAGTACTACGACACCGAGTGGGGCATGCCTGTCCGGGACGAGCAGGGGCTCTACGAACGGATCAGCCTCGAGGGGTTCCAGGCGGGGCTGTCCTGGGCCACGATTCTGCGGAAGCGCCCGGCTTTCCGCGCTGCCTTCAAAGACTTTCAGCCGGACACGGTGGCCACCTTCACCGATGCCGATGTGGAGCGGCTCATGCTGGACGCCGGCATCGTCCGGAACCGGCTCAAGATCCAGGCGGCCATCACCAATGCCCGTGCCACCGTGGCGTTGAGGGACGACGGCGGCCTGGTTGACTTCGTCTGGGCGTTTCAGCCGGCCACCACGCCACAGCCCACCGCGCTTGACCAGATTGCCACCACCTCGGCGGAGTCCATCGCGCTTTCCAAAGCTTTGCGGAAGAAGGGCTTCGCCTTTGTCGGGCCCACCACGATGTTCGCGCTCATGGAGGCGGTGGGCATGGTGGATACCCATCTGCTGGACAGCCACCGCCGCGGATCCTCCGGTGTTTGGGCCTAACTAAGGCGGGATTGGGCCTGGCTAGGGAGGATTCCGGCAGCACCACAGGCATCCCATGCACAGGCAGGGCCACCTTATCCACAGCTGTGCACAAGTCTGGGGAAACTTATCCACACTGTTCATAAGTAGAAGACCAAATGTGCCCCGCGGCCAGTCCTGAGGCCCCAGCCCGCGCCAGCCGGACACTGGAAGCATCTGCGTGCGGGGAATCCCAGACCGGAAAGTAATTAACAGTGTGGATTGGCTGTGGAAAACGCGGGTAAACGACTCAGCCAACCTCGCCGGCCCCGCGCAACCGGACGGATGCAGGTATGCCACGCCCTGGAGCCTTACGTTGCTCCCGGCGTTCCGAGCACGTTATCCACTTACTAACAGTGCACTACCCACAAGTTATCCACAGCTGGGGATAACGGACGACGTATGCAGGTAGCCGAGCCCACTGGTCCGTCTTGAGGCGGCGGTTACCGGAATGATGCTCAGAGCATCAAGTTATTAACACTGTGCATAACCCTGTTGAAAGGCGTTGAAAAGCACTCGGCGGGATCATGCGGCGCGGCGGAAGCGGCAGGCGCGGCGGGTGCTCGACCACATTTATTGGGCCGCCGGTTGTCCACTTACGCACAGTGCAAGCGATAAAAGTTATCCACAGGTGTGGACACCGAGCGAGCTACTTCACGGGAACTCGGAAAATTCGCCAGCTGTGGCGGCCAGATCGCGGCCCCGTCCGTGAACTACACCGATGTAAGTTATTGACAATGTGGATAACCTCTGTGGAAAACACGCGTCTGCATCCCGCGCGACAAACTGCCGGGCAGCAACCTGGCTAACACAGTGGGACGCCCCTCGCTCCCCCCGGTTGCCCTATCATTTATGGTCCCCAAACCTGTGGTTTGACCGCCACAAGTGATAGGGCAACCGGGGGTTTATGGGTGGGAAGGGCGGCCCGCACCCTTCGAACCGCGCACCGGACGAATCCGGACTTGTACAGCGGGGTTGCCAAGAGCGCACACGCGGGGTGGCCAAGAGCGCACAGAAGGGGTTGCCCGGAGCGCCCAGGAAGGCGGGAGGAGCCACGCCAAGGGCGCAGTTGTGGGGAAAACCGCCGCAGGAGGGGCGCTAAGCGCCAGCGCTGGTCATCCGGAAGACGGACACGATGATCACCAAGACCAGGACCGCGGCCAAGCCGGCGGCCTGCACCAGGGCCTGCCGCGGACCGCGGGGCGTATAGGCGATGACGGCGGCGCTCAGAGCGCCCGTAATGAGGCCGCCAAGATGGGCCTGCCACGCGATCTGGGGGACCATGAAGCCGATGACGCCGTTGATGGCGATCAGGACCAGGAGTTGGCGGATGTCGCCGCCGCGTTGCCGCTGGACCACCAGCAAGGCACCGAACAGGCCGAAGATGGCACCGGAGGCTCCCACGAGCCCCACGGGACCGTTGACGGGATAAACCGGGGTCAAAAGAAGGAATCCGGCCGAGCCGCCAATGGCGGAGAGCAAATAGACGGCCAAGAAGCGGGCGTGGCCCAGCAGAGGTTCCAGGATCTGCCCGAAAATCCACAACGTATACATGTTCAGGACAATGTGGAGCAGGAATCCCTGCGAGTGCAAAAAGGCCGAGGTCAGCATCCGCCACGGCTCGACATCAGTCAAGGCCGGGGCGTACGCCAGCTGCTGGTAGATCCCGTCGTTAGGGACAATCCACTGCAGCCCATAAACAAGGGCACACAGCCCGATGATGACGAAAGTGGCCACCGGTTTGCCGGCAGTGATGGCGCCGCCGTAGACGGTCCTGGGTGTCGGCGTCGTGCGTTTGGTCTCGTTGACACAGTCCACGCACTGGAATCCGACGGCGGCCGCCCGCTGGCAGTCGGGGCACGCAGGGCGCCCGCACCGCTGGCAGCGCACGTAGGCGGGCCGGTCCGGGTGCCTGGGGCACACCGGGACCTCCGCGGACGGCTCGGCCGCCGGAATTCCGTAGCTCATGGTGTGGGGTTAGAGCTTTTCGATATCAATGCTGTTGATGGTGACGTCCTCGACGGGACGGTCACCCATGCCGGTGCGGACGCCCTCGATCGCGTCAACGACCTTCTTGGACTCCTCGTCGGCGACCTCACCGAAGATGCTGTGCTTGCCCTGCAGCCAGCCCGTGGGGATGGTGGTGATGAAGAACTGCGAACCGTTGGTGCCGCGGCCCATCTGGATGCCGGCGTTGGCCATTGCCAGCTTGTACGGCTCGTTGAAGGTCAGCTCCGGGTGGATTTCGTCGTCGAACTTGTAGCCCGGTCCGCCGGTGCCGCGGCCCAGGGGATCCCCGGCTTGGATCATGAAGTCCTTGATGATGCGGTGGAAAATGGTGCCGTCGTAGAGGGGGGTGCCCGTCTTGTCCTCTCCCGTTTCCGGGTGCGTCCAGGCCTTTTCGCCGGTGGCCAGTCCGACGAAGTTGTCAACGGTTTTCGGCGCGTGGTTTCCAAAGAGGTTGACGACGATGTCGCCGAGGCTCGTGTGGATGGTGGCTTTTGCGGTTGTGTTGGCAGTCATAGCGCCTATTCTTCCATGCCGCGTTGGGGCGCATAGGGCCGCACAGTCAGTTCCGCGCTCGGTGAAATCCACTAGAAATCCGGCGGAAGAATAGCCGGTGCGTTCCTAGACACGTAGGCTAACTGCAGACCGTCACATTAATCGGGAGGTAGTTGTGAAGAAATCGGATCGTATTGCCCGGGACCTGGAGCTGTCAGTCAGCACCGGAGTAGACAGCGCCAGGGAATGGGCGGCTCCGCGGGTTGAAGCGGCAGTGAATTGGGCTGTTCCGCGCCTGCAGCAAGGGCTGGATACCGCCTCTCCCAAACTCCAGGAAGGGCTCAAGACTGCAGCCCAAAGCCTGGCCGGCGGCGTTGCCGTCGTCACTCCCCGCCTTCAGGAGAGCCTGGCCCACCTTGCACCCAGAATCAACGACGCGGCCGAAGGTGCCACTCCGCGCCTGCACGTCGCCGTGGACAAGGCATCACCGGTGATCGCCAACGCCCGCGATCTCGTTGTGGTCGAGTATCTTCCGAGGCTTTCTACCGGAATCGGCCAGGCTTCAGAGGCCGTCCACCGCACGCTGGAGAACGCTCCAGTCCACGTGGACGCCCTCGCGCAGAAGCTTATTGATTCAGGATTGGTCCGAAACGTCCAGGCGCAGGCCCAGGCTGCCGGCAAGACCGCCAGCGTCAAGCTGGGCAAGCAAGAGCAGCAGAAACCCAAACACCGCGGTCTGCTGATCTTGGGTGTCCTCGCCGCCGCGGCCGCCGCCGGAGTCGCCGCCTGGAGGGCTTCCAAGCCGGTGGAAGACCCCTGGAAAGTTCCGACGCCGGTGAAGCCTGCCCCCGTGTCGACCCCCACTGTCAACGAGATATTCAAGGACGCTGCTGACAAGGCGGGGGCCGCCGACGCTGGCGCGGCGGACACCACAGCCGCTGCAACCGGCGAAACGGCGGATGCGGCCAAGGACGCGGGCGACACGACGGCGAAGACTGCCGACAACGTTCCCACTGACGCCCAGACTGCCGTACGCAACATCGCGTCCAACATGAAGAACGGCACAGACAAGCCGGGCCAGTAGCGCCGCCGGAACTGGCCGGTTGAGCAGGCTGAACCGGTCAGCGCCAGCCGCCGTCCAGCAATCAGTAAGTGCTCTGCCACACTCCTAGGGAGGGATTCCGCCACCATGCGGGATCCCTCCCTTTGTTTAGGCGAGCCGACGCCGGGGGGGTCGGGCCACCGCGCGTGGCCGGCCCCGCGCCCCGGATGAGACGGCAGTCTAGATGCTAAATTTGTGGTGATGTCACCCCATGGATCACCCCAAGAAGATTTGCTGAGCGCTCTGCCGCCGGCCGTGTCGATTGTGATCCCTGCGTACAACGAGGAAAGCGTCATCCGGCAGTGCCTCATCGCCGCGGTCTATCAGTCGGTCCCCGCCGAGGAAATCATCGTGGTGGACAACAAGTCCACGGACCGCACGGCGGAGATCGTGCGCCAAATGCAGCAGGAGTATCCGGAGAGCCGCATCATCCTGCTCAGCCAGGATCTCGTTCAGGGGCTCATCCCCACGCGCAATTTCGGTCTGGACCATGCCACCGGCGATATCCTCGGCCGGATCGACGCCGACTCCGTGCTGGAACCGGACTGGGTGGAGCAGGTCCAGAACGCCTTCGCGGACCAGTCAATCCACGCTGCAACGGGGCCAGTGGTTTACTACGACATGCCCATGCGTCGGTTCGGGCTGAAGGCGGACGACAGAATGCGCCAGCTGATGCTCAAGCTCGCCAAGCACCAGTACCACTTCCTGTTCGGCTCCAACATGGCCCTCCGCCGCTCAGCCTGGGAAACCATCCGTGCGGAGACTTGCCGGGACGAGCGGGACGAAATGCACGAGGACATCGACCTTTCGCTGCATTTGGCGGACCACGATCTCCGCATCCAGTACTGCCCACAGATGATCTCGGGCATGTCCGCCCGGCGGCTCGAGGACTCGCCCCGGGACTACCGCTACTACGTGACCCGCTTTGATCGCACGTACAAAGCCCACAACGTCAAGAAGATCGCGCTGAAGGCGCCCATGGTGGTGTTTTTTTCGGTCTATTTCCCGGCCAAATTGCTCCGGGCCATCCACACCGTGAA
This sequence comes from Arthrobacter sp. ov118, assembly GCF_900116495.1. Classification (GTDB taxonomy): domain Bacteria; phylum Actinomycetota; class Actinomycetes; order Actinomycetales; family Micrococcaceae; genus Arthrobacter. Next base: position 115,004 of record NZ_FPAY01000004.1, read on the forward strand.
TGCCGCCCAGCCCGTCCGCCGCGGCGGGCAGTAGGGCCGCGCAGTCGGCGGCTAGCAAGCCGGCCTAGTCGGTGCCGAGGTCCGCGAGCCGATCTGCATCCGGTCCCTGCGCACCGGCTGCCTCCCCACTGTTCCGGACCGAGCGCACCCGGCGCTGGCCCAGGACGACGACGGCGAGCCCCACCAGGATCAGCGCCAGTCCAGCATAGGTCCCGGCCGGCAGCGTCTCACCGAGGAAAGCGGCAGCCAGGAGCGCCGCCCCGGGGATTTCCAGCAGGATGATCATGGACACGAGCAGCGGGCTCATGGTTGCCAGCAGATGGTTGAACGCCGTGTGGCCCACGAGCTGGGCGCACACCGTGATGGCGATGATCCCCAGCCAGCCGGCGGCGTCGAACCCTGCCAGCGGTACTCCGGCAAACAGTGCCAGCCCGCCCACGATGGCCGCGCACATGCCATAGCAGAGCGTCGTGTAGACCCCGGTGCCCATGCTCTGCCGGGCCTTGCCTCCGGCGAGGGTGTAGATGCCGGCGAGGGCACCGCCGGCCACGGCCAGGAGATCACCCAGGAGCGCCTCGGGCGACGCACCCATATCGAAGCCGGTAATGGTCACGACGCCGCCGAAGGCGATGCCCAGCCCCACCAGAACCGGCCAGGGGTGCCGGACGCCCCGGAAGAGTTGGAAGACGGCGATCCAGGCCGACTGCAGGCACACCAGTGCCGTGGCCGCCGCCACCGAAGTCAGCTGCAGGGACGTGATGAAGCAGGCAAAGTGCAGCGCCAGGGCGGCGGCGGCCGCGAGCGACCAGCGGAACTCGGCTCCGGTCACCCTGCCGAAATGACGTGGGTTGCGGACCACGACGGGACCGGCCATGACGACGGCCGCAATTGCGTTGCGCCAGAAGGCGATGGCTAGGGCGCCGACCGACGTCGCGCCCAGCGTGGCGGCGATGAGTGGGCCGGACGAGGCCACACCCAGCACCCCTACGGCCGCAAGTAAAAAGTTCACCCTCCAACACTAATGGGGCGGGCGGCGCCATGCGTTCCGGCCGTTCTTGACCGTGCCATACCGCGGTGCCAGTCTTAAATCGCGGTCTCGCCATCAGAGAAGAAGGAGACCAACATGGCGTCAATGATCCGCAGGAATTTCGACAACCCGGAGGAGACTCGTCCCGTCTCAGCGGGGATGGGCCAGGTGGAACTCGTCAATCTAGACTCCGGCCCCGTGGGCCGAGCAACGTTCCTGCCGGGCTGGAAGTGGTCCGATCACGTTAAGCCGATTGCTAAGACCGACAGCTGCATGGTCCAACATGTGGGCTACACCGTTTCCGGGCGGATTAAGGTGGTCATGGACGACGGCGAAGAGGCCGAGTTCGGACCGGGCGATTTCGGTATTATCCCGCCCGGACACGATGCCTGGGTACTCGGCGACGAGCCCTATGTGTTCATCGACTGGCAGGGGATGGCGGACTACGCCAAGCCCAAGGAGTGAGGGGATGTGCATGCAAAAAGCCCCGGACCGCATTTCCGCGATCCGGGGCTTTTCCTACGGTGGAGGCACGGGGACTCGAACCCCGAACCCCCTGCTTGCAAAGCAGGTGCGCTACCAATTGCGCCATGCCCCCGTAAGTTGCAACCCGACAATCATACCTTAGTTCCGGAGAGCGGATTTCCAGCTCTCATCCCAAGGCTCCGGGTTAATCAACCGTGTCGGTTGAATTGCTCCAGACTTCTTTTCGGGCTTCGGATTCCTGCACTTTCCGGTAGAGGAGCACGCCTGCGACCGTAGCTGCGATAACCAGCAACTTCTTCACACGCACTCCGTTCCGGTCCAGTCAACCTGAACCTTCACTAACCTCTCCCAGAACCAGTACAGGTTCCGTGGGCGTACCAGGACTTGAACCTGGGACCTCTTCGTTATCAGCGAAGCGCTCTAACCGCCTGAGCTATACGCCCCGATGCCTCATCGGGCCGAGATATGACTTTACAGCACATCCCGGCCCGATCTCAAATCGAGGCTCTTTCCCGCGGGATTCCGGGGAAAAATACGGGTTTTAGTCGTCCGTGAGGGTCACGCCGATGCCGCCTACAAGCGTTGCTGCGATGTTGTACAGCACCGCGGAAAGCATGGACAGGGCGGTCAGCAGCACTACGTTGATCACGGCGATGATGGTGGCGAAGGAGGCCACCTGCCCCAGGGAGGCCACCTTCTTCAACTCAAAGCCGCCGCCTTCGGAGCCCGCGAGGGTGCCCAGCAGGCTGTCCACCTGATCAAAGATCCCGGTCAGGTCAAGGACGGTCCAAAGCACGATGGCAGCCACCACGGTGACGATGCCCAAGGCCACGGAGAGCAGAAATGCCATTTTGAGCACGGACCAGGGATCAACCTTGCTGACCAGCAGCTTAGCCCGGCGGACCTTGGCCTTGGGAGCGGGTTTGACCAGGCCGCTGGCGGCCTGGCCAGACTGGGCGGGGCGCTGGCCCGGCACGACCGGGCGCTGGCTGGGGGCCGGCGGACGCTGCCCGCCGCCCGTGGCTGCGCCGGGCATCCCTGGACGCTGCTGCGGCCGCGTGGGAGCCCCTACCCGCGGGGCGGCGGCGGGCTGCCGCACCCCGCCCGCTGCGCCGCTGCTCGGCTTGGGATATGAGTCGGAATTACTCACTCGTTACCTCCGGTGTTGTCTTCGTCCAGCTCGGCATGGCCTGATGACTCATCTGACTCCGGGGCCGGTACTGATTCTTCCGTTGCGGACTCCACGTGCAGTCCGCCATCTCCAGCCAACGTTACGTCATCCGGCGAAGAAGCCGGAGTTTGAGCGTCCTCGCGTCCATCTTCGGCTGCAATTTCGACGACGTCGCCCGTATCGTCGCCTGCGGCCGCGTCGTCGCTTTCCAGACCGCGTTCGCTGTTGCGGGCAACTGCGATGATGCGGTCATTCTTGTCCGGTTTGGCAAAGATCACGCCCATGGTGTCGCGGCCCTTGGCAGGCACACCGCTGACCGAAGAACGGACCACCTTGCCGCCCTCCATCACCACGAGGACTTCGTCCTCTTCCTGGACAATGAGGGCGCCTACCAGATGCCCGCGTTCTTCCTGGTACTTGCCAACCTTGATGCCGAGGCCGCCGCGGCCTTGGAGCCGGTATTCCTCTACCTCGGTGCGCTTGGCGAAGCCGCCTTCGGTGACGATGAAGACGAAGGATCCGTCCTTGACGACGTCAGCCGCGAGCAGTTCATCGTCCTCCCGGAACTTCATGCCGGTGACACCGGATGTGGCGCGGCCCATCGGGCGCAGCGCGTCATCGGTCGCCGTGAAGCGGACAGACTGACCCTTGCGGGAGACCAGCATGAGGTCGTCGGTTTCGGAAACCAGCTGGGCCGAGACGAGTTCGTCGCCGTCGCGCAGGTTGATGGCGATCACGCCGGCGGATCGGTTGGTGTCGTAGTCCTCCAGCCGTGTCTTCTTGACCAGTCCGCGTTTGGTGGCTAGCACCAGATACGGGGCCACCTGGTAGTCCCGCAGGTCCAGCACCTGGGCGATGTGCTCATCCGGCTGGAAGGCGAGCAGGTTGGCCACATGCTGGCCCTTAGCGTCGCGTCCGGCTTCGGCCAGCTCGTAGGCCTTGGCCCGGTACACGCGCCCGAGATTGGTGAAGAACAGCAGCCAGTGGTGCGTCGTGGTGACGAAGAAGTGCTCCACGACGTCGTCCCCGCGCAGCTGGGCGCCCTTGATGCCCTTGCCGCCGCGCTGCTGGGAGCGGTAGTTGTCGCTGCGGGTGCGCTTGACGTAGCCGCCGCGGGTAATGGTGACCACCATTTCCTCTTCGGGGATCAGGTCTTCCATCGACATGTCGCCGTCGAAGCCCATGAGCACCTTGGTGCGGCGGTCGTCGCCGTGCTTGGCCACGATTTCAGCCAGTTCGGTGCTGATGATCTCGCGCTGGCGCTGTTCGGAGGCCAGGATGGCGTTGTACTCGGCAATCAAGGCTTCCAGCTCGGCATGGCGGTCCTGGATCTTCTGGCGTTCCAGGGCGGCGAGCCGACGCAGCTGCATGTCCAGGATGGCCCGGGCCTGCAGCTCGTCGATGTCCAGCAGCTCCATCAGGCCGTCGCGTGCTGCCTCGGTGGTGTTGGACGCGCGGATGAGTGCGATGACCTCGTCGAGCATGTCCAGGGCCTTGAGCAGGGCGCGCAGGATGTGCGCTTCCTCCTCGGCCTTGCGCAGGCGGTAGCGTGTGCGGCGGGCAATGACGTCCATCTGGTGTGTGACCCAGTGGCGGATGAACGCGTCCAGGCTGAGCGTGCGCGGCACGCCGTCAACGATTGCGAGCATGTTGGCGGCGAAGTTGTCCTGCAGCTGGGTGTGCTTGTAGAGGTTGTTCAGCACCACCTTGGCCACGGCGTCTCGCTTGAGCACGATCACCAGGCGCTGGCCGGTACGGCCGGAGGTCTCATCGCGGAGGTCGGCGATGCCGGAAATCTTGCCGTCCCTGACCAGTTCGGCGATCTTGATGGCCAAGTTGTCCGGGTTGGCCTGGTACGGCAGCTCGGTGACCACCAGGCAGGTACGGCCCTGGAGCTCCTCGACGCTGACCACGGCCCGCATCGTGATGGACCCGCGGCCGGTGCGGTACGCGTCCTCGATGCCCTTGTGGCCGAGGATCGTGGCGCCGGTCGGGAAATCGGGTCCCTTGATGCGCAGGAGGAGCTCTTCGAGCAACTCCTCGCGGCTGGCGGTCGGGTTGGCCAGGTACCACTGCACACCGTCGGCGACCTCGCGGAGGTTGTGCGGCGGGATGTTGGTGGCCATGCCGACGGCGATGCCCGAGGAGCCGTTCACCAGCAGGTTCGGGAACCGCGCCGGCAGGATGGTCGGTTCCTGGTTCTTGCCGTCGTAGTTGTCCTGGAAGTCGACGGTTTCCTCATCGATGTCCCGGACCATCTCCATGGCGAGCGGCGCCATCTTCGTTTCCGTGTACCGCGGTGCGGCCGCACCGTCGTTGCCGGGCGAGCCGAAGTTGCCCTGGCCCAGCGCCAGCGGGTAGCGCATGGTCCAGTCCTGGATGAGGCGAACCAGGGCATCGTAGATCGCGGTGTCGCCGTGCGGGTGGTACTGGCCCATGACCTCGCCCACCACACGGGCGCACTTGTTGAAGGAGCGGTCCGGGCGGTAACCGCCGTCGAACATCGCGTACAGCACGCGGCGGTGGACGGGCTTGAGGCCGTCGCGGACATCGGGCAGGGCGCGGCCCACGATGACCGCCATGGCGTAGTCAAGGTAGGAGCGCTGCATTTCGGTCTGCAGGTCCACCTGCTCAACGCGGTCGGTCAGCACATCGCCCTCGAGGATGGCGTCGTCAAGGACCGGTTCGGAGCCCGCCGAACCGGCAGGAACCTCGGGTGTTTCGTCACTCATAGTCTATATTTTCCATTTCAGGTATATATCAGTCCGGGCATACCAAGGGCTGGGGAGCCGCTAGATATCCAGGAACCGGACGTCCTTGGCGTTCTGCTGAATGAAGTTCCGGCGCGATTCCACGTCCTCGCCCATCAGGACAGAGAAGATCTGGTCTGCAGCCAGGGCGTCGTCCATCGTCACCTGGAGCAGGGTCCGGTGCTCCGGGTCCATGGTGGTGTCCCACAGCTCGGTGTAGTCCATCTCGCCGAGGCCCTTGTAGCGCTGGATCCCGTTGTCCTTGGGGATACGACGGCCGGCGGCCTGGCCGGAAAGCAGCTTCGCGTCGCGCTCCCGGTCGCTGTAGACGTAATCGTGCGGTGCGTTGGACCACTTGATCCGGTACAGCGGCGGCTGAGCGAGGTAGACGTACCCGTTTTCGATCAGCGGGCGCATGTAACGGAACAGCAGAGTCATCAGCAGGGTGGTGATGTGCTGGCCGTCGACGTCGGCATCGGCCATGAGCACGATCTTGTGATACCGCAGCTTGGCGAGGTCGAAGTCCTCGCCAATGCCGGTGCCGAAGGCCGTGATCATGGACTGGACCTCGGCATTGCCGAGCGCCTTGTCCAGGCGGGCCCGCTCCACGTTCAGGATCTTGCCTCGGAGCGGCAGGATTGCCTGGGTCTCGGGGTTGCGGCCGCGCTTGGCGGACCCGCCGGCCGAGTCGCCCTCCACAATGTAGACCTCGCAGTTCTCCGGATTCTTCGACGAGCAGTCCGAGAGCTTACCGGGCATCCCGAAGGACTCCAGCGGGCTCTTACGGCGGGCATTGTCGCGGGCTTTCCGCGCCGCCATGCGGGCCTGGGCCGCGGAAATGGCTTTGCGGATCACGTCGCGTGCCGGGCCTGGGTTGCGCTCAAGCCAGTCGCCCAGGCCGTCGGTGACCACCCGCTGGACAAAGCCCTTGACCTCGGAGTTGCCGAGCTTGGTCTTGGTCTGGCCCTCGAACTGAGGCTCCGACAGCTTCACGGAAATGACCGCCGTCAGGCCTTCACGGATGTCATCGCCGGTGAGATTGTCGTCCTTTTCCTTGATGATGTTTTTCTCCCGCGCGTAGCGGTTGATGAGTGAGGTCATCGCGGCGCGGAAGCCTTCTTCGTGGGTGCCGCCCTCATGCGTGTTGATGGTATTGGCGTAGGTGTGGACACTTTCGGAATACGCGTTGGTCCACTGCATCGCCATTTCCAGAGCGATGTGCCGTTCCGTGTCCTCGGTCTCGAAGGCGATGACGTCCTCGTGGACGACATCAACCTTCTTGCCGGAGTTCAGGTGCTTGACGTAGTCCAGCAGGCCGTTGTCGTACTGGTACACCACGGTGTGGAATTCGGCCGGGACTTCCCCCTCGGTGGCGACGGCGTCCAGATCGAGGTCGGCGTCCTCGGACGGCTCCTCCGGAGCTTGGCGTTCGTCGGTCAGCGTGATGCGCAGCCCCTTGTTCAGGAAAGCCATCTGCTGGAAGCGTGCGCGCAGCGTCTCGAAGTCGAACTCCGTGGTCTCGAAGATGCTGGCGTCCGGGTAGAAGGTCTGCGTGGTTCCGGTCTCAGAGGTCTCCTCACCCTTGACCAGCTCGCCCTGCGGCTTGCCGCCGTCAACGAAGGACATCCGCCACACGTGGCCCTGCCGGCGGACTTCGGTGTTGACCCGGCTGGAAAGCGCGTTGACCACCGAGATGCCCACCCCGTGCAGGCCGCCGGAGACCGCGTAGCCTCCGCCGCCGAATTTGCCGCCGGCGTGCAGGATGGTCATGACGACTTCCACCGTGGGCTTGTGCTCCGTGGGGTGCATGTCGACCGGGATGCCGCGGCCGTCGTCCACCACTTTGACGCCGCCGTCGGCCTGCAGCACGATTTCGATGTGGGTGCAGTACCCGGCAAGTGCCTCGTCAACGGAGTTGTCCACCACTTCATAGACCAGGTGGTGCAGGCCCCGGGGACCGGTGGAGCCGATGTACATGCCCGGACGTTTCCGGACCGCTTCCAGACCTTCAAGGACCGTAATGTCGCTGGCGCCGTATTCGCGCGATGTCGCGGTGCCGGACGTTTCCGCCGCCTCTTCCACGACGTCTTCCATTACCGGGCTCTCTACATTGTCGTTAGCCACAGGCGCTTTCGACTCCTCTTATGTTCGTTGGAGGCCGGCCCTTGCCTCTACCGTGGAAAGGACTCCTGCCTACAGGCACGTCACTGACGACGCGCGGTGCTCCGCAGACTTGAGGATCCGTCCGCCGCACGCTGAAACAGCATCGGAAACGGACTCAGTCAACGTTTCACCGGCGCCCAGTTATCTACCACGATTCTATCGTGCTATAGGGCCCAACCCCGCATTCCAGCGCGCCGAACGGGCAGGAAAGTACCCGCTGAGAGGCCACTGGCTCCCCCTGCAAGGCTTTCGGGGTCCAGTCGTAGGGTGCGTATACAGCCCTTGGGCGTCCAAGCGCCCAGCACACCGCTTACGGATGTTTCAATGATTTTTGCAAGACGTGCAACAGGCCCGGTAAGCGCCGCGGAAGCCGGACCTATCCGTAGGTGTCACGGGGCCCGCGACCGTTGACCGTCCGGAGGCCCTTGCGCCAGCTCGGCGCCGCAGGTCCGAGCACCTGGATATTGGTGACGACGCCGTCGCCGAGCTCGGTGCGGAACTTTTCCAGCAGGCTGCTGCTCAGCAGCCGCAGTTGGGTTGCCCAAGCCGTGGAATCAGTCCGCACGTGCAAGGTGGTATCCGTGAAACTTTCAGGGGTGCAGTGGGCCGAGATTTCCGGTCCCACCAGGGTGGGCCATTGCGCCATCACGGAGCCGACAGCCACGGGCGAGCTCCAACCGCGTTCGGCCACGAGGCGTCCCACGACCTTCCCTAGGCCCAGTGGATCCCTGCCGGTGCCATGGAATTGGGAGAACCCGCGGGTTCCCCGCGCGCTGCGGGCGGGTTTTTGGGCACTCGACCCGGAGCGCGGGACGGCCCGGCGGATTTCCCCGCGTGCCGCTGCAGCGTCGCGCATCCTGTTGAGGGCTGCCTGGGCCGCATCGATGGCGTCGGGATCGCGGCCCGGCTGCAGGCCGCCGTCGGTATCCTTATTCATCGACAGTCCTGCTCATCGATTCCTCCCGGGATGACCTTCACCCGCCGTCCGGTCAACTCCACTGGGATGTCGGCCTCGACGGCGGCGGTGACCAGCACCTGCTCGGCGCCGGATACTATTGCCGCCAGTTTACGCCGCCGTTGGACGTCAAGCTCGGCAAAGACATCATCGAGAATCAGGATCGGCGCCGACCCCCCGGTACGGGCGTCATCGAGCATGACGTAATACGAGGCCAGACGCAGGGACAGGCACATGGACCAGGTTTCTCCGTGCGAGGCGTAGCCCTTGGCCGGAGCCGATCCGAGCAGGAGCTCGAGTTCGTCGCGGTGCGGCCCCACCAAGGAGATGCCCCGTTCCAGCTCTTTGCGGCGTGCCGTCGCAAAGGCCTGGATGTAGCGTTCGGTGAGCTGCTCGACCGACAGCAGGCGCAGGTCCTCCGCGGGTGCGGCGGCCGCGGCGTCGCCGGTCTCAATTGCAGTTCGCGGTGCGCCACCGTCGTCGTCGAGAATGTCCTGGAGCGTGGAACGGTACACCGCTGCTGCCTGCTTGGAGCCGTCCGTCAGCTGCGCATAGGCGTTTTTCAGGTGCGGCTGCAGGCGGTCGACAAGTTCCAGGCGCGCATGCAGCAGCTCGGCCCCGGCCCGGGCCATGTGTTGGTCCCAGACATCCAGGGTCGCCTCATGGCCGGCAGTAAATTTTCCGGCCCGGGCCGATTTGAGCAGGGCGTTGCGCTGCTTCAGCACACGGTCGTAGTCGCTCCTGGTCGCGGCGTGGCGCGGCGTGAGGCTGACCAGGAGTTCGTCCAGAAACCGGCGGCGGCTGGACGGATCGCCCTTGACCAGGGCCAGGTCTTCCGGGGCGAAGAGCACCGTCTGGCAGATGCCGAGCAGGTCCCGGGCGCGGACAGGATTGCTCCGGTTGATCCGTCCCCGGTTGGCCCGGGCCGCATTGATTTCCAGTTCAAGCACCGTGGCTTGCTCGCCGCGGACCAGCTTGGCCCGGATCATCGCCCGTTCGGTACCGAAGCGCAGCAGCGGCGCGTCCGTGCTGACCCGGTGCGAGCTGAGCGTTGCCAGATACCCGATGGCCTCCATCAGGTTGGTCTTGCCGATGCCGTTGGATCCCACCAGGACAGTGACTCCGGGCTCAAGGCTCAGGTCCACCTGGGCGTAACTGCGGAAATCTGTGAGCGAGAGTTTTTCTAGGTACACGCGGGTTTCAGGACCTCACCGGCAGGATTACTTGGCTGGCCGGGTCGCGTGGCCGCCGAACTGGTGGCGCAGTGCGGACACCATCTTCATGGCCGGCGAGTTGTCCTCGCGGGAGGAGAACCTGGCAAAGAGCGCTGCCGTGATCGCCGGTGCGGGCACGGCGTTGGCGATGGCTTCCTCGACTGTCCAGCGGCCTTCACCGGAATCCTCGACGTAGTCGGAGATCGACTCCAGTCCGGGATCCTCGTCGAGGGCCTTGACCATGAGGTCCAGGAGCCAGGAGCGGACAACGGTGCCCTTTTGCCAGGCCCGGAACGTTCCGGGAAGATCGTCCACGATGTCCTTTGCGGCCAGGAGTTCGTAGCCTTCCGCGTAGGCCTGCATCAGGCCGTATTCGATCCCGTTGTGGACCATCTTGGCGTAGTGGCCTGCGCCGATGCCGCCCACGTGCACGAAGCTGTCGGCACGTTCCCCGGCGGGTCGGAGGGCGTCGAAGACGGGCAGGGCCCGTTCGATGTCAGCGGCGTCGCCGCCGGCCATGAGGCCGTAGCCGTTCTGGAGGCCCCAGACTCCGCCGGACACGCCGCAGTCGGCAAAGCGGATTCCCTTCTGGGCCAGGGCGGCGCCGTGTTTCTGGTCTTCGGTGAACCGCGAGTTGCCGCCGTCGATCACGAGGTCGCCGGCGTCGAGCTTGTTGCCCAGTTCGGTGATCACGGCGTCTGTGATGTCGCCGGAGGGAACCATGACCCAGATCAAGCGGGGAGCCGGGACGGCGGCGATGAGTTCGTCCACGCTTGCGACGTCGGTGACGTCCGGGTTGCGGTCAAGGCCGGTGACCTCGATCCCGGCGTTGCGCAGGCGTTCGCGCATGTTGAAGCCCATTTTGCCAAGGCCGATTAGTCCGATGTGCACGGGAAGAACTCTTTTCTGCGCTGGGGTTTGCTGCGGTGGGCCCTCACCCAACTGGCTGGCAGCAGGGGCCGTTCTGAGGGGTCAAACGGCCCACATCTGCGGAGCTAGTTGGGCAGCCGGACGGGCATGACGAGGTAGCGGTAATCGCCCTGGTCCTCGCCCTCGGCGTCCTGCTGGGCCGTGATCATGGCCGGCTTGGGCGCGGTGGTGAAGGAGAAGCGCACGAACTTGGTTTCGATGACGCTGAGGCCCTCGATGAGGTAGTTCGGGTTGAAGGCGACCGTGATGTCCTCACCGGACAGCTGGGCTTCAAGTTCTTCCGAGGCCTGGGCGTCCTCGCCCGTGCCGGCATCCAGGTGCAGCTGGCCCTGCGTGAAAGCGAGCCGGACGGGGGTGTTGCGTTCGGCCACGAGCGAGACTCGGCGCACGGCCTCGACCAATTCCTGGGTCTGCACCGTGGCGTGGATGGGCGTGGAGTCCGGGAAAAGTGAACGGATCTTCGGGTAATCGCCGTCCACCAGGAGCGACGTGGTGGTCCTGCCGCCGCTCTCGAAGCCGATCAGTCGGCTGTCGTCGTCGGCCAGTGCGATGTTGATGTCGCCGCTGCTGCCCAAGGTCTTGGCTACTTCGTTGAGCGTCTTGGCCTTGACCAGAGCGCTGGTGGAGATGCCCGGAGTGACAGGCTTCCACGGCACTTCGCGCATGGCCAGGCGGTAGCGGTCGGTGGCCAGGAGGGTGATGAGATCGTCCTCAATCTCCATCCGTACGCCGGTGAGGATCGGCAGGGTGTCGTCCCTGCTGGCCGCGATGATCACCTGGGAGACGGCCTGGGCGAAGGAATCGCCAGGGACCGTGCCGCTGATTGTGGGCAGCGCCGGCAACGGCGGGTATTCGGCCTCGGGCATCGTGGCCAGGTGGAAGCTGCTTCGGCGGCATGTGAGCGTTACTTTGTTGCCGTCTGTTTCGACCTCGACGGGGGCGGACGGCAGGCTGCGGCAAATGTCCGCGAGCAGGCGTCCGGACACCAGGATGGTGCCTTCGGTGCTGATGTCAGCGGGGATTTCGAGCCGTGCGGAGGTCTCGTAATCGAAGCTCGAGAGGCTGACGGTACCGGCTTCAGCCTTCAGGAGCAGGCCTGAAAGTACGGGAACGGGCGGCCGCGGAGACAACGACCGGGCGGTCCATGTCACGGCTTCTGCCAGGACGTCCCGTTCGACTCTGAACTTCACGGAAGGGTGCCGCCTTTCATTGCTGCTGTCAGTACTGAAATCGCTAAAACTCGCCAAGCTGTGGCGGATCCGGCAGGAATGTCGGACGCCGTCAACAAAGGAAGCGTCCGCACCCCCGGCTTCGTGCTCCGTGAGGAATCACAAAAGATGTCCGGGACGGACGCTCTGCAGACAGCTTAGCCCCAAGGTGAGCGTTTCTCCCATCCCCGGCTTACACCGGTGTTGTTCGACGGGCCGGTCTCTTACGCCGGTCCGGAACGGGCCTGGGCGCTGAGCTAAGGGTGGGGAGGGAGATTGTTGTTTGAGGGAATTTCATTTTCTTGGGATTAGTAGTGTTAATAACTGCTGTGGAAACTGTGGATAACTCGATCCTGCGGTACGAATCCGGGGTTAAGCCCTGTTCACGACCTGTGGGTGCGGCAGGTTTTAAACAGGGTGTGGATGGGGACAAGATTTTCGGCCGGTTCGCCAATCCACAGGCGCCTTAAGGGTTTTAAGCCCATTAACCGCGGTTGTCCCCTTAACTATCCACAGGGTTGTCCACAGTCCCCTGTTAATAAGGTAAGAGTGCGCCGGAGGACCGGCTCAGGAATTGCGCTGCTGCTGCTTGATCCGGTTGGTCAGCTCGGTCACCTGGTTGTAGATGACCCGGCGCTCGGCCATCAGTTCGCGGATCTTCCGGTCGGCGTGGATCACAGTGGTGTGGTCTCGCCCGCCGAGCTCCTGCCCGATCTTGGGAAGGGACATGTCCGTCAGTTCACGGCACAGGTACATTGCGATCTGCCGTGCGGTCACTAGGGTGCGGGTACGCGACTTGCTGCAAAGCTCTTCCATGCTGAGCTTGAAGTAGTCTGCCGTCTGCGTGAGGATCTGGGCCGAGGTGATTTCCTGGGCGCCGTCGTCGGTGATGAGGTCCTTGAGCACCATCTCGGCCAGCGCCACGTCCACCGGCTGCCGGTTCAGGCTGGCGAAGGCCGTGACGCGGATGAGGGCGCCCTCAAGCTCGCGGATGTTGCTCGAGATTTTCGACGCGATGTATTCGAGGGCATCATCCGGGGCGGACAGGCCTTCGCTGAGGGCCTTCTTCCGGAGGATCGCGATGCGGGTTTCCAGTTCCGGCGGCTGGATGTCGGTCAGCAGGCCCCACTCGAAGCGGGACTTCATGCGGTCTTCGAAGCCCGCGAGCAGCTTGGGCGGCTGGTCGGAGGTGATGACCACCTGCTTGTTGTTGTTGTGCAGGGCGTTGAAGGTGTGGAAGAACTCCTCCAGCGTCCGGTCTTTGCCGGCCAGGAACTGGATGTCGTCGATCAGCAGCACGTCCACGTTGCGGTACGTGGTCTTGAAACTGGTGCCTTCATCATCACGGATGGAGTTGATGAAGTCGTTGGTGAATTCCTCGGAGTTGACGTAGCGGACCCGGATGCCGCTGTAGAGCCGGCGTGCGTAGTGGCCGATTGCGTGGAGCAGGTGGGTTTTGCCGAGTCCGGAATCGCCGTAGATGAACAGCGGGTTGTAGGCCTTGGCCGGCGCCTCGGCCACGGCTACGGCGGCCGCATGCGCGAATCGGTTGGAGGAACCGATCACGAAGGTGTCGAAGACGTACTTGGGGTTGAGGCGGCCGAATTCGTGCGAGGTGCTAGGCAGCATCGGCTGCGGCTTCGATTCGACGGCGGGGTCCGCAGCCAGTGAAAGCTCGACGGCGGGCTCCGGTTCCGTGTGCAGAGGCACCAGGTCGGTGTCGACGTCGATCGCGCAGCGGATTTCGTCGGAGAAGACGCTACGGAGAGCATCATCCAGGGCGTCCTTGACCTGGGTCTGCAGGACCTCGCGGGTGAGCTCGTTGGGGACCGCCACCAGCAGGGTGGAACCGATCAGGCCCTGTGCCTGGGCGAGGATGACGAAGCCGCGCTGCCGGGGAGAAACACGGTGGTCGTTCTCCAGCAGGCTCACAACCCGGCGCCAGGAACTTCCGACAGTGTTGGCGTGGTTGGCTTCGTCTACTGTCATCAATCGGTTCCTCAAACTTGCTGGCCTGCATTACGTGCATCCACCGGTCCGACGCAGCGCACCGGCCCCGGCTAAATCCACAGGGTTATGCACAGTCCGTGGATAAGGGGTTACTGAGACACTGTAGGGGATGAAAACGCTAGAAGATAGCTGGGTTCAGTCCTGTGGATAATTACACCGTTGTGGTTCTCAAACGCGGCCTGTGAGTGGCGTCATCCACAGGCTGGCGGAGCGGTTAGCCACAGTTGGGGAAAGCCTGCGGAGCCCCTGCCGGTTTGACTCCCTGCATTGATTTGACCTAACGTTGTGAAGTCCTTTGTGTCCGCTTTTCGCTTTCGTTTGAGCTCCCCGACGCCCCGCGTCGTGTGAGTCGGAGCAGCGGCACATACAAAACTTAGCGTCGGCCAGTTCTTCCCCCTTGATCGGGTGGGCGCACCTTTGATCCACTGGAGTAACTAACGTGAGCAAGCGGACTTTTCAGCCGAATAACCGCCGTCGAGCCAAGAAGCACGGCTTCCGCCTTCGTATGCGTACCCGTGCCGGCCGCGCCATCCTGGCAGCCCGTCGTGGCAAGGGCCGCACCGAACTGTCGGCCTAAATAACTGACTCGTCGGTCCACATCCCTGTGCGAGTTGAAGGGTGCTAGCCACCAAGAACCGTCTGCGGACATCAACCGATTTTTCAACAACTGTACGTTCCGGTGTCCGCAATGGACGCCGGAACGTAGTGTTATATGCGGCAGCTATCGCTGCCGATGAACCGAGCCGAATCGGGTTCATCGTTTCCAAGAGTGTCGGGAACGCTGTTGTCAGGAACCTCGTTAAGAGGAGACTGAGAGAAGCCGGTGCCAGGTCGCTGCAGAAATACGGCTGCGGGTTTGCCATCGTGGTCCGGGCCTTGCCCGCCGCGGCGGCGGCCAGCTGGGACCAGCTGCTCGCCGACTATGACGCCGCTCTGGAGGCAACCATGAAACGGCTGGGCACCCGCCCTCCAAAGGCTGCTTCATCAGGTTCTAACGAGACAACACAGGAAGGGACCCCGCGTGCGTAACTCAACGGCCGCCGTCGTCCCCCGCCCGAGTGTTGTGACTCCTGGACCGGCGCTGCGCCGCCTGGGAACCGTGGCCTGGAACCTGCCCCGCAACATCCTGATCCTGTTGCTGATGGCCTACCGCAAGGTGATTTCACCCTTGTACGGGCAAGTCTGCCGCTTTTTTCCTTCGTGCTCGGCTTATGCTCTCGAAGCAATCACTGTGCACGGCGCAGTCAAGGGAAGCGGGCTGGCTGTCAGGCGCCTGTTGCGCTGCCATCCGTGGAATGCCGGCGGTGTGGACCATGTCCCCGCCGGGCACCGGGAGTGGCCCGCGGACCGCACCCCCACAATTGTTGTGCTGAACAATCCGGACAAGTACTTGGCTGCTCAGATTGATGGAGAAGGCCGCTCTGCGGCCTGACGAATAGGGATATCGTATGGATTTCTTTGAAACAATCATGTTTCCGTTCAAGTGGCTTGTGTCCGCCATCATGGTGGGCTTCCACGACGGACTCAGCGCCATCGGCATGTCACCGGCCAATGGTTGGACGTGGACGCTGTCCATCATCGGGCTCGTCCTGGTCATCCGTGCCGCCCTCATTCCCGTCTTCGTCAAGCAGATCAAGGCCCAGCGCGGCATGCAGCTCCTGCAGCCGGACCTGAAGAAGCTGCAGGATAAGTACAAGGGCAAGACCGACCAGCTGTCCCGCCAGGCCATGGCGCAGGAACAGATGGCCTTGTACAAGCACCACGGCACCAACCCGTTCTCGGCCTGCCTGCCCATGCTGATCCAGATGCCCTTCTTCTTCGCGCTCTTCCAGGTTCTTTCGGGCATTACCGCCAGCGCCCAGGCGGGCAAGGGCATTGGCGCGATGAGCGCCGAACAGGTCAAGCAGTTCGACGAGTCCACCATTTTCGGTGCACCACTGTCGGCGTCCCTGCTCCACGGCGGTGCCGGTGGCAATGAGGCGGCAGTGTGGATTCTCTCCATTCTGATGATCCTGGCGATGACAGCCTCGCAGTTCATCACGCAGAAGCAGATCATGGCCAAGAACATGTCCGAAGAGGCCCTCGCGAGCCCGTTCATGCGCCAGCAGAAAATGATGCTCTACATCCTGCCGGTCGTCTTCGGTGTTGGCGGCATCAACTTCCCCATCGGCGTCCTGATCTACTGGACCACGACGAACCTCTGGACCATGGGACAGCAGTTTTTCGTGATTCGCCGGATGCCTACGCCCGGTTCGCCAGCCGCCAAGGCCCTCGCCGAGCGCCGGGCAGCCAAGGGCCTGCCCGCACTGCCCCTCCTGGGCGGCAAGAAGGTCGATGCCGAGGCAGCCGAAGCCTCCGCTGCTGCTGCCGCCGTGGAAGCCAAGACCCAGCGCATCCAGCCGCAACGTAAAAACAGGAAGAGGAAGTAATGTCCGCCGAGAGCACCGAACACGCTATTTCCGCCGAGTTTGACGACGAGCGCGACGATGCCCGGGAGGCGTCCTCGGACGTATCCCACGACGAAGACAACGGCCCTGTCAAGAGTGTTTCGGCAAGCCGCCTCGAAGAAGAAGGCGACGTTGCTGCGGACTACCTCGAGGAACTGCTGGACATCGCGGACATCGACGGCGATATCGACATCGAGGTCCGCAACGGGCGCACGTACATCTCGATCGTTGCCGAAGAGGAAACAGCGGGACTCGATGGCCTTGTGGGCCGTGACGGTGAAGTCCTTGAGGCCCTGCAGGAGCTGACCCGGCTCGCCGTCCTGTCCGCGACCGAAAACCGGTCCCGCCTGGTGCTGGATATCAACGGGTACCGCGCCGACCGCGCCGGCGACCTGCAGAAGATCGCAGAAGACGCCGTCACCGCGGTCAAGGAATCCGGCGAGGCTGTTGCCTTGGCTCCGATGAGCGCCTACGAGCGCAAGATCGTGCACGACGCCGTCGCCGACCTGGGTCTCGTGAGCGAGTCCGAAGGCGAAGGCGCCGACCGGCACATCGTTGTCTCAGCAGACTGAACCATTGACTAGCTTGATGGTGGAAATTACCGCACCCGAACTCAAAGCTGCTGAGTCCCTCTTTGGGGACCGGCTGGATCTGGCGAAGCGCTACGTCGAGCACCTGGCGACGTCCGGGACCGAGCGGGGCCTGATTGGCCCCCGCGAAGTGCCCAGACTGTGGAGCCGGCACGTGCTCAATTGCGCCGTCATCGAAAGCCAGATCGCCCACGGAAGCCATGTGGCCGACGTCGGCAGCGGTGCGGGCCTGCCCGGATTGTGTCTGGCCATCGCCCGGCCTGACCTGGAGCTGACTCTGATCGAGCCGCTGGAACGGCGTGTCATCTGGCTCCAGGAGGTGGTGGATGACCTTGGGCTTGAGAACGTGACGATCATGCGCACCCGGGCTGAACTGGCGGTGGGACTGGTGAACGCCGACGTCGTAACTGCCCGCGCAGTATCCGCACTGTCCAACCTCGCAGGACTGACCATCCCGCTCCTGGCGGGCAAGGGTGAAGTGGTTGCCATCAAGGGGCGCAGCGCCGGCGAAGAAATCGAAAAGGCGGCCAAGGTCATCCGCAAACTGGGCGGCATTGAGACATCCGTGGTGGTGGTGGGCGAAGACCTGCTCGAAGAACCCACCACCGTAGTCCGAATCGTAGTGAACAAGCCTCAAAAGATTGCCTAGCACCGGCCCCGGTGCCCGGGGAGTCTGAGGTGAAGCGGTTAGGCTAGTAACCGGCAGTAAGAGCCGAATGAGAGTGAGAGTGTCACAGTGACCAGTAGCGAAGCCTCCGCACAACGGATCCCGCCGTTTATGTCCTTGGGCTCCGCACGGGCGTTTACGTCTCCTGCCGTCGCTCATGACTATTCGGGTAATCACACGTCTCCGGTTGCAAGGGTGGCCGGCATGGCGAGTGTTTCACGTGAAACCTCGCTCCCGCACACCAGCAACGTGCTGGACTCCATCGACGACTCCAGCCCCATTGCCCGTGAGCTCGCGCATGAGAACAAGCGCCGCGAACGCCTGCTCGGCAGGCAGCTTCCCAAACCGGAGAAGACGAGGATCTTCACGGTGTCGAACCAGAAGGGCGGCGTCGGCAAGACGACGACGACCGTCAACATCGCTGCTGCGCTGGCGGCCGCCGGCCTGAACGTGCTCGTGATCGATATCGATCCTCAAGGCAATGCCTCGACGGCCTTGGGCATTGAACACCACGCCGACGTCGACAGCATTTACGATGTCCTGATCAACGATGTTCCGCTCAAGGACGTCGTTGCGCCGTGCCCAGATATCGACAAGCTCATTTGCGCGCCCGCCACCATTCACCTTGCCGGTGCCGAGATCGAGCTTGTCAGCCTGGTGGCCCGCGAGCAGCGGCTGCGCCGTGCTATCGACGTGTACTCCAAGGAGCGCGCCAAGAACGGCGAGGAGCGGCTGGACTACATTTTCATAGACTGCCCGCCAAGCCTGGGCCTGCTGACGGTCAATGCCTTCTGCGCTGCCGGTGAAGTCCTGATCCCGATCCAGTGCGAGTACTACGCACTTGAGGGACTCAGTCAGCTCCTGAAAAACATCGAGATGATTCAGAAGCACCTGAATGCTGATCTGGTTGTCTCCACAATCCTGCTGACCATGTATGACGGCCGCACCAACCTTGCCGCCCAAGTGGCGGCGGAGGTCCGTGAACACTTCCCCCAGCAGGTGCTCGGGGCTGTGGTGCCCCGGTCCGTCCGCATTTCAGAAGCGCCGAGTTACCAGCAGACCGTCATGACCTACGATCCTTCTTCCAGCGGCGCCCTGTCCTATCTGGAAGCCGCAGCGGAAATCGCTGAACGTTAGAATCTTTCAAGAATTGCACTAGCCAGAGCCAGGCAAGTCCCGGCTCTTTCACCGGAGGGATTTATCCATGAGCGATAAGCGACGCGGCCTCGGCCGTGGACTTGGCGCACTCATTCCAAGTTCCGCCTCGGCTAACGCCTCCGGAAACGGTGCTGCTCCGTCCCGGCCCGTGGATCTCTTCTTCCCCGAAGCCCGGAAGAAGGCTTCCGACGCCGAGGCGCTCCTAGACGTCAACGACGCCGCGCAGGCCACTGTGCCGGAGTCCGCCCCCGTCAGGGCTGACGAGTCCTCTGATCTCACTGTTGATACCACTGAATCCGACGCCGCTACTGCCGAGGTCGAAGTCGACGTCGCTGCCAGCGCGGGGTCCACGGGATCCAAGGAGGCTCCCGCCCGGAAGGCGGCTGTGCCGAAGTCGAAGTCTGCTGCTGCCAAGCCGGCCGCGGCAGATGCCGGCGAGCAATTGGCGTTTGAGTCCACATCGGTGCAGGATGACGAGAGGGCAGTTGAACTCGTAGAGGTTCCCGGTGTCAGGTTCGCCGAAATTCCGGTCACGGACATCCATCCCAACCGCAAACAGCCCCGTTCTGTCTTCGATGAGGATGACATGGCGGAACTGGTGCACTCAGTGCGCGAAATCGGTGTTCTCCAGCCAATTGTGGTCCGCACCTCAACCGAAGAAGGTGGCGAACCCTATGAGCTTGTCATGGGTGAGCGTCGCTGGCGGGCAGTACAGGCCGCAGGCCTGGAAACGATCCCCGCGATTGTCCGTGATACCACCGATGACGACCTCCTCCGCGATGCGCTGCTGGAGAACCTGCACCGCAGCCAGCTGAACCCTCTTGAGGAGGCTGCGGCGTACCAGCAGCTTCTCGAGGACTTCGGAACTACGCACGAACAGTTGGCGGACCGGATCGGACGTTCACGGCCCCAGGTGTCCAACACCCTGCGGCTGCTGAAGCTTCCCCCACTGGTCCAGCGGCGGGTTGCCGCAAACGTTATCTCGGCCGGCCACGCCCGTGCGTTGCTTGCACTTCCGGACGCCGCGGCCATGGAACGGCTGGCCCAGAAGATCGTTGCCGAGGGTATGTCGGTCCGGGCGACCGAGGAAGCCGTGACCCTGTACCAGAGCCCTGCGTCCCCGACCAAGAACAACATTCCGCGGCCGGGTGCACGCCACGAGCGGCTCGACTATCTGGCGTCGTCGCTTTCTGACCGCTTGGATACCAACGTGAAGATCTCCCTGGGCGCCCGCAAGGGTCGCGTCAGCATCGAGTTCGCCAGCGTTGAGGACCTGAACCGCATCATGGACGTTCTCACGCCGGGATCGCCGAGCTGAGTTAGGAGCAGCCCCAAGAGGGTGCCACGCTTTTCGGAAGGGCTTGTTTCACGTGAAACAGGCCCTTCTTCTTTGTTTCGGTCCGTTTAGCGGCTGTAGATCCCGTCGTTCTACCATCCGCGCGCCCGGTATCCCGAGCGCCGTTGTGCCCGGCGGGTGGGCTCGCCTTCCCAAATCCAGGCCGGCTGGGGTCAATGACGCCGTCTGTCCGCCCCGGCTCTCCGACCTAACCGCTTTGGTGGCCCAGATGGGCACGCGCTGCTGGGCCAGCATCAGCTTCTTGCATGTGGCTGAGGCAGGGGTTTCATGCGGTGTCAACGTTGGATCGGGCCATCGTAGCCGCATTTGTGCGGTCGTCGTGATGTGCGGGGCCTCTCTGACATTGTGCTGGCGCGGTCCCCAGGATGCCAGCTATGTCCTCCCTACTTGGGGTCCAAGAAGCTTCGCTCAACCAAGGCCGATCTGCCCGCCGTGTCCTTCACCGTCATGCAGACCACCATTGATGTTTCACGTGAAACGCCCCGGACTGCTGTTTCACGTGAAACGACAGACACCCTGCGCGGACCAACAGCACTCATCAGTCAGTGAAATAGACCCCCGAGCATACAAGGACACGAGCATGGAGACGCCGCACACGGTCAATGTAGCCCCTCTCCAGTCATCCCACCCTCCAGGCAGCATCCCAGAAGACCGCGCACGGCTCGCCCAGCCAATACCGGGGAACCGCGGGTTGCCTGGGGACGGTTGAATAGGCGGTGTGCGGGAACCCTTGGCGCTGAGGAACCCGAGGATACGGAGCGTCCGGCTCACCGTGCGGCCGCACGCTCCCGACCTCTGCGGTGTCTGGGCTGCTTATGGGTGTGAAACCGATGGGGTCTACATTCACAGGTGACCTCAGTAAAAGCCCGGCGTCGTAGGTGGAGACCGTCGGGAGCTTACTCGGCCGCATGACAGATGAGCTTGGAGCCTGGTAACCCGGAGCCTAGAACCCTGGGCCCGCGGACCCGGGGCGCCTGAAGCGACTGACG
This sequence comes from Arthrobacter sp. ov118, assembly GCF_900116495.1. GTDB lineage: Bacteria > Actinomycetota > Actinomycetes > Actinomycetales > Micrococcaceae > Arthrobacter. Next base: position 136,126 of record NZ_FPAY01000004.1, read on the forward strand.
TGTCGTTGCATTGAATGCTCCTCCCTCTTCGTGCGTTTGCAGGTGCCCCTCCGCAGCCGCCCCACCCCCATGCGTTCGTCTCGCGCCCATATGCACGGCGAGCACTCCTGTTCGGTCACCTCCCGGTCAGCTCACGGGCGGTGATCTGAGGCGTTCCTAGCGCTCCTGTGTGCGCGTGACTGTAGGGCGAACCTCCTCCTCGGCCGCGCGGTGGTGTCAGACTATTGCTCGCGCTGGCGCTCAGCTCGTCTCCTCACGAGAAGGAGAAACCGGCCGGAAGGCTTAGGGGGTGGGACGCTCACAGACGATTCGGTTGCCTAAAGGACGCCCTGAGCAACCACAGTGAAATTCCCAGGGTGATCCGCCCCTCGCTCACTAGTCTGCGTGGAGCGTTGCGGAGGTACTGCTGTGCAGCAGGAGTGTCTACGTACGACTCGAACCGTGGTCCGAGAAGCGCGGCCAAGGGAAGCAGTACGCTGTGCTCGTGTAGCTGTCGTACTGCAGGACTTAAGCGTGAGCATGGGTGGTCGATGCACATTGGCCGGAAGCCCCTGACCGGTCCTGGCCTGCCAGTGTCCACGGCATCACCTGCCAAGAGGCACGGTCCGGTCGGTAAGCCCGGACTCCGGGAAGTCCGCCATGTTCTGGGGACGGCCGTAGCTGCGGGCACTCACAGCTCCTCCTCGGGCGTCGGAATCCGATGGTGAGATCGTCCTCGGGGACAGCTCCGTAGACTGTTCCTTCTTAGCACTCGACTGCTCTGCATTCACCGGACCAGCGTGTGACCCGCACCCGTAAGGCAGTTGTCGGTGCACCGACGAACTCTAGTGGTCGGGTGCACAGTCGCAGGAAGGCCTGCTCCCCAAAGACAGGCAGCGGCACCTTGGTTAGAGGCCACTCACGTAGCTGTGCATCGGCAAACTGTGGATGGTCGCAAATCGCATACCGCCATCCTTCCGCTCCCCCGGGCCTCCGACTTTGGCGATGGTCGCGCCAAGCTCTCCCCACCGGCGGGCAAACTCGTTGTCGCAATCCCGCAGTCGCGCAGTCCCGCTGGCACATCTGTCCCCGGGTGCGTGGACGGTGCTGGTGACCCTTCGCATCATCCCCAGGACTGCTTCTTGCTGATGGTTCGAGCCTGCGCTCCTTGGAGTCGAGGAAGGAAGTTCAGGACGATTTGGGGCCTTCAGCAGTACGGAAGGTGGCAGCAAGAAGCAGTGGTAGTCGGTGGATATCGCCGTGGATAACCCGGTGGATAACTTTGTGGATTAGGTGTGTTCTATTTCCACAAGTGGGGCTGGTGTGGGTGCTGTCGATTGGTCTCCCCGAGGCGGCATCTTCGCACTGAACGTTGTCCGCCCGTTTCACGTGAAACGTCGCTACCGCTGCAGCTGACCGGCGGGCATGCACCCGATCCCGCAGCACTCGATTCGACGCGGATCGGTTAATTTTGCGGGTTTTTGCAAGGAAACGGAGGCGCGCGCTCCCCGCGCCTTGTGTGTGTCGGTAGCGTCTCACTTCCGAGCGGATCAGGGGTCTTTGGCATTCTCCGACAGTCCGCCCGAAGGCAGTCCATGGCTCCGCACAAAGTGGTGTGAACAATCTCTCATAGCCTGTGGATAACCATGTGTATAACTTCTGTGGAGAACGGGACAAGGCAGAGGAAGTGGAGGCCCAACTCGTCGGCTTCTTGAGCAAATCCCCTCCCCGTTTTCCGATCGAAGTTGCCCCGTAAGCGGGCCCGGTCTTGGGTTCGATTTCCCCGATCGCTGGTAGGCCGCGGTGTCGGAAGCGATACTTTTGCCGCGGCGGGCCCTAGTGATGGACGCTCTGAGACACCGAACGGTGCCGGGCAGAGTGCCCTGGTCCGAAGTTCTGACGATTTCATGCTTGGGGCCGGCAATCGATCGCTACGATTCTCACGCCATCGCGAGGACGGAACGAGGATTCGGGCGTAGCGACAGGCAGCATGGTGAGGGGTTTCTGGTGCTCTGAGTGCGATGCTGTATTGGGAAACCAGCGAAGCCTCAGGTTGCCGAATGGACAGGACTACTAACAAGAAGCTCTCGTTCTGCGGATGACCGCGATAATCCGGTACCTTGGTCCGGGCGGGCGTGCCGCGACCACTTGGATTTGGATGTCCCCGGAACCGTCGCAAAAACCGGGCCGACGCTGGCGTGCTGCTCCACCGGGACCCAATAGCGCGGGGACCCGCAATAGAGTGGCCGCGGGGAGGCCGAGACCGGACCTTGTCCTCGGCGTAGTTGATCATGCGTGGCGGCGCCTGGATGATGGCAGTACAGAAGGACCAGGCTTGCTTCCGTGCGTAACAGCTAACGGCATGACTTCAGGCTGCGCGGGCGTATCGAACTGGAGAACCGGATCGCGCCGGGATTTCTGCGGCCGCTATTCGCGATGTCCCGGAACATTGTCAGTTCGCGGTGCCGGAGTCACTGTGCATGGAAGCCACCGAGCCAGGGTGCCAGTCGGTTGCGATCGCTCAAGAATAGGCGTCGGGCAACCCAACCGCCGCATCTTATAGAGCGAGGGTGGGTGCGCGGCCGCGCACAACGGGTGCTCTGGGCGAGGCGACGTGTCCCTGCGCTGCCCTTGCATGTTTCACGGGCTAGGAACCAGGCGTTGTTCCGGTGGATCCATCGCCAGCTCTCCAGCACCTGCGGCATCCGGTGACACAGGGTGCACGGGCTGCGCAACATGCTATTCCCGACCGGTATCCCTTGTGGGTGCTCCTCATCCTGCAGAGCCGTGCACGTTTCACGTGAAACAACCCCGTCGCTGCTTTGCCCACAGTCACCGTTTCTGTCAGAGTCCCAATTTCGTCAGGGAAAAGCATTGTGGGTCTCTACTAATTAGGCGGCGCTGCAGCCTTGGACGTTATGACTGACCCCTTCGCAGAGGTGTCGGCACGTGGTTCCGATCGAAATAGACGAAGCTGTCCGATTGAAATACACCGGCGACGCCGCTGGCCGAAGGGACTAGTAGTTGACTATCGCTTCATGCCCGGTTCGTGGCGTCGATGGTTTCACGTGAAACACCGCAGCTGGCAGTGGTCCTGCTGCGGTTCACCGTCACACGCCTTCCGCCGCGGCAGGAGGAGGGCTCGCGCCGGACGGGCCCTCCGGGTGTAGCAGTACTCGTGCGGCAGCCTCAGCGCCTCAGGTGAAACACACGGCACACGCCGCGTCGGCTGACCCGGCATACCGGCTCAAGTGAAGCGGGCAGTCGGACGTCAGAGCGTCGGTCCTCTGCAGGCGCCGCACCCGGGCTATTTTTAAAGGCGGTGTTGACTACTGGCGTGCCTACTGAGCCTTCGGCTCCAAGACCGTGTGCTGACACAGAGTGCCTGTTGTTTGGCAAAAGGCACTTGCAAAGGCACAGTACAGGTCTTCGGTGAAACTAGGCGCTGACATTCCCACAGCCGCACTCCAGCCGCACCGCACCCACTCTATCCCTCCCCCAGCGTCGGTGTGCCGGATGTTTCACGTGAAACGGCAGTCCCGTGAGTGCGAACGGGAACCTGACTAGAACGTGGGGCCAGCCACAAAGCAGCGGTGCCGCCCGGGGGTAGTAAGCCTGACGCAGGGGCGGTACGTGTTGGCGCCGAGCCTCCGCCGGGAGAAGCAGTCATACCGGTGTCTCGCCGCTGGTGGGCCCTCAGACCCGACCCCCAACGGGAGAAACGAAGCTCTGGCCCCACGTCAGACCCCTCCTGGGGCCCCACTCCTCCGAGGTGCTCTGCTGTTTCACGTGAAACAGCAGAGAGCAGTGACCTGACCTGGTTCCACGGGGGCCTCAGCGGCCCGCAGGGCCTGCAAAATCGGGGATCGGCGCGCAAGACCTAGGGCATCTTCCCCCGAGTGAGAGCAGCACCATGTCGGCGCCACCTGTAGAAATTCTCCGAAGTAGACAACCCCGTCCAGTGTCCTTCGTCTGCGCCGGGTACACAGGGCGGCCGCTGCAATCACCCCTCCCCCATTCCGAGCCGCCTGCACAAGAACGCGACTGTTCAAGAGCGCCGCGCCGCGGGGCCGCGCATTGCAGAAGCCGCACGGCGCAGGAACGGTACCGTGCTGAAGCCCCCCCGCGCAGAAGTTCCACCGCACAAAAAGTTCCACCGCACAAAAGCCACACGCCACAGAAGTCCCACAGCAATACACCCCCAACGACTGCGGCGTCTACCCACAAAAAAGTGGCCCCCGCACGTAGCGGGGGCCACCATAAGTGGGTCGGGGCATCATGCCCTCAGCCAGTCTGGAGCCCAGGCCTCCAGCGACCAGGCACGAACCCAGCTCGGGTTCAGGACAGGACGTCCGCGAATTCCTTTTCGAAGAACTGCTTGGGCCGAGCACCGATGACGGTGCTCTTGACCTCACCGCCCTGGAACAGGTAAACGGCCGGGATTGAGGTGATGCCGTACTCGGCGGCGATGGCTGGGTTGTCGTCAACGTTTACCTTCACGACCTCCACCTTCTCGCTGTACTCCACCGAGATCTCGTCGAGGATCGGTCCGAGCTTGCGGCAGGGGCCGCACCATTCGGCCCAAAAGTCCACAATGACCGGCTTGTCGGAGGCCAGTACGTCGGTGCTGAAGCTTGCGTCAGTTACGTCTTTTGCGTTGCTCATAGCCCTTGTCTCTCTCTTCGATGGGTTGTTGAACGCCGTTTAGGCGTGAAAATCTGCGAGGTAGTGCTCGACGTCAAGAGCGGCCACGCAACCGGAGCCCGAAGCGGTGATTGCCTGGCGGTAGGTCGGATCGATCACGTCGCCGGCAGCGAACACACCGGCCACGCTGGTCTTCGAGGTGCGGCCGTCGACGGCAATGGTTCCCTCTGACGTCAGTTCGAGCTTGCCCTTGACCAGATCGGTTCGAGGATCGTTGCCGATCGCTACGAACACGCCTGTCACGGCCAGTTCGGTTTCCGTGCCGTCCACAAGGTTCTTCAACTTCAATCCGGTGACTTTGTCCTGCCCGAGGACGTCTTCGACGCCACTGTTCCACACGAAATTGATCTTCTCGTGGGCCAGGGCGCGGTCTGCCATGATCTTGGAGGCGCGGAGGGTGTCGCGGCGGTGGACGACCGTGACGGACTTGGCGAACTTGGTGAGGAACAGCGCCTCCTCCATGGCTGAGTCGCCGCCGCCGATCACGGCGATGTCTTGGTCCTTGAAGAAGAAACCGTCGCAGGTTGCACACCAGCTGACACCATGGCCGGAGAGCCGCTTCTCGTTCGGCAGCCCGAGTTCACGGTACGCCGAGCCTGTCGACAGGATGATCGAGCGGGCCTTGAAGGTCTCCCCCGTGCCGATGGTCACGGTCTTGATCTCGCCATCCAGATCCAGTTCGGTGACGTCCTCGAACTGGATCTCCGTGCCAAAGCGGGCAGCCTGCTTCTCGAAGTTCTCCATGAGGTCCGGACCCATGATGCCGTCGGGGAATCCCGGGTAGTTCTCCACGTCAGTGGTGTTCATCAGTTCACCGCCGGCGGTGACCGAGCCTGCCAGGAGCAGCGGTTTCAGGTTCGCGCGCGCCGTGTACACCGCTGCGGTGTAGCCCGCCGGGCCGGAGCCGACGATGATGACATCACGTACTTCGGTGGCAGTGTTTTCTGCGTTGCTCACTGAACGGTGAACCTCTTCCTTTGTCGATGCACCCGCCTTTATGGCCGGCCACATGGCACAACTATTGGCGGACGCTGAATATTCCGGCCGATGTGGGCGTCATGGAGCGACGCCATCACTCAGGGTACCGGTTTACAGGGGCGGCAGCCGATGCACGTCCCCGAATGACAAGGTCCGCTGCTGGACCTTGGCCTGCTGGGCCTTGACCTACTGCACCCTGGCCTATTGAAGGCCTATTGAACCTTGATTTCGGCGAGCCGGAGGCCGTACCCGTAGCGGGTTTTAGGAGCCGCCAGCTTCGGCAGCGTCTTGATGGAGACGATGACGTACTGCGCCGTGACCGGCTCGGAAAGCGGCATGGTCAGGTCCGGGGACGTGAAGCTGTTGGTGCCAATCTGTTTCGCCCCATCCAGAGACGGACGGTCGTTGGTGTACACACTAATGCTGCCGCCGGACGCTCCGAGCTGGCTCAGCGTGACGGACGAGACCTTGGACGGGTCCTTGAGCTTGACGGCGAGCGGAACCTCGGAAGCGAGGCCGCCCCAGTTGTCTGTTGCGAATTCCATGTCCGACCAGAAGCTGGCGCCGTTGCCGTCAAAGGTCTTGACGAGGTCGGAGTCATAGTTTCCGGCGAAGTCGAAGCTGCCCAGCCGCGTCACTTCGGCGATGGCGGGCGGGCCGGCAGCGGGTTCCTGGCTGGCGGTCGCCGACGGTTGCGCAGATGACTGCTCCGGTGCGCTGGATGCCGACGAGGACGAGGTTCCCGCGTTCGTCTGGGGGCTGCTCTTGAAGAGGCTGCCCAGACCGGTGACCGCGAAGATGAGGCCTACCACCAGGATTGCAGCGAGCAGGCCGCCGACGAGCCAGCGCGTCGAACGGGGTTCCCGGCGCGGAGCCTCGTCTTTTTCGTACTCTTCGTACTCGTCGTAATCGCCCTCGTCGATGGCGGAACGGGCGGATGCAGGGAAGTTACCCGGCGCGCGGTCCGCGGTGTCGAAGCCCGCTCCCGCCAGTCCGGCGCCGGCCGCTCCGGCGCCTGCCACAGCGCTGCCGTGGTGATCTGCGACGTCGCGCTGGTCGGTGTCGGAATAGTCGTCGTTGGCCCACAAGGAGACCTTAGGTGCCGCGGCGGTTGCGGGCAGCGAGGTTCCCTGTTCAGCCTCACTGCCTGCGGTGCCCTCCTGGACGGGATGGGGCGCCGTCGGGTGTGCCGCGGTCTCCTGCGGCGCTGTCGTGGGGGCCTTGGCAGCACTGGCGGCCTTCCCGCCCACAGCTGCGGCTCCGGCTGCGGCAGCCCCTGCGGCAGCCCCTGCGGCTGCCGCAGGGCCAGCGCCCTTGGTGCCTCCGTTCGAGGCCCCGTTCGATGACCCATTAGAGGACCCGGTCGAAGGCGCGGATGCCGGCCTGGACGGTACACCGGCGGGCGGTGCCGCCGGCGAGGCCGGCCGCTGGCCGGCTACCGGCTGGGACTGACCGTAATTGATGTACCCGGCGTCGACTTCCTCGTCGTCGTAAAGTCCGTCGTAGGTTTCTGGTTCGTGGGAGCGTGGCTGCCCGAAGATCTCGCTGCCCAGTGTGTCCGTGAAGAAGGGTTCGACGTAGGGCGGATTGGAAGACACTACGAGATCCAGCAGGTCCGCCGCCGAGGTGTGGTTGGTGATCAGGTACGTGGTGGCGTCGCTGACACCAAGGTCAAGGATCTGCACGCTGCCGGGACGCTCGCCCGTGGCAACCTCCCGGGCGCTCTGGGCCACCTGGTCGGCGTTGTCCGGCCCGGCGACGAGGATGCTCACGGGTCGGTTGAGCACCTGGTCCACGCCGTCCAGCACCAGATCCTGGTCATGTGAGGCCAGTACAGTGGCCGTGACCTTGTAGCGGCCACCGAGTACTGATCCGACATCGATCGGGTGGGACACGGGCTCCTCCTAGACTGTCCGGGACCTGCCGACGTGGTCGCTCTGTGAGCGACCGTGTGCCCTCCGGCAAGCCGGTTGGCCGCTGGTCGGCAACTCCCCTTGTTAGTGTTCGATCCTAGCCGATGCTCTGTCCGCGGCGCGGGAGCGCGGCTGTGTGAAGCAGAGCCGGGATCATTTTTTCTTTTTGCGGCTAAATGCGAAATAGGGGTTGTGGCCGGCCGGTCCTTGGTAGGTCCGGCGGCCAGGCAGCGGAACGTCGCCCCGGCCCAGGCCGCCTAGTGCGGTGCTGGGAACGTCTTCGGCTGGCAGGTAGCCGCCCTCGGGTCCGGTGGGCCGGCCGTAAGCGAAGGAGTCCTGTTCGCGTATGTCGGGACCGACCCGGAACGAAGCGGCGTCGAACTCGCCGGAAATGCGCGGGATCAGACCGGTATCCACCGAGACGGTGGCCCGTTCCGGCACGTTGCGCACCTGTGCGCCGTCTTCGGCCCGGGACGTGGTGGCCGGTTCCGCGGGGGCGCGGCGTCGGAGCCGCCCAAGGAGGGGCTGCAGGAGGTCTTGGAGTTCGGTTACCCGGAAAATCTTCAGCAGCAGGAAGTAGACGGCCAGCATGACGGGGCCGACGACGACGATCGTCACCAGGGCGGCGATCCGGGTGCTCCAGGCGAAACCGTCCGGGTTGTAGCTGCCCAGCAGCCAGAGGGCCACGGCTCCGGCCAGGGCGGAACCCAGCGCGGCGTAGCCGATGCGGATGTAAGAGCTGGCGATGCGCGGTCCGTCGAGGTGGCCCAGGAGTCGGCGCAGGAAGAACGCGCTGACGATCACGGAGAGGATATTGCCGCCGGTATAGAGAGTGGCGATGCCGAAGATGATCTGATCGAACGGCAGGAACTGGATCGCGAAGGCGGCCACCACGTTGACGAACGCCAGGACCAGCTGGATGAAGAACGGCGTCCGGGCGTCCTCGTTGGCGTAGAACACCCGCGACATCATGAAGTTGGCGCTCATGAACGGGGTGCTGAGGGCCAGAATGGTCAGGGTTTGGGCGAGCATGACGCCGTCCTGGCGCACGTCGCCCGAGAAGAACATGCCCAGCGGTCCGGCAAGGGCGAAGAGGGCCAGCGCGCCGAAGACGGTGGCCACGGCCATGGTCCGCAGCCCGTGGGAGAGCGCGCGGCGCAGCGCGGCCCGGTCCCCATCCTGTGACGCGCGGGTCATCCGGTTGAACAGCACCGTGGCCAGGGACAGGGCAATGATGGAGTGCGGCAGCAGATAAAGCTGGCTGGCCACCTCCAGCACGGCGTTGCCCGGCATGGTGCTGGCCGCCGGGTCCCCCGCCTCCTGCAGACGGAGGCGCTCGGCGCCGGGAATCGTCGCGATGCGCATGACGTAGAGGAAGGCCAGCTGCCCGACGGCGGCGGTGGCCAGCGTCCAGACGCTCAGCTTGGCGGCGTGGCCCAGACCGACCCCCCGCCAGCCGAAGCGCGGCCGCAGGCCGAGGCGGAGCCGGAACACGGGAATGAGCAGGACGGCGGTCTGGGTGAGAACGCCGATTGTGGAGAACCCGGCCACGAGGAAGGTCTGGAAGGACCCCCAGTTGTCAATGGTGTGGGGGTTGGCGGCGTTGGCGCCCATGATGGCGATAAACATGCCCAGCCCGGCGATCGCGACGACGTTGTTGACGATCGGTGCCCACATCGCCGGACCGAAGGCCCCGTGGGCGTTGAGGACCTGGGTCAGCAGGGCGTACAGGCCGTAGAAGAAGATCTGCGGAAGGCACCAGAACGCGAACGAGACCGCCAACGCCTTCTGCTGTGGCGAGTATCCCTGGGTGGTCAGCTGAATGACGGTAGGGGCCAGCAGCGTGACCAGCAGGGTGAGAACCAGCAACACCAGGACCGCCAGCGTCAGCAGCCGGCTGATGTAGTCCGCTCCCCTGTCCGGAGCCTTGCTGGCCTTAATGATCTGCGGCACGAGGACTGCGTTGAACACCCCGCCTGCCACCAGCAGGAAGATCAGGTTGGGGAGGTTGTTGGCGTTAATGAAGGTGTCGTTGACGGTGGAGCCCAGGCCCAGTGCGGCTGCCAGCATCCAGGTTTTGGCGAAGCCCAGAAAACGCGAAATGAGAGTTCCTGCTGCCATGATGGCGCTGGAGCGGGCTTCTCCGGGCTGGACGGCTTCGGAATCGGGGCCGGAGGGTACGGGGGCGGGTTTGGCTGGTGACATCGTCTTCATCGTCTCACCCGGGCGGGGCATTAGTCGCTATCCGTGGCCGTGACCGGCCGGTCCGGTGAGGCTTCGATACCTTCTAGTGCACTTCCGGGAGGACTTCTTTGGCAAGATCCGCTATCCGGCGCTCATTGGGGAAGGAGAGTTTGCGGGCCAGCTCATGGATGGGAACCCAGGCGACATCCACGGCTTCCTTGTCCGGATCGTTTTCGATCGTGAGTTCCCCGCCCGTGGCACGCAGGAGGTAATGATGCACCGTCTTATGGACGCGGTGCCCGCTCACGGTGAACCAGTAGTCGATGCTTCCCAGCGGCGCCAGGATCTTTCCCTCGATCCCGGTTTCCTCGGCGATCTCGCGGACGGCAGCTTCCTCGTTACTTTCCTTGCCTTCCGGATGCCCCTTCGGCAGGCACCATTCCAGACGCCCGCCGCGATTAAGGCGCGCAATAATCGCCACCCGCAGCTCGGCGTCGGACATGTCCACCACGACGCCGCCGGCGGAGATTTCCTCCACGGTGGGCAGGGCGGCGTGGCCCGCGTGCTGGGCCGGCGCGACGTTGGCACCTATTGCCGACGGCAACGGTGCGTTTGTCCTCCTGCCGGGAGCGCTCGGTACGGGATGGGCCATGATGACCACTCTAACGACTCTTGCCCGCTGTTGATGACCTAAACATGGCCGGAAAGCAGACGGCGGGGAAAGTGGGTCTGTGCCGGTTCGTCCGCGATCGTGACGAACCGGCCGGAACCTGGAGGCGTCCGGTGTGGTGCTGGCGCGGATTTCTGACAAGCTTAAGTAACTATGGCGCACGCACATCACAAGACTGACACCCACACCGTTTCCTTCCAGGTGGACCCGGTGGTTCTGGAGCTTGGGCAGCGCTTCGTCGATGCCGGCCATGAGCTCTCCCTCGTGGGCGGTCCCGTCCGGGACCTGTTTCTGGGCCGGGTCTCTCCTGACCTGGACTTCACTACCGACGCCACGCCGGACCAGACCGTTGCCCTGATCAAGAAATGGGCGGACAACTACTGGGAGATCGGGCGCGCCTTTGGCACTATCGGGATGCGCAAGGGCGGCTTTCAGATCGAAGTCACCACCTACCGGGCCGACGCCTACGATCCTGAATCCCGGAAGCCGGTGGTAGCTTTCGGAACCTCGCTCACGGATGACCTGCTGCGGCGGGACTTCACAATCAACGCCATGGCGCTGCGGCTGCCCATGATGGAGCTGGTGGATCCTTTTGGCGGCGTACGCGACCTGCACGCCTCCATCCTCAACACGCCGGGGCCGCCGGAAACGTCGTTCTCCGATGACCCCCTGCGCATGATGCGCGCCGCCAGGTTCGCGGCCCAGCTGGGGGTGTCGCTGCACCCCGAAGTCCGCGAGGCGATGGCCCGGATGGCGGAACGGATCAGCATCATCTCAGCCGAACGCGTGCGCGATGAACTCGTCAAGCTCATTTGCGCCGCGCATCCACGGGCCGGCGTGGACCTGCTCGTGGACACGGGGCTCGCGGACCTCGTGCTGCCCGAAGTCTCGGCGCTGCGCCTGGAATCCGATGAGCACCACCGCCACAAGGACGTTTACCAGCACTCGCTCCAGGTCCTCGAACAGGCCGCCGCCCTGGAAACGCCGGTGGACGGCCCGGTTCCCGGTCCGGATTTTGTGCTGCGCTTCGCGGCGCTGATGCACGACGTCGGAAAGCCGGCCACCCGCCGCTTTGAACCGGGCGGCGCCGTAAGCTTCCGTCACCACGACATGGTGGGCGCCAAGCTGACCGCCAAGCGCATGAAGGCGCTCCGCTTCGACAATGACTCGATCAAGGCCGTGGCCCGGCTGGTCGAGCTGCACATGCGGTTCTACGGGTACGGCGAGGCCGGCTGGAGCGATTCCGCGGTCCGCCGCTACGTCACGGACGCCGGGCCCCTTCTGGAGCGCCTGCATCGCCTCACCCGCTCGGACGTCACCACCCGGAACCAGCGCAAGGCGGACCGGCTGTCCTTCGCGTACGACGACCTCGAGGTACGGATTGCGGCGTTGCGGGAACAGGAATCCCTCGACGCCGTCCGCCCTGACCTGGACGGCGGCCAGATCATGGCGCTGCTGGGGCTCAAACCCGGTCCCGTCGTCGGACGTGCCTACAAATTCCTGTTGGAGGAACGCATGGAGCACGGTCCGCTTGATCCCCCCGCCGCCGAATCCCGCCTGCGGGAATGGTGGGCGGCCCAGCCCGAGGCGGCGCCGGCCGGCGTCGAACCTTCCACCACTGAGGAGTCCTAAGTGAACACACCTTCCAACGGCCCCCGCCCGCAACTGTGGATCCTCCGGCACGGTGAAACCGAATGGTCCAAGAGCGGACAGTACACAGGCCTCACGGACATGCCGCTTACGGTGGAAGGCGAGCAGCAGGCCGTGGAGGCGCGCCGGGTGCTGGAGACCGTCGACTTTGACCTGGTGCTGACCTCACCGCTGCGCCGTGCCCGCCGGACCGCCGAACTGGCCGGCTATCCCGACGCGCAGCTGGAGCCGCTGGCGGTCGAATGGGACTACGGCGACTACGAGGGCATCAGCTCAGACCTCATCCGCAAGGACAACCCCGAATACCTGATCTGGACGCACGGCGTCCCCAACGGCGAAGCGCTTGACGACGTCGCCGCCCGGGCAGACAAGATCGTGGCCCGGGTGCTGGAATCCGGCCTGGACAACGTGCTGATCGTCGCCCACGGTCACTTCTCCCGGATCCTAACCGCCCGCTGGCTTGGGCTCGATCCGCACGAGGGCCGGCATTTCGTATTGGGCACCGCCAAAGTCTGCACCTTGGGATGGGACAAGAAGACGCCGGCTATCGTGCGCTGGGGACTCTAAATCGGGTTATTAATACCCAATTTCAAAAAACTTTCTCAATTCGATAGGCAACTGCGGTATTCGTAGTGTACTTTTGTTTTTGACCCCAGGGCGATTTGCCGGGGTCACGGCGCGCGTTGCCCGGCCAGTCTGCCGGGGCTACGGCAGGACTGAAAAGGAGGTTGGGAAAATGATGATTACTTTGACTAGCGGACGGATGCACTCCACCACCGCGATCCCGGCCTCCTTCGCTGAACCGCGCCCGAATTTCGGACTGACCGTCTCCTAACCGGCCCGCCGTCCCAGGCATAGCTGACTGGGACCGCCGGATACGGGCCTCCCCTCCGGGAAGCTTCTTGAGCTCAGCCTGAACAGGCGGGACCACGCGGTTGCGCAGCACCCCATAGTTCGGAACCCAGCTTCTTGTTGGGGCATGCCGCACGCCCGCGTCCCGAGGCCGTTCTCCGCCGAATACCATCCGAGTCGTCGGAATTCCGGCTGAATTCTGGTCCGAATCCCCCACCGCAATTCTGCGTACGGTTATTGTGGCCGGCTTTTGTATTCGAATCTTTGATACTTATGGCTTTATTTGTCATGCCCAAAAAGGCTTTGCAATTGTTGCGTACTGTCTTTCGATCCGCCGGTCACGGTAATCCCCGGCCGCATTCCCTGCCCCCGCACGCCTTGCCCACACCCTTGAAAGGAGGTGACAACCATGATGAAGGAGCTCTACAAGGTCCTGCTCCGCAGCAGAAAACCTGCTCGCAAGGAGGCGACGCGCTTCAACGGCCAGCTTCTGGACCAGAAACGTGAGGACGTCTTTCTCGCAGTGCACCGGGCCGGCCTCATCCGCTGACCTCCGGACATCTCCCTCGTCCCGTACCGGGACGAGATCACTGACCGGCAGGACGGCCTGCAGCGAAGGAGGACTCGGAACGGTGAGGGTCAACAGCCCCCGGTAAGCTCGAGGTCATGCAGGAGACAAAGCCGCCGGAACAGCGCAAACGGGTCCGATTGGTCATCCCGAGCCGCAGCGACCCCTTTCTCCGGAACTTCACGGAACTCGTGGGCGGCCCCTTGGGCCACCGCTCGGCTCCAGGAATCGTTTCGCCGGGATTCTTCACGGTGGACCGGGTGCTGGTGATCCTCACCGTCCTTGCTGCCCTGGCCGGGATTCTGCTCAAGAACTTCTGCCGCACCAACGGCTGGGAAACACCCGGACAGTTCTACGCCACCTGCTACTCGGACTTTCCGGAGCTGTTCCGCAGCCGTGGCCTTGGCGACGGCGCGTTCCCCTTCATCACCCAAGGAAGTTTGTTTGAGTATCCCGTCCTGATGGGTTTCATCGCGGGAGCCACGGCGCTGCTGGTGCCCGGTGCCGGAACGGGGAACCCCCGAGTCCTGGGTTACTTCGATGTCAACGCCACCTTGATCGCCGCCGTCTGGATCATCACGGTGCTGGCCACGGCTCGGACGTACCGCCGGCGCTCCTGGGATGCGGCGATGGTGGCCCTCGCCCCCGGCATCGTCCTGGCCGGCGTCATCAACTGGGACATGTGGGCCGTGTGCCTGCTGGCCCTTGGCATGTATTTCTTTTCGCGCAACAAGCTGGTCCTGGCCGGAATCTTCATCGGCCTGGGCACGGCCACCAAGCTCTACCCCTTGCTGATCCTCGGCGCCGTCCTGCTGCTGGCGCTCCGGAGCGGACGCATCCGGGCCCTGCTGGTAACCGCCGGGGCCGCCGCCGGGACGTGGCTGGCGGTCAACCTCCCGGTGGCCGCCGCGAATCCGGACGGCTGGAAGTACTTTTATCAGTTCACTCAGGAGCGGCCGGCGGGCTACAGCTCGCCCTGGTTCGCCTACAACCTGCTGGCCGGCCGCCTGGGCTGGAACCAGCTCGAGGCCCAGGCCATCAACTCCCTCGCGCTGGACCTGTTCCTCCTGGCGTGCATCCTTATTGCGGTCCTCGCCTTGACGGCGCCGCGGCGGCCGCGGATCGCGCAGCTGGCGTTCCTGATCGTGGCGGCGTTCATCCTCACCAACAAGGTGTACTCTCCCCAGTTCGTGTTGTGGCTGATCCCGCTCATCGCCCTCGCGCGGCCCCTCTGGCGGGACTTCCTGATCTGGCAGGCCATCGAAGCCCTGCACTGGGGGGCCATCTGGATGTACCTGGGGCAGGCGACCAGCGGCGGCTCGACGCAGCACAACATTGATATGCCCTACTACGTCCTGGCAGTGGTCGCCCACATGCTCGCCACCGGCTACCTGATGGCGCGCGTGGCCTGGGATATTTGGGATCCGTCCTGCGACGTTGTCCGCCGCTACCGCGTCGATGATCCGCATGGCGGCCCCTTCGACGGCGCCCCTGACTGGCTGCGGGTGGACTTGCGCCGGCCCGCGGCGTCCCTGCTGCCATGGCGGAGGGCCACCGCACGTGACTGACGTCGCCGTCGTCGGATCCGGCCCCAACGGGCTGGCTGCGGCGGCGACCATGGCGCGGGCCGGCCTGGAAGTCCGCGTGTTTGAGTCCGCCCCCACTCCGGGTGGCGGGCTGCGCACCGCCGAACTGATCGAACCCGGCCACTTCCACGACCTTTGTTCGGCCGTGCACCCCATGGCGCTGGCCTCGCCCTTCTTCCGCCGCTTCGAGTTATCCCGGCGGGTACCTTTTGCGGTGCCGGAAGTCTCCTTCGGGTCTCCGCTCGCGGGCGGTCGGGCGGCCCTCGCTTACCGCTCCCTGGACCGCACCGCTGCTGAACTGGGGCGGGACGGCGCCTCCTACCGCCGGCTCATGGCGCCGCTCGTGTCCCGGGCGGAGGGTGTGGCCGAGCTGACCCTGAACCAGCTGTTGCGGTTGCCGCGGGACCCGGCCGCGGCCGCGGTTTTTGGCCTCCGGACCCTCGAACAGGGGTCGCGGCTGTGGAATGCAAGATTCAGGGAGGACCTTGCGCCCGCGCTGCTCAGCGGCGCCGCCGCGCATGCCGTGGCACCGTTGCCATCCCTGACTGCCGCCGGGGCCGGCCTGCTGCTGGGGGCCCTGGCACATGCCGGCGGCTGGCCTGTTCCACACGGCGGATCGGCCGCGATTGCCCGCGCGCTGACCGCCGACATCGAAGACCATGGCGGGGTAATCGAGACCGGGAGGCGGATCGGGTCCCTTGCCGAGCTGCCGCCTGCCCGGGCCACCCTGCTCGACGTGGCACCGCCCGGACTCCTGGAACTGGGGCACGGCAGCTTCCCGGCGGGTTACCGGCGTGCCCTGGAGTCCTTCCGCTTCGGGAACGCGGCCTGCAAAGTCGACTTCATCCTCTCCGGACCGGTGCCATGGGCGGCGGACGGGCTCGCCGACGCCGGGACGGTCCATGTGGGCGGCACCCGGGCCGAGACCGCCGAGGCGGAAGGCCAGGTTGCGTCCGGCCGGCACCCCGAGAGGCCCTACGTGCTGGTCTCCCAGCCTTCACGGTTCGATGCCGGACGCGCTCCGGCCGGCCGGCACATCCTCTGGACCTACTGCCACGTCCCGGCAGACTCCACGGTGGACATGAGCGCCGCCGTTATGGCCCAGCTGGAACGCTTCGCACCCGGGTTCCGGGACGTGGTGGTCGAGTTCAGCGTGACGACGGCCGCCGGGCTGGCGGCCTATGACGAGAACTATGTCGGCGGGGATTTCAGCGGCGGCCGGATGGACCTGCGGGGAATGCTACGGCGGCCCGTGCTGGGCCGCGTTCCCTGGCGGACGCCGCTGCCAGGCGTGTACGTGTGCTCGTCCTCAACCCCGCCGGGTCCCGGCGTCTCCGGGATGCCCGGGTTCCACGCGGCGAAATATGCCCTGCGGGACATGTTCGGCCTCGACGTGCCCGATTTGGGCTACTACGCCGGCTAACGCAGGGGCCTTATCGGCTGAGGTTCCCGTCTTGGCGGCAAGCCGTCCGTCGCGCATGATTGCCACGGCGTCCGTCATCGGAACGAAATGGGTATCGTGCGTGACCATGACCGTGGCCACGCCGAACTCGTCCGTGACCTGCCGTAGCAGTCGGACAATCGCGTCGCTGCGGTCGTGGTCAAGGGCCGCCGTGGGTTCGTCCACAAGGAGCACGGCAGGGTCTCCCATCAGTGCCCGGGCGATGTTGACGCGCTGCCGTTGTCCGCCGGACAGTTGGTGCGGCCGCTTAGCCATGGCCGGTCCGAGACCCACTAGTTCCAGCAGTCCTGCGGCGCGTTCGGTGGCCGCGTGACTGGCCCGGCCGCGAAGACGCTGCGTGATCACGAGTTGCTCGACGGCGGTGAGGGAGGGCAGGAGGTTCGGCTGCTGGAAGACGATTCCGACCTTGCTCCGGCGCAGCGCCGTGCGGCCGGCGTCCGGCAGTCCGCCAGCGTCCTGTCCACCGATCACCACCAGGCCGGCGGAGGGCCGGACGAGGGTGGCGGCTACGGCCAGCAAGGACGACTTTCCGGACCCGGAGGGGCCGATGAGTGACACGAACTCCCCCGGGTGAACCTTGAGGCTCACATCGTCCAACGCCGTGAGGATGCCGTCGCCGTCGGGGTACTCCAGCGTGACGTTGACAAGGTTGAGGGCGGAGTTCAGTGCGGAGTTCTGCGTGGAATTCACGAGATATGCCTTTCAAGAATATTTTGACTGCGGGGCCGGCTGGTCAATTGCCGCCGAGGGCGATGAGCGGATCGACGGCTGTGGTGTTGCGGACCGCCGGGGCTGCGCCGGCCAGACCCAGGAGCACGATTCCGGCCATTGGCAGCAGAGCTGTCCAGGGGGTGAGGAGGAACGGCGCGGCACGGGACGCGAAGTATCCGCAGGCAATGCCGACCAGGCCACCCACGGCTGCCCCGGCCAGCAGGACCAGAGAAGCCTGCGCCATGGCGTCCCGGAGAATGTAGCGTCCGGAAGCGCCGAGGGCCTTCAGCACGGCGATGTCCCGGGTGCGCTGGACTGTCCACACCGTCAGAAAGGCGACAATCACGAGGGCCGAGATGCCGTACAGGAACGCCTGCATGAGCAGCAGTGAGCCGTTCTCGCTCTTGTAGGAGCCCAGTGCCTGGAAAGAGCCCGTCACGGTGGTGCTGACAGTGCCGGCGGCTATGTTGGCGGCATCGAGATCCACGGCGGTTCCGGCGTCGGCGGCCCCTTCAAAGGTGACGGCCAGCACCGTTGCGGTCCCCCCGTCCGGGATGTGGGCCAGGCTCCGCCAATTCTCCAAGGTGGTCCAGACGACGCCGGTGTGCGAGTACCACTGATCCGGAACGATGGCCGTCACGACGAGCTCGGTGCCGCCCACCGAGGCACGGCTGCCGATGCTGAGATCCAGTTCCTTCGCGAGGCTGGTTCCGACCGCGATGGTTCCCTCCGACAGCGGCGCGGGTGCCAGCCCGGCGCCGGGCTGGGTGCCGAAGACCGCCACGCTTCCCGTGCGGGCCGGCACATCTCCGTCACCCAGCACCTGGAACCGGCTCTGGCCGATCCCTATAGCCTCGGCCCGGCCAACGCCATCGCGTGCCGACCATTCCGCCAGTTGGGCGCGTGTGATTTCGGATTCCGTGAACGAGGCCTTGGGTGCGCCCCCGGCCGGGGCACCGAACACCAACTGGTCGGCCGGGAGGGCCGCGAGGGCCGACGTCGACTGATTGCCCAGTCCGGCGGTGAGCCCGGAGAGCAGAACGAGCAAGAGCGTGATGAGGGCGACGACCGCGCCCATGAGGGCGAACCGCCCCTTGGCGAAGCGGATGTCGCGGATAGCGAGATACATGGTTTCCTTTTCGTGGCGTCTATGGCGTTGCTTCCAGCCTCCCCAACACCCCGGTTCGAAGCATCGGCCGCGGGGCTGGATCGCGGGCGCCGAACGGACGGCCTCCCGATCAACCGAATGGTTGATTCCGCCATCCACGGAACGTTTTCCGGAGGGGACCAGCCCAGACGGCACTACGCTGGAAGCATGGAGGGAGACGCCGGCAACACGGGGACGGCCGTCATATTGCGGGTCCTTCGCGTGAGCCTTCATGTCGGCTTCGCCGTGTTGCTCCTGGTGGCGCTCGTCCGGCTCATGGCCGGCGGGATCGCGGGCCCAGGCTGGATCACCTTGCTGCTGGCCCTGCTGCTCGCCGCGTTCTACCTCGCGGGCACCGTTCTGGAAAAGCGGCATTCCCTGCGCCCGGCCCGGTTTGATCCCGGGCCATATTCCGGCTGGTGGCTGGGCGGCGTGTGCCTGCTCTGGTTGCTGCTGGTCTGGGCCA
Source organism: Arthrobacter sp. ov118 (assembly GCF_900116495.1). Lineage (GTDB taxonomy): Bacteria > Actinomycetota > Actinomycetes > Actinomycetales > Micrococcaceae > Arthrobacter. The sequence continues at coordinate 154,996 of NZ_FPAY01000004.1, forward strand.
GCGCCGACTTCGTCTGGCTAGCCTTCCCGCTGTTCTTCCTGCAGCTGCACCTACTCCGGCGGCGGCTTGCCCTTGCAGCGATCGCCCTGAGCACCGTTCTGGTCATCACGGCGCTCTGGTTCCACAACGGCGGTATTGCATCTCCTGCCAGTGCGGAGTCGGCCAGCGCGGCATTGCAGTTGCCCATGGTGCTGGGCCCTGCGTTCGGCGCAGCCTTCGCCGTGGTGACGGGGCTGGCCTACCGGGCATTATTCCTAGAGGCAGAAAACCAGCGGCTGGCGGCGGAAGAACTCCGCCGCACCCGTGCCGAACTCGCCCGGACCCAGCACGATGCCGGCACCCAGGCCGAGCGCACCCGGCTGGCCCGGGAGATTCATGACACCCTGGCCCAGGGCCTGTCCAGCATTGTTCTGATGGGACGGGCGGCCGAGAAGGCCCTGGACGACGGCGATCTCACCGTGGCGCGTGAACGGCTCCGCATTGTCCGGGACACTGCCGCAGCCAATCTTGCAGAGGCCCGCAACTTCGTCCTGGCACTAAAGTCCCCCGGTCTGGCCGAAGGCTCCCTCCTGACCGGCCTCCACCGGCTGTGCGAAACAACCCAAGCCGAAGCGGCCGCGGGCGGCGGCGGTGGCGGATTGAGTTGCCGGCTCGAGGTCGAAGGTGTGCCGGTGGCACTGCCCATCACTCACGACGCCGCCCTGCTCCGTGCCGCGCAGGCGAGCCTGGCCAACGTCCGGGTTCATTCGGGGGCGAGCAACGCCGTCGTCACCCTTTCATTCCTGGGCACGGAGGTGGCCATGGACATTTACGACGACGGCACCGGATTCCTCCCCGCAACAGGTCCGGCCCGCCCGGACGGGTCCGGCTACGGCCTGACGGCGCTGCGCGAACGCGTGGCCGCCCTGCACGGCCAGGTGGACATCGAATCGGCCCCCGGGGAGGGCACGGTGGTAGCCATTCGGCTGCCACTGGGCGAAGGGACACGCTCCGCCGCCCGGTCGTTAGGGTCCACCCGGTCGGCGGGATCCCGAGGCAGCCGGCAATGACCGCCATCCGCGTCTTCCTGGTGGATGATCACCCGGTGGTTAGGGCCGGGCTGCGTGCCATGCTGGGTGATCTGGAAGGCATCACGGTGGTAGCCGAGGCCGCGGACGGCGGCGCCGCGCTGGCCGGACTGGCCAAGCTTCACACGCTCGGCGAGCCGGCCGACGTGGTGCTCATGGACCTGCAGATGGGTACAGGCATGGACGGCGTCACCGCAACCGGCCGGATCAAGGCGGGAGAAGCCGGCCGGCCCGCGCCGCACGTGCTCATCCTGACCACCTATGACTCGGACGCTGACATTCTCTCCGCCATCGAGGCCGGCGCCAGCGGGTACATGCTCAAGGACGCCCCGCCTGAGCAGATCCGCCAGGCGGTGCTCTCCGCGGCGGGCGGCGGGACGGCACTGGCTCCGGAGGTCGCAGCCCGGCTGATGGGCCGGATCCGGAACCCGGAGCCAGTCCTCTCCGCCCGCGAGATTCAGCTGCTGGAGCTGCTGGCCACCGGCATGGGAAACCGTGCGATCGCGAAGCAGCTGTTCATCTCGGAGGCAACGGTCAAGACCCATCTGGTGCACATTTACGGCAAGCTCGGCGTGGATAACCGCACCGCCGCAATTGCCGTCGCCGCCCAGCGCAGGATCATCCGGCGCGACTAGGGTCTGCCAAGCGGCGGGTTCTGTGAGGCTTCGTGACTCGGGGGTTGTCCGTGCCCCGGGGCATAATTACGCCATGGGGAACTCACCAAAACTTGCACTGGCCCTCGTGGGTCTTGTTCTGGGCACCTCGCTGGTTGCCTGCGGCGACGGCCGGGCCGGCGCGGAAGACGCTGCCAAACAGCTCGCCACCGCGGTGTCGGCGCTCGACGTCGGATCCGTCGGCTTTGACGGTAAGGAGTCCGGCGCCGTCAACGACCAGCTCAAGGAAATTTTCCAGGGGCTCGACCCGGACAAACCAGCAGTGCAGGCCGGAGAGCTGACCTTTGACGCGGACACGGCCACTTTCCCGCTCAACTACGCCTGGAAAGTCGGCGCGGAGGAATGGAAATACACCGTTTCCGCGCAGCTGAAGAAGTCCGGCGACAAGTGGCTCACCGTATGGAAGCCGGCCATGCTGGTTCCGGAACTCGCTGACGGCGAGATCGTTACCCGTTCCACGGACACCCCGCAGCGTGCCGCCATCCTCGGCGCCGGGAACGTTCCGCTGGTCACCTACCGGCCGGTGGTAAAGGTCGGCGTCGACAAGCCCGCGCTCGGCGGTGCCGACCCGGCGGACTCCGCCACCAAGCTGGCCAAGCTGGTGGGCGTCGATCCGGCTGGCTACGCCCAGCAGGTCGCGGCGGCCGGTCCCGAGGCGTTCGTTTCCGCCATCACGCTGCGCGACGACGGCAGCCGGACCATTACCGACGCGCAGATTTCGGCGATTCCCGGCGGCCGGGCCGTCCCCGACTCGCTCCCCCTGGCACCCACCCGCACCTTCGCTCGGGCCCTGCTGGGGACTGCCGCCGAGGCGAACGCCGAGCAGATCGAGAAGTCGGGCGGCGCGCTTAAGCCCGGCGACACCACCGGCATCGGCGGCCTCCAGCAGCAATATGACGCTCAGCTGCGCGGCAGCGACGGGATTGTGATCAGGGCCCAGAAAGCCGGCCTCACTGCCGAGGAGATCAAGGCGGCCACGACGGACCCGCGCAGGGTACTGTTCCGGACCGAGGTCAAGACCGGGACGGCTTTGAAGACCACCCTGGATCCGAAGCTGCAGCAACTGGCCGAGGACGTCCTCGCCGACGTCGGCCCGGCGTCGGCCATCGTGGCGCTCCGGCCCTCCAGCGGCGCCGTCCTCGCGGCCGCCTCCGGACCCGGCAGCAACGGCTACGACACCGCAATGCTGGGCCAGTACGCCCCCGGTTCGATCTTCAAGATGATCGATTCCCTAGCCATGTTCCGCAACGGCATGACTCCGGACTCCACGGTCGACTGCCCGCCAACCCTTACAGTGGACGGCCGCACCTTCAAGAACGCCGAGGGCTATCCCGAGTCCTCCCTGGGGTCCGTGACACTGCGCGACGCCTTTGCCCACTCCTGCAACACGGCCTTCATCAACGCACGGGACGGCGTCAGCCAGGCGCAGCTCGAATCCGCCGCGACCTCGCTGGGCGTCGCAGTCGAGGCGCCAGCGCTGGGAGCCGCCGCCTTCCTTGGCTCTGTCCCGGGTGAGGCCGAGGGCACCGAACACGCGGCCTCCATGATCGGCCAGGGCAAGGTGCTCCTTTCCCCGCTGGCCGCCGCCGTCATGGCGGGCTCCGTGGCGAAGGGCGCCCCGGTCGCGGCCCAACTGGTGTTGAACCCGAACGAGGGCGTTGCCGACCCGGCGGCCGCGGGCACAGAAACCCCCGGCACGACGCCGGCAGTCCCGCCATCCGGTGATGCAGCCGCCTCGGCTGCCCCTGCCCCCGCACCGGCCACCGCCGCCGGCAAGCCGGTCACGGCCGCGGAGGCGGCGTCACTGGCCGACATGATGCGCGCCGTCGTGACCAGCGGGCATGCCGGATTCCTCTCGTCCGTCCCCGGCGCGCCCGTAGGCGCGAAGACCGGCACCGCCGAGTTCGGCAACGACTCCCCACCCAAGACCCACGCCTGGATCGTGGCGACACACGGGGACCTGGCCGTCGCCGTCTTCGTCGAGGACGGCGGTCTCGGGGCCACCACGTCCGGCCCACTGCTCAAGGAGTTCCTCACCCGGGCCAGCTGACCGACGCTCCTCCAGATCCTGCCCGGAATCGGCGGACGGTCCCTCATGCCATGCGGGGTACCGCCGCCGGGGAGCCCCGCCCGGGCGTGGGAAGATTGAACGCGTGGCTCATATTGACGTATCCGGCATCGATTACTTCCTCTCCGACGGCACGCAGCTGCTCAACGGGGTGACGTTCAAGGTCCCGGACGGCACCAAGACGGCGCTGATCGGGCCGAACGGCACGGGCAAGACCACGCTGTTCCGGATTATCGCAGGCGACCTCGTAGCCGACGAAGGCGTGATCGGCCGCTCCGGGAACATGGGCATCATGCGCCAGTTCGTGGGCCAGGTCCGGGACGACTCCACCGTCCGCGACCTCTTGGTTTCCGCCGCCCCACCCGCGCTGGCCGCCGCCGCCCGCGCTGTGGACGAGGCGGAACTTGCGATGCTGGAGCACGACGACGAGCCCACCCAGATGGCCTATGCCCAGGCCATTGTGGACTGGGGCGACGCCGGTGGCTACGACGTCGAGACCGTCTGGGACGAGGTCTGCATGGCCGCCCTCGGCCTGCCGTTTGACCGGGCGCAGCACCGCCCGGCGTCGAGCCTCTCCGGTGGCGAGCAGAAGCGCCTGGTCCTCGAGGCCCTCTTCGCCGGCCCCGACGAGCTCCTGCTCCTGGACGAGCCGGACAACTACCTCGACGTTCCGGGCAAGCGCTGGCTCGAGGCGAAGCTGAACGAGTCGAAGAAGACTGTGTTCTTCATCAGCCACGACCGTGAACTGCTCAATAACGCTGCCGGCCGCATCGTCACGCTGGAACCGGGCATCAACGGCGCCGGCGCCTGGATCCATGGCGGCGGCTTCGGCTCCTACGTCGACGCCCGCGCGGACCGGAACGCGCGCTTTGAGGAGCTGCGCAAGCGCTGGGACGAGGAGCACGTCAAGCTCAAGGAACTCGTCAACATGTATAAGAACAAGGCCGCGTTCCGCTCCGACATGGCCAACCGGTACCACGCCGCCCAGACCCGGCTGGCGAAGTTCCTCGAGGCCGGGCCGCCCGAGGCCCTGCCGATCGAGCAGAACGTGCAGATGCGGCTCAAGGGCGGGCGGACGGCCAAGCGCGCCGTCGTGGCCGAGAAATTGGAACTGACCGGCCTCATGAAGCCGTTCTCCACCGAGATCTGGTTCGGCGACCGCGTGGGCGTCCTGGGCTCCAACGGTTCGGGCAAGAGCCACTTCCTGCGCCTGCTCGCCACCGGCGGCACCGACCCGGAGCGGGAGCACCTGCCGGTGTCGGACGTCGACATCGCTGAGGTTCCGCATGAGGGCACCGTGAAACTCGGAGCCCGGATCCGGCCCGGCTTCTTCGCCCAGACGCACGTGCGGCCGGACCTGCTGGGCAAGACGCTTCTCGAAATCCTGCACCGCGGCGACGAGCACCGCTCCGGCCTCGGCCGCGAAGCCGCGGCCGGCGCCTTGGACGGCTATGGCCTCGCGGGCCAGTCCGAGCAGAAGTACGAATCCCTCTCCGGCGGCCAGCAGGCCCGGTTCCAGATCCTGCTGCTGCAGCTCTCCGGCGCCACCCTGCTGCTGCTCGATGAGCCCACGGACAACCTGGACCTGCACTCTGCCGAGGCCCTGGAACGGGCGATCGACCACTTCGAGGGCACCGTCCTTGCGGTCACCCACGACCGCTGGTTCGCCCGCACCTTCGACCGGTTCCTGGTCTTCGGCTCCGATGGCAAAGTCTACGAATCCGCCGAACCGGTCTGGGACGAAAAACGCGTCGAACGCGTCCGCTAACCGCCGCACTCCAGCAACGCCCGCGTTGATCGCTATTGTCACTGACAAGGCTTTCAGTCTCAAAGAACCCGAAGAACTTGCCCGACTTGCCCGACACTCGGTGAAAGCAGCGATCGTATGACCAGCACCGCAATCGAACCGCAACTGAAGGCCGCAGCCGGTGCCACCTTCCTCGTCTTCGGAATCAACGGGCTGGTCTTCGCTAGTTGGGCCGCCCGCATTCCGGCGGTGACGGAGATCCTGCACATCACCTCCGGCCAGATGGGAACGCTGCTTTTGTGCGTGGCCGTCGGTTCCTTGATCGCGCTGCCCGCCGCGGGATTCGTGGTGGGCCGGATCGGCACGGCGAACACCGTGCGGGGCGCGGGGCTCGTGGCCGCGGCGGCCGGTGCTGGCGTGGCTCTGTCCCTGCTGGCGGAATCCATACCGGGCACGGCAATTGCGCTGTTCTTCTTCGGCATCGGAGTCGGCTTATGGGACGTTTCGCAGAACATTGAAGGCGCTGACGTCGAACACCGGCTCGGACGCACCATCATGCCGCAGTTCCACGCGGCCTTCAGCGGCGGCGCGTTCCTGGGAGCCTTGATCGGCGCCGGACTGTCCACCCTGGGGGTCGGGCTCCCGGCGCACCTGCTGGTCATCGCCGCCGTCGTCGCAGTCCTGACCACCGTGGCCCCGCGCTACTTCCTGCCCCATGTGGCCGCCGTTCCATCCGTTGCAGGTGAACCCGGCCATGGCAAGGCCGGGTTGGCGTGGCGTGACGGGCGGACGCTGCTGATCGGCGTCGTCGTCCTGGGCGCCACCCTCACCGAAGGTGCCGGCAACGACTGGATTGCCAAGGCAGCGGTTGACGGACTCGGTGCCGAACAGTCCGCGGGCGCGCTGCTGTTTGCCGCCTTTGTGCTGGCGATGACCGCAATGCGCTTCTTCGGTGGCAGGGCGATCGACGCCTACGGCCGGGTAGCCGTGCTCCGCGCCAGCATGGCAGCAGCCGCTGCAGGCCTGTGCCTCTTCGTGTTCGCGGGAACAATCTGGCTGGCCGCCGCCGGTGCAGTGCTCTGGGGCGTGGGGGCCGCACTGGCGTTCCCGATCGGGATGTCCGCCGCCGCGGATGACCCCCGGAAGGCCGCCGCCCGGGTATCCGTCGTGTCCACGCTGGGCTACATCGCGTTCCTCGCCGGACCGCCCCTGCTCGGCTACCTCGGCGATGTCACGGGTATCCGGGCCGCCCTGCTGGCGATCGGGGTTCCGATCCTGGTGGCCCTGCTGCTCGCCGGGGCCGCGAAGCCATTGCGCGCCCGGTAGGGCGCCCGCAAAAGAGGATCTGCCAGTACCGCGCACCCTCCTGCGGTGGACGGCCTCCGGCAGTAGGGTGGTCAGATGCGCACCATGTTGAGGAAGGCTCCACGCCGCTGGTCGAGCTTGGACCGCAAACTGGTCCGCGCGGTCTCCAACCTGCCGGGCGGAAGCCACGATGATCTCTTCCGCCGCCTGTCCGCCGCCGCCACCAAGGGCAAGCTCTGGTTTGGCATTGCCGGAGTCATGGCCCTCGTCCCCGGAAAGACGCGGCGGGCAGCCCTGCACGGGGTCCTGGCGCAGGGCCTGGCATCGGCGGTCACGAACCTGGTGTTCAAAACTCTCCTGCCCCGGACCCGGCCCCTGCCTGAACATCTGCCGGTCTTCCGCTTCGTCCACCCCCAGCCCACGAGTTCATCGATGCCCTCCGGCCATTCCGCCTCCGCCGTGGCCTTCGCACTCGGTGTGGGCATGATCCGCCCGTCCCTGGGAGCGGCCCTGGCGCCGGTCGCGGCAGGGGTGGCCTATTCCCGGGTTCACACCGGCGCCCACTGGCCTTCGGATGTGGCGTTTGGGTCCGCCATCGGCGCCGGCGCCGCGCTCGTCACCCGGCGCTGGTGGCCAGTCCGGCCGCCCTTCCCGGAAACCCGCCGGAATGCCGTCCGGGCCGCGGAGCTCCCCGACGGACAAGGGCTCAGCATTGCGGTCAACACGTTAGGGGGCTCTTACGCTGCAGAAACTGCAAACGCCCTCCAGAAAGTATTCCCCAAGGCGTACATAGAGAAAATTGCGCCCGAGGAGGACGTCGCGGCACAGATTGCCACCGTTGCCCTACGCCCCGGCACCTCCGCCCTCGGCGTCTGGGGCGGGGACGGGACGGTGGGCGCTGCCACCGCTGCCGCCGTCGAACATTCCCTCCCGCTTCTGGTGCTGCCGGGTGGCACACTGAACCATTTCGCGCGGGACGCCGGAACACCCACCCTCGAGGCGGCCCGGCGGGCGGCCGACCGTGGCGAGGCGGCACTGGCGGACATCGGACACGTGAGGGTCGAACGCGGTCTTCCCGACAGCCCCGAACGACTTGAACTGACCATGCTCAATACCGCCAGCGTCGGGCTCTACCCGAACCTGGTCCGTCGGCGCGAGCAGCTCCAGCCGGCACTGGGCAAACCCCTGGCCGGCGTGGTGGCGATGTTCCGCACCTTCGCGGCCGGCACCCCCACCACCCTGATCGTCAACGGGGTGCGGCACCGGCTCTGGATTCTGTACATCGGGCGCGGCCGGTACTACCCCCGCGACCACGCACCGCTGGTCCGGCCCGTACTGGCCGACGGCGTCCTGGACCTGCGGATGATCACCGCCGACGAGCCGTTCGCCCGGCTGCGGCTGCTCTGGGCCGTGCTGACCGGCACCGTGGCCACCTCGGGTATCACCCACCTCACCGAAACGGACCGGATCACCGTGGAATCCGCGGACGGGCACCTGGTCCTCGCCGTCGATGGAGAAGTCATGCCCGGCGTTCGGCGCATCGACTTCACGGTCCGCCGCGGCGCACTCACCTACTACTCGCCGCTCGGCTGAGTCCCCACCGGCCCGCGGCCCGCGCCCCACCTGCGGGACGTCATCCTCGCGGACTACCCTGATTCGCCCCTGAATCATCCCTGAGACCGGCGAAATACGGCAGCCGCGTCGGTAGCGTGGGGTGTGCAGACGGGCCCGTGAGTACGGTGCCCCGGACAATCCCCGCTACGCAAAGGAACGCTTCCATGATCGAAGCACGAGGCCTGACCAAGGTTTACGGCGACAAGACCGCCGTCGCCGGCGTCAACTTCACCGTCGAAGCCGGCCGGGTCACCGGCTTCCTGGGCCCGAACGGGGCCGGAAAATCCACCACCATGCGGATGATCATGGGGCTGGACCGGCCGACGTCGGGCTCCGTGACCGTCAACGGATCGCCGCTCACCAAGCATGCCGCCCCCCTGCGCGACGTCGGCGCACTCCTCGACGCCAAGGCCGTCCACACAAGCCGCTCGGCCTACAACCACCTGCTGGCCATGGCCGCCACCCACAGCATCCCGAAAAAACGCGTCCACGAAGTCATCGAGATGACCGGGCTGGCGGACGTGGCCCGCAAAAAGGTGGGCGGCTTCTCGCTCGGCATGGGTCAGCGGCTCGGCATCGCCGCGGCCCTTCTGGGCGACCCGCAGACCGTCATCCTGGACGAGCCCGTCAACGGCCTTGACCCGGAGGGTGTGGTGTGGGTCCGCAATCTGGTGAAGTATCTGGCCTCCGAGGGGCGCACCGTCTTCCTCTCCAGCCACCTCATGAGCGAAATGGCCGTCACGGCCGACCACCTGATCGTGATCGGCCGCGGGAAGATCATCGCGGACGCCCCGATCCAGGAGATCATCACGGGCAAGGGCCAGGGCCGCACCCGGGTCCGCACCGACCAGCCGGACCGGCTCATGCAGCTGCTGGCCGGCACCGGCGTCTCGGTCGAGGTCCAGGAGCGGGAGCTCCTGGAAGTCAAGGGCCTGGATCCCCGGCAGATCGCCCGCGCAGCCCTTGACAGCCAAGTGCTGCTCTACGAGCTCACCCCGCTCCAGGCCAGCCTCGAAGAGGCGTACATGGAGCTGACCAAGGATGAGGTCGAATACCACTCGCTGATCACCACGGGCGCTCCCGTCGAAGCCGGAGGCAAGTAACCATGAGCTCCACCACTGTTGAATCCACACCGTCATCACCCCGCGGCGCCGAAAGCCGCGCCCAGCGGTCCGGCGACGGCACCAGTACCGGCCCCGGCCCCAGCTTCCTGCGGGTCCTCAACTCCGAATTCATCAAGTTCCGCACCCTGCTGTCCACGCTGATCCTGCTCGGCTCCACCGTGGTGGTCATGGTGGGGTTCGGGGCGCTCTCCGCCTGGGGCACGGGCCAGTTCTCCGAAGCGGCGGCCCAGGACCCGGAGGCTGCCGCCCGCATCGCGGCCCAGGGCGGAGACCTCGCCGTCACCGTCCCCACCTCCGGCATCGCCTTCGCCCAGCTGATCCTGGGTTCCCTCGGGGTGCTGCTCATGAGTTCGGAGTTCACCACCGGCATGGCGCGGTCCACGTTCGCGGCGGTTCCCAGGCGCATCCCCGCATTCGCCGCCAAGCTCGTGGTGGTGGTGCTGACGTCGTTCATCATCACCGCCGCATCGACCCTGGTCGCCGGGCTGGTGTCGGTGCCGATTCTGGACAACTACGGCCTCGGGCTCGATCTCGGAAGCTCGCAGTCGGTCAAGTTGCTTCTGGTCAACAGCCTCTACGTGGCAGCGGTCGCGGCGATCGGCATGTCCCTCGGCACGCTGATCCGCAACTCCGCGGGCGGCATCATGAGCCTGGTGGGCCTGTTCTTCGTGGCCCCCATCGCCTTCCAGCTCATTCCGGGTGACTTCTTCGTGGAGGCCCGCAAGTACCTGCCCGGCAACACCGTGGATCCGCTGACCGCCGTGGAACATGTCCCGGACACCCTGGAAGCCTGGCAGGCGGGCCTCGTGCTGGGCGCCTGGGTTGTGATCCCGGTGCTCCTGGCCGCCGTCCTGCTCAAGAAGCGGGACGTCTAGGCCGGCGCCGCGGCGCAGCGTCTAGGCTCAAAGCATGATCGATGCAGTACCTGTGAGGGACGCGTCGGCCGGTCCGGCCGACGCGTCCCTCGCCGAACTCACCGCCCGCCGCCGCGGCCGGCTCCGCCGCTACCTGCTGGCCCATCCTCGGGTCATGGACGTCCTGGTGGTGTGCTGCTACCTGGTCCTGGTCACGCCGACGGCGGTCGAGTCCCTCACGCACGGCGGCTGGCCGGTTGCCGTGCTGCTCGCGGCGGCCGCGCCGGCGCTGCTCTTCCGGTGCGCCTATCCGGTGCGCGTGGTGGCTGCGGTGGGAGCACTCGAACTGGCCGTCACGTTCCTGCATCCCTGGGGCTCCAATGTCTCGGCCGGGCTCTGGTTTTCGCTGTACGCCGTCGCCGTCGTCCGCACCCGGCGGTTCGCCGCGGCGGCCCTGGCCCTGACCACCGGGCCGCTGGTGGTCCTGTATTTCCTGTTGGCCGTTGGCCCGCTGGACGGGCGGCTGCCTGACATTGCGGTCCGCACCCCGGAGAACTTCCAGTTGGTCGCGAGCATCGCCGCCGCCATCAGCATCACGCTCTCTAACGTGATCGCCACCGGGATCGGCATCTCGGTGCGTCAGCGCCGTGAGCACGAACACGAGATTGCCGCCTGGGCCGCACGGGCGCAGCGGCTGGGCTCGGTCACCGAACGGAACCGCATCGCCCGCGAAATGCACGACGTCGTGGCGCACTCGCTGACCGTCATGATCAGCCTCTCGGACGGCGCCGCCGTGGTGGTCCAGAAGGATCCCGACCGCGCCGCCGGCGTCCTCGCCGAACTCTCGAGCACCGGACGCGCCGCGCTGGCGGACATGCGGCGCGTGCTGGGCGTGCTGCGTGACGATTCCGCCGCCGGACACGCTCCGCGCGGTCCGCTCGTGGCCGGCGGCGACCTCGCCAAACTGCTCGAAGGTTTCCGCACCGCAGGCCTGCCGCTGCACTACACGCACACCGGTCCGTCCCTGCCCCGCGACGCGGCGTTCCAGCTGACCGTCTACCGGATCGTGCAGGAGTCGCTGACCAACGTGCTGCGCTACGGGCGCGCGCTTAGCCGCGTGGACGTGAGCATCCTTCGGAACGGCTCGTTGGTCACCATCGACGTCACCGACGACGGCAGGGGCACCGTTGATCCCGGCGGTCCCGGGGGCGGCACGCTTGACCAGGTGGGATGGTCTGGCGCCGGCGGGACCGGCGGCACCGGCGGCACCGGCCAGGGAATCGCCGGGATGCGCGAACGGGCCGGGATCTATGCCGGCACCGTGCAGGCAGGGCCCACGGGCGACGGCGGCTGGCGGGTGCATGCGGAACTGAACTGCCATGACGAGACTGCAACCGAATTCAGTGCTGGCGAACCCAGTGCAACCAAACCAGGGGGGAATAATGGCCGAGCAAGGGCCCACACGCGTTCTGCTGGTGGATGACCAGCCGCTGCTGCGGATGGGGTTCCGCCTGATCCTGGAGGGCGAGGACGACTTGTGCATCGTGGGCGAGGCGTCCGACGGCGCCGAAGCGGTGCGTCAAGCCAGGGAGCTCGCGCCCGACGTCGTGCTGATGGACGTGCGGATGCCCGTGCTGGACGGGATCGAGGCGACCCGGGCCATCGCGGCCTCCGGTTCCGTCGCCAAGGTCATCATCCTGACCACCTTCGACCTGGACGAATACGCCTTTGCCGGTCTGCAGGCCGGGGCCTCGGCGTTCCTGCTCAAGGACGTGGCCCCCGCGGAGCTGATCAGTGCCGTCCGCGTGGTGGCCAGCGGTGACGCCGTCGTGGCCCCGCGCGTGACGCAGCGGCTGCTGGAGACCTATGTCCGGGGCGCCGGAACCGTGGGCACTGACGCTGCCGGCACTGATCAAGTCCCTGGGCGCCTTGCGGCCAGGGCTGCGAAGGATCCGCTGCTGGAGGACCTCACCCCGCGCGAAAACGAGATGCTTGGGGCGTTGGCGGAGGGGCTCTCCAACGCCGAAATCGCGCACCGGTACTTCTTGTCCGAGGCCACGGTCAAGACGCACGTGCGCCGGATCCTGACCAAGCTCCACCTCCGGGACCGCGTCCAAGCCGTCGTGTATGCGTACGAGACGGGCCTCGTGGTGCCGAGCAACGCGGACTACTGACGGAGGCGGGCAGGCGGGCCTCCACCGGAGTCGGTTACCTGCGGTCTGCGGCGCTGACCGCCGGACCTGCTACTGCCGGGTAGCGGGCCCGGCACCTGCTGCAGGGCATGAAGCAGTGGTTTCAGGCACACGATGTAATTGCCTGTTGGTAATCTTAAGTTGCCCTCCATGCCCTCTCACTGGCGCATGCTCCGGTTTGGCCGTGTGTCATTTGTGGAACTGCACAAACCGCGGCCTGTCTGGCGCGGTCTAGGGTGAAACGACACTGTGGCCCGCCGCACAGCATGGATTCCATGGAGTGCCGGCATAGAACTGGCCTGAACCCCCCACGAAGGACGGCGCATTCATGCACGCTGACCAGCAGCTCTCAAAATCCCTAAAACCCAGGCATCTGTCCATGATCGCCATCGCCGGCGTGATCGGCGCCGGCCTGTTTGTTGGTTCGGGTGCCGCGATCCAACAGGCTGGCCCGGGCATCCTCGTCGCCTACGCCGCGGCGGGACTCGTCGTCATCCTCGTGATGCGGATGCTGGGCGAAATGGCTGCGGCCAACCCGGAAACCGGCTCCTTCTCCACCTATGCAGACAAGGCCTTGGGCCGCTGGGCCGGCTTCAGCATCGGCTGGCTTTACGCCTGGTTCTGGATCATTGTCCTCGGCATCGAAGCCACGGCGGGGGCGGCCATCATGCACCGCTGGGTGCCCGGCATCGACCAGTGGGTGTGGGCGCTGGCCCTGATGGTGCTGCTGACGCTGACCAACCTCGGCTCCGTGAAGTCCTACGGCGAATTCGAATTCTGGTTTGCCTCCATCAAGGTGGCGGCAATCGTGCTCTTCCTGCTCTTCGGTGCTGCCGCGATCCTCGGCCTGGTCCCCGGTGTCCCGGCGCCCGGGCTGGACAACCTGATCGGCAACGGCGGATTCATGCCCAACGGCCCCGGCGCCGTCCTGGCCGGCATCCTCGTGGTCGTCTTCTCCTTCTTCGGCGCGGAAATTGCCACCATCGCCGCCGGTGAGTCCGAGAACCCGGTTGACGCCGTCAAAAAGGCCGTGAAGTCCACCGTCTGGCGCATCCTCGTCTTCTACATCGGCTCCATCGCCATCGTGGTCACCCTGCTGCCCTGGAACTCGGCCTCCGTCGCCAAGAGCCCCTACGTTGCGGTGATCGAACTGTTCGGCATCCCCGGAGCCGGAACCATCATGGACATTGTGGTGCTGACCTCGGTGCTCTCCTGCCTGAACTCCGGCCTCTATACCGCCAGCCGCATGCTCTTCTCGCTGTCCCGGCGCGGGGATGCGCCGAAGTCCTGGACGCGGATTTCCAGGAGTGGCGTGCCGACTTATACGGTGCTGGCCTCCACGGTAGTCGGCTTCGTCACGGTGGGCCTGAACTACATCGCCCCGGACACCGTCTTCCTGTTCCTGGTCAACACCTCCGGCGCCATTGCGCTGTTCGTGTGGCTGGTCATCGCCGCCTCCCAGCTGATCCTGCGCCGCCGCATGGGCTCCGCCGCCAAGGACCTTCAGCTGAAGATGTGGCTTTTCCCGTACCTCACATGGCTGGCCATCGGCAGCATCGTCGCCCTCCTGATCGGCATGGTGATCCTGGAATCCACGCGGGAATCCTTGCTGCTCTCGCTGGCCCTCGCCGCCGTCGTGGTGGGGATCGGAGTCTTCCGCTACCGACGGAACGGTGCGGCGGATAGGGTCCCGGCAGCAGGTACGGCCGGGGCGGCCGCAGATCACGCCGATTCCCCGGCCGACGCGGTGGCAAGCGGTGCGGCTTCCGCCCACGCGGTGGCAAGCGGTGCGGATTCCGCCCACGCGGCCGCAAGCGGCGCGGATTCCGCCGACGCTGCCGCAAGCGGCGCGGATTCCGCCGACGATGCTGTCGTGGCGGGCCGCCCGATGCCGTAGGTCCCACTCTTCCGGCGACAGGCCGGATTAGGCGGCCCACACCACCGGACATGCCCTCCCCCGAAGCCCACCACTGGACATAGCGGCATTATGTCCATTCCCCGGCGCGGAGGGAGGGCATGTCCGTGCACACCGGGGGACATGTCCAGTCCCGCGGTGCAGGGAAGGGCATGTCCGTATGCACGGGAGGGCATGTCCAACCCTGTGACGAAGGGGAGGGCATGTCCAACCCTGTGACGAAGGGGAGGGCATGTCCTACCCTGTGACGAACGGGAGGGCATGTCCCGCGGGGCAGGACGGGACGCGGCGCCGGCAAGGGACATGTCCGGTCTTCGCCGAAACCGGAGGGCCATTTCCGAGGGGTCTAGCCAATCCACGGCCATCCCGGGTTCGATGGGGTCATGACATCAACGCCGCAGCCTCCGCGCGAGCCGCATCCCGACCACGATCGTGGCCTGGAATTCGATCTCTCCACTCTTATGAGCCGCCGCTCGCTGGGCATGTTCCTTGGTGCGGGTACCGCCGCCGCCCTGGCGGCCTGTACCCCCGGCGGCAGCGGCGGCAGTTCGACGTCGGCCTCGGCGGCGGCAACGTCGGCGGCGGCCTCCCCGACACTGACGCGTGCGATTGCCGAATGCGGCGCCGAAATGCCGCAGGAAACTGCCGGCCCCTTCCCCGGCGACGGTTCTAACGGGCCCAACGTCCTCGAGGCGTCCGGCGTGGTCCGCCGGGACATCACGTCGAGCTTCGGAACCTCCACCAGCACAGCCCAGGGCGTCCCTCTGACCGTCACGCTGACCCTGCTCGACAACGCCAACGGCTGCATCCCGCTGGCCGGTGCCGCCGTCTACGCTTGGCACTGCGACCGCGACGGCAGATACTCGATGTACGATTCCGCGCTCCACAGCGAAAACTACCTCCGCGGCGTCCAGGTGGCCGACGCCAACGGCCAGGTCATCTTCACGACCATCTACCCGGGCGCCTACAACGGCCGCTGGCCCCACATCCACTTCGAAGTCTTTGAGTCCATGAGCAATGCGACGGCGGCCGGCCAGGTCCTCGCGGTGTCCCAGATCGCCCTGACCGAGGCGGCATGCCGCCAGGTCTACGCGTCCGCGGGCTACGAATTGAGCGCCCGGAACTTCCCGCGCACCACCCTGAAATCCGACAACGTGTTCGGCGATGACGGCGGGATCTACCAGCTGGCCACCATGAGCGGGTCGGTGGCGGCCGGCTACGCCGCCGGCCTCAAGGTCACGGTATAGCCCGACGGCGCCACATGCCGGCCGAGCGCCGCCGGTGCCCTTACCGGCCGGAGCTGCGGGACGGCCGGGACTGAGGAACCCGCCCGGCTAGACTCGAAGCCATGCCATCACCGAGCTCTGCCGCAGACCACATCCAGGACCTCGGCGCCTATGTCAGCGCGTCGCCGTCGAGCTTCCATGCCGTCCATGAGGCCGCGCGCCGACTGGATGAGGCGGGCTTCACGGGCCTCGATGAGCTGCAGCCGTGGCCGGCGCCCGCACCTGCGGCCCCCGCCGAGGCGGCCGGCAAGTTTTACGTGATCCGCGACGGCGCCCTCATCGCCTGGGTGGTGCCGGCGGGTGCCGGAGCGACCACGGGTTTCAACATCCTCGGCGCGCACACGGATTCACCGTCGTTCAAGCTCAAGCCGAAGCCCACCACCGGCAAGTTCGGCTGGCTCCAGGCCGGCGTGGAGGTCTATGGCGGCCCCCTCCTGAACTCCTGGCTGGACCGCGAACTCCAGCTCGCCGGCCGCCTCGTTCTGCGCGACGGCAGCCAGCACCTGACGGCGACGGGTCCGCTGCTGCGTTTCCCGCAGCTGGCCATCCACCTGGACCGGGCCGTGAATGAAGGCCTGGTCTTGGACAAGCAGCAGCACATGAATCCAGTGTTCGGCTTGGGCGATCCTGCCGCCGAGGACCTGCTGGGGCTCCTCGCCGCGAAGGTCACGGGCGCCGGGGTGGATCCGGCCCGGATCGGCGGGTACGACGTCGTGATCGCGGACACCCAGGCCCCGGCGGTCTTCGGCGCGAAAGACGAGTTCTTCGCCTCGGGCCGGCTCGACAACCTCTCGGCGACGCACGCCGGGCTCGCGGCGTTGATCGCGCACGCCGGGACGCCCATGTCCGGCGGCGCGCCGATCGCCGTGCTGGCCGCCTTCGATCACGAGGAAATCGGCTCCGCGTCCCGTTCAGGCGCATCCGGACCCCTCCTCGAAGACGTCCTGGTGCGGATCTCCGACGGGCTCGGCGCTTCGGCGAGCCAGCGGCGCCAGGCCTTCGCGGCGTCGTTCTGCGTCTCGGCCGATGCGGGCCACGCCGTGCACCCGAACTACCCGGAGCGGCACGATCCCGCCAACCGGCCGGTCCTCAACGGTGGCCCGCTGCTAAAGATCAACGCGAACCAGCGCTACGCGACCGACGCCGCCGGGGCCGCCCTCTGGGCGCGGCTGTGCGACGACGCCGGCATCCCCTACCAGGAATTCGTGTCCAACAACGTGATGCCGTGCGGCTCGACGATCGGCCCGCTGACGGCCACCAGGCTGGGGATCCGGACGGTCGACGTCGGCGTGCCCCTGCTCTCGATGCATTCGGCGCGCGAGCTCTGCGGCGTCGAGGACCCGCACCGGCTGGCGAAGGCCACCGAAGCCTTCTTCCGGACCGCCGCGTAGCCGCCGGTGGTGCCCTAGGCGGTCAGCCCGACCACGAGGTTGAGCGTCGCGGCCAGGATGATGGTCCCGAAAACGTAGGACAAGAGGCTGTGTTTCAGCGCCTCGGCACGCACACTGTGGTTTTCCAGGGCGGTATCCGAGACCTGGTAGGTCATGCCGAGGCTCGTGGCGAGGTAGGCGAAATCCGTGTACTGCGGCGGGCCGGCCTGGTTGAAGCTGATTCCGCCCACGGCCGCCCCAGCATGTGGCTCGGTGCTGTAATACAGCTCGGCGTACCGGAGTGTGAAGAGGGTCTGGACCAGGAGCCAGGACAGCGCCACCGAAGCCAGCGCGAGCACCCCACCCCCGAGGCGTGCCGCGTAGTCGCTGCTGTGCGAGTCGATGACGACGGCGACCACCGCCACAAGGCTCGCCGCGTTCGCGGCTAGGATCAGCAGGTCGGTGACGCTGCGCGACGGGTCCTCCGCCGTCGCGTGGGCCCAGGTGTCAGCAGGGTCCAGCCTGCCCACGACCAACCACACCCAGAGCACGTAGCAGGCCGCGGCGCAGGCCCAGCCGACCGCGGGGGCCTCCACCCAGTAGCCCGCCATCCCGGTCGCTGCGGCGGCGAGCAGCCCGACCAGCACCATGACGGCGAAGCGCAGCCGGCTGCGGCGCACTGGCGGAGGCACGGCCGTGGATTCAGTGTCGGAGTCCATTTTCAGATCATGGCACAGGGCGAGGCTTCCGACCCCGGCCGAGCGGCGGTTTTCCACATGTGCTTCCTGCCCGCTTCCCGCCGCCTGAGGGCCGGACTAGCGTGGGTCCATCAGGAGTCGCCGGAACAAGCACCGATGCACTAAGATAGTGAAGTCTGTGCTGCGCCCAGCCCCGTTCCGGTGGCCCGGGCACCGCATGGCACCGCAAATGAACCTCCTGTTACGGAAATGCCGTAACCGCTTAGCCCAAAGGAGGTGGGTTCACATATGCGTCCTTACGAATTGATGGTAATCATCGACCCCGAGGTCGAAGAGCGTGCCGTTGAGCCGTCGCTTCAGAAGTTCCTGAACGTCATCACCAACGATGGTGGAACCATCGAAAAGGTTGACATCTGGGGCCGTCGTCGCCTGGCTTACGAAATCCAGAAGAAGTCCGAAGGTATCTACGCCGTGGTGAACTTCACCGCTGAGCCGGCTACCGCCAAGGAACTTGACCGCCAGCTGAGTCTCAACGAGACCATCATGCGCACCAAGATCACCCGCCCCGAAGAGCAGAAAGTTGTTGCTGAGTAATTCAGCGTCAACGTTCAATCTTCATTCCGCAGGAACGCACAAGGAGGCAGTAGATGGCAGGCGAAACTACTATCACGGTCATCGGTAATCTCACCAATGACCCCGAGCTCAGGTTCACACCGTCAGGTTCGGCCGTAGCGAATTTCACCATCGCTTCTACTCCCCGCACCTTTGACCGGCAGTCCAATGAGTGGAAGGACGGGGAAACCCTGTTCCTCCGCGCGTCGGTCTGGCGTGAAGCAGCCGAAAACGTCGCCGAGTCCCTGACCAAGGGCATGCGCGTGATCGTCTCCGGCCGCCTGAAGAGCCGTTCCTACGAAACAAAAGAAGGCGAGAAGCGCACCGTTATCGAGCTTGAGGTCGATGAAATCGGCCCGAGCCTGCGCTACGCCAATGCTAAGGTCAACCGCACCCAGCGCTCCGGCGGTCAGGGTGGACAGGGCGGCTTCGGCGGCGGCAACAGCGGCGGTTTCGGTGGCAACTCTGGTGGAAACCAGGGTGGCAACTCCGGCGGAAACTGGGGCGGCAACCAGCCCGCAGCGCAAGAGGACCCGTGGGCCACGCCCGGGGTCAGCAACGCTGGCGGCGGCTGGGGCAACGGCCCGGATTCCGAACCTCCCTTCTAAACAACATCTAAGGTCCGGCAACGAAAACCGCCGGGACGCCGCAAGGCGGCCGGGCGCCGACCGCGCCGGATCACCACCATCCCGTGGATCAATATCCACGGGCTCCATCGAATAGGAGCTCCACGATGGCTAAGGCTGAACTCCGTAAGCCCAAACCAAAGTCCAACCCCTTGAAGGCCGCTGACATCACTGTCATCGACTACAAGGACGTAGCATTGCTGCGCAAGTTCATCTCCGACCGCGGAAAGATCCGCGCCCGTCGCGTCACTGGCGTCACGGTGCAGGAACAGCGCAAAATCGCCCAGGCAATCAAGAACGCCCGCGAAGTTGCTCTGCTGCCTTACTCCGGCGCTGGCCGCGGCTAAGGAAGGGATTAACTAACATGGCAAAGCTCATTCTGACCCACGAAGTAACCGGTCTCGGTGCTGCTGGCGATGTTGTCGAGGTCAAGGACGGTTACGCACGTAACTACCTGCTGCCCCGCAACTTCGCCCTGACCTGGTCCAAGGGTGGCGAGAAGCAGGTTGAGTCCATCAAGGCTGCCCGCGTTGCCCGCGAGCACGCTTCCCTGGAAGACGCTCAGAAGCAGGCTGCTGCACTCTCCGCCAAGCCGGTCAAGCTGGTCGTCAAGGCTGGCGCAACCGGACGCCTGTTCGGCACCGTCAAGCAGGGCGACGTGGCCGACGCTGTTGAGGCCGCTGGCCTGGGCCGCATCGACAAGCGCAAGGTTGAACTGCCGGCACACATCAAGTCGACCGGTTCCTACCAGGCAAACGTCCGTCTGCACGACGACGTTTCCGCTGTGATCGAACTCGACGTCGTCGCAGGCAAATAGTCTTCTCGGCTTCCGGCCTCACGGCCAGGCGGTCCTGAACTGTTGAGGGCCCCCGCTGCCTGATCCTCATGGGATCCGGCGGCGGGGGCCTTCTGCTTTTAACCAACGCGGAGTCACTTGCGGCCCAATGCGGCGGGCTTATTGGGCGCGATGTGACCCCGCGTTGCTTGGGGCGGGACTAGCCGTGGTGCAGCGCCGTGGTGGCGTGCCGGTAGCCGCGGCGGATGAGCTCCGTGAGGGCGGCCTCGTCGATGTCCGCGAGCTTGTTGACGTACAGGCACCCGGCGCCGAGCTTGTGCTTTCCGAGGCGTCCCAGCACTTCGGCGGTTTCGGGCGCGTCCGTGAGCCCGTACGTGAGGCCGTACAGCGAGAGGCTGGACTTCCTGGGGGAGAACCCGACGGCCGGGGCGTCGCCCTCCCTGCCCGTGGCGTACTTGTAGTGGTAGCGGCCAAACCCGACAATGCTCGGACCCCACATTTCCGCCGGCTGATCCGTGATCGCGGACATCAGTTGTACCAGGCGGTGCCCGTCCCCGCGCCGCACGGGATGCTCGACGCCGGCCAGAAACGCCTCAACGGACGCGCCGGTTGCCTGGGTCTTGTTTTCAGCCATGGCCGCAGTCTGGCAGACGGTGGCAGGCCTGTCACCGCCGGGGAATAAATCCGCACCCCCGCCCCTTGTGTAGGTAGATGCAAACGCATGTAATAGCGTTGCTGACCTGAATTCAATTGAGGAGCACCTGTGGAAACCCGCCGTATCACCGTAATCTCCGCCGGGCTCGGCGTTCCGTCGTCGAGCCGGTTGCTGGCGGATCAGCTGGCGGCTTCGACCGAGCGGCAGCTTGCCGCCGCCGGCTATGCCGCGGACGTTGAAGTCGTGGAACTGCGGGACCTTGCCGTGGACATCGCCAACAACTTCGTGACCGGCTACGCGGCTCCGCGGCTGGCCGAGGTGATCGCCGGGGTCGAAGCCTCCGACGGCATCATCGCCGTCAGCCCCGTGTTCAGCGCGTCCTACAGCGGGCTCTTCAAGTCCTTCATCGACGTGCTCGATCCCAAGTCGCTGGAGGGCAAAGCCGTTCTGGTCGGTGCCACCGCCGGCACGGACCGGCACCAGATGGTGCTGGACTTCGCGATGCGGCCGCTTTTCACCTACCTGCGCGCCCGGATCACTCCCACCGCGGTCTTCGCCGGGCCCCAGGACTGGGGGAACAACGACTACGGCGGCTCGCCGTTGTCGGTGCGCGTGGAACGGGCAGCGGGGGAGTTTGTTCGCCTGCTTCAGGAAGCGGGTCCGCGGCAGAAGCCGGCCGCGCTGGAGTCCCTGCCGTTCGAGCAGCTGCTCGCCGGGATCTCCGGCCAGCGTTAGCGCCCGCCGGCGGGACCGGGAGAACCTTTTCGGGCGACCGCTCGTTGTCCGGGACATGAAATGTCCCGTGGATTCTATAGACCTGATCATGAGTGAACGCAGCGGCGTGGAGATCGACTACTGCCCGAAATGCCGCGGAGTGTGGCTGGACCGGGGCGAGCTGGACAAGATCATTGACCGGGTTGCGGAGGCGACCGCCGCCGCCCCCGCAGCGCCGCTGCCCTCGCCCGGCCAGGTTCCGCCGCCGCTCTACAACCTTGACCCGCGCCGGGACGAGCGGCGGTATGACGAGGGCCGGTATGATGACCGCCGGGACCGCCGCGACCAGCCCCGATATGACCAGCCCCGGTATGATGACCGCCGCCGCCCCAAGAAGAAGGAGGGCTGGCTGGGGGACCTGTTCGACTTCTAGCCGGCCCTGCCCGCGCCGGACGGCGGCACTGCCGCTGCCCGCCGTGCGTAGCCCGGCGGCGCCGAGTCCTGCCGGTGTTCAGTCATCGAGCAGTGCGATGAACTCCCTGGCCTGTTTCATGGAGATATCGGAGTGCCGGGTCAGGGCCGTCGCTGCAGCCTCGGTGTCGCCGCTCTTGGCGAGGGTGCGGATTCTTCCATAGATCTCATCGTTGAGCATGTTGCTGCTCACCTCGCGCGTGACGTCACCCTTGCTGGCGATCGCACGGTAGCGGTACGAGAATCGCTGTGGCACGTCGTCCTCGTCCGGCGCCGCTTCCGGGGCCGCCTCCGGGGCGCGGAACGGCTGGGGATGGGCGGCGAGTGCCGTGACGGCGTCGCGGGAGGCCCGCAGGCCCTCTCCCGTGGCCTCGAGATAGACCTTGATGGCCGCCATGGCCTGTCCCTGTGCGATCAGCGCGTACAGCCGCCGGTGCTGCTCCTCGCTGAGCTTTCCCGCCGCCGCACGCGCCAGCTCTGCGGAGTCGGGGGCGGGCTGCGGCGCCGCCTCCGACCGGGCCCGCTGGCTCCGGCGGCTCCAAGCCCGGATCGCCAGCAGCACGCCGGCGGCCACGAGCACCAAGATCAGTACGGGAGTGAGCAGGGAGTCCATGGGCTAGAGCCGTTCTACGTAATTCTTGGCGGTCTGGTGGTCCGAGTGGGTCGAGTGCCGCAGCAACCGGGCGGCCTTGGTCTTGTGGCCGCTACGGGCCAGCGACTGCAGTTCCAGGAAGAGCTGCGGACTGAGGTGTCCGGTGGCAAGCAGGTCGTCCGCGTGGCGGCCCCCTGCGGGGACTGAGGCGTTTCGGACCAGCTGCGCGGCGGTCCGTGCATGGTCCTCCTGTTGCGACTGCTGCTGGGAGTTCTGGCTGGGGTGAATGGACGCTTCGATGCGGGCTCGAGCGGCGACGGCAGACTGGACCTGTGCCGCATAGTGGGCCTGGGACTTAACCGCGAGCTCCCGCTGGTAGCGCTCGGCGTCGGAGACGCCGAAATTCCGGGGCTTCAGGGCTGTGGCGCCCGCCCAAAGCACCGCCGCCAGAATAAGGGCAGGCAACATGACTAGCAGTACATCGCCCATGATTAGAGCTTATGCCAGATTGCGATTGTCCACAGCATGTTCTGCAGCCCGAGTACAGCACGCCGGGGCTCGCGTCAAAGCGGGCCCGCGGCCGTGAGTCCGGTCACAAAAGTCGCCGATTGGGCGGCAAATGTGGCTTCCTGTGCTGCGGCATATCCCCAGCCCAAGCTGCAGGCTGTGGATGAAGCTTCGCGAAAAATTGTTTTGTGTCCACAACACGAATTCAATGTTTCCGCAGGTCAAGCGGAGGTTTCGGGATTAAATTTCTTTCTATCCACAGGCCTACCCACAGACTGTGCACAAGCAGCGGCCAGTAGTGCACAGCTTATCCACAGGCTGGCCCGCCTTCCGGGTTGGTGCCTGCCCCAACGGCAGATAACGTTGCAGGAGATTCGGGCCAGGAAGGCAGAAACGGGCGCTGTATGGATGTCACGCCGAGGCGTTCGGAGCCCGATTTGGGCGAGGTGCGGCCGTGCTGCTATTGATGCCAGCGCCACCGATAGCGGACCTGAGTGCTGGCGGTGTTGGTCACTGCGATATGCGGCGCCGGCATGAACTGTCGGAGCTGACTGATACGAATGGAGCGGCCGGCTGAGCCGGCTCTTGTCACTGGGTCTGAAGGCACAGGGCTTACGCGCCGGGGTGAACGGAATGTTCGCCGCGGCACACAATGGAGGACGGCAGTTTTGTCAGTTACGCATCTGGACTCGGTCGAGGGCACGCGGGGAGCCGAGGGCAGCCGCAAGCCCCCCCAGGACATCCCGGCGGAGCAGTCCGTGCTCGGTGGCATGATGCTGTCCAAGGACGCCATCGCCGACGTCGTCGAGATCCTGCGCGGCCAGGACTTCTACCGTCCGGCACACGAGACCATCTACGAGGCCATCATTGACCTCTACGGCCGTGGTGAACCCGCGGACGCCGTGACGGTCTCGGATGAGCTGACCAAGCGCGGTGAAATCAACAGGATCGGCGGCCCCGCCTACCTGCACGAACTCATCCAGACCGTCCCCACGGCCGCCAACGCTGGATACTACGCCGAAATCGTGGCCGAACGCGCCGTGCTGCGCCGCCTTGTCAATGCCGGCACCAAGATCGTCCAGCTTGGCTACGGGCAGGACGGCGAGGTGGAAGACCTCGTCAACCAGGCGCAGGCCGAGGTCTATGCCGTCGCCGAACGACGCACCGCCGAGGATTATGTGGTCCTCAAGGACGTCATGGAGTCCACGGTGGACGAGATCGAGGCCTCGGGACACCGCGGCGAGGGCATGGTCGGCGTCCCCACGGGCTTCTATGAACTTGATGAGCTGACGCACGGACTGCACCCCGGCCAAATGATCGTCATCGCCGCCCGCCCGGCCGTGGGTAAGTCCACGTTCGCGCTGGACTTCGCCCGCTCGGCCGCCATCAAGAACAACCTCGCCACGGTCATGTTTTCCCTTGAAATGGGCCGCAACGAGATCGCCATGCGCCTGCTGTCCGCCGAGGCCACGATCGGTCTTCAGGACCTTCGCAAGGGCACGATCAAGGACGAGCAGTGGTCCAAAATCGCCACCACCATGGGCCGCATGAATGATGCCCCGCTGTTCATTGATGACAGCCCCAACATGTCGCTCATGGAAATCCGCGCCAAGTGCCGCCGCCTGAAGCAGCAGCATGACCTCAAGCTGGTGATCCTGGACTACCTGCAGCTCATGAGCTCGGGCAAAAAGGTGGAGTCGCGCCAGCAGGAAGTTTCCGAGTTCTCCCGTGCGCTGAAGCTGCTGGCCAAGGAGCTCCAGGTGCCCGTTATCGCGCTGTCGCAGCTGAACCGTGGCTCGGAGCAACGCCAGGACAAGCGGCCCATGGTCTCGGACCTGCGTGAATCCGGTTCCATCGAGCAGGACGCCGACATGGTGATCCTGCTGCACCGTGAAGACGTCTATGACAAAGAGTCCCCGCGCGCCGGCGAGGCGGACATCCTCATCGCCAAGCACCGTAACGGCCCCACGAAGGACATTGTTGTGGCCTTCCAGGGCCACTACTCGCGGTTTGCCAACATGGCGGCCGATGCCGGCGGCGGCTTCTAGCCCGGTTGCGCTCAGCCGTTGCCCGCCGCGAGCAGGTGGTTCGGCAGCCGGTTCCCCGGGGCCCGGCCGCGGATTTCCAGCAGTTCCCGGGCGTGGGCGTGCAGCCTCTTGTCCTCCGCGGAGACCGGTACCCATTGCGGGATCGGGACCGAGGTGCCGGTCTCATCGCGCGCCACCATGACGGTCAGGCAGTAGGTGGTGAGGTTCAGCTCGCGCCCCTTGGGGTCGCCCGAACGGACATGGACGGCGATGTGCATGCCCTTAGTGCCCGTGTAGACCAGGCGCGCCTCTACCTCCACCACGTCGCCGATCAGCAGCGGCCGGTAGAACCGCACGCCGCCGGAGAACACGGCCACGGTGTCCTTGCCGCAGTACCGGGAGGCGCAGACGTAGGCGGCCTCGTCGATCCACTTCATGACGATGCCGCCGTGGACCTTGCCGCCCCAGTTCACGTCCGTGGGCGCCGCCATGAACCGCAGCACCACCCGCTCGGCCGTGCCGGCATCGGTATATTCCTGTCCGCTCATGGCTTGGACGATGGCTTCGCGGACCTTGATCCGGGCCAGCGCATCGTCCCGCTGTTCGATTTCCGCCGGCGTCCCCGGTTCAAACCCCGGAACGGCGATGGGCTTGCCGTCCGCGCCCACGGCCACGAAGATCACGATGCACTGGCTGCGCATGGTGGCCGGTCCACCCCTTGGATCGGACGAGGACACCACGGTGCGGATATGCATCGATGACCGCCCGGTGTAAACGATGGTGGCTTTGACCTCCACCATGTCGCCGCTGTTGACCGGATCCGCGAAGTGGATGTTCCCCACATAGGCTGTCACGCAGTAGGACTTTGCCCAGCCGACGGCGGCGGCGTAGGCGGCCTTGTCCACCCACTCCAGCACGGTGCCGGCGTCGACCGAGCCGCTGTGGCCCACGTCGGTGGGCGCCGCCAGGAAGCGCAGGGTCACGGCATTGGGCGCGTTCTCGCTCATGCTGGAAGTTTACTGAACGGCCCGGCCGGGGCCGGGGTCCGGCGACACAATCGCTGTCCGGGACGCCATAACCCGGCGGGCCATAAGTGCTGGCGCACGACGGCGGGCGGCCACCGCTTGGTGACCGCCCGCCAGGGAGCGCCCGCAAAGGAGCGCCGCACGATTCGGGTGCTGTCCTAGGCGAGGACGCGCAGTTTCGAGCCGCTGCGGCCAAAGAGTGCCTTGTCCACGGAGACGCTGCCTGCCCCGACGAGCGCCACGGCCAGGGCTGCGGCCGCCAGGATCAGGACCAGCTCATAGCCGCCGGTTGCCACAAAGACACCAGCAGAGGCGTGCACCAGGAACAGGGCGCCGAGCATGTCCAAGGCCAGGAGGGCAGCGAACACGCGGGTGAGCACGCCCAGGATCAATGCGACGCCGCCGACGAGTTCGAGGGTGGCGACGATCGGGGCCACCGCCTGGGCCGCGGGGACGCCCATCTGTGTGAAGGCCGCCTGGGTGCCGGCAATGGTGAATTCGTTGAACTTCTGCCAGCCGTGGGCTGCGAACAGGAAGCCTGCAATGACGCGCAGGATGGTCCGGGCGGAGGTGGTCAGTGCGGGCTGGTTCATGAGTTGCCCTTTCGGGGTAGGGGCGCTCGGCGGTGCCACCAAAACGTGAAAAGTTGTATCTTCAACTACTACTGTGGACGCTTTTAGTTGAAATGTCAATCAATGACGCGGGTGGACGTGGAAGCGCCCGTTAGGGTTAATCCGTGCCTGCCTCCCCTCCGCTGCCAAAGACCCTGCCGCCGTCCTCAGGTCACCGGCGGGAAATCCTCCGCCTCGCCGTACCGGCCTTTGGTGCCCTGATTGCCGAGCCGCTGTTCCTGCTCGCCGATTCTGCAATCGTGGGTCACCTCGGAGTGGCCGAGCTGGCCGGCGTCGGGCTGGCGTCGGCGGTGCTCCACACGGCGGTGGGACTCATGGTGTTCCTCGCATATTCCACGACGCCGGCGGTGGCGCGGGCCATCGGCAACGGCCAGCTCGCCAAAGCCCTCGCCGCCGGGCGTGACGGCATCTGGCTGGCGCTCCTGCTCGGAATCGTCCTGGCGGTCGCCGGATTCCTGGCCGCCGGGCCCCTTTTGGACCTGATGGGCGCCCGCGGCGAGGTGCACGCGTTTGCCGTTGACTACCTACGGTGGTCCATGCCCGGTCTGGTGGCGATGCTGCTCATCTTCGCCGGCACCGGAGTGCTCCGGGGGCTCCAGGACACGCGCACGCCCCTGGTTGTGGCGGCGGCGGGCTTCACGCTGAATATCGTGCTGAACCTGGTCCTCGTCTACGGTCTGGGCTGGTCGGTGGCCGGCTCGGCCGCGGGTACGAGCATCGCGCAATGGGCAATGGCCGCGGTCTACGTGCTCATCGTCTGGCGCAACGCCCGCCGTCATGGCGTGTCCCTGCTGCCGGACTGGCGCGGCATCCGGGCCCTGACCCGGGTGGGATCGTGGCTGATGCTGCGCACGCTGAGCCTGCGCATTGCGATTCTTGCCACGGTAATGGTGGTCACGGCCCAGGGTCCGGTCAATCTTGCCGCGCACCAGCTGGCCATGACCATCTTCACGTTCTTCGCCTTCGCCCTGGATGCCCTCGCGATCGCGGCGCAGGCCCTGATTGGCAAGGAGCTCGGGGCGGCCCGGCCGGAGACGGCGCGGGCGCTGACGGGCACCATGACTCGGTGGGGACTCGGCTTTGGCGCCCTGACCGGGGCGGTGCTCGCCGCGGCGGCGCCCTGGGCCGGCGCTCTGTTCACCTCCGACGCCGACGTCCGCGCGGCGCTCACGCTCGCGCTGTGGGTGCTCGCCGCCGGGCAGCCGATCGCCGGATACGTTTTCGTCCTCGACGGCGTCCTCATCGGCGCCGGCGACGCCCGCTATCTGGCGATCGCCGGCGTCGTCAATCTGGCCGTCTACGTGCCGCTGCTGCTGGCTGTGTCCTGGTCCGGGGTTGCGGGCGGCGAAGGGCTGCTCTGGCTCTGGGCAGCCTTCTCGCTGGGCTACATGGCTGCCCGGGCGCTGACGCTGGGCCTCAGGGCACGGACAGACCGGTGGATGGTCCTCGGGGTGCTGTGAGCCCGACCCCTGCCGGCACACGTCCCGGACAGACATGCACGGCGGCGGCTTCGCACTAAACTGGTCGGGTGACTCTCCCCGCAGCGCCTGACTCGACCCCTGCCCTCCGCGCCGCCACCGATCTTTGGAAGCCCGTGCTGGTCAGGGCCGGCGTTGCGCTCGTTTTCGGCGCAGTGACGGTGTTCTGGGCCGCGCCGTCCGAGGCCGGCATGGGCTGGGCCGGGGGGCTCTACCTCCTGGCCACCGGGGTGATACTGATTTGGACCGTGACGAAGTCCGGATACCGGCCGCAGGAACGTGCCGGCAGGATCCTCTCCGCCGGCGCGGCCGCCCTTGCCGGAGCCGGCGCCGCCGTTGCCCTGATCCCCAGCCCCCTCGTCTTCGGAGCCATCGCGGCCGTGGGCCTCGGCGTCGCCGGTGCCGCGGAGCTGTTCGCGGGCATCCTGGCCCGCGGCCGCTCCGTCCTGGCCCGGGACTGGATCGCCTCCGGCGTGATCGGACTGGGCACGGCGGTCGCGCTGCCGTTCTTCATTGGCCTCGGTCCGCACGCACTCCTCGGCGTTGCCGGCGGCGGTGCCATCATCAGCGGCGTCCTGTGGATGCTGTCCGGGCTGACCCTGCGGCACGATGCTCGGGGCGATTCCGCGAGGCCGTAAACTAGTACCGACAGGTTCTACCCGGCGTAGAACAATTGCGGTAAAGAGACAGCCGCGCTTTTGCGCACAGGCTGCAGGAGGAATACACCTTGGCACAGCAGAAACCCGGAGCGCCCCGCAGCCTGCGGACGTCGGTCAAGGGACCGCTCATGTTCTCCGCGTTCTGGGCCGTGGTGGTTTTCGTCGGCGTCCTGATCTTCGCCTCGGGCGGCAGCGCCCGCTCGCCCCGCTTCGATCTGGCCTTCACCGGTGCCGGGATCGCCTTCATCGTGATTCTCGTGGTGGCGGCCATGCTCTCGATGAGCTACAAGGAGAACGCGGAGCACCTGGGGAAGGGCTCCGGTGTCAACCTCAGTTCCAAGCGAAGCTCCGGCCACGGCGGCCCGTCTGCCCCCGGGCCCGACGCTGCCGGCCACGCCGATTCCGGCGACAACGGGCCCACCGCCTAAGAGCGGGGCCTCATCCGGAGCCCTACCACTAAGACGTACGGCCGGCCGGCGTGAGCGGCCGGCCGCTGTCGTCAGGATGCCGGCGTCAGGACGCGGCCTTCCGGGCCCGGTACGCGGCCACATGTGCGCGGTTGGCGCAGTTTCCCGTGTCGCAGTAGCGCTTCGAACGGTTGCGGCTCAGGTCCAGCACGACGGCGTCGCAGTCTTCCGCGGCACACACCAGCAGCCGGTCCATTTCCTTGCTGCGGATCACGTCGACTATCGCCATCGCCGCCTCCGTGCTCATCCGGTCGGCCAGCGGGGCTTCCGGCGTCGTGGCGTGCAGGTGCCAGTCCCAGGGGTCGTGCTTGACCAGTTGGGGGAGCGCCCGGGCTTCGCGGAGCAACCGGTTCACGGTTTCTGCCGCTGGAGCCTCCTCCGCCAGCCAGAGGCCGGCGAGCTCGCTGCGCAGCCGCCGCACGCTTGCCAACTCGGCCTCGTCCCGGGTCCGCGAGCCGGTGAACCCCTCGGCCGCCAGGAAGTCATCGAGGTCCTTCGCGGTGGCCAGGTGCTCCTCGCCGTTGGCCGCGGTGTTGATCAGGTTGACCACGGAGCGCAGGGCAGCTTCCGTGTCAGGGGCAAAGACCATCTTGACTCCTTACCTTGCCGGGGCGTAATGTCATGACCATAACCCTACTTTACTCCTGACAGGAGAATGCCCGTGTCTGTCCGCCGCCCCGTCGCCGCCCCCGTTCGAGACCTTGCCGCCCCGTGGCCCGGCTCGGAACCGGGCGGGGCCATGCCGGGCACTCGGGACACCGGGCGGGCCGGAGCGGTGTCCGGTTTCATGGCCTCGGGCCTGGGTGTCGCCTTGTTCTCCTCGGCCGTCTTTGGCCTCTCGGGCTCCTTCGCCAAGGCGCTGCTGGAAACGGGCTGGACACCCGGTGCCGCCGTCACGGCCCGCCTCACCGGTGCCGCGCTGATCCTGGCGGTTCCCGCCATCGCCGCATTGCGCGGACGCTGGCACCAGCTCAGGGAGAACTGGCTGACGGTCCTGCTCTTCGGAGTCATCGGGGTGGCTGCCTGCCAGCTGTTCTACTTCAACGCCGTGTCCCGGCTGTCCGTCGGCGTCGCTCTCCTGCTGGAGTACCTCGCGCCCGTGATCATTGTGCTTTGGCTTTGGGCCGCGAGCCGGAAGCGCCCCCGCCCGCTGACCATCGCCGGCACGCTGCTGTCGCTGGGCGGGCTGGTCCTGGTTCTGGACCTCACGGGTGCCGTGAAGATCGATCTGATCGGCGTGCTGTGGGGGATTGCGGCGGCTGTTTGCCTTGCCATCTATTTCTTCATCACGGCCAAGGAAAATGACACCCTTCCGCCGATTGTCCTCGCCTCGGGCGGCCTGATGGTCGGTGCGGCGGTGATGTGGCTCGCGGCCGCCACCGGGCTGGCGCCGATGGCCTTCAGCACGGCGGACACCCGGCTGGGGCCCTGGATGACCCCGTGGTGGGTCTGCCTCGGCGGCCTGGTGGTCCTGGCGACGGTTGTGGCGTATGTGTCCGGCATTGTCGCCGCGCGGGCACTCGGCTCCAAGGTGGCGTCCTTCGTCTCGCTGACCGAAGTGCTCTTTGCCGTCCTCTGGGCGTGGCTGCTGCTCGGCGAACTGCCCGGGACCATCCAGCTGCTGGGCGGCCTCCTGATCGTCGGAGGCGTCGTTTTGGTCCGCGCGGATGAACTCCGGGCGGACGAACCGCCGGTCGCCGGACTCCGCGCCGCCGCACTCCCGGCTCCCCTGCAGGTTCCGCTGCAGGCACCGCTTGAGCAAGCGAACGACGTCGAACGCGTCCCCTAGGACCCTGCCAGGCCGGTGTTCCGGCGTAGCGGCCGCGGGCCTTCATCCCCACCGGCGAAGAGCTTACAGTGGAGATATGTGCCGCAACATCCGGACCCTGCATAATTTTGAGCCGCACGCCACGTCGGCGGAGGTGGAGGCCGCAGCGCTGCAGTACGTGCGCAAGATCAGCGGCTCCACCAAGCCGTCCAAGGCCAACGAGGAAGCCTTCAACCGGGCTGTGCACGAGATCGCGCACGCTACCGAGCACCTGCTCGAATCCCTGGTGACGCACGCCCCGGCCAAGGACCGGGCGGAGGAAGCTGCCAAGGCGCGTGCAAGGGCGGCCGTCCGGTATGGCGCCGCCTAACCTGCAATCCTGAACTGGTAGGCGGGCTGGGGTGCCCTATTTGCCGAAGCTGCGCAGGCGCAGCGAGTTGGCCACCACCAGCACGGAGCTGGCCGCCATGGCGGCTCCGGCGATCATCGGGTTTAGCAGTCCCAGGGCCGCCACCGGGATACCCACGGCGTTGTAGAAGAAGGCCCAGAAGAGGTTGGTCTTGATGGTGGCCAGGGTCCGCCGGGAGAGCTCAATTGCCTGGGCCACCTGCCCCAGATCATTGCCCATGACGGTCAGGTCGGCGGCTTCGATGGCGACGTCCGTCCCGGACCCCATGGCCACGCCCAGGTCTGCCTGGGCCAGCGCCGCGGCGTCGTTGACGCCATCCCCGGCCATCGCCACGGTGGCACCGGCCGCCTGCAGGCTGCGCACGGCCTGAACCTTGCCCTCCGGCAGCACGCCGGCGAAGACGTCCTCGGGGCGGATCCCGACGGCGGCAGCCACTTGGGCGGCCACCGCGGCGTTGTCGCCGGTCAGGAGCATGGGCCGCAGCCCGAGTCGGCGGAGCCGGTCCACGGCGGCCTTGGAGCCGGGCTTCAGGGAATCGCGCAGGCGGATGATTCCGGCGGGTTCGCCGTCCACGGCAACCCAGATCGCGGTGGCACCGGTGTCCTCGGCGGCGGCCAGCGCCTCCCGCTGCGCGGGAGTCGGGGTGATTCCGTTCTCCTGCAGCCAGCCGGTGCGGCCCGCGGCCACGATCTGGCCGTCGACGGTGCCCAGCACTCCGCCGCCGGGTGCGGAACGGAAACCGGCGACGGCGTCGATACCCGCGAAGCTTGCCTGCCCTGCGCCCCTATGGCCTGCGCCCACCATCGCCGCCTCGGCTGCCGCTGCGGCGATCGCGCGGGCGATGGGGTGCTCGGAGGAGTTTTCCACGGCCCCGGCGAGGCGCAGGACCTGAGCCTCGCTGTATGTTCCGAAGCCCTGGATGCCGTCCACGGCGAGCCTGCCCGTGGTGACTGTGCCGGTCTTGTCCA
This sequence comes from Arthrobacter sp. ov118, assembly GCF_900116495.1. GTDB lineage: Bacteria > Actinomycetota > Actinomycetes > Actinomycetales > Micrococcaceae > Arthrobacter. The sequence goes on from NZ_FPAY01000004.1 coordinate 187,316, forward strand.
GCAGGATCGTGTCCACAGTCCGGGTGTCTTCAAGGATCTGCGGTCCCTTGATGAGGATGCCGAGCTGGGCGCCGCGGCCGGTCCCCGTCAGCAGCCCCACCGGCGTGGCCAGGCCCAGGGCGCAGGGGCACGCGATGACCAGCACGGCAACGGCCGCGGTGAATGCTGCCCGGAGTCCGTCGGCTCCGGGGGCAGGCCCGGCGGCCAGCAGCCAGGCTCCGAAGGTGAGGGCCGCGACCGCCAGGACCACCGGGACGAAGACGGCGCTGATCCGGTCCGCGAGCCGGGCAATCGGGGCTTTCCCGGTCTGAGCAGCGGAGACGAGCCGGCCCATCTGCGCCAAGGTCGTTTCCGAACCGACGCGTGTGGCGCGAACCAAGAGCCGGCCGGAGGTGTTGATGGTGGCACCGGTGACCTGGCTGCCCGGGCCGACCTCCACCGGCACGGATTCTCCGGTGACAAGCGAGGCATCCACGGCCGAGGAGCCGCCCAGGACCACGCCGTCCGTGGCGATCTTTTCACCGGGCCGGACAACGATCTCGTCTCCGACGGCGAGCTGCCCGGCGGGGATCTTGTGTTCCCGGCCGTTGCGCATCACGGTGGCGTCCTTGGCGCCAAGGCTGAGCAGGGCCGTGAGGGCATCGCCGGCCTTGCGCTTGGCACCGGCCTCCAGATAGCGGCCCAGCAACAGGAAAGTGGTGACGACGGCCGCGACCTCGAAGTAGAGGCCGCCGGAGCCCATGCCTTCCATGGCCGGGGATTCGGTCAGGCGCGGGTCCGCCAGGAGCTGCCCGGTGGAGAACGCATAGGCCGCGATCACGCCAATCGAAACCAGCGTGTCCATGGTTGAGGCACCGTGCCGCGCGTTGATGGCTGCGGCCCGGTGGAACGGCCACGCCGCCCAGCCGACCACCGGCAGGGCGAGAACGGCGACCACCCAGCCCCAGTGGGGGAACTGGAAGGCCGGGAACATGGAGATCGCCACTACCGGAACGGCGAGGGCGGCTGCCGTGATGAGCCGCGGGCGGAGTTTGGCCGCTGCGTTCGACGGTTTTGGTTCATTACGTGCGGCTCCACCGGAGACACCCTCCGGTTCAGTGCTGACGGGTTGGTGTGGTGTGTCCGAGTGGAGCGTGTCCGGGTGCAGTGGAGCCCGGATGGTGGCCTTGTAGCCGGCCGCCGCAACCGTGGCGGTGATTTGCTCGTCACTGATGTTTGCCGGGACGGTGACGTGGGCGGACTCAAGTGGCAGGTTGACGGTGGCGTCGACGCCGTCGAGCTTTCCGAGCTTGCGTTCGACCCGGTTGACGCAGGAAGCGCACGTCATGCCTTCGATGTCGAGGTCGAGGACGCGGCGTCCGGCCTGGCCCAGCAACTGCTCGTTACTCACGGTTCCTTCCCGACTCACTGTGCGTTCCTTACTCACCGCGTGTCCTGCCCCGGCTTGTTCCCTAAAGTTCTTCGCTGCGCGGCGGCCGCTCAGCGTGGGGCACTCAGGCTTCGGTGGCGACCACGAGGTAGCCGGCTTCAGCGACCGCCTCGCCGATCTCGGAGGATGACAGGGCTTCGCTGGACGTGATGGTGACGGTGGAGATGCCGCCGGCGTTGAGGTCCACGTCGACCTTTTCGACGCCGGAGAGCGCCTCAAGTTCTTCGCTGACGGAGGACACGCAGTGGCCGCAGGTCATGCCGGATACGTTGACGGTGGTGGAAACAGTGCTCATGGCGTGCTCCTTGTCGGTGGGGGCGCTCGGTGGTTCCGGGCCCGGGGAGTGGTTGACGTGCAGGTTCTAGCGCAGGAGTCGACCGATGGCCTCGGTGGCCTCTTTGACCTTGAAATCGATGGCGTCGGCCCGCAAGCCGGGATCAGGCTCCGCGGCGGCGCCGACCACGCAGTGGCCGATATGCTCTTCCACGAGCCCCAGGCTCACGGCATGCAGGGCCTTGGTGACCGCGGCCACCTGGGTGAGGATGTCGATGCAGTATTTGTCCTCGTCGACCATCCGGGCAATGCCGCGCACCTGGCCTTCGATCCGCTTGAGCCTGCGCAGGTACGCCTCTTTGTTGGCGGTGTAGCCGTGCTGCTCATGGGACCCCAGACCGGCCGTGCCGGGAATTTCGGACTCGCTCATGTCCCCAACCTATACCCCCTAGGGGTATCTGGCAACAGGCAGAAAATAAAACAGCTCCGGAGTGCGTTATTGGGGGATACGCACTCCGGAGCAGCTATGGGGTAGGCGGTTCATCCCGCCTACACATCGAGCTTAGTCGGCAGTGGCGGGATAACGCCAGCACCCCGAATAACTACTTTCGCTTTACTTTTCCACCACCGGCACGATCAGGACCGGACGCTCCTGATGGTGACTGAGCCATGCCGCGACTGAGCCGTTGAGTGCCGCGGAAATGCGGTGGCCGACCCCGCGCTCGGGGGTCCCCACGACGATCATGAGCGCGTCAGCCTCAGCCGCCAGCCTGCCGATCGCCCGGGCCGGGTCGCCCGGCAGCGTGCGCAGGGTCCACTCGACCGCCATGCTGTCGCAGGTTGCGCCGATGCTGGACCGCAGCTTCCGGGTGGTCGCCCGGACCTCGGCGTCATCGGCATCCCGATGCAGGGACGAGCGGTGCGCGGTCCGTGCTGGGTCCCATTCCACCAGGTAGCTCGCCTCGTCGACATGCACGCAGATCATCGGCGCAGCGAGGCGCTTCGCAAGCGATGCCGCGGTCTGCAGCACCTCCGGATGCTGCCCGGGAAGCACCCCTACCACTAGGGGCCGCTGGCCGGTGACCGACTCGTCAGACATACTTCATTCTGGCGCCGGACAGCCGCGTTGAACAGGGGCTTTCCGTTCCGCTCCGGCGGCTGGGGACGTTGCGCGGGCGTTGGCCGCGGCATCCCTTGAACACCCCGGGGACAGGGGCCTACGGTTGAAGGACACAGGAGGAGGTGGCCGCCGTGGAGATCTACATGTGGTGGCTGGATCTGGATTTGGCGAGTAAAGAATGGCTCCGGGAAAACCTCCGGGCCGCCGAACTGCCCGAGTCCGTGCTTCGGGGTATCGCCGATGCGGGCGGCCCAGGTCCCGAGCGGGCGCCCGGCGGCGCCGCCTTGACGGCCGCCGACTGGGATTTCATCGAGACGCAATCGGAGTTCGTCGACTGACGGCAGCCCAAGAAAACCATTGCGGCCATCCGGCACGGGTGGTTGCATGGGGGTCATGGCTACTGCAGAGAGTTATGTCCTGGCGATCGGGACCAAGAAGGGCCTTTGGCTGGCGACCAGCCCGGACCGGAAGGAGTGGTCGCTGTCAGGGCCGCATTTTCTGATGAGCGAAGTGCCCAGCATCGGCATCGACACCCGCGAGGGCCGGACCCGGATCATGGTGGGGGTACGCTCCGAGCATTGGGGTCCCACCGTTTTCCATTCCGATGACCTGGGCCGAACGTGGACCGAACCCGAAAACGGTGCCATCTCGTTCCCCGACGGCACCGACGCCGCCCTGGAACGGATCTGGCAGATCTACCCCGACGCCGAGTCCCGTCCGGGGGTCGTGTGGGCCGGCTGCGAGCCGATCTCGGTCTGGAAGTCGACCGACGGCGGCGAGCACTTCGAGCTCAACCGCGGCCTTTGGGACCACCCGCACCGCGGTGAATGGGGTGCCGGCTACGGCGGCGCCGCGGCGCACTCGATCGTCGTTGACCCCACAGGGGAGAAAGTCCACGTTGCCATGAGCACGGGAGGGGTTTACCGCTCGCTCGACGGCGGAGGCTCCTGGGAACCGCGCAATAAGGGGATTTCCGCCTACTTCATGCCCGATCCGAATCCGGAATTTGGCCAGTGCGTCCACAAGATCGCCGCCGACGCCGCCGTCGACGGCAGGCTGTACGCGCAGAACCACCACGGGGTGTACCGCAGCGACGACGACGCCGAGTCCTGGGAGTCGATCGCCGAAGGGCTGCCGGCGGACTTTGGCTTTGTGATGATGACGCATCCGCGTCGGGCCGGTACGGCCTGGGTGATCCCGCTGAAAGCTGACGGCGAGCGTATCCCGCCGGACGGGAAGCTCGCGGTGCACCGGACCGGCGACGCCGGAGCGAGCTGGACGCGGCTCGACGCCGGGCTTCCGGAGCCTGAGTACAACGCCGTCCTGCGCGATGCCGCGTGCGTCGATGCGGCGGAACCGGCCGGCGTCTACTTTGGGACCCGGGGCGGCTGTGTCTATGCCAGCCCGGACGAGGGGGACCACTTCAGCGAGGTGGCCTCGCATCTGCCGGACGTGCTTTGCGTGCGGGCCGCCGCAGTCCCGGCTGCCCTGTTGCCGGATAGGCGATGACGGCGGCCATGTCCGTACCGGTGGAGGCGCCGATCACCGTTGTACTGCCCAGTGTCCTCCAACCGCTTGCCGGCGGGCAGTCCATCCTGACTGCGCCCGCCGAGAAAGCGGTGACGGTGGAGTGGTTGCTGGATAGGGTGACCGGGGACTATCCGGCGCTTTCGCGGCGGTTGCGGGATGAAACCGGAACCGTTCGCCGTTACGTGAATATATACGTCAACGGCAATGAGATCCGGGGGCTGCAGGGCTTGGTCACTGCGGTGGCGCCGGGCCAGGAGGTCCTCATCATCCAGTCCGTGGCCGGCGGCTGACGCCTCAGGCGACGCGCCAGACGCTGCATTCGTCTGCGTTGATGGCTTTGCGCATGCCGCTGTGGCGGTCCATGATCCAGACGACGCCGATTCCGGGGGCGGTTTCCTGGACGCTGCCGCGGCGGATCACGACGTCGTCGTAATTCGGGCCCACCCGGAGGCGGGCTTCGATCTCGTCGCCGCGGTGCAGCTGGTCCAGGGCGCGGATACGGGTCACATGGGCTTTGGCTTCCTTCAACATGGCGGGGCCTCCCGAACTGGAGCTGGTGCCTGCTCTTGCCGGCCCTTCCAGTGTCCTGCGCCAATGTTGCCGCCGCGTTTCGGCATGGTTAGGGACGGGTTAGTTTTCGGCGGCGCCGGAGTTTCCGGGTCTCGAACGTGCGTGCGGCTCAGGGAATATGGCGATCCGCCGGGCGTTGTATCCGGAACCACCGGTAGCCGTAGCGATCCAGCGGGACTTCAAATCCGCCGTCGTCCGCGAGCGGGAGATCCTCGCCGCCGAGCAGGTCCCGGAGCACGGCGCCTGAGAACGAGCTTTCCGGTTCGTCTGGCGATTCTGCGCTGGCAGTCACCGACGCCGGCTCCGCGCCGAAGTTGTGGGCCACGATCACCACCGACCCGTCCCAGGTGCAGCGGTGAAGCAGCACCTGGGCGGACGGCTGCTGGATAAGTTCAAACCGCCCCCAGCCGAGCTCGGGGCATTCCCGGTAACGCTGGATGAGGGTGGCGATGAAGTTCCACAGCGAGTCCGGATCCCGCTTCGCGGCGGCGGCGTTGATGTTCTTGGGCCCAAAGTACCCTTCCACCGGCTGGGCCACGAGGTCACTGGACGGGGCGGTCGAGAAGCCGCCGTTCCTAGTGTCGTCCCATTGCATGGGGGAGCGGACCGCCGAACGGCCCTTGGCCCGCAGGTCTTCACCCATTCCAATCTCCTCGCCGTAGAAGAGCACCGGGGTGCCCGGAAGCGAGAACATCAGTGAATAGACCATCCGGATCCTTGCCGGATCGCCGCCGAGCATGGTCGGAAGCCGGCGGCGCAGCCCGCGGCCGTACATCTGCATGTCCGGGTCCGGACCGAACGCGGCAAAGACCTCCGCGCGCTCCGAGTCGCTGAGTTTGTCGAGGGTGAGCTCGTCGTGGTTGCGGACGAACATGGCCCACTGGTTGTCGGGGTTGATTGCCGGGCGGCCGCTGAGCGTCTTCCCCAGTGGGCGGGCGTCCTGCCGGGCCAGCGAGAGGTACATGTTCTGCATCGAGAGGAAGTCGAACTGCATGTTCAACTCGTTGCCGGTCTGCCCGCCGAAGTACTTCAGCTGCTCCTTGTAGGGCAGGTTGACCTCGCCGAGGAGGACGGCACTGCCATGGCGGCGGTTGAGGAAGCTGCGCAGGGCGCTGAGGTAGTCGTGCGGATTAATTCTTGCCGCTTCGTCCTTCGGTTCGCCGAGCAGTTCCAGAAAGAAGGGCACGGCGTCCAGCCGGAAGCCGTCCAGGCCCAGCTGCAGCCAGAAGCCCATGGACTTGGCGATCTCGTCCCGCACCTTTGGATTCATGACATTCAGGTCCGGCTGGTGTTTGGAGAACATGTGCAGGAACCACTCGCCGGTTGCCTTGTCCTGCGTCCAGATCGACGTTTCCTCGCCGGGAAACACCACCTGGTCCGAAGTGTCCGGCGGCGTGTCCTTCCGCCAGACGTAGTAGTCGCGGTACGGGTTGTCCACGGACTTCCGCGCCTGGACAAACCACGGGTGCCGGTCGGACGTGTGGTTGATGACGAAGTCCGCGATCACCCTGATGCCGCGGTCATTGGCCGTGCGGATGAATTCCACGAGGTCGCCGAGGTTGCCAAGCCGCGGATCCACACCGTACATGTCGGTGACGTCGTAGCCGTCGTCGCGGTCCGGGGAGGGATAGAAGGGCATGAGCCAGATGCACGTGACGCCGAGGGCCGCGAGGTAGTCCACGCGCTGGATCAGGCCACCGAAATCACCGGTGCCATCGCCGTCGCCGTCCAGAAACGTTTCCGGGTCAAGGCAGTAGATCACCGCGTTTTTCCACCAGAGGTCGGAAGTCTCTGCAATCCTCACACTGCACCCACGCTTTCGGTCCCGGCCGGGGCGGCCGTTCGGAGTTCGGGGAGGACGTGCTCGGCGAACGCGCCGATGAACGGCTCCTGGTCCTGCCCGACGAAGTGGAGGTACAGCTCCTCGAACCCGAGCTCCAAGTAGCCTGCAAGCCATTCGGCATGCTCTTGTAGATGAGCCGAGACATTGACAGCCGCCCGCACCTGGTCCTCAGTCACTCCAGCGCTTACCCCGTCGAAATGGGCGGCCGTGGGCAGATCCCACGGGATCGGCGGCGCAAAGACGTTGGTGCGCCATTGGTCCATGGCGATCGCGACGGCGTCCTGCTCGGTGGGTGCCCAGGACAGATGGACCTGGAGGACCGCCCTTCCGCGGCCGCCGGCATCCCGGTACGCCGCCAGCATCTCCTGCAGCTTAACCCGGGGTTGATTCACGGTGACCAGCCCGTCCGCCCACGCCGCGGCCCGGCGCGCTGTCTCGACGCTCACCGCCGGAGCAATCAGCGGCGGCTTGGTCTCCGGAACGTCCCAGAGCCTGGCTCGCTCCGCCGTGACGAGCCCGTGGTGGGTCACTTCCTCGCCGGCGTGGAGCCGGCGGATAATGTCGACGCACTCCTCAAGCCGCCGCTGTCGCGTCTCCTTGGGCGGCCACGGCTCCCCGGTGACGTGCTCGTTCATGAATTCCCCGCTGCCCGGCGCCAGCCAGAAACGCCCGGGAAACATGTCCGCAAGGGTGGCCGAGGCGTGCGCGATGATGGCCGGGTGGTAGCGCTGTCCCGGTGCCGTCACCACGCCGAACCGCAGCCCGGTGGTTGCCAGTGCCGCGCCGAGCCAGGACCACGCGAATCCGGAATGGCCCTGCCGGGCGGACCAGGGCTCGATGTGGTCCGAGCACATGGCGGCATCGAAGCCGGCCTGCTCGGCCAGCTGCACATCCGTGAGGAGGCGGCCGGGGCTGATCTGTTCATGCGATGCGTGGAACCCGATGGTAGCCATCGTTAATGTCTACCGTGGCGGGGCGGGTGTGTCGAGGAATCCGCCCGCGGGACTGGCGGTGCGCCGTCCGCGGCGCAAGAATGGGCGCTATGCGACTGCCGCTGATGCCTCCGATCCCGCCCATGCTGGCCAAGGCCCTCCCGGCACTGCCGGAGCCTGACGGCGGGGCGGGGTGGCTCTTCGAGCCCAAGTGGGATGGCTTCCGCTCCATCATCTTCCGCGACGGTGACGAAGTGGAGATCGGGAGCCGGAACGGCAAACCGATGACGCGCTATTTCCCCGAGCTCGTCGAGTCCCTCAAAGCGGAGCTGCCGGAGCGCTGTGTGGTGGACGGCGAGATCGTCCTGGTCGCAGCTTCCGGCGACAGGCTCGACTTCGATGCGCTGCAGCAGCGGATCCACCCGGCGGCCAGCAGAGTACGGCTGCTGGCCGAACAGACGCCGGCGCGCTTCGTGGCCTTCGACCTGCTGGCCCTCGGTGACGAGGATCTGACGGGGCAGCCCTTCGCCGCGCGCCGCCGGGCGCTCGAACGCGCCCTCGCTTCTGCTGCGGCCCCGATCCATCTGACAGCCGCCACGCCGGACCGCGGGACGGCGCAGCGCTGGTTCCGGCAGTTCGAGGGTGCCGGGCTCGACGGCATCGTGGCCAAGCGGCTGGACGGCGCCTACCAGCCGGACAAGCGCGCGATGGTCAAGGTCAAGCACGAGCGAACCGCCGACTGTGTGCTGGCCGGTTACCGCGTGCACACCTCCGGAGCGGACCGGATCGGTTCGCTGTTGCTGGGGCTGTACGACGACACCGGGGTGCTGGCCAGCGTCGGTGTGGTGGGCGCCTTCCCGATGGCTCGGCGCAAGGAGCTTTTCGAGGAGCTCCAGGAACTGGTCACCGGGTTCGACCAGCACCCCTGGGCCTGGGCCAAGCAGGAAGCGGGCACGCGGACGCCGCGGAATGCCGAAGGCAGCCGCTGGAGCGGCGGCAAGGACCTGTCCTTCACCCCGCTGCGGCCCGAACGCGTGGTGGAGGTCAAGTACGACCACATGGAAGGCGAACGGTTCCGCCACACCACGCAGTTCGTGCGCTGGCGCCCGGACCGGGACCCACTTTCCTGCACCTATGACCAGCTCGAGGAGCCGGTGAAGTTCGATCTCGCCGCGGTGCTGGCGGCAAAGCCCTAGGCCGCGAACCCGCCCGGTTCAGACGCTCCCGCCCGGTTGCTTTCCGGGGCCCCAACACGGAACACGCAAAAGCCCGGCGTGTCGCGTGGACACGCCGGGCTTCCGGTGCTGCGGCCGGGGGCAACCGGGCAGGAGTGCTGCGGCGGGGCTCCTTGAGCGGGACTACTTAACCCCGAGCTCCCGGGTGGGGACGCGGAAGGTTTCCTTGGCCGTCAGTGCCGAGATGGTGGCGATCAGGCAGATGATGGCCGTGAAGATGGAGATCTGGACCCAGCCGCCGGACTGGATGCCGCCCATGGCCGCGACGATCGCCGGGGCGAACCCGGCCATCAGGAAGCCCAGCTGGGTGCCAATTGCGAGGCCGGAGAAGCGGACATTGGTGCTGAACATCTCGGCGTAGAAGGAGGGCCAGACCGCGTTTGCTGCCGCGTAGCCGAAGGAGAAGAACGCGATGGCTGCCAGGAACATCAGCGGGACGCTGCCGGACTCAAGGCTGAGCAGGAAGACCGGCGTCAGGACTGCGCTGGACAGGGCGCCGTAGATGAACACCGGCTTGCGGCCGATCTTATCCGCGAGCATGCCGAAGAGCGGCTGGGTGCCCAAGGCCAGGAAGTTGGCGCCGACGACGAGCCAGAGGGTGGTGGTGCCGTCCACACCGGCGACGTTCTTGGCGTAACTGATGGCCAGGGTGCCAAAGACCGTGGACACGGCGGCGATGAAGGCGCAGGCAATGACGCGCAGGACATCGCGCCAGTGGCCCTTGAGGAGGTCGGCAACGGGAAGCTTGGAGATCTGCTTGGTCTTCTGGGCTTCCTCGAACGCCGGCGGCTCGTGCAGGGTGCGGCGGATGAAGAACGCGATCAGCACCACCACGGCGCTGAGCCAGAACGGGATGCGCCAACCGATGGTGTACTTGATCTCGTCAGGCAGGGCCAGGACGGGAATGAAGACGAGGGCCGCGAGGATCTGGCCGCCCTGCGTGCCGGTCAGGGTCCATGAGGTGAAGAAGGAGCGGCGGCCGTCGGGGGCGTGCTCGAGCGTCATCGAGGACGCGCCCGCCTGCTCGCCGGCTGCGGACAGGCCCTGGCAGAGCCGTGCCAGCACCAGCAGTGCCGGAGCCCACCAGCCGACCGTATTGAAGTCCGGAAGGCAGCCGATGACGAAGGTGGATGCACCCATCAGCAGCAGCGTGAACATGAGGACCTTCCGGCGGCCAACCCTGTCGCCGAAGTGGCCGAGGATGACGGCGCCGACCGGACGGGCCACGTAGGCGAAGCCGAAGGTCGCGAACGACATGATGGCCGCGTTGGTGTCCGCGTCCGGGAAGAAGACGTGCGGGAAGATCAGCGCCGCTGCGGAACCGAAGATGAAGAAGTCGTAGTATTCGACGGCGCTGCCCAGGAAGCTGGCAAGGGCCGCCTTCTTCGGCGTCCCTCCTGTTGTTATACCCGCCGTCGTGGACGGGACAGTGTGGCTCATGGTGTTCCTTTGGTGTGACGACGTTGTCGCGGATGGATCAGGAAGGTTTTCGGCTGCCGTTTGTTCAAGTGTGGTGCAACCGGAAGTCCGTGGATAGACCCGGACTAGTAGCCACATGGTGGAAGCTACTTGTGCGATACAGCAATCATGGCTGTGAGCGCAGTCACTTGTCAAGAAAAATAATCACCATCTAGAAATAGCTCTCACTATGTGGCAACATGAATGCATGAGTGTGAATCAAGACACAGATGTCTCTGGCACTTCCGGATCTCCTTCGGATGCCCCTTCGAAGCCCGCCAAGGCCACCAGGGAGGACTCGCGGACGGACATGGTGGGCAAGGCGCTGGGCCTGCTGGTTCTTCTGGGCGACGAACCGCGCGGCGCCAGTGCCGCCGAGATCTCCCGCCGGGCGGATCTGCCGTTCAGCACCACGTACCGCCTGCTCGGCTCCCTGACGCGGGACGGCTTCGTGGACTATGAGCCGGACGGCCGCCGCTACCACTTGGGCCTGCGGGTCTTCCAGCTGGGCCAGCGCGTCTCCAACCACCACGGCTTCGCGGGTACGGCTCTGCCCATCCTGCGGCGAGTCACCGAGGAAACGGGCGAGGCGACCATCCTCTCCGTCCGGGACGGCATCCACCATCTGACCGTGAACAAGGTGGATGGCCCGCAGACCTTCCGGGTCACGAGCGACCCCGGGCATCTCGGGGCCCTGCACACCACCTCCGTGGGCAAGGCCCTGGTGGCGTTCGCCGATGACCCCACCCGCGCCCAGCTCGTCGACGAGCTGCCCCTGGAACCGCTGACGGCACTCTCCATCACGGACCGCGCGGCTTTCCGGGCGGAAATCGAGCAGGTCCGGCGCCAGGGCTACGCCACCATGGACGAGGAAAACGAGCTCGGCATGCGCGCCGTCGCCGTCCCGGTCTTCAATGCCCAAGGGCACGCCTTCGCCTCGCTGGCCACGGCGGTTCCGGTGTTCCGCTTGAGTATGGAGTCCCTGGTGGCCCTCGTGCCATTGCTTCAGGCAGCGGCCGCGGAGCTGTCTGCCCGGCTGCCCCAGCGGTGACGACCCGCCCGCGCCTATAACAATATGTTCGTGATTCGAACAGTAGTGCAATATGTGAACAAAATCTGTACTGTAATCCCTATCACCCGGTCCGCCGCAGACGCCGCAAGCGTCACCGTCCGCCGAGTGCCGTTGTCAAAGGAGCTAACCGGATGAGCAATCGAGCAGAGTCCTTCCTCGTGGGCCTGGTAGGAGACGGCGTCACGCCCTCCCTCACGCCCTATATGCATGAACGGGAAGGGGACGTGCAGGGCCTCCGGTACCTTTACCGCCCCATCGACCTCACCGAACTCGGCCTGCCGGGCCAGGCCGTGGGGGAACTTCTGTCCGGCGCCCGGAGCCTCGGCTTCAACGGACTGAACATCACGCACCCCTGCAAGCAGCTCGTCCTGGATTATCTCGACGAGGTTTCCCCGGACGCCCGGCGCCTGGGCGCTGTCAACACCGTGGTGATCCGCGACGGCCGCTTCTTCGGCCACAACACTGACTTTTCCGGCTTCGCGGCGGCGCTGGCCTCCGGGCTCCCCGGTGCCACCCTGGACCGCGTGGTGCAGCTGGGTGCCGGCGGCGCCGGTTCCGCCGTCGCCTACGCCTTGCTCACCGCAGGAGTCCGCGAACTGGACCTCGTGGACACCGACGCGGCACGCTGCGCCGCCCGGGCTGCCGAACTCGCCGGATTCTTCCCGGACCGGACCGTCACCGCCCGGACGACGGCGGAGCTGCCGCGGCTTATGCCGCTGGCCGACGGCCTGGTGCACTGCACCCCCGTGGGCATGGCCGCCCACCCGGGTGTTCCGCTGGACATGTCCCTCGTGGAGTCCCGGCACTGGGTGGCCGACATCGTGTACCGGCCGATCGAAACCGAGCTGGTCCGCGAGGCGCGCGCCAAGGGCTGCGACGTGCTCGACGGCGGCCGGATGGCCGTGGGCCAGGCGGCGGACGCTTTCCGGATCTTCACCGGGCGCCAGGCCGACGCCGACCGCATGCGCTCCCACTTCCTGGAACTCGTGGCCGCGGAAGAAGTGGCCGCCTGATGCGCACCGGAATCGCCACCGTCTGCCTCGCCGGCACCCTGCGGGAAAAAATGCAGGCCTGCGCCGTGGCCGGCTTCGACGGGATTGAAATCTTCGAGCAGGACCTCGTCACATCCCCGCTCAGCCCGGAGGACGTCCGGAAACTGGCCGCCGACCTGGGACTCACCCTGGACCTCTACCAGCCGTTCCGCGACTTCGACAGCGTTGACGAGGACGTGCTCGGGGCCAACCTGCGCCGCGCGGACGCCAAGTTCCGGCTCATGTCCCGGCTGGGCATGGACACCATGCTGCTCTGCTCCAACGTGGGCACGGCCACGATCGACGACGACGGGCTCCGGGCCGAGCAGCTCTCCCGGCTTGCAGGCCTCGCGGGGGACCACGGCGTCAAGGTCGCCTACGAGGCCCTGGCCTGGGGCAAGTACGTCAACGACTACGAACATGCCCACCGTTTGGTGGAAGCCGTGGACCACCCCAATCTCGGCACCTGCCTGGACTCCTTCCACATCCTCTCCCGCGACTGGGACACCGCGCCGATCGAGGCCTTCAACCCGGAGAAGATCTTCTTCGTCCAGGTGGCCGACGCGCCCAAGCTGTCGATGGACGTGCTGTCCTGGAGCCGGCATTACCGGGTCTTCCCGGGCGAGGGGCAGTTCGATCTAGCCAAGTTCATGGGCCATGTGGTCCGCGCCGGCTACACCGGACCGGTGTCGCTGGAGGTGTTCAACGACGTCTTCCGCCAATCCGACGTCGAACGGACGGCCGTTGACGCCATGCGGTCGCTGATCTGGCTCGAAGAGCAGAGCGCCAAATGGCTCCAAGCAAACCCGGCACCCGTGACCGGCAGTGCGGCGGGTGCGCCGACCGGCGTCGGCGCCCGGCGCCGCTACCCGATGGAGCTCGCCACGCTGCCCCGGGTGGCAGAGCCCGCCGGTTTCAACTTCGCCGAGGTCCGGGCCGGGGACACCGCCGGCCTGGAAACCCTCCTCAGCCAGCTGGGATTCGCGTTCAACGGGCACCACCGGACCAAAAACGTGCAGCTGTGGACCATGGGCCACGCCCGCGTGGTCATCAACGAAGAGCCCGCCGCCTTCGGCACAGCAGCAACCGCCGGGGCCGCTGTTCCCGGCACCGCGGGCCAGACATCACCCACAGACGCCGCCATTTCGGCGCTGGGCTTCGACGTGGACTCTCCCGTCATCGCCGCCGCCCGCGCCCAGCAGCTCAAGGCCCCCGCAGTGCCGCGCAAGAGCCAGGCCAACGAGGAAGTCTTCCAGGGCTTCGCCGCGCCGGACTCCACCGAGATCTTCCTATGCCAGGGCAGCCCGGACGGCACGGCGGCTTGGGTGGATGAATTCGGCGAGCCCGGATTTGGCGGGCCCGGCGAATCCGGTACGGGACTGCCAAATCCTGGTACCGGGGCCGGCGCCGGCGCGGTGATCGACCACGTCAACCTGGCCCAGCCGTGGCAGCACTTTGACGAGGCGGTGCTGTTCTACACCAGCGCCCTCGCGCTGGAACCGCAGCCGTATGCCGAGGTGGCCAGCCCCACCGGACTGGTCCGCTCCCAGGTGATGCTCACCGAGGACCGGGGTGTGCGCCTGGTGCTGAACCTGGCGCCGCTGCTGCAGCAGGAAGGACCCGCCGACGGCACCGGGCACCGCCGCACGTACCAGGAGCACGTCGCGTTCGCGGTGGATGACCTCGTGGCTACGGCCACGGCCGCACGGGACCGCGGCCTGGATTTCCTGCAGATCCCGGCGAACTACTACGAGGACCTCGATGCCCGGTTCGCGCTGGACCCGGACTTTTTGGCCACGCTCCGCGAGCTCAACCTGCTCTACGACCGCGACGCCGACGGCGAATTCCTGCATTTCTACACTGCCACGGTAGGCAGCGTGTTCTTCGAAATGGTGGAACGCCGCGGCGCCTACGACGGCTACGGCGCCCCCAACGCACCGGTGCGGCACGCCGTCCAGTACGACCACGTGCACCAGCTGACCCGCAGTTCCTGATCCCGACCCGAACAACCCACACCACTGAAAGGAGGCTGCTGTGCCTGAAGAATTCAACCTCGACACCTTCAATGCCGACCCGGTCACTGAGGACGTGTCCGACGACGCCACGGAGGCCGCACCAAAGACGTACGCGCCGCTCGACGCTGCCGCGGAGTCCCAGGCGGACCTCAGCGCCGAGATGAAGGCAATCGGCGAGGCGTACGCGCAGGCCCTCAAGGACGGCGCCCCGGCCGAGACCCAGCCCCGGCTCGACTTCGCCCCCTACCGCAGCAGCGTCCTGCGCCACCCCACGAAGAGCCTGCACCACGCGGACCCGGAAACGATCGAACTGTACTCGCCGGCGTTCGGGCACATGGACGTCCACGCGCTCGAATCGGACCTGACCATCGCGCACAACGGCGAACCGCTGGGCGAACGCATCGTGGTCTCCGGACGCGTGCTCGACGGCGACGGCCGCCCGGTCGCCGGGCAGCTCGTCGAAATCTGGCAGGCCAACTCCGCCGGCCGCTACATCCACAAACGCGACCAGCACCCGGCGCCGATTGACCCCAACTTCACCGGCGTCGGCCGCTGCATCACGGGAGCGGACGGGTCCTACAGCTTCACCACCATCAAGCCCGGCGCCTATCCGTGGAAGAACCACCTCAACGCCTGGCGTCCTGCCCACATCCATTTCTCCCTGTTCGGCTCCGAGTTCACGCAGCGGATCATTACCCAGATGTACTTCCCCGGCGACCAGCTGTTCCCGCTGGACCCGATCTATCAGTCGATCGTGGACCAGGACGCGCGCGACCGTCTCGTGGCCACCTACGACCACGGGCAGACCAGGCCCGAATGGGCCCTGGCGTACAACTGGGACATCGTCCTGACCGGGTCGAAGCGGACCTGGACCGAAAACGAGGCCTTGGGCGCAGAAGGAGATGACGATGAGTAAGCTCACCCCCACCCCCGGACAGACGGTCGGGCCGTTCTACGGCTACGCCTTGCCCTACCCTAAGGACCGCGAGCTGCTGGCCCCCGGATCCCCGGGCTCCATCCGACTCCAGGGCACCGTGTACGACGGCGCCGGCCACCCGATCCCCGACGCGCTCCTGGAAATCTGGCAGGCGGACGCGGACGGCTTGGTCCCGCAGCGCACCGGATCCCTGGTCCGGGACGGCTACACCTTCACCGGTTTTGGCCGCAGCGCCGTCGGCAACACCGGCGCCTTCACCTTCACCACGGTAAACCCGGGACCCACCGAGCCCGGTGCCGCGCCCTTCATCGCGGTGGCCGTGTTCGCCCGCGGCCTGATGAACCGGCTCTTCACCCGGGTCTACCTGCCGGAGGACGAGGCGGCCCTGGCCAAGGATCCGCTGCTCAGCTCGCTGGAACCGGACCGCCGCCAAACCCTGATCGCACGCCGGGATCCCGACGGCGGACTGACCTGGGACATCCGCCTCCAGGGCGACGGCGAGACAGTGTTCCTGGATTTCAGCGGCCCCGAGGGTGCCCCGAAGTGACCTCCTTCGAAACCGATTGCGACGCCGGCCTGCTGAGCCCTGTGTCGGCGTCGCCTCTGGTGGCAGCGCTGACGGGGGACCGTGCGGTGCTCGCAGCTCTCCTGAAGGTCGAGGCTGCCTGGGCCGCGGTCCTGGACGATGCGGGCCTCGCCCCGGCCGGCTCCGCCGCATTGGTGGCAGCCGCCGCGGACGTGCAGCGGTACGACGTGGCGGGCATCGCCGTGCGCGCACAGGGCGGCGGCAACCCCGTCATCCCGCTGCTCGCTGACCTCCGCGAACAAGTCAGGGCCCTCGACACCGATAGTCTTGGCGCCGTGCAGGCCGTCCACACCTCATTGACCAGCCAGGACGTCCTCGACTCCGCCCTGATGGTGCTGGCCGCCGGGGCAATCCGCGAACTCCGCTCCGAACTCACCGCTGCGACGTCCGCCCTCGCCGGCCTGGCCGGGGCCCATGCCCAGACCCTCTGCGTGGGCCGCAGCCTGACGCAACACTCGCTGCCCTTCAGCTTCGGGCTGAGGGCGGCGCAGTGGTTCGCCGGGCTGGCCGCAGCCGCCCGCCGCCTCGAAGCCCTCGAACTGCCGGTGCAGACCGGTGGCGCCGCCGGCACCCTCGCCGCCGGTACCCTGCTGACGGGAAAGTTGGGGCTGACCGGAGGAACAGGGCCGCTGACCCCGTTTGACCTCGCGGACCGGCTGGCCGCCCGCCTGGGCCTCGCCGCCGTTCCGGCTCCCTGGCACACCAACCGCCTTGCCGTGACCTCGCTCGGCGACGCACTGGCCGCCGTGACGGACGCGGCCGGAAAGATCGCCGCGGACGTCCTGTTCCTGAGCCGGCCGGAAGTGGCCGAACTGGCGGAACCGCGTGCCACGGGACGGGGCGTATCCTCGGCCATGCCGCACAAACAGAACCCCGTGCTGTCCGTGCTGATCCGCAGTGCCGCCCTGCAGGCCCCGGCCCTGGCCGCGCAGCTGCACCTCGCGGCCGCCAATTTCAACGATGAACGCCCCGACGGCGCCTGGCACACAGAATGGGCGGCCCTGCGCCAGCTCCTGAGGCTGGCACTCGGAGCGGCGGGACAGCTCCGCGAACTTGCCGAGGGCCTGCAGGTCTACCCCGCGGCCATGCGCCGCAACCTCGAGCTCGCGGGCCCGCTGCTGCTCTCCGAAGCCGTCAACGCCGCCGTTGCGCCGCTACTGGATTCCGCCCGCAGCGCGGAGGGCGCCGGCCCCAGCTCCGGCCGGACCGGCAAACAACAACTGCAGAACGTGGTGGACCGGACGCTCCGGGCACCAGCCGCGGAACAGGCGGCCACCTACCGGAAACTGCTCCGCGAAGCCGTCCCTGAAGAACTGCTGGCCGACGCCCGGATTGAGGAGCTTCTGGACCCGGCCAACTACATCGGCCAGGCAACAGCCATCACCAACCGAATTCTCGCTGCCTACCCGGAATTCACCGCCCGCCCGGCCGGCGCCGCCGCCCGCCCACCCCGAAACGGAGCTTCCCGTGGCTAGACCCACCGTCAAAGCAGTCCTGCTCTCCCCCCAGCGCCCGCTTGGCGAGAAACCCCTCCTCATTGTGGGGCCCTCGCTCGGCACGTCCTCCCTGCTCTGGAACCAGGCCGGTGCCGCGCTCGGCAACGACGTCGACGTCGTCGCCTGGGACCTGCCCGGACACGGCGTCTCGCCCGCGGCCAAGGAAACCTTCACCGTCGCCGAACTCGCCGACGCCGTGATCGCCCTGATCGATTCCATCGCCCCGGGGACTCGTTTCCACTATGCCGGGGTGTCCCTGGGCGCGGCCACGGGCCTGCAACTGGCCATCAAGCACGGTGACCGGCTCAAAAGCCTTTCGGTGCAGTGTTCCGGCGCGAAGCTCGGCACCCCCGAAGGCTGGCTGGAGCGCGCCGAAACCGTGCGCACCCAGGGAACCCCGGTGATGATCCAGGGCTCGGCGCAGCGCTGGTTCGCGCCGGGGTTCATGGACCGCCAGCCGGAGGCCAGCAGCCGGCTCCTGCACACGCTCCGGGACGCGGACCGCTTCAGCTACGCCTTCTGCTGCGAAGCGCTGGCCGGTTTCGACGTGCGGGACCAGCTCGGCACCATCCAGGTCCCCACCCAGGTGGTTGCCGGCGTCCTGGATTCAGTGGCCCCGCCGTCGATGGCCGAGGAAGTGGCGGCCGGCATCACCTCCGGAGGCGGCACCGCCACGGCAGTGAGCCTGGAGGGCGTGGCACACCTGGCGCCGTTTGAGGCGCCCGGCCACGTTGCCGAGCTGCTGAAGAGCCTCATTGCCTGGACCGAAACCCGGGGAGCGGCCGAATGACCGGCCTCGAGCGGCACGGGGCAGTCCAGCCCGGCGCGACCAGCCAGGAAATTTACGACGGCGGCATGAAAGTGCGCCGCGAGGTCCTCGGTGCCGAGCACGTGGACCGCGCCAACGCCAACAAGGATTCCTTCACCGAGGACTTCCAGGACATGATCACCCGGATCGCATGGGGCGGCATCTGGACCCGGCCCGGGATCAGCCGCCAGATGCGCTCGGCCGTCACCATTACCGCCATGGTGGCGCACGGTCACTGGGAAGAACTGGCCATGCACATCCGCGCCGCCGTCACCAACGGCCTGAGCCGGGACGAGATCAAGGAAATCCTGCTCCAGACCGCCATCTACTGCGGGGTCCCCTCCGCCAACACCGCCTTCAAGACTGCCCAGCAGGTCTTCCGTTCCATGGACGAGACCGCCAGGGGCGACACAGAAACGGACAAAACTTCATGAACCACGCATTTATTTACGACGCCGTGCGGACGCCGTTCGGCAAGTTCGGCTCCGGCCTCGCCGCAGTCCGCCCGGATGACCTCGCCGCGCATGTCATCGGCGAGATCGTAAAGCGCGCCCCCGGGCTCGACGTCGAGCGGATTGACGAGGTGGTGTTCGGCAATGCCAACGGCGCCGGGGAGGAAAACCGCAACGTCGCCCGGATGGGCACCCTCCTGGCCGGCCTGCCCGTCTCCATCCCCGGCACCACGGTCAACCGGCTGTGCGGCTCGTCGCTGGACGCGGCGATCATCGCGTCCCGGCAGATCAACACCGGCGACGCCGAGCTGATGCTGATCGGCGGGGCCGAGTCCATGTCCCGCGCTCCCTGGGTGTTGCCCAAGACGGAGAAGCCCTACCCGGCCGGGGACCTGACCCTGGCCTCCACCACGCTGGGCTGGCGGCTCGTGAACAAGGCCATGCCGAAGGAATGGACCATCTCCCTCGGCGAGGCCACGGAAAGGCTGGCGGAGAAGCACGGCGTGACCCGCGAGGCGCAGGACGAGTTTGCCGCCAACTCCCACAATCTGTCCGCCGCGGCCTGGGACGAGGGCTTCTACGACAACCTCGTGGCCCCGGTCCCGGGCACGGACCTGGTCCGCGACGAAGGAATCCGCGCCGGCTCCTCGGCCGAAAAGCTCGCGGGACTGAAGACCGTGTTCCGGACCGAGAACGGCACCGTCACCGCCGGGAACGCGTCCCCGCTCTCCGACGGCGCCTCCGCGGCGTGGCTCGGCTCCGAGAACGCCGCCGGGCTGCTCGGTCTGGAGCCGCTGGCCCGCGTCGCCGGCCGCGGCGCGCACGCCAACGACCCCCAATACTTCGGCTACGCCCCGGTGGAGGCCGCGAACAAGGCCCTCGCGAAGGCCGGCATCGGCTGGGACCAGGTGGGCGCCGTCGAACTTAACGAGGCCTTCGCCGCGCAGTCTCTGGCCTGCATCAACGCCTGGGGCATCGACCCCGTGATCGTGAACCGGCACGGTGGCGCGATCGCCATGGGCCACCCGCTCGGCGCCTCCGGCGCCCGGATCCTCGGCACCCTTGCCCGGTCCCTGCAGGCCTCCGGTGAGCGCTGGGGCGTCGCCGCGATCTGCATCGGCGTCGGCCAGGGCCTGGCCGTGGTGCTTGAAAACGTCACCGCTTCCGCCACATCCGGCATCAGCACCAGCAACGGAAAGGCATAGCCATGCTGAATTTCCTTGACACTGTTGGCGAGGCTGTCGCCGGCATTAAGGACGGCTCCACCGTCATGATCGGCGGGTTCGGCAACGCCGGCCAGCCGTTCGAACTCATTGACGCGCTGCTGGACGGCGGCGCCACAGGCCTGACCGTGGTGAACAACAACGCCGGCCAGGGCGACCAGGGCCTGGCCCTGCTGATCAAGGAGGGCCGGGTGAGGAAGATGATCTGCTCCTTCCCCCGGCAGTCCGACTCCTGGCACTTCGACGAGAAGTACCGCGCCGGGCAGATCGAGCTCGAACTCGTTCCGCAGGGCAACCTCGCCGAGCGGATCCGCGCCGCCGGCGCCGGGATCGGCGGGTTCTTCACGCCCACCGGCTACGGCACCATGCTGGCCGAGGGCAAGGAAACCCGGATCCTCGACGGCCGCGGCCAGGTGTTCGAGACCCCCATCCACGCCGACGTCGCCCTCATCAAGGCGCTGACAGCGGACGGCACGGGCAACCTCGTCTACCGCAAGACCGCCCGGAACTTCGGCCCCATCATGGCCGCCGCGGCGAAACACACCATCGCCCAGGTGTCCGAGATCGTCCCCACCGGCGGCCTGGACCCGGAGAACATCGTCACCCCGGGGATCTACGTCAACAGCATTGTGAAGGTGGCCTGAGATGAGCATCGAGTCCAACAGCCAGACCGGCACCCAGGCCGGCATTCGGACCGGGATCCAGAGCTCGGACACGCCGCTGGGCCGGGACGACCTCGCCCGCCTCGTGGCCCGTGACATCAAGCCCGGGTCATTCGTGAACCTCGGCATCGGCCAGCCCACCCTGGTCTCGAACTACCTCGAGCCGGAGCAGAACATCACGCTCCACACCGAGAACGGGATGCTCGGCATGGGACCTGTTGCCACCGGCGGCCAGATCGACGGCGATCTCATCAACGCCGGCAAGATCCCGGTGACCGAGCTGCCCGGCGCGTCCTACTTCCACCACGCGGACTCGTTCGCGATCATGCGCGGCGGACACCTGGACATCTGTGTACTCGGCGCCTTTCAGGTCTCGGCGACCGGGGACCTGGCCAACTGGCACACCGGCGCCCCGGACGCCATCCCCGCGGTCGGCGGCGCGATGGACCTCGCCACCGGAGCGAAGGACGTCTTCGTCATGATGACGCTCCTGACCCGGGACGGCGCGTCCAAGATCGTGGAAGCCTGCACCTACCCGATCACCGGCATCGGCTGCGTGACCCGGGTCTACACCGACAAGGCCGTCTTCCTCACCGGACCCGACGGCGTCCAGGTCCGGGAGACCTTCGGGTGCACCCTCGAGGAACTCCAGGACATGGTCCCCGTGCCGCTGAAGGCCGCGTCCGCGGACGGAAGCTGACGGCCCTGCGAAGGGGTTGCCAGCGCGGAGTACCCTCGCACGGATAAAGTGATGCGGGACCGGGAGGCAAGAATGATTGAGGCAGCAAAGAGTGGCGGTGCGCCCGCGGCCAGCGACCAGTATGTGCAGTCGTTGGCACGCGGGCTCGCCGTGATCCGTGCCTTCGACACCGAACACCCCAAAATGACCCTGACCGAGGTCGCGGCCCGGACTGAACTGACCCGGGCCACGGCGCGGCGGTTCCTGCACACCCTCGTGGAGCTGGGCTATGTCCGCACCGACGGCAAAATCTTCGCCCTAACCGCCAAAGTGCTGCAGCTCGGCTACGCCTACTTGTCCGGGCTGTCCCTGCCGCAGCTCGCCCAGCCCCACCTGGAGGAGCTCTCGCTCGAACTGGGGGAGTCGACGTCGGCCGCGGTGCTCGAAGGCACCGACATTGCTTACATCGCCCGGGTTTCCACCCGGCGGATCATGACGGTCGGGATCACGGTGGGCACCCGGTTCCCCGCCTACGCGACCTCGATGGGCAGGGTGCTGCTCGCGGCCCTGCCGCCGGCAAAGCTGGACGACTACCTCGCGGCGGCCCAGATTCGGCCGCTCACTCCCGGAGCAATCGGCACGCGAGCGGCCCTCCTGGCCGAACTGGACAAGGTCCGTGCCCAGGGCTGGTGCCTGCTGAACCAGGAACTGGAGCTGGGACTGATGTCCGTCGCGGCGCCCGTCCACGACGGGCCCAAAGTTGTCGCGGCCGTGAACGTCTCGCTGCAGGCCCAGACGGTGTCTGCACAGCCCGACCCCGAGGGCTACCTCAGGATGGTCCGCGAGGCGACGCTGGCCACGGCGGAACTCATCTCCGGGGACTTGACCTCCGGCCGGTAGCGCCTCCAGCCGCGCTGTCCTGCCGTTTTTCTGGTGTCAGTGCGGCTAGGATTTCACTGGCTAGGATGTCGCAGCCTGGCACCTTCCGCACACCTGCCCGCAAAGGACGCCATGCCCGAGAACAATACGACACCTTCACGACGCGCCGCTGTGGTCATCAACCCCGCGAAGTCGGTGGGCGAAGCTCTGAAGGGCGCCATCTTCCGGCTTTGCGAAACGCAGGGGTGGGCGGAACCGCTCTGGCTCGAAACCACCGTGGAGGATCCCGGTGTCGGCCAGACGCGCGAAGCCCTTGAGGCCGGGGTCGACGTGGTCATCGCCGCCGGCGGCGACGGCACGGTCCGTTGCGTGGCGGAAGTGCTCGCCGGCACCGGAACGCCGATCGGACTTGTGCCGCTGGGGACCGGCAACCTTCTGGCCCGCAACTTGGGCGTTGACATCAGCGACCCGGTTTCCGCCTGCTTCGACGTACTGAACGGCAGTGAACAGGCGGTGGACGTGGTCACGGCCCAGCTGGACGGCTCGCAGCACGAGCAGGTCTTCCTCGTGATGGCGGGGCTGGGGTACGACGCCGCCATCATGGCGGACACCGTGGATGTCCTCAAGGACCGGATGGGCTGGCTCGCCTACGTGGAGGCCGGCATCCGGAAACTGCCCGGAAAACCCGTCAAGGCGACGATCAGTGTCGACGGCGGCCACCCCATCCATCGCCGGGTCCGCAGCGTCATGATCGGCAACTGCGGCCGGATCATGGGTGGGGTCGAAATCTTCCCGGAGGCCAAAATCGACGACGGGATCCTCGACTTGCTGGTCCTTGCGCCGCGCGGGAGGTTCGGCTGGCTGGGCGTCGTTGCGGGCATTTTCGGCAGCAACAAACGCGAGACCGAATCCGTGGAGTACTTCCGGGGCGGCGTGGCGGAGATCCGCCTGGAAGTCGAACAGGAATTCCAGTTGGACGGCGACCACTTGGGCACCGGAAAGCGCCTGACCGTGCGCGCGGAACCGGACGCCTTGAAGATCCGGATGACCGCACCGAAGGACTAACGCACCGCTGCTGGCTACAGGGCGGCCGGCCGGTGCGCCAGGATTTCGGCGAGTTCGGCCAGCCGATGCGCGCGGGCGGACTCGGCCGGTGTGAACGGCTCGCCGGGCCGGTAAAACGTAATCGGCCCATGCCATGCCGTCGGGATTCTCAGGACTGTTCCGTCCCCGCCCGCAGCAGCCGGTGCCTCGGCGCTGCCGGCCGGCTGTCCCGGAAGGATCCGGGCCCGCAGCAGTTCCGCGACGGCCAGCGGCAGCTCATCCGGGTTGGCGGCGATCCGGGCAGCCAGGCTCAGGGCCCCGGTTTGTCCGTCGGCCATGGCCAGGGCAGTGGTTGGCCAGACGTGCGGATCCACCCCGCCGCCCGCGCGCAGCGTGCGGAGCAGCTCGGACTCACGGACTTCACCCGGCGCGGAGAGCACGAACTCGTCCAGCACGCCGCCGGCCACGGGATGGACGTGGATGCTGAGGATGTTCGTGTCCAGTCCGGCCAGGGCCTGCGTGAGCTTCTGCAGCGACCCGGGTTTGTCTCTGAGCACGGTCCGCGCCCGCCACAGGGCGGGCGCGGCAACCAGCCGTTTACGGTGCCGCAGGGCCGGTGCGTGCAGCCAGCCCCGGAGCATCCGTGCTGCCGATGGTTCGGCAACCCAGATCACGAGGATGGTCGCAGTCATGGTCAGCACCAGGACCTTGGCGACATAGGGCAGGTGCGTGCCCACCACGGCCGCATGCACCAGCAACTCGATCGGCAGCATCACGGCGATATTGGCCAGGGTCAGCCGCGCCTTGGTCGGTTCGGGCATCTGGCCGCAGACTTCGCAGCTCAATTCGGAGGTGGCCGGAGACTGGGCTTTGCTATCTCTTTTGCTGCGGGCTGGGTGCGTCATGCTCCCATGATTCCCGCTGGCTGTTTCGGCAGGATTGCGGCCCGGTGACGGTTAGGAACCGCCCGAGGGCCGCCGCTGGCGCGGCTAGCGGCTTGCGGCGTGCCGGAAGCTGTCCTCGTGGCCGCCCGTGGCCACGTGCGCGCTCCCCGCCGCGGTTCCCACTGCGCTGGTGCGGCCGCCGTCGGG
The DNA here is from genome assembly GCF_900116495.1 of Arthrobacter sp. ov118. Taxonomy (GTDB): domain Bacteria; phylum Actinomycetota; class Actinomycetes; order Actinomycetales; family Micrococcaceae; genus Arthrobacter. The sequence goes on from NZ_FPAY01000004.1 coordinate 211,681, forward strand.
TTCCGGACCGGCGAGGCGCTCCAGCAGGTCCCGGATCTCGGCCAGCAGCGCGGTGTCGGCCGGGATTGGTGCTTCCTCGGGTTGCCCGGCTGAACCCAGCCGGTTTTTGACCATCCTGTTGATCCTGTTCATGGGGGCCACGAAGATGAAGTACACCACGGCAGCGGTGATCAGGAAGGTCAGGAAGGCGGTGACGACGGCGCCGATGTTGACGAAGGTCTTGTCGTTGCCCGGCCAGATGTGGAAGCCCAGCCCGTCGGTCTCGACGCCGCCCACCGCGGCGATGACCGGGTTCACGATGTTCGAGGTGAAGGCGCCGACCAGGGCGGTGAAGGCGGTACCGACGACGACGGCGATGGACAGTTCGATCACGTTGCCGCGCAGGATGAAATCCTTGAATCCTTTGAGCATGGGAACCTCCGGTGGGTGTTGTTGCTTCAACCGCTAGACGCTACCAGCTTGCCGGCGCCCGGCAGATTCCGATCAACGGATTTCGGCTGCGTCCGCCGTGCCGTTTCGGCGTAGAGTCCAATGTGGATGCCAATGCCGCCGTCGTACCACGTAGACCGCAACGAAAGGCGCCCGGCGCATGAAAACTACCCCGCGGGCATGGCAGTGAAGGCTGGTACAGCGAAGCTGTTCGCCGATATGCTCACCATCGCGCCAGCCAACAAGGACCACCGGGTTGCCTTCCGCTGCGCCGTGGGCGTCTTTGTCCCCCTGATCACCCTGGTCCTGCTGGACCGCCTGGATCTGGCCATCTTTGCCTCCTTTGGCGCCTTCGCCGGGATCTACGGCCGCAACGAGCCGCATGCCAGGCGCCTGAGGCAACAGGTCCGGGCAGGCGGGCTCATGCTCGTGGTCATTTTGCTGGCCGCCCTCACGGCGCGTGTGGACGCGCTGGTCGGGCTTTCGGCTGCCGGCACCACCTGGCTTCTGGTCGCCGCGACCACCATGGTGGCCGGCGGCTGCTCCTTGGTGGTCGCCTGGTGGCGGCTGCGCCCGTCGGGTTCGCTGTTCCATATCTTCGCGTTTGCGGCCATCGCATCCATCCCCAACCAGCCGCCGCTATGGCAGTGCATGTTGGTGGCGGTGCTCACGGTGGTGTTCTGCCTGCTGGTCGGCCAGTCCTCACGCGTGGCCCGGAGCCGCCGGACCCCGTGGGTGAGCCCGAAACCGGTGAGCCTGACGCCGGCTGAGAAGCGCGCTGCGTGGCAGGAGAGCGGCGGCTACGTCGTGGCGGCGGGCCTGGCGGGAACGCTGGGGACCCTGGCCGGTCAGTGGATCGGGATCGGCCACAATTACTGGGCGATGGTGGCCGCCGTCGTTCCACTCGTGGGACACACCACCCGGCACCGGGTTAGCCGGGGCCTGCAGCGCATCGCCGGGACTGCCCTCGGGCTGGTGCTGCTCGCCGGGATCCTGCTCCTGCAGCCGACGCCATGGCAGACGGTGCTGGTGATTGCCGCCTGCCAGTTCGGCGCGGAGATGTTCATCGCCCGGCAGTACATGCTGGCGCAGGTCTTTGTCACGCCGCTGGCCCTGACCTCGACGCTTCTCGTGGCACCCGTGCCGCCCGGCATCCTGCTCCGCGACAGAATCGTGGAGACCGTCATCGGCGCCACCGTCGGCATCGCCGTCGTGCTGGCGCCCGGCGCGTGGCGCCGCCTGAAGGGCCGCCGGGGTACAGCGGCGCCAAGGCCCCTACCCTAGGAGTGCTCGACGCCGGCGCCGGTGCGGGACGTTGCGGCGATAGTCTGCGGGACGAAGGCGAGGGCGAGGACCGCCAGGACCGCGGCGGCGGCAAAGACGTAGAAGCCCCAGGGGTAGGCGATCCCGGCGGCCACCAGTGCGCCGGTGACGGCCGGGCCCAAGATCGCCCCGAGCCTGCCCACGCCCGCGGCGAAGCCCAGGGCGGTCCCGCGGAGCCGGACCGGGAAGAGTTGGCTGACCCAGGCGTAGACCAGGACCTGGGAACTGAAGACGAACACGCCGGTCACAAAGACGGCGGCGTAGAGCACGATTTCATTCTGGATCTGGATGCTGAGCGCGGCGAGGAACACGGCGGAGAGGCCAAACCAGAGCAGGACGATCCTCTTGGTGCCGTGTCGGTCCGCCAGGACCCCGGCGATCAGGAGGCCCACCACGGCGCCCACGTTCAGGACCAGGAGCAGGGCGAGGCCGGCGTTCAGGCTGTAGCCGGCGGAGGCCATGAGTTGTGGCAGCCAGGTGTTCAGGCCGTAGACGAGCAACAGCCCCATGAAGGATGCAACGGCCACGCCCGCCGCAATCCGCGGGTAGGGCTTGCGGCCCAGGTCGCGGAAGCTGGCGCGCTCTTCGGCCGGCGCGGCCGGCGCCGCGGCCGGCGTGCCGATCGGAGCGCGGCCGGGGACGCCCGCCGGGGACTTGGCCGCTGCGGGGACATGGTGCACCGGCGGGAGGGTTTCCGGAAGCTTGAACCACAGGAAGGGGGCCAGGACCAACCCTGCCAAGCCACCCACCACGAACATGGTCCGCCAGTTCGGAATCACCATCAGGGCCAGGAATGCGGTGGCCACGGCGCCGACGTGGTAGCCGGTCATGGTCCGGGTGGTGGACTTCCCGGCCGTCCCGGCAGGCGCGTAGTCGTTCATATACGCCAGCGCGGCGGGCAGGCAGGCACCCAGGCCGAGGCCGGCGAGCAACCGGAACGTGCTGAACCATGCCACGTTCGGTGCGAAGACGACGGCGATCGTAAAGACGGAGAACCATGTCACGCAGGCCACCAGCAGGTTGCGCCGGCCCAAGCGGTCTGACATCGGGGCGATGAACAGCGCCCCGAGCCCCACGCCCACCAGGGAGATGGTGGCCGCGAACGTCGCCCCGACTGCGTCGAAACCAAGTTCCTGCGACTTGATGAGGACGGGGATGACTGTGCCTAGCACCACCAGGTCAAAGCCGTCCAGCACCATGGCCAGCCAGCAGAGCCACACGGGCCACCGTGATTTGTTATCCAACGACGTCGTTGACATGGCTACCTCGGGGCTGTTCGCTACGTGGTTTCGGCGCCGGCGGGCGTCGGCCAAGCTTTTGCTGACGTGAGAGTTTTACCACTCCCGGGTGTTGCATGGAACACTTAAAACCATTCAGCGGAAGGGAAACCGTGGCCAACTCGAATTCCGGCGACTCAGTGGTTGATCGGGTCCTGCGGCTCATTGCCGCTTTCCCGGAGGGCGTCACCGCCCTGCAGCTTTCGGAGCTTGCTGCCCGGGCGGGACTGCCCCTGACCACGGCGCACAGGCTGGTCCGGCAGCTGGCCGGCCACGGGGTGCTTGAAGTGGGCCCCGGCGGCTCGATCAGCCTCGGGCTGCGGCTCTGGGAGCTCGCCAACCGCAGTTCCCGCACTCTTGAGCTCCGCGAGGCCGCCCTGCCCTTCATGGAGGACATCCAACAGGTCCTTAACCAGAACGTGAACCTTGCCGTGCTGGACGGCCAGGAGGCGCTTTTTGTGGAGCGGCTGTCCCGCCGCGGCTCCGTTGCCAACCGGGCGCAGGTGGCCGGCCGGATGCCCGCGCATGTGTCCTCGGCCGGGCTGGTGCTCATGGCCCACCAGCCGGCCGCCGTCCAGAGCGAGTACATCGAAAGCTTCAGCGACCCGACCGGCAGGCTGGCCGGGGAGGATCTCCGCATCCTCCTCGGCGACGCGGCCCGCGAGGGCTATGCCCAGCTGGCCGGCGTCGTCGACCCGGACACGTGGGGGATCGCCGTCCCCGTGCTGGATCGCAGGAAGCGCGCCGTGGCGGCCCTCGGCGTCGTCGTTCCGCTCCGCGAGATGCGTCTGGCGGCGCTTGTTCCCGTCCTCCAGACGGCGGCCCGCGGGATCGCGCGGCGTCTGGGGGAGTCCCGCGAGACCCCCGGGTTCCGTTCAACGGAAGCGATGTAACGCGGATCACGCCGCGGGGAGCACACTGTTAGTCAGACAAGCAAACCGGCTCCGGGCCCCGCCTGACTCCCAACCCCCGGGGCCCGCAATGAAGCGAGAAGCACATGGCACAGCGCAAAGTCCTCACCACCCAGGTCGCAATCATGGGTGCCGGCCCGGCCGGGCTCATGTTGTCCCACCTGCTGGCCAAGGCCGGCATCGAATCCACCGTCATCGAGATCCGCAGCCATCAGGAAATCTCCGAGACTGTCCGTGCCGGCATCCTGGAGCACGGCTCCGTCAAGATGCTCCTGGACAGCGGTGTCTCTGACCGCGTCCTGCGCGACGGCGACCGCCATGACGGCATCGAACTGCGCTTCAACGACGAAAGCCACCGGATCGACTTCCAGGACCTCGTCGGGGAGTCGGTCTGGCTCTACCCGCAGACCGACGTGTTTCTGGATCTCTCCGGCCGCCGGAAGGCCGACGGCGGCGACGTCCGCTACAGCGTCACGGACACCTCCATCCACGACATCGAAGGCAAGCCCAAGGTCTGGTTCACGGATGCAGACGGCGTCGAGTACGAACTCCAGGCCGACTTCATCGCCGGGGCGGACGGCTCCCGCAGCCACTGCCGCTTCCAGATCCCCGAGGCGCAGCGGAAGTGGTACTTCCACGAATACCCCTTCGCCTGGTTCGGCATCCTCGCCAAGGCCCCCCGGAGCTCGGACGAACTGATCTACGCCAACTCCGCGAACGGCTTTGCGCTGATCAGCCAGCGGACCGAGACCGTCCAGCGCATGTACTTCCAGTGCGACCCCAACGAGGACGTCAACAACTGGAGCGAGGACAGCATCTGGGAAGCCTTCCGCAGCCGCGTCAACGGAAACGGCTTCGAGCTCAAGGAAGGGCCGGTCATCGACAAGATGGTCCTGAAGTTTCGCAGCTTCGTCCACGCCCCGATGCGGCACGGCAACCTCTTCCTCGCAGGTGACGCCGCGCACACCGTCCCGCCCACCGGGGCCAAGGGCCTGAACCTGGCGCTGAATGACGTCAAAGTGCTCTTCGAAGGCCTTGACAGCTTTTACTCGACCGGCTCCACGGTGCTCCTGGATGCCTACAGCGACCGCGCCCTGGACCGCGTGTGGAAGGCCCAGCAGTTCTCCTACTGGATGACGTCCCTGCTGCACACCCCGGCCGACGCCGACGACTTCTCCCGCGCCCGCCAGCTCGGCGAACTGAACACCGTGGTGTCCTCCCGGCACGGCCGCGCCTACCTCGCAGAGGCGTACACCGGCTGGCCGGGTGCGCACTAGTGCCCCTGCCGCGGCGGGCATTTCTCCATCGACACGCATCCGGGCCAGGACTAGCCTTTAACCGTCCCAGCTTGACCCGACAAGGACGACGGAGAGGTGTCCGATTATGGGAGCCGTAGAGAATGCTGAACTGGTCCGGCGGGGGTACACGGCCTTCAACGCAGGGGATATGGCGAGCCTCGGCAGCATGTTCGCCGAGGACGCGCTCTGGTACGTAGCCGGAAGCGGCGCGCTGTCCGGAGTTAAACGGGGCCGCGACGAGATCCTGGCGTACTTCGGTGAACTGGCAGCGCGGACCCAGGGTTCCTTCCAAGCCAACCTCGAGGACGTCGTCGGCGGGGAAAACCACACGGTGGCGATCCAGCAAACCCAGGGAAAAAACAACACCAAAACCCTGGACATGGCCACCGTGATCACGTTTGTGGTCCGCGACGGAAAGATCACCGAGGGGCGCGAATTCTTCGAGGACACGGCCAAGGCGGACGATTTCTGGACCTAGCTCTGCACATAGTTCTGGACCCGGCAAAAGCACCGGGCGCCGGCCGCGGGGCGGGGACATGACGCCCCCGACCGGCCAGGCGGCGCGGACCCGCGTCTCCATCATCGGCGGCGGCATCGCCGGACTCGCTCTCGCAGCGTGCCTGGACACCCGGCGCTTCGAGGTCACCATCAGTGAACAGCGGGCAGGGCTTCCCGCCGTCGGGACGTCCCTGGCCATGTGGCCGGCCGCGCAGCAGGCCCTCGCTGCCGTGGGCATCCTCGACGCCGTCAGGACCTCCAGTCCCGCCGTCGAGGGCGTGGCAGTGCGCGATCCCGCCGGCACGATCCTGACCACCGCCAGGGCCGCCGGGCTTTTCGGGGTTTCCCGGATTGAGCTCATCCGGGACCTCGACGCCGCGGTTCCGGCCGGCGTGCAACGGGCAGCCGGCCGCATCGGCGGCGTGCGGCGCGATGAATCAGGTCTGGTGGTGGGGGCCGACGGCGTTCACAGCGTGGTCCGCCGCGACTGCTGGGGCGCGCGTGCGGGGGCACGGATCACGCCGTTCCTGGCGGTCCGCGGGGTGGTTCCCGGTCCGCTGTGGAGGGAGCACTCGGGCGAGTACTGGGGCCGGGGGCACCTCTTCGGGATCGGGCCTGCGGCGGCCGGGACGAACTGGTACGCGGCGTTCCGCTCCGGACGGGAACCCGGCAGTTTCAGCGTCGCCGAGGTCCTGGCCGAAACCAGAGGACGGTACGCCTGCTTTGCTCCGGCGATCCGCGAGGTCCTCGCCACCGCGGTGCCCGACACCTCCCTGGCCCAGAGGGTCTGGACCACTCCGCCCCTCGGGCGCTATGTCCGCGGAAGGGTGGTGCTGGTGGGAGATGCTGCCCACGCCATGACGCCCAATCTTGGCCGCGGCGCCTGTGAGGCCCTGGTGGATGCTGTGACCTTGGCGGACATGCTCAACCGCCGTCCCCTGGACGAGGGGCTGGCTGCGTATGAGCGCTCGCGGCACGTGCGCACGCAGGCTGTGCGGGCGGCGTCGTCGGCGGTGATGCGGCTGGCGCTGGCGGAGCGTGCGCAGCCGGTGCGGGACGCGCTGCTGGGCCTGGCCGGTCGGTTGCCCGGATTCCGTTAGTCCTGATCCAGGTTCTTAGTCCTGATCCAAGGTTTCGGTCAGATGGTGCGTGGGAATCCGGTCCTGGTCATAGGTGATCTCGGTGTAGCCGTGCGGTTCCGGTTTGCCGGACGGGTCCAGGTTCACGAAGACGATCTCATCGATGGTCAGGATGCTGCGGCGTGTGATCATGTTCCGGACTTCGGCGCGCATGGTCAGCGATGTCCGGCCGAAACGGGTGGCCGTCAGGCCCATTTCGATCAGGTCGCCCTGCACCGCGGAGCTGACGAAGTTGATTTCGGAGATGTATTTGGTGACGGCCCGGCCGTTGCCCAGCTGCAGGATGGCATAGATGGCCGCCTCCTCGTCGATCCACTTCAGCAGGCTTCCGCCGAACAGCGTGCCGTTCGCGTTGAGGTCTTCAGGCCGCACCCATTTGCGGGTGCGGAAAGTGATGTCGGCCGGTTCCATAGTGCGAGACTAGCCGACGCCGCAGTGGCGCTTCGAGTGTGACGGGCAGGCCCGGCCGCCGCCGCGCCGCACCCGACGCGTGCCGGGGCGTCAGGCCATGGCGGTGTGCGCGGCGCTGTGTGAATCGATGGCCTTCGAGTAGCAGTACGAGTGCTCCACGCCCACGTAGGGTCCGAAGTTCGGCACCGGCTCGAAGCCCGCATTCTGGTAAAACTGCCGTCCGTCCGTCTGCACGGAGCCGGCTTCGGCCCTCAGGGTGGTGATTCCCAGCGCGTGCGCGTGCGCTTCCAGCGCGGCGAGGATGGAACTGGCAACGCCCGAGCCCCGGGTGTACGGGAGCACGTAGAGCCGCTTGATCTCGGCAGTGTGCTTGTCCAGGATCCGCAGGCCGCCGCAGCCCACCGGCTGGCCGGAGGCCTTGTCATGCGCCACCAGGAACACCGCGGTGTCGGCTTCCGACGGCGGCGGCCCGGGTTCGTGGTCGCTGCGGCCGAAGCGGGCGTCGAGTTCCGCCTGCTGCGCGGCGCGCAGGTCCGTGCCGACGGGGTTGGCCCATGTGACCTGGCGTATGTTAAGCCGCGGATTTGTCTGCATCACTGCCTCGATTCGCCGAAGTGTTATGCAGTGTAAGGCTAGGCACCAGCGGTTTCAGCTGTGTTTCCTGCCGGTAAGCGTTGCGCTACAACGGCCGGCCGGTGGGATCCTCCGCCGTCGGATCCGCCAACGCCAGGCCGCCCACGGGACTGTCGTCCCAGTGGATGAGCTCCCAGCCGTTGTCCGGATCACCTTCCAGCGCCACGATGCCGGTATTGTCCAGAACGTGGCGGATGGCAAAGTCCGGTTCGATGTTGCCCGCCCGCAGGCCGGCCCACACCCGGATGGCTGCGCCGTGGCTGACCACAGCCACGGACCCTGAGTCTCTGGCTCCGTTTGCCCGTGCCACTATTTTGGCGATCGCGGCGTCGTAACGCTCGAAGAACTCATGGCCGCTGGGTCCGGCCGGCATCCGGCGCTCCAGTTCGCCGTCCGCCCAGGCAAAAATCGTGCCCAGGTAGCGTTTGTGCGATTCGTGGTCCGTCCGCTTCTCCAGCGCCCCGGCCTCGATCTCGTGAATGCCCTGAAGCACCTCGGTTTCCAGCCCGTGCACCCGCGCGAGGGGTCCGGCCGTGATCTGCGTCCGGAGCAGAGTGGAAGCGTAGATGGTGTGGATGGGCTCGTTGGCAAGGGCGCGGGACAACGCCTCAGCCTGGCGCTCGCCCAGTTCTGTCAGCCCCGGGCCCGGGTGGGCAGTGTCCAGCTGCCCGAGGACGTTCCCGGGCGTCTGGCCGTGACGGATGAGCAGGAGCCTCATTTGAGGTGGTCCACCAGCTTGTCGGCGATGCCGGTGTAGCTGCCGGGGGTGAGGGCCAGCAGCCGTGCCTCCGCGTCCGCGGACAGGCCCAGGCTCTGGACGAATTCCTGCATTCGGGCGCCGTCCACGCGGTGTCCGCGGGTCAGGTCCTTGAGCCGCTCGTACGGGTTTTCCATGCCCTCGACGCCGGCGATGGCCTCGGCGCGCATGACCATCTGGATGGCCTCACCGAGGACCTCCCAGTTCGTGTCCAGGTCGGCGGCCAGCACGTCGTCGGCGACCTTAAGCCGGTCCAGGCCCTTGGCGACGTTCGAGATGGCGAGCAGCGAATGGCCAAACGCCACGCCGATGTTGCGCTGCGAGGAGGAATCAGTCAGGTCGCGCTGCCAGCGGGACGTGACCAGCGTGGAACCCAGCACGTCCAGCAGGCCCGAGGAGATCTCGAGGTTGGCCTCGGCGTTTTCGAAACGGATCGGGTTCACCTTGTGCGGCATGGTCGAGGAGCCAGTGGCACCCGCCACCGGGATCTGCACGAAGTAGCCAATCGAGATGTAGCTCCAGATGTCGGTGCAGACGTTGTGCAGAATGCGGTTGAAGCGTGCGACGTCGGCATAGAGTTCTGCCTGCCAGTCGTGGCTTTCGATCTGTGTGGTCAGCGGATTCCACGTCAGCCCGAGGCCTTCGACGAAGCCCTTCGCGACGCGCTCCCAGTCTGCGCCGGGGACGGAGGCGACGTGGGCGGCGTAGGTGCCCGTGGCACCGTTGATTTTGCCGAGGTATTCGGTCCGGGCAATCCGGTCCAGCTGGCGGCCCAGCCGGTGCGCAATGACGGCCAGTTCCTTGCCCAGCGTGGTGGGAGTGGCGGGCTGGCCGTGTGTGCGGGAGAGCATCGGCACGGCGCGGTTGTCCTCGGCCATCTTGCTGATCTGGGCCACGAGGGCCCGGGCGGCCGGGAGCCACACGTCTTCCACAGCTCCCTTGACGCCGAGCGCGTAGGAGAGGTTGTTGATGTCCTCCGAGGTGCAGCCGAAGTGGACCATGGCGGTCAGGTGATCGATCCCGATGCCGGCCAGGCGCCGGCCGATGTAGTACTCGACGGCCTTGACGTCGTGGACCGTGACGGCCTCGATCTCGGCCAGTTCAGCGACGGAGGCGGCGTCGAACTCGGTGACGATCGCGCGCAGCTGCTCCCGCTGTTCCGCCGTGAGCGGGCCGGCGCCGGGCAGGACGCTGTTGCCGGTCAGATGGATCAGCCACTCGACCTCCACAGCCACGCGGTCGCGGTTCAGGGCCGCTTCGGACAGATAGTCGACCAGCGGCGCGACCGCGGACTGGTAGCGGCCATCCAGCGGACCGAGCGCGATCTGGTGGTCGGACGCGGCGAGGGCCAGGCGTCCGGACGGCGTGCGGGTATCAGCTGTGGCGGCAGTTTCAGGCATAGGCCGATTCTTTCACGAAGTGTGGCCGGGCCTTAAGCGCACCGGTTCGTGTGACCTTGCCAGGTCGATTGCCCGGCGGTGTCGGGTTGTTGTCCACATAGCCGGACTGCACTATTCAGCAGGGGATGGCCGCCCACTAGCGTCGGCTACATGCTCAGTGGAATGCAGCCCGATGGAGTGCAGCACAGTGGAATGCAACCCGGACCGGCGGGCAACGTGGCTGTCCTTGGCGCAAAGTCCGCCGACTTCCTCGCGTGCGCCTCACGCACCTATGAGATCCAGCAGCTCGCCGCCCGCGTTGCGCGGTGCGCCGACGAGGCGGACGCTGTGCTCGCCAGCCTGGCCCGCCTTGAACTGCAGACCTGGCAGTCGCCGGCCGGGCGCGCCTACCGTGTGAGCGTTTCCCTGCAGGCGGCGTCGCTGCGGCGCAGCCGCGACGCCCTGCTGGATGCAGCGGCGGCGGTGCTCCGGCACGCCCAGAACGTGACGCTGTCCGCGGGCGGCCCGGGCTCCTGATGGCCGACGCGACTCCGGCCGACTCCGGCGGCACACCCAGGGTCACGGCGCAACCGGATGACGGAAGCCTGCGGATCCGGGGCGGCGTCGGAGGGATCAGCTTCCAGTTTGAGGAGCTGCTGGCCGGCGCCGGGGCACTGGAGGGGCTGGTCCGGCGGCTGCAGTCGGTCCAAGTGGAGGCCGACGCTGTCCGGCGCGCACTTTTCCCGTACCAGGCCGACTCTTATGCCAGCGGCAGCAACGCCATCATTGCGGTGGGAGAGGCCGGCAGGGACGTTGGCCGTGTCCGGTCTCAGCTTCAGCGCATGGGTGAGGACGTCCGGGCAAGCCACCGGGAGTACGAATACGCGGAGGCCCGCAATTCCCTGCTGCTGCGTTTGGGACTCCACGGGCCCGGGTACGGCGCGGCCCCGGAACCTTTCGCCCTCCCCGGCGTGCGCGACACGGTCGAGGGATGGATCGCCATGATGCCCGGGAATCTCGCCGCGCTGCTGGGCCTGCCCGCGCCCCTGGCGGCGGTGGTCGGAGCCCTGCAAGGGCCCACTGACGTCCGACGACTGGTCCGCGACGCCTCGGGGGCGCCGGGGCTCGCGTTTCTTAATCCCCGGCCCGTCAACATCGCGGGCAGGGAGACATTCACGGCCACTGTCGACCTCTCACCGGCAGGGCTTTTGCGGCGGGCCGGAGCGATGGGGGAGCCGGGGGGCCGGATCGAGGTCATCGAAGTCGACGGCGCCGACCGGCGCTCATGGGTGGTGATCATTCCCGGGACCCAGCTGGGCGGTCCGCCGGACGGGACCAACCCCTTTGACCCCGCCGGAATCGCCGAGGCATTGGGCTACGACTCGGCCTCGACTGCTGCAGCGATCCGGCAGTCCTTGGAGCAGGCAGGGGCCCGGCCCGGTGAACAACTCGTGGCCGTGGGCTACAGCCAGGGCGGGATCCACGCGATGAACCTCAGTAAGGACGCTGCCCTCCTGGCCGAATACGATCTCAAGTTCGTGCTGACAGCGGGCTCACCGGTGGGCGGCATCAGCCCGGGGCCGGACGTGGCCAGCCTGCACCTGGAACACGAGCAGGACTGGGTGCCGGGGGCCGACGGACTGGTGAATCCTGATACCAGGGGCAGGGTGACCGTGACGCTGACGAACCCGCTAACGGTGCCGCCGCCGGCGGATTTCGGCCTGGGGCCGGGGCACCGGCTGGAAAATTACGCGGACGGCGCCACGCTCATCTCGGCAAGCCAGGACACCACGCTCCGGGATTCGACGGCGGCCCTGGCCGCCGTGGTGGGAACGGGCGGGGCTGCGACAGTGACCAGATTCTCGCTCCGGCGTGAGGCGCGGCCGTCGCCGCGGGGCGTACCAGCGCTGCCGCGAACCCGGCCGGGCCCGGGAGCTTCTAGCGGTCGATTGCGGGAAGGAAGCTCGCCACGAGAGACACCAGGCTGATGATGATGGCGGCGAACACTGCAGTCCAAAAGAACGAGTCGATGGTGAAGTGCACCGTTGTGTAGCTGCTGATCCAAGAGGTCAGGTAGAGCATCGCCGCGTTAATGACCACGGTGAAGAGACCCAGGGTGAGGATGGTGATCGGCAACGACAGGATGCTGACGATGGGCTTGACGAAGGCGTTGACAAGGCCAAAGATCAAGCCGATGAACAAGTAGCCCAAGATGATGCTGAGGGTGCCATCGCTGGCGGTTGAAATGTCCAGCCCGGTGAGAATCCAGCAGGCAATGGCCAGGGCCAGTCCGTTGATGATGACTCGCACGATAAATGAGCGCATGGCCTCATGCTGTCATATGCTCCGCCGCAGCGGCAGGGACCATATTCCCCCCGGCGGCGGGCCACATCCCTCCATTGCAGGCGCCCGAAGCAGGACAGCGACCCGAAGTAGGCTAGATGGCATGACTTCATCAGAGAACACGGCCGGGGGCATCAAGCCCCGTCCGGTGGTTGACCTTCTCCCCCGCTACGCGGCCGGAAAACCGCCGGTCCCCGTCGAGGGCCTGGTCAGCTACAAGCTTTCATCAAACGAGAACCCGCTGCCCCCGATCCCTGCAGTGCAGCAGGCCATCGCGGCACAGGCCGACTTCAACCGCTACCCCGATCCGCTCAGCAGCAAGCTGCGTGAATCGCTGGCCCGGTTCCTGGATGTCCCCGCAGAGGACATCGTTACAGGCGCCGGCAGCCTGGGCGCCTTAAACCAACTGCTGGCCACGTTCGCCGGGCAAAATGATGACGGCAAGGCCGACGAAGTCGTCTACGCCTGGCGCTCGTTCGAGGCTTACCCGATCTGCGTCGGACTGGCCGGCGCCGAGAGCGTGCGCATCCCGCTGACGGCGGACGGGCGCCATGACCTTGACGCCATGGCCGCGGCGGTCACCGCGCGGACCCGGATGATCCTGCTGTGCACGCCCAACAACCCGACCGGGCCTATCCTGACCACCGAGGAAACGGAGCGCTTCATCAAGGCTGTCCCCGCGGATGTCGTGGTGGTTATCGATGAGGCCTATCAGGAATTCGTGCGCGCCGGGGACGCGGTGGATGGCATCGCCATGTACCGCAAGTACCCCAACGTCGTGGTCCTGCGGACGTTCTCTAAGGCGCACGGCCTCGCCGGGCTACGGGTGGGTTACAGCGTCTCCCGGCCGGACCTGACCCAGCACCTGCGGGTCGCCGCCACACCCTTCGCGGTGTCCCAGATCGCGGAAACCGCCGCCGTCACGTCACTGGAGCATTTCACTGACGTTGTAGAAAGGGTACAAAGCCTGGTCGATGAGCGGGACCGCGTCACGGCCGGACTGCGGGAGCTCGGGTGGTTCGTTCCGGAGGCGCAGGGCAACTTTGTGTGGCTCAACCTGGGGGAAAACAGCACGGAATTCGCCGCGCTGGCGGGGGAGCGGGCACTCTCTGTGCGCGCCTTCGGCAACGAGGGGGTGCGGGTCAGCATCGGCGAACCGGAAGCCAACACCCGTTTCCTGGAGCTGTGTGCAACCTATACAAAACCGCCACGGCGTTCCTAGCGGTTAACATGACCCGTGCAGGCCGCCCCGTGCGGATAAAGTAAGGACCAGTAAGCCAAAATATATGCCGGGCGCGGAATGCATGCCGTGTCCGGCATATATCCCAGCGATTGCGGCGCATTCGGATGCGGCAAGCAAGGAGACGGTATGGGCGCCACACATCTGCCCTCTACCGAGTTCGACGGAACCGGCATAGACGACCAGCTCGAGGCGGAAGCCGAGGCCCGATTGGGTGCTCCGGCCGAACCGATGGTGCAGCTGCTGGGCCCCGACGGCTCCCTGGGCTCAGACCCGGTTTTCTCGAAGTACGCCGAAAAGCTCGACCCCGACACCTTGCGCGGCTTCTATGCCGACATGGCGAAGATCCGCCGCTTCGATGTGGAAGCCACCGCCCTCCAGCGGCAGGGCCAGTTGGCCCTCTGGGTTCCGCTCACGGGGCAGGAGGCGGCGCAGATCGGCTCCGGCCGGGCGAGCCAGCCGCAGGACTATATCTTCCCGACCTACCGCGAGCACGGGGTCGCCCTGACGCGCAACGTGGACCTGGCCGAACTGCTGCGCCAGTTCCGTGGCGTCTCCAACGGCGGCTGGAATCCCAAGGACACGAACTTCCACCTCTACACGCTGGTCCTGGCCGCCCAGACTCCGCACGCCGTCGGTTACGCCATGGGCATCCAGCGGGACCAGAAACTGGCGGCGGCCAACGCTGCCGCCAGCGCCGAATCGGGCCAGGCCGCGGAGCCCAAGGCCGCCGTCATGGTGTACTTCGGTGACGGCGCCAGCTCCGAAGGCGACGTCCACGAATCGATGGTGTTCGCCTCGTCCTATCGGGCGCCGGTGGTCTTCTTCTGCCAGAACAACCACTGGGCCATCTCCGTACCGAGCTCCGTGCAGACCCGCATCCCGCTCGCCAACAGGGCCAAGGGCTACGGCTTCCCTGGCATTCGGGTAGACGGCAATGACGTGATCGCCGTCCACGCCGTCACCGAGTGGGCGCTGGAGCAGGCCCGCGAGGGCCACGGGCCAGTGTTGATCGAGGCGTTCACCTACCGCGTCGGGGCGCACACCACGGCCGACGATCCCACCAAGTACCGCGGATCCGACGAAGAAGGCCTCTGGCGTGCCAAGGATCCGCTGGAGCGGCTCGAGAAGTACCTCCGGGCTGAGGGCCTCGCGGACGATTCCTTCTTCGAGCAGGTCCGGGCAGACGGCGACGACCTCGCCGCCTACGTGCGCAAGACCACCCACGACCTCGAAACCCCGGATATCCGGACAGCGTTCGCCAATACCTACGTGGAGGCCCATCCGCTGGTGGCCGAAGAACTGGCCTGGTTCGAGTCCTACAGCGCCGGGTTCGCCGACGAGGACCCCAAGGACCCCGGCTCCCAGGCAGAAACAGCCGAGACAGACAGGGCGGCCCGCTGATGACCACCATGACCATTGCGAAAGCCATCAATGAGGGCCTGCGGGCCACGCTGAACAACAATCCCCGCTCGCTGCTGATGGGCGAGGACATCGGCGCCCTGGGCGGCGTTTACCGGGTCACCGACGGACTAGTCGGCGAGTTCGGCGCCGACCGCGTCGTCGATACCCCACTGGCAGAATCCGGCATTATTGGCACCGCGATCGGGCTCTCCCTGCGCGGCTACCAACCTGTTTGTGAAATCCAGTTCGACGGCTTCGTGTTTCCCGGTTTCAACCAGATCACCACCCAGCTCGCCAAAATGCACTCGCGCAGCAATGGCAACCTGACCGTACCGGTTGTTGTCCGGATCCCGTACGGCGGCGGCATCGGTTCGATCGAGCATCACTCGGAATCGCCGGAAGCTCTTTTCGCCCATACGGCCGGCCTGCGCATCATCACGCCGTCCAATCCGCACGACGCCTACTGGATGATCCAGCAGGCCGTCGACTGCCAGGATCCGGTGATCGTTTTCGAGCCTAAGCGCCGGTACTGGCTCAAGGGCGAGGTGGACACGGACAGCCCCGGCGCATCCGCAGACCCCTTCAAAGCGCATGTGCTCCGGGAGGGAACCGACGCCACCGTCGCCGTGTACGGCCCGCTCGTGCCCGTGGCCCTGGCCGCGGCCGAAGCCGCGGCCGAAGACGGCCACAGCGTAGAAGTGATCGATCTCCGTTCCATCTCACCGATCGACTTCGACACCATCACCGCCTCGGTCCACAAGACCGGCCGGCTGATCGTGGCCCACGAGGCACCAACTTTCGGCGGGATCGGCGGCGAAATTGCTGCCCGAATCAGCGAAAGGGCCTTCCACTCGCTCGAGGCCCCCGTCATCCGTGTCGGCGGGTTCCACATGCCGTACCCCGTGGCCAAGGTCGAGGAAGACTACCTGCCCGACATCGACCGCATCCTTGAGGCGCTGGACCGCGCCCTCGCGTACTAACGAGGACCCATGACGCTCAACAAGTTCAACCTCCCCGACGTCGGCGAAGGGCTGACGGAGGCCGAAATCGTCTCTTGGAAGGTCAAGCAGGGCGATACTGTCGCCATCAACGATGTCTTGTGCGAGATCGAGACGGCCAAGTCCCTCGTCGAACTGCCCTCGCCGTTCGCAGGGACCGTCGCCGAACTGCTGGTTCCCGAGGGGGTCACGGTGGAGGTCGGCACACCGATCATCAGCGTCAGTGACGCCGTCGCTGCGCCGGCACCCGGCGTTGGGGCACCCGCCGCCGGGGCGCCCGCTGTCGAGGCGCCCGCTGCGCCCATGTACGGAAAGCTGCCGTCCGACTCTTCCGACGCCGGCGAACAAGCCGGGCGCCCGGCCGGTGGGCCGCTGGTCGGTTCCGGTCCGAAGGCCGATGCCGTCAAACGCCGACGCCGGATTTCCGCCCCGGCAGCCGCAGGTCAGCAGACCCCGGCCGCCCGCATCCCGGCAGCAGCTCCCGTCCCCACCGCGCCAATTGCACCCGTCCCGGCAGCGCTCCCGGCTGCCGCCGGCACGGTGGCCGGCCGCCCTGCCGAGGCGGCAGCGGTCCCCGCCGATGCCATCGACACGCGCCCCACGTTCGGCGGTGCCATCAGCGGCCTGGTCGGCAAGGTCCTGGCCAAGCCGCCGGTCCGAAAGATCGCCCGTGACCTAGGGATCAATCTGGCCGACGTTGTGCCTACCGGCGCCCGCGGTGAGGTGACCCGTGAGGACCTGGTGAGTTACCAGGCCCAGCGCGACGCCGAGCTGGACAAGGCGGACTCGTTCTGGGGCAAGTCCGGCCGCCCGCAGGACCAGCGCATCGAGCGGGTACCAGTCAAGGGGGTCCGCAAGGCCACCGCCAAGGCCATGGTCGAATCCGCCTTCGCGGCGCCGCATGTGAGCATTTTCGTCGACGTCGACGCCAGCCGCACCATGGAATTCGTCAAGCGCCTGAAGGCCTCCCGCGATTTCGAGGGCATCAAGATCTCCCCGCTGCTCATCCTCGCCAAGGCCGTCATTTGGGCGGCGGCGCGCAACCCCAGCGTCAACGCCACCTGGGTGGACAACCCGGACGGCAGCGATTCGGCGGAGATTCACGTCAAGCACTTCATGAACTTGGGCATCGCAGCCGCCACGCCGCGCGGACTGATGGTGCCGAACATCAAGAACGCGCAGGACCTCTCGCTCAAGCAGCTGGCTGTGGCCTTGAACGAGCTCGCCACCACCGCGCGGGCCGGCAAGACGCAGCCGGCGCAGATGCAGGGCGGCACGCTCACGGTGACCAACATCGGCGCCCTCGGGATCGACACCGGCACGCCGATCATCAATCCCGGTGAGGTCGCGATCGTGGCGTTCGGCACCATCAAGCAAAAGCCATGGGTCCTGGACGGCGAAGTCATTCCGCGCTGGATCACCACCCTCGGCGGATCCTTCGACCACCGGGTGGTGGACGGGGACCTTTCGGCCCGCTTCATGGCCGACGTCGCAGCCATCCTGGAAGAGCCGGCCCTGCTCCTGGACTGACACGGGCCACGGACCGCAGCCTGCAGCCCGCAGCCCGCAGCGTTCCTTCCCAGTTACTTCGGCTCCCGCAGCCTGCACCGGCGGGATACCGCGGGTTCCCCGGCCGCAGCGACGTCCCGCGGCCGGCAACTGGGACGGAGCGTTGGACCCGGGCGGCGGCCAAGAGCGAAACGACGGAACCCCGCCGCTGAAGCGTTCAGCGGCGGGGTTCCGGCAGTTATCAGGCTATAGCTCCCGGGCGGACTAGCTTCCCGAGTAAGTCACCAGCAGCTGGGCCATGGCGGGATCGCTGCTAAGTCCGGCGAGGGCGGTGGAGGCGGCAAGAATCAGGCCGCTGAGGGCCACGCCGAGAGCACTGACCCCGGTGAGGAACTTCCAGTCCTCGCGAAGGACACTCCGGAAGGTGTCCGGCATGCGCAGGCCCGGGGCAATCAGGTTGGGGGCGCTGTCGGTTGATCCGTCGTCCAGGAAAGCGACAACGCGGCCGGCGCTGCGGTCCACCCGCATGGTGCTGATGTGGTTGCCGTGGCGGGCGAGCAGGATGTCGTGGCCGACCATTTGGCGGCGCTGAAGAGTGATCATGAGGTTCCCCTTGGTAGGTGGATTCTTGGATGTCCGCACCATCGCAGGGCACTTCCCATTTTACCGAGCCGGTCCTGTCCGGGACCGTCGTCCGGCGGTGAGGCTGCCCACGGAAGGGGGTGATCCTGGTCAAATCCGATCACGGTCAAGCCCGTGCCGTCCTGTCCCGGAGACTCACCGCGGCACTAGAGTGGCACCAGCCGTCCAGCCCGGCGGTCGCGGATCAAAGGAGATGTTGCGTGTTCACAAGTCCCTACCCCGACGTCGAAGTCCCCAATCTCGGCATCTACGACTACCTCTTCGGCGGACTGGGGGAGGAAGACCTAGACCGCGTCGCCATCGTGGACGGCGCCAGCGGCGCGGAAACCACGTATCGTTCGCTGCGCGGCCAAATCGATGCTCTCGCAGGTGCCGTCGCGGCCCAGGGCCTCGGCGTGCACGGCGTGGCAGCCATCCTGTGTCCCAACATCCCTGCCTTCGCCACGGTCTTCCACGGGCTGCTGCGCGCGGGCGCGACAGTGACCACCATCAACTCGCTGTACACGGCGGACGAGATCGCCGGTCAGCTTACCGACGCCGGCGCGGCCTGGCTGTTCACCGTCTCGGCTCTGCTGCCCGCCGCGCGGGAGGCTGCCGAACGGACCGGGATCCCCGCGGACCGGCTCGTGGTGCTCGACGGCGCCGACGGCCACCCCTCGCTGGGCGACTTGCTCTCCGCCGGTGCGCCGGCACCTCGAATCTCCTTCGATCCCGCCACCCATGTGGCCGTGCTGCCATACTCGTCCGGCACCACCGGCCGGCCCAAGGGGGTCATGCTCAGCCACCGGAACCTGGTCGCCAACGTGGAACAGTCCCGGGGACTGCTCGACGTCGGACCCGACGACCGGTTGCTGGCGCTGCTCCCGTTCTTCCACATTTACGGCCTGACGGTGCTGCTGAACCTGGCGCTGCGCCAGCGGGCCAGGCTCGTGACCATGCCCCGGTTCGAGCTCCCCGAGTTCCTGCGGATCATCCAGGAGCACCGGTGCAGTTACCTGTTCATCGCCCCGCCGGTGGCAGTGGCGCTGACCAAACACCCGCTGGTCGCCGAGCACGACCTCAGCTCGGTGCACACCGCCCTCTCCGGTGCAGCGCCGTTGGACGGGGAGCTGGGCGACCGCCTGGCCGAGCGCCTCGGGTGCCGGGTCCTGCAGGGCTACGGTATGACCGAGATGAGCCCGGTGTCGCACCTGATCCCGTGCAACGCAGGGGACCTTCCGGTCAGCTCGGTGGGGTACACGGTACCCAATATGCAGTGCCGCCTCGTGGATCCGGCCACAGGCGAGGACATCGCGGTGCCCGCGGAAGGAACCAGCGCGCCGGGGCACCTGCTGTGCCGCGGGCCGAACGTGATGCTGGGGTATCTGAACCAGCCGCGGGAAACCGCGGACGCCCTGGACGCCCAGGGCTTCCTGCGCACCGGCGACATCGCCACGGTGCGGGCCGACGGCGTCGTGACAATCGTGGACCGGCTCAAGGAACTGATCAAGTACAAGGGCTACCAGATCGCCCCGGCAGAGCTTGAGGCACTGCTCCTGACCCACCCCGGCATTGCCGACGCCGCGGTGATCGGATCCCTCGACGACGATGGCCAGGAAGTCCCGTTGGCGTTCGTCGTCCGCCAGCCCGGACCGGAGGGCGACGCCTTGGACGAGGCCGCCGTCACAGCCTTTGTGGCCGCCAAGGTGGCGCCGTTCAAGAAGGTCCGCCACGTGGAGTTCATCGAGGCCGTGCCGAAGTCCTCCTCAGGAAAAATCCTGCGTCGGAAGCTGAAGGCCGCAGAGCCGGCCTAGTCGACGTCCGTCTTGGCGATGTAGACGTCGCAGGGGGCGCCGTGGGCCACGCTGTTCGCAACGCTCCCCAAGACACGGCCGATCCCCTGCATGCGCCGGTTGCCCACCACGATCATCCGGGCACCGGTCCGTTCGGCTTCCCGGATCAGTGCCTCGGCGGGCTTGCCCCGGGCAGCGGCGTAAGTGACATTGGTGTCGGGGCGGCGCAGGCCGTCTGCTACCGTCCGCGCGACTTTCTCCGCGTTCCCGGCGTCGGAAACGATCCACTGGTCACTGCCGCTGCCGAAGACCTCGGTCCTGTCGCTGTCGAAGGCGCTGACCACATGAAGCGTGGCCCCCATGGAAGCCGCGAGGTCACGCGCGGTGTGCGCCGCCCGCAGCGCCGTCTCACTGCCGTCGACGCCGACAACGATAATTCCGGTCATGGACCGCTCCTCTGCTCTATAACGCTGCTTTTCGGTAAGTACAGGTGTTCGATGGGTACCCGGCGTCCGGGCTACCGGGCGGCGATCGCTTCGTGCAGGACAGGGGCGAGCCGCCGTACGCCTTCGCGGATCGCGTCGGGCGGCACGGCGCTGAAGGCCAGCCGGATCTTGTTGGAGGGGTCATCGGAATGGGTGAATGCTGCTCCCGGAATGAAGACCACGCCGGCGTCGATCGCCTTCTTCAGCAGTGGGTAGGTGTCCACGCCGTCGGGCAGCGTGACCCAGACGAAAAAGCCGCCGTCGGGGCGCGTCCAGCTCAGTCCGTCGGGCATGTATTCCGCCAGGGCCGCAAGCATGGCCTCGCAGCGTTCCTGGTACAGCCCTCGGTACGTCTCGATCTGGCCCCGCCAGTCGTAGTCGCGCAGGTAGGCGGAGACGAGCATTTGGTTGAGCGTCGGCGGGCACAAGGTGACGGCCTCCGACGCCAGGTAGTAGCGGCGCTGCAGGTGGGCCGGGACAAGGGCCCAGCCGATCCGCAGGCCGGGGGCGAAGATCTTCGAGAACGACCCCATGTAGATTACGTCGTCCGGGTTGGCTGCCCGCAAGGGGGTCAGCGGCTTGCCGTCGAAGCGCAGAAGGCCGTAGGGATTGTCCTCGAGCACCAAGATATTCGCCCGGCGGCATATATCAACCACTGACTGCCGGCGTTCCGGCGACAGGGTGATCCCCGACGGGTTATTAAAGCTGGGGATGGTGTAGAGGAACTTGATGCTCTTCCCGGCGGTCTGAAGGGCGGCGATTTTGGCCTCCAGGAGGTCCGGGATGATGCCGTCCCCGTCCATCGGCACGGTCTCGACGCCCACCTGGTAGGCCTCGAAGGTGTTGAGGGCGCCGACGTACGTCGGGTCCTCCACGAGGACAACGTCACCCGGGTTGCAGAAGACCTTGGTGGCCACATCCTGCGCGGACTGCGAACCGGCGGTTATTACAACGTTCGCGGGGTCGGCGTCGAGGATCCCTTCCGCCGCCATGACTTCGCAGATCTGGGTACGGAGTTCCTCGGTGCCCTGGCCGCCGCCGTACTGCAAGGCGGTCATCCCCTGTTCGGCGATAATTTGCGCGGCGGTCTGGCCGAGGCGTTCCAGCGGCAGGGACTGCAAGTAGGGGCTCCCGCCGGCGAGGGAAACGAGGCCGGGGCGCATCGAAATGTCGAAGACGTCCCGGACTGCCGACTGCTTGATGTTGGCTGCGCGCTCCGAGAACAGGATCTCGTGGCGGTGGGCGGACGTAGCCGCGCGTTCGATTGCGTCAATTGCCTCGGCCGGTAGGACTGCTGCGGCGGCATCGAGTGTTTCGTGGGTCACACAGCCTAGAGTACTACCCGTGTTGTCCGCGAGGCAACGATTGTTTCCACCCGACCCCGGGTCGGCGACGCCGCCGCCGGGCGAGGCTGGCGGCGGTACGCTCAGGTCAGCGTCCAGTTCCGGATTTCCTCCGGGTCCTCCCCGTGCTCGCGGGTGTGGTCCCGTGCCTGCATCCGGCGGTCCTGCAGTGACTGGCGCAGCAGCGAGTGCCGCTCGCGCAATCCCTCCACCCGGTCGATGACGTCGATGGCCAGTTGGAAGCGGTCAATGCCGTTGAGCATGGCCATGTCGAAAGGCGTCGTGGTGGTGCCCTCCTCCGTGTACCCGCGCACGTGCAGCCGCTCCTGGCTGCCGTGCCTGTACGTGAGCCGGTGGATCAGCGCCGGATAGCCGTGGTACGCGAAGATGATCGGCTTGTCGGCCGTGAAGATTCCGTCGAAGTCTCGTGCGGCGAGGCCGTGCGGATGCTCGCTGTCTGCCTGGAGCCGCATCAGGTCCACCACATTGACCACCCTGATCAGCAGGTCCGGGACGCCTTCCGCGAGCAGGCGTGCCGCCGCGACTGTTTCGATGGTGGGAACGTCGCCCGCACAGGCCAGAACGACGTCGGGCTCCGCACCGGGGACTTCCGTGCCGGCAAAGTCCCAGATGCCCAGCCCCCGCCGGGTGTGGTGCTCTGCTTCAACCGGGGTGAGCCAGGTAGGCGATGGTTGTTTGCCGCTGACCACGATGTTGACGTAGTCCCGGGACCGCAGGCAGTGGTCCATGACGGCCAGGAGAGTGTTGGCATCCGGAGGCAGGTACACGCGGATGACCTCGGCTTTCTTGTTGACAGCATGGTCAATGAAACCGGGGTCCTGATGCGAAAACCCGTTGTGGTCCTGCTGCCATACGTGCGAGGAGAGCAGGTAATTCAGCGACGCTACAGGCCGCCGCCACGGCAATTCCCGGTGGACTTTGAGCCACTTGGCGTGCTGGTTGAACATCGAATCGACGATGTGGATGAACGCCTCGTAGCAATTGAAGACGCCGTGCCGGCCGGTCAGCAGATACCCCTCGAGCCACCCCTGGCACAGGTGTTCGCTGAGCACCTCCCGCACCCTGCCGGCCCGGGCCAGATGCTCGTCAACGTCCTCGATCCGGGACTCCCACACCTTGTCCGACACATCAAACACGGCTTGCAGCCGGTTCGATGCCGTCTCATCCGGGCCGAACAGCAGGAAATTGTCCGGGTTGTCCGCAATGACGTCCCGGAGCCAGCCACCCAGGGTGACCATGGGGCTGACCTGTTCAGCCCCCGGCGTGCCGACCTCGACGGCGTGCTGGGCGTAGTCCGGTAAGGCCAGGGAGCGCAGCAGCACGCCGCCGTTGGCGTGCGCCGTCGCGCTCATCCGCAGGCCGCCGGAGGGAGCGTTCGCCCTGACGTCCGGCCGAAGCCTGCCGTGTTCGTCAAAGAGTTCATCCGGACAGTAGGACGTCAGCCAGCTTTCCAGCTGGGCAAGGTGCTCAGGGTTGGTGCGGACCTCGGACAAAGGCACTTGATGGCTCCGCCACGTGCCCTCGACCTGCAGGCCATCCACCGTGCGGGGACCGGTCCAACCCTTGGGCGAACGCAGCACGATCATCGGCCACCGCCCATCCGCGCCACCGGCATCGTTCGAGGCGTTGTTTGACGTCGCGTTGGTTGGTGCTGTGCGGTGGGCGGCCTGGATGGCACGGATTTCGGTGAGGCAATCGTCCAGAGCAGCGGCGAAGTCGCGGTGCGCCTTGGGGGTATCGTCCGGATCGTCCACGGACACAAAATGTGGCTCGTGGCCATAGCCGCGGAGCAACTGCTCGAGCTGCCGTTCCGGCATGCGGGCCAGGATCGTGGGGTTGGCGATTTTGTAGCCGTTGAGGTGCAGGATGGGCAGCACGGCGCCGTCGGCCACGGGATCCAGAAAATTGTGCGAGTGCCAGCTGGCCGCCAGTGGTCCGGTTTCGGCTTCGCCGTCACCGATCACGACGGCGGTAATCAGCTGCGGGTTGTCGAAGACGGAACCGTAGGCGTGCGCGAGCGAGTATCCCAGCTCTCCGCCTTCACTGATGGACCCGGGCGTCTCGGGGGCCGCGTGGCTGGGCACGCCGCCCGGGTAGGAGAACTGCCGGAAGAGCTCGGCCAGGCCCCGCTCGTCGTCGCCGACATGACCGTAGGTCTCCGAATACGTGCCCTCCAGCCAGCCGTTGGCCACCACAGCGGGGCCCCCGTGGCCGGGGCCCGCGATGAACAGCATCTCCTGCCGGTCCCGGCGGATGACGCGGTTGAGATGGGCGTAGACGAAGTTCAGGCCCGGGGTTGTTCCCCAGTGCCCCAGCAGGCGTGACTTCGTGTCGTCAGCCTGAAGGGGCCTGCGCAGGAGCGGGTTGGACCTTAGGTAGATCTGCCCCACGGACAGGTAGTTGGCGGCCCGCCACCAGCGGTCCACCAGGGCCAATCCGTCGTCGAGCGCCGGCTCCTCCTGCCGGGGACCCCCGTCGGCAGGGCTGCGCATTTCGCCGGCTGGCGCGTGGTCCGGGTGGCTCATCAGTAAGTCCTCCGCTTCGTTGGGAACCGTCAGGAACACGGTCCGTGACCATAGCAACACCTTGATCCGTTCAGGGCAAGCTACCTCGGCACGATGGCTCGGCACCCAGTCCACACGCGGCCTCGACACACATTGCGGGTCCGCCTACCGTGGAGCCATGAGTGACGTACCGGCAGATGACGCGCCCGCACCGGCTGACGATAACGACGGCCCCGGCATCGACGCCGATGCCTTCTCGCCGGTGTTGGATCCGGACTACGTCCGGGGGGAGGCGCCCAAGGATGACGCGGCCAAGGACCGCGCGGCCGGAAGCGAAGCGCAGCCGGACCCAAAAAATTCGGACCCAAAAAATTCGGACGCAGAGAATCGGGACGGAGTGAATCCGGAGGAAACCGACGCTTGAGTCTTTTGTCGCCATCGTTCGTCGGCGGTGCACGGCAGGCGGCCAGTTATCGCCGCGCTCCTTACCTTTCCGGCAATGCATTGTTAGCGTGGGGGGAACGTTGCCTGCCAAAGAATCTGGAGAAGTCATGAGCACTGAACAGAACATGAGCACTGAACAGAACGGGACTGGAGAAGACAGGACCGGAGAAGACGTACACGACGGCGTACGGGACGGAGCCCGTCCCGTACCCAAGGAAGCACCGGACGATGAAGGAACGACGGCGGGCGCACCCTCCGGTCCCAGCGACAGCACGGACGATTCGACCAAGGCCACCGGCCCGGCTGAGGAGCAGGACAGTGAAACCCCGGACTCACGGGGCTTGACCACTGATACGGCACCCGGCGACTAAGGCGCCCGCTCCGCAGCAGACATCACCGTTACGAAAGGGCATGACCATGAACGCGGAACAGCACGGGAACGACGCCTCCGGCGAGCGTTCGTTGGGCGCATACCTGCACAGTCACTTGATAGCCGCGGCAGCCGGGGAGCGTCTCTTCGAGCAGGCGGCCAAGGCCTGGAAGGACACACCGCACGGCGACACCCTCACCCGGCTCACGGGAGAAGTGGGCGCAGACAAGGCCGCCCTTTACGGCATTGCCGATGAGCTTGGGTTGGCCATCCCCACCTATAAAAAGCCGTTTGCCTGGATCGGGGCGCATCTGGCGTCCCTTGGCCCGCTCAATCCGCTGCACGGCAGGAGCGGGGCCGCCGGACATCTTGAGCTCGAGGCCCTCATTACTGCCGTCACCGGCAAGTCCCTGCTCTGGAAGACGCTCGTCATCCTGTCCCGCACCGACCCGCGCATCCAACAGGACAAGGTCGCCCATCTGCTGGACCAGGCAACGGAACAGCTGCGCGAACTCGAGAACCTGCTCCTGGAAACCACGGCGGACCGGTTCGCGGACACCGGCACGTAAGACACCGGCACGTGAGATTCCGGCATGTGAGATTCCGGTACGTGCGATTCCAGCGCTGGGGGCCTCAGTGAGCCGAAGCCCCCAGCGCGCCGCGGTTCTCAGCGGGCCGCGGTTCTCAGCGCGCCGCGACGAGGGCCTGGGGTGCGGCCTGTTTCATCCGGGTTTGCAGCCAGCGCAGTTGGATGGCGGTTTCGGCGTCGCATTTCGCCACGACCTCGAGCAATTCCTTATCGCGCAGTGCTGAGCCAGCCTGTTTGACCATCGTCCATGTGATGTCCACGAGGCTCGCCAGCAGGTATAGGTCCTGCAGGTCGCGCAGGAGCCCCACGGGGCCCTCGCGGGTCGTGGACAGGCCCTCGGCATGGAGTCGCTCCGGCTCGTTGTCCTCGCGGCTTTCGCCGTAGCGCTGCAGGACGGGATGCAGGAGTTCCCCATGACGGTCACACTGCCCCGCCAGGGTGCGGCAGAGGAAGTGGACGTCCGGCTCGGCGCCGTGGCCCTCGGCAACCTGACGGAACGATTCGGCGAGGGTCTGTTCCGCCTGGTGGAGCATACCCAGATAGATTTTCAGGTTCATCGCTGGCTCCCCTCCCGGGCATTGATCGCGTCAGGGAACCGGGGCGCCGGTTCCGCGCCCGGCGTTTCCGTGGCCTGGGCAGCGTCGCCACCGGTCGTGGCCGGGACCGGAGTCGCGCCGGGGGCCATGGCGGGCCGGGACGCCGTCGTGGTCGGGGCAGGCGCCGGTCCGGTGGCATCGCCGATCTTCTCCACCGCCACCGCCGCGTTCTTGAACATCGGCTGTTTGGATACCGGGTCCCATTCGGTGAGGGTCAGTTCGTTCGCAGCAGTAGGGTGCGGACCCGGGCTGCCGCCTGTTTCCCAGTAGCCGTAATGGAACGGGGCGAACACTGTCCCGGGGGCGATGCCGCTGACCCGTGCGGGCACCTCGATCCTGCCCCGGCGGGAGGTCACCCGGACCAGATCGCCTTCGGAGATTCCGAACCGGTCTGCGTCCTCCCGCGCCAGTTCCACCCAGGCCCGCGGTGCCGCATTGGTGAGGGGCCGGGAGCGGCCCGTTTTGGTGCGGGTATGGAAGTGGTACGCCGTGCGGCCGGTCGTATACCGGAGCGGGTGGTCCTCGTCAGGCTCCTCGTGCGGAGGATGAAACGGGGCGGTCTTGAACTGGGCCCGACCGCCGGGCCCCTGCGCGCGGAAGGCCTGGGCCCCCACCGTTGCGCCGGTCAGGAGGTCGTGGCCGTAGCTTTCACAGTAGTCTGGATCTGTGGGGAAAACGCCGTCGCCGTACAGCCGGTCTGTTCCGTCCGGGTGATCTTCGTTGCACGGCCACGGGATGCCGCTGCCGCCCCGCAACCGGTCGTAGGTGATGCCGGTGTAGTCGCACGGCCGTCCGCGGGAGCAGTTTTTCCAGGCCTCGAATGCGTCCTCGGGACCTGTCCAGTCCAGCAGCGGCGCACCTGCCAGAGTGGTGAATTCCATTCTGCGGGAGTAGTCGAGGAAGATGTCCAGGTCGCTGCGGGCCTCACCTGGCGGGTCGACGGCCTTGTCGGAGAGGTGCACGACGCGGTTGACGTTGGTGAACGTTCCGGTTTTTTCGCCCCAGGCCGCTGCCGGCAGCACCACGTCCGCGTATTGTGCGGTTTCGGTGAGGTAGAGGTCCTGGACGACGAGGAAGAGATCCGGTTTGGTCAGAATGTCCCGGATCCGGGGAAGTTGGGGCATGGAGACGGCCGGGTTCGTAGCGGAGATCCACAGGAAATTGATGGATCCTTGTTCGGCGTATCGGAAGATCTGCATGGCGTGGGTGGGCGGCGCCCAGTCCGGGATGGTCATCGGATCCACGTCCCAGAGTCTGGCCAGTTCCTTGATGTGATCGGGATTTTCCCAGTTGCGGAAACCCGGCAGGTCGCCGTCGGCGCCGCATTCCCTGTTGTTTTGGGCGGTGGGTTGGCCGTTCATCTGCAGGACCCCGCACCCTGGCCGGCCCAGCATTCCGCGCAGCAGGTGCAGATTGTTGACCTGGCAGGACGCGGCCGTGGCCTGGGAGGACTGGTAGAAACCCTGCAGCACCGTGGAAACGATCCGGTCCGAGGTGCCGAAGATCCGGGCTGCCTCCCGGATGTCCGCCGCCGGGACGCCGCACGTGGCGGCCGCCGCCTCTGCCGTCCACGGTTCGACTGCCTTCCGGAGATCGTCCAGGCCCCGGGTGTGGTCACGGATGTAGCCGGTATCCTCCCAGCCCCGGGCGAGGATTTCGCGGACCAGGGCGTGCATAAGGGCCAGGTTGGTGCCGGGCCGGATGGCCAGGTGGACGTCGGCGTGGCGTGCAACTTCCGTGTCGCGCGGATCCACGCACACGATTTTGGGCCGGTCCGGGCCCGCGATTCGGTCCAGGACGCGGGACCAGAGCACGGTTTGCGTCTCGGCCATGTTGTGGCCGTAGAGGAACAGCGCGTCGCAGCTGTCGACGTCGGTATAGGATCCTGGCTGGCCGTCGGCGCCGAACGACTCCTTCATGGCCGCTGCCGCCGTCGCGGTGCACAGCCGGGTGTTTCCGTCCATGTGCGGGGTGCCAATCCCTCCCTTTCCAACGACGGCCAGGGCGTAGTACTCCTCCAGGAAAAGCTGCCCGCTGGTATAGAAGCCGTGGCTGAGCGGGCCGCGCTCAGCCAGCAGGCTTCGACTCCGGTCCACGATCCGACGCATCGCCGTGTCCCAGTCACATTCGACCAGCTGCCCGTTGTCCCGGACCAAGGGACTGATCAGGCGGTCCTTGTTGGACACGCCTTGCCGGCTGGCGAAGAGCCCCTTCGGTCCCAGCCGCCCGTGGTTGACCAAGTCTTGGGCCCGGCCGCGGATGCCGACCATCGCGCCGTCCTTGACGGCGATGTCGCAGGCGCAGCCGTTGCTGCACAGCACGCAGGCGGACTGCACCCACCGGTCGACGTCGGCTTCCGCGACGCCGTCGTCGAGGACTTGGTCCACGCGGACCGGCCACAGGCCGTCGCGGGCATACGGGGTCCGGGACCCCCAAATGTTTGCTATCCGGTCGACCACGTCGCTCCTCTACCTTCGGGGCCCGGGGGCCTATGCTCCAAGCTCGGGTCAGCCGCGTCCCATGCCGGTGGACGGGTCCTGGCCGCCCTCGGACGGGTCGGCGCGGAGCGCGTCCGGGTCGGGGCTGGGCAGCCCTGCCGGTCCTGGCACGTCCCGCGGAACGTCCCCGGCCTCCGCGGGCTCTTCCGTCCCGGCATCCGGGCCTCCGCTGTGAGGTGCGTTGTCGGGGCGGCCGTCGTCGCGGCGAGCGTTTTCGAGGCCATCCGCTTCGGCTGGGGTACTCGTCTGCTGGCGTTGGCCCGTGCCTGGCACCTCGTCGTCGTCCGCGGCGTTGGAGCCCTCGCTGATGGATGAATGGACCCGGATTTCCTCGTCCGGGTTCCCGGGCTCGGGCACATGCCCGTCATCGGTGGGCCGGGAGATCCCGGCCAGGTCCTCCATGGCGTTTTCTGCCGTTTTTTTGATGCCGTCGCCAATTCCCATCAGTTTGCTCCTTTGCTCGGCCTTGACGGTTCCAGAATTATCAGCATGCTTACAAATAGTCCATAGTCGGCACGACACGGAAGGCACACCCATGAGCAGCTACCACCCCGAAAATGACCCGGCCAACCCTGATCGGCGGGCGGCGGAGAACGCCGCGGAACAGTCCGACCGGGACCGCAACGGTGAAGAGACCACCGATCCTGCCGGTTCGGCCAACCCGGATCCGCTCAGCGGGAAGATCACCGGACTGGAGCCCGGCGGGGGAGTGCCTCCGGGAGAGACGCCCCCGGCCGAGGACCAGATGAGCCGGGATCAGGGGCACGACGAATAGCGCCAGTGCCCGCCTCAGTCCTTCCCCAACTTAATCCCTGTCGAGATTAATCCTTGTCAAGTTCTGCCAGCAGGGATTTGGCTGCCTCGGCGATGTCGTCGTAGTTGTTCTGGGCGGCGCGGCTTTCGATGGCAAGGATTGCACAGCGGTGCAGGCGCTGGAAATCGCCGAACGGGAAGCTGTAGCGCCCCTTGGTCTCTTGCGTTTTCTCGCTGTCTTCGCCCAAATGCCAGCTCCCGTATGCGGCGTAGCCGTGCTTGTCGATGTAGCCGTTTTCCCGATCGCTGTCGGGAGCGTGCTCGCTCCAGTCATCGCGGGTGTCCCGCGCGAATCTGGAGTCTTTGATGAGCTGACGGGCCTGGTTGAGCGCCGTCTTGTTGAGCTTGATGGTCATGGTGTTCCTCCTGCTGTCGGCCCGGTCGCCCGGGCCTAGTGGCCCAGTCCATTCGTTACCTGCAGCCCTATAATTCAGTATGGACGCCGCCCAGAGTGTGGAGACTGAACGCAAATTCGATGTCGCCCGGCCAGAGCTATCCCCGCCCCTGCAAAACCTGCGTGGCGTGAACCGCGTTGATGAGCCGGTGGAGCACTTGCTCGAGGCACAGTACTTCGACTCATCCGACCTGACGCTGGCCAGGCACCGCATCACACTGCGTCGGCGCTCAGGCGGCGAAGACGACGGATGGCACTTGAAACTTCCGCTGGACGACGCCGACTCCCGCCGGGAGCTGCAGGAGCCCCTCGGCACCGGGGACAGCCCACCCGAGGCCCTCGTGCGGCAGATCAGGGTGCACCTGCGCGGGAGAAAGCTCGTCCCGGTGGTCAGGTTGAGCACCCGCCGCGTCGTGCACCGGCTTCGGGGCGCCGACGACAAGGTATTGGCCGAAATCGCCGATGACCACGTGCACGCCGAACCGCTCCTGCCTGGCCGGGCAGGGCATGACTGGCGGGAGTGGGAAGTTGAACTGGTGGCCGGTGGCCCTGATCTCCTCGATGCGGTCCAAGACAAGTTCGCCGCCGCTGGAGTGCACCGGGCAGGCCACGCCTCCAAACTCGCCCGCGCGTTAGGAAGTTTGCATCCTGAACCGGCAACGCCGCCGGACCGGACCGGCTCCGGGACTGCCGGGCGAATGCTGAGGGCCTACGTGAACGAACAGGTCCAGGCGCTGCAGGAGCAGGATCCGCAGGTCCGCGACCGCGTCCCCGATGCCGTGCACCAGATGCGGGTGGCCACCCGGCGGCTGCGCTCGGCGCTGGCCACGCAACGGCGCCTGCTCGAGCCGGAGCCAGCGGCCGCCCTGCGCGCGGAACTGAGATGGCTCGCCGGAGTCCTTGGCGAGGTGAGGGACACCGAGGTCATGCAGGAGCGCCTCCTTGAGTTGTTGGCCACCGAACCGCCGGAGCTTGTGATGGGTCCGGTAGCCCGCCGCATCAATGAGGAGCTCTCGGCGGCTTACAGTGACCATTACCGCACCCTGCTCGAGACGATGGATCAGGAGCGGTACTTCCGGCTCCTGGATTCCCTCGACGAGTTCCGGAAGGATCCGCCGCTGACGGCCAAGGCCGACAAAAAGCCCAAGTCGGCGTCCGCGGCCATCGGGAAGGACGGGAAGCGCCTGCGCAAAGCCGTGAAGGCCGCCCGGTCCAACCGCGGAACCCCTCACGGCGATGAGTCCCTTCACGAGGCCCGCAAAGCCGCCAAACGGCTCCGTTACGCGGCCGAAGCCGCCGCCGCAGTCGACGCCAAGCAGGCCGGCCAGCTGGAACAGGCAGCGCACAGCATCCAGAAGGTCCTCGGCCGGCACCAGGACAGCGTCGTTGCCCGCGAGGTGCTGCGCCGCCTGGCCGGCGAGGCCTTTCTGCAGGGCGAAAACGCCTTTTCGTACGGGCGACTCCACGCCCTCGAACAAAACCTAGCCGCCGAAACAGAGACGGACTTTTACGACAGCTGGACGACCTTCCCCGCCAAACTCCTCAAATAGCGGTCGCGGGCCCGGCGAAGCAGGCTAGCGGGAGCACCACATGACTGATCCCAAACCGGTCCTCGTCGTCGGCGGCACGGGACACCTCGGCGGCCAGGTCAT
This sequence comes from Arthrobacter sp. ov118, assembly GCF_900116495.1. Taxonomy (GTDB): domain Bacteria; phylum Actinomycetota; class Actinomycetes; order Actinomycetales; family Micrococcaceae; genus Arthrobacter. The sequence continues at coordinate 243,353 of NZ_FPAY01000004.1, forward strand.
CGATGAGCTGAGGGGCCGGGGCAAGAAGGTCCGGGCCTTGGTCCGCCCCGGATCGGATGCCAGCAAGCTCGAAGCCAAGAACGTCGGGATTGCCCGGGGCGACATGCTCGCCCTTGACTCCCTCGTCGCTGCCATGACCGGCGTCGACGCCGTGATCACCACTGCCGCCGGCTACACGCGGCGCGACAAGCAGGCGCTGGAGATCGACACGGCCGGCAACGCCAATCTCGCCCAAGCGGCAAGCCGGACCAGCGTGCGGCGCTTCATCCTGACCAGCATCCTTACGTCCGACCAGACTCCGAGCGTCCCGCATTTCTGGCACAAGAAGGTGGCGGAAGACAAGCTGGAGGAGCTAGGGGTCCCGTTTGTCGCGCTTCGCCCCGGCGCATTCCTCGACCAGGTCACCCGGACGGGCGGCGACCCGTTCGAGAAGAAGCGGCTCATGTGGTTCGGAACCAAGACAGTTCCGCTGACCTTCGTCCTCACCTCCGACCTCGCGGGCTACCTCGCGGCCGCGGTCGACGCGGACGTCGTCGACGGCGAACGCATCGACATCGGCTGGGACCGCCCGGTCAGCATGCAGGACGTCGCCGACATTGCCTCGCGCTTCGTGGGGGCGCAGGTCCGCGTCCGGGCGGTTCCAACAAGGCTGATCCGCGCCCTTGGTGCCACGCTCGGGCGGTTCGATCCGATGCTCCGGGACATGAGTGCCATGTTCGACTGGTTTGAGACGGGCAAGTACGTTGCCGATACCTCCCGCCAGGCCGAAGTGTTCGGACCGGTCCCCACCGCGGAGGAGGCAATCGCCCGATTTGCCCGGAGCCTGGGGCATTAAGCGGGCCGGACCGTAACGCGCAAGGCCCCCGGCAGCCGCTGCTGCCGGGGGCCCGAGGGAACTGCGGGGTGCCGTGGCCTATGCCGCTTCGGCGGCCGGGGCTTCGGCCAGCGCGTCGAAGACGCCCTTGATCTGCTCAACGACCTCGGCGTCGTCCTTCGGGTGGACTTCGGCGAAGCGGACCATCGAGCCGGGAACTGCCAGCTTGACGTTCTCTAGGACCTGCGCGCCGGCGATGCCGACAGCTTTGCGGGCCTCGTCCTGGGCCCAAACGCCGCCGAACTGGCCAAAGGCGGTGCCGACGACGGCGGTGGGCTTGCCGGACAGGGCCCCGGCGCCGAACGGGCGGGAGAGCCAGTCGATGGCGTTCTTCAGGGAGGCCGGGACGGTGCCGTTGTGTTCCGGGGTGACCAGCAGGATGGTGTCGGCGTCGTTGGCTGCGGAGCGCAAGGCGGCGGCCGCTGCGGGCACCTGGCCTTCGACGTCGATGTCCTCGTTGTAGAACGGGATGTTGCCAAGGCTCTCGTGAATGATCACGTCGACCTGCTCCGGCGCGTTGAGCTGGATGGCCTCGGCCAGCTTCTGGTTGGTGGAGCCGGAGCGCAGGCTGCCGACGAGGGTGAGGACGGTCTTCTTGGACATGTGGACTCCTATGCATCGCGCCGGGGAGGGTTCCCCGGCTGGCTGTCGTGGAGGCTTTGGGGGCCTTCATCCAGACTAAACGGACTGCGGTCCGGTTATATTCCGGGGGGCTAGAATCAGCGGTGTGAGCCTCATTCCGATCCGACGCGGTGCCCAGTCCGGTGGAGGCCGTGCCGCGGAGCACGGTGCCGGGCCGGCAGCCGAGTCCGAGCGCCGCGACGCCGCGCGCAACCGTGAGCTCCTGCTCTGCGCCGCCCGGGAAATCGTGGAGGAATCCGGTGCCGACGCGCTCACCATGGACCGGCTGGCACAGCGCGCCGGGGTGGGAAAGGGGACCGTCTTCCGGCGCTTCGGCAGCCGTGCCGGGTTGATGATGGCACTGCTCAGCGGCGCCGAGGCCGAGTTCCAGGGCCGGTTCATGTTCGGGCCGCCCCCGGTGGGTCCCGGGGCGCCGCCCCTGGATCGCCTGGTGGCCGTCGGTGCGGCTCGTATTTCCTGGGTCTTGGAATTCGGGGAGCTGGCCCGGGCCGCCGATGCTTCGGTCTACAACCGTTTCGATGTCCCGCCGGCCGTTCTTTGGCACCGCCACCTCGAGATGCTGCTGCGTGAAGCGGGCGTGACGGCGGACCCGTGGCTGCTGGCGTCGTTCCTCGGCGCGGCGCTGGAGCCCGAACTGCTGCTGCATTCGGTCCAGGTGCACGGAATTTCCCCTGACCGCCTCGCCCAGACGTGGCGGGAACTCGTCACGCGGATGGTAGGCGGGGGATAGCCGGGGCGGCCCGGCTGCACGGGCGGTAGCCTAGGCAAATGACCAACGATTCAGCCCGGCCCATCCGCACCGCTGTCGCCGGTTTCGGCCTCTCGGGCAGCGTCTTCCACGCCCCGTTCATCGCCGCAAACCCGGCCTTTTCGCTGGATGCCATCTCCACGTCCGACGCCGCCCGAAGGTCCGCCGCGGCCGGCAGTTACCCGGCGGCCCGGATCGTCGACACTCCGGCCGACATCCTGGCGCTCGCCGGCGAGCTGGACTTGGTGGTGCTCGGCACGCCGCCGGCTACCCACTACCCGCTGGCGAAGGCGGCGCTGGAAGCCGGCCTCGACGTCGTCGTGGACAAACCCTTCGCCGTGCGCAGCGCCGAGGGGCAGGAGCTCATCGATCTCGCCGCGAGCCTGGGCCGGGTGCTTACCGTGTTCCAGAACCGGCGCTGGGACGGTGACTTTCTCACGGTGAAATCCCTTGTGGAGACGGGAGCGCTCGGTGCCGTGACCCGTTTCGAGTCGCGCTTCGAGCGTTGGTCGCCCGAAGTCGCCAAAACCTGGAAGGCGGGCGCGACGGCCGACGAGGGCGGTGGCGTGCTCTTTGACCTCGGCACCCACCTGCTGGACCAGGCGCTGCAGCTCTTCGGTCCGGCCACGGTGACGCACGCGGAACTGGCGGTCCGGAGGGCGGGGGAGAAAGCCGACGACGACGTCTTCGTGGCCTTGCGGCACAATGCCGGGGTGACCAGCCACCTCTGGATGAACATGCTCTGCGCCCAGCAGGGGCCGCGCTACCGCATCCTGGGCAGTGGGGGCGGCTTCACCAAGCACGGCGTGGATCCGCAGGAACCGTATATCGTGGCCGGCGGCGGGCCGCTGGACGAAGATTACGGCCTCGAGGATCCGGACTGGGCGGGCTTGCTGGGGCGCGACGGGCACCTGGACCGGTTGCCCACCGAACGCGGCGCCTACCCAGAGTTTTACCGGATCCTGGCGGCCAAGATCGCCGACGGCGGAACAACCTCGTCACTGCCGGTGCCGGTCGACCCGGCGGGGCCGGTCGAAGTGCTGCGTCTTATCGAACAGGCCCGGTCGCTCTAACCAGCCATCGCCTTAACACCCATCGCCTGCTCCCCACCGGCCCCCTCGCCTCGGAAGCTCGGCCAGGGTACCCTGCCGGCGTGGGCCCAAACTGCCCTTTTGGGGGTCCAAAAGGGCTGTTACGGAGCAGGCGACGGTGTGTAACGCAGCCGACAGTGTGGAACCTAGCCGACCGTGGGGGAACTTACGCGGAGACCAGCTGGTGCCAGTCGGCGACGAGGGGCAGGTTGTGCGCCTCGGAGACCGAGCGGTGTGCCACCTTGCCGCCGGCGATGTTGAGGCCGGCGGCGAGGGCCGCGTCGCGCTCGAAGGCGGCCTTGACGCCCAGGTTCGCCAGGGCGACGCCGTAGCGCAGGGTGACGTTGGTCAGGGCGTAGGTGGACGTGTTGGGGACGGCGCCGGGCATGTTGGCCACGCAGTAGAAGATCGTGTTGTGGACCTTGTACGTCGGTTCTTGGTGCGTGGTGGGGTGGGTGTCTTCGAAGCAGCCGCCCTGGTCGACGGCGATGTCGACCAGCACGGAGCCGGGCTTCATCCGGGACACGAGCTCGTTGGTGACGAGCTTCGGGGCCTTGGCGCCGGGGATCAGGACCGAGCCGATGACGAGATCGGCGTCGACGACTGACTTTTCGATTTCGTAGGAGTTGGACGCGACCGTCTTCAGGCGGCCCTGGTACTGGGCGTCGAGCTCGCGCAGGCGGTTGATGTTGATGTCCAGGATGGTGACGTCGGCGCCGAGGCCCAGGGCCATGGCGGCTGCGTTGGTGCCGGCGACGCCGGCGCCCAGGACAACGACCTTGGCCGGGCGGACGCCGGGGACGCCGCCGAGCAGCACACCCTTGCCGCCGGCCGGGGCCATCAGGGAGGTGGCGCCGACCTGGACGGAGAGGCGGCCGGCAACTTCGGACATCGGGGCCAGCAGGGGCAGGGTACGGCCCTCCTGGACGGTCTCGTAGGCGATCGCGGTGACGCCGGAGTTGATCAGCTCCTGGGTCAGTTCGGGCTCGGCGGCCAGGTGCAGGTAGGTGAAGAGGATCAGGCCCTTGCGGAAGCGGTGGTATTCGGCTTTGACCGGCTCCTTGACCTTCATGACCATGTCGGCGCGGGCCCAGACGTCGTCTGCCTCGGCGACGATCTCGGCGCCGGCGATGGCGTATTCCTCGTCCGTGATGCCCGAGCCCAGGCCTGCGCCGCGCTCAACGAGGACCGCGTGGCCGTGGGTGCGGAATTCGTGGACGCCGGCCGCCGTGATGGCGACGCGGAACTCGTTGTTCTTGATCTCTTTGGGTACACCGATGATCATTTGCTGGCTCCAGTCCTGGCGGCCTCGTGGGCCGGGATTAGCGGGGAATTCGTACTTCCAGAATAAATCCGGCTGTGAGGCAGGCGACACGGGCCGCGGCCGGTCGTGCGGTGCGATCCGCGTGATTGCGCGGTTTTTCAAATCTGCAGGTAGACAGCTGTCGAGGGCGGGGGCGTCAGGTGTCGGCTCGTGTCCGTCGCCGCCGCATTCGCAGAGCGGCCGCCGGGGGCAGTAGTGTTGCAGCATGCAGCAGCAGGACGTGGAGCAGCTCGTGGAGCAGGTGGCACAGCGGCTGGGCCGCGGCCTCTCCCTCGAGGACCTCGACGGGCTGCTCCTTGCGTACAGCTCGAACCAGTCCCACGCCGACCGCGTTCGGGTGAACTTCCTGCTCAGCAAGCGGGTCCCGGTGGACGTCATTGCCTGGCAGCTCTCCCACGGAATTGCGACGGCGGTCCGGCCGGTCGTGGTGCCGGCCAACGCCGACCTCGGCATGCTGGGCCGGGTGTGCGTGCCGCTGCTGGTGCGCGGCTTCAGGGTGGGGTACCTGTGGGTCCAGCTCGACGCCGAGGAACCAAGCGCCGCGTCCGTCCTCGCCCAGTTGCCGGACGTGGCGAGGGAGCTGGAGCAGTTGTCTTCCCTGCTGCTGGACTCCAATACGGCAGAGTCCGAGTTCCGCCGCAAACGGGAACAGGAATTCCTGGCAGCCTGCGCCGGTGAGACCAACGCCGTCGCGGCCGTGGCCGGCTGGAAAGAGGTCCAGGGCAAGGGTCCGTGGCAGCTGGTGACCGTCCTTGACGCCGACGGGTGGGCCGGCGGCTCGGACCCGATCGCCGATACCCTCATCCACCGCTCCGCGGCCCTGCAGGCCACCATCGGCGTGGACGCGGCACTCTTTAGTGCGGGCACCGAAACCCACTCCGTGGTGCTGTTCAAGGAATCCACAGGACGTGCGGACCACGCCCAGGTGCTGGTGCACTACCAGCTGGAGCTCGCCAAACGCTCCGGACGTCCGGTCCGGCGCATCATTCTTGGCACTAGCGAGGGGTTCGCCAAGCCGCGCGAACTCGCCGAGGCCTACCGGCAGTCACGGCAGGCGGCCCAGGCCGCGGCAGTGGATCCGCAGCTGGGCGAACTCGTGGACTGCCGGGCAACCGGCGTCTACCAGCTGCTGGCGTCCGCCGGCGGCGGGGCCGGGGCCTGGGCGGACGCGGGATCGCTGTTTTTCCGGCTCCTCGAGGACCATGACCGCAACCACGAGCTGCTGCCTGTGCTGGAGCTGTTCTACGACAATGACGGCTCCGTCCAGGAAGTCGCAACCAAGCTGCACCTGCACCGGAGCAGTATCTATAACCGGCTCGGCCGGATCCGCCAGTTGCTGGGCGTGGACCCGCTGAAGGGAATGGTGCGGCTGGAACTTCATGCCGCGCTGAAGGCGAGGCGCTGGGCGGGCCGGCCCCGGATTTAGCCCTCGCGCTTGGAAACGTCGGCGTCCAGTGCCAGTCCTGGGTCGTTGCCTGCGGCCGCCGTGTCCTTGCCGGCGGCCGCTGCGGGTTTGCGGGCGGCGCTCCGGCGGCGGGAGATCCGGCTGTCCACCCAGAGCGACACCGCAACGAATGCCACCCCGCTGGCCATGAAAGTGCCGGTATTATTCAGGCCCATCGCGGTTCCGATGATGCCGGCAAGCAGCATGGCGGCGAGACCCGCCACGATGTGCCATCCTCTGAATTTACCCACGATGCAAGTTTAACCCGCTGCCTATCCGTGTCTCCGCGCCGGAGCGCGATCGTTGCTTGATCCTTATCACCGCTTCATGAAGCACGCGGGCCGCCGTCATGCTGGCTGACCGGCGCCGCCGTGACCGTACTATCCTTCGTCGGCGTCTTCGTCCGCGCTTTCCTCTGCGCTCCGCGTCTTTTTCTGCGTCTCGAGCCAGGCCATGATGTCGGCCAGCCGGATCCGCCGGTGCGTTCCGCGGTACTCCACCGGAATTTCGCCGCGGTCGGTCATGTTCCGCAGATACGTGTGCGAGATGCCCGCCAGTTCCGCCGCCCGGGACGTCGTCAGCATCTCCTCGACGCTGCTGACCGTCACGGCCTCGCCGCGGCTGAAGCGGCCCAGCAAGTCGACGACGGCGTCCCTCGCCCCGTCCGGCAGGCGGTGGACAGTGCCGTCGACGAACACGGTGATGTCATGGCTGCCGTCGAGGGCGTACTTGAGTTTTTGCGCGTCCTCGGCCGGCAGACCGGCCGTCACCCGGGGAGCTATCAGTGCCATGTGTGCATCCTAGCGGCTACTTCCCAAAGGGTGGATCAGCGGGTGGTGCCGTCGGCGCATCCGCCGACGGCGCCCCGGTCACAGCCCCAGGTCCTCCAAGACCGGCAACTTCGCCCGGACCCAGGCCCGGGCCTCCGTGGCGCTCGGCGCGGACAGGGCCAGCTTGGCAAGCTCCTGCGTTTCGGCCAGGGTGACCGTTTTCAGCACGGCAGCAACGGCCGCTATGGAGCGCGCTGTCATGGACAGCGTAGTGACGCCCAGGCCCGTGAGGACGACGGCGAGGGCCGGGTCCGCCGCCGCCTCGCCACACACGCCCACGGGCTTGTTGTGGCCCTCGGCCGCCGAACCCTCCACCGTCAGGCCCACGAGCCGCAGCACGGCCGGCTGCCAAGGGGTGTTCAGGGCCGCGAGCGGGCCGAGCTGCCGGTCGGCGGCCATGGCGTACTGGGTGAGGTCGTTGGTGCCCAGGCTCGCGAAGCCCACCTCCCGCAGGATGCTCTCGGCTGTCAGGGCGGCCGACGGCACCTCCACCATCACGCCGGGGGTCTTAATGCCTGCCGCGGCGCACAGCGAGGCAAAGCGGGCGGCCTCCTCCGCGGTGGAAATCATCGGGGCCATCACCCAGACGTCGGCCTCGGACGCCTGCTCGGCCAGGGCGATCGCCTGCAGCTGGCGCTCCAGGACGCCCGGCGTGGTGAAGTCGGTCCGGTAGCCGCGGACGCCCAGGGCCGGGTTGGGTTCGGTAGCGTCGGTCAGGAACGGCAGAGGCTTGTCCGCGCCGGCATCGAGCGTGCGCAGAACCACTTTCTTGCCCGGGAAGGCATCGAAGACGCCCTTGTAGGCTGCGGCCTGTTCCTCCACGGTCGGTTCGGTGTCCCGCTCCAGGAAGCAGAACTCGGTCCGGAACAGGCCCACACCCTGGGCGTTGAGGCCGGCCGCGGCCACGGCATCCTTGGCGCCCCCGACGTTGGCCAGGAGCGGAACGAGGTGCCCGTCCGCCGTCGTGCCCGTCCCGTCAAAGGCGGACAGCAGCGACGCGGTGGCGGCCCAGTGGGCTGCGGCGGCGCGTTCAGCTTCCCCGGGCTCCGCGGTGATGAGCCCGGCAGCGCCGTCGACGTACACCTCGGTGCCGTCGGGAAGCTCATCGACCCCGGCGGCGGCGACAACGGCGGGCAGGCCGAGGGAACGGGCGATGATGGCGGTGTGGGACTGCGGGCCGCCGCCGGCTGTGACCAGGGCCAGGATCTTTTCCGGATCCAAGGTGGCGGTGTCGGCCGGGGCCAGATCCTCAGCGATGAGGATGAACGGGGTGGCGGACACGGGAATGCCCGGGGCGGGAACCCCGCGCAGTTCAGCCACGATCCGGGAGCGGACGTCCAGGACGTCGGTGGCGCGCTCGGCCATATAGCCGCCCAGGTTGTGCAGCATTTCCGAGACGGAGGCGCCCGCTTCCCAGATGGCCCGCTGCCCGGAAGTCCCGCGGCCAATCAGCTTGGTGGCCGATTTGAGCAGCATGGTGTCGGTGGCCATGAGGGCCGTGGCCTCGAGGACGGCCTTGCCGTCGCCGGAGACCGTCTCGGAGCGGGCCTTGAGCTCGTCGTGCACCGCCTTCGCCGCGGCCTTTAGCGCCGCCGTCGCCTCCTCCGCCGTGACGCCGGCGGCCAGCTGCTCACCGGCGGGCGGTTCGCTGATCGGTTTGGGCATCTGCCGGACGGTGCCGATGATGCGGCCTGGGCTTACGCCTACTCCTGGGAAGTTCTGCACTGAAGGTCCTCATTCTCTGTCGTAGGCCAGTGGCCGCTCAGCCGATAAACCAGGTGCCGCCGTTGATCCTGCTTATCCTGCCTGCGGCTGACTACGTCAGCGGCTGATCGGGCACCTGAAAAAATTGTATGTGATGTAGTTCATATAGCGTTGCTATAGGTGCTAGGGTAGCGGTTATGAGTATCGATGGCCAGCTACCACCTAAAGCCCGGCTGCTGCGCGCGGCCGCCGAGCTGCTGGCCAACTCAGGCGGATCTGCAGTGTCGACCCGCCAGATCACGCAGTTGGCCGGTGTTACGGCACCGACCCTGTACCACCACTTCGGCGACAAGGAAGGGCTGTTCGACGCCGTCGTCGCAGCAGGTTTTGACGAATATGTCGCGGGCGAACGCGACTTTGCGCCCTCTGGCCAACCGCTGGAGGACATCCGGAGGATGTGGGACAACCACGTGCAGTTTGGGCTGAAGCAGCCGGAACTGTACCTCGTCATGTTCGGCAACATTCGCCCTGAGAGCCGGCCGGCGATCGTCGCCGATGCCGAAGCACTCATGGAGGAGATGCTGAACAAGGCGGCAGTCTCCGGCCAGCTCAACGTCCCGCCCAGGGAGGCGGCCAGGTCCATCCTGGCGGCCAACGTGGGTGTGACCCTGATGCTGATCGCGGAAAAGGCGCCCGAGCGCAATCTCGAGCTCTCCGCCATGACCCGCGACGCCATGGTCTTTGCGGTTTCCACGGAACAGGCCCGGAACAACGGATCCGTTGACAGTGGGGAATCCTCCGTGGTTGTGGCGGCTATCGCGCTGAACGCGGCTCTCCAGGCGTCCCACTCCGACCAGCTCTCCAGTTCGGAGCTGAAGCTCTTCCTCGAATGGCTCCACCGGATCTCCAACAGCTCCACCAGCTAGCTTTCGCGAAATTATCGAACCATCCTGCAAGGCAGCGGGAACGACGGTTAGGAACTCACATGGCAACAGAGACAGTTGCGAAACCAAAGACCAGCGTGCGGGTACACGTCCAGAAATTCGGGACGTTCCTGTCCGGAATGATCATGCCCAACATCGGCGCATTCATCGCCTGGGGCTTCATCACGGCGCTCTTCATCCCGGCGGGCTTCTTCCCCAACGAGGAGCTCGGCAAGCTGGTCGGTCCGATGATCACATACCTGCTCCCGCTCCTGATCGGCTACACCGGCGGCCGGATGGTCTACGGCGTGCGCGGCGGCGTCGTGGGTGCGGTGGCCACCATGGGCGTGATCGTCGGCACGGACATCCCCATGTTCATCGGCGCCATGATCCTCGGCCCGCTCACCGCGTGGCTGATGATGAAGGCGGACAAGATCTGGGAAGGCCGCGTCAAGCCCGGCTTCGAAATGCTGATCGACAACTTCTCCGCCGGCATCCTGGCCGCCATCATGGCGGTCGTCGGCATGCTGGTGGTCGGCCCCATCGTGAAGGCCTTCAGCGACGGCGCCAGCGCCGTGGTCCAGTTCCTCGTCCTCAACGGCCTGCTGCCCTTCACCAGCATCTTCATCGAGCCCGCCAAGGTCCTGTTCCTGAACAACGCCGTCAACCACGGCATCCTCACCCCGCTGGGCACGCAGCAGGCGCTCGAGCAAGGCAAGTCCATCCTGTTCCTGCTCGAAGCCAACCCCGGTCCCGGCTTCGGCATCCTGCTCGCCTACTCCTTCTTCGGCAAGGGGCTGGCCAAGGCGTCCGCGCCGGGTGCGGCGGTCATCCAGTTCGTCGGCGGCATCCATGAGATCTACTTCCCGTACGTCCTGATGAAGCCGATGATGATCTTCGCCGCAATCGGTGGCGGCATGACCGGCATCTTCACGCTCGTGGTCACCGGCGCCGGACTCCGGTCCCCCGCAGCCCCGGGCAGCATCATCGCGGTCTACGCCTCAACAGCACGCGACAGCTACGTCGGCGTGACGCTCTCCGTGCTGTTCGCCACCACGGTGTCCTTCCTCATCGGCTCGGTGATCCTGAAGGCCAGCAAGGCGCCCGCGGAAGACGACCTCGACCAGGCCACGCACCGGATGGAGGCCCTGAAGGGCAAGAAGAGCTCGGTTTCCGCCGCCCTGATCGGTGAGGGTGTGGGTGCCAGCGGCGTCGCCGTCCTCGCCACTCCGATCAAGAACATCGTCTTTGCGTGCGACGCCGGCATGGGCTCTAGTGCGATGGGCGCCTCCGTGCTTCGCAACAAGATCAAGGCCGCCGGGTTCCCGGAGGTCAAGGTCACCAACTCGGCCATCGCGAACCTCAGCGACACGTACGACGTCGTGATCACGCACCAGGACCTGACCGAGCGGGCCAAACCCGCCACCGCCAGCGCCGTGCACGTGTCCGTGGACAACTTCATGAACAGCCCGCGCTACGACGAGATCGTGGAGCTGGTCAAGGCCAGCAACACGGACGAGGAAGACGCCGCCGGTGCCACTGCTGCTGCCCCTGCTGCCGCCGAGACTCCCGCGGAAGCCGCGGCTGGCCCCGCGGACATCCTCGTGGCCGACAGCGTTGTCCTCACGGGCACGGCGACCACCCGCGACGCCGCGATCGACGAGGCCGGGCAGCTCCTGCTGGCCCGCGGCGCCGTCGACTCCGGCTACGTGGACGCCATGCACGAGCGCGAGGAATCCGTCTCCACCTACATGGGCAGCTACCTTGCCATCCCGCACGGCACCAATGCCGCGAAGGACCACATCATGAAGTCCGCGGTCTCGGTGATCCGCTACCCGAACGGCATCGACTGGAACGGCAAAGAAGTGAAGTTCGTGGTCGGCGTGGCCGGCGTCAACAACGAGCACCTGCAGATCCTGGCCTCGATCGCCAAGGTCTTCACCAACAAGGCCCAGGTGGCGCAGCTGGAGGCGGCCACGACGGTCGACGAAGTGCTGGCCCTGTTCGGAAAGGTCAATTCCTAGTGAAGGCTGTTCATTTCGGAGCCGGGAACATCGGGCGCGGGTTCGTGGGCCTGCTGCTGCACGGGGCGGGGTATGAGGTGGTGTTCGCGGACGTCGCGGACGCCCTCATCAGCCAACTGGCCGCCGCAGACCGCTACCAGGTCCACGAGGTGGGGGACAACCCTGCCGTCCTCACGGTCGAGAACTTCCGGGCGCTGAACTCCGGCACCCAGGAAGCCGCCGTCGTCGCGGAGATTGCGACGGCGGACATCGTCACCACCGCCGTGGGGCCGCACATCCTGAAGTTCGTGGCGCCGCTGGTCGCCCGGGGGATCGCGGCCCGCGCCGCCGGGCTGGAACCGCTGCAGGTGATGGCGTGCGAGAACGCTATCAACGCGACCGACATCCTGAAGGCCGAAGTCGCTGCCCAGTGGGATCCGGCCGCCGGCTCCCTGGACGCTGCCGCCGTGTTCGCCAACACGGCGGTGGACCGGATCGTGCCCAACCAGGAGGCCGGGCAGGGTCTGGATGTCACGGTGGAGACGTTCCATGAGTGGGTGATCGACCGCACTCCGTTCGCCGGGAAGGAGCCGGCGATCCCGGGAGCGACCTTCGTGGACGACCTCGCACCGTACATCGAGCGCAAGCTGTTCACGGTGAACACGGGACACGCGGCGGCAGCCTACTTCGGTTTCGAGGCCGGCCTCGGCAAGATCGCCGAGGCGATGGCCGATCAGGACGTCGCGGCCGACGTGCGCGCTGTCCTGGACGAGACCAAGGAGCTCCTGGTGGCCAAGCACGGCTTCAACAGGGTGGAACAGGAGGCCTACGTGCAGAAAATTCTGGGCCGCTTCGCCAACCCGCACCTGCCGGATACCGTCAACCGGGTGGGCCGTGCCCCGCTGCGCAAACTCAGCCGGAACGAACGCTTCATCGGCCCCGCCGCCGAGCTGGCCGAACGCGGCATCGTCCCGGAAGCGCTGCTGGGGGCAATCGCCGCGGCCTTGCGCTTCAACGACCCGGCCGACGCCGAGGCCGTGGAGCTCGCGAAAATCCTGTCCGCATCCACGCCGGACGAGGCCACGGAGAAGATCACGGGCCTGCCCGCCGACCACCCGCTGTTCGCCGCCGTCTCCTCCCTTATCGAGGAAGCCAAGGCAGTGGTCTAGCCCTAGCCGAAACGCCGAGCACTAAACGCCGACGCCGCAGCTCACCTGGGCTGCGGCGTCGGCGTGTTCCCGCCCCCACCCCCCGTTGCGCTATCACTTATGGCGCCTTTGCCCCGGGTTTAGCCGCCATAAATGATAGGGCAACGCATGGTCCTTGACCGTTAGGCGACCTAACTGTTAGGCTACCTAACTATGAATGCGATTGAGCCGGCCGATCCTCGTCTCCTCGTTCTCGCCCAGGACTTCCGCGAGGCCCTCCGCCACAGCATCTACCTGGTCCGCCGCCTGGATGCCGACGGCGAACTTAGCGCCGCCCAGCTCAGCACCCTGAAGATGCTCATGGATGCCGGACCCGCTTCCGACGGCGGCGGCGTGCGGGTGGGGGAAATAGCCCGGAACCTTGGCGTTAAAGTTCCCAGCGCCACCGAACAGATCATCAAGCTCGAGCGCGCCGGCCTCGCCCGCCGGGAACCGGACCCCAGCGACTCCCGCGCCGTCCGGGTGACCCTGACCGGGGCGGGCCGCACCGCCGTCGAATCCGCCAACGAACGCCGCAACGCCGTCATGGCCGGCATCCTCTCGTCCCTGTCGGACGAGGACCGCGCCGCCCTCGCTGCCGCGCTGCCGGTGATCGGCAAGATCAACGCGACGCTCCAGGCCTAAGCCTCAACCAAAAATCCCCATCCTCTAAAAAATCCCCGTCATTTAGGAGTGCTCCCCATGCACGGCCAGTCCGCCGACACCCTGCCGGCCGCCGAAGTTACCCTCGAGGCCGAGAAAGCCTCACTGCTCAAACAGCCCAAGGCGGTGTGGGCCACGGCTCTCGCCGCGGTGTTCGCCTTCATGGGCATCGGCCTGGTGGACCCCATCCTGCCCGCGATCGCCAAGAACCTGGACGCCACGCCCAGCCAAGTGTCGCTGCTCTTTACGAGCTACTTCCTGGTCACCGCCGTCGCGATGCTGATCACCGGCTATATCTCGTCCCGGATCGGAGGGAAACGGACGCTGCTGATCGGGCTGGCCGTCATCGTCGTGTTCGCCTCGCTGTCCGGCACCTCGGGCAGCGTGGCTGAGTTGATCGGCTTCCGGGCCGGCTGGGGGCTGGGCAACGCCCTGTTCGTGGCCACGGCGCTGGCCGTGATTGTCGGCGTCGCAAGCGGCGGCGCCGGCACCGCGATCATCCTGTACGAGGCCGCCCTGGGCCTGGGCATTTCCCTTGGGCCGCTCCTGGGTGCAGTGCTCGGCGGCTGGCAGTGGCGCGCGCCCTTCTTCGGCACCGCCGTGCTGATGGCCTCCGCGTTCATCGCGCTCATTGCCCTGCTGCCCAAGACCCCGCTGCCCGAGCGGAAGGTCCGGCTCCGGGATCCGCTGCTGGCGCTGGGCCACAAGGGGCTGCGGACGACGGCGGCGAGCGGCCTGTTCTACAACTACGGCTTCTTCACCGTCCTCGCCTTCACGCCCTTCATCCTGGGCATGGACGCCTACGGGATCGGCGGGGTGTTCTTCGGCTGGGGCGTCGCCGTCGCCGTCTTCTCGGTGTTTGTTGCCCCCGTGCTGCAGAACCGCTTCGGTGCCGTCAGGGTCCTCAGCGGCACCCTGGCCCTGCTGATGCTGGACCTCGTGGGACTGGGCCTGGCCGCCGGACGCTCGGTGCCCGCCGTCGTCGCCCTCGTCGTTATTTCCGGAGCCCTCCTGGGCATCAACAACACCCTCTACACGGAACTGGCCATGGGCGTTTCTGACTCGCCGCGGCCGGTGGCGTCGGCGGGGTATAACTTTGTGCGCTGGATGGGCGGCGCCCTTGCGCCCTTTGCCGCCGCGCAGCTGGGCGAGCACTTCGGCCCGCAGGTGCCGTTCTACGCCGGGGCACTGGCCATGGTGATCTCGATGGCCATGGTCTTCGGCGGACGCCGCTACCTCGCGGCGCACGAACCGCACGTGGTCTAGCAGCCGGGTCAAAAAGAAACGCCCATGTTCCGCGGAACATGGGCGTTTCTGTCATCCCCCTGCATGTCGCCGGTGCAGGTGATGGGACGGGCTCAGGCCTTGGCCGAACCCTTGGGCACGAACAGCGTCTCGGCCTGCTCAAGGGACATGCCGTTGGTCTCGGGCACCTTGAACATCACGAAGAAGAACGACGCCGCCGCAAACAGCGCGTACATGGCGTACGTCAGGGGCAGCGAGGCCGCGGCCATGACAGGGAAGCTCAGGGTGATGGCGAAGTTGGCCACCCACTGAGCGGCCGCGGCCAGGCCCAGGGCCCGGGCCCGGATCCGGGACGGGAAGATCTCGCCCAGCAGCACCCACACCAGCGGGCCCCAGGAGGCGCCAAAGCTGATGACGAAGACGTTGGCCGCGACCAGCGCCGCGGGCCCCCAGGCGCCGGGCAGTGTGATGGCGTCACCGGAGCCGGTGGCCGAGCCGAAGGCCAGGGCCATGGTGCCCAGAGAGAGGGCCATGCCGATGGAACCCGTGAGCAGGATGGGGCGGCGTCCGATCCGGTCCACGAGTGCGATCGCCACCAGCGTCACCAGGATGTTCGTGACGGAGGTGGCCACGGAGATCGTGAGCGAATCCTTTTCCTGGAAGCCCACGGCCTTCCACAGGGTGGTGGAGTAGTAGAAGATCACGTTGATGCCGACAAACTGCTGCAGCACTGAGAGAATGATGCCGATCCAGACCACCGGCTTCAGGCCCAGGGCGTTGCCGCGCAAGGACCCCTTCTGGCCCGCGAGCCTGTCCTCCTCGATGGCCGCCTTGATCTCGCGCAGGTGGCGGTCGGAGTCCTCGTCCGGGGCGATCGACTTGAAGACTTTCAGGGCGTCGTCGTCCTTGCCCTTGAAGACCAGGAAGCGCGGGGATTCCGGCAGGGTGAACGCGATCCAGCCGTAGACGACGGCGGGGACGGCTCCGGCCAGGAACATCCAGCGCCAGGCCTCGATGCCGAGCCACAGGCTCTGGTCTGCGCCGCCGGCGGCGTTGGCGAAGACGGCATCCGAGAGCAGGGCGGCAAAGATGCCTGTGGTGATGGCGAGCTGCTGGAGCGAGGCCAGGCGTCCGCGGACGTGGCGGGGGGAGATCTCCGAGATGTAGGCGGGCGCGATGACCGAGGCCAGGCCGATGCCCAGGCCTCCGATGAGCCGCCAGAAGATCAGGTCCCAGACGCCGAAGCAGAAGCCGGTGCCGATGGCGCTGGCCAGGAACAGCACGGCGCCCAGCTTCATGGCCGGGATCCGGCCGTAGCGGTCGGCTACCTTGCCTGCGAGGTAGGCTCCCAGCGCGCAGCCCAGGAGGGCGACGGCTACGGCGAAGCCCGTCACGGCCTCGCTGAGCGCGAACTCCTCTTTGATGGCGTCGACGGCGCCGTTGACCACTGACGAGTCAAAGCCGAAGAGGAAGCCTCCGACGGCGCCCGCAACGGCCAGCCAAATGACCCGTTTGGGGATCTTGGCGGTGGTCTGGTCCTGGGTGATGGTCATGGCGCTCCCTCGGCAACTCGCGGTCCACGGCCTGCGCCGCAGCTACCCAGTCTTGCATCCGACCGGAGTGCCGCCTGTCACAACCGCCGGAAAATGAGACGAAACATACACTTGGCGCCTGTCGTCGGCCGTGCCTGCTTGGCCGGGAGCTGAAGGTGTCACGCAGAGCAGGCTTTCGACGTCGGACCTCTTCCCGGCGCCCGGCATTGCGGCAGACGACAACGGCAGGCAGTCCAAAAGACTGCCTGCCGTGACGTGATCAAGCCGTCGGAACCTAGTGGGCGGCGGCCGCGGCACCCTCCCTGGCGGCCGTCTTCGGGTCCGTGAGTTTCTTGTTCGGCAGGGCGAACGTGATCAGGAAGGCGATGCCGGTGAGCACTGCGGCGGTGAGCATGACGGCGTCGATCGACTGCGCGAAGCCCTCGGTGATGGGACGGGTCAGCGTCGAGTTGGCGGTGTGCAGCCAGCTGGTGTCATTCAGCGAGTCGTTGCTGGCGCCGTTTTTGAAGAACTCGTAGAGCTTGGCGTTGGCCGGGTCGGCGGCCACTGCCGGATCCTTGAGCACCTTGAGATAGTCCGCGTTCTGCGCGGCGTCCTTCATGCCGGTGGCGATCTTGTCCGCGGCGAGGCTGAAGAGCATGGAGATGAACACGGCCGTCCCGACCGCGCCGCCCATGGAGCGGAAGAACGCGGCGGAGGATGTTCCCACGCCCATGTCCTTCGACGGAACGGAGACCTGCATGGCCAGCGTCAGCGGCTGCATGCAGAAGCCCAGGCCAAGGCCGAACAACACGGCGATGGCGCCCGGGACCCACAGCGGCGTGTCAACGCCGAGGGAAAGGCCCATCACTACGGCGGCAGCGGTCAGGACCGCGGTGCCCAGGATCGGGAAGATCCGGTAGGTGCCGGAGGAGGAGATGGTCCGGCCGGCCGTGATGGAACCGGTCAGGATGCCCACCGTGAAGGTGATCATCATGAGGCCGGCCTCGGTGGGGGTCAGCCCCTTGACCAGCTGCAGGTACATGGGAAGCATCGCGATGGCGCCGAACATGCCGATGCCGATGATGAAGTTCAGCAGCGACGACAGGCCGAAAGTGGTGTTCTGGAACAGCCGCAGCGGAATCAGCGCGTAGTCGCCGGCACGTTTTTCGGCCAGCAGGAACGCGATGATGCCTGCAACACCCAGTCCGTAGCAGAGGTAGGAGTTGGCCGAGCTCCAGCCCCAGCTGCGGCCCTGTTCGGCGACGAGGAGGAGCGGGACGATCGCCAAGGTGATGGCGGCGGCACCCCAGTAGTCGATCTTCTGCTTGACGTGCTTGGCGGGGAGGTGGAGGTACATGAATACCACCGTGAGGGCAGCGAGGCCGATCGGGATGTTGATGAGGAACACCCAGCGCCACCCGTCGATCCCCAGAATGGTTTCGGTGCCTGCGAAGGCACCGCCGATCACCGGGCCCAGGACCGAGGAGATGCCGAAGACCGACATGAAGTAGCCCTGGTACTTGGCGCGGTCCTTGAGCGCCACGATGTCGCCGATGATGGTCAGGGCGAGGGCCAGGAGGCCGCCGGCGCCCATGCCCTGGATGCCCCGGGCAATGGCGAGTTCGGTCATCGAGTGGACTGAGCCGGCGTACAGCGAGCCGGCCAGGAAGATCAGGATGGCAATGAGGTACAGCGGGCGGCGTCCGAAGATATCGCTGAGCTTGCCGTAGAGCGGGGTGCTCACCGTGGACGTGATGAGGTAGGCGGTGGTGGCCCAGGCCTGCAGCGACAGGCCGTCGAGGTCGTTCGCGATCGTGTAGATCGAGGTGGACACAATCGTCTGGTCCAGCGACGACAGGAACATGCCGAGCATGAGTCCAACCATGACGGTGACGGTCTGACGGTGGGTCAGGACCTCTCCCGCGGCGCGCACGGGGGTGGTTTTGGACATGACTGCTCCAAGGGAAGTGTGGGGATTAAGCGGATAGTTGCTTTCAGTAACTATGTTACGGGCACAAATGTTCCCGCTGCTACCACCGGGAGAAGAAAGACCTCAGCGCTCGAGCAGGATTCCGTCCGGGTCGCACCAGATCAGGGCGCCGGGGCGGATGGCCACGCCGTCAAGCTCCAGCGGCACGTCGATTTCCCCGGCGCCGGCCTTGGCACTCTTGCGCGGGTTGCTGCCCAGCGCCTTCACTCCAAGCGGCAGCTCGGAGATCGCCACCCGGTCCCGGATGGCGCCGTTGATTACGACGCCGGCCCAGCCGTTCGCCACGGCGCTCGCCGCGATGAGGTCCCCCATCAGGGCCGTGCGGAGCGAGCCCGCTCCGTCCACCACGAGAACGGAGCCATTGCCGGGAGTGGCCAGCACGGACTTGACCAGGGCGTTGTCCTCGAAGCACCGGATGGTCCGGACCGGCCCGCTGAAATGCGTGCGGCCGCCCAGGGACTGGAACTGCAGGGACACGGAGTCGAGTTCCGCGCCGCGCTCGTCGTAGAGGTCGGCGGTATTGACGGCGGAAGCGTTCACGGATTCTCCTGGTTGCTCAAAGCGGATGATAGCGGGTTTCATCCCCGAGAATCGCACATTTCCCGCCAGAAAGCCCTCCCCGCGATAGTCTGGCTCCGCAGTGACACATATGCCTACATATGGCCGGTCATCAGTTCCAGGGGGAGCCATGAGCATGTCCGATACCACCGCGCCGGCGCTCGCGGAACCCGAACGCCGCGTGCGGCCCGTCTGGACCGCCGGCGTCGTGCTGGTCAACGTCGGCATCAACGCGGCGTTCTTCGGCCCGCTTCAGGTACTCCTTGGCCAGCAGGCGGCAGCGTTCAGCGAGCCGGGCAAGGAAGCCATCCTCGCCCTGGTGACGGGTGCGGGCGCAGTCGTCTCGCTCGTCGCCAACCCGCTCTTTGGCGCGGTCAGCGACCGCACCACCTCCCGCCGGGGCCGCCGGGTGCCGTGGGTGATCTTCGGTGCGGTCCTGGGCGCCGCCGCGCTGATCGGACTGGCAGGTGCGCCAAATGTCGTCGTCATGATGTTGCTCTGGTGCCTCGTGCAGGCCGGCTGCAACGGCGCCTATGCGGCCATCACGGCCGCGATCCCGGACCGGGTGCCCGTCCCGCAGCGCGGCACGGTGGGCGGCCTGGCCGCGATGGGGCAGACGGTCGGGATCCTGGCAGGAGCAGTAATCGCCGCCGCCGTCACCGGAAACTTCGCGGCGGGATATGTCGTCTGCGCGGCGGCACTGCTCGCCGGCGTCGTGCTCTATTTCTTCAAGAACGACGACGTCCCGCTGCCGGCGCAGGCCAGGCCGCCGTTCAGCCTGGCCGCCTTTTTGCGTGGCTTCTGGATTTCCCCGGTCCGCCACCCGGATTTTGCGTGGGCCTGGCTGACGCGCCTGCTGGTGAACATCGGCAACCACATGGTCACCCTCTACCTGCTGTTCTTCCTCGACGACGCCGTTCGGATCCGTGAAACCGAGGGGATCGAGCCCGCGGCTGGCGTCTTGGTCCTGACCGGGCTGTACGCGGTCATGGTGATCATCACCAGCGTGATCGGCGGGCGACTGAGCGACCGCATGGGCCGGCGGAAACCGCTGGTCATCCTCTCGTCCGCCGTGATCGCCGCGGCCGCCCTGATCCTCGCGTTCGCCCCGACCTGGGCCGGTGCGCTGCTTGGCGCGTCGGTGCTGGGCATCGGCTTCGGCTGCTATCTGGCGGTGGACTTCGCCCTCATCACGGAAGTGCTTCCGACGGCGCTGAACCGGGGCAAGGACCTCGGCGTCATCAACATCGCCAACTCGCTGCCGCAAGTGCTCGCCCCGCTCATCGCGTTTCCCTTCGTGGCCCACTGGGGCGGGTATGTCGGCTTGTACGTGGCGGCAGCAGTGATCGGTCTTCTCGGCGCCGTGTTCGTGGTGAAGATCAAGGGCGTGGACTGAGGTCGGCGCGCCCGTCCCGGCAGGTCCTGAAGCCCCTGCCGGCCAGCCGTGCGCCCGGTTCGGTGGCGTATAGTGGACGGCAATTGCCGCGGCAGCGCTGTGGGGAATACCTCCCGGCTGCCGAGAAAAACGACACCCGGAACGGTGCTGATGCCTGACTTTCACTCAGAACTTCCACCGATGGCCCCTCCGCCCACTCTGCCCCGGCAACGGCTCCGCTACTTGCGGATCCTGGACGTTGCCGCCGGGTTTGCGCGCAAGGGCCTGGACTCCGTGGTCCTTTCTGAGGTGGCGGCCAAGGCGGATGTTCCGCTGGGGACTCTGTACCGCTACTTTCCTTCGGCCACCCAATTGGTGCTGGCCCTATATCGCAAACAATTGAACGATCTGCTCGCGGGGAGTTCGCCCACGGCCGGAAAAGCAGCGGGGAAAGTTGCGGCCCCAGACTTGGTGGGCGTAACGATGGAGATCTTCCATATGCGCCTCATGCAGCCTGCCGTGGAGCAGTGCCTCAACCGCGCGGTGTACGTCAAGGACAATGACACCACGCGGCTGCTGCGGGACATCGACGCCACAGCCGAGAAGGCCGTGACGGCCGCGTGCGGCGATGCCGCCATCGCCCGGGTCCTGTTGCTCACAGTCACCGGACTGGTCCAGGCCGTCCGCTGCCGCCGACTGTCCCTCTTCGAAGCGGAAGAAGACCTGAAGAAAGCCTGCTCGCTCCTGCAACGCGCGCGGCAGGCTGCGTAACTGGTCTAGACCAGCTCCCTGAAAATTGGCCCCCGCAGGCGTGATCTAGCCCACGATTCGTGGGGAAAACCCTTCGGGGCCGTTAGGGACGGCTCTCAATTGGCGCAGACGGCAGAATTCTTTGATTAGCATTACTGGACCGGAGACGGCAGACGCCAGCAACTCCGGGGGTTCCGCCGGCGACCGCCACCTCTGGTTGCCACCGACGCCCCCGCCAGACCAACTCGGGCACCCCTGTGTCCGGGCTTCCCCGAGCCGTGCGCCCACGGTGATTCCCAGGAGACAACGACGTGTCCACTGAAACGATCATTCCCGCCGATTCCGCTTCCGCGGCAGAGACCGTTGCCGCGCTCGGCGACGAGGAAATCTTTGCATCCCACCAGGGCGGCAAGCTTTCGATTTCCAGCACCGTCCCGCTCGCCAGCAAGCGCGACCTCTCCATTGCCTACACGCCCGGCGTCGCCCAGGTGAGCCGGGCCATCCACGCCGACCCGGAGCTCGCCAAGACGCTCACCTGGGCCCAGCGCCTCGTGGTCGTTGTCAGTGACGGCACGGCCGTCCTGGGCCTGGGCAACATCGGCGCCAGCGCCTCGCTGCCCGTGATGGAGGGCAAGTCCGCGCTCTTCAAGGCCTTCGGGGAGCTCGACTCCATTCCGCTGGTCCTCAACACCACCGACGTTGACGAAATCGTCGAGACGCTCGTGCGGCTGCGCCCGAGCTTCGGTGCCGTCAACCTTGAGGACGTCGCCGCGCCCCGCTGCTTCGAGCTCGAGGAAAAGCTCATCGAGGCGCTGGACTGCCCGGTCATGCACGATGACCAGCACGGCACCGCCGTCGTGGTCCTCGCAGCCCTCACCAATGCCGCCAAGGTCACCGGCCGGACGCTCGACAGCCTGCGCGTAGTGGTCTCCGGCGCCGGGGCCGCCGGCATCGCCGTCGCCGAAATCCTGCTGACGGCAGGGATCAGCGACGTCGTCCTCCTGGACTCCCGGGGCGCGATCAGCAAGGACCGCGCGGACATCGCCGCCGACCCGGCCAGCAAGAAAGCCGAACTCGCCGCCCGCAGCAACCCGCGGGGCGTAACCGGCGGCCCGGGCGAGGCGTTGCTCGGCGCAGACGTGTTCGTGGGGGTCTCCTCCTCCCGGTTGGACGAGGAACACCTCAAACTCATGAACCACAGCTCGATCGTCTTCGCCCTGTCCAACCCGGACCCGGAAGTCCTCCCGGACGTCGCGAGCAAGTACGCGGCCGTGGTGGCCACCGGGCGCAGCGACTTCCCGAACCAGATCAACAACGTCCTGGCCTTCCCCGGCATTTTCCGGGGAGCCCTCGACGCCGGCGCCCGCCGAATCACGCCGGCCATGAAGCTCGCCGCGGCTCAGGCCATCGCCGAGCTGGCGGAGGACGATCTGTCGGCCGACTACATCGTGCCCAGCCCGCTTGACCCCCGCGTGGCCCCTGCAGTCTCCGCAGCGGTTGCGGCGGCGGTCGGAGCCGAGTAGTTCAGCACAGTTGGCGGCCAACAGGCCGGACGACGACGGCGGCGCTTCCTTTGGGGGCGCCGCCGTTCCCGTTCCGCGGCGCTGACGGCCCCGGTGGGGCGGCTTGGTGCCAGCAGGTTAGCCCGGTGCCGGTCGGATGGCGGGCGCGGCCTAGACTGGGGCCATGAACCCCGAGACTGTCGTCACCGCGCTCTGCGGCCTAGCCATCCTGGTCGGCGTGGCCGGAACGGTCATCCCCGTGCTGCCCGGCAGCATCCTGATTGGGTTGAGCCTGCTCGCCTGGGCCCTGTGGGGCGGCGCCGGAACCACGGGCTGGGTTGTCTTTGGGGTCGGCCTGGTATTCGTCCTGGCCGGGATGGCGGCCAGCGCGGTTCTGACCGGACGGAAACTCAAGCAGCACAGCATCCCGAGCCGTTCCGTGATGGTGGGAATCGTCTTCGGCGTGGTGGGCGTGTTCATCATCCCAGTCGTGGGCCTGTTCGTGGGCTTCGCGGCAGGGCTCCTGCTCAGCGAGCTGCAGCGCACGCGGGTGGTCAGTACCGCGGTGGCCTCGAGCTGGGCGGCTCTGAAGGCCACGGGCCTGGGCATGATCGTGGAGTTCGGCCTCGCATGCCTCGCCGCCAGCACCTGGGTGATCGGCCTCTGGGTTGCCTCGGCCGCCTAGCAGCGCGCTGCCGGCCGAACTACCATTAGGGCATGAGCGTCGGACCTGGAGACTCCGCCTCCTATATCGCAACTGAGCACCTTCCTGGCCCATTAACTGCCGGCCCATTAACTGCCGGCCAGTTACCCGCCGGGCACATCGGCAGCGGCCAATTCGGCGGGTCTTCGCGGCAGCGCAGGCCGTATACCGACACCCGTGACCTGACGCCCTTCCGCAAAGCCGTAGTCCGCACGCCCGTCCGCGGCCTGGCCGTCGACGTCGGCGGCGTCGTGAACGGGCTTGTCGCCGGCCGGATCCCCGGAACGCTGGCCGCCGAGGGCGGGGTGCCGCGGCTTGGCCGGGGCGGCGGACGGATGCCGGGCAGGATAACGAAGGCCGTGCACTCCGCCGTCTTCGGCAGCACCGATCCGGACCGGCTCATCACGCTGGCCCGCACCTATCCCGGCTGGGCAGGCGTCTGCTATCTCATGGCCGGACTGCTGGAGTACTCCCACGGCGGCCACCTGCGCGCCGCCGAGCTCCTGCAGCACGGCCTCAGTCTCCGGAACGACGCCGACGCCAACCGCTACGCGGCCGTGTACCTCGCCGGCGTGGTCACCAGGGTGGAGGTGGCGGAGCGGATCGAGGTTCCCGTGCTCTTCAGCGAGGAAGCGGTCTTCCTTGCGCTCTCCCACTCCCTGCGCGAGACCGGGCAGGCCGAAGCGGCGCTCGCGGCGCTGGCCGGCCTGCCGCCCTCGCTGCCGCTGGCACTGGCCCGGTGCTCCCTCGCTGCCGAACTGGGGCACGACGTGGAGGTGGTGGCTGACACGGAGGGGCTGCTGAATGCCGACGATCTGGCAGCGGCGCTTTTGCTGGTGCGGGCCCGGTCCCTGCGCAGGATTGGGGCCTACAGCGCGGCCCGCTCGGACCTGCAGGAGGTACTGCGGCGCCGGAAGACGAGCATCGCCCTGCGCAGCGACGCGCTGACGGACCGGGCCCTGCTCCTCCTGGACGCTGGCCGCAAAAGCCTCGGCGGCCGGGACTGGCAGCGCCGGAAATCGGCACAGGTGGACGTGGTGAAGGCCATCCGCAAGGACGCGGAAATGCACGAACTCTGGGACTGCGAATACGGGGGCACGGAGGACAACTGACCGGCTCCGGCACCGTTCGGGGGTCAAATACGCGTAGCAACTACCCTTGCGGGGCTCCGTAACGGGAGGTACAAACAAGGCATGAGAGATGCGGTGGAGCGCTGGATGCAGCACTACATCACGGCGTGGACGACGAACGATCCCGAGGACATCCGGGCGCTGTTTACCGAGGACGCCGTCTATGCCACGAGCCCCCAGGAACCCGAACCCTGGGAGGGCCGGGACGCCATTGTGGAGCACTGGATCGCCGGGCGCGATGAGCCGGATGACTGGACGTTTGAGTGGAAGCTTCTCGGCGTCGACGGGGGCCGGGCGTTCGTGCAGGGCCTCACCACGTACCGCGGCAACAGCCGCAGTTATGACAACCTGTGGGTCATCCAGCTGACCGCGGACGGCCGCGCGTCGTCCTTCACCGAGTGGTACATGCAGCGCAAGTAGCCTGCTTCTGCTTTTCCCTCTCAGGCGTGCTTCATGGCTGCGCTGACGGCGGGCACGATCTGTTCGGCGAGCAGCAGGGCGCCCAGGACCACCATGATGATCCCGCTGGCCAACGTCACCCGACGGGCCAGACCCGGCCGGGCCTGCAGCAGTTTCCTGGCCAGCAGTGCCACGCAGCTGTAGATGACTGCCACGAGCACTACGAACGTGAGCCCGAGCAGTCCGGACTGGACCGGAACCGGCAATGCGGCGTCAGGGCTGACGAACTGCGGCACCAGCGCCACGAAGAACAGCAAACCCTTGGGATTGATTCCGCTGATGCCCATGCCCTGAAAAAAGATCCGGAATTGGCTCGCTGGCGCGGCTGCCGTGCCATCGCCGAAGCTCGCGCCGCGCCAGGACCGCAGGGTGCTGAAGCCCAGCCACAGCAGGTAGAGGGCGCCCGCAGCCGTCAGCCAGCCGAGCACGCCGGGCATCCCGGCCAACAACGCCGCCAGGCCCAGCACGAGAAGTGCCGTGTGGAGGGCGTAGCCGCCGCACAAACCGGCGACGGCGGGGGCGAAGCTGCGCTGCCTCAGCCCGGCAGCGATTGAATACGCCCAGTCGACGCCGGGGGTGCAGGCCAGCGCGACGGCGACAACCAGGAAGGCGAGGAAAAGCTGGGGGTTCATGGCGGGCTCCAGAAGTGCGGCACCTCGTGTAGGTACAGGGAAAACTCTAGATAATTCGCGCCCGGAAGTGTTCGCGTATTTACTAGGTCCGGCCCGTGTTTGGGTAAGATTATTGCGTGATTGACGGCATCGACAGAAGTATTCTGCGCCACCTCAAAACGGACGGGCGAATGACCGCCACGGCCCTGGCCGGGAAAGTCGGACTGACCGTGGCGCCATGCCATCGGCGGCTGCGGGATTTGGAGGCCAGCGGGGTCATCCGCGGTTACCGCGCCGACATTGACCCGGCCGCCGTCGGGCTGGGGTTCGAAGCGATCGTGTTCGTGACCCTGCGCCAGGTGGACCGCTCCACGATGGAGGTCTTCGAGCGGCGGGTCGCGGACAATGCCAACATCGTGGAGGCGCAGAGGCTCTTTGGGTCGCCGGACTATCTGCTCAAGGTCATTGCGGAGGACCTTCCGTCCTACCAGCGCTTCTACGACAGCGAGCTGACCTCCCTGCCCGGCGTCGAACGCCTGACGTCCACGCTGGTCATGAAGAACCTGAAGGCCAACGCCGGGCCGCCGGTATAGGTGGGGTCCGCCGGCGGGGCTCAGGCCTCCAGCAGTCCCGTGGTCCGGTACGGGATGACTTCGCGCAGGAACATGCTCGTTGAGGTCCGGACGATGCCGGGGCAGAGCCGGATTTCCTCGGATACGCGGTAGAGGTCGTCCGGGCTTTTGGCCACCACCCGGATCAGGAGATCGGTGTCGCCGGCCGGGGCGTGGCATTCGAGCACTTCCGGGATGGTGCGCAGGGCCGCAATCGCCTCGTTGAGGTGGCTCTGGTCCAGTTCGGCGCTCACCACGGCCCCCACGCCGCGGCCCAACGCCGACGGCAGGACGCGGCTGCTGTTAGGTCGCAGCGCGCCCGAGGCCGACATCCGTTCCAGGCGGGACTGCACGGTGCCGCGGGCCAGGCCGAGCTTCTGCGCCAGCACCATGATCGGGACGCGGGGGTCCTCGTCCAGTCCGGCGAGGATCCTCCGGTCGGTCTCGTCCAGTTCCTGCAAAATGACCACTTCCTGCTCGTTGTTCCGGCTCTGGTTGGTCAGATTGTCCACTTCGACGCCGGTCTGTTGCACCAACTGTAGGGCTTCTGCTCAAATGGTGGCAACAAAGGGCGCGGCCACCGCCGCAGCCCCGCAGGCTACGGGCACCCCGGCACACCACCCGGACCCCGGACGAGGCTCCCGCAAGGAACCCGCCGCCGGTTGACTCTTGTTCACGCATCGTCATTCCGCACCCACACGGCAAGAGCCCCTGAGCTACCGACGTCGGATTACCGAAGTCATCGGTAGCTGAGGGGCTCTTGTGCTGTTCGGCATAGGCTGGTGTCATGACCCCAGCCGGCCGCTTCGCCCCCAGTCCGTCCGGCGAACTGCACGTGGGCAATCTTCGGACAGCAATCCTCGCGTGGCTTTTTGCCCGCTCCACCGGCCGGACGTTCCTGATGCGGGTGGAGGATCTGGACCGGGCCCGGGCCGGCGCCGAGGCGGTGCAGCTCCGCGATCTTGCGGCGATCGGCGTGACCTGGGACGGCGGCGTCGTGCGCCAGACGGACCGGGAGCACTTGTACGCCGGGGCGATTGCTCGACTGACGGCGGCAGGCCTGACGTATGAGTGTTTTTGCACCCGCCGCGAGATTCAGGAGGCACCGTCCGCGCCGCACGCCCCGCAGGGTGCCTACCCGGGGACGTGCCGGAACCTCTCCGAGGCCGAACGCGAGCTTAAGCGGGCCGTCCGGCCGGCGGCCATCCGCCTCCGGGCCGCCGTGGTGGAGGGCACGGTGCAGGATCTGCTGCATGGGAGCTACGCGGGGGTGGTGGACGATTTCGTGCTCCGGCGCAACGACGGCGTTACCGCGTACAACCTGGCCGTGGTGGTGGACGACGCCGCGCAGGGGATTGACCAGGTGGTCCGCGGTGATGACCTGCTGCCCTCAACGCCGCGGCAGGCCTATCTCGCCAGGCTCCTGAATATGCCGCTTCCGGAATATGCCCACGTGCCGCTCGTGGTCAACGCCGACGGCGTCCGGCTGGCCAAGCGGGATGGCGCGGTCACGCTCGCGGATCTGGCGTTGGCAGGCATCGGAAATGACGACGTGCGGGACGCGCTCCTGGCTTCCCTCGGGCTTCCGGCCGGCCGGTTGGAGAATGCTCTGGCCCACTTTGACCCTGCGGCGCTGCCGCGCGTGCCATGGGTGTGGCCAGGCGGGGGCAGCCGCGGCGCGTAGGCTGGATTCATGACCGAGTCCGCAGACGCCCCGCACCGCTTCACCGTCGAGACAGCCAAGGTCCTGGCGGAGGTGGCGCACAACCGCCAGAAAGACAAGCTCAAGCGGCCGTACCGGGAGCATGTGCTCGCCGTCGGGGACGCCTTGGCGGACTTCGACGACGACATCCGGATCGCCGGGTACCTGCACGACATCGCCGAGGACACCCCGATGACGCGGCAGGCGCTGCTGGACATGGGAGTGTCGGAGCGGGCGGCCGACATTATTGAGCGCGTCACGAAACGCTTCCACGAAAACCCTGACGACTACCAGGCAGGCATCCGCTACATCGCGGAAGACCACGACGCCACTTTGGTCAAGATCGCCGACAACGCGCACAACTCGCTGCCCGAGCGCGTCCAGGCGCTGGCGGAGAAGTGGCCGGACAAGCCGCCTGTTACCCGTTACAACGAGGCCCGTCCGGTGCTTTACGCCGCGGTTCCCGTGGAGGAGACCCGCAAAATCCTGGCGCGGATCAATCCGTGGCTGCTCGAGGAACTCGACGCCATGACCGCCGGGGCCGGGCACGCCGACCACGGGAACCTCTCCTACAACGCCCCGGAGGCGTAACCAGTCGGGACTCCCTGCGCGGGCCGGGCCTGGGGCGGGGACAAGGCCCGGCCCCGCCACAGCAGCGCAAGGTAGGCCAGATCGAAGATGCTGCAGAGGCCGCCGAGCCCCAGGATCAGCGGCGAGTTCCCCAGCCAGCCGAACGCGATGGTGGGGGCCAGAGTGCCGATCCATTTGGCCACGCCGATCAGCAGCGACTGTCCGCGGAGCCCGGCACGCGCCGCGAACATGGCGATGAACAGCCCGGACATCAGCAGGTTCTGCAGGAATGCCGAGTACCGGGGAGCCTGCGTCCAGCCGAATTCCACCACCAAGAGCCACTGCACCACGAAAGAGGTCAGGCCGAGCAGAAGCGCCCAGCCGATGAAGAGCCTGCGCGTCACCCAGCTCGGCAGCTCCGCCCGGCCAAACCTCAGGAACGTGAAGACGATGGCGACGTCGGCCAGCCCCCACACGATGTTGAAGATCCCTTGGACCGAGATCCCGGTGGCGACGGCGCGGGAAGCGTAAAGGACCTCCCAGGCGAAGTTCAGCCCCAGCGCCGCCGCCGGAATGGCGTAGCTGCGGTCGCGGAAGCCGATCCGGATGGCATCGATGTACACTGCGGTCCAAGCCACGCCGCTGACGACCGTCAGAAAAAGGATCACGTTGCTTCGGCCAGACTGGCTCGCCTACACCCGGCCGAGGGCGTCGATGTCCTCAAGGAAGTCCTGGTGCACCTCGTCGCTGACCGTCGTCCGGGTGTCGCGGATGGCGTCGACGTAGTCCTGTGTGGAGGGGCCCTTGCGGACTGCCGCGCGGGAGGTGGCGTCGCCCCCGGACGCCGCGCCGCCGTCGTCGTATACGGCCTTTTCCAGCGCCCGTTGGGAGGCGCTGCGGGCCGCAAACTCGATGTCCGCGGGGGAGAAGCCCTCGGTGCGGTCCACCAGGAGTTCGACGTCGACGTCGTCCACCACAGCGGCGGGGATGAACCGCTGCCACATGGCCTCGCGGGCCTGCCGGTCCGGCAGGCCGATCGGGATGACGTAGTCGAACCGGCCGTGCCGCAGGAACGCGGAGTCCAGGGCGCGGATGAAGTTGGTGGCGCAAACCAGGAGCCGGCCGGGCTGTTCACGGAAGGCGGGGATGATCTTGAGGAGCTCGTTGGTGACGCCCTGCAGCGGAGACGGCGGTTCGCCCGAGCGCTGGGCGGCGATTTCCTCGACCTCGTCGATGAAGACCACGGCGTGCTCGAGTTCGGCGATCTCCAGGAACGTTTCCCGCAGCGCGCCGGCCAGGCCCTGCGGGTCGGCGGCCAGCCGGGAGGGGAAGACCTCCACGAACGGCCACTCCAGCCGGGACGCGATCGCCTTGGCAAACGTCGTCTTGCCGGTGCCGGGCGGGCCGAAGAGGACGACGGCGCGCGGTGGCACCACGCCGTATTCGTCGGCGAGGTCGGCCTCGGCGAGCGGCAGGACCAGCCGGCGTTCCAGCAGTTCCTTTTCGCGGCGCATGCCGGCCACGTTCTCCCACAGGTCGCGGGCCAGGATGCGGCCGCCGAGCAGGCTGAGCGGTTCCAGTTCCTGGCGCTGCACGGGGATTTTCCGTTCGAAGTAGCGCAGGTTTTTCTTCAGCACGAAGCCGCGGCCCAGGAACGCCTCCACCCGGGTTTCGGATTCGGGCATCAGCGCGGAGAGTTTGTTCAGCCCGTGCGGGGCCATCCGGTTCTCGACGGCGGCCAGCAGCGACGTGCCGATGCCGCGGCCCCGAAACTCGGGCAACGTGGCCAGGAAGACGATCCAGCCCTGGTCGTGCGCGGCACGTCCGACGGCGGCGCCCACCACCTGCTCGCCCTGCACCGCGACGACGGCATGATCCTTCTCGCACGAGGCAAGGACCTCGGAGAGCGCGTAGACGGGCTCCACGCTGGATTCCTTGAGGGACTCCCAGAGGTGCAGGATGCCGTCGAGATCGGCCGAGTGGAAGTCCCTGATCCGCCAATTGGTCATGAAGTCTCTCCCGGATGGTTCGTCGCTGAGCCGGTCGGCGCCAGTGTAGGCGCCTCTGCTGAGCATATGCGAACCATCCGGGCAGGGACGCTGCGCGGCCTTCCGTTACGCACAGTTCCGTTACGGACTGTTCGGTGACGTGCTGTTCCGTTACGCGGCGGCGGAGGGGCGGGTGTTACTCCGAATCGCCGTCCGCGCTCGCTGTGTTCCTCCCTGCGGGCCGGTTGGCCACCAGCGGATAGGGGCCGGTGAAGCCGTCGCGGACGGCGGCGATTTCCAGGATGCGGTGCCGGCAGAGGCGCCAGCCGAGCATCAGGATCGGAATGATGATGACGAGCGACGCGATGGTCCACGTTCCTACCGGCGAGTCGAACGCCATGAGGACCAGTACGGCGAGGAGGAAGGCCAGGGTGATCCAGCCCGTGACGGGTGCGCCGGGCATCCGGAAGGAGGGCCGGAGCAGTTCGCCGCGGGCCGCAAGCCTAGCGAGCTGCATCTGGCACAGGACGATCATCGCCCAGGTGCTGATGATGCCCAGCGAGGCGACGTTCAGGACGATCTCGAAGGCCTCGGCCGGGACCACCGCGTTCAGGATTACGCCCAGGACAGCCACACCGGCGGTCAGGGCGATGCCGCCGTAGGGGACGCCGGACTTGTTCATCCGGGCGGCGAATTTCGGTGCAGATCCTGACACGGACATCGAACGCATGATCCGGCCGGTGGAGTACAGGCCGGCGTTGAGCGAGGACAGGGCCGCGGTGAGGACCACGAGGTTCATGATGGCGTCCACGCCGTCCACCCCGATGGAGCCGAAGAACGTGACGAACGGGCTTTCGCCGGCCTTGTAGGAGCTGTAGGGCAGGAGCAGGGAGAGCAGCACGAGCGATCCGACGTAGAACACCGCGATGCGCACGATCACCGTGTTGATGGCTCGTGGCATGATCTTCTCGGGGTTTTCGGTCTCGCCCGCGGCGGTGCCGATCAGCTCGATGGAGGCATACGCGAACACGACGCCCTGCATCACCACGATCGCCGGCAGCAGGCCGTTGGGGAACATGCCACCGTTGTCCGCGATCAGGCTGAAGCCGACCTCGTGGCCGGCCACGGGCGTGCCGAAAATGACGAAGTAGACGCCCACGATCAGGAACGACGCCAGCGCCACCACCTTGATCAGCGCGAACCAGAATTCGAGCTCGCCGAACACCTTGACGCTGATGAGGTTCAGGCCCAGCACCAGGATCAGGGCAGCCAGCGCCCAGGCCCACTGGGGCACATCCGCGATGGGTGCCCAGTACTTCTTGAAGAAGTTCATGTACAGCGCGACGGCGGTGATGTCCACGATCGCCGTCATGGCCCAGTTCAGCCAGTAGAGCCAGCCAGTGACGAATGCGGCCTTCTCGCCGAAGAATTCGCGGGCGTAGGAGACGAAGGAGCCCGACGACGGCCTGTGCATCACGAGTTCGCCGAGCGCCCGCAGGATCATGAAGGCGAAGAAGCCGCAGAGGGCGTAGCTGATGATCAGGGCCGGTCCGGCGGCGGCGAGCCGGCCGCCGGCGCCCATGAACAGGCCGGTGCCGATGGCGCCGCCGATCGCGATCATCTGGACTTGCCGGGGTTTGAGGCCCTTGTGGTAGCCCTGGTCCTCGGCGTGGAGTGCGGCCTCGGTGGCATGCGCGTGCGCTGGCACGGTGTGGTCGGTGACGGCCTGCTGTTGGGCTTGGTGTTGGGCCACTTCGGGATGAGTCATGGTAATCCTTTGTCTACTTGCTCAGGTTGGCCAGGCGCTGCGGGCTGAGGAGTTCGGTGAGCTGCTCGGCGGTGAGCAGCCCGTGTTCGAGCACCAGCTCCGCGACCCCCTTGCCGGTGGCGAGGGCTTCCTGGGCGATGGCCGTTGCGGTGGCGTACCCCAGGTGCGGGTTGAGGGCAGTGACCAGACCGATTGACTGTTCCACGGTGAGGCGCAGCCGTTCGGTGTTGGCGGTGATACCCCGGACACAGCGCGCCGTGAGGGTACGGCAGGCGGCTTCCAGGTGGGAGATGCTCTTGTGGAGGCTGTGGACAATGATCGGTTCGAAGGCGTTGAGCTGGAGCTGGCCGGCCTCGGCGGCCATGGTGATGGTGACGTCATTGCCGATCACCTCGTAGGCCACCTGGCTGACTACCTCCGGGATGACCGGGTTGATCTTGCCGGGCATGATTGAGGAGCCGGACTGCACGGCGGGGAGGTTGATCTCGCCGAGGCCCGCGCGCGGGCCGGAGGAGAGCAGCCGGAGGTCGTTGCAGATCTTGGACAGTTTCACGGCGACCCGCTTCAGCACACCGGAGAGGTGCACGAAGGCACCGACGTCCTGGGTGGCCTCGATCAGGTCCACCGCGGTGACGAGCGGCAGGCCGGTGATGTCGGCAAGGTGTCGGCATGCGGCCTCGGCGTATCCGGCCGGTGCGTTCAGGCCGGTGCCGATCGCGGTGGCGCCGAGGTTGATCTCGTGGATCAGCAGGTCGGCCTCGGCCAGGCGCAACCGGTCTTCAGCGATCGTGACGGCGTAGGTGCCGAATTCCTGGCCGAGCGTCATCGGGACGGCGTCCTGCAGCTGGGTGCGGCCCATCTTCACCACGGTGCGGAATTCGAGGGCTTTGGCCGCGAAGGCGTCTTCAAGCTCGGTGAGCGCCTCCAGCAGTTCCCGGGCGGCGAAGATCGTGCCGAGCTTGACCGCGGTGGGGTAGACGTCATTGGTGGACTGGCTGAGGTTGACGTGGTCGTTCGGGTGCAGCCGCGCGTAGTCACCCAACGGGTGCCCGAGGATCTCCAGGGCCCGGTTGGCGATGACCTCATTGGCGTTCATGTTCGACGACGTTCCGGCGCCGCCCTGGATGACGTCCACCACGAACTGCTCGTTAAGCTTTCCGTTCATCACGTCGGCGCAGGCTTCCTCGATGGCCCGGGCGCGCTCGGCGTCGAGCAACCCGAGCTCGTGGTTGGTGCGGGCCGCGGCCAGTTTCACGGCGGCCAGTCCGCGGACCAGGTACATGTTGGAAGACAGCGGCTGGCCGGTGATGGGGAAGTTCTCCACGGCCCGGAGGGTGTGGACGCCCCAGTAGGCGTCGGCAGGAACATCCCGGTCGCCGAGGAGGTCGTGTTCGGAGCGGAAGTCCGCGCGTGCGTCGAGGGAGGTCATGGAAGTCCTTAGTGGGCGTCGGTGGCGGTGTCGGATGCCTGGGCAGGTGCTGGTGCGGTGAGGAAGTCGGTTGCCTGCAGCAGACCGACGGGCCGGCCGCCGCCCAGCACAGGCGCCGCGGCGAGGCGCGACAGGGGCGAGGTGTCGACGTCGAGCGCGGCCAGGAGCCGCACGGTGGCGGGCATCCGGGCGCGGTCTCCGCCGTCGGAGATTTTCACGGCGACGGCGCGGCCGTCCGGGAGGCCCGCCAGCTGGACGCCTTCGAAGCCGTCCTTGGCCAGCAGGCCGGGGACCAGTCGCATCAGCGCGGTGACATCCCGGTCCTCGCCCGCAACCATCCCGGGATGGCGGCGCATGGCACCCGCGACGACGGCTTCCGCGCTGCCGCCGGATGCCGCGGCCAGCCGGCCGAAGGCGCGGGCCATGCCGGGGAGTGTGAGGGCGAACAGCGGTGTGCCGCAGCCATCAGTGCTGGTGCGCTGCGGTTCCTCGCCGGTCAATTCCGCCACGGTCCGGGCCACGAGTTGCTGCAACGGGTGCGTCGGGTCTAGGTAACCGCGGACCGGCCAGCCGTTGATGACGCAGGTGGCGGTCATCGCGGCGTGCTTACCCGAGCAGTTCTGGGCCAGCTGGCTGGGCTGGCCGCCCTCGCCAAGCCACTGCTCGCGCTCGCGGGTGCCGTAGGGGAGGTCGGTGCTGTTCTCCAGGTCCGCCGGGGTCAATCCGTGCAGCTCCAGGATGCGCCGCGCGCCGTTCCGGTGAGTGGCCGCTCCGGAGTGGCTGGCGGCCGCAAGGGCCAGGAGGTCTTCCGGCAGGTCCAGGCCGGCCCGGACCATGGCCACGGCCTGCAATGGTTTCAGGGAAGAGCGGGGGTAGAACGCGGCGTGGGGCTCGCCGGCCGCCAGCAGGGTCCGGCCGTCCGCAGCGGTGGCGACGGCCGAGCCGTAGTGCACGCTCTCCACCAGGCCGTCGCGGGACTGGACCGCGAGCGGGACGTGCTGCGGGAGCCTGGCCGGGGCCGGTGCCGTTGGGAGGTGCTCGAGGGCGGGAGAAATCATTGCGTCCTTTGGCGGTGGGGTAGGTTGCTGGTCCGGCTGCTGCTGGCGATGCGCGCGTCAGGCGCCCATCAGGGATTGAGGATCGAGTCGAGGGCCAGGCCAACGGCATGGAGATGCTGGCTCATGGCGATGCGCGCCGTCGCCGCGTCGCCGGCTTCGATGGCGGCCAGAATGCACCGGTGCTCCTCGTCGGAGGCGCGCTGGCGGTCCGCCACCATGTTCAGTGTTTCGGACTGGTGGGCCAAGGCATCGCGGATGTCCGCTACGACGTTTTCGAACACCTTGTTCCGGCTGGCCCGGGCGATCAAGGCGTGGAAGCTGGAGTCCAGGCCCACCCACACTTCAGGGTCGTCCTCGGCGGACATTGCCGCGACGATGTCTCGCATGGTGTCCAGTTCCTCGGCTGAGCGGCGTTCCGCGGCCAGGCCGGCTGCCGGAACTTCGATGTGGGGACGCGCCTCGGTGAGGTCCCTCGCGGAGTACTGGCCGAGGACCAGATCCTTGGCCACGCGGTTGGCGACAACGAAGGTGCCGCGGCCGGTCTTGGTGACAGTGAGGCCCAGAGCGGTGCAGGAGCGCAACGCCTCACGGACCACGGAGCGGCTGACGCCGTACTGCTGGGCGAGCGTGGCTTCGGAGTTGAGCTTTGTACCGACGCCGAGCCCGCCGGATTCGATTTCGGAACGGAGGACATTGAAGACGGCTTCGGCCGCACTGAGGCGGGCGAGAGGCTGTCCTGCTGTCCGGCTGTCTGACAGGTTCACACGTTCAAATATGGCAGGGGTCACAGCAGGTGTCAATTGTGACGATGGACCAGCATGCTGTCACACCGGCACGAACGTGCCGTATTCGCCCTGTTCAGGGTTGCTCATGGGTTCTACACTGGAAAAGTCTGAATAACGGCACGTTCGTGCCTGTATCGGACCCGTCACAGGGTCCATTTTGAGGAACGGGAGGCGGCCATCGAGATCTCGTTTACGGACCAGCTTGCCGCCGAGGTCCGGGATCGGCGCGGCTTGCTGCGGTTGAGCCAGCGTGACCTGGCCGAATTGGCGGGCGTCTCCGAACGCTTCGTTCGCTTTGTCGAGCAGGGCAAACGCACTGTGCAGCTGGAGTCGCTGCTCGCGCTCCTGGACACGTTGGGGCTGGAACTCCGTGTGCAGACCCGTACCAGCGCCGCAGCCCGCGCCCTTGACGGCACGCGTACCTTCGGCGGCCGGCGTGCGCACGGCGAACGGCACGCTCAGAACCCACCGCAGGCCCGGACTGAACTGCATGACCGTACCGAGGCCGGGCCATGAGGCACCGCATCGCTGATGTCTACAAGGCCGGCGTGCTGGCGGCCAGGCTGGAACGGCACGACGGCGGCACGAGGTTCAGCTACCTGCCGGCGTACCTGGCCTCCGGGGGCCCCGCTGTCGCAAGCTCCCTTCCGCTCACTGCCGACCCCGTGCTGTCCGCAGCCGGCGCCGCCCCGCCCTATTTCACCGGGCTCCTGCCCGAGGGCCGGCGGCTGAACGCGCTGCGCCGTTCCGTTAAGACCAGCGTTGACGACGAGCTGTCCCTGCTGATCGCCGCCGGCGCCAACCCGGTGGGAAACGTACAAATAGTGGGCCACGGCGAGAAGCTGGATCCGGACGAGCACGCCGTCGAGCTCGACCCCGGAACGCCCGTCGATTTCGACGCCCTGCTCGGCGACTCCGGTCTGATCGACCCGGTGGCGCTTGCGGGCGTGCAGGACAAGCTGTCCGCCGGAATGATCTCCATGCCCGTGGCCAGCGCCGGCCGGCGGTACATCCTGAAACTCAACGCCCCCGAGTTCCCGCACGTCGTCGAAAACGAATTCGCGATGTTCCGCTATGCGGCGCGGCTGCGGATCCCCCTGAGCCGGGTCCAGCTCATCCGCGACGTCGCCAACCGGCCGGGGCTGCTCGTGGAGCGTTTCGACCGGGTGCCCCTCGCCGGGGCGTCGGGACTGGAGCAGTTGTCGGGGCCCCAGGCTGCTGCCCGGTCACCGCACGCGGTGCAGCGGCTCGCCGTCGAGGACGGGGCGCAGGTGCTGAGGCTCTATCCGGCCGATAAGTACAACGTGGGATACGGGCAGGTGTGCCATGCGCTCGCGGCGTATTGCGCGGCGCGGCTGCCGGCGCTGCGGAATTTGGCCCTCCAAGCAGCATTCGCGTGGCTTACTGGCAACGGCGATCTGCACGCCAAGAACGTGTCCATGGTGCAACTGCCGACAGGGGAGTGGTCCATCGCCCCGGTGTACGACATTCCCTCCACCGTGGTCTACGGCGACAAGACGCTCGCCTTGACCTTGGACGGCAAGCGGACGGGGATCTCCAGGAAGCACTTCCTGGGCTGGGCCGTGGGGATGGGCCTGACCGAACGCGCCGCCGTCCAGGTGCTGGAACTGGCGTTGAGGGCCTCCGGGCCGTTGCTCGCGGACCTGCAGGCGGGGACGGCGTTCAGTCCCACTCGGCACGGTCCGGATCGCACCGCTTCCGGAGGCGATGACGGCGCCTCGCCCTTTTCGGCGCCTGTCACTCGCGACTGGATTAAGGAGCTTAAGCACCGGCGCAGGCTCATGGAGGGGTAACACTCCCGGCGTCTGCCGCTGCCGTGGTGCCCGAGCCGGGGGGCGCGGGCGCCTTAGAGGTGCTGGATGCCGGCCCGCTGCATGGCGTCCTTGTAAACCTCAACGTTCTTGGCGAGGAGCTCCTCCTGCTTGGCAGGGGAGACGGCGAAAGCGCGGCCGCCTAGGGCGGTGGCCTTGTAGATCTTGACGCCATGGTTTTTCAGCGAGGAGTGGTAGGTCTTCTCGAAAAGCGTCAGGAAAGAGTGGGCGTCGGCGCCGTGCGCAATGACGGCCGAGACGCGCTTGTTGATCTTGAGGAACTGACGGAAGGGACGCAGGCCGTCCGTCTTCTCCTGGACATTCAGGGCCGAGGCTGCGTCCGGATCACGGACCCACGGATAGGCGTTCCAAGGCATCACGTAACGCGGGTCCAGCTCTGCGGCCTCGTAGATGGAGGTGGCGCGGCGGGCGGCCTCGTCGTCGTTGAAGTGTGAGACGAAGCCCGACTCCGTGCCCTTGCCGGGGCTGATATGAAGGCTGACGATGCGGCATTCGTCCTCGTCATGGATGGGGTCGATGTAGGGGACGACGGACCCCGGCTTCTTTTCCATGAGTTCATCGCAGAGCTGCGTCACAGCGGCGATGTTCGGCTCCTGCAGCAGGGTCTTTTTTTCGTCCCAGTCAATCGTCACGATTTCTCCCTCAGCACTCGGCGTCCAGAATCAGGCGGCTTCCTCCACTCTACGCTCCCGTGGGAGGGGGTAGTTCGGACGTGGTCCACAGAGTCGGGTCCTGAGGCCTCGCTCCTATGGTCACGCTGATACGGCAGGCGTAGGCTTAAAGCGCCTGCAGGTAACCATCTGATGACGTTGGGTTGTTCGGGACACGACAGTGTCCGAGCCTTCTCTTTAGCGAGATCGCGAAGGTACCTGCAGGCCTCACTTTGGGTCGCTGCACCGGTTGCTGACGTCCTTTTTCTTCGGCCCATTCAAGGGCGCTACCCCTCCGGACGCGTGGCTTGGTTCCTAAGCCGCGGCACCTGCCGTCCGCTTGCCGCTCTTGCGTGCTTTCGCCCGTTGCAAGAGCTGGCGCCGCGCGCGGGATACCGGCTGATCCGTGGGACGGAGCGGCAGATCCAAAAGGGTTGTTCCCGTTTCGCTGCCGGGCGGATTGCCAGATCGCGGTGCGGGCGTCAGCGGTGTCCCCGGGAGGGGTGGTGCGGTGGAGTGGTAGGTGTGGCCGGTGGGGGTGCTGAGTTCGATGGTGTGGCGGGTGCCGCCGGCCGGGGTGTCCCCGGGAGGCGGCCCGGGTTCTGGCCCGGGTAGTGTCCGTGCTGTCCAGCCGGGGGTTTCTTTGGTGTGGTTGCAGGCTTCGCAGAGCCCGGCCCCGTTGGCTGCAGTCGTCGGCCCGCCGGCGTGCCAGGCGATGATGTGGTCGAGGTGGCGGATGGGGGCGTCGCAGTAGGGGGTGCGGCAGGTGTCGTCGCGGGTCTGGATGAAGCGGCGCAGCCCGCCGGGGAAGGTCCGGGCGCGGGAGTCCATGCCGATGAGTTCGCCGCTGCGCGGGTGGGTGTAGAGCCGGCGGATCCGGAGGCTGAAGGCG
>NZ_FPAY01000003.1 GCF_900116495.1 Arthrobacter sp. ov118
GGTGCAAGCACCGGATCATCGTTCGACTTGCATGTGTTAAGCACGCCGCCAGCGTTCATCCTGAGCCAGGATCAAACTCTCCGTTGAAGAAAAACAGACACAGCACGCACCCCCGGGAAAACGGGAACAACGCACTGCACAAAATTTGAAACCAGCTGAAAAACCAGACCCGACACGGGGTGACGGGCCCGGCAAAACAACCAATCCATAATAAATTGGTATCAACAAACTTGGCACACTATTGAGTTCTCAAACAACAGACACACCCGGCACCACCACAACCACCAAACGGTCGCGGATCGCTCCGGAGCAACTTTTCAAACTTACCGGGCCGCTTCACCCTTGTCAAATCGGCCGTCCAGACTCAGTCCGCCGTGAGGCTTCCATGCCTTCCTTGCCGTTCAACTCCGGGGAGCAGCGCGGAAATAAACTCTACCACCACTGGGGCCAGCTGGCAAAGCCGCCCCAAAGTCGGCGCCGAAAAGCCCGGAATCACGCGGATTCCGGGCCTTTCATCAGGCTCTCCTGGGTGTAGGCCTACGCCAGCGGCTTGAAGTAGGCGGCGCCGAGCGGAGGCAGCGTGACCGTGAGGGAGGCCGGCTGTCCATCCAGACCGTCTTCGGCCGCTGTGAGCGGGCCAGCGTTCCCCACGCCTGACCCGCCGTAGCGGGCGGCGTCGGTGTTCAGCACTTCCTGCCACTTGCCGGCGGTCGGCACTCCCAGGAGATAATCCTTGTGAGGGCCGCCGGAGAAGTTGATGGCGCACACCACCGGGTTGCCTTCCGCGTCGCGGCGGATGAAGGTGAGGACGTTGCGGTCATTGTCGCCCCCATTGATCCACTGGAACCCCTCGGGCTGGTTGTCGCGCTCGTAGAAGGCGGGCGTGGAACGGTAGATCTCGTTGAGGTCCTTGGCCAGGAGCTGCACGCCCTGGTGCGCCGGGATGTCGGCGAGCCACCAGTCGAGCCCGTGCTGCTCCGACCACTCCGCCTCCTGGCCGAACTCAGTACCCATGAAGATCAGCTGCTTTCCCGGGTGCGCCCACTGATATCCCAGGAAGGCGCGCAGGTTCGCCAGCTGCTGCCACCGGTCCCCCGGCATCTTGCGCAGCATCGATCCCTTGCCGTGCACGACCTCGTCGTGGCTGATCGGCAGCAGGAAGTTTTCGGTAAAGGCGTAGACCATCGA
Source organism: Arthrobacter sp. ov118 (assembly GCF_900116495.1). Classification (GTDB taxonomy): domain Bacteria; phylum Actinomycetota; class Actinomycetes; order Actinomycetales; family Micrococcaceae; genus Arthrobacter. The sequence continues at coordinate 1,189 of NZ_FPAY01000003.1, forward strand.
GAACGTGATGGTGCCGTGGTGCCATCTGCGGTTGTACGGATCCTCGGCCATGTACTTGAGCGAGTCATGCATCCAGCCCATGTTCCACTTGAGCCCGAAGCCCAGACCGCCCTTGCTGGTGGGCGCCGTGACGCCTGGGAACGCCGTGGATTCCTCGGCGATCATGATCGCGCCCGGGTGGGTCTTGTAGACCGTCGCGTTCACTTCCTGCAGGAAGGAGATCGCTTCAAGGTTTTCACGCCCGCCGAAGCGGTTTGGCTGCCACTGCCCATGTTCGCGTGAGTAGTCGAGGTAGAGCATAGAGGCCACCGCATCGACCCGGAGGCCGTCGATGTGGAATTCGTCGAGCCAGTACAGGGCGTTGGCCACAAGGAAGTTGCGAACTTCACGGCGACCGAAGTCGAAGATCAGCGTTCCCCAGTCCGGGTGCTCGCCAAGGTTCGGGTCGGCGTGCTCGTAGAGGGCCTCGCCGTCGAACCTTGCCAGTGCCCACTCGTCCTTGGGGAAGTGCGCCGGGACCCAGTCCAGCAGGACGCCAATGCCGGCCTGGTGGAGTTCGTCGACGAGGTGACGGAACTCATCCGGGTGCCCGAAGCGCGAGGTCGGCGCGAAGTAGGAAGTGACCTGGTAACCCCATGAGCCCCCGAACGGGTGCTCGGCCACGGGCATGAACTCCACGTGGGTGAAGCCGAGCCATTTGACGTACTCCACCAGTTCCTTGGCCAACTCGCGGTAGTCCAGCCCCACCCGCCACGAGCCGAGGTGGACCTCGTACACGCTCATCGGCGAGTTGTGCGGATCACGACTGGCGCGGTTCTGCATCCAGTCGGCGTCCTTGAAGACATAGGAGGGCTCCACCACCCGGGATGCCGTCAGCGGCGGGATCTCGGTCCCGAAGGCCAGCGGGTCCGCCTTCTCCACCCAGTAACCGTGCCGGGTCCGGAGCTCGAACTTGTAGCATGCCCCTGCTACAACGCCCGGGATGAAGAGCTCCCACACACCGCTCGAACCCAGGGAGCGCATGGAGTACTCACGGCCGTCCCAGCCGTTGAAGTCGCCCTTGACGCGCACCGCCTGGGCGTTCGGCGCCCAGACGGCGAAGGACACGCCGTCGATGTCGCCGAGCGAGGACTTGTAGTGCTGGACATGCGCGCCCAGGACATCCCAAAGGCGCTCGTGCCGGCCCTCACCGATCAGGTGCAGATCCACCTCGCCAACCGTCGGCAGGTAGCGGTAGGGCTCGTCCATGATCTGCGGCTCGTGGTCCTCGTAGGTTACTTCGAGGCGGTAATCCGGCACGTGGCCGCGCTCGAGCGGCTCCATCACGGCCACCCACACGCCGCCCGCTTCGTGCGTCATGGGCACCGTGCCCGCGCTCGTCACGACACTGACGGATTCGGCCAGGTGCTTGACGGTCCGGATCGTAACGTGGCCGTGGTCATCCAGGTGGGCGCCCAGGACCGAGTGGGGCGCATGGTGTTCGCCCGTCGAGACCCTGGCTAGGGTGTCACCGTCCACGGGCAGTGGTGCGCCGGGCCGGTCGATGCGTGCTGATCCTGTCATTTTTATACCTTCCGCTGCGGCTTCGGCGGCGACGCCGGAGCCTGTACTGCCAAGGAGTCGACGCGATGCATTTACCGGAATGGAGAGCCACTCCGGCCTGTTCCTTAGTTCGTAGATGACTTCGTAAAGGGCTTTGTCGAGCCACAGCGCCACAAAGAGCGGCGAGTCGCGGTCGATGCTGCCGGGGATCACCTCGGCGTAGCCCGCCAGGAAGGCCTCGGCGCACTCGTCCGCCCATGACTCCGGGACGACGACACCGGGATTCTCGCGCACTGCCGCGCCGGCGGCGTAGTCGAAGGAACGCAGCACGCCCACGACGTCGCGGAGCGGGACGTCCGGGAAGTTGCGTTCGGAAATGGGGCGCAACGGCTCACCCTCGAAGTCGAGGATGGCCCAGCGGGCTGCCGTCCCGGAGGCACCGGGGACCTTCAGGATCTGTCCGAGGTGGAGGTCGCCGTGGATGCGCTGGAGCGGTCCGGCGCTGGTGCCGTCAAGCCGGCGGAGGAGTTCGTTCAGCTGCCCCTCGTACGGGCCGACGACGTCCGACGCCTGGGCCCAGGACTGGCGCACACGCTGTGCCACGCCGGGGGCGATGTCCTGCCCCGGCGCGGATTCGGTGGCGGTCCCCAAAGCCTCGGCCAGCCGCCGGTGCACGGTGGCCGTCGCCGCGCCAAGAGCGTGAGCTTCGGCGGTGAACCCGACCCCACGGCTGGCCGCGTCCACGGCGAGCCGCCAGGCGTCGAGTCCGCCGGCGAGGAATTCGTGTGCGACGGCGAGCTCGCCGCGGGCGGGACGTGAGGCTGCGGGCGCCAACCATTCGCCGGTCACCCAGCCAAGGGTTGCCGGGACCTCGGCGGTGCGCCCTGCGGTCAGCGCCGCACCGATTTCGACCTCGGGGTTCTCGCCCTCCGAGAGCACCCGGAAGAACTTCACGATGGCGCCTGTTCCGCCGTCGTCGTCGTCGACTATCACAGAACTGTTTGACTGCTCGCCCGAAAGCACCTTCACGGTGCCCGTGGCAAACGGCAGCCGATAGCCGGACTCCACGCGGTGGCCCGTGGCGTTTCCCGACGGCGTACTCCCGCCCTGGCGGATGAGCTCCAGCCAGGCGGCGACGAACGAGGCGTCATGGACTCCGTCGTAGACCCACCGGTGTGCAGCATCGGCACGGGTTCCGGGAAGTTCGCCGATCAGCCCGCGCTCCGCCCCCGGCAAGGGCTCAGGGCGGAAACTGAGCGGCACTTGAACGATGTCGGTCCGGCTGCCGCCGTCGGGCGTGGGGTAGGACACCGCGATGAGCATCACCTCAAACGTCGCCGTCGCGGGGGCATTTTCCTCACCGCTGGTTGCGAGGCGCAGACCCCCCGCCGGTTCGAAGGTGAACTCCGCGCTCTTGACCGGGAACCATCGCTGGTTCGGAAGCCAGGCGCCGAGCAGTGAACTCAGGGCTGGGGAAAGGATGGGCCGGTTCATGTCAGCCTTCGATCGACAGGATAGGCATCGCCTGCGTGAACGGCGAGGTTGGATTGGACGCCGCGGAGCGGATCCGCAGCCAAAAGAAATCATGGCTGCCCAGCGTCAGGGTCAGCGTGCCGTCGTCGCTAATGGCGGGGAACGCCTGGCCTCCGAAGACGTCGCGGAGGCCGCGCCCCGAGAAGTTCGGCACCCGCAGCGTAGTGGCCACCGGGTGCTGCGAGAGGTTGAACGCGCAGAGGATGGTTTCCGGATCCGCGCCCGCCGCGTTCCCTTCCGGCAGCTCGCGCAGGTACGCCAGGACGACGTCGTGGTCAGCCTCGACGTGCTTGAAGCTGCCCAGCCCGAACGCCGGGTGGTTCTTGCGGACGCTCAGGATTTGGCGGGTCCAGCGCAGCAGCGAGCCGGAATGGGCGGCCTCGGCTTCAACGTTCGCCATGCTGTAGTTGTAGACCAGCGACTGGATCACCGGGAGGTAGAGCTTTCCGGGATCGGCGGCGGAGAACCCGGCGTTGCGGTCCGGGTTCCACTGCATCGGCGTGCGGACGGCGTCGCGGTCCTCGAGCCAGATGTTGTCCCCCATGCCGATCTCGTCCCCGTAGTACAGGAACGGGCTGCCGGGTAGGGACAGCAGCATGGCGTTGATCAGCTCGATCTCGGAGCGCGAATTGTCCAGCAGGGGCGCGAGCCGGCGGCGTATGCCGATGTTGGCGCGCATGCGCGGGTCCGGCGCGTACCAGCCGAGCATCGCGGCGCGTTCGTCGGCGGTGACCATTTCCAGCGTCAGTTCATCGTGGTTGCGCAGGAAGGTGCCCCACTGCGCGCCTTCGGGAATGTCGGGGGTGTCCTTCATCGTCTCGATGATGGGGAACGCCTTCTGGTCGCGGAGCGCGTAGTACAGGCGCGGCATGATCGGGAAGTGGAAGGCCATGTGGCATTCCGGTTCCTCTTCGGTGCCGAAGTACTCCACCACTTCGGCCGGCGGTTGGTTGGCCTCGGCGATGATCACGCGGCCGGGGTAGCTTTCATCCACCATCCGGCGCAGCTTGCGCAAGAACTCATGGGTGGCCGGCAGGTTCTCGCAGTTGGTGCCTTCCTCCTCGAAGAGGTACGGGATGGCGTCGGCGCGGAAGCCGTCGATACCCTGGTCCAGCCAGAACCTGACGACGTCGAAGAGCGCGTCAATGACTTTGGGGTTCTCGAAGTTCAGATCGGGCTGGTGGCTGAAGAACCGGTGCCAGAAGAACTGCCGGCGGATGGGGTCGAAGGTCCAGTTGGATTCCTCGGTGTCCACGAAGATGATGCGGGCCTCTTCGTACTTCTCGTCCGTGTCGCTCCAGACGTAGAAGTCGCCGAACGGCCCGTCCGGGTCCTTGCGGGATTCCTGGAACCACGGGTGCTGGTCCGACGTGTGGTTCAGCGGGAGGTCGATGATGACCCGGACGCCGCGCGCGTGGGCCTCCGCCACCAGCCGCTTGAAGTCGCTGATGGTGCCAAACTCATCCAGCACGGAGTTGTAGTCCGAGATGTCGTAGCCGCCGTCGCGCAACGGCGACTGGAAGAACGGCGGGAGCCAGAGGCAGTCCACGCCGAGCCACTGCAGATAGTCCAGTTTCTCGATCAGGCCGTGGAAGTCGCCCGAGCCGTCCCCGTTCCCGTCGGCAAAGCCCCGGACCAGAACCTCGTAAAACACCGCTTTGCGGTACCAGAGGGGATCGTGCTGGAGACCCGGAGCGTTGAGCTCAAAACTTGCCCTTGGACTGAAGTGCTGGCTGGGGCTCTGCGGGCTGAAACTCACTGGCATTACCTCCGGATGCTGAGAATGTGGGCGGGCTCGACATGCGGGTCCAGACGGACGTAGTTGTACTCCCCCCATTCCCAGCTCTCGCCGGTCAGCAGGTCATCCACCATGAAGCGGCCGTTGTGCGTGAAGCCGTCCGGGTCGAGTTCAAGCGCCGCCAGATCCAGGGACACGGTGCTCTCCCGCGCACCGTGCGGGTCCACGTTGACGACGATGATCAAGGTGTCCTTGGTCCCGTCCGGGAGGGTCTTGTGCTTGGAGAACACCACGGTGGAGCTGTCGGTGCTCTCGTGCAGCGTCAGGTTCTGCAGGTCGCCCAGGGCCGGGTGCGCGCGGCGGATCTCGTTGAGCCTGGTCAGGTACGGGGCCAGGGTGCGCCCGGATTGGGCCGCCGCGTCCCAGTCCCGTGACTTGTACTCAAACTTCTCGTTGTCGATGTACTCCTCGGCACCGGGCCGGGCCACATGTTCAAAGAGTTCAAAGCCGGCGTAGACACCCCAGAGCGGGCTGGCCGTGGCGGCCAGCGCGGCACGGATCTTGAACGCTGCCGGGCCGCCGAACTGCAGGTACTCCGTGAGGATGTCCGGGGTGTTGACGAAGAAGTTCGGCCGGAAGTAGGCCGGCGACTCGTGGCTGACCTCCTGGAAGTACTCCTGGAGTTCCTCCTTGGTGTTCCGCCACGTGAAGTACGTGTAGGACTGCTGGAAGCCGGCCCGGCCGAGGGCGTGCATCATGGCCGGGCGTGTGAAAGCCTCGGCAAGGAATACGACGTCGGGGTGTTTCTTATTGACCTTGCCGATCAGCCATTCCCAGAACCACAAGGGTTTGGTGTGCGGATTGTCCACCCGGAAGACTTTGACACCGTGGCTGACCCACAGCAGCACGATTCGCAGAATTTCCTTGGACAGCCCGGCGGGGTCGTTGTCGAAATTCAGCGGGTAAATGTCCTGGTATTTCTTCGGCGGATTCTCGGCGTAGGCGATGCTGCCGTCCACCCGGGTGGTGAACCATTCCGGGTGGCTTTCCACCCAGGGGTGGTCCGGTGCGGCCTGTAGCGCCAGGTCCAGGGCGACTTCGAGCCCCAGCTCCCCCGCCCGCGCCACGAAAGCGTCGAAGTCCTCGAACGTTCCCAGGTCCGGGTGGATGGCGTCGTGACCGCCTTCCTTGGACCCGATGGCCCACGGCGAGCCGGGATCGTGCGGGCCGGCGATCAGCGTGTTGTTCGGCCCCTTGCGGTGCTGGACACCGATCGGGTGAATCGGCGGCATGTAAATGATGTCAAAGCCCATGTCGGCGACGGCGTCAAGGCGCTTTGCGGCAGTTCCGAAGTTGCCGGAGGTCCACTCCCCGGTTTCGGGATTGCGCACGGCACCTTCGGAGCGCGGAAAAAACTCGTACCAGGAGCCGCGGCCCGCGAGCGGACGCTCCACGAGCAGGGGGTACGGCTCCGAGACGGTCTCGAGTTCGCGGATGGGCTGGCGTTCGACGACGGCTGCCACCTCGGCGCTGAACCCGGCGGCCAGGCGCGCCTCGGGTGTCAGGGAGGTGTCGGAGAGGCCCACGACCGCCATCCGGAGCGTCCTGCGGTCCGCGGACGGGCGGGAGGCGTCCTCGGACGCTTCGGACAGCAAGGCCGCGCCTTCGGCCAGCATGAGTTCGACGTCGATGCCGGCCTCCACCTTGACCTCCGCGTTGTGGTGCCAGGTGCCGTAGCGGTCGTGCCAGGCCTCGATGACGAAGGACCAGTTGCCGACGGCGGGCAGGGTCAGAAGGCCCTCCCAGCGGTCTGTGCCCATGCCGCGCGGACCGCGCGGCGGGGCGAGGCGCACCCGCTGCCGCTCTTTGCCGCGGGGATCGAGCAGGACGGCGCTGACGCCGAGCTGGTCATGTCCCTCCCGGAACGCGGTGGCCCTCACCACAATCGTTTCGCCTGCGACAGCCTTGGCGGGAAACTTTCCGCCCTCCACCGATGGCTGCACGCCGGTGATCGGAAAACGGCCAAACCGGAGGCCATCCGTGATCAGGGCCTTGGACTTTTGCTTGGACACGGCACTGGTTCGCGAGTTATTCGTCACAGGCTCGACGTTATCTACAAAACGGCCAGAATGCTAAGACCACTCATGATTTCCAGAGGATTTCGGTTCTGGTCCTCCCCGTATCCGTCATTTACAGGAAAGAATCCTAAAGCGGTTCCCGGGCAACGACATGTCGGTTAGTGTTTCGCTCGTGAAGGCAATCCGCAGATTTACCGTCCGAACCGTTCTTCCGGAGTCCATCCGGCCGCTGGCGCGTCTCGCCACCAACCTCCGGTGGTCCTGGCACCGGCCCACCCGGGAGCTTTTTGAGGGCCTCAATCCCGTGATCTGGGCGGAGAGCGGCGACGATCCGGTGACGTTCCTTGGTCTGGTCAGCCGGGAAGAACTCCAGCGCCTGGCCGCGGACCAGGACGTGGTGCGGCGTGTCCATGCCGCCGCCGACGACCTCGACCGCTATTTGGAACAGCCGCGCTGGTACCAGGGCCTGGGCGAGGACGCCCCGTCCTGCATTGCGTACTTCTCGCCCGAGTTCGGCATCACCGAGGTCCTGCCCCAGTACTCCGGCGGCCTTGGCATCCTGGCCGGCGATCACCTCAAGGCGGCGTCGGACCTTGGCGTGCCGCTGATCGGCGTCGGTCTCCTCTACCAGGCCGGGTACTTCAAGCAGTCGCTCTCCCGCGACGCCTGGCAGCAGGAAACGTACCCGGTCCTCGACCCGGACGGCCTGCCCCTGACGCTCCTGCGCGAAGCTTCCCCCGATGGCAACGGCAAGCCCATCCAGATCTCCCTCCCCCTCCCCAACGGCCGGCGCCTTCTGGCGCATGTGTGGCGGGCCGACGTCGGACGCGTTCCGCTGCTGCTGCTGGACTCCAACGTTCCGGGCAACGATGAAGCCGCCCGCGGCATCACCGACCGGCTGTACGGCGGCGGCGGTGACCACCGGCTGCAGCAGGAGCTCCTGCTGGGCATGGGCGGGCTCAAGGCCCTGCGTGAGTTCCAGCGGCTCACGGGCCTCCCCGCCCCGGAGGTCTTCCACACCAACGAGGGCCACGCCGGGTTCCTGGGTGTTGAGCGGATCCAGGAATTGATGTCCGGCGCGAAGCCCCTGAGCTGGGACGAAGCGCTGGCCGCGGGGCGGGCGTCCACCGTCTTCACCACCCACACGCCGGTTCCGGCGGGGATCGACCGCTTCGAGATCTCCCAGATCCAGCACTTCTTCGAAGCCGGCCTGGCGCCGGACGTCCCGGTGGCCAAGATCCTGGACCTGGGCCGTGAGGACTTCGCCGACGGCAACCCCTTCGTGTTCAACATGGCCGTCATGGGCCTGCGGCTTGCCCAGCGGGCCAACGGTGTGGCCAAACTGCACGGCGTCGTTTCCCGCGGCATGTTCTCCGCCCTCTGGCCGGGCTTCGATCACTCTGAGGTCCCCATCACTTCAGTGACCAACGGCGTGCATGTCCCCACCTGGGTGGACCCCCGCATCGCCGCCCTTGCCCGGGACGAGTTCGGCGCGGAGGCGCAGGCGCAGGGCCGGTGGGACCTGGCCTACAACGTCACCGACGAAGACCTCTGGGCGCTGCGCCGCGAGATGCGGGTGTCGCTGGTGGAGGACGTCCGGCGCCGGCTCCGGGCCGCCTGGAAGAAACGTGGCGCGGCCGACGCCGAGCTGGCCTGGACGGATTCGGTGCTGGACCCGGACATCCTGACCATCGGCTTCGCCCGTCGCGTGCCGACCTACAAGCGCCTGACGTTGATGCTGCGGGACCCCGAACGGCTTAAGGCCCTGCTGCTGCACAAGACCCACCCCATCCAGCTGGTGATCGCCGGGAAATCGCACCCCGCCGACGACGCGGGCAAGAAGATGATCCAGGACCTGGTCCGGTTTACAGACGACCCCGCCGTGCGGCACCGGATCGCGTTCCTGCCCAACTACGACATCGCCATGGCCCGGACCCTTTTCCCCGGCTGCGACGTGTGGCTGAACAACCCGCTGCGCCCGCTCGAGGCCTGCGGAACGTCCGGAATGAAGGCGGCCCTGAACGGTTCGCTGAATCTCTCGGTCCTGGACGGCTGGTGGGACGAGATGTACGACGGCGAGAACGGCTGGGCGATCCCGACCGCCAACAACGACGCCTCACCGGCAGAACGTGACGACATCGAGGCGGCGGCACTCTACGAATTGCTCGAAACCCAGGTGGCGCCGCGGTTCTACGGGCTGACCGTTTCCGACAGGGCCGGCGCCGCCGGGCCGTCGAAGTCCGGCCCGCAGGCGGTTCCCACGCATTGGGTCTCGATGATCAAACACACGATGTCCCACCTTGGGCCGGCGGTCTCCGCGGAACGGATGCTCAAGGACTACGTCAACGTGCTGTACCGGCCTGCCGCGATCGCCGGACGCCATGCCGGGGCGGACGACTACGCCCAGGCCAAGGCACTGGCGGCGTGGACCGCACGCGTCCGCACCGCATGGCCTTACCTCCAGGTGGAACACGTCGATTCTGTCGGGGTCTCCGAGGACCCGCAGATCGGCGACCTGCTTCAGGTCAATGCGTACGTGGCCCTGCGTGAGCTCTCGCCGGAGGATGTCTACGTCGAGGTGGCCTACGGCCGGGCAGAGGAGACCGACGAGCTGGCGGACATCACGGTGGCCGAACTGAAAGCCGCCGAGGACCTCGGCAAGGGCCGGCACCTCTTCAGCGGCACCCTGGTGATCGACCGTTCCGGATCCTTCGGGTACACCGTGCGCGTGCTCCCCAAGCATGAGGCGCTGGCGTCCAAGGCTGAACTTGGCCTGATCGTCAACGCCTGATCGTCAACGCGTAGCGCGAGCCCCTAAAGGCAGACCGCGATGACGGCCAGGCCCGTGCCGGCGTAGCTCTCGGCGTCCTGCAGGGTCTCACAGATGACGCCGAAGGAGCGGTCAGCCCGGAGACCGGCCGGGACCTGCCAGATGAACGTGACAGGGGCCTCGCCGTCGTCCGTTACCGCATCCGCAACGTCGTGGAGCGAATCGTGCAGGGCGTCCAGGTCCACGCCGTAGTCCTCGGGGAAGTCCAGGAGCTCATTGAAGGCGTCCAGGACTGCCTGCCTGGTCCCGGCGGCGGGGATCACCAGGGCGCGGCGGCCGGCGTCGTCGATCTGCGCGGTGAGCTCTTCGATGGTCCAGGTGTCTGCTGAGTAAATCTTCATGGGGTCCTTAATTTCGCGGGTCGCGGATGACGGGGGGTGCCGGTAACGGGGGGACCGCGGATCTCTCGGTGCGGTAGATGTTGATCGAGTTGGCCTGCACCACGTCCCGTTCCCCGGAGCCGACCACGGTTCCCTGACGACGTTCATGGAGTTCGGACGTGGTCAGGCGAAGCTCGTACAGCCGGTGCCCGGGGCCGTCTCCGTTGTTGAACCGAGGCAGGGTGACCTTGACGTCGTCGGCGCCGCCGTTGACCACCACCAGACCGTCCACGTGGCCGTCCTCGGACCCGAGCAGGACTTGGATCACCCGGTGGCGGGGGTCGTTCCACGCCTCGGCCGTCATGGGGTTTCCGTCCGGACCGAACCAGTGGAAGTAGGACTGCTTGTCGCGCACGGGGTAGTCATGCGGCTGGCCGGCCAGGAACTCCTTGCGCAGCCGGATGACGCGCTTGGTGGTGCGCAGCATGGCATGGGATTCCGGGGTGCTGGTCCAGTCAATCCAGGTGATCGGGTTGTCCTGGCAGTAGGCATTGTTGTTGCCCTGCTGGGTCCGGCCGATCTCGTCCCCCGCCGTAATCATGGGGACGCCCTGGGAGATCATCAGGCAGGCCATCAGGTTCTGCCGGCTTTGGGCGCGCCGGGCAAGGATGTCCCCGTCTTCGGTGGGGCCCTCGAAACCGTGGTTGTAGCTGCGGTTGTCGCCGTGGCCGTCGCGGTTCTGCTCTCCGTTGGCCTCATTGTGTTTGCGGTCGTAGCTTGTCAGATCGGCCAGTGTGAAGCCGTCGTGGGCAGTGATGAAGTTCAGCGAGGCAAGCCGCGACCGGCCCGAGGGCTCAAACAGCGTGGCAGAACCCGAGAGGGCGTCCGCGAGGCGGGCCGCCGGGCCGCCCATCCCGCCGGCGTCGATCGCGGCCCGGTCGGCAAGCCAGAAGCTGCGGACGGCGTCGCGGAAGTGATCGTTCCAGTCCACCCATCCGGCCGGAAACCGGCCCGTCTGCCAGCCGCCGTAGCCCACGTCCCACGGTTCGGAGATCAGCTTGACGCCGGACAGGACGGGATCGGCACCCACCGCGACGAGGAAGGGGTGCCCGGGATCGAAGTCGTTGGCGCCGTTGCGGCACAGCGTGACGGCAAGATCGAAGCGGAACCCGTCAATATGGAATTCGGTGACCCAGTAGCGCAGGGAGTCCAGCACCAGCTGCACCACGCGGGGTTCGCCGAAGTTCAGGCTGTTCCCGCAGCCGGTGGTGTCCACATACCTTCCGTGGCCGTCGTTGCGGTAATACTGCATCTCGCCCAGTCCGCGGAAGCTGAGGGCGGGACCGTCCGGGCCGCCCTCCGCCGTGTGGTTGTAGACGACGTCCAGGATGACTTCCAGCCCGGCGGCGTGCAGCTGCTTGACCATGCCCTTGAACTCGTCCAGGACGGCTTGCGCCCCGGCGGCCTGGGCGGCGCCGGTGGCATATCCGGGGTGGGGGGCGAAAAATGCGGCCGTGTTGTAGCCCCAGTAGTTCGTCAGCCCGAGCTGCTGCAGGTGCGGCTCGTCCACGTGGAAATGGACGGGCAGGAGCTGGATGGCCGTGATGCCCAGTGAAATGAGGTACTCGATCATGGCCGGGTGGGCCATGCCGGCGTAGGTCCCCTGCAGCTCCTCAGGAATATCCGGGTGCAGCCGGGTCTGGCCCCGGACGTGGGCCTCGTACACGATCGTGTTGCGCCACGGCACACGGGGACTGCGGTCCGGACCCCAGTCAAAGTCGTTGCCGACGCGGACGTTGGTGATCAGCCCAACGCGTTCGTCGACGGCCCGGCCGTAGGGGTCCATCAGCAGCGGCTGCTCGCCGACGGCGTCAAAATCCGTGCCAGGCATGGACAACGGGAGGGCCTCATGCTCCGGAGAGGCACGGAAGCCGTAGCGCGAACCGGCGGGAATGCCCTCCACAATGCCGTGGTGGACGCCGTCGGTAATGTTGGGCAGGGTCTTAACCTGCCAGGCTCCCCCGGGCGCCTGGTAGGCAATTTCAAGAGTGGTCACGCCGGGCGCGTAGACGGCCACGTTGGCGAACGCACCCCGGGGGTCATCCACTGCCGGCGACCCGGTATGTGGAACGCTGATTCCGAGGGGAAACGCGCGTGAAGCGTCTACGGTGGAAGCTGTGTCTATAAAAGGCATAACCATTGCTTAAAGGTTAGCGGGGCTGGACAAAGGGCCCCTGTTTTTGTATTCATGACGTTTTGCAGTGTACGGAACCCACACCGCAAACTGGAATGAAGCGCCGAGATGGAGGAAATTGTGCGCATAGCGCTAGCCCAAATCATCACCGGCCGCGATCTGGCCGCGAATCTGGCCCTCGTGGACGCCTATGCCCGGCAGGCAGTGTCGGGAGGTGCGGACCTGGTGGTGTTTCCGGAAGCCACCATGCGGGCCTTCGGTAATTCGCTCGTGGATATTGCCGAGCCGCTGGAGGGCCCGTGGGCATCACGCGTGCGCGCCCTCGCGGCGGAACTCGACATCGTGATCGTCGCCGGGATGTTCACTCCGGGCACCGCCGGGGACGGCACCAAGGTGCGCAACACGCTGCTGGTCTCCGGCCGCGGCATCGAGGCCAGCTACGACAAGATCCACCTCTTCGACGCTTTTGGCTTCGCGGAGTCGGACACGGTTGACGCCGGCACGGACCCCGTCACCTTCGAGCTCGACGGCGTGACGTTCGGCCTCGCCACGTGCTACGACATCCGTTTCCCGGACCTCTTCACGGAAAACGCGGATCGCGGCGCGGATGTAAACATTGTCTGCGCCTCCTGGGGCTCGGGCCCCGGCAAGGCCGACCAATGGAAGCTCCTGGCCCGCGCCCGCGCCCTGGACTCCACCACCGTAGTCCTCGCCTGCGGCCAAGCCGACCCCGCCGGCCAAGGCACCGAAACCAGGGGCGCGGCACCGACCGGCGTCGGGCACTCCGTCGTCGTCTCCCCGATGGGCGACGTTCTGGAAGAGCTCGACGGCGCCCCCGGTCTGCTGTTCGCCGATCTGGACACCACCACAGTCAAGGAAGCGCGCACCAAGCTCCCAGTCCTGGCCAACCGGCATAAGTTCTAAGTCACCTGTGCTTTAGACCAAGGCTTCCGGCTGTGGTCACCTCAGTTCTGGGCACCACCCGCGGTCACCGGCACAAGCAACGCGGGGTCAGATCGCGCCCATTCTGAGGCCTCGGATGGGCGCGATCTGACCCCGCGTTGCCCAAACCGAAGGACTACTTGGCAGAGCGCTGGCGGGAGATTTCGTAGAGGGAGATGCCTACTGCCATGGAGGCGTTGAGCGATTCCATGGCTGAGTCGATCGGGATGGAAACGATCTGGTCGCAGTTTTCGCGGACCAGGCGGCTCAGGCCCTTGCCCTCGGAACCGACAACGAGGCATACCGGCTCCGTGGCCAGGGCGAGGTCGGGCAGCGAGACGTCGCCGTCGCCGTCGAGCCCCAGGACGTAGATGCCCATGTTCTTGAACGCCTTGAGCGTGTTGTTCAGGTTGGCCGCGCGTGCGACGGGTACGCGGACGGCCGCGCCGGCGCTGGTCTTCCAGGCCGAGGCGGTGACGCCTACGGAGCGGCGCTCCGGGACGACGACGCCGTGGCCGCTGAAGGCCGAAACGGAGCGGATGATCGCGCCGAGGTTGCGGGGATCGGTAATGCCGTCGAGCGCAACGAAGAGCGGGGCGTTGGCGACGTGGCCCTTCTTCCAGGCCTCGATGGTCGCTTCGGCGAGCTCGTACGCGTCCTGGTATTCGTACGGCGGGATCTGCAGCACGAGTCCTTGGTGAATGGCGTCGTCGGTCATGCGGTCGAGCTCGGGCTTGCCGGTTTCCATCAGCGGGATGCCGCGTTCGGCGGCGAGCTTCAGGGATTCCTTGACGCGGTCGTCCATTTCGATGCGGACGGCGACGTGCAGGGCCTTGGCCGGGACACCGGCGCGGAGGGCTTCGACCACCGAGTTGCGGCCGGTGACGACCTCTTCCGTGGCGCGGCCCTTAGGACCGGAGCGGCCGGTGCGGGCGGCGGCACTCGTGGTTCGGCTTCCGCTGGCGCGCTTGGCCTCGGAGCGCTCTGCGAGCTGCTTGTTCTTGAACGCCTTGTGGTAGGGGCGGTCTTCCGCCTTCGGCGTGGGGCCCTTGCCCTCGAGTGCCTTGCGGCCGTGACCGCCGGTTCCGACGGTGGGGCCCTTCTTCATTTTGACCGAGCGGCGACCGTTGTTGGCCATGAGTTTCACCCTTTAAATACGCGATTCGTTGATAATCCTGAACTCCAGTCTACTGACTCGAGTTAAATCCTCGCACCGCTTCGGACGCCGGCGGCCGCCTCATCCGCCGTCGTCCGAGGGGTTCAGCCCCGCTTGAGACTCCAGCTCGCGCCGTCGGGGCCGTCCTCGACGACGACGCCGGCGGCGGCCAGCGTGTCCCGGATGGCGTCGGAAGCGGCCCAGTCCTTGGACGCCCTGGCCCGGGCCCTGGCTTCCAGTTGCGCCTCGATGAGGACCCCAAGGGCGGTGTTGGCTTCTTCGTCCGCTGCAGGCTGCGCCGTGGCGTTCAGGCCCAGCACTTCTACCATGGCCGTGACGGCCGCGACTGCCTGCCCGGCGGCGTCGAGGTCCCCCGCCGTGAGGGCCGTATTCCCCGCCCGGACGGCGTCGTGCAAGGCGGCGAGGGCTTGCGGGACGTTGAGGTCGTCGTCCATGGCGGCTGCGAAGGCGTCCGGGACGCAGGCAGCGGGCGCATCAGCGGGCGAACCCGCCGCTGGCGTGTCGGGAAGGACACGGGCGGCGCGACTGAGGAAGCCGTCAATGCGTTCGACGGCGGCTGCGGCTTCCTGCAGGGACGTCGGCTGGTAGTCCAGGACCGAGCGGTACTGCGCCTGGCCGAGGTAGTAGCGGACAACGCGCGGCGGGGCGAGTTCGAGCATTTCGGTCGGGCTGACGGTGTTGCCGATGGACTTGGACATCTTCTCCCCGGCGTAGGTGACCATGCCGTTGTGCATCCAGAAGTTGGCGAAGCCGTGGCCCGCCGCCTGGGACTGCGCCATCTCATTTTCGTGGTGCGGGAAGCGCAGGTCCAGACCGCCGCCGTGAATGTCGAACTCGGTGCCGAGGTACTTGGTGACCATCGCGGAGCATTCCAGGTGCCAGCCCGGGCGGCCGGCGCCCCACGGGGAGGACCAGCTCGCCGTCGTCGGCTCCCCGTCCTTGTAGCCCTTCCACAGCGCAAAGTCGCGGGGGTCTTTCTTGCCGCGCGGGTCGGCGTCCGGGGCGCCCTGCATGTCGTCGATTTTCTGGCGCGTCAGCGTGCCGTACTTGTTCCACGAGCGCACGTCGAAGTAGACGTCGCCGGAGTCGTCCAGGGCCGGGTAGGCGTGGCCGCGGTCGATCAGCAGCTGGATGAGGGCGTGCATTTCCGGGATGTGGCCGGTGGCGCGAGGCTCATAAGTGGGGCGGGAGACGCCCAGGGTGTCGTAGGCCTTGAGGAATTCCTGCTCGTAGCGGTACGCCAGGGCCCACCATTCCTCGTTGCGGAGGGCTCCGGGCTCGTCCTCAAAGTCCGGACCGAAGGAGGCGGCGGACTTGGCGAGGATCTTGTCATCGATGTCCGTGACGTTGCGGACCACCGTCACGCGGAAACCCCGGTACTGGAGCCAGCGGGTCAGCTGGTCGAACGCGATGGCTGAGCGGATGTGGCCGACGTGTGGCATGCCTTGCACGGTGGCTCCGCAGTAGTACAGGCTTACTTGGCCCGGTACGAGGGGGACGAAGTCGCGGACTTCGGCGGATGCGGTGTCGTAAAAGCGCAGGGTCACCGCTCCAGATTAGCCGATGGCGGTCCGCGGCCTCACCGGCGGGCTTGGGGCCGGCATGGCTGCCTACTTGCAGTACTGGCCGATCTTGTTGATCTGCTCGGTGAGCTGGGCCGTCTGCGCGTCCGTCTTGGTCCCCGTGGGGCTCGCGGCAACCTGCTTCATGATCTCGGCCATCTGATGGATGGGCTCGCCCACCTCCGGCGCCACCTTGTCCGAAACTTCCTGGTAGTGCTGGCCGATCTGCGCGGCCTGCTCTTTCGCGGTCCCGGAGGGCGCGAAGGTATCGTTGTTGAGGAACTTGCAGCTTTCCTCGACGCTCAACTTCGGCGTGGTGGCAGGCGCCGCCGGGGTGCCGGCGCACCCGGCCAGCAGCGTTCCTGCCACGAGGGCGACGGCGGATAGCAGCTTCTTCACGGCAGGTCTCCTGGCGGTTTGGAACGGGATAGCACTGGCCTTCCCCTCAAGCGTAGGTGACGGAGGCCGGACTTGCTTAGCGGACCGGATAGACCAGCGCCGTCGCCACGGCCGAGATCCCCTCGCCGCGGCCGGTGAACCCCAGCCCGTCGCTTGTCGTGGCCGTGACGCTGACCGGCGCTGCGGCGGCGTCGCTGAGGACCCGCTGGGACTCCTCCCGCCGGGGGCCGAATTTGGGCCGGTTGGCCACGAACTGCACGGCGATGTTGCCGATTTCGAAGCCGTGGGTCCGCACAATGCGGGCGGCCTCGGCCAGCAGGGTCACTCCGGATGCCCCCGCGTATTCGGGCCTGTCCGTACCGAAGTGTGTGCCGAGATCCCCGATCCCGCAGGCAGAGAAGAGCGCGTCGGCGGCGGCGTGCGCCACGGGGTCGCCGTCGGAATGGCCGGACAGCCCCCGCTCGCCTTCCCACAAGAGACCACCGAGCCACAGCGGCTGCGGCTCGTCCACGGCAGCAAAGGCGTGCACGTCGATCCCGATCCCGGTCCTGGGGATGAGCGGCGGGTTGGCGGACATGCTCATCCCTCCACCCACCGCACGCCGAGGGGTCCCTCAAGGAGCCCCTCGGCCAGGATCAGGTCCAGGGGTGTGGTGATTTTGAGGGACTGGCTTGCGCCGCGCACCGCGTGGACGGGAATACCGAGGAGTTCGACGAGCATCGCATCGTCAGTGACAAGGGCCGCCTGGGCGGCGTCGAACCCGGCCGCAGCCTCGTGGGCGCTTCTGAGGGTGCCGAGGTCAAACCCCTGCGGCGTCTGGACCGC
The DNA here is from genome assembly GCF_900116495.1 of Arthrobacter sp. ov118. Classification (GTDB taxonomy): domain Bacteria; phylum Actinomycetota; class Actinomycetes; order Actinomycetales; family Micrococcaceae; genus Arthrobacter. Next base: position 18,329 of record NZ_FPAY01000003.1, read on the forward strand.
CCGGAGCGATTCCCGGGGTGCCGTGCCGGTGACCAGCTCAGGGGCCACCGCCGCGCCGTCGCCGGTGGTCGGTTCGACGGTCTTGACGGTGTCCACCACCGGTATCACCGGAATGACGGCCGAGGCACCGGCGCCGAGCGCGGCGGCGACGCGGTGGAAGACGGCCTCCGGCGCCAAGGCGCGGGCGGCATCGTGGACCAGAACGGATTCAACGCCGGGCAGGAGCGCGGCCATCGCGGCACGCACAGAATCGGCGCGGCTCGCTCCGCCGTCGACGACCGTCACCACCGGAACCTGGACGCCGTGGCCGGGCACCGCAGCGCGGCCGGAAGCCAACTCCTGCGCGAATGCCTCGCATAGCGCCTGCAGCTCCGGATCTCCCGGGGGGATGGCAATGCAGATCTGCCCCGCGACGCCGGCGGCCGCCACACCCCGCAGGGCGTGGGTGAGGATGGTGTCCCCGCCAAGGGGTACCTTGGCCTTCGGCATGCCATAGCCCAGGCGCTGCCCGGAGCCGGCAGCGACAACAATGACCGCGGTAGCGGCGCCGGCCGGTGACGTGTTCGTCGGTGCAGTGTCCATGCGCCCAAGCCTACGTCCCTGACTACCCCGTTGCGCTATCGGTTGTGGCGGCTGCTATGGGGCGCTCATAAGGACCATAAGTGATAGCTCAACCGAGGAGGGCGGCGGCTGCAAGAGGACAAGAAGAAACCCCGGCGGCCTGGTGCCACCGGGGTTCGATTCTTTTTCTGTGCCGGCTCCTGCTGGGGCCGGCCCTGGTAATCATCCTGCGTCAGGAAGCCAAGACCTCGTCGAGAACGCTTGCGGCCTTCTCTTCATCCGTCTTTTCAGCCAGTGCCAGTTCCGAAATGAGGATCTGGCGGGCCTTGGCCAGCATGCGCTTCTCTCCTGCGGAGAGACCCCGGTCGTGATCGCGGCGCCAAAGGTCACGGACGACCTCTGCTACCTTGATGACGTCGCCGGAAGCTAGCTTTTCCAGGTTTGCCTTGTAACGACGTGACCAGTTGGTGGGTTCTTCAGTGAACTCGGCGCGCAGCACGTCGAACACGTGCTCCAAGCCTTCCTTGCCCACCACGTCCCGAACCCCAACCAGGTCAACGTTTTCTGCTGGAACTTCAATGGTCAGATCACCCTGAGCCACCTTGAGCTTGAGATACATCTTCTCTTCGCCCTTGACGGTGCGCATCTTGATTTCTTCAATTTTCGCTGCACCGTGGTGAGGGTAAACTACTGTCTCGCCGACCTCAAAAACCATGTGGACATTCCCCTTTCCCGCAGACCAGTTTATCACGATTAAGGCATACAACTGGCCTCCAAAGGGGTCCGGAACCGCATGAATCCGCGGAAAATGACCCTAATCCACCCCCGCAAACCCCTTGACGAATGCGGATAATAGTGCCTTCGGCGCCAACTGCCAAGAGGTTTCGGGCCCAGCCCCGAGCCGCCATGCTGCCCGGGACGCACTCGGCTGCGCGCTCATGGGCGCACTTATGTGTAGGGGCCGAATCCTTGTTTGAGGCCGTTTGCGGCTAGGCTATGGCTGAATAATGTTTCAAGATTCTCAAGGAGTGCGTGACGTGCGTTTCACTGCGATGAACCGGGGCCAGCGCGGCAAGCTGGCAATGGCAACGGCTGCACTTGGCATCGGCCTGCTGTCCGTGACCGGCTGCGGCTACATCAATCCCCAGCAGACGGCGGAGCAGTACTCGGCATCGGACGGAACACGCACCGACCTCGGACCGCTGCAGTTGCGCAACTTCATCATTATTTCCGACGGCGAAGACAAGCCGGGCCGCGTGATCGGCGCCGTGTACAACCCCTCCTCCCAGGACGCGGTGCTGACCATCAAGGGCGCACAGGGCTCACAGGCCGAGGTCCCGGTCAAGCAGCACTCGTACACGATGCTCAACGACACCACCGAGGCAAAGATTCTGATCCCCGCCGGCGCCAAGCCGGGCGGCCTCGCCGAGGTCACCATCTCCGATGACGCCAGCAGCCAGGACGCCAAGTTCGCGGTTCCCGTTCTGGACGGCACGATCGTCGACTACAAGTCGTACCTGCCGACGCCGGAGCCCACGGCCAGCAGCACCGCCACGTCGACAGAGACGGCAACCTCCACCGAGTCGGCCACGGCCACGCCGACGCCGAGCAGCACCGCGGGGCACTAACCTCCACCGCTGGACGCATTGCAAAAAGGAGGGGCACCCGCGGGTGCCCCTCCTTTTTGCCTGCGGCTAGCCCTTAGGGCTCGAACTTGTAGCCCAGCCCCCGGACGGTGATCAGGTACCGCGGCGCAGAGGCATCCGGCTCAATCTTGCTGCGGAGCCGCTTGACGTGGACGTCGAGGGTCTTGGTGTCCCCCACGTAGTCGGAGCCCCAAACCCTGTCAATGAGCTGGCCGCGGGTCAGAACCCGGCCCGAGTTGCGCAACAGCATTTCCAGCAGCTCGAACTCTTTGAGCGGCAAGGCGACCTGCTCGCCTCCGACGCTGACCACATGGCGTTCGATGTCCATCCGGACCGGACCGGCCTGCACCGTGCTGGAGACGAGCTCCTCCGGTTCGCTCTGGCGGCGCAGCACGGCACGGACCCGGGCGACAAGCTCCCGGGAGGAGTAGGGCTTGGTGACGTAGTCGTCGGCGCCCAGTTCCAGGCCCACCACCTTGTCGATTTCCGAGTCCTTCGCCGTCAGCATGATCACGGGCACGCCCGAGCGTTGCCTGAGCTGGCGGCAGACCTCGGTGCCCGACTGGCCCGGCAGCTGCAGGTCCAAGAGCACCAGGTCGGCACCGTTGCGGTCGAATTCCGTGATGGCGTCCAGTCCGTTGTCCACCACCTCCACTTCAAACCCTTCCTTGCCCAGCAGATAGGACAGGGGGTCGCTGAAGGACTCCTCGTCCTCGACAATCAGAATCCGGCTCAAGCGCTAGCTCCTTGCTCATGGACGCCGGCGGCGTCACGTCGTTGCGGTCTGTGGTCCCGGCCGGAAGGGTGGGCAGCGGCTTTGCCCGCCTCGGGGACGTCACCGTCGTCCTGGCCTTCCATCTCGGGAAGTCGGATGGTGAACGTGGAACCCTGGCCGGGCTGGGACCACACGGTCACCTCGCCGCCATGGTTGGAAATGACGTGTTTGACGATGCTCAGGCCCAGGCCCGTGCCGCCGGTCTGCCGCGACCGGGCGGCATCGACACGGTAGAAGCGCTCGAAGACACGCTCCTGGTCCTCAGCGCTGAGCCCTTCGCCCTGGTCCGTCACCGAGACGGCCACGAGGCCGTCTTTGGCCCGGATGCCGACGCCCACCTTGGAGTTCTCGGGCGAATAGCGGATGGCGTTGTCGATCAGGTTGCGCAGCGCGGTGACGAGCAGGTCCTGGTCGCCGTAGACCACGGAGTCCGCTTTCCCCCCGACCACGAGCCGGATGTTCTTGTTCTCGGCGGGCAACTGGGAGCGGTCCACGGCCTCGCTGACCACGGTGTTGATGTCCACAGGGCGGCCCTGCTGGGCGACGTTGGCGCCCTGAAGCCGCGAGAGTTCAATGATGTCCTGGACCAGGGCCGCAAGCCGCGTCGACTCCTTGTGCATCCGCTTGGCAAACCGCTTGACAGCGTCGGGGTCCTCAGCGGACGATTCGAGCGCCTCGGCCAGGAGCGAGATCGCCCCGACCGGTGTCTTCAGTTCGTGGGAGACGTTCGCGACAAAGTCGTTGCGGACTTCCTCAGTGCGGGTGAATTCGGTGCGGTCGTCGGCGAGCAGGAGGATATATTCCTCGGTGATCACGGCTGCCCGGACCTGCACGATGATCGTCCCCTGGCCGAGGGGGCCCCGCGGCAGGTCCAGCTGCTTTTCGAGGATCACTCCGTCCCGCCGCACCTTGGCGGTCAATTCCAGCAGCTGCTGGTGCACCACGGTGTGGCCGCGGACCAGGCCATAGGCGTAGGCGGCAGGGCTGGCGCGGACCACGCCGTCGATCGCGTCCACCACCACGAACGCACGGCCGAGGACGGCGAGGACCTCCGCGGCGCCGTCGGGCAGCGAGGGGTCCTCGACGTCGACGTCGACAATCTGGCGCTGCTGCTCACTGACCCGAAATGCGAGTACGCCGAACATGCCAACCGAGAGGCCGATCAGGCCGGCGATGACGCCGATGAGCATTGGATCCACGGCTCCAGCTTATGCTCTGCGGCATCGCCGGAACCGAAACTCCGTGTGATTCCGGTACCGGTTCAGCTAACGTTCACCTAGAGGGGTGCAACAGTTCACCGGACACTGAAAGAGTTGACAGCTGGAGCGCCGGGAGGTGCGCCGAAATACGCCTGCCACTTCAATTGCAGGCAATATTTCCGAGGAAAGGACGCACACGTGCGTAAGGTTTTTCAGGAGGAGCTCGCCCAGGTAAGGGAGCAGCTCGTCGAGATCTCAACGCTGGTCACCGAGGCCATCGACAAGGCCACGACGGCTTTCGCGGGCGCCGATATCGACCTGGCCGAGGACGTGATTGCCGCCGATGCCCGGATCGATTTCCTGCAAAACAGCCTCGACGAGCGTGCCATCGACATCCTGGCCCTGCAAGGACCGGTGGCGAGTGACCTGCGCACGCTCGTCGGTTCGCTGCGGATGAGCGCTTCGCTGGAACGCATGGGCGACCTCGCCCGCCACCTGGCCCAGCTGGCGCGGTTGCGCTATCCCGCGTCCGTCGTCCCGGATCAGCTGCAGGAGACCTTCAAAAACTTCGCGGAGCTGGACCTGCTGATCGCCCAGAAGCTCACGGAGCTGCTCGCCACCCGCGACCTCGGCGTTGCCCGGGACATCCTGAAAGCCAATTCCGCCGTCAACGACCTGCATCTGAGCGTGTTCCAGGCGATCGCGCGCAGCGACTGGCAGGAGTCGCCGGCCACCACGGTGGACGTTGCCCTTGCCAGCCGCTACTTTGAGCGCTTCGCCGACCACGGCGTCTCGGTCGCCCAGAAGGTCACCTATCTGGTCACCGGCGCGTGGCAGCCGAACGGCATCGAACACAGCTGACACCGGCGTCGGCGCAGATACAACGACGGCGTCCGGTCACCTTGGGGTGACCGGACGCCGTCGTACGTTCTAGAGCATCCTGCGCTTCGCGTGTTGCGGGGCGGGAACCGCTTACTTCTTGCCCTGGTTGGCGACTGCCTTGATGGACTCGGCAGCGGCTTCGGGGTCCAGGTACGTGCCGCCCGGGTTCAGCGGCTTGAAGTCCTCGTCCAGTTCGTAGACCAACGGGATGCCGGTGGGGATGTTCAGGCTGGCGATGTCCTCGTCGCTGATCCCGTCCAGGTGCTTCACCAGTGCCCGGAGCGAGTTGCCGTGGGCGGTGATCAGCACGGTCTTGCCGGCCTTGAGGTCATCCTTGATCTCCGATTCCCAGTACGGCATCAGGCGGATGAGGACATCCTTGAGGCACTCGGTGCGGGGAATGGTGTCGCCCAGGTCCGCGTACCGCGGGTCGCCGAACTGGGAGAACTCGGAATCGTCGGCCAGCGACGGCGGCGGGGTGTCGTAGGAACGGCGCCACAGCATGAACTGCTCCTCGCCGAACTCGGCGAGCGTCTGGGCCTTGTCCTTGCCCTGCAGCGCGCCGTAGTGGCGCTCGTTGAGGCGCCAGTCACGCTTGACGTCGATCCAGCCGCGGTCCGCCGTTTCGAGGGCCAGGTTTGCCGTGTTGATGGCCCGCTTCAGCCGCGAGGTGTAGAGGATGTCGGGGAGGATATCGTGCTCCACGAGCAGCTCGCCGCCGCGAACCGCCTCCTTGCGGCCCTGATCGTTCAGGTCAACGTCCACCCAGCCGGTGAACAGGTTCTTGGCGTTCCATTCGCTGTGGCCGTGGCGCAGCAGAATCAGCTTGTAGGTCATGGTTTTCATCCTAGCCGAGCCCCCGAGCGCGGCGCTGAGCGTTACATCACACGCCCCGCGTCCCCTTCGCAGGGGCAGGTAGGCTTGTCCGGTGGTGCAGAAGGCTGAACGGGTACTGGCCCCCCGGAAACAGGGCGGAGCCAGAGGCGGCAGACCCGTCGGCAACGTGACCCGCGGAACCACCAACCCCAACCGGATGCGCCGCGTGGACCGCTGGCTGACCGGAGCGCAGGTCCGGCGGTGGCGCGGCGCGGCCCATCCCCTCGCCGTCGACCTTGGCTACGGTGCCTCGCCGGCCACCGCCGTCGAACTCTTCGAACGCCTCACCACTGTCCGCCCGGACACGCGAATGGTGGGGATCGAAATCGAACCGGAGCGGGTCCGGCAGGCCAAGCCGCTGGAACAGCCCGGCCTGAGTTTCCAGCTGGGCGGCTTTGAGCTGCCCGTGGCCGGAGATCCCATGCTGGTCCGCGCCTTCAACGTGCTGCGGCAGTATGAGGAAGCCGACGTGCCGGGCATCTGGCGGCTGGTGCAGGACCGTCTCGCGCCGGGCGGGCTGTTCATCGACGGCACCTGCGATGAGATCGGGCGCCGCGCCGCCTGGGTGGCGCTGGATGCCAAGCGGCCGCTGAGCCTGAGCATCTCCATGCGGTTCGGTTCATTCACGCTGCCCTCGGACGCCGCCGAACGGCTGCCGAAGGCGCTGATCCACCGCAACGTTCCCGGGGAGAAGGTCCACGCCTTCCTCCAGGCGATGGACCAGGCCTGGCTGGAGGCGGCGCCACTGGCGTCGTTCGGAAACCGTCAGCGCTGGTCAGCAATGTGCCGGACCCTGCTCGACGCCGGCTGGCCGGTCCAGGACGGGCCGTCGCGCTGGCGGCTGGGCGAAGTGACGGTCGGCTGGGAAGCCGTGGCGCCGGGGAGTTAGGCCGTTGCTGTCATCGGGGGCCAGTTACCGGGGGCAGTCACCAGGGGCCGTATGGCCCCATGTTGCGGCCACGGCCGGCGTCCTTGACGGCGGGGCGCACGTCGGCGAGGTACACGGACGCCGCCGTCACCGCCGCCAGCCCGAAAATGCCGAGCGAGCTCGCGCCCCCTCCACTGCCCAGTTGCGAGAGCAGGGAGAACAGGCCCACCGCGAACGCACCGCCGGTTAGGGCCAGCCAGAACGTCTTGGTCCGCTTCGACACGGCCTCGAACGCGTTGGCCTTGTGCCGGAGGCAGTCGAAAAACGCCCAGGCCTCCAGGGCAAAGGCCACGACCGCCAGGACCAGGTAGATCCCGGATTCGACAAAGAAAATAAGCATGCGTCCGTCCACTCCCTTAGCCTAGCCGTCCAGAGTGTCCAATGCCTGTTTCAAATCGGACCAAAGGTCTTCCACATTCTCAATGCCGACGCTCAGCCGCACCAGATTCTCCGGCACGCTGTCCGGCTCAGCCGCATGCCGGCGTCGACGTTCGATCAGGGATTCCACCCCGCCCAGGGACGTGGCGGGAAGCCAGAGATGAAGGGCGCGGACCAAACGGTCCGCCGCCTCCGCGCCGCTGAGGCGGCCAGTGCCGCCGTCGACGGGTGCCACCTCGATGCACAAGACGGAGCCAAAGCCCTTCATCTGGGCCTTGGCGCGCTCATGGCCGGGATCCGGAGCCAGCCCGGGGAAGCGGATGCCGGCAACCCGCGGGTGGCCGCTCAGCCGTTCGGCAAGTGTCTGCGCCGACGCCTGCGAACGCTCGATCCGCAGCGCCAAGGTGCGGAGCCCGCGCAGCGCCAGCCACGCCTCGAACGGCCCGGCGATTCCGCCGTGGATAGTGCGGTGGTGCAGCAGTGCGGCCCGAAGATCAGCGTCCGAGGTCACCAGCGCTCCGAGCACGACGTCGGAGTGCCCGGACAGGTATTTGGTCACCGAATGCAGGACGACGTCGGAACCCAGGCTAAGGGGCTGCTGCACCAGCGGCGTGGAGAAGGTGTTGTCCGTGACGACGATCGCGCCGGCCTCATGGGCCGCGTCGGCCAGGGCCCGCATGTCCGCAATGCCCAGCATGGGGTTGGTGGGGCTCTCCAGCCACAACATGCTGGCGGCGCGGCCACCGGCCGGGGCGATGGCGGCCAAGACGGCGTTGGTGTCAGCGATGTCCACCGTCCTCAATTCGAGGAACCCCTTGGCCGCCATTTCGCTGGCCATGGTGACCGAACCCGCGTAGCTGTGCGAGGGCATCACCAGTACTCCGTTAGCCGGCACCAGCGACAGTGCGGAGCTGACGGCGGCGAGTCCCGAGGCGTACAGCAGGCCCGGCAGGTCCGCACCTTCCAGCTGGCCCAGCGCCTCCTCGAACGGATCCCACGTGGGGTTGGAGTACCGGCCGTAGCCGCGGTCGCCGTCGCCCAGCGGTCCTGTGCCGAAGTAGGTGGAGGACAGCACCAGCGGCGGGTTGACCGGTTCGTCGCGGGCGCGCGGCGGGCGCCCTGCCGCCACAACCAGGGACTCCGGTGACAGCGTGGCGGCGTGTTCTGCAGAAAGACTCATGGGGAACAGGGTACGCGGGCGCCCTGCAGGGCACCCAAGCCGTTACGCCGCAGACTATTTGCAGACCGCGGTGTCGGTGATAGTCGGTAGTCTAGAACGGTGACTACCCAGAGCCCCGGAGCGTCCCCTCGACTGTTACCCAGACTGCTGCCCGGACTTTTCATTGCCTTCGAGGGCGGAGACGGTGCTGGCAAGTCCACCCAGGCGGCGGAACTCGCGAAGGCCTTGGAATCGCGCGGCCTCACGGTGCTGCGGACCCGGGAACCGGGCGGCACTCCGATCGGCGAGAAGCTGCGTTCGCTCGTGCTGGACCACGGCCACGGCCACATTGATGCCCACACGGAGGCCCTGATTTTCGCGGCCTCCCGGGCCGCGCACGCCACTCAGGTGATCCGGCCCGCGCTGGAGCGCGGCGAGATCGTCCTGACTGACCGGTACATTGACTCCTCGGTCGCGTACCAAGGCGCCGGCCGCGGCCTCGGGACGGCGGCAGTCCGGGACATCAACGCTTGGGCGACGTCGGGCCTGCAGCCGGACCTCACGGTGCTGCTCGACGTCGAGCCCACAGTCGGCCGGCAACGGCGCACCGCAGGCGACGCCGCCGAGGACCGCCTCGAATCCGAGGCGGACGAATTCCACGCCACGATCCGGGCGGCCTTCCTGGACATGGCCGAGGCCCGGCCCGGGGCCTATCTGGTGTTGCCCGCCCGCCTGCCGGTTGCCGAACTCGCCGCACGGATCGTCGAACGCGTCGAATCCCTGCTGGCCGTCACCCAAAGCAGCCCCGTCACGCAAAGCAGCACCGCATGACCGTCTGGGACGACCTCCAGGGCCAGGACGCCGTGGTGGCCCAACTGCGCCAGGCGGCCCAGGGCGAAGGACTCACGCATGCGTGGCTTTTCACCGGCCCGCCCGGTTCCGGCCGCTCCAACGCCGCGAAAGCCTTCGCCGCGGCCCTGAACTGCGACCAGGAAGACGTCAGTCTGCGCGGCTGCGGGGAATGCCCGGCCTGCCTTACCATCCTCGGCGAAACCCATTCCGACGTCGCGTTCGTGCGCACGGAAAAGGTCACCATCACCATCGATGAGGCGCGCGAGCTCGTGTCCACCGCCGGCAACCGGCCGTCGTCGGGCCGCTGGCGGATCATCGTGGTGGAGGATGCGGACCGGATGGCCGAGCGGACCACGAACGTCCTGCTCAAGGCCATCGAGGAGCCCACACCCCGCACCGTCTGGATGCTCTGCGCGCCCTCCCCCGCCGACGTCCTCGTGACAATCCGTTCCCGCTGCCGTCCCGTGGCGCTGCGGCTTCCGCCTGCCGCCGACGTCGCGGCCCTGCTGGTCAAGCGCGACGGCGTGGACCCGGCGATGGCCGAACGCGCCGCCCGGGCGGCGCAGAGCCACGTGGGAATCGCCCGCCGCCTGGCCCGCGACCCCGAGGCCCGGGAGCGCCGCTTGGAGACCGTGCGCGTTCCGCTGTCCCTCCGCGGCATTACGGCGGCGGTCATGATGGCCGAGAAACTGGTCAAGATCGCCACCGACGAAGCCACCAGCTCCAACGACGAGCGCGACGCCGCCGAAAAAGCCGCGCTGCTGGCCACCCTCGGCGCCCCCGAAAGCGGGACGCTGCCGCCAGCGATGCGAGCCCAGGTCAAGCAACTCGAAGACGACCAGAAACGCCGCGCCAAACGCTCCGTCACCGATTCCCTTGACCGCACGCTGACGGACCTGTTGTCCTTTTACCGGGATGTCCTGATCATCCAGATGGGTAATGCCGTGGAACTGGTCAATCTTGAGCTCAGAAGCGAACTCGAAGGCTTCGCTTCCCGATCCACCGCCGAAGTGACGCTCGCCCGCATGGACGCCATCAACAAGGCCCGTCAGCGGATCACGACGACCAACGTGGCTCCGCTGCTGGCGGTCGAGTCCATGGCCTCCAGCCTGATTTGACCGTCCCGGCCACGCCAGCGACATCTTCCCTCCGTTCCTATCCTCCAAGGAGAACCGCATGAAGTCTGCTCGACCCAAGCCCCCACCATTCCGATCGCTGACGATCGGCATGCGGGCTGTCGGCGCTGTGGCCGTGGCACTGACACTTGCCTCGTGCAGTCTTTTCGGGGGCGGCGGTTCGGGTGCGGCAACGTCGGGCGCAGCAAACGGACAGGCTGATCCCTCGATCGTGGCTGCCGCGCCGGCGGAGCTGCGCAGCTACTACTCCCAGCAAGTTGACTGGAAGCCGTGCGAAGAGGGCGGTTTCCAGTGCGCCAAGGTCAAAGTCCCGCTCGACTACAGCAAGCCCGACGGCGACCGCATCGAACTTGCCGCCATCAAACTCGCCACCAAAGGCGATAAGAAGGGCACCCTGCTGGTGAACCCCGGCGGTCCGGGCGGCTCGGGCTATGACTTCGTCAGGGACGCCGCCAACACCAACATCTCGGACAAGGTCCGGTCCGCCTACGACATTGTGGGCTTCGACCCCCGCGGCGTGAAGCGCTCCGCCCCGGTCACCTGCCTCACGGACAAGGAACGGGACGCCTCCCGCGCCAAGTCCTACGCACTGGATACCGATGCCGGCCTGAACGCGGCCTTGGCCGACAACAAGGTCATCGCGGCCAAATGCGTAGAGAAGACAGGTCCGGTCCTGGCCCACATCGACACTGCCAGCGCCGCCAAGGACCTGGACATTTTGCGTGGGGTAGTCAATGACGCGAAGCTGAACTACCTCGGCTACTCCTACGGGACCCTCTTGGGCTCCACCTACGCCTCGCTCTTTCCGGACAACGTCGGCCGGCTGGTCCTCGACGGTGCCATTGACCCCTCACTGAGCAACGAGGAACTGACCAGCGGCCAGGCCAAGGCCTTCGACAAAGCGCTCCACGCTTACGTCGCCAAATGCCAGCAAACCAGCGGATGCCCACTGACCGGAAGCACAGAGCACGGCGTCCAGCAGATCCGCAACGCCATCAGCGCCGCGGAGGCCAACCCGCTGCCGGCGAAGGACGGCCGGACGGTCTCGGGGTCGACGTTCGTCAGCGGCCTCATCATTCCGCTCTACAACAATGACAACTGGCCCATCCTCACCCGCGCGCTCGGGCAAGCGCTGTCCGGCGATGGTACCGGAATGCTACAGCTGGCCGATTTCGGCGCCGACCGGGACCCCAGCGGGACCTACACGTCCAACAGCACCTTCGCCTTCAACGCCATCAACTGCCTGGACTATCCCATGGTGTCCGACACCGCCTCCATGCGGGCTGAGGACCAGAAGCTGCGCCAGGAATCGCCCACGCTGGGCTATTACTTCGCCTATGGCGGAACCAACTGCAAGGACTGGCCGTACAAGCACGTCCGGACCCCTGCCCCGGCATCGTACAAAGGTTCCGCCCCGATTCTCGTTGTGGGGACCACCGGCGACCCGGCTACGCCCGTGGAGTGGGCCAGCGCCCTGCGCAAGCAGCTCGGCAATGCCTCGCTGCTGACGTGGAAGGGCGAGGGCCACACAGCCTACGGCCGCTCCAACAGCTGCATCGGCAACGCCGTCGATGACTATCTGGTGGACGGCAAGGCGCCGGCCGACAACACCGTCTGCTAGCTCCGCGGTGTCGTCGGAAGGCGGCGTCTGCCGCTCATTTTGACCCAGACGGCGGGACTCTATTACAGTTGTCTCTTGCATGAGGCGCCCGGTTCGCCGGCTTTCATGTGGTTGCTTCCTTAGCTCAGTTGGTAGAGCGTCTCACTCGTAATGAGAAGGTCGCCAGTTCGATTCTGGCAGGAAGCTCGAGCTGGACCCCCTGGAAACTACGGTTTTTGGGGGGGTCTTTTCGGCTCTCACCTCAATGTTTGAATCCTGGCTATTAGGCTCGACTCATGCTGCCGGATCGCCACCTTGCCGAACTTACCCACAGCCTCGAGGCGCTCATCACTCTGGCGCGCCAGCCGGAGAACGTGCTGAACCGCGCAGTCCCGGCCTGTCCCGGATGGACTCTCGACACCCTTTTCGGGCATCTCGGTTCGATAGAACGATGGGCTGCCGCGGTAGTTCGGGCGGGTAAGTTCGTTGAGGAACCCGCCGCACCTGCGGAGGGCGCAGCGGCATGGTTCCTCGAAGGAGCCGCAGACTTCCTGGCCACGATGAACGTCCTGGACCCCGCAGCACCGTGCTGGGACTTCGGCCCTCCCCCGCAAAGGGCCGGTTTCTGGCTTCGTCGCCAGGCTCACGAACACGCCATCCACCTTGTCGACGCCCACCAGGCATCCGGTCTGGAGGACCCGGTGTTCGCCGGGGATTTCCTGCTGGACGGCATCGACGAGGCCCTGGGCATGTTCACTCCACGGCAGCTTCGCTTGCACCGAATGGCCGACCCCGGAATGGCCGTATCCTTCGGCCTTCCGGACGGCTCTACCTGGACTGTCGGCAGCGGTAGCATCGCGGCGTCAGTCACCGCGCCGCTGCACGAGATGTATGTGGGCCTCTGGGGACGCTCCAGCCTTAGCGACGTCGCGGTGCTAGACGGCGACGTCGACCTCGCTAAAAGTGTCATTCGGGGTCCGCTCACGCCGTGATCCACGTCCAGATGGCGTGCTCAACTTGCCGGGCCCTCGATAGACTTTAAGTGCGCCTCTGGCGGGCGCGGCGATTCGTCAGTGAAAGGCAAGATCATGGCGGACAGCAGCGAATTTGAAGATCCCAAAGACGAGACAGCCGGTAAGGAACAACCCGAACCCGAACTCCGTGGCAGGTACGTCAAGGGCGATTACGGAGCCGCGGGCACGGAACGCGGCCGCCACGCCGAAGATGAAGAAGGCCAGTACACCCAGGGAGACTTTGGTGAGGCCGGCACAGAGGGAGGCCTGCCCGAACCGCTCGGGGGCAAAGCCCAGGAAGCCGGGCGGTTCGTGAAAGGCGACTACGACAGGGCCGGGACCGCCGGCGGGCGAACTGCGGAATCGGAGATAGGCCGTTACACAAAAGGCGACTACGGGCGCGACGGAAAAGTCGGCCCGACACGCAAGGCCGCTACCGGGACGGAAAAAACTCCCGGCCCGGACGACCAACCCAGCAAGTAGTCAGGGAACGGACACGCCCCGGCCAGCCCGGGGTCCACGCTCTCCCGGGGTGTACTCCCCGGGGCGCGCAAGGGCCCGACTGCAGGGTGCTGTTTAGCCTTCGCACTCGATGCAGTAGGCGTGTCCGTCCTTTTCCCGGGCGAGCTGTGAGCGGTGCCGGACGAGGAAACAGGAATAGCAGGTGAACTCGTCCGCTGCCTGCGGGATCACTTGGATGATCAGTTCCTCGCCGGAGAGGTCAGCGCCGGGCAGTTCCACCCCGTCCACGGTGTCGGCTTCGTCGAGCTCGAGTACGACGCTTCGCGCGTCCGGGCTGTTCGCGGACTTCAGGGCTTCGAGGGAGGCGTTGCGGGATTCCGCGACGTCGGGGCGTACTTCGTCATAATCGGTTGCCACAGTGTTAATGCTCTTTCTTTTTGGGGGTCGCATCAGGGCGTGACGCGTCAGGCGCACAGTACAACGCTCGTGGGCCACGTTTTGTGCCCGCCGTGCTGGCGCACCTGGCTCAGGGGGCACATTCAGCCGGACCCGGTAAAATCTCATCCATCCTCCACCCCTTTCCGGAGCCACCGGGCGAGAAGCGAAGGCAGACCGATGGATGTTCCAGCACCAGCGCCCCCGCCGCGGTCGTCGCCGCCAGACAGCTTTCCAACAGAGGACCGCCCGGAGGCAGCGCCGGCCAAAGTCACGAGGTACCCGGTACCGGACCCCGTGACACCTTGGGAGACTACGCCCTGGATGGAGCCCCGGACCGAGCCCGATCAGGCGCAATGGCCGGTCCCTCCGGGCGGTCAGCCGGGCAGGCGTCCCAAGCGCAAGTGGCGCCGCAAGCTCCCGCTGGCTCTGGTCGCCCCGCTAATTCTGGCCCAACTCATTGCGTTCATGTTTAGCCTGGGCATCACGCTGCCGCGCACCGCCTACATGCTCGAGGCCGGCGAGCCCGTCATCTACCAGTTCGTCTCCATCAACCACATCAACCGCCGCCTGCTGGCTGCGACAATCGCCCATGAAGACGAGCAACTCGGCACGCGCTCTGGCGCCTTCGACCTTGGAGAATTTCAAGCCCGGGCTCAGGCGTACTTCCGTGGACAGCCGGACCCGAGCGGTTCCACTATTCCCCAGCAGCTGGTCAAGAACATCTTCCTCTGGGACGACCAGAGCGCCGTCCGCAAAGGGATCGAGGCTGTCCTCGCGACTCAGTTCAGCTACACGGTTAGCGCGCCGCGGACCTTGGAGCTTTATCTGAACTACGCCCAGTTCGGACCCCGGCTATATGGCGTCTGCGCGGCCAGCTGGTACTACTTCGGAACGCCGCCGTGGAACATGTCGGATTACCAGTCTGCCCAGCTGATGGGCGTGCTACCTCTGCCAGATCTGGTCAGGAGAGACCCCGACGGCGGCATCTACCTGGGAGAGGCCGTTCACCCGGCGGTGTGGGATCTGGTGAACGGGGCCGCGAACGTCTGGGTCCCCCGGCAGATCGCCGGCCTGGGCGGATGGCAGGCGGCAGTCGCGACTGTCGGCATCACGGACACGGCCGACAGCCATGCGGACCGGCGCGGTGACAGCGACGCGTGCTCGACCATGCCTCAAAGCGTGAAGGACCGTATCCAGAGCGAAGCCGGCTAGGCCGGGCCGGAATGCCCGGTGATAATGCTTGCATGGAAACGCACGAGCTCGCGGGCATCGCCGGGCCGCTCTATGCCCTGCCGTACGCCGAGTTCGTGGGAGCGAGAACGGCCGCTGCCAAAGAGGTCGGCGCCGGTGGATCAGCCGGCGGAGATGCCCGCGCCCTGGCCGCGGAAGTTCGCTCGCTGCCGAAGCCCTCAGTGGCGGCATGGGCGGTGAACATGCTCGCGGCCCACAGTCCCGCGACCCTCCAGGAGGTCGCCGAGCTCGGAACCGCGATGCGCGCTGCACAGTCGGCATTGGACGCAGCGGCCCTCCGTAACCTGGCCCAGGACCGGCGCCAGCTGTTGTCCGGAGCGGTCAAAACGGCAAAGGCCCTGGCGGCCCAGCAGGGCCGGGCGATCAGTGAGGCGGTGGCAACAGAAGTCGAAGAGACCCTTCGTGCCGCGACTGCCGACCCCGGGGCCGCGGCCGCCGTTCAAAGCGGCTGCCTGCTTCGGACGCTTTCCGCGGACGGCGTCGACGTCGTCGATCTCGCCGGCGCTGTGGCCGTTCCCGGCAGCCAACCGGTCAGCGGAACACGCGCTGGAACCGTAGAAGGAGCTACCGACGCCGGCCCAGTGGACGTCCCCCGGGCGGAACGGTCGGACCGGGCCGCACGTTCTGAAGCCGCGGGCCGAAAACCGCCAGCGGAACAGCCCCGGCTCCGAGCTGTTGGGAAAGCACGGACGACGCCGACCCCGTCCGCGGTGGAACGGGCACGGGCGGCTTTGAGAGAGGCAGAAGAATCTGCCGCGGCCGCCGATGAGGAGGCAGGCCGGGCAGCGTCGGACCTGGCGGAGGCGAAGACCGACACCACCCGGCTGGCCGACGAGACTCGCGAACTCCGGCTGCGTCTGGATCAGGCAGAAGCCGAGCTCAAGGGAGCACGGAAGCGGCATGAGCTGGCAGCGGCCCTGGCGCGGCAGAGCGCACGGGCCGCGGACCGGCAACGCCGCAAGGCAGTTCTGGCCCGGGAACGGGTGCTGCGGCTCGGCAACACGCCGGAGGAGTGAAGTCTTACTGTCGGAGGTCGGTTGCAGACTGGAAGCATGAATAAGAACCAGGATTTCCAGCAGAAATTCAGCGAAGCACTGGATGCCGATGACCTGTACTTCGAAGTCACCTATCTGGACAGCGACTGCGGCCGGATCCGCACCGAGCGCTTCGACGACGCTGCCGCGGCGGACCGTTTCGCCAGCCGGTGCGTCAGGGGCGAAGATGGCTGGGCCGTCGTCGATGCAATCCCGGCCAAGGTACGCCGCGCCGCCGCCTGACTCCCTCCGGGACGCTTCTCCAGGCGGTCCGCAGTGGCGTGCGCAGAACAGGGTGGTGGCAGAGAAGGGGCTGCAGCAGAAAAGGCCTCCACCCCTGGGGGTGAAGGCCCTCTGCTGACGCCAGCCGCTTAGGCG
This sequence comes from Arthrobacter sp. ov118, assembly GCF_900116495.1. Classification (GTDB taxonomy): domain Bacteria; phylum Actinomycetota; class Actinomycetes; order Actinomycetales; family Micrococcaceae; genus Arthrobacter. Next base: position 34,897 of record NZ_FPAY01000003.1, read on the forward strand.
AAGTCGGAGACTGCGGGGTCCGGGCCGATCCGGCCGGCGCCTTCGGCGGAGCGGTCCAGTCCGTTGATGGCCTGAATATCCGTCTCGTCGAGGGTAACGTCCAGGGCCGCGTAGTTCTCGCGGATCCGTGACTCGGTCACCGACTTCGGGATGACCACGTTGCCGATTGCCAAGTGCCAGGCGATGACAACCTGGGCCGGGGTGGCACCGTGCTTTGTGGCAATCTGGGAAATGACCGGGCTCTCAAGGAGCTCGCCGCCCTGGCCCAGCGGCGACCAAGCCTGGGTGAGGATACCCTTGGACGCGTTGAATTCGCGCAGGTCGGCCTGGTTGAAGAACGGGTGCAGTTCGATCTGGTTGATCGCCGGAACCACGCCGGTCTCGTGGATCAGGCGCTGCAGGCCCTCCTTGGTGAAGTTGGAGACACCGATTGTCTTGACCCGGCCCTGCTTCTGGAGCTCGATGAGGGCCTTCCACGTGTCGACGTACTTATCCTGTTTGGGCTGCATCCAGTGAATCAGGTACAGGTCCAGTGTCTCGAGGCCAAGCCGTTCCAGAGACTCCTCGAAGGCCTTGAGGGTGGACTCGTAGCCCTGGTCTGCGTTCCACAGCTTGGTGGTGATGAAGATTTCTTCCGGCTTCAGGCCCGAGCGCTCGATGGCCCGCCCCACCCCAGCCTCGTTGCCGTAGATCTTTGCGGTGTCGATGTGGCGGAACCCGGCTTCGAACGCCTGGACCACTACCTTTTCGGCCACGTCGTCTTCAACCTGCCATACGCCGTAGCCGAGCTGGGGGATGGTGTTGCCGTCATTGAAAGTCAGTTCAGGAGAAAAAGTCATTCTTTTATCCTGCCAACTTGGGCCCGCTCCGGCCAGCGTATCCGCGGAGCTAAGCTAGGCGCTTAAACCGGCATACTGCGGGAATAAAGACAAGCCCGCCGAAGTCCGGCCCCGGCCCTCTGCCGCGCCGAATTGAGCTCAGCCCGGCGTCGGAGTGCTGCCGGTTTCCTCCGCAAGCCGCCGTTCGGCGTCGTGGACCTGATCCAGCACGGCTTCGGCACGTCGCCGCACGGAGGCCGCGCCTACCGGGACGGGCCCCACTGCGAGGCGGAGCATCGCGGCCGCCTCAGCCGTCATGGCCAGTGAATTGCCTGCCGTGGACAGCGCCCGATGGACCCCGGCCAGAGGCCCGGGGATATCCAGTCCGTTGCTGGGAAACCGCCGCTGCGCCTCCATGCAGATCTTCCGGACCCTGGGACCGAGCGCCGAAAGCTGATCCGCGACGTCGACGAGCTCGGCATACAGTGCCTCGTCCTCGACGCCTTCGAGGACCTGGTGGTAGCGGTCAAGTCCCCGGTTGAACCGGTCATGGGCGCGCCGCCAGAGGCCTTTGCCGAGTTCGGCGTCGTCCCTGCGGCCTTGCCGCGCTGTGCTGAAGAAACCCAAGGTCGCGCTAAAGATACTGGCCGGGGCCGTGGTCCGGGTCAGCCGCCTCGGGGGGCTGAGAGGGGTCCGCGCCGCGACGGGGCCCGGCGGCGCGGACCGGTTCGCCGTTTTCCCCGATGATGACGCCGGGGGCGATCACGGTTCCCGGCGGCAGCTGGCGCAGCTGCATCTGGGCGTAGGTGTGCTCCCGGGCGGCGTGCTGCGCCGCGATGGCCGTCTGGATGCCATGGAAAAGTCCCTCAAGCCAGCCGACCAGCTGGGCCTGGGCTATCCTCAGTTCCGCGTCAGAGGGGGTGGCGTCTGCCGGAAAGGGAAGGTTGATCCGTTCGAGCTCCTCAACGAGCTCCGGGGCAAGGCCGTCCTCGAGTTCCTTGATGGAACGGTCGTGGATTTCAGCCAGCCGGACGCGGGCCGCGTCGTCCAGGGGCGCGGACTTCACCTCGTCCAGCAACTGCTTGACCATCGTGCCGATCCGCATGACCTTCGCGGGTTGGTCCACGAGGTCCTGAAGTTCGCTTCCCCGGGGCGGCCGGGGCCCGGAACCGGGTCCACCGGCGGGGCCGGCTGGCGCTGAAGCCGGTGGCGCCAGAGGTGTACCGGGCAGGGCGTCGTCCACGGGGGTGCCTTCTACGGGTACGTCTTCGGCAGTTTGGGCACCGGACTGAGTGTCGTGCTGATCGCTCATGGCTTCATACTCTCACGGCCCGGGAGGCGGCGGCCGGGGGTCCGCCGAAAGCGGAAGGGCGCCGTCGGAAACTCTTGTTCCCGACGGCGCCCTTCCCTGCCGGTGGTGCCGGCGGCCCGTTCTCAACGGTCAGCAGCACCGGCCCTGGGGGTTGGTGTCCTGCCGGTCGGTCCGGTCGCGCCAGAACTCCCGCTCGGTCAGGGGCGGCCCGGCGTGGCCCGCTGCCGCATGATGCTCGAGGTACTTCTTGTAGGCATCGGCGCCCAGGACTTTCCCGAGGTACCCGGCGATCCCCCGGATCCCGGCGACGACGGGGTTCATGTCCGGCTCCGCATCAGTGGTGTCCGGACTTTTCGAGCCGCTCCCCGGCCGGGAGCTGGTTCCACGTGGTCACGAGTTCGCGCTCGGCCGCGGTGGGTATGAACCCAGCCGGGGCGAAGACCTGGGACGCCTGGGCAGGGTCCTCGTGCTCGACGTTGGCACGTCCCGCGGCCGTGTTCCGCAGGGCGTTGATGGTGGCGATCACGGCCGTGATGATGACGATGATGCTCAGCACCACGAAGATGACCGACAGCCAGCCCTGGATCATCGTGTTGCGGACCACGGCCTCCATGGCGGCCTGGGTCTTGGCAGTGCCGAAGGAGGTCTTGCCGTCCGCCAGCGCCTTGGCGAAGGCTGCGTTGTTGGCGAAGTAGCCCACCGCGGGTACGGGGGAGAAAATCTTGAGGAAGCTCGCCGTGATGGTCACGACGGCGGCGAACGCCAACGGCACGGCCACGATCCACAGGTACTTCAGCGCGGTGCGCTTGGCAGCAATGGCCAGGCAGACCGAGAGGGCAATGGCCGCCAGCAGCTGGTTGGCGATCCCAAACAGCGGGAACAGCGTGTTGATGCCGCCCAGCGGGTCGGTGACGCCCATCAGCAGGACGGCGCCCCAGGCCGCCACCATGACGGCGGTGCACAGCCAGGCGCCGGGACGCCAGGAGTTGTCCTTGAACTTGGGGATGAAGTTGCCGATCGAGTCCTGGAGCATGAAGCGCGCAACGCGGGTGCCGGCGTCCACCGCCGTGAGGATGAACAGGGCTTCAAACATGATGGCGAAGTGGTACCAGAACGCCATCATCGCGGTGCCGCCGATGAACTGCTGCATGATGTGGGCCAGGCCGACGGCGAGCGTCGGCGCGCCGCCCGAGCGGGACACAATGCTCTGCTCCCCCACGTCCGAGGCCGTCTGCGCCAGATCGGCGGCGGAGATGTTGACACCGGCCAGGCCCAAGCTGTTGACCCACTGCGCCGCGGTCTCAACTGTGCCGCCGGTCAGCGCCACGGGGGCGTTCATGGCGAAGTAGATGCCGCGGTCAATGGAAATGGCGGCGACGAGCGCCATGATGGCCACGAAGGATTCCATGAGCATGCCGCCGTAGCCGATGAGGCGCGTCTGACGTTCCTTTTCGATCAGCTTCGGCGTCGTACCGGAGGCGATCAGGGCGTGGAAGCCGGACAGGGCACCGCAGGCGATCGTGACGAACAGGAACGGGAACAGGGCGCCGGAGAAGACCGGACCGTTGTCGCGGCCGGCGAACTCGCTGAAGGCCGGGACGGTGATCTCGGGCCGGACCACGATGATGGCCAGCGCCAGCATCACGATCACGCCGATCTTCATGAAAGTGGAGAGGTAGTCGCGGGGGGCCAGGAGCAGCCAGACGGGGAGGATCGCGGCGATGAAGCCGTAGACAATGAGGCCCCAGGCGATGGTGACCTTATCCAGGTGGAAGAACGCGGCGCCCCATTCGGTACCCGCCACGGCTCCGCCGCCGATGATGGCGGCCATGAGCAGCACGAAGCCGATGATGGAGACCTCCATGACCTTGCCCGGCCGGATGAACCGAAGGTACACGCCCATGAAGAGGGCGATCGGGATGGTCATGCCCACCGAGAAGACACCCCAGGGGCTTTCGCCCAGGGCATTGACGACGACGAGGGCCAGGATGGCGACGATGATCACCATGATGAGCAGCGTGGCGACGAGGGCAGCGGTGCCGCCGATCAGGCCGAGTTCCTCCCGGGCCATTTGTCCGAGGGAGCGGCCGCCGCGGCGCATGGAGAAGAACAGGACGAGGTAGTCCTGGACGGCTCCTGCGAGGACGACGCCGATGATGATCCAAATGGTGCCGGGCAGGTACCCCATCTGCGCCGCGATGACCGGGCCGACCAGGGGTCCGGCGCCTGCGATGGCGGCGAAGTGGTGGCCGAACAGGACGTTGCGGTCCGTGCGGACGTAATCCTTGCCGTCGGCCTTGTATTCGGCCGGGGTGGCACGGCGGTCGTTGGGCTTGAGCAGGTAGCGCTCAATGACCTTGGAGTAGAAGCGGTAGCCGATCAGGTACGTGCAGACCGACGCGAACACAAACCAGATGGCGTTGACGGTCTCCCCGCGGATGATGGCGAGCATGATCCAGGCGACCCCGCCCAGCAGGGCGATGGCTGCCCACAGCGCGATCTTGGCGGGGGTCCACTTGCGGTCCGCGGCGTCGCGGACGGACTCATCCACCGACGTTGGCGGAAGGGACGGGTCCGGAGTGATCCCGTCGTCGAGCTGTGCGGTGCCTTGTGAGCTCCCGTGCGTGCTGTCGCGTTGTGTGCCGTCTGGCATTGTGCCCATTTGTCTCCTCCTCGAGAATCCCAGCTGGGCAGTTCACGGATTCAGAACTGCCCTCCGGCACCCTACCAGTGAGGCGGGACACCCTGGCCGCGGAGGGCCCCGCTACGCGGGGAGGTTGCTGAGCTGCATCAGGCGGGCCTCGCAAAGATCCAGCCAGCGCACTTCGGCTTCGGTCTGGAAAATTAGGGAGTCCAGCACCAAGAGTCTGGCGGTGTCGGCCGCGCGCTGGAGGCTCGCGGTCTCACGGCGTGACTTGGTGTACTCCTGCAGGGCGCGGATGGACACCGCGCGCTGTGCCTGGATGATGGCGCCGACGTCGGTCCCGGGCATCGTGAGGCCGAGCGCGAGCTTGATGGCCAGCTCATTCCGGGGCGGACTGGTGCGGGAGACAGGAGCGGTGAACCAGCGCCGGACATCAGAGCGGCCGGCCGGTGTGATGCTGTACATGACGTGCCCGTCGCCGTCGCCGCCGTCTTTTTGCACCAGCCCGTCGCGTTCCAGCCGGTCAAGGGTGGTGTACACCTGCCCGATGTTCAGCGGCCAGGACGAGCCGGTGCGGTCCTCAAATTCGGTCCTGAGCTGGTAGCCGTAACGGGGCCTGTCCTGCAAGAGGGCTAGGAGACTGTGACGGATAGACATGGCGCTCCCGGGATCAAGAAACCACACAGCATACACGCGCCCCAAGACGCGTGTATACCGCGTATGGAATTACGTTATCGTTCTGCGCACCGCTCCCGCAAATTGAGCATTCCCCCGCCGGCATACGTCGGGGCTGACCTGCGGTTTAAGGCTTCGTCGGCACCGCGGGACCGTCGCTACATGAGCAGCAGGACTTTGCCGACGTGATCGCCTGAATCGAAGTATGTGTGCGCGGCGGCGGCTTGGTCCAGCGGGAAGGTCTTGGCCACGAGGGGCCGTATTCTGCCGTCGGTCAGCATCGGCCAAACGGCATCCCGGACGGCGTTCATGATCACGGTCTTTTCCTCGACCGGGCGGGGCCGAAGCGCCGTGGCAATGATGGCGCCCCGTTTCCGCAGCAGCTGCCCGAGGTCCAGTTCGGCCTTGACTCCGCCCTGCAGCCCGATCACCACGAGCCGTCCGTAGTCGGCGAGGGCATCAATGTTCCGCCCGAGGTATTTTGCCCCGACGACGTCGAGAATCACATCCGCGCCCTTGCCGCCGTTCTGCGAGCGCAGACTCGCGGGGAAGTCCTCCTCCGCGTAGTTGATCGCAATGTCCGCGCCCAGGAATGCTTTGGCGGTGCCCACCTTCTCCGCATTCCCGGCCGTCGTCGCCACGCGTGCGCCGAAGGCTTTCGCCAGCTGGATGGCCATGGTGCCGATGCCACCCGTGGCTCCGTGGATGAGGACAGTTTCGCCCGGCTGCAGCTGCGCCGTCATGATCAGGTTGGAATATACCGTCGCCGCGACCTCCGGCAACGATGCCGCGGTGACCAAATCAACGCCGTCGGGGATCCTCAGAACCTGCCCGGCCGGCACCGCCACGCGCTGGGCGTAGCCGCCGCCGGCAAGCAGCGCCACCACCTTATCCCCTATGGAGAATGCTTTGGTGACGCCCGGGCCGAAGCCCGCAATCCGGCCAGAGACCTCGAGCCCGGGGATCTCGGAGGCACCGGGGGGCGGCGGATAGAAGCCCTTGCGCTGCTGGACGTCCGCACGGTTCAGGCCCGCGGCGACGACGTCGATCAGCACCTCGCCGGTTCCGGCCACCGGGGCCTGCACCTCACGGACTTCCAGGACCTCGGGTCCGCCGGGCTCTGAGATATAGACAGCCTTCATGGAGCACTCCCGATTCCTAACTGGCGTCGCGCTCACGCAGCAATCGCCAGGTCCGTTCAACATCTCTCCCCAGAATATGGCGGGGAGCCGCACGCATCCGCAAGCGCAGCGTGTTTTTTGTGGCAGCCGACCGCCTATGAAAGACTACTCGTTAGGGAAGGTTGTCCGAGCGGCCGATGGAGCTGGTCTTGAAAACCAGTGTGCGGTAACCCCGTACCAAGAGTTCGAATCTCTTACCTTCCGCGAGAGCGCAGAGTTTGCGCGGTTCAGAGGCCGGCTGGGCCAATCGAAAGATTGGCCCAGCCGGCCTCTTTCGCGTCCGCAGCCCGGGACGATACCCAATCGAGCTCACCACCCTTACTATTGAGGCGCTGGTTGCTGGTCACCCGTGTACTGCTGGAACCGCCACACCCGAGGAGCGCCGATGTCGCTGAGCAAGGGAACCCCCGTGGAATGGAATACGCCCCAGGGCACCACCCACGGCAAGATCGTGCAGAAAAAAGTCAGTGACTTCGAGCTGGACGGACATACCCACCGCGCCAGCCAAGACGAGCCGTTGTATGTGGTGGAATCCGCCAAAACCGGTGCGCGGGCTGCGCATAAAGCCTCTGCCCTGACTGTGAAGGAGTAACGCCATGGCCGGGCAGCATTACGATGTCCTTGTTATCGGCGGGGGTAACGCCGGCGTTTCCCTAGCAGCGCGCCTTCACCGCTACGGGGTGAAGGATGTGGCCGTAATGGAGCCCGGGGACCAACACTTCTACCAGCCGCTCTTCTCCCACATCGCTGGCGGGAGGGCGAAACCCTCAGAAGCCGTCCGGCCCCAGCGCTCCGTCATGCCGCCTGGCGTGGAGTGGATCCGGGACGGCGCGGTGGGCATCGACCCGGCGAGCAACACGGTGTCTATGGCCTCGGGAGGCCACCTGGGATATGGGCACTTGGTGGTCTGCCCCGGCCTGCAGCTGGACTGGGACAAGATCCCGGGTCTGGCGGGGGCCGTCCAGTCCCCGTCCGGTGCGTCCCACTATGAATTCAGCCTCGCAGCCAAGGCCTGGACGTTGCTCCGTGGCCTTAAGGCCGGGACCGCCGTTTTCACCATGCCCTCCGGCCCCATCAAGTGCGGCGGCGCCTCCCAGAAGCCGATGTACTTGGCCTGCGACTACTGGCGGGAGCAGGGGGTGCTCCATGACATTCGAGTAGTGATGGTGCAGCCCTCCGCCACCGTATTCGGGGTGCCGGCAGTGGACGACGAGCTGAAGCGCAAGATTGCCGAGTATGGCGTTGAACTACGTCTTGAAAGCGAACTGGTTTCGGTGGAGGCCGCGGCACAGAACGTCCTGATTCGGGACAATGCAACCGGGTCCACCGAGGAGCTGCACTACGACGTTCTCAACGCCGTCCCGCCGCAGTCGGCCCCGGACTGGCTCAAGGCCACGGAGTTGCCCGCCCCGGATGACTCCGGAGGATTTGTGGAAGTAGATCCGCAGACCCTCCGGCACGTCCGTTTTGCGAACATCTGGTCTTTGGGTGATGCCGCGGCGACCACCAACTCCAAGTCAGGCGGGGCGCTGCGAAAGCAGACGAAGGTCTTGGCCAAGAACCTGGTTGCGGCCCGGGAGGGAAGGCCCCTGACGGAAAAGTACGACGGGTATTCAGTGTGTCCCTTCACGGTGTCCCGCTCTACGGTTGTCTTCGCCGAGTTCGATGACCACTACCGGCCCATGCCTTCTGTCCCAAAGTTGCCAACGTGGAAAGAGAGCCGCGCGTCGTGGGTCGTGGACCGCGATATTTTTCCCCGGGTTTACTGGAACCTGATCCTTAAGGGCCGCGCTTAGGCCTGCAGGGTCCGCCGCCTTCGAGCTGGGGCGCCGCTCAGGTCCCGCAGAACGTCCGGTAGGCGGCGAAGTCTTCCGGGCCCGCCGCGGCGTAGCGCTCCAGGCCGGGCCGCTCCTCGAAGGGATTGGACACCGCTTCCAGAAGCCTGCCCAGCGGAGTCAGGTCGCCAGCGGTAGCGGCGGCGAGGGCCTCCTCCACCAGATGGTTGCGGGGAATGTAGATGGGGTTCAGCCCGTCCATGGCGTCCGCGTCCGGGTCCAACGCGCGCCACCGCTCCGCCCACGCATCGAACGCCGCCATATCGGGAACCATGCCGCGAGCAGGTTCCCGCTGGCCCCGGGCGGCCTTGGCCAGATTCCGGAGGAACGATGTGTAGTCGACCCGTCCGGCCTGGAGGAGAGCCAGAAGCTCGTCGACGAGAGGCGAGGCGACGTCGTCGTCGGTCTCTTCACGAAGCCCCAGCTTGGCCTTCATGCCCGCGAACCAGGCGGCGCTGTACTGCGGACGGAACTCACCGAGGGCTTCCACGGCCAGTTCCACGGCCTTGTCCTGGTCACCGTGAAGGAGCGGCAGGAGAGTTTCGGCGAGCCGGGCAAGGTTCCACTCCGCCACCAGCGGCTGGTTGCGGTAGGCATAGCGCCCGCCCTCATCGATCGAGCTGTAGGAGGCGGCGGGGTCGAAGGCATCCATGAATGCACACGGGCCGTAGTCAATGGTCTCGCCCGAGATGGTCATGTTGTCGGTGTTCATGACACCGTGGACGAAGCCCACCAGCATCCACTGCGCCACCAGCGAGGCCTGGGCGGCTATCACGGCCTCAAGCAGGGCGAGATAGCGGTTGCCCGCCTCCGCCGCCGCCGGGTGGTGACGGCTGATCGCGTAATCGGCAAGCCTGCGCAACAAGCCGACGTCGCCGGTGGCCCGGGCGTACTGGAAGCTGCCCACGCGCACGTGGCTGCTGGCGACCCGGGTAAGGACGGCTCCGGGCTGGACGGTCTCGCGCTGGACCGGGCGCCCCGTCGCCACGACAGCGAGGGACCGCGTGCTGGGGATGCCCAGGGCGTGCATGCCCTCACTCACGATGTACTCGCGCAGCATCGGACCGACCACTGCCAGGCCGTCGCCATTGCGAGCGAACGGGGTGCGCCCTGAACCCTTGAGGTGGATATCGCGCAGCTGCCCGTCCGAGTGCGCAATCTCCCCGAGCAACAGGGCGCGGCCGTCGCCCAGACGGGGGGCGTACCAGCCGAACTGATGCCCGGCATACGCCTGCGCCACCGGAGTGGCGTCGGCGGGAACGGCGTTGCCGATGAGCAAGAGCAAGCCCTCCGGGCTTCGGAGGAACTCCGGATCGAGGCCGAGGTCGACGGCGAGGGGTTCGTTGAGCACCAGCAGCTGCGGGTCGGGAGCCTCCTCCGCCCGCCAGGGAATGGCCATCTCCGCGAACTCCCGGGCGAAGCGGCCCTCGAATGTGACGGTGGAACGGGCGGTGTCACTCATCTATCAAGAATAGATGGGATCGCTTCGACGGGGGGGTGTTTCACACCGCTTGATAGGTCGGAAAAATCCGGCATATCATCGTGGGGTGCTTCCCGACCTGTTTGCCGCCCTCGCAAACCCCGCCCGGCGCACCATTCTCGATGAACTGCGTGGCGGACCCAGAACAGCCGGGGACCTCACGCGGCTGCTAAAACAGAGCCGCAGCGCCGCCTCAGAGCACCTTGCGGTGCTCCGCGAGGCCGGGCTCGTCCGCGAGGAACGGCAAGGGCGGTACCGCATCTACCATCTCCAAGCCGCGGGCCTCGCCGAGGTCAGCGGCTGGTTGAAGCACTACGAGCATTACTGGACCCAGCGCCTCGACGCGCTCGCTGACCTTTTGGACGAGGAGAACCTGCCATGACCGACAACACCATCCGCCTGAAGCGCCACTTCCCCCACCGCGCCGACGCCGTCTGGGCCGCGCTTACCACTCCCGAGCTGCTCGCCCGCTGGTGGGCCCCGGGCGACATTGCCCCCACCCCCGGGCACCGCTTCACGATGGACATGGGCTCCTGGGGCCAGCAGCAATGCAAAGTTCTTACCGTAGAGCCCGGAACCTCGATCAGCTTTCTCTTCGCCGAGGGGTCCCTCGACACCACCATCACGTGGACGCTCGAGGCCGTTGAGGACGGAACGGTCCTGCACCTCGAGCACGCCGGCTTCCGCCTCGACACTCCCATGGGTGAGCAGGCGTTCCACGGCATGGGCAATGGCTGGCCGGGCGTCCTGTCCCGGATTGACGGGGTCCTCGCTGGCGCGGACCGTCCCTGACCCGCCGCCCCCGGTACTTCCGGTGACCCGCGGAGCCGGACAGCCCAACCCCATTGAAACTGTCGGTCCCCCGCCATAGTCTCTCTGTGTCTTCATCCCCGAGTCACAAGCATCCCCCGAGACCGGCCGCCGGGCAGCAATGCCTAGGCCGCCACAAAGAGCAGGAGCCCTCATGCCTACCCCCGAATACTCCAACGGCGCACCATGCTGGATCGACCTCATGACCTCGGATACCGAAAAGGCCAAATCGTTCTACGGCACAGTCTTCGGCTGGACCTTCCAGACCGGTGATGAAGAAAAATACGGCGGCTACATCACTGCCTGGAAGAACGGAAAGTCCGTCGCCGGCATCATGCAGAAGCAGGCAGACATGGCGGCGATGCCGGATGTGTGGAGCACCTACCTGCGCTCGGAGGACGCCGCCGCAACGGCCCAGGCTGCCACCGAGCACGGCGGGCAGGTGTACATGGGTCCCATGGTGGTGCCGGAGCAGGGCAGCATGGCCATGATCGCCGATGCCAGCGGCGCTGCCGTGGGCGTGTGGCAGCCCGCGGAGATGAAGGGCTTTGAGCTCGCGGCCGAGGAGGGCGCCCCCGCCTGGCACGAACTCCACACCAAGGACTACGCCGCCGCCGTCAAGTTCTATCAGGACGTGTTCGGCTGGGACACCGACGTCATGAGCGACACCCCGGAGTTCCGGTACACCACGCTCGGCGCCGGACGGGCCGCCAAGGCGGGCATCATGGACGCGTCCGGCTACCTGCCGGCCGAGGTGCCTTCCCACTGGCAGGTCTATTTCGCCGTCAAGGACACCGATGCCACCATCTCCCAGGCCGTCTCCCTCGGCGCGCAGGTGATCGACGGGCCGGATGACACACCTTTCGGCCGGATCGCCACGCTGACCGACCCCACGGGCGCGACGTTCAAGATCGTGGCCGACACCGGACAGGGGCAGGCCGCCGCGGACGCTTAGGCCCAGACGGGTAGACCCAGACGCTTAGGCCAGGACGGGTAGTCCCGAACGCGGAGCCCGGGAGCCGTCGACGCCCCCTCCCGCATAATTACAAAATTTGTTGTAAGAAATACCGGCCAGACCCTTCCTCAAGGGCTACTGGCCGGTATTCTGCTGTGGAGCGTCCGGTGGAGGCACCCGCGGACACCACTCACTTGCATCACCAGTCACCAACGCCCGGGGCTCTCGAGCCGCTCCGGGACGGCTGCGGCGCGTCTCGCTGGGGGGCGTCCCGCCGAATGCACGTTTAGTCCATACGTTGTTCATTCACCCCTGTTTGGATGGGCCCGGCACGACTTGACCAGGAGCTCGGGCCGGCCACCGTCCGCTGCACCCGGCGGACACACACTGCACCCTGCCCTTTACCCGGGGCACCCTAATGAGAGTTAGCGCGAATGAAACTAACACCCTGGAAAACAGTGCTGGGCACAGCGTTGTCGGCGGCGCTCATAGCGGCTCCGCTGGCGGCCGTGCCCGCCAATGCCGTGGAGGTCTCCCCGGCAGCAAACGGCGCCTCGCCGGTGGTCATCAACGAGGCATACCTCAGCGGCGGCAGCTCCGGCGCGGCCTTCAAGCACAAGTTCATCGAGCTCTACAACAGCTCCGAGACGGCGGTCTCGCTGGAGGGCTGGTCCCTCCAATACCGCTCCGCCACCGGCACGGGAACGCCGAGTTCGGTTGCGGCCCTGAGCGGCAGCATCCCCGCCAAGGGCTACTACCTTCTCCAAGGCGGCAGTAACGGCACAACCGGCGCCGACCTCCCGGCCGCCGACGCCACCGCCACCGGGTTCAACCCGGGCGGAAGCGGCGGCACGATCGTGCTGGCCAAGCAGGCTGGCGCGATCAGCCCGCTGCCCACCGGCTCGGTCATCGAACCGGCCAACGTCGCGGACCTGCTCGGGTACGGCACCTCCAACACCTTTGAGACCCAGGCGGCCGCTGCGCCGTCGGGCAACACCGACGTCAAGAGCCTGAACCGCAGCAGCGGCGCGGACACGAACAACAACTCCGCGGACGTCACGCTAAACGCAACCATCACGCCAAAGACTGCCAACGGTGCGGCCCCCGGCCCGGTTGGTCCTCCCGTCGATCCGGGTCCCGGCACGCCCCCGGCCACCAAGACCATCGCCGAAATCCAGGGCACCGGCGCCGCCAGCCCACTGGCGGGAGCTTCGGTCACCACGCACGGCTTGGTCACGGCGACCTTCCCCACCGGCGGTTTCGCCGGCTACTACATTCAGACCCCCGGCACAGGCGGCGATCTCACGCCGGCCAACCACACGGCGTCGGACGCCGTGTTCGTCTACTCGCCGTCCACGGTCGGCACGGTCGAGATCGGCGACTACGTCGAGGCCACCGGCGCCGTCAGCGAATTCTTCGGCATGACCCAGCTGACCGTGGCCGCGGCGGCGGATCTGAAGAAGCTCACCGAGGCCGCCCCGGAGGTCAAGGCCACCGGCTTCGCGCTCCCGGCGGACGAGGCCTTCCGTGAATCCCTCGAAGGCATGCTGCTCACCCCGCAGGGCCCGGTCACCGTGGCAGATAACTTCTCGCTGAACCAGTACGGCGAGATCGGCCTCGCCGGCGGCACCACCCCGCTGGTCCAGCCCACCGCCGTCGCGCCGTTCGGCTCTGCGGAGTACACCGCGACCGTCGCCGCCAATGCCGCCCGCGGCATTAAGCTCGACGACGGCGCCACCACCAACTTCCTCAAGGACGAGGCCACCAAGGCCCAGCCGCTCCCGTACCTCACGACGTCGGACCCGGTCCGCGTCGGTTCCCCGGTAACGTTCAAGACCAACGTGGTGCTCAGCTACGCCAACAGCGCCTGGAAGTTCCAGCCGCTGACCCAACTGACCCCCGCGAACGCTGACAGTGTCCAGCCGGCAGGCTTCGGCGCCACCCGCGTGAATGCCCCGGCGGCGGTGGGCGGGAACCTGAAACTCGCCTCGTTCAACGTGCTCAACTATTTCCCCACCACCGGTGACCAGGTCGCCGGCTGCACGTTCTACCCGGACCGTGACGGCAACCCCATCACCGTCAAGGGCGGCTGCGACGTCCGCGGCGCGGCGAACGCGGAGAACTTTAAGCGGCAGCAGGAGAAGATCGTCGCCGCCATCTCCAAGTCCGGCGCCGACGTCGTCACCCTGATGGAGGTCGAAAACTCGGCCCAATTCGGCAAGAACCGCGACGACGCCCTCGCCAAGCTGGTGGAGGCCCTCAACATCGCGACGCCCGGGATCTGGGACTACGTCCGCACGCCTGCGAACGCGCCCCCACTGGCCGACGAGGACATGATCCGCACCGCGTTCATTTTCAAGAAGGCCACGGCGGAGCCGATCGGCGAATCGATCATCCACAACGACACCGTGGCGTTCGCCAGCGCCCGCAAGCCGATGGCCCAGGTCTTCAAGCCGGTAGGCGCCGCCGATGACAAAAAGTTCATCGCCATCGCCAACCACTTCAAGTCCAAGGGCTCCGCTGCCACGCCGGAGGACACCGACAAGGGCCAGGGCGCTTCAAACCTCGCCCGCACCGCCCAGGCCAAGTCGTTGCTGGCGTTCTCCGACGAGCTGCAGAAGTCCAAGGGCACCGACAAGGTTTTCCTGATCGGTGACTTCAACTCCTACGCCAAGGAGGACCCCATCAACGTCCTCACCGGCGCCGGATACGTCAACCAGGACGAAAAGGCCAAGAACGCAGACGGTTCCGCCAAGCACTCCTACCTCTTCGGCGGCCTGGTGGGCTCGCTGGACCACATCCTCGCCTCCCCTGCAGCGAACGCCGCGGTCACCGGCGCCGACATCTGGAACATCAACTCGGTGGAATCCGTGGCGCTGGAGTACAGCCGCTACAACAACAACGTCACCGACTACTACGTTGCGGACCAGTTCCGGGCGAGCGACCACGATCCGGTGATTGTGGGGCTGGATCTTCCCGCCACACCGGCAAGCGTTGAGCTGAACTTCCTGGGCATCAACGACTTCCACGGCCGCATCGATTCCAACACGGTGTTCTTCGCCGGAACCATCGAGAAGCTCCGCGCCGCTGCCGCCCCGGGCGCCACGGCGTTCATCTCGGCCGGCGACAACATCGGCGCATCGCTGTTCGCCTCGGCTATCGCCAAGGACCAGCCGACCATCGATGTCCTGAACGCCTTGGACTTGCGGACCTCCGCGGTGGGCAACCACGAGTTCGACGGCGGCTGGGCGGACCTGCGGGACCGGGTCACCGCCGGCGGGGCCAACGCGAAATTCCCGTACCTGGGCGCCAATGTCTACGCCAAGGGCACCACCACCCCTGTCCTGCCGGGGTACACGGTCCTGGACATGAACGGCGTCAAGGTCGCCGTAATCGGCACCGTGACCCAGGAGGTCCCCTCGCTCGTCACGCCGGCCGGCATCGCGGACCTTGAGTTCGGCGATCCCGTCGACGCCATCAACCGGGTCGCGGAGAAGATCAAGTCGGGCAAGCTCGCCGACGTCATCATCGTGGAGAACCACGACGGCGCCGGATCGGGCGCGCCCGAGGGCGCCACTTTGGAGCAGGAGATCGCCGCCGGCGGCCCCTTCGCCAAGATGGTCCAGAAGGTCAGCCCGGATGTTGCCGCCATCTTCAACGGCCACACCCACAAGCAGTACTCCTGGGACGCCCCCGTCCTGGATTCGGCCGGCCAGCCCACCGGCAGGACCCGCCCGATCGTCCAGACCGGCAACTACGGCGAGTTCATCGGCCAGATCCAGCTGACCATCGACACCAAGACCATGGCGGTGACCGGCTACAAGGCCGGCAACGTCCAGCGCACCACGAGCGCTGCCCAGCCGGAAGCCGATCTTGTGGCGAAGTACCCGCGGGTCGCCGCCGTCAAGACCATCGTGGCCAAGGCCCTGGCCGACGCCGCTGTGGTCGGCAACCAGCCGGTCGGCAAGGTCACCGCCGACATCACGACGGCGTTCGCCGGATCCCCGGCCGTGCGCGATGACCGTTCCAGCGAGTCCACCCTGGGCAACCTGGTGGCGGACTCCCTCGTCGACGTGCTGAAGGCGCCGGAACTCGGTGCCGCGGAAATCGGCGTCGTCAACCCGGGCGGGCTTCGCAACGAGCTCTACTACGCGCCGGACGGCACCATCACCTATGCCGAGGCCAACGCGGTGCTGCCGTTCGTAAACAACCTGTGGACGACGTCCCTGACCGGGGCGCAGTTCAAGACGCTTTTGGAGCAGCAGTGGCAGACCAACGCGGACGGCACGGTTCCCAGCCGCGCCTACTTGCAGCTGGGGCTGTCCAAGAACGTCAACTACACCTACGACGCCGCACGCGCGGCCGGTGACCGGATCACTTCGATCCGGGTCAACGGTGCCCTCATTGACCCGGCGAAGTCCTACCGGATCGGAACGTTCAGCTTCCTGGCCACCGGCGGCGACAACTTCCGCATCTTCACGGCGGGCGCCAACACCAAGGACACCGGGCTGGTGGACCGCGACGCGTGGATCACGTACCTGCAGGCCCACAACCCTGTCTCGCCCGACTTCGCGCGCCGCTCCGTGTCGGTGGTGAACTCAACGGCAGCCGAGGTCAAGGGCGGGGACTCCATCACCATGGCGGTTTCGAAGCTGGACCTCACTTCGCTGGGCAGCCCGGTGAATGCCTCGCTGCGCGCCGAGTTCACTGACGCCAACGGCACCGTCACGGCTCTCGGCACGGTCCCGGTTTCCGCCGGCGCCGCCACCGTGAGCGTGTTGGTTCCCGCCGGCGCCGCCGCCGGCACGGGCACCCTGGTGCTCACCGCCGTCGAATCCGGCACCGTGGTGAAAGCGGATGTGTTGGTCGCGGCCAGCACGCCTGTCCCGCCGAAATGCACCCCGCCGGTCAAGCCGCACCGGCCCGCGGACGTCGTGGGCCAAGCGAACTACGGGCAAGCCATGGCGGCCTACCGGAAGTGTCTGAAGGGCTGATTCCGTAGCCTGGGCTTTCCCGGGCCCGAGGTTCCTGGGCCCGAGGTTCCTGGGCCCGGGAATGCCCAGCCCCAACCAGTGAGCATGCCCTCCCCCGGGCCGCAGCAATGGACATATGCGCCAAGTGTCCATTGCCCGGCCCACGGGGAGGGCATGTCCATTTTTCGCGGACTTCACGCGCGGGGACATGTCCATCCTTCGCGGGCTTCATGCGCGGGCACATGTCCATTTTCGGGTGCTTCACGCGCGGGCACATGTCCTTCGCGTCACGCATCACAGGACATGCCCATTCTTCGCGCCAGCCACGGGACATGCCCATTCTTCGCGTCAAGAGTCAGGGGACATGTCCTCCCCCGGGCCGCAGCAATGGACATATGCGCCAAGTGTCCACTGCTCAGCCCACGGGGAGGGCATGTCCATCCTTCGCGGGCGGTCAGGGAGGGCATGTCCATTTTTCGCGGCTCCGCTGGGGAAGACGCGGGACATGTCCATACTTCGCTTGTCCATCCTTCACTTGTCCATCCTTCACGGGCGGACAGGACAGGCGCAGCTAGCGGGTCAGGACGGCTCGGGCGATCTCGTCGGCGTCGCGGAGGGTGCGCTGGCCGCTGCGGTAGACGGGTCCCGACGCCGGCCGGGCCTCCGCGGCGATAGCGGTGCCCCATTGCGCGGCGGAAAGCTGGAGCCCGAGCACGTAGAGTCCCTCCGTCACGGACCCGTTGGCCCCTAGCGGCCGGTAGGGGTGCGGGACGACGTCGAGCCCGGAGGTCTGGACCGGGGTTCCCTCCACGCTCATCATGTGGCGCGGCCGCACGAGCCCCTCGGACAGCAGCTGCTCCAGCAGGGGCGAGGAGTTGACGGCTACCCGGTTCGCCGGCGCCAAGGCCTCGATCATGGCCGTCGCGCACACACCCGCGGCCGCGGCACTGGCCAAAGGGTCCGGCCCGCCGTCGACGTCGTCCTCGATGTCGGCGCCGTCATCGGGCCCGCCGTTCACCCAGGGCGACGTCGCCGTGAACCTCCGGGCCCGGCGGTCCACGCCAAACTTGGGATCCGGGCCCACGAAGCGGACCACGCCCGCCCGGGCCAGCGCCGCGAGCTGGGCAGAGCGCAGGGCCGGCGGGCCGCTGGCGAGGCCTTCCACGAACGATTCGAACCAGCCGCGAAGGCCCGCAACCCAGGATTCGTCCGTGATGCCGCTGTCGGCCACGACGGTCTTAAGCACGGCCCGGCCGTGGTGCAGGGCACCGATCGCCATTTTCACGGGGTCATCCTCGCCGAGCGCCGAGCGCCGTGCGTCGTCGAGCAGATAGTCGACGACGGCGGCGTCCAGTTCAGCCCGGGAGCCGAACGAGCGTCCGGCCAGGGGCGCGGCGAGGCCGAGCAGGTACAGACGATGGGCGGCCCGGACATGGACTGCCACCACGGATTCCGTGGCGTTCTCCCAATTACCGGTTGAATGCGCGCGCGGGCGCAGGGACTCGTCAAGGGCGCGCAGGAACTCGGCCGGGCGGGTCAGGATGGCACCAGGCTGCGAGCGCGCGAGGGTCGAGTAGTAGGCCCAGAGCGCGTCCCGGTGCAGCAGCGGCCAGAGGTCATGGTCGAAGGACGGCCGGATGCCGGTCTCGGCAAACCTGGCGGCCACGCCCTCGGTGCAGTACCGCAGCTGGACCGCGCCGGGGTAGTAACCGGTCAGCGTCGCCTTGGCCCGGTAGGGGGTTCCGCGGCGCGACGCGGCGATGATGAGCGGTTCGCGGCCCGAAGGCAGGTAAGCCAGTTCCCCGTCATCCTCCGCTGCCACGAACCGGCCGCCGCGCCCCTCGGTCAGCTGTCCCATGACGTCGAAGAAGTTCAGGCCCATGCCGCGCACCAGGACCGGTCGGCCGGCCGGCACCTGGGACCAGTCGACGTCGGCGGGCGCCGCCGGCGGCACGTACAGCAGACCCAGTTCCTCCGCTGCTGACAGCAACTCCCTCTGCTCGGCGTTCAACCGCGCGTCGAGATGGCCCAAGGCCAGCACCACGGAGTCGACGGTGAGCGCCGTGCCGTCGTCGAGGACGACGTCGAACCGGGCCGGGGCTGCGTCTGCCGGATCACCCGGCGCCGCGGGCGCGTGGCGGACGGACGTCGCCGTCGCCGCGTGGAAGCTCACGGTGACGCCGTCCGGCAGCCGGGTCAGCAGCTCCTCCAGGGTGCACCGCAGGTACCGGCCATACAGCGCCCGGCTGGGAAAGTCCGTCTGCCCGAGGCCGGAGATTTCGGCGCGTTCCTCGTCAGTCAGGGAAGGATGCGGCTGGCGTTGCTGGAGTTCGCGCCACCGGTCAAACGTGTCCCCGGCCAGCGGCGGGGCCAGCTCCGGATCCTCAGGGACGATCGTGGGGTAGAAGGACTGTGTGTTCATCAGATACAGCCGCGACTGTCCCGGCTGCCAGACATGCCCGGGGCCCGCCGGGTAAGGGTCAACCACGTCAATGTGCAGGGTTCCGGCCGGACCGGCGGCCGCCCGGTTGGCCAGAAGCCGCTCCAGCACGCTCGTGCCCCGGGGACCGGCGCCTATTACTGCCGTGCGGATGCTTCGCGATGTAACCACGGCATCCAGCGTATCGGCAACCCGGCCGCGGATTGACCGCCGCCGGACTTGCCACTGCCGCACCGATGTCCTTGGATGGAAAAATGACCACCACAGCAGCTGTTCCCCCGCCCGCGCCCGACCAAGCCGCCGGTACCATCCCGGCAGCGGGGGCTGCGCCGGAACCCGTCGACGAGAACATCTGGCTGGAGGACATCTACGGCCAGGAGCAGTTGGCTTGGGTCCGTGAGCAGAACGCCCGCACCGAGGAACTCCTCGAGGACGCCGAGTACACGGATCTGGAGGGCAGGATCCTGGAGGTCCTCGACTCCACCGACCGGATCCCCATGGTGGGCAAGCACGGCGAGTGGTACTACAACTTCTGGAAGGACCGGGAGAACCCCAGGGGCCTGTGGCGCCGGACCAGCTGGGACAGCTACCGCGCCGGGAGCCCCGCGTGGGACGTCCTCCTGGACGTCGATGCCCTTGCCGCCGCCGAGGGCCAGGACTGGGTCTTCCACGGCGCCAACTTCCTGCGCCCCGCCGCGGGCGAACCGCACCGGCGGGCCCTGCTGGCGTTCTCCCCCGACGGCGGGGACGCAAACCGCTACCGCGAGTTCGACGTCGAGGCCCGCGGCTTCGTGGACCCGGCCGACGGCGGCTTTGACCTGCCGACCGGTAAAGGCAACGCCTCCTGGCTGGACGGGGACACGCTGCTGGTCGCCACCACCGCCGATGGCCTGCCTAAGACCACGTCGTCCTACGCACGGACCGGGGTGAGGCTGCGCCGCGGCGAATCCCTGACGCAGGCGGAGAGGCTGTTCGACATCCCCGAGGACCACATGATGGCGATCGTGGCCCACGACTCCACGCCGGGCTTCGAACGCACGTTCGCGCTCGACTGGATCAGCTTCTTTGAGAAGACCACCTCCGTGCTGCGGGACGGCGAGTGGGTGCAGATTGATGTGCCCGCCGACGTGAACCTGAGCTCGCACCGTGACTGGCTGCTGTTCCGCCCGCAGCGCGACTGGACCGTCAACGGCACCACGCACCCGGCGGGTTCGCTCCTCGCGGCCGGGTTCGAGGACTTCCTGGCCGGCGGCCGGGACCTGGCCGTGCTCTTCACGCCCGACCCGCACACCTCACTGCAGTCCTGGAGCTGGACGCGGGACTTCCTGCTGCTGAATCTGCTCCGTGACGTGTCCTCGGAAATCCATGTTCTGGATCCGCGCAGCCCGGGCACGGACTCGGCGTGGGCCGTCACCGTGCTGGACGCCTGCCCGCCCCTGCACGACGTCAACGCCTTCGCGGTGGACGATGAAGATGACGCCGAAGGCTCGGACGACGACGGCACGGGCGGCACCGCCGCCGTCTCCGAGGGCACGGCGCCCGGTGCCGGGAACGACTTCTGGCTCGTCGCCACGGGTTTCACGACACCCACCACCCTGACCCGGGGAACGCTCACCCGCGACAGCGCCTCAGACCGTACCCCCGGGACTCCCGCCAGCGTCGCCAGCACACACGAGATGATCCGGACCTCGCCGTCGTTCTTCAACGAGGTGGCCTACGAAGTGCAGCAGCACTTCGCCGTGTCCAAGGACGGCACCCGGATTCCGTACTTCCAGGTCGGCGCCAAGGACCTGGTCCTGGACGGGCAGAACCCGACGCAGCTCTCCGGTTACGGGGGCTTCGAGATCTCCCGGACCCCGGCCTACAGCGGCGCGATCGGCCGGGCGTGGCTGGAGCGGCGCACCGAGGAATCGACCAGCGCCGAAGGGGCGGCCCCGCACCGCCGCGGCGGCGTCTACGTGGTGGCGAACATCCGCGGCGGGGGTGAATACGGGCCGTCCTGGCACCGCGCCGGGCTGCAGGGGAACCGGCACCGCGCCTATGAGGACTTCGCCGCCGTCGCCAAAGACCTGATCTCCCGCGGTGTCACCTCCCGCGAGCGGCTCGGCTGCGTGGGAGGCTCCAACGGCGGGCTGCTGGTGGGCAACATGCTCACGCAGTACCCGGAACTGTTCGGCGCCGTCTCCTGCGGCGTCCCGCTCCTGGACATGCGCCGGTACACGAAACTGTCCGCCGGCTACTCCTGGATTGGCGAATACGGCGACCCGGACGACCCCGAACAGTGGGAGTCCATCAAGACGTTCTCCCCGTACCACCTGCTCAAGGACGGCGTGGACTACCCGGAGACGTTCATCTGGACCGCGACGTCGGATGACCGCGTCGGCCCGGTGCAGGCCCGGAAGATGGCGGCCCGCATGCAGGCCATGGGCATTCCCAACGTCTGGTTCCACGAGGCGCTCGAGGGCGGACACGCGGGGGCCTCCGACAACCGGCAGGCCGCCGCCCTGCAAAGCCGCAGCCAGCATTTCCTGTGGCGCGCCCTGGCCGGCCGGGAAGCTTAGTCCGGGTCCCGGCGTCGGGCTCCAAACCCCGACAGCAACGCGGGGTCACTTCCGGCCCATCCGAGGGCCCTCAAGGGACCGTAGGTGACCCCGCGTTGTTCTGGACTGGCCGTTTTGCACTGCGTGGCACCTTCTGCGTATCCTTGGTTGGCTAGTTAATAGCAATTGGAGACGTGCCAGAGCGGCCGAATGGGCTTCACTGCTAATGAAGTGTGGGGCACAACTCCACCGGGGGTTCAAATCCCCCCGTCTCCGCGTTTGGCCCCGGTCCTCGGACCGGGGCCTTTTGCGTTCCCGGCCCGACCAGAATCTCCCTGGTCCGGCGGCGATAAGGTCCGGTGGCCGGACGTCCCGCGCCCGCCCGCCGATGCGGATGGCAGGATAAGCCCATGGCGAGCAACACGGATTTTGACGCGATCATCGTCGGCGGCGGCCACAACGGCCTCGCTGCGGCAGCGTACCTGGCCAAGGCCGGGCGGGACGTTCTGGTCCTGGAAAAACTGGAGCACCCCGGCGGGGCAGCGGTCTCCGCGCAGGCGTTCGACGGCGTCGACGCCCGCCTCTCGCGCTACTCGTACCTCGTCAGCCTCCTGCCGCAGCAGATCATCGACGACCTCGGCCTGCGCATCACCCTGGCCCGGCGGCGCTATTCCTCATACACCCCGGACCCCACGGACGGCAGCCGCGCCCTGCTCGTGGATAACGGGGACGAGGCCGCCACCGCGGCGTCCTTCGCCGCCGTCGGCGCTCCCGACGGCGAGTTCCGCGCCTTCACCGCGTTCTACGCCGCCTGCCGGCAACTCACGGAGACCCTCTGGCCCACGCTGACCGCGCCGCTGCTGCCGAGGTCCGCCGCACGCTCCCTCGCCGCCCGGACCGGCGCCGCCGAGGCGTGGGACGCCATGATCGAGCACCCCATCGGGCACACCATCAGCAAGGAACTGCAAAGCGACCTGGTCCGCGGCATGGTCCTGACGGACGCGCTGATCGGGACCTTCGCCCGGGCTGACGATGAAGACCTGCAGCAGAACATCTGCTTCCTCTACCACCTGCTCGGCGGCGGGACCGGGGACTGGGACGTGCCGGTCGGCGGCATGGGCGCGGTGTCCGGTGAACTGGAGCGCGCCGCCCGCGACGCCGGCGCAACCATTTTGACCTCGGCGGACGTCACGGCGGTCCTGCCCGGCGGCGTCGTGGACTACCGCCATGATGGCCAGGACCGCTCGTCTTCCGCGCAGTGGGTCCTCTCCAATGTGGCGCCCGCCGTCCTGGACGGCCTGCGGGGCCGGACCGCCTCCGGCAAGGACAACCCGAACCACCGGCGCGAGGGCGCGCAGGTCAAGGTCAACCTCCTGCTCAAACGGCTCCCCCGGCTGCTGGACCGGTCCGTTGACGCGGAGGCGGCCTTCGGCGGGACCTTCCATATCAACGAAACCTGGTCCCAACTGGACGCCGCCTACCTCAGTGCCGCCGCCGGATCCGTGCCCTCGCCTTTGCCCTGCGAAATCTACTGCCATTCGCTGACCGACCCGAGCATCCTGTCCCCGGAACTGCAGGCAGCCGGCGCCCAAACGCTGACGGTCTTTGGGCTACACGTCCCGGACCGGCTGGTCACGGCGGGGAACAACGAGGCCCGGCGGACTGCACTGCAGGCCGCCGTCCTGGCATCCCTGAATTCTGTCCTGGCTGAACCCATCGAGGACCTGCTCCTGACCGGCCCGGACGGACGCCCCTGCATCGAAACCAAGACCACCCTGGACATCGAACGCGCCCTCGGCATGCCCCGCGGCAACATCTTCCATGGCGGCCTCGACTGGCCGTTCGTGGAAGACGGCGACCCGCTGGACACCCCGGCGCGCCGCTGGGGCGTGGCAACGGACGATCCGCAGATCCTGCTGTGCGGCTCCGGGGCAAGGCGCGGCGGCGCCGTCAGCGCGATCGGCGGCCACAACGCTGCCATGGCCGTGCTGGAATCCGAGCTGGCGCCTGGCCATGCGTGAACCGGAACTCGGTGACCCGCAAATGAAAGTTTCCGCCGGCGGCGCCGTCCCTGCTGAGGGCGGCTGGAGCCCGCGGCTGGCCCTGCTGGTGGCGGCGACGTTCTTCATGGAATTCCTCGACGGGACCGTCCTGACCACGGCCATTCCCAGTATCGCCGCCGATTTCTCGGTGCCGGCCGCGGACGTCAACATCACCATGACCGCGTACCTGATGACGGTGGCGATGGGCATTCCGCTCAGCAGCTGGCTGGCGGAGCGGCTCGGTGCACGCCGGGTGTTCTGCCTCGCCATCGCCATCTTCACCGCGGCGTCACTGCTTTGCGCGCTCAGCCAGGACCTCACCATGCTGACCCTGAGCCGGATCCTGCAGGGCGCCGGCGGGGCCATGATGGTGCCTGTGGGCACTCTGGTGGTGCTCCGCGGAACCCCGAAGAAGGACCTGCTCCGGGCCACGGCCTTCCTGGTGTGGCCTGGGCTGCTGGCACCGGTCCTGGCGCCGCTGGTGGGCGGCGCGCTGACGACCTACCTGTCCTGGCATTGGATCTTCCTGGTCAACCTGCCCCTGGGCCTGGCAGCCTTCCTCGCCGCCCTGCGCCTCGTCCCGGCGGTCGCCGGCGATGGCAGGCGCCGCCTTGACTGGCTGGGGCTCGCCCTGACCACGCTCGGGGTGGGCTCGCTGCTGGTCGGACTGGAACTCATGGGCGGGCGCGACGCCGGGATCGCGGCGGCCGCGGGGATCGTGGCGGGCCTGCTGTTCCTCACTGCCGCCGTGGCCTGGATGCGGCGCTCCAGCACGCCGCTGTTCAATTTGTCAGTGTTCGGCGCGCGGACCTTCCGCGCGACGGCTACGGGCGGCTTTGTGTACCGCCTGACCATCAGCGCCGTGCCGTTCCTGCTGCCGCTGATGTTCCAGGCCGGCTTCGGGTGGGACCCGCTGCGCGCTGGGGCGATGGTGTCCGCGGTGTTCATAGGGAACATCGGCATCAAGCCCGCGACGACGCCGCTGATCCGGCGTTTCGGGTTCAAGCCCGTCCTGGTGTTTGCGTCGCTCGCTTCCGCAGCCACGTTTGCGCTGTGCGCACTGCTCGACGCCGGCACCCCGGAGGCCCTGATCATCGCCGTGCTGGTGGCCAGCGGAGCGTTCCGGTCCATCGGGTTCTCGGCCTACGCGTCTGTCCAGTACGCCGACGTCGTCCCGGCCCAGTTGCCGTCCGCGAACGCCGTCTCCGCCACACTCGTGCAGCTCGCCACCGCGGCAGGGATCGCCGTGGGCGCGCTCCTGCTGCGGGTTTTCGAGGCGAGCGGCCTCTGGCCCGCCGCGGCCGGCGATCCGGCGGCGCCGTACCGGGCCGCGTTCGTGGCCATCGCCGTCCTGATGCTCCTGAGCACGGTGGACAGCCTGGCCCTCCCGCGCCACGCGGGCGCCGAGGTCAGCCGGCCTGGCCCAGCACCAGCGGCAGAACGGCACCGGCGCCGGCGAGCCTGAGGGCCCGCCCGGAGACGGTCAGGGTCCAGCGGCTGTCCACGAGGTCGTCGATGAGCATCACGCTCTGGCCCCGGATTCCGGCCAAAGCTTCCTCCAGCTCGGGCCCCACCACCAGCCGGTCCCAGACCCCGGCAAGGCGGTAGGCACTGTTGCCGCCCCGGCCTCCGGTGGGGCCACCGTGGTGGAGCTGCAGCTGGCCCAGGTAGGGGATGCGGCCGATCTCGGAGATCCCGCGGGCCAGAGACTCCACCAGGGCGGGCTTCCCGCGGGACGGCAGGCTGATGATCGCGGCGGGGCGTCCGGCACCGCTCCAGCCCGGGGTCCGCGCGTCTCCCGTGCCCCATTCCCGGAGCACCTGGACGCAGGCCTGCAGCATGCCGGGGTCCACGGTCCGGTCCGTCGCGCCGGCGCCGAAGGCCTCGCGGAGGGCGCCGCCCCAGCCAAGATCCGTGAGGCGGGCCAGGACCCGGCCCTCTGCGAGGGCTTCATCCGGCTTGATCTTGCCCTTCACGGGCACTCCGAGGCGGTCCATACCGCTGGGCCACTGCAGCCGCGGTTCCAGGACGACGCCGGCACGGCGCAGGGTCTGCCCCGCGGCTTCGGTGGCGGCCTCGGCGATGTCGGCAGGGAACCAGCGGCCCGCGCAGTTGTCGCAGCGGCCGCAGGCGCGGGCCGTTTCGTCGTCCAGCACCGAGGTGATGTATTCCATCCGGCAGCCGGCGGTGTCCTGGTAGATGACCATGGAATCCTGTTCATCCACCCGGGCCTCGGCGATCCTGCTGTACCGCTCGGCGTCGTAGCTCCAGGGCTGCCCGGTGGAGCGCCAGCCGCCGCCGACACGTTCGACGGCGCCGTCCACGGCCAGCACTTTCAGCAGCAGTTCCAGCGGGGTCCGGCGCAGGTCCACCCGGGCCTCGAGGGCCACCGTGGACACCGCGGTACCGGCCTCGGCCAGGGCAGTCAGGACAGCGGCGGCTTTTTCCTCGGACGGCATGGACGCGGTGGCAAAGTACTGCCAGATGTCGCGGTCCTCCGAGCCGGGCAGCAGCAGGACGTCCGCGTTCGCGGCGCCGCGGCCGGCGCGGCCCACCTGCTGGTAGTACGCCACAGGCGAGGACGGCGCGCCAAGGTGCACCACGAAGCCGAGGTCCGGCTTGTCGAAGCCCATCCCGAGGGCGGACGTGGCCACGAGCGCCTTGACCTGGTTGTCCTTGAGGAGCTGTTCGGCGCGTTCCCGGTCCGCGGGGTCAGTGCGGCCGGTGTAGGCGAGCACCTCATGGCCGGCTTCGGCCAGCAGCCGGGCGGTGTCCTCCGCCGCGGACACCGTAAGCGTGTAGATGATGCCGCTGCCCTGCAGGTCCTGCAGGTGGGTCAGCAGCCAGCCCAGCCGTTCGCGGGAATCCGGCAGGGTCAGGACGCCCAGCCGCAGCGATTCCCGTCCCAGTGCGCCGCGGATGGTCAGCACGTTCTTGCCGAGCTGTTCCTCGATGTCATGCACCACCCGGGAGTTGGCCGTGGCCGTGGTCGCGAGCACCGGGACGGTCTCCGGCAGCTGCGTGATGAGGTCCGCTATGCGCCGGTAGTCGGGGCGGAAATCGTGGCCCCAGTCCGAGATGCAATGGGCCTCGTCAATCACGAGAAGCCCGGTCCGGCGGACGAGCTCGGGGAGCTGGTTTTCCCGGAAGGACGGGTTGGTCAGGCGTTCCGGGGAGACCAGCAGGACGTCCACCTCATCGGCGGCGAGCTGCCCGCGGACGGTGTCCCACTCGAGCTGGTTGGCCGAGTTGATCGCAACCGCGCGAACGCCGGCCCGGGCCGCGGCGGCCACCTGGTCGCGCATCAGCGCCAGCAGCGGGGACACGATCAGGGTGGGGCCGGCGCCGCGGCGGCGCAGCAGCAGGGAGGCGACGAAGTACACGGCCGACTTCCCCCAGCCGGTGCGCTGCACCACCAGGGCCCGCCGGCCGCCGTCGACCAGTGCCTCAATGGCCTCGAACTGGCCGTCATGGAACTGTGCCTCCGGGTGCCCCACCAGCTCGCGCAGCACATCCTGGGCCTGCTCCCGCGTCGAGGAGGAAGCGGTGGAGACCGCGATGCTGGAAACGGCGGTGTTCGACACTGCGGTGTTCGAAACGGCGGGGCTGGAAAGGGCGTTCTGGTTACTGGCCATTGCTTCAGTATCCCAGCCACCCCCGACACCGGCGCAGCCGGAACCCGCTATGTGCACAATCCCACGATGCGGGCA
The DNA here is from genome assembly GCF_900116495.1 of Arthrobacter sp. ov118. Classification (GTDB taxonomy): domain Bacteria; phylum Actinomycetota; class Actinomycetes; order Actinomycetales; family Micrococcaceae; genus Arthrobacter. The sequence goes on from NZ_FPAY01000003.1 coordinate 62,312, forward strand.
ACACCAGGCCGCGGCTACAGAACCAATGCAACGGAGCCGGGGGCAACACAACCCCGGGCAACACAACCCCAGCGCCACAGTGCTGCAACGTAAGATAAGACGCGTGACTACGGACAAAACAAAGACTTTTGACCTCTCGGCCGCGTTCAAGGCCTATGACGTGCGGGGAATCGTGGGCGAATCCATCACCCCGGATATCGTCGAAGCCGTCGGTGCTGCCTTCGTTGACGTTCTGGACCTGGCCGGGCAGACCGTCCTGGTGGGCGGCGACATGCGCCCCTCCTCCCCCGAGTTCGCCAAAGCCTTTGCCAACGGCGCCGCGACGCGCGGCGCCGCGGTCCAGCTGCTGGACCTGATCTCCACCGACGAGCTGTACTACGCGTGCGGCGCCCTGAACGCTGCCGGCGCCACGTTCACGGCCAGCCACAACCCGGCCGAATACAACGGCATCAAGATGGCCAAGGCCGGGGCCGTGCCGATCTCATCCGAAACCGGGCTGAAGGAGATTCAGGCCCGCGCCGAGGAATACCTCAACGCCGGCACCATCCCTGCCGCCGGCACCCGTGGCCTGGTGGGGGTGCACGACGTCCTCAAGGGTTACGCGGAGTACCTTCGCAGCCTGGTGGACCTGCGCGGTTCCCGGCCGCTGAAGGTAGTGGTGGATGCCGGCAACGGCATGGCCGGCCTCACCACTCCCGCCGTGCTGGGCGATGCGCTGCTGCCCAAGCTTCCGCTGGAGATCGTGCCGCTGTATTTCGAGCTGGACGGCTCGTTCCCGAACCACCCGGCCAACCCCCTGGAGCCGGAAAACCTGCGCGACCTGCAGGCCGCCGTCGTCGAGCACGGCGCGGACATCGGACTGGCCTTCGACGGCGACGCTGACCGCTGCTTCGTGATTGACGAAAAGGGCGAGCCCGTCTCGCCGTCGGCCATCACCGGCATGGTGGCCCGCCGCGAAATCGCCCGCGCCCGGGGCCTCGGCGAAGACACTCCGACCATCATCCACAACCTGCTGACCTCCCGCGCCGTTCCGGAACTCGTGGAACGCCACGGAGGCCGGGCCGTCCGCACCCGCGTGGGGCATTCCTTCATCAAGGCCGACATGGCTGCGGAAGGAGCCGTCTTCGGCGGGGAGCACTCGGCCCACTTCTACTTCCGTGACTTCTGGAACGCGGACACCGGCATGCTGGCAGCCATGCATGTCCTGGCCGCCCTGGGCGAGCAGGACGGCCCGCTCTCCGAGCTCGGCCGCGAATACGAGCCCTACCGGTCCTCCGGGGAGATCAACTCCGAAATCGAGGACAAGGTCGGCGCAGTCGAGCGCGTCCGCCGGGACTTCCAGGACGACGACGTCGAGGTCGACCACCTCGACGGCAGCACCTTCATTGCCCTCGACGGCAGCTACTGGTTCAATCTGCGTCCGTCCAACACCGAGCCGTTCCTGCGCCTGAACGTCGAAGCCACTGACGCCGCCACCATGGAACGCGTCCGCGACCGTGTGCTGGCCCTGGTCCGGGGCTAGCCGTGGCAGCCAGTCCTGAAGAGGCATCAAACGCCGGCTCCTGGCGCGATTCAGTGCCGGAGGCCAGCGCAACGGACCTGGAGAACCTGCTAGGCACCGGCGTCGGCGCCGCGCAGGAGCAGCTGGAGCGCAACGGCGGTTTCCTGCCCTTCGCCCTGGTGGTGCAGAAAGACGACGAAGTCCGGCTGGTTGCCGTGACACCCGCGGACCCGGCCGACGGATCAGACGGCCACTTCGACGCCGACACCATGATCCGGGACCTCCACGAACTGCTCCGGCAGCACCGGGACGAGTTCCGGGCCGCCGCCGTGGTGTGCGACATCACCCTGCTCGAGGAGGACTCGGACGCCATCCACGTCGCGGCCGAGCACCAGGACGGTTCCCTTTTCGCGGCGGTCCTGCCCTACGCCCCGAACGCCGCGACGCGCGAACTCGAATTCGGCCAGCTCGCGGCTGATACCAACGAACCCGCCGTGTGGGTGGACTAGACCGTCCCTAGGCTAGCGACATGAAGATCAATGCCTTCGCTGATGTGAGCCTGCGCGCCGTGATGGTGCTCGCAGCCGCTCCCGACGGCGCTCTCCTGACCACGCAGAGTGTCGCGGACGCCGTCGGCACGCCATACAACCACGTCAGCAAGGCGATGGCGAAGCTGCGCGAACTGGGCATGATCGACGTCGAACGCGGCCGCACCGGCGGCTCCCGGCTCAGCAGCGCCGGGCGGAACGCCACGGTTGGCCAGCTGCTGCGCCAGCTCGACACCCGCCAGGACCCCGCCGATTGCGTCGTTGCGGCCGGGACCTGCCCGCTGATCGCAGAGTGCCGCCTCCGGGCCGCGCTGGCCCGGGCCCGCGAGGCTTTCTATGCCGAACTCGACGGAATTGTCATCGCCTCACTGCCGACGTCCCGGCAAATGGCGCCCGTCTTCCAGGCCATCGGGCTGCGCCCGGGGCTCTAAGGCACGCCATGCCGGAACCCTAAACCGGGGCGCCAAGGCCTGCGCGGGCCGACCCGCCGCCCGATTTGCATCCAATTTCTACAGCATGTAGAACTGGCTTATAAATATTGGTATTTCAAATGACAGTATTTAGATCGCGGTCCGGTCGAAGACCCCGGGCCACTAACTCAGGAGTCAGCATGCTCTCGGACAAGTCCTTCCCGGTTATCGAGGCCACCCTCCCGCTCGTCGGTTCCCGGATCGGCGAGATCACTCCCAAGTTCTACGCCCGGCTCTTCGCGGCGCACCCGGAACTGCTGGACGGGCTCTTCAGCCGATCGAACCAGCGCAACGGGGCCCAGCAGCAGGCTCTGGCCGGAAGCATCGCCGCTTTTGCCAGCCACCTCGTGACCAATCCGGGCACCCTGCCCGAGACCGTGCTGTCCCGCATCGCGCACCGCCACGCCTCCCTCGGCATCACCGAACCGCAGTACCAGGTGGTGTACGAGCACCTCTTCGCGGCCATCGCGGAGGACCTTGCCGAGGTCATCACCCCGGAAATCGCCGAGGCCTGGACCGAGGTTTACTGGCTCATGGCGGACGCGCTGATCAAGCTTGAGAAGGGCCTCTACGCCGCGCAGGCCAACGGCGTGATGTGGACCCCCTGGCGAGTTGCCGCCAAAACCCCCGCCGGCACCGGCTCCATGACCTTCACCCTGGAACCGGCCGACGACACCCCCGTCACCGAAGCCCTGCCCGGCCAGTACGTCAGCGTCAAGGTCGCCCTGCCGGATGGGCTCCGCCAGGTCCGCCAGTACTCCCTCTCCGGCGACGCCGGCACCAGCCGCAGCTTCACCACCAAGCTTGACGACGGCGGCGAGGTCTCCCCCGTGCTGCACAACAGTGTGGAGGTAGGCGACATCATCGACATCTCCAACCCCTACGGCGAAATCACGCTCAAGGAGGGCGACGGTCCCGTCGTCCTGGCCTCGGCCGGCATCGGCTGCACGCCCACGGCGTCCATCCTGCGCTCCCTCGCCGACTCCGGCTCTGACCGTCAAGTCCTGGTCCTGCACGCGGAAAGCACCCTGGACAGCTGGGCCCTGCGCTCACAGATGACGGACGACGTCGAACGCCTCGACGGCGCCGACCTCCAGCTCTGGCTCGAGCAGCCGGAAGCCGGGTCCAAGTCCGGCAACATGACCCTGCGCGAGGTGGACCTTCCCGCCAACGCGTCGCTGTACCTGTGCGGTCCGCTGCCATTCATGAAGAACATCCGCAACGAGGCCATCAACGCCGGCATCCCGGCCACGAAGATCCACTACGAGGTCTTCGGCCCGGACATCTGGCTGGCCAGCTAGTCCCCACCCACCTGATGAATGCGGACACGCCTAGGGACGGGCGGCGATGCGGCCTAGGGACCAAAGTCCCGCCGGCCTAAAGGGAGGTGGCCTTAAGAGCGACGGCGGCGCCGCACCTTTGAAGGGTGCGGCGCCGCCGATTCGACCAGATTGAATGCTGCCTTCCACCTAATGAAAACAGCTCCCTGGTCACCGACGTTCTGCACGAGGATGGACAGGCACCCCTCGAAAGGCTTCCTGTGACCCACCTGTCTGAGCGGATCCTCTTTGGCGCCGCCTATTACCACGAATACCAGCCCTCAAGGCGGCTCGAAGAAGACATGGACCTGATGCAACAGGCCCACTTCACGGTGATCCGTGTCGGGGAGTCCGTGTGGTCCACCTGGGAGCCGGAAAACGGGGTATTCGACCTGGACTGGCTGGAACCCGTCCTGAACGCGGCCCACGCTCGCGGCATCTGCGTGATCGTGGGGACCCCAACATATGCAGCACCCCCATGGCTCGCGCGGGCCTACCCGGAAATCAACGCCCAGCGCGCCACAGGCCAGCCGGCCGGATGGGGCGCCCGCCAGGAAATCGACTTCACGCACCCGGCATTCCTGTTCCATGCCGAGCGCATCATCCGCAAGATCATGGATCGCTACGCCGGGCACCCCGCCGTTATCGGATTCCAGGTGGACAACGAACCGGGAAACGAGATCTTCTTCAACCATGGTGTCTTCCAAAAGTTCGTGGACCACCTCCGCCACACGTACGGCACCGTGGACAAACTCAACACCGAATGGGGCCTCACATACTGGTCCCATCGGTTGTCCAGCTGGTCCGACCTTTGGACTCCCGACGGCAACGCGCAGCCGCAGTACGCGCTGGCCTGGCGACGGTTCCAGGCCCAACTCACCACGGACTTTATCCACTGGCAGGCAGAGATTGTCCGTGAATATGCCCGCGAGGACCAGTTCGTCACCACGTGCATCTCCTATGAACGCAAAACTGCCCAGGATGACGCCCTGACCAAGAAGCTGGATATCACCGCCGGCAACCCGTACTACCGGATGCAGGACTACCTCGCGCTGCCTGCCATCGAGCCCCTCAAACAGGAGTGGACCACCGAGGGCACCTGGTCCCTCTACGCCACGGCTGACCGCATGTTTTCCTCGAAACAGGCACCGTTTCTTGTCACGGAAACCAATGCCCAGGCGATCGGCCATTCACACCAGAACGAACCCGCCTATGACGGCCAGTGGCGCCAGGCAGCTTGGGCACTGGTGTCCCGCGGTGCCACGATGATCGAGTACTGGCACTGGCACACCCTCCACTTCGGCGCGGAAACCTACTGGGGCGGCGTACTTCCCCACAGTCTGGAACCCGGGCGTGTCTACCGGCAGATCGCCCAGCTTGGTCAGGACTTCGAGACTGCAGGCCCGTTGGTGGCCGGCCTGATTCCCGACGCCGACGTCGCCCTCGTCTACTCCAATGACACCAAATGGGCGCTGGAAGAAGCGCCACAGCTTGCCCACAACGACGTCCCCGACACACGGTCGTTCCAGACGATCTTCGACTCGTTCTACCGGGGAGCGTTCGACGCCGGACTGCAGTCCCGAATCGTCCATCAGTCCCAGCTCGCCGGGATGGATCCGGCGGCTTTCGCAGCCGCCCAGCCGGTGCTGATCGCCGCCGGGCTTGCCATCACGACGGACGACGAGCTGCGCTGGTACGACGACTACGCCGCCGCCGGTGGCCACCTCATCATGGGCATTCGGACCGGCTACCAGGACCATGAGGCCCGAGCCCGCAAGGAACGCAAACCGGCCCTCCTGGACGTCGCATCGGGCGTCTACTACGACGAATTCTCCACCCTCCGTGAACCCATCCCGGTGACAGCAATCCTTGGGTCAGCCTTTGCGCCGAGCCCAGGCGCTATGGCCACGAACTGGATAGACGGGCTGCAGAGCACCGGTGCGGAGCACCTGCTCGGCTATGAGCACCCGCAATTCTCCCGATGGCCGGCCCTCACCTCTCGGCCACATGGTGCGGGCGCCGTCACCTACGTCGGCACCGTGCCCAACCCGGTGCTCGCTGCCGACATCGCCCGCTGGGCAACCAGAAGGCAAACGAATGGCGGGTGGAAGCCCGCCATCGCCTCGCAGACCGTCACGGGCGCCCGATCACGCGACGGCAGGCGGTTGCGTTTCTTGCACAACTGGTCCTGGACGCCATCGGATTTTGTCCTTCCGGCAGCTGTCACAGATCTACTTGGTGATCAGAAGTACGAGGCCGGGGATATCCTCCCCCTCGGTGCCTGGGACGTGAGGGTCCTCATCGAAGGCTAAGGCTGAGGAGAACGAGTGTGGTGGCTTAGGCAGCCGTGCCGGCAGTGCGGCGCGCTAGCGCCGCATCTGCTGCATCGATGTAGGTGGCGATCGAGTCGCGGTTTCGTGTGAGGAAGTCGATGCGCTGGGTCATCTTTTCGCGTTCGTCGCGGAGGATTGCGAGCAGTTCGGGTTGGATGTCGTCGGGGACAATGCCGCGGGGTTTGTCCAGGCACGGGAGGATCAGGGCGATGATCTTGGTGGGGACGCCGCTGTCGATCAGGCCGCGGATCTGGATCGCACGGTCGATCAGATACGGGTCGTACTCCCGGTAGCCGTTCTCCAGGCGCCGCGGGACGATCAGGCCCTGCTCCTCGTAGTACCGGAGGGATCTGGTCGGGGTGTTCGAGAGTTTCGAGAGCTCGCCAATTCGCATGTCATGCACCTTCGGGCGGAGTTGATCGGCATCCGGTTTGACCTTCACACTAGTGTCAACCATTTACCGTAAGGTTCATGACACTAGTACAGCACACCCCACTCGAGACGCGCGGCCCGCAGCGCCTGCCGTTGTGGAGCCTGCTCGCGCTGACCGCGAGTGGGTTCCTGACCATCATGCTGGAGACCATGCCTGCCGGCATCCTTCCCGAGATAAGCCAAGGACTTGGGGTGACCGAGTCTGCTGCCGGTCAGTTCGTCTCGGCGTATGCCATTGGTTCCATTGTGGGGGCGATCCCGATCATCAGCGCGACCATGGCATGGTCCCGCCGACGGCTTCTCCTTGCTGCCCTGACGGGATACGCCGTGACGAGCCTGATCGTGGCTGTTTCACCGAGCTTCGCGCTCGCGCTGGGGGCCCGTTTCGTCGCCGGTGTCTTTGCGGGTGTGCTGTGGGGCATTGTCGCGGGCATTGCGGGCCGCTTGGTAAGCGAAGATCAGCGCGGCCGCGGCCTGACGATCGCTCTTGCGGGCACCCCGATCGCTTTGGCAGTTGGTACGCCAGCGGGCACGCTGCTCGCGGGCTTGATTGGCTGGCGGTTCACTTTTGTCGCGACGGCGGTCTTCGCCGCAGCCCTGATCGGCTGGGTGTTGTTGGTCCTGCCCGCCCTGCCTGGTCAGGAGAAGGGTGAACGGACCCCGGTGCGCCGTGTGTTCACCCTGCCCGGATTGGTTCCTGTGCTGATCACCGCGGTTCAATATGTCACTGCGCATAACCTCCTGTACACCTACATTGCGTCCTTCCTGGCACCTGTGGGCATGGGCGGGGCTGTCAGCGCGGTCCTGCTGGTTTTCGGTGTTGCCTCGCTGCTGAGCCTGGCGATCACCGGCGCCCTGATCGACCGGCACCTGCGAACCCTCATGATCATCAGCAGCGCCTTGTTCGCTATCGCCATGCTCGCCCTGGGATTCCTCGCCGGGGACCCCGTCGTTGTGTACGCCAGCGCAGCAGCGTGGGGCCTGGCTTTCGGCGGCGCCGCGAGCCTGCTGCAAACGGCGATGATGAACGCCGCGGGCACCGCCGTGGACGCGGCCCAGGGCGTCATGGTCACGGGCTGGAACATCGGCATCGCCGGCGGCGGGATAATCGGAGGTGCGCTCCTCAGCTCGCTGGGCACACCATCCCTTGCCTGGGCGACACTCGCGCTGCTCGTCATCGCCCTCATCATCGTGATCACCGGGCGCCGCCACGCGTTTCCTCCCCCACGCCACTGACCAGCCCGGGGCCCCTAATCATGTACGCCCGGTCGTCAAGCCGGGGTCGTTCAGGCCGGGTTGATCAGACCCGGGTGCACCGAGCCGGAAACCCACTGGCGCACCATTGCGTTGAAGAGGCTTTCGTCCTCGACGTTCCACACGTGGTGCATCCCCGGCGCCAGCCGAAGGTGGGCCGCCGGAAGCTGCCCGCGCAGCACTGCGAAGGACTTCGCCACCACACCCGGCTCCTTCTGGCCGGCAACAGCCAGAACGCGGCCGCCGTACCGCCCGAGGCCCGCAGGCAGGGAACCGGCATACACCTGGGCCAACATCCGCTGGGCGTTGCCGCGCTGGACCGACAGGCCGTGCCGCACATACAGCTCTACCGAATCCGCCGGCAGCCGGAATGCCCGGGCCTGCGCCCTCCAGAACCATTCCCGCTCCCAACCTGCGAGCTGCAGTGCGGACAGCGCCCGGGGCAGCCCGCCAACCCTGGACACGACGGCGCCGCTGACCAGCAGCGAAGAGGCAAGTTCCGGGTGGCGAGCCACAACCTGCAGCGCCACCACGGCACCCAGCGAAAGGCCCACCAGGTGGACCGGTCCCGCCTCGGCATGCTCGGCGACAAAGGCTGCAACGTCGTCGGCCGTCGCCTCAAGGGAATCCCACTGCTCGTCCGTGCGCGTGCCGAAGCCGGGGAGGTTGGGAGTGAGGACCTGGAAGTCGGGCAGGGCGCGGACCTGTGATTCCCACATCCAGTTGGCAACGTTCCCGCCGTGCAGGAACACCACCGTGCCGGTGCCGCTGCCCGCCGTTGCGGATTCCTCCCGGGTCTCCGGCCGGCCGGCACGCGGATGGATTTCCGGATAGCTGTCCGGCACCAGAGCATCGGCAAAGGCTTCGGGGCGCTGGTTCACTGGAGCTCTCCTTCGATTTCCTGCAGCCACTCGAGCTCGGCCTGGACGTGGCGGATGCCGTTGCGAAGCGTGGCCAGCTGAAAATACCGCGGGTCCCCAACCGACGCCGCGCCCCGGCCCGCCAGCTGTTCCTGCAGCTCCGACAGGTATTGCGTCGCCGCGTCCCTGCGCGCGGCCAAGAGCCTCCTGGCGTCGGCGTCCTTGAGCTGGGAGGCAAAGAACACCCGGCCCAGGAAGGCATTGCGTTCGGTGTCCGGCTGCGGCTCCGACCTCAGCCAGTCGGCGAGTTCAGCGCGCCCGGCGTCGGTGATGCGGTGCACCTGCCGGGCCGGGTACCCGGCCTGCTCGACCGTCTCGACGGCGGCGAAGCCGTCCCGGACCAGCGAGGCCAGGGTGCGGTAGATCTGGGCCTTGTCCGCATTCCAGAAGTGGCTGATGGTGGCATCGAAATGCTTTTTAAGTTCGTAACCGGTCATGGGGGCCAAGCTGAGCAGGCCCAGGATGAGACGCGCAAGGATCATGAGCCGAGTATGACATGTCTACTAGTCGCCATGTCTACTAGGCGCCTCATTGTGACGGCACCCCGGTGATTGCGTGGCCAAAGCGCAGGAGGTTGCCGGGATCGTAACTGGCCTTCGCCGCGCGCATCCGCTCGTAGACGGCGGGTGACCATGCCCTGGCCCGATCCGCCTCATCCCCCGGCGCGCCATGGAAATTGACCAGCGTATATCCAGTCGAGTACGGGACCATCGCCGTAAGGATGGCCCGGATTGACGCGATGGACGCCTCGGCCACGGGCGGCGTGTCGAGCCCCACCAGGAACAGCAGGAACGCGGCGTCCCGTCCGGACACGGCGTCCGGCAGGGCCCGGCCCGTGGCCAAGGCGCCGCCGAGCGGACGGATTTCGACCATGACCAGCGGGCAGCCCGAGCCTTCGCCGGCGAGCTTGAGCAGATCCGCCACCGCCTCTTCCCCGAGGTCTTTCAGGAGCACCCCGCCCTCCGTGTACGGGAGCGGATCCACCGGATCCATGTGGACCTGATCGACGTCCAGGTAGTCCATGGGGCCGGCGGTGTCCATCATAGGAGTCGAGACCGCGCGCATCGGGGCAAGAAGCGCGTCGCCTTCCTCGCGGTTCCCGGGAAATGCGAAGCGCAGATGCACCACGAACTGGTCCCGGAGCGGCGGGGGAACGAATTCCATATCCGGAAGACGCAGCAGGGAGATCGACGGGGACGCTTCGTCAGGAAGCGTCGGCAGCCACTCCCGAAACGCCGCCAGGACGCCAACCGCATCCGCCCCGGGATAGATGATCCCGCCACCGTAGAAATCGGCCAACGGGAAGAGATTGAACTCGAGCGCGGTGACGATCCCGAAATTGCCCTTACCTCCGCACATCAGCGCGAATAGGTCGGCTTCGGTGTCGGCGTCGATCCGGCGCAGCACGCCGTCAGCGGTGACCACTTCCATGCCGCGCACGTGGTCTGCCGCGAACCCGTGAGCGCGGCCCAGCACGGGGAGTCCGCCGCCGAGCGTGTATCCGACCACGCCGACGTCGGTGCTTGAGCCGTGCAGTCCGATCAGCCCGTGCGGGACACTCGCCTCCAGGACGCTGCGCCACTTCACGCCGGCTCCCACTCTGGCGGTCCGCGCGATTGGATCGATCTGCAGCTCCTGCAGCCGGCGCGTGGTGATGAGCAGGCCGCCGTCAACCGCGGAATTTGCGCCGTGACCGGTGGACTGCACGGACACCGGAAGACGGTGTTCGGCCGCCCACTTCACGCCGGCGACGACGTCCTGCGCGTCTGCTGCACCGAGGACAACGTCCGGGCGGTGGACCGTGGCTACGTTGAACGCGAACGTTTCCTCGGTGAAGCCGGGGCTGTCCGGCACCGCCACGATGCCGCTGACGGCCGCGGACAGGACATGGACGTCGTCGTTGACCAGCATGATGAACTCCTGAACTCCCGCTTTTCAGCGGACAGGTCGGGGGCACGGCTGCAGGCACCTGGAATGCCCCAGCACCCTCTCCAGTCGGCGGACGGGCCCGGCTGTTGAATGCGGACTAGCCTAGGGATCAGGGGTGGTGCGGCCTAGGGACCAAAGTCCCGCCGGCCTAAAGCGAGACTGCCTGAAACGTACGACGGCGGCGCCGCACCTTCCAAGGGTGCGGCGCCGCCGTCGTACTCTGCGGGTGGATTAGCTGAGCCGGGCCTTCAGGGTCTGCAGCTCAGCCTGCAGCGCCTCGGGCAGCGAGCTGCCGAAGTTGGCGAACCATTCCTCGATGGAGGCCAGCTCGGCGGCCCACTCGGCCGGGTCAACCCGAACCGCTTCTTCAACCTGGGCGGGGGTCATGTCCAGGCCCTTGAGGTCGATCGCGTCAGCGGTGGGGACGAACCCGATGGGGGTCTCCACCGCGTCAGCCTTGCCCTCGAGGCGTTCGATGGCCCACTTCAGGACACGCGAGTTGTCACCGAATCCGGGCCAGGCGAAGCCGCCCTGGGAATTGCGGCGGAACCAGTTGACCAGGAAGATCTTGGGCAAACGCTCGGGGTTGGCCTTGGCAGAGAGGTTAACCCAGTGGTTCAGGTAATCGCCGGCGTCGTAGCCGATGAAGGGCAGCATGGCCATCGGATCGCGGCGGACCACGCCGACAGCGCCGGCCGCCGCGGCCGTGGTCTCAGAGGACAGGGTCGAGCCCATGAAGATGCCGTTGGTCCAGCTGCGCGCCTCGGTGACCAGGGGGATGGTGGTCTTGCGGCGCCCGCCGAACAGGATGGCGGACAGCTCCACTCCGTCCGGGTTGTAGTACTCCTCGGCCAGCATGTCGATCTGGTCGATCGGCGTGCAGAAGCGGGAGTTCGGGTGGGCAGCGGGCTTGTCCGAGTCCGGGGTCCAGGAGTTGCCTTGCCAGTCGGTCAGGTGCGCGGGCACTTCCTCGGTCATGCCCTCCCACCACACACCGCCGTCGTCGGTCAGCGCCACGTTGGTGAAGATGCTGTTGCCCTTGGCGATAGCGCGCATCGCGTTGGGGTTGGTGCCCCAGCCGGTGCCCGGCGCCACGCCGAAGAGTCCGGCCTCGGGGTTGACGGCACGGAGCTCGCCTTCCTTGCCGAACCGCATCCAGGTGATGTCGTCACCCAGTGTCTCGACCTTCCAGCCCTCGATGGTGGGATCGAGCAGCGCCAGGTTGGTCTTGCCGCAGGCGGACGGGAAGGCAGCCGAGACGTAGTACGTCTTCTGCTCCGGGGACGTCAGCTTCAGGATGAGCATGTGCTCGGCAAGCCAGCCCTCGTCGTGGGCCATCACGGAGGCGATGCGCAGGGCGAAACATTTCTTGCCCAACAGGGCGTTGCCGCCGTAGCCGGAGCCGAACGACCAGATGGAGCGCTCCTCCGGGAAGTGCACAATCCACTTGTCCGGGTTGCAGGGCCAGGCGACGTCGGCCTGGCCGGGCTCCAGCGGCGCGCCCACGGAGTGCAATGCCGGAACGAAGAAGGCGTTGGTGGCGGTGATCTTGTCCAGGACCTTGGTACCGATGGTGGCCATGATGCGCATGGAGGCGACAACGTAGGCACTGTCGGTGATCTCGACGCCGAACTTGGGATCCTCGGCGTCGAGGTGGCCCATCACGAAGGGGATGACATACATGGTGCGGCCGCGCATGGAGCCGGCGAACAGGCCGCGCAGCTTTTCCTTCATCTGCGCCGGGGCCATCCAGTTGTTGGTGAAGCCTGCATCGTGTTCCTTCTCCGAGCAGATGAAGGTCTGCTCTTCGACGCGGGCCACGTCAGCGGGATCGGAGAATGCGGCGAAGGAGTTGGGGAACAAGTCCTCGTTCAGCCGGGTCAGGGTGCCTGCGGCAACGAGTTCATCAGTGAGCCGCTTCCGCTCCTCTTCCGAACCATCAACCCAGTAGATCCGGTCCGGCTGAGTCAGTTCAGCCACCTCTTCGACCCAGGCCAGCAGGCCGGCATGTGTGGTGGGTGCTTTTTCAAGCAACGGCAGTCGGGCCAGATCTCCCATTACAGTTCCCTTCTTCGGGTTCAGTGGTGTGTCCTAAATGCTAGGGCTCGGCGCTGGTCGAAATTCGGGGCCGGACGTGGGATGACTGGAGCTGTCCAAATCAAAAACCGCGGAAAATCAAGGAAACGCCGGGTGCCAGCACGGACGTTTTGTGACTAAGGTCACGTAGACCGGTCTAGTCGGCCAGATTACACCCTGCTCGATTTGTAACTGGGCCCGGGCTCGCGTAAAGTAATTCGAGGTTCGGGGAGCGAGAAGTTCTCCAGAGCCGAGAATGCGCCCATAGCTCAGCTGGATAGAGCGTCTGTCTACGGAACAGAAGGTCAGGGGTTCGAATCCCTTTGGGCGCACAGATAAAGAAGATCCGTCCCGGTACGCCGGGACGGATCTTTTGTTTTAACGACCGCAGGGCCATGACTCCCCCAGGTCAGGACGTTGTCTGGGCGATGATGTTGCGGATCTCGTCGAAATGCCAGCTGAGCCGCTCGGCGGCGCGGGCCTTGTCCGCCGAGGCGACGGCCTCGTAGATCTCCCTGTGCAGCGTCGCGAAGTCCCCGAGGTTGACGTCGTACGGGCCGCCGACTTCGAGGTGGATCCGGCGGTAGACCTTCCAGAAGACGTCCATCAGGCTGATCAACAGCGCGTTGTTCAGGGGCTCGAAGAGCCTGCGGTGGAACTCGGCGTCGGCTTCGATGAAGGGCTCCCCGGCTGCGGCCGCCGTTTCTATCCGCTGCAAAGATTCCTCCACCGCGGCCAGCTGCTCGGGCGTGATTTTGTCCATGGCAGCGCCGATGAGACCGGATTCGAGCGCCTGCCGCACATCCACGAGCTGCATGGCTTCCTCCCCGTGGTGCCGCAGGGACAACCGGGCGCGGAACATGAGCCCGTCGGTCAGGGCCTCGAAATTGCTTTCCGCCACGAACATGCCAAAGCCGTGCCGGATCTCAATGACGCCCACCGCCTGGAGCGCCTTCAGCGACTCCCGCAGCGTGTTGCGTCCCACGCCCAGCGCTGCAGTGAGCTCACTTTCCGTGGGCAACGGGTCCCCGGGCATTAGATCGCGCTCCAGGATCAGCTCCAGAATGTCCGTCTGTAGCGCCCGCAGCCGGGCCTGCGCACTGAACCTCGCCACCGGTGTCATCTTGCTTGCTGTCATATTGCCTGCGGCCATGGCCGACTCCTCCCCCAACTATTGTCCCAACAGTAGCCATGGCCGCTGGTCCTGCAAAGAGCGCGCGGCAGATTTCGCGAAGGATCCGGCGTAAACGGTGCCGGGACTCCGATGCCGACCGCCCAGATCCTGCCATGACCCCGGCGTAGGCTGTTGGCATGACGGCACAGCTGGAACGGGAAATCGATGTCATTGTCATTGGCGCGGGGGCCGTGGGCGAGAACGTGGCGGACCGGGTGGTCCGCGGCGGCCTGACGGCAGTCCTGGTCGAGGCGGAACTGGTCGGCGGCGAGTGTTCCTACTGGGCCTGCATGCCCTCGAAGGCGCTCTTGCGGCCGGGCACTGCACTGCATGGCGCACAGACCGTTCCCGGGGCCAAGGAAGCTGTCACCCGCACCCTGAATGTGGCGGCCGTGCTCAAGCGCCGCGACCATTTCACCTCGAACTGGAAGGACGACAGCCAAATCAAGTGGGTGGAGGACACCGGGATAGAGCTGATCCGGGGCCGCGGCCGGATCACCGCTCCGCGGCGCGTGGAGGTGGCCGGGCGGGACGGCAACCGTTACGCCCTCACGGCCCGGCACGCCGTGGTGCTCGCCACGGGTTCCACCCCCACCCGGCCGCCCGTCGAGGGGCTTGAAGACATCCAATACTGGACCACCCGGGAGGCGACGTCCGCCCGCGAAGTTCCGGCACGGCTCGCGGTGCTCGGCGGCGGAGTGGCGGGCGTCGAACTGGCACAGGCCTACGCCCGCCTTGGCGCATCCGTGACGCTCGTGGCCCGCCATGGCCTCCTCGGTATGTTCCCGGAGCAGGCCGCCGAACTCGTGGCGGCGGGCCTGCGCGCCGACGGCGTCGAACTCCGCCTGAACACCGGTACGCGAAGCATCAGCAAGAACGACGACGGTTCGCTCACGGTGCTGCTCGACGGTGGCGCCGCGGGCGGGCCGGAGGGAACCGGCCCGGGATCAGGCCCTGCCGCGGAGACGACCCTGACTGTGGACAAACTGCTCGTCGCCACCGGCAGACACCCGGCCCTCGACGGGCTAGGCCTGGACAGCGTCGGGCTCGCGGCGCCCGAGGGAAAGCACTTGCGGATCAGCACCGACTCCACTGGACTAGTCCACCAGGCGGCAGAGAACGAGACGTCCCCCTGGCTTTACGCGGCAGGGGACGCCGCCGGACGGGTCATGCTGACCCACCAAGGCAAATACGGCGCCCGGGCCACCGGCGACGCCATTGCCGCCCGGGCCAAGGGGGAGCTCACCGGCGAGCCGGCACCGTGGACCGCCTTCGCCCAAACCGCCTATGACCACGCGGTTCCGAACGTGGTCTTCACCGACCCGGAACTGACGAACGTCGGCAGAACCCTGGCGCAGGCGGAGAAGGACGGATTCCGGGCCTCCACCGTGGAGCTTCCCATAGCGGTGGCTGGCTCCTCCCTGCACGCGGAGCACTACGACGGATGGGCGCAACTGGTCATCGATGAAGACCGCAAAGTGCTGCTGGGCGCCACCTTTGCCGGCCCCGATGTTGCAGAACTCCTGCACTCCGCCACCATTGCCGTCGTGGGGGAAGTGCCGCTGGACCGCCTGTGGCACGCTGTGCCCTCCTATCCGACCATCAGCGAGGTCTGGCTCCGGCTGCTGGAGGAATACGGCCTGTGAACCACCGGCACCAGCTTCGCCCCGCGTCTATTTGAACTGACCAGTCAGTTTAGTTAGCCTTGACGCAGACATTGATTCTGCGAAAGGCCTGCCTTGCTCTGCGTACAACAGCTCTCCGTCATCGGTCGGCGCGATGACCTGCTGCCGCCAACTTCGCTGCAGGCCGCGCGGGGTGAACTCTTGGTCGTTGCAGGTTCCCGCCAGGACCAGCGAACCGCGCTGGCCCTGACCCTGAGCGGGCGCATGAAGCCCTCCTCGGGAAGCATCGGCTGGGATGGGAGCCCACGGATCAAGGTGCTCCGGAAAGCGGCCAGCGTGGTCGACGCCCCCGGCGTCAATGAGCCGGAACAGCACTTGAGCGTCCGCGACCTCGTCACGGAGGATCTGGCCCTGGTTCCCCGCCGCCACCGCGGTGCCCTGCGCAGCACACCCTGGTTGAAGCTCAACGACTTCGAAGACGTCGCCGGGCTGTGGACGGAGCAGCTGCCGGCCCGCCGGCGGATCGAGCTCCTCACCGCCCTCGCCCTCACCGATCCGGACACGGGCCTGCTCGTGGTGGACTCCCCCGACCGGCACAGCGGCGATGCCGCCGACTGGCTGCCGTGGCTGGAGTATTTGGCGCACGACACCGGGCGGCCGCTCGCCGTCGTCGCCACCGTAACGCGCCTTCCGGACGGCTGGTCGGGGCCTGCCGCAATGATCGGCAATGCCATCCCGCCGGCCGAACAACCCCTCCCCGCTGAAACCCTGCTACCTGAAACCCTGCTACCTGAAACCGAGGACGCAAAGTGACTGTGCTGCGGCTGGCCCGCTCCGAGCTCAAACGCATGACCGGCGGCCTGCTGCCCAAGCTGACCGTCCTGGCCCTGGCACTCGTCCCGCTGCTCTACGGCGCCGTGTACCTGTACGCCAACTGGGACCCGTACGGCAGGCTCAACCAGATCGATGCCGCCCTGGTGGTCCGGGACTCCGGTGCTACGTCCGCCGACGGCACCCGGCTGGAGGCCGGCCGGAAGGTGGCCGAGAACCTTGTGGACGGCCACGTCTTCAATTGGAAGACGGTCACCAGCGCGGCGGAAGCGGACCAGGGCGTCAGCGACGGCACGTACGCGTTCGCCCTGAAGATCCCGGAGGACTTCTCCGCGAACCTGGCCTCCCCCGGCAGCTTCGACGCCGCCAACCAGGCCATGCTCAACGTGACCACCAACGACGCCAACAACTACCTCCTCGGCACAATCGTGGACAAGCTCACCACTGCCGTGCACGCGACAGTGGCCAAGGAGGTGGGCGAGGAGACGGCCAACCGGCTCCTCACCGGATTCGGCACCATCCACACACAGATGCTCAAGGCCTCCGACGGCGCGGGGCAGCTGGCCGACGGCGTCGCCCGGCTCCACGACGGTACAGCGACCCTCCACCAGGGCACCGGCGAGCTCAGGACCGGCGCCGCCGGACTGTACGACGGCGAGGTCAAGCTCCGGGACGGCGCCAATTCCCTGAACGACGGCGCCGGGCAGCTCAGCCGAGGTCTAGCCCAGCTCAAGGACAAGACGGCGGCCCTGCCGGCGAGCGCGCGGCAGCTGGCTGATGGCGCCGCCCAGGTGGCCGCCGGCAACGCCGCGCTCAACGCCCAGGTGCAGGCCATCCCCGGACAGCTCGCCGCCGCGGAACAGTCCGCACAGCAAGCGGCCGCGCAGGCCCAGCGGAGCCGGGTGGTGGCATCCACCGGCCGGCTGGTCGCCGGCGGAGTCCTCAGCCAGGAGCAGGCGGAAGCTGTAGTGGCCGACGTCGACGCCACCGCCGCGCCGCCCGCGTCAGCCCCATCCGCTGCCGCGTCCAAGCTGCAGGCCGCGGCCGCGCAGGTGCAGAAGCTGGCCGACGGTTCGGCCGCCGTCAGCGCCGGCGCCGCACAACTGGCCGGCACCGCACCCGGCCTCAGCGCAGCAGTCAGCCAGGCCTCAGCGGGTGCTGACCAGCTTGCCGGCGGTTCGGCGGCCCTGGCTGCCGGCCAGCAGGACGCCGTCGACGGTGCCGGTAGGCTCGTGCAGGGAGCGCAGAAACTAGACGACGGCGCTGCGCAGCTGGAGAGCGGCGCGGCAACGGCCTCCGACGGCGCACGAACCCTGGCCCGCGAACTCGCCCAGGGCGCCGGCAAGATCCCCAGCCCTGACGATGCCCAGAAGAACAGCCTTTCCAAGGTCATGGCAGACCCCGTCGCCGTCAGCAATGTATCGCAGGCCAAGGCCGGTTCCTACGGCGCCGGGCTGGCACCGTTCTTCCTCACGCTGGCATTGTGGATCGGCATCTTCATGCTGGTGCAGGCCATGCGCCCGGTCACCCTGCGCGCGCTGGCCTCCAACGCCCCGGCCTGGAAAATTGCCGTCGGCGGCTGGCTTCCGTTCCTTGCGGTCTCCGCCGTTCAGGCGAGCCTGCTGACCCTCGTGGTGGACGCAGGCCTCGGACTGAACCCCGCCCATCCGGTGCTGATGTGGTTCCTCATGCTGGCGGCCGCCATGGCGTTCAGCGCCATCATCCAGGGCGTCGTGGCCCTGCTGGGTTCGCCCGGCAAGTTCGTGGTGCTCATCCTGCTGGTGCTGCAACTGGTCTCGTCCGGGGGCACCTTCCCCTGGCAGACCACGCCCGAGCCGCTGCACGTCGTGCACCAGGTCCTGCCCATGGGCTACGTGGTCAGCGGCATGCGGCACCTGATTTACGGCGCCGACCTCGCCACGATCCTGCCCACGGTGCTGGGCCTGGTTGGCTACACTGTGCTGGGGCTGGCGATGTCGACCGCAGCCGTCCGCAAGAACAAATACTGGACCCTCAAGACGCTGAAACCGGAGATCGCCGTATGACCACCAGCCACAGCGGCGACAGCCCGGAAGAATCCGGGGACACGGCGAGGAAGCTCCGTCCGGGCCGCACCAATGCCACGAAGCAGAAACTGTTCGAGGCGTCCATGGAACTGATCGGAGAGCGCGGCGCGGCGGGGGTGACCGTGGACGAGATCGCGACGGCCGCCGGGGTGTCCAAGGGCACGGTGTATTACAACTTCGGCAGCAAGTCGGACCTGATTGCCCAGTTGCTGCGCCACGGCGTCGACATCCTCCTGGCACGGCTCCTGAGCGTCCGGGACGACTCCGCCGATCCGCTGGCCGCGATGGAGGAGATGATCGGCCAGGCCATGGACTTCATGGCGGAGTATCCCTCATTCGCCCGGCTGTGGGTCAGTGAAAACTGGCGGACCCCCAGCGAATGGCAGGACACCTTTGCCGAACTCCGTGGCCGCCTGCTGGCGGTGATCGGTACAGCCATCGACGGCGTCGCCGGAGTCTACCCCGTCGATCCCACCATTTCCCGGGGCAGCCTTGAAACGGCGATTTTTGGGGCCTGTTTCGTGGTGGGCCTGGACCGCCAGACCTACAACCCCGAGCGGACCAGGGAGCAGAGCGTGGCGGCAATTATGGCCTCCATGCGCGGCTACGTCATGAAGCAGCCGTCCCCTCAGGCATGATTAGTCCCATGCGTCACATGGGAATCAGCGGCAAGATCGCCATCTGGGCGTTCCTCGGCGCCCTGGGGCTCCTGGTCCTGACGGGAATCACCCTGCACGAGGCCGTCCTCCTGTGGTTCGTTGGCGCTTCCGCCGCGGCCTACGTGGCTTGCGTGGCTGAGGTCGTGGTCCGGCGCCGGCACAAGACGCTGGCCGCAAGCGGGGTGGGCAGCATCCTCTTCATCGCCTTCGGAATCGCCTTCCTGCGCCAGTGGGGCCTGGCTTTCAACCCCGATCCCAATGCCCTGTCCACGCGCGTCGATTCCGCGCACCCGGATATGTACTTTTACCTGGCTGCGGCCGCCGGAACCTTCACCTTGCTGATGCTGTTCGCCGGCACCGTCCTGCCCGGCAAGAGCCGCGGCCGCCGCTCCCCCGGCAATGCTTCAGGACGCCGTCCGGCGTCGCCGCGGGACTCGGGGGCGAGGCCTGCAAGTCCGCGGCCGTCTGCGTCGCGTTCGACCGTGCGTGCAACTGCGCGTCCGGCTGCGCGGGGAACGGCCGCGCGCCCGGCGGCACCCCAAACGGCTCCCCGGACGGCTGCCCGGCCAGCCGCCAAAGCATCCGTCCAACCGCCGCCGAAGGGGGCTTCCGCCAACTCGCCTGCGGCAAAGTCACCGGCCCGGCCACCCGCGCCGAAGCCACCCGTCAAGCCGTCCGCCGTGAAAGCACCCACCCGGGCCGCCACCCGCCGCTAATGGCGCCGGGAGGCCGGTCCGGATTCCGGACCGGCAGGGTTTGGGTTCAGAGGTTACGCGGCCTGTCATCCCGGGGGTTCGTCTCCGTGCTGCCTTGCACGGTGTCTTTGCGGGGAACATCCTCGTTGCTCTGGTTACCGGGGACATTGTCGTCGCGAACCCGGTCGGCTGACGTCCGGTCATCGGTGACCTGCCCGGGCTGCACGTTCCCGCGGTTTTGAGTGTCCCCAGCAGCGTCTTTCCGTTTGGACGTGACCACGTCCGGGTCAACTTCGTCGGCCTTGCGCATTTGTTCTTGAACGTTAGTACGGACTTTGTCCGCCTCTTCCTGGCGTCCGCGGGCTTCCTGCCGCAGACGCTCGGCGTCGAGTTCTGCCTGCTGTGCGTCGGCCTCCGCACGGGCCGCCTTGGCCTCCCGCTCCCGCGCGCCGAACTCGTCCGCCTTGGCTTTTTCGCGCAGTTCGGCAGCCCGGTCCCGGTCCGCTGCGACCTTGCGCTTGCGGCTGATCACGATCGCCACCGCTACGATCGCGAGCACCACGACGATGCCGACAATAATTCCAATGAGCTGCCCTGAATCCACGTTGCTCCACCTTTTTCTGCGGGTTGAATTCTCTGTCTCAATACGACTCGAAAATCACATCAGTCACAGCAACAGTAAACCGCAGAACGCCGCGGCTGACTATGGATTCGCCGGGCTCCAACCCTCGCCCGGGGTGTCACTTGCCGCGCGGGACCTTGAAACGGGTCAGCCGAGCGTCCTGCCCATCCAGTTCGGCCCAGGACTTGTCCGTTTCCAGCACGGTCAGCCCGCTGGTCGGATACCGGGTGGCGGCGTCCATGTAGGCATCGTGGTCGGAATCGCGCGACGCCAGGTGCATGGCGAGATCCTGCACGCCGGGCATATGCGAAATCACCATCAGCGTATTGACGGTGTCCGGGACGTGGTTGATGACGGCCAACATCCGCAAAGCCGAGGCAGCGTACAGGCCGTCCTCAAGCTTCGGCGTCGGCGCCTTGTCGCCCAGGGCATGGCATACCCAGGTACAGGTCTGCCGGGTCCGGAGGGCGCTGGAACACAGAATGAAATCAGGCACGACGCCGTGTTTGAGCAGCCACTTCCCGGCTACGGGGGCGTCGCGGTGGCCGCGTTCATCCAGCGGCCTCTCGTGATCGGCGACGCCGCCTGGCCAATCGGACTTGGCGTGCCGCATGAGCACGAGGCGTTTGATGTGATGCGCGCTCATGGCTCAATCCTAGTGCGGCAGCCGTGAGCCACGGGCGCGCACCGCCCCGGGGCCGGCTCAGCCCTCCAAGACGAACGTCACTTCCAGCACGACGTGCCAGGCAACGACCG
Source organism: Arthrobacter sp. ov118 (assembly GCF_900116495.1). GTDB lineage: Bacteria > Actinomycetota > Actinomycetes > Actinomycetales > Micrococcaceae > Arthrobacter. The sequence goes on from NZ_FPAY01000003.1 coordinate 83,522, forward strand.
CTCCGTCCTTGATCTCCACCTTCTGCTCCTTGACCCATGCCCCGGTGACGTTGCGCAGTGTTTTATTGGCCCGGTCGATACCCTCTTTGATGGCGGCGTCGAACGAGGTCGTGGAGTTGGCACTCAGGGTGGTTATGCGTGCAACAGACATGGTTCCCTCCCAATAGTCGAATCAACGATCCGAAGCCTACGCCGGAGCCATTAAACACAACAGAGTCCAACAGCCGTGGGACATCGTGACGGGACAGCGAAAGCGCCCGCGCCCCCAACGAGGAACGGACGCTTTCGGCTAATAATTTATGAGGGCTAGATCGAGTATTCCGGAGCGGCCCAGACGACAACCTCAGGGTGCTCGTAGAAGCGGTAGCCCTGCCCGCGCACGGTGCGCACGGTGTTGGCGAGGCGTCCGAGCTTGGAGCGCAGTCGGCGGATGTGGACGTCGATGGTGCGCTCGTTCGGCACCTCTTCGGCGTTCCGCCACAGGCCTTCGAGGAGCTCGTCGCGGCCCACCGTGCGGGTGCCGTTCTCCACAAGGTAGTTCAGGAGTTCGAACTCCTTGAACGTCAGGTTCAGGGATTCGCCGTCGAGGTGCACTTCACGGCGGGCGAGGTCGATCAGCACGCCGGAAGGCCGAGGATCCTGCGGCTGCGGCAGCCGGGTGGTCTCGGGACGCTGGCGGGCACCGGCGGTGGGGTCACCGAACGTGGAACGGACGACGTCCAGCGCTGAGCCCGGGGCGCTGGCCGGCGCGACGGCGACGGCCGCGTAGCTTTCGGCGCCGCTGACGAGCGACTGTGCGTAGGCACGGATTTCCTGGGCGAGCTTGGCGATCGAGGTGCCGGCCGCGGCTGCGGTTTCCTCGTCGATCCCCATGTACAGCACGAAGCCGCGGGCCACGTTATCGCTGGGGGCAGAACGCACCGGGCCGCCGGCACTCGGAGCAATCACGGGCGTGGGTGCAGTGGTCGGGGCGGGGGTAACGGCACGAAGCTGGCCGTAGGAGTCAGGGTTGTAGCCCTGGGCTGCATATCCGGGGGCAGGGAAGGTTCCGGTGGAGCCGGCGGGGGCGAAAGCGGAACGGCCGCCAAAGCCCTGGCGGATCCCGGAGGTCTGGCTGGCCTTGCTGGCGTTACGGACGGAGATGTGGACGTATCCGGATGCAACTGACATGGAATGCTTACCTCAATGTGAATGGCCGTCATCGCGGCTCGAATGCTTCTTTCCCCGCAATGAATACTGGGGAGGGGCGCCCGACTCTGGGCTGGGGCTGAATGCCTAGAAACTCCTGGGGTGTAAAAGTTAGGCGTGCATTCGACAACAGCGCATCTCGGTATCAGCGGGTGTGCTGATCCAGGAAGCTGCGGCTGCAGATGCTGTTGAGTTCTTGTTCACATTGGAAGTGTGCAACGTAACAATGCGAACTTGCAAGTAACAAAGGACCGCAGGTTCCACATTGTGAGACGGATCGCCGGGATGTAGTGCAAATCACAATTCGACCACCGCAATAAAATAACAAGTGTTTTGTCTGATGGATCGTAAAATTGCTTGACTCCCCGAATTTTCTTCGAGATACACGCGCCTACTGCCAAAAGGATTCAACGCATTCCGTGACGGCCAAACCACGGCACCTCACTCCCGGAGAGCCGGTTGTCCACGGAGTGGGCACGCCGCCGGACCCGAAGGCCCGGCGGCAATACTCGTCCGCCGGGGTCAGTTGGACTGGCCCGTCGAGCCTGTGGAGGTTGCTGCCGCGACCATGACGGATGCAGCCGTGTAACCCGAGCCATCCTTGGCCGCCACGATCCGGACAGTCCCGCCGGCGACGATGTCCGCCACGGTCAGTTGGGACGCCGTGCCGCTGGCCTGCTGGCGCCGCTGCTGCAGATTGCTCACCACCAGATCGCTACCCAGCGCGTAACTACGCGTGAACCCGTCACCGCTTTTGACGGTGACGGAGGAGGAACTCACTTCGCTCACCGTTCCCGTCTGAGCGGCCATGGTGACGTATTGGTTTCCCTGCAGCACCACATAGTCGGAATGAACCGCGGCCGAAAGACCGCCCGTCCCGCCGGCGGCGAAGTCGCCGGGGCCGCCCTGCCCGGACATACCGCCGCCCGCGAACCCGCCTTGCGCGGAGCCCGGCATGCCCGGTGCAACACCCTGGCCGCCGGTGCCCGTGCCCGCGCCCGTCCCGGCCGCCGTCCCATCGGCAGTCGCCGAACTTGAGGTCAGAGCGTAGACGCCAAGCCCAGACCCGACTGCCAGGACGGCTGCGACTCCCGCCACGGCCAGCCCGCGCTTCAGTGTCCACGGTTTGGCGGACGCGGACCTGGGTCCGGCTCCCGGCGCGCCCCAGCCCGGCGCCGCCGCCGGGGCCGTCGGCTCCTGCCGGGGCATGCCCCAGGCAGGGGCAGCTGCCGGAACCGTCGAGGCCGCAGGTGGCACGCCCCAGCCTGGCGCGGTCACGGGCGCGGGCGCCGTTGCGGCGTCCGGGGAGGATGCGGGGGCGGGCCCGGAACCGGCTCCGGGATACTGACCGCTCATGATGTTGCTCCTTATTGAGTACGTAGGGTGCGGATCGGTGTTCACTCCAGCGTGCTGACCGATCCTGTGCCTCGGCTGTGCGGGTCGACAGCCGCGCCTGTGACGTTCCGGGCAATCGGAAGCAGACCGGCCAGCCCACGGAGGGCCGTCCAGCTCGCTAGGCTGGGATTCACAGGTACCGCACAGGGTCCCCAAAGCCCCGCCTAACGGGCAGATCGGAGAGTTGTCTCATGGCAACTTCGCACTCCATGACCAACAACCTTCCCCAGCTCACGCATCCGGACGGCTCGCCGATCCGTGCGCTGGTGGTGGACGACGAGCCCAGCCTCTCCGAGCTCATGAGCATGGGCCTTCGGATGGCCGGCTGGTCTGTGGCGGTGGCCGGCGATGGGCCTGGAGCGGTGCGGCTTGCCAAGGAGTTCCGCCCCGACGTGCTGGTGCTGGACGTCATGCTTCCCGGATTCGACGGCGTCGAGCTGCTCAACCGGATCCGCGCGTTCGCGCCGGAGGTTCCGGCGCTGTTCCTGACCGCCAAGGATGCCGTCCAGGACCGCATCACCGGCTTGGCTGCGGGCGGCGATGACTACGTCACCAAGCCGTTCAGCATGGAAGAAGTCCTGCTGCGCCTGCACCGGCTGGTCCAGCGCTCCGGAGTGGCCGCCATGGACACCGCCGAGCTCGTGGTGGGTGACCTTGTGCTCAATGTCGACACCCGCGAAGTCACCCGGGCCGGCGAGGAGCTCCATCTGACCGCCACGCAGTTCGAGCTGCTCCGTTACCTCATGGAAAACCCCAAGCGGGTCATCAGCAAAGCCCAGATCCTGGACCGTGTCTGGGACTATGACTTCGGCGGCCAGGCGAACATCGTGGAACTGTACATTTCCTACCTCCGCAAGAAGGTCGACGCCAACCATGCGCCCATGATCCACACCGTGCGTGGCGCAGGCTACGTCCTGAAGCCGGCGGACTGATCCGTGCCCACACTTTCCGGCGTGACCCGGGCTCCCGGACGCGACTGGCGCAATCCGTCCACGTGGCATCTGCGCACCCGGCTGGTACTGGTCGCAATGGCGCTGCTGGTGGCCATCTGCGGCGCGGTGGGTCTGTTCAGCTATGCCTCCATGGACCTCTTCCTCACCCGGCAGCTCGATGACCAGCTCGGCCAGGCCTCTCACCGCTCGAGCGAGTTCGGCCGGCCCGCCGCCGGCAACCCGGCCGGCCGGCCTGACCCCCTCGAGGCCCGCGGGCAGGGCGCCGGGACGCTGAACGCCCGGCTGCTGGACGGCGCGGTCAGCAGGGCCGGCTTCCTGGCCGGTGACGGCACCCGCGAGAGCCTCTCCCCCGACGACAACGCTGTCCTACTGGCACTCACCCCGAATGGCGTGCCCGTGGACCGGACCCTTTCGGCGGGCGCATACCGGCTTACGGCCGTGCGCGCACCCTATGGCGACGTCATTGTCACCGGGCTCCCGCTGGCAGAAAAGCAAAGCACCTTGACCTCGCTGGTGTGGACCATGGTGGTGGTATCGGCCGGAGGGCTCGTGCTGATCGGACTCGCGGGCACGGCCCTGATCCGGCGCACCATGAAACCGCTGGAGCAGCTCTCCGAAGTGGCCACCAAAGTCTCCCGCCTGCCGCTGGATGCCGGCGAAGTGGCGCTGGGGGTGCGCGTCCCGGCGTCGGTCGCCCATCCCGGAACGGAAGTGGGCAGTGTGGGCCACGCACTGAACCAGATGCTGGACAACGTCGCCAACGCCCTCGAAGCGCGGCAGGAGAGCGAAACGAAGGTACGGCAGTTCGTTGCCGACGCCTCGCACGAACTCCGCACTCCACTCACGGCCATCCGCGGCTACACGGAGCTGATGCGGATGACCGAGCACTTCACGCCCGACGGCGAGAGGTCCCTGTCCCGCGTCCAAAGCCAGTCTGAGCGAATGACCACCCTCGTGGAAGACCTGCTGCTGCTGGCGCGCCTGGACGAGGGACAGCCGCTCAAGATGGCCGACGTCGACCTCACCCAGTTGGCCATCGAGACGGTGAGCGACGAAAAGGTCATGGCGCCGGACCATGTCTGGAAACTGGAACTCCCCGACGAGCCCGTGGCGGTGCGCGGCGACGCCACGCAGCTTCAGCAAGTCATCGCCAACCTCCTGTCCAATGCGCGCAAGCACACAGCACCGGGAACCACCGTGGTCACCGGCGTCATGCGTTCGGCTGACGGCAGTGCCGTGATCACCGTGACGGATAACGGCGGCGGCATCGCCCCGGAATTCGTCGGCCGGGTCTTCGCCCGCTTCGCGCGGGCCGACGCCGCGCGCACCAATCCGGCGGCCAACGCTGCACCCAGGCCCGCGGTGGCGACGGCGGGTGCCCGGTCCGGGTCGGCCGCCCGGGCTGTTTCTGCTGCTGTTTCCCGTGATGGTTCCGGGAGCCGCGGCAGTGCGGCCGGCGGCGTCCCGGGCGGTCCGGGCGCGGCTACTGCCACGCCGACGTCCGAAGGCACGAGTGGCCTGGGCTTGTCCATTGTCCAGTCGATCGTGGAGGCCCATGGCGGCACTGTCGAAGTCACGTCACGGCCCGGCCGCACCGAGTTCGCTGTCCGGCTCCCTGCCGTGCCGCCGGCGGTTTAGCCAGCCTCCGGGCCGCCTCCTCCGGACTGCCCCTGCCGACTCGAGCGACCTGAAAAAACTGCACAAGCCGACACCCCGCCACTGTGACTCTTGTTACCAAAATGTGACTTAAGCATTCGGGTCCTGTAGCGTCTTTAGCGTGCGGCCGCCACTGGTGCCGCATATCCGGATGGACGCCAAACTCTGCCGCTTCCCGGATTCCGCTCAGACAGGCAGAGGCGGGGGACCCAGAGTTCCCGGGCATTCTGCACTCATGCGCCCTCGGGGTGAAGCCGACACGTGATTTTCCGTGCGGCCGGATGACCTCATCCGAACCCGACAGCTAACTCCGCCGGCGTATGAGAGGCGATCATGACTGAATTCCAGGTACAAACGCGCCCTGACGGCGTTTCCGATTCCCGCACCGCCAAGTCGCGCCACCGCGCCGAAACGGCGAAGAAGACGACTGCCCTGTCCCGGCTGGCCGCCGGGTTCAGCATTACCGGCCGCCGCGCCGCCGTCGCGACAGCCACCTGCGCCGTACTGCTGGCCGGGGGCGCCGCCGCCGGCCAGGCAGCCGTGACGGGTGCCCACGCGTCGAACGTTGCGGGCGCCGAGGCGGTCACCGTCGCCGACCCGCTGCCCAAGCTCAACTTCGAACAGGTCCTGGTCGCCGCACCGACTGCAGCAGAGAACAGCACGGCAGCCCAGACCGCCGAGGCCAAGCCCGCCAAAGCACCGGCCGCCGCACCTGCTCCGGCAAAGGCGACCGCCGCCGCAAAGGCACCTGCCCCTGCAAAGGCGCCCGTCCCCAAAAAGGCACCCGCCGCCGCAAAGGCACCCGCCCCCAAAAAGGCACCCGCCCCCGCAAAGGCGCCCGTCGCCGTCAACGACCCCGACGGAGCACAGGCCTACGCCGCCGCCAAGCTGGGCAGCTTCGGCTGGGGCCCCGGTCAGATGCCGTGCCTGCAGAAGCTCTGGACCAAGGAATCGGACTGGAAGACAACTGCCACCAACGCCAGCAGCGGCGCCTACGGTGTGGTCCAGTCCCTGCCCGCCTCGAAGATGGCGAGCGCCGGTGCCGACTACATGACCAACTACCGGACCCAGATCAACTGGGGACTGGACTACATCAAGTCGCGCTACGGCTCCCCCTGCGGCGCCTTGGACTTCCACCTCGCAAACAACTGGTACTAGGCCGGCCAAACAGCCAGCCTGCGCACAGAGCGCCTAGGGAGGCCCCGGATCCACGTGATCCGGGGCCTCCTGTGCGCGGGCCGGAGCCGGGGCGAGCCCGATTTCCACAGGCCCCGCACAGCTTCGCCTTAAAGCCTTCATATGGGCCGCCGGGAAAGTGGAACCATGACGTTCACAGACCAGGCCTCAGGAACCCTTCCCCATCCCGCGGCGACGCCGGCGGGCCCGGCGGCACTGGCCGCGCCGTCCGCGCTGGCCGCGCTGGCCCTGGCCGAGGCGCCCGCCCAGGGCACGCTTGCCGGAGCTCTTGTCGACCCTCTTGTGGGCGCGTTGGCCGTCCCCCTCATTACCGATACGGGCGGCCGCCGCTTAGCCATTGACACGCGTGTCAGCACGCCGGTGCTGGACGTCACCATCCCCGTCTTCAATGAAGAACGCGACCTCGAAGCCTGCCTGCGCCGGCTGCACGCCTATCTTCTTACCTCCTTCCCGCATTCGTTCCGGATCACGGTGGCGGACAACGCCAGCACCGACGGGACGCTCAAGACCGCCGAACGGGTAGCGCGTGAGCTCCGCGAGGTGAGCGTGGTCCACATGGCGGAAAAGGGCCGTGGAAACGCGCTGCGCAAAGTGTGGCTCGCCTCGCCGTCGCCCGTCCTGGCCTACATGGACGTGGACCTTTCCACCGATCTTGCGGCGCTCGGTCCCCTCCTTGCCCCGCTCATCTCCGGACACTCCGACCTCGCGATCGGGACGCGGCTGACCCGCAGCTCGCGCGTGGTCCGCGGACCCAAACGTGAGTTCATCTCGCGCAGCTACAACTTCCTGCTGCAGTCCCTCATGGGCGCCCATTTCAGCGACGCCCAGTGCGGCTTCAAGGCAATCCGGTCGGACGTGGCCCGGCAACTGCTTCCCCACACCCTGGACAACGCCTGGTTCTTCGACACGGAACTGCTGGTCCTGGCCGAGAAGTGCGGCCTGCGCGTCCATGAAGTCCCTGTGGACTGGACGGACGACCCGGATTCCAGCGTGGACATCGTCCAGACGGCAATCTCGGACCTTCGCGGCATGGCGCGGCTGAGCCGGGACCTGGTCTCGGGCCGGATCCCGGTGCCCGAACTGCGCGCCGCCCTGGCCCGCGGGCCGCTTCCGGCGTCCTCGCGGGCCCAGGAACAAAGTCCCGGCGGAAGCCTCTTCGGCCAGCTCGTCCGCTTCGGCAGCATCGGGGTGGCCTCTACCCTGGCCTATCTGGTGATCTTCCTGTTCTGCCGCGGAATCATGGACCCGCAGCTGGCCAATTTCCTCGCCTTGCTCACCACCGCGGTGGCCAACACCGCAGCCAACCGGCGCTTCACATTCGGCATCCAGGGCAGCAGCCAGGCCGCCCGCCACCACTTCGAAGGACTTCTGGTCTTTGGCATTGGGCTGGCCCTGACGTCAGGTGCGCTCGCCCTGGTTCACGGCGTGTCAGGCGGAACACCGGAGCGCTGGCTTGAACTGGTCACCGTCACCGCCGCCAACTTGGCCGCCACGGCCATCAAGTTCCTGCTCTTCCGGCTGGTGGTCTTCCGCGTCCGGGCCGGCCCGGCTTGTCCGGCGCCCGGTGCCACACCCGCTGTTCCGGCGCCTGTTCCGGCGCCCGGCGCCCCCGACGCTTCCCTCCCCTGCACAGAACCACTTGCACAGAAACGGCCGAGTAAATGACCACGACGATCAGTCCCACGGTCGGCGCCCAGCCCGGCTCACCCGCCAGCGGCCAGCCGGCAGTCCAGGAAGCACCCGCTCAGGTGCGTGAAGCGGCAGGGTCAACGCCGCTCCCGCCGGCGCCCCGGAGCCGCAAGGACCGTCTCCTGTTCGGCTCGCAACCCCGTTGGGTGCGGCCGTCGGCAGCCCTGCTGTTGGTCCTCACCGCCGTGCTGTACCTGTGGAACCTGCAAGCCACCGGTTATGCCAACTCCTTCTACGCTGCGGCGATCCAGGCCGGAACCAAGGACTGGACCGCCCTGCTGTTCGGTTCCCTCGACGCCGGCAACGCCATCACGGTGGACAAGCCGCCGGCTGCCCTGTGGATCCCTGCCCTCGCCGGACGGATCTTCGGCTTCTCAGCCCTGAGCATGCTTGTTCCCGAGGCACTCATGGGAGTGGCCGCCGTCGGACTCCTCTACCTGACGGTCAAGCGCGTCTCCGGGCCTGCCGCGGGCCTGATGGCCGGCGGCGCCCTGGCGCTGACCCCGGTGGCCGCACTCATGTTCCGGTTCAACAACCCCGACGCCATGCTCACCCTGTGCCTAGTGCTGGCCGCGTATCTCACCACCCGAGCCATCGAGAAGGCAGGCTGGAAATGGCTCGCCGCGGCGGGCGCCGTGATTGGTCTGGCGTTCCTGACCAAGATGCTGCAGGGTTTTCTAATCGTGCCGGCGCTGGCCCTGGCCTATCTGTGGGCGGCGCCGGCCACCCTCGGCCGCAGACTTTTGCACCTGCTGGCCGCCGCCGGAGGGATCATGGTGGTGGCCGGAAGCTACCTTGTGCTGTTCCAGCTGACCCCGGCCTCGGCCCGCCCGTATATGGCAGGCTCTGAGACGAACAGCTTCCTGGAACTCACGTTCGGCTACAACGGCCTGGGCCGGATCACGGGTTCCGGCGGCGGCATGCTTGCCGGAGGCAACGCTGGCGGAAACGCTGGCGGCCCGGGCGGCAACGGCAACGTCGGCTTTGGCGGCGCGGCCGGGATCACCCGGATGTTCGGAGCCAGCTTCGGTGGCGAGGTGTCCTGGCTGCTGCCCGCCGCCCTAATCCTGCTGGCCGCCGGACTGTGGTTCACCCGGCGCGACTCCCGGACCTCGAGAACCCGCGCGGCACTCCTGCTGTGGGGCGGCTGGCTGGCCGTCACGGCCGTGATTTTGAGCTTCATGAGCGGCACCGTGCACCCGTACTACGCCGTGGCACTGGCTCCGGCGGTCGCAGCCCTGGCAGGCATCGGCTCCGTGGAACTGTGGCGGGGCCGGGCCTACTGGCCGGCACGCACGGTCCTGGCTGTGACAATACTGGCCACCTCGATCTGGTCCGCCGTGCTCCTGGGCCGGGACCCGGCCTGGCTTCCCGCGCTCCGCCTGATCGTAGTGGTCCTGGGCGTACTCGCGGCCGCGGCCGTGATCCTGCGCGTGGATAGCCTGCCGGCTCTTCCTGCCCGGTTCCGCAGGGCCGCCACCGCCGGCGTCGTGATCCTCTCCGTGCTGGCAGGCGGGCTTGGCAGCACCGCCTGGACGCTGGCGACGGCGGCTCAGCCGCACTCCGGTTCCATCCCCACCTCCGGGCCCACGGCCTCCGCAATGGGTGGCGGCTTCGGGGCTGCCGGCAGGACGGCCCGCGACGGCGGGAACGTCAGCACCAGCGGCGCCGCCCCGGGTGCCGGGATGGGCGGCATGGGCGAGGGAACGACCTCGACAGAGCTGACCGCCCTGCTGAAGTCTTCCGGCACCAGGTGGTCCGCGATTGTCTCCGGCGCCACCCAGGCCGCCAGCCTGGAACTCGCCACCGGCACCAGCGTGATCGCTCTCGGCGGCTGGAACGGCGGCGACCCCTACCCGACGCTCGCACAGTTCCAGGCCATGGTGGACCGCGGCGAGATCGGCTACTTCATTTCCGGCGGCGGCATGGGCGGTGGCCGCGGCGGCAACTCCGAGGTCGCAGCCTGGGTCGCGGCCAACTACCAGACCCAGACCGTGGGCAACACCACCGTCTACAAGCTGGGGGTCTAGGCAGCCATGACTGACACCCTGACTCCCGGCGCGTCCGCGACGCCGGACCGTGCTGGCCAGTCGCCGCTGCAGGCGCCTGACCGGCCCCGGTCCCTGCCGTTCCGGTCTGCCAGCCGCTCCAGCGCCCGGACCTCCAGCGCCCGGGCCGCCGGCGCCCTGCGCGGTGGTGCCCGCCGCGGAGGTGCCAGGCGGACCTGGCCAGGCGCCCGGCCGCTGCGGCAGCAGCTCGAACTGGCGGGCCTGCTCCTGGCCACGGCCCTGCTGTACCTGTGGAACCTCAACGTCTCCGGCTGGGCGAATGCCTTCTACTCCGCTGCGGCACAGGCCGGGTCACAGGACTGGACGGCCTGGTTCTTTGGTTCGTCCGACGCCGCCAACGCCATCACCGTGGACAAGCCGCCTGCGTCACTGTGGGTGATGGGTTTGTCGGTGCGGCTCTTCGGGCTGAGTTCCTGGAGCATCCTGGTCCCGCAGGCGCTCATGGGAGTCGGCACGGCCTGGCTGGTCTACCTGGCCGTGCGCCGGGCCGCGGCGCCCGCCACGGCCGATGCGCGGCTGGCCCACCGGGCCGGGCTGCTCGCCGGTGCGGTCATGGCCCTGACCCCCGTGGCCGTGCTGATGTTCCGGTTCAACAACCCCGACGCCCTGCTGGTGCTGCTGATGACCGCGGCCGCCTACGCCGTGGTGCGCTCCATCCAGGACGCCCGGCTGCGCTGGCTCCTGTTGGCCGGGGCGTTGCTGGGCAACGGGTTCCTCACCAAGCAGCTGCAGGTCCTGCTGGTTGTCCCCGGCTTCGCCCTGGCCTATCTGCTCGCCGCGCCGGCCGGGCTTGGCAAGCGCCTCCTGCACCTGCTCGCCGCGGGCGCGGCGGTGGCCGCCGCGGCCGGGTGGTGGCTGGCCGCCGTCGAACTCATCCCCGCCGCGGACCGGCCCTACATCGGCGGTTCGCAGAACAACTCCATCCTCGAGCTGACTCTCGGCTACAACGGCCTGGGCCGCCTGAACGGCGACGAAACTGGCAGCGTGGGCGGCGGCAACGGCTGGGGCACGCCGGGGCTGTTCCGGCTCTTCAACAGCGAGTTCGGTGGCCAGATCGCCTGGCTCCTGCCCTCGGTGCTGGTGCTCGGAGCGGGACTGCTCTGGCTGGGGCGCCGGGCGCCGCGCACCGATGCCGTGCGGGCCTCGGTGATCATCTGGGGCTCCTGGGTGGCGGTGACCGGCCTGACGTTCAGCTTCATGGCCGGGATCATCCACCCCTACTACATGGTGGCGCTGGCCCCCGGGATCGCCGGGCTCGCAGGCCTGGGCGGCGTCCTGCTCTGGCAGCGGCGGGACCAGCCCGTGGCGGCCGCGGTGCTCGCCGGGGCGATCGTGGCTGCCGGGGTCATGGGCTCCGAACTGCTCGGCCGCACGGCAACGTTCGTGCCGTGGCTGCGCTGGGTGGTGCTCCTCGGTTCGCTCGCCGCGGCCTGCCTGGTGCTGGCCGCCCCTGCTATCAGGTGGCCCGGTGCAGCGTCCAGGATCGTGGCGCGGACGACGGCGGTGCTGGCCGTCGCGGCGGCTCTTGCCGGACCGCTGGCGTACTCATTGTCGACGGCGGCCAGCGCCCACAGCGGCTCGATCGTCAGCGCGGGTCCGGCCGTGTCCGGACGGGGCGGGGCAGGCCTGCCCCGGGCCTTCGGCGGTGCCACCGCAACCAACGGCACTGCAGCTAACGGCACCGCAGCTAACGGTGCGGGCGCCGGCCGCGGCCCGGGTGCGGGCGGGGCGGGCGGCATGGGCGGTCTGCTCGGGGCCAGCACGCCGTCGGCGGCCCTCGTGACCGCGCTGCAGACGGACGCCGGGAACTTCACCTGGGCTGCCGCCGTCGTCGGGTCCAACAACGCCGCGGGCTACCAGCTGGCGACCGAGCTTCCGGTGATGGCCGTGGGCGGGTTCAACGGCACGGACCCGGCGCCGACGCTGGCACAATTCCAGCAGTACGTGGCCGACGGCAAGATCCATTACTTCATCGCCGGGCGGATGATGCAGGGCGAGAGCGGATCCGATGACGCGGCCCAGATTGCGGCCTGGGTGCAGGCGAAGTTCACGGCCCAGACGGTGGGCGGGACCAGTGTCTATCTGCTGGCCGGGTAGGCGGGCGGATGCCGGCCGGACCCGCCCGGTCGGCCCGCATCCAGGGCCGCCCGCACCCAGGGCCTTAGAAGGTGAAGGACAGGGTGCGGACGCCGGCGCTGCTGACCTGCGTGGTCACCGACACCCCGGAGTAGTCCGGGATGTGGAGCACGCCGTCCGGCAGTTCGCCGGCGTTGGGTCCGACCGCCACCGTCCGGATGCCGGCGGCGACTCCCGCGGCGATGCCGGCGGGCGCGTCCTCGAACACCACGGCGTCGGCGGGGTCGACGCCCAGCAGGGCGGCCGCGCGGAGGTATCCCTCAGGATGCGGTTTGCCCCGCAGGACATCCTCCGATGTGACCGAGGCGGCCGGCACGGCGATCTCCGCGGCGGCCATCCGGACCTCGGCCAGATCCCGCGAAGCTGACGTCACGAGCGCCACGGCATCGGGCGGCAGGCTCGCCAGCAGTTCCAGCGCGCCCGGCACCGCAACAATGCCGCGGGTCTCGGTCAGCTCCATCCGGCCCAGTTCGGCCGCGAGGGCACCGACGTCGGCGCCGGCGGGGGCGAACCTGCGGACTGTGTCCATCGCTTGGACCCCGTGGGAGGTGGCCAGAATCTCCCCGATGTCCAGGCCGTAGCGTCCGGCGAAAGTGGTCCACACCTGCTCCACGATGCTGGTGGAATCGACCAGCGTGCCGTCCATATCGAACAGGACGGCACGCGCGGTCAGGGTCGTGGGAAGGCGTCGGGGTGGAAGGCTCATGCCCCTATCCTGCCGTATGCCCGCTCCCCGGGTTTCAGCCGTTGGGCCGGTTCGGGATGTACTGCACGGCCCATTTGTTGCCGTCGGGGTCGGCGAAGTAGACGAAGTGCCCCCAGTCCTGGACGTCGACGTCGCTGACCTCCACGCCGTTGTCCTTGAGCTGGCGGTGCGCGGCCTGGATGTCGCTGACCACGAGCTGCAGGCTCGGTGCCGTGCCGGGCGGGGCGTCGTTGAGGCCCTCACCAATGGCGATCGAGCAGCCGGAGCCCGGCGGTGTCAGCTGGACGAACCGGAGCCCCTCGGTGGGGCGCTCGTCGTAGTCGGCGTTGAAGCCCACCTTGTTGACATAGAAATCCTTCGCCCGGTCCACATCGGACACGGGGACAAACACGAGTTCAAGTTTCCAGTCCATGGCGCACAGGCTAGCGCGGGCCGCGCCAATGCGGAAGGGCGCGGCGGAAGGGATCGCCGGCCCAGAGAAAAGATCCCCGGCGGAGCTCCGCCCCTAGCCGGCGATGCCGTACAGCCGGTCTCCGGCGTCGCCCAGGCCGGGCACGATGTAGGACTTCTCGTTGAGTTTCTCATCGATCGAGGCCAGCACGATCGTCACGTTGGCGCCGGACAGCTCCTCCTCCAGCTTGGCCAGGCCCTCTGGGGCCGCCAGGAGGCAAATGCACGTGACGTCGGAGGCCCCGCGCTTGAAGAGGAACTTGATGGCCTCGCGCAGGGTTCCGCCCGTGGCCAGCATCGGGTCGAGGACGAAGATCTGGCGGTCCGTGAGGTCCTCGGGGAGCCGTTCGGCGTAAGTGATGATGTCCAGGGTCTCTTCGTCGCGGGCCATGCCCAGGAAGCCGACCTCCGCGGTGGGGACCAGCTTGGTCATGCCTTCGAGCATGCCGAGCCCGGCGCGGAGAATCGGAACCACCAGCGGGGTGGGCTTGGTGAAGGCCGTGCCGACGGTGGTGCTGACGGGCGTCTCGATGGTCACGGGCTCGGTGCGGACCTCACGCGTGGCCTCGTAGGCGAGAAGCGTGACAAGTTCCTCGGTGAGCTGGCGGAACACCGGGGACGGTGTGTTCTTGTCCCGCAGAACGGTGAGTTTATGGGCGACCAGGGGGTGGTCCACAACGAGAGTGCGCATGGGTCAAAACTATCACCCGGGCGCCGAGGACCGTCCCGCAGGTCCCGGCGTATCGGCGTCGTTCGTACCTGCCGTCGTTCCGCCGCCGTCGGCCGTCGTTGTGCCGTTGGCGCCCGCACCCAGGTGGGCGGGGTGTTCGAAGGTCGGCGCGGGGCCGGCGTGCTCCCGGTGCCGCAGCACATGGAAGAGATGGTGGGCAAGGATCACAATTCCAACCCAGCCCAGTCCCAGCGCCCATCCCACCATCACGTCGGTCATCCAGTGGTGGCCCAGGAAGACCCGGCTCATGCCCATCGCGGCGATGAACAGCACCCCCGCCGTGATGAGGACCACCCGGGCGAGCGCGCGCTTGATCTGCAGACAGGCCAGGTAGACCACCAGCGCGATCACCACTGTGGTGTTCAGGGTGTGGCCGCTCGGGAACGACGGGGAGCTCTCGTAGGGCGGCACGGCGTCGGCGTGGTCGGGGCGGGTACGGCCAATGAGTTTCTTGCCTAGGCTCGTGGCGGTGATGGAGACGGCGGCAGCACCGCCGATCAGGATCAGCGGCCGCCAGGTGCGGGAGGTGTAGATCAGCAATGCCGTCAGGATGCTGGCCAGGATGGGCATCCCGATTCCGCCGCCGATGTTGGTGAACCCGGTGACAAAGGCGTCCAGCCCCGGGCTGCGGATCTGTTCCATGAAAGCCAGGGTGGGTTTATCCAGGTTCGCGAAGCCGGCGTCGTCCACCACGTTGTCGTAGAGCTCGGCGACGAAAAGCGCCAGGAATATCACCAGAATGCCGCCAATGAGCATCGTGATCCACAGCGCGGCGTAGGGCACCACCCACTTGCCCCAGTGTTTCGTCAGCCAGTTCTCGGCTCCGGTAGTCACGGCCGCCTCCCGAATGCTTGGGGCTGCCCAGTTGCGCTGCACAGCACGCTTATGGTTGAACCTATCATTGAGCCATGACGTCCCCGGAGCCCCGCCATGCCGACTGGATGGGACTTGCCCTGGCCGAGGCACGCCGGGCCCTGACCACGGCGGACGTGCCGATCGGCGCCGTCGTGATCGGACCGGACGGTTCGGTTCTGGGTTCCGGACGCAATGAACGCGAGGCACTTGGGGACCCGACGGCCCATGCCGAGATCGTCGCCATCCGGGAGGCCGCCGCCCGGCTGCGGGCGCGGCGGGCAGCGGAGGGCAGGCGCGACGACGGCTGGCGGCTGGAGGACTGCACCCTGGCGGTCACGTTGGAGCCCTGCGCGATGTGCGCCGGTGCGGTGGTCCTGGCCAGGATCCCACGGGTGGTGTTCGGTGCGTGGGATGAAAAGGCCGGCGCGGCGGGCTCCGTGTTCGACATCCTCCGCGAGCGCCGGCTCAACCACTGGGTGGAAGTGTACGGGGGCGTCCGGGAGCAGGAGTGTGCCGCGCTGCTGCGGGACTTTTTTGCCGGACACCGCGCCTGATCCGTTCCGGCTAGCTGGCCGTACCGCCGCGGGCAAACGACGCCGCGGAGACGGCTGCGGAGGCCGCCAGCGCATCGATCCGCTTCTGCCGGCTGGCCGGTGAGTCCAGGCTGAAGGCCCGGAAATCGCCGAGGTCCTCGCGGATCCAGGCTTCCACCTCGGCAATCCGCGCCGTGACGGCGGGCGTGGGGCCATGGAACAGCCAGGTCACGATCCGCTCCTTGGCCGGTTCGTACTGCCAGAGTCCGATGATCCTGCCGCGGTCCAGGATGGGGTGGTCCGGGAGGTCCGCCTGCAGCGCGAGCGATTCCAGCGCCGGTTTGTGCTGGTCCTCCTCCGCGAGCAGGTCCGCCGCGTTGCGGCGCAGCAGGAACAGTGAGTCGGTTCCCGCGAGCAGCTGGATTTGTTCGGCATCGGGTTCTTCGAAGGCGGCGAGGCGCTCGACGTCGTCGGGCAGTATCCACAGCGCGTCACCCCCCTCTGAAGTCAGCGCGGTGGGCACCTCGACGGCGCCGACGGCGGCGAGCGCTGCCTTACTTTGCGCCACGGTGAAGGCCGTGAACCACTGCGACTGCTTGAGGGTGGCTCCCCCGGTCCAGCCCAGGTAGCGGCGGATCAGCTCAGTGCGGGCGGCGTCGTCGTCGAGGGTGCTCGGAGGCAGGTCCCAGAGCGCGTAGGCGTAGCGCTGCTGGTCCAGGCGCCCGTTGGCCGGGACGCGGCGGATCCTGCCCTGCGACTGGAGGATCCCCAGCGCGGTGGGCAGCGTGGTGGTGGCGCCCTTCTTCTTGCCTTCTTCGCCGAGATTCCGCACGGACTCACCCAGCTCCTCCTTGAGCTGCCGGGGATCCATCGGCCCCTCCGCCTCCGCGAGCGTGTTCACCACCTGCTCCTCCAGCAGCGTGATTTCACCGCGGTCCACGCCGAGCCTGCCCAGCACGCGCACGGCTTCGGCTGCGTCCTTGCCGAGCCTGAGGGCCCAGGCGAAGTCGTCCCGGCCCAGGACGTAGGTGCAGCCGCGGGCGGCGGGAAGTTCGAGGATCCGGTGCGCGAGCACGTCTGCGTCCACCTGTTCGCGGCGGATTCCGGCACGGGCGAAGAGCGTGATGTAGGGATTGGCGCCGCCCACGGACCGGGCCCAGCCTGCCCGGGCGAGAACCTGCTCCGCCGTGCAGCCGGCCAGCGAGCCGTCCAGGCCCTGCCGGTGCCAGGCCCACGCCCGGAGACGCTCCCGGGTCAGACTCCGCGGTCCCGGCATGGTGGCGGGCCCGTCTGGCGATGCCGACGTCGTCGTTGCAGGCTCGGTGCTCATGGGCTCATTCTCCAACAGCTTCTCCGCCAGCGGTATGCCATTACGGGATGGTTAGGATGGCAAGGACTCCTGGAGTGACATGCTCCTCTGGCGCGGTCGGAGGAATCAGGCTAGTTTGACGCACATGGGCCAGAGAGCCTCGCCCGCACGCGCCTGGATCGGGACGATCGTCTTCCTCCTCCTCGCGCCCGGCGTCGTCGCGGTCTTCATCCCGTGGCTCGTCTCCGGCTGGCGGTGGTACGACTGGGCCGGTGCGGCCTGGGCCGTGGAGCCGGTCGCCTGGATCGCGATCGCTATCGGGGTGGCTTTCCTCCTGCACGCCTTCGCGCTGTTCGCCCTGCACCGCGGAACGCCCGCTCCGGTCGCTCCCACCGAGGCGCTAGTGGTGACGGGGGTCTACAGATTCGTGCGCAATCCGATGTACCTCGCGGTGCTCACGATCATCCTCGGCCAGGCGCTGCTGTTCGGCAGCTGGGGGCTTGTGCTCTACGCCGGGATCGTCCTCGCCGCCGTCGTCGCCTTCGTGAAGGGCTACGAGGAACCGATCCTCACCAGCACCTACGGCGCGCAGTACCTCGACTACCGGCGCAACGTCCCGGGGTGGTGGCCGCGGCTCACGCCGTGGCGGGCGTGACGGGCCCGACCTCCCCGGATGCCCGAAATTTCCACAGCACCCTTTCTGATTTCATTGTCCGGGGCTAGGGTCAAAGGGTCATCGACGGCACCCCGGCCAACGTGATGAAAACCGGGACGGGCGATGACGGCCGACGCAACGGAAGGGGTGACTGCATGCGTGCCTTGGTATTGAATTGCACTCTGAAGGCGTCCCCTGCCCCCTCCAACACCGTGCCGGCCGCCGTTCCAGGTTTCACGAATGGTCCGAGTCCACAGGCAAGACAATGGCCGCCAATCCTTTCGCGGCCGCAACAGCCCTGCGGGCCCACCCGCTGCCCCCGGCCGGGTAATTGCAGTTCGGAATGTCAACGCAACACGTTTACGAATCAGAAAGGGTGATTACCGTGGCTGAACGCGGAAACACCAAGCACGGATCGCAGCTGGATGATCAAATGCAGCATGAAACCGAAGGGATGGTCCGGGGCAACCAGCCTGCCCACGTCGAAGAAGGGCGGGAGACTGAGCCGTTTCCTGACGAGACCGATTCAGCAGAAGTCCGTGAGGCACTGAAACCGACCACCCCGGCAGACGGCGAAGGCGAAGGGGCCTCCGGTGAGTGAGCTGCTGACCAAGTACGCGGATCTTTACCGCCAACGCGGCCCCTGGTGCCTGGCATACGTCGACGCGAGCACGGGCACTGTTGACAGTCTGGAAGCCTCGGAGGTCCAGCCAGACAATGTGCGCAACGCCTTGACCGCACAGGAGGCGTCCGAACCGGACCTGGATGCCATGGCAGAAGCCATACAACCTGCCACGGGCCAGCCGTCACCTGTCAGCCGCTTTGTTCTTGTCAGGGACGGCGCGACCGTCATTAATGAACTGCTGCCCGGCCCTCTCGTCGGGGGCGAACGAATCACCAGGGACGCCATTCCTGATCTGCTGCCGCTCATGAACCATCAGCCGGACGCGTTCCCTTATGTAGTAGCTGAAGTCAGCCGCGACGAAGGCGAGATCCGGTTGCACCGCGCCGGCAAGCAGGAAACGGACGAAAGCCAGTACGTCCACGGGTCGGACGAAACCCTCAAGAAAGTCCCCAGCGGTGGATGGTCACAGGGCCGGTATCAGCATCACACTGAAGAGATCTGGCGGCGTAACGCCGATCAGGTCGTCGAAGTGATCGACAAGGTGGTCAGGGAAAACCGTGCCCGGCTGCTGGTTCTGGCCGGCGACATTCGTGCGCGCCAGCTGGTGGCGGATCAGCTGTCGGAGGCCAGCAAGGCAATCTTGAGGACCGTCGACTCCCACACGCTGGCTGCAGGTTCCGATCGGGAAAAGTTTGACGATGAAATAGATTCCCTGGTGGCCCAACAGTGGGCAGCGGATCAGCAGCAGCTCATGGACCGTTTCGCGGAACAAGAAGGGCAACCCAATCCGCAGTCGGCAACAGGCATCGGTCCCGTCGTGCAAGCCCTTCAGCAAGCACAGGTGGACGTGCTGATTTTTGATGATCAAGCACTTTCAGAACATGCTCTGCTCGCGTTGGGCGCCGAGCCATGGATAGCCAACTCCGAGGAACAAGCCTTAGGAGCCGAAATCCTGGGCAAAGTTCCAGCACCGCCGGCCCTGCTACGCGCGGCGGCGCTTACCGACGCTCGCGTCCAACTGATTCCTGCGCCGGCACTTCCCAACGGGGTGACCATTGCAGCGCTGCTCCGTTGGCCCGTCGGACCCGAGGCACCTGCAGAAACATAAACCGCTACCAACCAATCCAGTCGGGGCAGCGCAAGTCCAGGTATGGCCGGCGTGGTCTCGATGGGGTCGCAGCAGACCGTAGCCCGCGTTTCCTCGTGCCGCTCAATGGCACCCCGGTCACGGGGTGAGGACGTGCGGAAGAGAACGCCGCAGCCTCGTCAGCCGGCCGAGCCAGCCTGTGACGGTCGCGGCGACCACCCCGTTGGCCGCCCGTGCGCACCCACGATCTCCAGCACGGTCCGGGCCGTGGCGTCCCAGCCGGGCAGCCGGCCCCGCCCAGCCCGGGCCGCGTCCCGCCAGCGTGCCCGCAGCGCGGCGTCGGTCAGCCATTGGCGCAGCAGGTCCGCGAGCGGGGCCGGGTCCGTTCCGAGGCCGACGGCGCGGCCGGGCAGCGGTGTTCCGCCGCCGGCCGCGAGCGCCTCCACGGCGCCCGTGCCGTCGCGGACCACCACCGGAATGCCCCGGGCCAGGGATTCGATGACCACCAGGCCGTATGCTTCGGCCCGGGAAATCAGCAGGCTGAGATCGGCTGCGCTCCATTCGGCCTCGAGCGCTCCGCCCCGGAGCTCGCCGGGGATACTGACCTTGCGCACCAGGCCCAAACGTTGCACGGAGTCCCGGAGCCATGCGGCGTAGTCGGGGTCGGCGGTGTCCGAGCCGATGAGGGACGCCGTCCACGGCAGTTCCGTGAGTTGGGCGAGCGCGTCAAGCAGGAGCGCCTGGTCCTTGTTCGGCAACAGCGCAGCCACGGCGATGAAGTGCGGGACGCCGGAGCCGGTGGCCAGGCTGCCGGCCGCCAGCGGGGCGGATGCAGTGCCGGGAAGGGCCACCCCGATATTGTCCAGGCCGTGCCGGGCAGCGATCCGCGCCGCGGCCGAACCGCTGGTGCAGATGACGCCGGCGGCCGCGGCCATGGCACGGCCCTCCCGTTCAAGGTCCGGCAGGGGCATGTGCAGCAGGATCCAGGCCGGGTGCCCGGCGGCCGCCGCCGCTTCCATCTCCTCGGGCGCGCCGGAGGCAATGAGGCTGTCCACCAGGGTCACAGACCCCCGGGGCGCCGAAAGCAGCAGTCCCGAAAGCCGGCGCCGGTCCTCCGCGCTGCCGCCGGGCCAGCCGCCGTCGAGCGGGCATGTTTCCACTTCGGCGCCGAGGTCGGCAAGCCCGCGCGCCAGGGCGGCGTTGTACACATTCCCGCCGGAATTGTGCCGGATGTTGCCGGGCACGACGAGCCGGAGGCGGAGGCTGGCCGGCACCATCTGCGGCCTAGCTGGCGTCGAAGTTGAGCGAGTAGGCCGCCCAGGCGTCGGGGGTCTCGCGCAGGGTGACATCCAGCCCGGCCAGGGCCCGCCCGTCCCCGCCCACGCGGACCTGCGCCGCCACCGCGTCGGCGATGTATTGCGCGAGGGCCTCCGTGGTGCTCAGCTTGCCGGAAAAGTCGGGGTGTTCGTCGAGGTTCTTATAGTTCAGCCCGTCGAGGACCCCGTCCAGCACGTCCCCCGCCGCGCCGATGTCCAGCACGATCGAGTCGTCGTTGAGCTCACGACGGCGGAATGTCACCTCCGTGACGAAGGTGGCCCCGTGCAGGCCCTGGGCGGGGCCAAAGGCCTCCCGCGGGAGGCTGTGGGCGATCATGAAGTTACGGCGGACGGTCAGACTGAACACGGATTACCTCGTGGCTTCGGTTGGCTGGACGGTGGATGAGATTTCGGTGGACTGGGTTCCGCTGGGCGGGTACTCAATGACGTGACACAGGGCGTCGAGAGTCCCGTCGGAGAGCCGCTGGACGACGCCGGGGAGTTCCGCGAACGCGGAGGAACCGGTGAGGAAGGCGTCGAACACCGGATCCCGGAGCAGGGAGACGGCGAGCGCGAGACGGTCGGCGTTCGTGCGGCGGTGCCGCCGGGCCCGGGCCACCAGCCCGACCTGGCTGGCGCGGATCGACAGCCGGCGGGCGTGGAAGTCCTCGCCCAGCGGCAGGGTGACCGAGCGGTCGGCGTACCAGGACATCTCGATGATGTCCCCTTCGTCCCCCACCAGCTGCAGGGCCCGTTCGAGGCCTGCCTGCGAGGCGGAGCAGTGGATCACGATGTCACAGTCCGGCAGGGCGTCGTCGGGGTGGCAGAAGTCGACGCCGAGGGCCTCCGCGAACGCGCGCTTTGCCGGGTTGACGTCGATCAGCTGCAGGCGCTCCAGCGGAAAACCCGCCAGGAGCTTGGCCACCATGCCGCCGACGAGGCCGGCGCCGATCACCGCGACCCGGTCACCCAGCCGGGGACCGGCTTCCCACAGTCCATTGACGGCGGTTTCCACGGTGCCGGTGAGCACGGCGCGGCGGGCGGGAACGCCGTCGGGGATCACGGTAAGTGATTCGACCGGGACGACGAAGCGGTCCTGGTGCGGGTAGAGGCAGAAGACGGTCTTGCCCGTCCAGTCGTCCGGGCCGGCTTCGACCACGCCCACGGTGAGGTACCCGAACTTCACCGGGTAGGGGAAGTCCCCCTCTTGGTTGGGGGCGGCCATCGCCGCGGCGACGCAGGCCGGAACGCTGGCCTGGTGGACGACGAGCTCGGTGCCCTTGCTGATGCCGGAATACAGGGTCCGGACCAGCGCCTCGCCGGGTCCGGGAGCGGGGAGGTCCTCGCTCCGGAGTTCGCCCTGTTCCGGGCCGACGGTCCAATAGGCGGTGGCGCTGGCATGCTGTTCAGAAATAGTCATTGTGCTTACGAATCTAGTGCCCTGCCGGGATGGGTGGAAAGACCGCCGCGCCCGGATATGGGCGATGTCGGAGCGCCGCTGGGGCTCGTTTTGTGGATGAGTGCCCGCCTCCGGTACCCTAGTCAGGTTGGTGACGTGTCCGAGCGGCCGAAGGTGCAACACTCGAAATGTTGTTTGGTGTAAAAGCCAACGTGGGTTCAAATCCCACCGTCACCGCGAATGAAAACCCCCGGGAGACCGGGGGTTTTCTGCATCCTCAGGAGCTTTGTGGTGCATTTTTGGTGCACATTTCAGGGAACTGCTGCCGCGGCGGTCATGCTAATGCACGCGCATGAGGCACGGCGACTGTCTCGACGGCCTCGCCGAGATCCCTTACCTCAGAGATGGAAGCTCCATCTGGGCCAGCCTCGTCACGGCTTCGGGAGTCACCCGGCCCCGTTCCTTGTCCAAGGCCACCCTCAGCTGCGTGGCCAGGATATTGCGGCGCACATGCAGAGCCAATACTCTCCGTGACGCCGGATCCGCTCGGAGCTTCCCGTCCGGCGTTCTCAACGTGACAAAGGGTGACGGCAACAGCGGCGGTGTCAGCTTAGCCAGTCGTAGTACCGCCTCCGGCGTCTGACGTCCCTGGAGGTCATCCAAGGTAATCCGAAGTTGGGCCGCCCGGATTCCCCTCCGTATACGCAGAATGGCTTCTTCCCTGGACGCCCGCGCTTCCTGATCCAGATCAGACATTGCCTGGCCCCTCTCAGTCCGTTGCATTCATCATCTCCGAGAGGCCCATAACAGCCAAGGGCTTCGCGTCACCGAGGCGGACGATGCACCAGCTCCTAAAAAACCGCCTGGGCGGAAGCCCGCGGTCCCCATAGGGGACGGCATGCGGCTACAAACCAGATTCTCAGCACAGGGCTTTCGGAGGGCCAAGGCCGCAGTTATACCGAGTTATAGGAAGTTCTAGGGGGTTATACGAAAATCCCTATAACCCCCTAGAACTTCCTATAACTTGCGGGACCCCAGGTCCGTACGCAGCTACGGCGAGGGCCTTGCCCGAGTCCCCGGATGGGACTGGAACCCCAGGACAGCGGCAGAGGAAGTCAGATGGCACCGACGGCTGGCCCAGCTCGTGGACTTCCGCGAGGAAGGCAACGATTGGCCCCGCCACAAGAAGTGCGATTCTGGGCGGGAACACACCCTCGGCGTGTGGGTGCATGCCCAACGGCAGAACACCGTCACGGCGAGCTCGAAGCTGAAAAGGTCAAACTTCTGGACGCCGCCGTTCCCGGTTGGCAGGCCGGAAGGACCAGGGGCCGCCCTCCTCGGCGGTGACCGGAAGGTTGCGCCCGTTGTGGACAGGTGGAGCCCTCCGCACAGCTCAAAGCTGGGCTGTCCCCATTGGCGTGCAACCCGTTCCCTGCTGGATCGCTTCTGTCGCCATGGGCTGCCGGCCGGCGAGTTCGGACGGACGCCGGCCGGAGCCGGGCGAATACGGGTTCAGTGCGCTTCACATATCCGCATGCATAAAGCCATGGCCAAAAAAATGGATATGCGCTTGTGAGTCCTTATTCGGCTTGCAATGTTCCCTGAATCTTCTGACGGCAGCCGGCCGCATGTCAGTCCCCCGACTCAACCTTCACAGACCCGCGCCTGTGCGCAGCGATCGTGCACCGTCTGACCTTCGACGGCACCGTCATCGAAACCGGCACCGACTCCTACCGCCTCGCACGCACCAAGCACACCTCCCGCGACGAGCGAGAAATTTCACGCCCGGTCAAGCCCCCCCCCCGGTGGCGGTGTAGCGAGATTTGAACAGCTTGAAGTATGGCGATGGCATCCTTGGGTGCAGCAAGGATGCCGCTACGAGCGAGGCGGCCGCAGTCGCTACCCGGGAACTACACCCTGGTACAGGGTGAACTGGTTGGCCTGCTCCTCGAAGGCGTGGCCGACAATCGGCCCGTCGACCGAGCCGGTATGGATCCACATCGCGGCTTCAACAAAGCTGTATGGATTGTTCCCGTAGGGTGGGTAGCCCCAGGGCATCTCGTAGTAGTCGAAGACGTTCGTGAGGTACCAGGTCCCGAAGGTGCTGGTCAGTTGTACCTGAGTGGCGATGTTGCGCCCGCTTACCGGTGATTTCCAGGTCTTCAACGCTTTCCACTCCGCGTTGTTCCCCACGTGGAAGGTAAGGGCGCCGTCCGGTGTGCCGTTGGGCGTCCCATACGAGTTGCGGCCGATTTCCAGAATCGGTTGGAGGGGAGCCGATCGGTAGGGTGCGCCGTACCACTGGCGCCAGGTGAAGACGGTGCCATTGTTGAACGTCAGCGCCCCCCAGGTATACGCCGTCGTCCATGGCTGCTGCACGGAGTTGAAGTTCCCCCACTGGTGTTCAAACCAGATCGTGCCGGTGAGATGGCGGGTCTTGCCGCCGATGGTGACGGTGCCCTTGCTCTTCGAAATCGGAGCTGTGTAGTAGTAGGACAGTGCGTACATGGTGGCCGGATCCAGGTTCTGCCCGTTCCAGGGGATGTTCTGGTTCTCAAAGCCGCCAAGGCCTACCGGCATGTAGCCGTACGGTGACTGGGCCGTGTTCTCCATGTCCATGACGATGGGTGACTTGTTGTTGTTTGCGGCAACGCCAGTGAATTGGAAGCGCCACGTGTCCGGCTCGGCACGATACGTCGTGGTGAATTCCACGTTCTGGCCCTTGGCGTTGTACTGGAAGTCGTCCGGCGAGGTCGAGTCCGGCGGCCGTGTCCCCTGCAATGAGCCAACAGCAGTCGGCTCGTGCGCCCAGATCAACTCCTGCTTGGCGAAGTCCCCGAACGAGAAGCTGACGCCTTGCTGCCACAGCGAGGGCCCCCGGGAGCACTCGGGTTGTTCGTGATGTTGTAGAAAATGCCGAACTTTTCCCCGGTGTCGTCGTCCGTGAAGAAGCCGGTCCAGTAGTGCCACTCCTGGAAATGGCCGGTGTCGTAGATTCCGCCCGTGTGCCATTTGTGGTCCTGCGGCAAGAGGTACAAGGCATGGCCGCTGACTTCCTGGAACGCGCCACCCTCACCGGGGGCTGCCGCGCTTGCCCGAGGAGCGACACCGGCCAACAGACCCGCCGTGGCGGCCATCGCCAGACCCGATCCCAAGACCCTGCGACGGTCGATTCCTAGTCCTGACGCGCGGGCGGGGTCCGCACTTTCACCCCCGCCGTCGATCACCGGGCGATGGTTCTGCTCTTTACTCTCATACATAACTAAACCTCCTGGTGGACCCCCCACTGGCCTTCGTCGTCCGCGGCCGACTAATCGAGGATCCGTCGCGGGCCCACGGCGCTGGTTGGCCGATTCGAACGCCGCGCATCAAACGCTCCCTACGAGAGAATGGCTGATCCGGCCATCCGGTTCGAGCATTCCCCGCGGAGCTTGGTGCGGCCACTAGAGGGTGGCCGCCGTTCACCATCCCGTACCGGCCTGGGATCGTGGTCAACGTCGTGATGAACCCTGAGGAATCCAAGCATCAATCCTGCCTGGTGCGGCCGGGACCGGTGGGGCCACGTTCGCAACCGTCACATGAGGGTTCGCCCCGACCACCATCAATCGAGTAACACTTTCGGCGGCGCGGGCCGGTGCTTCGCGATTCACGTCGACCTCGGCTACGCCACGTTTCCACATGGCACCCACCCGAAAGACCGTCAGCTTAAACTATGTTCCGATCCACCTCATCCAGCATCACCCCGGACGGATGATATGGCAGGGCAAGACCCACAAATCCCGAGTCGACCAGCCCAGCACAGGTCAGGCATCTCGGACCCGGGAGCTCATCGGCCCGGGGCGTGCTTTGGGTGCCGGGCGCCGGGGACATTTTGTGGGATCTGGCCGACTAAATCCGCGGCTGTAACGGGACCACCGGAGTGACCTGTTCGGGGATCCTAACCAAGAGTTGCAGCAGCAACGGCAGCGGGAGACCATCACACGTATCTTCGGCAGGAAAAGCTAGGCGGGTGGAAATCCGAAGATGGCATTGCCGTAGACCAAACCCGCTAGAGCCCGGTGTTGCCCTTCCACTCCTCCGCCGTCACGCGCTTGATGCTCGCTGACTGCGCCCAGCCCAGGTGGTACTTGCCGGAGGAATCCAGCCACTCGATCAGGCCGTAGCTGCGTGACCAGGCCACCGCTTTGCCGTAGATGCTGCCGACCTGCACCAGAGGCCGCCCGTACTTCGGGAAGTCCCGAATCGGAGAGCGGTCATCCATCGGGCGGCCTTTGTCGGCGTCCATGCGCGCCATCACCCGGTCCATGTCCTCGGGAGAGCCAGCCTTGATCACGGCTCAATTTTAGATCGAATGCTGGACATTTATCGAACACACGTTCTCAACAGGGTTGTCCACATGTGAACAAGTTTTCGATTGCCCGGGAGCATGCGACCCCTTGACCCGTCTCCCTCGACCAATGTCCCTGGCGATAGACGGTAGGCAACAGCCTATTCTTGCCGCGGCTCCATAGAGGTGGAATCCGCATCGCCGCTCAGCCTTCTTGGTCCCCTGCGAGACGAGACTGCTCCAGCGATCGTAAAGACGACGGCGCAGGCAACAGGGATCGACAGCGCGTCCGGAGCTACCGGGCTGAAGTTTCTTACTATCCAAGTGACGCCCAGACCAACCGGGACCGATGCAAATAGCCACAACTAAACAGTCCAATTCAGCGGGACCGGCCGCTCACCCATGTTCCCCATCGCCGAAGCCTAATCCCGTTTGGGAGATCGCACTACCTCCGCTGGCCGCTCAGGGTTGGATAGGCCCTCGTGTTCCCATCGTTTTCAAGAATGCGAATGGGTAGGGTGAGGCTGATGGAACCCAAGACCAGCCTCACCGCACGCGCCCGCCAGCCCGTGGCCAGGTTCATGAAGGCAGCCATCGTCGTGTGCTGGGTTTTCATGGCGGGCACAGTCATTGCCCTGGTCGTTGCGAGCCGCTTCAGTCCGGCTGCGCTTGCGGCAATGACCGCCGCCATAGGCTGCCTGGCAGGCGTCTTCGTGGTCCTCTACCAAAGTGCGGGGAAGTGGGTACGTGACCCCAAATACTCTCTTGCGGGGAAGGGGCTGGCCCTCCTGTTCGCCCTTGCCGCCGCCTCGCTGCTGCTGATCTTCTGGTCAACCGCCCTGTAACGCATCAGCGCCAGGGTCACACCACCATCGCCGTCCGCTCCTTCTGCGCGTTATCGTGGGGCATGAGCAGCTCCGAGGAGTACAGGAACCTTCCGCCGAAAATGAAGCGGCTGGCCCTGACCTGCCTTTGGCTCTTCTTAGGTGCAATGATCGTGGCCACCATCCTTCGACCCTGGTTGGGCTTCTGGCCTACCACGATCCTGTTGGGCGTGATCATGGTCGCGGCACTGATACCTGTCGGTCGTGCCGCACGGCAGGAGCGGAAGGAACTGGAAGGTCCACCTGATCCCTCCATGCCTCGGTAGGTCAACCTCCCTGTAACGCATCAGGGCCGGGTTCGTGCGAACCCTGGCACCGACCGCTCGGAACCGCTCGATTGCTCCGGGTAATTTGCGGGTGACCGGAGCAATTCAGCGCACGGGAGCCGATGACTTCCGCGGAAAACCGAGAATTTTCGGCACCGGGTCATAAGCCCCCGGTGACCCCGCAGATTGACGGTGTTATGCCCCCGCCTTCACGCTGGTGCCCCGGCGACGTCGTAGCCTGTCAGGTGAATGATCCGGAGCCGCCCCTGCTGGTGGTCCGCCACGTCCAAGTGAACAGACCACACAGGGCAAAGTAGATCACGCCCAAGGCTAGCGCCACCCAGTATTCCTCCGCCGGGCGTCCCCCGTGGAGGAACTGGGACATCTGAAATAGACCAAGGGCGCCAGCAAGAACGGCTAGCGCTGCATAGGCCCAACGCTTACGAGGCGGCTGAGACGATTCATTGCCTGTCATGGCGCCAGCCTAGCGAGGTGTAGCGCCGCCACCTAGTGGCATAGCTTCTAATCGTGACCCGGACTTATGCTGGCCGCATGACACTCCTGCGGTCCCTTGCCTGGCTGACAGTCTTGCTGCCGACACTGGTGCCGGTTGCCGGGTGCGCGAGGGTTTGCCCGACCATCGCATGGGCCAACTTCGTGACTGTGGTCCTGGATGGAGACACCCGCAACGTGTCCTGGGTTCAGTTGTGCACCCCGGACTCATGTTCCCGGGCGACGGAGAGCCCAGCAGCGCAGGATGTACTTCCATCCGCGACCGCGACTCCAACCGGGGCCAACGGTCTCGGTTTCGCGCCCGGTGGCGGTCCCACCGCGCGTCGCATCCTGGTCGAGAAGATCGTCTCGGACAGTTGGCGGTTTGGGTTCGAGATGGACTCCCCCGGGACAGTGACCGTCCGGGCTCTCGACTCAACAGGAAAGACTCTCGCTGAGCAAAAGACGTCCTTGGCGTGGCAGCAGACCGGCAGAACAGTCGGATGTGGCGGGCCGGAGACAGCGTCACCCGTCACACTGACGGTCAACGCATAGCGGTGGCGCGATCGTTTGCTGAATGCCAGCCGAGGTTATGACCCCGTCGCCAGCGCAGCTCGTCGGCAATGTGGTCTCGGCGGCCTCTCTCAGACACCGCTCTGAACCGCTCGATTGCTCCGGGTACTCTCCGGGTGCCCGGAGCAATCGAGCGCACGGGAGGGATAACTTCCGCGGAAATCCGGGGTTTTTCGGCACGGGGTCATAAGCCCCGGCGACTCCCCCGGAATTCCGGTGCTTATGACCCCCCACCATGACAGCGCCCTGGCGGCGTCGTGCCAGCGACCCCCGGTCAGCGCTGGCCGGCCTTCAGCGTGTGGGTCTTCTTGATGACGCCGGCATCTTCCTGGCCGCGTTTCTGGCAACGGCTGCCTCTTGTGGACCCGGCCAAAAGTCACTCACTATCTCTCTCCTCTTGGACTACTCAAATCGTCCCGCGCACGCAGGGCAAGAAGCTTGCACACAGTGACCACCAGGGCCAGGGCCAGCAATACGACTCCACCCACCACGCGTGGCAGGGTCAAATCCAGCAAACTCACGATGGCCATTGCGACGAGAAAGGCGACTTGCCACCAAGACGCCCGCGAAACTGCTGTTGCCATTCGGCCCATGGAACCACCTCCTAACTCATCCAACAGATAATCCCGGAGCGCCCATCGGTCCTGATTCGCCTAGTTGCTCGGCGCTGGCGGCCCGCTATTTTGTGGGCTTGAATTTGAACGCTTGCCGCAGAACGATGGCGTACGCAGCACATGCGCAGACGAGTGAGACTACGATCGCGACGTATTTTCCAACGCCTTGGATCTCCCCCATCCGGCCGCCCATGATCCAGACCGATAGATAGGCAACTGCCAACCCGACGACGAACGCCCCTGCGAAAGCGACAAGGACGAGCGTCCAGTAGCGACCCAGGCTCCGCTTGGTTTCCGCTTCGACCATCGTGCTCCTCCCATCCGCTGCTGTTACCGCCACCGGCGGCTGCTCAGTCCCGCCCCCTAAAAAGCGATTGACCAGCAGATCAATGCTTGCGGGAGTCGCGGCCAGATCGACGGTGCCCCTGTCGGTCTTCAGGGTCGCGATCCTTCCCCTTGGGAAGGCAGACCATGGGGCCTTGACCGGCACACCGACCAGAGCCGGCGCGGCGTAGATTTCGATGGAACCGGTCAGAGAGCCGGCCAGTCCGGTCTTAGCCTGGAAGAGGAGTCTGCCGGGTTCAGCTTTTGCGTACCCCCGGGCCCATCTCCCTTTCAGCGCCGTGCCCTGCTCCCTGTGCACACACTCGAAGATCCCCTGTTCTGCGTCGCGTCCCACGCGCCGCCTTCTCAGCGGGATGACGGGCAGGCTGAGAATCACCGACACGACAGCGATAAGAATGGCGCCGATGCCAACGGCGGGCCAATAGCCAAGCGCGTCCGTAAGAGGGCCCAATACCAGCGGCATGAGCAGCACTACCGCCAGAAATAGCGGGACATTTGCGTCATAGACTTTCTCGACAAGGCTGCGGGGTGTCGGCTTGAGGGTGAGTTCGTTCATCGGTGCCTGCCCTTCTTCGCCCATGGCGCCATCTTCTCTCCCGCGCGCATCTGCTACAGCCTTCGTCCGCGCCGGTCCCAGTCATCTCTGCGGGCCTCGTCCTCGTCCCAGAAGGGTGCGTCGTTCCTTCGGACCCGGAGCAGATACAGCACTTGGATGACACTGATGATGAACAAGGCCGTGTACAGCCAGAACGACACCGGGTCCCATCCGTGGCTGGACCCGAGCTGATTGAGGGCGAGCAGTGCACTGATCACCACCATTGGGCCGGCGGCCCAGGTCCGGAATTTCCAGGAGCCGCGGCTCATCCGTGGTTCAAGGCGTTTGCGCCCCTCAGAAGTGGACATGGTCAGAGCATAACCGTTCCTATACGCGAGGGTCGGACGGTTAGGGTATCCGCAATAGTCGGCTATCGGATGGGGGAACAATGAAGCTCTGGCGGTCGATTATGGACTTGCCTCAACCGGGCACCACCCCGTGACCGGCAGTTCCCGAAGGGGCTGGCGGGGGTTGGTGCGGCGCACGCCGCTGTGGATACTCGTGCTCGTTTTCGCCATAGCGTGGGCCGCCCTGCAGCTGGGGTGAGACTGCTCAGGGGCAAGGAGGTCGCGGCGGAGGACGTCGCAATCTATGGCGTGTTCGGGGTGGTCACTGGAATCCTCATGCTGGTGGTGGCCCGATGGGTCCTGAGAAGGGAGCGGAAGCTGCCGCCCGGGTCGCCCACCGCAACGAACATCAAGCGGGCCATCGCCACGGGGCAGCTGCCGGAGCACGCGTCCGCCAAAGCATGGGTGCCCAAGTTGAATAAGATCATCCGCCAGGAGCAGCACATGATGTGGGCTGGGCCCCTCCTCTTTGGCCTGTTCACGGCCATGGGAATTTTTCTGATCTTCGGTGATCCCGAGCATCCGTGGTTCGGCGTGCTTGTGGCTGCACTCTGTTTGGGGATCGCGATCTGGTATCCCGTCTGGATTCCGCGACGCCGACCAAAGATCCAGGCGCTCATCGACCAGTTCCCGGAGGAAGAATCAGTCCGGCGATGACAGGAGCGGTCAGTTGAAACCCCGCCAGCTGGGCACGCTGCTTCTGTGCGTGGGCGCTTTGAATGCCCTCATCGGCACCATCATGGCCCTCCAGATCCCACAAGAGCGCGTCGGCATCTCGCCATACGTGCTCGCCCTTAGCGGCCTCGTCTTGATGTTTGTCGGGTACTACACAGGGAAGCGCAAGGGCTGGAAGTAGCTAGGCACCAGCCTAGCGAGGTGTACCGCTGGCACCTAGTGGCCGTGGCCGTTCTCATAAACTATGGAAAGACGAGGCGGAGGGAGCCGACTATGCCTCCGGTTCCGCGCCGTTGCTCTTCCGCTTGCCGAGCCACTGCTCGCGGTACGCGTCGGTTTCCTTCTTCTGCTTCTGGCCCCGCTCTGCTGCCCAGCCGACAACGAAGTAGATCAGAACCATCGCTGGAGCTAACTGCCAATTGATGAGCACTCCCGTCAAGAGGCCGAACAGGACACCGACAGCGACGATAACCAGCCATCGGGAAACCGTTCGTGTTCGTCGGTTGCTGTTGAACATGGCTCACAGTAACACCGACAGATGCGCGCTGAACCGCCCTGGTGGTTCTCGTAAACGACGGCTATTCAAGCTACGACCCCGCTCTCACGCCACCGCCCTAGCGACGTCGTAGCCGGCGGACTTTTGCAGGTTGTTCCGCGCCCGGTCGTAGTACCAACTTAGGATTCTGGCGTTTCATCAGCCGACGACTTTCGGCGCTGAACAACGTACCAAACCAGTAGACCAACGCTCCCGAGAAGCGCCTCCTGAACCAGGCCCAGCACCATCGCCCGGATTACGTCCTCTTGGAACAAAGCGACTACCACGACAAAGGTGGTCCACACTGCTGCGACCCAGGCGACACCCTTCCGGTCCCGCGAACTCATTCTCATGCCCTGAGCCTAATGGGCGTTGTTTGTTTGGGCTTACAGCTTTGCTACCTTCCAGCGTGCTCTACGCCAGTGCCCTGGCCACGTCGTAGCCGGCGGACTTTTGAAGGTTGTTACGGGCTCTGTCGTACCTTCGGGTGGTCCGTGGATCCGCGTGTCCCATACTGTCCTGCAGGGAATGCAACGACACCCCAGCGTCCAGGGCAATGGTCGCAAAAGCGTGCCGCAGGCTGTGCGGACTGATCTGGCCGTCAATGCCGGCCTGCTGAGCCAATCGCTGCACGATGCGGAACGCCGACGTCCGGTGAAGGGGCTTCCCAGTGGCCGTGGTGAACAGCGGCCGGCTCATGCTGTGTCCCTGGCTGTGAACCAGATCCGCACCCGTGGTGCCCAAGTAGAAGTTCAGCGCCACCACCGCCGGCGCGGGAACGGCAACCTTCGCGGACTTGCCTCCCTTGCGCCGGACCGTGAGGACCCGGTGGCCCGAGTCGTGGGCATAGTCCGCCGTCGTCGCGCTCAGCGCCTCGCTCACCCGGAGACCGGTGAACATCAGCAGGTTGACCAGGGCGTTGGACCGGGGGCCGTCCCTGCGGGCCGCCTCCAGCAGCGCCCGGGCCTGGTCGCGGTTGAGCCCCTGCGTTGAACTGTGGTCGGCATCGACCGCCGGACGGGAGATCGTCGCGACCGGATTCCGGTCCACGAGCTCCTCAGCCAGCGCGTACCGGTAGAAGCTCGACAGCGCGGCGAGCGTCCGGGCCACCGTCGCCGGAGCTCCGGTGAGGGTGTGCCGGTAGCCGTCCAGATGCACCCGGCGCACCGTGAGCAGATCCAGGCCCAGCCGGTCGAGCCAGCTGCAGAAGGTGGCCAGGTTCAGGGTGTAACCGCGCAGCGTGTGCGGCGAGGACTGCGCGAGCTGCCACGCGGCAATAATGCTGGCGTGTCGTTCCGCATTTCCGGCAGGGGCGCTGCTATAAGCGAGGTCATTTCCCATAGGAGCATCATAACTGTCATTATGTTGCAGATTTGGGATTTGTGACCCCTGGCGCATCCGCGGTTTGATGTCGAAGGATGCGTACGACGGGCGCGCCCGCGAAAGGGGCGCATATGGGATTAAGACGGGGCCTTTTCGCCCAGCACTCCGGGCGTCAGAACGGGCGCCGAAAGCATGAATTATGTCAATCTAGGTTGACGAAAGGCCGAAAATCGGCTCTTGAAGTACGGGAGTAGAAGTGGCTGTGAGAACTCCGATTCCTTAGTGAAATCAGAAGCCCAGCCCTACGTCTCAGGGGGTCATCGACCCTTGACAGGCTTTATACCTCCGCGTTGAGCTGGCCGGCCTGCGGCCGGGCGGCGGTGGCGGTGGCGGATGCTTCCTTGATGGCGGCTTGTAGGACCGCCCGAAGCAGCCCCGGAAACTGCGCTTCGAGGTCGGCTGCTCGTAGCGAGTTGAGGATGGCAGTGCCCCTGTAGTGCTGTTCGATCACGCCGGCTTCCCGTAGGACCCTGAAGTGATGGGTCGATGTTGATTTGCTGACCGGTAGCTGAAAGGCGCTGCAGGCTTGCTCGCCCGGGACGTCCGCCAGTTGACTCACGATCTGTCGTCGTACTGGATCCGACAAGGCGGAAAGTACCGCGTCCAGCCGCAACTCGCTCCGGCCGGGGTGGGCAAGGGTGCGCACTTGTAAATCGATCTCCCTGGTTTTGCCCGATTGACTCCAAATCATTGTACGATAAAACTCGTACTACGAAGGGTTGCGTACTTGCCCTTTGCGGGAGCAAGCTGAATCCTCGAGCTGCGCAACCTAGCCTCCAACAGTGCGCTGTCGTTCCATAGCCACAGTCAACGTCCGCATAATCCACTCGTTGACCGGGCTATTCCTACTTACCCAATCGATTGGGTATACGCATCAAGATCCGCCGCGTCAACAGAATCTAAGGAAATTATCATGACGAACCTCAACCCGCTCTGGTCACCCCTGCAGATCGGTTCCACACAGTTGCCCAGCCGCGTGGCCTTGGCCCCGATGACTCGCATCAGCGCAACTGAGGATGGGCTGGTGACCGAGAAGATGGTCTCCTACTACGAGGCTTTTGCCCGGGGTGGCTTCGCCCTGCTGATCACTGAAGGGATCTACCCCGACACCGCTTACAGCCAGGGCTACTTGTACCAGCCGGGCCTTGCCACGGATGAACAGGGCCGGTCCTGGGCTGCGGTTGTCGACGCCGTCCATGCAGCCGGGTCCACGATATTCGCCCAGCTCATGCACGCCGGATCCCAGGCGCAGGGTAACCGCTTCAAAGACAGCACGATCGGTCCCTCCGCGGTCGCCCCCAAGGGGGAGCAGCTGGACTTCTACCGCGGCGAGGGCCCCTACCGGGTACCCTCGGAAATAACCCGGGAACAGATGGAAGAAGTTCGCCAGGGCTTCGTAGCCGCCGCGCTGCGCGCCAAGGAGGCCGGGTTCGACGGCGTGGAAATCCACGGAGCCAACGGCTACCTACTGGACCAGTTCCTCACCGACTACCTCAATCTCCGCACCGACGAGTACGGAGGCTCCGCACAGAACCGCGTGCGCTTCCCCGCGGAAATCGCCCGCGCCGTGCGCGAGGCCGTCGGGCCGGACATGACCGTCGGCATCCGGATTTCCCAGTCCAAGGTCAGTGACCACAACCACCGCTGGGCCGGCGGGGCCGAGGAAGCAGAACTCATCTTCTCCACCCTGGCCGCCACGGGCGTCGACTTCCTCCACACCACCGAGTACAAGGCCTACGCCCCGGCCTTCGGCGACCATGGCCCCTCACTGGCCGCCCTGGCCAAGCAGCACTCCGGGCTGCCGGTGATCGCCAACGGCCATCTGGATGACCCCGAGACTGCTGTATCAATGCTGGTTGACCATGCCGCCGACGTGGTGGCCCTGGGCAAGGCGGCACTGGGCAACAGGGACTGGCCCGACCGGGTCAAAAACGGCCGACCCCTTGATGAGCTGGACGCGAGCCTGTTTGCCCCCGTGGCCGACGTCAAGGACTGGGAGCTCGAACTGCTCTCCTGACCCTCCACAGTGCCCCTGCCTCCTCGCCCGTTCAGTCCAGCACGGAACGGATCGAGGGCAGGGCACTTACGAAACGTTGCCAATCACTTTTCTCTGGCGGCACGGAGCTCCCGGGATTACCGTCCAGCTTGAAGTCAACATCATCGTGCTCGAGGAAGTGGGTCATGCTCGACGATACGGACCTCCTGCAGGCGCTGCGGCGTCACTGGAAGACTCAGGCAAGGACGAGGACATCGCCCACGAGATCTACCACGACGACGCCGTGCTTGAATTCCCTCAGTCCGGCGAACGGTTCGAAGGCGTGGAGAACTTCCGCGAATGGCGACGACAGTACCGGCGAAGCTCAAGTTCCACACCCGACGGATCACTCATCGTGCTGATCTGGTCGTTGTTGAGAACCTGATCAGCTACGACGGAGCGCCATGGATGTTCACCCTCAGCCTGATGGAGTTCAGGGGCGACCGCGTTGCTCACGAGCGGATCTAGATCATGGATGGCTGGGATGCAGCAGAGTGGCGCTCCCCCTGGCGCGCCAAGGAGCCTGCAGACCCGAGGTAATTCCGGGATGGGGGCAAGGCAGGGTCAAAAGAGGTGCGAACAGCCGGATAATGAGGCAGGGTCGTCTGCCTTCCGGCTTGTGTGCGTCGCGGTCAGCGACGACGGCCGCTCGAGACCTCATGCGTGCGGTCGCCCCGGCGGCGGTCACCGACGAAGCCAATGCCGGTGCATCTAGCTACGGCCCTGAGGACGGAGGGCATGCCAGGTCAGTGCATGAATTCGAGCGCCGGAGCGAATAGTTTCCCGCCGAAAACAATGAACGATCCGAGAGGGTTATTGCGTGCGAAACAATTGGGAGCCTGCTTGCGCAGGCCCCCAATGATCAGAGGATTTATGCGGACTTTGTTTTCGAACCGCTCTTGAACCAAGAAATTCGCTGTTTGCCCCGCGTAACGAGATAAATAACGGCACCAATTACGGGCACGGCCACTATCAGAAGGGCCCACACCAGGCGCAAAGAGACAGAAAGGCCACGGTCTGTTACAGCAAGCACCAGGGTGACGAGCACTAGCAGTGCCACGATCACGCTGGGTACTGCGAACAGCGCCAGCTGCCCGTAGTCCGGCTGCAGACTGGATTCTTGGCTTTGCAAGAGACCTACGAGTTCGACGCCCATGCCGTGTTTCCTCCAACGTTCAGTTGCACCCACACGTCGTAAGAACTGAGCGGGCTGTTAATCCAGGAATGCAGCCTGGCCTTGGCGGAGCCCCAGCCATCCTCGCTGTACTTGACCGCATCATAAGTCGGTGAGCTGCA
The DNA here is from genome assembly GCF_900116495.1 of Arthrobacter sp. ov118. Lineage (GTDB taxonomy): Bacteria > Actinomycetota > Actinomycetes > Actinomycetales > Micrococcaceae > Arthrobacter. Next base: position 119,837 of record NZ_FPAY01000003.1, read on the forward strand.
ACCCCAGCCCCATCCCCAGCAGGTTGCAGTCTGGTTGTAGACGTGGTCGATCCTGTCGTACGTCCCATTGATGATCTGGTAGTCCGCGTTGAACCCAAGGTAGACGTTCCCCCACTGGTTTTCAACAGCGCAGCCGCGGTAGACGGCGTATCCACTGCCGGTGTAGGCGGTGCATCCCTTCAGCGCAGCCATCGGGGTAATGGTGGTGTCCGTTGCCGCCGCCGGTGCACGGCCGGCGATTACCTGAACGGGGCGCTCGATGCTCGTGATCATCACCGACCCGTCAGGAAACCGGCTGATCCGCTCCGTTGAGTCCGGAGATTCCTTGACCTCGACGCTCGTCGGCGCAACATCCGCCAGAGAATCCCACCGCTCGCCAGCCGAGCATTTCCCAAATGAGGCACGCACCCCATCTCGTGAGCACTACTCATTGAATCTCATCGCCCCCCTCGACATCTCCCGCTAAGTACACTTAGCATTGAGGTTCAAGGATTCCTTTTTTGCGCACAGGCCGGGCCAGCTGGGACTTTTCCCGGACAGCCCGCCGTCTGAAACCTCTGGCCTCCCGTCTTTCCGGCGGGACGTGGCCACAATTCTTATTCACCCCTCTCCTCGTCTGCTCAAATACGCGTACCTGGGTGACGCACGCGCCGCCCTTCCGGGACCGCCCTGCAGCCTAAAGAGTCTGGAACGCCCCGGAAGCTACAACTACTTGGCCGCGATCGGGATGGGATAAAAGGAAAGAGCGGAAAAGTGAAGGCAGTAGTCTATAAAGGACCCAACGACGTCGCCGTCGAGGACGTACCGGACGCCAAAATTGAACACCCCGCCGACGTGCTGGTGCGGATCACTGCGACTAACATCTGCGGCTCGGACCTGCACATGTATGAGGGCCGCACCAGCTTCGAGCCCGGGCGCACCTTCGGACACGAGAACCTCGGTGAAGTGATCGAGATCGGCTCCGCGGTGAGCAAAGTGAAGGTGGGCGAACGCGTCGTGCTGCCCTTCAACATCTCCTGCGGATTCTGCAAAAACTGCGAACGCGGCTTCACCAACTACTGTCTGACCATGCAGCCCGAACCCAAGCTCGCCGGCGCTGCCTACGGCTTCGCGGACATGGGCCCGTACCAGGGCGGGCAGGCCGAGTACCTGCGCGTGCCGTACGGGGACTTCAACTGCCTGCGGCTCGGGGAGGACGCCGTGGAGAAAGAGCTCGACTACGTCATGGTCGCCGACATTTTCCCCACCGGCTGGCATGCCACCGAGCTGGCCGGGGTGTACCCGGGCGACTCCGTGGTCATCTACGGTGCAGGTCCCGTCGGGCTCATGGCCGCCTACTCCGCCATCATCAAAGGCGCCGGCAAGGTCATGGTCGTGGACCGCCAAAGCGACCGCCTGAAGCTGGCGGAACAGATCGGTGCCATCCCGGTGGATGATTCCGCAACGGACCCCGTCGAGTTCGTCAAGGACCAGACCATGGGGTTCGGGGCCGACCGCGGCTGTGAATGTGTGGGCTACCAGGCGCACGACCCGGGCGGAAACGAACAGCCCAACCTGACTCTGAATCGGCTCGTGGATTCCGTCCGGTTCGTCGGTGGCCTGGGAGTGGTAGGTGTATTCCTCCCCCAGGACCCCGGGGCGCCCGACAAACTCGCCCAGCAGGGCCAGGTGGCCTTCGACTACGGAAACTACTGGTTCAAGGGACAGACGATGGGCTCGGGCCAGTGCCCGGTCAAGAAATACAACCGGGCCCTGCGCGACCTCATCGCCGGTGGAAAGGCCAGCCCCTCCTTCATCGTCAGCCACGAACTGCCGCTGGATCAGGCCCCCGAGGGCTACAGGAACTTCGACAGCCGCGAAGACGGCTGGACCAAAGTCGTCCTCCACCCGGCCGGAGCCTAAAAAGAATCCGGACGGGAGGATTCCGATGTCCGAAAGATCAATTCCCTGGAGGTGGCGCTGATGCGGGCGATGGTGTACCGCGGGCCCTACAAGGTGCGCGTGGAGGAAAAGGACATGCCGCCGATCGAGCATCCCAATGACGCGATCGTGCGGGTGACACGGGCGGCGATCTGCGGGTCGGACCTGCACCTGTACCACGGGATGATGCCGGACACCCGAGTGGGCATGACGTTCGGCCATGAATTCATCGGTGTGGTGGAGCAGGTCGGCCCGTCGGTTGAGCGGGTCAAGCCCGGGGACCGGGTGATGGTGCCGTTCAATATCTTCTGCGGGTCCTGCTACTTCTGCGCCCGCGGTCTGTACTCGAACTGCCACAACGTCAACCCCAACGCCACCGCCGTCGGCGGGATCTACGGGTACTCGCACACCTGCGGAGGCTACGACGGCGGCCAGGCCGAGTATGTGCGGGTACCATTCGCCGACGTCGGGCCAGGCTTGATCCCCGACTGGATGGACGAAGAGGACGCCGTCCTGCTCACCGACGCCCTCCCCACCGGTTACTTCGGCGCCCAGCTCGGCGACATCGTCGAAGGCGACACCGTGGTGGTGTTCGGCGCCGGGCCGGTGGGCCTGTTCGCCGCGAAGTCGGCCTGGCTGATGGGCGCCGGCCGGGTGCTCGTCATAGACCACCTGGAGTACCGGCTGGATAAGGCTCGGAGCTTCGCGCACGCCGAGACATACAACTTCGTGGAGTACGACGACATTGTGGTGCACCTGAAGAAAGCCACCGACTACCTGGGCGCCGACGTCGTGATCGACGCGGTGGGGGCCGAGGCGGACGGCAACTTCCTCCAGCACGTCACGAGCAGCAAGCTGAAGCTGCAGGGCGGATCCCCCATTGCCCTCAACTGGGCCATCGATTCCGTGCGTAAAGGCGGCACCGTGTCCGTGGTGGGCGCGTACGGCCCGATCTTCAGCGCGGTAAAATTCGGCGACGCGATGAACAAGGGCCTGACGCTGCGCATGAACCAATGCCCCGTCAAAAGGCAGTGGCCGCGGCTGTTCGAACACATCCAGAACGGGTACCTGAAGCCCAGCGACATCGTCACCCACCGCATCCCACTGGAGCATATCGCCGAGGGGTACCACATGTTCTCCGCGAAGCTCGATGACTGCATCAAGCCCCTCATCGTTTCCACCCCGGCCTGAGAGGAAGAGCACAATGGCTGAGATACCGACCCCTTACAAGGCCGGCAAGCCTGAGCCCAAGGAGTCCGCGGAGGACTTGCGGGCACGGGTCCCTGGATGGGGCGCAGACCTCGATCCGGCAGACAGGCCCTCCTACCCCCGCGAGCAGCCCGGCATCGAGACCGGTGCGCACTGGGGCTTCCCTGAACGCCAGCAGGAGAAGTGGCCCCGGGAGCGTTCCGTCGAGCACGCTTTCGTGACGCCCGTCTTTGGGACCTCCACCCCTCTCAAGGGCGCCTCGGGGGCCATGCGGAGGTACGCCTACAAGTACAGCGAGGGTCGGGCCGCGCACTGGCTGCTGCTCATCGCCGCGGACCGGGTGGACGCGTGGGAAAGCCACCTGAGTTCGTTCGCCACCCTGCGCCCGGACAACCCGGTCACCGAAACCGGAGTGCTCAGCGAGTTCTCCCGCCACGGCATAGGCTCCCGGTTTGGGAAAAAGCGCACCGACCTGAGGCATCAGTGGATCGATCCCGTCATCGTCGGCGCCCCCTGGGCGCTGGCGGCCGGCGGACTCGCAGCCGTCGCGCTCAGGACCCTGCGAAAGCACCGAGCAGCCTGACAACTGCTCTGCCATAGTGGGGGGCCAAGGACGTCATCCTTGGCCCAGGTTCGTGACCAAATTGATGGCGACAGCGATCAGGACTGTGCCGAAGAAATACGACAGGAGAGCATGAAGAAGGGCTTTGCGCCGGATCTCACTGCTGCTCGGCTCGACCTCAGGCGCTGCGTAGGACATCCCGACAGTGAAGGCGAAGTAGGCGAAGTCGCTGTAGGTAGGTTGCGCCTCATGCTTGACGTCGAACCCGGCGTCAGGGTGATCCAGGAAGTACATGCGGGCGTACTTCAAGGCATAGACCGTGTTCACGAGCGCCCAGGCAACAATCGTGCCCAGGACGCCCAGAATGACTAATGCCACCGACGTCGGATCTCCGCTTTGGTCGCTGGACTGGATCAATGCGACCACCACGGCGGCGATGCTCGCGATACAAGCCGTGACGATCGCGTCGTCGGTCACACGGGAGGCGGACTCCTCGCGCGCGAGGCGTTTAGTCCCGGCTGGGTCCTGTCGCCAGCATATCCGCCACACCCATGCCAGAGCGATGACGCCAGCGGTGCACCACGCAACCAGGGGCGCAAGCGCGGTCGCTACGGCTACCGCTGCGATGATGCCCGCCACGGCCCCGACCGCCACGCAGACGAGAGCACGGCGAGCTGACAGGATCCGACCGTTCATTGATGCTCCTCAATGGGGTGTTGTAGGCCCGCCCTTGCCGCACGAGTATTGACGCCGGGCACGGTTCAACCGCACGGCGGACCGTCGACAGAGCTGATGGGCCGTCATCGGGGCTTGCCGGTGACCCGGTCATCGTGCACTGCAACCCCGTGTGACTGTGACGCGCACCGGCCGCTCAGCAGCCCTGCGCTTGATCCTGGCGACAACGCCAACTTGGCCCCAAATCGAACGGGTCCGCCCGAACCTGCAACGTTCACCGCAATCTCCTCGAGTCGCATCAACAGAGCGGTGACAGCGTAGGTTCCAGTGTGCGGCGCGGCGGACATGCTCGCAAGGGTGCCTTATCTGCTACGCCCCTTGGGACTGGCGGCCGACGGACTCCCAACCACCGCGTTCTGAACCTGCGAAAGCACCGCGTGGACTGACGACCCTACAGCGGAGCAGAGTTCGGCCCGATCCGCGAGGACTGGGATGAGGAATGGACCGGGTGGTGGGGAGCCGAACCGCCGTACCACGCGCCGGTCTTCGTGCTGACCCCTCACGGACCGCTGACCACGGACAACCGCTACGCCGCGTCAGCTAGCTCCGTAGGCGCTGCCGGCCTCCTGCTCCGGTGTCGGAATTTCCCCAGAATTGGCGTCCTTCACCGGAGTATCCGGCCGAACCGCCGGCTTTCTGCAGCGTCGGAGGCTCATACCGGGGGAAATTCAGCCTTCTGAGCGTTCAAGGCCTCGCCTACCCGCGCACGATCACCACGTCCAGGGTCCGCGGGCCGTGGACCCCTTCGACGCGTTCGAGTTCGATGTCGCTGGTGGCGCTGGGGCCGCTGATCCAGGTCTGCGGGCGGGTGGCGTCGAGCCTTTGGAGGGCCTCGGGCAGGATGGCTGTGATGTCGCCGGCGCGGACGAGGCAGATGTGCCGGTCCGGAACGAGGCTGATGACCCGGCGGCCCTGGTCCGGACCGGCGTCGAGGATGATGGTGCCGGTCTCGGCAACCGCCACGGCGCTCCCGGTGACGACGGCGTCCACCGCGTCCAGCGCTGCCACACTCAGCCGCTGCCCGGGGGCGTCGGTGAGGCGGCGGCCAGAGCCGCCGTCGCGCGCGTCCGCCTCCGCGAACACGGTCTCCGCGAGTCCATGCGGCACGGCGTAGTTTCCGGTGCCTTCGAGCAGGGCGGCGAGCCGTTGCGGCACCGCGGCCGCCTCCTCGACGAAGACGTTCGCCTTGTAGTCGACCAGCCGGTCCGTCAGCAGCTCGATGAGCTGTTCCTCGCCGAGCCCGGAGGCGCGCCGGTAGTCGCGGGGCACCTCCGGCACGGCGGGGGTGTCCCGGAGGGCGGAGCGGAGCCGGCCGAGTATTTCCTCGCGCGCGTTCACGGGTTCTCCTCAGTGCCGGTGGGCTGGGGGCCGGTTGGCTCGGTACCGGGGGCATATGGACCAGGAGCGCCTTCCGGAGCCTGGTGTTCCTTGTTCCACCATTGCCGGAAGGACTGCCCCGGCGGGGCGGGGATGTCCCGGCTCTGGGTCCAGCCGGCGGCGATGCCCGGCAGTTTGGTGATTTTCTTGTCCGGGCCGGCGGCGATCCGCCCCAGGGGCAGCGCCTTTTCCACAAGGCCCAGGTTTTTTCCGGAGGACAGCGCCCAGGCCGCGGCCTTCATGCCCAAATCCATCTGGCTCGGCAGCTTTTTCTTGCCGCGTTTGCTGTCCACGTCCTCGCCGCGCAGGTGCACCAGGATGTCCGGGATGTTGATCTTCACCGGGCAGGCGTCGTAGCAGGCGCCGCAGAGGGACGAGGCGTAGGGCAGGGAGTTGTTCTCCTCGGCCGTGATCCCGGTCAGCAGCGGGGACAGGATGGCGCCGATTGGTCCCGGATAGGTGGATCCGTAGGCGTGCCCGCCGGTGCGTTCGTAGACGGGGCAGACGTTCATGCAGGCACTGCAGCGGATGCAGTGCAGCGCGGAGCGGCCCATTTCGTCGGCCAGGGCGGCGCTGCGTCCGTTGTCCAGCAGGACGAGGTGGACGTTCTGCGGGCCGTCGTCGGGGGTGACGCCGGTCCAGAGCGAGGTGTACGGGTTCATCCGCTCACCGGTGGAGGAGCGCGGGAGCAGCTGCATGAACACTTCCAGGTCCTCCCAGGCGGGCAGCAGCTTCTCCACACCCATCACGGTGATCAGGGTTTCCGGCAGGGTCAGGCACATGCGCCCGTTGCCTTCGGATTCGACGACGGCCAAGGTTCCGGAGTCCGCCAGGGCGAAGTTCGCGCCGGACACGGCCACCTTGGCGCTGAGGAACTTGCGGCGCAGGTGTGCCCGGGCGGCGGCGGCGAGGCGGGCGGGGTCATTGGTCAGTCCCGGGTCCACGCCGTCCATCTCGCGCAGGAAGATGTCGCGGACCTGGCTGCGGTTTTTGTGAATGGCCGGGACCAGGATGTGGCTGGGCTTGTCGTGGTCCAGCTGGACGATGAGCTCCGCGAGGTCGGTCTCGAATGCAGCGATCCCCTGTTCCTCGAGGTATTCGTTGAGGCCGATTTCCTGGGTGGCCATGGACTTGACCTTGACCACCTCATCCGCGCCCTGGTCCCGGATGAGCGCGGCGACAATGCTGTTGGCTTCGCCGGCGTCGCGGGCCCAGTGGATGGTTCCGCCGCGGGCGGTGAAGTTTGCCTCGAATGCCTCGAGCAGCTCCGGCAGCCGGGCCATCACGGATTCCTTGATCGCCCGGCCAGCGTCGCGAAGCTCCTCCCAGTCCGGAAGTTCGGAGACCACGGCCAGCCGCTTGTCCCGGATGGTCCGGGTGGCGTGGCCGAGGTTGGCCCGCAGCTGGGCGTTGCCAAGTTCCCGGTGCGCGGCCTTCGGGAAGGGCTCGTGTTCGTGCAGGTTGCCGGTGCCGAAGACCGGCAGGGACGGCATTCCCAGGAATGTGCCGCTCATCGTGCGGTCCTTCCGGTGGTGAGGCGGACGTCGCCGGTGACGGCGGCGGGATGCTCGGCGGTGCTGGCCAGGATCTCGGCAAAGTGCAGGGTGGTGACGCCGCTGCCCTGCCGGGACAGGCCGCCGCCGATATGCATCAGGCAGGACGCGTCGCCGCCGGCGCAGAGCTCGGCACCGGTGCCGCAGATGTTGGCGGTCTTGTCCGCCAGCATTGCCGAGGACACGTCTGCGTTCTTCATCGAGAAGGTGCCGCCGAAGCCGCAGCACTGCTCGGCCTCCGGCAGCTCGGCCAGCTCGATCCCGCCCACCGAACGCAGCAGGTCCAGCTGGCGGTCGCCGAGCCGGAGCAGGCGCATGCCATGGCAGCTGGGGTGGTAGGTGATCTTGTGCGGGAAGTAGGAGCCCAGCTGCGCCGCGGCGTCCGTGACGCCCAGGACATCGACCAGGAGCTCGGAGAGCTCGTAGGTCTTATGTCCGACGGCGGCTGCCCGGGCTTCCAGCCCGGCGTCCCCGCAGCGGCGGGCGATCATGGGGTGCTGGTGCTTGACGGAGGCGACGCAGGAGCCGGAAGGGGCGACGGCGACGTCGTACTCGTCCTCCTCGAACGCCTTCACGTGGTTGGCCACGACGGGCAGCGCCTCCTTGAAGTAGCCGCTGTTGACGTGCATCTGCCCGCAGCAGGCCTGCCCGGCGGGGAAGATGACCTCGTGGCCGAGGCGTTCCAGGATGGACACGGTGGCGCGTGCCGTAGCCGGGTACATGGCGTCCACAATGCACGTGGCGAAGAGCGCGATCCTCACAGCCCACCCCCGGTGCTCTGGTGCGCGGCCACGGGTGAGGGCGCATACTCCGCCGGCTTCTGGGAGGCCCGCACCACGGCACGCAGCTCCCCCAGCCCGCCGCCGAGCACACCGGCGGCGCGCGCTTGGACTAGGACGTTGCCCAGCGCCGTCGCTTCAACAGGGCCGGCCAGAACGGGCCTGCCGGTGGCGTCGGCGGTGAGCTGGCAAAGGAGCCGGTTCTGGGATCCGCCGCCCACAATGTGCACGACGTCGACGTGGACGTCCCCGAGCCGCTCGGCGTCGGCGATGGTCCGGGCGTAACCGTTTGCGAGGCTGTCCAGGATGCACCGCACGATATGCGCGGGGCGGTCCGGAAGGACCGCCCCGGTGTTGCGGACGGCGGCCCGGATGCGGTCGGGCATGTTGTCGGGGGCGATGAAGTAGGGGTCGTCGACGTTGATGACCGGCCCGCCGGCGGGCAGGGCCGCGGCCACCTCAAGCAGTTCCTCGATCGCCGGCCGGTGGCCCTCCCCCGCCCATGTTCGCTGGCACTCGCTGAGCAGCCAGAGCCCGCCGACGTTGCGCAGATAGCGGATGGTGCCGTCCACGCCGCGTTCGTTGGTGAAGTTGGCCTGCCGGCTGGCCTCGGTCAGGACCGGGTGGGACAGTTCGACGCCCACCAGGGACCAGGTGCCCGAGGAGATGTACGCAAAGTTTTCCTGGGCCGCAGGCACCGCGGCGACGGCCGAGGCGGTGTCGTGCGAGCCCACGGCCACCACTTTCGTGGCGGCGGGCAGGCCGGTCCGTTCCGCGATGGCGGGCAGCAGCGTCCCGACTGTGTCTCCGGGCTGGACGAGCGGCGGGAACAGTCCCGTGGGGAGGCCCAATGGTGCCAGGAACTCCGTGGCCCACTCCCCGGCCACGGCGTCGAAGAGCCCGGTGGTGGAGGCGTTGGTGGCCTCGGTGCGGCGCTGGCCGCTCAGCAGGAATCCGATGAGGTCCGGGATCAGCAGTGCCTGCAGCCCCGCCAATTCAGGCTCCGTGGCGAGCTGGTAGATCGTGTTGAACGGCAGGAACTGCAGCCCGGTGGTGGCGTAGAGACGCGACGGCTCGAGTTCCTGGTGGACCCGGGCCACGGCGGCACGGCTGCGGTCATCGCGGTAGCTGAAGGGCGCCGCAACGAGTTCACCGGCGGCGTTGACCAGGCCGTAGTCCACGGCCCAGGTGTCGATCCCGATGCTGTCGATGCTCTCGCCCCGGGACGCGGCCGCCGTGGCGGCGGCCGCGAGCCCGGTGAGGACCTCGGCGAACAGCGCGTCGAGGTCCCAGCGGAGGCCGCCGTCGAACTCTTTGACGCCGTTGGGGAAGCGGTGCACCGTCTCCAGCTCGGCGCTCTTCCCGCCGGAACCGCCCGTGACGCGGCCCAGGATGACCCGGCCCGAGGACGCGCCGATGTCGACGGCGGCGAACACGCCGTCGGCAAAATCACTGCCGGCGAACACACTCATCGCAGGAAGGCCGCGGCCACGCCGGCGTCCACCGGGATGTGGAGCCCGGTGGTGTGGGACAGGTCGCTGCCGGTAAGCACGGCGGCGGCGTTGGCCACGTTCTCTGGCAGCACTTCGCGTTTGAGCAGGGTGCGCTGGGCGTAGTACTTGCCCAGCTCCTCTTCCTGCACCCCGTAGACGGCGGCGCGCTTGGCGCCCCAGCCGCCGGCGAAGATCCCGGAGCCGCGGACCACGCCGTCAGGGTTGATGCCGTTGACCCGGATCCCGTACTCGCCCAGTTCCGCAGCGAGGAGCCGGACCTGGTGGGCCTGGTCCGCCTTGGTGGCGGAGTAGGCGATGTTGTTCGGGCCGGCGAACACGGAGTTCTTGGAGGAGATGTAGATGATGTCCCCGCCCATCTCCTGGCCGATCATCACCTGTGCTGCGGCCTTGGCCACCAGGAAGGAGCCCTTGGCCATGACGTTGTGCTGCAGGTCCCAGTCCTTCTCGGTGGTTTCCAGCAGCGGCTTGGAAATGGAGAGTCCGGCGTTGTTGACCACCAGGTCCAGTCCGCCGAAGGCGAGCACTGCTTCCTGGATTGCCGCGGCGATCTGGGCCTCGTCGGTGACGTCGGCCTGGACGCCGATGGCGACGTCGGCGCCGCCCAGTTCCTCGGCTACCTTTTCGGCGTTCTCCAGGTTCAGGTCCGCGATGACGACGCACGCGCCGTCGGCGGCGAAGCGGGTGGCGATGGCTTTGCCGATGCCCGACGCCGCCCCGGTCACCAGCGCGATCCGGCCGGCGTGGGATTTCGGCTTGGGCATGCGGGCCAGCTTGGCTTCTTCCAGGGCCCAGTATTCGATCCGGAACTTCTCGGATTCCTCGATCGGGGCGTACGTGGAGACGGCCTCGGCGCCGCGCATGACGTTGATGGCGTTGAGGTAGAACTCCCCCGCGACCCGGGCGGTCTGCTTGTTCGCCCCGAAGGAGAACATGCCCACCCCGGGCACCAGGACGATGGCCGGGTCCGCGCCGCGCAGGGCGGGGCTGTCCGGGGTCGCGTGCCGGTCGTAGTACCCCTGGTAGTCCTCGCGGTAGGCGGCGTGGAGTTCCTTCAGCCGGGCGATCGAGTCCTCGACCGGGGCGTCGGCGGGCAGGTCGAGGACCAGGGGCTTGACCTTGGTGCGCAGGAAGTGGTCCGGGCAGGACGTTCCCAGGGCACCCAGCCGCGGGTGCTCGGCGCTTTCCAGGAACTCCAGGACGGCGGATTCGTCGCTGAAGTGCCCCAGCTGCGGTTTGTCTGTGGAGGCGAGGCCGCGGATCACCGGGGCCAGGGCGGCGGCCTTGGCGCGCCGTTCGGCTTCCGGGAGGGCGGCGTAGCCGGGCAGCTTGGGCCCGAAGGGCTCGCTCCTGCCGTGGTCCTTGATGTACTGCTCGGCCTGTTCGATGATCCACAGCGAGTTGGCTTCGGCTTCCTCGCTGGTGGCGCCCCAGGCGGTGATGCCGTGGCCGCCCAGGATGGTGCCGACGGCGTGCGGGTTCGCGTCCTTGATCGCGGCGATGTCCAGGCCGAGCTGGAAGCCGGGGCGCCGCCAGGGCACCCACGCCACCTTCTCGCCGAAGATCTCCTTGGTGAGGGCCGCGCCGTCGGCGGCCGTAGCGATGGCGATCCCGGAGTCCGGGTGCAGGTGGTCCACGTGCGCGGCGTCGACCAGGCCGTGCATGGCGGTGTCGATCGACGGCGCGGCACCGCCCTTGCCGTGCAGGCAGTAGTCGAACGCGGCCACCATTTCGTCTTCACGCTCGACGCCGGGGTAGACGTTCTTGAGCGCCTGCAGCCGGTCCAGCCGCAGCACGGCAAGGCCTTCGGCCTTCAGCGTGCCCAGGTCCCCGCCGGATCCCTTGACCCACAGGAGTTCGACGTCCTCGCCGGTGACGGGGTCCCTTTCGGTGCCCTTGGCGGAGGTGTTGCCGCCGGCGAAGTTGGTGTTCCGTTTGTCCGCGCCGAGGCGGTTGGAACGGGAGATCAGCTCTTCAACAGTCTTGTTGGCTGTGTTCTGCATGTTCATGCCTGCTTATGCTCCCCATCCGGCTTGCTGGCCGCCGACGCGGTCCTCGTTGATCTTCTTCTGGTAGCCGCTGTCCTTGAAGGCGGCCAGCGGGTCCGCGGGCAGGCCGCGGGATTCACGCCACTGCGCCAGCGCAGGACGGACATCGGTGTAGAAGGCATCATTGAAGATGCCATTGGCGGCCAGGACATCCCCGCTGCGCTGGGCCTCGGCCAGCGCGTCGGTATCGATGAGCAGCGCGCGGGCCGTCATTTCCTGGACGTTGAGCACGGAGCGGATCTGGCCCGGGATCTTTTCCTCCAGGTTGTGGCACTGGTCCAGCATCAGGGCGACGCCGGACTCTGGACCGAAGCCGCCGCCCCGGATGACCTCGTGCATGATGCGGAACAGCTGGAAGGGATCCGCCGCGCCGACGATCAGGTCATCGTCCGCGTAGAAGCGGGAGTTGAAGTCAAAGGACCCGAGCTTGCCCAGGCGCAGCAGCTGCATCACGATGAATTCGATGTTGGTGCCGGGCGCGTGGTGGCCGGTGTCGAGGCAGACGAAGGCCTTCTCGCCCAGGGCCAGGGTCTGGGCGTAGGAAGTGCCCCAGTCCGGGACGTCGGTGTGGTAGAAAGCCGGCTCGAAGAACTTGTACTCCAGTACCAGGCGCTGGTCCGCACCAAGGCCTGCGTAGATTTCCTGCAGGGATTCGGCCAGGCGGTCCTGCCGGCCGCGCATGTCGTCCTGGCCCGGGTAGTTGGTGCCGTCCGCGAGCCAGATCTTCAGGTCCCGTGAACCCGTGGCGTTCATGATCTCGAGGCACTCGAGGTGGTGGTCGATGGCGCGGCGGCGGACCGAAGGGTCCGAGGAGGTCAGGGACCCGAATTTGTACTCATCGTCCTGGAAGGTATTGGAATTGATGGTGCCCAGCCCGACGCCCAGACCCGCGGCGTATTCCTTCAGGGCCGCATAGTCGTCCACCTTGTCCCAGGGGATGTGCAGGGCAACGGTAGGCGCCAGGCCGGTCAGTTCGTGGACCTTCGCGGCGTCGGCCAGCTTCTCGTGGACCGTGCGGGGGGTGCCCGGGGTGCCGAACACCTTGAAGCGGGTGCCGGAGTTGCCGTAGGCCCAGGACGGGACCTCGATGGCGAGTTCCCCGAGGCGACCCAGGGCCGTTTCTGTGGTGTTCATGGTTGTTCCTTCTGCGGTTGGTGGTTGTCCCCGGCGGCGTTGGCCACGGACAACTGGTCCTCGAGATTGAAGATTTCGGTGAGCTGGACGAAGCCCCGGTCCGGTGCCTGCGCGCCGTCTTCGAACAGGGCGGCCATTCCCGCCTGCCAACGGGCGTTCACCTCGGTCAGGGCCATGCGGGCCCGGGCTGCGTCAAAGTCGTCGCATTCGACATAGCCCACCAGCAGCCCGTCGTCGGCGAGGAACAGCGAGTAGTTGTGCCACCCGGCCGACTGGAGTTCCCGGAGCATTTCCGGCCAGACGGCCGCGTGGCGGCGCCGGTATTCGGGAATCTGGCTGGGCTTGACCGAGGAGCGGAAGCACACCCTCATAAGAATCTCTCCTGGTTCCGACTTTGTTCGACTCCGGCTTCCAGCCGCTTTGAATCGATTCATTACGACGATAGCATCCTGCGGAATTGTTCCGCCAGCTCCGGCGCGGATGCTGACATCAGCGCCGGAGCCAAGTTGCTAGAAAACGGCAGGGGCTAGAAGTTGTACTGGTCGACGTTCTCAGCGGTGAAGACTGTGGGGTCGCCCAGCAGAACGGTGGAGTCTGGCTCCACCTTGAATTCGCCCAGGGTGCCGGCCTTGAACGTCTGGCCTTCGGCACCGCTGATCTGGCCGGAAGCCAGGGCTGCACCGGCGTAGGCCGCGAGGTAGCCGAGCTTTTCAACGTCCCACAGGGCGAAGGCCTTCATGGTGCCGTTTTTCACGAATTCCTTCAGCTGGCTCGGGAAGCCGAGGCCGGTCAGCTGCACTTTGCCCTTGTACTCGGATCCGGAAAGGTACTGCGCCGCAGCAGCAACGCCCACGGTCGTGGGCGAGATGATGCCCTTGAGCGTCGGGTGGGCCTGGAGCAGCGCCTGGACTTCCTGCTGGGACTTCTGCGCATTGTCATCGCCGTAGACAGTGGCGACGAGCTTGAGCTTGGCGTACTCGGGCTTCTGCAGTTCCTTCTTCATCAGCTCGATCCACGCGTTCTGGTTCGTGGCATTGGCCGTGGCGGACAGGATGGCAATGTCGCCGCCGTCGGCGCCGACGGCGTCGGAAATGAGCTTGACCTGGGTGGACGCGATGCCCTCCGCGGTGGCCTGGTTGACATAGATATCACGGCAGGAGGGGTCGGTGTCCGAGTCAAAGGTGACTACCTTCGCCCCGGCGCTGCGGGCCTCATCCAGCGCCGAGCAGATCGCCTTGGGATCGTTGGCCGAGGTTGCAATGACGTTGGCCCCCTGCTGCGTGAGCGTGTTGATGTAGCTCACCTGGCTGGAGGCGCTGGCCTCGGAGGGGCCCACCTCCGAGAAGGTGCCCTTGTACTCCTCGACCGCGGCCTTGCCTCCGCGGTCCGTGACGGTGAAGTAGGAGTTGTTCAGCTGCTTGGGCAGGAACGCCACCTTCAGGCCCTCCTTGATCGGAGCGTTGGGATCCGCGGAGGCGCTGGATGTGGCGCCTCCGCCGCTGGCGCTGCTGGAGGTGTTGGTGGTTCCGCCGCAGGCGCTGAGTGCCAGCGCCAGGCCCGTCGCGATGGCGATGTAGGTCGGCGCGAGGCGCCTGGATCCGGTGGTGGACATGAATTTCATAGTGCTGCCTTTCAACTGAACGTCGTTGTTGCTGTGGTGTGGACGGTGGTCAGGTGGTTGAAGCTTTTCGGGACACGGAGCGCGCCCAGGTGATGGCATTGGGGGCGACGACGGCGAGGATCAGGAGGCCGCCGGTGAGCATGGACAAGGTGTCCTCTGGGACGCTGGCCAGCTGGAGGGCGTTGCGAAGGATAGCGAGGAGCCCGACGCCGGCGATGACGCCCGGCAGCGTGCCTTTCCCGCCGAAGATGGACACGCCGCCCAGCAGGACCGCCGCTATGACCGACAGCTCCAGGCCCGTGGCGTTGTCGCCGCGTGCGCTTCCGTAGCGCAGCGTCCACCACACGCCGACCACTGCCGCGATGGCACCGGAGATGACGAAGAGCCAGAATTTTGTCCGCGCCACGCCGATTCCCGAGAAGCGGGCGGCGTCGACGCTGTAGCCGATGGCGAACAGCGAGCGGCCGAAGCCTGTGAAGTGCAGGACGACGCCGAAGATGATGACCAGCAGAATCACCGGAAGAATCCAGCCGGGGATGCCGGTGGCGCCGATCTTCGCCTGCAGGCCGGTGGTGATGGCCCGCGGGAAGCTGGTGACCGCCTGGTCTCCCAGGACTACGAAGGCCAGGCCGCGGTACAAAGCCAGGGTGCCGATGGTGACGGCGAGGGACGGCAGGCCGACCACCGAGACGAGGAAACCGTTGAAAGCACCGGACACGATTCCGAGGACAATGCACAACGGGATGATCGTTTCCATCGGCATCCCGGCGTTCCAAAGCGCTCCGAACACGCAACTGACGAAACCGGCGATGCTGGCGACGGAGAGGTCGATCTCCCCGGTCAGGATGATGTACGTCATGGGCAGAGCGAGCAGCAGGATCGGGATGACGTCGATGAGCAGGAACCCGATGTTGCGCGGCGATGCGAATCCGGTGACGGTCAGGGAGGCAACCACAATGCTGGCCAGGAGGGCCACAATGATCGCGGTGTCCCAGCTGCGCAGGAAGCCGAAACGGGGGGCGCGGCTGGTTTCTTCTGCCGGCGGTGCTGTCTCAACCAGCATGTGAATCGTGTCCTCTCAGACGGCGCTCGGTGCGCAGGGCAAGGTATCGGTCTAGGACAATCGAGGCCAGGATCAGCGCGCCGACCATGGCACGCTGCCAGAACGGCGAGACGCCCAGGACCGGAAGGGCGGAGGAGATAGTGGTCAGCAGCACGGCGCCGAGTGCGGCCCCGTAGACCGTGCCCACGCCGCCGGCGATTGCCACGCCGCCAACCACGGCCGCGGCCACGACATTCAATTCAAGGCCCTGGCCGGCCGTCGCATCCAGGTTGCCGTACTTGGCGGCGTAGATCACGCCGGCGAGTCCCGCGAGGGCGCCGGAGATGGCGAACGCGGAGAAGACTTTCCGTCCCACGCGGATCCCGTACAGGCGGGCGGCCAGGACGTCCGAGCCGATGGCGTAGAACTCCCGTCCGGAGCGCGCGTTGTTCAAGTAGAGGCCGAAGGCGATGACGACGGCGAGGGCGATCAGCGCCAGGTACGGGAAGCCCAGCAGGGTGCCGGCGCCGAGTGCCAGGAAATCTGCAGGCAGGTTGGACGGGCTGATCTGCTGGCCCTGGGCCCAGGCGAAGTCGACGCCGCGGAAAATGTACAAGGTTCCCAGGGTGACCACTAGGGCCGGCACTTTGGCCACTGCGATCAGTGCTCCGTTGATGGCTCCCAGGAAGGCGCCGAAGGCGATGCCGATGGCGAGCATTGCGATCACCGGGAGGTCAGGCAGCGCTATGAAGACCTTTCCCGTAGCGAAGGCTGTCAGGCCCAGAACGGATCCGACCGACAGGTCCACGTTCTTCGTGACAATCACGATCGCCTGGCCGACGGCGAGGATCACCAGGATGGAGGAGTTCAGCAGCAGGTCCTTGATGCTTTGCGCGCTTAAGAACCGGGGGTTGGCGGCCACCGTGACGGCGATGAGGATGACCAGCGCCAGGAAGACGCTGAACTCGCGGGATCGGGTCACCGTCCCCACCCAGGCCATGGATGGCTGACGTTGCAGGGATAAGGTGGTCACGCTGTGGTCTCCTTGGTTTTCGGGTCGACTCCGGTGGCGGCCGTCATGACGGATTCCTCCGTGGCGTCGCTGCGGCTAAGTTCGGCGGTGATCCGGCCCTCGTGCATCACGAGCACGCGGTCGGACATGCCCAGGATCTCGGGCAGCTCCGAGGAGATCATGAGGACGGCCAGCCCGGTGCCCGCCAGCTCGGAAATGAGCCGGTGCACCTCTGCTTTGGTCCCGACGTCGATCCCGCGGGTGGGTTCGTCGATGATCAGCACGCGTGGACCGGTGGCCAGCCACTTGCCCAGCACAACTTTTTGCTGGTTGCCGCCGGAAAGAGTTGAAATCGGGGATACCGGGGACCCGGCCTTGATCTGCAGTTTCTTGGCCCATTCCTTGGTGGCCTGGGCTTCGGCCATGCTGGTGAGAAGGCCGAAACGGCTCAGTTTCCGCCGGAGCGTCAGCGTGAGGTTCCGACTCACGTTCAGCTCCATGACCAGGCCCTGTTTGCGCCGGTCTTCCGGCACGAACGCCACCCCGGCGGCCATCGATGCCCGGGGGGACAAGGACTTCAGCGGCTCGTTCCGGACCAGCACTTCGCCGGAATCGTATTTGTCGATGCCGAAGACGGCCCGTGCCACCTCGGAACGCCCGGCGCCGACAAGGCCGCTCAGCCCGACGATTTCGCCTTCCTTCACCGTGAAGGAGATATCCGAGAAGACACCCTTGCGGCTGAGTCCCTTGACCTCGAGGGCGGTCGGGCCGATCTGTGTTTCCTGTTTCGGGAACAGCGATGCGACGTCGCGGCCGACCATCTGCCGGATGACCCCGTCGACCGTCAGTTCGGCGGCCGGGGCGGTGGCGACGTGTGCGCCGTCGCGCATTACGGTGATCCAGTCCGCCAGGGCAAAGACTTCCTCGAAGCGGTGGGAGATAAATAGTACGGCGGCCCCTTGGGCCTGCAAGGTCCGGGTGACCGCGAACAGCCGGTTAACTTCGATGCCGCTCAGCGCCGCCGTCGGCTCGTCCATAATCAGGACACGCGCGTCGAGCGAAATGGCCTTGGCGATTTCGACCACTTGCTGGTCGGCAATCGAGAGGCCCTGCGCGGCCCGGTCGGGATCGATCTTGACGCCCAGTTGTTCAAAAAGCTCCAGCGCCTGCTGGCGCATCGACTTCCGGTCGATCCTGCGCATCGAGCGCAGCGGCTGCCGGCCCATGAAGATGTTCTCGGCGACAGTGAGGTCAGGGAACATGGTCGGTTCCTGGTAGATGACCGCAATCCCTGCTTCGCGGGCATGAAGCGGATCGCGGAACGAGACCTCTTCGCCGTCAAGCAGGACCTGGCCGCGATCCTGCTGGTGCAGCCCCGCCAGGGTCTTGACCAGGGTGGACTTGCCGGCCCCGTTTTCACCGACCAGCGCCGTGACCTGGCCCCGGTGCAGGCTGAGGCTGGCGCCCCGCAGCGCATGCACCGCGCCGAAAGACTTGTGGATGTCCCGTAGTTCCAAAACCGGAACGTCGGCCACCTCGGCACTGCGGCTGCTCCGAACGGCGGCGTCCTGTGCTTCGGCCATGTCCGTTACTCCGTTGTAATGAATCGATTCATTTGTGAACCTACTCACACGGTAGGGCCTGTTTCCACGGTGTGTCAACAGGCAAGCACGAGGACGGTCATGTGAACGGCGTAACATTGTGGGAGCAGATTGATTCGATTCAGAATGTGGGAGGTTCTTAGGTGCCAAGCGCTGCGGGTGCAAAGCTGAAGGACGTTGCCGCGCTCGCCGGGGTTTCCGTAGGCACTGTCTCGAATGTGCTCAACCGGCCGGAGCAGGTCTCGACGGAGAAGAGAAGCCGCGTTCTGGCCGCCATCGACGAACTGGGGTTCGTGCGCAATGAATCGGCCCGGTCCCTGCGCTCCGGGTCCACCAGAAGCCTGGGCATGCTGGTGCTGGACGTCCGCAACCCCTTTTTCACCGACGTGGCGCTGGGCGCCGAAAACGTCGCCGAGGACCACAAGCATTCGCTGATCCTGGCCAACAGCGCCGAAGACTCGGACCGGGAGCAGGCCTATCTTGACCTGTTCGAGCAGCAGCGGGTCCAGGGCATCCTGATCACCCCGTTCGGGAACGTTCTTGAACGGCTCGAAACCATGCGCTCCCGGGGCATTCCCTCGGTCCTCGTTGACCGGCTCGCCCGAACGGACCAGTTTTGCTCGGTCTCGGTTGATGACGTCGCCGGCGGTGCGACCGCCCTGTCCCATCTCCTCAGCGTCGGTTCGGTGCGCCCGGCCTTCGTCGGCGGGCCTTTCACGCTGCAACAGGTCGAGGACCGCTACCGGGGTGCCGCCGACGCTGCGGAACGGGCCGGGATCCGGCTTCAGTTGTTCGAAACTCCCGACCTGAAGTTCGAGCGGGGCCGGCACGTGGGCGATTCGATCGCTAAACTCCAACCCAACGAGCGGCCGGATGCCGTGTTTGCCGCCAACGACCAGCTGGCGCTGGGCTTGCTGCAGTCCTTCGCCGCCAACGGGCTCCGCGTGCCCGAGGACATCGCGATCGTCGGGTTCGATGACATCGACTTTGCCTCCCAGTCCAGCATCCCCCTGACCTCCGTAAGCCAGCCCCGGCAGCTGATCGGGGAACGCGCCGCCGGGCTCCTCTTCGACGAAATCGACGACGAACCCGGTCACGTGCACAGCCAGGTGGTGTTCACGCCGGAACTCGTCGCCCGGCAGAGCACCCGGCGCGGCTAGCACCGCCGCATCTCGGAGGTGGGTCCCGGGCCGCCCCCTGGTGACCTGCAGTGGACGCCTGCACTGGACTCCTGCACAACGGGAGGGGGATGCCTCATTCAGTTGACCATTGAGCCGACACGGCGTTCGACGGTTAGCTGGATCACATCAACGATCCCGTGACCTTTCAGGAGTCTTCATGACCTTGCAGACAAACCGGCCTCCGGGCGGCGCCCGATGGGACGACGTCGAGACCGGCGACGTCGTCCACCTCCGCCGCGGCAGCGTGGAGTACGCGGGGCGCGTGGACGACCGCACCGCAGACGGCGCCGTCGTGTGGGTGCTGTCCGACGGCGGCCGCCGGCAGCTGTTCCACGTGGGCGACGGCTTCGAGCTCAGCGTGGCAGCGCCCGAAGGAGCCAGCCATGCGGACAATTGAGCGCCAGAAAGTCCCTGCGTCGGAAACGAACGCCACCAAGGAACAAATTCCGGCGCTTCGGCCGGCTTCGGTCCCTGGCACCGCGGCCGGAACCGATGCCTGGGCCGCCGGCACAGCCTCCTGCCCCGAGGACTGCCATTACTGCTCCGGTCCCGAGACCGACTAGCGGCAGAACCGCGACGGCGCAGATGAGGTCCCGCCGGGGCGCACGGGCAGTTGACCTCGGTTGATGCCCGGAAATTACAATCCGGGCATCAATCCGGCTCCGCCGCCGTGGCATCGTTGACTAAGGCATCCCCGGGCAGGATGGTTGAGCCATGAGGCCTCAGCGAATCAAGCACGCACTGGTTCTGACGACGGCTGCCGCGGCGGCCCTCCTGCTCAGCGGCTGCGGGGGCAGCGCCGCGCAGCCGCCGGCACCCACGTCCACGGCGACGCCGTCGGACAGCGCCACAAGCCTGCCCACAGCGTCCGGCGCCGCCACAGAATCCTCAGCCGCCCCGTCCTCGCAGACGGCGCCCCAGTCCGGGCCAGCACTATGCAAGTCTTCGGGCCTGACCGCAACCACCGATGCCACCGGCGGCGGCGCGGCGGGCAGCGTGTACATGGAGCTCATCCTGACGAATTCCGGCAGCGAACCCTGCCTCCTGAAGGGCTTCGCGGGCGTCTCGCTCACAGCCGGGGCCGACGGCGAGCCGATTGGTGCCGCTGCCACCCGCGACGACTCCGGCCCGGTCACGGACGTACTGCTTGCCCCCGGCAAGGCCGGTACCGCCACGTTGCGCTACACCCAGGCCGCCAACTACCCGGACTGCGCACGGACGGCGGCGGCCGGATTCCGGGTCTACCCGCCCAACGACACGGCATCCCTGTTCATCGCGCAGCCCAGGGACGCCTGCAGCAACGCGGACATCCACCTGCTCACCATCGGAGCCTTCCAGCCGAAGTAGCACCGGGCACGCGTGTCCCGGCTCCGGGCCAGGAGCGCCGTGATGCGTCCGGCTAGGAGTGTCGGCGGGGTAAGGCATGATGGAGGCATGAAGGGGCAGGAGAGCGGCGGCATGCTTGCTGCCGACGCCATGGACCGGTTCAGCCGGCCGACCCGGGACTGGTTCCTGGGCGCTTTTTCGGGGCCCACCCCGGCCCAGAACGGCGCCTGGAATGCCATCTCCTCCGGCTCGCACGCCCTTGTGGTTGCGCCCACCGGCTCCGGCAAGACGCTCGCGGCGTTCCTGTGGGCGCTGGACCGGCTGCTGGCCTCCGCCCCGGCCGAACCCGAGCCCCTGCCCGGCCTGGACCAGGCAGCCAAGCGCCCAAGCAGGAGGACGGGCCAAAGCAGGGCCGCGCAGCGGAAGACCCGCGTGCTGTACATTTCCCCGCTCAAAGCGTTGGGCGTCGACGTCGAACGCAACCTTCGCGCACCGCTGATCGGCATCACGCAGACCGCCAAGCGCCTGGGCCTGCCCGCCCCGCTCATTACCGTGGGCGTACGGTCCGGAGACACGACGGCGGCCGACCGCCGCTCGCTGCTCAGCCACCCGCCGGACATCCTGATCACCACGCCGGAATCGCTCTTCCTCATGCTGACCTCCAAGGCGCGGGAAACCCTCAGCGAAGTGGACACGATCATTGTCGATGAGGTCCACGCCGTCGCCGGCACCAAGCGCGGGGCGCACCTGGCCGTGTCGCTGGAGCGGCTTGACGCCCTGCTGCCCAAGCCCGCCCAGCGGATCGGCCTGTCGGCCACCGTGGAACCCAAGGAACTGGTGGCGCAGTTCCTCGCCGGTTCGGCGCCGGTCGAAATTGTGGCACCGCCGTCGCGGAAGAACTGGGACCTGACGGTTTCTGTCCCTGTGGAGGACATGTCCGATCTTCAGGGTGCCGCGGGGGCGTTCGACTCCGGCCCCGCCTCCGGGCTCCAGCCGCAGGCGTCCATCTGGCCGCACGTGGAGGAAAAGATCGTGGACCTGGTGCTGGCCAACCAGTCCACGATCGTCTTTGCTAACTCCCGGCGCCTCGCCGAGCGGCTGACCGCCCGGCTCAACGAGATCTACGCCGAACGCCAGCTCATGGCAGCCGGAGGCGGCTGGGACGACTTTGGCGCGGGGGCACCGGACTTCGATGCCGTGCCGGTTGATGCCGGACCCACGCGAGCCGTCCCCATCGAGGCCATGCCCCCCGGCGTCTCCGGCGGCGCCGCTGCGCTGCCGGCCTCCACCGCGATGCCGGCGCACATGATGGCCCAGGCTGGCAGCACCGCCGGCGCGGATCCTGTGCTGGCCCGCGCGCACCATGGCTCCGTGTCCAAGGACCAGCGCGCCCTGATCGAGGACGATCTCAAGTCCGGGCGGCTGCGCTGCGTGGTGGCCACGTCCTCCCTGGAGCTTGGTATCGACATGGGTGCCGTGGACCTCGTGGTGCAGGTCGAGTCGCCGCCATCGGTGGCCAGCGGCCTGCAGCGGGTGGGCCGCGCCGGCCACCAGGTCGGCGAAATCTCCCAGGGCGTCCTGTTCCCGAAGCACCGGGCGGATCTCGTCCACACGGCCATCACCGTGGAACGCATGCTCGACGGCAAGATCGAACGGCTCAGCGTGCCGGCCAACCCGCTGGACATCCTGGCCCAGCAAACGGTCGCCGCGACCGCCCTGGGGGCCATCGACGTCGAGGAATGGTTCGCCACGGTCCGCCGGTCGGCTCCTTTCGCCTCACTCCCCCGCTCCGCGTTTGAGGCCACCTTGGACCTGCTGGCCGGACGCTACCCCTCGGACGAATTCGCGGAACTGCGGCCGCGGGTCATCTGGGACCGGAACGCCGGGACCATCGAGGGCCGTCCCGGCGCGCAGCGGCTCGCCGTCACCTCCGGTGGGACCATTCCGGACCGCGGGCTGTTCGGCGTCTACATCATCGGCACCGAAGCCGAGGGCACCGGCGGTTCTGCCGGTGCGGACGGCAGGGCAGCCAGCGCCGCCTCCGCCGCGGCCAAGGGCGGGCGCCGAGTGGGCGAACTCGACGAGGAAATGGTCTATGAGTCCCGGGTCGGCGACATCTTCGCGCTCGGCGCCACCAGCTGGAAGATCGAGGACATCACGCACGACCGCGTCCTGGTCTCGCCGGCGTTCGGCCAGCCCGGCAAACTCCCGTTCTGGAAAGGTGATTCGCTCGGCCGGCCGGTGGACCTCGGCCGCGCCCTCGGCGCGTTCATGCGCGAACTGGCGGCGTCCGACGTCGGACCGGCCACAGAGCGCTGCCAGGCCAGCGGGCTGGACGACTACGCCGCGAACAACCTGATCCAGTACCTCGTCGAACAGCGGCTCGCCACCGAGGTGGTCCCCAGCGATACCACCCTGGTGGTGGAGCGCTTCCATGACGAGCTCGGAGACTGGCGGGTGGTGCTGCACAGTCCCTTCGGCCTGCCGGTGCACGCACCCTGGGCCCTGGCGGTGGGCCAGCGCCTGCATCAGCGCTACGGGATGGACGGCTCGGCCATGGCGGCCGACGACGGCATTGTGCTGCGGGTTCCCATGATGGAGGACGAGCCGCCGGGCGCCGAACTCTTCCTCTTCGACCCTGAGGAACTCGAGCAGATCGTGACGGCCGAGGTCGGCGGCAGCGCCCTCTTCGCGTCCAGGTTCCGTGAGTGCGCTGCCCGGGCCCTGCTCCTGCCACGGCAGAACCCCGGCAAACGGCAGCCGTTGTGGCAGCAGCGGCAGCGCTCAGCCCAGCTGCTGGATGTCGCCCGGAAGTACCCGACGTTCCCGATTGTGCTGGAGACCGTGCGCGAATGCCTGCAGGATGTCTATGACCTTCCGGCGCTGAAAGACATTGCCGCCTCGGTGGAACGCCGGGAACTGCGGATCGTGGAGACCACCACGCAGCAGCCGTCACCGTTCGCCAAGTCGTTGTTGTTCGGCTACGTCGCGCAGTTCCTCTATGAAGGCGACTCCCCGCTGGCCGAACGCCGGGCCGCCGCCCTGGCCCTGGACTCGACCCTGCTCAATGAGCTGCTGGGCCGGGTGGAGCTGCGCGAACTGCTCGACGCGAAAGTCATCGACGCCACCGAACGCGAACTGCAGCGCCTGGCGCCGGACCGGAAAGTGCGCGGGCTGGAGGGCGTGGCCGACCTCCTGCGCCTCCTGGGCCCGCTCACCCCGGACGAAGTCGCCGAGCGGCTCGAGCCAGCTCAGGCGGTTGAATCCGCCCGAGCCCGGGAGGATGAGGCCGCTCCGGACCTCGAGCAGACCGGACCGGCCGCCGCGGACAATGCGGCTGCGGACAAAGCGGCCGCGCCTGCGGATGCCCCTGTCGCCGACGCGGCGGCCCACCTCGCAGCCCTGCAGCGCGCCAACCGGGCGATCAAGGTCAACGTCGGTGGCGCCGAACGCTACGCTGCGGTCGAGGATGCCGCCCGGCTCCGCGATGCCCTCGGCGTGCCGTTGCCCATGGGCGTACCGCTCGCATTTATCGAACCCGTCGCGGACCCGCTCGGGGATCTCGTCTCGCGCTACGCCCGCACCCATGGGCCATTTACCGCCGCGGAAGCGGCGGCGCGGCTGGGGCTCGGCGTCGCCGTCGTCGGCACGGCACTGAAGCGGCTTGCCGCGGACGGCCGGGTGGTGGAAGGTGAGTTCCGCCCGCACGCTTCGCCGCCGCCAGCCCCTGCGGGGGGCAGCGAAGACACCGACGACGCCGTGCCGTCGGGTCCCGTTCAGCCTGGCGTTTTGCCTGTTGTTCTGCCTCTGGCGGGCGTGAGCGAATGGTGCGACGCCGAGGTCCTCCGCAAGTTGCGCCGCCGTTCGCTGGCCGCGCTCCGGGCCGAAGTCGAGCCAGTGGACACCACCGCTTATGGCCGGTTCCTTCCGGCCTGGCAGAACGTGCGAGTACCCGGCGGCCGTGGCCAGTCAGCGCTGCGAGGGCTGGACGGGATCGTCACCGCAGTCGACCAGCTCTCTGGCGTGCCGATTCCGGCCTCGGCCTGGGAGCCCCTCGTCCTGGCCAGCCGTGTCTCGAATTATCAGCCGGCCATGCTGGACGAACTTATGGCCGCCGGTGAAGTCCTTTGGTCCGGTGCCGGCTCGCTGCCCGGCAACGACGGCTGGGTCAGCCTCCACCTGGCCGACTCGGCCGAACTGACCCTGAACCCGGCAATCGATTTCGCGCCCGGCGACGCCCAGCAACGGCTTCTGGAGCACCTGCAGAACAACGGCGGCGGCTATTTCTTCCGGCAGCTGACCGAAGTTGCCGGCGGAATGGACACCGTGCTGAGCGACCAGGACGTGGTGGCGGCCCTGTGGGATCTCGCCTGGGCGGGCCGGATCACCGGCGACACGTTCGCCCCCGTCCGGGCCCTCATCGCCGGCGGCCACACGGCCCACCGGCAGGTGGGACGCGCCCCGCGGGCCCGCGCTCCGCGCCTCAGCCGGCTCGGGCGTGCACACGGCACCGGCCTGCTGGGATCGCCGGGGCTCACCGGCGGCCGGTACGGCTCCGGAACCGGGACGGCGCCCGCGCCGCCGCTCGCAGCGGGACGCTGGTCGGCGCTGCCAGCCCCGGAACTTGACCCCACCATCCATGCCCGCGCCACTGCCGAACTCCTCCTGGACCGCTACGGCGTGGTCACCCGCGGCTCGGTCATGGCGGAAAACATCCTCGGCGGTTTCGGCCTCATGTACAAGGTGCTGGCCCGGCTTGAGGAAGCCGGACGCTGCCGCCGTGGCTATTTCATCGAGCACCTCGGAGCCGCACAGTTCGCCGTCCCGGCCACGGTGGACCGGCTGCGCTCCTACGTCGAGGACGCCCAGCTGCACAAGGCCGAGCCGGTGGCCCTGGCCCTCGCAGCGACCGACCCTGCCAACCCCTACGGCGCCGCGTTGCCCTGGCCTGCACTCAACGAGGAGGCCGGCACGGGACACCGTCCCGGCCGGAAGGCCGGCGCCCTGGTGGTTCTGGTCGACGGCGCGCTGGTGCTGTATGTGGAGCGCGGCGGCAAGACCCTGCTCGCCTTCAGTGACGATGCCGACGTCCTGGCCGCGGCGGGTACGGCCCTGGTGGGCGTGGTGACCCGCGGGGCCATGGACAAGCTGATCATGGAGAAGGTCAACGGGCACGGCATCCTGGGCACCCCGATCGCCGCCGCCCTCGCTCAGGCCGGGGCCTACTCCACTCCGAAGGGGCTGAGGATCCGTGCCTGAGGGCGACTCCGTGTTCCGCGCGGCCGCGCAACTGCATGCCGCCCTCGCCGGCCGGCAGCTGATCTCCTCCGATTTCCGCGTGCCCCGCTTTGCCACGCTCAAACTCGATGGCTGGACGGTGGAGGAAGTAGTGCCGCGCGGCAAGCACCTGCTCATGCGGCTCGTGGGGCCGGCAGCAGAGGGCATGTCCTCCCCCGGCCTCCCGAACAACGGCATCGGCACCGGCACCGGCACCGCTGCCAAGCGGCTGACCGTCCACTCCCACCTGAAGATGGAGGGCACCTGGCAGATTTACCCTCCGGGCGGGCGCTGGCGAAAGCCCGGCTTCACCGCCCGGTGCGTGCTGCGCACCGCCACGGCCGACGCCGTCGGATTTTCCCTGGGCATCCTGGAGGTCATCCGCACCTCCGAGGAGGACTCCGTGGTGGGCCACCTCGGCCCCGACATCCTTGGCCCGGACTGGGACCTGGCCGAGGCCGAGCGCCGGATCCGCGCCGCCCCCGACGTCCCGATCGGGGTGGCGTTGCTGGACCAGCGGAACCTCGCCGGCATCGGCAACATCTACCGCTGCGAGGCCTGTTTCCTCTCCGGTGTCCATCCGGCGGCGCCCGTCTCTTCAGTGCCGGACCTGGCCGCCATGATCAGCCATGCCAAAGTCCTGCTGGAAGCTAACCTGGGACCCGGCCGACGCACCACGGTGCTGAGCCCCGGCGGCCGGGCCGTGGGCCGAACGCCTGGGCTGCCCGGCTACTGGGTCTACCGCCGGGAGCACCAGCCGTGCGTCAGGTGCCGTACGCCGGTGCGCCGGGGAGTCCTGGCCAAGGCCGCCGGCACCGAAGAACGGGACATCTACTACTGCCCAAACTGCCAGCCGGCGCCGCCAGCGGCCTAGGTCGCCGGCCGCTTACGCCCTCAGCCGCCTTGATCGTCTCGGGCTTAGGGCGCGGCAACGGCCGGATCGGTTGCCGCCACGGGCAGCCCCGGCTGTGACCGTTCCGGCACCGTGAACCGCGGCAGCAGCAGCTGCACCAGCGGGCCGATGGCCAGGGCATAGATGACGGTTCCGGCTCCGACTGAACCGCCGAGCAGCCAGCCGGCCCCCAGCACCACCACTTCGATCCCGGTCCGCGAGGCCCGCACCGACCAGCCCGTGCGCCGCGCCAGCCCGGTCATTAGGCCGTCGCGGGCGCCCGGCCCAAGGCGGGCACCGATGTAGCAGGCCGATGCAATGCCGTTGAGCAACACGGCCCCGGCCAGCAGGCCGATCTGGCCACCGAGGTGCGAGAACTCGGGGATCAGCGCCAGTCCGATGTCGGCAAAGACGCCGACCAGCACGGCATTGGCCAGGGTGCCGACCCCGGGCATCTGCCGCAGCGGAATCCAGAGGAGCAGCACCAGGAAACTGACGATCACCACCACCGTGCCGATGCTCAGGCCGGTCTTGCCGGCGATCCCCTGGTGGAACACGTCCCATGGATCCAGCCCGAGTCCTGCCCGGATAAACATCGCAAGGGAGACGCCGTACAGGGCGAGGCCAATCAGTAGCTGGAGGAGTCTGCGGGTCATCATGGGCTCAATCCTCTCCGTAACTGGCCTTGCAAACCATATCCAGTTTGAGATACTGGCTTTATGTCCGGCTCCCTGAATGCCAGCTCGCTCGCCCGCCTCCTCGGTGCATGGAACGTGGGTGCCGCGCCCGCCTACCGCGAGCTGGCCGACGTCGTCCGCCTGCTGGTCCTGGACGGACGCGTCGCGCTGGATGTCGCCCTCCCCAGCGAGCGGTCCCTGGCCGCAACGCTCGGCGTCAGCCGGACCACCGTCACCGCGGCATATTCGCTGCTGCGGGAGCAGGGCTTTCTCAGCAGCGGCCAGGGCAGTCGCGGCCGGACCTGCATTCCGCATCACGGTACCCGGACCGCCGGCGGCACCCGGAACGGCGGGGACAGTGCCAGCGGACACGGCGCCGGGACGGATGCGTTATCGACGCTCAGCGGGCCGCCGGGCCTGGCAGTTCCGGACGGCCTCCTCGATCTGGCGTACGCGTCGCTGCCGGCGAGCGGCGAAGTGGTGCACCGCGCCTTTGCCACCGCGTTGACGGAGCTCCCGGCCCTGCTGCCCGGCTTCGGGTACGACGCCCTCGGGGTGGGCCCGCTGCGGGCCGCGATCGCGGCCCGGTATTCATCCGAGGGCGCGCCCACCACAGCGGACCAGATCCTCGTCACCTCCGGTGCGCAGCATGCCCTGAACATTGTGCTGCGGACCCTCGCCGGCCGGGCAGACAAAGTCCTCGTGGAACACCCCACCTACCCAAACGCCCTCGATGCTATCCGCGCCGCAGGCTGTCGGCCCGCGCCGGTGGCCATGCCCCCGGATTCCGGCTGGGATCTTGACGCGCTGGAGGCCGCCCTGCTGCAGTTGCGGCCGGCCATGGCGTATGTGGTGCCGGACTTCCACAACCCGACGGGCCGGCTGATGTCCGACCCCCAGCGCCGGCGGCTGGTCCGGGCCGCGGCTGCTGCGGGCACCGTGCTGGTGGTGGACGAGACACTGCGGGAACTCAACCTTGACGCAGCGTCCGCAGGGCGAATGGCGGCGTTCAGCTCCGCGGTGGTCTCGATCGGCTCACTCAGCAAATCCCACTGGGCCGGGCTGCGCACCGGCTGGATCCGGGCCAGCGAGCCTCTGATTCAGCGCTTCGCTGCCGCCCGGACCACCATGGACCTCGGCGGCCCCGTAGTGGAGCAGCTCGCGGCCGCCCACCTGGTCACCGCACTCTCCGAGCCGCTGCCGGCCCGGCTCGAGGCGCTCCGGGGCAACCGGGACGCCCTCCTCGGACTGATCACCGAACATTTGCCCACCTGGCAGACGGAACGGCCCGACGGCGGCCTGTCCGTGTGGTGCCGCCTTCCCGTTCCGATGAGCACGGCCCTGGCGGTGGTCGCACCGGACTTCGGCGTTCGGCTCGCCGCGGGGCCGAGGTTCGGCGTGGGGGGCGCCTTTGAACGCTACGTCCGGGTGCCGTTCACCCTGCCGCCGGAGCAGCTGGAAACCGCGGTCCTGGCCCTGCGCGGCGCCCAGGACCGGCTCGAGCGTTCTCCCCAGCTGCGCCGCACCCTCCCGGCGCCGCCGGCCGCCGCCATTGCCTGACCGTACCGCCCGGAGCTCACCAGCGTGCTCCGGGTTCGTAGGAGCCGGCACTCCATTCCTGTCCTTGGGGATCCAGAACCCTGGTGCGTCTGGAGCCCCACGCCGTATCCTCCGGTTTGATCACTGACGTTCCGCCGGCAGCCACAGCCCTGTTGTGGAAACCGTCCACGTCGTCAACCAGCAGGTACAGACCGTGGCCAGTCGACCAGCCGATCAGCGGCGGCTTCTGGTAATCGGCGTCGCTGCTTGCCACCATCACCACGGCCTCCCCCATACGGACCTCGGCGTGCACGACAGTGTCGTCGGGCCCGTCTTGGCGGCTGACGACTTCAAAGCCCACTTTCCGCAGCCAGTCCAGGGCCGCGGGCGCGTCAGCGTAACTGAGATAGGCGAAAAGCCTGGCTTCCATACCGTGATGATATTTGCCGCGTGGGCCTCTGGAAACACTTTCTCTGGCCATCAAGTCGGAAACGTCGGCTCGCTTCCCCGCCCGAGGCGCTTCGCGGCGGGCCTCCGCTACGTCGACTGAGAGCTGCCGGGCTCGGCGGCTATATCCGGGTGGAGTTCCTCAAGAATGGTTTCAGCCGTCGCCGGGTCGCTCAGGATCCGGAAGTGCCCGGCCGCTCGGAGCCGGATATTCCTGGCGCCGGGCAGCACGCTTCCTTCGGGAATATGGGGATCGAAGATGCCGTAGACGGAACTGATTCTATGGTTGACAGCTTCTTCGCGGGCCATCTGCAGCGTCAGGGCATTGCGGGGAGAGAAAATGCGCAGGCTCGGGATGAGCAGGTAACGCGCGTAGCGCGATCCGGAGAACGGCGTGCAGATGGCGACCATCCGGTCGATCCGCCGCTCGGCGTCCATCGCGAGCATGGCGTATTTACCAATCAGACCCCCCTTGCTGTGGGCGACGATCATGACTCCCTCAAGGCCGGCCGCGGCAATATGTTCCGCCACAAACCGGGCGGCGACCGGCACCTCGAGCCGGTTCCACTGCAGCACTGTCACCACGTGTACCGGATGCCCGGCACCGTGCAGGGCCGTGATGAGCGGCAGCATGAACCGCCAGTTCTCGTACACGCCCGGAATCACCACTACGGGACTGCGGTAGCCGCTGTGGAAGGAATCAGCCCTCGTTCGCGACAGGGCACCGCGGATTTGCCACCCAGCAGCATACGCGTAGTCCTGGGCCCACCAGAGCGCCTTGCGCAATACTCCGCTCATGCCGTGGTTTCCAAAGGCCTGCCGGGATGCCCGGCGAAATCCAGAATTGCCTGAGCCACCGCGGTGGTGCCGGTGTGCTGGGCGACGTGGCCGCAGCCGGAAACCTCACGGAATTGCCCTGCCGCAGCCCGCGCCGCCAGAACCTGACACCAGTTGCGCGATGCCACCGGGTCCTTGGCGCCCCGCAACACCAGCACCGGGACCCGAACATCGCCGATGCGCTCCTCCAAGGGATAGGACATCATGACAGGAAGCTCCGTGAGGTACCACCGGGGCCCGCACCTTACATAGTCCGTCAGGACGATCAGGTTGGAACTGGCGCTCTCGAAAAACGCGCAATCCTTGGTGAGGTCAAGGGCCTGTCGCATCACCGTGCGCCGCCGCGGGTCGACCACAGGGCCCATGAGGACGAGTTCGGTGAACCTGTCCGGCTGCCGCGCGGCGGCCTCGACGGCGAACTGGGTTCCCATTGAATGCCCCACCAGCACACAAGATGTCACCCCCGCTTCATCCAGGGCTGCCAGGATGAAGTCCGCGTAATCACCGACCGACAACTGGCGGTCAGGTTTCGGCGTTCCAGCAAAGCCGGGAAGATCGATCGAGTACGTGTCCGTGGTTTCAGCCAGCAACTGGTGCAGCCGAAACAGGTAGCGGTGGGACACACCGATGCCGTGGAGGAGGACGAAAGCCGGAGCTGCCTCACCCTCCGCGCGGGATTTCCCCGTCCCGCGGGAAGCATAGAGGCGCCCGCTCAGCCCTTGCGAGCGGACGTCGGAAACGGCGAAATCAACCATCTGTAGAGAATAGCCCCCTTGCGGCCGATAGCGGGTTCACCCTCGCGGCGGGCGGGCCAGCACTCAGGATGCCGCGGGAATTCCGGCAGGTTGTGGAGGCCGAGCCGCAGCGGGGCTTCGTTTTGGTCCGGGTCGACCTCGAACTCCTGCAGTTCGTTGAGGATGTGGGAGGTTCAGGGCGGCGGTAAGTACGAGTTCACGGCTCAGCCGGCTCTTGTTGCCGGCCGCCCCGGCGGGGGCTCCTGCGAGGTCTTGCGGGGCCGTCATTGACTTCCATCCTGACCAAGCAATACCGGGCCGGGCGGGGCCACGGGCTTGTTTCCTAGTGGGTCTACGCCTAACGTCTACATTGTAGAAACAGTCTGACGCAGGTTGCACAGGACGTTCCCCCGAAGAACCGAAATGCCACTGCAGCGATCTGCCCCCTCGGTCCCAATCCGCCCGGTCCGCCCTTCGGACCCATCCGCCACCGGCCGGGCAACGAATGTCAGATTGAAGTACCCGTTCTGACGCCTTGTGCTGGGCGTCAGAACGAGCTGCTGTAGCCACACGGCGGCATCTGTTGCACCCGCGCGGAAATGAGCCAACCATGGCAGACACGCATTTTGACCAGTTCCTTCAGGAATCCACCACCTACGACCTCGATTCGGACTGCACCCTTGAGCGGGACCAGCTCTACGGGCTCTACACCAGCTGGTGCTGCGTGATGGGGCTGGTGCCCTGCGCGGAAACGTCCTTTTGGGCGGCGATGAAGACCCGCATCGCCGCAGGCCACAACAACCACCTGCGCATGAAGGGTCCGGCCGCGGCGGACTACATCCTGAGCAGCTACCCGGTCCTGGTCTGAACCGCGTGCCCGTTCCCGGCACCTACGTTCCGCGCGACGCCCACCAACTCAGGGGCCACCGCCCCTGGTGTGCCGACTGCGACTCCGACGACCACCTCCTCGTCGATACGGTCACCGACCTCGACCCGTTGCAGGAAACCCTCGCCGTTGCCTTCAACTGCACCCGCTGTGGCGGGTCCCGGGTACTGGCAACAACTGCACAGTTTGTGGCCGCCATCACGGCCCGTCCCGGTGACGACGTGCAGCTGGAGCGTCCCGACGGGGACTACGTCCACTGCGGAGAAGCTATGGCACCGGCAGATCCGGCGATGCGGAATGCGTATCTTCCGCTCACTACCGACCCCGGTCCCGCTGATCATCTGGGCGTGTACCTGCAAACCCGGGTCTTGCGCTGCAGCTGCGGCTTCCAGATGGCACTCCCCCACTGACGCGTCGAACCGCTACCCCGGAATCCGCCCACCAACGACGAAACGGACACAACATCACCGATCATCACAACGCCCACCACGGGCGAGACCTCGCTGCCGCAACGGGTGCGTCACTTGCCGGGATGGATCTCTCACCCCATGGGCTCGCTGACATGCCGGCAAAGCAAGAAGACACCGACAGCCTCGTCTACGCGGGAAACAGCTGACCGGCGGCGATCTCCCGCGGAAGCTGTCCAAGGCCCGGGCGACGGTCCTAGGATGGAACTGTCAGCCCCGGGGCTCGCGCCGGGGACAGCCAACCGCAGGGAGACCACCATGGGCTTGGGAGACAAGATCGACAACGCCGCAGAGAAACTCGGCGGCAAGGGCAAGGAAGCTGCCGGCGAGGCAACGGGCGATGACAGCCTGAAGGCCGAGGGCAAGACTGATCAGGCGAAGTCGGACCTGAAGCAGGCCGGAGAAAAGGTCAAGGACGCTTTCAAGAAAGACTGAAAGCCAGACGACGGCGCGAGGGATGCTGCTCCTGTTGGGGGCCGCATCCCTCGCGTCGTTAATTCCGCCCCGGCAGCGGCCGGCCAGCTGGATCGGCCGGACCCGGCCAAGGCGAAGGGCAAAGTAGAATAGGCCGGGTGATGCAATCCCCCCTGCCCGTGCGCGACGGCGTGAACGCAACCCGCCTGCGCCTGCCCGAGGAAGGGCCCTGGGACACGGCACTGGACTACATGATGCATCGATGGGGACACATCGACCCGCAGGGCATCGAGGACCGCTTCGACGCCGGGGAGATCGTCGGCGAGGCCGGCGTGGCACTGGACCGCAGCACCCCGCTGCAGGACCACACCTTCATTTGGTACTACCGCACGCTGCCGCCCGAGACGCGCATGCCGGTGGAACTGAACATCCTGCACCAGGACGACCACCTGCTGGTGGTGGACAAACCCCACTTTTTGCCCACGACGCCCGGCGGCACCTACATCCAGGAATCGGCCCTGGTCCGGCTCCGGAACCAACTCGGCCTGCCGGACCTCATTCCCATGCATCGCCTGGACCGGATGACCGCCGGCGTCCTGCTGCTCTCGACCAATCCGGCCACCCGCGGCAAGTACCAGGTGCTGTTCGAAAAACGCCAGGTCCAGAAGGAGTACGAGTGTGTGGCGGCGGCCGCCCCGGCTCCTGGGTATCCGGCCGTGGACTTCCCGGTGGTGGTGCGGAACCGGATGACCAAGTCCCGCAGCTATCTGCTGGCCGAAGTCATCGACGGCGAGCCCAACACGGAAACAAGGATTGAGCTGTTGCGGACGTTCGACGCCGGCACTCCCTCCGGGGGCAGCCCCGCGGCCGGCCTCGCCGCAGACCCGGCCGGACGGCGCGCGCTGTACCGGCTGGAGCCACATTCGGGCAAAACCCACCAGCTCCGCGTCCACATGGCCTCCCTGGGGCTGGGCATCGTCAACGATGCGTTCTACCCGGAACTGCTGGACAAAGCCCCGGACGACTACGCCAAGCCACTGCAGCTACTGGCGCGCGGAATCCGCTTCATAGACCCCATCTCGGGGACCCCCGTGGAATACCGCAGCGGACTGAACCTGAGCCACGCCCGCTAGCGGCCGGAAGTACGGTACCTTGTGCCCATGGACTTGGGAAATGCGGACAGCTGGGGTGCCGCGATCTATTTTTGGATCTTCCCCTTCGTGATCGGCGACGCCCTCTTCCCGCCTCTCCCCTCAGAGATGATCGTCATCACCGGCGGCGCGCTCTCCGCCGCGGGCAGCATCAACGGCTTCCTCGTGGTGCTCCTGGCCGCCCTGTCCTCATGGATTGGCGATGTCCTGGTCTTCCAGCTCTTCAAGCGGCGGCTGAGCCACGTGCTCGATCGCTGGAGATGGGGCCGGCACTTCCACGCCACGGTGCATGCGGCCATCGCAAAGGCGGGCCGGTCCTCCACCTACGGAGCGATCATCGGCATCCGCTTCATCCCCGGCGGTCGGCTGGCCACGACGGCCGCGGCAGGCATAGCCAACGTCTCCACGCGCGGGTTCAGTCTCTGCGCGGCCCTGGGCGGCCTGCTGTGGGCCAGCTGGTCCGTGGCGCTGGGCTATTTCACGGGCTCCGCGACCGGGCTCCCGTTCTGGGCGAGCTCCCTGATCGGCGTCGGCGTCGGGATGGTGATCGGCGCCGTCGTGGGCGTGATGGTGACGCGCCGCCGGGGAAACAACTCCCCCGTGGTAACCGTTGCGAATGACCCGGACGAGGAACTGGACTTTTAGACGGGAGCCCAGCGTCCGCGGCTGCGGCGCAGCACCGTCAGCGTTCCGGTGAGAGCAACGCGTTCGACGGCGTCGCGCATCATGGCTGCCGACTCAACCGCCTGGCTGTTCTCAGCGCTGTCCGCGGTGGCCTCGACCAGGAAGCGCAGGTTCAGCTGCGGTACGCCGCCGGCGAGCTCGAGCTGGTGTGATTCGACGTGGTGCCGCGTCCCGAGCGCCTCGATGGCCGCGGCCATGACCGCTTCCGGGGCGTTTCCCGGCTTGAGCCCGGTGATCTTCAGTCTGGTCTGGAACGACGGCATAGGCTCAAGCCTAAATGCATCGGGTACTTGCGTCCGAGAGGGTACGGCGCGCACCCCACCCCCCTAACGGTCCCCCAGTTGGCTTAGCCCTGGGAGTCCCGCAGACGGGACTCGCCCTGCGCGTAAGCGTCCAGCAGTTTCCGGGCGTGCTCGCCATCGGGGCCCTCTTCCGCCAGCGCGGACCGCATGTCCTCCAGCTTCTCGGCTCCGGCGGGGAAGGGCGGAAGCAGCGGGGTGTTTGGGTCCGTCAATACTTCCAGAACCGCAGGCCGGTCGGCGGAAAGGACCGCGTCCCAGGCGGCGCCCAGCTGTGCAGGGTCGTCGACCCGGACACCCTTTAGGCCCAGCAATTCCGCGTAGCCTGCATAGGGGAAGTCCGGGATAATCTGGCTGGCGGGGAAGCGCGGTTCGGCCTCCGTTTCGCGCTGCTCCCAGGAGACCTCGGCGAGGTCGCGATTGTTGAAAACGCACACCACGAACCGCGGATCCGCCCACTCCCGCCATCGGTGCGCGACGGTGATCAGCTCCGCGACGCCCAACATCTGCATGCCGCCGTCACCGGCCAGCGCCACCAGTGGCCGCTCCGGATGGGCCAGCTTCGCCGCGAGTCCATAGGGGATGGCGCAGCCCATGCTGGCGAGCGTTCCGGACACGTGTGCCGGGACTCCCGCCGGCAAGACCAGTTGGCGGGCGTACCAATAAACACAACTGCCGACGTCGATGCTCAGCTGCGCGTCGGCGGGAAGCCTTCCGTTGAGCTCGCGCACCACCCGTTCCGGGTTGACGGGCTCGGCTGCGACGTTGGCGCGCTCCTCTGACAGGTCACGCCAGGCACGCACCTGGTCTTCGACGTCGGTCCGCCACTGGGTGCGCGTTGGCTGGTTCGGCTGCTTATCAAGCCGCGCACTTAGCTCGCGCAGCGTTCCGGCGGCGTCGCCTACCAGTCCAACTTCGACGGGGTACCGGTTGGCGATCTTCCGGCCGTCGATGTCGATCTGCACAGCCCTGGCCGTGCCCGGTTTGGGGTAGAACTCCGTCCAAGGATCGTTGGATCCAATGATCAGCAGGGTGTCGCAGTTTTCGAGCAGATGCGCGCTCGCCGTAGTGCCTAGGTGGCCCATGGTGCCGGTGGCGAAGGAAAGTGTCTCGTCAACGTATGGCTTGCCCAACAGGCTCGTGGTGATTCCGGCGTTCAACTTCTCGGCCAGGGCGACAACCTCGGCTTGCGCACCGCGGGCACCCTGGCCGACGAAGAGCGCGATCCGCTCGCCCTTGGACAGGAGCTCTGCGGCGGCGTCCAGGTCTTCCTCGGCCGGCAACACCTGGGCAGGGTGCCAGAGCGGAGCGGTGACCACTATGCCGTGTTCGTGCTCCAGTTCGGGGGCCTCGGCGGTTTGGATGTCGTGGGGCACGATCACCACGCAGGGGGACTTTGTTTCCAGTGCCGTGCGGAACGCGCGATCTATCAGCATCGGTACCTGCTCAGGGGAGCTGGCCAGCTGCGCGAACTGTGCGGCGACGTCCTTGAAGAGTGTCAGCAGGTCGATTTCCTGCATGTACGCCGAGCCCAAGACGGTAGTGCTTTGCTGGCCGATGATCGCCACCACCGGGACGCTGTCAAGCTTGGCGTCGTAGAGGCCGTTGAGCAGGTGGACGGCGCCGGGGCCTTGAGTGGACGTCACCACTCCGACTCCGCCCGTGTACTTTCCGTGCCCGACCGCCATGAAAGCCGCCGCTTCTTCGTGCCTTGCCTGCACGAACTCGATGGCGTCCTCGGACCGGTGGAGGGCACCCATGAAACCGTTGATGCCGTCTCCGCTGTATCCAAAGACCCTGTCCACGCCCCACGCCTGGAGGCGTTCCACTATGAGATCCGAAACCGTTCGCTGAGTCATGCCAGGGCTCCTGTAGTCAGTGGGTGGTTACTGCCTGGAACCATACTAAGCATGCTGATGGATACGTGCGGGCCAAAGGCTCGACGGCGGGGTGGCCAGCGTTCTAGGTCGACCGTTCCAGGCAACAGACGGGTTAGCCGGTGTTGCGCAGGCCGGCGGCGACCCCGTTGACGGTGATCAGCATGGCGCGCTGGAGCCGCTCGTCGATTTCGGCCCCCGATATGGTCGCCCCCGCCTCGGCCCGGACCCGGCGCAGGAGTTCCACCTGCAGGTAGCTGATCGGGTCCAGGTACTGGTCC
Source organism: Arthrobacter sp. ov118 (assembly GCF_900116495.1). Taxonomy (GTDB): domain Bacteria; phylum Actinomycetota; class Actinomycetes; order Actinomycetales; family Micrococcaceae; genus Arthrobacter. The sequence goes on from NZ_FPAY01000003.1 coordinate 156,910, forward strand.
CTGATCTCCAGGGAGCGCTTCAGGGTGGGCTGGGCGTCGAGGATGACGTGCTCGCCGGTGAGGTTCTGGATTTCCTCGACGGTGAGCTCGTACTCGTCCCGGATGGCGCGGAACAGGTGATGCAGCTCCTCGGGCACCAGGGTGGAGACGTAATAGCCGGCAATGTCCATGTCCGTCTTGGCCAGGGTCATCTCCACGTTGGAGATCACCGAGCGGAAGAAGTGCCAGCCCTCGATCATCTCCTTGAGCTGGGCGGAGTTCCCGGCCTCGCGCGCGGCCTTGAGGCCGGAGCCCACGCCGAACCAGCCCGGAACAATCTGCCGTGACTGCGTCCATCCGAACACCCAGGGGATGGCCCGCAGGCCTTCAAGTCCGGCGCCGGAATCGGGCCGCTTGGAGGGACGCGATCCGATGTTCAGGGACCCCAGCTGCTCCACCGGGGTGGAGGCCATGAAGTAGGCGGGCAGGTCGGGGTCGTCAATCAGCGCGCGGTAGCGGTCAAACGCGGCGTCGGACACGGTTTCCATTACGTCGCCGTACCGCACCCGCTGGTCCTCGGAGGTGCGCGGGGCGCGGTGCAGCGCCGAGCCCTGCAGCACCGCGGCGAGGGAGAGCTCCAGGTTTTCGCGGGCCAGCTCCGGCAGGGAGTACTTGTCCGAGATGACCTCGCCCTGCTCGGTGAACTTGATCTCGCCCTCGAGCACGCCATTGGGCTGGGCCATGATCGCGTCGTACGTCGGGCCGCCGCCGCGGCCCACGGAGCCGCCGCGGCCGTGGAAGAGGCGCACCCGGACGCCGTGCTTCGCGGCCACGTCCCGCAGCTTGCGCTGGGTCTTGTAAATTTCCCACTGGCTGGTCATGACGCCGGATTCCTTGTTGGAGTCCGAGTAGCCGAGCATGATTTCCTGCACGTCGCCGCGCAGCCGCACCAGTTCGCGGTAGGAGGAATCGGAGAGCAGCCGGTCCACGATCTCGGCGGAGGCGCGCAGCTCCTCGACGGTCTCCAGCAGCGGCGCGAACCCGATCTTGGCGTAGGGGGCCTCGCCGAAGAGGTTCACCAGGCCGGCCTCGCGGGCCAGCACGGCCGCGGCCAGGACGTCGTCCGCGCCGCGGGTCATGGAGATGATGTAGGTCTCGATCACGTCGGGCCCGTAGGTGCGCAGGGCGCGCCGGATTTCGCGGAAGACGTCGTAGGTGCCGTCGGCGACGCCGTCGAGCTTGATCGGGTGGCCGGAGAGCGGGCGACGGGAGGCGAGTTCGGAGCCCAGCACCTCGAGCCGCTCGGCGCGGCTGAGTTCCGCGTACCGGACGCCGGGGCCGCCGAGGCGGTCCATGAGCTGCCCGACGGCGTCGTGGTGGTGGTCGGCGTGCTCGCGGATGTCGAGGGTGGCCAGGTGCAGGCCAAAGGAGGAGATGGCCCGGCGGACCCGGGACAGGGCGCCGTCGGCGGCCAGCGCGGCGTGGTGGTTGCGCAAAGACCGTTCCAGCAGTCCGAGCTCGGCGAGGAGCTCCGCGGTGGCGGTGTAGTCGCGGCCGGGCTCGTGCGCGGATCCGGCCGAGACCCGCCGGCCGGTGTTGATCAGCTTGGCCTTGATGCAGGTCAGCTTGAGCCGGTACGGCTCCTGCGCGTTCAGCTCCAGGACGCGGCGGTCGATGCCCGGCAGGTTCCCCAGGTCGACGTCGATCGAGTCCAGCAGTTCCTGGTCCGCCCCGGCCAGCGCGGTCGAGTTGGACAGGATGGAGATGAGCCCGTCGATCAGGCCGATGCTGATCCGCACGGCGTGCTGGTTCTGGATCTGGAGGATCTCGCGGGTAACCGCGGCCGTGACGCTGGGGTTGCCGTCCCGGTCGCCGCCAATCCAGGAGCCAAAACGGATCGGGGCCTTCTCCGGCGGCAGGGTGACGCCGTGCTCGGTGAGCAGTTCCGATAGGTCGGAGAGCATTTCGGGCATGGCGTCGCTGAGGATGCCGGTGAGGTAGTAGATGGCGTTCCGGGCCTCGTCCACGGGGGTGGGCCGGACCTGGCGGAGCTCGTCCGTCTGCCACATCTGGTCGATCACTTCGGACAGGTTGCGGTCCTGGCGGCGGCGCGCGGACGTGCCCTCCTGGGTGGATTCGGCGAGGATGTCCGAGAGCCGGCGGATCTTGTCCAGCACGGAGCGGCGGGAGGCCTCGGTGGGGTGCGCGGTGAAAATGGGACGGACGTCGAGCTCGTTGACCACTTCCTGCAGCACGGAGTTGCCTGCCTGGTCCGCGATCTCTTCCACAGCCTTGGCGAGCCAGCCGTCCTTCTCCTGCCGGGTGCGCAGGCCGCGGACCCGGTGGACCTGCTCGGCGGCGTTCGCCAGGTGGAAGTAGAACGCGAAGGCCCGGACCAGGTCAGTGGCCTGGTCCAGCGGCAGGGAGCCGAGCAGTTCACGGACCTGGGCGACGACGTCGTACGAGCTCCACGGACCGGTGGCGTCGGCCCCGCCCCGGGCGGCCTCCTTGGATTCCTTGGTCAGCAGGCGCACCTGCTCGACGAGGTCAAGGAGTTCCGGCCCGTGCTGGCGGACCAGGGATTCGCCCAGGAGGGTGGAAACCCGGCGGACGTCGGCGCGGAGTTCGGCGGCAAGATCGGTGTCGGAATGCATTGCAGTGTCAGCCATGGAAACTATCTTTCGAGGGTTCGACTTGGCTCGTACACTGCGCTGGATACTGTGAGCCCGATTACTTCTTCCCATGGGATGTTACTCGCACGCCTCCCCGGCTGGAATTCCGTCTCAGATAATGTCGGCCCGTGTTACACCGCCCGGCAACCGATTTGCCCGGCACCCAAGTGGCCCGCAGCAGGGGCCGTTTTTGCGCGCCCATAGCGGTCCCTATCCGCGGGCTACTCGGGCGCGGGAGTGTCAGCGCGCGATCTTGAAGTTGAAGTCCGCGTTTCCGAAGGCACCCCAGAGCCGCAACCAGATTGGCAGGAGCATCTCGGCGCCGCGCGCCGTGGTGATGTCGCCCAGGTCGATTATGTCCCGGTGGCCGAGGTCCGCCAGCAGACCAGCCACCGCCGACTTGGCGTCCGCATCGTTGCCCGAGACAAAAACGGAGTGGTCGCCGCCAGCAACGCTTGCCGGATCCACCATGATGCTGGCGTTCATCGTGTTGAGCGTTTTCACCACGCGGGCATCGGGGAACGTCCGCTGGATCTGCTCGCCGAGGCTGTCCGTGTTCACCGGGTTCAGCGAGGGCGGGAAGCCTTGGGACAAGTCGAGCGGATTTGCGATGTCCACGATCACCTTGCCGGACAGGTTGCTGGCCCCGGCGGCGGCCAGCGCGTCCAGAGAGCCAGTGCCGTTGGTGGCGTTGACGACGATGTCGCTGCCGGCAGCGGCATCCTCGAAGGTGGTCAGCCTGATTCCGGCATGCTCCGCGTGCCACTGGGCGAACGGAACGCCGCCCATCGGACCCGGCTCGGTCCTTGCCAGCGTCGCCTGCGGGTCGCGGGTTCCAATGACGACGTCGTGGCCGAGTTTTGCCAGGGCGTCCGCGACGGCGGGGCCGACCGTGCCGGTGCCGAATACTGCAATCTTCATAGCATCCTCACTTCAAATCCGTGGAGTAGACAGGTCCGTCTACGCTTGGGCATGAGACTACCAGACAGATCTGTCTACGGACAGATGTCTGGGCTGGGCCTGCGGGCTGCCAGGGGCGCCGCGCTGGAAGGGGCCGCTACATCCTGCGCCCCCCTCCCTGCACCTAGACAGACTTGTCTGTGTACGATTGGGGCATGACGCCGCCAGCAGCCACTGCCCCGCAGGCCGCCCGTGCCGCCACAGGCAACGCCACTGCGGGCAACGCCAGGGAAAAGATCCTGGCCACGGCTTTCCGGCTCTTTTATGCGCAGGGCTTCCGAGCGGCCGGCATCGACACGATCATTGCCGAGTCCGGCGTCGCTAAAGCGACCTTCTACAAGTACTTTCCGGCCAAGGACGAACTCATTCTGGCGTACCTGGAGAAGGTCGACGCCGTCTGGACCGGGCAGCTTCATGCCGCCGCCGAAGCTGCCGGGGACGAGCCGGCCGCGCAGCTCGTGGGCCTGTTTGATGCCTTGACCACCGCCTGCCGGCGCGACGGCTACCGCGGCTGCGCCTTCATCAACGCGGCCGCCGAATCCCCCGCCGGCACCCGGGTCCACGACCGGACGGTGGCCCACAAACAACAGGTCCTCGCCTGGATCCGGGACCTGGCCGGCCGCGCCGGCGCCCGGGATCCGGACCAGCTCGCCCGCAGCCTGACCCTCCTGCTCGACGGCGGACTCGCCAGCGGGGTCCTCGACGGCAGCCCGGATGCGGCCAGCGCGGCCCGGTCCACCGCCGCCCAACTCGTGGCAGCCAGCCTCAAAACCCCGCCCGCCCCCGGAGGAAACCCATGAACGCCCCTGAGCCCGCGCCCGGTTCAAAGCAACCCGGTTCAAAGCAACCCGGTTCAAAGCAAGACGGTTCCAACCAAGACCCGCAGCTTGCCCGCTGGCAGCGCTTCCGGAACAGCCGCAATGCCGCACTGGCAAGCGAATACGGCTGGCTGACGCTGACGTCTTTTCAGTGGCTTGAGGAGCGGCCGACCGGCGTCGAGTTCGTCCCCGGACTCTGGTCCACCGACGGCACCACGGCCTTTCTCACCGCCGCAGCGTCCGACGGGGTGAGCCTCGTGGACACCGGCGAGCCCGTGGACGGCACCGTCAGCGCCGTGCTCGCGGACGAGGAATCGCTGATGTGGGTGCAGTACGGCGGTGATGACGGCCGGCAGGTAGTGGTGGAACTCGCGATGCGGGCAGACAAATATGCCATCCGCACCCGGGACTCGAAGTCGCCGGTGTTCACCGAGTTCGACGGCGTGCCCACCTTCGACTTCCGGCCGGACCTGGCGGTCGAGGCCCGGTTCGTGCCCTACCCCGAGCCCGTGGACGTCCCGATCGGCACCGCCAATCCCCTGGTCGACGGCGTGCACCGCTCGGTGGGCGAGCTGGTCTTCCGGCTTCCCGGCAAGGACCACGAGTTCCGTCTGCAGGCCGAAGAGGAGAAGCTCGGGGCCCTGACCGTGACCTTCCACGACGAGACCAACGGTGAGAGCACGGACGAGTGGCGCAAGGTCTCCACCGCACGCCCCCGGCCGGACAACACGGTGATCCTCGATTTCAACCGGGCGATCAACTACCCGAGCGCCTTCACCCCGTACGGCACCTGCCCCATGCCGGTGAAAACCAACAGCCTCGACTACCGGATCGAAGCCGGCGAGAAAGAGCCAGCGCTCTTTTAAGTGATCAGCCCGGGACGAGCCACGGATGGCTAGACGATCGCCGACACGCCCGTCACGGCACGTCCGGCAATCAGGGTGTTGATCTCGAACGAGCCCTCGTAGGTGTAGATCGCCTCGGCGTCGGAGAAGATCTTGGCCATCCGGTAGTCGGTGACGATTCCGTTGCCGCCCAGCAGGGACCGGCCCATCGCCACGGTTTCGCGCATCCGGGCGCTCACATAGGACTTCGCGAGCGCCACCTGCGGCATGTCCGCCGCGCCCTGCTCCTGCAGCTGCGCGATCCGCACCATCATGCCCATGCTGGCCACGGCGTTGCCGAGCATGGTCACCAGCTGCTGCTGGACGAGCTGGAACTTCGCCAGCGGGCGGCCGAACTGCCGGCGTTCGACGGCGTACTGCCGGGCGACGTCGAACGCCGCCAACTGCTGCCCCACCGCCTGCCAGGCCACCATGATCCGGGAGCCGCGCAGGAGCTCGTTGGTGTCCTCGAAGCTGCTGATGCCGGCGAAGCGGTCCGTTTCGGCCACCCGGACGTCGGTGAAGGTGATGTCCGCGTTCTGGACTGTGCGCAGGGCGATCTTGTTCTCGATCCTGCTCCGGCTCACCCCCGGCAGGGTGGCGTCGACGATGAAGCCGCGGATGCCGCCGTCGGCCTCATCCCTGGCCCAGACGAGCATGTAGTCGCAGAACGTCCCGTTGCCGATCCAGCGCTTGGCGCCGTTGAGCAGCCAGGCATCGCCGCCGTCGGCCGCGACGCCGGGGACCCGCCGCGCCCGGGTTTCCATGCCGCCGGCCACGTCCGAGCCGTGGTCCGGTTCGGTGAGCGCAAAGGCGCCCGTGGTGCGCAGGCTCGCCGCATCGTCGAGCAGCCGCGCCCTCTGCTCCTCCGAGCCGAAGCCGTAGAGCGATTCCACGAAAAGGTCGTGGTGGACCAGGAAGAAGGTTGCGAGCGACGTGTCCACCCGGGTCATTTCGGCGATGATGATCCCCGCGAACAGGTGGCTGTAACCGCGCTGCGCCGGGGCGCTGAGCTCCAGGGCGGCCAGCTTGGGCAGGATGTGGGCGGGAAATTCGGCGTTGTTCCACCAGTCGCAAGCGAACGGGGCGACGTCGGTGGCCAGGAACTCCCGCAGCTCGGACAGTTTGGCCTGCTCGGCCGCGCTGAGCAGGGATTCGTAGTCGAAAAAGTCAGCCGTGGGCAGGCCGGCCGTAGCTTGGGCGCCCGCCGCGGCCGGCAAGGCCCCGGTCATTCCGGAACTGGTCATTTTGGACCTGGTCATTTCGGACCCATGCGGATGGCACCGTCGAGGCGTATGGTCTCGCCGTTGAGCATGGCGTTGTCCACAATGTGCGCGGCGAGGTTCGCGTATTCGGCGGGGCGGCCCAACCGCGAGGGGTGCGGCACCTGCTGGCCAAGGGAGTCCTGCGCCTCCTGCGGCAGCCCGGCCATCATCGGGGTCTCGAAGATCCCCGGGGCGATGGTGACCACCCGGATCAGGGAGCGCGCGAGTTCGCGGGCGATCGGCAGCGTCATGGCGGCCACGGCGCCCTTGGAGGCGGCGTAGGCGGGCTGCCCGATCTGGCCGTCGAAGGCCGCAACGGAGGCGGTGTTGATGATGACGCCGCGTTCGGGGCCGCCGAGCTCCGTCATGGCGGGCTCCGCGGCAGCCATCGCGGCCGCGGCCAGGCGGATCACGTTGAAGGTGCCCACGAGGTTGATCTGGATGACACGGCTGAACGTCTCGAGCGGCAGGACGCCGTCGCGGCCCAGCACCTTGCCGGGGGTGGCGATCCCCGCGCAGTTCACCACGACGCGAAGCGGGCCCAGCGCCACGGCGGCGTCGACGGCGGCCTGCACCTGCGCCTCATCGGTCACATCGGCGGGGACAAAGACGGCCGTGCGGCCACTAGCCGAGCCCGAAGCGGTCAGCTCGGCTGCGAAAGCGTCCCCGGCGGAGGCCGGCAGATCCACGAGCACCACCGACGCACCGGCGTCGAACAGGCGCCTGGCCGTGGCGGCCCCGAGACCTGAGGCCCCGCCCGTGATCAGCGCGACAGTACCCTTGATGTCCATCCATCCTCCTTGATGTGGAACCGAACCCCGGCCGCGAACCCGACACAAAGCGGTGCTTGCAACAGCGCCCGCAGGGAACATTAGTTAGTGAATGTTAACTGGAATACGCACTTTCCGCACCTTGACCGGCACCCGCGCCCCACGCCCGACGCCCCGCGCCCGCATGGGGGCCCGTTCCGGTCACAGCCGCGCCGCCCCCGCCGTTAGGCTTGGGCCATGACCCGAGCCGACTCATCCTCCACCCCCAAATGGTCCTTCCGCGCGGACGAGGCCGCCCGATCGGTGACCAGGCTTTTCGGGCAGCGGCTCTTCTTCCTGCCGGGGACACACATCGCCGCCACCCTCCGGCCCTCGGGCCGCCTGCAAAACCTCTCCCGGCCCTGGCACTACTGGTGGCAGGCGCACTACCTGGACTGCCTCGTGGACACCGGCCGCCGGGAGCTGGGCTCGGCGGAGCATTCGGGACCCAAGTTCGACGGCGAGAACCGGCCCAGCGCCGGCAGGCTCGCCTCCCGGCTGGTCACGGGCATTCGGCTGCGCAACTTTTTCACGCTTGTGAACTTCTCAGCGGTCAACAACTACTACGACGACATGGCCTGGCTGGCCCTGGCAACGCAACGGCTGGACAGACTTGCCGAGGACACCCGCAAACATACCGGCCGCGAGCGCAACGCCAAGATCCTGCAGAGCCTCACACTGCAGTTCGACTCCGCCTCCACGGACGACCTCGGCGGCGGCACCTTCTGGAGCAGGAAGCGCGACTTCAAGAACACGCCCGCCACCGCGCCGGTCGCCCTCTACTATGCGCGAACGGGGAACCGGGCCAAGGCCCAGGCGCTGCTCGATTGGCTGGACGCCCGCCTCTACGAGCCCGGTCAGGGCCTGTACCGGGACGGCCTGCGGATTTCCGGCACGGGCGATGTGGCGCTGGTAGAGACCATTTACACCTACAACCAGGGGCCCGTCCTCGGCGCGCTGCTGGAACTCGGCGGCGAGGGGAACCTCGCCCGGGCGGCTGCGCTGGTTGACGCCGTAGCGCGGGGCCTCACCGAACCGGCGCCGCTACTGGGCCGCAGCGCTGCCGTGTTGCGCTGCGAAGGAACGGGAGACGGCGGGCTCTTCACCGGAATCCTGGTCCGCTATCTGGCCCTGGCCGCCCGCGACGATCGGCTGCCTGCCGAAACCCGCGCCACGGCGGCGACGCTGGTGAACGATACAGCCGAAGCCTTGTGGGAAGGGCGCCGGATTCTCCCGCCGCAGGACCGCCTGGCCCGGCCGGGGAGTCATCTGGTCTTTTCCGACAGCACAGCGCTTCCCGCCCGCCGCAGCTATCCGGAGGGAGCAGCCGTCGAACTCTCCACCCAGCTCCAGGCGTGGATGGTGTTCGAGGCGGCCGCCTCGGCCGCCTCGGCAGGCGCGCCCAAGCCCGTTTGAATTAAGTCACGCAATAGTGTCGTAATTCATGTGATCCTGATCACAGAAAGGCCGCTCGGGTTGGTTGCTTAGGTTTGGCTAACCTACAGTCGTTCTTAGTGAGCATGCCCTAACTTCCCCGCTCACGGGGAGCAGGCACCTACGACGACTTCCTTGCAGAAAGTAGCCCCATGAAGATCCGCACCAACGCTCTGGCGGGCATCGCCCTGGCCGCCACTGCCGCATTGGGCCTGGCCGCCTGCGGCTCCGGCTCGCCCTCCCCTGCCGCCAGCGGGACCGCCACAAACGGCACGGCCTCCGGCGAGATCACGGTCTATAACGCCCAGCACGAGTCCCTGACCAAAGAGTGGGTAGACGCGTTCACCGCCGAAACGGGCGTCAAGGTCACCGTGCGCCAGGGCGACGACACTGAGATGTCCAACCAGATCGTCCAGGAAGGTGCGGCATCGCCGGCTGACGTCTTCCTCACCGAGAACTCTCCCGCCATGGCCCAGGTGGAAAACGCCGGGCTCTTCGCGGACGTGGACAAGGCCACTGTGGATCAGGTCCCCGCCGAGTTCCGCCCCTCGACCAACAAGTGGACCGGCATCGCCGCCCGCTCCACTGTCCTGGTCTATGACAAGAACAAGATCAGCGCGGACAAGCTGCCCAAGTCGATGCTGGACCTGGCCAACCCCGAGTGGAAGGGCCGCTGGGCCGCCTCGCCGTCCGGCGCCGATTTCCAGGCGATCGTTTCGGCCCTGCTGGAACTCAAGGGCGAAGCCGCCACTGCGGAATGGCTCAAGGGCATGAAGGAAAACTCCAAGGCCTACAAGGGCAACAGCACGGCCATGAAGGCCGTGAACGCCGGCGAGGTGGACGCTGCCCTGATCTACCACTACTACTACTACGGCGACCAGGCCAAGACCGGCGAAAACTCCAAGAACGTCACGCCGTACTACTTCAAGAACCAGGACCCGGGCGCCTTCGTGTCCATCTCCGGCGGCGGCGTGCTCAACTCCTCGAAGAACGCGGCAGCGGCCCAGGCCTTCCTGAAGTTCATCACCGGCAAGAAGGGCCAGGAGGTCCTCCAGATGGGCACCTCGTTCGAATACGCCATCGCCTCGGACGTTCCGTCCAACGACAAGCTGGTTCCGCTCAAGGAGCTCCAGGCGCCCACCGTGGATCCGGCCAAGCTCAACTCCGCCAAGGTCACCGAGCTGATGACCCAGGCAGGACTGCTGTAACTGAAGTGACTAGCAAGCTGGCGGTCCCCGGTCCATTTGGGGATACGACGACGGCGGGCAGGGGCAAGCGCCCCCGCCCGCCTTTCGGCGTCTCCGTGGTTTCCATCCTGGCGGTCCTGATCGCCTTGTTCTCCCTGATACCGCTGGTCTACGTGGTCTTCATGACGGCCGCCACCGGTTGGGACACCGCCGTCGCCCTGATCGTGCGCCCCCGCGTGGGCGAGCTCCTGCTGAACACCGTGCTGCTGACAGTGGTGACGGTGCCGCTGTGCCTGGTGTTCGGCGTCGGCGGCGCCTGGCTCGTGGAGCGCACCAACCTGGTGGGCCGGAAATGGTGGGCCGTGCTGCTCGCGGCCCCGCTGGCCATCCCCGCCTTCGTCAACAGCTACGCCTGGGTGTCCGCGGTGCCCTCCATGGGCGGGCTGTGGTCCGGAGTCCTGGTAGCCACCCTGTCCTACTTCCCGCTGGTGTACATCCCGGCCGCGGCGACGCTCAGCCGCCTCGACCCGGCCATCGAGCAGTCCGCGGCCTCCCTGGGGCTCGGCGCCTGGTCTGCTTTCTTCCGCGTGGTGCTGCCGCAGCTGCGTATCGCCATGACCGGCGGCGGACTGCTGGTCGCGCTGCACCTGCTGGCCGAATACGGCGCCTTTGCGATGATCCGCTTCGACACGTTCACCACAGCGATCATGGTGCAGTACCAGTCGACCTTCAACGGCACCGCCGGGAACATGCTCGCCAGCGTCCTGGTCTTCCTGTGCCTGATCCTGCTTGTTGTTGAAGTCCGCAGCCGCGGCACTGCCCGGTATGCCCGGATCGGCTCCGGGGCCCAGGCGCGCGCCCTGCGCCTGCCGTTGCACGCTTATCAGCTGCCCGCCCAGCTGTCCCTGATCGCGCTTACCGGGCTGGCCTTCGGCCTGCCGCTGACGTTCGTGCTGCGCTGGGTGGTCGCCGGCGGCCCCGAAGTCTGGGCGGCGGAGGAGTTCATGCCGGCCCTGCTGCAGACCCTGATTTACGGCGTCGCCGCCGCCGCCGTCACCACCCTGGTCGCGTTCCCCATGGCTTATCTGGCCGTGCGGCGTCCCGGCTGGTTCAGCAAGTCCCTGGAGCTGTCCAACTACATCACCAGCTCGATGCCCGGGATTGTGGTGGGCCTGGCGTTCGTGACCGTGAGCATCCGGATGCTCCCCAGCATGTACCAGAGCTCCGGGCTCCTGATCGCGGCGTATGTGCTGCTGTTCCTGCCGCGGGCCCTGGTGAACCTCCGCTCCGGCCTGTCACAGGCGCCGAAGGAACTCGATGAGGCCGCGCAGGCGCTCGGGAAGCCGCCCCTGCTGGCCTTCTTCCGGGTGACGCTGCGCCTCACGGCCCCCGCTGCCGCCGGGGGCGCGGCCCTGGTGTTCCTGGGTATCGTCAATGAACTCACGGCCACCCTGCTGCTCTCGCCCAACGGGACCCGCACGCTCGCCACCGAGTTCTGGAGCAAAAGCAGCGAGATCGACTACGCCGGCGCCGCCCCCTATGCGCTGCTGATGATCCTGATCTCGGCGCCGATGACCTACCTCCTTTTCCAGCAGTCCAAGAAAGTAGCCGGACAGTGACCGATTTTTACCCCACGCGCGAGGCGCCCTCCCGACTCCCCGAGCCGCGGATCGCGGCCTCCGTGGCCCCCAGCACCAACAGCCACCTGGAGATCGACGCGGTCACCAAGAACTTCGGCGCCCAGGCCGTCCTCCAGGGCGTCAACCTCTCGGTGGCCAAGGGCGGAACGACGGCGATCGTGGGGCCGTCCGGCTCCGGCAAGACCACGCTGCTGCGGCTGATCGCCGGGTTTGAGCACCCCGATACCGGCAGCATCTCACTCAAGGGCAGCAAGGTGGCGGGCGAGAACGCCTGGGTCCCCGCGCACAAGCGCCACGTCGGCTACGTGGCCCAGGACGGCGCGCTGTTCCCACACCTGACGGTGGGGCAGAACATCTCCTTCGGCTTGGACGCCGGCAAGCTCCCCGGCGGGCACCGCGGCGTCAAAGCGCGGGTCGGCGAACTGCTGGAAATGGTCTCACTGGACCCGGCGATGGCCAGGCGGCGCCCGCACCAGCTTTCCGGCGGCCAGCAGCAGCGGGTTGCGCTCGCCCGGGCACTGGCCCGCGAGCCGGAACTGATGTTGCTGGACGAGCCGTTCTCCGCCCTTGACGCTGGCCTGCGGGTGGCCACTCGCCGCGCTGTGGGCCAGGTCCTGAAGGACGCCGGCGTCACCACGATCCTCGTCACGCACGACCAGGCCGAGGCACTGTCCTTCGCCGACCAGGTGGCCGTGATGCGCGGCGGCCGGCTGGCCCAGATCGGCAACCCCTTCGTGGTCTACACCCGCCCGGCAGACCGGGCCACCGCCGAGTTCCTGGGTGACGCCGTCATCCTGGATGCCTGGATGGAAGGCTCCCTTGCCACCTGTTCGCTCGGCGGCATCCCGGTGCGCCGGCCGCCGGCCCAAGGCCGGGTCCAGCTGATGCTACGGCCCGAGCAGATCCGCATTGCCGAGGACGGCCCCATCCGCGGCACCGTGGTGGACACAGACTACTTCGGCCCCGAGACGACGGTGCGGCTCCAGCTCCCCATCCCGCCGGTCCTGGCCGCGGGCGCCGTTCCGGACCACCGCTATCCGGGCGGCGGGGAAATCATCACAATCCGGCACTGGAACGCCTCCATCGCCCGGCCCGGCACGGAATTGAGGCTGCGCGTGGTGGGCGAGGCCGTGGCCTTCCCGATGGACGAGCAGCCCGCGCCGTAAGGGGCACCCTATAGGGACATGCTGTCGCCAATGGAGCGGGTCGCCGTAGGCCCGTCATAGGCTGGGCGCATGACTGTTCAGCCAGGCCTGCACCGCCAATACTGTTCCGTTGCGGCCCCCACTCAGCTGTGGCTCGATCCGGACGGCCGCCTGGACGGCCGTCTGCCCGGAGAGGCAGGCCCTGCCGGCGCCGGTAACCCTACTGATCCTGCCGGATTCACTGGCCTCCTCCACGGCGACACCCGGATGCTGTGCCGGGCCCTGGTGCGGGTCAACGGCTTGGAACCCGAACCGGCCACAGTCGAGGCGGAGCCCGGCGGCGTCCTGCGCGTCCGGGGACTCGTCCGGGGGATCCCTGGCCCCACGGAGGATCCCGCGGTGGAGCTCGTCCAGACCTGGACCGTGACGCCCGGCGTGGTGCGGCACAGCCTCCAGCTGCGCACATCCCTGGATTCCCTCGACGTCGAGGTCGAGGTCGAACTGGCTGCCGACTTCACCGACATGGCGCAGATCCGCCTGAGCCGCTTCCGAGAGGCGTCCGAGCCTGCCAAGGCCGACCAGTCGGCGCTGCGCTGGCGGGAGGGCGGCAAGACCCTGTCGGTCGCGGCTCCCGGCGCCGTGACACCGGACGGCCGGCTCGCCTGGCGCGGAAGCCTGGGCCGGGGCCGGACCTTCGAGGCCGAATGGCAGGCCGTCCTCACCGACGAGGACGACGCCGTAGTGGCGGCCCGCCCGCCCTCGTCGCGGCCGCCGCGGACCGGGCCGGCGGGGGCTTTGGGCCTGCTCCTGGACAATTCCCTCGATGAAGTGGCCGGGCTCCGGCTGGCCACCCGGCAGTTGCCGGACGCTCCCTTCACCGCCGCCGGGGCGCCGTGGTACTTCACGCTGTTTGGACGGGACTCGCTCTGGGCCGCCCGGCTGCTGCTGCCGCTGGAAGCTGGACTGGACACCGGGCTGGCCGCCGGAACGCTGCGGGCACTGGCGGCCTTCCAGGGCACGCGGACAGATGCCGCGGCCGCCGAGGAACCCGGCAAAATCCTGCACGAACTGCGGGCGAAGGAACTCGTGCTCGAGAGCCAGGGCCTGCGCCTGCCGCCGGTGTACTTCGGGGCCGTGGATTCGACGCCGCTGTGGCTTTGCCTGCTCGGCGAACTCTGGCGAGCCGGCCGAAACGACGACGCCGTCCGGTCGCTGCTGCCAAACGCGGCGCGCGCCGCGGACTGGCTGCTCGCCGCCGGGGCGCCCGGAACGGGGAACGGGGGCCCAGCGGCCGCCGGGGACGGAACGGCGAACGGGGGGTTCCTCAGCTACCGCGACGCCACCGGGCACGGGCTGAGCAACCAGGGCTGGAAGGACTCCCGGGACGCAATGCAGTTCAGGGACGGCCGCCAGGCCGTGGGGCCGATCGCCTTGTCCGAAGTGCAGGGCTACGCGTACCAGGCAGCGCTGGAAACAGCCGAGATATTTGACGCTTACGGCGAGCCCGGCAGCCAGGCACTGCGGGACTTCGCCGCCGCCCTCCGGGTCAGGTTCCGTGAGCGCTTCTGGGTTGAGGACGAGGCCGGGCCGTTTCCGGCCATGGCCCTGGACGGGCACGGCATTCCCCTCGACATCCCGGGTTCGAACATGGGACACCTGCTGGGCACCGGCCTCCTGGACCAGGCCGAAGCACGGATCGTGGCAGACCGGCTGGTGAGCCCTGAATTGTTCTCCGGCTACGGGGTTCACACGATTTCGCGGCGCGCTGCGGGGTTTTGGCCCTTCAGCTACCACTGCGGCTCGGTTTGGAGCCACGACACCGCCATCGCCATCCGCGGCCTGCTGGCCGAGGGTTTCATCGCCGAGGCACGCCTCCTCGCCGACGGCCTGCTCGCGGCCGCGGCGTCCTTCGGGCACCGCCTGCCCGAGGTCTTCGCCGGCATACGGGCCGAGGACTCGGAAGTGGCGGTGCCGTACCCGGCGTCGTGCCACCCGCAGGCGTGGTCCTCAGCCTCAGCGGTGGTGATCGCCCAGGCGATGGGCGTCGGTCTCTGACGGACTTGCCGCCGCAAGGTCCGCTTCCGCCGCCGGCCGCGAGACCCAGGCGGTGCGCAGCCCGTCGGCCAGGATGACGATCCCGGTGACGGCAAGCATCAGGCCCGTAGACGCAAGCACGTCCGTCAGCCAGTGGTAGCCCAAGTACAGCCGGCTATAGCCCACCACCAGCGTCCCAGCTGCGGCGGCCGTGAAGGCGAGCACCGACGTCGTCCGTGTGCCGGACAGTGTTCTGGGCTGTGTGCCCGGCCGTTTGCCCGGCTGTGTGCCCGCACGCGGGCCGCGGGAGGCCACCAGCAGGTAGCAGAGGACGAACAAGAAGACGGCGGCACCGAAGGTATGGCCGGAGGGGAATGACAGGGCATCGTCGGGTCCCAGCATGAAATACCTGGCTGCAGGCCGGCCCCTGCCGACGTCGTGCTTGATGAGGGTGGATACTGCAAAGGTGACCGCCATGGCACCGACCAGCAGGGCGGGACGCCAGATTTCCCGCTTCCAGACCGCCCAGCCCAGGCCCAACGCGCAGCCGATCACAGTCATCCATAACGGCGAGGTCACCGTGGTCACGGCTGACAGGATTGCGGTGGCGAGCGGGGTGCGGGATGCCACGATTCCGTCGTGCACGGGCACGTCCAGTTCGGCCACGCCGCTGTTCGACTGCACCGCGGCGAGCACGGCCCAGAAGACGGTCTCCCCCGCAATCAGCAGGCCGGCCGCCACGAAGAAAAGCCTCCGCTGGGACGGCAGCGGGGCGGAGGGTCGCGGGGCACGCTGGGCAAGGAGCATCGCTCTATCTTGGCAGCAGCAACTACCTGGGGCCCAGAAGGTCGCTGGGAATTCACTGGGGGCGTCGGGGCCGGCGGCGCCCCGTGCGGGAGGCCGCTACAGTTCGGGGGGCCGTTTGGCTTGCGGGTACGGCGTTTCGAACCGGGCGAGCATCTCAACGAACCCGGCGATCTTCCTTTCCCGGGTGGAGGCCTGCTTGACCGCGTTTGTCCGGTAGATCAGGGCGTACCGGTTCACGGACGTCAGGACCTCGAACATCGCCTGCGCCCGGGGCTCCGCCGCGATGGCTGCGGCGAGGTCAGCGGGGACTTCCGCGCTGGCTGAGCCCACATAGGCGGCCTCCCAGCGCCCGTCCGCCTTGGCGGAGGCGACGGCGGCCTGTCCGGCCGGGGTCATCCGCCCGGCTGACTCCAGCCGTTCGATCCGCTCCACGTTTCGAGCTGACCAGGCGCTCCTAGGCCCCCTCCGGGTCATCCGCTGGAACGAGCTCTCCTCGTCACGCCGCCGGCCCTGCCCGTCGATCCAGCCAAAACAAAGCGCCTCCTGCAGTGCGGCCTCGTAGTCCAGTTCGGTGACCGAGCCGCCTTTCTTGTGCAGCACCAGCCACACACCGGGACTGTCCGCGTGGTGTCGCTCCAGCCAGGCGCGCCACTCGGCAGCATCCTTCACCAGCAGTTCCTCAAGTTCAACAGCCATGGCCCCATTGTGCCCCGCGGGGCTGACCGGATGAGTGCTTTGGTGGCACCATGTGTTGTGGAGCCAAACCCGTCCCTGCCGAGGAGATCCCATGCTGCGCGTCCGCCCGATCCACTACACCTCCCGCATGGATCAGTGGGAGCGGCTGCTGTCCGCCCTCGGCATGGTGCGGACGGTCGACAACGGCGACTGGCAGGAGTTCGACGCCGGCTCGGGCCGCCTCGCCTTGCACCGCGTGGCTGCCGGCGGCAGTGCGGGCAGCGCCGGCTCCGTGGGTGCCGGCGGGGACGTGCCGGACGGGAGGACGGACTTCGGCGTCGAGGTCGGAGACCTCGCCGAGTTCGCGCGCCGCACCAACGCGGCCAGCGCTGAGGACGGAAACGCCCCGGCGGAGCTGGTCCAGGCCCGGCACGGCGAGAGCTGCCGGATCACGGGCGAGGACGGGTTCGGCTTCTTCGCGGACAAGGCAGCCCACGGCGCGCAGGGCGCGGACGCCGATCCTGCCCTGGCCGTCGTCGAGGTCTGGTTCACCCCGGATGCGGCCGCCGCCGCTCAAACATTGCGGAACATTGGCGCCCGGCTGCGCCCGTCCCCGGACGACGACGAAACCGCGGATTTCACGGCGAAAAACGGCGGCGTGCTGATGGTGCGGCCCGCCAGCGGCAGCGCCCGGTCCGGCCTGGGCTTTGAATACACCGGCGATCTCTCCGCCCTGCGGGACCGCCTGGCGGCCGCGGGCCACCAGGTCAGCATGACGGAAGAGGCCTTCGGACGGAGCCTTCACGTGGCCAACCCGGACGCGGCGGACCTGCCGGACAACCCCAACGGCGCGATGCTGTGGATTTCGGCGAAACCAGCGGGCTCCTGACCGAAGGTCACCAGGACCTCGACGGAGGGGCGGCCGCGGAGGAACCGCGGACATGTCCGCCGGTGCGGTGCTGGCCTGCGCTGTTGGTAGTGGACATGTCCTGCGAGCATTAAGGCCAGGCGCCGGGTTCGGGGCGGGGATGGGGTAGAACTTAAGCATGAATGTGCGCACCCCTGATCCGAATCCCGGCTGGCTCTCCGACGACGACCTGTTTGAAGCGCGCGGCAGGCTGCCGATGGTTTACGTCGAGGCCGTTCCGGTCCGGCTGGACCCGCTCGGATTCGTCAATGAGGTCGGCACCCTCCTGCAGGCCGATGAGGACGGCACCATGGTCCGTTCCCTGGTCTCGGGCCGGGTCCTGTACCGCGAGACCGTCCGCGCCGCGCTGCTCCGCCATATGGAGAAGGATCTGGGTCCGCTCGCGTTCCCGCAGTTGCCTGTCAGCCCGGTGCCGTTCACCGTGGCGGAGTACTTCCCGTCCCCGTCCCATACCGGCTTCACCGACGACCGCCAGCACGCCGTTGCGCTCGCCTATGTCATTCCAGTCACGGGCGAATGTTCCCCGCGGCAGGACGCCCTGGAGCTGACCTGGATGACCCCCCAGGAGGTCATGAGCTCGGACGTTCAGCTTGAATTCAGCGGCGGCCGCGGCGCCCTCATCCGGCAGGCGCTCGCTTTCGCGGGGGTCGGCAACTAGACGTCTCATCAGGGACCGGCGCCTCCCGGGGCGCTCGGGGGAACACCGGCGTCCCCGACTTCACGGACCCGATTTTGTAGACTGGTGGGCGGACCGCAAGAGAACTCTAAGGACTCCCGATGACCCACCCGCCCGCCTCCCGGAACTACAGTGAACAGCAGGCCGGATCTCTGCGAGCCGGTGACCACCTGATCCTGCCCGACGGAAACCGCTCCGCCGAAGTCCATCGGGTGGACGTCGAAACCGACGATTTCGGTACGCCCGCTATTGTCCTGGCGACCCTCAGCGGCGGCGGCGTGCTCAGGATCGCGGCGGGATCAGCGGTCCGGCTCGCCGAAGACGACGACTCCGGGTCGGTCATACCTGGCACGGACGCACTTGGCACCGACGCGCCCAGGACCGACGCACCCGGCGACGGCACGCCCACCTCGGACGCGACCGGTACGGACGTGCCAGAACCCGCGGAGTCGGGCACCGCCGACGCCGCCCCGCAGCACGGCATGCCTGCCGCTTCCGACGGCGCCACTTCCGCCACCCCTGCTTCCGACGGCGTTACCTCCGCCGACGCCGCTTCGGACGCCGATCCCTCCGCGCCGGCGTCCGGAGGGTTCTCCGCCCAGGCCGGGGAGCCTGGCGCCCCGGCGGCGCACGGCGTCGTCGTTCCACCGCAGCCTGCTGCGCCGCCCGCGGTGAGCGGACCCAGCGAAGCGGACCTGGCGCTCATCCCGACGCCGGACGGCACGCCGGAATCCGTGGTGGAGGCGGTCGCCACAGCGCATCCCGGTGCCGTCGGCGTGCTCCTGCTGAGCGAACGGCTCGCCAAGGGCATCAATACCAAGTCCGGAAGCTGCCTTAAGGATCTCAGCGACCTCGCCCATGAACTCTTCGTCATCCTCAAGGACGCGGAACACGCCCTGGCGGTCGCGGATCTGCTCAACGTCCTGCCGTTTGACGGCAACCCCGGCCGCTGGGCCTCAGTGGAGGCCTCGCTGGCGCTCTCCAGCTACATTTGCCGCCAGCTGGGGCAGGACGAGCGCGCCGCCGTCTACGAAAAGTTCCTCCGCGCGCCCGAGGCCATGGAGACGGACCCGTTCAAGGCCCGGATGAACGCCAAGGTGCGGCAGCGCTCGCTGAACGAGCCAAACCTGTACGACAAGGAAATCTTCCGCTCGATCGACAGCGCAAACCCGGATGCCGAACGCGAATGGCGGCTGCTGCGGCTCGAGGCGCTCCTGTTCCTGCGCGCCCACGGCGGCTCTGAGACCATCGGCGCAGCCGAGCTGGAGCGCCGGATCGGCAACGAGCTGGAATCGGTCCGCGCCTGACCTGTGCGGGTTCCACCGCGGGTCCCACCCGTCGGGACGGATCCGTTCCGCCTATCCCTCCGGCCCTACCCGTGCCGGGCCGGGCGTTGTAGATTCACCCCATGACGAACAATCTGAGCGTTGTGATCAATTCTGACGCGCAGCAAGTTTGGACCATGCTGCGCGAACCCGCCAGGATCGCCCAATGGCACGGGTGGGAGGCCGATGACCAGGCGGCCGAAATCAACGAAATCTACTTCGGCCCGAATGTGGTCGAGGGTGCGGACCATACTTCCCTGGTGGTCGACGGCGGAGACGTCTTCACCCTTAAACCTGTCCCCAACGGCACGGAAGTCAGCGTCACCCGGGCCGCGGTGGACCACAATTCCGAGTGGGCCGCCTGGGACGAGGACATCACCCAGGGCTGGCTGACCTTCCTCCACCAGTTGCGTTTCGCCTTGGAACGCCACCCGCATGGCAAGCGGCGGACCTTCTTCTTCGCCGTCCCCGGTTCCGAGGGATCAGCGATCGAGAAGCTCGGGCTCGGCGATGTTCCCGCCCGGGGAGAGGTCTATTCGCTCACCCTGCCCACCGGCGAGGAGATCTCCGGCAAGGTGTGGTTCCGCAGCAACCACCAGGTCGGCCTGACGGTCCAGCACTACGCGGCGCACGGGGACGGCCTGCTGATCGTCGCGGACCAGCCCGCTATCGCCGACCTCCGGCCCGACGGCGGATCCCTGGCGATCGTCTCCACTTACGACCTCGGGGCGCATCAGCTGGAGGTGATCCGCAACTATTGGGACAAGTGGCGGGCTGAGAACTACCCCACATCGGATCCCGTCCACTAAGGCCTGGGCAGCGTTAGCTGGCACACTTGAACCGTGCCAGCCAATCCTGTCTCCGAGCCCGTTTCCCATCCTGTCTCCGATTCCCTTTCCGCGCCTGCCCGGCAGTCCGAGTTCTCCTTCCGCGTGGGCAAGCGCCTGAGCGAGGCATGCCCGCCGTCGGCCGATCAGGTTGCCGCGAACGGCGGGGAGTTCCTGGGGCGGACGGGCACCATCGCCACCCCACATGGCGAGATCCAGACGCCGGCGTTCATCGCCGTCGGCACCAAGGCCACCGTCAAATCGGTGTTGCCGGAATCCATTGCCGAACTCGGGGCGCAGGCCGTGCTCGCCAAC
The DNA here is from genome assembly GCF_900116495.1 of Arthrobacter sp. ov118. Taxonomy (GTDB): domain Bacteria; phylum Actinomycetota; class Actinomycetes; order Actinomycetales; family Micrococcaceae; genus Arthrobacter. The sequence continues at coordinate 177,290 of NZ_FPAY01000003.1, forward strand.
GCCTACCACCTGTACCTGCAGCCGGGCGCCGACGTCCTGGATGAAGCCGGCGGGCTGGGCGCCTTCATGAACTGGCGCGGGCCCACGTTCACCGATTCCGGCGGCTTCCAGGTGATGAGCCTGGGCTCTGGGTTCAAAAAGGTCATCGACATGAAGTCGGTGGACACCGCCGGACCCGACGACGCCGTCGCCCCCGGCAAGGAACGCCTGGCGCACGTGGACGAGGACGGCGTGTGGTTCAAGAGCCACCTCAACGGCGACCGGCACCGCTTCAGCCCCGAGATTTCCATGAACGTCCAGCACCAGATCGGCGCGGACATCATGTTCGCGTTCGACGAGCTCACCACGCTGCAGAACTCCCGCGGCTACCAGGAGGAGTCCCTGGAACGGACCCGGCGCTGGGCCGAACGGTGCATCACCGAGCACTTCCGGCTCACGAACGAGCGCGCCGGCAAGCCCTACCAGGCCCTGTTCGGCGTGATCCAGGGCGCCCAGTACGAGGACCTGCGGCGCAAGGCCTGCCGCGATCTCGGCGCCATGAACTTCGACGGTTTCGGCATCGGCGGGGCGCTGGAGAAAGAGAACCTCGGCACGATTGTGCGCTGGTGCAACGAGGAGCTGCCGGAGAACAAGCCGCGGCACTTGCTGGGCATCTCCGAACCGGATGACATCTTCACGGCGATCGAGAACGGGGCGGACACCTTCGACTGCGTCTCCCCCACCCGGGTGGCCCGCAATTCGGCGTTCTACCACCCCACCGGCCGGTACAACCTCTCCGGAGCCAAGTACAAACGCGATTTCGGCCCGCTCCAGGAAGGCTGCGACTGCTACGCGTGCACGAACTACTCCCGGGCCTACATCCACCACCTGTTCAAGGCCAAGGAGATGGTCTCGGCCACGCTGATCTCGATCCACAACGAGCGCTTCGTGGTCAAGATGGTCGACGACGCCCGGCTGGCCATTGAAGCCGGCAACTTCTTCGACTTCAAGGCCGAGACCCTGGGCCAGTACTACTCCTAGGCGCGTCCGCCGTCGAACTCTGGCGCGCGCCGCCGTCGGACTCGCCGGAAGCGTGCCGAGTCGCCGGAGGGTTCCGGCGCCTCGGCAGCTTTCCGGCGACCTCGGGAAGGGTGGCGACCTCACGGACCGCAGAACGACGACGGCGGCCCGCTACTCCGGCGCCTGTCCGCCCAGCTCCACAACCCTGTTCTCCAGGGCGCTGCGCCGGGCGGCGTCGAGGACCTCCAGGGTCCGCACTCCCTCGGCGGCCGGCACCGGTCCGGGTCCTCCGTCCCGGATGGCGCGCGCGAACTCGGTGTAGAACCCGGCATAGTTGCCCTGCTCCGAGGCGATCCGGGCGCGGCCGGCGGTTACCGCGAGTGTCCCCCAGTTTTCCGGAACATCTATCCCCCACGTGGCAGGCTCCCGGGCCGGGCGGCGCCCCGCGAAAAGGGCCTCGGCCTGAACATCGGCCCCCGAGGCAATGTAGCTGCCCTCGCTGCCATAAGCGCGGAGCTCACGCGTGGTGGAGTGGTTGAGCTTGCTGGCCGCGACGGTCGACACCGCCCCGGACGCGTGCGTCAGGGTCACGAAGAAGCCGCAGTCGGTGGCCTCGCCGAAGCGGTCCGTCCAGTCGAGGGCACCGTAGACGTGGGTTGCCGGGCCCAACAGCCAGAGCACCTGGTCCACCAGATGGCTGCCCAGGTCGCGCAGGAGCCCGCCCGTGGCTCCGGTCTCGAGGGTGGCGGCACCGTCCTGGTCCATGATCGAGTGGACCCGCCATACCTCCCCGAGTTTTCCCGAGGCAATGACACCGGCCAGCGTGAGGATATCCGCGTCGCGCCGGCGGTTGTGATACACGTTCAGCAGCACGCCGGCCCGTTCGGCCGCCGCGGCTAGCTCCCGTGCTGCGGCCGCGTCGGGGGCGAACGGCTTGTCCGCCACGACGTGGACGCCGGCCGCGATGGCCTCCAGCACCAGTTCGCGGCGGGTGTGCGGCGGCGTCGTGATGGTCACGGCGTCCACCCCCGCGTCGAGCATCTCCGCCAGGCTTCCATAGACGACCAGTCCCGGGAAATCCGCGGCGACTTCCGCGCGTTTTTCCGGCGAGCGCGCCACCACTCCGGCGAGTTCGACGCCGTCGGCCGCCTCGATGAAGGGGGCGTGGAAGTACCTGCCGCCGGCTCCGTAGCCGACAAGTCCTATGCGCATGCGCCGTCGTCCGTTCTGTTCGGGGTGTTTGGGCTGTTCTGGCCCTGCCGTCGAAGTCGCCGGAACCGCGCCAGATCGCTGGAAGTTTCTGGCGAGCTGGCAACGTTCCGGCGACCCGGCGTAGAAGTTGTTCGCCAGGCCCTCAGGCCGTCAGATGCAGCGACGCCCGGAGCGCGGAATCCGCGTCCCGCAGCACCTTGGCGGCCACCTGCAGGCCCTCAATCCGGCCCAAGGAGACGTCCTCGTGCTCGATGTTGACGAGCATCTCCGGGTCCACCTCGTACAGCGCGCGCAGGAACTCGGTCCAGTAGGCTGTGTCGTGCCCGCGCCCGAGTGCCACAAAGTCCCAGGCGGAGTCCTTGGGCCACTCGTTGGCCCACTCGTCGCCGCCGAGATTGGTGCGGCTTTCCTCCGGGCCCAGCCGGCGGAAGCTGTTGTCGAGGACACCGTAGAGGGCGGCGTTTTCCGCATTGACCCGTACATCCTTGGCTGCTGCCTGGAACACCAGCGGACCGAGCTCCCGGACCACCGCGACCGGATCCATCTGCTGCCAGAACAGGTGCGAGGCGTCCAGTTCGACGCCGACGTGGGTCGCGCCGGTGAGCTCAATGAGTCTGCGGACATCGGCGGTGTTGAACACGATGTTCTGCGGGTGCAGCTCCAGAGCCACCTTCACGCCATGGTCGGCGGCGAGGCGGTCCGTTTCTTTCCAGAACTTGGCCGCGATGCCCCACTGGTAGTCGAGCACGTCCAGGGCCGCGGAGTTCCAGGCGTTGACCACCCAGTTGACCGTGGTGGCCCCGGGCTCGCCGCCGGGCAGGCCGGACATGGTCACTACCCGGTCCTGTCCCAGCCGCTGTGCCAGCCGGATGGAGCGGCGGACGTCCTCGGCATGCTTCTCGCCGATCTCACGCTTGGGGTGCAGCGGGTTGCCGTTGCAGTTCAGGCCGGCGATCGCGACGCCAGTCCCCTCGAAAATCGCGAGGTAGTCATCCCGGGCCGCGTCGCTTTCCAGGATCTGGTCCATGGTGGGGACGTGGACGGCCGGAAGGAATCCGCCGGTGTTGATTTCGATGCCGGTCAGTCCCAGGTCGGCGATGACCTTGAGCGCCTCGGGAAGGGGCCGGTCGTGCAAGATTGCGTTGTAGACGCCGAGTTTCATAGCGCGATTTTCCTTCCGTTGTTGAGGGCGGATTCGGTGACCGCGCCAAGCAGTTCCATGTTGCGCACGCCCTCGTCGAACGTGGCGCAGCGGGGCAGCGAGTCCGCCTCGCTGAGGCCGGCGACTTCCTCGAGGAAGGCGCGGGACTGGTAGGCGAACGCGTCATTCTGGCCGAATCCGACGCTGGGCGCGTCCATGGCCAGGCCGCCGGCGATGTAGGGGTGTCCAGGGCCGAGGATGACCTGGCGGTAGCCGTTTTCGTTGGCCGGACCGTCATTGAGGAACAGTTCGATCTCCGCGGGGCGCCGCTGGTCGAACCGGGCGGCGCCGTTCTCGCAGAAGACCTCGAAGATGAGGCTGTTGGCGTGCCCGGCGGCGACCCGGGAGACCTCGAAGCCGCCGGCGCCGTTCTCGAATTCGGCGGAGAACACCGCGTAGTCGCCGTTTTCGACCGGTTCGAACGTGTCGCTGACCGCGGCGTGGTCGTGGCCCATGACCGCGCCGAGCGGCAGCGGGCGCTTGTCGATCACGGTGCTGAGGCGCCCGCCGCTGATGGACTTGATGTCGCCGCAAAGGAACTCGGCGACGTACGTCAGGTGACTGCCGACGTCGGCCAACGCACCGGAACCCGGGCCGCCCTTATAGCGCCAGCTCATGGGCGCCGACGGGCTGAAGCCGTAGTCGGTCCAGTAGCGGCCGCTGAAGTGCAGGACGTTACCCAGGACGCCGGTGCGGATGAGGTCGCGGATGTAGGCGATGCCCGGCGTGCGGCGGAAAGTGAACCCGATCCGTGCGATCGAGCTAGCGTTGCGGGCCGCCTCGGCCATGGCGCGGGCATCCTCGATCGAGTCGCTCAGCGGCTTCTCGCAGAGCACGTGCTTGCCGGCGGCCAGCAGGCCTTCCACGACCTCGCGGTGGAGGGAGTTCGCGATCACGACGCTGACGACGTCGATGTCGTCGGCCTCGGCGATCGCCTGCCATGAGGTGTCATTGCGTTCGTAGCCAAAACGCTTCGCGGCCAGGGAACCGAACCCGGCGTTCACGTCGCCGATGGAGACCAGCCGGATCGGAGGCAGAACCGGGCTGTACAGCGCAGAGGCCGTCCGGTAGGCGGCCGCGTGAGCCTTCCCTGCCATTCCTGCGCCGATTACGGCCACTCCTAAACTGTCAGCCATCAATTTCTCCCTTGAAATTGGCCAGGCGAGCGGCCGGGCCTCTCGAAAATTAGAGCGCTACAAAAACGGCGGTGATAAGAAGCGTACCTATGTGCATATGTCCTGTCAATCGATGAGCAGTTATCCTCGGATGAGACATGAAAGGCCTCCGCAGATGACGCTAAACACTCCTCGAACACGGCGCCCGACGATCTACGACGTTGCCAAAACCGCCGGGGTCTCGCCGTCGCTGGTGTCACTCGTCTTGCAAAACCCGTCCAAGGTCAGCGAGAAGCGTCGCGAAGCTGTCAGGGCAGCAATGTCAGAGCTAGGGTACCGCCCCAGCCGGGCGGCGACCACGCTCGCCAGCAGCCAGACGAAAAGCATCGGCCTCGTCATTGACGACTTCCGGAACCTCTGGTTTGTGGACCTGTTGCGCGGCATGGAATCCGCTCTCTCACCCCACGGCTACCAGGTCACCCTCGCGGATTCCCGCCCGGGCGAGAACCGCATCACGGAAGCCGCGGACGGCCTGCTGTCGATGCATGTGGAGGGCCTTGTCATTGCTGCCGAACCGAGCGAGTCCATGATGGCCGGGACCTGGGTTCCGGCCATCGTCGCCGGCTGGCGAAACGGCGTCCCTGCCGGCGCCGGCCTCATCACAAATGACGACGACGGCGGGGGCCGCATGGCGGCCGAGCATCTGCTGGGGCTCGGCCACACGCGGATCGGACACCTCTCGGGTTCCGGCGGCGCCGCAGCCCACCGACGGGACGGCTTCCGCAGCGGCATCGTGGAGGCCGGCGTCGAACTCCGGATCGCCGGCGAATCCCAGGGGACCTCCGAGGAGGACGGCTACGCGGCCGCCTGCTGGCTGCTCGACCACCACCCGGACACGACGGCCTTGTTCGCCGCCAACGACACCATGGCCCTGGGTGCCCTGGCCGCGGCCAGGGCGCGGGGCCTGTCCGTCCCGGCCGACCTGTCTCTGATCGGCTACGACAACTCTCAGCTGGCCAAGTCGCGGTACCTGGACTTGACCTCGGTGGACAACCGCAGCGACGTTGTCGGGTTCGACGTCGCAAGCGCCCTGTTGGCACGGATCCAGGACCTCTCGCTCGAACCGGAGCGCAAGCTGATCGAGCCGGACCTCGTCGTCCGCGGCACCACAGCCCGCGTTCCCGGCTGAGCCCGCCGTTGCACCGCCGAATTCGCGGGAGACGCCCCAACTCGCCGTAAGTTTCCGGCGACTCGGCCGCGATCCGGCGAAATGGTTGTGCTGTCCAACAAAGCCGTCCCGACAAGCCTGGACGCGGCGCCCTCACGTTTTCCACATAGCCACGGCCGGGCCTGCCACCCGCTTCCACAGCAGCCCAAGCTGGTGGCATGACGCAGAACCACCTACTGGAGTTGCCGCTGACGGGTAACCTCTGGCGCACTGAACAACTCCTGGACCTCGGCTACGGCTCGCGCGCCATCCGCTCGCTCCTGGATTCGGGTGATCTCGTCCGGCTCCGGCACGGTTGCTACATCCGCGCCAGCCTCTGGAATCCCCAGTCCCCGGATGTCCGGAGCCGGCAACTCATCTTCGCTCACGCCCACGGAACACTCACGACGTCGACTGGCAGCTTCCTCTACAGCCACACGTCCTCCGCGCGCCTGCATCGCCTCTATCTTTGGGACGTGGATGACGCCATCCACGTCCTCCAGAAAGTCAACCCCTCGAACAAGCGGCACGGCAGGGGCGTCCGGTGCCACACACGCCCCTTCGCCGAACACGACGTTGCCGTGGTGAACGGCCTCCGGACGACTTCCCTGGAACGGACGACGGCCGACTGCGCCATGTTGCTGGGTTACAGGCAGTCGCTGATCGTCATGGACCACGCACTCCGTCTTGGCGCGAATCGCCAAATTTTGCAAGCCATGGCGGATTCGCTCGACGGGCGCCGCGGGGTCCGAACGTATCGCCGGGCGCTCGCAACTGCCGATCTCCGCTCGGAATCCCCCGGGGAAACCTTGGCCAGAGAGCTGATCATGCGCCTGAAGATTAAAGTCCCTGAGCCGCAGGTGGAAGTTGTTACACGTGCTGGACGGCACCGGCTCGACTTCGCATGGAAGGAGGAACGGGTCGCCCTGGAGTTCGACGGCAAGACCAAGTACTTCGACTACAAACCCACAGCCGAGGTGCTCTTCGAAGAACGGCGGCGGGAGAAGGCCCTGGCCGAAGCAGGATGGCGGTTCGTCCGGATCGAGTGGAAGGACCTCTTCCGTGAGCAGGAATTCAAGGAACGCCTCCTCCGTGCCCTTGCTGGCGGCCCCCGCCCTTAGCCGCCACCCTCAGCCGCCAGTTCGCCGAAACGGCTCGAAATCGCCGGAAGTTTACGGCGACCTCAAGTGTTTCCGGTGATTTCGGCGCAGGGGCTGGCTCGGGCGCGCAGGGGTTGGCTCGGGCGCTTCCGGAGCTGGGGCTTCGGCCAGGCGGAGACATGGGGTCGGGGCGGGCCGTGGCATTAAGAGTCCGCCTACGCGCCGTAGCTGGGTTCGCGCTTCTTGACCCAGCCGATCACGAGCGAGGTCAGCGGCACGAAGGCGAACTCCACCAGGGTCTTGTAGAGGAAGCCGACGAGGACGTAGTTCACGAACATCGCGACGTCGGTAATGCCGATCACCGAGGCGGCGATGCTGCAGAAGATCAGGGTGTCTACGAACTCGCCGGCGACGGAGGACCCCATGATGCGCGCCCACAGGGTCCTTTCCCCGGTCCGCGCCTTCATCTTCACCAGGATCCAGGAGTTGATGGTCTGGCCGGCGAAAAAGGCCAGAAGTGAGGCCAGCACGATCTGCGGCACCGGACCCAGTGCGCCTTCCAGTGCGGCCTGCTTGGAGGCGCCGTACTCGTCGCCGAACCCCGGCAGGGCGATGATGACCCAGTAGCAGATGGACGCGAATACGGACAGTGCGAAGCTGGTGACGATGGCCTTGCGCGCCACCTTGAATCCGTAGACCTCGCTGATGACGTCACCCAGGATGTAGGCCAGCGGGAAGAGGAAGAAGCCGCCGTCCGTGATAATGGGGCCGATCGCCACGCCTTTGGAGGCCCCGATGTTGGACAGGATCAGGACCACGGCCATGACGGCCAGCATGATGCCGAAATACGGTGAGCCGATCGAGGCGAACTTTGCAGGCGAGGCGGCCGGGAGCGTCTTGGCGGTGGACATGGCTGTTCCGTTCGTAGTGGTTCGCTCGGCGCCCGGACCCGTGTATCCCTCCGGGGCGGCCGGCTGTATTAGCACTGGAGGGCCCCGGCAGAAAACCCACCCGAACCGCCCTCCATTCTCTCACCCGACTGTTCACCCGATGCTGCCCGCATGGAATTGAGGCCGCGCTGTCCAGGCCGGCGGCGGCGAACTCGCCGGAAGCACGCGGGGTCGCCGTAAAGATACGGCGATCCGGAGCGCTTACGGCGAACTCGGAGGCCGACGACCGCTGCCAGGTGGCGTCAGCGGCGCGAGGCGTCGACGAGGTCCTTGCCGTCATCGTCCGTGTGGCCAGCAACCGCAGAACTGGCCGCCGGCTCCCAGGCGTGACCCTGCTCGTGGTCCAGGTGCGTGGACTTCTTGTTCCGCAGGCAGAAGATGTAGACCAGCAGGGAGATGCCGATGGCCACCGTGACGTAGGTGAAGAACAGCTCCTCCTGGCCTGCCTTCTGCAGCGCCGCGCCGATCAGCGGGACGGTGCCGCCGAAGAGCGAGTTGGCGATCGCGTAGCCGAGTCCGACGCCGAGGGCGCGGATCGACGCCGGGAACAGCTCGGCCTTCACCAGGGCGTTGATGGAGGTGTAGCCGCCGACGATCAGCAGCCCGCCCATCATGAGCAGGAACGCGGTGAAGGGATCTTTGGTGCCGGCGAGGGCGGACAGGAGCGGCCAGGTGAACAGGACGCCGGTGATGCCGAACCAGAGCAGCAGCGGCTTGCGGCCCACCTTGTCCGAGATGATTCCGTAGACCGGCTGCAGCAGCATGAAGATGAACAGTGCCCAGAAGTTGATCACCGAGGTGTCGGTCTTGGCGATGCCGGAGGTATCGTTCATGAACTTCAGGATGAAGTTGGTGTACGTGTAGAACGCCACCGTGCCGCCAAGGGTGATCCCGATGCAGATCAGCAGCGGTTTCCAATAGCTCGTGAACAGCAGCTTCATGGTCCCCGGCTGCGCCTCGCCTGCCGCGGCGGGAGCCTTTGCGGCCTCGATCTGTTCAGCCGAAACGGTTTCCTCCATGGACCGCCGCAGCCACAGGACCACCAGCGCAGCAACGCCGCCCACCGCGAACGGGATGCGCCAGCCCCACTCGCCGAGATCGGCCTTGGGCAGGGTGTTCTGCAGGACCACGAGGACCAGCAGGGCCAGCATCTGGCCACCGACCAGCGTGACGTACTGGAAGCTGGAGAAGAAGCCCCGGCGTCCGGAGGTGGCGGCCTCGGACATGTACGTGGCGCTGGTGCCGTACTCGCCGCCTACGGAGAAACCCTGGATTACGCGGATGAGGACCAGCAGGATCATTGCCCACAGGCCGATCACGTCCTGGGTGGGCAGCACGGCGATGGCGAAGGAGCCGGCGGACATCATGGTCACGCTCAGCGTCAGCGCGGCCTTGCGGCCCCTGCGGTCGGCGTAGCGGCCGAAGAACCAGGCGCCGATCGGGCGCATCAGGAAGGACGTCGAGAACACGGCCATCGCCTCAAGGCCGGCCTGGAGCTCGTCCTTGGAGTTGAAGAAGTGCGCCTGGAAGTAGGCGGCGAAGACCGTGTAGACGTAGAGGTCGTACCACTCGACGAGGTTGCCGGCCGAGCCTTTGAGGATGTTGCCGACGGCCTTTCGGGTCTGGGCCGCTTCGGACAGTTGGGTGCTCATCAATGAACCTTCCTGGATCCGGCGCCGCCTGCGGGCAACGCCGTCCGCCACCCTAGTCCGCGTGATCCGATTCATCAAATGCCTGTTCAGAAGCACAATGCGGGCGGTTCCGGCGAACTGGCAGGATAGGACCATGACTTCTACCGCGTTCGACTCCGCTGCCCTGGCCGTCTCCGATACCGCCTCCGACGCCGTTTCCTCCCCCGCTGTCGCGCTGACCATCGCGGGCTCCGAAGCGACCGGCGGCGCCGGCGCGCAGGCTGACCTGAAGACCTTCCAGGAACTCGGTGTCTTCGGGATCGCGAACCTGACCTGCATCGTGTCCTTCGATCCCAAGGACAACTGGAACCACCGCTTCGTCCCGGTGGACCAGCAGGTCATCGCCGACCAGCTGGAAGCGACGACGGCGGCCTACGGTGCCGCGTCCGGCGCGCCGGTGCTGGACACCGTGAAGATCGGCATGCTGGGCAGTCCGGCGACGATCTCCACCGTAGCCGAGGCCCTGGCTGACGGGCAGTTCGCCAACGTGGTGCTGGATCCGGTGCTGATCTGCAAGGGCCAGGAGCCAGGGCACGCCTTGGACACCGACCAGGCGCTTAAGGCCCAGATCCTGCCGCTGGCCACCTTCGTAACGCCCAACCACTTCGAAGCGGAGTCGCTCTCCGGGCTGGAAATCACCAACGTCGAATCCCTCAAGGCCGCTGCCGTCCGCATCCATGAGCTCAGCGGCGCCGCTGTACTGGCCAAGGGCGGCGTGCGGCTGGCCGGACCTGACGCCGTCGACGTCTACTACGACGGCGAAACGCTGGAAGTCCTGTCCGCCCCGAAGGTGGGCGAAGTGGCAGTATCCGGCGCCGGGTGCTCGCTGGCCGCCGCCGTGACAGCTGAGCTCGCCAAGGGCGCGACTCCGCTCGAGGCGGCCCGGACGGCCAAGGCGTTTGTGACCGCGGGAATCCGGAACCGGGTGGCTTCAGGCGCCCCGTTCGATGCGCTCTGGCAGGGCGGCCCGCGCTAGGCCGCCGATTCGACGGGTCCCTGTCCACTCGACGCATCCCGCCGTCGAACCCGCACGGAACCGTCGAAACGGAGGTGTGCGCTCCGTCCGCCGGCTCAGCGTCCGGCTCAGCGGGGGTCGGAGACCTTGCCCATGAACAGGGGCAGCCCGGTTTCGACGTGGACGATTTCGTAGTAGAACGGCCGGTCGAAGCTGATGGCCTTCATGGGGGCTGTGCCGCTCACCGCCCGCGCGTTGATCTGCGTCACGGCGGCGGCAACGGTGCCCTTCTCCGCCACCGTGATGTTGGCAGACTGGCCGGCCTGCTGGATTTTGAGGCCGCGCTGGATGGGGTCGAAGCCGGTAACAGTGTTGAGCATGCCCTGCAGGCCCAGGCCGGCGAAGACCTTGCGCAACTCGAAGTTGCTCTTCTGGTCCCACCGCGGCAGGTAGAGCTGCGTCGGCGTGGGGGCGGCCGCTTCAAGGGCCCGGGCAGCGTCGGCAAGGTTCTGCGCGGCAGCCCCGACGTCACCGGCAGCCCCGGCCCCCGGCAGCACGAGCCGCATCACAAAACCTTCGGCGTACGGCAGGTCCGCTGCCTCCCAGCCCGGGCCCTGCGCGGTCGCGATGTCCCGGACTCCGGACATGGTGGCGACGGCGACCTGCCTGCCGTCCGCCGTGGTGAACGGCCTATCGGTCGTGTCGGCCGGGTCGAAGGGGACCTTCCAGGCGGCCGCGAAGTACACCGCGTTGAGCACGCTAAGGGTATTCACCCGGCGGTATCCCGCGGGCGCTTTCTTGATCCGGCCGCCGGTGTTCTTATTCACCCAGGCGTCGATCGCCGGCTTGGTGACGGCCTCATCCTGGAAATCCACCGGGTACGTGCCGGTCCCGTAATACGTGGCCAGGGAACGCAGATAGCCCTCCCCGGTGGGCACGCTCTTGTCCACGAACAGGCCGTTTGCGGTGTGCAGGACAGGACGGCGCGGCGGGTTCTTCTCGTCCACGGAGCCGGGGTCGCCGTCGAAGGCCTCCAGGGAGGCGAGCAGCGCGTTCCCGGCTTCGTCGCGGTGCCCCGCGGGCAGTCCCAAGGCACGGTCCATCTCGGCAGCCGTTGCGCCTGACGCACCGGCCCGCAGCATGGCAAGGGTAATCAGCAGGCTGCCCGGGGAGGAGACCACGTTTCCGTTTCCGGCGTCGCCGCCGTCCGCCAGGAGCGCGGCGCCCAGCTTCCGTGCCGACGTCCGGAGCTGGGCCAGCTCGGCCTGGTAGGCGGAGCGGTCCACCGAAACGCGTTCGACGCCGTCGGCCTTCAACAGCGCCGGCGGCGAGGCCGAACAGGCCGACAAGACCAGCGTCACGGCCGCCGCGGTTGCGATAATCCTTGCCGAAGTCTTCCGTTTCATCGCGCCCCCAAGGCCCGCACAGCGACAGTAGAAGGGCGGGGATCCGCCTACGGCCAGTCAACCAGCGGGCCCGGCAAAGCGCGACCACGGCCGGGTCACAATTTGACCACGCTCTCCCCGGCCGTTTCGACGGTTCCTTGCCCGCTCGACGCATTCCGCCGTCGAACCCGCACCGAACCGTCGAAAACGGAGGCCGGCGGGGGAGGTCCGCAGCGCCGGTTTCAGCGCCGCGGGATGTTGCGCAGGTTGCTCCGGGCCATGCTGACGGCCTCGCCGGCACCGCGGTTGAGGACCACTTTGGACATCGCCGTGGCAAAGCCCAGGACCTGCGCGCCCTTGATCTTCGGCGGGAGGGACAGCGCCTGGGGATCCGTGATGAGCTCCACCAGGGACGGCCCGGGGTGGGCGAAGGCCTCCCGGTACGCGGCCTCGATGCGGGTCGGGTCCGTGACGCGCACGGCGTGGAACCCCAGGGCGCGGGCAACGGCTGCGTAGTTGGCATCCGGGACATCGACGCCGAAATCAGGGAGCCCGTCCACCAGCATTTCGAGTTTCACCATGCCCAGGGTGGAGTTGTTGAAGACCACCACGTTGACCGGAAGCTGCTGCGCCGCGACCGTGATGAGCTCGCCCAGCAGCATGGACAGGCCGCCGTCGCCGGAGACGGAGACCACCTGCCGCCCCGGGTAGGCCAGCTGGGCGCCGATCGCGTGCGGCAGCGCGTTGGCCATCGAGCCGTGCAGGTACGAGCCGATCAGCCGTCGGGTGCCCAGCGGGTTGATGTAGCGCGCGGTCCAGACGTTGCACATGCCCGTATCCGCCGTGAAGATCGCGTCCTCCGCCGCCACCTGGTCCAGCAGCGAGGCCGCGTACTCCGGGTGGATCGGCTGCCTCGTCCCCACGTTCCGGGTGTACGCCCCCACGGCCTTGTTCATGAGCTTGTCGTGCTTCTTGAGCATCGCGTCGAGGAACCGGCGGCTCTTCTTGGCCGACAGCAGCGGTGTGAGGGCAGCGAGGGTCGGGAGGACGTCGCCATGCACGGCGATGTCGACGTCGGTCCGCCGCCCCAGCTTGTGGGCGGCCCGGTCCACCTGCGCCGTGCGGGTTGCCGGAAGGAACTGGTCGTACGGGAAGTCGGTGCCCAGCAGGAGCAGCAGATCCGCATCCTCGATGCCCTCGGCCGCAGCACCGTAGCCCAGCAGCCCGGTCATCCCGATGTCGTACGGGTTGCTGTACTGCATGAAGTCCTTGCCGCGCAGCGAATGGCCGATGGGCGCCGCGATCAGTCCGGCGAGCGCCACCACCTCGTCGTGCGCACCCTCGACGCCGGCGCCGGCAAAGATGGCCACCTTGCCGGCGGCGTTGATGGCGTCAGCCAGCTCCTGCACGCTGGCGGGGTCCGGCACCAGCGTCGCCGGCCGGAAGGACGCGGGAACCGGGGTTTCCGCCGTCGCCTCCAGGCCGGCGATGTCACCGGGAAGGGTCACGACGGCGACGCCCCGGAGCCCGACGGCGTGCTGGATGGCGCTGTGCATGACCCGGGGCGCCTGCTCCGCGGTGCTGATGAGCTCGGAGTAGACGGAGCATTCGTTGAAGAGCCGGTCCGGGTGGGTTTCCTGGAAGAAGCTGCTGCCGATCTGCTTGCTCGGGATGTGCGAGGCGATGGCCAGCACCGGCGCTTCGGAGCGGTTGGCGTCGTAGAGCCCGTTGATCAGGTGCAGGTTGCCGGGCCCGCAGGAGCCGGCGCACACGGCGAGCCGGCCGGTCAGCTGGGCTTCCGCCGCCGCGGCGAAGGCTGCCGCCTCCTCATGCCGGACATGGATCCAGTCAATCCCGCCCTTCTCTGAGCCGCCGGTCTGGCGGACGGCGTCGACGATCGGGTTGAGGCTGTCGCCCACGATCCCGTAGATCCGCTGCACGCCGGCAGCCTGGAGTTGTTCGATGAGCTGGGTGGCAAGTTCCTTGGCCATGGGTGCACGCTCCCGGGAAGTCGGTCGATGAGCTGACACAGGCCAATATAGTCCGCCCGCCATCACGGAACCTGAACGCGTCAGCTGCCGGAGTGCGCCTGCAGGAACGAGTAGACCTCGGTCTCGTCCACGCCGGGGAAGGCGCCCGGCGGCATGGCGGCCAAAAGGTGCGAGTGCGCCCGGGCCGAGGGCCAGGCGTTCCCGGCCCATTCGGCGGTCAGCGACGCCGGCGGCCGGCGGCAGCAGCTTTCGTCCGGGCAGGTGGATTTGGACCGCTCCGTGGTGTCGCGGCCCCGGAACCATTTCACGTGCGCATACGGGACACCAACGGACAGCGAGAACTCCCCGTTGGCGGAGCGCTCCGTCCGGGCCGTGCACCAGTAGGTCCCGGCCGGGGTGTCGGTGTACTGGTTGTAGGCACTGAACTTGTCCGGGACATCGAACACCACCCGGGACGTCCAGTTCTTGCAGGAGGGCTGGCCCTCGATGGCGCCGGTGTGGTCCTGCGGGAACGTCACGCCGTCGTTCTCATAGGCCTTGTAGATAATGCCGCTCTTGTGCGTTTTCTGGAAGTGCGTGCGAATGTCCAGGTGCTCGGTGGCGAGGTTGGTGAACCGGTGCGCGGCCGTCTCGTAGGACACCGCAAAGGCGTCCCGGATGTCCTCGACGGCGATTTCCTTGGCCTGTTTGGCCCGCTGCAGGAACTCCACCGTCGCCTGCTCGGGCAGCAGGAGCGCGGCGGCGAAGTAGTTTGTGGCCACGCGCTGCATCAGGAAATCCCCGTAGTTCGACGGCGTCTGGTGGCCCAGGACGTAGTGGCCCAGGGCCTGCAGCAGCACGGAGCGCGGGTCATGATCGGTGCGGACGTTCTGCGTGAGGTAAATTCTGCGGTTCTTAAGATCCGTCACCGAGCGGGTGGAATGCGGCAGGTCCCCCACATGGTGGAGGCTGAATCCGAGATGCCCGGCGATGTCCGCAATGACATGCTGGGACAGCGGACCGCTCGTGTGCCCCACCGAGGCCAGGACCTTCTGCGCCTCCGCCTCGTACTCAGGGAAGTAGTTGTTCCGCTCCCGCATCATCGCGCGCAGCTCAGCGTTGGCGCGGCGGGCCTCCTCCGGCGTGGCCACCTGCTCGTTCAGCCGGCGCTCCAGCTCGTGCTGGAGCCCCACCATGGACTCCAGCACATCCATGGGAAGCCGGGAACTGATGCGGATTTTCGGCAGGTTCAGGGATTCATAGAGCGGGCTGCGCTGGTAGCGTTCCAGCTCGATTTCCAGCGCCGCGCGGCGGTTGGGCGGCTCTGCCCCGAGCAGCTCGTCGATGCTGACGCCCAGCGCCGCGGCGAGCTGCTGGAGCAGGCCGAGCTTGGGCTCGCGCTTGCCGTTTTCGATCAGGCTCAGCTGGCTCGGGGCGGTCCCGACGGCGGCGCTCAAGTCATCGAGCGTGAGGCCGGCCGCCTTGCGCAGATGACGGACCCGGCGGCCCATGCTGATGACGTCCAGCTCCGGCGCGGCAGGCGAGGGCAGGGACGAGGCTTGGCGATTCCAGCTGGCAGCGTGCATTTCTTGAGGATATGCGAAGAAGTGCATTTCTTTCCATGGTTTTCATCTAGAAAGCCCTTGGAAAGTGAAGAAAAGTAGTTCTCACGAAGCCCAGCCGCTTTCGGAACAGCCGACCGGGACCTACAGAGACGCAGGCCCGCCGGCCCGGAACCCATCAAGGAGACAAAGATGACCGCAGCATTTGAGCCCACCCAGCAGACGCCCGAACAGCAGGCCGCTGCCCTGGAGCTCGAGTGGGCCGCCAACCCGCGCTGGGAAGGTGTCACTCGGGACTACGCAGCCTCCGACGTCGTCCGCCTCCGGGGCCGCGTCTCCGAAGAGCACACGCTGGCCCGCCGCGGCTCCGAGAAACTGTGGAAGCAGCTCACCGAGGAGCACGCCGCCGGCAAGTACACCAACGCCCTCGGCGCCCTGACCGGCAACCAGGCCGTGCAGCAGGTCAAAGCCGGGCTGCGCGCCATCTACCTCTCCGGCTGGCAGGTCGCCGCGGACGCCAACAACTCCGGCCACACCTACCCGGACCAGTCGCTCTACCCCGCCAACTCGGTCCCGACAGTGGTTCGGCGCATCAACAACGCGCTGCTCCGCGCGGACCAGATCGAGTTCTCCGAGGGCATCCAGACCGTTCAGGACTGGATGGTCCCGATCGTGGCCGACGCCGAGGCCGGCTTCGGCGGCCCGCTGAACGCCTACGAACTCATGAAGTCCATGATCCAGGCCGGCGCCGCCGGCGTGCACTGGGAAGACCAGCTCGCCTCGGAAAAGAAGTGCGGCCACCTCGGCGGCAAGGTCCTGATCCCCACCCAGCAGCACGTCCGGACGCTGAACGCGGCCCGCCTCGCCGCCGACGTCGCCGGCACGCCGTCGGTCATCATCGCCCGCACCGACGCGGAGGCGGCCACCCTGATCACCTCCGACGTCGACGAGCGGGACCAGGAATTCATCCTCCGCGAAGGCGGACAGCCGGTCCGCACCCCGGAAGGCTTTTACAAGGTCCGCAACGGGATCGAACCCTGCATCGCCCGCGCCAAGGCCTACGCCCCGTACTCCGACCTCATCTGGATGGAAACGGGCACGCCGGACCTGGACCTCGCCCGCAAGTTCGCCGAATCCGTCAAGGCCGAGTTCCCGGACCAGATGCTCTCCTACAACTGCTCGCCGTCGTTCAACTGGCGCAAGCACCTCGACGACGCCACGATCGCGAAGTTCCAACGCGAACTCGGCGCCATGGGCTTCACCTTCCAGTTCATCACCCTGGCCGGTTTCCACGCCCTGAACTACTCGATGTTCGATCTCGCCCACGGCTACGCCCGGGAAGGCATGAGCGCCTACGTCGAGCTGCAGGAGAAGGAATTCGCCTCCGAGTCCCGCGGCTACACCGCAACCAAGCACCAGCGCGAAGTCGGCACCGGCTACTTCGACGACATCGCTACTGCGCTCAACCCGAACGCATCCACCCTGGCCCTGGTGGGATCCACCGAAGAAGGCCAGTTCCACTAATCCCCAGCACTTCCCTGCCAGTTGCCCTATCACTTTTGGTCCTCATCGCCCGCTTTTAGGCACCAAAAGTGATAGGGCATCGGCGGACTTTCAAGGAGCACCTCCCATGAACAGCTTCACCGACAACTTCACCATCAACGGGATCACGCTGACCGCGCAGCCGATTTGCCGGCAGGGCGAGGTCCTTACTCCGGACGCCTTGGCCTTTGTGGCCAAGCTGCACCGGGCCACGGCCGGGCGGCGGCAGGAGCTGCTGCAGGCACGGCGGGAGCGCCGCCAGCAGATCATCAAGGGCCAGGACCCGCGGTTCCTGCGCGAGACCGAATCGGTGCGGAACGACCCGAACTGGCGGGTGGCTCCCCCGGCTCCGGGCCTGGAGGACCGCCGGGTGGAAATCACCGGGCCGGTTGACAAGAAGATGACCATCAACGCGCTGAACTCGGGCGCCAAGGTGTGGCTCGCGGACATGGAGGACTCCTCCACCCCGTCGTGGCGGAACGTGATCCAGGGCCAGCTCAACCTCACCGACGCCCTGGAGCGCCGGATCGACTTCATCTCTCCCGAGGGCAAGGAGTACAAGCTCCGCGCCGCCGGGGAGCTGCCCACGATTGTGGTCCGTCCCCGCGGCTGGCACCTGCCGGAAAAGCACATGCTCATTGACGGCACCCCGATCGCCGGCGGGATCGTGGACTTCGGGCTGTACTTCTTCCACAACGCCCGCCGCCTGATCGCCCAGGGCAAGGGACCGTACTTTTACCTGCCCAAGATCGAGAACCGACTTGAGGCCCGGCTGTGGAACGACATCTTCATCCTGGCCCAGGACCTGCTCGGCATCCCGCAGGGGACCATCCGCGCCACGGTGCTGATCGAGACCATCACCGCGGCGTTCGAGATGGAGGAGATCCTCTACGAACTCCGGGACCACGCCGCGGGCCTGAACGCCGGCCGGTGGGACTACATCTTCTCGCTGATCAAGAACTTCCGCACCCGCGGACCCCGGTTCGTGCTGCCGGACCGCGGTCAGGTCACCATGACCCAGCCCTTCATGCGGGCGTACACCGAACAGCTCGTCCGGGCCTGCCACAAGCGCGGCGCCATGGCGATCGGCGGCATGGCCGCCGCCGTCCCCAACCGCAAGGACGCCGCAGCCAACGCGATCGCCTTCGAGAAGGTCCGCGCGGACAAGACCCGTGAAGCCGACGACGGTTTCGACGGCTCGTGGGTGGCGCATCCGGACCTGGTGCCGGTTTGCGGCGAGGTGTTCGACGGCGTCCTCGGTGACCGGCCGAACCAGTTGGAGCGCCTCCGCGAAGACGTCACCGCGGACGACCGCGCGCTGATCGACATCTCCTCCACCACCGGGACCATCACCGAACAGGGCATCAGGAACAACATCGAAGTGGGGATCCGCTACATCGAGTCCTGGCTGCGCGGCAACGGAGCGGTGGCCATCCACAACCTGATGGAGGACGCCGCCACCGCGGAGATCTCCCGCTCACAGCTGTGGCAGTGGATCTTCTCCCGGGCCATCACGGACGACGGCGATGTGGTGACGCGCGAATGGGTGGAGGACATGCTGGACGAGGAATTCGCCAGGCTGGAACGCTTCGAAGGGGACCGTTTCGCCGACGCGCGGGACATCTTCGAGGAGGTCACGCTCAGCAACGAATTCCCGGCCTTCCTGACGCTCCCGGCCTACGACCGATTCCTGCACGAGGCCCGGGCCGGCGTTGACGCCCCCAGCGAGAACCCGGCCCTCGTCCCGGCCTAACCGAAGAAAATTCCGTCAGCTGGGCTGCCCGCCCTTCGCAACAGGCAGCCCGAAATCCGGGTGGCAGCCCAGCAACGGAACCCCCTCAGGTCGACAACGGCGTCGAGTTGACGGTCAAGGCCCATGTTCTCGATGAACATGGGCCTTAGCTGTCTGTCTAGCGCGGCTTTGGCACGCGGCGCAGGGACACCGCAGTACCCAGGATGAACGCGGTCACGGAGCAGAGGATCATCAGGAGGGGTCCGGTCCAGGCGCCGGAGACGCCGTGGACGTAGCCCAGGAGGGTCGGCGCCACCGCCCCGAAGGAGTACCCCGTTCCCTGGACGACGGCGGACATCCGGGCCGCGGAGGCCTGGTCCTGGGCGAGCCTGATGATGGCGAGGAAGATCAGCGTGATGCCGCCGCCCTGGGCCACGCCGCCCAGGGAACACCACAGCCACCACAGCTCCGGGGCGAGCAGCAGGCCGACCGGTACCGTGAGCCACAACAGGCCCAGGGTGAGGCCCACCGCCGTCGTGCTGGCGAAGCGGGCCGCCAGCGGGACGCCCAGTCCGCCCACAATGGCGAGGATCTGGAAAAGCGAGGACCCCGCCCCGGCGGCCGCGGGGGCCATGCCGAGTTCGTCCATGAGAAGGCTGGGCAGCCAGGCCGTCACCCCGTAGTAGGAGAACGCCTGGCCCGCGAACGCGAACGTCAGCGCTGCCGTGATCCACCGCGATGCGAGCTTGCGCCCCGGCCGCCCCGGCTCGGCCGCGGGAACGGCTTCAGAGGTGAAGGCCCGCCGGCCGACGGCGATCGCCCAGACGGCGAGCGCCGCCAGCGCGAAGAGCCCACTGGCGGCAATCGCGGGCCGCCACCCCAGCAGTTCGGCCAGCGGTGCGGACACCATGGACGTGAGGAACGAACCGATATTGAGCGCCGCCGTGTAGGTTCCCATCGCCGCCCCCTGCCGGGCCGGGGTGAAGTCCCGCCGGATGATCAACGGCACCACGATGTTGCCGATCGTGATGGCGACGCCAAGGATCACGGTGCCCAGCATGACCAGCGCGCCGCCGCCCGCGGAGCGGACCACGACGCCCAGGAGCACACCCAGCAAGGTCAGCGTGATGGCGAACTCCGGACCCAGCCTGCGTCCGGCCAGCGAGGCCAAGGGCGCGGCCAGGGCAAAGCACAGGACCGGGATCCCGGTCAGGAATCCCAGTTCCACCGGGGTGAACCCGAGATCGTCCCGCATCTGCGCGACCACCGGGGCCACAGCCACCAAGGGACCGCGCATGTTCAGCGCGATGAGCCCGATTGAGAGCATGAGGAGCCAGGCGCGCGGCTCCCGGGTGAGCCTGCTCATGGGGCGGGCCGTTGCAGCCCACAGGGCGTGCAGAAGTATGGTTTCATCAGTCCCATTGCTATCACGGGCCACTGCCGCACCTTCAATTCCGGCGCCGCCGGCCGTAGTAAAACCGCCTCCGGCACCCCGGGACCCTGACCCCCGGGCTGCGGTCTAGTGTGCCTAGCCTGTGACCTGCAGGGTCGCCTCGATGACGGCGGGCGAGAGCACGTGCTGGGTCACCATCTGGCTGGCACCCAGGATGGCCGCACGGTCCCCGGCCCCGGACACGCCGATCCGCAGGTGCGTCGTGGCCAGGGGCGGCGAGCGCCGGTAAACCACCTCGCGGACACCCGCCATGAGGTGTTCCCCGGCCTGGCCGAGGCTGCCGCCGATCACAATCACCGAGGGGTTCAGCAGGTTGACCACCGTGGAGAGGACGTCACCGAGGTCCCGGCCGGCCTGCCGAAGCGCCTGGATGGCCTGCACGTTCCCCTCGGCGACCAGGCGCAGCACGTCCGCGCCGTCGTGCGCCGGCAGTCCCTGCTGGGTCAGCGTCTTGGCGACGGCGGGCCCGGACGCCAGGGCTTCGAGGCAGCCGTAATTGCCGCAACGGCACAGGACGTCATCGCCGCGCGGGACCCGCACGTGCCCCAGGTCCCCGGCGGTTCCGTTGGCGCCGCGCTGGAGCTGGCCGCTGCTGATGATGCCCGCGCCGATGCCGGTGGCCACCTTGATGAAAAGGAAGTTTTCGTCCTCGGGCCAGTGCGCAGTGCGTTCGCCCAGCGCCATGATGTTCACGTCGTTGTCCACCAGGACCGGAACCGGAAGGGACCGCTGGACGTGGCGGACGACGTCGAACCCGTCCCAGCCGGGCATGATGGGCGGCTTCACCGGCATGCCGGTGGCGTGTTCCACCGGTCCCGGGAGCCCGATCCCGACCCCCGCCACGTCGGCCGTGCCGCGGCCGGCCTGGCCCAGCAGGCGCAGCCCTTCCTTGAGGACGCGGTCCAGGACCACCACCGGACCGGCGGCGACATCCTGCGCCAGCCGGCGCTCCGCGAGCACCGTCCCGTTGAGGTCCGTGACGGCAATAATCACGTGCGTGGCCCCGACGTCGACCGCCAGGACGACGCGGGCGGCCGGGTTGAAGGCGAAGCGCGACGGCGGACGGCCGCCGCTGGAGCTCGCCTCCCCGGCGGGCCCGACGAGCCCGGAGCCCATCAGTGCATCGATGCGCGAGGCGACCGTGGAGCGGGCCAGCCCGGTGGTCATTGCCAGTTCCGCGCGGGTCCGGGCCTTTCCGTCGCGTAGGAGCTGGAAGAGGTCGCCGGCGCGGGACAGGCTGCCGCCGGCCTCTGGGGCGGCGGGCTCGGGACCGGTGGGCGGAGTCATGAGTCAGTGATAACACGAAGCTCTTCTGCATGTCACGCTGAAGAAAGGTCGTCACTTTCTATTCATCTTTTGCTTGACGTTCGGCAAAAGTATCTCTAGCTTTAGAGCCATCGTGTTCCTCCGCTCCACAGAAATCATCTCGCTGCCCATGGCCGTGCAGTCCTTCTTCCCGCAGAATCAAAACGAATGGAGGCCGTTTCCGGCCGCCAGGGCTGTTCCACCCCTTCGAGTCCGACCTCGCGCAAAGGAATCCCGTGTCTTATTCAATCCAGCTGTACACCCTCCGCAATGCCCTCCAGGAAGACCTGCCCGGCACCATCAAGAAGGTTGCCGAGCTCGGCTTCCCCCAGGTGGAGCCCTACAACTTCGTGGCGACGGCCGCCGCGCTGGGTGCGGCCCTGAAGGAAAACGGGCTGACCGCCCCGTCCGGCCACGCCCCGCTGCTGCGCCAGGACCAGGACGAGATTTTCGCCGCGGCCAAGGAACTGGGCATTACCACCGTGATCGATCCCTACCTCCCGGCCGAGCACTGGCAGTCCGCGGAGGACATCCAGGCCACCGCGGCCAAGCTCAACGCGGCCGCGAAAAAGGGCGCCGAATACGGCATCCGCGTCGGCTACCACAACCATGCCTGGGAGCTGGAGTCCAGCATCGAAGGCCAAACCGCGCTGGAATACTTCGCCGGCCTGCTGGACCCGGAACTCGTCCTGGAAGTGGACACCTACTGGGCCGCCGTCGGTGGCCAGGACCCGGTGCAGCTGCTGCAGCGCCTCGGCGACCGGGTCAAGTTCATCCATATCAAGGACGGCCCCGTCAGCACCGACACCAAGGCCCAACTGCCGGCCGGCCAAGGCAAGATCCCGGTGTGGGACGTCATTGCCGCGGCGCAGTCCCTCGAGGTCGGCGTCGTGGAATTTGACGATTACTCCGGTGACATCTTCGACGGCATCGCCCAGAGCCTTGGCTACCTGCAGGGCGGTTCCGGCAACGAGCAGGGCGTGAACGCATGAGCGCCGCAACCAGGCGCGGTCCGGTGGGCGTCGCCGTCATCGGCGCCGGCGTCATCAGCAAGCAGTATCTGGACAACCTGACGGTCTTCCCGGACCTCAAGGTTCACGTCATCGCGGACCTTTTCGAAGATGCCGCCGAGGCGCGCGCCAAGGAATACGGGGTCCCCGAATGGGGCGGCGTGGATGCCGCGCTGAGCCACCCCGACGTCGAGATCGTCGTCAACCTGACCATCCCGGCAGCCCACGTGGAAGTGGCCACGGCCGCCGTCAATGCCGGCAAGCACGTCTGGACCGAAAAGCCGTTCTCGCTGGACCGCGACTCCGGGCTCGGGCTGCTGAAAACCGCCGACGCCGCCGGGCTCCGGCTCGGCTGCGCCCCGGACACCTTCCTCGGCGCCGGGCTGCAGACCGCCCGGCGAATCATCGAGCGCGGCGACATCGGCACGCCGCTCACGGCCATGACCACGTTCCAGACCCCCGGGCCGGAGTCCTGGCACCCCAACCCCGCCTTCCTCTTCCAGTACGGCGCCGGGCCCCTGTTCGACATGGGCCCGTACTACATCACCGCGCTGGTCCAGACGTTCGGGTCCGTGCGCCGGGTCGCGGCCATCGGCTCCAAAGCCAAGGAAGTCCGGGTGATCGGCTCCGGCCCCAAGCTGGGCGAGGAGTTCACCGTGGACGTCCCCACCCATGTGTCCGCGATGGCCCAGTTTGAGGGCGGCGCGTCCTCGCACAGCGTCTTCTCGTTTGAGTCGCCGCGGCAGCGGATGGGCTTTGTGGAGATCACCGGCACGGAAGCCACCATTTCGCTGCCGGATCCAAACTATTTCACCGGCGACGTCAAGCTGTGGCGCGCGGGCGACGAGGACTGGACCAACGTTCCGGCCACCGGCCCCAGCCAGGGCCGCGGCATGGGCGTGCTGGATATGGCGCGCTCCATCCGGGCCGGTGTCCCGCACCGCGCCACCGGCAACCTCGCCTACCACGTGCTGGACACCATGGTCTCGGTTTCCGAATCCGTGGAATCAGGCGCCTTCGTCAATGTCGAAAGCTCCGCCCCCGCCTCCCCCGCCCTCCCCGAGGACTGGGACCCCACCGCTTCCACACTCTAGGAATCAGCCAATGAACTCCACCGAAAGCAAGGACAGCACCCCGGACAACACGGCCCTGGGCGTGGCGATGATCGGCTATGCGTTCATGGGCAAGGCCCACTCCAACGCCTGGCGGAACGTCGGTTCCTTCTTCGACGTCCCGGCCTTCGAGCAGAAGGTGCTCGTGGGCCGGGACGCCGGCCAGGTCGCCGAGGCCGCGGCCAAATACGGCTGGGCCGAGTCCGCCACCGACTGGCGTTCCGTCCTGGAGCGGGACGACATCCATATCGTGGATATCTGCGCCCCGGGCTGGATGCACGCCGAGATCGCCATCGCGGCCCTCGGGGCAGGCAAGCACGTCCTGGTCGAGAAGCCCCTGGCCAACTCCCTGGCCGAGGCGGAGGCCATGACCGACGCGGCGCGGTCTGCCCGGGACCGGGGGGTCCAGTCCATGGTCGGGTTCACCTACCGGCGTGTGCCGGCCCTGGCCCTCGCCCGGGAGCTGATCGGCGAAGGCCGGCTCGGCACCGTCCGTCACGTCCGCGCCGCATATCTGCAGGACTGGCTCTCCGATGCCCAGGCCCCCATGACGTGGCGGCTGAACAAGGAGGCCGCCGGGTCCGGCGCTTTGGGCGACATCGCCTCGCACGCCATTGACCAGGTCCTGTTCCTCCTCGGCGACCCGGTCACCGAGGTCTCCGGCCGGCTGCACACCTTCACAGCGCAGCGCCCCGGCCGCCACGGCCTGGAAGAGGTGACGGTCGACGACGCCGCCTGGGCCACGCTGGCCCTCGCCTCCGGGGCCATCGCCTCCGTGGAGGTCTCCCGGGTGGCCACCGGCCAGAAGAACTCGCTCAAGCTGGAGATCTACGGGGACAAGGGATCCCTGCTCTTTGACCTGGAGAACCTCAACGAGCTCGGCTTCCTGGACGCCACCGTCCCGGTGCGGGAGCAGGGCTTCCGCCGGATCCTGGTCAACGAACCCGAGCACCCGTACCTGGAAGCCTGGTGGCCGCAGGGGCACATCATCGGCTGGGAGCACACCTTCACCCACCAGATCCGCGACTTCCTGACCGCCATCAGCACCCGTGAGGCGCCCTCGCCGTCGTTCGAGGACGGCCTGAACGTCCAGCGGATCCTCGCCGCCGTGGAAGAATCCGCCAACGCCAAGTCCTCGATCGTCCAGCTCTCCCCCTCCACCCCCACCGAAGGAGCCTGACATGTCCCGCGCGTACACCCTGTTCACCGGCCAGTGGGCCGACCTGCCCTTCGAGGAAGTCGCCAAGCTCGCCTCCGGCTGGGGCTACGACGGCCTGGAGATCGCCGTGTCCGGTGACCATCTGGACGCCTGGCGCTGGGACGAACCCGGCTACGTCGACTCCAAGCTCGCCGTGCTTCAGAAGTACAACCTGAAGGTCTGGGCGATCTCCAACCACCTCAAGGGCCAGGCCGTCTGCGATGACCCGATCGACTTCCGCCACGAGGGGATCGTCGGACCCAAGGTGTGGGGCGACGGCGACCCCGAAGGCGTCCGCACCCGCGCCGCCGAGGAAATGAAGCACACCGCCCGGCTCGCCAAAGCCCTCGGCGTTAAAACCGTCGTCGGGTTCACCGGCTCCTCGATCTGGCAGTACGTCGCGATGTTCCCGCCCGTCCCGGCACAGGTGATCGAGGCCGGCTACCAGGACTTCGCCGACCGCTGGAACCCCATCCTGGACGTCTTCGACGACTGCGGGGCCCGCTTCGCCCACGAGGTCCACCCCTCCGAGATCGCCTACGACTACTGGACCACCGTCCGCACCCTTGAGGCGATCGGGCACCGGCCGGCGTTCGGGCTGAACTGGGACCCGTCCCACTTCATGTGGCAGGGCATCGACCCGGTCTCCTTCATCTGGGACTTCAAGGACCGGATCTACCACGTGGACTGCAAGGACACCAAGCTGCGCCCCACCGGCCGGAACACCGTCCTGGGCTCCCACCTGGCCTGGGGCGACCCGCGCCGGGGATGGGACTTCGTTTCCGCCGGCCGCGGCGACGTGCCCTGGGAATCCTCGTTCCGGGCACTGGCAGCCATCGGCTACGACGGCCCCATCTCGGTGGAGTGGGAAGACGCCGGCATGGACCGGCTCCACGGCGCCCCCGAAGCCCTCGCCAACCTCAAAAAGTACGACTTCCCGGTCTCGAACACCTCCTTCGACGCCGCGTTCAAGCAGTAGGGATGCCGCGCACCGGCCGAATCCGCCCCGTGTCCGGACGCCTGCGACGAATTCGGGCCGGCGCACCGCGGATCTCCACTGCGCCGGCCCGTTTCCGGCGCCGCGGCCCGGTTCCGTAGCGGAAAGCGCCCGCACCGGTTCTTTCCGCAGTCCCCATGGGCGCCGCGTACCCGGTCGAAAGGCCGCGATAGTGGGCCCTTGCTTATTCCTTGACGGATAAGAACGGCGCTGTAACAGTTAGCTCGTGGACGCATCGATGGAGAACCACGACGAAGCTGATGCCGTGTCTGCTTCCGAGGCGCTCCAATCCGGTTCCCCCGCACCACCTCCCATCCTGGAGGTCCGCGGACTTACCAAGAGTTTTTTTGGCATACCCGTACTGGAGGATGCCCATCTAAGCCTTCACCGGGGCCAAGTGCACGGGCTCGTGGGGGAAAACGGCGCCGGAAAGTCCACCCTAATGAAGGTGCTGGCCGGGGTGTACCAGCCCGACGCCGGAACCGTGCTCCTGGAGGGCCGGGAGGTTAGCTTCAGCCACCCCACCAAGGCCCACGAAGCCGGGTTGTCGTCCGTATTCCAGGAGTTCAACCTCCTGCCGGACCGGACGGTGGCGGAGAACATCTACCTGGGCCGGGAGCCGCGCCGCGGGCTGCTGGTGAACAAGGCCCTGATGAATTCCCAAACGGCGGAGCTGCTCGATTCCCTGGGGATCACTGCCATCCGGCCCACCATGCAGGTGCGAAGCCTGTCGGTGGCCGAGCAGCAGGTCGTCGAAATCGCGAAGGCCGTCAGCTACGACGCTCGGATCATCTCCATGGACGAGCCCACTGCGGCCCTGGCCGGCGCGGAAGTTGATCTTCTCTACCAGATCGTGGCACGTCTGCGTGAACGGGGAACGGCCATCCTCTATGTCTCCCACCGCCTGCGCGAAGTGTTCGATCTCTGTGACGTCATCACTGTCCTGAAGGACGGCAGGGTGGTCAGCACGCTGCCCACGTCCGAACTCGACGACGCCCAGCTCGTCCGGCTGATGGTGGGCCGGCCCATCTCCGCGTTCTTCCCGGACAAGCTCCCCCGGGAGGACGGGGACATTGACGACGTTGGGGAGACGCCCCTCCTTGAGCTGCAGGGCGCCGGAAACGGCCAACTGGACGGGATAAGCCTCAGCATTCGGCCCGGTGAGATTGTGGGCCTGGCAGGGCTTCAAGGGTCCGGCCGCACGGAAATGCTGCATGGCATCTTCGGCGCCGCGCCCTTCACCCGCGGGACGATGAAGATGGCCGGCGCCGAGCTGCGGCCCAAGTCCCCGCGCCAAGGCGTGCGGGCACGGATGGCCCTGATTACAGAGGACCGCAAGGCCGAGGGCCTGACCCTGAACCAATCCATTCTGGATAACGCACTCAGTGTGATCCGGTCGGTTTTCCCGCGCCGCACAGGAGCTGTCAGGACGGAAATCCCGGGCGTCTTCTCCTCCCTCGAGGTCATCGCCCGCGACCTGGACCAGGAGGTGCAATACCTGTCGGGCGGCAACCAGCAAAAAGTGGTCCTGGCCAAGTGGCTGGCTATCCGGCCCCGGCTGGTCCTGCTGGATGAACCCACCCGCGGCATCGATGTGGGCGCCAAGGTGGCGGTCTACCGGCTGATGCGCCAACTCGCGGCGGAGGGCAAGGCCATCTTGATGGTGTCCAGTGAGCTCCCGGAAGTTATCGGCATGTCGGACCGGATCCTTGTGATGCGCGATGGACGGCTCGTCGGTGAACTGCCTGCCGGAACGTCGGAAGAAGCCATCCTCCAACTGGGAACCGGCGCCAGAACGGCACCTGAAGGAGAGGCATGAAACGCCGAGCAGGTTTCTTCCAGAGACTGTCCTCCACCCAGATCGTCTACCTCGTGGCGCTCGCCACCCTCATCCTGGGTGTGCTGCTGGTGAACTCCATCGGACGAAGTTTCTTCAGCCCGGGAAACATCTCAAGCATCCTGACCGGAACCAGCGTTCTGGGCTTCATCGCGATCGGCCAGACGCTGGTCATCCTGGCAGGCAGCCTGGATCTCTCAGTTCCCTACGTCACCAGTTTGGCCAGCCTCATCGCGGCCGGCGTGATGGCCAACAACCCCGACAACGTCTTGTCCGCGGTCCTGCTGACCTTGGGGACGGCAGCAGTCATCGGGCTCGTCATCGGGCTCATCGTTGCCCGCTTGAACGTGCACGGATTCATCGCCACGCTTGGCGTGGGTCTAATCATCAGCGGCTACCTCGCCACCAATTTCAAGGGCAGCTTCGGCGAGACCCCGCTTGCGTTCCGCCTCATCGGAGCGACCGGGCTCGGCCCGGTTCCGATCTCCACGATCATCATGCTGGCCTGTGCCGGCCTGGCCATGCTGCTCCTGCACCGCACCCGCGTGGGGCACCATCTGTACGCCGTCGGCGGTGACATTGCCGTTGCCCGCACGTCCGGAATCCGCGTTGACGTGCCGGTCATTACGGCCCACGTCATCTGCTCAGTGCTGGCAGGGATGGCAGGGCTGCTCCTTGCCAGCAGGCTAGGCGTGGGCAGTCCTACTGTCGGTTCCCAGGGCGGCTACGATCTGCTTTCCATCGCCGCAGTCGTGCTCGGCGGCACGCTGCTGTCCGGTGGCAAGGGGACCATCACCGGCACCCTCGGTGGCGTTCTGATTTTCGCCATGCTGGACAACATCATGTCCGTCATGCAGGTCAACCCGTTCCTGAAGGACGTGGTCAGGGGTGTAGTCATCGTCGTCGCCGTCGCCGTCTATGCCCGGCGCCGGATCGTCAGCAGGCCGGAACGGTTCGGCACAAAGGGTTCGGCTGAAACGCCGGCGGCACAACCTGTGCCCGCGGAGGGGTCATGAGTACGGCACTAAACTCCGGGCACAGCGCAATCCTCAAGCAGAACCGTGCCAGCCGATCCGAGCGGCTCCTGCGCGCCCTGCGCACCCCCGGCGGTGCCATCTTCATCCTGCTGATCGTCCTGTTGGCGGCCATCATCGCGTTGAACCCTTCCTTCGGGGAGCCGGGTTCCTTCATCCGGTTCATCGGCAGGACTGCTCCGATTGCCATCGCCGCCATCGGCCAATACTTCGTGATTGTCGGCGGGGAATTCGACCTGTCGATGGGATCGGTCGTGACGATGCAGGTCATCATCGCCGGCAACCTGATCAGGCAGGACGATGCCAAGGTGATCCCCGTGCTGGTCCTGATGCTGGTGCTGGGCGCCGCCATCGGACTGGTGAACGGGCTGATCACCACCCTGCTGCAGGTCCCGAGTTTCATTGTCACGCTTGGCATGATGCTGGCCCTGCTCGGGCTGGTGCTGTACTGGACCGGCGGTGCGGCCCAGGGAAACCCTGCAGACAGCTTCCGTCAGATCGGTCGCGGCGGCATCCAAAACGTCCCGGTCCTGGACATCATTCCCTACCCGGTCCTTATCCTGACCGCCGTGGCGATCACGGCGTTCGTCCTGATGCGCCGGCCCTTCGGCCGCATGCTTATCGCGGTCGGGGACAATCCTGCGGCGGCCGCATTGGCCGGCTCGCGAGTCTGGTGGGTACGGACGCGGGCCTTCATAATGTCGTCGCTGTCGGCCACCCTGGCCGGCATTCTGCTCGTGGGATACGCGGGCGTGCACCCGTCGGTGGGCCGCGGTTACGAGTTCACGGCAATCACCGCCGTCGTCCTCGGGGGCGTCGCCCTGGGAGGCGGGCGGGGGTGGGTCCTGTCCGCCGCGGCCGGGGCGTTCGCCCTCGAGTCGCTGTTCACCCTCCTGAACTTCATGGGAGTCCAGGCGACCTGGCGGGACACGGTCCAGGGAGCCATCATCATCGTCGCTGTGGCGGCAGCGTCCCGGTCATGGCAGCGCAAGCGCAAGGGAGCCACTGCTTCTGCCCATGACGAACAGCACCAGTTGGCCGCAACACCCACGCCCGCCGAGGGCGCCGAACAATCCGAACAAGGAGGAGAAAGAGTCTGATGCGCAATAACTCTGTCCGCGCGATCGCCCTCGCCGCAGCATTGCCGCTGGTGGCCCTGACCGCATGCACCACGGAGCCGTCCGTCACCCAAACGACGGGGGCCGGCACCGGCTCCCCGGGGACAAACGGCGCGGCAAGCAGCCCGGCAAGCAAAGACTGGTTTGACCAGGCACTCTACGACACGCAGTTCAAGCAGCGCTCGGCAACTTTTGAAGGGAACCCGGAGCAGCCGTACCTGCAGTACATTGCAGGCCCGATGACGGACACGTCCAAATACGCCGCCAAGGGACCGAAAAAGGTCTGCTTCGCGAACGCCTCCATCTCCAACCCGTGGCGGCAGACCGGCTGGATCACCATGAACCAGCAGCTCAAGGCGCTCCAGAGCTCCGGGGTCATTTCCGGAATGGAAACCCGGGATGCCAAGGACAACGACAACACTCAAATTGCGGACATCGATTATTTCATCGCTGAGGGAAAATGCGATGCGTTCGTCATTTCGCCCAATTCCACTGCGGCCCTGACCCAGGCTGTCGAACGGGCCTGCCAGACGGGCAAGCCCGTGGTGGTGTTTGACCGAGGCGTGGACACTAAGTGCGCCACCACGTTCATCCACCCGATCGGCGGATTTGCCTGGGGCATCGACACCGCCACATTCCTCAGTGACAAGCTTCAGTCCGGGGACAAGGTGGTGGCCCTTCGCATCCTTCCGGGAGTGGATGTGTTGGAGCACCGCTGGGCGGCGGCCAAGAAGATCTTCGCGGAAAAGGGAATCCAGGCCAAGGACTACTTCACGGGCGCCGATCCTGCCGAGATCAAGAAGATCATCTCCGACGAACTGGCCGCCGGTGACGTCAAGGGCGTCTGGATGGACGCCGGCGACGGCGCGGTGGCTGCCCTCGAAGCCTTCGAGGATGCCGGCAAGCCGCTGCCGGTGATGACCGGCGAGGATGAGATGAGCTTCCTGACCAAGTGGAAGCAAACCGGAATTACTGCCATGGCCCCGGTCTATTCCAACTTCCAATGGCGGACGCCGCTGCTGGCCTTGGAAAAAATCTTCAAGGGCGAGCAGATCCCGACCGAATGGGTGCTGCCGCAGAAGCCCATCCTGGCAGACGAACTGGACAGCTGGCTGCAGCGAAACCAGGGCATGCCGAGCGGGCACTACGCCAAGTTCGGCGGCGAGGACCTGCCGGGCTACCCGCAGGTCTGGCAACAACGGCAGATGCCCTGACGCGGCGCGGCGGCCCGCAGGGTTTCCTTGCGGGACCGCCGGCCTTGCGGGACCGCCGGCTGTGGGACCGCTGGACCGCCGGCCCTGGACCGCTGGACCGCCGCCCGGAACTGGCGGTAGGACAAACCGATGGAAGGTGGCAGCTTGACGTTTATGGCCGGAATCAGCACCTGGGTCTGGGAATCGCCCCTGACCGACTCGAACCTTCCCGGGTTGCTGGCGAAAATCGCCGCCATGGGGTTTGACGCCGTCGAACTCCCGCTCGAAAACGACGGCGACTTCACGTCCGGAACGGTGCTGGAATCCCTCGCGGAAAACGGGCTGAAACCCTTTGTGGTGGGGGCCATGGCACCGGGCCGGGACCTCGTGGCAGCGGATCCGGCTTCCGTGGAAAGGACACAGGCCTACTTAGCAGCCTGCATCACCCTGGCCAGCAGCATCGGCTCGCCCACTGTCTGCGGACCCTTCTACGCCCAAACCGGCCGGGTCTGGCGGATGTCCCGCAAGCAGCGAGAGGACGCCTACGCAGAGCTGCGCCGAAACCTCCAGCCGGTCGCGGCCCGGGCCCAGGAAGCGGGCGTATTGCTGGGCATCGAACCCCTGAACAGGTACGAAACATCACTGATCAACACGGTGGACCAGGCGCTCGAGGCGCTTGGGCCGCTGCTCGGCAACGGCGTCGGACTTGCGCTGGACAGCTACCACCTGCACATCGAGGAGCGCTCGGTGACCGCGGCAGTCCGGGCCGCCGGAGAACATCTGGTGCACGTGCAGGTCTGCGGCAACGACCGCGGCGCCCCCGGCGGGGACCAGACGGATTGGCAGGGCTTCCTGCAGGTCCTGAATGAAGTGGGCTACACGGGGCCCCTCAACATCGAAAGCTTCACGGCCGACAACGCCGCCATTGCCGTCGCGGCATCGATCTGGCGACCACTGGCTCCGAGCCAGGACCAGTTGGCTGAAAGCGGCCTGGCTTTCCTGCGCAGCCTGTGAGGAAGCCGACAGGCCGGCGGGGAATGGACCCCTTGCCGTCCCGGTTGATGCCGACATGAAGATTGAAATCTGGTCCGACGTCGCCTGCCCCTGGTGCTACATCGGCAAGCGCCGCTTCGAAACCGCCCTCGCGGCCTTCCCGCACCGCGACTCCGTTCAGGTGCAGTGGCGCAGCTACCAGCTGGACCCCGCACTTCCGGAGCACTACGACGGCACCGAACTGGACTACCTGAGCACGCGCAAGGGCCTGGCACCGGCGCAGGTAACGCAGATGTTCGAACACGTGGCCGCCCAGGCCAAGGGTGAGGGGCTGAACTACCGGTTCGACGCCGTCGTGGTGGCCAACAGCTTCACGGCCCACCGGCTGATCCACCTCGCCGCCGCCCACGGCAAGCAGGACGCAGCGAAGGAACGCCTGCTCAGCGACCACTTCGAACACGGCAAGGACGTCGGCAGCCAGGAGTACCTGACCGCCCTGGGCTTGGATCTCGGACTCGACGCCGTTGAACTGGCCGAACTGTTCAGCACGGAAGCCTACGCCGACGACGTCCGGCACGACATCGCGGAGGCCCGGGCGCTGGGCATCAGCGGCGTCCCGTTCTTCGTGATCGACCGGAAGTTCGGGCTCTCCGGCGCCCAGCCCGCCGAAACGTTCAGCGCCGCCCTCGAGCAGGCGTGGCAGGACAGCCACCCCCTGGTCATGGTGAACGCCGGCGCGGAAGCCACGGCGGACGACGCCGGCACGGCATCCGGCGCCTGCGGCCCCGAGGGCTGCACGGTCTGAGCCCCGCCGCCTGAGACCGCCGGACTGGGCACCGCCGTCGTCTGGGCCTCGCCGTCGTCTGGGCCTCGCCGTCGTCGAATTCGCCGGAAGTTTCCGGCGACCCCGCAGGGTTCCGGCGAACCCGCGACCCGATGGCCCCGCCGCCGAAGGGGTTCCGGCGAACCTGCGACCCTCGCGGCGGGGCGCCCCCGGCCTAGAGTGAACCATGGACACTTCGGCCGGACCGGACGGGCACCGGACCTCCCTGTTTACCGACCACTATGAGCTGACGATGTTCCAGGCGGCTCTGCACTCCGGGGCCGCGCACCGCCGCTCGGTCTTCCAGGCCTTTGCCCGAGGGCTGCCGGCAGGGCGCCGGTACGGGATCGTGGCGGGCACCGGCCGGCTCCTTGAGGGCATCGCGGACTTCCGGTTCGAGCAGGACGACATCGAATACCTGGCCGGAGCCGGCGTGGTCGGTGCGGACACCCTGGACCAGCTGGCCGACTTCCGGTTCTCCGGCAACATCTGGGGCTATCCGGAAGGCGAGGCCTACTTCCCGCACTCCCCCGTCCTAATGGTCGAGTCGACGTTCGCCGAGGCCTGCGTGCTGGAGACCTACGTCCTGTCGGTGCTGAACCATGACAGCGCGATTGCCTCGGCCGCGTCCCGTATGACCCGCGCCGCCGGCGGCCGGCCGTGCCTTGAGATGGGTTCGCGCCGCACGCACGAGGAGGCGGCGGCAGCGGCGGCCCGGGCGGCCGTCATTGCGGGTTTTGCCGGCACGTCCAACCTTGCGGCGGGACGGCGTTACGGCCTGCGCACGGTCGGCACGGCGGCCCACGCCTTCACCCTGCTCCACGACTCGGAGCGCGACGCCTTCGCCGCCCAGCTGGCATCGCTGGGGCCAGGCACCACGCTGCTCGTGGACACGTACGACGTCGAAGCGGCCGTCCGCACCGCCGTCGACCTTGCCGGAGACCGGCTTGGAGCCATCCGGCTGGACTCCGGGGACCTCGTGGCCCAGGCACGGTGGGTGCGCGAACTGCTGGACAGCCTAGGCAATGCGGAAACCAGGATCGTCGTTACCTCGGACCTGGATGAATTCTCCGTCGCCGCGCTCCGGTCCGCTCCGGCCGATTCCTACGGGATCGGGACGGCTCTGGTGACCGGTTCCGGGGCCCCCACGGCCGGCATGGTCTACAAACTCGTGAGCCGGGCCGGAGACTTCGGCGAGCTCGTTGATGTGGCCAAGACGTCCGCGGACAAGATCAACGTCGGCGGCCGCAAATATGCAGTCCGGCGCCTGGACGACCACGGCACTGCCACCCATGAGGTCCTCGGGGTCGGCCATCCGCCTACCGCCGGCCGGAACGGCCGTCCCCTCCTGCAGCAGTTCATGAGGGACGGCGAACTCCTGCCCGGATGGACCGGTCCGGAGGCGGTGGCGCGGGCGCGGGAGCGCCACATGGCCTCCATGGCGGAGCTGCCCCGGGTGGTGGACCGGCTGCAGCCCGGCGAACCGGCAATCCCGACTGTCTACGAGTGAATGGAAACATTCAGCTAGCCCGGGGTGAGAGCAGCTGATGGACCGAGCCGGACTGTTGACACTCTGATGTCCCCTGATTGAGGATTTCAATCTTAGGGAGGAGCTGCCGATGATTACCCTGAGCGAGGCTGCGCCACAAGTACTCCAGCGCTATTACCGGATCCTGGCCGCTGGCATAGATGTGTACGACCCCGACGGCGAACTTCACACTTTGCTCGCCGACGACCTCGAGTTCGAAGGTCCGATCTCAGGGAAGCGCATAGGGGCAGCCGGATTCTGCCAGGGCGTAAAGGGCTTCATCGCCACTGTGTTGACCATCGACGTCATCCAGGAGGTTCACGGAGCAGACGGGTCCGCGATGCTCTACGACGCCCATATGCCGGGCGGAGTTGTCCGGCTCGCCGAGTTCTTCCGCCTCGACGACGGCAAGATCTCGGCACTTCGGATCCACTACGACCCCGCCGAATACACGCGACAAGGCGGCCGCTGAACTCCTCCCCGGTTGGGGTGAGCTCAAGGCGTTGGCCAAGAGCCCACGGCTGCCGTATCGACCACCAGCCGCGGCTTCCGTGTCGCAGTCCTTCCACCCGGCGGATTTAGTGACAGATCGCGCTAAAGTGTCCGTATGCCTAGGATTTCGGCCGCGAGCAACGCCGCCCAACGTGCCGAGACCCAGCGCCGCATCCTGACCGCATTCGGGGAGCTCCTGTTCACCCACGGACTGCCCGGCCTGACCATGACCGACGTCGCGCGCCACGCCCGGATCGGGCGGACCGCCGTCTACAACTACTACGCGGACATCGAAGAGCTCCTCATCGCCTACGCGTTGGACGAGACCGAGCGGTTCCTGATCGATCTGCGCGAATCGCTCGATGCGCTGGAGAACCCGGTGGAGCGGCTGGCCGTCTACGTCCGGGCCCAGGTGGAGGACCTAAGCCGGCGCCACCTGCCGCCTGGGCCGGCCATGGCGGCGGTGCTCTCGCCGTCGTCGTTCGCCAAACTCGCGGACCACGTGGGCGAGCTCAGCGTGCTCCTGCAGGGAATCCTGCGCGACGGCGTGGCCCAGGGCTACCTGCCCGAGTCGGACATCGGGCAGCTCGCCCAGCTCATCCACGGCACGCTCTCCTCGAGCGCGGCCCGCGGCGACGGGGCCGGCCGGGACGCCGAGGCCGAGGCGCGGCTCGCCCGGACGGTGCGGTTCATCCAGCTGGGGGCCGGAGCCAGGTTCGACGACGCCGGCCGGCCGGTTCCCGTCAGCAGCTGAGCCTGCGCCGCGGCTGACGCGCTAGCCAGCGTGCACGGGCGTCCCGCTACTTCGCGGGGGTCGGCACAGGAGTCGGCGTTTCCGTGGGCGCGACGGGGTAAGAGGACTCGTCCACAAGGCGCCGGTCTTCCCGGGGGCAACTGAGTTTGCCCGGCGTCTGGTCCACGAGCTCCGGTTTCGCCAGTTGCTTGAAGTCCCCTGTCAGGATGACGTCCACGCTCGGGTCAGCCCGTCCGTCCTGGACGTAGTCCGAGCCGGGCAGGTTGCGCTGGACGCTGAAGGCTGCCGCCTGCCCGGCGGCGCCGGAGACTATCAGCGCGACCCCGCGGTAGCTCGACGTCGTATTCGCCACATTCCCCACCAGGAACTTCCGGGCGGCGAACTGGTTGGCAACGCTCCGCGCCAGGCCAGCGCGGCTCGTGGAGTTGTAGACATTGAGGTGGATCTTCGCCGGCGGCATGTAGTCGAACGTCGCGGCCGGGCACAGCGACACGGCTGCCCGGCTCCGCTCCGACTCGGGAACCTTGATCTGGCCGTTCATGATGGCCACGGCCACCACGATCGCCGCCACAATCATGCCGACGAGCAGCACCAGGACCACACTGTGCAAGATCCTGCGGCGCAACCGGGTGGAATGGTCCGGCTCCGCGATCGCGTCACGCAGCTCGGAGCCACTGATGACGCGGTGCCCGTGCAGGATCCTGGAGTCGACCTTCTTCCTAGCCATTTATCACGAGGACCCGGGCGTGGATCGCGGTGCGCTGGTGCAGCGCGGTGCGGACTGCCCGGTGCAGGCCGTCTTCAAGGTAGAGGACGCCGCGGTATTCCACGACGTGCGGAAAGAGGTCACCGAAGAAAGTGGAGTCCTCGGCCAGCAGGGCTTCGAGGTCCAGCGTGCGCTTCGTGGTCACCAGCTCATCGAGCCGGACGGGGCGCGGCGGCAGGGCCGCCCAGTCCTTGGGCGTGTTGTAACCATGGTCGGGGTACGGGCGTCCCTCGCCCACAGCTTTGAATATCACCATGTCAGCCTATGAAACTTGCAGGCTCAAAGGAATCGAAGTTCCCGACCGGTGTGAGGTTGTGGCCAAACGGTAACCATTTGTGACGCTCCAGCCGCCCCTGTCACATCCGGAGACCGGCCGTCGATGTTCTGCACACTTCACGCAAGGTCCGGGACGGCTGACAGAATAGCCCCATGACTTCACCCGAGACTTCCCCTGTTCCGTCGCCGTCGGCTCCCGTGCTGGCGCTGCTGCTCGACGTCGACGGTCCGGTCGCAAGCCCGGTCACGCGCGACGTGCAGCCCGGAATCATCGCGGACCTGCTGGGTCTGGCCGCCGCCGGCGTCCCGGTCATCTTTAACACCGGGCGGTCGGACACGTTCATCCGCGAACAGGTCATGGAGCCCATGATCGCCGCCGGCATGCCCGCGGACGCCGTCATCCACGCCATTTGCGAGAAGGGGGCGGTCTGGTTCAGCTATACCGCGGAAGGTCCCGGGCCTGTGCACGTCGACCGCGAACTCGCCATGCCCCGCGCCTTCGGCGACGACGTCCGCCGTCTCGTTGCCGAGGACTACTCGGCGCACATGTTCTTCGACGAAACGAAGCGGGCCATGGTGTCGGTGGAGCAGCACGTTGCCGTTGCAAGTGCCGACTATCTGGCCGAGCAGGAACTTTTCGACGCCGACGCCATGGACCTCATGGCGCGCCATGGGCTCGGTGTGGTGCGGCTGGACCACCACGCCCCGAACTCGGATGACCAGATCGACTTCCGTGTCGATCCGACCATCATCTCCACTGACATTGAATCCGTGCGGCTGGGCAAGGATTTGGGCGCGAGCCGGGCGGTGGAGTTCCTGGCCGCTCAGGGCATCACGCCCCAGGCCTGGCGGACGGTGGGCGACTCCCGCACGGACTACGCCATGGCGGACTGGCTGCACCACAACGACCATGCCGTCAAGCACGTGGACGTCCGGCCCGCCGACGGCATCCCGGTGAAGCCATACGAGGTTCTCACCGCCGCCGACCTTGGGCTCGGCGCGGACGTGATCCACGACGACGCCGGTGCCGCCTTCCTGCATCACTGGCTGGCCGTCGTCAGCGGCTGAGGTCCGCTTCGGTTCCTGCATTCCGGCGTCACATGCGGACGGTTCCGCCCTGACAGTCCGCGGCATTTTGAGCTCCGCGTTATCATGCAAGTAAATGCAACACACCGAAGAGAAGCCGGAGAATTGACATCACCGAAGCAGTGATCCAAGACGAGATTTATTATGGCAGCCAGGCGTCCGAGGACGCCCACGCCGAGATCACGTCAGCGGCGGCCGTCGCCAGATTCAGGACCCGCTCCGATGTCGTCCGTCGGAGCGGCCGCTATGCGCTGGTCAATGAGAACCGGACACCGTACCAGGCGATGGTCGAAGACCTAATGTTCCTGCGGTCCGTCCTGGCCGGCGCGGGCCTGGGCTACCTGCTGGTCCGGGGCAACAATGACCGGCCGGTCATTGCCGTGGACTGGAAGCACCGGAAAGAACTCCGGCGCGCACTCGTGGAGGCGTGCCGCGACGAACCCTTCTATTCGATGAGTGTCGACGCGAAGAAGAAGACCGCGGTGCTGGTGGCCGACGGTGAGCTCTCCCCCAACCGGCAGTCCCGGATCTTCCGCCTGTACAGGCCCCGGGTTGAGCCGGAGGGAGGCTTTGAGTTCGGCGCCTCCGCCGGCGTCCAGCTCGAGCTCTGGAGCTTCGAGGGCGACCAGCTGATCCTGCCGATCGAAAACTCCCTGACGCGCCGGACCCTGCTGGCCCAGGACGCGGTCCGCGGCACTGTGGAGCGCTACGGTCACACCTGGCCCACCATCGAGAACATGTTTGCGGACCACGCCAGCGACATCAGCTTCGACATCGATCTGGTGTTTTCCTGGGTGGACGGCAGCTCGCCGGAGTACATCGCAGCCCGCCGGGCGCGAATGGCCGGTGTGGTGGTAGGGGAAGGCGATGACCATGAGGCCCGTTTCCGCCAAATCAACGAGCTCAAGTACGCCCTGCGCTCGGTGTACATGTTCGCGCCGTGGATCCGCCGGATCTTCATAGCCACCGACTCCCCCGCGCCGTCCTGGCTGGCCGACCACCCTGGCGTGACGATTGTGCGCAGCGAGGAGTTCTTCGCCGATCCCTCCGTCCTGCCCACGCACAATTCGCAGGCGGTGGAGTGCCAGCTGCACCGCATTGACGGACTCTCCGAGCATTTCCTGTATTCGAACGACGACATGTTCTTCGGCCGGGCCGTGGGACCGGACATGTTCTTCACACCCGGCGGCATTACAAAGTTCATCGAGGCCGAGACGCGCATCGGGCTGGGCGACAACGACGCCGAACGCAGCGGCTTTGAGAACGCCGCCCGGGTCAACCGGAAGCTGCTCTGGAACCGCTTCGGCCGCATCACCACCCGGCACTTGGAGCACACTGCGGCCCCGCTGCGGCGCAGCGTCGTCGAGCAGATGGAACAGGAGTTCCCAGCCGAGTTCGCCAAGACGGCCGCGAGCACCTTCCGCGCGGCGGACAACATCTCCGTGACCAACTCGTTCTACCACTACTACGCGCTGCTCACCGGCCGGGCCGTGACGCAGACGGCCGCCAAGGTGCGCTACGTGGATACGACAGCACGGGCGGGTCTGAACTACCTGCCCAAACTCCTGGCCAAGCGGAATATGGACTTCTTCTGCCTCAACGACGGGAGTTTTCCCGAGGTCGACGCCGAAGAGCGCGCCGAACTGGTCACGGACTTCCTGGAGAAGTACTACCCCATCAAGGCGCCCTGGGAGAAGTAAACGGGCAGTGCCCTGGCCCCGGGGCGCCGGCCTGGGCGCGGGCATCGGGCGCCGGCGCCATGGGCCCCCCGCGCCGGCGCCCGCCGTCGGGCGCTCAGTTGAGTGTAGTGAACCTGCGGCGGGAGGGCGCCTCCAGCTGAGCCTGCTCCGGAAAAAAGATCCCGGCGGCCGAGAGCCGGCGCTGGACTTCCTCCGCCGGAACGAACTCACCGACCGCCGGGGTGTCGCCGAGCAGCACCACGGAGTGCACCACCGTATGTTCATAAACGTGCACCAGGTTGAATGCCTGCCCGCCGTCGCGGCCGCGGGTGCCTCCCACGGCAACGTTCAAGTCCTGGGTGTAGCAGGTGGCCGACGCCACGGAAACGGGGATGCCGGCAAACGTTGCTGTGGTCGAGTAGTGCAGGTGGCCGCCCAGGATGGCTCGGACATCGGAGTTGCGCAGGACCCCGGCGAGCGCCGACTGGCCGCGGAGTTCCACGAGCACGGCCAGGTCAAGCACCGATGGTACCGGCGGGTGGTGGAGCGCGAGGATGGTCCCGTCCGGCGCCGGGGTGGCGAGTTCGGCCGCGAGCCAGTCCAACTGGTCCTCGCTCAGTTCGCCATGGTGGAAGCCGGGCACGGACGTGTCCAGCGTGATGATGCGCAGGCCATTGACGAAGTAACTGTGATCCACCGACGAATCATCGCCCACCTGGTCCAGCAGCCCGGTCCGGAAATTGGCCCGGTCATCGTGATTGCCCATGGCCCAGATGACCTTGGCGCCCATGGCTTTGCACGCCGGTTCCACAATCGCACGAAGCTTTACGTAGGCCTCCGGTTCGCCGTGGTCGGCCAGGTCTCCTGTGAAGATCACGGCTTCGGGCCGTGCACCCGAGGCGAGAACCTCGTCGAAGAGCTGCCTGAGCAGGGCCTCGCTGTCAACGACGCCGTGCAGGGATTGCGTTCCCCCCAGCAAATGGGGATCACTCATGTGAAGTAGGACATGACGTGGCCTAGGGTGCTGGGCCTCGATGCGCTCCATTGCTGCCTTCTTGGTTGGGTGGAAGCGGTGCCTCCAGTGTCCCTCTCAGTAAGGACTATCCAACCAGACATTAGGAAAACAATGTAACAACTGCGGCCGGCATGTGAGGAAATCGGCCCTTAACAAGGGGCGGACCCTCATATGCCGCCGCCGGCATATGGGTAGCGGCCGCCCCGGCGGCACGCGGGCCCCAAGTGAACAGGGGAACGAGCGGTGCCGCCGGGGTGCAGGCCAGCTAGCTCAGGTAGCCGTTCGGGTTGAGCACATACTTCGTCGCCGCACCGGCGTCGAATTCCGCGTAACCCTTTGGAGCGTCCTCCAAGGGAATGGCCTTGGCGTTGACGTTCTTGGCGATATTAACCTTGTCATGCAGGATGGCCGACATCAGCTGCCGGTTGTATTTCATGACCGGACACTGTCCCGTGGTGAAGCTGAGCGATTTGGCCCAGCCGGTTCCGAGGCTGAGCGAGAGCGAGCCCTTCTTCGCAGCCTCGTCTATGCCGCCCGGATCACCGGTGACGTAGAGTCCGGGGATGCCGAGGGCCCCGCCGGCGGCAGTGATCTCCATCAGGGAGTTCAACACCGTAGCAGGCGCTTCCTTGGCCCCCGCCCCATGGCCCTTCGCTTCGAATCCGACCGCGTCAACCGCGCAGTCGACTTCGGGAACGCTGAGGAGCTGCTCGATTTGCTCGGCTGGG
This sequence comes from Arthrobacter sp. ov118, assembly GCF_900116495.1. Lineage (GTDB taxonomy): Bacteria > Actinomycetota > Actinomycetes > Actinomycetales > Micrococcaceae > Arthrobacter. The sequence continues at coordinate 218,308 of NZ_FPAY01000003.1, forward strand.
CCGCCCTTCGACAGGTCGACCGTCTCGCAGCCGAAGCTGCGCGCCTGGGCCAGACGCTCCTCATTCATATCTCCGACGATCACCACTGCGGCACCCAAAAGCTGGGCGCTGGTTGCCGCAGCCAGACCGACGGGTCCTGCGCCGGCGATGTAGACGGTGTTGCCGACGCCGACGCCCGCACTGACGGCGCCATGGAATCCGGTCGGGAAGATGTCCGAGAGCATGGCCAGGTCCATTATCTTTTCGAGGGCCTGGTCCTTGTCCGGGAACTTCAACAAATTCCAGTCGGCGTATGGAACCAGGACGAAGTTGGCCTGGCCACCCACCCAGCCGCCCATGTCCACATAGCCATAGGCACTGCCCGGGCGGTCGGGATTGACGTTCATGCAGATGCCCGTCTTGCGTTCCTTGCAGTTCCGGCAGCGCCCGCAGGCGATGTTAAACGGGACAGAGCAGATGTCTCCCACTTTGATGAATTCAACGTCCGGACCAACTTCCACCACCTCACCGGTGATCTCGTGGCCAAGCACCAGATCAGCGGGGGCCGTGGTGCGTCCCCGCACCATGTGCTGGTCGGAGCCGCAAATATTCGTGGCAACGGTCTTGAGGATTGCGCCATGGCGCACCGACCGGCCCACGTTGGCGGGGTTGACCCCCGGGCCGTCCTTTAGCTCGAACTCGGGGTAGTCGATGTCAATCACTTCAACTTTGCCCGGTCCCTTGTAGGCAACGGCTTTGTTCCCTGTCATCTCGTTCCTCCTTGTTTCACGGACCCCTCTGGGGCCATCGAATTGTGATTCACGAAGCTCTCTGACGCGCCCTCCCCGGAGCGCCCACCGGAACGCCGCCTGATGTCAGAACGCAGGGTGCGGGCGGCGCGTGAAGGCCCGGGATATTGGAGGGTGCGGCCAGTCTAGGGGTTGGTGATGGTCAGGGCTAGTGCCGTTTTGCCCTTCGCTGGCCCCGATTTATTTTGCTTCCGCCGGGACGTTTGCCGCGCCCGCGCCAACGGACCGGCGGCCTCGGCAGAGGACGTCATGACCCCGGTTCGCGTGCGTCCACGGCTGCCCGGACGGCTTCGAGGATCTCCGGCGCGTCCGGCTCCACGGTGGGCGCAAAGCGGGCGATGATGTCGCCGTCGCGGTTCACGAGGAACTTCTCGAAGTTCCACTTCACCAAGCCTGGCAGCATGCCGGTCTTGAACTTGGTGAGCTCCGCATAGAGCGGGTGCTGATTCCTGCCGCGCACGTTGGCCTTGGCCGACAGCGGGAAGGTAACCCCGAAATTCCGTTGGCAGAATTCGGCGATTTCGGCGTCGGCACCGGGCTCCTGCCCGGCGAATTGGTTACAGGGGACGCCGAGAACCTGGAAGCCCTGGTCGCGGAACTTGTTGTGCAATGCCTCGAGCCCCGCGTACTGGGGCGTGAAACCGCATTGGGACGCCACGTTCACCACCAGGACCACTTCCCCGGCGAATCGGCCAAAGCTGGTCTCGGTGCCGTCGATCAGAGTCAAGGGTATGGAGTGCAGAGCAGTCATGGGTAGGTCCTCGCGATGTCAGTGCTCCGTTGCCGTGCTCCGTTGCTGGTCACACCGTTGATTCGGCGCCGGCCCTTAAGGGTATGGGTTCGCATCGCGGACAGGGAACCAGGCGCGACGCCGGCGGCAGGCCCCCCCAGCGGCTGGTGACCCGCGCGGCGGTTAGCGGCTGGGCGTTGCGGTTGACGTTGCCGTGGGTGTTGGTGCGGCAGTGGTGGTGGCGGGCGGGGTCGCGTCGGTGGCCTCTGTTGCGGTTGCAGAGGCCGAAGCGCGTGCCGAGGAGGACGGGGGCGTTACGGAAGGCGAGGCCGGCACGGTGGCTGTCGGCGTCGACGTCGCCGTGCTGGTTCCGGTTGGCGTCGCGGTCGTTCCGGTAGACGTCGGCGTCGGCGCCTCCGTGGTGGTTCGGGTCGGCGTCGGTGTCGGTGTCACCGACGGCTTAGGCGAGGCGGTTGTACCGGTCGGCGACGGCGTCGGCTTAGGCGCGGCGGTTGTGCCGGTCGGCGTCGGCGTCGGGGTGCTGGTTCCGGTGTGCGTCGGCGTCGGCGTCGGCGTGGCTGGCGTTGTGGGCGTCGCTGTACCGGAGGCGGCTTCGGTGGCTGCGGCCGAGACGCTGGCCGGTGGTTTGGCCGCCACGGCGGCAGGCTGTTCCTGCACGCCCCCGGCCACCACGTGGGTCAGGTCTTCACGGACGGGAATGGCCCAGCCGATACCTGTATTGGACGGTTTGCCGGAGTCGGGCGCGTAGCTGGTCATTTCGATGGGACCTAGTTGGTCTATCTGCTTGACGGGAATCAGCGTCCAGTCCCGCGGATCCGTGTGCGAGCCGTTGAGGATGGTTTCGAAATGCAGGTGGCAGCCAGTCGAGGATCCCGTGGTGCCTACCCGGGCGATGACCTCCCCCACGCGCACGGAGTCGCCCTTCTTAACGGCAATCGCCTCCAGGTGGTTGTAGGTGGTGATCAGACCGTTGCCATGGTCGATTTCCACCCGGTTCCCGCCGCCCCACGGGTGCCACCCGACCGCCCGAACCACACCGGCGTCGGCGGAGTAGACACGGGTGCCGCAGGGTGCGGCGAAGTCCTGACCCCAGTGGAATTCTCCCGCCACGCCTGTCAGGGGGCTGGTGCGCAGCCCGAACGGCGAGGAGGGCACCAGCGATTCCAGCGGGGCCATGAGGAAGCCGAGCAGGGGCCGTTTCAGGCTCGCCGAGGCAACATTGAGTTCGCCGCCTACACCTTCCCGGGTCAGCGTTTCCACGGTGCTCCGGCTGAAGGCCACGAGGGCCTGTGCGTCTGCGGTGACCGCCCCTGAGGTGCCTGCGGATGTTGCGGCGGGAGCCCCGTCGGAGCCGGCAGACGGGTCCAGCGTTTGAGGCCCCACCGAGCCGGCGGCCGGCACGACGGCCGGCGCGCTGTAGGGCGCGATAGCGCTCAATCCCTGAAAGCCGCCGAATGCCAGAACGGCGAGTGAGAGGCACAAGCCTCCCGATGCACAACGCACGGCAACCGTCCGCGCCCTGCTTGACGGCTCACTCGATGAGTTTCCCCAGTGTTTTCCCACGTGTGACTCCTGCAATTGGGTGCCCGGCGACCCCAGACTTCGCGGACTTATCCCCTATGGGACCACAGACCACCGGCTCTGTGAACCGCCTGCGGACCCCTTTTGCGGTCCCGCGCGGAGATCGGGAGGCGGCCCCAGTAGCGAGCCGGCGGCGGCCAAGTAGTCCTTCGCGGACTCGCAGGTGCCGGACACCCGGAGGCCGGGTAAAAATGGAGGATGCGCAATGTCCTCAGGGAATGGCAGGCAGAACTGAAACAAACGTTCACCGGGACGCGGGACGCCGTGCCCGAGTGGGTGCCCCTCCTTGCCGAGGGGGAGGACGCCGGGTACCACTTGCCGGGCTCCGCAGTCTGGGCCGTGCACGGGGGCATGCCAACCATCGTGGCGGGCATTCGGGCCCTGCTGATGCAGGCGCTCCATCCCGGGGCACTGGCCGGCGTGCACGATCACTCCCGTTTCCGCGAAGACCCCCTGGGCCGCCTGGCGGGCACGATCCGCTGGATTTTCACCGTTTCCTACGGTTCCACCGACGCCGCCCGTGCCGCCTCGGACTGGGTTCTCCGGCTCCACCGGAAGGTCCGGGGAGACTTCGTGGACGGGCACGGCGTCGAACGCAGTTACGCGGCCAACGACCCCGAGCTGCTCCGCTGGGTGCACATCGCCTTCACGGACGCCTTCCTCTCCGCCCACAAGCTGTGGGGACGGCCGATTCCGGGTGGACCTGATGCCTATGTCCGCGAGTGGGCGCAGGCCGGCCGGCTCATGGGCGTGGAATCCCCGCCGCTGAGTGAGGCGGAGATGCGGCAGCAACTGGACCGCTGGTACGACGACGGCGAGCTCCGCTGTGACGAGCGGGTGGCCGAAACGGTGGCCTTCATCCGGGATCCGCCCCTCCACCCTGCGCTCAAACCGGGCTACCGGGTGCTGTTCGCGGCCGCCGTGTCCAGCCTCGAACCCAAATACCGCGAGCTGCTCGGTCTCCGGACCGCGAGGCTGGGGCCCATCCCGTTGCCCGTTACCGCGGCAACGCGCGTCACGCTCGGGGTTGTTCATGTTGCCCTGGGCCGGGTGGGACCGAGCGAGCAGGCCGCGAGAACCCGTCTGCGCCGGCTGGGTTACGGCGCCTAAGTGGGGGGACGGCCGCCCGAAGGCCCTTGGACGCAAAAAGGCCCCGGTCCAAAGGGGCCGGGGCCAGCCGCGGAGAATGGGGGATTTGAACCCCCGAGGGCGTTAACCCAACACGCGTTCCAGGCGTGCGCCATAGGCCGCTAGGCGAATTCTCCAGTTGCTTCTGAATCAAAAGCAGATACTAGACTACCTGAACTTTCCAGCTTCGCCCAATTGGACCCTCCCCGCCCCAGCCCGAGGCCACTTCGCGGGACATGCCCCCTTCTCGCGCCGGGCGCTGGACATATCCCGAACCCGGGCAATCTCGGTCGCGAAAAGGCCGCCAGAAATGGACATGCTCCCTAGCTGGCCGCCCCACCACTGGACATGCTCCGCACACGCGCCCAAGGGTGGACATGATCCCGCAGAGCCCAGTCCTGCCCGCGAAAAATGGACATGCCCCCTCGCTGGCCTCCCGAGCACTGGACATGTTCCACGCCGGTCGCCCCAGCACTGGACATGCTCCGGACATGCGCCCAAGGGTGGCCATAGTCCCGCAGAGCCCACTCCTGCCCGCGAAAAGCGGACATGTCCCACCGCGAAGACACGTCGAAACCGGGCCAATTCGGGCAACGCTGAATCGTCAGGTAAACTTGCTGACGGCCCCTCATGTGGCGTCATCCTGTTGAACTCCCCCAGGACCGGAAGGTAGCAAGGGTAAGCGGGCTCTGGCGGGTGCATGAGGGGTCTTTTATGTCAGTGCCGATTGGTAGGGTTTATCTGTGACTGTTACTACCGCCCTCTACCGTCGATACCGCCCCGATTCGTTCGCGGACGTCATCGGGCAGGAGCACGTCACTGAGCCCCTCATGACGGCCTTGCGCAAGAACCGGGTCAACCACGCCTATCTCTTTTCGGGCCCTCGCGGCTGCGGCAAAACAACTTCGGCCCGGATCCTGGCCCGCTGCCTGAACTGCGCCGAAGGACCGACGGACACCCCCTGCGGCAAGTGCCCCAGCTGTGTTGAACTGGCGCGCGGCGGTTCGGGCTCGCTGGATGTCATCGAGATCGACGCCGCCAGCCACGGCGGCGTGGACGACGCCCGCGACCTCCGTGAACGGGCCACCTACGCTCCGGTCCGGGACCGCTACAAAATCTTCATCATCGACGAAGCCCACATGGTCACGTCCGCCGGCTTCAACGCCCTGCTCAAGATCGTCGAAGAGCCGCCGGAGCATATCAAGTTCATCTTCGCCACCACGGAGCCGGACAAGGTGATCGGCACCATCCGGTCCCGCACGCACCACTACCCCTTCCGGCTCGTACCGCCGGAGCCGCTCATGGCCTACCTGGAGCTGCTCTGCTCCCAGGAAAACGTCGCCGTGGCCCCGGGTGTGCTCTCGCTCGTCATCCGCGCTGGCGGCGGTTCCGTGCGCGACTCCCTCTCCGTCCTGGACCAGCTCATGGCCGGCGCCGGACCCAACGGTCTGGACTACGAACTTGCGGTCGCCCTCCTGGGCTACACCCACGCTTCCCTGCTGGACGACGTCGTCGAAGCCGTCGCCGCGTCGGACTCGGCCACGGTCTTCCGGGCGGTGGACCGGGTCATCCAGACCGGCCACGATCCGCGTCGCTTCGTCGAAGACCTGCTGGAACGCTTCCGCGACCTCATCATCGTCCAGGCGATGCCCGAGAGCGCCCAGTCCATCCTCCGCGGCATGCCGGCGGACCAGATCGCCCGCATGCAGAACCAGGCGCACAATCTCGGTGCTGCCGAACTTTCCCGCGCGGCCGACGTTACCAACACCGCGCTCACCGAAATGACCGGGGCCACGTCCCCGCGCCTGCATCTGGAACTGCTGTGCGCCCGCATCCTGCTGCCCAGCTCGGAACAGACGGAACGCGGCATCGCCGCCCGCATCGACCGCGTCGAGCGGCGCTTGAACTACGCCGGGAACGACGTCGGGTCTCCCCTTGCGGGCGCACCGGCGGCTCGTCCGGCGGCGCCGGTTGCAGCAGCAGTGCCCGCCGCACCCGCCGAGCGGCCGGCCGAACAGGTACAAGCCGAACGGCCACAGGTCGCACAGCCGCCGGTCGCTGTTCCTGTGCCGGCCACGACTGTCCGCGCGGAGGAGCCTGCCCGGGAGCCGCTGACGGCGCCCCGCGTCAGCACCAGCGACTGGCCCGTGGACGAACCCGCGGCTGCCGGCAGTCGCGGGTCCGCGTCTCCACAAGCAACGGTCCCGTCACGTGCGGCGGCACCGCCGCCCGGCGCCCCGCCAGCCGGGCCCGCTCCGGCAACTGCCGCCGGGGCTGCACCGTCCGCTCCTGCCCCGTCCGCTCCTGCCCAGTCCGCTCCGGCACAGTCCCCTCCGGCACAGTCCCCTGCACAGTCCGCCCCGGCACGGCCCGAACCGACCGCGGCCGCCCCAGCACCTGCGGCAGTGCCCGCTGCCGTGTCCGGCCCGGGCGCCGACGTCGAGGTTTTGCGCCGCGCGTGGCCCGAGATCCTGCAGTCCCTGACGAAAATCAAACGAAGCACCTGGGCGCTGGTGGAGCCCAATGCCCAGGTCGGCCATTTCGAAGACCACGTCCTGACGCTCGCGTTCACTACCCCGGGGCTGGCGGGCGCCTTCGGCCGGGCCGACCACGCCGACAACCTCCGGCAGGCTATCCACAAGACGATCGGCATCGACTGCCAGATCCGAGCCGTGGCCGGCGGCGGCAACAGCCCGGCGAGCTCTGCGCCAAACCCAAAAGCGCCCGATAACCGGGAAACCCCGGCGACGTCGGCCGACGTCGCCTGGGGTCTCAGTCCTGCTCCCCAGCCAACGGCGGACACCACCGCGGAAGCCGTCACGGGGAAGGGATCTGCCACGGCAAACGGTTCCGCTGCCCCCGTGCCCGGAACGCAGCCCAATCCGGCCTCCGCCGGAGCGGCCGCGGCGGAATCTTCGGAACCCGCACCGACCGCCTCGTCGGCGGTGTCTCCCGACGACTCGGCGCCGGACGCGCAATCCCCCGCGACTGTTCCCGCAGTCCAGGCCCAGATTTCCGAACCCAGGGCGGCCGCGGTGCCGGCGGCACCCCCGGAGGCTTCCGGGTCCTATGCCGACCCTGATGACGACTGGGGACCGCCGCGGGATGAGGACGCCCCGCCGCTGGACGAAGAACCGCCCATGGATTGGGATCCTGCGCCGGCCACCCCGTCCAGCCGCGCCGCGTCCGCAGCGCCGACCCGGACGCCGGCGGCCCAGGCACCGTCCGGTGCCGCCGGTTCCTCGACCGGAACGTCGCAGGCGGGCCCCGATACACTGGCCGATCCCTGGGCGCGCGCCGTCGAGCAGTCACCAGGCGTCTGGGCGGTCGGCACGGAATCCAACGTCGGCCAATACGCGACGCCAGACACGGAGCCCCCCGCACCCGAACCGGAGCCCGCGCAGTACGAGCCGGCGGCGGCACAGATCCCGGAATACGCCGGCGTCGTGTCCGCACCGTCCGGACTGACCGCGGAACGCTCCGCCCAGGCTGAAGGGGCCCCGGCACCGGCCGCGCCGCAGACCGCAGCCCAGTTCGCGGCCCTGGCGGCCGTGGCTGCCGTTGCGGCTCCAGTGGCCACCGTTCCCGAGCCTGCCTCAGCGGCGGGCCGGCAAAGCCTTTATCAGCGGCTGTCGAACAGTCCCGAGGCCGAGGCCGGGCGGGCGAAGGCCCCGGCCCGGGCGGCCGCCGCAGCCACGGTCTACGTCCAGGACATTCCGAGCGCCGACGACGAAACGATCGAGGAATCGGGTGTCTTCGGCCGGGCCGCCGTCGAGCGCATCCTGGGCGGCAAACTCGTGGAGGAACGCTCCCTGGATGGAAGCCCGCTGCCGCCGCGCTTCTAGCAGACCCCCTGCCGGCTGGTCCCGGCCCCATTCCAAACGAACGAGGACATTGTGTACGAGGGTGCAGTTCAAGAGCTGATCGACGAGCTCGGACGCCTTCCCGGAGTCGGGCCCAAGTCTGCCCAGCGGCTGGCGTTCCACATCCTCGAGGCCGATCCGCAGGACATGAAGCGGCTCGTCGACGCCATCACCACCGTGAAGGAACGCGTCAAGTTCTGCACGGTCTGCGGAAACGTGACGGAGCAGGAACTGTGCAACATCTGCCGTGACCCGCGCCGGGACCCCGCGGTGATCTGCGTCGTCGAAGAATCCAAAGATGTCCTGGCGGTGGAGCGGACACGGTCGTTCCGCGGCAGGTACCACGTGCTGGGCGGGGCAATCAACCCGATCGCCGGCATCGGTCCGGAACAACTGCGGATCCGTGAGCTGCTGACCCGGCTCAACGACGGCGCCATCCAGGAAATCATCATCGCGACCGACCCCAACCTCGAGGGCGAGGCCACGGCGACGTATCTGGCCCGGATGCTCAAGTCGATCGGCATCGCGGTCACCCGGCTCGCCTCGGGCCTGCCCGTGGGCGGGGACCTGGAATACGCCGACGAAGTCACCCTCGGCAGGGCCTTCGAGGGCCGCCGCAACGCGCTGAGCTGACGGCCTCGTGACAGCTGCCGCGGGCGTCACCCCCGCCCCTTTCCTCACCGAACGCCTGCTGTTGCGTCCGTTGAGGAACGACGACGCCGGCGCGCTGCTTCGATTCCGCGCCCACCCCTCCGCCACGCGTTATCTGTCCCACGGCCCGCTCACCCCGGAGCAGAACAGCGCCCGGCTTCAACAGGCGCTGTTCGCCGCGGAGTCCTCCACCGCCGAGTGGTTCCATTTCGGCTGGGCCATCGAGCTGCAGGCCACCGGTGAAATCGTCGGCGACGGCCGGACCTGGAACACTGAGGAGCCCCCGGCGCCGGGACGGATTCCCGCCGGGTGCGCGAGCCTAGGCTACGTCCTGCACCCGGACCATCATGGGCTGGGCCTTGGCCGGGAGGCTGTCGGCGCCCTGATCGAGTGGCTGTTTAGCGTCCGCGGGTGCGAGACCATTTTCGCGGGCGTGTACGAGCCCAATCTCCCGTCGCGCCGTCTGCTCGAGGCCCTGGGCTTCGGGAAGGACCGTTTCTTCCCCGTGGCCGAGGACACCGCGGGCAAGCAACTGCCATCTTGGCGCTACCGGCTGGACCGCGTCGACCGGAGCCCGAGCCCGCGCCCGCCTGCCAGTACAGGCCGGAGGACGCACTAGCTGCACTGCGCCGGTTGGTCGGTGACGCGGCCCCCTCGCTTGCGGGGCCGCCGCCCGGCCGCTCTCCCGGGGCCATCTCCCGAACACTGGACATGTCCCGCGCCCGCTCCCCTGCCTTAGGACCACCGGACATGTCCCGGGACCGCGCCCCCGCGCCTTTCGGACCACTGGACATGTCCGGCGACCGCCCCGCCGTGCCTTCGGACCACTGGACATGTCCCGCACCCAGGCCCGGGAATGGACATAATGCCCTTCTGCCCACCCCTAGGCGCGAAGAATGAGCATGTCCTCTGGACCGGGAAGACATGCCCCTCCTGGCCCGCCAAGAATGAGCATGTGCCTCGGGGCGGGGAGCATGTCCACTCGTGGTCCGCTGCATGGGACATGCGCCTTGAGGGTCGTAGGGCTGGGCCCAAAGAATGAGCATGTGCCTCAGAGCGGGAGCATGTCCACTCCTGGTCCGCAGCGTGGGACATGCGCCTTGGAGGTCACGGCGCAGGCCCACGAAGAATGAGCATGTCCCTCGGAGCGGGGAGCATGTCCGCCCGTGGCCCGCGGCGTGGACATGTCCCGTGGAACGCAGCCTGGGACATGTCCGGTGGAACGGGGCGCGGTGTCTGCCATTCGGTCACATTTCAACGGCGCGGGTGCACGGCGATAAACTGGGGTGAGAAGTTACGCCGTCGCGCCGTTTGGTTGCCTGGCCCAGAACCCCGATGATCCAGTGAGGGTGCGCGAATGAGTTTGCCCACTACCGAAGTCCAGCCCGGATCGCAGCCCCAGACGCTGCCCGCCATGGCCGCCGCCACCAAGCACCTTGTCGTGAAAAAGTTTGGCGGCTCCTCCGTGGCGGACGCCGAGGGCATCAAGCGCGTCGCCCGGAGGGTCGTGGACGCCCACAACGCCGGCGATGAGGTTGTGGTGGTGGTCTCCGCCATGGGCGACACCACCGACGAGCTCCTCGATCTCGCCGGACAATTGACCGATTCCGCCCCGGCCCGCGAGATGGACATGCTCCTTTCCGCCGGGGAACGCATCTCGATGGCGCTGCTGGCCATGGCCATCAACAAGTTCGGCGCCTCGGCCCAGTCCTTCACCGGCTCCCAGGCCGGCATGATCACCGACGGCATCCACGGCAAGGCCCGGATCATCGACGTCGACCCGCACCGCATCCGCACCGCCCTGGACAAGGGGCACATTGCGATCGTCGCCGGGTTCCAGGGCATGAGCCGGACCACGAACGAGATCACAACGCTCGGCCGCGGCGGTTCCGACACGACGGCGGTGGCCCTCGCCGCGGCGCTTGACGCCGATGTGTGCGAGATCTTCACCGACGTCGATGGCGTCTACACGGCCGATCCGCGCGTCGTCGCGTCGGCCCGGAAAATCGACCGCATCTCCAGCGAGGAAATGCTGGAACTAGCGGCCTCGGGCGCCAAGATCCTGCACCTGCGCTGCGTCGAGTACGCCCGCCGCTTCGGGGTACCCTTGCACGTCCGATCCTCATTCAGCCAGAATGAAGGCACCTGGGTCCTCCCCGGCGCCGACGACAAGATCACGACCCAAGAGGGAGTTGCCTTGGAGCAGCCAATCATCTCCGGTGTTGCACACGACCGTTCGGAAGCCAAAGTCACGGTAGTTGGCGTACCGGACATCCCGGGCAAGGCTGCGGCCATCTTCCAAGTCATCGCGGACGCCCACTCGAACATCGACATGATCGTTCAGAACGTCTCCACGCACGGCACGGGCCGGACCGATATCTCCTTTACCCTCCCGATCGTCGAGGGCGCCGAGGCCCTGGCCGCGCTGCACTCCGCACAGGACCGGATCGGCTTCGAGAGCATTGAATACAACGAGCAGATCGGCAAGCTTTCGCTGATCGGCGCCGGCATGCGCTCGCACCCGGGCGTGTCCGCACGTTTCTTCGCGGCCCTCTCAGAAGCGGGAATCAACATCAACATGATTTCCACCTCGGAGATCCGCATCTCGGTGGTCACCCACGCCGACCTTCTCGATGACGCCGTCCGGGCCATCCACAGGGCGTTTGACCTCGACACTGAAGACGAAGCCACCGTCTACGGCGGCACCGGCCGCTAGGCAGCCGGGCGCCGCGGCCACCGTGGCCCAAGTCTGGGCCCCGCCGGCGTTCAGGTTAGAGGACCGCGGACCAGGCATGAAAATGGGAGCGGCGCGCCGCTCCCATTTTCATGTCCATCGCGTCGTTACAGCGCATCAGCGCCGTCTAAGGCTTCAGACCTCTTCGTTCCCGAGATCTGTTTTACGGACAGCGTAGTGATGCCCCTGAGTGTCTGTCTCCACTTCGAAACCCGCCAGGTCGTCTTCGGAGGCGTGCTCGAAGTCGTCATGCCGGTGAATAACCGGCGCTTCCGGGTCATTGCGGTCTGCCGGGCCGAACAAGTACCGCAGCTTGTCGGTTTTGTCCATAAAAGCCTTGACCGTACGTGTCACTAGTCCCACCCCCTTTCATCGTCGCGGGTGGTTCAGGCTGCTGCACAGCGGTGTGTCAGTGCCCTTATTTTACGCCCGACGGCGGCAAATTGCCCGGGTGGAAGCGGTGCGGAATTGGGCCTAGCGCAAGGATTTGTCGCCGGGGTTGCGGGGCACCACATAGGTGCTGCCATCGGCCCGGTGCACTGTCTCCCACTGCTCGGTTTCGGCCTCCCGCGCCGCCAGCAGCCGCCTGTTCTGCTCCGTCATCTCGTGGCCGAGCGAGCTGCGGTTGGCCGGGCCGAAGATCGCCCGGAGCTTCCCGGTGGCCCGCATGAACCTCTCGGCGGCGTTTTCCTTGGCCATGGCTATCCTTTCCTGGGAACAAGACAATGCCTCCAGTGTACGCTAATCATTAGTGCACTAACGATCGGAAGGAGTCGGCGTGACCAATCGAACGGCGGATGCCGCGGCGGGGCTGCAAGCGCAGGCAGCGGAGCACGCCGGGCCGGTGAAACCCCCGCAGGCGGCACGGCCCTCCCCGGCAGCCCAAGACTCCCAAGCAGCGAGGGACGATCTCCTCTTGGAGCAGCAGCTGTGTTTTGCCCTGACGGTGGCCTCCCGCGGCGTCGTCGGCGCTTACAAGCCCGTCCTGGACAAACTCGGCCTGACCCATCCGCAGTACCTCGTCATGTTGTGCCTCTGGGAAGCAAGCCCGAGGTCGGTCCGCGACATCAGCGAAGCACTGGCACAGGAGCCGGCCACCATCTCGCCGCTGCTTCGCCGCCTCGAAACGGCCGGGTTCATCACCCGGCAGCGGATGGAAGGCAACGAGCGCACCCTGGATGTCCGGCTGACCCCCCGCGGAGCCGCCCTTCGCGAGCAGGCCCTCCAGGTCCCGGGCATCATGATGGCGCGTCTCGGGCTGACGCGCGAACAGGTCGGCCAGCTGCATGGGTCCATGATGGAACTGATCGCCGCCACCAGGCCGGGCTCGGAGGACGTGCCCCGGCGGTAGACTGGGCGCAACAGAGGAGGACTGCTCATGCGCACGCAATCGGGCCGCCCGGCACTTGTCCTGGCGGCCGCTCTGATGGTCGCGGCCAGCCTGGCCGCGTGCACGCCAAACGGCGGGCCCTCCCCGTCCCCCTCGGCCAGCACGACGACGGCCCCCTCCAGCCCCTCGCCTAGCACCCCGAGCGGCACCGCGACGGGCACCCCCTCGCCGGACACCGAGACGACCGCCCCGGCGCCCTCACCCACGGCGGCCCCGTTGCCGACGGGCCCGGGCCAGGGCAACGCCGAGCTCGCCATCATGATCAAGCCGTCCGAAACCGGCACGGCCACGAACTTCACGCTCGTCTGCCAGAACGGGGTGCCCGCCCCCGAAAGCCAGCACCCCAATGCCGCGGCGGCCTGCCTCGCCATCAAGAACAACCCCGCCATCCTCAGCCCCCTCCCGCCCGGCAAGGACCAGATCTGCACCCAACAGGCGCCCGCGCAAGGCGCTCCGGCCGTGTACGGCGGCCCTCAGGTCGCGACCGTCTCCGGCGTCGTGGACGGCCGGCCGGTACAGGCGAGCTACAGCCTGAAGGACGGCTGCGAAATCGCCGCGTGGAACGCCGCCAAGGACGTCCTGGGCTCATCCGGCGGGGCGAGCTAGGCCCTTGTTCCTGTCGCGAAACGAATGGCTGCCACGCCAGTCGGCCCACGAACAGCGCGTCCGCCGCTACGCGGAGCCCTACCTTGAGCGGCGCTCAGCGGGCCGGAAGCATCCGGTGGAGGACTTCCTCTTCACCTACTACACCCAAAAGCCCGGACAGCTGCTGCGCTGGCATCCGGGAGCCGGCGTCGTGCTCTGCGGCCCCGAGGCGGCGGCGCGGACCGGCTGGAAATACTACCGCGCGGCCGACGACGCCGAACTCGCCGCCGGGGGGCTGCCGGCGGGTTCGCCCGCCGTGACGGTCGACGTCGACGCCTTCATCCGGGACCGGCGGGAGGCGTTGCAGTTCGCCGGGATCATCCTTGCCGGCACCGCCGCGCGGCCAGCCCAGTTCGGCTGTTTTGGGCTCCACGAGTGGGCCATGGTCTACCGGCAGGACAAGTTCGACCTCCGGCACGAGTACCTGCAGTTACGGCTGGGGTCCGGGCGCACCGACGAGGTGGTTGAGGAGAACCGGATCCGGTGCTCGCATTTCGACGCCTTCCGGTTCTACACGCCGGACGCCGTGCCGTTGAACAGCATGGTCCCCAGCAGGGAAAACCAGCGGACCATGGAGCAGCCCGGGTGCCTGCATGCCAACATGGACCTCTACAAATGGGCGTACAAGCTCGCTCCCCTGCTGCCCAGCGAGATCGTGATGGATTGCTTCGAACTGTCCTGGCGGATCAGGGTCATGGACATGCAGGCATCGCCGTATGATCTTGCCGACTGGGGCTATCCGGCCATCCGGATCGAGACACCGGAGGGCAAGGCCGAGTACGTTGAATATCAGCGGGCGTTCGCGGCGGAGTCGCAGCGGCTCCGGCAGCGGCTGCTGCAACATCTGGAACCCTTGCTCCATGCAGCTGCGACACCGCGGCAGTGACCGCCCGGTGGCCGGCTCCGGAACCGGACAAGCCCTGATGACAACGTGAAGGGACCGACATGACAGACACGGCCAACACGCAGATCGATCTCACCATCCGCCTGAGCGACGCCCCCGGCGCCCCGGAATACACTTTCCGCCTCGAGGCCGGCGACGGCGGTCCCACCGCTGCGTCGACGCTTCCCGATCCGGCCGCCGCCCTTGAGGTCGTCCGGCGCCACGGCGAGGCGATCTTCTTCCCCAAGCCGGGTCCGCCGCCGCTGTGTACGCAGCAGTACGGCGGCCCCCAGACCGCGGTCGTGACCGGCCGGTACCTGGGCCGCGAGGTCAATTGCCGGTTCAGCCGGACCGACGGCTGCGAGATCGCCCGCTGGCGCGCGATGGCCCCGCTGCTGGGCGGCAGCGCCGGTTCCACAGGCGCCATCTGACCCGAAGTTGGGGGCCGCCCGCTTCGCGGCTGCGGCGGCCCGGGTTGAGGCGGCCCCCTTAACCCGGGCCGCCTTAAACAGCAACGGCCGGCGGTGTGAACCGCCGGCCGTTGCCGGGTTTCTTGGTGTTCGTTTCGGCCTAGATGGCGTTGTTCGGGGCGAAGGGCCGGGCGCTGTTCTGGATCTTGCCCTTCTCCTTCTGCACCTTCTTGCCCTTGTCATTGCCGCCGGCGCTGTCACCCGGACCGTCGTTGCTGGCCTGGTCCTCCGACGTTGGCGGTACCACGACGGCCCCGGCCGGCGTCACCAGAACGGAGACAAACGTCGGGTCGCTTGCACCGGCGAAGGTGACGCGGCCGATGTAGGAACCGGTTTCCAGCCCTGACCAGCTCAGCGTGACCTTGCCTGTCTTGCCGTTGGGGAGCCGCAGCGGGTTCGGGCTCAGCGACGCCTTGCCCGCGACCACGCCGAGCACCGCAGCGTCGACCGAGGCCTTGGTGGCGCGCTTGTCCGGGCTGTCGAACAGGTGTGCGTAGATCGTGTACGCGCCCGGGGTCGGGTTGGGGATGGACACGGATTCGCTTGCCGAAGACGTCGCGGAGGTCACCGGCCCGTTTGGAGTCATGACGTAGAGGTCAAAGTCAGCGGCCGGATCCGCGGAGAGGATCGAGAACTTCGCCAGCGGGCTGCCCGCCGGGACCTGGACCGTCTTGACGTAGGTTGCGGCATTGGGTGCAGCCGTGAACGGGCCCGGGACGAGCTCGACGGCGGTGGAGTCTGCCTTCGAGAGACCGTCGAGGGTCATGTTGATCGGCGAGTTCGTGCCGGAGACCAGCTTGATATCACCGGAACCGGTGCCGCCCTGGGAGGTGAAGGCAACACTCTGCGAGGCCACGGCCGACTGCGGACGGACTGCAATCGGGGACGTCACGGTCTTGTTGGCGCCCTGCCAGGTCAGCGAACCCGTGGCGAACTTGCCCAAGGGTGCGCCCTGGTTCTCAAAGGAGACCTTGAACGTGCGCTTCTGCCCGGCGGCACTGAAGTTCAGGGCCGCGGGGGTCACACTGACCTTAATGCCGGGGACGTCGAACTTGGCCTTGTAGACGCCCGGGGTCAGGGCGGTCACGGTGCGGGTGACTTCGATCTTCCCGGCCAGGTTGCCCAGGGCGAAGGACGGGAGGTTCATGTCCCGCGGCTTGGTGGTGCCGATGCCCGGGATGCCAAGTTCCATGCCCGTGCCGTTGATGAACGCCAGGTAGTCAGTCAGGTTGGCGTCGTAGACCAGACCCGGATCCAGCACCCGGGCCGGGTCCACCTGACCCGCGCCGGTGGCGAAGACGTCCGTGTTCTTGGACCCGTCAGCGTTCCTGACGTTGCTCGTGGTGGTCATCATCGCGGATTTGACCGTCGCAGGCGACCACATAGGGTTCTTGGACAGGATCAGCGCGCCGAAGCCAGCCACGTGCGGGGATGCCATGGACGTGCCCGAGAGGAAGCCGAAGTTGTCCCCGCCCGTGCCGATCGGTGAAACACCGGCCAGCACGGCCACACCGGGAGCGGCGACGTCCGGCTTCAGCAGGTCCGAGCCGGCGGCCAGCAGCGGGCCGCGGGAGGAGAAGCCGGCGATCTGCGGCTGCGCCTCGAGCGGCAGGCCGGTGGTGTCCTTGTTAACCAGTGAAACCTTGATGGCCGGGTTGGCCGTGACCTTTGCCTTGATGGCTTCGGTGGCAGGCGGGTTCACGTGAACCGTGGGCACCGAGTGCTTGTCCGTGTCCAGCGAGGAATCTGTCAGGTTGACGAGGATCATGCCCACGCCGCCGCCGCGCTTGACCTCGGCGCTCTTAGCGACGCGGTCCACCACACCGCGGTCACAGACCACCACCTTGCCGGCGATCTTGGCCGGGTCCAGCGACCCCGGACCGCACAGGGCCGGGCTGGCGCTGCCGGCGGCTCCCGCGTTGGCGGCCAGAACCACCCCGGCGTTGGAAACCTGGGTGTTCATGATGCTGGCGCCACGGTACTTGCTGCCGTCGGAGAATTCGGCCGTGCCCTGCAGTTCCTGCGAGAAGCTTGTCGCGGCGACCGTGGTCAGCCAGGGTGCGCCGTGGTTGACGGTGCTGGCCGTCGGGCCGGAGTTGCCGGCGGAGACGGCGACGAAGATCCCTGCCGAGGCTGCGGACAGGAAGGCCATCGACACGGGGTCGGTGGTGGTGTCCGTGGCGCCGGAGATGGAGTAGTTCAAGACGTCCACGCCGTCCTGGATGGCCTGGTTGATGGCCTCAACGGACGCCGAGGAGTAGCAGCCGCCGGTATCGGGGTCCTTGTCTTCCCAGCAGACCTTGTAAATGGAGAGCTTCGCGGCCGGCGCGATGCCGCTGGTCTTGCCGAAGCTCCGGCCGTCGACCGAGGCTTCGACGTTTGCGTTACCGGCAGCCGTGCTGGCGGTGTGGGTTCCGTGGCTGGCGGCGTCGACCGGCGACAGCCTTTCGCCCGGGGCCCATTCTGACTCCGGGACAGTGGCGGCGAAGTCGTCGCCGAAGTAGCGCGCGCTCAGAACCTTGGAGTTGCAGGCGGTGCCGTCAAAGTCGGTGCCGGTCTGGCATTCGCCCTTGAAGTCCTCGCCGTCGGCCTTGAGCATCTTGATCTTGCCGTCGGTGTCGCGGTAGGGCACGCCGACCACCGGGTCTCCCGTGAGGGGCTTCACCTCGTCGCCGGCGAAGAATGCGCTGGACGGCGTGTACCCGGTGTCGATCACGCCGACGACGACGCCCTTGCCGGCCCCGTTCAGGCCCCCGAACTTGGTGTTCCAGGTGCCGTTGGGGCCGCTGAGCTTCAGGAAGTCAGTGGTGGAATAGTCGGGGGCGTTCTCGGTGTCCGGCGCGACCACCAGGACACTGGGGTCCTTGGCTAGCTTGAGGGCCTGGTCGGCCGTCAGCTTGGCACTGAAGCCGTTGAGGGCCGCGGTGAACTGGCGCTGGATCTTGACGCCCTGCTGGCCGGCAATCTGGGCTTGCTTCTGTTCCAGGTGCGACTTGTACTGCTTGACTTCGGGCCTGTTCGCGTCCAGCTTTTTGCCGGTCGCGGGCTTCGTCGCCGCTAGACCGGCCGTGCCGCCGTCGTAGGTTGCAGACGGCTTTTCCGCCAAGACCACAATGTAGCGGCCGTCCTTGTAATTGTTCGGGTCAATATTCTTCTGCGCGATGCCGGTTGCAGCCGGTCCGCGGGCCGGGGCCGCGTTGGCGGGTGCGATTGCGATGGTGGACAGAAGAACCGGCAAGCCCAGGGTCAGTGCCGCGGCCCTCCGGAGTCCCCCGCTTCGAAGGAAGCTCTTTCCTGGTGATGTCACGAGTGTTTGAACCTTTCGTAAAGGAACGGCTCGGCTTGATACCGGGCCCCGCGGGCTGGCGGGACCATACCGAGCGATCGCCCGGCCTGCCCCGACGGATACCAGCCGATTCATACAGTACAGACTGAGAGCTGAATATGACATAGACCACAGGGAGCTTTTTACTTTTTTGTCACGCAACGCGACAGGATGGTCGACGACGTCCTGAACTGCGCCGTCGTCACTCCGGGTCGGGCCGTCGGCGGGCTGTTCCCCGCTTACTGCCGCGGGGTCCGGACTACCTCGCTGATCCACTCACGGGTCTTTTCGTCCAACGGCCCGGCTACGTTGGTTCGCCTCGCTGCACGGTCGGCCTTGATCTTCTGCAGGACCATTCGGCCCAGCCCGGCGAACACAGCGACGGCCACCACTGACAACACCATGGATTTGCGTTTCTCGGCCATGCGCACATCCTACTGACCCGGTGCAGTCCGCGACCATAGCGCGCGGCGGCTGCGTTCAAGCAGGCGGCGGCGGACCGCGCCGCTGCCCCGGGCGCCCTCCGGTTCACACGAGCGGAGCCAAATACGGCGGGACGGGCCGGGGCCGGTAGAATAGGCATGCAAGCTCGCGGAGCGCCCTTTCATGTTGCCCTCACCACACAACTGATCGGCGTGAGACGGCACCACTCCGCTGCGCCCTTACCCAATGCTCACGCACAGGAGTTACCGGATGCCCCGGATCGTTGTCGACGTCATGCCCAAGCCCGAGATTCTGGACCCGCAGGGGAAGGCCATCGTTGGTGCGCTGCCCCGGCTGGGCTTCACCGCCTTCAGCTCTGTCCGCCAGGGCAAGCGCTTCGAACTCACGGTTGACGGCGAGGTGACCGAGGAAATCCTGGCCCAGGCCCGCGATGCCGCGGAGACCCTGCTGTCCAACCCGGTCATCGAGGACGTCGTCAACGTCGAGGTCGTTGAGGCCTGACATGACTGAACTCCCCCTGATCGGTGAAGCCATCGCCGTCGCCGCGAACCCCAAGCTCGCCGGCGCGAAAATCGGCGTCGTCACCTTTCCCGGCACCCTGGATGATCGCGACGCCGTCCGTGCCGTGCGCCTCGCTGGCGCCACCCCGGTGGCGCTCTGGCACGCCGACACCACCTTGGGTGACGTCGACGCCGTCGTAATTCCCGGCGGTTTCTCCTACGGCGATTACCTCCGTGCCGGCGCCATCTCCCGGTTCGCGCCGCTCATGGCCAAGATCATCGATGCCGCCAACTCGGATGCCAGGCTGCCCGTGCTCGGCATCTGCAACGGCTTCCAGATCCTGACCGAGTCGCACCTGCTTCCGGGGTCCATGATCAAGAACGACCACCTGAAATTCATGTGCCGCGACCAGGTCCTCCGCGTGGAAAACAACACCACGGCGTGGACCGGCGACTACGCCGCCGGCCAGGAAATCACTGTGCCGTTGAAGAACCAGGACGGCCAGTACATCGCCGACGAGAAGACCCTGGACGCGCTCGAGGCTGAAGGCCGCGTGGTGTTCCGCTACGTCGGCTTCAACCCGAACGGCTCGCGCCGGGACATCGCCGGCATCGCCAACGCGGCAGGCAACGTCGTGGGCCTCATGCCGCACCCCGAGCACGCCGTGGAGGTGGGTTTCGGCCCGGAGTCCCTCGACGGTGTCGGCGGTTCAGACACCGATGGCCTCGGCTTCTTCACCTCCGTACTGAACAAAATTGTGGGAGACAACAAATGACGGAGACGTCAGCGGGCTCGATCACCGAGACCAAAAAGTTCAACATCGACACCGTCGAGAATGCGGCCAAGACCCCGGACGTGGAGCTCCCCTGGGCGGAGCTGGGCCTGAAACAGAATGAGTTCGACGAGGTCGTCAAGGTCCTGGGCCGCCGCCCCACCGGCGCGGAGCTCGCCATGTACTCCGTGATGTGGAGCGAGCACTGCTCCTACAAGTCCTCGAAGAACCACCTGCGCCAGTTCGGCGACAAGGTCACCGAGGAGATGAAGAAGGACATGCTGGTGGGCATCGGCGAAAACGCCGGCGTCACCAACCTGGGCGACGGCTGGGCCGTCACGTTCAAGATCGAGTCCCACAACTCGCCGTCGTTCGTTGAGCCCTACCAGGGCGCCGCGACCGGCATCGGCGGCATTGTCCGCGACATCATCTCGATGGGCGCCCGCCCGGTGGCCGTCATGGATCCGCTGCGCTTCGGCGCCATCGACCACCCGGACACGGCCCGCGTCATGCACGGCGCCGTGGCCGGCATCGGCGGCTACGGCAACTCGCTGGGCCTGCCCAACATCGGCGGCGAAATGGTCTTCGACTCCGTGTACCAGGGCAACCCGCTGGTCAACGCCCTTGCTGTCGGCGTCATGCGCCACGAGGACATCCGCCTCGCCAACGCCTCAGGCAAGGGCAACAAGGTGGTCCTCTTCGGCGCCCGCACCGGCGGTGACGGAATCGGCGGCGCCTCGGTGCTGGCCTCGGAATCCTTCGACGACACGAAGCCTTCCAAGCGCCCAGCCGTCCAGGTCGGCGACCCGTTCGCCGAGAAGGTCCTGATCGAGTGCTGCCTGGAGCTGTTCAAGGGATCCCTGGTTGAGGGCATCCAGGACCTGGGCGCCGCGGGCATTTCCTGCGCCACGTCCGAGCTCGCCTCCAACGGCGACGGCGGCATGCAAGTCGAGCTGACCTCCGTCCTGCTCCGCGATCCCACCCTGACCCCGGGTGAAATCCTGATGTCCGAGTCGCAGGAACGCATGATGGCCGTGGTCACCCCGGAGAACATCGCCGCGTTTGAAGCGGTCATGGACAAGTGGGCCGTGGAGTACTCCTGGCTCGGCGAAGTGACCGACACCGGCCGTCTGATCATCACGTGGGAAGGCGAAGTCATTGTCGACGTCGACCCGCGCACCGTGGCGCACGACGGCCCGGTCTACGACCGCCCGTACGCCCGCCCCGAATGGCAGGACGCCGTCCAGGCCGACTCCTTCACCGGGTCCGTGCAGGACGCCGGGCGCCCCTCCGCACCGGCAGAGCTGGCCGCCGCCATCACCGAGCTCGTGGCCTCGCCGAACATGTGCGACAAGTCCTGGATCACCAACCAGTACGACCGCTACGTCGGCGGCAACACCGCCATGGCGTTCCCGGACGACGCTGGCGTGGTCCGGGTGGACGAGGAAACCGGGCTGGGCGTGGCCCTGGCCACCGACGCCAACGGCCGCTACACCTACCTCGATCCGTACCACGGCGCCCAGCTGGCACTGGCCGAGGCCTACCGCAACGTCGCCACCTCCGGCGCCGTGCCGATGGCCGTCAGCGACTGCCTGAACTTCGGCTCCCCGGAGGACCCCGACGTCATGTGGCAGTTGGCCGAAGCCATCCGCGGCCTGTCCGACGCCTGCATGGTGCTCGGCATCCCGGTCACCGGCGGCAACGTCTCGCTGTACAACCAGACCGGCACCACGCCCATCCACCCGTCCCCCGTGGTGGCTGTGCTGGGGAAGTTTGACGACGTCGCGCGCCGCACGCCCTCGGGCTGGAAGGAAGACGGCCAGGCCATCTACCTGCTGGGCACGACGGCGGCAGAGCTGGACGGTTCGGAATGGTCCAACCTGCGCGGGCACCTCGGCGGCCTGCCGCCCAAGGTTGACCTCGACTCCGAGCGCGCACTGGGTGAGATCCTGATCAACGCCTCGCGCGACGGCATGGTGGATTCGGCCCACGACCTCTCCGAAGGCGGCCTCGCGGCGGCCCTCGTGGAGTCGGCCCTGCGCTACGGCGTGGGCGCGCGGATCGCGCTGCAGGACGTCCTGGATCGCGACGGCGTGGACCTGTTCACGGCGCTGTTCTCCGAAACGCAGGGCCGCGCCATCGTCTCGGTGCCCCGCTCGGAGGAAATCCGCTTCACGGACATGTGCACCGCCCGCAGCTTCGCGCACGTCCGGATCGGTGTGGTGGACGCCGAGGGCGGCACCCTGGAGATCAACGGCGTCGAACCCATGAACCTCGACGCGCTCCGCGAAGCGCACGAGGCCACCCTGCCGAAGTACTTCGGCTGACCCCACCCCCACCGCCGCATAAGAGCAACGCGGGGTCATTTACCGCCCATAAATCCCCTCGGGATGGGCGCTAAGTGACCCCGCGTTGCTCTTTTCGTCTCAGTCGTCGCTGCGGAGTTCGCGCTGGCGGGCGCTAAGGAGCTCCATTTCCGGCCGGGCTGCCACGAAGCGTTCGACGGCGGTCAGCACCTCCACGAGGTGCGCCCGGTCCGCCGCGACCAGGCCGGCGCCTATCTGGGTGCGCCGGTACTGCTCGTGGTCCCCGACCTCGGCCACGGAGACCTCGAAGCGCCGTTTCAGCTCCGCGAGGACCGGGCGCACCAGCGAGCGTTTCTCCTTGAGGCTGTGAACGTCGCCGAGCAGGATGTCGAACTCAATCCATCCGATCCACATGGCCCTCGTCCTGTCCTAGATGGTGAGTTCGCCCATGCGGTCCCAGCCGTCGCCGTCGAGCTGGCGGCTGATGATCCGCGGCGTCTCGGCCAGCGCCTGCGGCATGTCCGCCATGGCCTTCTTGAAGTGGTCGCTGTTGACGTGGTCGCCGGCGGCATCGTCCTTGAAGGCTTCGACGAGCACGTACTCGTTGGGATCCTCCACGCTGCGGGACCAGTCGAACCAGAGGTTGCCCGGCTCCTTGCGGGTGGCCTGGGTGAAGGTGTCCACCAGGTCGAGCCAGCGCTCGGACCAGTCGGGCTTGACCTTGAATTTGACGACGATGAAGATCACGAGCTGTTGCCTTTCATTCGGTTTTCCGGAGCTTCCATTCTTGTATTTCCGGAGCTTCCATTCTTGTAACAGGACAACGCGGGGTCACTTACGGTCCGTTCCGGGGGTGGTTATGGGCCGTAAGTGACCCCGCGTTGCAGTCGTAGGTGCGCATTTCAGCAGGCCTTGATGGCCTCGCGGGCCAGTTCCTGCTGCCGCGGGGTACCGATCCGCTCCGCCCACTGTTCGGCGAGCTGGAACTCCACCATGGCCTCGGTGCAGCGGCCAGCCTCGTGCAGTGTCCAGCCGAGGTTGTTGTGCAGTGCCACGATCCACCGCTTGGTCCGCTCATCGTGGACCGTGGAAGCGTACTCGAGGGCACTGCGTGTCCAGGCTTCGGCGTGGGCGGGGTCGGCGATGGCCAGCATGTGCAGCGCATCAACGGCCAGGAATTCCTCGCTCAGGTGGTCCGCCAGTTCTGCCGCCTGTTCAAAGAGCGGAACGGCCATGGCGGGGTGTCCGCTGGAATTCAGCAGGCGGCCGCGTTCCAGGAGCACCCGAACGGAGACAGTGGGTTCGTCCGGATCAATCGAGTCGAGCAGGGCGTCGGCTTCCTCGTGACGGCCCTGCAGTCCGATGGCCCGCCCCAGCTGCGCGGTGAGCTCCGCCCGTTCATCGGCGTCGTAGCTTTCATCGGCCGCAGCGGCCCGGAACCGGGCTTCCGAGAGCACTGGGTCAGCGAAGTCCCACAGTTGGTCAAGGGTTGTCTGTTCCAGCATGTACGTTCTCCTGATCAGCTTTCACCTGCGGCGAGTTGACGTGCTCCTTCAATGTATCGGGAAGTGATGTGCCGTTGCGCAGCCCGGGCCAGAAGACCCCCTGCCGTGTAGAACACGTTGGCGTGCCGGCTGAAGGCGGTGATCTTCAGCGACACTGTCCCCGCGGCGTCGATCTCCACCTCAAACGCTTCCTCGCCGCGTTCCGGGTGGCCGGGGAGGGTGCCGTACCCGAAGCCGGCGCTTTGGGGACCGTCCCCGGCCGCCGGCCGGCGCACCCACACCACCTCGCAGGGCGCGTTGATCCGGAAGGGTCCGACGCCGAATCCGCTCACCACGCGCGCTCCGGGAACCACCTCGTCAAAGTCGGTGCGCACGCGCAACCCCGACCGCTTCTGCAGTTCCCAGGTCAGGATTCCCCGCGCGACCCGCTGATAGGTGTCCGGCCCGTCGCCAAGGTACGTCCGGGACACCAGACAGGGGAAGCCCTGCGGAGCCTGTCCGTGCTCGGTGGAGCCAATGCCCGGATAGTTCAGCCCGCCCCGGGCGATGCGGCCGCCGGGATGGCGGCTCATGCGCGGTCGCCGCGGGCGAGTCCTGCCCAGCCCAGCTGCTCCCGCTGCTTCCGGCTCAACGACGCCACCACCAGGTCATAGGAGTCCTCCACCATGTCCCGGATCATGTCATCGGGCAGTGCGCCGTCCAGCCGGACGCCGTTCCAGTGCGTCTTGTTCATGTGCCAGGCGCCGGTGATTTCCGGGTGGACGGCGCGCAACTGCTCGGCCAGGGCAGGCTCGCATTTGAGGCTTACGGACCAGTCCGCCGGGTCCATGGCGGAGGCGGCAAACATCTTGGATTCCTGCCGCGCCCCGCCCGCCACCGCGGCCCGCACCTTGAACACGGACGTCTCCGGACCGAAGGGAAAGTCCTCATAGGCGCCGGGGAAACTCAGGCAGATCTCGCGGAGGGTGGCAACGTCCATGCCACGAGCCTATCCGGCAGGAGGGGCCCACCGCAGGCCGCCCCCGCAACCGCACTCCGCGCCTCCCGCAACACAGGAGGCGCGGCTGGAGTGGCTCGTGCGGGGCTACTTGGCGGTGCGGGCATCCCCGATGCTGTGCAGCCCTTCGGGAGTGGTGCCGTTGACCTCGTAGTCGCCCACGGTGCGCGCCTTGAACACGGCGGGGTTGTGGGTGGACACGGTGCGGGCGTTGCGCCAGTGCCGGTCCAGCGACTTGGTCCTCGACGTCGAGGACGCCCCGGTCACGTCGAAGAGCTGCTGGGCGGCCGACTGGACCAGTTCAGGCACCAGCAGCTGGGCCTTTTCCACGGCAAGCTCGCCCCGGATGTACCGCTCCTCCGGGGTGAGATCCAGGTCCGGGTCAGCGCCGGCGTCGAGCTCCCGGGCGGCGGCCAGCACGACGGACTCCGCGGCGAAGACCTTGGCCGAGAGCTGGCCCACGAGCTGCAGGATCAGCGGATCGTTGCGGAACAACTCTCCGGAGCCGGTGTTGAACGTGCGCTTGCGGTCGCGCACCAGGGTCCGGGCATCGGACAGGGCTGCCCGGCCGATGCCTGCAAGGACGGCGAGCAGGACCAGCTGGAAGAAGGCCGGCTCGTGCGTGGTGGATTCCGACCGCCGGATGATGTGGGCATCCGGAACCACCGCGTCGCGGAAGATCGTGGTGCCGGTGCCGGTCAGCTGCTGGCCGAAGCCGTCCCAGTCGTCAAGGATTTCCACACCCGGCTGGGTGGTGCTGACCACGGCGTACTGGCGGCCCTCCACACCCTCGGTGCTGGCCAGGACGGCAATCCACTCGGCGAAGATGGTGCCTGTGGTGTAGAACTTCCTGCCGTTCAGCAGCCAGCCCCCGCCGTCACGCGTCAGCTTGGTCCCGGTGGTGCCCAGGGCGTTCCCGGATCTCTCCGTGGCGGCATTACCGAAGATCTCGCCGGCCACCACCTTCGGGTACCAGCGGTTCCTGAACTCAACGGATTCCAGCCCGACGGTTTCCACGAAGGCGAAGTGCGATCGGTACAGGTGCGCCACCGAGGAGTCCGCCTCGGCAAGTTCGATGAGCAGCCGGAAAAGCTGTTCAAAACCGATGCCGTCGCCCCCGTGTTCCCTGGGCACGCGGAGCCGGCCGAAGCCAGCCTCGTTCAGCCAGCGGACCTGTTCGAAGGGCAGGACGCGGTCCTGCTCCCGGGCCAGCGCGCCCTCGGCGATGCGGGCAAATACGGGGCGGAAGCGCTCCGCCAGTTTCTCGTAGGCAGCCTCGGCGGAGGGTGCCGCAAGGGCGGGGGGTGTGGTGTCTGCTGCGTAGGACATGCGTTCTCCTGGCTCCTGTCTGGCGGACTCGGCGGACTCGGCGGGCTAGAGCTTGGAGACGTCGGCGGCGGGATCCTGGTCCCAGGGCGTGGGCAGGATGCCCTTCTGGTAGCTCGCAAACCAGGCTTTGACCTCCGGGGACTGGTAGGCAGCCTTGAGGGCCGCGGCCTTCTCCGAGCCGGCAAAGTCCTTCCGGCCCGCAACCACAATCCGGAACGGAATCTGGTCGGCATCCGATTCGAAGGCCAGAGCGTCGTCCCTGGTGTGACCGGCGTCGGCTGCCATGCGCGCCACCAGGAAACCGGCGTCCACGTCGGGAAGGGTCTTGGCGAGGGACTGCTGGTCCACCTCGACAAACTGCAGCTTCTTCGGGTTGGCGGTGATGTTCTTCTGCGACGTGTGGATCACCGTTGCGTCGGAAAGCTCCAGCAGGCCGGCGTCGCGCAGCATGAACAGGGCGCGGCCGTTGTTGGCCGGGTCCACGGGGATGCCGATCTTGGCACCGTCCGGCAGCTCCTTCAGGGACTTGTGCTTGTCGGACCAGATGCCGCCGGGTGCGCTGTAAACGTAGAAAAGCCCCACGTTGTCCAGGCCCTTGTCCTGGTTGAACTGCTTCAGGTAGGCGTTGTGCTGGAAGAAGTTGGCGTCGAATTCGCCGTTGGCCACAGCAAGGTTGGGCTGGATGATGTCTGTGACGTAGGTGGGTTCCAGGGTCCAGCCCTTGGCCTCGAGCAGCTTCTGGGCAATCTTCGTGGGTTCCTGGTACGGGGCAGACTCGGTGACGATGATCTTGATCGTCTTGCCGCCGCTGCTGCCGCTGGCGCCGGCAGCGCCGGTCAGGCCGCATCCGGTCAGTGCCGCGGCGGACACGGCGCCGGCGCCTGCGAGGGCATATTTGAGGAAATTTCTACGCTGCATGTTCTGGGTCCTTTGTGGTGATTCGCGCTGAGCTGTGACTAGGCGGTGACGGTGGCGGGCTTGTTTTCGGCGGCCGCGGAGAATTCCGTGAAGGCCCCCCGGAACGCCGCGGCTGGGTGGCGGTCATTGAGGCGCGGCCCGGCCCCAAAGAGCTTTTCGCGCAGGGTTCCCGGCGCGTATTCGGCCTGGGCAAGGCCGCGGCGCCGCAGCTCTGGCAGTACGCCGTCGATGAAGTCGGTGTACGAGCCGGGGATGGTCTGGTTGATGATATTGATGCCGTCGATTCCGGCGTCCTGCCACTGCTCGAGGCCGTCGGCGATCTGTTCCGGCGTACCCACCACGCGGTTGGCCCGGCTGCGGTAAAGGGCGATGTCGCGGAGGGTGGGGTTGCCCCCTCGGACCGAGGCGCGGATGGCCGTCAGATGGCCCTGGCTGCCTTCGGTTTCGAGGTCGCCCAGCGGGGTGTCCAGCGGCAGGCCGCCGAGGTCGACGCCGAATCCGCCGCCGACGTGGGCCAGCAGGGCCTCGATGTCCAGGCTGTCCTCCAGCTCGTCCGCTTTGCGTGCCGCCTCGGCTTCGGTGCCGCCGACCACGAAGTGCATTCCCTGGAGGAACTTCACGTCGTCCGGGTGGCGGCCCGCGGCGGCGGCCTGTTCGCGGACGGCCGCCGTGTACTTCGCGGCCACCTCCGTGTTCGGCGCCAAGGTGAAGGTGGCCTCGGCGTTGGCGGCGCAGAACTGCTGGCCGCGGCCCGAGCTCCCGGCCTGGAAGAGCACCGGGGTGCGTTGCGGGGAAGGCGCCGCCAGGTGTGGACCGTCGATGGCGTACCGGGGGCCGCGGTGGTAGATCTTGCTGACCTTCTCAGGGTCGGCGTGGACGCCGGTTTCCTTGTCGCCGAGCAGGGCATCGTCCGCCCACGAGCCTTCCCACAATTTGTAGGCGGCCTCGACATACTCGTCCGCCCAGTCGTAGCGTTCATCATGCTTGGTCAGCTCGGTGGCGTTGAAGTTCTTGTGGGCGTTTTCCAGCACGCTGGTGACGATGTTCCAGGCCACGCGGCCGTCGCTGATGTGGTCCAGGGTGGACATCTGCCGGGCAAACTGGAAGGGATGGCTTTGAATCACCGACGACGTCGCTGCGAGCCCGATGTCCCGGGTTCCGGTGGCGAGCGCGGACAGCAGAATGAGCGGGTCATTGGACGGCACCTGCAGGCCCTTTTTGAGCAGTGATGCCCACCCGCCGTCGTAATCTCCGTAGAGGCCGACGACGTCGGCGAAGAAGATCGCATCGAACTTGGCGTCTTCGAGCTGGCGGGCCAGGTCGATCCATAGCCTGAGTTCATTGAACCGGTGCTGTTGCGCTTCCGGGCGCCGCCACTGGCCGCCCATGATGTGGCTGGACGTGTTCATCACGAAGGCGCTGATCAGCAGGCGGGGGCGGGGTCCGTCGAAACGGGTACTGGCGATTGAAGTCATGGGGGTGCTTTCCGCTGTGGGAGTGGGGAAGGAATGCTGCGGCAGTCAGAGTCGTTTGTCCAGGCGCCGGGCGATGTAGGAGCCGCCCAGCTGAACGATGGTGACCAGCAGGATCATCAGGACAATGGCCGTAATCATGAGCGGCGTTTCGTAGCGGTAGTAGCCGTACCGGATGGCAAAGTCGCCGATTCCGCCGCCGCCCACCAGGCCGGCCATCGCCGAGTACGAGATGAAGCTGACGGTCATGATGGTGATGGAGCTGACGATGCCGGGCTTGGCCTCCACGATCAGGACATCGCGGACGATCTGGGACCGGCTGGCTCCCATGGACCGAGCCGCTTCAACCACTCCACCGCCCAGCTGGCTGAGGTTCTGTTCCACGAAGCGGGCAAAGTACGGGATGGCGTTGATGCTCAGCGGGACGATGACGGCGGCGGTGCCGATAGTCGTGCCGACGATGAACCTGGTGACGGGAATGATGGCGATCAGCAGGATCAGGAAGGGGAACGAGCGGAGCAGGTTGACCAGCCCGTCCAGGACGCGGTGCAGCTTTGGCTTGTGCTTGAGCCCGTTGGGGCCAATGGTGTACAGCAGGACGCCCAGAGGCGTGCCGAGGAGCACGGCCAGCGGGATGGCCACCAAGAGCATGGTGAGGGTCTGCCCCATGGCGATGCCGATTTCGGGCAGGACTTCCAGGATGCGGTCAAACATTGATCAGGTCCTCCGACGTGACGGTCTTAGCGGCGCCCCTCCCGGAGCGGTCCAGCTGGATATCATCGGAGATCAGGTAGCGCCCGATCGATGTTGCCGGGTGGAAGCCGGGGCGCTGGAGGTCGGTGAGGTCGAACTGCTCCACCACCCGGCCGTCTTCCATGACAGCGACGTTGTCGGCGATGGCCTTGATGACGTTCATCTCGTGGGTGACCACGACGATCGTGATGCCGAATTCGGCATTGACGTCGGCCAGGTACTGCAGGACTGAAGATGTCGTCCGGGGGTCAACGGCCGAGGTCGGCTCGTCGCAGAGCAGCACCTTGGGCCCGGTGGCCAGGGCGCGGGCGATCGCTACGCGCTGTTTCTGGCCCCCGGAGAGCTTGGCAGGATACGTGGACCTCCACGATGTCCAGGGTTTCGGCCGCGCGATGGCGGCGTTCTGCCTTGCCCACGCCGGCGAACTTCAGGGACAGCTCCACATTTTCCTGGGCGGTGAGGTTGTTGAGCAGGTTGAAGTGCTGGAAAATCATGCCGATGTCGTGCCGCTTGGTCCGGAGCTCGGCGTCGGAGAGAGTCACCAAGTCGACGCCGTCCACGAGGACGCGCCCCGACGTCGGGCGCTCAAGGAGGTTGATGTTGCGCAGGAGCGTGGACTTCCCGGCGCCGGAGAACCCGATGATGCCCTGGATGGTGCCCCGCTTGATGTGCAGGCTGACATCGTCAACGGCCGGGAAGCGGCCTGCCGCCGAGTCGAAGGTGGTGGTGACGTTCTGGATCTCGATCACGGATGATCACCTGCGTGGGGTCGCGCCGCTGTCTGCATGTTCATGATTTCCTTCGGGCTCGCCCGAGGAAAGCCCTGAGCCCGGCTTCTCGGCTCCGCCTGGCGAAGCCGGGGAGCCTAAGGAACACAGAGGTTCTCCATCGGTCCTGGCGGTAGCACCGTCCTCAAAGAGGGGGTTGCTGCGGCGTCATGGAGCCAGATCTCTCGGCCGCTCGGGATGGTTACCACCCCATCTCACACGGCTCGTGACGGAAACGGAAAAAGCCGGTCACATTTTGTAACCGACTTTTCCCTCACCGTGTTGGCCAGCTCTCCGGGCAGCTAAATGCCGACGCGCCACCCTTCGCGGGCGGGGCACGCGTTCACCACCACGTCCAGTCCCGCGGCTTTGGCGCGCTCCACCGCGGCGTCGTCGAAGACGCCCAGCTGCAGCCAGACCGCTTTGGCACCAACTGCGATGGCCTGGTCTATGACCGCCCCGACCTTGTACGAGTTTACGAAACAGTCCACGACGTCGATCGGGCGCTTCTGGGCAGGAATCTCCGCCAGCGAGCGGTACCCCTTCTCGCCGTGGACGTCGTCGCCGGGCAGGTTGACGGGGATAATCTCCATACCCATCCGGTCCCGGACATAGAGCGAAACGTCATAGGCCGAGCGCCACTCATTGGTGGTGAGACCCACGATCGCCCAGACGCCTTTGGTTCGCATGAGGCGGTCAATGACTGCTGGATCGTTTACGTGCGTCATGCCTTTAGCCTACGCCTGCAGGGATTCCCGCGCATTGCCGAACATATGAATGAAACGTCCCCTCCGAAGGCCGCGATGAACGAATATTACAGCGCGGAAGGCCCGGATTTGGCGGAATCGTGCAACTCGGTTCTAGTAGATACTGACCATCCCGAGCGGCCGAGAGACCTGGATCGATGAAGCCGCAGCAACCCTGGTGACGTGGGACGACCATTCCCACTGAACTGTTCCCGTGCAGAACACGCGAACACGAGGTGCTACTGCCAGGACCGATGGAGTGCTGCAATGACCCTTGAGAATTCTTCCGCCCTGCCCACCCTTGCCCGGACATCGTCCGTGGCAACCCCACAAACCTCTTCGGACGCGACGGCGAACGAAGCAGGGCTGCGTGACGTGCCCGGCTCCTCTCGCGGCTCTTCGGGATGGTCCCTGACCGAGCCCACGGACGGCGCAGTGCACGGCGTCCCCACTGACGGACCGGCGCGTCACCGCAGCACCACCCCCGATGCCATCGCCGACCACGTGGCATTCTGGGAGGAACAGGCCCTCCGCCTCGACTGGGCGGAAACCCCGGAAACTCCCGACACTCCGGGCAGCGCGGGAACCGATGCCGGGAAGCCCTGGCACACCGCCCACCGGCGCGTGCCGGCGGATGCTGAAGCTGGCATCGGACCGGCCATCACCTGGTTCGAGGGCGGCAAACTGAACGTCGCCCAGAACTGCGTCGACCGCCACGTCGACGCGGGACGCGGCGACAAGGTGGCGCTCCACTTCGAGGGCGAGCCCGGCGACCGCCGCAGCATCACCTACGCCGAACTCCAGCGCGAAGTATCCAAGGCCGCGAACGCCCTCCTGGACTTGGGGATCACCAAGGGTGACCGGGTGGTCATCTACCTGCCCGTCATCCCCGAAACCGTGATCATCACCCTGGCCGTGGCCCGGATCGGCGCCGTCCATTCCCTGGTGTTTGGCGGCTTCTCCGCCGAGGCCCTGCGCTTCCGCGTCGAGGACACCGGTGCCAAACTGCTGGTCACCACCGACGGGCAGTTCCGCCGCGGCGTGGCCGTGCCGGTCAAGGACAACGCGGACGCCGCCGTCTCGGGCGACAACGCGATCGAACACGTCCTGGTGGTCAACCGCACCACGGCACCGGACCTGCTGGATACCGTCCCGATGACCGCCGGACGCGACGTCTGGTGGCACGACGTCGTCAACACGGCCTCCGACGTGCACGCTCCAGAGGCATTCGACGCCGAAACGCCGCTGTTCATCATGTACACCTCCGGCACCACCGGCAAGCCCAAAGGCCTGGTGCACACCTCCGGCGGCTACCTGACCCAGGCTTCCTGGAGTTTTGAGCACCTGTTCAGCAACCCGGACCCCGCGCTGCGGGACCAGGATGTCCACTGGTGCACCGCGGACCTCGCCTGGGTCACCGCGCACACCTACGAGATCTACGGTCCGCTTTCGAACGGTGTCACGCAGGTGATCTTCGAGGGCACCCCCAACACCCCGCATCCCGGCCGGCATTTCGAAATCATCGAACGCTACCGGGTCACGCAGTATTACACCGCCCCAACGCTGGTCCGGTCCCTCATGGGCTGGTTCCCGGACGGAGTCCCGGCCACCTACGACCTCTCCTCCATCCGGATGCTCGGCACCGTGGGCGAGGCTGTCAACCCCGAAGCCTGGCGCTGGCTGCGGCACAACGTCGGCGCCGGCACCGCCCCCGTGGTGGACACCTGGTGGCAGTCCGAGACTGGCGCCACGATCCTCTCCCCCGCGCCCACGGACACCGAATTCAAGCCTGGCTGCGCAGCCCGTCCGCTGCCCGGCGTCAGCACCCGGATTGTGGACGAGGCCGGCAACACCGTGCCGCCCGGCGTCCAGGGCTTCATCGTGGTGGACACCCCCGGGCCCGCCATCGCCCGGACCGTGTGGGGCAACCCGCGGCGCTACTTCGATTCGTACTGGCGCCAGTACGCGGCGCACGGCTGGTTCCTCGCCGGTGACGGCGCCAAGTATGACGACGACGGCGACATCTGGATCCTTGGGCGGGTGGATGACACCCTCAACGTCTCCGGACACCTGCTCTCCACGATCGAAATCGAATCGGCCCTCGTCTCGCATCCGGACGTGGTGGAGGCCGGTGTCTGTCCCGTCGCCGACCCCAAGACCGGGCACGCAGTCGTCGCGTTCGTTGTTTTGAAAGCCGCGGCGGCGGCCACCGCGGAACTCGCGGAGGACCTCCGCAACCACGTGGCGAAGGCGATCGGGCCGATCGCCAAGCCGCGCGACGTCGTCGTCGTTCCCGATGTGCCAAAAACCCGCAGCGGCAAGATCATGCGCAGGCTGCTGACGCAGTTGTTCGAAGGAACCGCGCTCGGGGACACCACCTCGCTCCAGAACGAACCATCCATCGCGGACATCCAGGATGTCCTGCGCACCCGAAACACCCGGAAGTAAAGGAACCCCATGACAGACATCAGCAGTGTTGCCCGTCTCTCCGAACCCCTGAAGTTCGCCTACTGGGTCCCCAATGTCTCTGGCGGCCTGGTGATCTCCACGATCGAACAGCGCACCGGCTGGGACTTCGAGTACAACAAGAAGCTGGCCCGGATCGCCGAGAACTCCGGCTTCGAATACGCCCTGACCCAGACCCGGTACGCCGCCTCCTACGGCGCCGACAAGCAGCACGAGGCGACGTCCTTCAGCCTGGCGCTCCTGGCCGCCACGGAGCGGCTCAAGGTGATCGCCGCCGTCCACCCCGGCATGTGGCACCCCGGTGTGCTGGCGAAGTACCTCATCACGGCAGACCACATCTCCAACGGGCGCGCAGCCGTGAACATCGTCTCCGGCTGGCTCAAGGCGGAGTTTGAGAACTTCGGCCTCGAATGGCTTGAACACGACGAACGTTACGTCCGCACCGAGGAGTTCATCCGGGTCCTCCGCGGCCTGCTGACCGAAAAGAATTTCAGCCAGGCCGGCAAGTACTACAACATCACCGATTTCACCCTGCAGCCGGCACCGGTGGACGTGCCCGGACGGGCCCACCCCGAAATCTTCTTCGGCGGCAACTCCACGGCGGCGCAGGCTACCGCCGGGCGGGTGGCTGACTGGTACTTCTCCAACGGCAAGGACCTGGAAGGTTTCAAGGACAACATCGCCGGCGTTGTCGCCGCGTCCGGCGAGACCAGGCGCGGCACCGAAGGCGCCCTCCCCGCCCTGTCTTCTCCAAAGTTTGGCCTGAACGGCTTCGTGATCGCCCGCGATTCGGAGAAGGAAGCCCGGGACACGCTCCGCGAAATCGTCGAGAAGGCGCACAAGCCCGCCGTCGCGGGTTTCCGCGCCGCCGTCCAGGAAGCCGGAGCGTCCACCAAGGACGGCAAGGGCATGTGGGCCGACTCGAGCTTCGAGGACCTCGTCCAGTACAACGACGGCTTCAAGACCCAGCTGATCGGCACCCCGGAGCAGATCGCCGAGCGGATCGTGGAGTACAAGAAGATCGGCGTGAACCTGTTCCTCACCGGCTACCTGCACTTCCAGGAGGAAGTCGCCGCGTTCGGCCAGGATGTCCTGCCCATCGTCCGCGAGCTCGAGGCGGACCTGGCACGCAAGAACGGGATCGAACTGGACCTGTCCCAGGCCCCGGTTGCCTCCGCGGAGGTGGCTGCGTAATGGCCGAGCGCACTTTCGGGTTCCGCACCCGCGCCCTGCACGCCGGCGGCACCCCCGACGCCGAGCACGGCGCCCGCGCGGTGCCGATCTACCAGACCACGTCCTTCGTGTTCAAGGACACCCAAGACGCCGCGAACCTCTTCGCCCTGCAGAAGTACGGCAACATCTACTCCCGGATCGGCAACCCGACCGTGGCCGCGTTCGAGGAGCGCATCGCGTCGCTGGAGGGCGGGATCGGCGCCGTCGCGACGTCCTCGGGCATGGCGGCGGAGTTCATCACGTTTGCCGCGCTGACCCAGGCAGGTGACCACATCGTGGCCGCCTCCCAGCTTTACGGCGGCACGGTGACCCAACTGGACGTCACCCTGCGCCGTTTCGGCGTGGACACCACGTTTGTTCCCGGCACGGACCCGGCCGATTACGCGGCGGCCCTGCAGGAGAACACCAAGGCGATCTTCGTCGAGGCGGTGGCCAACCCGTCGTCGGAGGTCCAGGACCTGGAAGGGCTCGCCAAAGTGGCGCACGACGCCGGCATCCCGCTCGTCGTCGACGCCACCTTGAGCACCCCGTACCTCGTGCGGCCGATCGAGCACGGGGCGGACATTGTGATCCACTCCGCCACGAAGTTCCTCGGCGGCCACGGGACCACCCTCGGCGGCGTCATCGTCGAGAGCGGCCGCTTCAACTGGGGCAACGGCAAGTTCCCCACGATGACCGAGCCCGTGGCCTCCTACGGCAACGTCTCCTGGTGGGGGAACTTTGGCGAGTACGGCTTCCTCACCAAGCTGCGCTGCGAGCAGTTGCGCGACATCGGCCCGGCACTGTCACCGCAGTCGGCGTTCCAGCTGCTGCAGGGCGTGGAGACGCTTGCCCAGCGCCTCGACGAGCACCTCAGCAACGCCCAGGCCGTGGCTGAGTGGCTTGAAGCGGACGAGCGCGTGGCCTACGTGAACTTCTCCGGACTGCCCTCCCACCCGCACTTCGAGCGGGCCAAGAAGTACCTGCCGCTGGGGCCCGGCTCTGTCTTCTCCTTCGGCGTGAAGGGCGGCCGCGCAGCCGGACAGAAGTTCATCGAGTCCCTGCAGCTCGCCTCGCACCTGGCCAATGTGGGCGACGCCCGGACGCTGGTCATCCATCCGGGCTCCACCACGCACCAGCAGCTCAGCCCGGAACAACTGGAATCCGCCGGGGTCCCGGAAGACCTGGTCCGCATCTCCGTGGGCCTGGAGGACATCGACGATATCCTGTGGGACCTGGACCAGGCCCTGGATGCCGCATCGCTCGAGGCAGGGTCCTTGGAGTCCACGACCCAGCAGTCCGCGGCCGATGAGGCTGCCTCCTGCACGATCGGAGCGAACGCATGAGCACTGAAGAACGAACCTGGACCGGACCCTCGGCGCCGGAACGGCTGAACCTGCTGCGGCAGGCGAAGTCGATCGCAATCGTCGGGGCCTCGGACAAGCCCTCGCGCGCGAGCTACTTCGTCGCCACCTACCTGCAGTCCTCCACGCGGTACAAGGTCTATTTCGTCAATCCCGTGGTGAAGGAAATCCTGGGCGAACCGACATACGCCTCGCTGGCTGACCTGCCCGAAAGCCCCGACATTGTGGACGTGTTCCGCAAGCACGCGGACCTGCCGGCCGTTCTGGACGAGGCCATCGCCGCCGGAGCCAAGACACTGTGGCTGCAGCTGGGGTCCTGGCACGAGGACGTCGCCAAGGAAGCGGAAGCCGCCGGGCTCGACGTCGTCATGGACCGCTGCGTGAAGATTGAACATGCCCGGTTCCACGGCGGCCTGCACCTGGCCGGCTTCGACACCGGCGTCATCTCCTCCAAGCGCCAGGTCCTGGCATAAGATGCCGAATGCGCGGATAAGTGACGTAGTCCTCCTC
Organism: Arthrobacter sp. ov118; assembly: GCF_900116495.1. GTDB lineage: Bacteria > Actinomycetota > Actinomycetes > Actinomycetales > Micrococcaceae > Arthrobacter. Next base: position 254,579 of record NZ_FPAY01000003.1, read on the forward strand.
TGAGCTCCCGCGCCGTTGACATCGAGGTAGGGAAGAATGGATTTTGACGCAACTGGCCCGGACCCGGAGCCCGCTATCGCTCGCTCCCGGTCCGATGGCCAAGCATCCCGTCAACGCTACGAAATTCCAATGGACCTGACTCCGCCGCAAAGGTTTGAACATTGGCGCGCCTGGTACGGGCAAGCCGTCGACACCCCCGTCCGGCTGGAAGCCACCGGCCCGGTGTCTTCGCTCTTCTGCCCTTCCGCCGTGAGTTTTACCGGGCCGGGCTTCAGCCTGATAGAGCTTCGGAACGAACCTGCTTCCGGCTCCTGGAATGCAAATCCGGATCTGGACGACCTCCGCCTGGCCTACTTCGTGAAGGCAGAATCCGCGACGTACAACTTCTCCGGACAACCGACACCCCTCAGCGCACCGCGCGTCCACTTCCTCGACCTCACACGCGACGGCTCATTCCATGCCCCCTGCGGCATGCATGTAATCCAGCTCAACCTTGACAGAGCCGGCCTGGGCGTGGACGCGGCAGCCGCGAAACGTCTGGCTGCGGTACCGAACCTCATTCAGCATCCCGTATTGCGCTCCCTCGTGATGCCCGTTCTCCTGGGTTGCCGAAATGAGAGCATGGGAGCACACGCAGGTGCGGCAGCCACAGCTTTGAGGTCCGTCACCACGGCGTTGATCTCGTCGTTGCTCGACGTTCCCGCGGAACCCGAAGCGCTCCAGCCGTCGCGCCGGTTGGAAATCAAGAAACACATTCACCGGAACTATGCTTCCCGGGACCTGACAGTGGAAGCCATTGCGCAGCGCTTCCACATGTCCCGCAGGGCGCTGTTCTGCCTCTTCGAGCGGGAAGAGCTCGGAGTGGGCGCCCGCATCCGCGCATTGCGGACAGCGAGGGCACTCGAGCTGCTTCTTGATAAGGAGTGGCAACTCCGACCCATTGACGAACTTGCCGCCCGCAGCGGCTTTTCCAACACCCAGAGCCTACGCCGGGCACTGAAGGAGACGACCGGGCTGACTGCGCGGGACCTCAGGGAGAACCCAGCCGTTATTGCGGGCTACCTGGAGGGTCTTCGGCGATCCCTCGGTAGGTAAACGTCAGGTTCCCTGCTCTCCGGCGGTCCGTCTGGTTCACGAGGGCGCCTCGGCCCCGTCGTTCCGCTTCGCCCGGCATCCGGTCCGCACAAAAGCGAAACGCTCCAGAGTCAGGCGGTCCTCGATCCCCCAATGATGACCGAGGCCTCACCCGTCGTTGCAACGATACTGGCGCCGACGAGCCCGGCGGGCGGCCGGCTGCAAGTGTGCACCAAATGAGCCAGAATCCGAGGAATCCTGCATCGGGTGAACCATCACCCCGTTCGCGCCCGCGGACCCGGGCGGGTGGGCGGCCGATCCTAGGGCTGGCCCGGGAGCTTGGCCGGCACGACATCCGGCAGGGTGGGCGTCGCGTTTCCAGGGGTGCTGGGCAGGTCCTTGCCGTTGCCGTTGCCCTTTCCGTCCTTTTGGTCCGGCGCTCCAGGAATCCCGGGTGTCACCGGCCGCTGCCCGGGCGTCGGCAGTATGCCGTCCCTGCCGACGGCGGGCGGGGCCGTTGGCGCCGTGGCCGGCCGCGTCTTTCCGTCAGACGAAACGCCCCGGCTGGCCTTGCTGGACGTGGCCGTCCCGGCCGCCGGACCACCGGGGTTCCCGGTCGCTGCCGCAGTGGCGCCCGGGACCGGAATGGCCGGAACATCGCTCGGCGACGGCTGGACATGCTCAGGGGCCGGAGCGGGATGCACCGCCGGATGGAAAATGACCCCGACCGTGCGGCTGACGCTGTGCCGGAAGTCCTCGCTGGAAGCGGCCACGGCCCCTGCGCCCAGGCTCATCGCCCCGATCACGGCGCCACCGACGATCGCGAGGCGGCGCTTCCGGCCCCTCCGCCGGTCTTCCAGGCTCACGACGGCGGCGTCAGGCCCGGCTTCCGCTGGGACCGGCACGGTGTAACCGGGCGCCCCGGTGGCGAGCAGCGCTGCCAGGTCGGCGCGGGGCGCGGGCGCCTGATCCGGGACCACAGCGCGGAGCTGTTCCAGCGCGCTGCGAAGCTCGGCCGCGGTTTCGAGACCGGAGTCGCTCAGCATCGCCTGGATGCTGCCGTGCTGCTGAGGGTCGCGGGTGCCCGTCATGATGCTGCGTGGTCCTTTTCGGTTACGAGTTCGCGCAGGGCACTTAGCCCGCGGCGCTGGAGTTGTTTGATGGCACCCGGCGACTTGTCCATGATGCCGGCCACCTGATCGATGGAGAGGTCCGCGACGATGCGCAGGACCAGGACTTCCCGTTGCTCCTCATTGAGCCTTGCGAGAGTGTCGGAGATTCCGCTCAGGGATCCCAGGACCTCGTCCTCGGCGGATGCCGCGTACCGCTCGTCGTTCAGCGGATCGTACTCGGCCAGGTGCGGGGTGCGTTCCGCCCGCCGTCGGTGGTCGACCAGCCGGGCGTGCGCGACGGAGAAAATAAACGTCCGCAGTCCACTGTGTCCACCGGTGACGCCGGCCAGTTTCGGCAGGACGTCCACGAAGACGTCCTGGGTCAGGGCCTCTGCGTCGTCCACGCCCCGGGCCCGGAAGTAACCCAGGACAGCCGGGGAAATGGCCGCGTACACGGCGCTGAAACCTGATGGGTCACCAGCTAATGCGGCTGACAATTCGTCGTCGCTTAGCTGCTGTGCCAAGAGGCTGTCCTTCCGTTACCGCCGGGGTGCGGCCCACGCAAGCCTAGCGGCCGCACCCCCGGGACCTCCAAAGTGAAGTCCCTACTTGCAGACCCTTGCCGGGTCACTGCTCAGTAGCCGAGTGCTACTTTTCGTGCCGGGGCAGTTCGACGCCCGGTGCGGCGGGAACGGCCGGGGTTGCCGGAACCGCGGGGGTTGCCGGTTCGCCGTTGGTGCCCGGAACGGCCGGGGTGGCGGGAACGGCCGGAACAGCGGCATGCACGTTGGCGTTGACGTTGGCGTGCGCCGAGCCGGCAGCGCCCTTGGCGTTGGCGTTGCTCTTGACGGTGGCGCCCTCCTTTGAGTCAACGGAGCCGTCGACGGAGCCCTCGGCGGCACCCTCGGCGCCGTCGGCGTCAGTGTTGCTCTCGGCGTCGCCCTTGACGGAGTCCTTGTCCGAACCGTCAGTCGACGGGGAAGCCGGAATCGCGGGAACGGCCGGCTTGGCCGGGAGTGTCGGGCTTGCCGGGACCGCGGGGGTGGCCGGCGTAGCGCGGTTTACTTCAAGCTGCTGGGTGCTGGACGTTTGCGCCGCGTTGGCCAGTCCGATGCCGGAGAATCCTCCGACTGCCAGGATGGCGGCGCCGACAGCAATCTTGGTGGTCTTGCTAACACTCTTCATAAGAGACATACATCCTTTGTTTTTTGTTGGAGGGCTGACTGGAGCCTGATGGGCAGTCAACAGACCGCTCTCGCCTTTGAAGGCAGGCCGGCGCCCAATGGGGGGCGGGCGCCGGCCGGCGCTAACAGCGGAAGGCCGCCCGGAAGCCTCATGGGGGGTTCAGCTCCGGGCGGCGCTTACAAAGGAGTAATCGCTGGGGCAGGCCGAAAGGTTACGCCCCAATTGAAATTTTCTTCTTTCTTTTTCCCGGCCAGCGCTGCTGGGCCTAAACGACGACGGCGGGCTCCCTCACCGGAGGACCCGCAGCCGTCGTAGCCCAGGCGTGCCATAACGGGAGTGGCCTCACGATAGGCAGCGGGGACCGGCGCCTCGTCAGGATCGGAAGAGCCCGCTGTAGGCATTGAGGGCGATCTGGCCACCCAGATGCGCGTAGAGGACGTTGCTGCCGGCCGGAATGTCCCGGCTTTTCACGAGGTCGATTAGTCCGGCGAGGGACTTGCCCTCGTAGACGGGGTCGGTGATCATCGCTTCGAGCGAGGCGCCAAGGCGGATGGCTTCGAGGGTGGATTCGACGGGAATGCCGTACAGGTCCCCGGCCCAGCCTTCCAGAACGTTAATTTCGTCGTCGCGGAGCTCCCGGCCCAGCCCGATGAGTTCGGCGGTGTTGCGGGCGATGCGTTCCACCTGCTCACGGGTCTTCTGCAGGGTTGCCGAGGCGTCGATGCCGATCACGCGGCGCGGCTTGTCCTGGCCGGCAAAGCCCGCGATCATGCCGGCGTGCGTGGAGCCCGTGACGGTGCAGACCACAATGGTGTCGAAGAATACGCCGAGCTCCCGCTCCTGCTGTTCCACCTCATAGGCCCAGTTGGCGAAGCCCAGGCCGCCTAGCCTGTGGTCGGACCCGCCGGCCGGGATCGCGTAGGGCTTACCGCCGGCGGCCTTGACCTCTTCGATCGCATTTTCCCAGCTGCCGCGGATGCCGATGTCGAAGCCGGCGCTGTCCAGCCGGACGTCGGCGCCCATGATGCGCGAGAGCAGGATGTTGCCGACGCGATCGGACAGCGGGTCAGGCCAGTCGACCCAGTTCTCCTGGACCAGGCGGGCCTTGAGGCCGAGTTTCGCAGCCACCGCCGCAACTTGGCGGGTGTGGTTGGACTGATAGCCGCCGATGGAGACGAGCGTGTCCGCGCCCTGCGCCAGGGCATCCGGGACGAAATACTCCAGCTTGCGGGTCTTGTTGCCGCCAAACGCGAGGCCGCTGTTGACGTCCTCCCGCTTGGCCCAGATCTGGGCGCCGCCCAGGTGGGCGCTGAGCCGCGGCAGCGGATGGATGGGGCTGGGGCCGAACATCAGGGGGTAGCGCTCAAAGTCGGTGATGGCCATCGTCGGTCCTTCGGTAGGGGTCTGGCAGCGCAACAGGATGAAATCAAAACAAGCGAAATGCAATATATTGCACTGTCCAATCGAGCCATTGTCCGTCTTAAGACCGCCCCTCGGCAAGAGCGATATACGATATGTTGCATGCCCGTACCCGCCCTCCACGGAGTCCATAAGAGGACCCTGCTCCGGGACAACGTCTTTGACTCGATCCGGAACGCGATCGTCGACGGCACCCTGGCGCCTGGGGAACGGCTGAAGGACACCGAGCTGGAAGCGTGGCTGGGCGTCAGCCGAACGCCGATCCGGGAGGCTCTGCTCCGGCTGGAACGCGCCGGCCTGGTGATTGCGCTGCCGGGGAAGGCCACCATCGTCGCCCCCTACGACCAGGCGTCGACCGTCAGCGCCCAGCAGGTGGTCGCGGGGTTGCACGAGCTGGCCGCACGCCTGGCCGTTCCGCTCCTGACCGAGGACGATATTTCCGTAATGGACGAGGCCAATACACGCTTCGAACAGGCCCTGCAGCACGCCGACGTCGAGTCGGCACTCCGCGCCGATGACGATTTCCACGCCGTCTTTGTAACGGTCAGCGCGAACCCGGTGCTCCACGAGCTCCTGGAGCAAACCACGCCCGTCCTGCGCCGGGTGGAGCGGATGCGCTTCGGCTCCTTTGCGGCCCGGGAATCGGTGGCCCAGCACGCGGAGATCATCAGGCTCTCCCGCCTCGGCGACGCCGAGGCTGCCGGCAGGGCGTGTCGGGAGAATTGGCTCTCGCTGGGCCTCGCAGGCCAGTAGCGAGGGCGCAGCCTAACGACGACGGCGGCGGGCCGCCCTTCCCAGGGTGACCCGCCGCCGTCGTACGTGAACCTTATGCGTCAGTCAGTATCAGTCAGTATCAGTCAAGGATCAAATCGTTGACCACGATCGTCTGGTCGCGGTCCGGTCCGACGCCGATCGCGGAGAACCGTGTGCCGGAGAGCTTCTCCAGGGCAAGGACGTAGTTCCGGGCGTTTTCCGGCAGGTCCTCCAGGGTGCGGGCGCCGGTGATGTCCTCGGTCCAGCCCTCGAAGTATTCGAAGATCGGCTTGGCGTGGTGGAACTCGGTCTGGGTCATGGGCATTTCGTCGTGCCGCACGCCGTCGACGTCGTAGGCGACGCAGACCGGGATCTGCTCGATGCCCGTGAGCACGTCCAGCTTGGTGACGAAGTAGTCCGTGAAGCCGTTGACCCGGGAGGCGTGCCGGGCCAGAACGGCGTCGTACCAGCCGCAGCGGCGGGGACGGCCGGTGTTGACACCGAACTCGCCGCCGGTCTTCTGCAGGTACATGCCCATCTCGTCGAACAGTTCGGTGGGGAACGGCCCGGCACCGACGCGCGTGGTGTACGCCTTGATGATGCCGATGGAGCGCGAGATCCGGGTGGGTCCGATGCCGGAGCCCACGGAGGCGCCGCCCGCAGTCGGGTTCGAGGACGTGACGAACGGGTAGGTGCCGTGGTCGACGTCGAGGAACGTGGCCTGGCCGCCCTCCATCAGGACCACCTTGCCCTCGTCCAGCGCCGTGTTCAGGACGTAGGTGCTGTCGATGACCAGCGGGCGGAGCCGCTCGGCGAAGGACAGGAAGTACTCCACGATCTCGTCCACCTCGATGTCGCGGCGGTTATAGACCTTGACCAGGAGTTCGTTCTTCTGCCGCAGCGAGCCTTCGACCTTCTGCCGCAGGATGGAGGCGTCGAAGACGTCCTGGACGCGGATGCCCAGGCGGGCCACCTTGTCCATGTAGGCCGGACCGATGCCGCGGCCGGTGGTGCCGATGGCGCGGCTGCCCAGGAAACGCTCGGTGACTTTGTCCAGGACCTGGTGGTAGGGAGCCACGAGGTGGGCGTTGGCGGAGACGCGGAGCCGTGAGGTGTCAGCGCCGCGGGCCTCGAGCCCGTCGATTTCCTGGAACAGGGCTTCCAGGTTCACCACGCAGCCGTTGCCGATGATCGGAACCGCGTTCGGGCTCAGGATGCCGGCAGGAAGGAGCTTGAGCTCATACTTCTCACCGCCTACGACGACGGTATGCCCGGCGTTGTTGCCGCCGTTGGGCTTGACGACGTAGTCAACGCGGCCGCCGAGCAGGTCGGTGGCCTTTCCTTTGCCTTCGTCGCCCCACTGGGCTCCGACGATCACGATTGCTGGCATGGGATCCTCCCCCATTCGTTCGGGCCGAACTGCGTGAATGACCAAATGGTCACCGCAGGTCAGCGCCGTTCATGAGAATGCCCCGAATCTACCGCTGTGCTCCTGCCCAACGCCAGAGTTCCGGGGCTCTTACCACCCAAGTTTAGCCGAAAACGGTTCCTGGCATCGGTTTGGGTCCTGGCGTGGACGCGGCATCATCGATCGGGGCATTTTCGACACATAGCGGGCTCGACTTGCGGGAGGTCCCGGCGTGGAATTAAGTGAGAGTGACCATCCCGAGCGGCCGAGGGACCTGGACCGTTGACGCCGCAGCAACCCTGCCGGACGCCGCCTGCCCACCAGCGGGCAGCGTGACCGGCACCGGTGCTACCGCCAGGACCGATGGAAAGGAAACGCCATGTCGCCGAACACCACATCAGGGTCCCAGAACACCGACCATATCCGGGTCACCCACGCCGGTTCTCTGCCGCGCACGCCCGAGCTGATCGCCGCGAACGAGGCCAAGGAAGCTGATGGCCTGACGCCCGAGTTCCTGGACCTGCTGAAAACGTCCGTGGGGGACGTCGTCCAGCTCCAAAAGGATCTTGGCATCGACATCCCCAACGACGGCGAGTACGGGCACACGATGTCCAGCTCCGTGGACTACGGCGCCTGGTGGAACTACTCCTTTTCCCGGCTGGGCGGCTTGGCACCGACCGATGTGGACCGCTGGGCCGACGCCAAGGTGCACCGTTCCTCCCCGGGCCACATTGTCCTGACGTCCTTTCCCGACCGCCGGGACCGGCAGAAGTTCAATGACGCCTACAACGACCCTTCCTCGGGGATCCTGGCCCACCGCCGTGCCGTCACACAGCCCAAGATCGCGGGACCCCTGACGTACACGGGCCAGGACCTGGTGAACTCGGACATCGCCAACCTCAAGGCGGGCATGGCCGTAGCGGGCCTCACGGAAGGGTTCGTCGCCTCCCTCTCCCCCGGCTCCTGCGCGCGCGTGGCCAACGAGTACTACCAGAGCGACGAGGAACTTCTCTATGCCTGCGCCGACGCGATGCGCGAGGAATATAAAGCCATCATCGACGCCGGCCTGACGGTCCAGCTCGACGACCCGTCCCTGGCCGAGAGCTGGGACCAGATCAATCCCGAGCCGAGCCTCGAGGACTACCTGAAGTTCATCCAACTCCGGGTCGAGGCCACGAACTGGGCGCTGCGCGACCTGCCGCAGGACAAGATCCGGCTGCACGTGTGCTGGGGTTCCTGGCACGGCCCGCACACCACGGACATTCCCTTCGCGGACATCATCGGATCTGTTCTCCAGGTCAACGCCGGCGGCTACTCCTTCGAAGCGGCCAACGTCCGGCACGAACACGAGTGGCGGGTCTGGGAAGACACCAAGCTCCCCGAGGGCAAGGTGATCATCCCCGGCGTCGTGTCCCATGCCACCAACGTGGTGGAACATCCCGACCTCGTCGCCGACCGGATCGTGCGCTTCGCGGACCTCGTGGGCCGTGAAAACGTGGTCGCCTCGACCGACTGCGGACTGGGCGGCAGGGTGCATCCGCAGATTGCCTTTGCCAAGCTGGAGGCCCTCGGCGAAGGGGCGCGCCGCGCCACCAAGCGCCTCTGGTAGCGACTGCCGGGCCGCCGGGGCTTGGGAGAGTGATGGGGGCGGCTCTGCATTTCGGGGGGCTTGATAGACTGATATGGATCGACCAGGAATCGGTCCACACCACATTTTCAAACCACACCATTGTTCTGCATGGCCGGTATCCGGCGTGCCCGCATCCGGTGTGGCAGCTTTGCCAATCCCGCAGGAGACCCAGCAACATATGACAGCCCTGGCCACCGAAAATTTCCGCGAAGAGCTCCTGAGCCGCCGGTACGAACCTAGCGTCGCCCCGGTCAATGAGCTCTGTGATGCTCTCCAGGCAACCAAGGCTGGCACCGTTGTCCCCTATGTGGACCCCATGCACGAGGTCGATGAGTGCCGCATCATCAGCCTGTACTCCAACATCGGCACCGCGGACGCGTCGGGCTTCATCACGGCGGGCGACGACGAGGCGGCCACCCGCATGCTCGGCATCCAGTGGAAGCTGGGGCTGCGTCCCGAATTCGTCATGCCCTGGAACGTGCACCCGTGGCACGTCCCCGGCGAGCCCAACGGCAAGTTCACGCCGGACCAGATTTCCGCCGGCCTCAAGCCGCTGCTGAAGTTCCTGGCCCTCGTGCCCCGCGCCTCCGTGATCGTCGCGCACGGCACCGAGGCCAACCGTCTGGCCAACCTGCTGCTCAAAACCGAGGTCCCGCTGCTGTGGCGCCGCGGTCTGAAGACCTACAAGGTCCGCTCGCTTAGCGGCCGGGCGTTCGCCGGCACGCCGGCCCGCCAGGAGGAGTACCTGGCAGACATGCGCACTGCATACGCGGATGCCATGGCCCGCACAGGCCTGGCCAAGGCCAACTAAGCGCCCGCCCTTAAACACCAACTTTAAACACCAACGCGGGGTCACTTCGCGCCCGATCCATGGTGTGGATTGGGCCGGAAGTGACCCCGCGTTGCTTTGAGTGCGGTGGTGTCAGTCCTGGGCTTGTCAGTCCTGGGCTTCGATGGCCGCCCTGGCAGCGGGATCGGAGTCGTTGAGGAACTTGTCGATCCGCTCCGGCTCTTCGGCCTCGCCGATCGCCGCGGACGCACGGCCCAGCGAATAAAGCGCGCGCAGGAAGCCGCGGTTGGGTTCGTGCTCCCACGGGATCGGCCCGACGCCGCGCCAGCCGTTGCGGCGCAGTGAATCCAGGCCGCGGTGGTAGCCCACGCGCGAGTACGCGTAGGAATCGATGGTGCGGCCCTCGTCCCACGCTTCCTCGGCCAGGATGGCCCACAGCAGCGAGGACGTGGGGTGCTTGGCCACGAGGTCCACGGCTTCCTGGCCGAGCGCGAGGTGCTGGTAGATCTCAGGCTCGGCGGGCAGGAGCGTGGGCTCGGGACCCATCAGGTTCTTGCGGAACTCGTCGGACATGGCTAGAAGGTCTTGCCCGTGGACCCGAGCTGCTGCGCGGCTTCCACGACGCGGGCGGCGAGGCCGGCTTCGGCGGAGGCGCCCCAGACGCGGGGGTCATAGGTCTTCTTGTTGCCGACCTCGCCGTCGACCTTCAGGACGCCGTCGTAGTTGCGGAACATGTGGTCCGCCACCGGACGGGTGTAGGCGTACTGGGTGTCGGTGTCGATGTTCATCTTGATGACGCCGTAGGAGACGGCGTCGGCGATTTCCTGGTCCGAGGAGCCGGAGCCGCCGTGGAAGACGAGGTCGAACGGGTTGGCCTTGCCGATCTTCGCGCCGACCTGCTCCTGGATGTCCTTGAGGATCTCCGGGCGGAGCTTCACGCCGCCCGGCTTGTACACGCCGTGCACGTTGCCGAAGGTCAGGGCCGTGATGTAGCGGCCGTTTTCGCCCGCGCCGAGCGCGTCGATCGTGGCGAGGGCGTCCTCGACGGTGGTGTAAAGCTTGTCGTTGATGGCGTTCTCGACGCCGTCTTCCTCGCCGCCCACAGTGCCGATCTCGACTTCGAGGATCATCTTGGCGGCCGCGGTGCGCTCGAGGAGTTCACGGGCGATCCGCAGGTTTTCCTGCAGGGTCTCGGCGGAGCCGTCCCACATGTGCGAGTTGAACAGGGGGTTGCGGCCAGCCTTGACCTCGGCCTCGGAGGCGGCCAGCAGCGGGAGCACGAAGCCGTCCAGCTTGTCCTTGGGGCAGTGGTCCGTGTGCAGGGCGATGTTGACACCATAGTTCTTGGCGACCTCGCGGGCGAAGGCCGCAAAGCCCAGGGAGCCGGCAACCATGTCCTTGGTGGAGGCGCCGGACCAGTACGCTGCGCCGCCGGTGGAGACCTGGACGATGCCGTCGGACTCGGCGTCCGCGAAGCCGCGCAGCGCCGCGTTCAGGGTCTGGGAGGACGTGACGTTGACCGCCGGGAAGGCGAAGCCGCCCGTCTTTGCGCGGTCGATCATCTCGGAGTAGATCTCTGGGGTTGCAATGGGCATGCTGACTCCTAAAGTGAATTTCGTCTACGGGCTGGTGATCCTGGAGGGAACCTCGTCGGCTAGAAACCATCCTAGCCATTCCTGCACCGGGGCAGTGTCTCGGGTCACTAGGCCGCTGTAACACTCGCTCCCGGCCGAGCCGCCCGAGATGACACATCTCGGCGGCAGTCAGACGTGCTGGCCGAACACGTGGCGGCGGATCCAGGCGTGCATCGCGATGGCGGCTGCGGAGGCGGCGTTGATGGAGCGGGTGGAGCCGAACTGCTCGATCGACAAGGTGGCGAGGGCGGCATCGTGGACTTCCGGAGTGAGTCCCGGGCCCTCCTGGCCGAACACCAGGACGCAGTCCTTCGGCAGTTCATAGGTCTCCAGCGGGACCGAATCCGGGAAGATGTCGATCCCGATGATCGCCAGCCCCTCCCCCTGCGCCCACGCCACAAAGTCCGGCACTGTCGGGTGGTGCCGGACGTGCTGGTAGCGGTCGGTGACCATGGCGCCGCGCCGGTTCCACCGACGTCGTCCGATGATGTGGACTTCCTTGGCGAGGAACGCGTTCGCCGTGCGAACAACCGTGCCGATGTTGAGATCGTGTTGCCAGTTCTCGATCGCGATGTGGAAGTTGTGCCGCTTGGAGTCCAGGTCCGCCACGATCGCCTCGTGCTTCCAGTAGCGGTACTTGTCCACCACGTTGCGCCGGTCGCCGTCCGCGAGAAGGTCCGGATCCCAGTGTTCACCCTGCGGCAGCTCACCTTCCCAGGGGCCGACGCCGACCTCCGCCTTGGGCTCCGCCCCCGCTGTCTCGTCGGCTCCCGACGTGGGACGGGGTTCGCGGGGCGTCTCAGGTTCAGTCACGCATCAACATTAGACTGGGACACGAGAAGCGGCACACTTACGCGAAGGGCACCATGGCAGACCAAGCGGCACGTCTGAAGTCGGACCACGGGACAGACAACGAACCAGACCGGAGGACGGACCCCGACACGGTGCGGACGTCAGCGTCGGTGTACCGCAGCGGCCAGGAGATCGAGTGCTGGCTGACGGACATGGACGGCGTCCTGGTCCACGAGAACCAGCCGATCCCGGGAGCGGCGGAGCTGATCCAGCGCTGGGTTGACACGTCCAAGCGCTTCCTCGTGCTGACCAACAACTCCATCTTCACGCCCCGCGACCTCGCCGCCCGGCTCAGCTCCTCCGGCCTGGAAATCCCCGAGGAGAACATCTGGACCTCGGCTTTGGCCACGGCCCAGTTCCTCAAGGACCAGGTGCACGGCTCGGAATCGGGCAACCGCGCGTACACGATCGGCGAGGCGGGTCTCACGACGGCGCTGCACGAGGCCGGGTTCATCCTCACCGACCAGAACCCGGACTTCGTGGTGCTTGGCGAGACCCGCACCTACTCCTTTGAGGCCATCACCATGGCGATCCGGCTGATCCTGGCCGGTGCCCGCTTCATCGCCACCAACCCCGATGCCACCGGCCCGTCGAAGGACGGCCCGATGCCCGCGACGGGCGCCATCGCGGCCCTTATCACCAAGGCCACGGGCCGCGAGCCCTACATTGTGGGCAAGCCCAACCCGATGATGTTCCGGTCGGCCATGAACCAGATCGATGCGCACTCGGAGACCACGGCCATGATCGGTGACCGCATGGACACGGACATCATCGCGGGCATGGAAGCGGGCCTGCACACGGTGCTGGTGCTCAGCGGCATCACGCACCGGGACGACATCGCCGCGTACCCGTTCCGGCCGAACCAGATCCTGAATTCCGTCGCGGACCTCAAGAACCAGATCTGACGGGCAGCCGCCCGGTTGCGCCGCCCGTTGGGAGGCCGTCAGCAACTGGCTGGTGTCAAAACGCGGTTTTCTTCCCGCCGCCGATGGGCAGCGGGAAGAAGTCGTCCTGAAGTTTCTCGATGAGGGGGCGGTAGACGAACGGGCTCCAGCCGGGGCTCGCGTGTTCGGGCCTGGCTCCATCCGTCCGCAGGTCATCCGAGACCATGTTGGCTTTGAAGGTCAGGGACCACACGTCGCGGGCCGTCTCGTAGTCGACCGTCTGGTCCCCGGGGTTGCCGATGAAAGCCATCTTCGTGCTGCCGAGCTTGCCCGCGAAGCGGCTGACGTCAAAGTGGTAGATGTAGGCGGATTCTGACTGAATCAGCACGCTGGAGGGCGCGATCGGGGACAGCTGTTCCAGGCTCTGGTCCATGATCTGGCCCCAGCTGCGCTCATTCTTGTGCAGCATCCTCTCGCCGAGCTCGTAGCCGCCGCGCAGCACCGTGGGGAAACGGAAGCCGCTCTCATAGAGCAGCACCACGCCCTCGAACCAGCTCTGGTCCAGCACGTCATGGCGGCTCGCGGGGCTGGAGTCGAGCAGGATAAAAGCCACTTCGAAGCCGTGCAGCTCCCGCAACCGGGCGGCCACCTGGGTTGCGACCATGCCGCCAAAACTGTGGCCGTAGAAGTAGAGGGTGGTGAGTTGATGGGCACGGACGTGCTCGATCACGGCAATCACCACCTCGTCGATGTCCAGCCCCTCGTTGGAGTAGCCGACGGCGGCCAGCTGGCCCCGCTTGTTGAGGGAACCGCGCAGCGCGTTCAGGATCCACTGGGTTTCTTCCCAGCTCGTCTTGTAGCCGGGAAACAAGATCCAGCTGGCGTGCGGAAAGTACCGCTCGGCGACATCGTCCTGCACTTGAAGGATCCGGTTGACGCGCCGCTCGTTCTGCACCTCCCTTGTGAACAGCATGTCCGCCGCCAGCAGGGACGCGGACCCTGCACCAATCAGGAACGTGCGCCGTGAAAACCGTTTGAGTTCGACGGCGTGGCGGAGCGCGCGGGCCTCGGCGGGACCGGGGCCTCGCGGATGGTTTGCTTCCATCTCGGCCGGCACATACCTACCGTATCCACGCTCCGGTGGGGATACGAAACCGGACCAACCCGGGGACCGGAACGGCCGCCCCCGACAGCAGTGCCCCCGCGGGACAGCAGTGCCCCCGCCACCGGCTCCACGAGGTGCTAAGCGGGCTCGGGCTCGCGGCCGACCTCGCGACGGCTGATCTCCATGCCGATCTCGTCGTAGGTCGCGAGGAGTTCGGTACGGGCCATGTCCGCGGGGTCGTCCAGAAGACCGAAGACGGCGTCGCTCGCGGCGAGGAGCGCATCGTCGGAGTAACCGGTCAGTGGGCCGGTGCCCGTGGGATTCAGCGAGGCCGTGAGTTCCCCGGACAGGTCCAGTGTTTCCAGCATGGCGTTGTCATCGCCGAGCTGGCTCAATTCCAGGGAGACCCCGCCGGGGGCCGGCATGCCGGCGATTTCCGAGCCGGCGCTTCCGCCGTCGATCGCGTTGAGGTCGTTGCGCAGGCCGGCAAGTGCCGATGATTCGACGAACGCGGCCCGGCCGAGGTCGACCCGGATGTGGGAGCTGATCCCCATGCGGCGGACGCGCTGGATGACCTGCATCAGGGAGGGGCGGGAGGCGTGAGTGAGGCTGCCCCGGACGTCAATCCGGACGACGTCGGATACGACATCGAGTTTTACTTGGGCTTGCAGCGACTGGTCCATAGGTACTCCAAAAGAAGGGGTTCTATGGCCGACGGCTCAACCTCACCCAGCGTAACGGCGCCCAACGGTGCGCACAAATTACAGGGAACGGGGGCTCAGACCGCCTCTTTACGACCCGGCTCCTCGAAATGGGTCCGGGTACCCCTACCGCCGACAGACTGCACCAGCGACGTGGCGATATCCCGCAACTTCACGTTGCCGTGACTGGAGGCGTCCATGAGGATCCGGACCGCGGTTTCCTGGTCGCAGCGGTTCTGCGCCATGACAATTCCGACTGCCATATCAATCACGGTGCGGGATTCGAGCGTGGCCCGAAGGTTGGTGGCGCTGTCCGTATGCAGCGAGAACCGGACCGCCAGCCGCAGCGCCTGGGAGATTTCCCGGGTGTAGCCTCGCGCCCGGGCCGCGACGTCGCCGTCGAACTTGTTCGGGACGTCCGAGTAGAGGTTCAGCGCCGCCTGGGCGTCGCCCTGGAGGTGGAAGGGCACAGACAACACCGAGCGCAGCCCGTGCGAGGCCACGGCCGCGGCATAGTCCGGGCCCCAGCGGTCCTCGTCGAAGAGGTCGGGGACATAGACTTCCCTTTCCTCCTTGGCAGCGGTCAGGCAGGGGCCCTGGGAAAGGGAGTACTGGATCTCATCCACTTCGCGGGCGGAGTCACTGCTCCACCCGATCGTGGCCGCCTTGCGGTCCCGCAGCAGCGTAATTCCGCACAGCGCGTCGTCCCCGGACCCCGCCACCTGGTGCGCGGAAAAACGCGCGAGTTCGTTCAGGAAATCTTCGAAGTCCGCGCTGTCCAGGATCAGGTTCTGAATCTGGTCTACCGTGCCCACCGAGATCTCGGTACCTTGGCTTTCCGGACCCTCACTCACACCGTTGTTCAGGGACTTTTCGGGCGGGAGCATGGCGCGTGTTCTCCAGATGAAAGGAAGGGACGGGTATGGGACAAATGATAAGTCACGGCCCATACCCCGTCCACCGGCGCAGGTCAGAGGGGAACGCCTAGCTGAGGCCGAGTTCGTCCTTGCCGAACGCGAAGAGGTACGGCACTCCGGCTTCGGCTTCGATCTTTTCCTTGGCTCCCGTGTCGCGGTCCACGATCACGGCGACGGCAACCACGTTGCCCCCGGCCTTGCGGACGCCTTCGACGGCCGTGAGCGCTGAGCCGCCGGTGGTCGACGTGTCTTCCAGGACCAGGACCTGGCGGCCCTCGACCGACGGGCCCTCCACTTGGCGGCCCATGCCGTAGGACTTCTGCGCCTTGCGGACGACGAACGCATCCACCGGGCGGCCGGCGTCGACGGCGGCATGCATGACGGCGGTGCCCACCGGGTCTGCCCCCATGGTGAGGCCGCCGGCGCAGTCGAAGTCGATCCCGGCGTCGTCCATCAGGGAGAGCATGACCTGTCCGACCAGCTTGGACGCCTCGTGGTGCAGTGTGATCCTGCGCAGGTCGATGTAGTAGTCGGCTTCCGCGCCGCTGGAGAGGATGACCTTGCCGCGGACTACGGCCAGTTCCTTGATCAGCTCCAGGAGTCGGGCGCGGGCAGGGGCAGCGTCGGCTGCGAAGTCAGGGGAGGCAGTCATGGGTCCCAGTTTAGTGGCTGGTCCGCTGCCGGCTTCCAGCTGGGCTCCGTGTGACGCCGGCCGCCTCACGAGGCTGATCGGCTGCCCCACCGTCCGTGGTGGCTGTGCCGGGGAGCGGCGGCATGCGCCCGGCCGAAAGACCCTTCGGGGTGCTTGCCCGGATCCCGGTTCCTGCCCGTCGAGGCCCCCGACGAGCCGCCCGTCGAGGCCCCCGGCACCTGCGGACGCTGCGGAGCCCGCCGCGCGAAGGCCGGCGCGTGCTCCGGCCGCGGGCCAAAGGCGATGAACCGGGGAATGATGCTGCGGACCGCCGGAACGTGCCGGGCCACGAACAGTGCCGCGGACGGAAATCTTGACCGCTTCCCGGTCATGATTGGGGCAAAGATCGCTCGCTGCATGAGCCGTTGGACGCTCTGCACGACGACGGTGGGCAGCCGCCGTCGTCGTTCCACCTTCTCCAGGTCTGCCCTGGTCACGTTGCCGCGGAGGAGCGGCGGGGCAAGGAGCTCGGCGGCGGCCACGGCGTCCTGGATGGCGAGGTTGATGCCGACGCCGCCGGCAGGCGACATCGCGTGCGCGGCGTCGCCAATACAAAGCATTCCGTTGATGTGCCATGGGTGCAGCCGGTTCAGACGCACGTCCAGCCAGTGAAGGTCGTCGAGGGACGCGATGGCGTCGACCCGGTCCGCGAGGTCGGGGCGGAGCGCCGCGACGCGCCGTCGGAAGCCCTCGATGCCTTCCGCACGGATCCGGGCGTCGGTGCCCTTGGCGGCGAGATATCCCATTTGGTAGTAGTCGGTGCGGAACAGCGCTAGCAGCGCCTCGCCGGGGCCGAAGGCCGGCACGAGCCCGGCCACCTCGCCCGTCTCGGACGGATGACGGGGCAGCTTGAACCACCACGTGTCGAAGGGGACGTAGAACTCTTTTGGCGCCAGCCCGGCTGCGGCGCGCAACACGGAATGGCGGCCGTCAGTGGCGATAACCAAGTCCGCCGGGAGTTCGTCGGACGCGCCGTCGGGGGTCCGGAAGCGTACGCCGCGGACGCGGCCGCCGTTGCGGACCAGGCCGGTGGCGGTATGGCTCATGAGGAGGGTGAATCCGGGCTCCTCGGCCGCTGCGGCGGCGAGGAAGTTGAGGAAATCCCATTGCGGCATCATGGCGACGTAGTTGTACGGCGGCGGCAGGGCGCCAAAGTCGCCCATAGTTACGGGTGGACCGCCGGGAACAGGGAAGGCAACGTTCTTCAGGCGGCTTTGCGGCAGCTGCCTGAATTCCTCCCCGAGGCCGAGCTCGTCAATCAGCCGGATTGTGGAGGGGTGCACCGTGTCGCCACGGAAGTCGCGCAGGAAGTCGGCGTGTTTTTCAAGGACAGTCACCTGCACCCCGGCCCGGGCCAGGAGCAGGCCGAGCATCATCCCGGCGGGACCGCCGCCCACCACCGCGCATCCGGTCTTCTCCATGGCCCCACGCTACGCCTGCGCGGGGTGGCGCGGGAGTGGTTTCGCGGCGATTTCAGACCAGGGCCGCTGTTTGGTGCGCCTCTTTCGGACACGGGCAGCGGTTCCGGACAGGCGCAGCGGGGATCCGCGTCGCGCCGGTCCGAAACCAAGGTCGGCAGCCGAAACCAGGGCGGAAACGCCGACTTGTTTCACCATAGGCACGTCGATGAGGTGGTTGGGCTGGTTGAGCGAGACAAACACGGTCGGGACTTCCGTGGCGTACCAGGGAATCTCGGCCGCCCTGGGCGTTGACCACTTGATCCGGATGGCCGCCTCCTGGGCGAAGCCCTTTACGCAGGCGGCGACCATCCATGACATTGCCGCTCTCTGCCGCGTAGCAGCCTCCACCGTTTCCCGGGCACTCTCCGGAAGCCTGGGGTCCTACGCGTCGGCGCCGGAGCCGAAAGGTGCGGTTTTCGCGGCGGTTCCGGACAGGGGCGCCTATTCTGGACCTGCGCACCGGGGATCCGCGTAGCAACCGTCCGAATTCGTAGCGGAAGTCCGGATCCGAAGCACATTTCGAAGTCGGCTCCGCGCCTCCCGACGTCGGCTCCGCGCACCTCGCCGGCCAGCCCGACGTCGGCTCCGCGCACCTCGCCGGCCAGCCCGACGTCGGCTCCGCGCACCTCACCGGCCGGTCCGACTTCGAATCCGCGCACCTCACCGGCCGGTCCGGCCGCAATAGTTGAGCGCGGTTGACAGCGCTGACTAGGCTGTGAGGCATGCGTGAACTCCAGGCGAAGATCATCGAAGAAATGGGCGTGCAGCCCCGGATCGACCCTGCCGGGGAGGTGCGCAAGCGCGTGACGTTCCTCAAGGAATACCTGAAGGCCACGCACACCAAAGGATTCGTGCTGGGAATTTCGGGGGGGCTCGATTCCTCCCTCGCCGGCCGGCTGGCCCAGCTCGCGGTTGAGGAGCTCGAGGCCGAGGGCGTCGAGGCGAACTTCGTCGCCGTTCGGCTCCCCTACGGCGTCCAGCACGACGAGGATGACGCCCAGGCGGCCCTCGACTTCGTGCGCGCCAAGACCGAGTGGACGTTCAATATCTCGGCCGCGGTGGACGGCTTCGAGGACGAGTTCGAAAAGACGGTCGGCAACGGGATCTCCGATTTCCACAAGGGCAACACCAAGGCCAGGACACGGATGATCGCCCAGTACGCCCTGGCCGGCGAACACAACTACCTCGTAATCGGCACCGACCACGGCGCGGAGTCCGTCACCGGCTTCTTCACCAAGTACGGGGACGGCGGCGCGGACATCCTGCCATTGTTCGGGCTGAACAAGCGCCAGAACCGGGCACTCCTTGCCGAGCTAGGCGCTCCGGCCCGGATCTGGGAAAAGGTCCCGACGGCGGATCTTTTGGACGGCAAGCCCGGCCGCACCGACGAGGACGAGCTCGGCCTGGGCTACGACATGATCGATGACTACCTCGAAGGCCGTGAAATCCCGGAGGCCGTTGCCGAGCGGATCGAGGGCATGTACCTGCGCACCCGCCACAAGCGGACCGTTCCCGTCACGATTTTCGACACTTGGTGGAAGGGCCAGGGCCCGGAGGAGCCCCGGGCCGGTCTCTGAGCCGGCCGGCTATGCCTGGAGCTGCAGCGAAATCCGGTGGGCCTCGTCCATGAGCAGCCGGCCGAGTTGCGGGCGCCGGTCTTCGCGGAAGCGGGGCTCGATGCCGGTCAGGGACAGCGCCCACGCGGGACGCCCGCGACGGTCGAAAACAGCCGCACCCATCCCCCAGCTGCCCTCGAGGACCAGCCCGGGGTTGACCGAATAGCCCGCCTGCCGCGTCGCTGCGAGGTTCTCCCGCACGAGCGCTTCCGTGTGCCCGGCCGCAAAACTGCCCGCGTGGGTTTTCCAGTTCGCCAGGAGCTCGTCCTGCTCCTCTGCCGGCAAAAATGCCATGATCGCGGTGCCGGCGGAGGCGACGCCGAGTGGAAACCGCACGCCCTCGTGCAGCACGAAGGAGCGGACGGGGAAGCTACCTTCCTCCCGGAGCAGGCACACCGTTTCGTTGCCCCGGCGGATCGAGAAGAACGCGCTCTCGCCCGTCTCTTCGGCCAGGCGGCGGAGGCTCGGCCTGGCGATGTCCTCCAGCGGGAACCGCGCCGACGCCACGGACCCCAGCAGCAGGATCTCCGGGCCGAGCACCCAGTTGCCGCTGCCCGGGTCCTGGTCCAGCAGCCCTTCGGACGCCAGTGAACTGAGCAGCCGGTGCACCGTGGGGCGCGTCAGCCCCGATTCGCGTACCAACTCCCCCAGCGCAAAGCCCTCCGGCTTCCGGCCGACCATGCGCAGCAGGCCTGCTACCCGGCTGACCACTTGGGCGCCCTGGATCGGTGTCGAATTCATCTGTTGCTCCACGCCCCTTGCCTCACGCCCATTGCCTCAGGTCCGGCTCCGCCCGCTCCGAACGGATTCATTCATCCATATTATGGACACTACGTAGCCTACCGTCCACACTGTAAACCCGGGAGTACAGCGGGAATTTTCGCGTTGACAGTGGGCTGAGACACATCCTAAGCTCATGTTTCAGGCACGGAGTCCACAAAGTGGAACGTAATAAGAGCTCAATGAGGAGAAGCAATGTCAAAGGTGAAATCCGGGGCGGCGGCCGCGCTGCAGGACGTTCTGCGGGACGGCATGACCCTCGCCGTCGGCGGTTTTGGCCTCAGCGGCATCCCCGCTGACCTGATCGAGGCTGTGCGGGACTCCGGAGTCAAAGACCTGACGGTCGTCTCCAACAACATGGGGGTGGACGGCAAAGGCCTCGGCGTGCTGATCGAAGGCGGTCAGGTCCGCAAGGTCATCGCGTCCTACGTCGGCGAAAACAAGCTCTTCGCCGAGCAGTACCTCGCCGGCCAACTGGAAGTGGAGTTCACCCCGCAAGGCACGCTGGCCGAGCGCCTGCGCGCCGGGGGCGCCGGCATCCCGGCCTTCTACACGAAGACCGGCGTGGGCACGCTCGTCGCCGAAGGCAAGCCGCTGGCGGAGTTTGACGGCGAGACTTTCGTCCAGGAACGCGCCATCAAGGCCGACGTCGCGCTGGTTCATGCGCACACTGCCGACACCGACGGCAACCTCATCTACCGGTACACGGCCCAGAACTTCAATCCCGTGGTGGCCACGGCCGGCGCCGTCACGGTGGCCGAAGCCGAGGTCATCGTGGAGCCCGGGCAGCTGGACCCGAACCACATTGTCACCCCCGGCGTTTTCGTCCAGCGCGTGGTCCAGGCCAGCAGCCGGGTCAAGGACATCGAGCAGCGAACCGTCCGCCCGCGTCCCGAAGCCACCATCCCGGCCTGAGCGCCCCATCCTGTTGAGCGCCCCGACTTTGGCGCCCCACCTTTTCGCCCTTACGTTTCCGAGGAGAACCACCATGGCCTGGACCCGAGATGAGATGGCTGCAATCGCGGCCGAAGAACTGAACGACGGCGACTACGTCAACCTTGGCATCGGCATCCCCACGCTGGTGGCCAACAACCTGCCCGAGGGCGTCCGCGTCGTGCTGCAGAGCGAGAACGGGCTGCTCGGCATGGGCCCCTTCCCCTATGAGGGCGAGGAGGATGCCGACCTCATCAACGCCGGCAAGCAGACCGTCACCGTCCTGCCCGGCGGCAGCATTTTCGACTCCGCAACGTCCTTTGGCATGATCCGCGGCGGCCACGTGAAGGTCGCGATCCTCGGCGCCATGCAGGTCTCCGGCGACGGCGACCTCGCCAACTGGACCATCCCGGGCAAAATGGTCAAGGGCATGGGCGGTGCCATGGACCTCGTGGCCGGCACCCCGCGCGTCGTGGTCCTCACCGAGCACAACGCCAAGGACGGCACCGCCAAGATCGTCAAGGAATGCTCCCTGCCGCTCACCGGGCTCAGCTGCGTGGACCGCATCATCAGCGACCTCGCCGTGTTCGACCTTGTTAAGGACGACGGCGGGAGCCGGCGGCTGACGCTCACCCGGCTGGCCCCCGGTGTCACCGTGGACGAAATCCGCGAGAAGACCGAGGCGGAATTCGTCGTCGCGCTCGAAAACGAAGGAAACGTCCTGGAGGTCGCGGGAGCATGAGCCTGAAAGACCAGTTCGGCAAGGACATCCTGCTCACCGGCTGGGGCCACAGCCGCTTCGGCAAGCTGAGCGAGGAGACCCTCGAGTCCCTGATCGTGCAGGTCGCCACCGAGGCGATCGGCAACGCCGGAATCGAGCCGGGCCAGATCGACGAGATCTACCTCGGCCAGTTCAACTCCGGCATGATGCCGCTGGCGTTCCCGTCCTCGCTGGCGCTGCAGGTCTCGGACCAACTGGCCAACGTGCCCGCCACCAGGGTTGAGAACGCGTGCGCCTCCGGCTCGGCCGCGTTCCAGCAGGGCACCAAGTCACTGCTGGCAGGCACGGCGAAGACCGTCCTGGTGATCGGCGCCGAAAAAATGACGCACGCCGGGGCCGACGTCGTGGGCGCGGCCCTGCTCGGCGCCGACTACGACATGGCCGGCCGGGCCTCCACCACGGGCTTCACCGGCCTCTTTGCCGAGGTAGCGAAGCACTACGGCAAGCGCTACGGCTCTGGCGGTCTCGGCACTGGCAGCCTCGGCGACGTCCTGGGCACCATCGCGGCGAAGAACCACCGCAATGGCGTGGACAACCCCTACGCCCAGCTCCGCAAGGACCTCGGTGAGGACTTCTGCCGCACCGTCTCGGACAAGAACCCGATGGTGGCCGACCCGCTGCGCCGCACCGACTGCTCGCCCGTGTCCGACGGCGCAGCCGCCGTCGTCCTGAGCATCGCGCCCACCGGCGGTGCCACCGCGCCGGTGCGGCTCGCCGGCTTCGGCCAGGCGAACGACTTCTTCCCGGCCGACCGCCGGGACCCCACCGAATTCGCCGCCACCCGGGCCTCCTGGCAGCGCGCGCTGGGGATGGCCGGCGTCGGGCTGGAGGACCTCGACTTCGCGGAAGTCCACGACTGCTTCACCATCGCCGAGCTGCTGATGTACGAGGCCATGGGCCTGACCGAACGCGGCCAGGGTGCCCGGGCGCTCGAGGAGGGCTGGGTCTTCAAGGACGGCAAGCTTCCGGTCAACGTCTCGGGCGGGCTCAAGGCCAAGGGCCACCCGGTCGGCGCCACCGGCGTCTCGCAGCACGTCATCGCGGCGATGCAGCTCACCGGCACGGCCGGCGACATGCAGCTCGGAACTGCCCGCCGCGCCGCCGTGCAGAACATGGGCGGCGTCGGGATCGCGAACTACGTCAGCGTCCTCGAAGCCGTCTAGCCGAAGCAACGCGGGGTCAGATAACGCCCAATATGGCGCCCCGAATGGGCCGTATCTGACCCCGCGTTGCTTTTGCGTGGCAGCTAAACTCGGTTCCAGCCCATCCGACACCCTTCGAGGAGCCCCCATGCGCGCCACCATCATCCACGGTCCCGGCGACATCCGCGTTGAAGACCGCGACGACCCCACCGTCCAGCTGCCCACCGACGTCGTTGTTAAGGTCACCGCCTCCTGCGTCTGCGGCTCGGACCTCTGGCCCTACCGCGGGGTCAAGCCCACCCACAAGCCCGCCGCAATCGGACACGAGTTCATCGGCACAGTCGAAAGCGTCGGCGAGGACATCACCGAGCTCGCCGTGGGCGACTTCGTGATCGCCCCGTTCGTGGTCAGCTGCGGCGCGTGCCCCCAGTGCCTCAACGGCGTTACGGTCGCGTGCGACCATCTGGCCGGCTGGGGCGGCAAGGACGACGCCGGACTGAGGGTGGACGGCGGCCAGGGCCAGACCGTCCGGGTCCCGCTCGCCGAGTCCACGCTGGTCAAGGTCCCGGGCGTCACCGACCCGGACGACGCCCTCCGCGCAAGCCTCCTGACCCTCTCCGACGTCATGGCCACGGGCCACCACGCTGCGCTCGCCGCGAAGGCCGGACCCGGCCGGACGGTCGTCGTGGTCGGCGACGGCGCCGTCGGACTCTGCGGCGTGCTCGCCGCCAAGCGCCTCGGTGCGGAGCGGATCATCGCCATGTCCCGGCACGCCGACCGCCAGGCGATCGCCCGCGAGTTCGGCGCCACGGACATCGTCGCCGAACGCGGCGACGACGGCGTCGCCAAGGTCCGCGAACTGCTCGGCGGTGTCCTGGCCGACTCCGTGCTGGAATGCGTGGGCACCAAGGAATCGATGGACCAGGCACTCCGCAGCGTCCGTCCCGGCGGCGCCCTCGGCTTTGTCGGCGTCCCCACCGGCGGCGCGGAGGCCCCGCTGCGCTTCCTGTTCGACACCAACATCTCAATTGCCGGCGGCATGGCACCGGCCAGGACCTACATCCCGGAACTGCTGGCCGATGTGCTTGACGGCAAAATCAATCCGGGCCGCGTGTTCGACGCCGTGATGCCGCTGGAGGAGGCCCCGGAGGCCTACCGTGCCATGGATGAACGCCGCGCCATCAAGGTCCTCCTGATCCCGTAACGGGACTTTCGACGGCGGCGGTGCGGGCCCCTGCACCGCCCGCCCGCACCTGCTCTTGCACCCGCAGGGACGAGGGTCTAGCGTGAACCGCATCAGCATCCGCCGCCGTCAAGGAGCCGTCATGGCCAGGTTTGTGCAGATCATTGAATTCCAAACGTCACGCATCGAGGAGGTCGAGGAACTGGGCCGCCCGTCCAGGACCGAGGGAGCCACTAACCCGACCTTCCGCGGGATCAAGGCCACGGCGGACCGCGACCGCCCCGGCACTTACCTCACCATCGTCGAATTCGACTCGTACGAGTCGGCCATGGAGAATTCCAACCGGCCCGAGACTTCCGAGTTCGCCGCGAAAATGGCCGCCCTCTGCGATGGCCCGCCGGTCTTCCGCAACCTTGATGTGATGTGGGAGGACAGCGGAGAGGCCGACGCCGGCCAGTAGTTCTGACGTGGGAGCAGGGAAATGGGTTCTGCAGAGGGCAGGGCGCCGGACAGTTTCGTCGTAAGCCTCGGTGAACTGGGGTCCGCTCCCCTGCCGCTCGTGGGCGGCAAGGCCCTCAACCTCGGCAAGCTCACCACGGCCGGATTCCCGGTGCCGAGCGGCTTCTGCCTCACCACGGCTGCGTACCGGAAGGCCGCCCCGGCAGAGCTGGACGTCCTGGCGGCCCGCCTGGACTCCGCCCCACAGCCGGGACTGATCCCGGACGAGCTGGGCAGGCACCAACTGGATCCGGGCGAATTGGATCTGCGCGAGCTGGCGAGGCAGGCGCGGGAAATGATCGTCACCGCGCCGATCCCCGCGGATGTCGATGCCGCGGTCCGCTCGGCGTATGCCGCGATGGGCCGAGGCGCTGCCGTGGCGGTCAGGTCCTCCGCCACGGCAGAAGACCTGCCTTTTGCCAGCTTCGCCGGCCAGCAGGATTCCTTCCTCAACATCTCGGGGGCCGATGCGGTCGTCGAATCGGTCCGGCGTTGCTGGGCCTCCCTCTGGACCGAACGTGCCGTGGTCTACCGCTTCGCGAACGGGATCAGCCACCGTGACGTGGGGCTCGCCGTCGTCGTCCAAAGCCTCGTCCCGGCCGCCACGGCCGGCGTGCTGTTCACCGCAAATCCTGTCACGGGCACCCGGACCGAAACTGTCATCGATGCAAGCGCCGGGCCGGGCCACGCCGTGGTATCGGGGAGTGTGAACCCGGACCATTTCGTCACGGAAACGGCCACGGGCCGCCTCCTGCTCGGCTCCCCAGGACGAAAGGCGGCCGGCCGGACACGGAGCCTGGACGAGGCCCAGGTCCGGGAACTCACTGCGCTGGGAGACACAGTCCAGCAGCTGTTCGGCGCACCCCAGGATGTGGAATGGGTGATCGACGCCGCAGGCAAGATCTGGCTGACCCAGTCCCGGCCAATCACCACTTTGTATCCGTTGCCGGACCCTGCCGCGGCCGAACCTCTTGGTGCGGAGGCCGGCGCCGCTGCCGAAACCCGTGTGTACCTGTGCGGCACCCTGCTCCAGGGCCTGACCCGGCCGGTCACCCCGATGGGGCTTTTCGTGCTCGGCTCCATGCGGAACCGCAACGGCCCGTGGCAGTACGTCAACCCGGGCCTGCGCATGTTTGTGGACATGACGCCCATGATTCGGAACAAGTCCGGCCGCCGTTTCCTGCTGCGGATCCTGCCGCTGGCGGATGGGAGGTCGGCGGCGGTTATCCCGGCGCTCCTGGCTGATCCGCGGTTCGACGTGCGCGAACGACCGCCCCGGAGGCCTTTCTCTAAGAACCCAAGGCCTAAAGACCCAAGGCCGAGCGGCGGCCCTGGCAAAGTCACTGCGGACAATATGGCGAACCTGGCGCTGGCACTCCGGGCCATACCAGCCATGCTGCGGGCGGCGGTGCGGCCGGCTGCGGAACTGCGCCACGCTTTTAACTACGGAACCCGCCTCCAAGCGGGCCTTGTCCTGCAGGAGCCGGCCACCGCGTTCGGACGGCTCGATCACGCCCAGCGCATCCTGGAGCGCACCGTTAGCGGATTGATTCTGGCCACACTGCCGGGCCCGTCCGTTGGTTACCTCATGCTGGCCGTGGCCCGCAGGCTGCTGCGCGGCATCGCGGAACCGCGCGAACTGGAGACCGTGTTGCGGGGGCTGCCCAACAACGTCACTACAGAGATGGACCTTGAACTCTGGCAACTGGCCGTGACGATCCGCGCCAACGACGAGTCCCACGAGGTGTTTCTTGCGAACGGTGCGGGGGAACTGGCGGTCCGGTACGCGGACGGCACGCTGCCTCCCGTCGCCCAGAGCGGCCTGCACGGATTCCTGGACCGCTACGGACACCGCGCCGTGGCGGAGATTGACCTTGGCATGCCGCGGTGGTCAGAGAAGCCGGACCATATCCTCGGCGTAATCTCCAACTACCTCCGGGTGGAGGACCCCGAGCAGGCCCCCGACCGTCAGTTCGTCCGGGCGGAGGAACATGCCGAGGCCAGGATCCGCAGCCTTGTGGAGCGGACCGGGTTGCGAAGCCGGACGCGGGCGCGCGCGGTGGAGCTCTGCCTGCGCCGGACCCGGCAGCTGTCGGGCCTGCGCGAACTGCCGAAGTTTTACATCATCCTCACGCTCGCGGAAATGCGCCGCCAGCTCAACGAGATCGGCGCCGAACTGGTCCGGACCGGCTCAATCGCCGCCGCGGACGATGTCTATTTCCTGGAATTGGACGAGGTCCGCGTGGGTTTGCGCGGTGCAGACCTCAAGGGCATCGTGGCGGACCGGCGCCGGCTCTACGACGTCGAACTGCGCCGGCGCCGGATTCCCCGGCTCCTACTCTCCGATGGCACGGATGTGGAGGCGGCGGTGATGGCCAAGTCCCCGGCGTCCGATGCCTTGGCCGGGACACCGGCGTCGGCCGGCAGCGCCACCGGAACGGTCCGGGTCATTCTGGACCCGGTGGGTGCCCACCTCGAGCCCGGGGAAATCCTCGTGGTACCGTCCACCGACCCGGGCTGGACACCGCTGTTCATGACCGCCGGCGCCCTTGTGATGGAGATGGGCGGGGTAATCTCGCACGGGGCCGTGGTGGCCCGCGAATACGGCATCCCGGCCGTGGTGGGCGTGCCGGACGCGACCACCTTGTTGAGGACCGGCCAAAGGGTGACAGTGGACGGATCGGCCGGAACGGTGCGGCAGGCGGACGCGCCGCTCTCGCCGGCAGGGGCTGCCGGGACCCTGGCCGGCTAGGCTCCAGAAACCCCACGAGTGCTCCCCACCGGCCCCTATGAACCTTCCAAAACGGCAGTTATGGAGCACTCGATGGAGGGTGCGGACGCCTGAAGCCAGGCCCGGCTTAATGCGTCGGCCGAGACGAAGACCCCCGTCAGGCTCTTGCACCGCGGCCCGTGGACCCGTACGTTGGGGAACAGCGGACGAATGTCTCCGCAGCCGTTGGCCTCATGGCCGCCGGAGATCAGCAGCATTTCAGAAGGATAAAAGGCATGGCTACAGGCACAGTTAAATGGTTCAACGCCGAAAAGGGTTTTGGCTTCATTGCCCCGGATGACGGGTCGGCCGACGTTTTCGCCCACTACTCGGCAATCGCCAGCAGCGGCTACCGCTCGCTCGACGAGAACCAGAAGGTTGAATTCGACGTCACGCAGGGCCCGAAGGGCCCGCAGGCTGAGAACATCCGCCCGCTCTAAATACGCTGGACTTGTCCCGGCCGGCCGGCCGGGACAGCGTCCCCGAAGACCACAACGCCCCTCCGGAGGATTCTCCGGAGGGGCGTTTGTGCTCCCCGCGTCAGCCCACGTGCACCCAGGGCCGCCGCGTGACGTCAGGTTCAGCCTCACGCAGCACCTCCCGGGTGACCGGCGCGATTTCGCCCTCACCGAAGACCAGGAACCGCAACAGGTTGCTGACCGGGTTTCCCTCCGTCCAGCGGAAGTAGATGTGCGGCATCAGTCCCGTGACGTCGCGGATGTGCAGGAGCACAGAGGCGATCGTGTTGGGCACAACAGGCCCGTGGACCTCCAGGATCTGATACCCGTGCCGGACCACCCCGCGGACCTCGAGCGCGGTCTCGAAGTCCGAGGAGTCGTCCACCACGACTTCCAGGAACAATGCCTGGTAGTCCACCGGCAGGTGGCTGACCTCGATCGCGGAGGTGAGCTTGTCCCGGTACGCCTGTGCGCTCAGCCGCAGCGGCTCATGCGCGATGAGGGCGATGGGGCCGGTTTCGTTAGCGGCCAGGAATTCCAGGGCCGGGGTGTCCATGCGCACATGCGTGGCATGGAGCTCGAACGAGCGCCGGATGCGCGAGAGCAGGGAGATGACGATGATCCCGAGGATGAAGAACGCCGCGATCCGGATACCTTCGGGCCGTTCAAAGATATTAGCCACTGTGGTGTAGATGAAGACGACGGCGATGACCCCGAACCCGATGCTGCGCTTGCGCTGCCTCTTGCTCCGCGCCGAAAATGTCACGGCAACCGCCGCCGACGTCATCAGGACCAGGACGCCGGTGGCATACGCGCCGCCCTGGGCGTCGACGTCGGCGTCGAAGAGCCAAGTGATGCCAAACCCCACGAGCGTGAAGACGAGCACCAGCGGCCGGACCGCACGGGCCCACGCCGGTGCCATCCCATACCGGGGCAGATACCGGGGAACGAGGTTCAGGAGCCCGGCCATGGCGGAGGCGCCGGCAAACCATAAGATGCCGATCGTGCTGATGTCGTAGACCGTCCCAAAGCCTGCGCCCAAGTATTCGTGGGCGAGGAAGGCCAGGGCCCGCCCGTTTGCCTGGCCGCCCGGCTGGAACTCCTGCTCCGGAATCAGCACGACTGTGGTGAAGCTCGTGGTGACCAGGAAGGCGCTCATGATGACGGCGGCCGTGGTCAGCAGGCGGCGGGCGCCCTGGATCCGGCCTTTCGGGTTGTCGTCGGTGTCGGTAGCGTGCCCACGGATCTGCGGCATGACCGCGACACCGGTTTCGAAGCCCGAAAGGCCCAGGGCCAGCTTCGGGAAAACCAGCAGGGCTATGCCGACCACCATCAGCGGGTTGCCGTGGGAGGTGGTCAGCGCCAGCCACCAGTTTTCGACCGCGACAGGGTGGCCGAGGACCTCGAAGATCGTTGTAACAACCACAATCACGTTCAGCCCAAGGTAGAGACCCACAAGGACGACGGCGACGCCGATGGCTTCCTGGAAGCCGCGCAGGAACACCGCCGCGAGCAGGGCCAGCAGGAACAGCGTGACCGCGACGTTCTGCCCCTGCATCCACGCCGGGGCGAAGGGGTTCTCGATGGCGTGCGCGGTGGCGTCGGCGGCGGAGAGCGTCATGGTGATCATGAAGTCGGTGGCGGCGAAGCCCAGCAGCACCAGGACAAGGAGCTTTCCACCCCAGCGCGGCAACAGCCGCTCCAGCATGGCGATGGACCCTTCACCGCGCGGGCTTTCGCCGGCAACCCGGCGGTACACGGGCAGCGCGCCCAGCAAGGTCACGGCAACCAAGACGAGGGTGGCCAGCGGCGAAATGACGCCGGCCGCGAGCGCCGCAATGGCGGGCTGGTAGCCCAGGGTGGAGAAGTAGTCCACGCCGGTCAGGCACATGACCTGCCACCACGTGTGCTTTTTCAGGTGGCCGCCACTGGCGCCGCCGGGACCCTGATGGGTCCCCTTCGCGTCCTGGAGGCCGAACAGCAACCAGTTCCTGAACTGCTCTCCTGCGCCGGGCCGCGGCGCCGAAGGGTCCGCCGGGGGCCGGCTGAGCGTGGTCATGATGTCCTTTCCACGCGGCGCACCGCGCCGCTTCCATCCGGGACAGTACCAGCCGCCGCAACCTCCGCAACCGTCCGGCAGACAATCCTGATGGTTCCTTAACGCGGCACCGCGCGCCGCCCTCCGGGCGGCGCCCCCGTCTCTGGTGACGTCTCCATGTTGCGTCTGCAAGTGACAGAATGACGGCATGGCACGTGGAACGCTGCGGATCTTCCTGGGGGCCGCGCCCGGAGTGGGCAAGACCTACGAGATGCTGCAGGAAGCGCACCGCCTCGGCGGGCGCGGCGAGGACGTTGCCGTGGCGTTCGCTGCGGACCACGGCCGCTCCGATACGCGGGCTCTCCTGGACGGTCTCGAGGTCATCCCGCCACGCCGCCTTCGCACCAGGGGCACCGAGTTTGAAGAAATGGATCTGGACGCCGTCCTGGCCCGGGCCCCCGGGGCCGCGGTGGTGGACGAATACGCCCATTCCAACGTCCCGGGCAGCCGCAACCCGAAGCGCTGGCAGGACGTGGACGAGCTCCTGAATGCCGGAATCAATGTCCTGTCCACGGTCAACATCCAGCATCTGGCCTCCCTCGGCGATGTGGTCAGCGCCATCACCGACGTCGGCCAGGCGGAGGCCGTGCCGGGTGACGTGCCGAATGAGGCCGTGCTGGGTGAGAGCGTGCCCGACGACGTCGTCCGCCGCGCCGATCAGATCGACCTGGTCGACATCCCACCTGAACTGCTCCGCCAGCGCCTCAGTGACGGCAAGATCTACGCCGCTGACAACATCGATGCCGCCCTGTCCAACTATTTCCGGCTGGGCAACCTCAGTGCGCTTCGCGAGCTCTCCCTGCTGTGGCTGGCCGACCGGGTCGACGAAGGGCTCGCGAAGTACCGGGCCGAGCACGGAATCCACGGCAACTGGCCCGCCCGCGAGCGCATCGTTGTGGGCCTGACCGGCGGCCCCGAGGGCGAGGCGCTCATCCGGCGCGCGGCGCGCATCCTGACCCGCGTCAGTGGCGGCGACCTCCTGGCCGTCCACGTGCGCGCGGCCGACGGAGTCTCCTCGGAGTCGCCGCAGGCACTCGAACGGCAGCGGCGGCTGACCTTGGACCTAGGCGGCAGCTACCACATCGTGGCAGGAGAAGACCCGGCCCCCGCGCTGCTGGACTTCGCCCGCAGCGTCAACGCCACCCAAATCGTGGTCGGGATCTCGCGCCGAAAGAACCTCGCGGCACTGCTGGGCGGTTTTCTGGGCGGCGGCGTCGGCACCCGGGTGGTGCGCGATTCCGGCGACATCGACGTCCACATGGTCCCGCACGCCCTCGGCGGCCAGGGCAGCGGCGTGCCGCGCCCCCGTGACCTCGGCCGGGCCCGTGTTGTGGTGGGGTTCGTCCTGGCGGTCCTGGTGCCCGTGCTCCTGCAACTGCTCCTCGCACTCCTAAACCCGGAACAAAACATTGCAACGGCCATGCTCGTCCAGCTCAGCGGCTCCGTGGCGGTCGCGCTCGTCGGCGGCCTGTGGCCGGCGGTCCTGGCCGCCCTGTGGAGCAGCCTGCTGGTGAACTACTTCTCCACACCCCCGACCGGCCATCTGATCATCAGCGACCCGCAAAACTTCCTGGCGCTGTTCGTCTTCCTGGGAGTGTCGGCTGCCGTGGCCCTGGTGGTGGACCTGGCTGCCCGCCGCTCGAAGGAGGCGGCACGGGCGAGAGCAGAGGCCGCCACGCTCAGTGATCTCACCCGTGGGGCAGCCGGCTCGGAGGACACCGTCGAGGCGCTGCTCGATCAGGCCCGGACCGTCTTTCAGGTCAGCGGAACGGCCCTGTTCAGCCGGGGCGGCGACGGAACCTGGCAGCGCCTGGCGTCCGCCGGTCAAGTCCCGGAAGGCGCAGTTCGGCAAGACACAGGGCGACAAGACACAGGGCGGCAAGGCCCTGCAACCGACGGAAGCCCCGACGGCGAGAACGTCGAGGAAATCGACGCCGGCACCCGCCTCGTCCTCTACGGGCGGATCCTGCCGGCCAGCGACCGGCGGCTCCTCGCGGCCTTCGGCGTGCACCTGGCCGCCCAGCGCGAACGCCAGCAGCTGATGGCCAGCCAGCGCGAGATGATGCGCCTGGCGGAGAGCAACACCATGCGCACCTCCATCCTCCGCGCAGTCTCCCACGACCTCCGGACGCCACTGGCCGGGATCAAACTCGCCGTCGGCGCTCTCCGGGGGACCGGTGTCCGGTACACCCCGCAGGAAGAGCAGGAACTGCTCGCCACGATCGAAGAGTGCTCCGACCGGCTCGACGTGCTGGTCGGGAACCTGCTGGACATGTCCCGGATCACGTCCGACTCGGCCAGCCCCCACCTCCGCCCGCTCCGCTGGTACGAAGTACTGCCCGGCGCACTGCACGGCGTCCCGCCGGGCCGGGTGCGGGTGGAGCTTCCGGCCAACATGCCCGAGGTGGATGCGGACCAGGGCATGCTGGAGCGCGTGGTCGCCAACATCGTCGAAAACGCGGTCAAGTATGCTCCGGATTCGGACATCGTGGTGGTGGGAGCCGCAGGCGGGCTCGGTCCGGCGACGCTCGGCGGGCGTCCCGCGGGCGAGCTGCGCATCATTGACCACGGCCGCGGCGTCCCCGCGGAACGGGTCCTGGACATGTTCCGCCCGTTCCAGCGCCTCGACGACGCCAGCCGGGCCGCCGGCGTCGGACTCGGCTTGGCCGTGGCGAAAGGTTTCACCGAGGCAATGGGCGGACGGCTGGCAGCGGAGCCGACGCCGGGCGGGGGCCTGACCATGGCCATCAGCCTGCCGCTCTCTACCGGCGCCCCCGTCGATGCCGGTCCGGGCCGGGCGCCGCTGGCGCCGTCGCCCTCGGGACAGGACGCGCCATGACCGCCGTCCTGGTGGTCGACGACGACCCCTACCTGTTGCGGGCGCTGCGCATCACCCTGCAGGCCCACGGCTACGACGTCTCGACGGCGACGGACGGCAGGACCGCGCTGCTCAAGGCCAGGCAGGAGCCGCAGCTGTCGGTGGTGATCCTGGATCTCGGCCTGCCGGATCTGGATGGAACGGCCGTGATCCGGGAGCTGCGCGGAAACAGCAGCGTCCCGGTCCTGGTGCTTTCCGCCCGCCACGGCTCCGAGGACAAAGTCCAGGCGCTCGACGCCGGTGCTGATGACTACATCACCAAACCGTTCGGCCTGGACGAGCTGCTGGCCCGGCTCCGCGCCCTGCTGCGCCGCAGCATCGAACCTGTTCAGGATGCGGTGGTCAATACGGAGAACTTCACCGTGGATCTGGGCAAGCGCAGGGTGCTTCGGGCTGGTCAGGACGTCCGGCTAACCCCCACGGAATGGAAAATCCTGGAGGTTCTGGTCCGGAATCCTGAGAACCTCATCACTCAGCAGCAACTGCTGTCCAAAGTCTGGGGTCCGGCGTACGCCAAGGAGACGAACTACCTGCGGGTCTACATGGCCCAGCTGCGCCGCAAGCTGGAGCCGGACACCACCAATCCACGCCATCTGCTCACGGAGGCCGGCATCGGCTACCGCTTCATGCCCTGACGGCTTTTACTGCCGGTTTTTCCCGCCGCGGCCGGACATGGATACTTGGGCAATGACTAATCGCAGCCCGCTCAACAGGGACGATGCCGGCCCGTCGCCGCTGCCGACTATCCCGGCGCAGCTGCGGGCCGTCCTCAACGGGATCCCGGCCATGGTGGGTTATTGGGACACGGGGCTCCGCAGCCGGCTAGCCAACGATGCTTACTGCAAGTGGTTCGGGATCGAACCGCAGGACCTGAACGGCATGCATGTCCGGGACGTGCTCGGGGACGCGGCCTTCGAGGCGACCCGGCCGCTCATCGAGCGGGTGCTCGCCGGAGAGGCGCAGCAGTTTGACCGGACTCTAGTGGATGCCGCGGGCGAGTCTCGCTATACCGAGGTCACGTATACCCCCGATTCGCGCGACGGCGCGGTGCAGGGCTTCTTTGTCGTGGTCACGGACGTTACGGAGCGAGTGCTCGCCGACCGGCGCCGGCAGCGGGACATGGACCGGTACCGCGCCCTGGCGCGGAGCGTCCCCGGCGTTTTCGTGCTCCTCTTCGACGCCGAGCTGCGCTACCTGATCGCCGAAGGGCAGGAGCTGGAGACCTTCGGCTACCG
Organism: Arthrobacter sp. ov118; assembly: GCF_900116495.1. GTDB lineage: Bacteria > Actinomycetota > Actinomycetes > Actinomycetales > Micrococcaceae > Arthrobacter. The sequence continues at coordinate 288,566 of NZ_FPAY01000003.1, forward strand.
CGCGGAAGAGCTCGAAGGCCGGCGCATCCAGGACGTACTCAAGGGCGACCTCGCCAGCGAGCTCGAACCCCGCTACCGCGCGGCCCTCGCGGGCCGGGAGGTCTCCTGGAGCCGGCAAATCGGCCACCGTACCTACCGGTTGAAGGCCGGGCCGGTCTACTCCGACGAGGACGCCACGGCCGGCATGGTGGTGGCCGTTGATGTCACTGAACGCCTGCAGCAACAGCAGGTGTGGGAGGCCCTGCATGAGATTGCGACCGCCGTTGCCCGCAACGCCGCCCCCGCAGACATCTCCGAGCGGGTCGCCGCCATTGTCCGCGAGCTGTTCAACGTGGACTCAGCCGCCGTCGTCCGTTTCACGGGGGCCTCGTCGGCAGAAATCGTCGCCATGGCCCCGACGCTCCCGCCGACGCTGAGCCGCCGCCACATCTTCGCCCCGACGGACGAGTCCGCCACCGTCCGGGTGGCCGTGACCGGAAAACCTGCCCTCGTTGTCTACCGGCCGGATGGAGGCCCGGCGGCGGAACAGATGCGCGCCGGCGGTTTCCAGTCCGCGGCGGCCGCGCCGGTCCGCGTCCGGGGGAGCCTGTGGGGCGTGGTGACCCTGACCTCGAAGTCCCGGACAGGCGTCACGGAAGCGATGATGGAGCGGCTGGCCCAGTTCGCGGAGCTCGTCGAGATAGCCATCGGCAACACGGAGGCCTGGACCGACTTGGAGCTTCAGGCCACCACCGATGCCCTGAGCGGCCTGCCCAACCGGCGGGCCCTGGAACAGCACCTCGCCGAACAGGTGGCGCTGGCCGGGAGCCGCGGGACCAACCTGAGCGCCGTCGTCCTCGATATCGACCACTTCAAGCGGATCAACGACACCTATGGCCACCTGACGGGCGATGTGGTGCTGGCGGAGGTGGCGGCCAGGCTCCGCGCGGCCGCTCGCGCCGGTGAGTTCGTGGCCCGCTTCGGCGGTGAAGAGTTCGTGTGGCTGCTCCCGGAAACTAATGGTGCCGAGGCCCTGCGGGCGGCCGAACGGGCACGGGAGGCCATTGCCTCGCAGCCGTTCGGGGACGTTGGCTTCCTGACCATCTCCGCCGGGGTGTGCGAGCAGCGCGACGCCATGGCGGGTTCGCTCCTGGACTGCGCGGACCGGGCCCTCTATGAGGCCAAGAGCGCCGGGCGCAACCGGACGTCGCGCTACGGCCACCCCACGCAGGCGGTCCAGTCCGCCGGAGAGCAGGCCCTGGGCAGCACGCGGGCCAGCGGCCGGGGAGCTTAGACGAAGGCCGACTTCCCCGTCACGGCCCGTGCCACGATCAGAGAATTGATTTCGTAGCTGCCCTCGTAGGTGTAGAGGATCTCGGCGTCGCCGAAGAGCTTGCCCATCTCGTAGTCGCTGCTGATCCCGTTCCCGCCCAGAAGGGACCGGCCCATCGCCACGGAGGCCCGGGCCAGCCGCGTGGTGGTGGATTTGGCCATGGCGGCCTGGGCCATCTCAAGCTTGCCGTCCTCCTGGATCCTGGCCAGCTGGGCCATCAGGGCCAGGGAGGCGGTCGCGTTGCCCAGGATCTCGGCGAGCTGCTGCTGGACGAGCTGGAAGCGGGCCAGCTCCTTGCCGAACTGCTTCCGTTGCAGGGCATAGGACCGCGCGACGTCGAACGCGGCCAGCTGGATGCCGGCGCCCTGCCAGCCCACCCAGGCCCGGGAGTCGCGCAGGAGCTCGTTGGCTTTGGAGAAGTCGGTGGCTCCGGGCAGCAGATTGGTTTCGGGGATGCGGACCTCGTCGAGGACGATGTCCGCGTTCTGCATGATGCGCAGGCCGATCTTGTTCGCGATCTTCGTGGCGGTGTAGCCGGGCCGGTCGGTCTCGACGATGAAGCCCTTGATCTGCTGGTCGGCAACGTCCCGGGCCCAGACGAGCGCAAAGTCCGCGATGGTGCCGGCGCCGATCCAGCGTTTGGCGCCGTTGATCACCCACTCGCCGCCCTCCCGCCGCGCCGTGGTTTCCAGGCCGCCGGCGATGTCCGAGCCGTGCTCCGGCTCGGTCAGGGCGAACGCTCCGAGCTGCGTGAAAGCGGTGAGGCCGGGCAGCCAGCGGGCCTTCTGCTCCTCGGACCCGAGCTGGTCAATCATGCCGACGATCAGCTCGTTGTGAATGCCCACGAGTGCCGAGAGCGAGACGTCGGCGCGGGCCACCTCGACGTACATGAGTCCCTTGAAAAGCTTGGACGTGCCATCCGTCTGCAGGCCGCCCAGGCCGTATTTCCCGAGCTCCGCGAGCAGGCCGAAGGGAAACTCCTCGCGGTTCCAGTAGTCGATCGAGGCCGCCCGGATCCGGGACTGCAGAAACTCCCGGACCTCCTGGTACCGGAGCTGCTCGTCCGACGGCAGCAGGTCCACGATGTACATCAGGTCCGCGTCGGGAAACGGCGGCTGAACCGTGTCCGCCGGGGCGACGGCCGTCATGCCCGCTTCCGCTGTCGTGCCCGCTTCCGCTGTCGTGTCAGCTTCCGCTGTGTTGTCTGCTTCCGCGGTGTTGTCTGCTTCCGCGTTGGCATCCTGTCCGCTGGCACGTCCTTGTCGCTGCACGGGCGCATCTCCCCTCGTTACGCGCCGTCTGCAGAGCGGCGCCGCTCTTCCAAACCCTTGGATGTCCTAGTATATTGCACAGTGACGGGGATCACTAGGCCAGCAACGCGCCGGTCCGGTGGAACCCAGGCAACGGCGCCGGACCGCGGATTTTCCGAATTGACGGACTTTCCGGAATGGTTGCGCCAGAGGACTTCGAAAGGTGCACCATGACCGTGACTGAGGAATTCAGGGCCGCGAGGGACCGGCTGCTGGCCCTCCGCGGGGACTATGACGCCGCCCGGAGCGAATTCCAGTGGCCGCGCTTCGAGGAATTCAACTTCGCGCTGGACTGGTTCGACCAGATCGCCGCAGATCCGGCCAAGGCGGACAAACCGGCACTAGTGATCGTCGAGCAGGACGGGTCAGCCACCCGGCGCAGCTTCGCGGACCTCTCCCGGCGCTCGTCCCAGGTGGCCAACTGGCTGCGCGGGCAGGGCGTTCAGCGCGGGGACCGGATGATCATCATGCTCGGCAACCAGGTGGAGCTGTGGGAACTGATGCTGGCCGGCATCAAGCTGGGCATCGTCCTGATTCCCACCACCACCCTGATGGGCCCCGCCGATCTCCGGGACCGGGTGGAGCGCGGCGGCGCGGCGTGGGCCGCCGTCGGAAGCGCCAACATCGCCAAGTTCGCCGAGGTCCCGGGGAACTACGCCCTGATCGAAATCGGCGGCGCCGCTCAGCCCGCCGCGACACCCCCAAGTCCGGCCGCTGCGACGGAAAATGCCCTGCAGTACCGCGATGCTGCCGCGGCCGGCACGGACTTCACCCCCGATCGCCCCACTTTGGCCGACGAGACCCTCCTGCTCTACTTCACCTCCGGCACCACGTCCAAGGCCAAACTGGTGGAGCACACGCACACCTCGTACCCGGTGGGACACCTGTCCACGATGTTCTGGATCGGGGTGGAACCCGGCGACGTGCACCTCAACGTCGCTTCGCCCGGCTGGGCGAAGCACGCCTGGTCCAACGTGTTCACGCCCTGGATCGCCGAGGCCTGCGTGTTCATCTACAACTATGACCGCTTCGATGCCAAGGCGCTCATGGAACAAATGGACCGCGAATCCGTAACCAGCTTCTGCGCCCCGCCCACGGTGTGGCGGATGCTGATCCAGGCCGACCTCACGCGGCTGTTGAATCCGCCCACCAAGGTGGTGTCCGCCGGCGAACCGCTCAATGCCGAGGTGATCGACCAGGTCCACCGGGCCTGGGGGCAGAGCATCCGGGACGGCTTCGGGCAGACGGAAACCACTGTGCAGATCGCCAACACCCCCGGCCAGCCCATCAAGATCGGCGCCATGGGCAAGCCGCTGCCCGGCTACGACGTGGTGCTCGTGGACCCCGCCACAGGGCAGGAAACCGACGACGGCGAACTCTGCCTGCGCCTGGACCCCCGGCCCGTGGGACTCATGAAGGCCTACCACGGCGACCCGGAGAAGACCGCGGAGGCTTTCCGCGGCGGCTACTACCACACGGGGGACATGGCGAGCCGGGACGAGCGCGGCATCATCACGTACGTGGGCCGCGGCGACGACGTCTTCAAATCCTCCGATTACCGGCTGTCCCCGTTCGAACTGGAGAGCGTGCTGATCGAGCATCCGGCGGTGGCGGAGGCCGCCGTCGTCCCCTCCCCCGACCCGCTCAAGCTGTCGGTGCCGAAGGCGTTTGTGGTCTTGGCGGCCGGGCACCAGCCCGGCCCGGAGCTCGCCGAGGACATCTTGCGTTACTGCCGGGACCATCTGGCCCCGTTCAAGCGGATCCGACGACTGGAGTTTGCCGAGCTCCCCAAAACGATCTCCGGCAAGATCCGGCGCGTGGAGCTGCGGCACAGCGAGGAGTTGCGCCACGGCGGCGGGCCCCTCCCCCAAGGCTTGGGGGTCGAGTACTCCGACTCCGACTTCCCCGGGCTTAAGGGTCAGGGCTGAGCATGGGAACGCCCCTGCCGCGGGATCCGATCGCCGACGCCCGGCTGAACTGGGAGCGCCACGGCTGGTCCGACGTCGCCGCACCAATGGCCGCGATCACGGCCATCATGCGGACCCAGCAGATTCTGCTGGGCCGGATCGAAGCTGTGCTCAAGCCGTTCGGACTCACTTTTGCCCGGTACGAGCTGCTGGCGCTGCTCAGCTTCGCCCGCAGCGGCGCGCTGCCCATGAACAAGGCGAGCGCGCTGCTGCAGGTCCACCCCACCTCGGTCACCAACGCCGTGGACCGGCTCCAGGACGCCGGGCTGGTGATGCGCTCGCCGCACCCCACGGACGGCCGCACCACCTTGATCGAGCTCACCCCCGACGGCCGCGCTCTGGCCAAACGGGCGACGGCGGTGCTGAACTCCGAGGTCTTCGGCCAGTCGGGCTTCGGGGACCAGGACGTGGACCAGCTGATCCGGATTCTGGGTACGTTCCGCCAGAACGCCGGGGATTTCAGCGGCTGACGCCCGGACCGTGGGGCAATCGACCATGGACCGGGCTGCCGGGCCATCGCCCCGAAAGACGCCAGCCGGCGGTCAACCGGCCTCAGGGGGTTCCGGGACGACACGAATGGTCTTCAGCGAGGGGTCGGCGGGGTCGGGCAGGACCATGCCCGCTTCCTTTCCGGAGACGAGGTACTCGAGGACCGCGGCGTTGATGCGCTCCCCGGGAAGGATGGCCGGTACGCCGGGCGGGTACGGAGTGATTTGTTCGGCGGCAATGCGTCCGGCGGCCTCTTCGACGGGGACCACCTCGACAGGTCCGAAGAAAGCGTCGCGGGGAAGCTTTACGGTCTTCATCTCCAGATCGGAGGAACGCGGCAATCGAACCTCTGAAGGGCGGGGCAAATCCTTGGCCGCGCTGCAGAGCGCCTGGAGGGACTTCATCAGCCGCTGGGCGCTCGATTCGTCATCGGACGTTGAGAGGGTCGCCTCGATGCGGCGGTGATCGTTGAGCCCCACGTCGATGGTGCAGTTCGTCCTAAGCCAGTCCGCCGCCTGATAGCCGCTGATACCCAGTTCCTGGACGTCCATCAGTACGTGCAAGCGGTCCAGGTCATGGGAGGCCTCGGCTCCGATCAGTTCGTCTTCGAGGACGTGGATGCCCGAAAGCGTGTCGATGCGCGACCTGAGATCTGTGGCCAGGTTCAGGGCGTCGTCGAGGAGCCGGCGTCCGTGCTGGGCCATCTGGTGGCGCCACGCATCGATGCCCGCGTACATGATGACGCTCGAGCTGGTGGTGGAGAGCAGGTCCGCGCACTGTCGCAACCGGACAGGATCCACCAGTCCGCCCTGCAGGTGATAGACAGATCCCTGTTCGAAACCCATGCCCATCTTGTGGACGCTGACGACGCAGATGTCCGCGCCAGCATCCATGGCCCAGGTGGGGAGGTCGTCGTGGAACGGCAGGTGCGCGCCCCATGCTTCGTCGATGATGAGCGGTTTGCCTCGTTGATGGCAGATCTCCGCAATGGTCTGGATATCGGCGCAGGTTCCATACGGCGTAGGGCTAACGATCATGGCCGCCGCGGCGTCCGGATGGCGCTGCCACATGCTTTCCACCGCTTCAGGCGACGGCGGATGGGCCAGATGCAACTCGTCATCCCAGCTGGGGCTTATCCACCGGGGTTGAAGGCCGGACAGGATCAAACCTGCAGTGACCGACTTGTGTGCGTCCCGGCCAACCAGGATTTCTCCGGTGCCACGGGTGACGGCCAAAATCGCAGCCTTGACAGAGAGCGAACTGCCGCACGTTGAGAAGAACGCGTGTTGGGCGCCCACCGCGTCGGCCATGAGTTCCTGGGCCTTCTGCAGGTAGCCGTTGGAGGAGGAACGGTCGTCCAGGCCCGCCGAGGCGAGAACATCCGAGCGATAAGTGTCCTTGCCCAGGACGTCCACGGCAGTTTCAGCCGCCCCGCGGCCCTGCCGGTGGCCGGGCGGGGTGAACCCGTAGCGGTCCTTGCGGTGGTAATCGGCCAGCGCGCTGACTATAGGGGTTTCGTCCTGATCCATGCTGATACGCCTCCTACGGCAACCGGCTAGAACTCGTGCCTCACGCTAGCCCTGCCATTCCGCTCCCGCAAGGAAACCTTTCAACGGGCGGGACCTACGTTGCCTGTTCCCCCCTTGCTGCTTGCCTTGGGCACGAAACTGCGAAGTCTTCGCAACCGTTCTCCCCTGCAAAGGGCCTCAGCCGCGCCGCTTGTTCCCAAGGGCCGCGAGCAGCAGGGCTTCGGCCAGGATCCCGTTCTGGAGATCCCCGAGGTGGACCGACTCGTCCGGCCCGTGCGCGCGGGAGTCCGGATCCTCAGCTCCGGTAATGAGTATCGTCGCCTCGGGAAACCTGCCGGCCAGATGCTCGACAACCGGGATCGATCCGCCGACGCCCATCCTGACCGGGGCGACGCCCCAGGCCTGCTCCATTGCCCACAGGGCGGTGCGGGAGGCCTGGTCGTGCGGAGACGCAGAGAACGGGGCGCTCGCGCTCCCTGGCACGAACCGAACTTCGGCCCCAAACGGCGCGTTCGCCAGAACGTGCCGGCGTACCGCTTCCATCGCCTTGTCCGGGTCGGTGCCCGGCGCCAGGCGGAGGCTGAATTTTGCCCGCGCCGAGGGCAACAGGGTGTTTGAAGCCACCGCCGTTCCTGGAACGTCCAGGCCGATGATCGACAGTGCGGGCCCGTTCCACAGCCTCCATGCGATGCTTCCCGTGCCCGCCAACTGCAAGGCGTTCGGCAGCGAAGCCTGGGCGCGGAACTCCTTTTCGTCGATGTCCGCCTCCGGAGCCGCAGGGTTTTTCACGGCCGGAAGCCCCCGAATGGTGACCGCGCCGTCGCCATCGTGGAAGGTCGCGATCAGCCGGGCCAGAAGAGTTACAGCGTCAAGGACGGGTCCGCCAAACGTGCCCGAATGCAACCCGTGGTCGAAGGCTTCAACCTCGATGAGCCCGTCGACCAGTCCGCGGAGGCTGGTGGTGAGGGCGGGGACCCCGACTTGCCAGTTTGCGGAGTCCGCAACGATGACGACGTCAGCGCGAAGCTGTTCCTCGTGCACGTTGAGCAGCCCATCCAGGGTGGGAGAACCGGATTCCTCCTCGCCTTCAATGAAAAACGTGACGCCGAGGCCGAACCCGGCTCCCAGCATGTCAGTGAGGGCCCGGTATGCGGCCAAGTGCATGATGATTCCCGCCTTGTCGTCGGCCACTCCCCGCCCCCAGAGCCGCCCGTCGCGTTCAACGGCGGTGAACGCCGGTGCGCTCCACTGCTCCGGATCGCCGGGCGGTTGGACATCGTGGTGGGCGTACAGCAGAACCGTGGGTTGGCCTGCCGCTGCAGGTTTCCGTGCCAGAACTGCCGGGCCGCCCGGCTTTCCGTTCTGCCCCGCTCCTCGAACAATCCGGACATTACTGACGCCGGCATCCCGCAGCAGCCCGGCTACGGCTTCGGCACTATGGTCCAAGTGCGCCGGATCAAATGCGGGCCAAGCAATTCCTGGAATTTCGACCAGTTTCACAAGGTCAGCCACAGCCGCCCTAAAACCAGCTTCCACCCGGTCCCGGAGCGCACCAACGGGAACACCGCCTCCGATCGTCATGCCCATACCCTAGACCCAAGAAACAGGTCCGCAGGGTCAGAAAGCGCCGATGCGGAGCACCGTACGGCAGGACACTTGACCGGGCTTCCGGCGGGGACTAAAAAATAAGTAGCCTTAGTACCGTGTCGGACCTGCTCGAGGAGGAATTGGCATGAGTGACAAGCCAGGTAACCAGACGCCGGACACCCCTGACGTCAGCGAGACAGAGCTGCGGGCGATGAAGGTGGATGAGCTCCGACAAGAGGCCAGAGACCAAAACATCAGCGGCGCTGCGGGAATGCGCAAAGAGGAGCTGGTGCAGGAAGTCGCCAGTGCCCGGTCCGGCGGCGGCAAAGAAGGTGATCCGGGCTCCGACGCGGAGGACCTTGGTGCTGGCCCCGAAGGCGGCAAAATCCGGCACGGCGATGCCTCATCCAGTTCGCTGAAGTATTCGCAGGAAGTCACCTCCACCGAGGATGAACCCGAACGGGAGGGCCGCAGCCTCGCCACGACCCACCATGAGGTCATCAGGCAGTGGGCTGACGAACGTGGCGGCGTCCCGGCCACGGTTGAAGGTACTGAGCACGGCGATCATCTGGGGGTGCTGCGCATAGATTTTGGCGGCGACGACAGCAACCTTCGCCGTGTCAGCTGGGAGGAATGGTTCAAAACGTTTGACGGGCGCGGCCTCAATTTCATCTACCAGGAACGGCGTACGGACGGAACGCAGTCCAACTTCTTCCGGCTGGAAAACCCAGAACGTGAAGACGCCTAAGTCGATCAGGTGCCTGCGATTCGGGCTCCTCGCCGTGCTCACGCTCTCGGGAGGCGCACTTTCGGGGTGTGCCGCTGACGGAACGGCGGCGGCAGAAGCGGCCGAAGCATTCCACCGGGACGTGGCCAGCTCCGATATGACGGCGGCGTGCTCGCTGCTCCAGTCCAAAACCCGCGAGGATACCGCCCGGTCCAGCGATGCCGGCACCTGCGAGAGTCAGCTGGAAAAGGATAAGATCCCGGACCCCGGAAGACTGCTGGGCACCGAGCAGTTCGGCCGGGACGCCTTCGTGAAGTTCGAGAACGACACGGTTTTCTTGGCCGCCTCCGACGCGGGCTGGAGAATAACGGGTGTCGGCTGCGCTCCCAACGGGGAAGAAGCGCCGTACACCTGCGAAGTAGGAGGAAAATAGGATGCGCTGGAGCTTCACGCTGTACTTGGTCCTCATTTTCGGCGGCTTGGCCTACATGGGCGCCGTCGGGCTCGTCCGGGGATAAGCGAACCGTGAAAGTAGCAATCAGAAACAACGGCCTCAGCCTCTTTTTCGGCCTGATCTTCCTCCTGGCCCTGCTGGGCCAGGCGCTCACCGGCCATGCCCTCTTCAATGAGGAGCAGATGGCCTCTGGGCTGGAGGAAATCAGCTTCGGGCAGTACCTCCTTTCGTCGAACTTTGCCGTAGACGTCGCGGAAAACTGGCAGTCGGAGTACCTGCAGTTCCTGCTGTACATCTTCGCGACCGTCTGGCTCGTCCAGAAAGGATCGCCCGAGTCCAAGGAACTGAACGAGCCCGGCCTGGAGTCGGACAAGGAACAGCTCGTGGGCGACTACAGCAACGCCAAGTCCCCGAAGTGGGCCCGCGTCTCCGGCTGGCGGCGGACCGTGTACTCGAACTCGCTCGGCATGACGATGGGGCTGATCTTCCTCCTGTCCTGGCTGGTCCAGTCCATCGCGGGGAACAGCAACTACAACCAGGAGCAGATCCAGAACTTCCAGCGGCCGGTTAGCTGGCCTGAGTACATTGCATCGCCGGAGTTCTGGAACCGCACGCTGCAGAACTGGCAGTCTGAGTTTCTCGCGGTGGGGTCCATGGTGGTCCTATCGATCTACCTCCGCCAGCGCGGCTCACCGGAGTCCAAGCCGGTGGGTTGTGCACACGACGACACGGGCACCACAGGCTAGGCAAGCGGCGGGTACCTGTTTTGCCCGGGATCTGAGCGGAGTATCGTGGATCCGACCGGGGCTGTCCGGCCCGGCGGTTCAGCAGTTTGTGCTTACAAGCGTTCATCGGCGACCGCTTAGGAGGGCCCGTGCCTTCATCCAGCATCCCCATCCCCCAGCCTCCCCCGCGGCCGGTGGTGGGAAATCTGCCCGACATCGACTCCAGCAAGGGGATCCTGGGTCTGGTCGAGGTGGCCGAGCAGTACGGCCCGATCGTCCGGATTCAATTCTTCAACCGCAGCGTCATTGCCGTCTCCTCCCAGCAGTTCGTCAACGAGGTCTGCGATGAATCCCGTTTCGGCAAGGTGCTCGGCGTCGCCCTTCGGCAGGTGCGGCAGTTCGCGGGCGATGGCCTGTTCACCGCGGACACGCAGTCACCGAACTGGCAGAAGGCACACCGGATCCTGATGCCGGCGTTCGGGCCCGCGGCACTCAAGCGAATGTTCGCCGGCATGGACGACATCGTGGAGCAGCTGTTGCTCAAGTGGGAAAGGCTGGGCCCCACGGCGCGGATCGACGTGCCGGACAACACCACCCGCCTGACGCTGGACACGATTGCCCTGTGCTCGTTCAACTACCGGTTCAACAGCCTTTACCGGGAGCAGATGCATCCCTTCGTCGGGGCCATGGTCCGGGCCCTGGTCGAATCCGGGGACCGGGCGCGCAGGCTCCCCGTGCAGAACAAGATCATGCTGCGCAGACGGCACCAGCTCGAGGAAGACCACGCCCTGATGTTCGAGGTTGCCGAGCAGATCATCAGCGACCGGCGGCGCAATCCCAGCCCGGCGGGCAGCGAAGACATTCTGGACACCATGCTCATCGCGGCCGACCCGGTGACCGGCGAGCGGCTATCCGATGAAAACATCCGCTATCAGATGGTCACCTTCCTGATCGCCGGGCACGAGACCACCAGCGGCCTGCTGTCCTTTGCGCTCTACGAACTGCTCCGCCATCCGGGTGTCCTGGCCAAGGCGCGCGCCCAGGTGGACGAGGTCCTTGGCACCGAAAGCGCCCGATTCGAGCACCTGCCCCGGCTGGGGTACCTGGACCAGATCCTCAAGGAAACGCTCCGGCTGTGGCCGACCGCACCGGCGTTCAACGTGGCACCATACGAGGACACGACGCTCGGCGGCCGCTACGACATCCCTGCGGGCCAGCCCATCCTGGTGTTGATCCCGCTGCTGCACCGGGACAAGGCGGCGTGGGGCGAGGACGCCGAGATCTTCGATCCGGAACGGTTCTCCCCGGCACGTGCCGCGGAAATCCCCGCCAACGCGTGGAAGCCCTTCGGTAACGGGCAGCGCTCCTGCATCGGCCGGGGATTCGCCCTGCAGGAGGCCATGCTCTTCCTGGCCAAGCTCCTGCAGCGCTTCGAGATCACGGCGGCGGACCCCGGCTATGAACTGCAGATCAAGCACACCCTGACCATGAAGCCGGAAGGACTGTTCATCCACGTGCGCCGCCGGGACGTCCGGATCGAGCCGCCACCCCATGCCGCCGTCGAGCCTGCCCGGCAGGCGGAACCGCCGGCCGCCGCCCCCAATGGCGTCCCGATCCGGGTGCTTTACGGTTCGAACGCGGGCACGTCCAAGGACTTTGCCCAACGGATCGCCAACGACGCCGGACGGCGCGGCTACAGCCCCACCATCGGCACGCTCGACGAGGCCGCCGGCGGATTGCCGACGGAGGGGCTCGTCGCGATCGTGTCCTCGTCCTACGAGGGACAGCCGCCGGATAACGCCCGGAAGTTCCTGGCCTGGACCGTAGGGCTGCAGCCGGGCAGCCTCGCCGGCGTCAAATACACGGTCTTCGGCAACGGCAACAAGGACTGGGCGCAAACGTATCAGGAAGTGCCCAAGGCCATCGACGCCCGGCTCGAGGCCGCCGGCGCCGTACGCGTCTACGCCCGGGGCGAGGCCAACGCCCGCGGCGACTTCTTCGGCGATTTCGACGAGTGGTATTCCGGATTCTGGCCCGCAGTGGATGCCGCCCTCGGGCAGCGCACCAGTCCCCCGGCCGCGCAGCCGCAACTCGAACTTCAGTTCGTGGGCAACGTCCGGGAACCGATGCTGCGCCAGAACGGGCTGGCCCTCGGCACCGTCGTCGCGAACCGGGAACTGGTGGACATCACCAAACCCGGCGCCAGGTCCAAGCGGCATGTCGAGATCGCGTTGCCCGAGGGCATGAGCTACCGGACCGGCGACTATCTGGCCGTGCTGCCGCTGAATCCCAGCGGACTCGTGCAGCGGGCCCTGGCCCGGTTCAACCTCGACTATGACTCGCACGTCCTGTTGAGCATGGAGCGCGGAGACACGTTCCTGCCCACCGGCATTCCCGTTGCCGTGGGCGAACTGCTGAGCAGTTACGTCGAACTTGCGGTCCCGGCGACACGCATCCAACTCGAGGACCTGGCCGACGTCGCGGCGGATCCTGAGCACCGTGGGGAACTTGAGACCCTGGCGCAGGACCGCGGGCGCTATGCGGCCGAAATTCTCGACAAGCGCGTTTCCCTGTTGGATCTGCTGGAAACCTACCCGTCCTGCCAGCTGTCGTTCACGTCGTTCCTGCAATTGCTGACCCAGCTGACTCCCCGGCGCTACTCCATCTCCTCGTCCCCGCTCTGGAGCCCTGACCATGCGACGCTGACCTTCGCCGTCATCCAGGCGCCGGCGTGGTCCGGTCGCGGGATCTTCGAAGGGGCCTCTTCGACCTTCCTCGCCCAGGCCAGGCCCGGCTCACGGGTCGCGGTTACTGTTCGTCCCTCGAATACGGCATTCCACCCGCCCGCGTCCCTGGAGGTCCCGCTCATCATGGTGTGTGCCGGGACCGGACTGGCGCCGTTCCGCGGTTTCGTCCAGGACCGTGCGCTCCGGGCACAGGCCGAGGGGCTGACGCCGGCACCTGCCCTGCTGTTCTTCGGCTGCCGCGCCCCGGACACGGACTTCCTCTACCGCACCGAACTGGACGCCTGGGCCGGGGAAGCCAACCTCGATCTCCGGCCGGTGTTTTCGACCGCACCGGAAGACGGGCTGAAGTACGTCCAGGACCGGCTCTGGGCGGACCGGGGCGACGTCGTCGAGCTCGTCAAACAGGGCGCCACGGTCTACGTCTGCGGCGACGGGAAGCACATGGCACCGCAGGTCCGCGAGACGTGCGCGATGATCTACCGGGAGGCGACCGGCGCCTCACAGGCGGACGCCGCCGCGTGGATGGACGAGGTGGAACGTGCCCACGGCCGGTACGTGGCGGACATTTTCACCTGAGCCGGCGCCAGGTCGCTGAACTGGCGGCGGCCGAACTAGCGGTGGTTGAACTCGGGCTGGCGCTTCTCGGTGAAGGCTGCCATGCCTTCCTTCTGGTCCTCGGTGGCGAACAGCGAGTGGAACACCCGCCGTTCAAAGAGCACGCCCTGCGCCAGCCCGGTCTCAAACGCCGCGTTCACGGCTTCCTTGGCCACCATCGCCACCGGCTTGGACTTGGAGGCGATCACCTCGGCGGCCTTCAGCGCCTCCTCGACGACGTCGGCGGCCGGGACCACCCGGGACACCAGGCCCGCTCGTTCGGCTTCCTCGGCGTCCATGAAGCGGCCAGTCAGGATCATGTCCATCGCCTTGGACTTTCCGACCGCGCGGGTGAGCCGCTGGGAGCCGCCCATACCCGGGAGCACTCCGAGGTTGATTTCGGGCTGGCCGAACTTGGCGTTGTCTGCGGCGATGATGAAATCGCACATCATTGCCAGCTCGCAGCCGCCGCCCAGCGCGAAGCCGGACACGGCCGCAATGACGGGGATGCGCAGCCGGGTGAAGTCCTCCCAGCCACGGAACCAGTCCGCCGCGTACATGTCCATGTAGCCCTTGGACTGCATTTCCTTGATGTCCGCACCGGCGGCGAACGCCTTCGCCGAACCGGTCACCACCACCGCACCCACTTCCGGGTCGGCGTCCATCGCGGTGGCGGCCTTCACGAGCTCGTCCATCGTGGCCTTGTTGAGGGCATTCAGGACGTCCGGCCGGTTAAGCGTCACGAGGCCCACCCGGCCGCGGCGCTCCACCAGGATGTTCGCGTACTGTTCCGTCATGCGTGTTCCCCTTAAATGGTGCTGGTTCTGGCTTCGGCCCGGGTCTAGCGCCCGGCAGCGCCGGATTCTGATTTGTCCCGGATATCGGTGATGATGCCGGAGAAGTCCCGGCCGGCACCGCCTTCCGCGGCAAAGGTATCGTAAATTTCGGAGGCGAGCGGGCCGAGCCGGGCCGCGACGCCGGTGCTCTGGAGCGCGTTAAGGGCCAGCCTGAGGTCCTTGGCCATCAGCGCACCGGCAAAACCGGGCTGGTAATCCCGGTTGGCGGGGCTCGTCGGGACCGGCCCCGGCACGGGGCAATTGGTGGTCAGTGCCCAGCACTGCCCCGAGGCGGCGGAAGCGACGTCGTACAGTGCCTGGTGGGTCAGGCCGAGCTTCTCGCCCAGCACGAAGGCTTCGCTGACCGCGATCATCGAGACGCCCAGAATCATGTTGTTGCACACCTTGGCCGCTTGGCCCGCGCCGTGCGCGCCGCAGTGGACCACCCGTTTGCCCATGACTTCCAGCATCGGCCTGACGGCCTCGAAATCCTCCGGGAGGGCGCCGACCATAAACGTCAGCGTGCCCGCTTCGGCACCCACCACGCCGCCGGACACGGGAGCGTCGACGGCACGGCGGCCGGCCGCGACCGCGAGTGCTGCGGCCTCGCGGGCTTCGTCCACATTGATCGTGGAACAGTCCAGGAACATGGTGCCCGGCGCCGCGGTCTCGAGCAGGCCGGGCGCACCGCCCGTGCCCCGGTAAGCGTCCAGGACGTGTTGGCCGCTGGGCAGCATGGTCAGTACGACGGCGGCGCCGGCCGCCGCCTCCACCGCCGTCCGGGCGGTCGGGATGCCGTGCTCCCGGGCAGCGTCCAGGGCCGCCGGCACGACGTCGAAGCCGGTCACCGTGTAGCCGGCCTTGACCAGGTTCACGGCCATCGGTCCGCCCATGTGCCCGAGGCCCAGGAAGGCGATGGTGCCCGTTTCAGACGGTGCTGTACCGGCCTGCGCTGTTCCAGACGGTGCTGTTTCTGATGCGGCTTCAGACATTGTCCTTCTCCTTCGGAGCGAGCTTCAGTTCGCGTTCGCCCACCGGGGCGAAATAGGCCTCGACGTCCTCCCGGGTGACCTGCGCCAGGGTGGCGGGCTTCCAGCGGGGATTGCGGTCTTTGTCCACCACCTGGGCGCGGATGCCTTCACGGAAGTCCGGTCCGGCGAGAAAGTGCAGACCGACGCGGTACTCCTGTTCCAGGGCCCGCTCCAGGGCCTGGTCCGGGCCCAGGGCGCGGACGCGGCGCAGGGATTCCAGCGCCACCTTCACCGCGGTGGGCGACTTGGCCTCGATGGTGTCGGCGGCGTCGGCCGCTTCCCCGCCCGCTGTGCGCAGCCGGCCCAGGATTTCTTCGGCGTCATCGCTGGAGTAGCAGGCGTCGATCCACTCCTGCTGCCCGGCGAGAACAGACGGCGGGGCCGGTTCGGCGAAACGTGCGACGGCGGCTTCCACCTGTTCGGCTTCGAGCGCTGCAGCCAGTTCCGGCAGCCGTTCCGAGGGCACGAAGTGGTCGGCCAGGCCCAGGAACAGCGCGTCCGCCCCGGTCAGGTGGGCACCTGTCAGGGCCGCATGCGTACCCGTCTCCCCCGGTGAGCCGGAGAGCAGCAGGGTGCCGCCGACGTCGGGCGCGAACCCGATGGTCGTCTCGGGCATGCCCGAGCGGGTGCGTTCGGTGACGATCCGCGCCGAGCCGTGCGCGGAGATCCCCACTCCGCCGCCCAGCACCAGCCCGTCCATGAACGCGACGTAGGGCTTGGGGTATTCGGAGATGAGCAGGTTCAGCCGGTACTCGACGGCCCAGAAGTCGGCGGTGGCGTCCCCGCCGTCGAGCATGTCCCGGTAGATGGCCACGATGTCCCCGCCGGCGCAGAGGCCCCGGTCGCCGGCGCCACGGACCAGCACCGCGGCGACGGCGTCGGCCTCGGCCCAGAGGGTAAGCTGCTCCAGCATGGCGGCGGCCATCCCGGCCGTGAGGGCGTTGACGGCCTTGGGCCGGTTGAGCGTCACGACGCCGAGCCGGCCGCGCCGTTCAAACAGGACTTCCTCGCCTACGGCCCCGCCGGCCTCGGCTCCGCCGGCGGCTTCCCGGGCAGCCTCCTCCCCCATCAGCTGCCTTCCGGCATCACGAAGCTGGCGCCCTGGCGGACTCCGGAGGGCCAGCGGGTGGTCACCGTTTTGGTCTTGGTGTAGAAGCGGAAGGCGTCGGCGCCGTGCTGGTTGAGGTCCCCGAATCCGGAAGCCTTCCAGCCGCCGAAGGTGTAGTACGCGATCGGCACGGGAATGGGGACGTTGATACCCACCATGCCCACCTGGACCCGGCTGGCGAAGTCGCGGGCAGCGTCGCCGTCGCGGGTGAAGATGGCCACGCCGTTGCCGAATTCGTTTTCGCTGCAGAGCCGGAGGGCCTGCTCGTAGTCTTCCGCGCGGAGCACGCTGAGCACCGGGCCGAAGATTTCTTCCTTGTAGATCTTCATGTCCTTCGTGACGTTGTCGAACAGCGTGGGGCCTACCCAGAAGCCGCCGTCGTAGCCTTCCACCTTCAGGCCGCGGCCGTCGGTGAGCAGGCTGGCGCCTTCGTCGACGCCCGAGGCGATATAGCCTTCGATCCTTTCCTTGGCCGCTGCCGCCACGACGGGGCCGAAGTCGGAATCCTTGGCGAGGCTGGGGCCGACTTTGAGCCCGGCGATCCGGTCCTGCAGTTTCTCCACCAGTGCATCTGCGGTCTTCTGGCCCACCGGGACCGCCACCGAGATCGCCATGCAGCGCTCGCCCGCAGAGCCGAAGCCTGCCCCGATGAGGGCATCGGCGGCCATGTCCAGGTCAGCGTCGGGCATGATCACCATGTGGTTCTTGGCGCCGCCGAAGCACTGGGCGCGCTTGCCGTTCGCTGCGGCGGTGGCGTAGATGTACTGGGCAATGGGCGTGGAACCGACAAAGCCGATGGCCTGGACCCGGGGGTCCTCAAGCAGCGCATCCACAGCGGCTTTGTCCCCGTTGACCACGTTGAAGACGCCGTTGGGCAGGCCCGCCTCGGTGAAGAGCTCCGCCAGGCGGAGCGGCACGGAGGGGTCCCGTTCTGAAGGCTTGAGGATGAAGGCGTTGCCGGCGGCGAGGGCCGGCCCGGACTTCCACAGCGGGATCATGGCCGGGAAGTTGAACGGCGTGATGCCGGCGACGACGCCGAGGGGCTGGCGCATCGAGTGCACGTCGATTCCGGCCCCGGCGCTGTCCGAGAACTCGCCCTTGAGCAGGTGCGGGGCGCCGGCGGCGAATTCGACGACTTCGATGCCGCGCTGGATGTCACCTTTGGCGTCGGGGAAGGTCTTGCCGTGCTCGGAGGAGAGCAGGGTGGCGAGTTCGTCCATGTTCTGGTTGACCAGGTCCACGAACTTGAGCAGGATCCGGCCGCGCCGCTGCGGGTTCATGGCGGCCCATTCCAGCTGGCCCTTTTCCGCGCTGGCAATCACATTGTGCACTTCCTCTGCGCTGGCCAGCGGCAGCCGGGCCTGGACCTCGCCGGTGCAGGGATCGTACACGTCGCTGAACCGGCCGGACGTGCCGTCCACCCGCTGCCCGTCGATGTAATGGGATAGCTCTCGAACCATGACCGAATGCTCCTTTGCATGTGACGCAGATCATCTCTGCAGCCGAATATACTCGGACTTCCTACTAATTTCCAGAGGGCGGTGACGGCCGTCCGCTTCGTCCGCGGGCCAAGTTCGGTAAGTTAGGGACTGTGAAGATTGCTACCTGGAATGTGAACTCGCTCCGTGCCCGCGCCGACCGCGTGGAGGCATGGCTTCAGCGCACGGACTGTGACGTCCTGGCCATCCAGGAAACGAAGTGCAAGGACGAGAACTTCCCGTGGGAGCTGTTCGAAAACATGGGCTACGAGGTGGCGCACTTTGGCCTGAGCCAGTGGAACGGCGTCGCGATCGCCTCCCGGGTGGGGCTCACCGACGTCGAACGCAGCTTCCTGGACCAGCCCATGTTCGGCAAGAACGGCAAGGATGCCGTGCAGGAGGCCCGGGCGATCGGCGCCACGTGCGGCGGCGTCCGGGTCTGGAGCCTCTATGTCCCCAATGGCCGTGCCCTCGACGATGAACATATGCCCTACAAGCTCAACTGGCTGGACATCCTGAAGACCCACGCCGGCACGTGGGTCACGGAGGATCCCCAGGCGCAGATCGCGCTGATGGGGGATTTCAATATTGCACCCCTGGATGAAGACGTCTGGGACATCGACTTTTTCCGGTCCGGCGGCCTCACCCACGTCAGTGAGCCGGAGCGCGAGGCTTTCCGCGCCTTTGAGGCTGTGGGCTTCCAGGACGTGGTCCGCCCGCACACCCCGGGCCCCGGCGTCTACACCTACTGGGACTACACCCAGCTCCGCTTCCCGAAGAAGGAAGGGATGCGGATCGATTTCATCCTGGGCTCCCCTGCCCTGGCCGCGCGGGTGACCGGTGCGATGATCGACCGCGAGGAGCGCAAGGGCAAAGGCGCCTCGGACCATGCCCCGGTGTTGGCGGAACTGGCGGACTAATGGCTGCCGCCCAGGGAAGCGTCGTGATCCAATGACGGGAAACATTTACCGCGGCCAGGCCGGGCTGCCGTTCTCTTCCGCGCTCCGGATCTACGAGCCCCTCGAGGCGTTCCCCGAAAAGCAGCAAGATTCCCTGCGGGCCGCCGGCGCCAGGCAGGCGTCCCGCGCGGCAGTGGAGAACGCCGAGCTGATGGCGTCATTGGGACGCATCACGCGTCCGGACGGGGACCCTTTCCCCACCGGCCGGACCGACCTCGTGCGCGTTGTTCCCGCGCCGGCAAAGCAGGCGCCCGCCGGGGCGGGGCACGAAAGCCCGGGACACGAAGGCTTAGGGCCCGACGCCGTCGCGGCCGGCGCCGCTTCGGCCGGGCAGGCCGAGCGGCTGCTGTACTGCCCCAGCCAGCTGGTGCTCCGCGCCGGGCTGGCCGCGAACGCCCTGATCGAAGGCATCCACGGGCCCCTGGCCGAGCTGCTGATTCCGGAGGAACAGCGGGACAAGCACCAGGAGCGCATTGATGAGGTGCGGGCGCATGACGGCGTGAGCCGGGTCCATACCCGGGCCTCCACGTGGGGCATCCCCTTTAGCTGGTTCTGCCTCTTCCAGGAAGCGGACCACACCGACGTCGTGGAGTCCGAGGGCCACATTGCCACCGTCCGCATCCGCGCGAGCATCGGCAACGCGCTGGAGCGCGTGAGCTATGCCGTGGCACACCTGGCCATCGCCGCGCCCGATCTCGATATGCTCGAGGACCTGACCCAGCTCACGGAGTGGCTTGAACTATTTCACCCGGGTTCCGTCGTGGAACTCGACTACGGCGCAGTGGCAGACAAGGTCTATCCGGATGATTCGCCGCTGGACGTGCGCCTCGGCATCGAGTGCCTGGCCGAAGGCGACATGACCGGGGCCGCCGCGGCGTACCGCCGGCTGGCCTCACGCTGGGTCCCGATCCGGCAGCTGGCCCGCGCCTCCTAGGCCGGCGCCGGCCGGGCTGTCCCCGGGCGGCGCAGGACATCAGGCCGCCGGACAGCGCTAGGCGCGGGCTCCGGTCCGGCCTGGCGGCGCCGTCGTCCGCCGCACGATCAGCCGGTGCGGTGCCACAACGGAATGCACGGACCCGGCCATGCCGTTGAGTTCGTCCAGCAGCATTTTCGTGCCGAGTTCCGCCTGCTGGTCCGGGCGCTGCCCCACCGTGGTGAGCCCCATGGCATCGGAGAAGTCGTGGTCATCGATGCCGATGACCGACAAGTCCTCCGGCACCCGCACGCCGGCCTTGTTGGCCTCGAAGATGACGCCCATGGCCATCTCGTCTGAGGCGCAGAACAGCGCGGTGGGCTTGGGCCCGGCCGGGGCCCAGAGGCGCCGGAAGGCTTCCTGGCCGCTGTGAACGGTGAAGTCCCCCCACACGTCCCATTCCGGCCGGACAGGCAGTCCCGCTCCGTGCATGACGTCCTGG
Organism: Arthrobacter sp. ov118; assembly: GCF_900116495.1. GTDB lineage: Bacteria > Actinomycetota > Actinomycetes > Actinomycetales > Micrococcaceae > Arthrobacter. Next base: position 308,834 of record NZ_FPAY01000003.1, read on the forward strand.
AAGGCCTGGATCCGGACCCTGGGGACGTCGAAGTTGAGGTCCGTCTCGTCGTCGCCGTGCAGGAGCGCGATATCGGTGTGGCCCAGGTCGATCAGGTGGCGGACCGCGGTGGAGGCCGCGGCGTAGTCGTCGATCCCGATGTAGGGGCACTCCTCGACGTGGCCGCCGACGATCACCAGCGGGATGTCGATCTTTTGGAGGTGCTCGATTTCATCGTGGCTGAGCGCCATGCAGAGGACCAGCAAGGCATCGATCTGCTTGTAGACCATGGTCTTGCTGAAAAGCCGCTCCCGGTTGCTGCCGTGGCCGCCGAGATTGAAGAGCGAGAGGTTGTACTGGCGGGCGTGCAGTTCGCGGTCTGCGCCCTCGATGGCCTTGGAGAAGAACCAGCGGCTGACGAACGGTGCCAGCACTCCGATGGTCTTGGTCCGGCCCGTCGCCAGGCCGGACGCCGAGGAGGACGCCACGTAGCCCAGGGATTCGGCGACGGCGAGGATCTTCTCCCGGGTTGCCGGCGAAACTCGGGGCAGCCCGCGGACGGCCCGGGAAACGGTGGCCGTGGATACCCCCGCGGCGGCGGCCACATCCTCAATGCTGACCCCGGTGTGGCCGCCGCGCTGCGACCGTTCTGTTGTCCGTGCCACCTTTGTCCCCTTGTTGACTGTCCGCCGGAGGCCTGGCGGCCGTCCGCAGACGTGCTCTGCCCCGCCTCCCCCGCGGCAGTTGAATATAGTGCCCGCTCGTGGCTGGCTACCGCGCCGGCTGCCTATCCTCGCCGGCTGGCCGTGCGGCGCGGCAGGCGCCGACGCAGCCGGATCATTCCGTAGAGTGCCAGAACTGCGGTCAGCAGGCCCAGGGCCCAGCCTAGGGCCGGCTGGGCGGTCACTTCCATCCAGACGGTGATAACCAGCAGCACCACGGTCCAGAAGGCGAGGAACCCGATGATGATGTCGAAATCCTCGCCGGACCGGACACGGCGCCGGTCGGTGCCGGCCGCCGTGCCCTGGTTCGGTTTGTTGCTCATTGCTTCCCCGCCACTTCCCTGCGTCACTTCACGGCGCCGGCGGTGAGGCCCGCGACGATCTTGCGCTGGAACACCAGCACCAGAATGACCAAGGGGATGGTCACAATAGTGCCCGCAGCCATGATGGCGGTGTACGGGATCTGGTTGGGCTGTGCACCGGCGAAGCTGGCGATGGCCACGGTAACCGGCTGGGTTGCGTCGGACGAGAGCTGGCTGGCGATCAGGAATTCATTCCACGAGGAGATGAACGCCAGGATGGCCGTCGTGAAGATGGCCGGGGCGGCCAGCGGCATGATGACCTTCCGGAAGGCCTGTCCTTGGGTACAGCCGTCCACCCGCGCCGATTCCTCCAGCTCCCACGGCATCTCCCGGAAGAAGGACGTCATCGTGTAGACCGTCAGCGGCAGCACGAACGAGATGTTCGGGATGATCAGCGCCTGGTAGGTACCCATCCAGCCGATGTTCGTGAAGAGCTGGAACAGCGGCGTGATGAGGGCGACGCCGGGGAACATGGAAGCCCCCAGGATGAAGCCCAGCACGAGGTACTTGAACTTGAAGTTCAAGCGGGCCAGGGCGTAGGCGGCAAACACGCCGATCACCAGGGAAACGACGGTGACGACGGCACCGATGAACAGGCTGTTCAGCAGTGCCTGGCCGAAGTGGTTGCCGAAGGACGTGTCGAACGCCGTCTTGAAGTTATCCAGCGTCACGTGGGTCGGCAGTATGGAGGTGTCGTAGGTATAGCCGACGTCGCGGAACGCCGTCACCACCATCCAGTAAGCCGGAGCCAGGCACCAGAAGAGGATCACGACCGCACTGATGTAGGTGCGCGTCTGTGCCCACTTCTCGCGGTTCTGCGCGACCTTCCGCCCCTGGTCCTGCCTTGCGCGTAGTTCGGTCGCTTCGGTCGCGGCGGTCATTTCTTCCCCTTACCTGCGCCGGTCTGCTGCTCCACCACGTTCGCTCCAAGGAAGCGTACGAAGATGAAAGCCACAATGAAGATGATGATGAACGTGATGGTGGACAAAGCCGCCGCCGCGTTGAAGCCCTGCCTGATCTGGTTGATCACCAGGATGGACAGCGTGGTGGTGTTGTTGGCGCCGCCCGTGAGGATGTACGGCAGGTCGAACATGCGCAGTGCGTCCAGGGTGCGGAACAAGATGGCCACCATGAGCGCCGGCTTCACCAGCGGCAGGGTGATCATCCGGAACCGCTGCCAGGCTGAGGCGCCGTCGACCTTGGCCGCCTCGTACACTTCCGCGGGAATCATCTGCAGCCCGGCAAGAATCAACAGCGCCATGAACGGAGTGGTCTTCCAGACGTCCGCGATGATCACCGCCCACCTCGCCGGCCATTCGCTGCCAGTCCACAGGACGGTGGTGTTGAAGAGTTTATTGCCGATGCCTTCGAAGGCGAAGATAAACAGCCACAGCTTGGCCGTCACTGCGGTGGGGATGGCCCACGGCACCAGGACAGCTGCTCGGACCAGGCTGCGGCCCTTGAAGGCCCGCGCCATGATGACGGCCATCCAGAAGCCGAGCACCGTCTCCAGTGACACCGTGACGATGGTGAAGAAGAAAGTGGTGGCGGTTGCGGACCAGAACTGCGATCCGAGCGTGCCGGGCGGGCATTCGACGGTTCCGCCGCCGGGAGCCGGGCACTGCTGGAAGATCCAGTTAACGTAGTTCGAGAAGCCGGCAGGGCCACCTTCGGTGAAGAGGCCGGTGACGGGGTCCAGACCGGCATCCTTCTGGAACGACATCACTATGGCGGTGATGATCGGGTAGACGATCACCACCGACAAAGCGATGATGGTCGGCGCCAGCAGCCAGGCTGCCCAGCGCCCCTGCGTCGCGATGCGGTTGTCCTCTCCAACGCCCTTGGGAGCGTGGTGGATCGGTGCCCCGCCCGACGCCGGTGCCTTGACCGACGTCGGGCCTACTTCAGTTGCCATGATGGACCTACTGTCCCGCGCTCGCGGACTCGATGGACTTCTGCATGTCGGAAAGGGCCGCGTCTACGGTCTTCTCACCCTTGATGGCCGAGTATGCGTTTTCCTGGATGGCCTTGGTGACGGCCGGGTAGAACGGCGAGACCGGGCGCGGCACGGCGTTCTCGATCGAGGTCTTCAGGACCGGCAGGTACGGCAGCTTGGCGACGAGTTCCTTGTCGTCGTAGAGCTTGCCGAGCACCGGTGCGAGCGAACCCTGCGTGGCAAAGAACTTCTGGTTCTCTTCGGAGGTGAGGAACTTCAGGAAGTCCAGGGCCGTGGCCTTGTTCTTCGAGTAGACGCTGATCCCGGCACTGTGGCCGCCGAGGGAGGAGGCGCCGGGGCCTGTCTTGCCCGGGAGGGCCGTCATGCCCAGGACGTCCTTGACCTTCGAGGAACCTTCGGTCGTGGCCAGGTTGTAGACGTAAGGCCAGTTGCGCAGGAACAGCAGCTTGCCGTCCTGGAACGCCTGACGGCTCTCCTCCTCCTGGAAGGTAATGGCTTCCTTCGGAATGCTGCCATCCGCGTAAGCCTTCGTCAGGTTGGCCATGCCGGCCTTCGCCTCAGCGGTCAGCAGGTTGGGCTTGCCGTCGGCGTCCAGCACTGCTCCGCCGGCGGAGTTGATCGCCTCGGAGGCGTTGACGGTGAGGCCCTCGTACTTCTTGAACTGGCCGGAGTAGCAGCCGATGTTCTTGGACTTCGCGATGGAGCACATGCTCATCATCTCGTCCCAGGTCTTCGGGGGCGTCGGGACCAGATCCTTGCGGTAGTACAGAATGCCGCCGTCGGATGATTCCGGTGCCGCGTACAGCGTGCCCTTGTAGGAGGCGGCCGTGACGGTCGGCTTCAGCATCTCCGAGGTGTCCAGCGCCATCTTGTCCTTGAGCGGCTGCAGCCAGCCCTTGGCTGCGAATTCGGCGGTCCAGACGACGTCGACGCTTGCGACGTCGTAGCCGGCGTCCTTGGCCTGGAAGTGCTGGACAAGGTCATCGTGCTGCTGGTCGGCCTGGTCGGTCTGCTCCTTGAAGGTGACCTTCTCATTCGGGTGGGCGGCGTTCCACTTCTCGATCAGCGGGCGGACAACGTTGCTGTTGTCCTTGCCCTGGACGTACGTGATGGGGCCGCGCCCGTCCAAGCCCTGCGAGGCGGCGTCGCCGCCACCGCCGCCGCTCGTACTGCCGCCACCTCCGCCGCCACAGGCCGAAAGGGTGAGGGCCAAAATGCCCGCTGTGGCAGCGGGAAGAAGGATATTGCGGGTTTTCATACTGGAGTGCTCCTCGCTGAGTACCGGTGAAAAACGGCCGTGCAGTTAATGTGCCGACCATCACAGTAGTAATGAGGAACAAGTAATGCAAGCGTTTACATCAAACCTTTACGCAAAGGAGACTCAGCGGCCCCTTGGGCCGGCTCAGTGAACGCGCTCAGCCCGGCCGAACCGCGACCGCGCGCCGGATCCGATGCGGATCAGGACGGGAGTGCGCCTGCCGATCACGGCGTCCAGAGCCTCCACGAGTGCGGAGATCTCGGCGGCGAGCGTGTGCGGGGCGACGCCCTGGCGCGGCTCCACCCGGATCTTCAAGGCAGGTTCGCCCCGGATCGCGTAGGCGGCAACAGTGACACCGGTCAGGTCCGGCCGGTCCGCGAGGGCGGCACGGAGCGCCTGCTCCGCCACTCCGCCGCCGATCGCGACGTTGCCCGGCACGCCGCCAGGATCCTCCTCCGCCACGAGCAGGTTGGTCCGGCCCTTGCCCTGCTGGGCAACCCAGGCGACCATCAGGCCCAGCACCACTACCAACACAAGGCAGATCACGAGCCACAGCCAGCTTTCCTGCCGGCCGGGGAACTGCGTACGTGCAAACAAGTCGAGCCAGAAACTCAGGACGCCGCCCGCCCAGCCATGCCACCACGCCGCGACGGCGGGGACGCTCACCAGCAGCATCAGGAGAACTCCGATGGCGAGAAGCACGATGCCGACGATGCCGAGCAGGATGCGGTTTAGGACCCTGGGAGTGTTGTTCATGCCCCCACCACCCCGGCTGTGGCGACCTGGAGCTGCACGTCCGGCATGGGCACGGGGTGCATGTCCTGCAGCTCCCGGCGCACGGCCTCAAGGACGGTGTCCTGGCGCAGCGGTATGCCGGAGGTGGGCCGGACGTTGACCACCACACGGTTCCGCGACACGACCACCATCACCTGCTCCGGGCTCACGTTGGCCGCCATCCGCGCCCGGCGCGCCAGGGCCGCGGCGATCACTTCGTCGTCCACCACGACGGCGGCCCGGCGGTCCGGGAACAGGTGGCGCGCCCGCCGTCCCGGCAGCACGGCATTGAGGAAAAAGAACAGTCCCGCCATGGTCACCACAGCGCCGGTGACGCCCAGCAGAAGCGGCGGAATTCCGGCCGGGAGCGCGACTACGCGCTCCGCCGCCGTCAGGGGGTCCACGAGCCACGGCGGTTGCCCGATCGCTCGCACCCCCGTCTCCAGCAGCGCATAACCGCAGACAACGCTGACCAGGACGGCAGCGATCATGGACACGACGGCCCGGGACGGGCGCGTTTCCCGCCGGAGGACGCGCTCCATGCCCGCCGCACCGGCACCAAGCGGTGGGGTCGCCGGCTCTGCGCCGTCGGGCGGACCGGAGACAGGTGTGTTCCGGATATCGTGGCTCAACGCACCCGCCTTCTCCCCTGCACCGCAGCACCGCTGATGCGGATGTCCACCCGGCTTAGCTGCACCCCGCTCAGTTCGATCACCCTCTGCAGGATCCTGGACCTGGCGGCGAGGGCCCGCTCCCAGATGGAACCGCCGAAACCCTCCACGCGGGCGGGATCGCGGAGAACCTGGGTGAGGGGCGGGATGGCGACGGGGGTGACCAGCGAGAGCGCCAGCAGGCCGTCGTCATCCGTCCACTCGACACGCACGTCGTGGGCCGGCACGCCGAAGGCCTCGCCCGCGGCCGCCCGTGCCACGCTCGTCAGGGCCTCGGTGCTGATGCGGGTGTGGCCCGCCATCGCGACGCCGCGGACCGGCGCCCCAGCCGTGATGCTCATGAGGAGGAACGCCGGCCCGTGAGCGCGTCAAACACGCTGCGCAGATCCAGTTTCCCTTCTGCGGCCCGGCCCAGGAGAGCGCCGACGCCCATGAAGAGCAGGGCGCCGAGGAAGCCCCACGCACCGAACTGGAAGGACATGAAAGCCACAAAGGCGCCCGCGGCGATTCCCACTACCGTCAGACTCATTGGATTGCCTCCCTTGCCGGCCGGACCTCGCCCGTCGTGACCGGTTTAGCCGGGCCGGGCACATAAACGTCGATGATCTCGATGTTTACCTCGATCACCTCGAGCCCCACGAGTTCCTCCACTGCGGTGTACACGGCGGCTCGGATCTGCCCTGCCAGGGCGTGCAGGGCAGTGCCGTACAGCGCGACAACGTCGATGTCCACGGCGACCTGTGTTTCGCCAACTTCGACGCGCACCCCCGCGGCGTGGTCGATGTTGCCCACGGCGTCGCGGATAGCCCCCAAGGCCCGCGACGGGCCCGACCCTAGCGAGTAGACCCCGGGTACGGAGCGGGCGGCGATTCCCGCGACCTTGGCGACGGCGGCTTCCGAAATGACGGTGCGGCCTGTGGCGGCCAGTCCAGGCACCCCGTCAGCAGGACTGGGGACAGAACTGGCCACAGGACCGGCAACGGGTTGAGGATTTTGGTATTCCACGACGCACTCCCCCTTCTCTTTGACACCACCCTAGCCCCTGGCCCCGCGGCGGGGGCGATTTTCTTGCCGCGCTTCCTTGCCGTGGGCAAGGCCGCCCGCCCCTACTTGCAGTTGGCGGCGATCCACTCCGTCACGGGAGCCATGGCGGCCTGGAGCTTGCCGCTGGAGAACACGGTCTGGTCGGTGACGCCTGCAACTGCCACGTCCTTGAGGTTGGCGAAGTCGGCCTTGAGACTGTCGGGGACGCGCTCGGCTGTCGCGGCCAGCTCCGCCTCGTACTGTTTCAGTTCGGCCGTCTTACCCTGCGCCGCGGACAGCGGAAGGAGCGTGGCGCCGGTGGCCTGCTCGGAGATCTTGGCGCAGGCCTCGGCCGCCGTCGCGAAGTCGCCGTTCGGGCCGGAGGCGGCACTGGGACTCGGCGTCGCGGAGGCGGGAGCGGCGGCGGACGACGGCGCACTGCCGGCCTGCGGTGCCGAACAGCCGGTGAGGGCCAGCGCACCGAGGAGGGCGGCGAGGGCGAGAGGACGGGCGATGTTCTTCGAAGTCACGTTGCAGAATCACTTTTCGGTTGAGATTGCGCCGCCCGCCCGGACCGGGCTGCCGGCGGCCTTGGTGGTCTTTCCCCAGCGTGCGAGTCTAGCCGGGCTGACGGCCCCGCTCCCAAAACCCGTCCCCCCGGCCATCCCCGCCGTCGACCTTCCGCCGAAATCCCTCGCCGAAAAGAGGAACGAGGGGGTTAAAAGAAGAAAAGCACCAGTTCGAATGAACTGATGCTTCCCAGTGGTGGCTCCGACCGGCGTCGATCCGGTGACCTTTCGATTTTCAGTCGAACGCTCTACCAACTGAGCTACAGAGCCTAGGTGACACGTCACCTTGAGAGCCGAAGTCTTCTTCCGGCAATCAGAGCGACCCTGACGGGACTTGAACCCGCGACCTCCGCCGTGACAGGGCGGCGCGCTAACCAACTGCGCTACAGGGCCTTGCTTGTTACTGCTTTTCTTGCTTTCTGCAGTATCGCTACCGCAGTTTTTCAAGGTCTTTAGCCTACCAGACTTTTTCATCCGGCTTGACCAGTTCCTTGCGTACCCCCAACGGGATTCGAACCCGTGCCGCCGCCGTGAAAGGGCGGTGTCCTAGGCCGCTAGACGATGGGGGCCAGGACGCCATCCGACTGAACGCTTCAGGGCAAAAATTAAGGGCCGAAGCCTTTCGTTTTTGTCCCCTCGGGTTCCTCCGAACTGGACTATAAAACTATAAGGGCGACCCCCCGATAATCCAAAATCGGCCCCCGCCGGAGCAAGTTGGAGTGCGCGGTGGGTGCAAGATGGACTGATGGATGCCGTTGATGCCCTCAATGAGATTGCGTTCTGGCTGGAACGCGAGCTAGCCCCCACGTTCAAGATTCAGGCGTTCCGGAAGGCGGCCGGGATCATCGGCGCCCTGGAACCGGATGAGGTCGCAGCGCGGGCCCGCAACGGCAGGCTGAAGAGCATGAAGGGCATCGGGGACAGGACGTTCGACGTCATCAGGCAGGCGGTCGACGGCGGCGTACCCGACTACCTCGAGAGCCTGCGGGAACGCGGGCAGCAGCCGCTCGCGAAAGGCGGCGCCGAGCTGCGCGCCGCCCTCCGCGGGGACCTGCACAGCCACAGCGACTGGTCCGACGGCGGGTCCCCGATCGGGCTCATGGCCGAGGCCGCGCGGACGCTGGGCCGGGATTACCTTGCCCTCACGGACCACTCCCCCAACCTCAAGATCGCCAACGGCCTAAGCGCCGAACGCCTCCGGGAACAGCTGGACGTTGTTGCGGACATCAACGGGGACGGCGGGGACTTCCGGCTCCTGGCCGGGATCGAGGTGGACATCCTGGAGGACGGCACCCTGGACCAAACCCCGGACATGCTGGACCGGCTGGACATCGTGGTGGCGAGCGTGCACTCGAAACTCCGCTCTGACCGGCGCACCATGACCGAGAGAATGCTGGGCGCCATCAACGATCCGCACATGAATGTCCTGGGCCACTGCACCGGGCGGCTGATGCAGGGGTCGAGGGGAACCCGGCCGCAGTCCGAGTTCGACGCCGAGCGCGTGTTCGCCGCGTGCGCGGAGAACAATGTCGCCGTCGAAATCAATTCCCGTCCCGAGCGGCAGGATCCGCCGGACGAGCTGATCAGGCTGGCCCTCGACGCCGGCTGCCTCTTCAGCATCGACAGTGATGCCCACGCGCCCGGCCAGCTGGATTTCCTGCAGTACGGCGCCGAGCGGGCGGCCTCAAACGGCGTGCCCGCCGAGCGGATCGTCACCACCTGGCCCCTGGATCGGCTGCTGGAGTGGTCCGGACGCGGCAAGTAGCCGCCGCAGCCGCGCCCAGCCCACCAACGGCCCGCCAACGGCCTAGACCCCGGACGGTCCGGGCCTCTCGGGGCGCCACGGCGTGAGCCGGGGCAGCCAGCGCGGGACGTTGCGGCAGTACTCCTCGTAGGCCGCAGCAAACTTCCGCGTCAGTGTCGGTTCCTCGAACAGCTGGACGAAGGCCGCCACAGGGATTGCGCCGATGCCCAAGGCCACATAGAGCCTCGGCTGCCCAAGCAGGAGTCCCTGCCCGGCCACGGCCGCAGCGATGGACACGTACATCGGGTTCCGCACGTACCGGTAGAGGCCGCCGACCACCAGTTGCTTGGGAGGGGCAAATGGCGCCGGGGTCCCAAGGCCGCACCGAGTGGACAAGAGCCCAGACAAGGGGGCCAGACAAGGCGGCAGACAAACGGGCGGACAAGCGCTTGCCCGGTCGCCGGGCGGGCCCTCGGCCCAGGAGCGGGCCGATTCAGGCCAGCAAGAGCAGGGCAAGGGTGATCATCACGGCCGCGATTCCGGCGTCGAGCACGCGCCACGCAGCCCGGCGCCGGAAGAGCGTGGTCAGGAAACGCGCCCCCACGCCGAGGGCGGTAAACCAGGCAATGCTCCCCAGGCCGGCCCCAGCGGCGAACCACCACCGCCCGGACGGACCATGGGCGGCGGCGAGCGACCCGAGCAGCAGCACCGTGTCAAGGTAGACGTGCGGATTCAGCCACGTGAAGGCCAGGCAGGTGCCCAGCACTGCCGCCCGGCTGCCGGCGGGCTTGCCTCCGGGATGCTCCATCTGCTCCCCGCGGACCGCACGCCGGGCTGCGAGCGCACCGTACACAAGCAGGAAGGCAGCCCCGGCGCAGCGGATCACCACGAGGGCGGCGGGCGCCCGGTCCAGGAGGACACCGATGCCTGCCACGCCCAGCACAATCAGCACCAGGTCCGACAATGCGCAGACCACCACCACCATGGCGACGTGCGAGCGCTGGATGCCCTGGCGGAGGACAAAAGCGTTCTGCGCGCCGATGGCAACAATGAGGGAAAGGCCAGCCGAGAGGCCGGAGAACATCGGGAGGATCACCCTTCCACGGTAGGCGCCCACCGAAGATGAATCCACTTAAACATTCTGCTGGAAGATAAGCTGAGCTAATGATCGACATTTCCCCGGAGCAGGCCCGAACGCTCGCCGCGATCGTCACGCACGGAAGCTTCGACGCCGCGGCCGCCCACTTATCCGTGACGCCCTCGGCCATCAGCCAGCGGATCCGGGCGCTTGAGGCCGCGGTCGGCCGGCCTGTCCTGACACGCGCGCGGCCGGCGGGGCTCACGGAATCAGGCCAGGCCGTGGTGCGCTTCGCCCGGCAGCTCGAGCTGCTTTCGGCAGACCTCGCCGAGGAACTTCAGCCCGAGGAAAGCCGCGGGCGAACAAGCCTGACGCTGGTGATCAATGGCGATTCACTGCACACCTGGGCGCTGGCCGGCCTTTCCGCAGTGGCAGGCGCAGTCCAGCTCGAAATCCTGCGCGAGGACCAGGATTATTCGCTGGAACTTCTCCGCAGCGGTGCCGCGGCCGCTGCGATCACCGCCACCGCCGCACCGGCCGCCGGCTGCACGTCCCGGCGGCTCGGCGTCATGCGCTACCTGCCGGTTTGCACACCGGCCTTCGCCGCAACATGGTTCGACGGCGGGGCAGCGGCAGAGTCGCTGGCGACAGCCCCCGTCATCGTTTTCGACCGCAAGGACGACCTGCAGGACCGCTATCTGCGGCGGTTGAGCCGCAAGCCCCTCGAGCCGCCGCGGCACTACGTACCCGCGGCCCACGAGTTCGGCGAGGCCATCCGCCTGGGCATGGGCTGGGGCATGATGCCCGAGATTGAAATCGCCCAGGACTTCGAGCAGGAACGGTTGGTTCCTCTCGCTACAAAGTCCTTCGTTGATGTCCCCCTGCACTGGCAGCAGTGGCGCCACGGTTCAACGGCGCTGGACAGTGTCGCGGCGGCGATCCAGGAAGCTGCCCGCGCGCTGAGGTGAGCCCCTGCTTGCGCAGCCGGCCGGCATCGCGCAGCCGGCGGGTATTGCGCCGCCGGCGGGTATTGCGCAGCCGGCCGGCAGGACGGATCGTGGCCGGGCCCGGGAGGCCCCCCTGTGGAACGAAGCGGGCCAGCCGAGAGAGCGGGACACTTTTGGCAGGATCTCGACTAGACGTGGCCGATTCCCGCCAGCCTGGAGGAGGCGGCACCGGCTAGATTGGCAGCATGGCTACCACCGCCGCCTCCGGCCCCATTCCTTCTGCAGGCCCCCACGAAGGGTCCCCGCACGCCGCCCCTGCACCTGCCCCACAACCCGCCCCGGCCCCTGCGGGGCCCACTCCGATCAACAAACTTGGCGTCGCCGCCGTCGTTGTCACCGTTGTGCTGTGGGCCTCCGCCTTCGTTGGCATCAGGGCCGTGGGCCCGAGCTTCTCCCCAGGCTCACTGACGCTCGGCCGGCTGGCCGTCGCCGCCGTCGTACTGGGCCTCCTGGTGGTGCCGAAGCTGCGCACCCTTCCCCGGGGCCGCGAATGGTGGCCCATCTTGGCCTATGGCGTCATGTGGTTCGGCGGCTACAACGTGGCCCTGAACGCGGCCGAACACATGCTCGACGCTGGCACCAGCGCCCTGCTGATCAACGTCAATCCCATCCTCGTCGCCGTGATGGCCGGGATCATCCTTAAGGAAGGTTTCCCGCGCTGGCTGCTGATCGGGAGCCTCGTGGCGTTCGGCGGAGTTGCCGTGATCGCGCTCGGTTCCGGCCAGCGGTCGACGGCGGACGTGGCCGGAGTGCTGCTCTGCCTGCTCGCGGCGGCACTGGCCGCGGTCAGCGTGATCGTCCAGAAGCCGGTCCTCCGCAAGTTCCCGGCGGCGCAGGCAACGTGGTTTGGCATCATGATCGGTGCGATCTGCTGCCTGCCCTTCAGCGGCCAGCTGGTCGCCGAACTGCAGGCCGCTCCCCTGCCGGCCACGCTGGGGTTGGTCTACCTCGGCATCTTCCCCACGGCCATCGCCTTCACCACGTGGGCCTATGCTCTCTCCCTGATTGACGCCGGGCGGCTTGCCGCAACCACGTACCTGGTCCCGGGCACCACAATCCTGATCTCCTGGCTCGTGCTGGGCGAAATTCCGACAATCTGGGGCCTGGTGGGCGGCGTGATCTGCCTGGTGGGCGTGGGCCTGACCCGGCGCCGGGCCCGCTAGGATTTCTTCATGCCTTCTTCGCTGCCGCCAGGCCTGCCGATCGTGCCCGACGGCGGGGACGACGGCGGGGACGACGCCGGGGACGACGCCGACCGCGGCGCGAACGCTGAACCGTTTCCGATGTCCGAGGCCGATTTCGAGGCCGCCGTAAGCGACGCCCTGGACCGGATCCCGCCGGAGCTTGCGCAGACCATGAACAATGTGGCGATCTTCATCGAGGACGACTACACCCCGCAGCCCGGAGAGGACCCGGACACCGTGCTGCTGGGCCTCTATGAAGGGGTTCCCCTGACCGAACGGGACTCCTGGTGGGACGCCGGCTCCCTGCCGGACCGGATCACCATCTACCGCCAGCCCATCCTGGACATCTGCGCCTCCCGGGAGGATGTGATCGAGGAGGTCACGGTCACCGTGGTGCATGAGATCGCCCACCACTTCGGCATCAGCGACGAACGCCTGCACGAACTCGGCTGGGGCTAGCCTTGTAGGCATGGGACATGATCACGGCCACTCGCACGGCATCGCTGCCGCTGGCACCGGCACCGCGAGGCACCGGAAGCGGCTGGTTGCCGTTTTGGCGATCACCCTGGCTGTGGTTCTGGTGCAGACCATTGGCGCAATCGTCTCAGGCTCCCTGGCCCTGCTCGCCGACGCCGGACACATGCTCTCCGACGCTGCAGGCGTGTCCATCGCCCTGCTGGCCGCGTGGATCGCCGCCCGTCCCGCCAGCGACCTGCGCACCTACGGCTACCAGCGCGCGGAGGTCCTGGCAGCACTGGCCAACGCCCTGGTCCTGATCGTCATCTCGGTGCTCATCTTCACGGAGGCGATCCGCCGGCTCGGCGCCGCCCCGGACGTCCACACCGACGTCATGCTCCTTGCCGCCGTCCTCGGTGCGGTCGCCAACCTGGTATCCCTGCTGATCCTGCGCGGCGCACAAAAGGAAAGCCTCAACGTCCGCGGCGCCTACTTGGAGGTCCTGGGGGATCTGCTCGGGTCCATTGCCGTGATAGCGGCGGCGGTGGTCATCATGGTCACCGGCTTCGAAGCGGCGGACACGATCGCATCGATCCTGATTGCCCTCATGATCCTGCCGCGGGCCTGGCACCTGCTGCGCGACGTCGTGGACGTGCTCCTCGAGGCCACCCCCAAGGGCGTGGACGTCCAGATGATCCGTGAGCACATCCTCGCGGTGGACGGCGTGGTGTCCGTCCACGACATCCACATCTGGACCATCACCTCGGGTGTCCCCGTGTTCTCCGCGCACGTGGTGGTGGAGGACGCGGCGCTCGGCGCCCGGGGCGCGGACCGGGTCCTGGACAAGCTCACCTCCTGCCTGGGCTCGCATTTCGACACGGAGCACTGCACCTTCCAGCTCGAACCGGCCACGCATTCGGAGCACGAAGCCCACCAGCACGCCTGAGCACAGCCGGACCCGGCAACACCGGCCCGGCAACGCGTGCAAGGGCCAGGAACCAGAGACCGGTGCCCCTGCGGGTATTCCCGCTCCCCGTGGCGCTGGCGCTCTCGCGCCGCCCTGCCCTGTTCTCAGGTGCCCTCGACCCGACACACCTGCAACAAATGGGGCCAAATGACGCTGTTGTTGTTTATGTTGTTGTTGTGACTTGTGTTGCCAAAGTGACTTTTGGCACGTAGCCTCATGCCTGCTGGGTGATCCGCAGAGGGGCCATTTCATTGCGCCAATCCAACAACCTCGTTCATTCCAGCCCGAGACTTCAACGAGGTTGCCCATGAGCTGGACCGGATCCGGTCGCCGAACCGCTGTGCTTTGCACCGCCGTCGTCCTCCTTGGAACGCTCGCGTTCCCGGCCCAAGCCGCACCGCTGACCCCTGCATCGGGGGGCGCGCCGCTGGCGTCCACCGGCCTGCTCCCGGCGTCGCCGGAGATCCCCTCGCCGGAGGAGATCGCCGCGGCCAAGTCCAGTGAAAGCGCGACGGCGGCAGAGGTCACCCGGATCGACGGTCTCCTGGCCGATGCGTCGGGCGCCCAGGAAGCCAGCCTCGCCTCGTCAATGCAAGCGAACAACGCGTACGGCGAGGCCCTCGTTGAGCTGACCACGCGCCGTGACGCCGCGGCCGCCGCGGACGCCAGGGCCGCCTCTGCCGAGGCGGAACAGGCCAAGAGCCGCAAGCAGCTTGGCCTGCTGGCCGGCGACCTGTACCGCAGCGGCGGACTGAATCCGGCCCTCAGCAGCTTTGTCAGCGGCACGGGACAGGCGCTTGAGGATGCTGCGACGCTGGAGGCCCTCACGGCCGGCCGCGCGCGGGCGTTTGAGTCGGCCGAAAACGCGGCCGCTGCGGCAAAATCGCTGAAGGAAGCCGCCGCGGACGCCGACCGCGCCGCCGACGAGGCCGCCACGACGGCGGAAGCCCGGAAAACCGATGCCGACCGCGCCACCGCGGCTCAGCGCCAGGCCGTAGCCGATGCCAAAGCACAGCGGACCGCTCTGGTGGGCCAGCTGGCGAGCCTGCGGAACACCACGGCCGCGCTGGAATCTGCCCGGGTGGACGCCCTCGACCGCCAGCGCCAGCAGGAGCGGCTGGCGGCATTGACGGCGTCGGTCGATCCCGCGCCAGAGCCGGGAACGGGCTCACAGCCCGTCCCGGCCTCACAGCCCGGCCCGGCCTCACAGGGCGGGGGCGATCCGGCGCCCCAGCAGCCACCCGCTGCGGCCCCCGCACCGGCCGGCGGGTCTTCTGCTCCCGCACCTGTCCCGGCCCCGGCGCCCGCACCGGCACCCAAACCCGTTCCCGCTCCCGATCCCGTGCCCGTTCCCGTTCCCGTGCCCGTTCCCGTTCCCGTGCCCGTTCCCGTTCCCGTTCCCGTTCCCGTTCCCGTTCCCGTTCCCGTTAAGGCTCCGGCTCCTGCGCCCGTCCCCGTTCCTGCACCCGTTCCGGCTCCGGTTCCGGTTCCGGGCGGGTCGAACCAAACCGCTATCTCGGTTGCGCTCAGTAAGACCGGCTCGCCGTACTTCTACCAGTTCGGCGGGACCGGGGCCCGTGGGTTTGACTGCTCGGGCCTGGTGCAGAATGCGTTCGCCGCGGCCGGCAAGTACCTGCCCCGCACGGCCTCCCAGCAGTTCGCGCAAGCCCCTGTCCATGTCCCGCTCTCCCAGGCGCGTCCAGGTGATTTGCTCGTCTGGGGTTCAGCTCCGGGCTTCTACCACGTGGCCATCTATCTCGGCGGCGGCCGTGTGGTCCAGGCACTCAATCCCGACGCCGGCATCACCGTGACCGATGTTGCCGCCATGTCCGGGATGCAGCTCTACGGCTACGTGGCCCGTTACTGAACTCCTGCCCTCAAGGCCGGTTCCGGAGTCTAGGAGAGCACGTCCTTGGTGATGAACCTGCCGTAGGCGAGCGCACCGAAAACCGCGATGTAGCCGCCCTGCAGGAGCACATTGGCGGCGAAGGAGTCCCACGAGACCGGCTGGCGGAGAAGATCGCCGAAATCCAGCCAATAGTGGCTGAACAGCCACGGATGCAGCCATTCCAGTTGCGGCAGCGCGTCAAGGACCTGCGCAACCACCGAGAGCACCACGGTGGCGGCCATGGCCCCGACCGGGACATCGGTCAGGGTGGAGATGAACAGCCCGATCGCCGACAGCCCGAGCAGTGAAACCGCCAGATAGGCCGCGATCAACAGGAGCCGGACCATGGCCTCGCCGGTCCCGATCGTATCTCCGGACAGCAGGGTCACAGGTCCCACCCGGAAGAGCGCCGCGCCGATTCCTGCCCCGGTGAGAGCCACCACGAGCGGGCCGACGACAACGAAAACAGCCGCCCCGGCATACTTGACGAGCAGAAGCCGGATCCGCCCGGCCGGGGCCACCAGCAGATACCGGAGGGTCCCCTGCCCGGCCTCACCGGCGATCGTGTCCCCTGCAACCACGCCGACGGTAAGCGGCAAGAACAGCGGGACGGAGACCACCATGGCCGTGACGCCCACGAACAAACCGTTCTGCGTGATCCGGTCCAGGAAGGCCGGGCCGCGTCCCGCCGGGACCGCCGAGGAAAGCCTTACCGCCACCGCGATCAGGATCGGAATGGCCGCCAGCGCGCACAGCATGGCCCACGTCCTGCGGCGCCGGAACAGGACGCCGATCTCGGACGCCAGGAGCCCGCCGGTGAAGGAACGGCGCCGGCCCGGCGGGCCGCCATGCTCGACGCCGCTATCGCCGTCGACTCCCTTCGCGGAGCCAGAGGTGTCAAGGCTGGCGGTGCCCGCCGGGCCCCCAGCGGATGATCGATTACTGGACAACGTCGAACCCCTCCCCCGTCAACGCCACAAAGCGGTCCTCAAGGCTTACCTGTTCGGTCGCGAAGCCGCGGACCCGGACCCCGGCAGCCACGAGGGCGGCCACCACGGCTTCCGGTGCCGCGGCTCCGGGGGCTGCGGCCTGTTGCTCCCCGGTTTTCGCAGCTCCTGCGGTTTCCCGGGGCACCGTTGACGGGGCCGCTGGCAGGGGCGCGAAGAGGACCGCGTCCGTCCCGGCGTGCGCACCGGCTGAGGTGCCGCCTGTTGCGCCGTCGGGGTTCAACGTGGCGGTCAGTCCCAGGCGCGCCAGCACCTGAGCCGCGGGACCGGGGTCCGGCGTCAGCACCCGGATCCTCGCCTGGCCCGCCTGGCGCAGCTCCGCCAGGGTCCCCTGCGCCACCAGCCGTCCCGCGCTCATGATGGCCGCGTGCGTGCAGATCTGTTCCACCTCGGCGAGCAGGTGGCTGGAGACGAACACCGTGGCGCCGTCGGCCGAGAGCGAGCGCACCAGGCTGCGCACTTCCCGGGTGCCCTGGGGATCCAGCCCGTTGGTGGGTTCGTCCAGCACCAGCAGCTCCCGGGGCGCCAGCAGTGCATTGGCGATCCCCAGCCGCTGTTTCATCCCCAGCGAATAGGCGCGGACCAACTTGTCCGCGGCATGGGTCAGGCCCACCCGTTCCAGGGCCGACTGGACCCTGGCCCGCCGGGTGCCGGCCGAAGCGTAAGGGTCCGCGGCGTCTATGCGGCGCAAATTGGCGGCGCCGGAGAGGAACGGGTAGAAGGCCGGCCCCTCGACCAGGGCCCCGACGCGCGGCAGCACGTCGCTGAGTTTGCGGGGCATCTCCTCGCCCAGGACGCGCATGGAGCCGCTGCTCGCGGCGGCCAGGCCGAGCAGGAGCCTGATGGTGGTGGTCTTCCCGGAACCGTTGGGGCCCAGGAAGCCGAAGACCGCACCTTTCGGCACGGCCAGGTCGACGCCGTCGACAGCCAGTTGATGGCCGAACCGCTTGGTCAGGCCCCGGGTCACGATACTTAGCTCGGCCCCCGGCCGGGCAGTGCTCACGCGGTCGTCACCGGACGGCCGGCGGCTTCGGGGCAGGTACTCCGTGCCGTGCGGCCACTCACCGCCGCGCGGCTGCTCACTTTTGCGCTGCTCACTTTTGCGCGGCTCACTTTTCCGCGGCGGCGGCCTGGAGGCGCTCCACAGGTACGGAGCCGGCGACGACCCTTCCGTCGTCGAGCACCAGGACGTTCACCAGCGCCGTTGACAGGAGCCGGCCGCCCTGGACGGGAACGGTGGCCTGCTGAAGCAGCGCCGACGTCTCCGACGCCGAGGTGGCAGTTCCCGCCGGGAATGCGATGACCGAGTCCCAGCCGGAGCCGGTCACGGCCGGCTTGTGGGTGGAGTCCTTGGCTGGGGGCGTGGCGTGTTCGGTTCCTGCCTTGTACTCCGGGGCCGGGACTTCCTTGACGGTGGCACCCGGGGGCGGACTGAAGGTGAAGAGGGAAGCGTCGGGCGCCCCGAGGGACAGGTTCGTGTAGGCGACGCCGAAAACGGGGTCGGCCTGTCCGCGGGCCTTGACCTGGACGCCGAGCGGCAGCCCGGTCTGGCCGTCAACGGCAACCGAGACGGAGGAGACCAGCGTCGCTACGGACTTCGGCGTGAGCACCAGGTTATAGGCGGCCCGGCCTGCCACTTGGACGTCCGCACCCACCGTCACCTCAGTGCTGGAGTCGATCTTGGCCAGGAGCATCGAGGCGAGCTGGTCAGGGGTGACTGCAGAGTCTTTGCCTTCCACGCGCTTGCCGGCACCGTCGGCGGGCAGCTGGACGTGGGAGGCCGTGTTGTCCTTGGAGTTGTAGAACCACAGCTCGTTGCCGTGGCGGACAGCGTTCCGTTCAGCCAGCCGGTCCATCACCTGGACGCGGGCGTTGTCCGGGCCGTCGAGATAAACCCTGGCAGTGTGCGGACCGGTCAGCAGTTCGAGCCAGGCGTTTGACGAATCCGTGCCCGGACCGGTCTTGGGGAGTTCAGGAAGACCGAGCTCAGAGGACTGTTCCAGGGTCCCGGAGAGTGCGGGCTCGCGGTGCTGGGCGATCAGCTGCAGCACTTGCTCCGGCGTCTTGGGCGGCAACGGATCCCCGGCACTGGCAGGCAGGGATCCTGCCAGAGCCCCGGCGGCGATGACGGCGGGGACGGCCGCGGCGGGCAGCCAGCGCAGCCACGCGCGGTTCCCTGCGCGGGTCATTGCGACCGCGACCCATCAACAAAAGTCCCGGCAGGGGTTCCATCAGTCCGCGTCCGTAGCGCTCCGGCAGTGCAGCTCATACGTCAACACTACGCCTGGGTCCGGCCGGGGGCGTCCTACTTCAGCACATTCACAGTGAGCTCCACCGCACCCAGCAGCAGCGCAAGCACAGAGGTGCCGAGTCCCGCCACGAGCAGCAGCCCGGGATGGGCGAGGCCCACCACCACGCGTCTGAACCGCGGCATGTCCCGAAGGAATTTCTTGTGCACGGTGCCGGGCTCCGGAATTTGCTTCCAGCCCCGGAGCCGACGCAGGAACCAGGCGCAGCGGATGATGAAGGCCAGCCACAGCACGGAGATCACCAGCGGGACGGCGGCCAGCAGGAGGTTGAAGCCCACCGCGGTGACCTCGCGTTCGTCGGCGCCGACCAGCGACTGCAGCGTCGTTGAGATCGAGGCGCTCATGACCACAGAAACACCCCACACCAGAAAGGCGGCGGTCAGGGCGAGAAAGCGAATAAAGAAGTGGCCCAGCACCGTCTCCCGGTGCGGCCGCAAATACAGGCGCGGCGTGGCGTGCAGCAGGACCAGGCTTGCCAGCAGGGTGGGCAGGGCGGCCATGCCGACCAGCACATACCAGGACCAGCCGGCCAGATCGAGGAATTCGTCGGCCACGATCAGGGCCGCCCAGAACCCGGTCCAGGCCCAGCCGGCCGTCAGCGGATGCTCCACGAGCCACGCGGGGAGCCTCGCGTCCCGGTCCGCGAAGCGGTGCTGGCCTGAGACGTCCGCCGTCATGGTGCCGGCGTCACGGTATTTGGCGTCACGGTATTGGTAGTCACGGTGCCGGCGGCGCCGTCGACAGTAATGTGGTCGCCTGTCGCGATCCGCGACGTCGCGTCGGGGACGCCCACCACCGCGGGGATGCCGTATTCCCGCGCGACGACGGCGCCGTGGGAGTTCGGGCCGCCCATTTCCATCACGAGGCCGCCTGCCGTCAGGAACAACGGTGTCCAGCCTGGATCCGTCGAGGGCGCCACCAGGATCTCGCCCGGTTCCAGATGGGCGCCCTGCGGATCCAAAATCACGCGGGCACGGGCGGTGACGGTGCCGGCCGAGGCCGGGGTGCCGGCGAGCGCCCCCGCCGGGATCCCGGCGCCACTGTCGGCGTCGGTGTCTGGCTGCACCGCTTCCGGCTCCGTTCCGTCTGAGAGGAGCACCCGGGGAATATGCCGCCGGCCCAGTTCGGCCTCGTATGCCTCCCGGCGCTGCTTCACGACGGCCTGCAGCGCGGCGCCCCCGAGCCCCAGGTGGGCTTCGGCCAGGTCGAGGAAGAAAATATCGTCCGGCGTATCGATCATTCCGGCGGCGGCGAGTTCGGCACCGACTACCGTCAGCTGCTGCCGCACGGCGCCGAGTGCCTCCACAAGGTGGTACTTCGGCAGCTCGCGCAGGCCGGCGAACATCCGGGTCCGCTTCAGCGCGGCCTGCACCAGTGCGCCGCGCAGGCGGCTGCGCCTCCGCGCCGCGGCCACGAGCCGTTCCACCTGGGCGTCTGCGGCGCGTGCGGCTTTGTCGAATTGCCGGTCCGGGGCGAGCTCGGGGTTGTCCACACGCAGATAATTGGCCAGGACTCCGAGGATGTGCGTCGGGTCATCAGACCAGCGGGGCATTCCGAGGTCGATCTCCGCGACGGCGCGGTGGCCGTACCGCCCGAGGAACCGCGAGAGCCCGGACTGCGCGACGCCAGGAAGGCTGCCCGCCCGGTAACGCCGGGCCAGCTCGGCCAATGTGGCCTCGCCGAACACCGCCGTCGACGCCGGGTCGTTCCGGATGGCGGCGGCCAGCGACCAAAGCTCCAGGTCCATTTCGGTGGTCACGTTGTTGGGCAGGCCGCGCAGGACGCCCTGCAGCGCCCCGTTCCCCGGGCTTCCCGCGAGTTTCCCGGCCAGGGCCAGCAAGGCGAACCCTAAAGCGGGCAACGGCAGCAGGGCCGGGACCACCGGAAAGAGGCTATGGCTGAGGATCCGTTCAACGTGGTCCAGGCGCTGCGCGGCGGTGGCACTCGCTGGTACCACCAGGGCGGTCGCAAGTTGTTGGCCCACACGGGCGGCGCGGCGCAGGGCATCTTCGGGCCGGATCAGGGCGCGGAGCACTGTCTCGGGGACCCGCGCCCGCGCCGCCACCGGGGCGACGTGGCGCAGGAGCGGCCACGGCGAGGTCATCACGATGGAGAACCTGGGATCGGCGAAGAGCCGGCGCAGCACCACGGCCGATCTGGCCTCCATGACGTCGAACACCCGCGGAACGATCGCCCGCCCCGTCTTGCTCCGGACCACGGTGGTGGCGTCGAAGAAGATGCGCTGCCCTGCTTCCGCGAACGGCGCGGGCCCGTCCCGGGGAACCGGCACCGGGAAACGCGCCGTCGCCGCCACGGAGGAAGCAATCAGCCGGATACCGGCCAGGCCCATTGGCGTCAGGGGCCGGGTCAGCCCCTGGGCCAGGCTGAAGCACAGATAGATACGCGTCCCCGGCCCCGACGGCGGCCTGGCCGGCATCGGATAAAGCGTGGTGATCGGCCGGGACTGCGTCAGCCATGCGGTGCCGTCCTGGTCCATGGCCCATTCGAGGTCCTGCGGCGCGCCGAAGTGCCGCTCGGCGCGGCGGCCCAGGCGTTCCAGCGCGCCCAACTGGGTGTCGTCCAGGCTCGGCAGGGATCCGGCGTCGGGTTGCATCAGGCGCTCAGTTCCACCGCCCGGCAGGGGACGGATCAGCAGGCCCTTGGCCCCGATTCTTCGCTCCGTGATGGTTCCCGTGGCGCCGTCGAGAACGAAGTGGTCCGGTGTGACGGCCCCGGACACCACCGCCTCCCCCAGTCCGGGGCTGGCGTCAATGACGGCCTCGTGCCTGCGGCCGGTCACGGGGTTGGCGGTGAACAGCACTCCGGCCACGGCCGCATCCACCAAGCGCTGGACCACCACCGCCAGGGACACCGTGGACGGATCGATGCCCTGCACCGCCCGGTAGGTCACGGCGCGGTCCGTCCACAGCGAGGCCCAGCACTGCCGGACGGCAGCCAGCACGGCATCTGCGCCGATCACGTTAAGAAAGGTGTCCTGCTGGCCGGCGAAACTGGCAAAGGGCAGGTCCTCGGCGGTCGCTGAAGACCTCACGGCGACGGCGGTGTCTGCTCCCAGCGCCGCGTACGCGGCCCGAACGGCGGCTTCGATGCCGGCAGGGATGCCGGCGTCGAGCACCAGGGCGCGGGCCTCGGCGGCGAGGGACGCCAGCGCGGCAAGGTCATCGGGTGCCGTCGCGGCAAGGGCACGTTGCACTTCGGCCAGCGACGGGGAGTCCGTGGCTTCCAGGTAGGCCCGGGTGCCCAGGCAAAAGCCGGCCGGAACCGGCAGGCCGGCGCACGCCAGCTCGCCCAGGTTGGCCGCCTTGCCGCCGACCTCGGCCAGCATGTCCTGGCCGAGGTCTTCCAAGGCCAGAACCAGCCCGTCCTGGGCCGGGCCCGGCCTCCGGGGGTGCCCCATGTGCGGACCGTCCTTCCGGCGTCGAGACCGTACCTGGGGGCGTTAGTAGCCGCCGAGCATCGGGCCGAAGCTGGCCCTGTCCGCAAGCCGCAGGTCGTCGCGGTCCGGTACCACCATCACTGGTCCCTTGGCGTGGTGCAGAACGCCGTCGGACGTGGAACCCAGCAGCATTCCGGCGAAGCCTCCGCGCCCGCGGGTGCCGACCACCACCAGTTCCACGTGGCGGCTGGCGTCGACGAGGATGTCGACCGGAGAGCCATCCACAAGCTGCGTCTCGACCTCCAGGGCCGGGAAGTGGCTCCGGAGCCAGGCCACGCCCGCGTCGAGCTGGATCTTGATGTCGGCGAACAGGGCATCGCGGTCCATCGGCGCGGGCACCCAGGCAAGCGAGCCCGTGTACTGGGGGACGGCGCACACCAGGCGCAGCCGGGCGGAGAGGCGTTCGGCCTGGGCCGCGGCCTCCAGCACCGCGATACGTGCCTGGTCGGAACCGTCGACGCCGACCACCACAACGTTCTCGACCGGCTGGCGGCCCGACTTCGCCCGTTCTGCCAGAACATGCTTGTCCTGAGTGGTTTCACCGAGGCGGTCGGCACAGATCAGCGGCACGGTGACGGTGGGGCACTTGGCGTGGGCGGGCAACGCGCTGCTGACGGAGCCGAGCAGCCGGCCAACGAAGCCTCCGCGGCCGCGGGTTCCGAAGACCAGCAGCTCCGCAGATTCGCTGATTTCGAGGAGCACGCCGGAGGCGTCCCCGTTTTCAACGGACGCATCGACGTCAATGCTGTAGCCGGCCACCTTGTCCAAGGCGTGCTTGAGGATGGCTTCGGCGCCCTCGCGGATCACGGAGTCGTCCACAGTGGCGTAGCCGCCGTCGAGCCCGGAAGCGGCGAAGATCGGCACCGAATAAGCGGTCACGATGTGCAGCGGGCGGCGCCGGCGTTCGGCCTCGCGGGCGGCCCACACGAGGGCACACTGGCTGTGGTCCGAGCCATCGAAGCCCACCACGATTCCGCGCAGAGGCGCTGGCTCGCCGCCGGTCTCCCATTCCGGGTCCGGGTGCACCTGTTCACGGCCCATGGGGTCCGCCTCCTCGCGATTCTTGCCTGATGTTGCGGCTATTCTGCCAGAAGTGCCGGCGCCCGGCGTTCACCGGCTGGGGCGACCCCGACCCCGCGCGCGACAACCCCTCTTTTTCCTCACTATTCTCGGTTAATTGCGAACATACAAGACGGCGTCAGACGCGTCCCCGGCGGCCCTGAGCCTAAGGATTTACGCAGAATTAACAGGCCGTTGCGGCACCGGATTTCCGGGATTTTCGAAGGCCGGTTCCCGCCGTGACCCGTGCGGAAACCGCCGTGATCCGGGGAGTTCAGCCAATGTCCTACCTCCCCTATTCACGGAGCCAAATCTTGGGTATTCTTCGATTCGTTGCTGAACCGAGACTGGTAGTTCAGAACGCGGCTGCTGGGTGGCTGCGGGAGCCAGGCCGAGGTCAGCGTCCGGGGTATTGCCCCGGGACTGGCGCCATTTCGAGGAGGACCCTGCAGTGTCGAGCATGCCTTTGTGCGGCGGGATTGAGCGGACCACGGCCGTGGTCATCGGGACGGGGCTCTCCGGCCTGGCTGTGGCCAGCGAGCTCCAGCGCCGCGGTGTCGCGTCCATCATTGTGGACGGTCTCGACCTCCTGGGCGCCGGCCATCCGGCCAATACTTCCTCCCTGCAGCGCTGCGACGCGGCAGATGCCGCCAGCCTGAAGGAGCGCAACGAAATCCTGCGGCATCTGCGCAACTACGCCGCGAGCCATAAGCTCGACGTTCGGAACGACATCCGGGCACTGCAGCTGGACCTCCTTGACGCCGGCACCGGCGGGTCTCCCGCCGGGCAATGGGCTGTCCAAACTCCGGGCGGGGTGCTCCTGGCCGATCATCTTGTCCTGACCCGCTGCGCCCACAGCCAGTTGCGCCGCATGCTCTCGGAACTGGGCATGGCAGCCGGACGCAACGTCATGGCGGCGATGCACGCCCTGGGGATGTACCTCGTGGGGGTCGGCGAACTCATCACGCCCACGCCCAAGGAAGTGCTGCGCCAGGCCAAGGTGGTGGGGCAGGCGATTTCCGCCAAGGTCTACCCGGACGGCCGGCCCGCGCTCCTGCCCGGCGCCCTTTCCCTGGCCGCCGCCCCGGCCTAATAGCCCAAGGGCAACGCGGGGTCAGATACGGCCCATTGGAGGGCCTTCAATAGGCCGTATCTGACCCCGCGTTGCTGTTCAGTCTTCGGTGCCGCTGCCGGCGCCCGGCGTGAGGCGGCGTTTGGCCATCAGGCCGAGCGCCACCAGGATTCCGATGCCCACCGCGACGAAACCCATCACGCTCCACGGAAACGGCTGTGACGCGTCCGGCGCCGGGGCAGGCGCCTGGGTGGTGCCCGGCTGGGCGGTGCCGAGCGTGGGAACCGCAGCAGCCGCCGTCGCGCCCGGGGCAGCAGCCGCCGCGGTAAAGGTGAAACTGCCCTCGATCGGATGGCCGTCGGAACTGGCCACCCGCCACTGCACGGTGTACTGCCCTGCCGGAGCGCCGGCCTTGAGTTTCTGCGAAACGACGTTGTCCACAATCTCCACCGGACCGTCCGCCCAGTTGGAGCCCGCGGCGCTGCTGACCACGATCTGCGACCCCAGGGCCAGCGGATTGTGGTTGAACGTGACCGAAACCTTCTCCGGCGGCGCCGCAAGGGTTGCTCCGGAGGCAGGGCTGGTGGACTCCGCGGTGTCGTGCGCCGACGCCGGGCCTCCGGCTCCGAGCAGAACGGCGGCGGCGACGACGGCGCCCAGCAGGACACCCCCGAGCTGTCGGATCAGGCGCATGGGCAGGCTACTCCTAGTGTTGTCTTCCTTACAGACTAGGCGAAAACACGGGGTTGGCCGCGGGGCGCCCAATAGGATATAAGCAACACCCATCACTCCCGGAGGACTCATGCAAGAAGTCATGCTCAAGCAGGACTCTAAACTCGACCGGTATTTCAAGATCTCCGAGCGCGGTTCGAACATCTCGCGCGAGATCCGCGGAGGGTTCGCCACCTTCTTCGCCATGAGCTACATCGTGGTGCTGAACCCGCTGATCCTCGCCGGACCCGACTCCACGGGCGCGACGCTCGGCTTCCCCGCCGTCGCCGCTGTAACCGCCTTCGTGGCCGGCATCCTCACCATCCTCATGGGAGCGTGGGCCAAGCATCCCTTCGCCCTGGCCACCGGCCTCGGCGTCAACGCGTTCGTGGCGGTCACCGTTGCCACGAACCCCGGCCTGACCTGGCCGGACATGATGGGCCTGGTGATGCTCTCCGGCATCACCATGCTGATCCTGGTCCTCACCGGCTTCCGGACGGCCGTGTTCAAGGCCGTCCCCGAGGGACTGAAGACCGCGATCGTGGTCGGCATCGGCCTCTTCATCGCCCTGATCGGCCTCGTCAACGCGGGCTTCGTGCGCCGCATCCCGGATGTCGCCGGCACCACCGTTCCGGTCGGGCTCGGCTTTGACGGCAAGCTGGTGGGCTGGCCCACTTTCGTGTTCGTCTTCGGCCTGGTCCTCACCATTGCGCTCGTGGTCCGCAAGGTCAAGGGCGCCATCCTGATCGGCATCGTCGCCTCCACCATCCTGTCGGTGATCCTGGAATCCATCCTGCACATCGGCCCCAGCTTTGACGGCAAGAACCACAACCCGCAGGGCTGGTCCCTGGTCGCACCCCAGTTCTCGGAGTGGACCGCGCCGGACCTGTCCCTGATCGGCAAGGCCAACCCCTTCGGCGCCTTTGAGCACCTCGGCTTCGTCGCGGCCACCCTGCTTGCCTTCGTGATCCTGCTCAGCATCTTCTTCGATGCCATGGGCACCATGGTGGGCCTGGCTACGGAGGCCGACACCATCGACAAGGACGGCAACATCCCCAACGTAGACCGTGTTCTGCAGGTGGACGCCCTCGGCGCGATCATCGGCGGCGGAGCTTCCGTCTCCTCGAACCAGATCTACGTCGAATCCGGCGCCGGCATCGGTGAAGGGGCCCGCACCGGCCTGGCATCGGTCGTCACCGGCCTGCTGTTCCTCGTGGCCATGTTCTTCACCCCGCTAATCAACCTCGTGCCGTTCGAGGCTGTGGCCCCCGCCCTGGTGATCGTCGGCTTCATGATGGTCTCGCAGGTCGGCAAGATCGACTGGCAGGACTGGGGCATCGCGATCCCGGCCTTCCTGACCTTCACCCTCATGCCCTTCACGTACTCGATCGCCAACGGCCTGGGCGCGGGCTTCATCAGCTTTGTGCTGATCCGCCTGTTCCAGGGCCGTGCCCGCGAAGTGCACCCGCTGATGTGGGCTGTGGCTGCGGCGTTCCTCCTGTTCTTCGCGATCGGCCCGATCGAGGCCGCGCTCGGGATCCACTAAGGTCTTCCCGCCTTCCCGTCCGCCGAGATGGCATTCGCGGCAGTGTTTAACGGGGCTTTCCGGGATTTCGGACACGACGACGACGGAGCGGCTGGTTTTCGGGTGCCGGCTGCGGTGAGCTAGGACCATGGTTACTGCCGCCCTCTTCGTCGATGTCCCGCCGCTGCCCTGGACCGGGAGGTTCGATGGCGACGGCGCCGAGCACCGGCGCTGGTGGCAGGCGGTGACCTCCTACGCCCCGCAGGGTCCGGCGGCCGCGCACCCGGCACCGGTCCCGGCTCCATTCAGCAGCCGGACCGCCGTCATTCTCGGCTTCGGCAGCGATGAAGGGGTGCGCCGCAACAAGGGCCGTGTCGGCGCCGCGGCCGCGCCCGCCGCCATCAGGGCCGCCCTGGGCCCGCTCGCCTTCCACTCCGGCCGGGACGTGCTCGACGCCGGGGACGTCACCGTGAGCGGCGGGTCTCTGGAAGCCGGCCAGGTCCGTGCCGGGCAGGCGGTCTCCCGGATCATCGACGCCGGGCAGCTTCCGGTGCTGCTGGGCGGCGGCCATGAAACCGCGTTCGCCAGCTACCTCGGCGTCGCAGGGTCGGCGGCCGTGCGCGAGGGGCTGAGGGTCGGCGTGCTGAACCTCGACGCCCACTTCGACCTCCGTGACGAACCCGCACCCAGCTCCGGGACGCCGTTCCTGCAGATGGCCCGCGCGGAAGCGGCCGCTGGCCGCGAACTGCGCTACGCAGTCGTCGGGATTTCCGAGCCGAACAACACCCGGGCACTGTTCCGGACCGCAGAAGAGCTCGGCGTGGACTACCTCCTGGACGAGGACTGCACGGCGGAGGCCGCGCAGTCCTTTGTGGCGGAGTTCCTGGCGCAGGTGGATGCCGTGTACCTCACGATCGACCTGGACGTCCTGCCGGCCTCGGTGGCCCCCGGGGTCAGCGCGCCGGCCGCCTACGGCGTACCGCTGCCCGTGATCACCGCCGTGTGCCGGCAGGTGGCGGCCAGCGGGAAGCTCCTGCACCTGGACGTCGCGGAGCTGAACCCTGACTTCGACATCGACGCCCGCACCGCCAAGGTGGCCGCGCGGCTGATCGCCACGCTGCTCGGGTAACGCGGGCCTATACAGCCGTGCGGGGAGCCTCACCCTCGTCGCCGTGCTGTTCCAGGGCCCTGCGCTGGCGCAGCCGGTCCAGCCGGTTCATTACCGGGGCAGTCGTGGCGCCGTGCAGCACGATCGACATCGCCACCACCAGCCCCACCAACGCCCAAAGCTCCTGCGCCTGCGCGGCGAAGTTTCCCGTGCCGAGGGCGAAACCGATGTAGTACAGCGAACCGACGCCGCGGATGCCGAAAAACGAAATCGCAATCCGTTCCCGCGGGCCGGTCTTGCCCCGGGCAAGCGCCAGCCAGCCAGCGAGCGGCCGCACCAGCAGGAGGAAGGCCAGGGCCACCAGCACCTCTGCCCAGCCGATTCCGGCCAGCAGCCCGCGGGCAATGGCGCCGCCGAGCAGCACCAGGATGACCACGGTCATGAGCCGTTCGAGCTGTTCCACATAGGAGTGCATCACGCGGTGGAAGCCGTGGGTGCGTTCCGCGGCCCGGATGGTCACCGCGCAGACAAAAACCGCGACGAACCCGTAGCCCTCGAGCATCTGTGCTGCCCCGTAGGCCAGGAAGGTCGCGGCGAGGGCCACAAAGCCCTCCGAGTGGTTGGAGAGCCGGATGCTTTCGTGCCGGGCACCGAAAAAGAGCCTGCCCATCGCTTTTCCGGCCGCGAAGCCCAGGAGAACGCCGATGCCGATCCGCCAGAGCACGTCCACGGCGAACCAGGGGGCGAACCACTCAGACGGGGACGCGCCAACCAGGCTGATGGCGATGGCCAGATAGACAAACGGGAACGCCAGGCCGTCATTGAGCCCGGCTTCGGAGGTCAGCCCGAACCGGATCTCGTCTTCGCCGCGCTCGGCCTCACCTTCGTCGTCGGCCGGCTCACCCACCTGCACCTCGGAGGCCAGGACCGGGTCGGTAGGTGCCAGTGCGGCGCCAATGAGCAGGGCGGCGCCGAGGCCTAGTCCCAGGGCCCACAGCCCCAGCAGGGTCAGGCCCACGATGCAGAGCGGCATGGCCAGGCCCAGCATCCGCCAGGTGGTGGACCACCGGCGCAGCCCGATCGGGCGGTCCAGGGCCAGCCCGGCGCCCATCAGCGAGATGAGGACGCACACCTCGGTCAGGTGCGTGGTGAAATCCCCGTATTGCACAGGGTCCGGGTCCGGCAGGCTGGGGATGAAGGTGAAGGCCAGCATCCCCGCGGCCAGGAACACCATCGGCATGGACAGCGGCGCATTGCGCAGCAGCTTCGGCAGAACGGCGGCGGCGAAGACCGCCAGACCCGCCGCCGCGAACACGATACTGGTCGCCTCGAACACGTGCTTTCCCTCCTGCCGCGGCCCGGAGTCCCGGGAATGGGTCGGGGCGCCGTCCCCAACGGAACGGCGCCCCTCCTTTAGAACATACCCGCGTGCGGGGTGGAAAGTCGGTAACGATCAGCTACGGCGCACCCGCACGCCGTCGGACTGCAGGAAAAGCTGCGTTTCGGACGGCCCGGTGGGCACCAGCCAGAGCACATTTCCGCTCAGTGAGACCTCTTCGACCTCACCGGCCGCAATGACCTGTGCGTGCTTGACGATTTCGACCCGCTCTCCGACCCGAAGGCCGCACCAGTCGGAAACCGTGGCTGCCGTTGCAAGGCGCCTGGACAGTACCGTGCCGCGTGCTTTCATAGAACTATTACCCCTTTGTATGTGTTCTTTGCCACAACTTCGTCGGTGTGGACTTTCCATTTGTACTACACATCCCGCGCTCCCGAAGGCCGTGTTGCCGAAGATTTCGGGAACTCCGGGAATTATTCAGCTGGCATGCACTTTGTTTCCTCTCAGGCGAGATTTCCGACGGCGGATTCGGCCGCAGCCCGGATCCCGCCGGACGCCACCAGCGCGTCGGCCGCTTCGAGCTCCGGTGACAGGAACCGGTCGGTGCCGGGACCGCCGACGACGTCGCGCAGCGCGGCGATCACGGCCGTGCCCGCAGGGCCCGGTGTCAGCTCCCCGCCGGAGACCTGGGTACGGATGTCCAGCGCGCGGGCCGAGGTCACCAGTTCGACGGCGAGGACGCGGCGCAGGTTCTCGACCGCTTTCCGGAGCTTGCGGGCAGCGTGCCAGCCCATGGAGACGTGGTCCTCCTGCATCGCCGAACTCGGGATCGAGTCGACCGACGCCGGCACGGCCAGGCGCTTGTTGTCCGAGACCAGTCCGGCCTGGGTGTACTGGGCGATCATGAGGCCCGAGTCGACGCCGGGGTCCGCGGCAAGGAAGGCGGGCAGTCCGTGCGAGCGTGCCGGATCCAGCATCCGGTCGGTCCGGCGCTCGGCGATGGAGCTAAGGTCCGCGACGGCGATGGCCAGGAAGTCCAGCACATAAGCCACTGGGGCGCCGTGGAAGTTGCCGTTGGAGCTGACCCGGCCGTCCGGCAGGACCACCGGGTTGTCGATCGCCGCGGCCAGTTCCCGCGAGGCGACCAGGGCCGCGTGGTCCACGGTGTCCCGGACGGCGCCGGCCACCTGGGGTGCGCAGCGCAGCGAGTACGCGTCCTGGACCTTGGTGTCATTGATCCGGTGCGAGGCCACGATCGGCGAATTGGACAGGACCCGGAGCATGTTGTCCGCGGAGGCGGCCTGGCCGGGGTGCGGGCGGAGCGCTGCGTGCAGTTCGGGCAGGAACACCTGGTCCGTGCCGAGCAGCGCCTCGACGCTGAGCGCGGCGGTGATGTCCGCCGTCGTGAGCAGCTGCCGGATGTCCGCGATGGCCATCAGCAGCATCCCCAGCATGCCCTCGGTGCCGTTGACGAGGGCCAGGCCCTCCTTTTCGGCCAGGGTGACGGGTTCGATCCCGTGGGCGGCGAGGAGTTCCGCGACGGGACGTTCGCCCTTGGAGCCGTAGTGCTCGCCGTCCGGGCCGGTCGCCTCGCCTTCGCCCATCAGGACGAGGGCGCAGTGTGACAGCGGCGCGAGGTCGCCCGAGCAGCCGAGCGAGCCGAATTCGCGGACCACCGGGGTGATGCCGGCGTTCAGGACGTCCACCATGGTCTGCAGGACCACGGGGCGGACGCCGGTCCGGCCGGAGGCGAGGGTCTTGGCGCGCAGGAACATGATGCCGCGGACCACCTCGCGTTCCACGGCCGGGCCCATGCCGGCGGCGTGGCTGCGGATCAGGGATTTCTGCAGCTGGGTGCGCAGCTCGCCCGGGATGTGCCGGTTGGCCAGCGCCCCGAAGCCGGTGGAGATGCCGTAGGCGGGGGTATCGCTGTGGGCGAGGTCGTCGATGTGGGCGCGGACCTTGGCGACGGCGTCGAGGGCGTCCTGGGCGATGGTCACGTGGGCGTCGTGGCGGGCGACGGCGACAACGTCTTCGGGGGTGACGCCGCTGGAGCCGAGGGTGACGGTCAGCGGTTCGTGGGTGGTAAGAGTCATTGAGATCTTCCTAAGTCTGATGGTAGAGCCGGGCTCCCCGTCGATTGCTCCGTAACGGCCCTTTTCAAGGCTCAAAACGGCACTTACGGAGCAATCGACGAGGTTTACGGGGGCTGGGTCAGCGGGACTCTGACATGGGGATGCGGACACCGCGTTCCTTGGCGACCTCGACGGCGCGGTCGTAGCCGGCGTCGACGTGGCGGATGACGCCCATGCCGGGGTCGTTGGTGAGGAGCCGTGCGAGCTTTTCGGCCGCGAGATCGGTGCCGTCGGCCACCGAGACCTGGCCGGCGTGGATGGAGCGGCCGATGCCGACGCCGCCGCCGTGGTGGATGGAGACCCAGGTGGCGCCGGAGGCGGTGTTGAGCAGGGCGTTGAGCAGCGGCCAGTCGGCGATCGCGTCCGAGCCGTCGGCCATGGCCTCGGTCTCGCGGTACGGGGAGGCGACGGAGCCGGAGTCGAGGTGGTCACGGCCGATCACGATGGGCGCCTTGACCTTGCCTTCCTTGACGAGCTGGTTGAACAGCAGACCGGCCTTGGCGCGTTCGCCGTAACCGAGCCAGCAGATCCGCGCCGGCAGGCCCTCGAACTCGACGCGCTCACCGGCGGCGTCGATCCAGCGGTGCAGGTGCTTGTTCTCGGGGAACAGCTCCTTGATGGCCCGGTCCGTGACCGCGATGTCCTCGGGGTCACCGGAGAGCGCCACCCAGCGGAACGGGCCGAGGCCCTCGCAGAACAGCGGGCGGATGTAGGCCGGGACGAAGCCGGGGAATTCGAAGGCGCGGTTGTAGCCGCCCTTGCGGGCCTCGTCGCGGATGGAGTTGCCGTAGTCGAAGACCTCGGCGCCGGCGTCCTGGAACTCCACCATGGCCTGGACGTGCTTGGCCATCGAGGCCTGCGCCTTCTTGGTGAAGCCGTCCGGGTCGGCCGCGGCCTCGCGGTGCCATTCCTCGACAGTGATGCCCTCGGGCAGGTAGCTCAGGGGGTCGTGGGCGGAGGTCTGGTCCGTGACGATGTCCACGGTGAGCTCGCCGGCGTTGTGGCGGCGCAGGATCTCGGGGAAGACTTCGGCGGCGTTGCCGACGTAGCCCACGGACCAGCCGCGGCGCTCTTCCTTGGCTTTGAGGACCTTGGCGATCGCGGCGTCGAGGTCGGTTTCGACCTCGTCGAGGTAGCGCTTAACCGCGCGGCGGCGCAGGCGGGTCTCGTCGACGTCGACAATCAGGCAGGCGCCGTCGTTCAGGGTGACGGCGAGCGGCTGGGCGCCGCCCATGCCGCCGCAGCCGCCGGTAAGGGTCAGGGTGCCGGCGAGGGTGCCGTCCACGTTCCCGGTAAGTTTGCGGGCGATCGCGGCGAAGGTCTCGAAAGTGCCCTGCAGGATGCCCTGGGTGCCGATGTAGATCCAGGAGCCTGCGGTCATCTGGCCGTACATCATCAGGCCCTCGGCCTCGAGGCGGCGGAACTCAGGCCAGGTGGCCCAGTCGCCGACGAGGTTGGAGTTGGCCAGCAGGACGCGCGGGGCCCACTCGTTGGTGCGGAAAACGCCGACGGGTTTACCGGACTGGACCAGGAGGGTCTCGTCCTTTTCCATGGTTTCCAAGGTGCGGGTGATGGCGTCAAATGCGGCCCAGCTGCGGACTGCGCGGCCGGTGCCGCCGTAGACCACAAGATCCTCCGGCCGCTCGGCGACCTCGGGGTCCAGGTTGTTCATGAGCATGCGCAGCGGGGCTTCGGTCTGCCAGCTCTTGGCGGTGAGCTCGGTGCCGCGGGCTGCTTTGACCGGGCGGGCACCGGTGGTGAAATCGGCGGGTGCCATAAGGGGCTCCTTCTGTGGAGTGGTGTTCGCGGAGAGTGGTGTTCGCGGGAAGTGGTTCTGTATCAACTAAAGCCTGTCCGCAGGACCGCAGACAGGGGGTTCAGCCCGGTGCTGTCCGGCATTCCAGACCCTCCCCTCCCCCATTGCGCTATCACTTCCGGTTGCCAAAACGGAGGAATGGGAGCCAAAAGTGATAGCGCATCCGGGGTGGGGGCGGCGGCGGTCAGGCCGGGCGGCCGTGGATCCGGACCGAGAGTTCGTTGGCGACCTTCTGCACCCGTGCGGCGAGGGCGGGCCAGTCCTCCGCTGGCAGCTTGTCCTCGAGGAAGGTCACGGCGACGGCGGCGGTCGGCCATCCGACGTGGTCGGTCACGGCGGCCGCGATCGAGCCGAAACCGGGCGTCACCTCACCGTGTTCGGTGGCGTAGCCGCGCTGCCGGACCTGGTCCAGGTGCGAGGACAGCGCGGAGTACTTCATGATGGGCGACTCGGTTTCGTGCCGGGCCGTGAACGCGGCGGCATTCGGGTACAGCGCCCGCACTTGGGACTTCGGCAGCGCGGCAAGAATGGCGCGGCCGCTCGCGGTCAGGTGGCTGGGCAGCCGGACCCCGACGTCGGTCACAAGGGACGGCCGGTTCTTGGCCCGCTCCTCCACGATGTAAAGCACATCGCGGCCGTGCAGCACGGCCAGGTGCGCGCTTTCGCCGATCACGTCCACGAGCGAGGCGAGCATAGGCCGGCCCAGCCGGGACAGCGGCTCCTGGCGGGAATAGGCCGAGCTGAGTTCGAAGGCGCTGATGCCCAGGCCATAGCGCTGCTCCTCGTGCAGGTGCAGCACGAAGCCGTTCGCCTCCATCACGCCGAGCAGGTGGTAGACGCTGGAGCGAGGCAGGCCCAACGCGGTGGCGATGTTCGACGCCGCCATCGGCCCGCGCCGGGAGGCCAGCAGCTTCAGGATGCGCAGCGTGTTTTCCGCCGCCGGCACTTTCGACGCCGCCTTGACGCCGGCGGCCCTGCGGGCAGGCTTGGGGGCGGACGCTGCCGCGGCCTCGGTCGGGGCTTCGACGGCGGTGTCGACGGCGGCGTCGACGGCCGTCTCGGGGGTGCTTTCGGCTGCGTTTCCGGCCGTAGCCGGTGCTATGGCGGCGGCGGGCGGATGGCTCAAGGTGGAGCTGGTGGCTGGCATGGTTCCTCTTCGAAAAAACGGGCACTGTCCGGTATCCCGTACTTAAGCATGCGCCCGGCGGCCTGCGTCCGGCAGCCCGCACACCCCTCCCGGTGTCTGGGATTACGGACAATGTTGCATCCGATGGCGCCGCGGGCCTTCTGCCCCTATCCCCCCACCGCCCCGCCGGTGTTTTCTGGAGGCGTTTCGACGGCAGGGGTCTCCCGGAGAAAGGCAGGAAGGGCATGGCTGCGGTGCTGTCAGGCAAAGTGGCGTTGGTGGCGGGAGCGACGCGCGGCGCCGGCCGCGGCGCTGCCGTCGCCCTCGGCGAGGCCGGGGCCGTCGTGTACTGCACCGGCCGCACGACGTCCGGCCGGCGTTCCGACTATGACCGTCCGGAAACGATAGAGGAGACAGCCGAACTGGTCACCGCCGCCGGCGGGACGGGGATCGCCGCCGCCGTCGACCACCGCGAGCCATCCGAAGTTCAAACCCTTGTGCAACGGATCGACGCGGAGCAAGGCCGGCTGGATGTCCTCGTGAACGACATCTGGGGCGGCGAAGACCTCATCGAATGGCAAACGCCGTTGTGGGCGCACGATCTGAACGCCGGTCTGCGGATGCTCCGCGGTGCCGTAGAGACTCATCTGATCACCAGCCATTTCGCCTTGCCGCTGCTCATCCGCCGGCCCGGCGGCCTGGTGGTGGAGATGACCGACGGAACCCGCGACTACAACGCCGGGCACTACCGGGTTTCCATGTCCTACGATCTTGCCAAGAACGCGGTGCTCCGGCTCGCCTTCAGCCAGGGGGAGGAGCTGAAGCCCTCCGGGTGCTCGGCGCTGGCGCTGACGCCCGGCTGGATGCGGTCCGAAATGATGCTTGAGCACTTTGGCGTGATCGAGGCGAACTGGCGCGAGGCAGCCGGCACGCAGCCGCATTTTGCCGCGATCTCGGAGAGTCCCCTGTTCGTGGGGCGGGCGGTCGCGGCCCTCGCAGCGGACCCTGATCTGCACCGCCGCACCGGCGGCTCCTACTCCTCCGGCGGGCTGGCACGCGAATACGGTTTCACCGACGTCGACGGCTCGCAGCCCGACTGCTGGCGGTATCTGGTGGAGGTGCAGGAATCGGGACTCCCGGCGGACCCGACCGGATACCGGTGAGGCCAAGCCGCGGAGGAAAGACTACGATCTGGATCATGAAGGATACGTGGGAGGCGTCCCAGGCCGGTGTCCTGGTCCTGCCCTCGGGGCGGTGCATCCGCGGCCGCGGCCTGCACTACCCGCTTCCGCCCGGGCCGCTCCCCGAGTTCGGCGTGTACCTGCTGGGCAAGCCACCGCCTGCAGCGGCGTGGGAATCACGGTGGGTGCGGTGGCCGGATCTCCGGCTGCCTGCCGACCACTCCGACGCCCTGGACGCCCTGACGGAAGCCTGGCGGCGGGCCGAGTCCGAGCGGGTGGAGGTCGCCTGCATGCGCGGCGTCGGCAGGACCGGCACCGCCCTGGCCTGCATCGCCATCCTGGACGGGGTCCCGCCAGAGCAGGCAGTCATCTACGTGCGCCGGAACTACCGGCGCCGGACCGTGGAGACGCCCGGGCAGCGCCGGTACGTGGCCCGCTTCAAGCCCCAGGACGCGTGACCTAACCGCCGCCAAGTCTTCACCGCGCGGAGTTTCCCCGCCTTTGCCCGCACGACGCCGGGACGCGCCGGCGTCGGGAAACCACACGCCGTCGGACGCAGGCAAAGATGGGGAGACGCGGTGACCGACGCCAGGCGTACGCCGCCGAGTCTGGCATCAAAGACACGGAGTTGCCGTGAAACTCATCACAAGCGCGCCGGACATGGTCTGCTGGATAGCGATCCCCCTCCCAATGACGAGAAGGTATTCGCATGCAACAAGCCCAAACCGAGACCCCGCCGGCCCGTGCAGCAGGCAGCGGCAGCGCCGTCACAGCCGTCAGCGCAGCGGTTGATTCCGTCCTCAGCAGGGGACTGAATGTCCGCCACATCCGGTTCATGGCGCTGGGCTCGGCGATTGGCACGGGGCTGTTCTACGGATCGGCGTCCGCTATCCAGAAGGCCGGGCCCGCCGTCTTGTTCGCCTACATGATCGGCGGCGCCGCGGTGTTCATGGTGATGCGCGCCCTGGGTGAAATGGCGGTACGGCATCCGGTCTCCGGGTCCTTCGGCCAGTATGCGAGCCGTTATCTGGGACCGCTGGCCGGGTTCGTCACGGGCTGGACGTACGTCTTTGAGATGGCGATCGTGGCCATCGCGGATGTCACGGCTTTCAGCATCTACATGGGATTCTGGTTTCCCGGCGTGGAGCGCTGGGTGTGGGTGCTGGCCATCATCTTCTTCCTGGCGGCCCTGAACCTGCTCAGCGTCAAGGTCTTCGGCGAGCTGGAGTTCTGGTTCTCGCTGATCAAGGTGGCGGCCATCATCGCGATGATCGCGGGCGGTGCAGCAATCGTCGTGTTCGGGTTCCAGACCGGCGGCGCCACCGTGGCGCCCGGGCTGGGCAACCTCGTGGAGCACGGTGGCCTGTTCCCCAACGGGTTCGAAGGGCTCCTCGCCTCCTTCGCGGTGGTGATGTTCGCGTTCGGCGGGGTGGAGACGCTCGGCATCACGGCAGGTGAAGCGGCCGATCCGAAGAAAGTCATCCCCAAGGCCGTCAACACCGTTCCCGTGCGTGTCCTGCTCTTCTATGTGCTGACCCTGGGCGTGCTGATGAGCCTGTTCCCGTGGGACGAGATCGGCAGCAACGGCAGCCCCTTCGTACAGATCTTCAGCGGCCTGGGCATTCCGGCGGCACCCCACATCCTCAATGCCGTGGTGATCACGGCGGCGCTCTCCGCCGTGAACAGCGACATCTTCGGCGCCGGCCGGATCCTGTTCGGCCTGGCCCGGCAGGGCCACGCTCCGGCAAGCTTCGGCAAGGTCTCCCGCCACGGGGTGCCGTGGATGACCGTGGTGATGATGACGGGCA
Organism: Arthrobacter sp. ov118; assembly: GCF_900116495.1. Classification (GTDB taxonomy): domain Bacteria; phylum Actinomycetota; class Actinomycetes; order Actinomycetales; family Micrococcaceae; genus Arthrobacter. The sequence goes on from NZ_FPAY01000003.1 coordinate 346,126, forward strand.
TCCTGCTGGTGGGTGTAGTGCTCAACGCGGTGATCCCGGAAGACGTCTTCCTGCTGATCGCCTCGATCGCGACCTTCGCCACCGTGTGGGTCTGGGCCATGATCCTGGCCTCCCACGTCGCGATGAAACGCGAGATCGCCCGCAAGGGGCTGCCGGCGTCGGAGTTTCCGTCCCCTTGGTGGCCTGCAGCGTCAGTGCTGACCATCGCCTTCATGGCCCTCGTGATCGTTATTCTGGGCGTCTTCGAGGACACCCGGGTGGCACTGTACGTCGGCGCCGTCTGGCTCGGCCTGCTGGTGGTGGCCTACCGGCTCTGGGTTCGCGGTCACGGCCGGGAGCGGGCCGAACTCACCGACGAAACGGCGCAGCTCCCCCAGGTGCCTGCCGGTCGGTAGCGGTACTGGCGCACCGCCTCCCGGGAGCGCCGCCCGACCCCCGGGAGGTCTCCGGAGGGTCTCCCGGGAGCGCCGCCGGCGGGGCTAAGATCAGGCATGGTTCCCGCCGCCAACCTCCTGACCTTCGCCCTGGCCGCCCTCATTCTCATCGCCATGCCGGGCCCCAGCGTGCTGTTCGTGATCGGGCGGACCCTTGCCTTGGGGCGCAAAGGCGGACTGCTGAGCGTCGTGGGCAACGCGGCCGGCGAGATGGTGCAGATCGCGGCCGTGGCCCTGGGCGTCGGAGTGGTGCTGGCCCAGTCCCTCGTGCTCTTCAGCGTGGTGAAATTCGCCGGCGCCGCCTATCTGGTGTACTTGGGGATCCAGGCCATCCGGCACCGTGGCGGGGGCCCGACGGCGGCAAATCCCTCCAACCCGTCGTCGACCGCGCGGGTGCTCCGGGAGGGATTCCTCGTGGGGGCGACCAACCCGAAGTCGATCGTCTTCTTCGTGGCCGTGCTCCCGCAGTTCGTCGACTATTCCGCCGGCGGGATTCCGGTGCAGCTCGCCGCGCTGGGCGCGGTGTTCCTGCTGATCGCCCTGGCGTCCGACAGCGCGTGGGCCCTCGTGGCCGGAACGGCCCGGCACTGGTTCGCCCGGTCTCCCCGGCGGATCGCGGCGCTCAGCACCACCGGCGGCGTGATGATGATCGGACTGGGCGGCACCCTGGCGCTGACGGGCACGAAGAACTAGCGAACCGCTCTGGCGCAGCACAACGCGGGGTCACTCAGCGCCCGTCCGGGGCCTCCGAATGGGCCGTAAGTGACCCCGCGTTGGTGGTTACCGCGCGGACCAGCCGCCGTCCATCGTGTAGCTGGCACCGGTGACCATGCCGGCGTCGTCGGACGCCAGCCACGCCACCAGGGACGCCACTTCTTCCGGTTCCACCAGGCGCTTGACCGCCGATTCGGTCAGCATGACCTTGGCGAGGACCTCCGACTCCGGAATGCCGTGCACCTTGGCCTGGTCGGCAATCTGCGCCTCCACCAGGGGCGTGCGGACGTACCCGGGGTTGATGCAGTTGGACGTGACGCCGTGCGCGCCGCCCTCGAGTGCCGTCACCTTGCTCAGGCCTTCCAGGCCGTGCTTGGCGGAGACATACGCGCTCTTGAACGGCGAGGCCCGCAGGCCGTGGACGGAGGACAGGTTGATGACGCGGCCGAAATTGTTGGCGTACATGTGCGGCAACGCGGCACGGATCAGCAGGAAAGGCGCCTCCAGCATGAGGGTGATGATGCGGCGGAAGTCAGCCGGATCGAACTCCTCGATGGGGCTGACGCGCTGGATTCCGGCGTTGTTCACCAGGATGTCGCAGTCCAGGCTGAGCGTCTGGAGCGATTCGACGTCGAGCAGGTTGACGGCCCACGAGGAGCCGCCGACCTCGTCGGCGAGCTTTGCGGCAGCGGCCTCGTCGACGTCGGCGATCACCACTTTTGCCCCGCGTGCAGCCAGGGCGCGGACGCTGGCGGCCCCGATCCCGCCGGCACCGCCGGTCACCAGTGCCTTGCGTCCGTTCAGCGTGTTTTCCATAAATCAGCCTTCCTTATAGAGCCGCGGGTGCTGCAGGCGGTGTTGCAGAGCGGTGGTTTACGCTCATTCTGGTTCTCCTCTGTGTCCACGGTGACACGCGCTGTGACTCATAGCACCGAAATGGGTTCATTGAGTATTACCGCACATCCACGGCGATTCAATAGCCAAACGGGCACCCGGTGTGTGCAGAATTGCAGACATGAATGCCAACCCGGATGACCTGTTGGTCCTGCTCGCCGTCTCCCGCACGGCAAAATTTACGACGGCGGCCCAGACTCTCGGACTGAACCACACCACCGTCTCGCGGCGGATCGCGGCGCTGGAGAAGGCGCTCGGCGGCCGGGTGCTCTCCCGCGCTTCAGGCGGCTGGGAGCTGACCGAACTCGGCGCCGAGGCCGTGCGGGTGGCCGAACAGGTGGAAGGGGCCGTACGCACCCTGGACCAGCGCGGGCACGCCCCGGACCCCATCACCGGGGTCGTCAGGATGACCGCCACGGACGGCTTCAGCGCCTACATCGCCGCCCCGGCCGTGGCCCGGCTCCGCCGCGACCACCCCGGGCTCAGTGTCGAGATCATCACCGTGACGCGCCGGGCCCTCCAGCAGCGCTCCGGTCTGGACATCGAGGTGGTGGTCGGCGAGCCGCAGGTGCACCGGGCACAAGCCGCGCAGCTTGGCGAGTACATGCTGGGAATGTACGCCTCCCGCGGCTACCTGGCCGAATACGGCACCCCGGCCACCGTGGAGGAACTGACGGCCCACGCGCTCGTATACTTCGTCGATTCGATGCTGCAGGTGGATGATCTGGACGCCCCGCGCCGGCTGGTGCCGGCGATGCGGGACGGGCTGAGCTCAACCAACGTCTTTGTCCACGTGGAAGCCACCCGCGCCGGCGCAGGAATCGGCTTCCTTCCATGCTTCGCGGCCGACCTGCATCCGGATCTCGTCCGGCTCCTGCCGGAGCATTTCGCGGAAACGCTGCCCTACTGGATGGTGCTCAGGCCCGACTCCCTGCGCCGGCCGGCCGTGGCGGCCCTCGTGCGGGCACTCCGGGAGCAGACGGCGGCGCACCGCGATGCGCTGCTGGGCAGGCCAAGACCCGGATCGGCTGCTCCGTAAGCGCCGTTGAGGGGCTCCCAAGGGGCGGTTACGGAGCAGCCGATGAATGGGCCTACTCGGCCGGGGCCGGAACCGGGGCCTTCGGGTCGCGGCGAACGGGGGAACCTGCCGCAAACGCCCGCACTTTCGCGTCGTTCCAGATGTGAGCCGGCACCGCACCCCCTAGCAGCCGCCGCGCGAGCCCGGGGTCGTCGTCGAAGGGCAGGTCGCTGCCGGCCATGACCATGTTGCCGTAGCGGCGGCCCTTGAGCATGGCAGGATCGGCAATGATCATGGTGTGCTTGAATGAATCCGCAATCGTGGCCGCATCCTCGCGGGCGTTCTTTAGGTCCGGGGCGTCGCCGGAGTTGGCCACGTAGAGCCCGCCCGGGGCCAGCACGCGCCGGACGTGGCTGTTGAACTCCCGGGTGGTGAGCGGCCGGGGCGTCAGGGAACCGGCGAAGACGTCGCGGATGATCACGTCCCGGGTCTGCCCGGTGAGGCTCTCGGTGACCTCGCGGGCTTCCCCCACGCGCAGGCGGAGCAGGGGCGCCTTGGGCAGGTCGAACCAGCCGCGCACGTAATCGGCGAGTTTGCCGTCCAGTTCCACCACCACCTGCCGGGCGTCGGGATACGCGGCATGGAAGTAGCGGGCCAGCGAGCATGCCCCGCCGCCAAGGTGCAGGGCTCGGAGCTTGGGCTTTGATTCCCGGGGCCAGCGCGACTCCACGAGCGCCGAGATCCAGCGCATGTACTCGAAGTCGAGGAACAGCGGGTCCGCGAGGTCAATGTGCGAGCTCATGACACCGTTGATGCGCAGCAGCCAGCCGGTGGAATTGTCCTGGTCCGGGATCAGCTCACAGTCACCGGTATCGATGTAGTAGATGCCTGCGGCCGGGCCGTCGGGGCGGGAACCCTTGGGCACCTCCACGACCCCCGGTGAATTTCCGGCCGCGTTCCGGGCCGCTCTCCCCCGCTTCGCCATCAGAGATCCCCCGCCTTGTCCATGTTTCCAGCCTAGTTCACGGGGGCATCCGGCCCCGCTGGCCCCGCCCGGGCCCAAAGTGCTGAGCAGTTGGTACTTACGATCCATTAGTAATCATGCTTACTATTTAAGTCCCGGCATGGCCGGGTTGTGATCAGCAGCCGATCTTCTTGGAAAGAGAGCGAAGATGACAGAGAACGAAGTGCCCCAGCACGGGCCACACGGCACCGCGGCGAATCAGGATGCGGGCCAGACCCCCCTCCGGCCGGCATCGACGTTTCCGCGCGAGGCCGACGGCGAGATCTACAGCACCCCTGCAGGGGATGCCACCACCGCTTCGGTGACTGCCCCGCCTCTCACCTCACCCGCCGGCACCTCCACCACGGGCACCTCCACCACTGGCGCCTCCGCCGCCGAAACGGCCAGGCAGGAGGCCGCCGAAGTCTCCCGTACCGCCGCGGATTCAGCCCAGACCGTGGCCGGGACGGTACAGACCGAGGCCGCCAACGTCGCCGCCGAGGTGAAGACCAACGCCAGGGACCTTCTGTACCAGGCGAAATCCGGCCTCACCGAGCAGGCCGGCACCCAGCAGCAAAAAGCCGCCGAAGGCCTGCGCTCGATTTCTTCCCAACTTCACTCCATGGCCTCCGCCTCCGACCAGCCCGGCGTCGCCTCCGACCTCGTCCGCCAGGCGGCGGAGCGTTCCTCCGCCGTCGCCGGCTGGCTCGACAGGCGGAATCCCGACTCGCTGCTGGACGAGGTGAAATCCTTCGCGCGCCAGCGCCCCGGAACCTTCTTGCTGCTGGCGGCCGGAGCCGGGGTCCTGGCCGGCCGGCTCAGCCGCAGCCTGAGCGCGGGCGCCCCGCCTGCCGCTTCCCGCGGCACTGTTGCACGTCCGGGTGCTTACCCCGCTCCCATCCACCGGATCCCGGACACGGGGGCGGCCGTTCCGCCGCCGCAGGTTCAGTTGCCGGGCCCGGAAGTGACGACGGCGGGCCTGACCGGAACGTACCCGCCCAACCCCCTGGCAGACGAGGGCACGGAGTCCGACTCATGGCCGGCAGATCCGACGCTCGCGGAGCCTTACCGGAACGCGCAGTAGCGCGGCACGTCCGGGCCCGGCGCGTCCTGGAGGGGCACCTCCGGGAGCGTCGGCATGCCGAGCGACGGCCCCTTCGAGGGCGGTCGCCGATGACGAGCGAGTGGCCAACGGAACCAGCTGCAGGCCATGAAAACTAGCGGCATTCCAGAATGAAACCGAGGGGGCTGTTTTATTGTGCGAAGTACATACACACAGTCCCGCCAAGGGGTTAGTCTGGTGCTGTCGGTTCCTGAATCTCCTGGTTCCGGCCGCACTTAGCTCTACAAGCGGGGGGCCTGCAAGGCGATCCTCAGGAGTGGCAGACCATGTCCGGATATCAGCAATCACCAGATGTGACGGTCCGTGGAGTTCCGGCCGTGGTTCCCCGGCGCAAGGGCCGCATAGTGGTCAACTGGATCACCTCGACCGACCACAAGACCATCGGCTACATGTACCTGATCTCGTCCTTCGTGTTCTTCTGCCTCGCCGGTGTCATGGCGCTGCTGATCCGCGCCGAGCTGTTCGAGCCGGGCTTGCAGATTGTGGCGACCAAAGAGCAGTACAACCAGCTGTTCACCATGCACGGCACGGTCATGCTCCTGATGTTCGCGACGCCGCTGTTCGCCGGCTTCACGAACGTGATCATGCCCCTGCAGCTGGGTGCACCCGACGTCGCGTTCCCGCGACTGAACGCTCTGGCATTCTGGTTCTTCCTCTTCGGCTCCACGATCGCCGTGTCCGGCTTCATCACCCCGCAGGGCGCCGCGTCGTTCGGGTGGACGGCGTACGCACCGCTGTCGGACGCGACGTTCAGCCCCGGCGTGGGCGGTGACCTCTGGGTCTTCGGCCTGGCGCTCTCCGGCTTCGGCACCATCCTCGGCGCGGTCAACTTCATCACCACGATCATCTGCATGCGCGCCCCGGGCCTGACCATGTGGCGGATGCCGATCTTCACCTGGAACGCCCTCGTGACGTCCATCCTGGTCATCATGGCCTTCCCACCGCTGGCCGCCGCCCTGTTCGCCCTGGGTGCGGACCGCCGCTTTGGTGCACACATCTATGACCCGGAGAACGGCGGCGCCATTCTCTGGCAGCACCTGTTCTGGTTCTTCGGCCACCCCGAGGTGTACATCATCGCGTTGCCGTTCTTCGGCATCGTGTCCGAGATCTTCCCGGTCTTCAGCCGCAAGCCGATCTTCGGCTACAAGGGCCTGGTCTACGCAACCATTTCCATCGCCGCCCTGTCCGTGACCGTGTGGGCGCACCACATGTTTGTCACCGGCGCGGTGCTGCTGCCGTTCTTCTCCTTCATGACCATGCTGATCGCCGTTCCGACCGGCGTGAAGTTCTTCAACTGGATCGGCACGATGTGGCGGGGCTCCCTGACGTTCGAAACCCCGATGCTGTGGAGCATCGGCTTCCTGGCCACGTTCCTCTTCGGTGGCCTGACCGGCATCATCCTGGCCTCGCCGCCCCTGGACTTCCACGTCTCCGACACGTACTTTGTGGTGGCGCACTTCCACTACGTGGTGTTCGGCACCGTTGTGTTCGCCATGTTCGCTGGCTTCTACTTCTGGTGGCCCAAGTGGACCGGCAAGATGCTCAACGAGCGCCTCGGCAAGATCCAGTTCTGGATGCTGTTCCTCGGCTTCCACGGCACCTTCCTGATCCAGCACTGGCTGGGCGTCGACGGCATGCCGCGCCGCTACGCCGACTACATGCCGCAGGACAACTTCACGGGAATGAACCAGTTCTCCACCAACGCATCCTTCCTCCTCGGCGCCTCGCTGATCCCGTTCCTCTGGAACGTCTACATCACGTGGCGCAGCAACGAGCGCGTGGAAGTTGATGACCCGTGGGGCTTTGGTGCCTCGCTCGAGTGGGCCACCTCCTGCCCGCCGCCGCGCCACAACTTCACGTCCCTGCCCCGCATCCGCTCCGAACGTCCCGCCCTGGACCTGCACCACCCGGAGCTCGCGCAGAGCTACACCGCGGAATCGCCTGCGCCGGCCGCGGCAGCGCTCGGCAACGCTGACCAGCAGGACACCGCCGAGTGAAAATCGGCACCCCCAGAGCCCTTGCCCGGACCGGGCGCCGGTAGCCAGTAGCCGGTACCTTGTAGCGAAAGGTGCACTCCGGTTTGCGGGACCCAGGCCTTAGCTGACGTACCGGTTGCGGCCGGCCCGGTAGCCAAACACCGCCGCCAGCAGGCCGACCACCAGGAACAGGACACCGGCGGCGGCGAAGGAGCCCGTCGCCTGGTGCAGCTGGCCCACCATCAGTGTTCCTGTCGAGCCCAGCCCATAGCCCACGCCCTGCATCATGCCGGACAGGTGCGCGGCAGTGTGTCCGTCGCGGGTGCGCAGCATGATCATGGTGAGCGCGGCCGCGGTGAGGCTTCCCTGGCCAAGTCCAAGCAGGCCGGCCCACACCCACACCAGGTCCAGGGGGCCGAAGATGCTCAGGGCGAACCCGAAGCCGGTCATCAGCGCCACCACCGTGTTTATGGCCCGCTGGTCACGGAACCTGGCGGCAAGCGCCGGCGCAAAAAGCGACCCGAGCATCTGCAGCACGATGCATACCGACACGATCAGCCCCGCCGTCGCCCCGGCCACACCCCGCTCCCGCAGGATGGGTGCCAGCCAGGCGAACACGCTGAAGGACATCATTGCCTGCAGCACCATGAAGATGGTGACCTGCCACGCCACGGCGGAACGCCACACGTTCACGCCGCCCCGAACGGCTTGGTGCCGCACGGAGCGCGGGCGGACTGCCACGGGGAGGAACAGGAAAAGTACGACGGCGGCGGGCACCGCCCAGAACCACAAGGCCAGGGTCCACTCACCCGTAGCGGCGTAGATCGGGTAGGTGAAGCCGGCGCCGAGTGCCGCGGACGCGCAGATGGCCGTGGTGTACAGCCCGCCCATGAGGCCGAGCCGGTGCGGGAAATCGCGCTTGACCAGCCCGGGGAGCAGGACGTTGCACAAGGCGATCGCGGCCCCGCCGGCCGCCGTCCCGGCAAGGAGGGCGGGCAGATGGCTCCCGGTTCCCGGCATTCCTAGTTCCGCCGGTCGCAGCAGGAGCCCCCCGGTCAGGACCGCCATGGCACCGAGCAGGACGCGTTCGGCACCGAACCGCCGGGCCAGGACCGGGGCGAGCGGGGCAAAGACGCCCAGCAAGGTGACGGGAACAGTAGTCAGCACCGCCACCGCCCAAGCCGGAAGCGGCACTTGAGAGCTGACCTCCGGAAGCACCGCGGAGAAGCTGGAGAAGACTGTCCGCAGATTCAGCCCGATCAGCACCAGGCACAGACCCAGATAGGCAAGCTGCCGACGGCTGCCCACACGGGTGGGCTCCGGCGCGGGTAGCTCATCGATCTCGGCGTCCACCAGCGTGCCGCTCCGGGGCGTCACCACCGGCTCGCCGGGCCGCTGCTGCGCCGCGGCATCCCTAGCTTCCATTACCCGCCACCCTCACACAGTCAACATTCACAAGCTAAAGACTCACACAGTCAACGTTGGCTTTTTGCCAACCCGCCTGAGCAGACTGTTGCGCGCATCACATTACCCTGCTATCTTCTATCCGCCCAATGACAAGCTTATCCCACCCAGTGGGAACACCGGCATTCAACGACGCAGGCAGGAACGACATGACGCAGGAACTTCATCTCGAGGGCAACACCCTCCCCCTCCAAGGCATACGCGTACTGGAGCTCGGCAGCTTCATCGCGGCGCCGTTCGCAGCCCGGCTCTTTGGCGACTTCGGCGCCGAAGTCATTAAGATCGAGAAGCCCCAGGGCGGCGACGAGCTGCGCGACTGGCGCAAAACGCGCGGCACGACCTCCATGCTGTTCCGCACCATCGGCCGCAACAAGAAGTCCGTTGTTCTGGACCTGCGGTCCGAGACCGGACGCGAAGCGGCCAAAAAGATCGCAGCCCAGTGTGACGTGGTGATCGAGAACTTTCGCCCCGGCACCCTCGAGAAGTGGGGCCTGGGTCCGGACGTCCTTCAGGAACTCAACCCCGAACTGGTGATGGTGCGGATCTCTGGCTACGGCCAGACCGGTCCCTACAAGAACCGCGCAGGCTTTGGCAGTTCCGCCGAGTCCTTCGCCGGCCTGCGGTACATCACCGGCGAGCCTGACCGTCCGGCCGGCCGCGCGGCCGCCAGCATGGGTGACACCGTGGCTGGCCTCTACGGGGTTATCGGTGCCCTGATGCTCATGCTGCAGAAAGCACGCGGCGTAGAAACGGGAGGCTCCCAAGTGGTGGACGTCGCTCTTTATGAAGGCGTCTTCAGCCTGCTCGAATCCCTCGTTCCGGACTATGACGCGTACGGCATGATTCGGCAGCGGACCGGCGGCGCCCTGCCCGGCGTCGTCCCTACCGGCTCCTACCTGTGCCAGGACGACCTTGAGGTGGTCATCGGCGGAAACTCGAACTCCGTCTTCGTCCGCCTCATGCGTGCCATTGGTCGCACCGACCTCGCTGAGGACGGGACCCTGCTGACCACCGAGGCCCGCGGCGCCCGCGAGGAAGAGCTCAACGGCGCCATCTCTGCTTGGACGGGGAGCATGCCCCTCACCGAAGTGCTCGATAAGTTGGATGACGCCGGCGTACCCGCCGGTCCCGTGTACGACGCGCCCAGCATCGCCGTCGACAAGCACTACCTGGCCCGCGACATGATCCAGACCCACGAAGTGGTCATCGAAAACGAGCCGGAGCTGATCCGCTTCCCCGGCGTCGTGCCCAAGATCCCCGGCCACCAGGGCCGCGTTAGCTGGGTGGGCCCGGAGCTGGGCCAGCACACCCACGAGGTCCTGCGGGAGCTTGCCGGTATGGACGCCGACGAAATCGCCGGACTCGAACTGCAGGAGGTGCGCTGAGCATGAAGGTGGAAATTACCGATGTCTTCCTGCGCGACGGGCTGCAGGACGAATCGGTCATCGTCTCAACAGCCCACAAGCTGGAGATTGCCGCGGCCCTCACCGCAGCGGGGATCAAGCGGATTGAGGCAGCATCATTCGTCAACCCGAAGCGCGTGCCCCAGATGGCCGACGCCGCCGAGGTCATTTCATCCCTGCCGGTTCTCGCGGACGTCACCTACACGAGCCTGGCCCTGAACGGGCGGGGCATCGAACGGGCCGTCGACGCCGGCGCTACCGACATCGCGGTGGTTACCTCGGCAAGCCAGGCGCACAGCAACGCCAACGCCGGACAGGCCATCGAGGACGCCCTCGCAAGCCTCGCCTCCGCCGTGGCCCGGTTCCCCGAAACCCGCTTTGTCGCCGGCATCTCCACGGCCTTCACCTGCCCGTTCGAAGGCACCATCGACCCCGACTACCTCCTGCGCGTGGTCCGCGCCTTCAAGGACATGGGCATCCACGACGTCGGCCTGGCGGACACCCTGGGCGCCACCCCCACCAAGCAGGTCATGGCCAGCATGGAACACGTGCGCGAGGCAGAGCCGGACCTCACCTACTACCTCCACCTCCACAACGCCCACGGCCAGGCACTGGCCACCGCCAGCGCGGCCGTGGACGCCGGCATCATCCGTTTCGACGCCGCCCTGGGCGGTTACGGCGGCTGCCCCTTCGCCCCCGGCGCCCACGGCAACATCGCTACCGAGGAACTCGTCCGGCACCTGCACGACGCCGGCCATGAGACCGGCATCGACGAGGACCGCCTCGCCGACGCCGTCCGCCTCGCCCGCGACGTCGTCACGCACTCCCCAGCCGCCGGGCTGCTGGACCCCGCCCGGTAACTAATCGCCCGCTAAAGAATCGCCAGCCAAATGACCACCCGACCGACACCCAGGCAACACCCCGTCGGCCAACTCCCCACCAAGTAACAATTCCTTCTCACCGTTTTGGAGACGATGATGTCTACAAGCCCACGCACCACGGACTTCACCAGCGAACCTACGGACAACGCCATGAGCGAGACCATCCCCGGCCCCACCGGCGGCGTCGAACATCCCGTAACCCGCACCGCCGGGCCCCGCCCCGGCACCCACTACCCCGGCAAGCAGGGATTCCGCATCGCGAGCGTCCCTGCTCCCCTCTACCTCGTCCTCGCGGGCCTGGTCCTCGCGGCCGCCCTCACGGGCAACCTCCCGGACACGATGGTGGTCGGTTTTGCCACCACCATCCTCCTCGGCGGCCTCTTCATCTGGATCGGCAATCTCTTCCCCGTGGTCAGGGACTTCGGTCTCCCTACCATCCTGTGCACCTTCGTCCCCGCCACCCTGGTGTTCCTGGGGTGGATGCCGGAGAACATCGTCTCGGTGGTGAAGAACTTCGTTGACGGCCAGGGCTTCCTGGACTTCTTCGTCGTCGGCATCATCGCCGGCTCCATCCTCGGCATGCCGCGTGCGCTGCTCCTGAAGGCCGGCCCGCGTTTCGCGGTCCCCCTCATCGGCTGCCTGATCGCCACCTTCGTCCTGGTCGGGCTCATAGCAGCGCTGACAGGCTTCGGGTTCGTCGACGGCATCCTCTTCATCGCCGCGCCCATCATGGCCGGCGGCCTTGGGGTCGGCGCCCTGCCCATGTCGAAGATGTACGCCGCGGCGACCGGCGGCGACTCCGCCACCTTCATGGGTGACCTCATGTCCGCCGTCGTGATGGCCAACGTGGTCTGCATCCTCATTGCCGGCATCTACAACGGCCTCGGCAAGCGCAAGAAGCAGCTCTTCGTGGGCTTCAACGGGCACGGCCAGCTGCTGCGGATCACCGGGCGCGGCGGGGACCTCACCCTGCCGCCCAAGCGGGACACCTCCTCCTTCATTGCACTGGGCAAGGGCCTGCTGATTGCCGGCAGCCTCTTTGTCTTCGGCAACCTCGTGGCCGCCTTCATTCCGGGGCTGCACCCCTACGCCTGGACCATTATCGCCGCCGCGGTAGTGAAGATCTTCAAGCTCCTCCCCCAGGACGTGGAGGATTCAACCGCGGACTGGGGTGACCTGATTGGCGCTGTGCTGGTACCGGCCCTGCTGGTTGGCGTCAGCATCACCTACATCGACATGACGCAGGTCTTCGCCTCGCTGAGCAACCCCCTGTTCATCCTGCTCACGATCTGCACCGTCATCATCGCGACGCTGACCTCCGGTTTCCTCGGGTGGCTCGTGAAGTTCAACTTCGTCGAAGCATCCATCACGCCCGGGCTGGTCATGGCCGACACCGGAGGCAGCGGCGACGTCTCGGTGCTGAGCGCGGCCAACCGCATGCACCTCATGCCATTCGCAGCCCTCACCAACCGCCTCGGCGGAGCACTCGTCCTGTTCGTGACGTCGCTGATCGTCCCGTTCCTCAGCTAGCAGCCATCAACAGCAGGGAAGAACGACGGCGCCGCCCCACACCGGAAGCGCGGCGGCGCCGTCGTAACTCACCAACAACGAAGGACCACCTTGAGCAACAACCTCCTGGCCGTTGACGGCCGCACTCCCTCGATAGCCGGCGATGCCTGGGTAGCTCCTACAGCCACCATCGTCGGCTCCGCAACTGTTGGCGCCGGCACCGGAATCTTCTACGGGGCCGTCGTTCGGGCAGACACGGAAGACATCCTGATCGGTGCAGGCAGCAATATCCAGGACGCCGCCGTCGTGCACGCCGACCCCGGCTACCCCGCGCACATCGGCAATGGCGTCAGTGTGGGACACGGGGCTGTGCTGCATGGCTGCACTGTGGAGGACGGGGCACTCGTCGGCATGAATGCGACCGTCCTGAACGGCGCGGTGATCGGCGCAGGCTCCCTGATAGCTGCCAATGCGCTGGTCCTGGAGGGCACCGAGGTGCCGCCGGGCTCGCTCGTGGCAGGGGTCCCCGCCAAGGTGCGCCGCGCGCTCACGCCGGAGGAAATCGAGCACTGCCGACAGAACGCCGCTACCTACGTCGCGCTCAGCCGAAGGCACCGCGACGCGGCATCCCTGGTTCATTCCGCCTAACGCGGCGGGCCCCAAATTTAGGAACATGAGAAAAGCCATGACGAGTACCAGCACCGAAGTTCTGACGGACGAGGGATCCGCACTTCCGGACGAGGGCCACGTGGCCGCGACTGTCGCGGACGTGGTCGCGGAGCGGGCGGGCCATCTGTTCGGCCTGATGGGCAATGGCAACGTCCACCTGATCAGCCGGCTGACCCGCCGCGGTTTCCCCTTCACCTCGGCCCGCCACGAATCCGCCACCGTCGCGATGGCGGACGCATACTACCGGGCAACCGGGGACGTGGCGGCCGCAACCACCACCTACGGCGCCGGCTTCACCAACGCCTACACCACACTTGCCGAGGCCCGTATCGCCCGCATCCCGCTGGTTCTGGTGGTGGGAGACGCGCCCTCGAGCGGTCAGCGGCCGTTCGACATCGACCAGGCCAAGGCTGCCCAGGCAGCCGGAGTAGTCACCCTCGTGGCCGGCCCCGGCAACGCCGCCGCCATCACCCACCGCGCCTTCGACCTCGCACTGCAAACCGTCCAGCCGGTCGTGCTCGCCATTCCCTACAACCTGGCCACCGCCCCGCCCTCTGCACCGGAACCCCTCGAGCCGCTGCCTGCGAAGCCCGTCTGGCCCGCCGAGCCAGAGGACCTGGACCGGATAGCCGGCATGCTCGCCGCGGCCCGGCGGCCCCTGATCCTGGCCGGACGCGGCGTACTGCTGGCCGATGCGACCACTTCCCTGCGCGAAGTGGGCGACCGCCTCGGCGGACTCTTCATGACCTCGGTCATGGCCGCCAACGCCTTCAACAGCCCCTGGGACCTGGGCATCGCCGGCGGTTTCACCCGCCGCCACCGCCTCGACGTTGCCCGCCAGGCGGACCTCGTCCTGGTGGTGGGGGCCAGCCAGAACATCTTCCAGACACGCTACGGAACCCTATTCCCGGAGGGCACCACGATCATCCGGATCGACAATGAACCCGACACCGGCCAGCCGGCAGCGGCGGAGTATGTCCGGGCAGACATCCGCCCGTTCATCGAAGGCCTTCTCGAACGCCTCCCCCACGCAGCATCCACCTGGCGCGACACCGTCCCCGAGGTATCAGGCCCGGAGTTCCGCTCGTCCCACCCCAGCGAAGACCCTGTCGAGTTCGGTCCCGACGGCCGCCTCAACCCGCGCGCCGTCGTCGCCGCCCTGGACCAGATCCTTCCGGTTGAACGCTCCGTGGTCATGGACGGCGGCCACTTCATCGGCTGGGCACCGATGTACCTTTCCGTCCCGGACCCGCACGCCATGATCCTCGTCGGCACCGCGTTCCAGTCCATCGGACTGGGCTTCGGGTCCGCCGCCGGAGTCTCAGTAGCCCGTCCCGAGCGCACCACCGTGCTGGTCAGCGGTGACGGCGGGGGTCTGATGGGACTGGCCGACTTTGAGACGTTCCTCCGGGTCACCCGCAAGGGCGTGCTGGTGGTGCTCAATGACTCCGCCTACGGCGCAGAGCTGCACCAGTATGCCGTAAAGGGGCTGCACGATCAGGCGATGCTCATCGACGAGGTGGACTTCGCCGCCGTCGGCCGTGCCCTGGGTGCCGAGGGGACCAAGGTGTGCAGGCTGGCCGACCTGGGACAACTTCAGGACTGGCTCAGCACCCACGACGAAGGCGTCTTCGTCCTGGACGTGGCGATCTCGCAGAAGGTTGTGGCCGAATACATGACGGAGTCCGTGGCCGCCAAGGGCTAAGCGGGCATCATAGGCTGTCCACATGCCGTCTACTGACACCAACGGAAGCAACCGCACCCTCGAACGTGCCGCCGCCATTCTCGATGCGGTGGGCCGGTCCGCCGTCTCAGCCAGCGAGTTGTCCCGGCGGACCGGCCTCTCGCTGTCGACGGCCCACCGCCTGGCCCTGCAAATGGCCGACTACGGGTTCCTCCGCCGAGCCGAAAGCGGAGCGTTCAGACTGGGCGACCGGTTCGTGCGCTCATCACTGGAAAACGCCGGCGGGCCAGTCCTTCAGGACCTGCGGGACCGCACCAACGAGACCGCGCAGCTGTGGGTCCGGCGCGGAGATGAACGCGTCTGTCTCCTCAGTGCCGACAGCCGTCACGAACTCCGCGCCACCCTGCCTAGCGGTTCCAGGCTGCCCCTGCCCCACGGATCCAGCGGCCGTCTCCTTGCCGCCGACGAGGACGCCCTGGACGAACTGGCGTCAACGGGCTGGGTTGAATCAGTCGGGGCCCGCACCCCCGGGCTGGGTTCCGTCAGCGCACCCGTCCGCACCGACGAGGGAATCATCGCCGCCGTGTGCCTGGCCATGCCTCTGGCCCGGGTGTCGGAGTCCCCCGGCAAGGACTTCGGAACCTTGGTCATTAAGGCAGCCGAAAGGATCGCGGAAGCCGTGGAAAGACGAAAGTAGGCCCGGTACAAAAGTAGGGCAGGTCAGTTCTCCTTGGGGTTCGGGCCAGGTGTTGTGAAAAGGTTTTTCGCGACGGTCATCGCGGACATGGCCTTCGGCCAGCCGGCGTAGAAGGCGAGATGGGTGATGGCCTCGATGAGCTCCTGCTCGGTGAGGCCATTCTTCTTGGCGTAATCGAGGTGGAAAGTCAGCTGCTCGGTGTTGCCGCCCGCGACAAGCGACGCGACAGTGATCAGGCTGCGGTCGCGCGGTGAAAGTTCCGCTCGCTCCCACACCTGGCCGAACAGGACCTCGTTGGTGTATCCCACGAGAGCGGGTGCGAAGTCGGCAAGGGGATTCTCTGGCATGGTGGTTCTTCCTTTCAGCGGGGTCAACGCGCACGGTGGCGGCGATGACCCGGTCAGTGGGTACTACAAGCTAAACGCGTGCCTCCCGCGGCGTGGGAGACCCTGCCGATAGGTGGTACTGGCAGAGACTCCCTCAGAACCCAATGCCGCCGTAGCGTGGTCTGCATGGACAACCGCAAGGAAATCCGGGAGTTCCTCGGCACCCGGCGAGCAAAGCTCACCCCGGAGCAAACGGGCCTGCCGACGTTCGGGGGCACCCGACGCGTCCCCGGGCTGCGGCGCCAGGAGATCGCACAGCTGGCCGGCGTCTCGGTGGAGTACTACACCAAACTCGAGCGCGGCTCGCTGAACGGGGTCTCCGAAAACGTGCTCGAGTCGCTCGCGAGGGCGCTCCAGCTGAACGACGCCGAGCGCGAGCACCTGTACAACCTGGCGCGCGCCGCGTCGCCGTCCGCGCGGCCGCGGCGCCAGCCAAGCCAGGCGGTGACCCCCAGCGTGCAGCGGCTGCTGGACTCGATGGTCGGCGTGCCCGCGTTCGTCCGCAACGGCCGGCTGGACATCCTGGCGGTCAACGGCCTCGGGCGCGCCCTGTACTCCGAGGCATACGGCCAAGCCACCGCAAATGTGAACCTGGCACGTTTCGCTTTCCTCAACCACCGCTCGCATGTCCTGTACCCGGACTGGGAGAAGGCTGCCGATACTGCGGTTGCCATCCTCCACACCGAGGCCGGCCGCGACCCGTTCAACAAGTCCCTCACGGAGCTGATCGGGGAGTTGTCCACCCGGTCGGAGGACTTCCGCACCCGCTGGGCACAGCACGACGTGCGCCTCCACCGCGGAGGCTACAAGGACTTCCACCACCCTGCCGTCGGAGACCTCCACCTGGCGTTCGACGCCCTCGAGCTCCCGAACGCGCCCGGGCTCACGCTCACGGCCTACAGCGCCGACCCCGGCACCCCGTCAGAAGACGGCCTCCGGCTGCTCGCCAGCTGGGCGGCGACCGAACCAACCCGCACTACAAACAAGGAGAACGCATGAATATTGAACCGACCCGCCCCACCAGCAAGAACCCGCCGGAGCAGTTCGTCGGCGATGTATGGCTGGATCCGATCGCGCTGCCCCACGAAGCCGATCAGCGCATGGTCGTCGCAACTGTCCGCTTCGCTCCCGGCGCCCGCACGGCCTGGCACTCCCACGCCCGCGGGCAGTACCTCCGCGTCACCCAGGGCGTTGCCCGGTTCGGTGGCCGTGACGGGAAGATCATCGAGGTCCACCCCGGCCAGACCCTGTACACCCCGCCCGGCGAAGAGCACTGGCACGCCGCCGCGCCCGGCTGCTTCATGGAGCACATCGCCATGCTGGAAAACGGCGACGACCCGGCCACCACCACCAACTGGCTCGAGCACATCACTGACGACGAGTACAACGGCACCCAGCCCTGACCCGTTGGTGAACTAGCCGGAGGTGAATCGCTGACGCCGGCTAGTGCTGTGCCATGACCGGTGTCCGTGCTGGTCCCCCAAAGGCCAGGGACCGCAGACTCGCGGGACCAAAGTCCCTAGCGCGCCGGGGGCCGCCGCGTTCTACTGGGGACACCCGCGCGCTGGGGAGGGGCATGGCCGCCAACCCGGGAGGAAGCATGTCCGCACCCGCAGTGCATGAACCCGCAGTGCACGGACGCGGCACGGTGGCGGTCGGCTACGACGGGTCCGAGACCGCCCAGCAGGCCGTCAACTGGGCGGTCTCGTACGCCGCCGACGCCGGACTGAATTTACGGGTAGTCCACGCCTGGGTATGGCCCGTCTTCACCAAGAACCTGGGCCCCGTCAAAGGCGTGGCCGGAAGCGGGCTGCGGCACTCCGCCGAGACCATCCTGGCCGAGGGCGTCGAACTGGCCCGTAGCGCCGCCGCGGCGGCGTCGGGAACTAGAGCGGCCGACGTCGAGCCGCCCGCCGGATTATCGCCCGGTGAGGCCGGGCCGCAGCCCACCGCCGAAGACGGAGGCCCGGAGTTCCCCTCCCGTGGCAGGGGCTTAGGCGATGGGGCGACACGCACCGCCGGGCCCGGCACCCCGGGCGGACCGGCCGTGGAGGGCGTCATTGGAACCGGTCTGCCGGCGCCCGTATTGCGCGAAGCCAGCCGAGACGCCCGGCTGCTGGTGGTCGGAAGCCGCGGAATCGGGGCCGTGCTGGGGCCGCTGGCCGGCTCGGTCTGCCTGGAACTCGCCGGCTCAGCGCCCTGCCCGCTGATGGCCATCCGACGCCCGCGCAGCCCCGGGCGGCCCGTGGTGGTGGGCATTGATGCCTCCTCCCGGAGCCCTGGAACCCTGGCCGAGGCCGTCCGGCTCGCGGAGGTTCTCCGGGCCCCGCTGCTGCTCGTCCACGTGGACCCGTTGGGTCCCCGCGCCGCCGAAGAGCACGGCCGCCATGCTCCGCTCCATGGCCAGGAACTGTTGGACCGCGCCGTCGATGACGCCCGGAAGTCCGCTCCAGGCTTGGACATTTCCGGCCTCCTGCGAAAGGGCCATGCCGCGTCCCGGGAGTTGCTCGCCGCCGCGGCCGAAGCCGACGCGTTGGTGATCGGAACCCACAATCCGGCGGCGGGCCCCGGCAACACGGTGTCCGCGGTGCTGCACAAGGCACGCTGCAACGTCCTGATCAGCCGCTGACCTGCCGCAGGGAACCGCAGCCGCGTAACCCCCAGCAGCAGAAAACCACAGAGGACCGCAGAAAAGGAGGCCGCCGTGCGAGCCTGGCGGGTTCAACAGCCGGGACCGATCTCCAGCGGGCCCCTCGTGCCAGCCGACTGCCCGGATCCCCACCCCGGGCACGGCGAGGTCCTGCTCCGGGTCCGGGTCTGCGGCGTGTGCCGCACTGACCTGCACTTGGCCGAGGGCGACCTCGAGCCGCGCAAACCCGGCATCATTCCGGGCCACGAAGCCGTGGGCGAGGTGATCGGGCTGGGCCCGGCGGCCAGCCGGTTCAGCATCGGCGAGCGCGTCGGCGTGGCCTGGCTGGGCGGCACGTGCGGAGCCTGCCGGTTTTGCCTGCGGGGCCAGGAAAACCTATGTCTGTCCCCCACGTACACCGGCTGGGACCGCGACGGCGGCTATGCCGAGCTGGTGACAGTGGCGGAGGACTTCGCCTACCGCCTCCCCGAGGCCTTCAGCGACGAGGAGGCGGCCCCGCTGCTCTGTTCGGGCATCATCGGCTACCGGGCGCTGACCCGGGCCGAGCTTCCCATCGGCGGGCGGCTGGGCATCTACGGCTTCGGCGGCTCCGCCCACTTGGCGGCCCAGATCGCCCTCTACCGTGGAGCCCGCGTGTACGTCATGACACGGTCCGCGCAGGCCCGCCGTCTGGCCCTGGAGCTGGGCGCCACGTTTGCCGGTGCCGCCGAGGACCCGCCGCCTGAACCGCTCGACGCCGCCATCCTGTTCGCACCCGCCGGCGGCCTGGTTCCGGCGGCCCTGCGCGCCCTGGACCGGGGCGGTACGCTCGCCATCGCCGGCATCCATCTGAGCGATATTCCTCCGCTGCACTACGCCACGGAGCTTTTCGAGGAGCGCCAGCTGCGCAGCGTTACCGCCAACACCAGGGCCGACGGCGAGGAGTTCTTCCGGATCGCCGCCGAGATCCCGCTCCGTCCCACTACCGTTCCCTACCCCTTCACGGCCGCGGACCGGGCCTTGCAGGACCTTGCCGAGGACCGCATCACGGGCGCGGCGGTGCTGCACATGGAGGAGCCCTGACACCGCCCCCGTCGAAGTCGCCGGAAACGTGCGGCACCATCCGCAGGCTTCCGGCGAACTCGCCGCACCTTAGTCGGTGGCGGCGCGCAACCCGAACTCGCTTTGGAGCCGCACGCGGGCGCCTCGTTCAGCGAGGGTGGGGATGAACGTCCGGATCCGGCCGGCGTTCAGGGCATCGAATTCCTCGCCCACAACTCCCGCGATGTGCCAGCGCGGAACGTGGGGAAAGCGGGCCGCCAGGCGGTCAACAACGGGGTCGATGCCGGGTTCTTTTTCCGCACCAGTCATGCCATCAGTGTGGGGCGGCCAGGTCCGGGCGTCAACGAATCGTCAGGCGGTGGGCGGCGGCAGCGCCCGGCCCAGAGTCCGAAGGTAGGCGCCGAAGCCGTGGGGCGCCCGGGCGTGGGTCCGGCCGGACGTCATGACCCGGGTGCTGTCGGTCGCCGTGACCGTGAACGCGCGGCTGCGAAGGCCGTGGACCAATGCGCGGTCCTCCTCGGACGTGATCCGCGCGAACCCTCCGGCGGCCAGGTAGGCGGAAGCCCGGACGCCGAAATTGGCGCCGTAGATATGGGGATGGTCCTCGTGGAAGGGGTGGTGTTCCCGCCAGCGGCGGAGCAATTCCGGGTCCATTCCGGCGGGGTCCGGTTCCACGGATCCCAACACGGCATCGGCCCCGGCCTCGGCGAACTCGAGCTGGCGCACCAGCCAGTTTTCCGGCACCCGGGAATCGGCGTCGGTGTTGGCCAGCCAGGTACGGCCTGCCCAAGGCGAGGGAGTCTTACGCTGACCCGGGGGCCGCCGCCGCGCTACTCCGATGCCCGTTACTCCGATGCCCGCGGCCCGGACGCCCGCGGCCCGGCTGGCGCCGGCGCTGCGGTACCCGACGGTCAGGACGCTGACCCGCGGATCCGTGGCAGCGAAACCGGCCGCGATGTCGGCGGAGCCGTCCGTGCAGCTGTCCAGCACGACAGTCGCCCGCACGAGGACGTCGGGCCGGACCCAGTGCAGGGCGTCCGCGGACTGTTGCAGGGCCTGCAGCGCCGGCTCAAGATGCTCTTCCTCGTTGTGCGCGGGCATCACGACGACGACCCGTTCGATCCGATGTCCGCGCGGCAGCGGCAGGGCGGCCAGTGCGGCCATCCGGGTCACCGTCCCCGTGCCGGGGCAGGGGACGGTGCGGAGGACGGGGTGGCAGCGTCGGGGGCGAGGAGCACTTCCAGAACAAAATCGGGCTCCCGGTAAAGCCCGGCTCCGGCCCAGCCCAGCTGGCGGCGGGCCGCGGCGTGGACGGCGTCGCCGTCGAGCTCCCACCCGGTGACCGGGTGCCGCCAATGGCACAGCGCCAGGGTCCCGCCAGGCACGAGCGCGGCCTGGACCCGCTCGAACAGCCCGGCCAGCTCGTCCGGGGACAGGTAATAGCCCACCTCAGAGACCACGATGAGGTCGAATTGCCCGTCCGGCCACTCATGCGGGACGGTGAGGTGGCTCGTGCGCGCCGCGGGCACGTGCGCAAGCCGGGCGGCGGCCTGCGCCAGGGCGGCGCTGCTGGCGTCGACGGCGAGGAAGCTGTCGCACCGCTGCACAAGCTCCAGGCTCAGGGTCCCAATCGAGCACCCGATCTCGAGGCCCGCAGCATAGTGTTCTTCGGGCAGGGCCGCCAGGGTGAGCGCACGCTTACGCTGCTCGTACCAGCTGGTGGTGTACTCCCAGGGGTCCTCATCGCCGCGGTGGACGGCGTCAAAGATGCGTTCCGCGTCACCGGCGGTGTACCGGCGGGACCCGCCGTCGCCGCCAAAGGCGGCACCGGGAACGGACGCGGGGGCAGCCCCGGCAGGGGAATTCGCCGGATGCCAGGCGAAGGTCTCCCAGGACCGCTCGAAGTGGGCAAGGAAGGCCGGGGGCAGCAGCACCTCGTCGCCCGGCAGCTCGGAGAGCGGCTCCACCTGTGATGTATGGGCAGCCATGGCGGCGGCTTTGGCCTGCTGGTCCACCGCACCCAGCGGAAAACGCAGCCAGGAACGCCAGGCGGGATCGGTCGGCTCGGCCCACAGCCAGTACCAGATGGGGTACTCCAGCAGCCCGTATCCGCCCGCGGCGCTGACCTCGGCGGCGACGGAACCCAGTGCGTCATGGTCCGTGTGGCCATCATGCCGGTAGGGGGCGACTACGACGATGCGTTCCGGGGGCAGCCCGCCTGCCGCGGCGACAGCGCCGATTTCGGCTTGCAGCGCGGCGCGGAGTTGCTCCCGGTGGTCGGCGAGTCCGCCGTCGGGCAGCCCGAGGTACTGCCACTTGCGGTCGCCAAGGAGGCACGCCAGGCCGCCGCCGAATTCCTCCAGGCGCTGCGCGGCAAGTCGTTCCGGCGTCGTGGTGAGCGAAGCGGGGTGCGAAGCCTCGCCGGCCGTGCACAGCAGGACCCGGACGTCGGCCCCGAGGGCCTCCATGCTGGCCATGAGCCCGCCTGCCCCCAGGGTTTCGTCGTCGGGGTGGGCGGCCAGGACAATGAACGTGCGGCCGGCGAGTTCAGCGGCGTCCAGCGGAAGCTGCGGAAGTCCCGTCACCCCGCTTGCCGCCCACGCGTCCTCGCTCGTTCCGACGTCGGTGTGGCTGAAACTCACCATGGATCGTCTCCCGTCAGGGTTAAGGCGCCCAGCTGGGCGTCGTCGCGCATTGCGTGATGCTGGCCGATGTACAGCGAGAGATCCGCCATTCGCTTCCCGTATTGCTCGTCGAAGGCGAGTGGGCCGGGGCCGAGGTTCTGGTTTACGAGACTCTGGATGCGTTCGACGGCGGCAGCGACGCTTCCGCGGACGCGCAGGGCTTCCTGCCAGGCGCCCTTGCCCGCCAGCTCCCCGGAGTCGATCCTCGCCGCGGCTGCGGCCAGGTAGGCGGTCAGGGCCGCCAGGGTGCGGTCAATTTCACCGAGTTGGGCCAGAGCGATCTGGTCCGGCTCGCGTCCGCCGTCCGCGGCCTTCCGCAGCGAAGCGGTGAAGCTCCGGCCCACGGCCACGGCGCCGCCCAGCCAGCACGCGGCGACACCCATGCCGCCCCAGGCGAAGCCGGGGCGTTCGTAATACCAGCCCGGCCCGCCCAGCGGCACGGCCGGCACTGCCTCGAACTGGACGGTGCCGCTGGGAATTTCACGCAGCCCCCTGCTGGTCCACCCGGGATCCGCGACGCTCACGCCCGGGGCGGTCAGATCCACCGCGAAGGCGGCCCGTCCGCCGCCTTCCAAGTGCGCTGTCAGGACCGCATGGTCCAGCCGGGCGGCCAGCGAACACCAGGGCTTGAAGCCGTGCAGCACCCATCCGCCGGCCGTTTCCCGGGCCTCGAGCCGCAGGCCGGGGGCCTCTGCCGCGAACACGCCCCATGCACCTGAAAAGTGGCCGCCGGCGACGTTGGCGCCGTCCGAATCCGCGAAGTCCCCGTCTGCCGGCGACCCGTTGAGGGCGGCGTGGAGGCCTGGCTTGAGGCCCGCCTGGGCGAGGATGGCTGCGGCGTCAAGGTGCGGCTCCAGCACACGTCCCGCGGCGACGTCGACGGCGGTGACGGAGGCGAGGATCTCCCACAGGTAGGCGGTTCGGCCCTCTCCCGGTTTCGGCGCCGTCGCGCCTGCGGCCTTGGCCAGGTCCAGCAGCGCGGGGACATCGCCTACGGCGGCCTGCGCGGCGGACAACAGAGGACCGATCGTCTCCAGGTAGGCCGGATCGGAGCTGATCCTGACCGGCCGTGGTCGAGGGGCTGCGGGGGTCCCGTTCATGGCGGAGGTCTAGTCCCTTCGGGCCGTGCGTCTAGGTTGGGCGTGTCCACGGCCGGCAGCCGGGCCGCGAACAAGTAGATCTAAGCATACTTAGCTCTTAGGTTCCGCTGGCCGGTCCACACGCGGCCGCCGCGGTCCTGACGCGGCGCCGATCGTTCCCGCGCTGCCGTCTGAGGCCTTCCCGCGCCTACCGCACGAGCGCCAAGGCGAAGCCGTCCCAGCCCTTGGACCCCACTGTTTGGATGACGGTGCCGTCCAGCCTCGGGTCCTCGCCCATCATCTGCAGCGCGCTGACGATCCCCGGGGCGTTCTCAGGATCCATGGAGGTGTCCAGGACCGCCCCTTCCCACACCGCGTTGTCCATCACGATCGTGGTGCCGGGCCGGCCCAACCGGATGGCCCACTCGAGATACTGCGGGTCGTTTTCCTTGTCGGCGTCGATGAACACAAAGTCGAAGGGCGGACCCGACTCCTTTTCGAGGGCGTCCAGGGTGTCCACCGCGGCCCCCACCCGGATGTCCACCTTGTGGCCCAGACCGGCGTCGTCAATGTTGGTGCGCGCCACGGCGGCATGTTTGGGGAGGTATTCGCAGGTGACCAGGCGGCCGTCGTCGGGCAATCCCTGGGCCATCCAGATAGTGCTGAAGCCGGCCAAGGTGCCGATTTCCAGGACGCGCCGGGCGCCGGAGAGCTGGACCAGCAGTTTCAGCAGTTTGCCGGCGTTGGGCGCCACTTCGATAGCCGGCAGGCCGGCGTCAACGGCGGCGGTCACGGCGCGCTGGAGCCCGCGGTCCGGGCGGACCACAACTTCTGAGAGGAAGTTTTCGACGGCGACCCAGCCGGGGGTGGTCTGATGCTCGATCATGCCCCAAGTGTTCCAGCCGCCCGGCCCTGGCGGTAGCCCGGATGTTGCCGGTTCTTACTCGCCGGCCCTTACTCGGCGAGCCCGGGGCCGGCGGTCCCCTGCGCTCCGATGGCGTCCTCCAGGCGTTCCACCTTGCCGGTCAGCTCGCCGCTGTAACCGGGCCGGATGTCAGCCTTGAGGACCAGCGAGACGCGCGAACCGTAGGCGCCCACAGCGTCCGTGGCGCGTTTGACAACGTCCATCACCTCGTCCCACTCCCCTTCGATTTCGGTGAACATGGAACTTGTCCGGTTGGGCAAGCCGGACTCCCGAACGATCCGCACGGCGGCGGCGACGGCGTCGTGGACTGAAGCGTCGCCAGGCGCCTGGCCATTGGCCGGGTCACCGGAGGGCGCTACGGAGAATGCGACGAGCATGGGGTGATTCCCTTCAATGGTCCGGACAGCCGGTCGGAAATTCCGTGCCGTCGCGCATCAGTCTTTCACGGGCTTTCCGCCGCCGCGGCCCCTGGATGCGCGCCGATAAGTGTCATATAAGGCACTACCCGCCGGTAACCGGTTCGTCGGCCCCGAGCGTTGCTACCCTAGGCAAATGAACCGGGCAGTAGACCGCAGGCCGCTTCGCGCCGACGCCGCGCGCAACGTGGACAAAATCATCTCCGCGGCCCGGCAGTGCTTCCGCGAACACGGCCCCGAAGTGCCGTTGCAGACCATCGCCGTCACCGCCGGGGTGGGCCCGGCCACCCTGTTCCGCAACTTCGCGGACAAGGAAGAACTCGTCCTCGCGGCCCTGAACCGGCAGCTTCAGCTCCACGTGGATCCCGCCATTGACGATGCACTGGACGATCCCGACGCCGCTGCCGGGCTCTTCCGGGTCGTCGACGCGATGATGCGGGTCGCCAGCGAGGAAGCCAACCTCCTGGGCGCGGTCGCCGGTCGGCGCGGGCTGCTGGCCGGGATCACCGGGGGCCTGATCGAATCCATCGCCGTGCTGCTGGGCCGCGGGCAGGGACAGGGCACGCTGCGCAGCGATATTTCCATGACGGACATGATCCGCCTGCTGGCCATGCTGATCGGAGCAGTGGACACCATGGAGGCGGGCTCCGACGCGTGGCGGCGTCCCGTGGCGCTGGTCGAGGACGCTATCCGGACGGAGCGGCCGAACCGGGCACTGCCGCCCCAGGCGCCGCTGCCGGGCACCTCGTTCGACGCAGTTCTTGGCTAGGCGGCAGATTCCAGCCATGGGGTGGGTGCTGTAAAGGCCCCACCGGGCGGCACTAGCCTTCCGCTGGTTTTTCTTTCGCTTCGAGCAGGTGCTGCTGCAGCTTCTCCTCGGATTCCCGGCGGCGGCGGGCCACATCGCGCAGTTCCCTCGTGGACTCGGTCCCGGCGGAAGCAATCGTCCCGTACTGCTTGCCGCGCTGGTCGTTGCGCGGCTCAGCATCCTCCGGTTCGTTCCGATCGCTCATGTTCGAATGCTCCCATGCGGTCCACGGGGCAAGTAGGGACTAAAGACCATTCCGGCCGACGGCGGGCGGTAGCCCGCCTGCTACAGCTCAGTCCCAGCCCAGGAGCCTCAGTCCCGCGGCCGCGGCGGCTCCGACGATCACCACTACCAAAAACGGTGCCCGGAACCACAGGGCGAGGGCCGCCGCGGCCAACGCGCCGAGCCGGGCGTCCAGCGCGAGGGACTGGCCCGTGGCAACAGCATTGACCACCGTCAGGGATGCCAGCAGCCCGATCGTCATGGTCCCGGCAATTCGTGACATCCGTGGGTTGCGCAGCAGGCTGGCCGGCACCAGGTATCCGAGCAGCTTCCAGGCGTAGGCCAGCAGGCAGGAGAGCAGCAGCCAGGTCCAGAGGTTCATGCGGTGCCTCCGTCGCGGTCGGCGGGCAGGTCTCCCGTGTGGCCCGAAGGGTCGGCGTGGCCGGTGTGGTCTGTGTGGCCGTGGCGCTGCTCGTGGTGTTCAGCGTAGGGATCGACGTCGGGTTCGAGGCCCTCGTCGCTGCGGGCGTGGCTGAACCAGCCGATCCCGGCAGCGACGACGGCGGCGACGAGGATCGGCACTCCGGGAGGGACGAACGGCACGGCCAGCACGGTGGCCAGCGCGCAGACGACCGCGATGGCCACAGGTTCCCTGCCTTTGAGCCGCGGCCAGAGCAGGCCCAGGAACGCTGCGACGGCGGCGCCGTCGAGCCCCCACTGCTTGGGGTCACCGAGCGCGCCGCCCGCGAGCGCGCCCAGGGCGGTGAAGAGGTTCCAGAGGACGAAGACGCCGATGCCGGCAGTCCAGAAGCCGCGTTTCTGCTCCTGCGGGTCAGTCTGCCCGGTGCTGGTGGCCGTCGATTCATCGATGGTCAGCTGCGCAGCGGCAAACCGGCGCCACCCACGCGGCTGCAGCAGCGCGTTGATCTGCATGCCGTAAATGCCGTTGCGCATGCCCAGCAGCGTGGCGGCACCCATGGCGGCGACGCCGGATCCGCCTCCGGCCACCACGCCGATGAAGGCGAACTGGGAGCCGCCGCTGAACAGCAGCAGGCTCAGGGCCATGGTCTGCCAGAAATCGAGGCCGGAGGTTACGGACAGCGCGCCGAAGGAGACGCCGTAGAGACCGGTGGCTACGCTGATCGACAGTCCGATCCGCACCGCCGGCGACTGCAGAATTTTCACGGCCGCCGGTTCCGCTTTGCCAGGGTCCAGGCCCATG
Source organism: Arthrobacter sp. ov118 (assembly GCF_900116495.1). Lineage (GTDB taxonomy): Bacteria > Actinomycetota > Actinomycetes > Actinomycetales > Micrococcaceae > Arthrobacter. Next base: position 373,028 of record NZ_FPAY01000003.1, read on the forward strand.
CGATGAGGGGCGCCTGGAGCGGCAGGCGCAGCGTGTGTATCTGGCGCCCGCGCCGCGTGCCCTCCGGCCCGTAGGCTGTCCGCAGGGCATCAAGGTGGCCGGCGAGGAACACGGTGAACAGGGCTGTGACGCCGGTCGCGGAGGCGGCCCGGGTGGCCGGGATCAGGAGCCCGACGGCGGCGGCCGCTTCCAGCAGTCCGCTTGCCGCTACCCATTCCTCGCGGGAGAGCACGGCGAGCGGGCCGTTGCGCCGCTCGCCGGAGTCGTTCCGGCAGAGGGCGTCGGGAACCACCTGGTGGAAGAATTCAGGCTCGCGGAAGTGCTTGGCCGCGCTGGCGAGCAGCAGGGCACTCATCGCCGCCGCGGACAACGTGTGGAGGGTCCGGCCGGACCAGCGAAATGGCATGCAACCACTCAACCACAGCGGCTACGCCGGTTGTAATCCGCCCGGCTGCTGTCCGCCCGCTTGGTCAGCACGGACCGCGGAGCGCCCGGACCGGCGCAGGAGCCTGAACGCCGACGGAAGGCTACCGGGGAGTCTGGGTGTGGGGCATGAGCTGGGACAGGACCTGGGCCGGGCAATTTGTGGTGATCTCATGGACCCCGAGCTCCCTGCACCGTTCGACGTCGGCTTCGGCGTCAACCGTCCACACCCGGAGCCGGCGCCCCGAGCCCCGCCAGCGCCGCACAGCTTGCGGGTGGGCGCGGACGTATCCAATGCCGGGGCCGGCGATGCCCGCCTCAGCCGCATCCAGGATCCGTTCGCCTTCGGACCGCGCGGCCCGCATGACGTTGGCCAGGGCGCTTCCGGTCACGACGCCCAGGCGCAGTTCCTCGCGGATGTCGGCGACCTTGACGTCGTCCACGAGCTGGCAGACGGCCTCCGTCGGCACGGTCTGCAGCAGGTGCTTGACGGCGTCGGGGCTGAAACTCATGAAGGAAACCCTGATGTTCGCGAGCATCGACGTTGCCGGGTCCCAGCCCTCGTTCCGCAGGACTTCGAGGACACGGTCCTCGAGACGGAGCTGGTACGGGCTGGGGTGTTTCAGCTCAATCGCCAGTCCAATTCTGCGGCCGGCCGCGCGCAGGATATCGAGCAGCTCCGGCAGGGTCAGGAACTGCTCGCTCCTGGCGCCGTAGGCCTCCGGGATCCGCGCTCCCTTCCAGGAGGAGAAATCCAGCCGCCGGAGTTCTGCCAAGGTCCGGTCCGCGACCTGCCCTGTGCCGTCCGAGGTGCGGTCCAAGGTGGCGTCGTGCAGCAGCACCACATGCTGGTCCCGGGTCAGGTGGACATCGCACTCCACACCGTCGGCGCCGTCGGCGATTGCCTGCAGGTACGCGGCCCGCGTGTGCTCGGCGAAGGCCCTGCTGGAGCCGCGGTGGGCGTAGACCTGAGGACGGGCTGCGGCGGACTCGTCAGTCGTCATGGTGCCACGTTAGCGGACGGCCGGTTCCCCGGCGGGTCTAGGCTGGGCTCATGCAGGTTAATACTCAGCCAAGCTCCCTGACCGATGCCGCGGGACTTCCGGGCGGCGTTGAGCAGGACGGCACCGCACGACGGCGGTCCGCGGCGGCCGGCGACGCCGAGAAGGCAGCGGCACTTCGCCGAATGAAGCTCCTGGCCCTGTCGCTCCTGATTGTCATGGCCGTCATTTTCGTCATCGCGTTCGCCTTCCAGAAGCAGTATCCCTGGCTCGAATACGTCCGCGCCGCGGCCGAGGGCGGCATGGTCGGTGCCCTCGCCGACTGGTTCGCCGTCACGGCCCTGTTCAAGTACCCCATGGGAATCAAGATCCCGCACACCGCGATCATCCCCCGCCGCAAGGACCAGATCGGTGCCTCGCTGGGGGAATTCGTGGAGACCAACTTCCTCTCCGAGCAGGTGGTCCAGGAGAAGCTGGCGTCCGCTGACATTGCCCGGAAGGCGGGCGCCTGGCTGTCCAGTCCCGGCGGGCCGGACCGGGTTGCCAAGGAGGGTGCCGCCGTCATCCGCGGCGCGTTCAAGGTCCTCAACGACGACGACGTCCAGGCCGTGATCGAGGCAATGGTCCGCAAGCACCTGCTCACCCCGCCGTGGGGACCGCCAGTGGGCCGGCTCGCCCAGCGGATCTTCGACGACGGGCACCACCATGCGCTGGTGGACCTGCTGGTGGACCGCGCGGTGGACTGGGTACGGGACAACCAGGAAACGGTCAACAGGCTGGTCACCGACCGTTCCCCAACGTGGGTGCCGTCGTTCGTGGACGGGCTCGTGGGCGACAAGGTGTACGTGGAGATCCTGAAGTTCACCCGCGCCGTGCAGTCCGACCCGCAGCACCAGGTACGCCGTTCGATCGACAAGTATCTCAAGGACCTCGCGCAGGACCTGCAGCACGATCCGGTCATGATCGCCCGGGCCGAGGGCATCAAGGCCCAGGTGCTCGGCGACCCTGAGGTCCGGGAGCTCGCTTCGCGCACCTGGGACACCATCAAGACGGCGCTGCTGACCGCCGTCGATGATCCGCACAGCGAACTGACCGTCAAATTCAAGGCGGCCGTGCATGACTTCGGCACCCGGCTGGTGGTCGATCCCGAGCTCGCCGGCAAGGTGAACGCCTGGATCGGCGACGCCGCGGGCTATCTGGTCAAGACCTACCGCTCAGACATCGCCGGAGTCATCACGGAGACGGTAGCACGTTGGGATGCCGAGGAGACCTCCCAGAAGATTGAGCTGCAGGTGGGCAAGGACCTGCAGTTCATCCGGCTCAACGGCACAGTGGTGGGGGCCCTGGCCGGGCTGGCCATCTTCACGGTGGCGACCCTGCTGTTCGGCTGACACGCTCCCGGCCCGCGAGTCGGTTCAGGCGAAACTCTCCAGCTCCACGCCGGCCGCCTCCAGGGCCCCGCGGATCGCGGTGGCCGTGGCAATGGAGCCGGGCGTGTCGCCGTGGAGGCACAGCGAGTGCGGCTCAATGCGTAGGACAGTGCCGTCGACTGCCTCCACTTCCCCCTTCGTGGCGAGGCGGACGGCCCGCTCCGCGATCTGCCCGGCGTCGTGCAGCACGGCACCGTCCTGCAGGCGCGGCATGAGGGTGCCGTCCGGGAGGTAGGCGCGGTCCGCGAAGGCTTCGGCGAAGACGGGGTGGCCGGCGTCCCTTGCGATGCCCAGCAGGGCCGAACCGTGGAGGCCCAGGACGGGGAGCCCGGGGTCGTAGGCCTGGATGGCGGCGATCACGGCGGACGCCTGTTCGGCGTCGCGCACGGTGCGGTTGTAGAGCGCGCCGTGCATCTTGACGTAGTCCACCGAGGCGCCGACGGCATGGGCGACGCCGTCGAGGGCGCCGAGCTGGTACAGCACCGCGCCGAACAGATCATCGAAGGTCATGTCCAGGGCGCGCAGGCCAAAGCCGGCCAGGTCCGGATAGCCGACGTGCGCCCCCACCCGGACGTCGAGCTCGTAGGCCGCCCTGCAGGTGTCCAGCATGGTCACCGGATCGCCGGCATGCAGCCCGCAGGCCACGCTGGCGCTGGTGACAAGCGGGAACATGGCCGCGTCCTCACCCATGGTCCAGGTGCCGAAGGACGCCCCCAGGTCAGCATTCAGATCCAAGGCTTGCCGCCGTCCCTGTCTGGGGTCCGCCGGCGGTCCGGAGCGATTCGGTACTCGCCCAGGTCCTGCAGGTCGCCCGGAATCGTCTCAGGCAGGGACCCGAAGGCTTCCTTGGCATTCGCGACCACCGCGCGGCCCATCACCCGGTTGCCCACTCCGCCGACGACGGCGCCGATGCCGAAGGGCAGGGCACGGCCCAGCCAGGCTGTGCCCTGGGTCTTGAGCAGGGAGCGCAGGAACATCGTCTGGATCTTGGCCCGCGCGGTACCGAAGCCGGCGAGGGGAACGCTACGGGTGAAGGCCGTGGTCCAGGCCTGGGTGGGCCCCTTGCCCCGGCCCGCGGCTTGTCCGCTAAGCGAGCTCAGCAGCTGGGTGCCTTCCTCGCCGAGCATGATCGCCATGACCAGCGTGCTGGCCCTGTCCGGATCGACCATCCGCACGCCGTGCAGTTCGGCGAGCGAGGTGGAGAACAGTGCGGTGGCTTCGAGGAAGCCGACGGCCGCCGCCGCCGAAAGGCCCAGGGCGGCCGCAGTTCCGACGCCCGGAATCACAGCCGCTCCGCCGACCACCGCCCCGCCGCCGGTGACGGCCAGCAGGTAGTCCCGTTCCAGGATGGCGGCGAGCTCCGCCGCCGTGGCGTGCGGATGCCTGCGCTGGAGCCGGCGGATGTTGGCCAGCACCAGCGGACGCTGGACTTCCACGGCGCGCAGGAGCATGTTGTGGAGGCCGGGCCGGGGCTGGCCGGCGGCGTCGAACATCGCGCTGTGGGCTGTTTCCTGAGCAATTTTCATTGCCGGGTTGCTGCGCTTGGCCATGATCGCCTCTCGTCGGAACCGTAAAAGTAAGTTCACTTAACATTAGGGCACCGACAGCGCCGGGGCACCGCTGGGCCGACTCAGCCCCCGGGCAGACTCCGGGCCCGGCTCCAGACCGGTCGCTAGACTGGGGCGCATGCCCGCCCTGCGAGCCCTCCGCCCCTTCGCGCACCGGGAGTACCGTGTGCTGATCACGGCCCTGGCGATCTCCATCTTCGGTTCCGGGATGTGGGCCGTGGCGATGGTCTATGAAGTGATCTACCTTGGGGGCGGACCCCTGGAGCTCTCGCTCGTGGCTGCCGCAGGCAGCGTCGGACTGGTTGCGTTTCTCCTGGTCGGCGGGATCGCCGCGGACCGCCTGCCCCAGCGGCTCCTGATCATCGCGGTCGAGGGGACCAACCTCGCCGTCATTGCCGCCGTCAGCGGGCTGGCTGTGGCGGGCTTGCTGCAGCTCTGGCATCTGGCGCTTGGCGCTTTTGTGCTCGGCGTCGGGGCGGCGTTCTTCTTCCCTGCGTACTCCGCCATTTTGCCGCGGATCCTGCCGGCCGAGGACCTGCTGGCGGCCAACGGCATGGAGGGGACCCTGCGGCCGATTCTGCAGCAGGCCGCCGGTCCCGCCGTCGCGGGGATCCTGGTGGCCGCGCTGTCCCCCGCTTACGCTGTTACGGGCGTGGCGGCCTGCCACCTGACGGCCTTCGCGATCCTGAACCTGCTCCACCGCCAGGCCGGGCCGGGGTCTGCGGACAGGGCAGGCGGGCAGGCGGACGCAACTGCCGCGTCCTTGCGAGAGGACCTCCGCGAGGGCGTCAGCTACACCCTCCGGACGCCCTGGCTGCTGTGGACCCTGCTCTGGGCCTGCATCTCCGTGCTGTTCCTCATCGGCCCCATCGAGGTCCTGCTCCCCTTTGTGGTCCGGGACCAGCTTGGCGGGGACGCGCGGATGTTCGGCTTCCTGCTCGCCATCATGGGCGCCGGCGGCGCAGCGGCGTCGCTGGCCACCGCCTCGTTTCCGCTGCCGCGCCGCTACCTCAGTGTGATGATGGTGTCCTGGGGGGCCGGCAGTCTGCCGGTCGCCGCCGTCGGAATCATGGACAGCTTCTGGGCCGTGGCATCAGCCTTGTTCATCTTCGGCGCCACCGGCGGCGTGGGCATGGTGATCTGGGGGACCTTGCTGCAGCGCCGCGTGCCGCCTCATCTGCTCGGCCGCGTCTCCAGCCTCGACTTCTTCGTCTCGCTGGCCCTCATGCCGTTCTCCATGGCCCTCGCCGGGCCCGTGGCCGAGGTGGTGCCGCTGTGGCTGATCTTCCTCGTGGCCGGGACCGTGTGCCCGGCGATGGCCGTCGTCGCGATGGCGGCCGCCCGGATGCCGGCCGACGAACTGGCCCATCCCCTGGCCGGAGGCGCGGAAGAACCCGCCAGTGGTGGCCTGGTCAGCGGCTAGGAGCGCAGCGTCTCAGACGCTGGCGCGCACGGCCCCCGCGGACTGCCCACACTACTGCGCTAGCACCGCGATGACATTTGTCATGCCCGATAGGTGATGGAAGTACGGGGGCGCGGGGCGGCGGCGCCGGCAGGATCAAAGGGTAAGCGGGGCTGATGCTCCGGCCACGAAACGAGAGAACCCTCCACCCATGTCAGAAAATCTCATGGTCCGCCCGATGGTGGGCGCACCCGGCGCCACGCCCGCGGCTGTTGAAGCCTCCGGCTTGCGCAAGTCCTTTGGAAACGTGCAGGCGGTCGACGGCGTCGACCTGCACATCCGGCCCGGCGAGATCGTGGCCTTCCTCGGCCCGAACGGCGCCGGCAAGACCACCACGATCGACATGCTCCTCGGTCTGGGCAAGCCGGACAGCGGCGAAATCAGCATTTACGGGGCAACACCACGTGCCGCCATCGCCCGCGGCCAGGTCTCCGCGGTGATGCAGACCGGCGGACTGCTCAAGGACCTCACCGTCCGCGAGACCGTCCGGTTGACTGCTTCTCTCTTCGCTGACAGCCGCCCGGTCGACGAGGTGCTCCAGCGGGCGGGCATCCTGGAGATCGGCGACCGGCTCGTGGAGAAGTGCTCGGGGGGCCAGCAGCAACGCCTCCGCTTCGCCATGGCCCTGCTCTCCGACCCCGGGCTGCTGATTCTCGACGAGCCCACCACCGGGATGGATGTGGAGGGGCGCCGGGACTTCTGGTCCACAATCAGGAGCGACGCCGCCCGTGGCAGGACCGTTATCTTTGCCACCCACTACCTTGACGAGGCCGATGCATACGCGGACCGTATCGTCATGATCCGCCGGGGCCGGATCGTGGCTGACGGCACGGCCGCAGAAATCAAGGCCCTGGCCGCCGGGCGCACTGTGCGTGCCACCGTGACCGACCTCGAGCAGGCGGCCGTGGCCGCCGTCGATGGTGTGGATTCCGTTGCTCTCCATGGCGGGCAGCTGACGGTCCGGACCCGCAACTCCGACGCCGTCGCCCGTTACCTGCTGACCCGGACCGACGCCATCGACCTGGAAATTACCTCACATAACCTCGAGGACGCCTTCCTGGCACTGACCTCGGATGACCCCGGCGCGGCCGGAGAATAGCGCGGAGACGATTCCTGACATGAGCACACTTCCTCTTCCCGGCAGCATCGCCGTCGAACGCCGTGTCCCGCCGCTGGGCGGCTTCAACCTCACACTGCTTCAGATAGAGCTGCGACGGCGGCTGCGCAACAAGCGCACCGTGTTCTTCACCGTGGCCTTTCCCGTGATCATGTTCGTGCTGATCGGGGCGAAGTACACCAACGAACCCCTGGACCCGGGCCAGCCGGTCAGTGCCGGCGGAACCTCGGTCGCAGCCTACGCAATGATCTCGTTCGCCGTGTACGGAGCCATGCTCGCCTCCACGGCAGCCGGCGGCGCCGTCGCGCTGGAACGCGCCCTGGGCTGGAGCCGGCAGCTGCGGATCACCCCGCTGACGCCCGCCGCGAACATCGCGGTGAAGATCCTCGGGGGCCTGGTGCTGGGCCTGCTCGCCGTGCTCGCCACCTTTACCGCCGGTGTCGCAACAGGGGTTCGGATGCCGTGGCAGGTGTGGATTTTGGCCGGGCTGGCTGCCTGGCTCGGATCGCTCGTGTTCACGGCCCTCGGCCTATTGGTTGGCTACCTGGTGCCATCCGAAAACGTCATGCAGTTCATGGGCCCGGTGCTGGCATTCCTCGCCTTCTTCGGCGGAATCTTCATGCCGCTGAGCGAGCTGCCGGAACTGTTGCAGGCGGTCGGCGTGTGGACACCGACGTACGGGATCGGTGAGATCGCCCGCGCCCCGCTGTCCGGCGAGGCGTTCAACTGGCTCGCGGTCGGCAACGTCCTGCTTTGGCTTGTCCTCTTCGGCGCCGGCGCCGCGCTGGCGTTCCGGCGCGACACCAAACGCGTTTAGCCCAGGCCCGCCCCTAAGGTAGCCATATGAGTTGCTCGAACGAAACTTGGACCGCGCCGGGACCTGACGCGGGGACGGACTGGCGCTCCGCGCTGGCCCAGCCCCGCGCCCGGCGCTGGTACATCGGCGCAGGCGTCTCGGCTCTCCTTTGGGGAACGGGTGCGTGGACGGCCCGCATGGTGGACGACACCCCGGTGCTGCTCAAGCTCGCCATCGGAGCCAACATGGTGGCGCTGTTTGTGGTGTACGCCGCGCTCCCGCCGCTGAGCTGGGGGCGGACGCTGAAATTCAAGCTCGCCGCGTTCGGCGTCCTGCTCGCCGTCGACCTCCTGCTGTTTCTGACTCTGGGTCCGGAGTCCTCATGGACTTGGACCTTTGTTGCGGTGGCGGCAGCGATGCAGGCGTACCCGGGCCGGACCGGCTACTACCTGATCGCCGGGCTCAGCGCTTCTGCCCTGCTGCTGCAGCTCGCCGCCGGCGAAGCCTGGGAGCAGGCTCTGGTGCAGCCGGCCATCATTCTGTCCGGCGGACTCATGATGCATGCCTTCGGCCGCCAGACCGAGACAGTCCGGCAGCTGCGCAGCGCCCAGAACGAGCTGGCCGCACTCGCCGTTGCCGAGGAGCGGAACAGAGTGGCCCGGGACATGCACGACATTCTGGGCCATTCGCTCACCGTTATCGCCGTCAAGGCAGAACTCGCGGGCCGGCTGATTGCGATCGCTCCGGAGAAGGCCGCTGTGGAGGTTGCGCAGCTGGAGGACCTGGCCCGCGGCGCCTTGGCGGATGTCCGGGCCACAGTCAGCGGACACCGCGGCGTGAACATCAGCTCCGAACTGGCCAGCGCCCGCAGCGCGCTGGAAGCGGCTGGGATCGAGCCGCAGCTTCCGGGTGCGGCGGACGAGGTTCCGGCGAAGTCCCGGGAGCTTTTCGGGTGGGTCTTGCGGGAAGCGGTGACCAACGTGGTGCGGCACTCGGGTGCGGACCGGTGCACGGTTACCCTGAGCGGAAGCGCGATCCAGATCGACGACGACGGCCGAGGCCCGGCCGGGGCTTCCGCCGGCGGTGGCCTGCGGGGCCTGAGGGAACGCGCGGCTGCGCACGGGGCGACAGTGAGCCTTGGCCCCTCCCCGATGGGCGGCTTCCGTGTGCGGGTGAGCGCATGATCCGGCTGCTGATCGCGGACGACCAGGCCCTGGTGCGCGGCGCCATTGCTGCGCTGCTCGGCCTGGAACCCGATATTGAGGTTGTGGCCGAGGTGGGCCGCGGCGACGAAGTGCTGGCCGCCGCGCTGGAGTCCCGCGCCGATGTGGCGTTGCTCGACGTCGACATGCCGGGGCTGGACGGCATAGCCGCGGCCGCCGAGGTCCGTGCCGCGGCGCCGGCCTGCCGTGTCTTGATGGTCACCACCTTCGGCCGGCCCGGCTACCTCCGGCGGGCACTGCAGGCCGGTGCCGGCGGATTCGTCGTCAAGGACACCCCGGCCCGGCAGCTCGCCGACGCCGTCCGCAGGATCCACCGCGGGCTGCGCGTTGTGGACCCGGCCCTCGCAGCCGAGACACTGACCAGCGGGGAAAGCCCCCTCACGGGGCGAGAGACGGACGTCCTCCGGGCAGCATCCCACGGCGGGACGGTCGCCAGCATCGCCCAGGCCACGTTCCTGAGCGAGGGGACCGTCCGCAACTACCTCTCCAGCGCCATGGGCAAGACAGGTGCCCGCACCCGGGCCGAGGCCGTGCGCGCGGCGGAGGACAACGGCTGGCTCCTCTAAGCAACGCGGGGTCACTTCCGGCCCCTTCGGAGGGGCCTTATGGGCGGTAAGTGACTCCGCGTTGCCTTGGCGGAGCGTCAGACGCTGGCGCGAACCACCGGGATCGACGCCGTCGGCGGACCGCTGGGGAAGACCGTGGGTTCGGGGGCCGCGAGGGGCGCCAGCGGTACGCGGACCGGCTCGCCGCCCACGGCGAGCAGTTCGCCGCGCACGTCGACCTCCAGCGAGGCGCCGTCGCGGACCGCCAAGGTGATGGACTCCTGCGCCAACGCGACCTGCAGGAGCCGGCCCTGGATCTTCAGGTGGAACGCGAGTCCGTCCCATTCGGCGGGCAGTCGCGGGTCGAAGTACGGCACGGCGCCCTGGTCCCGGAGACCGGCGAAGCCGCTGACCAGGGAGCTCCACACCCCGCCGGTGGAGGCGATGTGCACGCCGTCGATCGTGTTGCCGTGGGTGTCGTCGAGGTCGATGAACAGGGCGTGCGTGAAGTGGTCCAGCGCGGCCTTGCCGTAGCCGACCTCGGCGGCCATGATGCCCTGGACGCAGGCGGACAAGGTGGAGTCCCCGGTGGTGATGGGATCGTAGAAGTCGAAGGCGCGGCGCTTTTCCTCGGCGGAGAAGTCCTGCCACTGCAGGAACATGGCCAGCACGGTGTCCGCCTGCTTCAGGACCTGGTGCCGGTAGATCACCAGCGGGTGGAAGTGCAGCAGCAGCGGGTACTTGGACCGCGGCGTCGTCCAGTCCCACGGTTCCAGGGTCATGAAGTCGTTGTCCTGGGAGTGGACCTGAAGGTCCTCGTCGTACGGTATCTGCATACGGTTGGCGGCCTGCTCCCAGAGCTGGCGCTCGGCGTCGCTGACCTCGGGGTAGTTCAGGCCGGCTGCGGCGCGGAGGTTAAAGCGGGCCATGACGTTGGTGTAGAGGTTGTCGTTGACGACGGCGGTGTACTCGTCGGGGCCGGTGACGCCGTGGATGTGGAAGAGCCCGTCCTTGCCGAAGAAGCCCAGGGACGCCCACATCCTGGCGGTTTCGATCAGCAGCTCCGCACCGAGGGTTTCCTGGAATTCGGTGTCTCCGCTGGCCCAGATATACCTGTTGGTGGCGAACGCGATCGCGGCGGCGATGTGGAACTGGGCAGTGCCGGCCGCGTAGTAGGCGCTGGCCTCCAGCCCATTGATGGTGCGCCAGGGAAACAGTGCTCCGTCGACGCTGAGTTCCTTGGCACGGATCTTGGCCTCGGGCAGGAGGTCATGGCGGAATTCCAGGACCTGCCGGGCGTTGCCCGGGTTGGTGTAGGTCAGGTAGGGCAGCAGGTACACTTCCTGGTCCCAGAAGTAGTGGCCCTCATAGCCGGAACCGGACACGCCCTTGGCCGGGATGCCGGCCACATCGGCGCAGGCTGTGGCCTGGGCGAGCTGGAACAGGTTCCAACGGATGCCCTGCTGCAGCTCGGACTGTCCCGCCACCACGATGTCGCTGGTTTTCCAGTAGTCGCGGTAGTGGGCCTGGCTCTGGGCGAAAATCTCGCTGAGCGGCTTGAGGGCGGCTTCGGCGTTGTCCGTCAGGTCCTCCGCGGCCTGACCCACGGCGTAGCTCACGCTCTTCTCGAGCACGAACGGCGCGTCGGCGCTGACGGCGAGCACGTAGCGGACACTGCTCTCGTCCTGGTCCACCTGGGTGGCAAAGGGCTGCACTTCGGCGGAGGTCCAGTGGTCCACGGCCATGCCAAGCCGCTGCTTGGATTCCGCCGCTTCCCAGGACATGCGCAATGAACCGTCGGCGCCGTCGAGCCGCAAGGGCAGCAGCACGCGCCCGGCGTGCCGGCCGGCGCGGCGCGGATCGTGGGCGGAGTGGTCCTCCACCGGCTGGTCCTGGCGGTTGATGACGGAGGACGTGACGTCCGCGGAGATATCGCGGTCGGCGGCCACTTCGAGGCTGATGCCAAGCGCGCCGCGGGATTCGTAGCCGACGGCACGGCGCTCGGTGGTGGTCACGGTGGCGCCGGACCGGCACTGCCACATGATCCGGCACTCGTAGACGCCGCTGGCGAAGTCCACGCTGCGCCGGTAGTCCAGGACGGTGGACTCGTCCAGGCTCAGCTGCTCGCCGTCGATGATGACGGTGAAGTTGTTGGCGTCGGGAATGTAGAGGATCCGCTGCCCGGTCCGGGCGAACCCGTAGGCGTTCTCCGCGTGCTTGATGTCCCAGGTCTCGTGGAAGCCGTTGATGAACGTGCCGGGAAGGTCGGCGTCGGCTGCGGCCCAGTGTGCGCCGCGGATGCCCAGGTGCCCGTTGCCCAGGCTGAACAGGGTCTCCAGGGTGCCGGCGTTGCCGGGGAGATGGACCGTCTCGACCAGCTGCCAGGGGTCGTTGGGAAACCGGGCGCGGTCCGAGGTGATAAGAGCCATGGTTCAGGGGTTCCTTCGGGCGGGATTAAGCAGTGCGGATTGGCGGGTGCGGGCTAGAGCAGTTCGGCGAGGTCGTTGACCACTACCGTGGCGCCGGCGTCGAGGAGCGTCTGCCGGCCGGCTCCGCGGTCGACGCCGATCACCGAACGGAAGGTGCCCGCACTGCCGGCCTGGACGCCGGAGACGGCGTCCTCCACCACGACGCAGTCCTGGCTGGGCAGGTCCAGGAGGCGCGCGGCATATTCATAGGTGGCCGGGCTGGGCTTGCCGGGCAGCCCCTCGGCCACGGCGACGACGCCGTCGACCACCACCGGGAAGTAGTCGGACAGACCGGCGGCCTTGAGCACGGCCGGGGCGTTCCGGGAGGAGGAGACGACGGCGAGCTTGAGTCCGCGCGCCAGCGCGGCGTCGACGAACCGGACGGAGCCCTCGTACGGCTGGACTCCGCCGGCCTCCACGATGTCGTTGAAGACTTTGTTCTTGCGGTTGCCGAGCCCGTGGACGGTCTCGTTTGCTGGGTCGTCGTCCGCCGGGCCCTCGGGCAGCACAATTCCGCGGGAGGCCAGGAAGTCCCGGACGCCGTCGAACCGCGGCTTGCCGTCGATGTGGTCAAAGTAATCGCTCTCGCGGTACGGGGCTGCGTCCGGGACCGAGGCCAGATAGCCGTCGAAGAGCTGCTGCCACGCGTGCTCGTGCACCACCGCGGTAGGCGTCAGGACGCCGTCGAGGTCGAAAAGGATGGCGGACGCGCCGGAGATGGCACCGGCCAGTCCGGAGGTGTCGGGAACTGCGGTCATGGTCAAAGTCCTTTCAGACGGCGGACAGGCAAGACAACGGGTAGGACGCGGATATGGAGATGGGGCGGTTCTGGAGTGCTGGCTGGAATGCTGGCGCACGCCTGCGGGCGCCGGGTGAAGTGCTGGCGCGCATCTGCGGGCGCCGGGGCCGGGCGCGGTGCGGACGGCCCGGGGAAAGCGCCGCCAGCCTTCAGCGGCGGCGGCGGGTGCTCTTGCGTTCTATGAGCTTCGTTTCCAGGGTGTGGTGCGACGGGGGGTTCGGGAGCCCCGAGCGGTGAAGTCTTTCAATCAGGAGGTTGGCCGCGAAGGCGCCCTGATCCGCTACCGGCTGGGCGATTGTGGTCAGCCCCAGGAACCAGCTCATCTGATGATCGTCTATTCCTATGATGGACACGTTTTTCGGTGCTGACAAACCGAGATCCCTGAGGGCCATGAGTGCGCCGAAGGCCGTTTCGTCGCAGCCGGCGAAAACCGCGGACGGTACGCGGCGGTTTTCCATGAGTTCCGTCATGGCCCTGCGGCCGCCCTCAATGCTGGATCCGGCGTTGATCACGAGGTCCGGGTCGACCGTCAGTTCGTGCTCGGCCAGGGCGCGTTCGAAGCCTCGGCGCCGATCGCCGGCGGTCACCAATGACGGCGCCCCGGCTTCGCTGCCCGCGAGGATCGCGAGGTCCCAGTGGCCCAGCCCCAACAGGTGGTTCGTGGCCGTGCGGGCGGCTTCCTCGTTGTCGATGCCCACGTTGTCCCACGGGACGTCGTGCATCCCGACGCTGGCCACGGCGAGGCCCGACTCGGCGAGGGCTGCCATCTCGGCCGCGTCGAGGGCGATGTTGAGTAACAGCACGCCGTCGACCCGGTGGGACAGCCCGGCAAGGTCGCCGAAGAGTTTCTGCTGCACGCTGGGCCGGTTCCGGAGGCTGATCAGCACGGTGTCGTAGCCGCTGTCGGCGAAGACTTCCTCGGCCGCTTCCACGGCCTGGGCGAAGAACCAGGCGGTGGCCGTGGGGGCGATGATGGCCACGGAGCCGGTGCTGCCGCCGGCGAGGCGGGAGGCGGCGGACGAGGCCTTGTAACCGAGCTTGGCTGCGGCATCGCTAACCCGGGCCTGGGCTCGTTCGGAGATGTTGGGCAGGTTCCGCAGCGCCCGGGAGACGGTGCAGATGGAGAGTCCGGAGAGCGCTGCGACATCTTGGATTGTCACGCGCGGAGTTCTAGCCTCGAGCACTGGGCCCAGCCCTTTCTTCCCCTGAAGTAGTAAGCCCGGTGTTCATGGCCGAGGTTGATTGTAAGCGCTTACATTTTTTTCGCGCAAGTGGAGGATTGCAGGGGTTGGGCGGGAAGCGGCGGACCCGGGGCCGCCTCGCTGGCCGCGGGTCCGGCCTGGGCGGGTGCCCGCCGCGCGGGTTGGCGCGGGTTGACCACGGGTTGGCCGCCGCCATCTAGCGGGAACCGGTCTAGCCAGAACCGGGGCGGCCGGCCGTGCGGGTTGGGGTTAGCGCAGGACGTAGTGGCGCAGGAACGCGGCAACGTCCACCAGCTCGGCCTTGGAGATCGTGTGGCCCATGCCCGGATAGGTCCGGGCCGTCAGCTGCGTATGCCGGTGCAGCCAGTCCGCGGTGTGTTCGGTGGCGGCGTCATTGATCACGACGTCGGCCTTGTCCCGGCCCCAGAAGAACGGCGGCCGGGCGTCAAACGATTCGCTCATGGCAAGGAGTTCGTTATCGAGGACAAAGCCGGACAGCCCAACGACGGCACGGAACTGTTCCGGCCGGAGCCGCAGCAGCGTGCTGGCCATGGCCATTCCCTGCGAAAAACCGAGCAGGCTGACGCTGCTGTGCCGGGCCTTGACCGACTCGATCCAAGCCAAAACCGTGTTGGTGGCCGCGATGACGTCGGCAAAGTCGTGGGTCAGGAAATAGTCCAGGACGAACCAGCCGTAGTAGCCTCCGAAGTCCTTGGGTCCGCGCAGGGCGGCGCAGCTGAACTCCGCTGGCAGCGAGCCGAACAACTTGGACATGCGGGATTCGTCCGTGCCATAGCCGTGGAGCATCACCAGCAGCGGCGTGCCGGCGCGTTCGTGTTCGGGTTTCGACCAGAGGACCGTTTCCATGGGCCCAGCCTATCCAGCACGGGCTGCCGTTCCGCTCCCCTGCCTGGTTGCAGGGGCGCTTCCGCCATGGAAACGAACCTCCGCCGCCTCTGCTTGGCTCCACACACAATGCGCCACGGAAACGGACTTCCGCGGCTCGGATCCGCGGGGCGTACGACCGAAAACGGTGCGCCCGTGCTGCCACGGTGCGCCTGTCCGGACCGGGTGCGACGATCCGAAAACACCGCCGACGTCGGGAAACGGCGGAAATTCCTTCTTGGCTGGTTGATTGAAACAGCCAAGAAGGGGTTGTAGCGTGACACCGGACAGCATGCTTGGCATCCTCATCTGGCCCGAGGCATCAAGGAGCACGTTATGAGACTCGGTTCCGCGATCTTCCTCATCGCCATTGGCGCCATCCTCGCCTGGGCCGTCGCCCCGGGGCTGATCCCCAATGTGAACCAGACCATGATTGGCTACATCCTCATGGTGGTCGGTGTCATTGGGCTCATCGCGTCACTCGTCATGGCCTCCCCCGGCCGCGGCCGCTCGCGCCGGGTCAGCGAAAGTCGCACTGTAGTAGACCCGAACACAGGCGAGACGGTCACCCGCAATGAGAGCCGCGACGCAGACATCTGAAACTCGCCCGCAGCCTACGCGGCGCGGAAACCCACGACCCGATAGCCGGGCCGGACTTTGAAGCGGGACCGGCGTCTGCCCGGAAAACTGGTCATGCCCTCCAGGATCCGCCCCCACGAGTGCCATGTCCCGCGCACATCGTGGACCCGCGCACACCGTCGAACCGCTGGACATGTCCCCTCCATCCCAAGATGCCATCTGAAGAATGGACATGTTCCGCGCAGCCCGTGCCAAAGAATGGACATATCCCACGCAACGGACGACGAGCGGACATGGACCGTAATTGCCCACTCCTCGAGGCAACCACTGGACATGTCCCCGGTGATCGCGCCCGACGAATGGACATGTTGCTCGCGTTGGAGAACCACCGGACATGTCTCTCGCGGCGCCTTCCATCCGGCGGACATGTCCAGAGGCCCGCCCCACCACTGGACATGTCCCGTGCGACCCCACGACCTCCCCTGAGGAATGGACATGTGCCCCGCAGCCCGATCCAAAACGGGCATGTCCCCTTTTCGGTGGACAACCAGCGGCCAAGTTTCCCGCCGCCCAAGGACGCCACTCCAGGAATGGACATGTTCCTCGCAGCCTGTGCCAGAGAATGGGCATATCCGTCCCAGCGGACAACCAGCGGACATGCACCCAAACTGCCCGCTCCTTGCGGGAAAGACGGGACATGTCCCCTCTCGATCCGCCCTACGAAAGGGCATGCCCACGCAGCGAGCCGTCCAGTGGACATGTCCCCGGCCCCCCAAAGCCACCCTGTCTGCGTTCATGTGGTTTTTCCATTGACAAACCAACAAGAACAAAGATAAAGTCAAGCAATTCCATTTCATGTGATCGGAGTCACTGAAGCGGCAAGAGCAGATCCGCAGGGCAAAAACCAGAACCAGTACCGACGCAGTACGCAATGGAGGGTAAGTGTTCGCCGAAGAGCGCCAGCAGCTGATCGTGGGGCTCATCTACGCCAGCGGCCGGGCCAGTGTCACGGACCTGGCCGAGCGCTTCAGCATCACCACCGAAACTGTCCGCCGCGACCTCGCCACCCTGGAGGCCGCCGGCAGCGTCCGCCGCGTCCACGGCGGCGCGGTTTCCCCGGACCGCGTCAGCACCACGGAGGAAAGCGTCCTCGAGCGGACTGTCCAGCGGCAGCCCGAAAAGGTGCGCATCGCCGAGGCCGCCCTGGCCCTCATTCCCCAGGGCCTTGCCGGCAGCATCCTGATCGACGCCGGCTCCACCACCGAGGCCCTGGCCGAACTCCTCTCCGCCCGGGTCGCCGGTGCCGCCGGGACGGGCACGGTCCCGGCGGCGGGATCCGACGCCGAACTCGTGGTCATCACCCACTCCCTGCCGATCGCTTCCAGGCTGTCCGGCCAGTCCGGCATCGCCCTGCATGTGCTCGGCGGCAAAGTCCGCGGGCTGACCCAGGCCGCGGTCGGCCAGTCCACGGTGGAGGCCGCACGCCGGATCCGCCCGGACATCGCCTTTATCGGCACCAACGGCATCCATGCAGCCTTCGGGCTGAGCACACCCGATCCTGAAGAAGCCGCCGTCAAGGCGGCCTTCGTCCACTCAGCGCGCCGCATTGTGGTGCTGGCTGATTCCTCCAAGCTGGACGCGGAGACGCTGGTCCAGTTCGCCTCGTTGAAAGATCTGGACACTGTGATCACAGACATGCAACCCAGCCGGGAACTCGCCACCGCCCTTGCGGAAGCCGGAGTGGAGGTGCTGGTCGCGTGATTGTCACCCTCACCGCCAACCCCAGCCTGGACCGCACCGTGGCCCTGCCGGGCCCCCTCCTCCGCGGGGAAGTCCAGCGGGCCGTCTCCGTCCGCCAGGAATCCGGCGGCAAGGGCGTCAACGTCTCGCGCGCCCTCGTGGCCTCGGGGCTGAAGACGATCGCCGTCCTCCCCGGCGCCGAGGCCGATCCCGTCCTCGCCGGGCTGCGGGAGACCGACGTGCCCTTCGCGGCCCTCCCGATCGGCGAGCCGCTGCGCAGCAACGTGGCGCTCACCGAACCCGGCGGCGTCACCACCAAGGTCAACGAACCCGGACCGGTCCTCAGCGAGGACCAGCAGGAGGCACTGATCGGCCTGTTGCTGGACCAGGCCCGCGGCGCCGCCTGGGTTGTCCTGGCCGGCTCGCTCCCACCCGGAGTCCCAGCCGACTTCTACGCCACCGTCACCCGGCGGCTGCGTTCCCAGTTTGATGGCGAGGCCGCACCCAGGGTCGCCGTCGACTCATCCGGCGAACCTCTCGCCGCAGCGGTCTCCGGCGAAACCTCGGGAAAGCCGGACCTCTTGAAACCCAACGCCGAGGAACTGGTGGAACTGGCAGCCGCAACCGGGTTCGCCACGAACAAATCCGCCGAGGAGCTTGAAGCGGACCCGGAGGCTGCAGCAGCGGCCGCCGCCGCGGTCGTGCGCTCCGGGGTGGGTGCTGTATTGGCCACCTTGGGCTCCAAGGGTGCCGTTCTTGTGACGGCCGACGGCGCGTGGCTGGCCACGCATCCGCCGGTCACCGCGGTCAGCACTGTCGGCGCCGGCGATTCCTCGCTGGCCGGATACCTGCTCGCCTCCAGCCAGGGCGCCGCCCCGGTTGATTGCCTCCGTCAGGCGGTGGCCCATGGTGCCGCCGCCGCTTCCCTGCCTGGCTCCACGGTCCCGGCAGTCAACCAAACCACCCCTGATGCCGTTACCATCACGGCCCTCCGGAAGGATTGACAGTGACACAGCTCATCACCACCGAACTGGTCGAGCTCGACCAGAATCTGGGCAGCTCGCCCGAGCACGTGATCCGGCACCTGGCAGGCAGAGTTGCAGCCAACGGACGCGCCACCGAAGTCGAGGGCCTCTTCGCCGACGCCTTCGCCCGGGAATCCAAGACCGCCACGGGCGTCCCGGGCGGCATTGCGATCCCGCACTGCCGCTCGACGGCGGTCACCGAACCCACCCTGGCGATGGCGCGGCTGTCCCAGCCGGTCGACTTCGGCGCGAAGGACGGACCCGCGGACCTGATCTTCTTCATTGCCGCTCCTGAGGGCGCCGACCAGGACCACCTGAAGCTGCTCTCGAAGCTGGCGCGGTCCCTGATCAAGAAGGACTTCACGGGCAGCCTGCGCGCCGCGACCACCCAGGCGGAGATCGTCGAACTCGTCGAGGCCGCGCTGGCCGACAAGCCCACCCCTCACGCCGAAGCCGCACCCGGCGCCGGCGCAACCGCCGTCCCCGCGACTGCCGGGGCTGCCGCGGCCGCCGTCGCGGACACCGGAGACGGCGCCGCGAAGGCCAAGGGCCCCAAGCGCCTGGTCGCCGTCACTGCCTGCCCCACCGGCATCGCCCACACCTACATGGCCGCCGACTCGCTGGTCGCCGCGGCCAAGGAAGCCGGCGTGGACCTGCAGGTGGAAACCCAGGGTTCCTCGGGCGCCCAGGCCCTTGACTCCGCCGTGATTGCCGCAGCCGATGCCGTGATCTTCGCCGTGGACGTGGACGTGCGCGGCAAAGAGCGCTTCGCCGGCATGCCCGTGATCAACGCCCCGGTCAAGCGCGGCATCGACGAGCCGGACAAGATGGTCGCGGAAGCACTCGCCGCTGCTGATAACCCGCATGCCCGCCGCGTGCCGCACTTCGGCGCGGAGGAGCAGGCCGAACTCGAGGCCGAGGAAAAGGGCGAGCACATCGGCACCAAGCTGAAGAAGGCGCTGCTCACAGGTGTCAGCTACATGATCCCGTTCGTGGCGGGCGGCGGTCTGCTGATCGCCCTCGGCTTCCTGCTGGGCGGCTACGACATCACCGCCTTCGCGGACAAGATCCTGGCGGAGAACAGCCTCTTCAACTTGCCCACCGTGTACCCGGAACTGGCGTGGGGCCCGCTGGGCGCCTACCTGGGGGCCGTGCTCTTCAAGATCGGCGCCCTGTCCCTGGGCTTCCTCGTGCCCGCGCTGGCCGGTTATATTGCCTATGCCATCGCTGACCGGCCCGGCATCGCCCCGGGCTTCGTTTCCGGCGCCGTTGCCGTCTTCATGGGCGCAGGGTTCCTCGGCGGTATCGTGGGCGGCCTGATCGCCGGCTACGTCGCCCATTCGATCGGCAAGCTCCATGTGGCCCGCTGGCTGCGCGGCCTGATGCCGGTCGTCATCATCCCGCTAGTGGCGTCGCTCGTGGCGTCGGGTCTGTTGTTCGTGTTCCTGGGCGCCTACATCGCCCGGGTCACTGTCGGGCTCAACGAATTCCTGTCTGGCCTCACCGGCGCCAGCGCCGTCGCTCTGGGCGTTATCCTGGGCCTGATGATGTGCTTCGACCTCGGCGGCCCGGTCAACAAGGTTGCCTACTCCTTCGCCGTCGCCGGCCTGGGTGCAGCCTCCATCACCAACCAGGCTCCGTGGCAGATCATGGCAGCCGTCATGGCCGCAGGCATGGTTCCGCCGCTGGCCATGGCACTGGCTGCGACCGTGCTGAACAGGAAGCTCTTCAGCCTGGCCGAACAGGAAAACGGCAAGGCCGCCTGGCTGCTGGGAGCTTCCTTCATCACGGAAGGCGCCATCCCGTTTGCCGCCGCGGACCCGCTCCGCGTCATCCCCGCCAGCATGCTTGGCGGTGCCGTGACGGGTGCAATCTCGATGGCGGCAGGCGTAGGGTCGAAGGCCCCGCACGGCGGAATCTTCGTCTTCTTCGCGATCGATAACTTCCTGATGTTCGTCGTCGCCATCGCGGCCGGTACGGTCGTGAGCGCCTTTGCCGTGATCGGACTCAAGCGCTGGGCAGTCAAGAAGCCGGTTGATACGGTGGAGACCGTTCCCGTAGCCGCCTGAGTCCGCCCGGACGGATCTTTCAAAACACCTACTCACCAAGCTGACTTCAAGGAGCAGAAATGACCGAACGTAACGCCACCATTGCCAGCCGTGTTGGGCTCCACGCCCGTCCGGCCGCCATCTTCGCCGAGGCTGCGGGCGAGTTCGACAACCTCGACATCACCATCGCCCGCCTGGGTGAGCCCGAGGACGAGGCCATGGACGCCGCCAGCATCCTGTCCCTGATGAGCCTGGGCGCTTCTCACGGCGAGGTTGTAGTGTTGCGTGCCGAGGGCGAAGGCGCCGACGCCGCCCTGGACCGCCTCGTGCAGATCCTTGAGACGGACCACGACGCCGAATAGCAGCACCGCCAATCCCTGCGGCCCGGCAGCACCTCGTTGAGGTGCTGCCGGGCCGCCGTCGTTGGAGGGGGCACAGCCTCGAAAGGATTTCATAAGCGGGCTTAGTAGATGCTTGTTTTAGCGAATCCTCGCCGATAGTTTGGAAACGGTGGAGCTGTCCCCCGCGGGCAGCTACAGCAGGTGTTCGTCGCCCCCGAAATCAAGCCAAAGGAGACCAGCCCATGGCAAGTGTGCAGGAAAGCATCCACGTCGACGCCCCGGTGGCCACTGCAGTCAATGACGCCTTGCGCGAAGACGCGATCGGCCCGGCGGACGGCGAACGGAGGCCGCAGTAGCCATGCCTACAAAGAAGGGCGAGCCCCGCGGCTCCGAGAGCCCCGGCATCAAGGATCCCGAACTGTACGAGAAGCTGGTCGAGGACGGCGCCTCGAAACAAAAAGCTGCCCGGGTCTCCAACGCCGCCGCCAAGCGCGGCCGTTCGGCGGTCGGCCGCAAGGGCGGCCATGCGGGCGACTACGAGGACTGGACGGTCCCGGAGCTGAAGGCACGGGCCAAGGAAATCGGTCTCAAGGGTTATTCGGCGAAGAAGAAGAGCGAACTCATCTCCGCCCTGCGGAACTCCTGATCACCGTGGTCGACGGCGCTGGCCGGCGTCCTGCCTCATGCACCCTCCGGCGTCCTGCCTCATGCACCCTTCCGGGCCGGTTTCGCGGCAGGAGTCCTGGTAGCCGAGGATTTAGCCGCCGCGGTCTTGGCGGCAGGGGTCTTCGTGGCAGAGGTCTTGGCAGCAGCTGTCTTGGTGGCGGAGCTCTTCGTCGTGGAGCTCTTGGCAGCGGAGGTCTTCGCGGCGCTTGTCTTCGCACCGGACGTCTTAGCAGCGGCTGTGGACCTGGCGGCGCCGGATTTCGACGCAGCGGCCTTGGACGCCCCCGCCTTCGCGGGAGCTTTGGCCGGGGCCTTGTCAGTCGCCGGAGCGGCCTCCTCGTCCGGTTCCGCCTCGGGTTCGGCGTCTGCCCCGCCCCGCTTCTTCGCGATGCTGCGTTTGAGGGCCTCCATGAGGTCGATGACCTCGCCTTCGCCCGC
This sequence comes from Arthrobacter sp. ov118, assembly GCF_900116495.1. GTDB lineage: Bacteria > Actinomycetota > Actinomycetes > Actinomycetales > Micrococcaceae > Arthrobacter. Next base: position 394,784 of record NZ_FPAY01000003.1, read on the forward strand.
CTCGGCCGGAACGCCGAAGGTCTCCTCGGTGTCCAGCGACTCGCCCTTCTCCAGCTTCGCGTCGATGAGCTGGCGCAGCTGCTCCTGGTACTCGTCCGTGAAGTGGTCCGGCTCAAAATCGGAAGCCATCGAATCGACCAGGGCCGCGGACATTTCCCGTTCCTGGGCGGAGATGCGGATCGAGGCTTCGAGGGCCGGGAAGCTGGCCTCACGCACCTCGTCGGCCCACAGCAGCGACTGCAGGACCAGGACCTCGTCGCGGATCCGCAATGCGCCGAGCCGGGTCTTGTCCCGCAGCGCGAACTGGACGATCGCCACCCGGTCCGTGTCTTCCAAAGCCCGGCGCAGCAGCACGTACGCCTTGGGCGACTTGGAGTCCGGTTCGAGGTAATAGCTCTTCTCGAACATCATCGGATCGAGCTGGTCGACCGGGACGAACTGCACCACTTCGATTTCGTGGCTGTTCTCCGCGGGAATGGACTTGAGCTCATCACGGGTCAGCACCACCGTGCGGCCGTCCTCCTCATACGCCTTGTCGATGTCCTCGTAGTCAACGATCTTGCTGCAGACCTCGCAGCGGCGCTGGTAACGGATCCGCCCGCCGTCGTCGTTGTGGACTTGGTGCAGGCTGATGTCGTGGTCCTCGGTCGCGCTGTAGACCTTGACCGGCACGTTGACCAGCCCGAACGCTATGGCACCTTTCCAGATGGCTCTCATGGATCAAGTGAACATCACAGTTGCACGGAGGTGAAGGGTTTTGCCCAAGGGTAAGGAGCGTGTCCGGGTGGACGGGCGCGAACTGGTGCTCACGAATCTGGAAAAAATCATGTATCCGGAGACGGGCACCACCAAGGCGGACGTCCTGGCGTACTACGCCGCGGTGGCGCCCGTGCTCATTCCGGCGGCCCGGAATCGGCCGGCCACCCGGAAGCGCTGGGTCCATGGCGTCGGGACCGCCGGCGCCCCCGGAGAAATGTTCTTCCAGAAAAACCTCGACCATTCGGCCCCGGGATGGGTGCCCCGCGCCGCTATTACGCACAAGGAGCGGACCATCCAGTACCCGCTGGTCAATGATTCGGCCACCCTCACGTGGCTCGCCCAGATCGCCTCGTTGGAGATTCACGTCCCGCAGTGGCGGGTGGACTCGCACGGGAATGCGCTGCCGCCGGACCGGCTGGTCCTGGACCTGGACCCCGGCGAGGGCGCAGGACTGGCGGAGTGCGTGGAAGTGGCCAAACTGGCCCGCACCATCCTGCAGGACGTGGGCCTGGACCCCGTTCCCGTGACGAGCGGCAGCAAGGGCATCCACCTCTACGCCGCCCTGGACGGGTCCCAGAGCTCGGACCAGATCTCCGATTTTGCCCACGAACTGGCGCGCGCCCTGGAAGCCGACCACCCGGATCTTGCCGTCAGCGACATGAAAAAGACGCTCCGCACCGGCAAGGTGCTCGTGGACTGGAGCCAGAACAACGCCGCCAAGACGACGATCGTGCCGTATTCGCTGCGCGGCCGCCACCACCCGACAGTGGCAGCGCCACGGACCTGGCGGGAGCTCGGATCCGCTTCCCTGCAGCACCTGGATTACCACGAAGTGATGAAACGGGTGGCAGCCGGCAAGGAACCGTTCGCGCCCATCTCCGGGGGCGCCAGTACCGGCGGACACGGTACCGGCGGACGCGCTTCGGACTACGGCCCCGACCACAGGGAAGACCTGGGTTCCGGCGGCCGGGCTGGTGGTTCCCGCGCTGAAGATTCCCCGAAGGAGGCTGGCGACGGCGGCGACGCCGATCCCCGCCTGGATCTGTACCGCACGAAAAGGGACAAAGCGGCCACGCCCGAGCCGTTCACGGCGGAACGCCATCTAGCCGGGAAGGACGGCGAGACGCTGCGGGAAACCTTTGTGATCCAGGAACATCACGCCAGCCGGCTGCACTATGATTTCCGGCTGGAGCGCGACGGCGTCCTGGTCTCCTGGGCGCTGCCCAAAGGCGTTCCTACGACGGGCACCAAAAACCACCTCGCGGTCCAGACTGAGGACCACCCGATGGACTACGCCGACTTCGAGGGCACCATTCCCAAGGGCCAGTACGGCGCCGGCACGGTCACGATCTGGGATCGGGGCCACTACGAATGCGAAAAATGGATCGCTGGCAAGGAAGTGATCGCCACCTTGACCGGCGAAGAGGGCGGCGGCCTCGGCGGCACGCGCAGGTTCGCCCTGATCCACACCGGACAAGGCAACGACCAGTGGCTCATCCACCTGATGGACCCGCAGGGCTCGAGGAAGGGGCACGCGGGGCCGGGCCGCGCCGTGGAAACCGCGGAAAGTGACACGGCGGACACAGACCGTGCGGACAGTGACACCGCCGAGCGCGACACTGCCGACGCAGATACCGACGCCGGCACTGCGAATCCGCCGCCCCCCGGGGACGTCTCCGAGTTCAGCCCCATGCTGGCCAGCTCAGGAACACTGGCGGACCTGCCGGACAAAGACTGGCAGTACGAGCTCAAATGGGACGGCGTAAGGGCACTGATCGTGGGCGACGCCACGAAAATCCGGTTGATCAGCCGCAACGGCAACGACATGTCCGCGAGCTACCCCGAGCTGACGGACCGTTCCTGCTGGCCCGAACAGGACTTCGTGGCTGACGGCGAGATCATCGCGGTCGGCCGCGGTGGCCGGTCCGATTTCGGGCTGCTGCAGGGCCGGATGAAACTCACCAAGGCCGCCGACGTCGCGAAGGTCCAGACGTCCATCCCGGTGAAGCTGATGCTCTTCGACCTGCTTTCCGACGCCGGCGAGGACCTGCGGGGCCTGCGCCTCAGCGAGCGCCGGAAACGTCTCGACGCCTTCTTCCGCCCCTCAGCCTGCCCGGTGGAACTGTCCTTCGTCATCGACGGCGATGCCGCCCACATCCTCGAAAGCGCCGCGGAGCTGGGGCTGGAAGGCATTATGGCCAAGCGCACGGACGGCCGGTACGTCGGGCAACGCAGCCGGTCCTGGCTCAAGCTCAAGGTGGAGCGGACCCAGGAGGTGGTGGTGGGCGGCTGGCGGCCCGGAAAAGGCGGCCGCCAAGACTCGGTGGGCTCGCTGCTGCTGGGCGTTCCGGACGGCGCGAAACTGCGGTACGTGGGCCGGGTGGGCAGCGGCTTCAGCACCCGTGAACTGAAGGAACTCAGGCAGCAGCTGGACGCACTGCCGAGGAAGACCTCACCGTTCCGGGACGTGCCGCACGCCGATGCGGCAGACGCCCACTGGGTGAGCGCCAAACTCGTCGGCGAGGTCACCTTCGGCGACTGGACCGGCAGCGGGAAACTGAGGCACCCCGTCTGGCGCGGCTGGCGCCTGGATAAGACGCCGTCCGACGTCGTGGTTGAACCTGCCGCCGGCTCCTAATCGCGGACCTAGTCGTGGTGGGGCATCTGCGGTCGGCTCTGCCGGTGCATGGCTCCCGTCGCCACCTGCTGGCCCTGCCGCCCGCGGGCGGTGTCGCGGTCCTTGGGATGACGGTGTTTCCCGCTGCCGTCGGGCCATTGTTGCCCTTGGGCCCCCGACGGGAGCGCGTGGCGCAAGGCCTCGGGTCCGGGAGCTTCAGCCATGGACTGCGCCAGATGGCCCGCGACCTCGGGCTGGATTTCTTCTCCGAACTGATGAACCGCCATTGATCTTCCTTTCCGCTGCAAACGACCGCCGTGGCTGAGCGCCACGAGGGGCGCTACGAATGAGTGCTGTGAAATGAAGTGTCCATCCATCCTAGGACTGCTGGGATGAGATGTCTGTAGGGGCGGCGGGCGAACCTTCCGAGGGCTGGATCCTCGGCAAAATGCGTGCTTTCGGGGGCTCGAGCAGAAAATTTTGGCCGCGACACGGCCGGCTGCTGCTGTTCCCAGTAACCATGCGGTCAGACAGGGCAAAAGAAATTGGCAGATCCACGCCAAATCGCACCTAAAATCGGGCATCCTACGGCACCTGAGTCGGAAACTCCAGAGAAATCCCGTAAAATTGAAGGCCTGCCCGGAGCGGGGCAGCTACAAGTCGCAAGCAAATGACCTCCACAGGAGTGGCCCAAATGCCCATTGACCGAAGCACGACCGACTCTTCAGCAGGCGTTTTGCACGCCAGCGGAACTAACCAAGGCGCACCCAAGGGCGCACGGAAACCGAAGCTACGCCGCCGTCGACTCCGTGAGTCCGATGTTAACGTTGTCGACCAGCCCATGCTTAAAAAAGCCCTCGGCGGCACCATTGTGGGCAACACCATGGAATGGTACGACGTCGGCGTGTTCGGCTATCTGATCACCACGATGGGGCCGGTGTTCCTGCCGGACGCGGACAAGTCCGTCCAGACCCTGTTCCTGCTGGGAACCTTCGCCGCCACCTTCATCGCCCGCCCCCTCGGCGGAGTCGTGTTCGGCTGGCTCGGCGACAAGGTGGGCCGGCAGAAGGTCCTCGCCGCAACACTGATGATCATGGCGGCCAGCACCTTCGCCGTCGGCCTGCTGCCCGGTTATGCCCAGATCGGCATCTGGGCCGCGGTGCTGCTGGTCCTCTTCAAAGTCATCCAGGGCTTCTCCACCGGCGGCGAATACGCCGGCGCCACCACCTTTGTCAGCGAATATGCCCCGGACAAGCGGCGCGGATTCTTCGCCAGCTTCCTGGACATGGGCAGCTACCTCGGCTTCGCCCTTGGCGCAGCCCTCGTGTCGGTGCTGCAGCTGACCCTCGGCCAGGACACCATGGAACAGTGGGGCTGGCGCCTCCCGTTCCTCATTGCCGGCCCGCTCGGCCTGATCGCCGTGTACTTCCGGAGCAAGATCGAGGAATCGCCGCAGTTCCAGGCCACTTTGGATGCCCAGGAGAACCTGGCCAAGGACGCCGCCGCCGCAGACACGGCAGCCTCCAAGGGCCCGGTGGGCATCGTGAAGGCCTACTGGCGCTCCATCATCGTCGCGATGATCCTGGTAGCGGCGGCAAACACGGCCGGCTACGCGCTGACCTCCTACATGCCGACGTACCTGACGGAATCCAAGGGCTTCGACGAACTGCACGGCACGTTGCTGACCATCCCCGTGCTGGTCATCATGAGCCTCTGCATCCCGCTGACCGGCAAGCTCTCTGACCGGATCGGCCGCCGCCCCGTGCTGTGGATCGGCGCCATCAGCACCGTCGTGCTGGCCACGCCGGCGTTCCTGCTGATCGGCATCGGCGAAATCTGGTCCACGCTGGCCGGCCTTTCCCTGATTGCCTTCCCGGTGACGTTCTACGTCGCCAACCTGGCATCAGCGCTGCCGGCACAGTTCCCGACGGCCAGCCGCTACGGCGCCATGGGCATCGCCTACAACTTCTCGGTGGCCATTTTCGGCGGCACCACGCCGTTCATCGTTGCCGCCCTCATCAATGCCACCGGCAACGACATGATGCCGGCCTACTACCTGATGGCCACCTCGGCGATCGGCGCGGTAGCGATCTACTTCCTCAAGGAATCCGCCCAGATGCCGCTGCCTGGCTCCATGCCGAGCGTGGACACCCAAGCAGAGGCCCGCGAGCTGGTCGCCACCCAGGATGAGAACCCGTTGATCGACCTCGAGCACATGGACATGCCGATGGTCGCGCAGACCGCAGACCCCGTCACAGGGCGCGGCGACGCCGCGAAAGTCTCCGTCGGGGCCTAAACGGGCCCCAGCCGGCAGCAGTAGCCAGACTTCGTAACACAGCCCCGCCCTTTGAAGCCTGGTCCGTATGCTTACCCCTCGGGGGGAAGCATACGGACCAGGCCTTAGGCGTGTCCGGACCACTGTCAGAAATCCCCGAAACCGGTAAGTTCCACAAGAACGGAGAGGCCGTGCCATGTCCCTGCTAGGCCACGTCCGTTCGCTGCACAGCCTGGCCCCGGCCAACAAGGACCACGTCTCGGCGTGGCGGGTGGCGATCAGCGTGGCCGTGCCGTGCCTGGCGCTGCTGTCCGCCGGGCATCCGGAACTGATCGGTTACGCAGTTTTCGGCGCACTGACAGGCATGTACGGGCGCACCGAGCCCCATCAGCTCAGGCTCCGCCACCAGGGCCAGGCCGCCGTCCTCCTGCTCACCGGCGTAGGCCTCGGCGTCTTCCTCTCCGCCCATCACGTCGATTCATGGGTGCTGGTGATCGTGGAAGCCATGTTCGCCGGCGCGGGGTCGCTGTTCGCGGACAGCACCACCCTGAAACCTGCCGGTCCGTTTTTCGGGATCCTCGCCCTCGGCGCGTGCGCGTCCGTCCCGGCCCCCGTGCCCTGGCCTGCCGCCGTCCTCATCGCCGCCGGGTCGGTCGCGTTCTCGATCATGGTCGGCTTTGGCGGCTGGTTCCGGGGCGGCACCTGGCGGCGCGGCTGGCGGCGGGAAGTCGCGGCGCTGCGCGGGGCACGTCGCCGGGCGGCACGCCTGCACGCCCTCCGCTACGTGGCCGCCGTCGGTGCTGCCGGGAGCATCGGGGTGCTCAGCGGCAGCGGCCACCCGCACTGGGCCATGGCCGCGGCGGCGGTGCCGCTCTCCGGGGCGGACCTGCCCAGCAGTGTCTATCGCGGCATCCACCGGATCGTCGGCACGCTCCTGGGACTCGTGGTGGTCGCAGCCATACTGTTGCCCTGGCCGGGGTCACCGCTGCCGGCCTTCCCCGGTCACGAGGCCGCCGTCCTGGCCTGCCTGGTGATCGTCCTGCAGTTCAGCACCGAGCTGTTCATGACCCGGCACTACGGCCTCGCCATGGTTTTCTTCACCCCGGTGATCCTGCTGATCGGGCAGCTGGCGGCGCCAACCGACCCCTACGTGCTGATAGCCGAACGGGCCGTCGAGACGCTGGTGGGCGCCGGCGTCGGGATCCTGGTGGTGGTGCTGGTCAGGCGAAGGCGCATGGTCCCCTCCCGGACGTAGGCTCCGCGCCTATTTTGCGCGCCGCGGCGGCCCGGCGACGAGCCGGGCAGGCAGCACCCGGGTCACCGCCGTCAGGACCTTGTAGCGCCGGCTGGGGATCGAGACGGCCTTGCCCTTGGCGTTGTCCGCCAGTCCCTCGCTGACCACCTGCCGGGCGTCCAGCCACATCCAGCGCGGCGCCACCGTCTTGTCCATACCCATCCGGTCGTGGAATTCGGTATGGGTGAACCCGGGACAGACCGCAGTAACCTGCACGCCGCGCGTCTTGTAGACCAAGTTGGCCGAGCGCGAGAAGCTCAGCAGCCACGCCTTCGCGGCCGAGTACGATCCGCGCGGCAGGAACGCCGCCACGCTGGCCACGTTGATGATCCTGCCGGACTGGCGCGCGAGCATGCCCTGCAGGGCGGCGTGGGTGAGCTCCATGGCGGTTTCCACGTGCAGTCTGAGGTGCTTTTTCTCGTCCGCTATGTCGTTGTCCTCGAAGGACTTCAGCAACCCGATCCCTGCGTTGTTGACCAGGATCTCCACCGGCCGCGCGGGATCAGTGAGGCGGGCAACGACGGCGGCAACCCCGGCGTCCTCGGTCAGGTCCGCGGCGATCGTCTCCGCTGCAGCACCATAGCGGTTCTCCAGTTCCGCCGCCATCGCCGCGAGGCGGCCGGCGTCGCGGGCCACAAGGACCACACGGTGGCCCTGCTCAGCCAACTGGCGGGCGAATTCGGCGCCGATGCCTGCCGTTGCGCCCGTGATCAGAGCGGCGGTACCTGGCGTCGAGGGTGCGTGTGCGTTCATACCGACAGCGTAGCCGCGGTCGGGCTCAGGCCACCGCCGTGTCCGGCGACAATTCTTCGTCTTCCTCCGGACCGTCCCCGCCCGTCAGGTGGCGGTTCTGAAGCTCCTCGGCGGCGAGTTCGTACCAGGTGTGCGCCCCAAAATAAGGGGTGCTGGTGTCCAGGTGCCGGTACAGGGCGTCGGCGAGCTGGCACAGCGCAGTGTCAGATAACGCCCGGACCGTGGCCGCCGGATCCAGCGCGCCCTCGAAGTACTCCGAGAGGGCCAGCCCGTTGATGCTGTCAAGGTCAAGGACGCCGGTTTCCGCGGCCAGCGCGCTGTCGGCATCCCCCGGCCCGTAGGCGGCCGCGGAGTCCGGCGCCACGTCGAGTCCGGGGAGGACTTCGCCCTCGGCGGCGACATGCAGGACTTCACCGTCGGCGCCGACGTGCAGAAGGCAGATTGGCAGTACAGTCGGCTCGTCCAGCACCAGGCGGAACGGCACGGCCGGCGCATCCCCCTCAGCGATCGGCAGGGGTTTGGAGTCCACGAGCCGGCGGAGGTCAAGGAGCACTTCGGGGTCCAGGTGGGAGGCGCCGTGGAGGTCGATCACCACCTCCGCCCCGGCCTCGAGCCGGCAGGCGCGGCGCACGATGTGCATGAGGGTCGCCGAATCCGACTGGGTCACGCAACCGGTGATTTCGAGGGTGACATGTGCGGGATCGACATCCACCCGGACGAGCACGCGAAGTTTGTGGTTCATGGGTTCTCCAAAAGGGGGCCTGTCCAAGAGCCAGCTGCATAACTCTTCTCAAACCTTACGAGGTTGTTGTCCGGCCCACAAGCCGGTCACGGACGCCCGCGCGTACGGGCAGTACCGGCACGCCGGCGGAGGGGCCTAGGCGCCCTCAGGTACCTGATCCGGCCAGTCCACGTACTGGTGGTACGTCTCATGCCGGCGCAGGTAGCGGTACATGAAAGGGCAGTTCGGAATGATCCGTTTGCCGGATGCCACCACGTCGTCGAGGGCAAAGTGCGCCAGCACCTTGCCGAGCCCCTGGCCCTGGAACTGCGGGGCCGTGTCCGTGTGGATGAAGTCGATGTGGCCCGGCCTGTCGATGAAGCGCACCTGGACGGCGAGCTTGCCGCCGACGTGGAGCTCATACCGGTGCAGCTCGTCGTTCCGGGTGGTGGCGACGTCCGGGCTGAAAGTGTCTTCCGTGGCTGCCGAGTTCTCCGTCATGGTTCGACATTGGCACTTAATGGCGGGTGTGGCAATGGCGGTTTTGATGCGCCGGACCGGGCTGTCCGCGGTGTGTGCCGGACCGGAATCCGTGCCAAAAGAACGACGGCGAGCGCGAAGCACGCAGCACCCCCGCCCAGCAGCCCGAGGGTGAGCCCGTTGAACACCGCGTCGACCGCCGGGACAAAAACGGCCACGGCGGCCAGCAGCACGGCGGCCGCCGGGCGCCCCGTCAAAGGATCGTACGGCGTCGGCCGCCCCTCCAGCCTGCCGAACAGCGCCACAACCGGCAGCAGCAGGGCGATCACGCATATCAGCACCAAAGGCCGCCCCCACCACCAGGCCGCGGTTCCACCCGCCGGCTGGGGAAAGTTGGTCAGCAGCAGCATCCCGGACATCGCCGCGAGCAGCGGCAGGTGCCACAGATACACGGTCATGGACCACCGTCCGGCCAGGCCCACCAACCGGCGCACCCAGGGCTGTGACGCGATCCGGAACAGCGCCGGCCGGAACAGCTGGAGGGCTGCGGCCTGCGAGACGCCCAGGAGCAGCAAGGTCAAATTGGGCGGGTTGAGGTTCACCAGCATGTTGCCCGAGTACAGCCCGAGCAGGACCAGCAGCCCCAACAGCGCGTTGCTGGCGACCATGATGCCAAACAGTGCTGAACGTCCCGGTTTCAACTGCCGGCTGTCGGCCACGATGAACCCGAGCTGCTGCACGGCACACCAGACGAACACCATGTTCAGGTAGGCAAGCGGCGGCAGCACACCGCGCAGGCAATCGACGGCCACCACGAGGGCAGTGAGCCCGGCGAGGGTCAGCCACGGGGCCCGGCCGTGCAGGGCCGCCAGCCAGGGCAGATTGAATTGCGCGGCCAGGTACGCGGCGAGGAACCACAGCGGCATCCCGGCGCCGCTGGTGAGCAACTGGATGACCTGCGGGTCAACACCCGCCAGCAGGGCCGCCGACAGGCCGGTGAACATGACGGCCAGCAGGACGGCGGCCGGACGGATCAGGCGCAGCAGCCGCCCCTGCACGAAGTACATAGCCGTGCCGCCCCTGGCGTGCAGCCGCCGCCAGGACTGCAGGCCCGTGATCCCGCCGGCCACAAAGAACAGCGGCATGATCTGCAGGACCCACACCACGGGCTCAAACCAGCGCTGGTCGCCCAGGGTGTTCTCGGACGTGACGGTGCCGTCAGGGTGCAGCACCGGGCTCACCATCATGCTGTGCCCCACCACCACCAGGGCCAGGCAGAAGAACCGGGCAAGGTCGATCACCGGGTCGCGGTCCGGCGCCGGAGGTGGCCCACCGGCTGCCCGCTGCTGTGGAACCATGGCGCCCCCTAGGAAGCCCGGCTGTGATGCCTCCATTGTCGGCCCGGGAGTTGCCCGTCGGCCAGAGCAGGAGGACCCGGGTCCTCCTAAGCAGGAGGGCCCGGGTCCGCCGTGTGGTGCCTCTGGCTGTCCTTAGCGGGAGAGCGTCGCCAGGGCGGTGGCCGCGAAGGTCCTTGCGGAGGCATTCCAGTGGCCGAGCAGCGCCTGGAGGTTCTCGCCGTCGGCGCGGTGGGCGGGGGTCTGTTCCTCCAGGACCGCCAAAACGCCGGTCCGCAGTTCGGTATTGAAGTTGACCTTGCCCACGTTCATGGAAGCGGCCTTGACCAGTTCTTCGGCCGGGATGCCCGAGGCCCCGTGCAGGACCAGCGGGATCCGGGTCCGCACGGCGATGTCTTGCAGCACATCCCAGCGCAGCCGGGGCTCCCCCTTGTACTTTCCGTGGACGTTGCCCACGGCGACGGCGAGCAGCTGCGCGCCCGTGCGGGCAACGAAGTCCTCCACCTGGGCGGAGTCGGTGAGGCCGGCCGGTTCATCCGCCTCTGCATTGCCTGCGGCGTTGCCGGCGGCGTTGTGCGCGGCGTCGGCCTCGGCGCCGGTCCCGAAGGCCCGGTCCTCGTCGCCGGCAAGTCCGCCGAGTTCAGCTTCAATCACGACGTCGGTGCTCCCCTGCGCGGCCAGGGCCGCACGGGCGTCCCGGACCAGGGCTATGTTGTCCTCGTAGGGCAGTGAGGATCCGTCCACCAGCACCGAGTCGGCCCCGGCGCTGACGGCTTCGCCGATCACCTGCAGGTCGGCGGCGTGGTCCAGCTGCACCGCGATCGGGACGGCGGCGGCGTCGGCGAGTCCGCGGAGCGCCGTGATCAGCCGCAGCCCGTTGGGCGCGGCCGCGGTCTTCGGCGCGACGAGCAGGATGGCGCCGCGTCCCGCCTCCTCCGCGGCCCCCACGACGGCGAGCGCGGTGGTGAAGTCGTAGCAGGTGAACGCGGGCACCGCCGCGCCCTGCTGCAGGGCGGCACTGACCAGGGTGTCGAGTCGGGTCCGCATCAGGCGCTCAGTCCCCCCACCAGCATCCAGGCCACAAACGTCAGGGCGAAGCCGGCTAGGCCCAGCACGGTGGTGAGGACCGTCCAGGTCCGGAGGCCATCGGCGACGGTCAGGCCGTAGTAGCGCACCACAACCCAGAAGCCGGCGTCGGTCACGTGCGAAAGGCCGAGGGCGCCGAAGCCGATGGCGATCGTGATCACGGCAATCTGCGCCGGTGAGTATCCGCCGCCGGTGACGGCCGAGGAGAGCAGGCCGGCCGTGGTGACGATGGCCACCGTGGCCGAGCCCTGGGCGGCGCGGAGGGCGAGCGAGATGATGAAGCCAAGCAGCAGCAGCGGCACGCCCAGGGTGTCCAGGGACTCGGAAAGGGCCTTGCCGATTCCGCTCACCTGCAGGACGCTGCCGAAGACGCCGCCTGCGGCAACCACCATGAGGATGGAGGCAATTGGAGGGAGCGCGCCTTCGAAGATCTCCCCGGTTTCCACGAGGGACCACTGCCGGCGGACGGCCAGCAGGAAGAAGGAGAGCGCAACGGCGACGAGGAGGGCGAAAACCGGGTTGCCAACGAAGGCAGCGACGCCGTACCAGAAGTCGTTCTTGTCGATCACTAGGGTGCCCACGGTGCCAAGGAGGATCAGCGCGATCGGGGTGGCGATGAGGAAGATGATCATTCCGGGCCGGGGCGGTGCAATCGCTTTGCTGCCCGGGCCCTCGTGACCAACGCGGACCATGGCGCCGGAGCCGAACTCCTCCACCTGCTTCTTGACGGACGGCAGCAGTTCGTAGGTCTTGCGGTTCATGATGGATGCAACCCAGTAGGACAGGAAACCGAGGGGCACACAGATCGTCAGCGAGATCAGGGCGATCAGTCCGATGTCAGCACCAAGCACGCCGGCGCCGGCAACGATCCCCGGGTGCGGGGGCACGGCCACGTGGATGGCCAGCATGATGCCGGCCATGGGCAGGCCGAACTTCACCGGATGGACCTTGGCGATCTTGGCAAACGCGTAGACGATCGGCACCAGGACGATCACGCCGACTTCGAAGAACACCGGAATCGCGACGAGGAAGCCGACGGCGGTGAGGGCCACGGCCACCCGCCGGGCGCCGAGCTTGGCGGTGAAGTGGTCGGCGAGGGACTGCACGCCGCCGGAGACCTCGATCATCCGGCCGAGGATGGCGCCGAGGGCGATCAGGAGGGCCACCTTGCCCATGGTGCTTCCCACCCCGTTGGCCACGACGGTGAAGACGTCCTTGAGCGGGATCTGCGCGGCCACGGCCACCAGGATGCTGACGGTCAGCAGGGCCACGAAGGCCTGGATCTTGAAGCGGATGATCATCAGCAGCAGCAGGGCGACGCCGGCAGCCGCGATGGTCAGCAGCAGCGGAGTTCCCAGCTCCACGGCGGGCTTGATGACGGGCGCGTCGGCGGCGCGCACCATCAGGGAATTGAGCAGGGGGGTCATTACGGGTTGTCTCCTCGGACGGAAAAATTTCGGACCGGAAAGGTCTCAAGCAGGAAGGTGTGAAGGAAGGACCGACGACGGCGGAGGGGCCGCCGCCGTCGTCCGCGGAATTTCCGTCTTAGGCGGTGCGCTTGGTGGGGGCGACGACCTTGATGACGGCGGAGTCGTCCGCTGCAGCCAGGCCCTGGGCCTGGCCGAGGAGGTAGAGCTGCTCGGCTGCCGCGGCCACGGGCGCGGCGAGTCCGGCCGTGCGGGTGGCCTTGCCGACGATCCCCATGTCCTTGACGAAGATGTCCAGGCGGCTGAGGACTTCGGCGCCATCCTCGGTGTAGGCCTCCAGGATGCGCGGGCCGCGGTTTGAGAGCATGAAGGAGCCTGCCGCGCCGGCTTCGAGGGCGGCGAGGGTCTTGGCCTGGTCCAGTCCAAGGGCGTCCGCCAGGGCCAGGGCCTCTGCGGCGGCGGCGATGTGGACGCCGCACAGCAGCTGGTTGACCGTCTTGAGGGCCTGGCCGTCGCCGGGCTTGTCGCCCACCACGGTCAGGGTGGAGGCCAGCAGGTCCAGGGCCGGGGCGGCCTTTTCCCGGGCCTCCGGCGATGCGCCCACCACGATCAGCAGGTCGCCTTCGCCGGCACGCTTGGGCCCGCCGGATAGCGGGGCGTCGACCAGCTCGACGCCGAATTCGGCCAGGCGGTCCACTGTGGCCGGGATGGCGTCGGTGCCCACGGTGCTGCCCAGGATCACGACGGCGCCCGGCTTCAGCACGGACGCCACGCCGTCCTCGCCGAAGAGGACGTCATTGAGCTGCTCGCCGTTGCGTACTGCCAGCAGCAGCGCGTCGGCGCCTTCCGAGGCTTTCCGGGCGGAGTCAAACGTGCGGATGCCGGCCTCTTCAGCCAGCTTCAGGCGCGGCTCGGCGATGTCGAAGCCGTGGACGGTGAGCTGGCTTGCCAGGCGGGTGGCCATGGGCAGGCCCATGGCGCCGAGGCCCAGGACGGTGAGGGTGTAGTTGCTGGTCATGGTGTTCTCCATCGAATGACGTGTTGGTCGACTAGAAAGTGTTGCTGAGCTTGCGCGTGACATCGGCAAGGGACTGGTCATCGCCCACGTTGCCGGCGAAGACGATGTACGGGATGCCCTTGGCCGGGCCGTCCACCGGTTCCCAGAGGCTGACGATGCCCGGCAGCATGGGGCCGCGGACAATGGCGTGCCGGATTTCCAGGCCGTGCGCGGCGACGTCCGAGGACGTGATGCCGCCCTTGGCGATCACGAAGCGGGGCGGGAACGTCTTGAGCGTGCGGTTCACCACCGCGACGACGGCGGCGGAAACGGTGCGGGCGATCTTCAGGCTCGCTGCGGCGTCGTCCGTCTTGATCAGCAGCCGGCTCGTGTGGACGATCACGTCGCCGCCGCGGAGGGACGCGACCACCGTGTCAACGGTTTCGTCGAGGTACTCCGCTGCCTTGTCGCCCAGCAGCTTCTCGACGTCGATCTCCACGATCCGTGCCGCGCTGTGCTGTTCGGTGAGGGCGTTGAGCTGGCGGGTGGTGACGCCGACGTGTGAGCCGACCACGATGAGGCCGCCGGCAACGGAAGGGGTGTTGCCGGCGTAGGCCTCTTCGCCGGTAAGTTCGCTGCGGATTTCCTGGCCGATCCGGGCGCGGACGAACGGCGGCCCGACGCGGTAGAGCAGCTTTTTGCCGCGGCGCTCTGCTTCTTCCAGCCCCAGTGACAGGGCGCGGAGATCGTTTTCGGTGACGATATCGGCCACGATCGGCGTGGAGTTCGCGGCTGCGTCGATGGCGTCGGCGATGGCCTTGGCGGAGATCTGCGGATCGGTGGAGGCCCGGATGATGTCCAGGTCCAGCACGATCACCGAGTCCGCGGGGAACCGGCCCTGCGACTTCTCCTCCACATACTTGGCCATCTCCGAATTGGCGAAGCCGAAGCTCGCGTCGCGGGCGAATTCGGTGTCGGCCACCGGCGTGAGCTGCCCGGCGTTCTCGCCGGTGCCGCGGGTGAAGTGCACGCCGCCGATCGTCACGCGTCCGGCGTCGGGGAACGCGGGAACAATCACGACGCCGTCCGTCGCCTCGCCGTTGACGGCGGTGACGGTGGCCGCAATGACGTCCGGTTCGAGCGGGAAGTGGCCGCGGAGGGTGGAATCGCTGCGGCTGACGAAGCTGAGCCGCAGCGCCGGACCAGCCGATGCGGCGGCGAGGGCGTTCCGGACGATTTCCTCGTTGCGGGACGCCGCCTCTGCCGGGTCAAGGCTGCGGGTGTTGGTCAGCACGTAGACGGCGCGGGGGTGCTGGCCGTCGACTTCGTAAGCGAAGGCCCAGGCGAAATCCGCCACTTCCCAGCGGGTCAGCACGGGCAGGTTCGCCACGGACTGCGTGCCGGTGGGGTCGTCGTCGAGCACTACCAGGACGCGCGGGGATGCCTCTGACGAGGCCGCCACGCTGTCTGCCACGAGCCGGGCGGGGATCTGTACTTCCGCCGGGAAGGCGGCCAGCACGTCTGCTTCGAGGGGCACTATTCACTCCATTGTGTGGGGATCAATCGGTGGAAAGCCGCGGCTCTTGGGGGAACCGCCACAAGGGTCTAAATGTAAGATGTCAGACATCTTATATTCAGGTGCTAGTGTGGCATATGGCACAAGGACGCGCAAGTAGACTTGGCCGTCAGGGAGCACGCCGACAGGCAACGCACCGGGTACGACATCAGTCAAAGCGGAGTCGCTGGACGGGGAGAATTGGCTAGGAAATCGCTGGTCGGCGTTGTGGCCGACGAACTGCTGGACCGGATCATTGCCGGCGAATTTCCGCCCGGCGCGAGCGTCCCCGGCGAACTGGAGCTCAGTTCCCGGCACGAAGTCAGCCGGATGACCGTGCGCGAGGCCATGAAAACCCTCGAAGCCCAGCGGATCCTGAGCGTGGAACGCGGCCGCGGCACGTTCGTGAACCCGGTGAACCGCTGGGGTTCCCTTGACGCCGTGCTGCGGGCGGCCTCGGAAGGCACCAACGACGCCTCAGCGGCCATTCAGCTCATTGAGCTGCGCCGGATGCTGGAGAGCGGCGCCTGCGAACTGGCCGCCGGACGCATGCCGGATCCGGACATCCAGATGCTGCGCGGGCACGTCGAACGGATGCGGCTGGCGCACGACGGCAACGATCTGGCGGCCTTCGTCGAGGCAGACCTCGCCTTCCACGACCTCATCCTGCAGGCCTCGGAAAACGTCTTCGTCGCCGCGTTGTTCGAACCGCTGCACCGCGTCCTGGAGAAGCGGCGGACCGAGACGTCCAAAGTGCCCGACATCCAGAAGCATGCCATCGGGCACCACCAGAACATCGTGGACGCCCTGGCCTCCCGCGACCCGCACCGCGCCCGCGACGCCATGGACGCCCACATGCAGCAGACCCTTGATGACCTGAAGACCTACGTCCTGGCCCAAGGTACCGCCTGAGGCGGATGCGTTTGGGGATGCGCTGCAACGCCTCGCTAGGGGCATAAGTACCTACCGCGGCATGCATTATCGGCGTATTGCTGATGATGTGAACGCCGCCAGGTTCCCTGAACCAGACGCCGGCCATACCGGCGCCAAACTCCACACCGCGGGGCCGTGGCAACCCGGGGATCGGAGTTCCTCAGGAGGGCATCCAGACAGGCGCTCAGCTCCCTGGGGCCGCTATGTGGCCATGGGTGATTCCTTTACGGCGGGCGTCGGAGACCCGGAGCCGCTGAGCCCGGGCGGCATGCGAGGGTGGGCGGACCGGGTTGCCGAGGAACTCGGCGAGGGCCGCGGCGATTTCGGCTACGCAAACCTGGCCATCAGCGGCCTGGTCATGCGCGACATCCTTGAGCAGCAACTCGGACCGGCCCTGAACTTGAAACCGGACCTCGTCACCCTCTCCGCCGGCGGGAACGACCTCCTGTTCCACCGCGGCGATCCCGACCGTCTCGTCGCAACCCTCGACGACGCCGTGGCGGCGCTCTCCGCCACCGGGGCCACCGTGGTCCTGTTCACCGGGCCGGACTGGGGCGAGACCGCCGTGCTCGGGCACGTCCGGGGGAAGGTGGCGGTTTTCAACGAAAACATCCGCGTCATCGCCGCCCGGCACAACAGCGTCATCGCTGACTTGTGGGCGCTGCGGCAACTGACCGATCCGCGAATGTGGGATCCGGATCGTCTCCACTTTTCGCCGCTGGGACACCACACCATTGCCGCCATGGTCCTGGACACCCTGAACGCGCCGCACCGCCTGCGGCCGCTGGAGCCCCGTCCCATGCCGCCCGGAAACTGGCGGGAAGCCCGGGCCGGAGACCTGGCCTGGGTGGCCCATTACATGCTGCCCTGGATGGTGAACCGGATCAGGCCGCGGGCCGACATCCTGCCCCGGCAGGCCAAGCGCCCGCTGCCGGGCCCGCCGCCCGGGACCCCCGGTCCCGCACCCCTAGTCCGGCCGGGTTCCGTCGGCTAGTCTGCAGGAACGGCCCGCAGCCGGGCATCGATGGCGATCACGAGGAGCGAAGTTGTCTAATCACACTTACAGCATTTCTGAAATTGTCGGAACCTCGAACGAGGGCGTCGATGCAGCCGTCCGGAATGGCGTTGCGGAGGCCGCCAAAACCCTGCGGAACCTGGACTGGTTCGAGGTCAAGGAAATCCGCGGCCACCTTGAAAACGGGCAGGTCGCCGACTGGCAGGTCACTATCAAGCTCGGCTTCCGCCTGGAGCGCTGACACCAGCCTCCGGCCAGACCACGCGCCGATCCACCGCCGGAGGGAACCCGCGACACGTCAGGGCGGAGGAGGTCAGGACGGAGAGGAGCGCTAATGCGCTACACGCATCTGGGCCGCTCCGGCCTCACCGTCTCACGCCTGTGCCTGGGCACCATGAACTTTGGTCCGCAGACCGGGCAGGCGGAGGCCTTCGAAATCCTGGACACCGCGCAGGCTGCCGGAATCAACTTCGTCGACACCGCCAACGTATACGGCGGTTCGAGCCACCGCGGCTGGACCGAGGAAATACTCGGCAATTGGTTCGCCCAGGGAGGCGAGCGTCGTGAGCGCACGGTGCTCGCCACCAAGCTGTTCGGCACCATGACGGACAGACCCAACGAGTCCAAGCTCTCGGCCCTGCATATCCGCCGGGCGCTCGACGGCAGTCTGAAGCGGCTGCAGACGGACTACATCGATCTCTACCAGTTCCATCATGTGGACCGAAACACGCCTTGGGAGGAGATCTGGCAGGCCATCGAGGTGGCCGTCCAGCAAGGAAAAATCCTGTACACCGGCAGCAGCAACTTTGCCGGCTGGCACATTGCCCGTGCCCAGGAAACAGCCGCCTGCCGCAACTATAATGGGCTGGTCAGCGAACAGTCGATCTACAATCTGCTGACCCGGGACGTGGAACTGGAAGTCATTCCTGCCGCCGAGCAGTATGGGCTGGGGCTCCTTCCGTGGTCGCCGTTGCATGGCGGGCTGCTGGGCGGGGTGCTGAAAAAGGAGGGCGCCGGCGTCCGCCGCACCGCCGGGCGCGCCCTCGAGGCGCTCAAGGCGCACCAGAAGCAGATCCGGCGCTTCGAGGATTTCGCCGATGAACTGGGCCAGGAACCGGGCGACGTGGCCCTCGCGTGGCTGCTCCACCAGCCGGCAGTCACCGCTCCGGTCATCGGCCCGCGCACCCTGGAGCAGCTCCAGGCAGCGATCAGGGCCCACAAACTAAGGCTCGACGCCGATGCACTCAAGCGTCTCGACGAGATTTTCCCGGGCCACCGCACCGCCCCCGAAGACTACGCCTGGTAGGCCGCTACTTGCGGCGGCGGCCTGCGTGGGAGGAAACCACTTACGCCGTGTGGACGCTGCATGAATGCGGCGTGAAACGGGTGAATGGGCCCGGTAAATTCGGTGCTTTTTGCCCCGCCTCAAAGAATCCTGCGGGGTGCCGGGTGGAACTTTGATAGTAAGCATGATTAGTATTAGGGCAGAAGGATGAAGCGCACCCGGGATCCGGGTGCCTCCTCAATGAAGAAGAAGGAACGATAAAATGGGTTTTTTCGCATTTCTGATTCTGGGCCTCATCGCCGGAGCAATTGCTAAGGCAATCCTGCCGGGACGTCAGGGCGGTGGCATTTTGATCACCCTGATCCTGGGCGTCGTCGGCGCACTCCTGGGTGGATTCATTGGCAATGCACTGTTCCACGTGGGCATCAACGAGTTCTTCTCGCTGTCGACCTGGCTGCTGGCCATCGGCGGTGCGATCATCGTCCTGCTCGTTTACGGCATGATCTCCAAGCGTTCGGTTCGCTAACGCGGAGTGAGGCCGGAAGCCGGTCCCGGGTTTTCCCGGGGCCGGCTTTTTCGCACAATTCCCTCCGAGCGCAGCGGCATCATGACCGTATATTTTGGGCCGCGCGCTCATTGTCAGGAACGTCTATTATTCATTTAAGTCTTCAAGGAACAGGAGCACAGAATGAAGGGCAAACTTCTTCTCGGCGTCGGGCTGGCCGCAGGCTACGTGCTGGGCTCACGGTCCGGCCGCGCAGCGTATGAAAAGCTCAAGGCCCGCAGCACGGAACTCTGGCAGAGCAAGCCTGTCCAGGACAAGGTCGCGGCGGCAGCCGGGGTGGTCAAGGACAAGGCACCCGAGGTCTCCGAGCAGCTCACCGAGGCCGCCCGCCGGGCAGGGACCGTGATCAGTTCCGCCGTTCACCGCGACGCCGGCCAGCCGAACGCCACCAGCGGATCCGCGGCGGATAAAACCCCTCCGACGGCCCCCGGCCTCCGTTCCGACCCGGCCCTTAGTGACAGGGAAGGACAGGACCGGCCTGACGAAGGCGGGCCCTCTCCGGCCAGCCCCGCCACCAACATCGATCCGGATATCCGCCCCTATTAGGCCGGAGTACGCCGCCGCTTGGCCTAAGCGGCGGCGTAGCCGCCCTTAAGCGGGAGAATCCAGCAGGCCGGCCACCACCGTGGCCCCCAGCTTTTCCGACCGCAGCACCCGGGGTGCCAGTCCGTGGCAGCGAAGAATCGCGGCCGTCTCCGCGGCCTGCCGGCGGCTGGTTTCGATCAGCACGTGGCCGCCGGGCGCCAGCCATTGCGGCGCACCGGCGACTACCCGGCGCTGCAGGTCCAGCCCGTCGGGCCCGCCGTCGAGGCAGGCCCGCGGCTCATGCAGGCGCGCCTCCTGCGGCATGGTTTCGATCTGCGCCGACGGAACATAAGGGGCATTGACGGCCAACAACCGGACGCGGCCCCGGAGTTCCGGCGGCAGCGGATTATAGAGATCGCCTTCGTGGGCCGCCCCGCCCAGGGGCAGAATGTTGCTGCGCGCACAGCGCACGGCTGCGGGGTCGACGTCGGCGCCGTGAAGCTCGACGGGCCCGCAGCGCGCGGCAAGCGCCGCCCCGACGGCACCGGACCCGCAGCACAGATCGACGACTACCGGTGCTGCGCGGCTGGCCCCGCCCGCCTCCTGGCGCCATGCGTCCAGGAGCACGGCCGCCTGCCGGACGAGGAATTCCGTCCGTCGCCGCGGCACGAAGACTCCGGCAGCGACGGCAATGCGGAGTCCGCAGAATTCCGCCCAGCCCAAAATGTGTTCAAGGGGCAGGCCGGCAACCCTCCGGTCGGCCATGGCCTCGAGTTCCTCGGACGTCCGGGCCGCGTCGATCAGCAGGCGGGCCTCGTCTTCGGCGAAAACGCATCCCGCCGCCCGAAGCCTGGCCGTGAGGGTGTCGCGCGGGGAATCCCGGTGCGGGGAATGCGGACGGACTACTGGCATGGGAGCGCCCTATGGCCTGTTCTCAGACGCCCCACGTGAGCTAGCCGCGGCCGGCAGGCCGGCAGCGCAGGGAGGGCACCCTTTCTGGACTTGCGTGAATGCGACCCACCTCCTTGCGCTTCAGTTGCTCGGACTCCCCATGCTACCCAAGGCAGCCGCGCGCGGCGCCTGGGAGATGAAACAATTCCGCGGCGCCTGGTCGGGGCGAAACCGGCTGTTGATCCGGGGGCCTAACGACGCCGCGCCGTCCGTGGCTGGCAGGATGTCATCATGGAATCCTTCCCTGAACAGGACCTCATCTGGACCGGCTCCTACACGGCAGACTCGGGCGGCAGCGCGACGGGAATCGGCGCAGTCACCATGATGGCCGACGGCGCCCTGCGCTGGCTCGGTGACGCGGCGGCGGCCGACTCCCCGTCCTTCCTGGCCGTCCACCCCTCACTTCCGATGGTTTATGCCGTGGCCGAGCAGGCGGGGACGGCCCGGGCCTACCGCCACTCCGGCGGGTTTGGCCTCGTGCCCGCCGGCCCGGCATGGCAGGCCGGCGAGGCGGCCTGCCATGCCGCCGTCGAGCCTTCCGGCCGCTTCCTTGTGGTCTGCTGCTGGGGCGACGGCCAGGTGCTGTTGTACGAGCTCGACGGCGACGGCGGAATCCTGCACCGGGCAGCCGCCGCACCCTCCCGCGACCCCTACGGTGATGCGCCGGGCGCAGAACGTCGGCCCAGCCGCGCCCACGCCGCGCTCATGCTGGCCGACGGCCGGGTGATGACCACCGATCTCGGTCACGACCTGCTGCGGATCTGGACTGTCCGCCGCGGACCGGCGCCGGGGCTGGTTCTGGATCATGAGGTGGTCCTGCCCCAGGGCAGCGGACCCCGGCACCTGGTCCAGCACCAGGGCGGGCATGTCTTTGTGGTGACCGAATATTCGATTCAGGTGGCCGTGGCCGGGAAGTCGCCGGACTCCGGGGACTTCCAGCTCGTCTTCGTCGGACCGGCCACCGCGGGCGGGGCGCTGCCGGGAGATTCGGCGGCCGAAATCGCCCTGACAGCCGACGGCCGGCACGCCTACGTCGGCGTGCGCGGCTCGAACCGGGTCAGTGCGCTGGAGGTTGAGGCCGACGGCGCGGCGCTGCGCCCGCTGGCCGACGTTGCCAGCGGCGGCGACTGGCCCCGGCACCACCTGGTCCGCGATGGATGGCTCCACGTGGCCCACGAACGGTCCGGTGACATCGTGACGTTCCCGCTCGACGCGGAAACCGGGCTGCCGGGCAAGCCCCGGGGCCGCCTGCAGGTGCCGTCCCCTACCGCGCTGGTGCCGGCGCGAACCGGGCCTGCGCCGCGAGATTGAAGTATGCGCGATTGAGGTTTGCGGGATTGAGGGGTTAAGGTCCCGTTGCCGCAGCGGCGAGGCGGGTCAGCGGCTTTGCCAGGCGGCCGCCGCCGGCACCACGGCCTCCTGGCCGGAGCCGTCCAGCTGGAAGCCGCATCGGCAGCGCCACAGGGCAGGGAGGGCCGCGGCCCGGCCGGCGGGCTCGAACGAGTAGGACGCCATTGCGGCCGGCTCCGGCGAGCGCCACTCCATGGGTGACCCGCAGTGCAGCGGTGCCCGGCCTTCCGGCGTCCAGGGCAAGACATCCCGGGCAACCGTGTCCGGGAGCGTCATGTGCGGGAATATCGGATCCGGGAGTGTTACACCGGGATCCACGAGCGCCAGTGCCCCGCGCCCCTTCAGCGGCGGGTCATCACAGGGTTCCCCGGCAATGGTTAGGGTTTCAGCCACGACGCCTACTCTCAGTTGAGGTCGAACAGTTGAGATCGAAAAAACCAAGTAGTAAGCATACATATAATTAGACTGGCTAACTAGCTGGACGCGCCGGCTGGTCCCGCATCTCCGGGCGGCGCGCCCTAAGGCCGGTGATCTCGCATGGCCGATCCCATCCGGTGCAGAAACGAAATGACCACCCGGGCCTCGTCAGCGCTCATCGACTCAGCCACGTCCATCATCCGCCGGTGCATCTGGCCGAGAGCCGCACGGACGTCGGAATCAGTGGCGATCGTCGGCACGATCACGAGCGAGCGCCGGTCGGTTGGATGCGGTTCACGCCGGACGTTCCCGCTGGCCACCAGGCGGTCGATCAGAGAAGTCGTTGAAGCGGTAGTGATGCCCAGGACGCGGCTGAGATCCTTGGGGCCGACCCGCTCCCCAATCGCTTCGGCACGCAGCAGGTAGCGCAGGGCCAGGAGGTCGGTCTCCCCCATTCCCATCGAGTCGCGGGAGGACCGCCTCGTCGCCGCTTCCGAGGTCGCGTACTCCCTAAGGGCCTGGAGGACGGCCGCAGCGGCGTCCACCCCGCCCTCGCGGCCATGCACGTTTCCGGAAGGCGGCGCACCATGGGAATCCATCCGGCAATCCTAGCTGAACTGATATCTAGCCAGCCGAACAATCCCGGCGGCCGCAGCGCCGCGGCCAGTCCGCACGGTCCGGCGGCGGACACAAAAAACCCCGGTCCCTGCTGCCAGGAAACCGGGGTGTTCCACTCTTCGCTAAAAGAGTGGGCCCTGTGGGGATCGAACCCACGACCCACGGATTAAAAGTCCGATGCTCTACCAACTGAGCTAAAGGCCCCAACTGATAGCTCCGAAGCAGCGGATAAATCCGTGGCGACGGCGCGTTTCAGCCCAGTCCATTTCTGAACGTTAACACTGTACCCCAGACCTGGCCCGGCTTATGACTCCGGTCCGCACCGGCGTGGGGCTTCATCGGCTGCACCGGCCGGCCGTCCTCGATTCCCCGGCGGCACAGGAGTAGCGTGGTGGGATGAACGAGCACGCAGGATCCAGCGTCCCCGGCCCACGGCACCACAAGCCGAAACCCTTCGCGCCGATCGACTTTGAGCCGTTTGCCGGCGGGGCCGATCCCGCCCGCGTCTCGGAGGCGGCCCATCTTGCCGCCCAGGCCCTGGTGCGCCGCGGCCGAGACAGCGACGACCCCAAGGTGACCAGGCGGCTGGTGAAGCTTGCCGACGAGCAGGGCCTGGAGGCGATCGCCGAAATGTGGGCCGAAAGCCCGGCCCGGTCACTCCCCGGCGCCCTGTGGCGGCTGTATGCCCTGCGGGCAGCTACCATCCAGGATCCGGAGCGGATCTCCGTGTATTTCAAGGCGGGAAAGGACACGGCCCAGGTGTCGCATGTAGTGGCAGGTGCCGCTGAACCGCCGGGCGCGGACGAGATGAAAACCATGGCCGACGCCATCCTCTCCGGCGCGTTCGACGGCGATTTCGACGTTGCGCTTGAACGCTCCGCAGCGTTTTGCCGGGTGGTGGCCCTGGGCCAGGCAACCCTGGCCGATGGGGCCGAGCACAGCAACGAAGTCCATGCCAGCAAGCTCACCCGCAACTCGCACCTGCTGGTCAAGACGGCGGAGGACCTTGAGCACGCCGCGAACGCGTGGCGGCTCGGCGAACTCGATTAGGCGGGCGGCCGGGCGTCCGCGAGGCCGCGGATGGGCGCCAGGCGCCGCCCGGGAACGCACGGCCGGGCCCCACTGTCAATGTTGACTTGGATGAAGCGACGTAGAAAACTAAAAGCGGTGCCGAACCGCGAAACCCCCGGGCTTCAACATTTAGCCGCCTAGAGCGGCCTACCGCCGAGAGGCGTATCCGGTTCGGCACCATTTTTTGTGCCTCTTTGCGCCGAGCCCTTTGGTTATGGGACAGTCGCGTCGCCTGCGCACGTGCCGGCGACGTCGGACGGTAAAGTAAGGGGCATGCGCAGGCCACCGTCAAGTCACACGGGCGGCCGACTGCACCCGCAAAACTCTCCTCGGAAGACCGGTGACACCCTGTGAAGCTGCGCCTGTTTCCGCAGGAGACCGCCGGACTTAACCTGCTCGCCCAGATGGCGCGCCAGATCACGCTGGCCACCGGAACCCTCTCGGAGATCCTCGGCGCACCGG
The DNA here is from genome assembly GCF_900116495.1 of Arthrobacter sp. ov118. Taxonomy (GTDB): domain Bacteria; phylum Actinomycetota; class Actinomycetes; order Actinomycetales; family Micrococcaceae; genus Arthrobacter. The sequence continues at coordinate 419,295 of NZ_FPAY01000003.1, forward strand.
CCAGCGAGCATGCCCGGCTCGTGGAGGACATGCACAACCATGAGGCCAAATCGGCGGAGCTGCACTTCGCCCTCCTGACCCACATGCGGACCAGCTTCATAAACCCGCTCCCCCGCGAGGACATGTACGCGCTGTCCCGGTACCTCAACGAAGCCCTGGAGAAACTCGATGCCGCCGCCGAGCTGGTGTCCCTCTACAAGCTCGAGCGGCTCTCCAAGCGTGCGGCGGACCAGCTTGAAATCATCAGCAGGCAGGCCGAACTCACCGTCGAGGCCATGCGGCAGCTAAACAATCTCGATGATCTCGAGGACTACTGGATCGAGATCCTGCGCCTGGCCAAACGTGCCGAACGCACGCACAGAGTCTGGGTTGCGGACATGCTCCACGACATGAAGGCGATGACGTACGCGCGCCATCGCGACATCGCGAACCAGCTCGTGGATGTCACGAAGGACATGCGCCGGATCGCCACCCAGGTGGGCAGCATCATCGTCAAGGAATCCTGACGTGATGTTCTTTTTCCTTGCCCTGGTGCTGGTGTGCGCCGGGGCCTTCGCGTTCCTCAACGGCTTCCGGGACGCATCCTCCTCCGTTGCCCTCGCCGTGCGGACGCGGGCGCTCACCCCCACGGTGGCGGTATTGCTGGCCGCACTGTTCAACTTCATCGGCGCCGCGCTGAGCGCTGCCCTGGTACTGGCCGTCAGCCAGGCCTGGCTGACGCTGCCGGCCGGCACGAACGGCCTCACCATCCTCCTGGCGGGACTGCTCAGCGCCATTCTGTGGGGCGTCTACCTGTGGTGGCGCGGTATCCCGGCGTCCTCCACGCACGCCCTGGTTGGCGGGCTCGCCGGAGCAGGCGTCGCGAGCGTCGCCGTCGGCGGTCATTCCGTCACCGGGGTCGACGCGTCCCTGTTGTACCAGGTGGCGCTGCCGCTGCTGGTCTCGCCGGTGATCGCCTATGTCGGGGCATACCTGCTGACCTGGCCAGCCAGCTGGGCCGCCCGGTACACGCCACCGAACGTCGTCAACACCCGGTCCCGGATGGCCCAGGCCGTTGCCGCAGGCGCCGTGGCGTTCGGACACGGCCTGCAGGACGGCCAGCGCACCAGCCTGGTCGTGGTTCTGGCGCTGCTGGCGGCCGGGCTCTCCGACGGCGGTTCGGTGCCGGTGTGGGTCGCCCTGCTGACGGCCCTCCTGTTGTCGGCCGGGACGCTGGCCGGCGGCTGGCGGATTTCCTACACGATCGGGCACCGGCTAACCCGGATCGACCCGATCCGCGGATTTGTTGCCCAGATCTACAGCTCGGTGATGCTGCTCGTCGGCGCGATCGGGCTGCACTGGCCCGTCTCCACCACCCATACGGTGACGGCGGCGACCCTCGGCGCCGGCGCCAACCAAAGCTTCCCGGGCACCAACCGCCTGCTGGTGATCCGCATCCTGGCCTTCTGGGTCCTCACGCCGGTTGCCTGCGCCGCCGCCGCGTTCGTCCTGCAGCTGGCCCTCTCGCCGCTCGCAGGACGGTAGCACGCATCGATTGCCCCCACCGGTCCCTTGCCTCGCAAGTCCCCACCGGTGTTTATCCGAAGCGGCCGGAGACGTAGTCCTCGGTGGCCTTCTCAGCCGGGTTGCTGAAGATAGTCGGGGTGTCGCCGTACTCGATCAGTTTGCCCGGCTTGCCGGTGCCGGCAATATTGAAGAAGGCCGTCTTGTCCGACACGCGCGCCGCCTGCTGCATGTTGTGGGTCACGATCACCACCGTGTACTGGTCCTTGAGCTCATTGATGAGGTCCTCAATGGCCAGCGTCGAAATCGGGTCCAGGGCTGAGCAGGGCTCGTCCATGAGGATCACCTGGGGTTCCACGGCAATCGCCCGGGCAATGCACAGGCGCTGCTGCTGACCGCCGGACAGGCCGGATCCAGGCTTGGCGAGCCGGTCCTTGACCTCGTTCCACAGGTTCGCCCCCTGCAGGGAACGCTCCACCAGCACATCGGCCTCGCCCTTGGAGATCTTATGGTTGTTCAGCTTCACGCCGGCCAGCACGTTGTCCCGGATGGACATGGTGGGGAACGGGTTGGGCCGCTGGAACACCATGCCGATCTGGGCACGGACCGTGACCGGGTCGACGCCGGGGCCGTACAGGTTATCCCCGTCCAGCAGCACCTCACCTTCAACGCGGGCCCCGGGAATGACCTCGTGCATGCGGTTCAGGGTGCGCAGGAAGGTGGACTTGCCGCAGCCCGACGGGCCGATGAAGGCCGTGACGGACTTGGCGTCGATGTTAATGTTGACGCCCTCGACGGCCAGGAATTTGCTGTAGTAGACGTTCAGGTCCTTGACGTCGATGCGCTTAGACATGGTGTTCCTTCACTTGCTGGAGGTATAAACGGCGGACGCGGGGCTGGGCCTAGCGGCCGGTCTTGGGGGAGAAGATGCGGGCAATCAGGCGTGCGCCGAGATTGAGCAGCATCACCAGGATGATAAGCACCAGGGCCGCGCCCCAGGCCCGCACGGAGGACGGGTCCGGGTTGGACGGCGAGGTGGGGTTCAGGATCTGGGTGTAGATGAACGTGGGCAGCGAGGCCATCCAGCCGCTGAACACGTTGGTGTTGATGGTGGTCGCGAACCCGGCAGTGACCAGAATCGGCGCGGTTTCGCCGATCACGCGGGCGATCGCGAGGGTGATCCCGGACGCGATGCCGGAGATCGCCGTCGGAAGGACCACCTTGAGGATGGTGCGCCATTTGCGGACGCCCAGGGCGTAGGCCGCCTCGCGGAGTTCGTTGGGCACGATCTTGAGCATTTCCTCGCTGGAGCGGACCACCACAGGGATCATCAGCACGGACAATGCGACGGCGGCAACGGCGCCTGTCTTGGTGCCCGGCCCGACCACCGCGAAGAAGGCTGCCGCGGCGAACAGACCCGCGACAATGGACGGGATGCCGGTCATGACGTCCACGAAGAAGGTGATGGCACGGGCCAGCGGGCGGTCTTCGCCGTATTCGACGAGGTAGATCGCGGTGAGCAGGCCCACCGGGACGGAGATGATGGTCGCGAGCACCGTGATCAGCAGGGTGCCCATGAACGCGTGGTAGATGCCGCCCACTAACGGGGCGCCTTCCTCGACAGTCTTGTTGTCAAAGGCACCGGTGACGCCGTTCATGGAGGTGCTGAGGAAGCCGGGATCCAGGAGCCCGGGGATCCCGTTCACCAACACAGTCCAGATCACTGAAAACAGGGGCAGCAGGGCAACCAGGAACGAGCCCACAACCAGGCAGGTGGCCAGTTTGTCCTTGGCCTTGCGGGAGCCTTCCACCACGAGGCTCCAGCCCACCAGTCCGGCGGCGAAGAGGATGGCGGAGACGATTCCCCAGCCGAAGGCGTTGAAGCCGATCAGCGCCAGGATGGCGGCGCCGAGGACCAGGGCAACGGCCAGGACGATATAGGGAGCGGCCTTGGGCAACTGCCCTTTGGTCAGTGCCGAGCGTTTGCGTACCGGGGTCAGGGTGGAGGTCATTTAGTTGGCTCCCGAGAATTCTTTGTGCCGGGCGATGATTCCGCGGGCGATCATGTTCACGCCGAGGGTAATGACGAACAGCACCAGGCCCGCGGCGATCAGCGTGCTGACCTTCAGCCCGCTGGCCTCGGGGAAGTTCAGGGCGATTTCGGCGGCGATGGTCTGGTTGCCGGACTGGATCAGGCTGGCGGTCAGGGCACCGGAGGACAGTACCAGCGCCACGGCCATGGTCTCGCCGAGGGCGCGGCCGAGTCCCAGCATCACGGCACTGATGATTCCAGGCCGGCCGAAGGGCAACACGGTCATCCGGACCATCTCCCAGCGGGTGGCACCGAGTGCCAGCGCGGCCTCTTCATGCAACTTGGGGGTCTGCAGGAAGATCTCGCGGGTCAGGGAGGTGATGATAGGCAGGACCATGACGGCGAGCACGATGCCGGCCGTCAGGATGGTTTTGCCAGTGGCGGAGGCGGGGCCTTGGAAGATCGGCAGCCAGCCCATGTTTTCGGCCAGCCAGTCGTAGGCCGGGGAGATCTCCTTGGCGAGGAACGCAACGCCCCAGGCGCCATAGATCACCGAAGGGATAGCGGCCAGCAGGTCAACCACGTAGCCGAGGCCGGAGGCGAGCTTTCGCGGGGCATAGTGCGAAATGAACAGCGCCACACCGATGGCGATCGGCGTGGCAATCACCAGGGCGATCACAGATGCAATGAGGGTGCCGATGACGAGCGGCCAGATGTAGGTGAAGAATCCTTCGCCGCCCTGGATCTTGTCCGCCGGAGCAACCAGGGCCGGGAACGCCTGGATGGCCAGGAACAGTGCCACGCCGAAGAGCACGGCGAGGATCAGACACCCTGCTGCCAAGGTGGCGGCGGAAAAGACTTTGTCACCGGCGCGGCCCGCGCCCCGGGACTTGGTCAGGGAGGTGGTGGTCACTTCACGGTCCTTCGGTTTGGATAGGGGGCCGGGGGCCGGCTGCGGAGGCCTGCGCAGCCGGTGTCCGGCAATTCTTGTTGTTCTGAACAAACGCGTCAGTTCCCTGCTCCGTGGCGCCGCCTGTGGCGTCCGTTTCGGAGCAGGGAACCTTCGTCAGGATGGTGTTTCCACTATGCCTCGCGGCGCAGGCTATCCCTAGGCCTTGGCCTTGACGGAATCGACGGCTGCCACTGCCTTGTCCTGGAGGGTCTTGGACAACGGCGCCGACTTGGCGGCGTCGGCCGCGGCCTTCTGGCCCGCATCGGAGGCGGCGTACTTGACGAAGGCCTTGACCAGGTCAGCTGTGGCCTGCGTGTCGTAGGTGGTGCAAACGATGTGGTAGGAAACCAGGACGATCGGGTAGGCGCCCGCGGCCGTGGTGGTGCGGTCCAGCTTGATGGCGAGGTCGTTGGCGTTGCGGCCCTCAACCGGCTTCCCGGCGTCGACTGCCTTGGCAGCCGCGTCGGCGGAAATCTTCGTGAAGGAGTCGCCGACCTTGATCTGGGCCGTGCCGAGCTTGCCGCTGACCGCGGAGTCGTCGGCGTAGGTCACGGCACCGGGGGTGTCGGTGACGGTCTTGACGACGCCGGAAGTGCCCTTGGCGTTCTCGCCCTTCAGGCTGGCGGGCCAGACGCCGGCAGCCTTGTCGGTCCAAACCTCGGGGGCGACGGCGGCCAGGTAGTCGGTGAAGTTCGTGGTGGTGCCGGAGTCATCCGAGCGGTTCACGGGGGTGACCTTGAGGTCGGGCAGCGTGACGCCCGGGTTCAGGGCCGCGATGGCGGGGTCGTTCCAGTTGGCGATCTGGCCACGGAAGATCTTGGCAACTGTGGCGGCGTCGAGCTTCAGGTCCATGATGCCGGGCACGTTGAAGGCCACGGCGATCGGGGAAATGTAGACCGGGATGTCGATGGCACCGTCGGGACCACACTTGTCCTTGGAGCTGGCGAGTTCCTCGTCCTTGAGATAGGCGTCAGAGCCGGCGAACTGGGCCGAGCCATCGAGGATCGCCTTGCGGCCGGCGCCGGAGCCGTCCGGGGAGTACTGCACAGTGGCGCCCTGGTTCGCGGAAGCGAAGTTGGTCTTCCAGACGTCCATGGCGGCGCCCTGGGCGGAAGAACCGATGCCGGTCAGAGTGCCGGTGACCGCGGGGCCCGAGGCGGACGGCGCGGCGGTCTGGGCGGTGTTGGTTGCGTTGTCCGAACCGCAAGCGGTCAGCGCGAGGGCGCCGGCGGCGATGACAGCGATAGCCGCGTTGCGGCCGAAGCGGAGTGCCTTCACTTTGATGTACCCCTTCCAGGGCTTTGCGTGCATGGCCGGAGAGGACCAGCAAGGATGCGTACGGTTTGTACCTTTACCGAAGGTAGGTGCCCCAGATGAAGACAATGGCGGTCCAAAGTGAACAGCCGGTTAACGACGCCGGGCCAATGGCTTACATCTGCCGGCGGGCCATTGTGTTCTCTGAGTCACAGTCGTATCGGCCATGTCGGCGCTTGGGCAGCAAATAGACTGGAGGGCATGGCCGCCGTGACTGGACTTTCCGCAAGCGCACGATTCCTGCGCGGCCGGTTCCGCACCGGCATGGTCCGGAGCCGGAACTCCCTGGTCCCGGCCATCCAGATGACCGCTTGCGCCGTCAGCGCCTACGCCTTCGCCGAATACGTCCTGGGCCACAGCGGTCCTTTGTTTGCGGCCACGTCCTCCCTGATTGCCCTCGGCTTTTCCCGCGACCCCAGGCTGCGCCGCGTCATCGAGGTGGGCCTGGGCTGCACGATCGGCATCGTGGTCGGGGATCTGCTGCTGCACTGGCTGGGCTCGGGAATCTGGCAGGCCGCCGTCGTGCTGCTGTTTTCCATCCTGCTGGCCCGGTTCCTGGACAGCGGGACCATCTTCACCACCCAGCTGGGCCTGCAGTCGGTGCTCGTCGTGCTCCTGCCGGCGCCGGCCGGGGGGCCGTTCACCCGCAGCATCGACGCCGTCGTGGGCGGGGTGTTCGCGCTGCTGGTGACCATCCTGGTTCCCAAGGACCCCCGCCGTGAGCCCCGCAACGACGTCAGGAAGCTCCTGCACGAGCTCGCCGAGGTGCTGCGCGAATGCGCCTCGGCGCTGAGCTACAGCGATTCCACCCAGGCCTGGCATGCGCTTATCCGCGGGCGGAACTGCCAGCCCCTCGTGGACGCCATGCGCCAGTCCCTGCGGGCCTCCGGGGAAGTGGCCACCCTGGCTCCCGCCTACCGCCGGCACCGGGACGAGCTGGACCAGATGGAGCAGTCGCTGGACTATCTCGACCTCGCGCTGCGAAACAGCCGGGTCTTTGCCCGCCGCCTGACCAGCGCCATCAACCATGCGGCGCTCTCGGACGAGGCCACGGAGAACATCGCAGACGTCCTGCAGGAGACGGCGGCCGCCGTCGATGAGCTGTCGCTAGGCCTGGCGGAGGTGCACGACGGCGTTCGTCGCGCCCATCTGCGGACGGCGCGGTCCGAGCTGCGCGAGATCGCCGGCCGCCTGCATCCGCGGATGCTGGACGTGCGGCTGCTCGAGGGCGAAACGGTGGTCATGCTCTTCCGTCCGCTCATGGTGGACCTGCTCGAGGCGGCCGGCGTGGATTCTAAGGAAGCCCGGGACATTCTTCCCCCGCTGCAGGCATAGGCCGCTCCGGGGGTTGCCTCTGGGCCCTTGATTGTCCGTGGTCCCCGATACTGTTGACCAATGGCTACGAAGACTTCCCGGGGGCCGAAGGCGCCCGGCTACAAATGCGCCGAATGCGGCTGGACGACGGCTAAGTGGGTGGGCCGCTGCGGCGAGTGCCAGGCATGGGGCACCGTGGAGGAGACCGGCACCGCCGTCGCCCGGACGACGGCGGCCACCACCGTCCTTGAACCCGCCCGCCCGATCGCCGACGTCGACGCCACGACGGCGGCGTTCCTGCCCACCGGCGTGGACGAACTGGACCGCGTGCTCGGCGGCGGCCTGGTGCCGGGCGCCGTCATCCTCCTCGCGGGCGAGCCCGGCGTGGGCAAGTCCACGCTGCTGCTGGACGTCGCGGCCAAGTTCGCCCGCACGGCCCAGGACGTCTTGTACATCACCGGCGAGGAATCAGCGGCCCAAGTCAAACTCCGCGCTGACCGGATCGACGCCGTCGCCGAATCCCTGTACCTGTCTGCCGAAACGGACCTCGGACAGGCGCTGGGGCAGGTTGAGAAGCTTGAACCGCGACTGCTGGTGGTGGACTCCGTCCAGACCCTGAGCAGCGCCGACGTCGAGGGCAGCGCCGGCGGTGTGTCCCAGGTGCGCGAGGTTGCGGCGTCCCTGATCGCCGCGGCCAAGCGCCGCAACATGACCACGCTGCTGGTGGGGCACGTGACCAAGGACGGCTCCATCGCCGGGCCCCGCCTGCTGGAACACCTCGTGGATGTGGTGTGCCAGTTCGAGGGCGAACGGCATTCGCGGCTGCGGCTGCTGCGCGCCGTGAAGAACCGCTATGGACCCACCGATGACGTCGGCTGTTTCGACCTGAACGAGGACGGCATCACCGGCTTGGCCGATCCCAGCGGCCTGTTCGTCTCGCGGACCAAGGATCCGGTCTCCGGGACCTGCATCACGGTGACGCTGGAGGGTCGGCGGCCGCTGCTGGCCGAGGTCCAGGCGCTGCTTGCCGAGAGCGCCAGCTCGCAGCCCCGCCGCGCCACCAGCGGGCTGGACAGCTCACGCGTGGCGATGTTGCTGGCGGTGCTGCAGCAGCGCGCCGGCTGCCTGCTGAACAAGGACGACTCGTATGTGGCGACCGTCGGCGGCGTCAAGCTCAGCGAACCCGCCACGGACCTCGCCGTGGCCCTGGCTGTGGCCTCCGCGAAGGCCAGGAAGCCGCTCCCCCAGCGGCTGATTGCCTTTGGTGAGGTGGGCCTGGCGGGCGAAGTCCGTCCCGTGCCCGGCATCAACCAGCGCATCCACGAGGCCCACCGGCTCGGCTTCACCCATGCGGTGGTACCGGCCAGCGTCAACGGGCACGGTCCGGTTCCCGCGGGGTTCTCGGTAAAGGAAGTCAGCCACCTGGCCGAGGCCCTGGGGCTGCTGATCGGCTGACGCCTGCCGGGCAACGCGGGGCCATGGACAATCGTGCGCTCCATCCCAGTTGCTGCCGCCCCCGCCCCTGCTCAACCCCGGGTTTCCGGGGCTTGCCGGCACCGCACTGCCCTAGACGCGCGGGCAACCGGGAAGGAGCGTCTGCCGGGGTGCGGTGGGATCGATCTCCGAAGGAAATGCCTTGCCAATGATACCCCCCGGGGGTATGTTGGGAAAAGACTGGCCCTACTTCCGAGGAGCGCGTCATCATGGATCACCAGCACATCGGACCGGCTGCCCGACCGGCCGGCCAGACCGCCCGCGCCGGACAGCACGGGCACGAGGTCGGCGGCAGCGGGCACACATCAAAGGGGACCCCCACCCCGGCTGTGGCAGGCCCCGCCGACGACGACCACGCGGTGCACAGCCACGGCCAGCATGCCGGGCACAGTGTCGCAATGTTCCGGGACAGGTTCTGGCTGACGCTGGGTCTGGCCGTTCCGGTGGTCTTCTTCAGCCCGATGTTCGCGGATCTTCTCGGCTACGAACCTCCCGCGTTCCCGGGCGCGGCCTGGATTCCGCCCACGCTCGGCACGGCGATCTTCCTTTACGGCGGCCAGCCGTTCCTCAAGGGCGGGCTTAACGAACTGCGAACGCGCCAACCGGGAATGATGCTGCTGATTGCCATGGCCATCAGCGTCGCCTTCATCGCCTCGTGGGTGACCACCCTGGGCCTCGGCGGCTTCGACCTCGACTTCTGGTGGGAGCTGGCACTGCTGGTACCCATTATGCTGCTGGGCCACTGGCTCGAGATGCGCGCCCTCGGCTCGGCCCGAGGCGCACTGGACGCCCTGGCGGCACTGCTGCCTGATACGGCCGAACGCGTCACCGTCACCGGAACGGAGACCGTCGGTGTCGCCGAGCTCCGCGCCGGAGACACCATCCTGGTGCGCCCGGGCGGCCGCATGCCGGCCGACGGGACAGTCAGCGACGGCCAGGCCGAATTCGACGAATCGATGATCACCGGCGAATCAAAGACCGTCCCGCGAGCGCCCGGTGATCCGGTGGTGGCCGGCACCATCGCCACGGACAACGCCGTGCGGGTCCGGGTTTCGGCCGTCGGCGAAGACACCGCCCTGGCCGGCATCCAGCGCCTCGTGGCCGAGGCGCAGGCATCATCCTCCCGGGCCCAGGCCCTCGCCGACAGGGCCGCGGCGTTCCTCTTCTACTTTGCCGCCGGCACCGGTGTACTGACCTTCATCTTCTGGACCCTGGCGGGCAGCGTCACCGACGCCGTGACCCGCACCGTGACTGTCCTGGTGATCGCCTGCCCCCATGCCCTGGGCCTTGCCATCCCGCTCGTCATCGCCATCTCCACCGAGCGGGCGGCCCGCGCGGGCGTACTGATCAAGAACCGCATGGCGCTGGAGCGCATGCGGACAGTCGACGTCGTGCTGTTCGACAAGACCGGGACCCTGACCAGGGGCGAGCCGGAGGTGAAGGAGGTCACCGCCGCAGGCACGGACACAGCCGCCGGCCAGGACGCCGCGCAGAATACAGTACTCGCCCTCGCCGCCGCCGTGGAGGCCGACAGCGAGCATCCGCTGGCCCGTTCGATCGTTGCCGCCGCCCGGGTACGGGGTCTGGCTGTCCCGACGGCGGAGCGATTCGCCTCGCTGACCGGCCGGGGTGTCCGCGCCACTGTCGACGGTCGGACGGTCCAGGTGGGCGGCCCGGCCCTGCTCCGGGAGCTGGGCTTGACGGTCCCACCGGACATGGCCGCTGTCACCGGGGCCTGGCTGGAGCGCGGCGCCGCGGTACTCCACGTGGTGGATGACGGCATGGTCCTGGGTGCGGTCAGCCTCGAGGACGCGGTGCGGCCCGAGTCCCGCCAGGCCGTCCGGTCCCTCCAGGCACGCGGCATCAAGGTGGCCATGATCACCGGCGACGCCCGGCAGGTCGCGCATGCAGTCGCTACGGAACTCGCCATCGATGAAGTGTTCGCCGAGGTCCTCCCGGCGGACAAGGACAAGAAGGTGGCGGAACTGCAGGCCCGAGGGCTGCAAGTGGCCATGGTGGGCGACGGCGTCAACGACTCCCCTGCGCTGGCCCGGGCGGAGGTGGGGATCGCGATTGGCGGCGGCACGGATGTGGCAGTGGAATCCGCCGGAGTGGTCCTGGCCGGCAATGATCCCCGGGCCGTGCTGTCGATGCTGGATCTGTCGAAGGCGAGCTACCGGAAGATGTGGCAGAACCTCGTATGGGCCACCGGCTACAACATCATCTCGGTACCGCTGGCGGCCGGAGTCCTCGCCTTCGCGGGGATCGTCCTCTCCCCCGCCGCGGGCGCCGTGATGATGTCGGCGTCGACCATTGTGGTTGCCCTGAACGCCCAGTTGCTGCGCCGGCTCAAGCTCAACCCGGCCGCCGTCGGCTGACCGCAAGGAGGCCCCATGCCGGAAACCAACCGCCGCGATTCATCCTTCGGGAGATCCTATGCCCGCGTAGGCCCGCGGATGGACGCCCGCGGGGCAGCAGAGCACCGCCGCCGGCTGGTGGCAGCGGCGCGTGGTGTCGTCATCGAAATCGGGGCAGGCTACGGGGCCACCTTCCCGTTCTACCCGTCCGCCGTGTCCGGTGTGCTGGCCCTCGAACCGGACCCCACGCTCCGGGCGCTGGCCCTCGCCGCCGCCAGCAGGGCACCGGTGCCAGTCACCGTGAAAGACGGCGTGGCGGAAGCGCTGCCGGCTGCGGACGCCTCGGCCGACGTCGTCGTCTCCAGCTTGGTGCTGTGCAGCGTGGCGGACCAGTCCGTCGCCCTGGCGGAGGTGGTCCGGGTCCTGCGCCCCGGCGGCCTGCTGTTGTTTTATGAACACGTCCGCTCCGCACACCGCGTGCTGGGGGCCGCCGAGGACCTGGTCACACCGCTGTGGAGCCGGGTGGCAGGTGGGTGCCACCCGAACCGTGACACCGCCGCCATGATTGCCGGGGCCGGCCTAACCGTGCAGGGCCTCGATCGCTTCGGATTTTCGGTCCTGCCCGGCAACCCGCGGCTGGCCCACGTTCTGGGCGTGGCCAGCAAGACCTGAGCGCGCGCCCCACCGCGCGCACGCCGCCCGGGGGCACGACGCTCCTGCCCGGTTACCGCGGTTCGCCGGACTTCCACGGGGCGGGTTCCCGGGGGTTATCCGCCGCTAGGGGCGCTCACGGGCAAAGTAACTGGGCGGGAGCGTCGGACTCCGCCGGGAAAGGCACGGCAAAGGGCGCCTGCCGCGATGGCAGACGCCCCTTCAACGAGTTCAAACCGGCTTGAACCGCGGTGCTTAGGCCTTCTTGGGCGGCAACGCCAGCTTGAAGACCTTGGCCCAGGTGGAGCCGACCTGCTTCAGCAGCGGCCCGGTGGTGTACGGCAATCCATAGCGCTTGCAGATTTCCCGCACCTTGGGAGCCACTTCGGCGTAGCGGTTGGACGGAAGGTCCGGGAAGAGGTGGTGCTCGATCTGGTGCGAGAGGTTGCCGCTCATCAGGTGCATGAACTTGGACCCGGAGATGTTGGCCGATCCGATCATCTGCCGGACATACCAGTCGCCGCGGGTTTCGCCTTCGACCATTTCTTCGGTGAAGGTGTCGGTGCCGTCGGGGAAATGCCCGCAGAAGATAATCGCATGCGCCCAGACGTTCCGGATCGCGTTGGCGGCCAAGGTGCCATACAGCGCCTGCTTGCCCGAACCGGTCAACATGGCGACGGCGGGTGTGGCGGCATAGTCCTTGGTGAACTGCTTCAGGGCCTTGAGCCCCAGCGCCTTCAAGTCCCGGGTCATGGCCTCTTTGCTCTTCTTGCCTTCTTGGTAGTCAGGCAACTCAAGATCGTAGAGCGCGATGCCCCATTCGAAGACCGGCGCCAACAAGGCGTTGTAGAGCGGGTTGCCCAGGTTGAACGGCTTCCACTCCTGCTGGGGATCCATCCGCAGCAGGTTGTACCCGATGTCGTTGTCCTTGCCCACGACGTTCGTCCAGCGGTGGTGCAGGTCGTTGTGGGTGTGCTGCCAGGATCGCGTCGGGGTGACGAAGTCCCAGTCCCAAGTGGTGGAGTGGATGTCCGGGTCCCGCATCCAGTCCCACTGTCCGTGCAGGATGTTGTGGCCCAGTTCCATGTTTTCCAAGATCTTGGCGAAGCTAAGCATCGCCGTGCCAGCGACCCAGGCTGCTTTGTGCTTGCTCACCAGCAGGGTGGCGCGGCCGGTGATCTCAAGCCCGCGCTGGACCCTGATCACCCGGCGGATGTACGCGGCGTCGCTGGCGCCGCGCTTGGCGAGGACCTCGTCCTTGATGGCGTCGAGTTCGCGGCCGAGCTCTGCGACCTGCTCGTCGGAGAGGTGCGCGGCCGCATCCGGGCGGACCAGCGGGCTGCCGGACTCCGCCAGGGCACCGGGCCGCGGCTTTGCGGCAGCGGACGCCTTGGGCCGGGCAGTGTCGCCCGTGGGAGCTTCCTCGGAAACGTCGGTCTTGTCGGAAACAATCGTCATGCGTTGGTACTCCTCAGAGGTCGAGGTTAACGGGTCCGGCGGCTGCCGAAACACACGTCTGGATTAGTTGGCCGGGCTCGCCATGGACTTCGTCCGTGCGCAGGTCACGGACCTGGCCGGCCCGGAGGGGGATGAGACAGCTGTGGCAGATGCCCATACGGCAGCCGCTGGGCATCAGGACACCGGCGTCCTCGCCGACGTCGAGAAGCGGGGTATCGCCGTCGGCTTCGACTTCCCGGTCCGACGCCTCGAACGTGACCAGGCCGCCGTCGTGCCCTTCGCCGCCGGCGAGCTTGGTGCTGAAGCGTTCGATGGTGAGGGTGGCCTCCGAGGAGGGCTCGGCGGTGGCGGTCTCGGCCTCCCACAGCGCCTCGGCATCGTCCAGGAAGCTTTCGGGGCCGCAGGCGTACGCTGCGCGCTGGCGCCAGTCCGGGCAAAGCTGTTCCAAGCCGGCAGCCGAGCTGAAGTCCAGGCGGCCTCGTTCGCCGGTGAACCAGTGGATGACGCGGAAATGGGGAAACTGGTCCGCCAGTTCGGCCAGTTCCTCACGGAAGATGGCGTCCGCCGGGGTCCGAGCGGTGTGGATGAGGACGACGTCGGAGTCCGCGCGGTGCGGGACGAGCGTGCGAATCATCGACATAACCGGCGTGATTCCGCTGCCGGCGGTCAGCATCAGGAGTGGCCGCGGGTGCTCCGGAAGGACGAAGTCGCCCTGCGGCGGCGCCAGGAAGAGCACGTCGCCGGGCTTGGTGTTCCGCACGAGGGCCGCGGACACGGCGCCCAGGTCGGTAACCGTGATGGCCGGGTCCTGACCTGCGGGGGCGCTGAGCGAATACGACCGCCAGTGCCGGACGCCGTCGAGCTCGACGCCGATTCGGGCCCACTGGCCGGCAAGGTGAGCTTGCCAGCCGCGGCCGGGACGGAAGAAAATGGTGGCGGAATCGGCCGTTTCTGGAACCACCCGGGTGACCACGCCGCGCAACTGGCGAGCGGAGTACACAGGATTGAACAGCGACAGAATGTCTTCTGGAGCTAGCGGGGTGGTCAGTAGAGATGCGGCACGCGCCAGCTTACGGAACCGGATCATTCATCAACCTTATGTCAGATTGCGCCATAGTTCTTCACCCAAGGCATACGATCGACACTATAAAACTATCCCGCCGTAACAACTCTTTGGATTTTCCATGAACGTCTCCGCAGCCCGGGAACCCGCAGTCCCCGCCCCCGCCCCCGCCCACGATCCTCCGTGGCTGGCCTTGCCGAGGGAGGTCAGCGACATGCTTCGTCCCAGGATGCCCGGAATCGTCGAGGCCATCATCGACGCCGTCCCTCAGTTGGTTCCGGCCTATGCCCGGCCGATTGAGGGAAGGTTCGGTCGCGGCCTGAGGCGGGGCGTCGCCGCGGCGCTGGACCGATTCCTGCAACTGCCCGGGACCCGGCTGCCGGCGTTGTCCGAAGAAAGCCGCGACCTGGTGGCCGGGCTGGGCAGCGGTGAGTTCCGCCAGGGCCGGAGCATGGACGCCCTGCTGAGCGCCTACCGGATGGGTGCCCGCGTGACGTTCCGGGAGATGTCCAGGGTCTCGGTGGAACACCAACTGGGCCAAGGCGTGGTGGTGGACCTGGGCGAATCGATCCTCGCCTACATCGACGAACTGTCGGCTGTGAGCGCCGAGGCCTATGCCTTCGAACAGTCCGAACGCGCCGGGGCAGTCGACCGGCGGCGCACCGAACTGCTCGACCTGCTCCTGCTCGGCCAGGCCGACGAGGCGGCCCTCCGCCACACCGCGGCGATGGCCGACTGGTCGCTGCCGGCGCGCATGGCCGTGGTGACGCTGCCGCTGGACCGGGCTGCCGGCCTGCGGCTGCGGCTCGGCCAGGGCGCCCTGGTGATCGAGCGGGAGACCGACGTCGTGGCCCTGATGCCGGCACGCAAGTCCCGCTCCGCCCGGGAGGAGCTGGGCCGCGCCCTGAAGGGGCGCGGCGCTTCCGTGGGGCCGTCCGGCGGCTGGGAGAGGATTCCGGATTCGCTGCGGCTGGCAGTGCTGGCAGCGGCAGCGCTGCCTCCGCGCGAAGGACCGGACGATCCCCCGATCTGGGCCGACGAGCATCTGGCGCAGGTGATTCTCGGGGCCGAACCGTCAGCGATCACAGAATTGGCCAACCGGCGGCTGGCGCCGCTGGAGGGGCTCCGGCCGGCGCAGCGGGAACGCCTCGCCGAAACCCTGCTCTCCTGGCTGCGCCACTGGGGCCAGCGGGCCCCGGTGGCCGCCGAACTCGGGATCCACCCGCAGACCGTGGGTTACCGGACCGCACAGCTGCGCGAGCTCTTCGGCGATGACTTGGAGGATCCCACTGCCCGCTTCGAACTGGAGCTGGCCCTGCACGCCGGCCGGCGGTAGACCGAGGCGCAACGGCGGCGGTCAGCGGGAGCCCGGCAGACGACGTCGGCGGCTAGCCGACGAGTGCCTGCCGGCTGTGGCGCCGCAACTCCAGGTCGTGCATGACGAGCGCGGCCAGATCCTCCAGCGCGGAAATGTCCCCGGCGCTGAATTTGCGCGGTTCACGGTCCAGGATGCAGAAGGTGCCCAGGTTGTAGCCGTCCGGGGTGCGCAAAGGCACCCCGGCATAAAATTTCAGGCCGAACTCGCCGGCCACGAGCGGGTTGGCCAGTGTCCGGGGATCGACGGCGGCGTCCTCGACGATCCAGGCATCGTCCTGCAGGATGGCGGAGGCGCACAACCCGGGGTCGCGGTCGATCTCCGTGACGTCCGTGCCGTAGTGCGCCTTGAACCAGATGCGGTCATGGTCCACCACGCTGACGATCGCCACGGGCACCGAGAACAGGCGTGCGGCCAGGGCTGCGATGCGGTCGAAGACGCCGTCTTTCGGGGTGTCCAGGATCTCGTAGCGCTCAACTGCCCGCATGCGCCCTTCCTCATCGGTCAGCAGCGTTGCCGCGTCGCGGCGGTGGCGCCCGGCGCCGTTGATGACTTCCTGGCGCAGGGCCAGGGACACTTCGCGGGCCGGCGGGCGGGCCGCGGGGTCCCTGTCCAGCATGGAGGACAGCAGTGCCACCCACATGGGCGCGAGTCCGTCGGGGATGTCCGGGTCCTGCAGCAGCCGGGCAAGGGCGGACTGGATGGGTGCGCCGGGGTAGGCCATCTTCCCGGTCAGCCCTTCCAGCAGGACCAGTCCCAGTGAGTAGACGTCGCTGGCGGGGCCGGCGGGTTCGCCGGCGGCCTGTTCGGGGCTGAGGTAGGCGGGGGTGCCGGAGCTGTCGTCGGAGGCGCCGTGGTGGTCTTTGCGGATGGTGATGGCCACGCCGAAGTCGCTGAGTTTGGCGCGCGGTCGCGGGTGCTCGGCGCTGTAGTCCACGAGCAGGACGTTGGCCGGCTTGACGTCGCGGTGAATGATCCCGTGGCGGTGGATGTGTGCCAGGCCGTCGGCGAGATCGTGGCCGATCAGCGCCATGTGGGCGGCCAATAGCGGGCCCTCGGCGAAGCGGCGGCGGAGGTCCGGGCCGCGGACGAGTTCCATTACCAGGTAACTGAGGGTGCGGTCCGGGTCGGTGGTGTCCGCGCCGGCGTCGAACAGCGTGATCAGGGCGTGATGGGCCATGCCTGCGAGGATCCGCACTTCGTCGCTTTGCCGGCGCGTCCGTTCTTCGTCCACAGCGCCGTCGCGGAAGAGCTTCACTGCCACTTCGCGTCCCAGCGTCTCGTCGGTGGCCCGGTAGACGCTGGACTGGCTGCCGCGGCCAATGAGTTCTTCGACCCGGTAGCGCCCGCTGAGGAGGTGCCCGGGTTCCATGGTTGTTGTCAAAAGGCTACGTGGTCCCTTGGATGGGGCCCGCCGATGGGATCGGGCGGATCGGTCCGAAGCCGGATAGCTGAACCCGGCGCCCGCAGAAAAAGCAAGCCTACTTATGATAACGCGGAAACCGGAACCGGCAAGCCCTATCCCCGGCCCTAACCGGGCTTTCCGGCCGGGCTGCCCGCCCTATTTGGCGGGGTTGTGGGTGCCGATCGGTACCAGCGTCAGATCCGGGTGGTTCTTTTCGATCCGGCGCAGCGCCCAGACGTCGTTGAACAGGGCCAGGTACTCCCCGTCGGACCTCAGCAGCACCTCGGCGCCGGGCACGTTGGCCAGCGCCGGCATGGCATCCGCCGTCGAGATCCTGGCAAGGGAGTACGGCAGCCGTTCCAGCCGCATGGGTGCGCTGAAGTCGTGCGCCATCCGGTCTTCGACCACCTCGAACTGCATGGGGCCGACGGCGGCAAGAACGGGCGCCTGGTCACCGCGGATGTCGGAGCGGAGCACCTGGATGACACCTTCATGCTCGAGTTGTTCGATGCCGCGGCGGAACTGCTTGAACCGGCTGGGGTCCTTGGAGCGCGCCACCTGGAAGTGTTCCGGCGCGAACAGCGGGATGGCGGGAAACTCCACCGGGTGGTCAAGGAACAGGCTGTCGCCGACCCGCAGCGAGGACGCGTTCACCAGGCCCACGACGTCACCGGGGAAAGCCTCGTCAATGACCTCGCGTTCGCGCCCGAACACCTGCTGGGCGTACTTGGTGGCGAACGACTTCCCCGTCCGGCCCTGCGTCACCACCATGCCGCGTTCGAACACGCCGGAGCAGACGCGGATGAAGGCGACGTGGTCGCGGTGGGCCTTGTTCATGCCGGCCTGGACCTTGAAGACGAACCCGGCGAAGGGCGCGTCGACGGGACGGGCGGCGCCGTCGACGTCGGGACGCGGGGCAGCGGGCGGGGCGAAGTCGACCAGGGCGTCGAGGATTTCCTTCACGCCGAAGTTCAATGCGGCCGAGCTGAAGAGGATCGGGGTCGCCTTGCCTGCGTGGAAGGCCCCGACGTCGAACGCGAGGTTGGATTCAATCACGAGCCCGGCTTCGTCGACAGCATTGGACCAGTCGTCACCCTGGCTGGCGGCGGCCTCTTCGGGGGTGAAGTACTCGGTGAGGGCGATGTTGGCGCCGGCGTTATTGCGTTTGAACTGCGCGAAACGGTCATTGCGCAGGTCCCAGACGCCGCGGAAGTCGCCGGAGATGCCCACGGCCCAGGTCAGCGGCATGGGCTGCAGCCCGGTGCGCTCGGTGATTTCGTCCATAAGGGCCAGTGCGTCCAGGCCCGGGCGGTCCCACTTGTTGATCACGGTGATGATGGGCAGATTGCGCTGCTTGCAGACCTCGAAGAGCTTCATGGTCTGGGTCTCCAGGCCCTTCGCGGCGTCCACCAGCATCACGGCGCAGTCCACGGCCGCCAGCACACGGTAGGTGTCCTCCGAGAAGTCCGCGTGGCCCGGGGTATCCAGGAGGTTGATCACGGTATCCCGGTAGGCGAACTGCAGCGCGGCGGAGCTGATGGAGATGCCACGGTCCTTTTCCATCTGCATCCAGTCCGAGACCGTCTCCTTGCGGTTGGCCTTGCCGCTAGAGGCGCCGGCAGTGCCGATCACCTTTGCATGCAGCGCCAGGGCCTCGGTCAGGGTGGATTTGCCGGCGTCGGGGTGCGAAATGACAGCGAATGTCCGACGCCGGGCCGCCTGCTTGTGAATCTCCTGGACTCGGGCGGGGCTAAGGACTTCTTGAGACACGATGCTACTTTCGCTGCGGCTGTGGACGGGGTCACGGCGCGGAGAGCCCGCGGTACACCCAAGGATCCAGTTTATCTCAGGCGGCTGAACCCGCGCGAAGCGGCCGCCCGGCGCCCGCGAGGCAGCCTGAATTATCGGGCGGCAGAATCCCCAAAATGCCGCCGCGGACCTCACCGCCTGCGGCCACTCCGGATGCGCCCGGCGGCACGTCGCAATGGGCCACTTTAGGGCTTGTCTGTGCGGAAGTGGCCCCGCTTTACCTCTATCATTGGGGGAGCGGGGAACTGAGTACTTTTGATCCTGCCGGTAGACCCTCGAAACCGGCGTACCTGCAGGTTCTTGCCTGCACCTTTGAAGGGAAATCTATGGCTCGGAGCCCTGAAGATGCACTCAAGGCCACTCTGGCCAGGGTGGCACCGGGCACCGCCCTCCGCGACGGCCTGGAACGCATCCTGCGGGGACGCACCGGCGCGCTGATCGTTCTGGGCATCGACCGGACTATCGAGTCCATCTGTTCGGGCGGCTTCGAGATCGGCATCGATTTCTCCCCCACCCGGTTGCGCGAACTGGCCAAGATGGACGGCGCCATTGTCTGCGACAAGGATGCCAGCAACATCCTGCGCGCGGCGGTCCAGCTCGTTCCGGACTCGAGCATCGAAACGCAGGAATCGGGCACCCGGCACCGGACCGCGGAACGCGTGGCAATCCAGACGGGCGTCCCGGTCATTTCGGTCAGCCAGTCGATGCAGATCATCGCGCTGTACGTGAACGGCCTGCGCCACGTCCTGGAGGGCTCCGAGAAGGTCCTGGCCCGTGCCAACCAGGCCCTGGCGACCCTGGAACGTTACCGCTCGCGCCTGGATCAGGTGACCAGTTCGCTCTCGGCACTGGAAATCGAAGCCATGGTGACGGTCCGCGACGTCGCGGTGACGCTTCAGCGCCAGGAAATGGTCCGCCGGATCTCCGAAGAAATCTCCCAGTACGTCCTGGAACTGGGCGAGGACGGCCGTCTGCTGTCGCTGCAGCTCGACGAACTCACTGTGGGCCGCGGCCCGGGCAGCGACGTGATCATCCGTGACTACTCCGGGGCGGATGCATCCGCGAAGGACATCGACAACGCGGTCAAGGCCCTCGTCGGCCTGGGTCCCACCGAGCTGATTGATCTGGGCAAGATCGCCGGGATCGTCGGGTTCGCCGGCGGAGAGGCCAACCTCGACGCCGTCGTGCAGCCGCGCGGTTACCGCCTGTTGTCCGGCCTCAAGGCCGTGCCGCGGGCCGTCGCTGACCGCCTCGTAGACCACTTTGGCGGCCTGCAGTTCCTGATGGCGGCAACGATCGATGACCTTATGACCGTGGACGGGATCGGTGACCAGCGCGCCAGGACCGTCAGGGAGGGCCTGAGCCGCATGGCCGAAGCCAGCCTCCTGGACCGCTTCCTCTAACCCTTTCCCCTGACCACCGATTAGTTGAGCTGGAACACGGCCTTGGTGCTGGTCTTGTTCGCCAGCCTGGCTGTGAAGACGTAGTAGGCGCCGCCGGCTCCGGGCGCGGCCTCAACGGACTGGCAGCCCTGCACCGTGCGGTTGCGCTGCCACGGGAAGTTCGCGGTCTCGCTCTTGCCCGGGGCGATGGTCTTCATCAGGTCCGTGCTCTCGGCCTGGCAGTCCTTGGAGGAGAAGATCCGGTCCGAGCCGCTGGTGATCATGTACTCCATCTGCGAGGTCCCGATGTTGACCTCGCAGGGGACCTTGTTGTTGTTGGTCACTTTGAGGGTCAGCAGCGGCTTCTCACCGGCGGCGTAGCTGTCCTTGTCGGTGGCGGCCGTGACGGTCACCAGGTTCTGCTCGCAGCCATCGTCCGATGAGGCGGTGGGGGCGGCCGACGCGGAGGTGGACTCCCCGTCCGACGCCGAGACGTTCGGCTTGCTGTCCGACGCGGCGCCGGTCCCGGACGGCTGACCGCCAGAAGGCTGAGCGCCGCTGATAGCGCTCGAGACGGCGATAAAGCCGCCAAAGACCACGGCGATGACGAGCAGCAGGACCAAGCTGGCAAGCAACCGACGGCGGCGATAGACAGGGGCGAGCGGGCGCCGGCCGGGTTTGCGCGCCGGCTGTCCTCGGCCCGAACCCGTCCGCCGCGAACTGCCCGTTCCTGAATTGCCTTGCCTGACCATTCTTCTAGCCTAGAGAACGGCGCGGGCTATGGCGGCCGACCACGCCGCGCGGCCCTCCACCATCCGGATCCGAGGTCCCGAACCGGTTGCCGGATCTATTACGCTGAATGGATCGAGACTCTAACCCCACCCCCCTCCGCGTTCGCCGCTCAACCGCCCGGGCCCGCGCCCGCCGGCCCTGCTGCAGCCGCGTCAGTTAGCGGCGCGGCTACGCCTGGCGGGCCGGAACTCCCCGCCCTGCATGCTGCCTTGGACGACTGGTTCGAGGCCAGCGCGAGGGAACTGCCATGGCGAGCGGCGGAGTGCACGCCGTGGGGTGTGCTGGTCAGCGAGGTCATGCTTCAGCAGACGCCGGTGGTCCGAGTACTTCCGGTCTGGGAGGAGTGGTTGCGCCGCTGGCCGGAGCCGTCCGACCTGGCCCGCGAGCCTGCAGGGGAAGCCGTCCGGGCCTGGGGCCGGCTGGGGTATCCGCGGCGCGCGCTGCGGCTGCACGCGGCAGCCGTCGCCATCAGGGACAGCCACGGCGGCGCCGTCCCCGCCGGCTACGCCGACCTCCTGGATCTCCCGGGCGTAGGCAGCTACACGGCCGCCGCTGTTGCTGCCTTCGCCTTTGGCGGCCGCGAAACGGTGGTGGACACCAACATTCGCCGGGTTCATGCGCGGCTGGTCTCCGGTTCGGCCTTGCCGTCGCAGGCCCTCACCGCCGCCGAAATGCGGCTGGCGGCGGCGCTGCTCCCGCGGGATCCTGATGCGTCGGTGCGTTGGAACGCCTCCGTCATGGAACTCGGTGCGCTGGTCTGCACGGCGCGGGCCCCCAAATGCGGGCAGTGCCCGGTCCGCAACTCCTGTGCCTGGCTTGCTGCCGGCGAGCCGCCGCCGACGTATACGCCGAAGGGGCAGGCCTGGCACGGTACGGACCGGCAGGTGCGCGGCACCATTATGGCTGTCCTGCGGGTAGCCGAGGAGCCCGTGGCGCCGGAGCTGTTCCACCGGGCCCCGGCGGACCTGGGGTTCGAACCGCACGGAATCGGAATCCCGCTCGCGGCCCTGCACCGGCTCAATGCGGCCCCCGAGCAGCTGGAGCGCGCGCTGGCCGGCCTGCTGGACGACGGCCTCGCGGAACTGCACCGAGGCGGCTTCCGGCTCCCCGCCTGACGGGCCCGGATTCTTTAGGATGACCGCCAGGTCTTGGTCTCCGCCAGCCAGCCTACGGCTCGCCGAACCCGGATCTGACCAGGCGTTCCAGGTAGCCGACCGCCTTGGCCGCGTCCGGGCCGCTGGCCTCCACGTGCAGGACGGTGCCCTTGCCGGCGGCCAGCATCATGAGCTCCGTCATGGAGGCACCATCGGCACCGTTGAGGGTCACATCGGCGTCCATGGCGGACAGTCCGCCCGCAATCTTCGCCGCCGGCCGGGCATGCATGCCGGCCTGGTTGACGAGTTCGAAGTCCGCCGTGACATCGGGTGGCTGCTGGTGCCCGTGCCCAGCCTCCGCAGGGTGGGCCGGGGGCCGGTACACGGCCTCGGCCGCGTCCTTCACCGCCGCCGCATCGGCCCCTGCCTGGGCAGCCACCGCGGCTGCCACCAGTCCTTCCACCAGGGGCGCATCCGCGATCAGCACGGATTCCGGGTCCGCCGCGAACTCCACCGCGGATTCCGCAGTCATGCCCGCGGATCCGAGGTCGGTGAGCACCACGACGCCGTCATCACCAGCCTGCTCCAGCGCCGCCAGAACTTTGTCCAGGCTCGTCCCGATCCGGCCGTCGTCGGTTCCCCCGGCGGGGACTATGACGACGTCGGGCGCCATCTGCGCCGCCAGTTCGACGGCGCCGTCGGCAATTTTGGCGCTGTGCGAGACGACGACCAGCCGGACGGTCATTCGGCCGCCTCGGCCGCGGCGCGCAGGATCAGTGCGCTGGAGACGGCTCCCGGGTCGCGGTGCCCGATACTGCGCTCCCCCAGGTAGCTGGCACGGCCCTTGCGGGCCAACATCGGATCCGTGGACACGGCGCCGGCCTCGGCCGCTTCGGCGGCGGCCAGCAGCACCTTCCGGACGTCGCCATCACCGGCCGCAGCAGCAGCGGCAGCCTCGATCGCGGGCGTCCAGGCGTCCACCATGGTTTTGTCCCCTGGTTCGGCCTTGCCGCGGGCGACTAGTCCGTCGCGGGCCGCCTGCAATGCGGCGGCGAGCGTGGCGGCGTCGACGTCGGAAGTGTCACCCAATGCGGTGGCAGCCCGCAGGAACGCGGTGCCGTACAGGGGGCCGGCCGCCCCGCCAACCTTGGACATCAGCGTCATCGCCGTCAGTTTTAAGGCCGCACCCGGGGTTTCCGGCGGCGCCTCGGCGAGTTTGCCCAGGACGGCCTGGAAGCCACGGTCCATGTTCTCGCCGTGGTCCGAGTCCCCGATCGGCCGGTCCAGCTCGATCAGCTCCACCCGGTGCTCGGCCATGGCTTGCGCTGAGAGCGTCAGCCAGCGCACGGCCCAGCCGACATCCAGCCCCACGGTCAGACGCCCCAGCGAAGGGCCGGGGTGTGCACGGGAGCGTCCCAGAGCGCGGTCAACTCGTCGTCAAGGCGCAGGACCGTGATGGAGCAGCCCTGCATTTCGAGGGACGTGATGTAGTTGCCCACGAGGGAGCGCGCCACCGTGACGCCCTTCTCGGCCAGTTTTTGGGCGGCCCGGCGGTAGACGATGTACAACTCGCTCTGCGGGGTGCCGCCCATGCCGTTGACGAACAACAGCACGTTGTCTCCGGAGCCGAGCCCGAGGTCGCCGACCACCGGGTCGAGCAGGCGGTCGGTGATGCCGTCGGCGTTTTCCATCGGGATGCGGTGCCGTCCCGGCTCGCCGTGGATGCCGATCCCGATCTCGATCTCGTTTTCCTCCAGCTCGAAACTGGGCACTCCAGCATGCGGCACAGTGCAGGCGGTCAAGGCGACGCCCATGCTGCGCACGTTCTGGTTGACCCGGTCGCCGATCGCCGCGACGGCCTCCAGGTTGTCGCCACGCTCGGCCGCGGCGCCGGCGATCTTCTCGACCAGGACCGTGCCGCCGACGCCCCGCCGGCCGGCCGTGTACAGCGAGTCCTCCACGGCGACGTCGTCGTTGACCAGGACGGTGCGGACGTCGACGCCTTCGGCCTGCGCGAGTTCGGCGGCGGTTTCGAAGTTGAGGACGTCGCCGGTGTAGTTCTTGACGATGTGTACGACGCCGGCGCCGGAGTTCACCGCCAGCGTGGCCGGCAGGATCTGGTCCGGCGTTGGCGAGGTGAACACCGCCCCGGGAACAGCGGCGTCGAGCATCCCCTTGCCGACGTAACCGCCGTGCAGCGGCTCATGCCCGCTGCCGCCGCCGGAGACCAGGCCGACTTTCCCTGCCACCGGGGCGTCCTTGCGCACGATGTACTTCGGGTCCGGGAAGACGGTCACGAGATCGGCATGTGCAAGCCCGAACCCTTCCACCGACTCGTCGACCACGGCTTTGGGATCATTGATGAGTTTCTTCATGGCGGTGCTCCTGGATGGTGTCCTGGCTGCTTGCTTAGACCCTACTACCGGGGCATGACAGGCGGTAGGCGGACTACAAGCCTGCTTGTCGGTCCGGAAGGTGCGGCCAGGCGTCGTCGCCCAGCCACGAGAACGGCGGCGCGGCGAGCCGGCCCTGCAGGGCCCGGGGCGAACTTGGCGACGAGTGGTTCAGAGGTTCCGCCGGTGGCTGGGCCGGAGCTTCCGTCCGGGCTGGCGGCGCCGCCGGGGAACCGGCGTCCGTACTGCGGAAAGCGAAGAATTCGGGAAAAATCTCGTCTTTATGCAATATCGTGCCTCCGAAAATATGGCGGCCCACCCCCTGAGCCAGGCCCAGTTTATCCACCAAATTTACTGAAGGGAAGCGCGGCGTTATTTCCTCAACCTCCACCGCTGGATTGAGAGACCCGGCGTATTCGGCGCGCCCTAGAGTTGCCTGATCATTCGTGTGTTGCCAAGGGTATTCGGCTTGACCCTGGCCAGGTCCAGGAATTCGGCCACGCCCTCGTCGTGCGAGCGCAGGAGCTCCGAGTACACCACGGGGTCGACGGCGGTCTGGTCGGCCATGACTTCAAAGCCGTGCTTTTTGAAGAAATCCACCTCGAACGTCAGGCAGAAGACACGTGACACGCCCAGGTCCCGGGCGTCCTCCAGCAGGCGTTCCACCAGCGCGTGGCCCACGCCCCTGCCGCGCCAGGCATCGGAGGCTGCGAGGGTGCGCACCTCGGCGAGATCCTCCCACATGACGTGCAGCGCCCCGCAACCAATCACCTCGCCCCGGTCCGATTCGGCGATCCGGAACTCCTGCAAGCTCTCGTAGTAGGCCACGGTCTCCTTGGCCATGAGGATCCGCTGCTCGGCCAGCGGCGCCACCAGAGTCTTGATGGCGGCGACGTCGCCGGTGCGGGCAGGTCGGATGCGGATCGTCTCGGCGGTCTCAGTCACAGCCCCAATCTTACGGGCGGGCCTGTCGCGTCGCTTCCGCCGGCCCGACCGGGAAGCTCAGAGACCCAGTTCGTCGGGGACAGGAATGTCCTTGTCCAGCAGGTTCCTGGCCAGGAAGTGCTCCACAACGCCGTACCAGATCTTGGCGTGCTGCGGCTGCAGGATCCAGTGGTTCTCGTCCGGGAAGTACAGGAAGCGGTGGTCCGTTTCGCCGTTCTCGTCGGCCGCGAGCTGTGACTTGGCGAGCAGTTCGTACCAGAGCCGCAACCCCTCACCGATCGGCACGCGGTAGTCCTTGTCGCCGTGGATGACCAGCATGGGAGTCCGGATGTTTTCCACGTGCAGATGCGGGGAGTTCTCCAGCGCCATCTCCGCCGTCATCTCCTTGAGCCAATACTGTGCCGCGTCGGTGGTGGGGCCGAACTGGTCGAAGGCCCAGAGACTGGCGTGCGTGACGATCGCCTTGAAGCGGTCCGTATGCCCGGCCACCCAGTTGGCCATGTAGCCGCCGAAGGAGCCGCCCATGGCTGCAGTGCGCGCCTCGTCGATGTCAGGGCGCCGCTCGACGGCGTCAGTGACGGCCATGAGGTCGGTGAACGGAGCCTTGCCCCATGCGCCCCAGCCGCGCTGGATGTAATCCTGCCCGTAACCGGTGGACAGGGCAGGGTCCGGCAGCAGCACCGCGTAGCCGCGTGCCACCAGCAGCCAGGGATTCCAGCGCCAGGTCCAGGCGTTCCAGGATCCCAGCGGCCCGCCATGGATCCAGAGCAGCAGCGGCGCCGGGCTCGCAGCGGATGCCCCCTCGGGAAGGGCCAGGTACGCGGGCACCCGGGCGCCGTCGGCGGCCGTCGCCTCCACGCGTTCGAGCGTCCCGTTGTACTGCGGGCGCTCCGCCGGTGCGGGCAGGCGGACCGCCGCGCCGCCGTCGAGATCGATCCGCACGGGCTCGGCGGGGAATTCGTAGGAGCTGCGCAGGGCGTACGCGCTGCGCCCGTCCGGCGCCACCACGACATCGGTGTACGCGGCGGCGTCGGGAGTCAGCCGGGTCACCCCGCCAGCTTCGCCCCGGTCCCCTGCCACGCGGATCAGGAAGACCGGCGATGCGCCGTCCTCATCGGCGGTGACAAGCAGCGCCGAACCATCGGGCAGCCAGGCCGCGGGCCTGGCCCAGCGGTCCCAGTCGGCGGCCAGCGGCGTCAAGGCACTTTCCCCGGCTCCGTGGCCCGCTGCTGCCTCGCCGGCGACGTCGAGGAGGTGCAGTTTGACCTGCGGGGCCGCAAACGGTGTGGTGTCGCTTTCACTGACCACCACCAGGCTGCGGTTGTCCGGGCTGACCGGCCCGGGGAAATAGTTCACGTTCTCGGTGTCCAGCAGTACCGTCCGGGCGCCGGTGGCGACGTCGATCGCGACGAGCACGGTGCGTGAATCCGCGTTCGCCAACGGCTTCGTCAGGCTGCTGTAGATGGTCCTGCCGTCGGGGCTGACCACCGATTCGGCGTCCCTGAGCCTGTTGCCGACGTCGGAAGTCAGGTTGCGAAGCAACAGCCGCGGCGCGGCGTCGACCGTCGTCGGTTTTCCGGCCTCCGGCTGCTCTCCGGGCTCGACGGCGAACAACCGCGGCTGCTCCGGGCCGAGGTCTGCGTCCCAGTAGCGGACGGGATAGCCGCTGTGGAGGATGGCCGCGACCTTGTTGTCCTTGCGGGCCTTGCGGCGTTCCTCATCGTTGTCCTCGCCGGTGGACCCGGCCAGAACCGAGGCCGTGACGATCAACGCGTCGGCATTCTTGGCGGCACTGACCTTGCCGATGCCGCCAAAGCGGGACAGGGCCACACGGGCCTCGCCGCCGCCGGCCGGGAGCACCCAAAGCGCGTTGACGGGGTCGGCGTCGGGGCTTTCCGGGTCGGGACGGGCAGAAGTGAAGTAGAGGTCGCCGTTGGCGGCGAACACGGCGCCCGCTTCCCCCTTGGCGCTACGCGTGACCCGGCGGGCCTGCTGGGCTCCGCTCGGGTCCACTTCCCACAGCGCGGTGCAGTATTCGGTGCCTTTGGCATTGAGGGTGGCCACGGTGGTGACCAGCCGCCCGCCGTCGGGACTGAGCGTCAGACCGCTCACCCTGGGGATGGCGAGGTAATGGTCCAGATCGTGGAAAGGGGTCTCGGGTTGTTCGCTCAGGGTCTCTGAGTCCTTGGCAGCCATGCACCGATTCAACACCGTCTGTGGCGTTGATCACAGAAAGTTCACTCAGAGTGAAACACTGCTTTCAGATAGCTTTCCCGGCGACGACTCGAAGGGATCCCGGTCTGGGGCCGGGAAAAAGCAAAGGTCCCGCCCGCTCCTCTCGGAGCGGACGGGACCTTTGACGGAGCGGGACGGCCTTGCCGCCGTACTGCCTAGACGCTCGGAGCGATCTCCGGGATGCGCGGCTTGGCGTTGCCGGCGAACGTGAACTTCGCGTCGTCACCCTCGCCTTCCACATCCACCACCACGATGTCGCCGGAGTGCAGCTCACCGAACAGGATCTTCTCGGAGAGCTGGTCCTCGATCTCGCGCTGGATGGTGCGGCGCAACGGCCGGGCACCCATCGCGGGGTCGTAGCCGCGGGTCGCCAGGAGCACCTTGGCCGCCGGGGTGAGCTCGATGCCCATGTCCTTGTCCTTGAGGCGCTTCTCGAGCCGGCCGACGAACATGTCCACGATCTCAATGATCTCGTCCTGGGTCAGCTGCGGGAACACCACAACGTCGTCAACACGGTTGAGGAACTCGGGGCGGAAGTGCTGCTTGAGCTCCTCGGTGACGCGGGCGCGCATCCGGCTGTAGCCGGTCTTCGTGTCCGTGCCCGACTGGAAGCCGGTGGCAACGCTCTTGGAGATGTCCCGGGTGCCAAGGTTGGTGGTCATGATGATCACGGTGTTCTTGAAGTCGACCACGCGGCCCTGGGAGTCGGTCAGGCGGCCGTCTTCGAGGATCTGCAGCAGCGAGTTGAAGAGGTCGGCGTGTGCCTTCTCCACCTCGTCGAACAGGACCACCGAGAACGGACGACGGCGGACCTTTTCGGTCAGCTGCCCGCCCTCCTCGTAGCCCACGTAGCCCGGAGGGGCGCCGAAGAGCCGCGACACGGTGTGCTTCTCCGAGTACTCGGACATATCCAGCGTGATCAGCGCATCTTCCTCGCCGAACAGGAACTCCGCGAGTGCCTTGGCCAGCTCGGTCTTGCCGACGCCGGTGGGGCCGGCGAAGATGAACGAGCCGCCGGGACGCTTGGGGTCCTTCAGCCCTGCACGGGTGCGCCGGATCGCCTGGGACAGGGCCTTGATGGCCTCGTCCTGGCCGAC
>NZ_FPAY01000008.1 GCF_900116495.1 Arthrobacter sp. ov118
CTGGCAGCTTCCCTGCGTGTGCTGCCGGCCTTGCGCAGCCGGAAATACTCCCCGAGCCCGGGATGAACCGGGCCGCCGGGCCTGCCCCGGAACCCGGCACGCCTTGCCCATTTCCGGCACGTGTACCGGTTAAAGCCCAGTGACTCGGCAGCCCGGGCCACATTACCCAACCGATCCAGAACCGAGAAGAACTCGTCCTTCTGCTCCTGCGTGTATTTCCTGCTGGTTCGTGGTGCTTCCGCTAAAGACGACACGGTCGTTGCAACTCCCAATTTTCATTGAGTGTTGCAACGACCGCTAGAACTCGCCGCCCTCCGATTGGGCGCTAAGTGACCCCGCGTTGCGTTGGATCGTCCGGTGGGTGGTGTGACGCACGTCATTACCGGCCAGTAAAAACTGGCGAACAGGCAGCGGAAAACAGGCAACACCCGGGAAACACTGCGGAAAAATCGGCCCCCTACGCTGGGATTCATCAAGCACACCGGCCGCACGATGGCCACCCAGCGAAAGGGCCTGCAGATGTCCGCTCCGGCATTGTCTCCCACGTCCGACACCTCCTCCTCGACGGCCGCCGCTTCCGGCACCGCCTCTCCCACGACGGCCGGCCGGCCCCGGATTGTGATCGCCGGCGCCGGCCCGGCCGCGCAGGCCCTGGTCCGCCAGCTCACCCGGACCCCGTTTGCCGGCGCCATCACCGTGCTCAGCAACCGGGACGACGCGCCGGATGAACTGCTGGAGCTCGCCGTCCTGCCCCAGGTGTCGGTCCGCTTCGGCCAGCCGGCCAGCTACATCGACGCGGAGAACCGCCGCGTGACCACCGCCGACGGCTTGGAGTTAAACTACGACGAGCTCGTCATCGCCACCGGGTCCGCCCCCGCCGAAGCGCCGGTGGAGGGCGCCGCACGCTGCCTGAGCTACTCCACGATCGACGACGCCGCCCGGCTGGGCGAAGCCGTCAAAGACGTCACGCGGGTCCTCGGCAGGCGCCCCCTGGGCATCCTGGTCGGTACCGGCTCCGCCGCCGGCCAGGCCGAGGCCGTCCTCCGGGCCCGCGGCGTCCGCCCGGTCCGCACCACTATCCGTCCCGCCGCCGTCGTTCCCACCCTCGCAGGATCCGTCCTGCCAGCCTCCGGCATCCTCTTCGAGGACGGCTCCAGCATGAACGGTGACCTTGTGATCCTCGCCGAGGAGCGCATCGCCCGCGACGAGCTGGCCGCCACCGCGGGGCTCGTCACCGCAGCCGGCGGCGGGATCGTCATCAGCCAGGACTTCCGCACGTCCGTGCCGGGCATCTGGGCGATCGGTGACGCCGCGGCCTACGACGGCGTCCGGCTGGGGCTGCTGGTGGCTTCCGGTTCCGCCGCCTCCGTGTGCGCTTCCCAGCTGCTGGAGGCCGCCATGGCCCGGCCCCTCGCGGCGGCCGCCTGAGCTGGCCGGCACCGGGCCGCCGGGCGCACCGGGACTGTCCAGACGGGCGCGTCCTCCTGTGGCAAGATGGTCAGCGATGAGCCGCGAACCGTGCGGCGCCGACCGGGCCTACAGGCCCACAGGCCCGGGAAGGGACCGCCGCGTCCCAGGCCCGCCAGGAAAGGGACCACCATGAGCCACGAAGCCGCCACCGCGGGCACGCCCGACATTGCTTCCTACATCGACCACACTCTCCTCAAGCCGGAGGCCAGCGAGGCTGAGATCCTCAAGGTTTGCGCCGAGGCGGCCGAGTACCACTTCAAGTCGGTCTGCGTGAACCCGGTCTGGGTCAAAACCGTCCAGACCGCGCTCAAGGGCACCGGGGTGCTGACGTGCTCAGTGGTTGGATTCCCGCTGGGCGCCACGCCGAGCGACGTCAAGGCCTTCGAGGCCCGGGGCGCCGTCCTGGACGGAGCCGAAGAGGTGGACATGGTCATCAACATCGCCGCAGCCCGCGCCAATGACAAGGGCACGCTGGTGGATGACATCACTGCCGTCGCCGAAGCCGTCCACGACGGCGGGGCGATCCTGAAGGTGATTATCGAAACGGCGCTGCTGAGCGATGACCAGAAGGTGCTCGCCTGCCAGGCCGCGGTGGAGGCCGGGGCCGACTTCGTCAAGACGTCCACCGGCTTCAACGGCGGCGGGGCCACTGCCGAGGACGTCGCCCTGATGCGCCGCACGGTGGGCAATCGGCTGGGGGTCAAGGCCTCCGGCGGCGTGCGTTCCCTGGCTGATGCACAGGCTATGATTGCTGCAGGTGCAACACGTATTGGCGCCAGCTCCGGTATCGCAATCGTCAAGGGTGAACAGGGTTCGTCCGCGTACTGATCCGGCGGCGCCACAGTTTTGAGCCCCCCGGGGCCGAGGAGGAACGAATGTCCAGCAACACCACCAAGAGCCCGCAGACCGAGAACAGCCTTGGCTCGTCCATCGTTCTCTTTGCCCTGATGATGATCCTCTTCGCCGGTGCGATCTACTCGCTGTCCTTCCTCACGCTGGAGAACCCCTGGCCGATGGCCGTCTGCCTTGGCCTGTTCGCCCTGGCGTTCTGGATCCCGCAGACGCTGCTGGGCCGCTCGGACTCGGCCGGAGAAAACTAGGCTCCACTGTTCTTAAAACGAGGAAGGCTCCGGATATCCGGAGCCTTCCTCGTTTAACGCGCACCATTTAACGCGTACCGGCTCATTAGGGCAGCAGCGCGAACAGGCTCCTGAGCAGTCCGGTGCCCAGCGCCAGTGCTGCCGGGAAGTGCGCCTTGGCCACGGCCAGTCCCGCGCCAAAGATCCCCACCATCGCGTAGCCGCTGACCGGGATAAGGACCAGCCATTCCCGCCGTGAGCCCGCCCGCCCCAGCAACGGGATGGAGAACGCCCCGTTGGCTTTCCAGACGTTTTTGAGCAACGGCAGTTTCCGCATAACCTTCGGCGGCTTGATCACGAGCGGCCAGAGCAGCGGCACTCCCCCGGTGGTGATCATGTCACCCACAATGTGCACCAGCACGCCGGTGAGCATCGAAACCGGGAGCCAGGTCCACTGGTGCGGCGCAAACCACGTCACAAGCCCTGCCATGACAAGGGCGAAGATCCAGTTGCTGATCCAGCCGTACTTCGGGAAAAGTTTCAGGGCCTTCGCGGCGATGTTGATCATGAACATGCACAACAGCCCGGCCCCGACGGACAACAGCCCCCACTGGGTCTGCACCTGCAACTGCCCGGCAATCATGGCCAGCAGCACGAAGAACGCCGCGCCCAGCACGGAGTGCGTGCCCTGCCGGTGGCCGCCGCTGACGTTCTCGATTCCGCGCGCCACGAGGTTGGACAGCGGCGGCAGCGCGTGCGCCACGGTGCTGGCGCGGTGGTCCCAGTCGCAGACCAGCGCGGTCCCCGCCGTCGCCATGGCACCGATCACGATTCCTGTGGGGTCCAGCGGGTACCAGCCCAGGGCGTACGGGCCGGTCGAGGCAATGGCTACCCACGCCGCGGCTCCCGACGCCGCGTGGTGTCCTCCCATCATGGTCTAACCCCTGGTCTGTTCGAGCGGAACAGGAACGTCGGTGAAGATGTTGCGGATGACGCCGTTGGCCCACTCCAGGATTTCGGCGTCCTGCAGGTCCCTGCCGCCGATCCTCGCGGTCTTGGGCTTGGGGATGAGCACCGCGTCCAGCGCCGGCTTCGCCTGCGCGCCCGGGTACATGCGGGTGAGGCGCATGAGCTTGGACTCGGGCAGCTGGGCCGGGGAGAACTTGATGAAGTTGCCCTGCAGCGCGACGTCGGACAGTCCGGCCTCGCGGGCCCCCACCCGGAAGCGGGCGACGTCGATCAGGTTCTTCGCCGGCAGCGGCAGCTCGCCGTAGCGGTCCACGAGCTCGGCCTGGACCTCCTCGATGGCCTCGGGCGTGAGCGCGGCCGCCAGCTTGCGGTAGGCCTCAAGGCGCAGCCGTTCGCCGGGCACGTAGTCGTGCGGCAGGTGCGCGTTGACGGGCAGCTCGATCTTCATCTCGGCGGCCTTTTCCTCGGCCTCGCCCCGGTATTCGGCCACGGCCTCGCCCACCAGCCGGATGTACAGGTCGAATCCGACGCCCTGGATGTGGCCGGACTGTTCGCCGCCGAGCAGGTTGCCTGCGCCGCGGATTTCCAGGTCCTTCATGGCCAGCTGCATGCCGGCGCCGAGCTCGTTGTGTGTGGCCACGGCCTTGAGGCGTTCCAGCGCCACCTCGCCCAGGGGCTTTTCCGAGGGGTAGAGGAAGTAGGCGTACGCCCGCTCCCGGCCGCGGCCCACGCGGCCGCGCAACTGGTGCAGCTGCGACAGTCCGTACTTGTCCGCCCCGTCCACGATCAGGGTGTTGGCGTTGGAGATATCCAGCCCGGTCTCGATGATGGTGGTGCAGACCAGGACGTCGAAGCGCTTTTCCCAGAAGTCCACGATGATCTGTTCGAGCCGGCTTTCGGACATCTTGCCGTGGGCGACCTCCACCCGGGCCTCCGGGACCAGCTCGCGGATCTTCGCCGCGGTGCGGTCGATCGTGGAGACCCTGTTGTGAACGAAGAACACCTGCCCTTCCCGCATGAGCTCACGGCGGATGGCGGCGGAGGTCTGTTTGTCCGTGTACGGACCCACGTAGGTCAGCACAGGGTGGCGCTCCTCGGGCGGAGTCGCCAGGGTGGAGGTTTCGCGGATGCCGGTCAGGGACATCTCCAGGGTCCGGGGAATCGGTGTGGCGCTCATGGCCAGGACGTCCACGTTGGTGCGCATCTTCTTCAGCGCCTCTTTGTGCTCGACGCCGAAGCGCTGCTCCTCGTCCACAATCACCAGGCCCAGGTCCTTGAAGCCGAAGTCCTTGGACAACAGCCGGTGGGTGCCGATGACGACGTCGACGGCGCCGCTCTTGACCCCCTCGGCCGTCTCCTTGGCCTCCTTCGCGCCCTGAAAGCGGGACAGCGGCCTGACCCGGAGCGGGAAGCCGGAGAACCGCTCGGTGAAGGTCTCGTAGTGCTGTTGGGCCAGCAGCGTGGTGGGCACCAGCACGGCCACCTGCTTGCCGTCCTGGACCGCCTTGAACGCCGCGCGGACGGCGATCTCGGTCTTGCCATAACCGACGTCGCCGGAGATGAGCCGGTCCATCGGGATCTCGCGCTCCATGTCGGCCTTGACCTCGTTGATGGTGGTCAGCTGGTCCGGGGTCTCCACGTACGGGAAGGCCTCCTCCAGTTCACGCTGCCACGGAGTGTCCGCGGCGAACGCGTGGCCGCGGGACGCCATCCGGGCCGAGTACAGCCGGATGAGTTCGCCGGCGATTTCCTTGACCGCCTTGCGGGCCTTGGACTTGGTGCTCGCCCAGTCCGCGCCGCCCATTTTGCTCAGCGCGGGTGCGTCCCCGCCGACGTAGCGTGTGACCTGGTCCAGCTGGTCGGTGGGCACGAAAAGCCGGTCACCCGGGGCGCCGCGCTTGGACGGGGCGTATTCGAGGACCAGATATTCCCGGACGCCGTCGCCGCCGCCAGCCACTTTGCGCTGAATGAGCTCCACGAAGCGGCCGATGCCGTGCTGTTCGTGGACCACGAAGTCGCCGGCCACAAGCTGCAGCGGGTCCACCGCGTTCCGCCGTTTGGAGGGCATCCGGCGCATGTCTTTCGTGGACCCAGCGGAGGTCCGGCCGAGCAGGTCCGCCTCGGTCAGCAGGGCCACCTTCAGCGGATCCAGGACAAAGCCGCGTCCGACGGCGGCGGTGGTCACCTCGATCAGCCCGGGCTGCGGCTCCTCGGCGAGCGCGTCCACCCGGGCGCAGGGGATGTTGTTGTCATGGAAGAGTTCGGCCAGGCGCTGGGCCGGCCCTGGGCCCTCGGTTACCACCACGATCCGCCACTGGTCGCGGACGCGGGAGCCGATGAAGTCCATCATCTCAGCCACTTCACCCTGG
This sequence comes from Arthrobacter sp. ov118, assembly GCF_900116495.1. GTDB lineage: Bacteria > Actinomycetota > Actinomycetes > Actinomycetales > Micrococcaceae > Arthrobacter. The sequence goes on from NZ_FPAY01000008.1 coordinate 5,888, forward strand.
TAGCCGCGGGGTTCGCGGGCGTGCAGGTTCAGGACGTCGACGTCGGGCAGGAGTTCCTCGTCGGTGGCCAGGGACGTGATAGACCACCAGGAGACCCCGTGGGCGAGGGCTGTGGTGCGGGTGTCGGCCAGCGACCGGAAGCTGGCCGAATGCAGGGCCTCCGACGCCTGGGAGCTCAAATCAAGAGGCGCGGCACCGCCGTCGGAAGCCGTAGACCAGGCAGCTTCAAGGAATTCCTCGTTCGTGGCGGCGAGGTCGTGGGCACGGGTGCGGACCTTTTCCGGTTCGATCACCACGGCAACGGACCCGGACGGGAGCTGGTCCAGGAACGGGACCATGGCGTCCACGAGAACGGGCGCCAGCGATTCCATGCCCTCCACCGTGATGCCGCCGGCGATCTTCTCCAGCATGTCCGCCGCTGCCGGCAGCTGGGACTTCAGCGTCGCCGCCCGGGACATGACAGACGGGGTAATGAGGATTTCCCGGCAGGGCGGGGCGTGCAGCTCGGTGGGGTGATGGACACCGGGTGCCGAGAGCGAGCGCTGGTCGGCGACGGCGAACCAGCGCATCTGTTCGACTTCGTCGCCGAAGAACTCGACCCGGATCGGGTGGTCCTCGGTGGGCGGGAAGACATCCAGCATGCCGCCGCGCACCGCGAATTCGCCGCGCCGGGTGACCATGTCCACGCGGGCGTATGCTGCTGCCGCCAGGTTTTTGACCACGTCGCCGAACGGGACGTCCTGGCCGACGGTCAGGGTCACGGGTACCAGCTCGCCGAGGCCCGCCACGATGGGCTGGACCACGGCGCGGACCGGCGCCACCACAACGCGCAGGGCACCGGCACCGGCGGATTCCGGGTGGGCCAGGCGGCGGAGCACGGACAGCCGCCGGCCCACCGTGTCCGAGCGCGGGGAGAGCCGTTCGTGCGGGAGGGTTTCCCAGCTGGGGAACTCGGCGATCGATCCGGCCGGGAGATAGGCGCGCAGCGCCTCTGCCAGGTCTTCGGCTTCCCGTCCCGTCGCCGTGACGGCCAGGACGACGGGCGCACCGGCGCCGCTGCCCTGGGCGTCCGCCCCGCCGGAGGCCGCGTCGGACGATTCGTCAGCCAGGGCAGCGAGGCCGTCGGCGATTTCGGCGAGCAGCGTCGCCCGCAGGCCGGCCGGGGCGCTGATCTGGTAGTCCTCGCTGCGGGCGGCGAATCCGCGGGAGGCCTCGGCCCGGACGCGGGCGTAGTTTCGGTCCTCGGCGAGGACGCGGCGCAGACCGGTGAGTGAGGGGCCGTTGAGGCTCATGTCTGAAGCTCCTGGTGTGTTCACGAATGCAGGCAACACGAATAGCCGAAATTCGCAAGAATCCCGGGGCTTCCAAGCCTACCGCGCAGCCCGGGGCCGCCCACACACGGCCGCCAGCACCTGTCCGTGCCCGGCTGCCGCTGACTCCTTCCCGGCATGCGGGCTAGGCTGGCGAGAAAGGACCTGCCACAAATTACCGCCGGCGGCCATCCGGGCCGGCCGGCGGACCGAATGGCTTGGTGGGCGGCTTGCCAGTCCGGAAGCCTGCCACCTGAGCGCAAACGCTGGATGAGTAGGAGCCACCCATGAACGGCACACCCACCGCCCCGGAACCGACGCCGGAGCAGCTTCAGCCCGTCATCCCCAAGGCGGCGCACGCCAAAACCGTCCTCGTCACCGGCGCCACCGGGTACATCGGCGGCCGCCTGGTTCCCCGGCTCCTGGAAGCCGGGCACACAGTTAAAGTCGTGGTCCGGACGCCGGCCAAGATCGCCGGCGTGCCGTGGCTGGACGACGTCGAGGTGGTCCAGGGCAGCCTCGACGACGGCGCCGCCCTGCGGAAGGCGCTCGACGGCGTGGACGTCCTCTACTACCTGGTCCACTCCATGGCCGCCGGGAAGGGCTTCGAAGCCAAGGAAAAGGCCATGGCCGGCACGGCCGCCCGCGCGGCGGCCGCGGCAGGAGTGGACCGCATTGTGTACCTTGGCGGACTGCACCCGGCCGGTACCGAACTGTCCACCCACATGCGCTCCCGCGAGGCGGTGGGGAAGGTGTTCCTGGACAGCCCGGTGGACGCAGTGGTCTTCCAGGCCGGCGTCGTCATCGGCTCTGGCTCGGCGTCGTTCGAAATGATCCGGCACCTGTCCGAGACGCTGCCGCTGATGCCCGCGCCGAGTTGGGTGCGCAACAAGATCGAGGCGATCGCCGTCCGGGACGTGCTGCACTACCTCGTGGCCGCGGCCTCGCTGGAAGGAAGCACCAACCGCACGTTCGATATCGGCTGCCGCCAGGTGCTGACCTACGCGGAGATGATGCAGGAATACGCAGCAGAGGCCGGGCTGCCTCACCGGGTGGTGCTGGCGCTGCCCGTCCCCGCGCCCAAGCTGGCCGGCATGTGGGTTGCCCTGGTCACCCCGATCCCGCTGGCCATGTCGCTGCCGCTGGTCGAATCGCTCCAGCACGACGCCGTCTCCCGGGAACATGACATCGACGCCCGCATCGCCGTGCCGGCGGGCGGGCTGACCCCCTACCGGCGGGCCGTGGCCCTCGCCTTGGGCAAGGAACGCGACGGCCAGGTCGAAACCACGTGGGCCAGCGCCGGCGTCGACGCCGATCCCCTCCCCAGCGACCCGGACTGGGCAGGGTATCGGGTGTACGTGGATGAGCGCAGCTTCCCCAGCGACGTGGACCCGCAGCACGTCTGGACCATCATCGAAGGAATTGGCGGCCGCAACGGCTGGTACTCGCTTCCGCTGGCGTGGCAGGTGCGCGGCTGGCTGGACAAGCTCACCGGCGGCGCCGGCCTGCTCCGGGGGCGCCGGCACCCGCATCTGCTGGCGGAGGGCGAAGTGGTGGACTGGTGGCGGGTCGAACGGATCGACCGCGGGCGGCTGCTGCGCCTGCGCGCCGAAATGCGGGCCCCGGGGCGGGCCTGGCTCGAGCTCTCGGTGGAGCCGGAGGGGACGGGCAGCCGCTACCTCCAGCGGGCCATCTTCTTCCCCAAGGGCCTCAGCGGCCGCCTTTACTGGCTCGCCGTGCTGCCGTTCCACAGCGTCATATTTCCCGCGATGTCGCGGAATATCACCGCCGCCGCGCGGGAACTGGAAAACCTCGAGTCGGAGCCTGCCGGGCGCACCACGTAGGATGTTGAAGCCCGAAACGTCCACTTCCACATCACGGAGGACCCCCATGGCCCTGAGTGCATCCACTACCGTTCCGCACAGCGTCGACCGCATTACCGCGGTTTTCGTCAACGAAGACTTCCTGCGCCACACGAGCGAGCTCGTCGGCGGCACCCTGGAATCGTTCGCCCTCGAAGGCGACCCCGCCGCCGCCTTCAGCACCACCACCGTGCGCACCATCCCCACCACCCGGATGCCCGACCTGGCCCGGAAATTTGTCGGCGAAAGCCTGAAGGTCACCCAGCTCGAAAGCTGGGAGGCCCCGGCAGCCGACGGCTCCCGGCAGAGCAAGATCTCGCTCAAGGTCGCCGGCGCACCGCTGGACGTGAACGCCGTCCAGCGTCTCGTATCCGAGGGTGGCAGCACCCGGATCGAGCTCGAAGGCAACGTGACCTCCTCGGTGCCGTTCCTCGGCGGCAAGATCGCCGATGCAGCAGAGCCGATGGTCGGCAAGGCCCTGAACCTGCAGTCCCAGCAGGCCCAGGCCTGGCTCGAGAGCCACTAGCGCCGTGGAGCTGCCAGCGTTCCTCGCCGTCGTCCTGGTGGTCTCCGGTGTTTGGTCCCTGGTGGTCTGGCCGCAGTTCCTGCGCCGGGTCAGAAAGGACCCGCGGGCCCGCGATGCCGACGGCAAGGCCACGCGCTTCCTGACCGTCCACGTCGTCCTCGTCAGCATCTCCATGGTGCTTGGGGCCGCGACGGCGGCCATCGGCATCGCGGGGCTGGTCAGCTAGCCCCCGAAACACCGGCGGCGGCACTGCGCATACCGCGCCCGCCGCCGCCGGCGCTAGAATCGGCAAAAAGGTGGACCACTGAAAGGGGACACCCCTTTGCTACCCCGTCGTGCGGCCATCTGGGCCCTGGGCACCTATGCCCTTTCGCTGGGCCTGATTGCTTTTTGGCCCGTCCCCGTTGACCGCGACGCGTCCGGATTCTTGGCGCAGTGGTTGCAGGACCTCCACCGCGGGGGCGTTCCACGATGGTTCGATTACGCCGTGGTGGAATTCAGCGCCAACGTGATCTTGTTCTTTCCGCTGGGCGCCTTGGTCGCCCGGATCCTCGGCCCGCGGTACTGGTGGGGAGGGGTGGCTACGGGTTTCCTGCTCTCCGTCCTCATCGAACTTGCCCAGTTCGCCCTTCTTCCCGCCCGCTTTGCCTCCGTCGCCGACGTCGCCGCGAACACCCTCGGCGGGTTGCTCGGCGCCCTCCTGGCCCGGGCGCTCATGGCCCGCGGCAACCCTGTGCGAAAACGGCGGCCAGCACGTACGCTGTGAACTAGCCACGCGGGAGGACATTGAGCTATGCGGATCTCGGTCATCGGCTGCGGTTACCTGGGTGCGGTCCACGCTGCGTGTATGGCGAAACTGGGTCATGACGTCGTCGGCATCGACGTCGACGAACACAAAGTGGAACAACTATCAGCGGGCCATGCTCCCTTTTACGAGCCTGTCCTGGATGAACTCCTTGCCGAGCTTGAAGAATCGGGGCGACTGCGGTTCACGTCCGACTTGGCGGCCGCCCGCGGCGCCGAAGTCCATTTCGTTTGCGTCGGGACCCCGCAGAAACGCGGCGAAAACGGCGCCGACCTGCGCTACGTGGACGCCGCCGTCGAGGCTCTCGCCGCCCAGCTCTCCCCCGGCGACGTCGTCGCCGGGAAGTCCACGGTGCCGGTGGGAACCGCCGCGCGGCTGGCCGAGGTGATTGCGGAGACGGAGCCTGGTGCCACGCTGGTCTGGAATCCTGAGTTCCTGCGCGAGGGCCACGCCGTGACGGACACCCTGAACCCGGACCGGTTCGTCTACGGAACACCCGACGGCAGCGAAGAACATCCTGCCGTGGCCGTCCTGGACCGGGTCTACGAGGTTCCGCTGGCGGGCGGAATCCCCCGGCTGGTGACGGACTTTGCCACCGCAGAGCTCGTGAAGACGGCCGCCAACTCGTTCCTCGCCACGAAGATTTCATTTATCAATGCCATGGCCGAGGTCTGCGAGGCCACGGGGGCCGACGTCACGCGGCTGGCTGATGCGATCGGCCTCGACGAGCGGATCGGGCGGAAGTTCCTGAACGCAGGTATCGGGTTCGGCGGCGGTTGCCTGCCCAAGGACATCCGCGCGTTCATGGCCCGGGCCGGGGAGCTGGGCGCGGACCAGGCACTGACGTTCCTGCGCGAAGTGGACGCCATCAACATGCGGCGCCGCACCCGGGTGGTGGAGCTGACGCGGGAACTGTGCGGCGGGTCCCTGCTGGGCCAGCGGATCGCGGTGCTGGGGGCCGCCTTCAAGCCCGAGAGCGACGACGTCCGGGACTCCCCCGCGCTCAGTGCCGCCGCGCAGCTCCAATTGCAGGGTGCGGTGGTGACGGTGACCGATCCCCAGGCACTGACCAATGCGGCCAAACGCTTTCCCGAACTCCCGTTGGAACCCGATCTGGAAACCGCGCTGAACAGGGCCGACGCCGTGCTGCTCCTCACCGAATGGCGGGTGTACCGGGAACTGGATCCGCACGCCGTCAAAGCGCTTGTGTCCGTGCCGCGCATCCTCGATGGCCGCAATGTCCTGGACCCGGCCAAGTGGCGTGCTGCCGGGTGGATCTACAGGGGTCTCGGGCGGCCCTGATCCTGCCACGGCGGCCTCGTTCACCGCCCAGCGGCGGCCGGTCCTACTGCGAGACGGCTTGCCCGAGGGCGTCTTCGGCCGCTACCCAGGAGAGCATGGCGCACTTGACCCGGGCAGCGTAGCGGGACACACCCTCGAACGCGGCCGCGTCGCCCAGCAGTTCCGGGTCCGCCGGCACCTTGCCGCGGGAGCGAAGCACGTCGCGGAAGTTGCCAATCACGGTGCGGAGTTCCTCGGTGGTCATGCCCTCGGCAAGGTCCGTCAGCACGGAGGCCGAGGCCATCGAGATGGAGCAGCCGTCGCCGTCCCAGCGCAGCTCACTGACTTTGCCGCCGGCCACGGACACGCGGACCGTGATTTCGTCGCCGCAGGTCGGATTCAGCTGGTGGGACTGGCCGCTGGCACCCACGGGAGCTGCCGCCGCGGCCAGGCCGCTGCCGTGCCGGGCCTTGGAGTGGTCCAGGATGATCTGCTGGTAGAGCTGGTCAAGACTCATGGATGTCCGCCCTAGGCGTGGAAGTAGGCACGGACGTCGGCGACCGCATTGAGGAATGCGTCCACATCGTCCGTGGTGTTGTACAGGTAGGTGCTGGCTCGGGTCGTGGCCGTCAGCCCCAGCCGGCGGTGCAGCGGCTGGGCGCAGTGGTGGCCCACCCGCACCGCGATGCCGCGGCTGTCCAGGAACTGGCCGACGTCGTGCGCGTGGACGCCGGCGACGTCGAACGCCGCCAGGCCGATCCGTTCCTGGCCCGCTGCCGGGCCCAGCACGCGGATCCCGGGGATGGCCGACAGGCCCTGCACGAGCCGCTGGCCCAGCTCGGCTTCCCAGGCATGGATGCGGTCCATCCCGGTTTCGCTGAGATAGTTCACCGCCGCGGCGAGCGCAACAGCCTGCGAGATGCGCTGCGTGCCGGCCTCGAAGCGCTGCGGACTCGGCAGGAAGCCCGCCCGTTCCATGGTGACAGTGGTGATCATCGAGCCGCCGGTCAGGAACGGCGGCAGCGAGTTGAGCAGCTCCGAGCGGCCATAGAGGGCGCCGATTCCCGTGGGGGCGAGCATCTTATGGCCAGAGAACACCGCGAAGTCGACGCCGAGCGCCTTGACGTCCAGGGGCAGGTGCGGGACGGACTGGCACGCATCGAGCACAACGAGTGCCCCCGCGGAACGAGCCAGGCCGACCAGGGCTGCCACCGGGTTGATGGTGCCCAGAACGTTGGAAGCGTGAGTGAACGCCAGGACGCGGGTGCGCGGGCCAATGATGGCGGCGGCAGCCTCCAGGTCCAGGGCGCCGGCGTCGTCGACGGGGATGAACTTCAGGACCGCTCCGGTCCGGACGGCGAGTTCCTGCCACGGGATCAGGTTGGCGTGGTGCTCCATCTCCGTGACCACGAGTTCATCGCCCGGGGCCAGGGCGAAACGGGCGGCTTCAGCGCCGGCACCGGGCAGCGACGCGTTGAGGAAGGAGTAAGTGAGAAGGTTCAGGCCCTCCGTGGCGTTGGAAGTCCAGATGAGCTCATCCGGCTCCGCCCCGACGAAGGCCGCCACGGTCTCCCGAGCGTCTTCGAAGGCCTCGGTGGCCTCGACGGCGAGGTGGTGCGCCCCGCGGTGGACCGCCGAGTTCCGCTGCTCATAGAACTCCTGCTCGGCCTCGAGCACGCTGAGCGGGTTCTGCGACGTCGCGCCGGAGTCCAGGTAGACCAGCTCTTTGCCGTTGACCCGCTGCTGCAGGATCGGGAAGTCGTTGCGGATCCTCAGGACCTCATCGTTTCCGAGCGCGACGGCAGCGCTGCGGAGGTGGGCTGGGGTGGCAACCATGGCGGAGACTCCTGGATCGGCGTTCGCTGCGGCGCACCCCCGCAGCAAACGCCGGCGGAAATACGTCACACATATTGGACTTAATTATCCCACGTTCCCACTGGCTTCCTGTGCGGGCCCCGTACAGCAGCGGCACGACCCGGCTGATCCCGGGAAATGCGTCCCCGTAATGGAGATAAGCCGCTCAACAAATCTATAGTTCCTGCAGGTCAAGGCCGCTACGATGACTTCATGCAACTGACAAACGCAGTGTCCGGGCTTCTGACCGCGACCGAAACGTCGCCGTGCAGGTAGAGCAGACCCAGCAGCCGCTGGCCCCCTCAGCTTCTCACCGTCAACTGGTTCAGGCCCTGCGGTCGAAGCAAAAGACGTCCAAGGGCGCCTCTGCCTACGCACGCTTCCTCAACCGTCCCGCGGGCCGCCATCTTGCCGCCCTGGCGTACAAGTTGAATATGACGCCCAACGGCGTGACGGCGGTGAGCGCCCTGTGCAGCTTCTCAGGGATAGCGCTGATCGCGTTCGCGCCGGCCACGGCGCTCAACAGCGTGCTGGTTGTCCTGCTGCTCGTGCTCGGCTATGCCCTTGACTCAGCTGACGGACAGCTAGCCCGGCTGCGTGGCGGCGGAAGCTTTGCCGGCGAGTGGCTGGACCACGTTGTTGATGCGGTCAAGATGGCTTCTCTCCACTTGGCGGTGCTAGTGGCGTGGTACCAGGGCTACGTCGAGCGGGGCGCATGGCTGGCTGTTCCGTTGCTCTACCAACTGCTCGCCGTGGTGCTGTTTTTCGCGATCATTTTGACCGACCAGATGAGGCGGGCACACCGCGGCTCAACCTCGACCCGACTGGCCGGGGAAGGCAACTCATCCGTTCTCTATTCCTTGGCCGTGCTGCCCACGGAGTACGGGGTGCTGTGCCTGGCATTTCTCCTGTGGGCAATCCCGCCCGTTTTTTCAGTTGTCTATGCGGTCTTTTTCGGAATCAACGCGTGCTTTCTCCTGCTGGCGCTGCCCCGCTGGTACGGCGAAATGCGAAGTTACGGTGCAGCCGATAGGGCGCAGGCAGCACCCCTCACCGAGCCCTGAGGACAGGGAAGGCCCGCGACCACCACCGGTAGCACCGGAGGGCGGCCGCGGGCAGCCCGTTTGTCCACTGCGTGTTGGTGTTATTGCCGGACCGACTCCTGGAGCCGGTACCATTCCACGGTTCCGGTGATGCCCTTCTCCAGCGGGATGCGATAGCTCCAGCCGGAGTCCGTCAGTTTGGAGACATCCAACAGCTTCTGCGGCGTTCCGTCGGGTTTGGTCGTATCCCATTTCGTTGTTCCCGTGAAGCCCACGGCGTCCGCCACGAGCCCGGCAAGTTCGGCAATGCTTACGTCGGTTCCGGTACCGACATTTACTTGCTCAGGGCCGTCATAGTGTTCCATCAGGTACAGGCAGGCCTCGGCCATGTCGTCTACATGCAGGAACTCGCGCCGCGGTGAACCGGTGCCCCAGTTCGTCACCGTTTCAGAGCCGTCGGCTACGGCTTCTGCGTACCGGCGGATCAGGGCCGGGAGCACGTGCGAGCCCTGGGCGGAGAAATTGTCGCCCGGGCCGTAGAGGTTTGTCGGCATGGCCGAGATCCAGGCCAGATGGTGCTGGCGCCGGACCGCTTGGACCTGGAGGATGCCGGCGATTTTCGCAATTGCATAGGCGTCGTTGGTCGGCTCCAGATGACCAGTGAGCAGGTATTCCTCCTTGATGGGTTGGGCCGCCATCTTGGGGTAGATGCAGGACGACCCGAGGAAAAGCAGCCGCTCGACTCCTGCCTGCTGGGCCGCGTCGAGCACGTTGACCTGGATTTGGAGGTTCTCGCTCAGAAAATCCGCGGGATAGCTGTTGTTGGCCATGATCCCGCCGACCTTGGCTGCTGCGAGGACGACGTACCGCGGCTTCGTTTCACGAAAGAACGCGAAGGTGGCATCCCGGTCTTTCAGGTCCAGCTCGTCCGAGGCACGGCCAACCAGGTTCGTAAACCCTGCCTTGGCCAGGGCACGCCACAGCGCTGATCCGGCGAGGCCGCGGTGGCCGGCGATGTAGAAAGGTGCGTCGCGCTCAAGCGGACCGGGTGTAAAACGGGGAGCCTCAGTCATGCCCGTGGCCCCAGCTGCCCAAATCCACTGTGTCGATCCAGCCGCCGGGATGCTTCAGAGCTTCCATATCGGCGTCCACCATCAGACGGGCCAATTCAGGAGTCTCCACTGTGGCTTTCCATCCGAGCTTTTCTCGTGCCTTGGAAGCATCGCCCACGAGCGCATCCACTTCGGTGGGGCGAAGGTAACGCTCGTCGAACTCGACGTGGTCTTCCCAGTTGAGCCCGGCGTGGCTGAAGGAAATTTCCAGGAAGTCACGGACGGTGTAGGCCGCCCCCGTAGCGAGCACAAAGTCATCAGGCTCGTCGGCCTGGAGCATCCTCCACATGCCTTCGACGTACTCGGCGGCGTAACCCCAGTCACGGACCGCGTCAAGGTTGCCCATGTAGAGGGTCTCCTGAAGCCCGGCACTGATGGCGGCCACAGCCCTGGTGATCTTGCGCGTGACAAAGGTTTCGCCGCGCCGGGGTGACTCGTGGTTGAACAGAACGCCGTTGACGGCGTACATTCCGTAGGCTTCCCGGTAGTTCTTGGTCACCCAGTAGCTGTAGACCTTCGCAGCCCCATACGGAGAACGCGGGTAGAACGGCGTTTCCTCGCTTTGCGGCGGCGGCGTGGCGCCAAACATTTCCGACGAGGACGCCTGGTAAAACCGGGTCTCGATTCCCGCCAGCCGCACCGCTTCCAGCATGCGCACAGAGCCGACGCCCGTGGTGTCAGCGGTGTGCTCCGGTTCGTCAAAAGAGACCCGGACGTGCGACTGGGCCGCCAGGTTGTAGACCTCGTCAGGTTTGATGTTCGCGATCAGGGTGACGAGCCGGGCCCCGTCACTCAGATCCCCGTAGTGGAGGAAGAGCTTCGCATCCGGCTCATGCGGATCAACGTACAGGTGTTCTATCCGCACCGTGTTGAAGGTGGAAGCCCTGCGAATGAGGCCGTGGACCTCGTAGCCCTTCTTGAGGAGAAGTTCGGCCAGATACGAACCGTCTTGGCCGGTAATACCGGTAATAAGCGCACGTTTAGTCACAAGGTCCCCCGAAGTCTCGAACGATGATGAACGGCAAATGTCCGGACCCCGGTGAAGGGCTCCACACGATCTGTGCTGTCATGATAAATGACGAAGATCACACTTGCGAGCACGTCTCAGGATTCAAGATGGGCAGATGCGCGGGGATCGAGGCAGCCCACCACGGCCAATGCGGCGGGAGCGAACGCTCTCCCGCCGCATGGCCGGCCGGTAGCTAGGTGGCCGGAACCACCCGTCCGTTGCGCTCCTGGCCGGTGGCCTGAAGCGAAGCGAACGAGATGTAGGCCTTGTTCCACGAGAAGCGCTTGGCGCTCGTGGCGTCCATCCGGTACGTGTTGAAGTCGAACCGGTTGTTCTTGCCGGTGTAGTACAGCGTCGGCGAAACGGGCGACAGCGTACCCAGGCCCTGAACGCCTTCGCCTGTCCGGGCCCCGGTGGCGAGTGTTACATCGTTGTTGTGGACATAGAGGTTGTGCAGATCCCAGGCGCCGTAGGTACCGCTGCCGCGGCTGCGCATCTGGGCGGTGATGCCGTTCTGGTTCCTCCCGACGACGTTCTGCCGGATCTCAACATCGGGTGAGGAGTTGACGTTGATGGCGGCTACTGCGTACAGCGAGTAGTCCATTCCCCGTCCTCCACCGGTGGCCAGGCCGTAGCCATTGCCGGTCAGCTTGTTGTCGCTGATAAGCGCCTTATAGCTGATCTCGTACCGGATTCCATCGGCGTAATTGTTGTTGATCGTATTGCCGAGAATGTTGGAGTTGATGTTGTTGATATCGAACCAAATACCTGTGCCGCGGTTGTCATGGACGTTGTTGGTGCGGACGGTCACGCCATTGGAATAGGTGCTCTTAAAGCCTCCGGCTTCCCAGTCGGCGCCCCAATAACCGGCAGTATTGTTCCGGGCAATCTCGTTGTTTTCCACGACGGTGTTATCGGAGGAGTAGTGTCCCATACCAAGCTGGCCATTTTCGACCATGGTGTTGTTCCGGACGATAGCCCTGTCTGCGTTGGAAAGCTGCAAGCCGATACCGTGGTTCCGCTTGAACACGCAGCCTTCGATGACCCAGTTGGCTCCGCCGGCCATTACGGCACCCTTTTGGGACGGGGTGGCAAAGTTGGTGAACGTCAGGCCACTCAGGGTCACGCCGTAGGCCCCGGAATTGATGGCGTGCGGGGTGCGGGCGATCTCCATGGTCGTATTGGCGGGATCACTCCCGACCCAGGTGCGGTTGTTCTGGTAGTCCTGGTAGAAGCCGTTGGCGCGCACGCTTGAGAGCTGCATGACGCGGTTCATGGCGACGCCGTTGCGGTACACCTGCTCCCGCTTCTGGCAGGGGTTGGCTTCCGCGCCGCTGATCACCTCACACTGGCCCGGGTCCGAATAGGCAGCAGGCAGCAGGCCGTTCTTGTACCAGCGGGCATTCGACCCGTCTTTGACCCATCCGGTGACAACATTGGAACCTTTGATGACTGCTGTGCCCGCGCCGCCAAGTGCCAGCAGCTTCTGACCTCGCTTGGGGCTGATGGGGCTGCTGATGCGGTATGTCCCGGCCGACACTCCGATGCGCGCGCCTTCCGGGGCGGCATTGATCGTTGCCTGAATGGACCCGCCAGCGGGAACGGTGGCGTCAACCACCGGCGTGGCAGCTGTTGATGGCGCAACAAATCCGAGGGCCAACACGCCCATGAGCGCCGCGACCGCGGCGGCACGGCGGGCCCTTCCGGGCGGGAGTGGCTTCATCTCAGGCATAGGCGCAAGAGTGGGGAAATTCATGTGAAATTTCTTTCTGTTGGCGAGCCCTGTCTAGGAACCCTTGGCCGCGACTCCCCCAGCGAAAATCGCGTCTCCAGCATTCAAAGGGGATTACGGACGGACACTCTAGCAAGAAATTGTTGCAAAACAGCATCCGGCCGGTCCTTGACACCACCCTGTCGCCACAGTATAGAAGCCAGCTTGGTCAGGAAGCAATGTCCCATTCAAGCGGGGAGGACCGCCCCAGCCGTATCGTTTCCTGCGTTCTGCCAACCCTTGAAATCCAGGGTCCCACCATTGAAATTAAATTTGTGCGCGTCGGCGTCGTCGAGGATGTACCGGTTGTCCTGAAACCTGACGCCGCCCCGGTCCGACTCCCGGGTCGGGGCGCCGGACTCGACGTAGCCCGTGGTCGATGTGGTCGGCGCGCTCAAGTCGATGACGTTTCCCTTCACCACCACCTTTTCCAGGACGTACTTGCCCCACGGCCCGTTACCCCTCGACCGCGCCTGGACGCCGATTCCGTTGAGGTTGCCGCCCACAGCGTTGTCCTCAATCGTGACGTCGCTGCTGGTGTTCACCGTGATGCCCGCCCCGGTGAGCAACCCGGTGCCGGCGCCCCGCTTCAGGGCGAGTCCATTACCGGTCACCTTGTTGCCGGTGATGCGCCCGTCGCGGCTGATTTCGTACCGAATGCCGCAAGCCGCATTTCCGCCTATTTTATTGTCAGTGATGACGACGCCGTCCCCTGCCAGATCTATCCAGACGCCAACGCCGAGGTTGTCTGATACATCATTGTTGATGATGGTTGAGGACGATCTTGTGACTTTTATTCCGCCCGCTTCCCAATCGGCACGCCAAAAATCCGCAGTATTGTTTTTGACAATCCGGTTGTTGTCAATACGACCACCTTGGGAGCGGTATTGGCCCAAACCTAGCTGCCCGTTTGCCGTAATTGTGTTCTCCGTAATGCGTGCATTATCGGCCTGTGCGATCATTACGCCCACCCCGTGATTAGCGGTAATGACGGAATCGCGAACGGTCCAGTCCTTGCCCCCGACCACAATGGCGCCCTGCTGCGCCAAATTGGCGAATCCGCGAACGGTCAGGTGCTCGATGACAACTCCCGGCGCATCGGAGGTGACTGCCGTTCTGGTGCGGGCCAGCGTCGCAGCACGGCCCGCCGGGTCCTGCCCGAGGTAGACCACGTTGGCAGCATAATCGGCGTAAAACGTCGTTGCGTCGACGGCGCTTTTTTTCATGACGCGCCGCACTGGCCTTCCATCCAAAAAGAGGTCCTCGGCGACTTGGCACGGATTGGAGACAGTGTCCTCACACTGTCCGGACTTCTCATAGTCGGCCGGCAGGTAGCCCGCGGCAGCCCAGATGGCGCCCTCCCGGTTCCAGCGCTCCACCGGGACGTCGCCAGCCAGCACCGTGTTGTCGCTACCCCGGAGGGTTTGCAACGCCTTGGGCCGGACGGTCCGGGCCACTCTAAAAGTCCCCGGGGCCAGGCAAATTACGGCAGCCTCGGGCTGTTCATTCACCACAACGTCCAGATCTGCTCCGGGTTCCACTGAAACGGTGCAGGGTGCTGCCGGAGTACTGCCCGTGGAGTCGGACCTTGGTCCTGCGTCGGTCGCCACCGGGGAGGTTGTTGGCGGCGCAGTTGGCGGACCCGCGGAATCGGCCCCGCTGCAGCCGCTCAGTGCCAATGAGACGGCCAGCAACAAAGCACTTGGATATCCCAATCCAACACGGATCACGTCGACATCCTCTCTAGCAAGAACAGATCAGATCCGGTAGCATGCGAGCTAATTCAGCCCACCTAACGAACGGAACCATTTGCGCGTCTTATTGGTCCACAACCGCTACCGTTCGGATCATCCTAGCGGAGAGGACATGGTAGTAGAGCAGGAGCGAAAACTGCTTGAGGATGCCGGGCATGAGGTGGCCGAATATATTCGCCGCAGCGACGACATTTCCGGCATGTCGGTCGGCCGGAAAGCAGAATTGCCGATGCGGGTCACTTGGTCTCTGCAGGACCAGGCGGCGATGAAGATTGAACTGCGGCGGCAACATTTCGATGTTATTCATCTGCACAATTCGTTTCCGCTGATTAGTCCCTCGATTTTGGCCGCTGCCCGGCAATCCCATGTTCCAGTTGTCGCGACCCTGCATAACTACCGCCTTGTGTGCGCCGCCGGCACGCTGTTGCGCGACGGCCGCCCCTGCTTCGAATGCCTCCACGGCTCCCCGCTGCCGGCGCTCACGCATTCGTGTTACCGGGACAGCCGCCTCGCCACAGCTCCGCTGGCCTTCTCGATTGGGACGCACCGCGCGATGGGGACCTGGCAGCGGGGCGTGGACCGGTTCATCGTGATGAGCAAATTTGCCCAAGGGATCATGACGGAGGCTGGTTTGCCGGCCGAGCAAATCACCATCAAGCCCCATTTCATTCCCTCTCCTGCTCAGGTCCGGGAAGGACCAGGATCCTATGGGCTCTACTTGGGACGGCTCTCTGTTGAGAAGGGCGTCTCGACCCTCATCGAGTCCTGGGACCCCTCCCTCGGTACCCTGATGATCGCGGGTGACGGCCCGCTGCGCCGGGAACTCGAAGAGCAGGCAGCCGGTCACGGCAACTCCGTCCGCTTTCTCGGATCGCTCGACCGCTCTGCTGCCTTGGAACTGCTGCTGAACGCGCGCTACCTGGTCAACTCGTCGAGGGCATTTGAGACTTTCGGATTGAGCGTAGTGGAGGCGTTTGCCCATGGCGTACCCGCGGTCGTGCCCAATCAGGGGGTGTTTCCGGAACTAGTTCGAGATGGCGAGAACGGCTTCACCTTCCAGCCCGGGGATCCGCTGTCCTTGCGCAGGGCGCTGCAGGAAATTAGTAATCCTGCGGTCTCCGTGCTCGCCGGTTCAGTAGCCCGGCAGGACTACCTCTCCCACTTCACTCCGGCGAACAACCTACGCGCACTGGAGAGGATTTACGCCGAAGCCATTGCCTGCAACCCGCCCTCCCGGCCCTAATTCGCTGGTTGCCGTGCCCGGGTTCAGCTAACCTCGACCTGCCGGAACTCCACCGGCTGCTTTCCTTGATAGTTCTTGGTGAGCCCAAAGTAACCGCCACGGTGGGACGAAGTACGCGCGGACGCGCTGGTGACAGTCCCGTCAAGCCGGGTGAAGGTGATCTCCTGCGGGCTGACATCCACCCGGAAGCGCATCCACGCACCTGCCCTGGGCGCGTCTGATCGCGCCTCGCCCAGCAACTGCCCGTCCAGCGTTCCAGCCTCGCGCGCGAAGAGCCGAATGGTGCCCACGCGGTCAACCGTCAGGTGATAGCCGGCCACCGTGGCCGGCACCGTGGGGCGGTACGGCCGATCATCGGCCTGCCCGAACGCGATGCCAGCGCTTCCGCTCTTTTCGGGGACGGCCATCGGCCACCTCATGTCGAAGGACAGCGAGTAGGTGTCTTTTGTGACGGGGCACATGGATCCCATCGTGTAGCTGGAGCCGGCCTCGTTGTTCAGGCTGATGGAGGAAAACTCGGGCTGCAGCGTGGGCTGGTAGGTCGGCGCCAGGATCCATGGCAGGTCCCCTGGTGCCCGCACACCGGATGCGAAATTGTCGCGCGTGCTGATGGGGGTGCTGCCCGAGGCATAGGGATAATTCGAACACATCAGCCCGGTCACGCCCAGCGCCATCACTCGTTCCCGCATCCATCGGGTGTGGATCTCCCAGCAGATTACGGGCTTACCGTAGCGAACCAGGGCCTTAATCTCGTCGTCCGAAGCGCCGTGATAGATGCCCAGATAATCAAAGCGGTCCGCGAAGTCCGCAAACCGGATCTGAACGTCGTCAACGAAGTATCCCCAGGCCTTGTATCCCCTCTCCTTGGCCTCGGCAAGGTGTTTGCCGCCCGCGGTCTGCTTCCACACAAAGTGCTCTTTGGAATTGGGGTAACTGTCCATAAGATCCAGGAGGGCAGCCGTATTGGTGCCTTGTTTGTCCTCGAGGAAGATGACACTGGTGGCTGCGTGGGCATCCAGCACGTCCTTGACCCGGGGAATGGGCTCGAGCGGTGCCTTCGGTCCGATCCAGGATCGCGAGTCATTGCGCAAGGCGCCCAGTTCCTCGAAGGTCACCTCGCTGATCTGCAGGTTCCGCCCGGTCATCCGTTCGGTACTGAGGTCGTGGTGGCAGACCAGGACTCCGTCACTTGTGGCGGAGACGGAGACCTCAATTGCCTTAGCACCGTTTTGAATTGCCTGTGAATAAGCCTCGGCCGTGTGTTCGGTCCAGTTGTCGCCCGAGCCGCGATGGGCGATGTAAAACGGCGTCGTGGACATCAGGTCGCTCAGCGTGTGCACCTGAGCTGGCTGCGACCCGGCGGCACGGGCACCTCCGGGGCGGGGCACTTCACCTCCGCCACAGGCAGTAAGCAGCGCCCCAGTTCCCAGGGCCGTCAACAGCTGACGCCGGGAGACGGCCCGGGTCGCGGGCACGTTCTCAGGAAGTTTGCTACGGAACAAGGTGTCCCACCCCTCAACTGTCGGTTGTCGGCTGGCCAAGGGGCTGCGAGCGCGCCCTCGTTCCCACCCTATCCGCGTGGTCGGCGGCCGGCCGGGACAATTCCCGGCCGACGCCAACCTCCGCGCCCATCTCCGGACCGCACGCGTACACACTCATGAGCACGGGGCGCCGGCCGGGGCCGCCTACTCCGCGGACATCGTTGGCAGTTTGCACGGTCCGGTCCTTTCTCAACGGGGAGTAGTCAGGGACAAGTTCGACACCCGGGCCGTGACAGGAGAATTAGTCGCCGAGCCCGAAAGCAGCGACATCACTCCGGTGTAGCCCGGCGCCTGAAGCGCTGCCGTGGTGTCTGTTGCTTCAAGCTGCCACGCCGCCGGTTCTGCCCCGGTGGTTGCCCACAGTTTGGCCTTGATGGCCGTGGTGCCCTGACCTGTGACCTGGATGCGGACCCCGAGCTGCTGGCTGTTGGTGCCGGTCAGCCCTGCGATCACGGTTTCCGGCGTCAGGTACGTCTCAGCACCGGCAGCGTCGGTCCTGACGATGGCGAGCGACATCCTGCCGGCCGAGGTGAACCGGACCTTGGCCCGGTACTCCCCCTGGTTGGCAACGGAACGCCCGACAGCGGTAAGGTAAACGCCGCCGCCGGTGGCTGCCTTGTCGAGCGAGACCGCAAACGACAGGTCGGTGTCAGCAGCCTGGACATTCTTCAGGTACGCGGCCGGAGCGTTGCCGGGGGCCTGCATGATCCAGTTGCCTGCTCCACCCGCGACGGAATACCGGCTTGCCGAACCACTGATGGTCCACGGGCCGCCCAGATCTGCCGTCCCCAGCCCTTGGGCCACAACCCTGGCGAAGGTGTCCTTTGCCAGCCCGGTGCCAGCCGGGGCTGACGAGGCCGTGAGGTCCTTGCTGGCCTGATTAGTAGCCCCCTTGTCGTCCGTGACGGTTAGCTTCACGGTGTAGGTTCCTGCCGTAGCGTAGGTGTGGGTGGCGGTTTTGCCGGTGCCAGTCTGGCCGTCACCAAAATCCCAGGCCCAGGAGCTCACGCTGCCGTCGGGGTCCGAAGACGTCGAACCGTCAAAGGAACAGTTGAACCCGGAACACGTCGACGTCAGCGCGGCAACCGGTGCCTTGTTGGGTGCAGAGACCGGCACTGCGTTCGCCACGACACTGCTCGCCCCCCGGTCATCCGTCACGTTGAGGCGGACCTGGTATGTTCCCGCCGCGGCGTAGGTGTGCGTGGGGGTTGCTCCCGAGCCGGTTTGCCCGTCCCCGAAGTCCCACGTGAAGTCCGCGATCGTTCCGTCCGGATCGGACGAAGCCGAGGCGTCGAACCCGCAGCTCAACCCCGTGCATGCTGGGCTGAAGGAAGCCACGGGTGCCTTGTTTCCGCTGCCGAGGCTGTAGTGCCACTGGACGTCCGATGAGGTTAGCTGGATGGGGTAGATGGCCACTTCGTCGATGCTGCCCACCATGGCCCGCGATGCCGGCTGATTCGGCCAGCCGTTGAGGTTGTCCGCTCCCACCCTCCAGTAACCGTCGTATCCTTGCGCAACCGTCGGAGTGTTGGTTCCCTGGCTGACGCCGTCCACGAAGAGTTCAGAGCGGCCCGGTGCCATGGTCCCGACGAGGTGATGCCATTTCCCGTCATTGAGGGCGGCGCCGCTGGTGACCATAGTGGCTGAGCCGGTCCACACACCGAAGACGACCTTGCCGTCATTCTGCATGAAGATGTGGCGGTCGTAGTTGCCGCTCTGGTCCGCCTGGCTGTTACCGAAGCCGACAATCCGGCCGCCGGAAGTTGTGGTGGTCTTGATCCAGGATTCCACGGAGAACGTCTGCGGCCCGGCCTGGGACACGCTGCTCGCCATGCTGCTGTTGCTGTCCGTCAGATCAGCAGACGTGGTGCCAGCCAAGATCCCGGGCCCGCCCAGGTTCATGGTCTGGTACGTGCCGGCATTGGTGCTGGCAAAATCCGCCGCTGCCGTACCGCTGGCCTCCTCAAAGCGCCAGAAGCTGCTGGCGCCGTCGCCCTTCACGGTGTCCTGATAGTTAGCGGACTGTGAGGCGACGGTGACATAGGGAGTCCAGAAGGACTGGACCGCAACGGTACCGTCGGATGCCTCAACCCGGTACGCAGCTTGGGTTCCTGGAGCGAGATTCTTATCAACAAACGTCACCGTCGGGATGTCCCAGAACCGGGACCGGATGACCTGCGTGAGGATCGGCTGCGTGCTCCCAGCCCGGTACAGGTTGTAGGTGAGGTTTTCGTCGTCTTTGTCGGTCGTGGCCTTGAACGTGACTTTCACCTGGCCAGCGCGGGTGCTCGACGCAGAAGGAGTCAATGGCCGGGTAGGGGCTGTTTCCGGATCGGCCTGGAACCTAGTTACACCCTGCTGGATGGCCCCGTTGACCGTGGTGAAGTCTCCGCCGACCCACAGTTGCTTGCCATCGGTGGCCATGGCCAACGGACCAACCTTGGTCACTCCGGCGGCGTTGGTCTGGGGGTACCAGCCAGCCAGCTTTCCGTTATCGGGGCGCTGTACCAGCAGGTAGCGGTTGGGCACCTGGGGGAAGTCTCCCTCGCTGCTGCAGTCATGAGCATGCGAGCCCTTGTAGAGCCAGCCTCCGACGAGGGCGATTGCTTCCGTGGCGCCGAGGCAGTTGTTCTGCCACTTCAGCGCGCCGCTGGTGAGGTCCGCGGCCCAGGTGCCGTCAAAGCAGCCCCAGCCGTCTCCGGAGTTGGCAAAGTAGACGGTGTTCTGATCGGTGATGATGTCGCGCACGATCGAGGTGCAGCCCGGTTGCTTGGGCGGAACCGCCGTCGCTGCCGGGAAGGGCAGCAGTGCGCCCTGCGCGCTGTCCACGAGGCCGACGGCCCAGGAGGGGGTTCCGCCGAGGGTGTCGAACGCGCCGCCGATGTAGACCTTGCTGCCATCGGGTGCGGGGCGCACCACCTTTACGTCGGCGCTGGCGTTCGGGTTCCAGGGCAGGAGGGCTCCGTCGCTTGCCTGCACGGCAGCCAGCCGGTTCCGGACGGCGCCGGCCACTGTTCCGAACGAGCCGCCGAAGTAGACATTGTTGCCCTGCTGGGCGATGGTGGCCACGCGGTAGCTCACGTTGGGCCGGAAATTGGAAACCAGGGCCAGGCTGGTCGTGTCGAAGGCCGCCATCCGCTGGCGGGACTGCCCTGCAATCTGGGTGAAGTCGCCGCCGACGTAAACCCGGCTTTGGTCCTCCGAGGCTGCAAGTGCCCAGACCCTGCCGTTGGGTTGGGGGGCGAAGGAAAGCAGGTTCCCGCTTGCGGCATCCACGACGGCCAGATAGGTCCGGGAGGTCTCTTGGGTGCCTGCGGCTGCCCCGGGGGGCCGCACCGTAGTGAACTCGCCGCCGATAAAGACTTTGCCTTTGGCGTAGGCCAGGGCCCGCACCGTGTTGTTGGTCTGCCACATAGATGAGCTGGTGGCTGACAGCGTTGTCTCCCGTGCGAAGGCCGGCGAAACAAGTCCTCCCAGCAGCAGTAGCAAAGCTGCCACCACTCCGGCAGGGCGCAATATGTGTCTCGTGTACATCTCGTACCTCTCTTAGATTGACCCTGGCTGCGTGGAAGACCGGCGCAACCGATTGAGGGTGTGACCATGCCGGACCGAATTTCCGGCGGCACGGTCCCGTTTGTCAGCCCTGTCCACTGCGCTTATCAGGACTGAAACGAGAACCAGGAGCGTCATCGAGGAGAAGTCACAGAGACCGCTCTCGTTGACAGATGCGACCAGGACGTAAGTCATGAGGAATCCGGCGAACGTCCTGGCGGCGTAGCCGGGTGTTTTGAAGGCGTAGACCGATGCCGCTAGAACGGCCAGGGCCACGAGGGTCGCCCCCACCGCCCCGGTCTCCCAAAAACTGTCAAGCCAGCTGTTGTCGATCGGCACCACGTTGATGTCGCCCTGCCCCCGGCGAAGCAAAATCCGCTTGTCTCCGAGGCCGTGTCCCAGCCAGAACAGCTGCGGATCGTAGGGCTGGCTGAGGATGAAGTCCCACGCCGCGGTGCGGCCGCTTAGCTTCTGAAGCTGTTCGCTGTCCTGGCCCCGGACCGCCCAGTCGATGATGCCGGGAAGGAACGGCAGGGCCAGGGCGAGGGCCCCCGCCACCAGCGCCAGGCCACGGCGGCCGGCCGGCGACGTCGCGGCCGTTCCGAAAGCGACGAGGAGACCCAGCGCCAGGGCCAACGCCGCCGTGCGGGTGTGGCTGAAGACAATGAGGGCGGTTCCTGCCGCGACTGCGGGAGCCAGCGTGAGAAGGCCGATCTTCCGCTGGGCCCACAGGAGGACCGTCAAGCCGACCAGCACGGCGCCTATTTCCCCGACCCGGGGAGCCATCATGGGCAGGAAAGCTCCTACCAGCCGTGCCGACTGGAAGGGCTTACCCTCCTGCCAGGCCAATTGCGGCGACAGGACAACTCCGGCGATAACGGTCAGGGCCAGCCCCGAATAGGCTGCCACGTTGGCGTACACGATCAGCCGGAAGCGCCCGCGCACGACGGACCAGAGCAACACGGGCACCACGAGACCCAGAACGAGCCGGGTGCCGCGGAACATGGCCTGCAAGGCGTCGGGCTGAAAGGCAGAAGAAATCACCACGTAGATGCCGTAGAGCAGGAACAGGGCCAGGGGTGCCGGAATTCGAAGTGCTGCCCGCGGCGGCAGCACCATCAGGAGGGCAACGACGCAAAGCATCAGCACGGCCCCCTTGAGGACGCTGCTGCCGCTGCTGTCCGTCCCGGCGGCCGGGTCCGTCCGCGACCAGGGCTGCACCGTCAGCAGCAGCAGGCCCAGGACGACGACGAGCACGATCAGGGCTGTTCCGTTAGTGAGCCGGCCGGCCCGTGCCCATCGTTCAGGTACCGGAGCGTCCCGGGGACTTTCCCCGGGGAGACGGCCGGGACCGGCGGTGGCCAGGAGCACGTTCATGACTTGGTACCCGCCGTCGTGCGCAACTTAGGGTCCGCCTCAGCGTTCTGCACCTCGGAGCGCAGGGCCCGGGTGGCACCGGTCCGCTCCAGGCTGGCCCTCCGTGCATTCGAGCCCGCCGGCCTGCCAAAACGGCCCCTTCCCGTGGCCTGGTCGGCGATAAGGATTGCCACGACCGGCAAGTTGGCCGCATTAAGCTCATCCACGGCCTGTTCCAGCTTCTGGACCCGGTCCTTCCGCGGTTGCACAACCAGGACCGTGGGACCGGAGAAACCTGCCGGCAGGCTGTTGTGGATACCACCGACTTCGAAGTGCGGTCCGGTCGCCAGCAGTAGCAGATCATAGGTTCCAGTCGGCGTCGGAGTGGTGCCGAAAACGGCTGACGCTTCACAACCGATCTCGCTGTTGACACTTGCGAGTTCGCGGCCCGACAGGGCACTGAGGGGTGTTTGACTGGGGCTCATGCCAAGCTGGTGGGCGATGTCGGCCCCGGTCTCCTTGCGGAGGGCCACGACGGCGACAGACCCCAGGCTGGCGTGCCCCCCGGCGGCCAATCCCAGCAGCCCGGCGGCGTCGACGCTGGTGGGTGTGAGCGGCCTGACGGCCACCTGCTCGGAGGAAATTCCGAGTTCCGTGCTCGACTTCTGCACGGACCGGAGAAGCAACTCACCGGCGCCGCTGCCCCGGCCGCCCAGTTCGAAGATTTCAGTCAGGCCGGTGGCTCGCATGATGTCACGCCGGTCCATGATCCGATCGCTGACTTGACGGCGAATAACGGCAAAGGCCACGCCGCCCAACAGGCCCACACCGAGACCCAGGACGATAAACATCAGCATCGAGGGTGAGCCGTCCACGTCCGTGGGGCTGCCCGGCCGAACCACGGACCCGCCGCCGTTGAAGTTCTTGACAGCGTCATCGAGTGCCGCCGCGATGGACTGCGCGGCACTCGCCGCGTGCTCGAATTCTTCCCGCTTGGCCAAGATGCTGGCCGCGTAGCCCGCATTATTGCCCTGTGCCTTGGCCAGCGGAGCTTCAAGCTTGGCCGCTGAGGCCAGACTGTCCTTGGCGGCTGCGTGGGCACGCTCGGCGAGCAGGTTCATGTCGGCCCGGCCGATGTCGGCGCGGTACTGCAGGAAAGCTGCGGCCACTGCATTGACGTTCTCCGCCGCTTTCGCTGGAGTTGACCCGCCAGCGAAGACGGCCAGGGAATTGTCAGTGGTCGCACTTGCCTTCACGCTGGACCGAAGAGCCGCCGACTCACGGTCGTCGAGGCGGAGGGCCTGGGCGGCTACGTCCACGACGACGGGGCTCGCCAAGATGCGGGCCTGAGTCTCGGCGGGAAGCTCGAGGCCAAGAGCGCCCGACTTGGCAATTGCTGGCTGGGAAGCCATTTCGGCCGGAAGGGAATAGTTGCCGGTGATGAGCTCTGCCCGCGCCGTATATGTGGTGGGGTTCCGCAACGCCAGTCCGACGCCGACAAGACCCCCGACCAGCATGAGCGAAATGATGACAGGCCAGTACACCGTGACTACCTGCTTAGCTCCGTGCCAAACAGACCACGATTCATTCATCGGGGACCGCCACCTCTCTGGGTTGAGACCGTTCCGCCAGATGGCGGGATATTTCAGACTTGTAAGTTGTGAATGAATATTGCGAATAAACGTTTTTGAACTGCAGATACCAGAGAACTGTGCTGAGCGCGGCAGCCACGGCAAGCCCCCATGCTGCTCCTGGCAGCCCCGCGAGGCCGGCCCCCGCGACCGAGATCACGACGACCAGGGACGAGGTCGAGATCCGCGTCCACATGCTCCTCCTTGCGGCCCCCATGCTGCGCAAACCAACCGCCGCACCTGTCTTTGCCCCGTTGAAAACCTGAACGAGGAACATCGGAAGTACCAGCGCTGATGCCGTCAACCACCCCCGCCCCACGAGCGCCACACCCCAGGATTCCGGCAGGAGCGTGACGGTGAGTCCCCAGAGGAGGGCTCCCAACGCCACGGCCAGCGAAAACACTGATGTGACGCGTAGAAACCGGGAGCGTCCGGCGGCTATGGCCCTCGCGGCCTCCGGTACCGCGACTACACCGAGGCCCTGGACCAACACGTTGACCGGTCCCAGCAGGACAAGGGCCAGTTTCATCTCCCCCACCGCCGACAGCCCGACGAAGGCCCCAATCGCGAAGAACACGATCTGTTGGGAGCCGTTAATGGCGGCGCCTTCAACGAGGAAGGGAGCCCAGAGTCCGCGCTGGGAGTTGAGCCAGGACTTGATCAGGCCGATTCCCGGCACAACCCGGCACTGGAAACATCCGACAACCGCAGCGAGAGTTGCCGCGGCGCCCCAGGCGAGGATCAACGTGGCTGAGCTGACAGTGCCGGAGAGGAAGACGCCACCAAACGCCGGCACCATCAGCACCGCCCAAAGCAGATCATTGTTGAAGGCAGACCGGCCCCTCCCCGCCGCGAAAAGTATCTGGCGGACGCAGTCCTGGACCAGCAGTCCGGGGAGGACGGCGCCCAGGCAGATGACCAGTGACCGGTATTCCTGCGGCAGCATCTGGCTGAGCACCAGTGCCACAGCGAGAAACGCAACTCCGGTCAGGAGTGCCACTCCGGCAACAGCGCCCCGGGCCCGGTGAAGCTGCTCCGGCTCGGAAATGACGAACCTGACGGCGAACGGTTCGGTTGCGAGGGCCCGGGAGATCCCCAGGATGAAGCAGTAAGCAGAGAAGGCCAGGGCATACGCACCGAAATCAGCAACGCTGACAGACCTGGCGACGAGGATTCCAACGGCGAAGTTCGTCAGGCTGCTGAGCGCCTGATCTCCAAGCCCCCAGCCAACGCGTTTTACCGCCCCGGTGTGCAACGACCGGGCACGGCGCCCGCCCACCGCGCCGGCCGCCGTATGGGCTCCGGTCATGACTTTCACGCAGACTCCACGAGCTTGGGAGCGCGGCGGCACAGCGCCAGCGCGAAGACGGGCACGTTCCGGGTGTAGCGCTTCCACAGCCGTCGGGGCTCCTGGGAGAACCGGTAGGCCCATTCAAGGCCGTTGCGCTGCATCCAAAAAGGAGCCCGGCTGACCCGCCCGGCGTGCATGTCGAACGCCCCGCCCACGCCGACCAACAGCGACGCGGTGAGGCGGCCACGGTAGCGGTCCATCCAGCTCTCCTGCTTGGGCGCACCTAGGCCAACCCATACGATCTGGGCGCCGGAGTCGTTGATCTCCCGGACCATAGCCGTTTCCTCGTCCGGAGTCAGCTCACGGAAAGGAGGCGACTGGTATCCGGCCACCTTGAGCCCGGGAATGGTCCGTTTGAAGTTCTCGATCATCTCCTCGGCGACGCGCGGCGCGCCGCCCAGGAAGTACGACGCCCATCCGTGCTCGGCCGCAGCCTTCAAGAGCGCCGGCATCAGGTCGGGCCCGCACACCCGGCCCATCCAGTCAGCACCTGCACTCTTACCGGCCCATACCAGGGGCACGCCGTCCGGAACGGTCATGGTGGACGTGTTGAAGATCCGGCGGAGTTCCGGGTCGCGGCGGGCATGAAGCAACGCGTTGACGTCCGTGACGCAGACGTAGCCGCGGTGGCCGCCGCTTATGTGGCGAACCAGCCGGCCCAGGGCCTGCGACATATTAACCGCGCTTATCCGGATGCCCAGAATGTCCACCCTCGGGTCTGATGATGGGACTTTGAAGCCGCCATCGAGCCCGGAATGTGCCGTTGAGACCATGTAAATTTCCCCCCTCGGAAAAATATGTAATTGTGCGGCTACGCGAAGTGCGCCGCCGAGCTGCCTTGTTCGGACTCCAGAATCAGCCCCAGCGCGCGGCGCAAAACCGTGCTGGAGGTATGCATCGTGTAGGGGAAGTAGACGACTTCCACCCCCACGCTCGAGAGTTGCTGTTCGAGCGAGATCCCCTTCTCCGTGCCTCGCCAGTCGTCACCCTTGAAGAAGATGTCGAAGTGGTTGTCCCGCCAGGTGTCAAGCCGGCTGGGATGAACTTCGGCCACCGCTTCGTCCACGTACCGGATGTTCCTGACAATTTCCAGCCGTTCGGCTAGCGGAACAACGGGCGCCCGGCCTTTGGTTGCCCGGAGCAGCTCATCGGAAACCACACCAGCGATGAGGTAGTCGCAGCGCTGCCTGGCCTGGGCCAGAAGGTTGAGGTGACCGATGTGGAATAAGTCGAAAGCTCCGGCTGCGTAGCCAATGCGAGTGTTCATTGGGTGTCCTTACTTCCAGTGGCTGTGGGGAGTTTGTGCCGCTGCCGGCGTCTAGTAAGCGCCGACGGGTTTGATCATTTGCAGTGCTGTGCGCCAGATGATGATCAGGTCGCCGGCCAATGACCAGTTCTCCACGTAGTACAGGTCCAGCCGTACGCTGTCCTGCCAGTTCAATTCCGATCGGCCGTTTGTCTGCCACATTCCCGTGAGGCCGGGCTTGATGTAGAGGCGGCGGTGCACCCGGTCCTTGTAGCCGTCAACCTCGCGCTGAAGCGGCGGTCGGGGTCCAACCAGGCTCATATCCCCCTTGAGGATGTTCCAAAATTGCGGCAGTTCGTCCAGGGAGTACTTGCGCATCCAGCGGCCGACCCGAGTAACCCGGGGATCGTGCTGCATCTTGAAGAGCATTCCGGATCCCTCGTTCTGATCCAGCAGCCCGGCCAGGTCATCCTCGGCGGATTCCACCATGGAGCGGAACTTCACCATCAGGAACTTCTTGCCGCCCTTGCCAACCCGTTCCTGGCGGAACAAGACCTTGCCGGGGCTGTCGCGCTTGATCAGGATGGCGAGCAGCAGGAAGACCGGAAGCAGGAAAACCAGAGCCATGGCCGACGCAACGATGTCGAAGAGTCGTTTCACGGAGTGTCGGGCTCCCGTGTACTGGGGAAGTTCGACGTGCATGAGCGGCAGACCCTCGACCGGGCGGGCATGGATGCGTGGGCCCGCCACGTTGGTCAGTCCGGTGGTGAGGATCAGTTCAGTGGCCGACTCCTCCAGCTGCCAGCCGAGTTCTTGGATGTACTTGCCTCCACCTTTGCCCGGGCCTGCCACGATCACCGCATCGGCTCCGAACTCACGGACGGCCTCGACTACGGAGCGGGCTTCCGGCACGACCGGAACCGTGCGCCGGCCGAGGTTCAGCCATTTCATCCCGCCGTTTCCCGTCAGGCACACTCCGACGACGTGATAGGCGGCTCCGGATTTCCTTTCAATCTGGTTCACCACGTAGCTCACGTCCTTGGGCTTCCCGAGCACCAGGACCCGTGACAGGAAATGCCCCTTCGTGCGCTGGCGGGTGAGCCAGCGGCGGAGCACCCATCGGGAGGCGATCAGGCCGGCCACACCGAGAGGAAAGGCCAAGGCAAAGTAGCTGCGCGCAATGGCGACCTGGAACAGGAGGCATAGCATGGCGAGGACGCCCAGAAGGGCGACCGTGGCGCTGACCACCCGCTTGTACTCGTCGACGCCGATCCCCACAATTCTGGGGTCGCGGGTTCGATAAGCCCTCAGGGCGAGCATCCAGGCCGCTGCTATAAGAATGGAAATCTGGAGGTAGCCGACGTCGAACCATCCGACCGCGACCCGAGCCTCGTCGAGCCCGAACCTGGCCATCTGGGCAATCAAGGTGACGGAGACGATGACGCAAACGTCGCTGATGGCGAGCATGCGGCGGTACTTGTTGCTCCAGCGGGTCCCTTCCCCCACGACGCGCGTCCGATGCTGCATCCCCTGTGGGGCCGCAACCCGCGGAAAGTCGAGGGCGGCCGAGGTCAGGACCGAGCCGGCGGCGGAGTCACGGACCGCGGTCACGGCCGTACTCCGGCACGGAACGCAGCGCCGGGGAGGGCGGAAGGCAAGGCGGAAGCCAGAGAGGAGCGCATTTGAGACCCAATTCGTAGCCGTAGCGGTTACTGACTGATTGCTATCGCAAACCTATGAGCCGCATGCGGGGGGCACACGAGTACGTTCCACCTAAATTCCCGGCCTCGTTCCTGCAGGTGGTGTGGCGGACTACCCGTTGGAGCTGCAGCCCTCAAGTAGTCGCTACGTGCCGCTTCCGGCGGAGTACCCGGCGAATGGCTGGCCGGGTGGAGCATTGTGTGAGCAAATCCTGGTTGTGAGGCGCCCCGCGCCGGCCTGAAAACCGGATTCCGCGGTGACGTCCGCGAAGCTGGGGTCGAACACCAGCTGGTCTGGTTTCCATCCAGTGCCAGGACCGGTTAGCGGACCACGCCGCGTTCAATATCTCCGGGGAGGTGGCAGCCGCCGTCCAGCAGCCGCCGTCCAGCAGTCGCCCGGAGAATCGGTGCTCGGGCGGACATTGGTGTGCGAAGTGGGTGGCCGACCAAAGCGATTGCAGATCGGTCCGGATGAAGAAGGGTTGCGTTGGAACGAACCCGGCTGCGGAGCGGCCCTGCCCCGGAACCCCGCCAGTCGGCCTGGCCGGTTCATGCCTGAGTGATCCCCTGCGGCGCTCATCGATGGCGCTCGTGCCGGGCGCGCGTCTCTCGGCGGCGCGGCCTGGGTGCAGACCGGTTAAGGGAGCCGGCGGCGGCTGGGGGGAGAGCCTCGGTCTCAGAAGGCTCTGACGCCGCCGGCTCCGACCTTGGCGTACGGCTGCCGGTTTGGGGCACCGTACGATTCCCTTGAAGGAGTTCGGTGTAGAGAAGTTACGGAACGACCACCTCTAATGGTGGCAGTGGCTGCTTCTGCAGGCAAGATGGATTTTGAGGCCACACTTTCCTGCGGGGCATCCCCGCGGTTATTCCCGTTGAAGTTCCTCATTTTGAGACCCTGTGTGGGACTGACTTAAGTCAATCGCCCAGACCGGATCTGCGCACGAGTAGCGTTTACCCGACTTCTGGGGCGTTCTCGTCCGCGGCACTACTTGGGGATACTCCCGCCGGTCCCCAGGGCCACCCGGTGGGGTACGCAGCCGGCGGACGTCCGCGAGTCGGCGGCGGGCCTTGCGACAGGCCCGGACGCGCGCCGTTGCCCTCGGTGACGGTGGGGACCCGGCCGGTCAGGGGCGCGGGGTGCCGGAGTGAAAGGACCCAGGGTGCAGGGCGCCTGCATCAAGGAGGTCCGCGCGCCGGCCAACGCCGAGCTTGGCGAAAATCCGCGACAGGTGACCCTCCACGGTCCGTTGCGATACACAGAGGTCGGCGGCGATCTCGGCGTTAGTGGCCCCGCCGGAGACCCGTTCCAGGACTTCGGCCTCACGGGCGGTCAGCGCAGCGCCATGATCACTGTGGACCACTTCCAGTTGCGCCGACATTCCGGCCTCCACGAGGCGGTGATGAACGCGGCGCTGGACCGCGGTGAGCCTCCACCGCTCCGGGTCGTCTGCCAGGATCCGCTCCGCCTGCTGGGCCGCTTCTAGGGCCAGGAGCGCGTGCCCGCCGTTTAGCGCGTCGTCGCTGATGCCAATGAGGTCGACGGCGTCGCACGCCGAAACGGCTCTCGCGTAGGACTCGAGCAGGCGCGCCTCCGGGCCGTCCACCGCGCTGCTGCTGAGGGCCAGGGCCTCGGCGCCCGAGGTGTCACCGCTGCGGAACGCGAGCCGCCGAATTTCCGATTCAACGCCCCGCAGGCCTTCGTGCTGTGCTTGGTCAGCCAGCCGGGCCAGGGCCTCGAGTCCGCTTCGGTCGGGCCCGTCGCCGAGGTCCGCCGCGTGGCTGTACGCCTCCGCGAGCAGGCGGAGGGTTTGAGGTTCCCGGTAGACCAACTGCCGGTGCGCCAGCGAATGCTTGCTGGCCTCCCGACGGTGTCCCACGGCAGCGGCGGCGTAGGCTGCGACGGCATGCGCGAACGGCAGCAGGCCTAGGGGGTCGGCGATGGACAGTTCCTCCACGCCGAGCCGCACTTCAGCCAGGCTTTCGCGCATCCTGCCCTGGCGCAGCCTCGAGTAGCCCCGCATGAGGTGGAGCATGCCGCCGCTGTAGAGCAGCCGGCCGGGCTCGCGGGCCGCGTAATCGTCCAGGACCGTTCCGAGGGCGTCCCAGTCGCCGGCCCGGATCAGGTTCAGGCAGTGCCGGACCACGAGGTCTTCGTAGACAAGGGGAAGCGCCAGACTCGCGCTGCGCGCGCCGCTCCATGCTTCGCCGTCCAGACGCAACCCCGTGTGGAGCCGGCCCTGGGCAGTCAGCACTTCGGCAAGGAGGGAGAGGGCCGGGACACGGATTTCGGAATTGCCGCCGGACGTGGCGACGAGTTCGCGCAGCCCAGTTCCGGCGGCCATGAACCGGTCGTCCCATGCCTGGCTCAGGAGTTCCGCGGCCACTCCTGCCACGGCGGTCCCGTCGCGGAGCTGTTCCTCCTGTGGCAGCTGCCCGGCGTCGGCGGGCAGGTGCCGGGAAGGCGCGACGGCCCCCAGCCGGGCCGCGAGCAGGGCGGCCAGATAGGAGGACCGTCCGGCCCGCAGCGGCTGGGCGGACTCCAGAAACGCCGAGGCGGTGTCCGGGCGCCCAAGAATGAAGTGCGAGTAGGCCAGCTGGATCCGGGCATCGGGGAGGAAGGAGGCGTCCCGGATGGCGCCCGCAGCCCGGGCCGCGGTCGCAGGATCCAGGGCTGTGTTGGCCGCGACCGCGGCCTGCAGTAGCTGAGCCGGAGGCACGTCCACGCCGCAGTCAAGGGACCAGCGCAATCTGTTCAGTGCCGAGCCGGGGACCGCCGCACGGGCCGAGGGAAGCGACAGCACGCTGGAACGCAGGGCCGAACTGCGCCCTGCGGGGACCCGGTGGCGGATGATCTCGCCGACCATCGGGCTGGCGGGCCGTACGAGCCTGTCATGGCCGGCGGAAACGGCGATGATCCCCGCCGTGTCCAGCGCGTCGACTGCTTTAGGGCCACTGATTCGCAGGATCTGGGCCAGCGAGAGCGGCCCGGCCAGCGCCACGATCATGGCCGCGGTCTTTTCCTCCGGCGTCATGGAGCGCAGCTGCCGGTCAACGACGTCGGCGGCCGGCACCTGGGCCATGTCCGGGTTGGCGAGGAGGAACCAGACTCCGTGCCGGAAGCCCAGCGCTCCGCTGTTGCGGGCATGATGAATCAGTGACATGAGCATGAGCGGGTTTCCGTCGGCCGCGTCATGAAAAAGGGCGCTGACCCAAGGTGAGACGTCGGCGCGCAGGACCTGTTCGCACAGCTGGTGCGTCCCGGTCCGGCTAAGCGGGCCAAGGTCGAATTTGGCAATTATGCCGTCATCCCACAGTGACAGGAATTCCTCGGGGATCATCGGTCCGGGCCGGCTGGTCGCAAGGATGCCGGCTGCGCCGGTGGCGGCGGCCTGTGCGAGCTGCCGGACGGTCCCGGGGTCCAGGCAGTGCGCATCGTCGACGACGAACAGCGGACGGTCTGCCTCGGATTTCAGGCTGCCCGCCATCGCCTGCACGACGGCGGCATGGGAGTCGAGTTCGCCGTCGGGAAGCCGGGAAAGGTAAGGCGCCAGGGCCCCGAAGGGAACCGCGGCCAGGGCCGGAGTGGCCGTCAGCCGAAACACGTGGCCGCGGGGCCCGAGCTCACGGACCGCGGCCTTGACGACCGCGGTCTTGCCGGTACCTGCGGCGCCGATAACGAGCGCACCTGACCCGGTGTCGTCGCGCAGGCAACGCACGAGGTCCTTCACCAGAGCCTGCCGCTCAATCAGCGGGACTCTCTCAGCCAGGCTTTCCATCACGGGTTCTTCCTACCGCTCTCGCCTGTCCAGGAAAGCTGCCGGGACAGCCGCCCGGAGCTTGGCAGGCTTAGCCAAGCCGGGCGCTGTCCGCGGGAGTTGAGATGACATCTTTGAGTTCCGATCGGCTGGCGACGTGCAGTTTCGAATACACCTGGTAAAGGTGTCCCTCGACCGTACGGACCGATACGTGCATCTGTTCGGCGATCTTCCGGTTCGACGTACCGGCAGCCGCCCGGACCGCCACTTCGCATTCCCGCGCCGTGAGAGTCGAGGTTGTCAGCGAATGCATGCCGTTCTTGGGACTGCCGAACTTGTCATCGAGGGACTGCTGCGCTCGCTGGGCGATCCGCAATGCGATCCGGTTGCCGGCGTCGTGAGCGCAGCTGACGGCTTTCCGCGCCGCATCCCGGGCGAAGACAGCGTTGCCGGACGCCTCAGCTTCCTTCGACGCCGCTAGCAGCCGTTCGCTGTCTGCTTCCCGCATGCCCTCGGCCAGCCGCATGCACAAACCGGCGAACGGTCCGGTCACCCGGCCGCTGAGGCTGCCCAGCTTCGGCCCCATCTGGCGGTCCCCCAGGCGGGCGGCAGCTGACAGGAACAGCAGCGCCGGGGTGTGGGCCGCGGCTTCCGTGTCGCCGTCGGACTCGACCGTGAGCGCACGGACAGATACTGCCCTTTGGCCCAGCTCGGCCTGGGCCGAGAGTTCGAAGTAGCGGGTCAGCCGCTTCACCAGCCACGCCGCAGGAGTCCGCGGCTGGGTGAGGTCTCCCAGCAGGAGGCCAGCGGTTTCCTCCTCGCCCTGCAGGGCCGCGGCATAGGCACAGGCGGCCGTGGCCAGGGCCGCCAGAGCGTCGGGGCCCTGCGCCCGGAGCTGCAACCTGCCCGCCTGAAGCTGGGACAGCGCGGCCTCGAGGCGGCCGGCGTGCAGATCCAGAACACCCTGAGCGATCTCGAACACTCCCCCGAGCCTGGTCTGCGGCTCTCCGCTGGCATATGCCTCGGCAACGTAGGCGGAAGCCTCCTTGAACTGGGCCGAGAGCAGCAACAGGAGCAAGAACCTGCCCCTGATCTCCCGGACTGCCCGGTCCGTGAGCCGCACGCTGGAGGTCGCCGCCAGGACCTGCTTGCCAAGGGCCAATGCCGGCACGACATTTCCGGTGACGGCCATGGCCTCGCAGCGCAGGCTGGCGGTCACAAGCCGCGGTTCGCTGGCCAGGTTCGATGTGTCCATGCCGTCGGTAGCTGCGAGAACATCGGCGTAGCGTCCCTGGAACGCGGCGAGCCCGGCCTCGGCCAGTCGCAGCTGCTCCCGGGCCGTCTCAACCTCAGGGCCGTGCTCGGCTGACGCTGCCAGCAGCCGTTCCGCGAGCTCCTGCAACCGTGTTCTGGGATCGCCTGCCGGGGCGGAGCTGCGTTTGTCCAGTTCCGCCCGCAGGAGCTGCAGCGCTGTCCACTCGGCCAGCGGTAGCTCCCGGCATGCTGCCTCGTCCAGTGTGTCCAGGACCCGGCGTGCGGACTCCTCGTTGTTGACCGAGATGTGGGCCTTCACGGACTCGATGGCCATCAGGACGGCGGGATCGTTCCCTTCGACTTCCTGGACGAAGCGAAGGGCGG
Source organism: Arthrobacter sp. ov118 (assembly GCF_900116495.1). Taxonomy (GTDB): domain Bacteria; phylum Actinomycetota; class Actinomycetes; order Actinomycetales; family Micrococcaceae; genus Arthrobacter. The sequence continues at coordinate 39,228 of NZ_FPAY01000008.1, forward strand.
CCGCGGGGTCGGACGAGCTGTTGGCGGTGCGGGCCGCCGCCAGGGCCAGGTCCGGGCTCACCTGCTCGCCGCAGTCCAGTGCCCAGGCCACGCCGGTGGCTTCGCCGGCTTGCAGGGCGTCTGCGTCCTGGAGCACGGCCGTGAGGCGGCGGCGGAGTTCGGCGCTGCGTCCCGGCGGCACGACGCTTGCGACGATACCGGCCGTCACCGGGTTGGAGACCCTGACCATCGGCGGATGCTCGTGCGTGACCCGGATCAGGGCGCGTTCCTGGAGCGCGTCCATGTCTTGGGGGTTGGCGATGAGCATGAGCGTCTGCAGCGGGACGGCGCCAGCGAGGGCCAGCAGTTCAAAGACGTCGCGCTGGCCGGTGCCGAGCCGGTTGAGGCGGGCCTTCACGACGTCCCGGATCTCACCGGTCAGGGCGATGGGGCCGTTGCCCAGGAACCACACGCCGTCTTGGCGGAGCACGGTACCCAGCTTGATCTGTTCCCGGGCCAAGGAATGGAGGAACAGAGCGTTGCCTCCGCTCGCGCTCCAGAGCGCCCGGGCGGCGGTCAGGGAGAACCGGCCGCCGTATTCGTGGTTCAGCGTTGCCGCCGTCTCGGCGAAGTCGAACGGTCCCAGGTCCACCCGCCGGAGCAGGTCATCCTTCCACAGACCCATGATGTCGCCGCCAACATGTGGCATGTCCACGCACGCCGCCAGCAGCGTGACATGGGCGCCGGCGCTCAGTTGGGCCACCATCATGCTCGAGAGCTCGTCCAAGTCATGGGCATTGTCGACGAAGAGGACGATTCGCCGCCCCTCCGACTTGCTGTGGAGCAGCTGGATCAGCCCGCGCAGCACCATCAGCGGGTGCTCGAGGTGCGAGGCGTCGAGGTCGTTCAACAGGACGCTCAGTGCCCCGTAGGGAAGCTTGGAGGAAATCGAGCTGCCCCGGACCTGGACCACCAGGTACTCGTCCCCGAGCTGCTCGATGGCGCGCTGGGCGATGAAGGACTTGCCGGCCCCGTGGTCACCGACAAGCACGATGCCGCAGCCGGAACCCGACGTCAGGGTCTCGACGACTTCGGCAACTACCTGTTGCCGGGTGAAGGCTCTGTCCTTGTTCCGGCCGTAGCCGTTTCTTTGCGGCGGAAAGGTAGCTTCTGTCTGGCCGCTGCCTGCAGGCAAGCCGGCTTCTTGCTGGAACATATGAGAGACCTTCGCAATCATGTGGGAGCGGTGATATAAACCACCGTATTGACTACGGGTTTTTTAGGTATGCGTAAGTAGTACTCGATTACTTAGCGAGTAATCGGCCCGTTCTACGTACCTGTACTCAGTTGGTCCCACATGGCTGAGAGTACAAAGCAAGTAGTCGCCAATCCGCATCACGTGGCCCGGACCGTAGTCGCCCGGACCCGCGGAAAAACCGGCCTGCCGCACGACTGGTGCGGGCTTCGGGCGGCACCAAACGTGCCGAAATCTGCGATGTGGCCGTGCACGGGGCGGGAGCTAATGGCCGCCAATGCCGGGAAGCTGTTCGCGCCCCTTGACGTTGAGCTTGGCGTAACTGCGGTAGAGGTGGCCCTCCACGGTGCGTACTGAGACCTGGAGCTCGGCGGCAATCTGCCGATCGGTCAGGCCACGGACGGCGAGCGCCACGATGTCGCGTTCCCGTCGGGTCAGGATGCCCAGGGAGTCATCGTTCTTGGCCGTTTCCTCGCCGGGGAGGTCGTCGGCCCGGTCCAGGCACCGCTTGCGCTGGGAGTTCGCCATTCGCTCCCTCAGGGTGTCGCCCGCGTCCCGGTAGGCGTGCGCCGCGGCGTCATAGGCAAGGGCGGCAAAGGTCCACAGTTCCGCAGCTTCACAGGTTTTCGCGGCCTCCAAGTGGTCGCCTGCGTCATCCGTGCTGATGGCCGCGGCGTAGGCGCAGATTGCAGCCGGCCTGGGGCCTTCGAGCCCGGCCCGCAGCTCCAGCAGTCTCGGAGCCGAGTCCGTGTCTCCCAGCGCTAGGCAAAGTGCCAGCGCCTCGAATTCGAGGCCGGCCGTCTCCATCTCCGGGTCCGGGCGGCCGAGCCGCTTCAGTTCCGCGATGGCGCCCGGGTAGTTGCCGAGCCGGGCCTTGCCGTAGACCACCACCATTGCGGCCAGCGAGCTCATGTACCTTGGCAACGCCCCCGGCGCCGCCTCGAAGTCGGCGAGGAAGAGTTCCGCTTTCGTCTGGGCACCCACTTCGGCGGCCGCGCTGAACGCCATGGCCGCCGTGAGGGCGAAGAGCTGCTGAGGATCGGCCAGCCGCAGCGCCTCGAGCGCGGCGCTCAGGGTATTGAGCGCCTGGGCGGCCCTGCCCTGGTACAGGAGGATGATGCCGTGGGCCGCGTGCACTCCCCCGCCGAACGAAATCAGGCTCCGGCCGGATCCGGCGACAAAGCCCGCCAAGAGGCTTTCCGAGGTTTGCCAGTCTCCGGCCTGGACCGCAGCCGCAGCCGCACGCACCACGAGGAAGTCCGCGAGGAAATCCAACTCATAGGGAACGGCCCCGGCGCCCTCGATGGCCTGGGACATCACGGCCAGGGCACTCAGTCCCTTGCCAGCGGCCAGGAGCCGTTCCGCTTCCAGGGACAGCCGGAACGCCGCTTCGAGGTTATGCGCCACCGGCCGGGTACCGCTGTGCCCCGCCTGGGCAGAGGCCTGCGGGTACTCCCCGGCCAGGGCCAGGACCATGGCCTCCATGATTCCCAGGCGCTCCGTTATCGCGGCGATGATTGCTTCGGAGTTCTCCGGACTGGCCTTGGCGAGGCGGTCACCGGCACGCTTGAGGTCCTGTGCCCGTTGCATGATGTCTGCCGGCGTGTGGCTCAGGGCGGACATGACCGCCGCCCACAGGAGTGAGCCGGTCAGCAGGCTCGTGAGGCTCTCGCCTTCACAGAAATCGGCGTCCAGGATTTCCTGCGCAGCACCGTAGTCGGAGGCGTTGAAGAGGGTCCGCGCTATGACGGCACGTGCCGCGATCTGCTGTTCCGGATCTTTGACGAGGGCGGCGGCCTTGCGGACCAGCTCGTCCTGGTCGAGCCGGCTCGCCAGAACGGCGGCCCGCAGCAGCTGCCGGTCCTCGACCTCCGCACCGCATTCGATCGACCAGCTCACGTGCCGCAGCAGTCCTTCGGCCGACGTCGGCTCGCTGTCCATGTGGCGCAGCAGGCTCTGCCGAAGCTGCAGACTCCTCGCCGGGGAGATCAGGTTCCGGAGCGTGTCGCCATAGACGGTATGCCACAGCCGCAGCTCACCGGCCGGGGAATCCGTGAGTCGGATCAGTTCGCTGTCGATCAGCGATTCGACGGCGTCCCCGCCGGCGACGGACTCGATCAGCTCTCTGGACACCGGTTCGGCCAGCGCCACCAGGTTCAAGGCCTGCCGTTCTTCCGGCGAGCGCAGCAGCAGCTGGCGCCGCACGACGTCGGTCAGCCGGTCCCCGTGGCTGTTAAGGTGCCGCGTGAACAGCCAGACACCGTTGCGCCGGAGCAGCGTCCCGTCCTTCTTGGCGTCCTCGAGGAGCCCGTTCAGGAGCATCGGGTTGCCGCCGGAGGCTTCCCACAGGATCTCGGCGACGCTCGGCAGTACCTGCGCGCCGAGTTTGCCCTCCAGCAGCTCCGTGGTCTGGGCGAGGGTCAAGGGCCGCAGATCGTGCCGTTCTGCGATGCCTTCAAACCACAGCTGCAGGAGCGGTTCGGGCAGCCCGGGCCGGGCGGCGGAGCCTACCAGGAGTTTCGCCCAGCCGGCCGCCGCAAGCTCCGCCAGGATACCCGCCGTCGCCTCGTCGAGGTCGTGGCCGTCGTCGACGATGAGCAGCAAGGGTTTCTGGGTGGCGCGCTTCTCTTCTTCCAGATGCGACCACAGCGTCCGCAGCACCGCCAGCTGCGACGTCGCCTCCTGCACCGGCAGCCCGACAATGAAGGGACCGAGGACGCCGTAGGGCACCTTCGTCAGCGACGCGCTGCCGTGGATCCGCACGGGCGTCACTTCGGCGCCCAGCTCGGCCACCACCGCTTCGATGAGCCGGGATTTCCCCAGCCCGCTGTCGCCGATGACGAACACCGCCACATGGCTGCCGCCTTGGAGCGCCTCAACTGCCGATATCAAATCCTCTGATCTTCCGGTCAGGGCGCCGGCGGCTGGGGCGCCGGGAGCTGCCGCCGGGACCTTAGATGAGACCAAGCAGATCACTTCGCGAAGAAACGCCGAGCTTCGTGAACACCTGGTACAGGTGGCCCTCCACTGTCCTGACCGAAATGCCCACTTCCAGGGCGATGTCCTTGTTGGAGACCCCATTCCCGGCAAGGGTGGCGATCTGCCGTTCCCGTTCCGTGAGCAGCGGGCCCTTGTTGCGGGGCATGATGGGCAGCGCCGGGACAGACTCCGAGAGGCTTTCGAGCATGCTGTACGCTGCGTTGGCGCTGGCTGTCAGCCCGGCAAGTTTGGCGAAGTCGAAGGCGAGCGCGGCGCATCTGGCCTGAACGGCGTCGAGCTCAAGGGCAGCGGCCTGCCCGGCGGCTTCGAGCATGATAGCGGCGTCCTTCTTCCGGCTGCCGAGCGCAACCGTACGGGACAATTCGGCCAACGGCCCCTGCCTCAGCCCGGCGATTTCCTCCATGAACAGAAAATCCTTGACGGTTCCGTTGACCGTGGCCCCGAGCATGCAGATCCCGGCCAGGGTGTAGCGGCCCTTTCGGTAATGTTCCTCCGCGGCCCGCACCAGCCGGTCCTTGGCCTCGGGGTCCCCGAGCCACCGCGAGGCCATGTCCATGCAGAACTCCGTGGAACTGCTGACGGTGAAGCGGGCCGGGCCGTCCGCCGAGCGCGCCCGGTCCAGGTACATCGTGGCCTGGACCGAGTTGCCGGTCTGGGCGTAGGCAAAGGCGGTAGCGGCGTAGGCCTGGCGGAGGGATTGCAGGCTCGCCCGGACCTCAAGCTGGCCGATTGCGGCCAGCAACGGGTCCAGCGCCATGTAGCCGCGGCCGGCGTAGACGTAGGCGAGCCCGACGGCGAGATCCGTTGCGGCGCTGCCGGAATGCAGCCCGTGCCCTGCCCGGCCGCTCGCGTCCTTGAGCATGTCAATCGCTTGGCGCCACAGCCCGGACACGAGCAGGACGTTGAAGGAGCGCCAGGCGAAGTTTTCGCGGACGCGCGGCACGTTGGACCACTCGCCCAGCTGGCCGCCGAGTTCCCGCATGAGTTGGCGCGCATCAAGTTCCCGGCCCGTCATGGAGAACGCCTCCATCAGGATGATGGCCGACCGGAGCCGGTGCACGGGGTCGGCACCCGGGACGTCCGTCGTCGCTGCCGCGGTGAGCCGGGTCATCATGGGCTCAAAATCGCCGATGAAGGAGAAGTAATTGAACTCGCACAGGTCCAGGCACAGTCCGGCCCGGGACAGTTCGGCGGGGTCCGCGGCTGGCTCGTCCAGGCCGAGGTCCTGTAGCCGGACCCTGGCCTGCTCGAGGAGCTCGGGGACCTCGCCGGAGCGGTCCTCCAGCCAGGCCATGCAGTCAGCTTTGGCTGCAATGAACTCGGCAAAGCTCTCGGCCCCGAGATCGTTGATCTGCCACTCTGTGACGTCGTCCAGCGCTGACATGGCCTGCAGGGGCAGGCCGAGCTGGAGGTACGCCGCCGATTTCTGGAGCTGCCCCTCGGTCCATTCGGGGTCCGAGGGTGACAGGCTGCCGGCGCACTTGAGGGCAAACTTCGGGTCAAAGAGCTTCACTGCGGCGCTGGCAGCCGCCACGGCATGGGCGGGAGCGAGCTGGGCGTGGCAGTCGTGGGTCCAGGCGGCGTAGGCGAGCAGGTCCTCGACTGTCAGCTGGGCCAGCTCATGTTCCTGGTGGCCGGGGACCTTGTCCCGCAGCTCCAGGCGGCGCTCGACGCTCAGCCAGTTCCGGACGATGTCGCCGAGGTACCGGTCTCCCAGCGTGACAAGGTGCCGGTCCGTGCGGTCGACCACGATCTGGCCGGCTTCTTCCATGTCGGCGATCACACCCGGGCTGTACATCCTGGCCAGCCTGGCCAAGGGAAGCGTCCGGGCGCAGGACAGGACGTCGATGACTTCCCGCGCCTCGGGTGTTTCCCGGGCGTACCTGGCCCGGACAATGTCTTCCAGCGCCGTCCGGCCGTCCAGCACGACTTCATCGACCAACGTCCAGACCGAGCCGGACAGGACGAGGTTTCCGCGTTCGACCTGTTCGGAGACGACGGCCTGCAGGAGGGTGGGGCTACCGCCGACCAGCTGGTGCAGTTGGCTGGCGAGGGCGGTCGAGACCCGATGGCCGAGAGCCGCCTGCAGGACCTCAAGCGTTTCGAGCTCAGTCAGGTTGGCGAGGCGGACCTCGGCAAGGTGGCCCGAGGTGATGAGCCAGTAGAAATCGGGGGGAAGGTCCGTGGTGCGCTGGGCGGTGGCGATCAGCCGCGCGGTGTGCGTCTGCAGCAGGTTCAGCAGGACCCCGGTGCTCAGTTCATCAAGGGCGCCGGCGTTGTCGAGCAGGATCACGCACTGCCGGCCGGCTGCGTCGTCGCGGATCAGCGAGGTTATGCCGTGGAGTATGGCGGTCGGTGAGCCTAGGGAGCTCTGCGGGAGCCGCGCCAAGGTGAAGGCGAGGCACCCGTACGGGGTTGCCGATCCCGGTCCTGTGCTGCGGAGCTGGATGGTGTGCACCTCGGGGCCGAACGCGGCGAGGGCTGTCCTGCCGACAAGGGTTTTGCCAACGCCGCGGTCACCGGTGATGACAACGCCCATCCGGTCCTGCGCCAGCAGTTCCGTCCGGACGCGTTCGGCATCGGCGTTCCGCGCCAAACCGGACCACCCGTGCTTCGCCACCGCACCGGCGGCATGTTCTTCTGCGGCGGGTGCCAATGTAGTGGAAACATTCCCCCAGCCCAGCGAGTCCCTCGACATGTAGTTTCCTTCGTACCGCTTTGTGGACAGCAACCCCCGGCTGCCCACTTAGAAGTAGCGTATCTCTATCCCCCGACATGAGAGTAGACAGATCATAACCGGAATGCCGAAAGCTTGGAAGGAAACCAGCCGTCATTACGCCCCGGGACCACCCGGACCCCTGGCCGCAGCCGGACAGGCGGCTGGGCGGCGGCGGCCGTGGCAGGTGCGCGTCTTCTGCTGCGCGTATTGACGCATCTTCTACTGCGCGTACTAAGGAGCCTGAGGTTAAGGAGCCTTAGCCGGGTGGAACTTCTGCTGCGCAGCGGGCAGGCCGTCCTTGACGAGGACTTCGACGGCGTCGGCCGCCGCATCGATGAGGAAGGGAAGATCCTTCTTTTCCGGGGCCGAAAAGTCCCGCAGGACGAAGTCTGCGGTGTCCATCCGGCCCGGAGGCCGCCCGACGCCGACCCGCACACGCAGGTAGTCCTTGGTACCCAGGGCCTTCGAGATGTCCCGCAGCCCGTTATGGCCGCCTTCGCCGCCGCCGATTTTGAGCCGGACTGTGTCGAAGGGGATGTCGATTTCGTCATGGACGGCAATGACATGCGCGGGATCGATGCCGTAGAACTGGGCCAGGGCCGAGACGGGGCCACCGGAGACGTTCATGTAGGACTGCGGCTTGGCCAGCACGACCCGGGGCCCGCCGATGCCCAGGCGCCCTTCCAGGACCTGGGCGCGCGCTTTGTGCGACTTGAATTTGCCGCCGGCGCGCGCTGCCAGTTCATCCAGCACCATCTGCCCGACGTTGTGCCGGTTGTGGCTGTACTCGGGTCCGGGGTTGCCAAGGCCTACGATCAGCCAGGTATCGGTCATGAATAGTCCTTTGGTGGGCAGGTTCAGCCTCTGGTGGGCAGGTTAGGCGGGAAGCCGGGTCCGGCGCGGCGCTGTATACGGCATCGGAGACGACGGCGGCCGGGCCCCTGAGGGGACCCGGCCGCCGGCGTATTGGCCGGAATTACTCGGCTGCTGCTGCTTCGGCTGCCGGGGCGGCTTCGGCGGCCTCTTCGCCCTCTTCGGGGGTTTCGACGGCCTCGGAGATGTTGACGACGAGCGCTTCGGGGTCAGCCAGCAGGGCGGTGCCCTTAGGCAGGACGAGGTCGGACGCGTGGATGTGCTCGCCGGCGCCGCGGCCCTCGATGCTGACCTCGATGGCGGTCGGCAGGTGGGTGGCCTCGGCTTCGACGGAAACGACCGTCATTTCGAGGTTGTGGACGTTGCCCGGAGCCAGTTCGCCGGTCAGGTGGACGGGGACGTCAACGGTGACCTTCTCGCCCGTGCGGACGGTCAGCAGGTCGAGGTGCTCGATGATCTGCTTGATCGGGTTGCGCTGGATGTCCTTGACGAGGGCCAGGTGCTGTTCGCCGTTGATGTCCAGGGTCAGCAGGGCGTTGGCGGTGCGGACAGCCAGGGTGGTGGCCTTCGCCGGCAGGGTGACGTGGATCGGCTCGGCGCCGTGGCCGTAGATGACGGCCGGGATCAGGTTGGCCATGCGGGCGCGGCGGGCAAAGCCCTTGCCGAATTCGGTGCGGACTTCTGCGGCGAGCTTCTGCTCAGACATGGGTATCTCCTAGGGATTTCAAGCTGTGGGACTAAACGGTGTTCAGCAAGGGCGGAGGTCTGTTTGCGACCTTCAACGCCGGGCTGCCGTGCAGCTGACCTTTAGAAGGAGATTCAGACCCAGTCGATAACGGAGACCAGCAGTCCGGTTTACCGTGCATACGACTTATGCAGGCTTACCGGCGCTCTCCCTCGCCAAGGTTCGGTACAAGGTTACCAGCGGCAGGCCCGGTTTCTAAAACCGGGCCTGGCGCCAGGCAGACTAGGCCTGGCCGTCGAACAGGCTGGTGACCGAGCCGTCGTCGAACACTTCACGGATGGCGCGTGCGATCAGCGGCGCGATGGACAGGACGGTCAGCTGCGGGAAGCGCTTGTCGGAGCCGATCGGCAGCGTGTTCGTGACCACCACTTCGCGGGCGCCGGACTCGGACAGCCGGCGGGCTGCCGGATCGGAGAACACGGCGTGGGTCGCGGCGATGATGACATCTTTGGCGCCGGCGTTCTTGAGCACCTGGACGGCGCCGGAAATGGTTCCACCGGTATCGATCATGTCGTCGATCAGCACGCAGGTGCGGCCTTCGATCTGGCCTACCACCGTCTTGGAAACGGCCTGGTTGGGCACGGTCAGGTCGCGGCTCTTGTGCACGAAGGCCAGCGGCGCCCCGCCGAGGCGCTCGGCCCACTGCTCGGCGACACGGACGCGGCCGGTGTCCGGGGACACCACGGTGATGTTGTCCGCGGCGACGCGGGTGCGGATGTAGTCGGCCAGGAGCGGAATGGCCATGAGGTGGTCGACGGGGCCGTCGAAGAAGCCTTGGATCTGGGAGGTGTGCAGGTCGACGCTCATGATGCGATCGGCGCCGGCGGTCTTGTACAGATCGGCGACGAGGCGTGCCGAGATCGGCTCGCGCCCGCGGCCCTTCTTGTCCTGCCGGGCGTAGGGGTAAAACGGGGACACGACGGTGATGCGCTTGGCGGAGGCCCGCTTGAGCGAATCGATCATGATCAGCTGTTCCATGAGCCAATTGTTCAGCGGGGCCGGGTGGGCCTGGATCACGAAGGCATCGGTGCCGCGGACGCTTTCGCCGGCCCGGACATAGATCTCACCGTTGGCGAAGTCGTAGGCGTCCACGGGCAGCAGCTCGGTGCCGAGCTCCTTCGCAATCTCCTTCGCCAGCTCAGGGTGCGCGCGCCCCGCGGCCAGCACCAGCTTCTTCTCGCCGTGTGCCGTAATTTCGCTCATGATTGCTAGCCCTCTTCTGTTGGTGCCGGAGTAGTGGAGGATGTTGGGGCCACGCCCGCGGCGGCGGACTCGGCCAGGGCTGCGGAGACGGAACCGGGGCGATTGGCCGCAACCCAGCCTTCGGAGTTCCGTTGCTTGGCCACGGAGATGGCGAGGGCGCCGGCCGGGACGTCCTGGCGGATGATGGCGCCGGCACCGCTGTAAGCGCCATCGCCCATGCGGACCGGAGCGACGAACACGGTGTTCGAGCCGGTGCGCACGCCGGAGCCGATCACCGTGCGGTGCTTCTTCTCGCCGTCGTAGTTGGCGGTGATGTTGCCGCAGCCGATGTTGGTGTCCTCGCCGATTTCCGCGTCTCCGGCGTAGCCGAGGTGGGACAGCTTCGAGCCGCGGCCGATCGTGACGTTCTTGGTTTCGTAGAACGCGCCGATCTTGCCGGTCTCGCCCAGGACGGTGCCGGGGCGCAGGTAGGTGAAGGGGCCGACACTGGCGCGGGCCCCGATGATGGAACCGGAGCCGTGGGTACGGATCACCGAGGCCCCCTCCCCCACCGTGACGTCGGTCAGCGTGGTGTCCGGGCCGACGACGGCGTCCCGCGCCACCGTCGTGGCACCGTGGAGCTGGGTGTTGGGCAGCAGGCGGACGTCCTCGTCGAGCACCACGGTGGCGTCAATCCACGTGGTGGCGGGATCGACGACGGTCACGCCGGCGCGCATCCAGGCTTCGACGGTGCGGCGGTTGTGTTCGGCTCCGAGCGCCGCGAGCTGGACGCGGTCATTAGCTCCTTCGACCTGCCAGCGGTCTTCGGTGACGACGGCAGCGACGCGGCCGCCCGCGGCACGGGCCAGGGCCAGGACATCGGTGAGGTACTTTTCGCCCTGGGCGTTGTCCGTGGTGACGTGTGCGAGCGCGTCGCGCAGCACGGCGGCGTCGAAGGCGTAGATGCCGGAGTTGATCTCACGGATTTCACGTTCGGTCGCGCTGGCGTCCTTGTGCTCGCGGATTCCGGTCACGGTTCCGTCTTCCGCACGGAGGATGCGGCCGTAGCCGGTGGCGTCATCGAGTACGGCGGTGAGGACCGTGACGGCGTTGCCCTCGGCCTCGTGGGCGGCGACCAGCCCGGCGAGCAGCCCGCCGGTGAGCAGCGGGACGTCGCCGTAGGTGACAACGACCGTTCCGCTCAATGTTGCTTCGGGATGAGCCGCGTCGAGGGCCTCCAGGGCGGCCTCGACCGCGCGGCCGGTGCCGGGCACATCGTCCTGGTCCACGATCAGGGCTTGCGGATCGAGAGCGGTGATGTGGGCGGCCACGAGGTCGCGTTCATGCCGGACCACGAGGGCCAGTTCGCGGGGGTGGATGGCGCGGGCTGCGGCGAGCGCGTGGCCGACCAGGGAGCGGCCACCGATTTCGTGGAGGATCTTGGGGGTACGGGACTTCATCCGGGTACCGGCACCTGCAGCTAGGACGATTACGGCGGCTGGGCCGGTATTCTCGGGGCTCACGTATTGGCTCTCCTTGCTTGGTTGCGCATATGCATCGCCAGTTCCGCCCATAGGACTCGAACCTATACTCCACGGCTCCAAAGGCCGGGGTGCTGCCATTACACCAGAGCGGACCGTGCCCGGGCCTGACCCGTGGCACAAGAAACAATTCTGCCACGAAGGTTGATGCTCGTGCGACTCAGCGCATTAAGGCCGGGCGGTGCGGCTGTGTAGGGGCGAGCGGGCGGGCTCATAGGCGCGGGCGGAGCGAGTTGCAAGGGCCGCCCGTGCGGCACTCGAGGGACATGTGCTCCGGGCCTCGGTCGCTCCGAGGGACATGCCCATCCCTAGCTTGGGCCAGAGGACATGCGCAGAGCGCGCCTGTGCCAGGGAGCAAGCGCCGTGGCCGACGAGCGCTACGCGGAACATGCCCTCCCCTGGCCTCGAGGGATGGACATAGCACCACTATGTCCATCCCTCACCCTCGCCGCGGGACATGTGCACCGCGCCTGGGGCAGTCCGAGGGACACGTCAATTTCGGGCGCGTGCCAAGCAACCTGGCGGAGGGTTGCGGGCTTCGAGGGACAGGTTCGGTTCAGGCTTGTGCCTTGCGACCTGGCTGACGGCTGCGGCTTTCAGGGACATGTCCTCCTCGGGCCCCGGGGGATGGACATAACACCAATATGTCCATCCGCCACCAACGTCCCAGGCACATGTGCTCACGGTTTCGGGCATTCCGAGCAACATGTCCATCCCTAGCCACCAGCCAGGCACATGTCCGCACGGCTTCGGGCACCCCGAGCAACATGTCCATCCCTAGCCGCCACCGAGACACATGTCCGAAGGGGGTGGCGGCGGCGAGGGGACATGTCCAGCCGTGCCGCAGCAGAGTGGGCATGTCCGCCGGGGCGAGGGCGGCATGTCCCCGGGCCATGAGCGGGTTACTCCCCCAGCACCTCGAGGGCCTCAAGCCATTCAAGTTCGAGGGCTTCGCGTTCGCCGGCAAGCTCCTGGAGCTTCTTGTTGAGCTCGGCGAGCTGGTCCATTTTGCTGGCGTCACCGGCGCCGGCGGCCATCTGGGCGTGGATCTTGTCCTCCTGCTGGGTGAGCTTGCCGAGCTGGCGGTCGATCCGGTTCTTGGCCTTGCGGGCGTCGCGCTTTTCCGCTTCCGACGGCCCGGTCGCGGCCGGCGCGGAACCCCCGCCGGCGGATGTCACCGGATTCCCGCCGCCGGTGATGGTGGAGCCGGCCAGGGCCGACTCGCGCAGTTCCAGGTACTGGTCCACGCCGAGCGGCAGGGCGCGGATCTTGCCGTCGCCCAGGAGCGCCATCTGGTGGTCGGTGACGCGTTCAAGCAGGTAGCGGTCGTGGCTGACCACCACCAGGGTGCCGGGCCAGCCGTCCAGGACGTCTTCGACGGCGGCCAGGGTGTCGGTATCGAGGTCATTGGTCGGTTCGTCGAGCATCAGCACGTTGGGCTCGCCGACCAGGAGCCGCAGCAGCTGCAGACGCCGGCGTTCGCCACCGGAGAGGTCCTTGACCGGGGTCCACTGCTTCTGGTTGGTGAAGCCGAGCTGCTCCACGAGCTGCCCGGCCGTGAACTCCTTGCCGCCCACATTGAAGGAGCGCTTCTCACGTTCAATCACTTCGATGACGCGCAGGTCCGCGACGTCGTCGAGCTCCTTGACCTCCTGGGTCAGCACGGCGGTGACCACGGTCTTGCCCCGCTTGAACTTGCCGGAGGTGGGCTGGATCTCGCCGTTGAGCAGCTTCAGCAGCGTGGTCTTGCCGGCGCCGTTGACACCGACCAGTCCGAGCCGTTCGCCCGGCGCCAGGCGCAGCGTGATGTTGTCGAAGAGTTTCTGCCCGGGCTCGCCGCCCTGGAAGTCCAGCGAGACGTGCTCCAGGTCCAGCACGTCCTTGCCGAGCCGGGCCGTGGCCATCTTGCTCAGTGCCGTCGAGTCGCGCGGCTCGGGCACGTCGGCGATCAGGGCGTTGGCTGCCTCGATCCGGAACTTGGGCTTGGCGGTGCGGGCCGGGGCGCCGCGGCGCAGCCAGGCGAGCTCCTTCTTCACGAGCTGCTGGCGCTTGGATTCGACCACCGAGGCCATCCGGTCGCGCTCGGCCCGGGCCAGGACGTAGGCCGCGTAGCCGCCCTCGAACGGGTCCATGATGCCGTCGTGGATTTCCCAGGTCTTGTTGCAGACTTCATCAAGGAACCAGCGGTCGTGCGTGACCACGAGGAAGGCGCCCTGGTTGGCACGCCAGCGGGTCTTCAGGTGCCGGGACAGCCACGCGACGCCTTCGACGTCGAGGTGGTTGGTGGGCTCGTCGAGCATGATGACGTCGTGGTCCTCGATCAGCAGCTTGGCCAGGGCCACCCGCCGCTTCTGGCCGCCGGAAAGTGCGTGCACGTTGGCGTGCCAGTCGACGTCGGCCACCAGGCCGCCCATGACTTCGCGGATCTGCGGATTGCGGGCCCATTCGTAATCGGCCTGGTCGCCCACGATGGCCGCACCGACGGTGAGGTCGCCGTCCAGGACGTCGCTCTGGTCCAGGTACCCGATGTTGACCTCACTGCGCTTGGTCACCCGGCCCGAGTCCGGAGTCGAGCGCATCGCGAGCAGGCGCATGAGCGTCGACTTGCCGTCGCCGTTGCGGCCCACCATGCCGATCCGGTCGCCCTCTTCCAGGCCTAGGGTTACGCCGTCGAGGACGGTGCGGGTTGCATACGAGACCGAAAGGTTCTCGCCGCCGAGCAGGTGTGCCACTGGGAACTGCTTTCTTAGGTGTATCGGTGAAGTGTTGCGGTGGGTGCGTCAAAGCTCCTAAAGGAGCGTATCGGAGATGATGCGGGCCCCGTGCACCGGCCCGTGCACGGCCATGGCGTCGAGGCTGTGGTGGCGGAGCTCTTCGGCGAGCCCGGCCGCGGCGGCAGGGCTGTGGGCGAGGAAGGCGACCGTCGGTCCGGACCCGGAGACGATTCCGGCGATCGCGCCGCAGGCCTCGCCGCGGCCCAACGTGTCGCGCAGGGCCGGGGCCAGTTCGATCGAGGCGCGCTGAAGGTCGTTGACCAGGACGCGGCTCAGGGCGTCGGCGTCACCGCTGCGCAGCGCCGTGATGATGCCGGGATCGACGGCCGGTTCCTCGCCCGTCACGCCCTCGGCCGCGCGCAGGCAGTCAAGGGTCCGGAAAACCTCCGGGGTGGACAGACCATAGTCCGCCGTGACCAGGACCCAGTCCGTCTGGGCCTTGACGAGGGCCGGTGAAAGGTCATCGCCGACGCCCAGGCCCACGGCGGTGCCACCCAGGAGCGCGAAGGGAACGTCGGCGCCGAGTTCGGCGGCCAGGTGGGCGAGCTCGTCGCGGGACAGGCCGCTGTTCCACAACGCGTCGCAGGCCAGCAGCGTTGCGGCGGCGTCGGCGGAGCCGCCGCCCATGCCGCCGGACACGGGCACGCGTTTGGTGATCTCCAGGTGGACGCCGGTTGAGTGCTCGGAGACGTCGGCCATGATCGCTGCTGCCTTGTAGGCCAGGTTCCGGTGATCGAGCGGGATGTCCACGCCGTCCAGGTCCAGGGTGCTCGCATCACTGATGCTGACGGTGATCCCGCCGTTTTCAGTGCTGGTGGCAGCGACTTCCTCGTAGAGCGAGACAGCCAGGTAGACGCTGGCAACCGAGTGGTAGCCGTCCGGGCGCAGCGGTCCGACATCCAGTGAGACGTTGACCTTGCCTGGAGCCTTGACCCGAACAGTCCTCGCGGCAAAGCGCCCTCTCACTGCGTTCATGGCTCCACGCTATGGCATCGCGGCCCGGGCTCAAAGCTCGGGACGGTGCCCGCAGAAGTTCCCAAGAACTCAGGAGCCCGCCTGCGCCCGGGCTTCGGCGATCCTGGCGAAGCCCGCAATATCGATCACTTCGCCGCGGGCGGCGGGGTCGACGCCGGCCGCCCGCAGGCAGCGTTCGGCCTCGGCGGCGCCGCCTGCCCAGCCGGCCAGCGCCGCCCGCAGCGTCTTGCGGCGCTGGGCGAAGGCGGCGTCGATCACGGCGAAGACCTGCGCCCTGGTGGCGGTGGTGGCCGGGGGCTCCCGCCGGGTGAAGGCGACGAGCCCGGAATGAATTTTGGGCGCCGGCCAGAAGACGTTCATTCCGATGACGCCGGCCTTGCGCATGCTGCTGTACCAAGCGGCCTTCACCGACGGCACGCCATAGGTCTTGGAACCCGGCCCGGCCGCGAGGCGGTCGGCTACTTCGTCCTGGACCATCACCAGGCCGTGCTGGAGGCTCGGGAAATGCTGCAGGAGGTGCAGCACCACGGGGACGGCAACGTTGTAGGGAAGGTTCGCCACGAGCGCGGTCGGTTCGGCGGGCAGCTCCGTGACCTTCATGGCGTCAGCCAGGACGAGGTGGAAATTCCCGACGGCGTGCGGCCGCCACTGGGCGACAGTGTCGGGCAGGCGTCCGGCGAGAACCGGGTCAATTTCGACGGCGACGACGGCGCGGGCGGCGTCCAGCAGGCCAAGGGTCAGCGACCCGAGTCCGGGCCCCACTTCCAGGACTGTTTCATCTTCCCGGATGTCGGCGGCGGCCACGATGCGGCGGATGGTGTTGCCGTCGATCACGAAGTTCTGGCCCAGGGTCTTCGTGGGCCGCACACCGATTTCCTCTGCCAGCCGGCGGATGTCGGAGGCGCCCATCAGCGGTGCGGGCGCAGCTCCGGGCTGGCTTTCGGCGGCGGCGGGGGTCGGTTCAGTCACCTAGGTATCCTATCCCGGCCCTATCCGGGCGCCCGTACGCCACAGGCCGGGTCCTGAGGAATCCGGACCCGGCCTGTGGGGACACCGCCGACGCGCTCACGCGGCCGCGCGGGCGTGCTGGCTGCGAGTGCTAGCTGGAGGCGGCCCAGCCGCAACCCCAGGGCTGCAGGCCGCGCTGGGCATAGACGCGGTTGGCGATGGCAATCTGCTGGGCCTTGGTGGCCGCAGCGGCGTTCGGGGCGTAGGCGCCGCCGCCGGAGCTGATCCAGGTCCCGATGTCGAACTGCAGGCCGCCGTAGTAGCCGTTGCCGGAGTTGATGGACCAGTTCCCGCCGGACTCGCACTGCGCGATCTTGTCCCACATGCCCTGGTTCATCATCGCGGGGGCTGCGGCGCCGGTGTTGGCCGCGGGCTTGGGCTTTTCCTTGGTCCCCACGGTGACCTTTTCGGTCACAGGCCGGGTGCTGACGGTCTTGGACACCAGGGTCCGCGAGGCTTCACGGCCGTCCACGAGGACCAGCTTGAAGTTTTTGGTGGTGGTGCCGGCGACGCCCGCCTGGGTGACAGTCTTCTCACCCTTGAACATGTCCGCGCTTTCCGTGGTGAGCGTTTCGAACGCGACGGGTTCGGTGGTGGTGGCCGTCTTGCTGACGTCGACCCGGGAGACCTTGATCACCATGTCATTGACCACCGGAGCGTTCCCCGGCTGGGAGATGCGGTCGCTGGCTCCGAGCTTCAGCCCGGCGTCCTCGAGCACCTTGGCCACCGTGGCCGCCGTCGTAGTCTTCGCGGCTGCCTTGCCGTCCGCGACGATGCTCACGGTCTTCGGCGTCGAAATGGCGACATAGGAACCGGTGACGGCCAGCTGGGCGTCCTTGGGCGCCGATACCTGTGAGGCACTGGCCACGCCGAGTTCGGTCACGAGCCCTTCGACAGTGGGCGAAGTGGTGTTGATGGTCCGTTCGGCGCCGTCCAGGCTCACCTTGACGGCTTTGGCGAGGTTGACGTTGATGACTGATCCGTCCTGCACCTGGGAGTCCACCGACGGCGACACCCGGTCGGCTGGCTGCAGTTCAACCTCGGCACCCTTGATGGCCTCTCCGACGGTCCCGCCGAAGGTCTGGACGGAGCTGACTTTCCCGTCCACGTTGAGTGTGATCGTCTTGTTGTTGCCGACGAAGGCCACAAGGCCCAGCACCAGTGCCACGAGCACCACAAGCTGAGTTCCGACTTTGACGAAGCTGATCTTGCCGTCCGATGTGAAGAACTTGACCACGATTGCCCGTATCTCTTGGACCTTCCGGGCACGGGGAAAAGTACACGTGACCACCCTCCGCGAGCGTGCCAAAGGCGGCTCCGGACAGGGCCCGGAGCATCACGGAGGATGCGTGCACTGCCTCACTCAAAACGAGAGCGCACATGTGGTTCGTTGACCACGATGCACGCCCTGCAGGAGTGAATTTATCCGTAGGCCTTCCCCGACCCCGGCTAATAGTTGACTACTGTAACCATAGCGTTATAAAGGAACCAAGAAATCGTGCATACCCGGTATCCTCAAATGATGAGTTGGAGCGGCCGCGTTTAGGTCCAGGATCCGTATGCCCGTACGGAATTTTCGGCTATCTCCGCGCATAAGGCGGAGAGGTCCGATCCGGTCACATCGGCCATGGCCCGCACCGTGTACGGGATCATGTAGCTCGCGTTGGGGCG
This sequence comes from Arthrobacter sp. ov118, assembly GCF_900116495.1. Classification (GTDB taxonomy): domain Bacteria; phylum Actinomycetota; class Actinomycetes; order Actinomycetales; family Micrococcaceae; genus Arthrobacter. The sequence goes on from NZ_FPAY01000008.1 coordinate 56,950, forward strand.
GCCGCGGTGCGGGTGCGGGGTGAGGAACGGTGCGTCGGTCTCGACCAGGATCCGGGTCGGCTCCGCGATGGCCAGCGCCGCCCGCAGGTTTGAGGCGTTCTTGAACGTCACGGTGCCGGCGAAGGACATGTACCAGCCCTCCGTGTTGCACGTCCGGGCGAGCTCCTCGTCGCCCGAGAAGCAATGGAAGACCACACGCTCCGGGGCACCTTCTTCGCGCAGCACCTGGACGACGTCGTCATGGGCATCCCGGTCGTGGATCTGCAGCGTCAGTCCGAGCCGCTTGGCGATATCGATATGGCGGCGGAACGAATAGCGCTGATGGGCCAGGCCCTCCCCCTCGGTCCGGAAAAAATCCAGGCCGGTCTCACCGATTGCCCGGATCCGCGGGTGGGCGGCCAGGGCCTCGATTTCGGCGAGCGCGCCGTCGAGCTCGCCACGCAGGGCGTAGTCCGGGGCATCGTTGGGGTGCAACGCGACCGCGCCCAGGAGCCGTGCGTCCAGGTCGACGGCCTGGACGGTAAACCGGGACGATTCGAGGTCGCAGCCCACTTGGACGGCGCCCTGGACACCCACGGCGGCCGCGGCGTCGAGGGCGTCCTTGACGCCCACCGAGAGCTCCCCGGAGCGAAAGTCCAAATGCGTGTGGTTGTCCAGGACCGGCACAGGAAGCGGTTCCGGGGCAGGCGGATATCCGCTGCGTCCGGTACCGTCAGTTCCGGGCGACCGGAACGGAACGGGGGTGAGGGGATTGAGCATCCATCCACCCTAACGGGCGGCCTGATTTCCCCGGAACTCTCTGTCAGGGCCGGCAGTTGTGTTAGTAGTCTGTTAGTACTCCGTTATTTCTCCGTTAGGAACCAGTGAACCCGAGCTGCGGGGCGGCCGTTGCCGGTCCGTTCCGGGACCCGCCAGGGCTGAAAGGCTGCCGATGGATTATCACCGCACCTCCATAGACGACGTCGCCCCCGGCGGAGAGAGCTTCCCGGGCCGGCCCGCCGTGGACTCGAACGCCGCCGGGCACCGGTCCTCGCCGCATAGCCCCGCGGCCATGGACGCCGCGGCGTTCCACGCGGCCAGTACCCGGATCCTCACCGCCATCAACACCGTGATCGACGGCAAGGCCGAAGCGGCACAGCTGGCGCTCACCGTCCTCCTCGCCCAGGGCCATCTGCTCCTCGAAGACGTCCCGGGGGTAGGAAAGACACTGCTGGCCAAGACCCTTGCCCGGAGCATCGACTGCTCCGTCAGCCGGATCCAGTTCACCCCGGACCTTCTTCCGTCCGACGTCACGGGTGTGTCCATCTATAACCAGGCGACCCGGTCCTTCGAGTTCCGCCACGGCGCGGTGTTCGCGAACATCGTTATCGGGGACGAAATCAACCGCGCGTCCGCCAAGACCCAGTCAGCCCTGCTGGAGTGCATGGAGGAGCACCAGGTCACGGTGGATGGCACCTCCTACCGGCTGGATGAGCCCTTCATGGTGGTCGCGACCCAGAACCCCATTGAGATGGAGGGCACCTACCCGCTTCCGGAAGCGCAGCGGGACCGTTTCATGGCCCGGATTTCCATGGGCTACCCCGACCGGGAGTCCGAGATGGAGATGCTCGAGACCCATCAGGCGTCCTCGCCCTTGGCCCGCGTGAGCGCAGTGGTCACCGCCGCGGAAGTGGCCGCCATGATAGCCACGGTGCAACAGGTCTATGTGTCCAGGTCCATCAAGGACTACACGGTGGCCGTGGGACGGGCCACGCGGGAAAGCAAGCTTCTCCGCCTTGGTGCCAGTCCCCGCTCCATGCTGCAGCTGCTGCGGGCGGCCAAAGCCACCGCCGCGCTGGAGGGCCGGGACTTCGTGCTGCCCGACGACGTCGTCAGCGTCGCCGAAGCCGTGCTGGCCCACCGGATTATCCTCGACCGGAAGGCGGCCAGTGCGGGCGAGACGCCACAAAGCGTCATTCGGGCCATCATCGCCAAGATCCCGGTCACCCCGGACGTGGCGGCGTCACCCAACGGGGCGGGCCGCCCAGCCCGAAACAAGGCTTCGGCCCTGGCGCCCGCGCCCGCGCCCCAGCTGCCGAATCCGCATTAGGACGAAGGTTCCGCCGTGGCGTTGAGGGATCGGTTTTCCGGGCACATCTTCAGCACCCGCGGCTGGGGACTGCTTGCCACGGGTGCGATTTCACTGCTGACCGCGCAGATCATGGGGCGCAGGGATCTGCTGGCTCTGGCCGTCCTGCTGCTGCTCCTGCCGCTGCTTGCCCTGGCCGGAACCCGCGTCCTGAAGCCGAGGTTCCGGGTCTACCGGGAATTCAGCCCGTCGCCGGTCGAAACGTCCGCCCGGACCACGGTGCGGCTGGCCATTGCGCGCAACGGGCCGGGAACCGGTCACGCCGTCATGGAGGAGCACTTGCCGGCCCGGTTCGGGGAATCCCCGGTCTTCCTTTTCCCCGCCCGCAGCGCGCCCGGCGGCACCAGCAGCTATGAGTACCACCTTCGCTCGGCCAATCGCGGCCAGTATGTGATCGGGCCCGTCACTGCAGAGTTCAGCGACCCCTTCGGGTTGTCCTTCCACCGGCACGCGATCGACGACGGCGATCTCCTCACCGTGACGCCTGCCGCCGTGGAGCTCCCCGAGACTGGACTGGCCGGCGCCCGCGGGCACGACGGTGTTACTGCCACGCGGATCAGGGCCAACCCGAGCGACGACGACGTCATGACCCGCGAATACCGCCACGGGGATCCGATGCGCCGGGTGCACTGGGCCGCTACCGCCCGGCACGGCGCCCTCATGGTGCGGCAGGAGGAATCCGTCACGACGCCGGAGGCGACGATCATCCTGGACCAGCGACTGTCGGCCTATCCCCACGGCGTGTTTGGTCACGGAGCTTTTTCCTCCGCCCGTCCGGGCAGTTCAGCCCGTGCAGGCAGTTCAGGCAGTTCCGGCAGCGGGGACGGCCATGAGTTACTGACCTGCGACACCTTCGAGTGGTCTGTCACGGCGGCGATGTCGATCGCCGCGCACCTCGCCGAGCGCAGCTACACCCTGCGGTTCCTGGATAGTGCGGGGGCCCCCGCCTTCCGGCAGTCGCCCTCGGCCCCTGATCCCGAGGCGGAGGAGTACGGCGGCACGGCCGGGCTGCAGTCCATCGCGGAAAGCTTGGCCGCCATCCAGCTCTCCGGCCCGCAGCACGCCCACCCGCACCGATACCGCGCCAGCAGTCGCCGCACTTTGCCGGGCCGGCAGTCCCGCCCGTCGGCGGCCACAGCGGGAACCCGCGCCGCATTTGCCGGGCAGGTCACCGGCGGTGGCGGGCAGGTCACCGGCGGTGGCGGGCAGGTCACCGGCGGTGGGTCCTCCGCGTTGACCGGGACCGCCGCGCGCGCCTTCGACGACACCCTGATGGACAAGCTCTCCGCGCACCGGCTGAGGGGGCCGATCCTGGCGCTCCTGGGTAACTTGACCGCGTTCGAGGCCCGGGCCCTGTCCCCGGCGGCGGCGTTCGGCGCCAACGCCTTTGCGCTGCTCGTCACGGACCACCCACACGAGTCCGGCGAGGTCCTCGAGGTAATGGAAGTGCTGCGGCTGGGCGGGTGGCGGGCAGTCGCGGTATCTGCCCGGTCCTCGCTGCCCGACGCATGGGCTGCCTTTGACACGGCGGACGCGGGAGTGTCCGCCGCGGCCGACGTGCGGCGCGGCGCGAGGAGCCGGCCATGACCCTCGCACCGCAGCGCAACAGCGGACCCGACGCAGGAACGTCTGCACCGGACGACCCGACAGTCCAGCCGCCGGCCATGGCGTCCCGGCCGGACGGACCCGGCGCCCAGCCTTGGGTGATGGCGTCCGCCGTCGCCGTCGCCGTCGCGGGTGCCGCCCTCGGATTCAACGGGGTCCTGCGCGGGTGGGCCTGGTACTCCCCGGTGTTCACCACCGTCCTCGCGGTCGCCTTCTCGATGGCGACGCTCCGGGCGCTGCGGGCCCCGAGGTGGATCGTTGCCGCCGGCGGACTGGCGTCCTTGATCCTGGCCCTGACCTTCACGTTTTTCCGGAAGTACAGCATCGCGGGCTTTATCCCGTCGTCGGACACCATGAACTATCTGGAAAAATTCCTCCGGCGGGCCAGCGAGACAGTCCTCGCCGAGAGCACTCCCGTGGCCCCCAACGCTGGAATCGTCATGCTGATTTGCGCCGTCCTCGGGCTTCTGGTGATCCTCGTGGATGCCCTCGCGTTCCCGCTGGGCCTGCCGGCCACGAGCGGACTGGGCATCCTGGCAATTCTCGTGGTGCCGGCCATGGTCAAGCCCCAAAGCGTCGGGGTGCTCGGGTTCGTCGGGGCAGCCGTCGGCTACCTGATGATCCTGGGTTGCAGCCATTGGTTCACGCCGGCCGCCCGCACCCGGGCCGACACAGCCCGCGACCCGGGACAAATCCGGCGTGGCACCGTCACGGCCGCTCTGGCGCTGACCCTCACGCTGTTGCTGCAGACCGTCATTCCGGGCTTTGACCAGGGCACGTTCCCGCAGGGCTCGAGGCTGAACCCGTTCGGCAGCGCCACCGGCCTGAACCCGATGATCAGCCTGGGCAACAGCCTGCGCAGCCCAACCGGAGAGGGCCGGATCACCTTCGCCACGAACGCCCCGGCGGCGCCCTATCTGCGCTCGGTGACGGTGGACAGCTTCGACGGCGATTCCTGGGCGCCCGATGACCGGGAGTCCAGCCGGCGGCAGGGCACCGGCAGGATCGACGCCGGCCTCGATTCCACCGTGACCGAGGTCCGGGTGATCACGGCGGTCAACACGGGCCAGTTCACGAGTCCCTACCTCCCCGCGCCCTACGCCCCGGAGTCGGTTAGCGGCCTCACGGGGCGCTGGAGCTGGGATCCGGCAACGCTCAGCATCAAGGGCGTCGACACCAACTCCCGCGACCAGCAGTATCTGGTCACCTCCGTCGCTCCCCAGCTCACCGCCGGACTGCTGCGGGAAGCCTCCCGGCCGGTCAGCGGGATCCCCGAGCAGTTCCTCCGGCAGCCGGCAAACGTTCCGGAGATTGTCCGCACCACGGCCGATGCCGTGACGGCCGGGGCCACCACACCGTATACGCGGGCCATGGCCATCCAGAACTATCTGCGCTCCGCCGCATTCACCTATTCCCTGCAATCCCCCGTGCAGGGCGGCTATGACGGCAACGGCTTGTCGGTGCTGGCGGACTTCCTGACCCAGAAGAGCGGCTACTGCATCCATTTCGCTTCCGCCATGGCCGTGATGGCACGGTTGCAGGGCATTCCAAGCAGGATCGCCGTGGGCTACGCCCCGGGCCGCTCCACCGGCGCCACCGTGTCCGTCGCAGGTCAGGGCGCGCTGCCGGAGTTCGAGGTTGACTCCCGGGACGCCCACGCGTGGCCGGAGCTCTACTTCCCGGGCCTCGGCTGGGTGCCGTTCGAGCCGACGCCCTCCCGCGGGATCGTCCCCGCCTACGCCACGGAAGCCGCCGCGCCCAGCGGCGCCAGCACCAATGAACGCACCGACGCCCTGACGCCCGGAGACGGTTCCAGCCGGGCGCCCGTCCCCACCTTCGCCCCCGTTCCCCTTCCCGGCGCGGGGACAACCACTGCCGCGGACCCGCGAGCGGCACAGGCGCTCTACGGTGTCGGAGCGGTGCTGCTGCTGGTGCTGCTCGTGGCGTCTCCGCGGCTGGCCCGCGCACGGGTGCGGCGCCGCAGGCTAAGCATGTCGGACCGCGGCAATGGCGGCGGACCGGCGGCGCCGGCCTGGGCGGAACTGCGCGACCTTGCCACGGACTACGGCGTGGCGCCCGTGGCGAGCGAAACACCGCGGCATTTCTCCCGGCGGTTGCGGGTCTCGGGGGCGCTGGGCGAACCATCGGGCGAATCCTTCGGGAAACCCTCCGGCGCGGACAATCCCGGGCAGCGGGCCGCCGCGGCTCTCACTGAAGACTTTGAACGCGAGCAGTACGGCCGCCCGAACCCCACCGCCTGGACTGCCGGTTCGGGGACGGCCGGTGTGGGGACGGCCGGTGTGGGGACGGCCGGTTCCGCCGGGGACATTGAACCCGCGGACCCGTCCGACTCTGCGGCCGCCAGGATTGCCCTGGTGCAGGCCTCGCTGCGGGCCAACGCAACGCTCGGCGTCCGGCTCCGCGCCGAGTGGCTGCCGCCGTCGGTTCTCTCGGGATGGCGCCGGTCGCTGCCGGCGCCCCGTCAGGTCCTGTCGCGAACAGCACAGCGCACCCGGCGCGGTGCCACGGAAGCCTGGGGGCTGATCCGCAACACCGTCCGCCGGGTGCGCCGCGGCTAGTCGGCCGGGCCGGCTGTCTTAGCCGGCGTAGGGGTCGGCGATGCCGATGTACTGGGTGTAGAGGTATTCCTCGATGCCTTCGAGCCCGCCTTCGCGGCCCAGGCCGGACTGCTTGACCCCGCCGAAGGGTGCGGCCGCGTTGGAGACCACGCCGGCGTTCAAGCCCAGCATGCCGGTCTCGAGCCGTTCGCCCATCCGGATGCCCCGGTTGAGGTCCTTCGTGAAGACATAGGCCACCAGCCCGTACTCGGTGTTGTTCGCGAGCCGCACGGCCTCGTCCTCGGTGCCGAAGGTGATGATCGGGGCGACCGGGCCGAAGATTTCCTCGGACAGGATCCGGGTACCCTCGGCGACGCCCTTGAGGATGGTCGGCTGGTAGAAGTAGCCGGGGCCGTCCACGGGTGCGCCGCCTGCCACGGCCACGGCACCGGCGGAGACGGCGTCGGTGACGAGCTCGTGGACCTTGTCCCGGCTCTTCGCATCGATCAGCGGACCCACCTTGGACTCGGCCTCGGTCCCGCGGGCCGTGGTCATGTCCTTCATCTTCGCCGCGAACTTCTCCGCGAACTCATCCGCAACGGACTCGTGCACGATGAACCGGTTCGCCGCGGTGCAGGCCTCGCCCATGTTCCGCAGCTTCGCCAGCATGGCCCCGGCGACGGCGGCATCGACGTCGGCGTCCTCGAACACCACGAACGGGGCGTTCCCGCCGAGCTCCATCGAGGTACGCAGGACCGTTTCCGACGCGTCCGCCAGCAGGCGCCGGCCGACCTCGGTGGACCCGGTGAAGGAGAGCTTGCGGAGCCGGGCATCCTTGATCAGCGGACCCGTGGTCGCCCCCGCCGTGGAGGTCGGAATCACGTTCAGGACACCGGCGGGCAGGCCGGCCTCGAGCATCACGGCCGCGAACAGCTGCGAGGTCAGCGGGGTCAGATTCGCGGACTTGAGCACCATCGTGCAGCCCGCGGCGACGGCCGGGGCGATCTTCCGGGTCGCCATCGCCAGCGGGAAGTTCCACGGCGTGATCAGCAGGCACGGGCCCACCGGCTTCTTCGTCACCAGCAGCCGGGATTTGCCGTCCGGGGAAACCGAGTACCGGCCGAACGCACGCACGGCCTCCTCGGAGAACCAGCGCAGGAACTCCGCCCCGTAGGTCACCTCGCCGCGGGCCTCGGCCAGCGGCTTGCCCATCTCCAGGGTCATCAGCAGGGCAAAGTCCTCGGCCCGCTCCGTGACCAGCTCGAACGCCCGGCGCAGGATCTCACCGCGCTCCCGCGGGGGAACTTTGGCCCAGGACTCCTGGGCCGCGGCGGCAGCGTCCAGGGCGGCCTTGCCGTCCTCGGGACCGGCGTCGGCGATGCTCAGCAGCACGTTCCCGGTGGCCGGGTCCTCGACGTCGAACGTCTTCCCCGACGCGGCCGGACGCCACTCGCCGTTGATCAACAAACCCGTCGGAACAGAGGCCAGCAGGGCGCTCTCTCGCTCCGCGGTAACAATGGGCTGGGCAGTTACAGTCACAACGACTCCCTCGTCAGCAATTCGGTGGTCTCTAGTGTGTTGGCACTAGGTTCTTGGCGCAGCCCATTCCCGCAGGCCCGGGCGGCTGAATTACTGTCACGGTACTGCTGTCCGGACTGGCAAGTCCATGCATGGACGCACTGCCCGCTAGCGAATATGCTGTGCAGCTGCACAAGCGGCAGCGGGCCGCCGTCGGCGGCGGGATTACCGCGCGGCGAGGACAGCGGAATACAGTTCGCGTTTGCTGACCTTGGTGTCCTCGGCCACCGCGGCGACGGCTTCCTTCAGCCGGACGCCTTGGGCGATCAGCCGGTTGACTGCGGCCACGTGGTCCTCCGGGCGGCCAGGTTCGCGCTCGGGGGCGCCGCCCACCACGACGGCGATTTCGCCGCGCACCTCGTTGGACTCGGCCCATTCAAGCAGCTCGCGCAAGGTGCCGCGGATGACCTGTTCGTACGTTTTCGTCAGTTCCCGGCAGACGGCGGCACGGCGGTCGGCGCCGAACCGGTCGTGGAGGGCCCTCAACATCGGTTCGAGCCGGTGCGGTGCCTCGAAAAACACCATGGTGCGCCGTTCGGCGTCGAGGTCCGCCAGCCGCGAGGTGCGTTCGCCTGCCTTGCGGGGCAGGAAGCCTTCGAAGCAAAAGCGGTCGGTCGGGAGCCCGGACAAGGCCAGCGCCGTCAGCACGGCGGAGGGTCCGGGTGCAGCGGTGACGGTGAGGCCAGCCGCCACCGCACCTTCAACCAGCCGGAAGCCCGGATCCGATACGGACGGCATGCCGGCGTCGGTCACCATCACCAGGGTCTTGCCGGCGCGGACCTGCTCCAGCAGGTCCGCGGTCTTGGCTGCCTCGTTGTGCTCGTGATAGCTGATGATCCGGCCGGCCACGGTGATGCCGAGGTTCTGCACCAGGCGGTGCAGCCGTCTGGTGTCCTCGGCCGCGACGATGTCCGCCGTCGTGAGCAGCTCCAGTAGCCGCGCCGAAGCGTCACCGGTATTCCCGATCGGCGTCGCCGCCAGGACGATCCTGCCGGGTGCCCCGTCACCGACGGGAAGATCACCGCCGGGAAGATCGCTGACGGGAAGATCGGGGGAAGTGCTCGGTTCGTGGTCCACAGGACCAGCCTACTGCCGCCGGAGTGGGGCCCGCCGTGCACAGCGGCGAAAGGTAGCATGGCAACGTGACCCAGACCCCCACGCTGCCGCCCGAGGCCGGCCCCGCCGCGTCCCCGCCCTCGGGCCTGCGCCCAGCCGAGGGCAGAGCCGGTAGCCAGGCCCGGGGCCGTTTCCGCACCGGGCGCAATCTCGAGCGGCACCGCTGGATCGGCCGCCCCGCCGAGGCCTTCACGACGGACGCCCTCACCGCGCGCCTGATCGGCGGCATCCAAAGATGGCGCGACTATCCGGCGTCGCTGCGGCTCTGGTACTGGCTCATCCCCACCCTCACGGCAGCCCTGGGCGGTGTGCTGCGGTTCGTCCGGCTCGACACCCCTCGGAACCTGGTCTTTGACGAGACCTACTACGTCAAGGACGCCTATTCATTCCTGGTCAGCGGCTACGAGCGCGCCTGGCCCGACCGGGCGAACGACTCCTTCATCGCCGGCAACCCCGGGGTGCTGCTCAACACGCCGGAGTACGTGGTGCACCCGCCGGTCGGCAAGTGGATGATCGCCGCCGGCATGTGGCTGTTCGGTGCGGACAACCCGTTCGGCTGGCGGTTCGGGGCGGCCCTGACCGGGACGCTGTCCATCTTCCTGCTGGCGCTGATCGCGCAAAAGCTCTTCCGCTCGCTGACCCTCGGCGCGGTTGCCGGCGTCCTGCTCGCCGTGGACGGCCACCACCTCGTCATGTCCAGGACCTCGCTGCTGGACATCTTCCTCATGTTCTGGGTCCTGGCGGCCTTCGGCGCCCTGCTGATGGACCGCGACGACGGCCGGAGGCGGCTGGCAGCCGGGCTCGGCCGACAGGCCGCGGCCTCCGCCACCGGCCGCCCTTCCGCGCTCCAGCTCACGTCCGGCCCCTGGCTCGGCATCCGGTGGTGGCGGCTCGCGGCGGGCGCCTGCCTGGGCCTGGCGGTGGGCACGAAATGGTCCGCGCTGTTCTTCCTGGCCGCTTTCGGCCTGCTCACCGTGTTCTGGGACCTCAGCGCGCGGCGCATCGCCGGCGTCCAGGCCTGGATCAGCGGCGGCATCCTCAAAGACGGCGTCGCTGCCTTCCTGAGCATCGTTCCGGTGGCCGCCGTGGTTTATGGCGCCACGTGGACCGGCTGGTTCCGGTCCAGCGACGCCTATTTCCGGCACTGGGCCGAATCCAACCCCTCGGCCGAGTGGGGCTGGCTACCGGACGCCGTCCGCTCCCTGGCCCACTACCACCTTGAAGCCTACAAGTTCCATCAGGGCCTGAGCGCGGACCACCCGTACGAGGCAAGTGCCTGGAGTTGGCTGGTCATGGGCCGGCCCACGTCCTTTTTTTACGAATCCCCCAAGCCGGGCTCCCCGGGCTGCGATGTGAGCAACTGCACCACGGCCATCCTCTCGGTGGGCAACCCGCTTCTTTGGTGGAGCGCAGCCCTCTGCCTCGGCATCCTGCTGTTCTGGTGGGCGGGGCGCCGTGACTGGCGCGCCGGTGCGGTCCTGGCCGGGGTGGCCGCCGGCTACCTGCCGTGGTTCATGTACCCGGAGCGGACCACCTTTTTCTTCTACGCCGTGTCCTTCGAACCGTTCCTGGTGCTGGCCCTCGTCTATTGCCTGGGGCTGGTCCTCGGCCAGCGCACCGACCCGCTGTGGCGACGGCGGTCCGGGTTCTACGTCGTGGTGCTCTTCGTCGCGGCGGTCGTGCTGCTGTCCGCGTTCTTCTACCCGGTCTGGACTGCCGAGGTGATCCCGTACCAGCAGTGGCGCTTCCGGATGTGGATGCCTTCCTGGATCTAGGGCAGGATTGCAGGGGGAAGTCCGCCGAACTCCGGGCGGACCAGGAATGGAGGCGCGGCTGTGAGAGAAGCAAGCACCGGACTGCTCGTGGAGCTGGATCCCGGGAGCAATGTGACGGACCTGCTCCTGGAGCAGCACGCGAAGGACCCCGTGCATGCCCTGTATTCCCGCAAAGGACCCGGCGGCTGGACCGACGTCTCCGTCCAGCATTTCCTGGACCAGGTCACAGCCCTGGCCAAGGGCCTGATTGCCGGCGGACTCGCCCCGGGCGAGACCGTGGCCGTGATGTCAGCGACCCGGTATGAGTGGACGGTGGTGGATTTTGCCGTCTGGTTCGCCGGCGGGGTCACCGTCCCGATCTACGAGACCTCCTCCGCCAGCCAGGTCGAGTGGATCCTCCACGACTCGGGCGCCCGGCGCGTTTTTGTCGAGGACCACGCCAAGGCCGCCCTCCTCCAGGGAGTCCTGGACGCCTCCACAGTCCTTCGCGACCGGCTCATTGCCGTCATCCGGATGGAGAACGACGGCGCCGCACCGCACCTTGCGAGCCTTGCGGCCGCCGGCACCGGGGTGACCGACACCGAACTCGAACGCCACCGGAGCGCTGCGTCCCTCGCGGATGTCGCTTCACTGGTCTACACCTCGGGCACCACGGGCAAGCCCAAGGGCTGCGAGATCACGCACGCCAATTTCGCCCTGGTAGCCAAGAACGCCGCCCTCTTCCTGCCCGAGATCCTCCTGCAGCCGCGCTCCCGGACGCTGATGTTCCTGCCCCTCGCCCACGTCCTGGCCCGGGCGGTGCAGGTGATCTGCCTGAGCTCCGGCACCACCGTCGGCCACAGCGCGAGCGCCAAGGAACTCCTGGCGGACCTGGCCAGCTTCAGGCCCACTTTCCTGCTGGTGGTCCCCCGGATCTTCGAGAAGGTCTACGCCGGAGCGGCCCAAACGGCTGCCGCTGCCGGCAAGGAGCGCGTCTTCGCCGCCGCGGCGTCGGCTGCGATCGACTATTCCAAGGCCCTTGACGCCGCCTCCCGGGCCACCGGCAAAGGTCCCGGACTTCTCCTGCGGGCCCGGCACCGCCTCTTCGACCGGTTGTTCTACCCCAAGCTCCGGCAGGTGTTCGGCGGCCAGCTGGGCCACGCGGTCTCCGGCGCCAGCCCGTTGAGCTCCAACGACGCCCACTTCTTCCGCGGCGCCGGCATCCCCGTCCTGGAAGGCTACGGCCTGACCGAAACCACGGCGCCGTGCACGGTCAACACACCGGCACGGACCAAGGTGGGGACGGTCGGGATCCCCTTTCCGGGAACGACGATCCGGGTGGCTGACGACGGCGAAATCCTGGTCAAGGGCATTGGCGTCTTCAAGGGCTATCACGCCAATGCGGCTGCCAACGCGGACGCGTTCGTGGACGGCTTCTTCCGAACCGGCGACCTCGGCTCCCTCGACGAGGACGGCTTCTTGACCATCACCGGGCGGAAGAAGGATCTGCTGGTCACCGCCGGCGGCAAAAACGTCGCCCCCGGTCCGCTTGAGGAGAAAATCCGCGAGCACCAACTGGTCGGCCAGGCCGTGGTGATCGGGGACGGACGGCCGTTCGTCTCCGCGCTGGTCAACCTGGACCCGGAAGGACTCCGCAACTGGTGCACGGCGCGCAAGGTGCCCGTGATGGGCACGGCCGAAGCCGCTGCGAACGAGTCAGTCAGGGCTGCCGTCCAGGGCGCCATCGATGAGGCGAACCTGCTCGTCTCCAAGGCCGAGTCGATCCGCAGCTTCGTCATCCTGGACGCCGACTTCACTGTGGAATCAGGACACCTGACACAGTCGCTCAAACTCAAGCGGGGCGCTGTCGTGCGGGACTACGAGGAACACATCAACCGCATCTACGGCTGAGCCCGCCGGCCGCCGGCCGCTCATGCTGGGTGAACTGGCCTGGGTGAACTGGCCTGGGGTGAACCGGCTTAGACGGTATGCCGGGTGCGCAGCGGGTCCCCGGTGCTGCCGGCGGGGCCGTCAGCGGCGCGGCCGGCCGCGCTGTCAACGCTGCCATCCGATACCGGGGCTTCCCCGTCCGCGGATTCGGCGTCGGCGTCCTTCGAGGCCGCGGCCTTCTTCTTGCCCAGTCCGCGGCGCCGGCGGGTGGGCCAGGTCAGGACCAGGGTGATGAGGGAGGCGAGCAGGACCAGACCTCCGATGACGATCCCGGCGTCCACCCAGAACTGGCCGGGGAAGAGCCTGATGAGGGTGTCCTGCAGCGAGAACGTCCAGGTCCCGTTGGCGAAGAAAATACGGTGGAAGTCCGTGAAGAACTGCTCCCAGCCGAGGAAGGCGAGGGTGCCCAGCCCGATGATGATCGCGAGCGTGACGATTGAGCCGGCAAACAAGCCGCGGCGGACTCCCCCGTTGTGGCGCCGCGCCAGGTAGATCACGGCGATCAGGGCCAGCAGGATCAGCAACGTGCCGGCACCGAACGTCGACAGGATGACACCCTTGACGTCGGCCATGTGGCTGACCTCGCCGTCCTTGAACAAGCGCTCCCCGCTTTGGTCGACCAGGTCGCCGAGGTAGCGCGGGCCCGACCAGTTGCTGAGGTAGTCCACGGCGTAGGAGCCGTAAGTCATGCGGTCATCGGTGCTGAAGCCGTAGCCGTCGCCGGGGAAGCCGGGTCGGTTGTATTCCACCCAGAGGAACAACGGGCTGGTGACCGCGCGGACGGCCAGGACCAGCAGGATGATCGGGTAGAACACGGCGAGCAGCACCTGCATCACCCGCGGGAGGACGGGTTTGGCCTTGGCAGCCTGTTCCCGCTGGGCATTACGGCGTTCGACTTCCTCCTGGGGAGGCCGGATCTGCAGGGCCGAGGTCTGCAGCGGCTCGTCCGGGTCGGCCTCCGGCCGCGCGTAGGCGCTTGCACCGGATCGCTCGGATTCAGACTGTCCAACTCCAGGCTGTTCGACTCCGGTCTCGCCGGCACCGGGCCGGACGACGGCGGCCTCCGCCGCCTTGCGGTCCGCCCGGCTCCCCGGCTGGCTGGGTGTGGAGGCCGCCGACGGCGCTGCCGCACCAGCCCCCGCGGCAGTTGCCCCGCCGTCGCCCTTCGTGGCCTCGGGCCCGCCTGCGGCTGTGGCACCCCCGGCACGATTGGCGGCGTCACCGGCAGGCTTGGCCGCCGCCGGTTTCATCCAGTCGAAAGCCGGCTCGTCGGTGTCATCCGTGGGATCCAGATGCGGCTCCGGCCGGTCAGGAGGGGTAGGTTTTGTGTCAGTCACGTGGAGCTTCGCTTCCGTAGGCTTCCGCGCCGCCCGGCCTGCGCCGGCTGCGCAACATATCTGGCTTCGAGCCTACCGTCAGGTGATGAGGCTCGGCGAGGTGCCACCCCGTCAGTTGGCGTATTGGGCCCACGGGATGTTCCAGTCCCCGAAGCCGTCATCGAAGTTGGCGTATTCCCCCTCGGTGTTCACCACCTGAACGACGTCGCCCGTGGTCATGTTGTCGAACACCCATTTGGCGGCCTCCGGCCCGAGGCCGATGCAGCCGTGGGAGAGGTTCGCCTTGCCGATGTAGGGCATCGCGGACTCAGTGGCCTGGTGGATGAACTCCCCGCTGGGCGTCAGGCGCGTGGCGTAGTTGACGTCGAGCTGGCCGTAGTAGGCCGGATCTCCCGGTTTCAGCCCGATGGTGGAGGCGTCCATGTGCTCCACCAGGTGCTTCTCCATGAACACCAGGAAGCCCCTGGCCGAGGGGAACCTCGTGTCGCCCATGGTCGCCGGCCACTGCCCCGCCGGCCGGTCATTAACCTTGACCGAGAACGTATGGGCCTTGGCGTCGGCCACCGCCACCTTCTTATCCCCGATGTGGATGGTCACGGTCTTGTTGAAGTTGCCGACCTGCCCTTTGCCCAGCTCGACGCCGAACATCTTCATGTCCATGGTGATGGTGCTGTTGGCGGCCCAGAAGTTCTGCGGCCGGTACCTCACGGTGTTGTTGTTGAACCAGTGGAAATCACCGGTCTGGCCGGAAGTCGAGGTGACCTTGATGGCTTTTTCGACGGCGTTCCGGTTCAGGACCGGTTCGCTGAAGGTGATCTGCAGGGGTTGGGCGACGCCCACCTTCATGCCGTCCAGGGGGTAAATCGCGGCATCGGCCTCGTTGGCGGTGGAGACGGTCGTGAACGCGCGGGTGTTGTGGGTTTGGCGTCCGGCGTCGTCCACCACGGAGTACGTGAAGTTGTAGCGTGTGTTGAACTTGAGGTCGCCGGAGGAGGTCCAGGCGGCTCCGTCCGCGCTCTGGGTGCCGTCGATGGTGCTGCCGTCATCGCTGGTCAGGGCCACCCGCTCGATGTGCCCGTGCTTCACCTTGAGGGAAACCGGGGCCGCGGGGTTGACCTGCTGGGCGCCGTCGGCCGGGGCGGCGTCCAGCTCCGCGGGAGCCACCACCGGAACGGCCAGGCCCGGCGTCGTCCGGGCCGGCGAACCTGCCTCGGAGGAAATGGCCGCCTGGGCCAGCCCCGGGGCCGCCGCGGCGAAGGCCCCGCCGCCGGCCGCCAGGGCGCAGACCACTGCCAGCAGGGCGATTTTGCGGCCGCTACTCCAGGTTTTCACGGCCATCACAGGACCCGGCCATTTCCATACGTCATCTTGCCAGCATAAGCGAGTTAGCTTGGAAGCCCGGACCGATTCGACCACGATCCGGTTACAAAAGGGACGCCAAAACGGTCACAACATAAGGGCCCCGGGACTTCGTCCGGGGCCCTCGGAGGGTTCCTAGTAGCGGTAGTGTCCGGACTTGTACGGTCCGGCCACTTCGATGTCCAGATACTCGGCCTGCTCCTTGGACAGCTCGGTCAGCTCGACGTCCAACGCCGCCAAGTGAAGGCGGGCGACCTTCTCGTCCAGGATCTTCGGCAGGACGTAGACCTGCTTCTCGTATTCGCGCTCACCCTCCGGCTGGCCGGCCTTGGTGAACAGTTCGATCTGGGCGATCGTCTGGTTGGCGAAGGAGTTGCTCATCACGAACGAGGGGTGTCCGGTGGCGTTGCCGAGGTTTAGCAGGCGGCCTTCGGAGAGGACGATGATGGAGCGGCTGCCTTGTCCCGTGGCCGGGTCCGCCTCGAAGACCCACTCGTGCACCTGGGGCTTGATCTCGACCTTCTTGATGCCGGGGATCCGGGCCAGGCCGGCCATGTCGATCTCGTTGTCGAAGTGGCCGATGTTGCCCACGATCGCCTTGTCACGCATGCCTGCCATGTGCTCGGCCAGGATGACGTCCTTGTTGCCGGTGGTGGTGATGAAGATGTGGCCTTCGGCGAGGACGGTTTCGAGCTTCGCCACCTGGTAGCCGTCCATGGCTGCCTGGAGCGCGCAGATCGGGTCGATTTCGGTGACGATCACGCGCGAACCCTGGCCGCGGAACGCCTCGGCGGCGCCCTTGCCGACGTCGCCGTAACCGCAGACGACGGCGACCTTGCCGCCCATCAGGACGTCCGTGGCGCGGTTGATGCCGTCGGGCAGGGAGTGCCGGATGCCGTACTTGTTGTCGAACTTGCTCTTGGTGACGGAGTCGTTGACGTTGATCGCCGGGAACAGCAGTTTGCCCTGCTCGGCCAGCTGGTACAGGCGGTGCACGCCGGTGGTGGTTTCCTCGGTGACGCCGAGCAGGAGGGAGCCGATCCGGGTCCACTTCTGCGGGTCGGCTTCCAGGGAGGCGCGCAGCACGTCCAGGAAGACCCGGCCTTCGTCGGACTCGTCCTCGGTGGCGGCGGGCACCGCACCGGCGGCCTCAAATTCTACACCTTTGTGCACGAGCATGGTGGCATCGCCGCCGTCGTCCAGAATCATGTTCGGGCCCAACTCCGGGTTGGCGTCGGCGCCGGGCCAGGTGAGGATCTGCTCGGCCGTCCACCAGTATTCCTCCAGCGTCTCGCCCTTCCAGGCGAAGACCGGGACGCCCTGCGGGTCTTCGGCGGTTCCCTGGCCGACCACCACTGCGGCGGCGGCCTCGTCCTGGGTGGAAAAGATGTTGCAGGAAGCCCAGCGGACCTCGGCGCCGAGTGCGGTCAGGGTTTCAATCAGCACTGCGGTCTGGACCGTCATGTGCAGCGAGCCGGCGATCCGGGCGCCCTTGAGCGGCTGGCTGGCGCCGAACTCCTCGCGCAGCGACATGAGTCCGGGCATTTCGTGCTCCGCGAGGCGGATCTGGTGCCGGCCCGCCTCGGCCAGGGAAATGTCCGCAATCTTGTAATCGAAAGTCATGTGAATCCTTTGTTGTGGCCGTGCTTTGCGTGTCTGGAGTTGGGAAATCCCACGGCTACGCCGTCAGGGATTGCCGGGCTGTGCCTGCGGGGTGTTATTCGGCTGCGTGGCGCGGGCTGGCGTCGTTCGGCGCTGTGTCCGTCGGCGCTGTGTCGTTCGGCGCTGTGTCCGTCGGCGCTGTGTCGTTCGGCGCTGTGTCGTTCGGCGCTGTGTCGTTCTCGCCGCCGTCGTGCTGGTCAGAGCGGGCCGCCGTGGCGGCGGGCAGGAGTTCCGGCGGCAGCAGCAGCGGAATGCCGTCCTCGATCCGGTACCGCAGCTTGTTCCCGGAGTCGTCTGCCGTGACGGTGACGAGCTCATCGCCGTCCTGCGCCAGGCCGGACCCGGTGACGGGGCATCGCAGGACAGACAAGAGTTCGGGGCTGAGCTTGGGCATGATGAACACTCCCTGAGGGGCGCCGCGGAAGGCGCCGGTGGCTTACGGCTTTTTGCAGTTTCCACCCTACCGCCAGTTGGCGCCTTAGGACGGTTCGCGAAGGACGCGCAGGTGCCCGCGGCGGGTGCCCTCGGCCGGGGCCGGGGCCTCCAGAGCCGGGTGCAGGGTGCGCTGCCCCTTGGCCGGGTCCGCCGCGGCGGGACGGGAGGCCGCCTCGCGGACGGCGTTGGCGAGGGCCAGGAGATCGTCCGGGCCTGGGCCGGGCGGCGTCGCCGGCATCGCCAGGCGCATGACTTCCCATCCGCGCGGTACGGTCAGGGATTCAGCGTGCTGCTCGCACAAGTCATAGCAGTGCGGTTCGGCGTAGGTGGCAAGCGGGCCAAGGACGGCGGTGGAGTCGGCGTAAACGTACGTCAAAGTGGCCACCGCAGTATTGCGGCAGGCAGACCTCGAACACAGACGAATTGCACCCACGACATCACAGACTACTCCCCCTCCGGGCAGGGCCCGCGCATTGAAACGCCCACAGCCGTGCGACGGCTCGCCGAAGAGTCCATATCGCATAAATCAATCCGCGGGTTTAGAGTCAACGTATGCAGTCATCGCACCACGATTCGGGTTTCACGGTCCGGTTGGCTGACCCCGACGTCCCTCCCACAGGCGCCGGCTCCGCCTCCGACGGCGCACCCTCCACCGGGTCTTCCGTCGGTGTCCGGGGAAAGCACTTCCGGCAGCGCCGCAGGAACCGGCACGGCCGCGGGCTTCGCGGCGAGCTCATGCTGCCCACGCTGCCGGGCTACCGCACCCGCTCCGATCGCTTCGACGACCTCGTCCTGGACTCGGCCGAGCGGCTGCACGACATCTGGGGCAAGCCCCTCGACGGCGTCCGCTTCGCCGTTGACGAGATCCCCCCGGGCCTGGAGCAGCTCGTGGCCGACCACACGCCGGCGCCCATGGGAGCCTTCACCGCCGCCACAGCCGAGGAGGGGCCGGTTATCACGCTGTACCGCCGGGTGGTGGAGCAGGCGTGCGGAGGCCGGGACGAACTCCAGGACCTGGTACACGACGTCGTCGTGGAGTACACGGCGGAGATGCTTGGCGTGCCGCCGGAGTCGCTCGACCCGGTATATCGCCGCCGGTACTAGCCGAACCTGGGGGCCGGCCCGGCGGTGACCCCCCGGACCGCCTGGAGCCGGTGCTAGTAGCCCAGGGTGACTGGCACCTGTTGCTGCCCTGCCGCTTCCGGCGCCACCGCCACCGCGGAAATGTCCTGTCTGCCGTCCCTGCCCAGAAGCAACGCCCCGTAGGCGGGGTCGCCGGCGGCAGACACCACATAGCCGACGAGCGGCGAACCACCCACGTCCGCGGGGACTTTGACGGACACGGTGGTTCCGCCGGCAACGTCTGCGGTGATGGCGGTCCGAATCTTGCCGTCCTCGGTGATTGGCGTGTAGGAGACGGTCGCCTTGCCCGCGGGTGCGCCGAACACGAGTTGCCGGTCGCCCGTGGCTGGCACGGCAACAATGTGCTGGCTGCCCAGCCGGGCCGAGGAGGCGGAGAAGCCGACGTCCGCCGCGTCCTCCGATTTCAGTCCCCGCGTGAGCCGGGCAGTGGCCGCGAAGGAGACATCCGAGCTCGCCGCGACCGTATAGCTGCCGGCCGGCACCCCGGCCAGCGATACCTCGGTGACCGCCCCGGCTTTGGCCGTGACCACCCCGCCGCCGGGCAGCGCCTTCTGGCCGTCGCGCCCATACAGCTTGACCTCAACCACGGCGTCGGCTGCCCCGGGGACGGCGATCTCCAGCGCCGGTCCGGCGTCGGCGAAGCCGGGCTTGGCCGTCAGTGCCGCCAGACCTGCAGGATCCTGGATGTCCAGACCGGACATGACCTGCTGGACCGAGGGCGCGGTGCCCGGGGTGATGAAGTCGATGCCGCCGGGCGTGAGGCCGCGGAGGAGGCTTTGCTGAATGACCGCAGCAACGGGGCCCCCGGTGCTGCGGACACGCACGCCGAGCCGTTCCTGTCCGGGTGCGAGCCCGGCCAGGACAATGGAGCGCGTGCTGCCTGGCGCCACGAGCAGGCCCCGGCTTCCGGGGGCCTGGATCTGGCCCTCGGCACCGTAGAGGTCCAGGCTGACGGTCGCCGGGGTGCTGGAGGCGTTGGCGATGTTCAGGACGGCCGACCGACCGAGGGCCGTGTTCGCGCCGACCAGCCAGAGATCGTTGCCTGGCTGCTGGCAGGCCGCGGCTGCGGAGCCTTGGAGATCCCCGTCCTCGGCAGCGTAGTCCAGGACTGCTCCGGCGGCTGCCTGGCGGTTGTCCTGCGCATCGGCGCTGAGGACGCTGACGTCATCCACCGCCTGGCCAGTGACGACGCCGGCGACCAGCACGGGCGTGCGCGGCGCGGGCGCCGAGGCGGTGGGCGCTGCTGCTCCCTTGGCTATTTCCACGAGCGGGGTGCCCTTGAGCGGGGCGAGCCGGCTGCCGGGAATGGCACCTGCGTTCGAGCCGAGCACGGCGGCGCTGACGGAGGTCTTCGCTGTGGCAGATTCCGGGCTGAATTGGGGGTCGGTGCCCACCGGTGTGCCTTCGAGCAATCGGGCAGGGCCGGGGCACACCCCGACGCTGCTTCCGGCCGGCACAGAGGCAACCGGTGCCTCGAGATGCCGGCTGGCGGGGCTTTGCGGTGCCAGTGACGCCGCCGATACGAGGCCGCCGCCGGCGGCAACGAGGGCGACCGCGGAGAGGATCCCGCCGATCATGCCGGCGCGCGGCACGCCTCGCTTCCGCAGCCCCTTTCCGGGGGTTTCGGCCCTGGCGGATTCAGCGGCCGGATCGGTGGGGATTTCGCCCTTAGACATGCTGGTGTTCCTTACGCAGGGAGCCTTCGTCCCTGGACAGGCCGGTGTTGGACCGGCGGGCAGGCATGGGCAGGGCCAGGAGAAGGGTCAAACCGATCACGACGGTCTGCGCGATTCCGGCCAGGACGGCCCAAGGCGCCTCGTACCGGATGCTCAGCTGGCCGCCTTGGGCGGGCAGCGTGAACGCTTGGGCCCATCCCGACGTCGTGGAGGTCAGGCGGCGGCCGTCAAGCCAGGCGCTCCAGCCCGGATCGGCCCGGTCGGCAAGGACCACCAGCCGGCCCTCCGGGCCGGCCGGGATGCTGCCGGCTGCCGAGACTTCCTCCGACGGGAGCAGTCCGAGGGTCGCACCGCTGCCGTCCACGACGCGGACCCGGTGGGCGACGTCGGAGGCCTTGATGCCGGGCCCGTCCAGCGGGCTAACCCGCCAGAGCCAGCCGGAGCCCGTCTGGCCGACGGCGACCAGACCGGGGACCGCGTCCATGCGGCTGGCCGTCAGTTCGGCGCCGGAATCGGCAATGCGAAGCACCACGAAGCCGACGCCGAGGCGCTCGAGGTCTGCCCGCGGGTCCACGCCCTCGCCGGCCACAATCGTCGCCACAACCCTCCTGAGCGATCCGGCAACGGCGTCGTCATCACGGACCGTCTCCTGGCCCGGCTCCCCCATGATGCTGCGGGCCGCCGCGATCGTGGACAGGGCGTCCAAGGTGGTGCCGGCGCCGCGCATGAGCGAAGCGTCGAAGCTTCCGTCCTCGTTGCTGGAGATCAGGAGCGTCCTGGACTGCTCCGGCCCCTCGCCGCGGTCAACCGCCGTCGCGGGCAGCGTCCGGGCCTGGGCCGGCTGGATGAGCCTGGGGGTACCGAGCCCGGCGGAAACCCCGGCCCCGGCTGCCGGGGTGGCGGGCTGCAGCAGATTTTGCGCGGTCCACACGGCGAACCCGGCAAGCGGAGCGGCCAGGAGCAGGGCCACGGCGGCGACGGCGGTACCGCGGAGCAGGACCCGCCGGGCCCGTCCCGTACCGGCCACCCGGTCGGCGGCGTCCAGCAGTCCTTCCGCCGCGATGAGTGCCGCCCCCAGCAGGCCAAAGGCGGCAGCCGAGACGGCGGGCCCGGGAAACGGCGTGACCAGGACACCGGCGCTGGCACCGGAGGCGACATGCCCGGCGAGCCAGCCGCCGGCCAGCATCAGGACGGCCGCTGCCCACAGGTAGCGCGCGGTCCAGATGCGGCCCGCGAGGACAAGCTTGCGCGGCATGAACAGGGCGGTGAGAGCCAGCAGCAGCACCGGCAGCCCGAGCAGCAGGGCCAGCACCAGGGCCCACGGCACTCCGGCGGGGCCAGCCGAGCCCGTTACCGAGCCGCCAAACGCGCTGAGTCCCCAGAGCCCGGCGCCGGCGTCGAAGTTTAGCGGCTGGCCCAGGGCCTGCTGCCACAGCGGGGCGGCGTCAAAACCGAGCGGCATGCCGGGGTCGGCCAGGAGCGCCCGAGGCCGGTCCAGTACCGAGAAGGCGAACGGCAGGAACAATGCCAGGCTGGGCAGCAGCGCCCACCACACCGTGCGGCCGCGGCGGCCCAGGAGCACGCCGCACCCGGCAATGACGATCATGGACGGCACCAGCAGCGATGGCGCCGCCGCGGTCACCACTGCCAGCGCGAGGCCCGCCGCTGCAGCGGCTGTCCACGAGGGCGTTCCGTTGATGCCCGGGCGGGCGGCCGGCCTGGGCGTGAGCCGGCGCTGGCCCGGAGCCGGGACGGCGTGGACACCGTGGCCGGCGGCCGTGCCGGTCGCCCGGAGCAGCGCCAGGACAAGCACCGGGATCAGAACGTGGGCCAGCAAGGCCCCCAGCCGGCCCTGGTTGAGGGCCACTTGCAGTGCCGGCGCCCCGGCCCAGACCAAGGCGGCGGCCAGGCGCAGTCGCCGGCGCTGGGTCAGGGCACCGGCAGCGAACCAGGCGCCCAGCGCCGAGAGCGGCATGGCAAGGATCAGCAACCAGCCGACGGCGCCGTTGGCGTCGCCGGCTCCGAGGACTCCCAGCACCCACAGGAGATAGCCGAAGGGATCGCCGTGACCCGGAAGCCCGGCACCAAGGCTGATCCACCAACTGGAGGCATGGTTCCAGATCGCGGACAGGTGCACGGAAACGGGGATGAGTGCGCCGCCGGTAACTGCCGGGGCCTGCACGAGGCCCAGCAGTCCGGCCAGCGAGACGGCCGTGGTGATGACTACGGCGAGCAGGGCACCGCCGCCGACCCAACCGCGATCCGCAGTGGCGATGGCGGCGAAGTCGTCGGCGTCGCCGGTGGGCTGATCCGCCAGCGGATCTGGGTTGGCAAGGCCGCTGCCGAAGTCGTCCGCGCCCAGCGCTTCAATCAGGGAGCGCCGGTGGGCCCAGACCTCGCGGCGCGGCGTCTGCAGCCCTTTCATGACGGAGCGACGGACCCGGCGGGTGCGCGCCGCGTTGCGCCGCCCGCGGACCACTGCTGCCGGGCGGGCCAGCGCCGCAAGAGTTGCCAGCAGTTGCGAGAACCCGTAGCCCGGGTCCTTGACGGCAATGCTCAAGACGAATTTGAAAAGGCTGCCCAGGAGGGCGCCCGCGGCGTGCAGCGGGACTTTCCAGGCCGCCGCGTGCTTGAGCCGCAGGTGGACTTGTGCCTTACGCGCGGCGCTCGCGTTGCCCAAGGCGTGGGGACGGTGCGCGACGTGGAACATCTTGGCGCTGGGAACCACCACCACGCGGTGCCCGGCCAGGCGGTTGCGCCAGCAGAAGTCGACGTCGTCGCCGCTTCCGGGAAGTGCCGGATCGAAGCCGCGGAGTTGCTCCCAGACGTCGCGACGGACCAGCATGCCGGCGGAATTGACGGCAAAAGTGTCGCTCCGGCCGTCGTACTGGCCCTGGTCGAGCTCGTCGGCCTCAATCAGCGTCAGCCGCTCGGCCCAGCGGCTGGTGGAGAGGCCGACGTCGATCAGCCGCCGTTCGGCGTGCCAGTCCAGCTGCTTGCAGCCAGCTACCGTCACCGACGGCGCGCGTTCGACCGCATGGAGGAGTTCGGCGAGGGCCTCGGGCGCCGGTGCGGCGTCGTCGTGCAGCAGCCAGATCCAGTCCGAGCACCGCCGGGGGCCCGCGTCACCCTCCCCGCCTGCATCGCCGTTCGGGCCGCCGTTTGAAGTCTCAGGGTCGCCTGCGGGCCACGGCGCGAGGGCCTTGAGACCGGCCAGGACGGCGCCGCCCATGCCGGGCCGGGGCTGGTCGAAGACCGTGACGTTTGCCTTGCCCAATGCCTGTTCGAGCAGGGCCGCAGAGTGGTCGCCGGAACCGGTGTCGACACCAATGACGGCGTCGGCCGGCCTGGTTTGGGCCGCCAGTGCCGCAAGGGTCCTAGGGAGAAAATCACCGCCGTCGTGGGAGACCACGACGGCGGTGACTCGTGCTGCTTGAAGAATTAGACTGCTCGCTTCCTAAGCCGGCGCCGCTCGCGCTCGGAGAGGCCTCCCCAGATCCCGAAGCGCTCGTCGTTGGACAAGGCGTATTCAAGGCACTGGGAACGCACGTTGCAGGCGCCGCAGACTTTCTTGGCGTCGCGGGTGGAGCCGCCCTTTTCCGGGAAGAAGGCTTCGGGGTCGGTCTGGGCGCACAGGGCATCGGTCTGCCAGCCGAGCTCCCCCTCATCGTCGAAGTCCTGCCGGGACGGCAGTCCGATCCAGACCGGCTGCGCGATGGTGTCGGTGCCGGTTGACTGGAGCTCCATGGGCGGGTCGAGGGGATCGTTGTCGTGATCCGGGCCGGCGAGGAG
The DNA here is from genome assembly GCF_900116495.1 of Arthrobacter sp. ov118. Lineage (GTDB taxonomy): Bacteria > Actinomycetota > Actinomycetes > Actinomycetales > Micrococcaceae > Arthrobacter. The sequence goes on from NZ_FPAY01000008.1 coordinate 81,043, forward strand.
TTCATCGTGCGCTGCGAGGAAGGCCGTGGCCGCGTCCTGCAGGGAATCTTGGGTGCGTTCGTTGTAGCGGTCGGCTGCGTCCGGATCGGCCGGATCTACATACCAGTCACTCGGCACCCCGCGTGAGTGATATTTCGCCGTGGCCTGGCCGGCAACTACGGCATCTTCATGAATACGCTCTGCTAGCCCCATGGCGTCCCCCTTCTGATTTGCAGCCACTGCGAGTCCCCTTGGGCCCCGGTCAAGCGCCGGTTTTGTGCAGTGGCTTTAGATACCTAATTACACGTGTGTAAGTATGCGGGAGTCAAGCCACGGCGGAGATAATAATCAACCTGAAACACAAAGTGGAGGCACGCCACGCCCGGAGTTTTTGGGCGGCGGCCGCGGGAACCCGGGAAATAATCAGGGTACTGAGTACTTTGGGGAGCCTTCGTTGAATACTAGGGAAATTTTTTGCGGCTTCGTCCGGACCCGGCCGGACATGGCCGCCGGCGGGCATGACGGACATCACATCCGAAGGCGGCGGGGTGCACCGTGGCAAGATGAAGCCATGAGCATCCCGGCAATCGAACTGATGGCGGCCCTGCGGTCCGGCCAGTCCACTGCACCCCGACTGACGTGGTACGGCCCCGATTCCGAGCGGGTTGAACTGTCCGGCCGCGTGCTGGATAACTGGGTGGCAAAGACTTCCAACCTGCTCCAGGACGAACTCGACGCGGAACCCGGGACGCGGCTGCGGCTGGATGTGCCGGCCCACTGGAAGTCAGTGATTTTGGCCCTGGCGGCCTGGCAGCTGGGCATGGAAGTGGTCTTCGGGGACGCGCCCGCGGACCTGCTGGCCACTGCAGACCCCGCCGCAGGTGCCGCGGCGGGGGGATTCGACGCGGTTCTCGCGGTGTCGTTGCCGGCACTGGCCATGCGGTGGCCGGGCGAACTGCCCACCGGGGTCCTCGACTATGCCGCCGAAGTCCGCTCCCACGGCGACATCTTCATGCCCCACGTCGACCCGGAAGCGCAACGCCCCGCCCTCCGTGGCGCCGATGGCGCAGCCCATGCGCACGCGTCGCTCCTGGAGGATTTTGCCGAGGCGCACGACGCCGGCCTGCGGCTGCTCGTCCCGGCTGCAGGCGGCCTTGAAGCCGTGCTCGCGCAGTCGCTGGGGGCCTGGAAGGCCGACGGTTCTGTCGTTCTCGTGCACCCCGACGTCGAGGTGACCGGCAAGCTGCGGGCCACCGAACGCATCAGCGGAAGCTGACCGTCAGGCCGGCGGGGCGGGCAACTCCGGGTCCTTGACCGCCGCACTGGCAACGCTGGCACTGGTCTTCTGGCCATGCTCCGCGTGCGGGTGCAGCTCGATGATCTCGTGGTCGTGGGAGAACTCCGGCTCGGCGTCGAGTTCCTGGTTGAATACCAGGAAGCGGTAGGCGAAGAACCTGACCACGGTGGCGACCAGGATGCCGGCGACGCCGGCCAGGAAGAGCATGTTCTTGTCGCTAATGCCGAGCCAGTACTTCGCGAGGGCCGTGAAGCCGGTGGAAATGCCGATCCCGATCCCGTTGATGATGATGAACATCACGAATTCGCGCAGCACATTGGCCTGCCGGCGGTGCCGGAACGTCCAAAAACGGTTCGCGACCCAGGAGAAGACCGTTGCCACGCTGGCCCCGAAGAAGCGGGCCTTGGCCTCGCTGTCCGTCATCGGACCGTGCATCAGGTAATAGGTAAGCCCGTTGTCGATGACGAAAGCGATGCCGCCGACGGCGCCAAACTTGGCCACTTCGCGCCAGAACAGCGAGACAAGCCCGCGCATGCGCTCGGTAAGTGTAGTAATCATGACCCTCCACGGCCTTTTGGAACTGTAGGCCATTGGGCCAAACTCCCATTTTAGCGCCGTTTCCTTAGGAGTCCTCCCCGCCATCGGCCGCGGCTCCGCCCGGTTCACAGGCCTGCGGAGGCCCAATTGCCGGGTTCCCGCGAGGTTTTCGGTAGGCTGGGAGATGTGACTTTTCCTGTAATCGGTGTTGTTGGCGGCGGCCAACTTGCCCGCATGATGGCCCCTGCCGCCACCGCCCTGGGCTTCGAGCTCCGTGTTCTTGCCGAAGGCGAGGACGTCTCGGCGGTCTCTGCCGTGGCTAACGCCCCGGTCGGCGACTACAAGGACCTTAACCACCTGCTCGAGTTCTCCCGCGGCGTGGATGTCCTGACGTTCGACCACGAACACGTGCCCACGGCGCACCTGAGGTCCCTGATCGAAGCCGGCGTCAACGTCCACCCCGGCCCGGATGCCCTGGTCAACGCCCAGGACAAGCTGGTGATGCGCGCCGCGATCGACCGGCTCGAGCTGCCCAACCCCCGCTGGGCCGCCGTCGCCGGTGTTGCGGACCTCGTCGCCTTTGGCGAGGAGATCGGCTGGCCGGTGGTCTTGAAAATGCCGCGCGGCGGCTATGACGGCAAGGGCGTGCGGATCGTAGCCTCGGCCGACGACGCCGCGGAGTCCGCCGGCTGGTTCGAGGCCATGTCCCCGCTGCTGGCCGAGGCCAAGGTGGAATTCAGCCGTGAGCTCTCGGCCATGGTCGCCCGGACCCCGGACGGCGAATCACGGGCCTGGCCGGTGGTGCACACCATCCAGGTGGACGGCGTGTGCGACGAAGTGATCGCGCCCGCTTTGGAGATTTCCCTCGACGTGGCCGCGGCCGCGGAAAACGCCGCCCTCCGGATCGCCAACGAACTCGGCGTGACAGGTGTCATGGCCGTCGAGCTCTTCGAGACCCCGGGGGTGGGTGCCGGCTTCCTGATCAACGAGCTCGCCATGCGCCCGCACAACACCGGGCACTGGACCCAGGACGGCTCGGTGACCAGCCAGTTCGAGCAGCACCTGCGGGCCATCCTGAACCTGCCGCTCGGCGCCACCGACCTGCTGGGCCCCGTCGTCGTCATGAAGAACTTCCTCGGCGGCAACAACCAGGACCTCTTTTCCGCATACCCGGCCGCCCTCTCGAGCGAACCGGCCGCGAAGGTCCACTGCTACGGCAAGGCCGTCCGGCCCGGCCGGAAGATCGGCCATGTCAACCTCGTCGGGACCTCAGCCGCCGACGTCGATTCCGTCCGGCAACGGGCCACCACCGTGGCCGACATCATCCGGAACGGCCGCATCCAATCCGGCACAACGACGGCAACCTCCGAGGAGACCGCATGAGCACCCCCTCCACCAACCCGGCCGCCGGCACCGGTTCGGAAGCCCCCATCGTGGGCCTCGTCATGGGCTCGGACTCGGACTGGCCTGTCATGGAGGCCGCGGCCGAAGCCCTGGCCGAGTTCGGCATCCCGTTCGAGGCCGACGTCGTCTCCGCTCACCGCATGCCGACCGAAATGATCCGCTACGGCCAGAGCGCCCACGAGCGCGGCCTTCGCCTCATCATCGCCGGCGCCGGCGGCGCGGCGCACCTTCCCGGCATGCTCGCCTCAGTCACGCCGCTGCCCGTCATCGGTGTCCCCGTGCCCTTGAAGACGCTTGACGGCATGGATTCGCTGCTTTCCATCGTGCAGATGCCCGCGGGTGTTCCGGTCGCCACCGTCTCGATCGGCGGGGCGCGCAACGCCGGCCTCCTGGCCGTGCGCATCCTGGCCTCGGGCACAGACGAACTCGCACTCCAGCTCCGGGCCGACCTGGTGGACTTCGCCCAGGAACTCAACGACGTCGCCACCCGGAAGGGCGCGAGCCTGCGGCAAAAAGTCAGCGAAGTGTTCGCCGACGGAAACGTCACCCCGCGTAGCAGCCATTAAGGTAGCCATCAAGGATCCCGCATGAGTAACAGCTACGCCCCCACGCACCGCCAGGAACAGTCCCTGGTGGCGCCGGGCGACCCGGTCCGGTACCCGTCAGGCGCTCCGGCGCCCGTGCTGACCAAGCGGGCGTTCATGCTGGTGCTGATGACGCTGCTGGTTCCCGGCAGCGCCCAGGTCGTCGCGGGAAACCGCCGGCTGGGTCGGGCGGCGCTGCGAGTGACCGGAACGGTTTGGGCGCTGGCCCTGCTTGCTATGCTGCTCCTGGTCGTGTCCCGCTCCACGCTGATTAACATCCTCGCCGGCCAGATCCCCTCGCTCATACTGGTGCTCGGCCTCGCGCTGCTGGCCCTCGGCTGGGCCGGCCTGTTCCTGAACACCCTGCGGCTGATCCGGCCCGGGACGCTAGCCCCCCGGGTCCGTCCCGCGGTGGTGCTGGCGCTCGTGCTGGCCATGATCCTCAGCAGCGGTTCCCTGGGCTACGCCGCCTATCTGCTCAACGTCGGCCGCGGCGCCATCGGCAGCATCTTCGGTTCCGGCCCCACCCTCGAGCCCTCCGACGGGCGGTACAACTTCCTGATGATGGGCGGCGACGCCGGGGCCGACCGCACAGGCCGCCGCCCGGACAGCCTCTCCGTGATCAGCGTGGACGCCAAGACCGGCAGCACGGCAATCATCTCTGTGCCCCGCAACCTCCAGAACGCCCAGTTCAGCGCCGAATCGCCAATGCGCCAGGTGTATCCGGACGGGTACAACTGCGGTGACGAATGCCTGATCAACGCGATCAACACCGAGGTAACCAACGAGCACAAGGACCTCTACCCCGGGGTGGCCGATCCCGGCGCGCAGGCAACCCTCGAAGCCGTGTCCGGAACGCTCGGCATCAAGGTCCAGGCGTACGTGCTGGTGGACATGGACGGTTTTTCCAAGCTCATCGACGCCATGGGCGGCATCCGGATCAAGGCCGGCGGCTGGGTCCCGATCAGCGGGCCGATGGTGGATGAAGCCAACGGCATCCACGGCATGCCGGACGGCTGGATCCCGGCGGGCGACCAGACCCTGGACGGCTTCCATGCCCTCTGGTACGGCCGGTCCCGGGAATTCGTGGACGACTACGCCCGCATCCAGCGCCAGCAGTGCGTCCAGCAGGCCATGCTGAAACAGCTCGACCCGGCAACCCTGCTGGCAAAGTTCGAGGACATCGCCAAGGCCGGCACCAAAGTGGTCGAATCCAATATCTCCGCCGGCCAGCTCGGCAGCTTCGTCGACCTTGCCATGAAGGCCAAGGGCAAGAACGTCAACCGCCTCACCATCGGCCCCCCTGACTTCAACGCCGCCTTCTCCACCTCCCCGGACTTCGACATCATCCATGCCAAGGTCGCCGCGCTGTTGGCCAACCCGTCCGCCGCCGCCGATGACACCTTCCGGCAGCCCGGAACCGCCGCCGGACCGATCTCCGCGGCAGGGGCGATCTCCGCGGCAGGGGCGCCGGCCGCCCAGGCTTCCCCGCCATCGCCGTCGGACTTCACTCCGGTGACCACCACGCCGGAGGGCGAGCCGATCACCGAAGAGATGCTCAACCAGTTCAAGCGCAACGGCGACGAGCAATCCATCCGCGACCTCGTCGCCACCAACGGCCAGTGCGCACCCCTCTAGACAAGGACCGGCAATGTACGAACTTGAAAACGTCCTCCGGCCCTATGCCTGGGGCTCGCCCACGGCCATCGCCGACCTGCTGGGCCGGCCGGCCTCCGGCGGTCCGGAAGCGGAGCTTTGGATTGGCGCCCACCCGGACTCCCCGTCCCTCGCCCTGACGCCGGCGGCCGCCGGGGCGGGGCGGCACTCGCCCGAAGCGCACGACGGCGGCCGGCTGGCACTGGACGCACTGATCGCCGAGGACCCGGAGCACTGCCTGGGCGCCCGGAGCGTGGCCGAATTCGGTCCGCGGCTGCCGTTCCTGCTCAAGGTCCTCGCGGCCGAGACCCCCCTATCCCTGCAGGTGCACCCCACCGCTGCCCAGGCCCGGGATGGCTTCGCGCGCGAGGAAGCCGCCGGCGTCGGCCGCACCGCACAGGACCGCAACTACAAGGACGCCTTCCACAAGCCGGAAATGATCCTGGCCCTGACCCCCTTCGAGGCCCTCTGCGGGTTCCGCCCGGCCGCCGAATCCCGTGCGGTGTTCGACCATCTGGCAGCGTGCTTCGAACTGGCCGGGCTGGATCTCCCGCCGCTTGTTCCACAGCTGCTCAAGGACCTGGCGCAGCCGGACGAACCGGCAGCCCTGCGCGCCGCCTTTGAACGCCTCATCGCGGGCGGCCCGGAGGTCTCCGACGCGACGGCCGTGATCGTCACCGCCCTGGCCTCGGGTGCTCCCATGGCCGGGCACGAGGCCGAGCTCTCCACCGTGGCCGTGCTCAATGACCAGTACCCGGGAGATCCGGGCGTGCTGATCTCACTGCTGCTGAACCGGATCTCCCTTGCCCCCGGTCAGGCCGTCTACCTGCCGGCCGGTAACGTCCATGCCTACCTGCACGGCCTCGGCATCGAGGTCATGGCCTCCTCGGACAACGTGCTCCGCGGAGGACTCACCCCGAAATTCGTGGACGTGCCGGAGCTGCTCAAAACGGTCGCGTTCGAGGCAGTCGACGTGCCGATGCTTGCCGCCGAAACCACCATGCTGGACCAGGAGCTCTTCCGGCCGCCGTTCCGGGAATTCCAGCTCCAGCGGATCGAACTGGCGCCGGGGGCGGAGCCCGTGCCGCTGGCGCAGTCCGGCGCCGCCGTCATCATCGTCACCGGCGGCACTGTCCGCCTCGACTCCCCGAAGGGCGAGCTGCGGCTGGAACGGGGCGCCAGCGCCTTCCTGCCCGCCGCGGAGGCCCCGGTGAACGTCCATCCCGTCTCCGGCGCCACGGGCCCGGCCCTGGCATTTGCCGTCACCACCGCATTGGAAGCCTGACACCATGGACTATTTCCTGCAGAGCCCCTCGTGGGCACAGTTCCAGCGTGCGCAGGGCCGCACGGTCCACGAACAGACCGGTCCCGGGTGGAGTTTCCTCGCGGTCGAGGAATCCAACCCCGCCGGCAAATTGCTGTACTCCCCTTACGGGCCGGTCGCCGAATCGCTGGACGCCTTCGACGCAGCGCTGGCGGCCCTGACGGACCTCGCCCGGAACAGCGGCGCCGTGTTTGTCCGGATTGAGCCGGTCACGGCAGGGTTCGCCGCCGCCGACGCCGACGCCGTCCTGCGCAGCCGCGGCCTGCAGCCGGCGCCGGCCAGCCAGCAGCCGGAGCTCAGCTGGATTGTGGACCTCGACCGGGATTTCAAGGACGTCCTGGCGGACATGAAGCCGGCGAACCGGAACCTTTACCGCAACATCCACAAAAAGGGCGTGACCTTCCGCTCCAGCCAGGATCCGGCGGAGATCACCGTCCTCTTGGAGTTCCTGCACATGACGGCGGCCCGCAACGGCTTCAAACCGCAAAGCGACGAATACTTGAGCCAGGTGGCCCGCGTGCTGATGCCGGCCGGCGCCGCGACGCTGTTCATCGCCGAGCTCGACGGCCACCCCATCGCCGCCGCCCTGGCCTACGATTCGGCCGACACACGGACCTACGCCCACGCCGCCCTGGACGACTCGCACCGCAAGCTCAGTGCGGGCGTTCCCCTGCTGGTCACACTGATCGCGGACGCTCAGGCGAAGGGCCTCAAGCACGTGGACCTCTGGGGCGTGGCGCCCGCGGACCAGCCCGACCACAAATGGGCCGGCTTCACGGCCTTCAAGAAGTCGTTCGGCGGCCGCGAGATCGCCTATCCCGGAACCTGGGACCTGCCGGTCCGTAAGGTCCGCTACGGCAGCTACCAGCTGGCCCGCAAGGGCGCCCAGCTTGCGAAGAGGCTGCGCTCCCGGTCCCGGTCCCTCGCCAACCGCTGACGGACGCCCGGGATTAAGACGGCGAATCCCGGGACGCGAGGGCGTCCCGGGATTCTGCGTCTTGTCATTACCGCGCAGGCTAGCTGCTGCAGCGGCTAGCTCTTGCGGGCGTAGCCTTCCCACTTGCTGGCCTGGTGCTCGCCGTCGACGAAGCGGATGGTGCCGGACTTGGAACGCATCACGATGGACTGCGTGAGGACCTTGTCCTTGGAGTAGCGGACGCCCTTGAGGAGGTCGCCGTCGGTGATGCCGGTGGCGGCGAAGTAGCAGTTGTCGCTCGAGACGAGGTCGTTCGTGGACAGGACCCGGTCGAGGTCGTGCCCGGCGTCGATCGCCTTCTGCTTCTCGTCGTCGCTGGTCGGCCACAGCCGGCCCTGGATCACGCCGCCCAGGGACTTGATGGCGCAGGCCGCAACGATGCCTTCCGGAGTTCCGCCGATGCCCATCAGGGCGTCGACGCCGGTCCCGCTGCGCGTGGCGGCGATGGCCCCGGCAACGTCGCCGTCCATGATGAACTTCGTCCGCGCACCGGCCTCGCGGATTTCCTCGACGAGGGGGCGGTGCCGGTCGCGGTCCAGGATCATGACGTTGAGCTGGTTGACCTTGACGCCCTTGGCCTTGGCGATCAGGTGCAGGTTCTGCTTGACCGGCAGGCGCAGGTCAACCATGTCGGCCGCTTCCGGACCGGTGACGAGCTTTTCCATGTAAAACACGGCGGACGGGTCGAACATGGACCCGCGTTCGGCCACGGCCAGCACGGCCAGTGCGTTGTTGATGCCGAGGGCCGTCAGGCGGGTTCCGTCGATGGGGTCGACGGCGACGTCGACCTCCGGGCCGGTGCCGTCGCCGACACGTTCCCCGTTGAAGAGCATGGGGGCTTCGTCCTTCTCACCCTCACCGATGACCACTACGCCATTGAAGTGCACGGTCTGCAGGAAGGACCGCATGGCGTCAACGGCGGCGCCGTCGGCCTTGTTTTTGTCGCCGAATCCGACCCAGTGGCCGCCGGCGATGGCCGCGGCCTCGGTGACGCGGACAAGTTCCAGTGCGAGGTTGCGGTCAGGCTCGTCGATCCCGACGGCGAGCGAGGGGGAAAGCGTGGAGTACTTCTGGGGCAGGGGCGCTGGTGTCACGTGAACCTCTTCTTCGAGTGGCGGTCGTTGAACCCGTACGGCCAGGAAAGACCCGTCGCGGTGATTCGTCTGTTATTGATCATAGTCGGGGCGAGGTCTGCAGGTCATGGGATGACCGGCGCGTGACGCACTGCACGCTCGGGCGCCCGCTGGGCCGCGAATGTGGAATCGGCGCGGACATGGGCGACTATAGAAGGGTGAGTGAATTGCAGGACACCTCCCCCGCAGCCCCCGGCTCTCCGGCTGGCCGCACCCCCGCGGCAGCCCCGGATGCTTCCGGACAGCCGCCGGTAAAGCCCGTCATCGCCGCCGCGGCGGCCAAACGGGCCAATGCCTCCGTGATGGGGATGATCATCGCCCTGGTGGTGAGCATCGCCGCGTTCCTGCCGATTGTCCTCATGAACCCGGCGCCCAAAACCGACGGCTACCGGCCGAACATCAATGTCAGCGCCGTCGCGCAGAACGCGGCAGGTGTGGCGGGATTCACACCCGTGGCGGCCGATACCGGCGACACATTTCGTGCCAACTATGCCCGCTGGGAGTCCGGTGCGGGCAGCGGCGTCCCTGCCTGGGAGGTCGGCTACCTGACCCCCAAGGACTCCTTCATCGGCTTGGTGCAGACCCGCCAGGCCAACCCCACCTGGCTCCTGCAGCAGACCAAGAGCGCGCCGGTGACCGGCACCCGCAACGCCGGGGGCCGGGACTGGGAACTGCGCGACACCGGCAAGGGCGAAAAATCCATGGTGCTGGCCGAACGCGGCACCACCGTCATCCTGTCCGGATCCGCCACGCTGGATGAGTTCTCCAGCCTGGCGGCCGCCGTCGCGAAGTCGCTTGAAAGCAATCCGCCCGCAGGCGAGCCGGTCGCAACACCAGGCGCAACAGATTCCCCTTCGGCCAGCCCTTCGCCGTAAAGTGGCGACGTGGCTACTTATCTGACTCCCGCGCTCGCTTGGCAGCGTCTCCGTGAAGGCAACCAACGGTTTGTGGCCGGCACGGCCTCACACCCCAACCAGGACGCCTCGCGGCGCTCGTCGCTGGTCGAAAACCAGCACCCCTTCGCCGTGATCTTCGGCTGCGCCGACTCCAGGCTCGCCGCCGAAATCATCTTCGATCTAGGCCTCGGGGACGCCTTCGTCGTCCGCACCGCCGGCCAAGTGATCGACGACGCCGTGCTCGGCTCGCTGGAATACAGCGTCAGCGAACTGGACGTCCCGCTGATCGTCGTATTGGGACACGACAGCTGCGGTGCCGTCACGGCAACCAAAGCCGCCGTGGAGACCGGCCAGATGCCGGTCGGTTTCATCCGCAGCCTGGTGGAGCGGATCACTCCGTCCGTGCTGACGTCCCTGCGTAACAATCAGACCGACGTCAACGACATGGTGGTTGAAAACGTCAAGCAGACCTCGCAGAGGCTGGTGGACAGTTCCCGGGTGATTTCCGGCGCAGTGGACAGCGGCCGCACAGCCGTGCTCGGCCTGGCGTACAGCCTTGCTGACGGCCGAGCCGACCTCGTCTCCAGCATCGGCCGGCTCTAGCCTCGATTTCCCAGCCGCGGCCGCCGGGGCGGCTGCCGCGGCTGGGGCCGTTCACGGTTTTCGATGGGACCCCCACTCCCAATAAGCTAGCTCCATGACTTCCACAGATGAGTTGAACACCGAAGAGTTCCGCATTGAACACGACACGATGGGCGAAGTCCGCGTTCCCGTGAACGCCCTGTACCGCGCACAGACGCAGCGGGCAGTCGAGAACTTCCCCATCTCCGGCAAGACGCTGGAGCGCGCCCACATCGAGGCTCTGGCCCGGGTGAAGAAGGCTGCCGCCCAGGCCAACGCCGAACTGGGGGTGCTCGATGGCGAGCTCGCCCAGGCCATCGCCGACGCCGCCGACCAGGTGGCGGCCGGCCACTACGACGGCGACTTCCCGATCGACGTCTTCCAGACCGGGTCCGGCACGTCCTCGAACATGAACACCAACGAGGTCATCGCCGAGCTCGCCTCGCGTGCCCTCAAGTCCGCCGGAAGCGACAAGGTTGTCCACCCGAACGACCACGTCAACGCCTCCCAGTCCTCCAACGACGTCTTCCCCACTTCGGTCCACGTCGCCGCCACGTCGGCACTGATCAACGACCTGATCCCGGCGCTCGGCTACCTGGCAGAGTCCCTGGAGCGCAAGGCCGCCGAGTTCAAGGACGTCGTGAAGTCCGGCCGCACCCACCTCATGGACGCCACCCCGGTAACCCTGGGCCAGGAGTTCGGCGGCTACGCCGCCCAGGTCCGCTACGGCATCGAGCGGATCAACGCCTCCCTCCCCCGCGTCGCGGAGGTCCCGCTCGGCGGAACCGCCGTTGGCACCGGCATCAACACCCCCGCCGGTTTCCCGGAACGCGTGATCGAGCTGCTGGCGGCCGACACCGGGCTTCCCCTGACCGAGGCCCGCGACCACTTCGAAGCCCAGGCCAACCGCGACGGCCTCATCGAGGCGTCGAGCCAGCTGCGCAACATCGCGATCTCCTTCATGAAGATCAACAACGACCTCCGCTGGATGGGCTCCGGGCCGAACACCGGCCTCGGTGAAATCGCCATCCCGGACCTGCAGCCGGGCTCCTCGATCATGCCCGGCAAGGTCAACCCCGTCATCTGCGAAGCCTCCATCATGGTTTGCGCCCAGGTGATCGGCAACGACACCGCCATCGCCTGGTCCGGCACCAACGGCGCCTTCGAACTGAACGTCGGCATCCCGGTCATGGCCGCCAACCTCCTCGAATCCGTGCGCCTGCTGGCCAACACCAGCCGCGTCATGGCCGACAAGATGATTGACGGCATCACCGCCAACGTGGAACGCGCCCGCTTCCTCGCCGAGGCCTCACCCTCGATCGTCACGCCGCTGAACAAGTTCATCGGGTACGAGAACGCGGCCAAGATCGCCAAGAAGGCCGTAGCCGAGGGCCTGACGATCCGCGAGACCGTCGTCTCCATGGGCTTCCTGGAGCGCGGTGAACTGACCGAAGAGCAGCTCGACACGGCCCTGGACGTCATGTCCATGACGCGTCCGCCGCACAAGGCCTAATCAAAAGAGGCCTAATCAAAAAGGCCTAGTCAAAAAGGCCTAGTCAAAAAGGCCTAGTCAGAGGGCCGTCACGACCCGTCACGGCCCAGCCCGGCGACCGGTCACACCGGAAGCTCATTCCGGCGGCCGGCACCTTTCCAGCGAAAGGCGCCGGCCGCCGTCGTGCGTCTACGGGCCGGTCTCCTCCCCGCCGGCCGCTGCACGTTCCTCGGGCGTGTAGGCGGCTGCGGCCGAGGCCTCGGCCAAGCTGGCGCCGGCGATCCGCGCCTCGCGCAGCCGCCGGGTCTTGGCGGACTGGACGGAAAAGGCGGCATCAACGTTGCCTGCGGCGTACGTCAGTGCGTCTTCGGCCCGGATGCCCAGGCCGCCGGCGGTGAGGACCGCGTCCTGGTTGGCGCCCAGATACGTGAACTGCCAGCCCCACTGGTCCTGCTGCCGGTGGACCAGGGCTTTGACGAGGTCGGCGGTGGCCTCGCGCGAGGAGTTCTCGTGCCCGTCGGTCAGCACGGCCACGAGAACTGTCCCGGGGCGCTGCTCCTCCGGAAGGGCCGCGAGTTCAGCACCGGCTTCCCCGATCAGGCGGACCATCGCATCGTGCAGCGCCGTGCTGCCCCGCGGCTGCAGATCCAGGGCCGGGACGTCCTGGATGTCCACCGACGCATAAACACGCTCGTACGTGTCATCGAACTGCGCCAGCGAGAGCCTGCACCGGCCCGCCACGGCCTGCTGCTCCCGGATGAACGCCGCAAACCCGCCCACCGTGTCATCCGCGATGGCGCTCATGGAGCCGGAGCGGTCCAGGAGGACGTATACGTGCGTCAGGGCTGAATCAGTCATGCTTCCCCATTTCCGGCCAGGACTGGGCTGCTGCCGCGTCGGGGCCACCTGTTGCCAGCGGAAGAGCTGGACAGGAGGAGAATACGGCGGGGCTGCGACATTCTGCCGGCGGGACGGGCAGCGCAGAGACACCCGCCAAACATTTTGCACTGATGTGGGTTTAGTGCAAAAATACACTTTATGAATCAGAGTGCAATTGGCGAGGGGGGTCTCCGCGAGCGCAAGCGGGCCGCGACGCGGGCGGCGGTAACCGCCGTCGCGCGTTCCCTGACCGCCGATCGCGGCCTGGGCGGCTACACCGTGGAGGAAGTCTGCGAACAGGCGGGCATTTCGCGCCGGACCTTCTTCAACTACTTCCCCACCAAGGAAGATGCGATCCTCGGCCACGTCGACGACGACTTCCCGGAAGAGGTGGTCGAGCGGTTCATAGCCGGCGGCGCCGGCTCACCCGCCGGCGAAATATCTGCGTCGCTCCTCGCCGACCTCGTGCGGCTCTCCCTCGACCTCGCCGAACGGATGAGCGGCTCCGAGGAGGAAACCCGCCAGCTGATCGCCGTGATCAAGAAGGAACCCCAGCTGATGCTCCGGATCATCGGCGCCTCCGAGGAACGCGAGGCGGAATTCGCGCGGCTGCTCGCGGCCCGGGAAGGCGTCCGGGCCGACCATCCCGTGGTCCGCATGGCCGTGGCCCTCCTGGGAACCCTCGCCAGGAAGACCAGCGCCGGCTACTTCTCCGAAGGCAACACGCGCACATACAAGGACATGCTCCTGGAAAACATCACCGCAGCCCGAACGCTCTTCTCGCTGCCGTTCGACCTGCCAGTCGACCCGCCCGGGCCGGACCAATCCGCATCCAAGCATTACCAGCCCAAGAATCCCCAGCCCAACCCTTCCGAAGGAGCGCAATGAGCGCCGCCGTCTCCGCCAAGCCAGCAGCCGAACCGCTGCTGCTGACCCAGAAACGCATCTGGATCATCTTCTCCGCGCTCATCGCGGGCATGCTGCTCTCCAGCCTGGACCAGACCATCGTGTCCACGGCCATGCCCACCATCGTCGGCAAGCTCGGCGGCGTGGAGCATCAGGCCTGGATCACCACCGCCTACTTGCTGGCCACCACCATCGTGATGCCGATCTACGGCAAGTTCGGCGACATCCTGGGGCGCCGGAACCTGTTCCTCGTAGCCATCGGGCTCTTCACGCTCGCGTCTGTCGGCTGCGCCTTCGCCACGGACTTCTGGGGCTTTGTGATCTTCCGCGCCGTCCAGGGCCTGGGCGGTGGCGGCCTGATGATCCTGTCCCAGGCCATCATCGCCGACATCGTCCCGGCCAAGGAACGTGGCAAGTACATGGGTCCGCTGGGCGCCATCTTCGGCCTGTCCGCCGTCGCCGGGCCCCTGCTGGGCGGTTTCTTCGTGGACCACCTGACCTGGGAATGGGCCTTCTACATCAACATCCCGATCGGGATCGCCGCGTTCACCATCGCCTGGTTCACCCTCACGCTGCCGAACAAGAAGGCCGAGAAGCGGATCGACATCCTCGGCGTGCTGCTGCTCTCCGCCGCCACCACCTGCCTGATCTTCTTCACGGACTTCGGCGGCAAGAAGGACGAAGGCTGGGATTCGCCGCTGACGTGGGCCTTCGGCGTCGGACTCGTGCTCGCCGCTTCCGCCTTCGTTCTGGTGGAGCGCCGGGCCGAGGACCCCATCATTCCCATGAGCCTGTTCAAGAACCGCATCTTCGTGAACTCCACGGCCATCGGCTTCACCCTGGGCCTGGGCATGTTCGCGGCGATAGCCTTCGTGCCGACCTTCCTGCAGATGTCCTCCGGCACCTCCGCCGCGGAATCCGGCCTGCTGATGCTGCCCATGATGGTAGGCCTCATGGGCATGGCCATCTTCTCCGGCATCCGGATCTCCAAGACCGGCAAGTACAAGCTGTTTCCGGTCCTCGGTGCCGTCCTGACCATCGCGGCGATGCTGTGGCTGACCACACTGACGGCCGCCACCCCCATCTGGGTCATCTGTGTCCAGCTCTTTGTCTTCGGCGCCGGCCTGGGCTCGATCATGCAGGTGATCGTCCTAGTGGTGCAGAACTCCGTGCCGGCTGACCAGATCGGCACGGCCACCAGCACCAACAACTACTTCCGCGAGGTCGGCGCGTCCCTGGGCGTCGCAGTGTTCGGCTCCATCTTCACCACCCGGCTCTCCGAGTCCCTGACCAGGGCCTTCACCGGGGCCGGAGCCTCGTCGGACCAGGCGTCGCAGTCCACCCGGACCCTGGACCCGCAGGCCCTCAGCCAGCTCCCGGCCCAGCTCAAGGACGCGATCGTCAACGCCTACGCCGATTCGCTCGCCCCCGTCTTCTGGTACCTGCTGCCGTTCCTGGGCATCGCCTTGATTCTGGCCCTGACCCTTAAGCAGATTCCGCTCTCGGACACCGCCGGAATGGTGGCCCGCGGAGAGGCTGTGGGCGGCGAGGAAGCTGAACGGCTGGAGGCGGAACGGGCCGCGGCCCGCCACGCCGCAAACAGCGCCGGCGGCACGGACCACGCAAGCCTCACCACCGACGACGGCGAGCCCAGCCGCCTGCGCGGCTGACCATCCGGCAGCCGTCCGGCGGCTCAGCCAAGGGGCGCCGCAATCTTTGGGGGTTGCGGCGCCCCTGCTGCTTGCCAGCAGGGTTAATGCCGGCAGTCCGCCGACCGGTCAGTGCCGGTAGTGGACCCCCGCCGCCGGTTCACTGGCCCTGCGGATCATCTCCAGGTGCCCGGTCATGAGCTCAGGGAACTCCCCCGGCCGGAACCAGCCGACGTCCAGGGATTCGTCATCGTTGACCCGGGCCTCGCCCGAGACAAAACAGCAGCGGAACACCAGGGTCAGGAAATGGCACACATCCCCGTTGGGATAGCGCGTCGGGCTCCCGGCATCGACCGAAACCAGCCGCTCCGCGACGGCCACCACGCCGGTCTCTTCGAGGATCTCCCGCAACAGTCCAGGCGCGGGCTCCTCGCCCGGCTCCAGAATCCCGCTGATCAGCCCCCACTGCCCGTTGTCGGCGCGCCGGCCGAGCAGGACCCTGCCGGCGTCGTCGAACACCACTCCCCGAACGGCGGGAAGCCAGAGCGCCTCGTGTCCGATCTTCTCGCGCAGTTTCAGGATGAATTCAGGGGTGGCCATGCTCCCAGCCTAGGCCGCCGGTATCAGCAGCATGGCGGCCGCCGTGCCTGCCAGCATGAACGGCCCGAATGGAATGGCCGACTGCAGGTTGCCTCGGCGGGCGGCGAGCAGCCCGAGGCTCCACAGCCCGCCCAGAATGAACGCGGCAAAAGTTCCGGCAAAGACGTGCCCCCAGCCCAGGAATCCCAGATACATCCCCAGGACACCTGCCAGCTTCACGTCACCGAACCCCATTCCCGGCGGATACACCGCGTGCAGGAGGAAATAGAAGAGCCACAGGGCGGCCCCGCCGGCGAGCACACGCAGCCCCGGCACGCCGAACAGCCCAGCATCGCCGGTGGCACCAACGCCGTGGCCGCCAACAGCTTGGTCCGCAATAGCCCGCCCGCCGGGGAGCAGCTGGCTGGCGGCCGCGCCCAGCAGGAGCAGCCCGACGATGGCATAGGACGGGACGACGATCCGGTCCGGCAGCAGGTGGTGCCGGACATCGATCACCGTCAGCCGAACGGCCATGACGGAGAAATAGGCGCACGCGGCCAGCGCCAGCCAGAAGGCCAACGGGTTGGCGGCGCCCAGGTTGCCGAGTCGTTCGATCACCCTCGGATGCTACTGGATATTCCCCCGGCTCGGTGATGCCCGCGCGTAAACTGTGGATATGGCCGTATGGGACAGCAGGAACCGCCGCGGACCGCTGGCGCCACGCGACCCGGCGGACCAGGCTGCCGCTTTCCGGGACCTGTGCCGGTCCTCGCCCTGGAAATGGCAGTCGCTCAGGTTTGAGTACGTGGACCGGCCGCTCACCGGGACCGCAGGTGCCACGCCGTCCGCCGCCTCCCCCGGCGACCTCGTCAGGGCCTGGCTGCGCAGGCCCGGCGCCTTGCGGCTGGAGACCGTTGACGGACTGGTTCTCGGCAGCACCACCGGCATCAATGATTCACGCGGCGGCTTCTACGTCAGTTCCACCCGGAAAACGTGGCTTCTGCCGCCGCACCTGGTCACCCCGGTGTACGACGACGACGGCCTCGTCCGCCGCCGCCCGGAGGCGGCCTACGGCGAGCCGTCGTTCGGGAACGGCCGCTTCGCCGCCGTCCTGGACCCCGTGGAGCTCGCCGGGAACGCGCCGGTCCCGCTGGAATTCCCCAATTCCAACGCCGTGGAACTGGGCCCCATCAAGGAGGTTGACCACGAAGGCCGCCCCGCCCTGGAAACCACGGTCAGTCCCAACACCTCCTACCGTCCCGCCGACCCCGCGGCCCCGCTCTGCCGCCCGGGAAACACCGTGCTGAGGATCGACGCCGGGACCGGCGTGTGCGTTGCGAGCCGCTGGCTGGACGCCCCGGCCGCCGGCGATCTGCCAGCCGGCGACGCCCGGGCCGGCTACGGCCACTGGCTCAGGATCCTGGGCGTCGACGAATACATGCTCGATGACCTGTTCCTGGCCGAGTCCATGAACCTCACCGACGTCCGGCGGCACATCAGCTGGGATGTCCCGGCCGAGTAACCGCCGTCGCCAAGCATCGACGGCGGGGGGCCCGGCCCGCGGGCGCAGCGGAGTGACTGGCACCGGCCACCCTGCGCCGTTAGGCTTCCCGGATGACCGACCCCGCCTCGTACTGGCCACCCTTCGGCCTGACCCTGACCACGCCGCGCCTTGTACTGCGGCCCATCCGGGACGAGGACATTCCCGCCGCGGTCGACGCGGCCGCCAGCGGCATCCACGAGCCGGGCCGGAACCCGTTCAGCACCCCGTGGACCGAGGCCCCGCCCCAAGAGCTCGGCACCAACATGGCCCAGTGGTACTGGCGGTGCCGGAGCGGCATGACCCCTAACGACTGGACGCTCCTGCTTGGCATCTGGCACGAGGACGACTTCATCGGCTGCCAGGACATCGCTGCCAAGGACTTCGCCATGCTCAAGACGGTCACCACGGGTTCCTGGCTCCGCCGGAGCGTCCAGGGCAGCGGCCTCGGCAAGGAGATGCGCGCCGCCGTCGCCCTTTACGCCTTCGACCACCTCGGCGCCGAAGTCGCAGAATCCGAGGCCGCCGCCTGGAACCAGCGGTCCCTGGGCGTCTCACGCTCCCTCGGCTACGAACCGAACGGCATCACCCGCGCCAACTGGGCCGGCAAGACGCAGGACGTCCAAAAAGTACGCCTCACCCCCGCCGCGTTCCATCGCCCCGCCTGGCAGCTGCAGGTACAGGGCCACGAAGCCCTCGCGAAGTACCTGGGCCTCCCCGTTTAGCGCCCCACCGTCGCTGCGCTGCCGTGGTTGGGTTCGCCGGGCGGCGGTGTCCCGCCGTCGCTTAGACACCTCCCGTCGCTGCGCTGCGGTCGCTGGGCGACCTTCGCTTCGCTTTGGTCGGCGATGCGCTCCTTAGCGGGACCCCGCCGCCCGTCTAAGGTGAGCCGCTTACTCGCCGCGACAGGTCGCAACGGTGACACGCGCACGGCCGGGATGCGGTCTTTCGTAAAGGAGCGCATCGCGGCGCATCGGACCCCGGAGGTCGCCCAGCGACCGGAGTGGGTCCCCATGCGTCGTGTCTAAGCGACGGCGAAAGGCCGTGTCCCGGCAAACCCAACCACGGCAGGCCCAACCACAGCGAAGGGCCGCGGCCGGCAAACCGGACCACGGCCCCAGCCCGGGGCGAGCCTAGATCTCCGCCCCCTCGAGCAGTTCCGTCACCAGCGCGGCGATCGGCGAGCGCTCCGAGCGGGTGAGGGTGATGTGGCCGAACAGCGGGTGTCCCTTGAGCGTCTCGACGACCGCGGCCACGCCGTCGTGCCGCCCGACCCGCAGGTTGTCGCGCTGGGCGACGTCGTGGGTCAGGACGATCTTGGAGTTCTGGCCGATCCGGCTCATCACCGTCAGCAGCACGTTCTTCTCCAGGGACTGGGCTTCATCAACGATCACGAATGCGTCGTGCAGCGAGCGTCCGCGGATGTGGGTCAGCGGCATGACCTCCAGCATGCCGCGGTCCATCACTTCCTCCACGACTTCCTGGCTGACCAGCGCGCCCAGGGTGTCAAAGACCGCCTGCGCCCACGGGTTCATCTTTTCCGCTTCGGATCCGGGCAGGTAGCCCAGTTCCTGCCCGCCCACCGCGTACAGCGGCCGGAAGACGATCACCTTGCGGTGTTCCCGGCGTTCCAGGACCGCTTCGAGTCCGGCGCACAGAGCCAGCGCGGACTTGCCCGTCCCGGCCCGGCCGCCGAGGGACACGATGCCGACGGACGGGTCCATCAGCAGGTCGATCGCGAGCCGCTGCTCGGCGGAGCGCCCGTGAAGGCCGAAGACGTCGCGGTCCCCCTTGACCAGCCGGACCTGCTTGTCCGCCCCTACCCGGCCGAGGGCCGAGCCGCGATTGGACAGCAGCACCAGCCCGGTGTTGGTCGGCATCTCGGCTGCTGCCGGGATGAAAACCGGTTCGTGCCCGTAGAGTGTGGCGACTTCTTCCTCCCCCGCATCGACCTCGGCGACGCCG
Organism: Arthrobacter sp. ov118; assembly: GCF_900116495.1. Lineage (GTDB taxonomy): Bacteria > Actinomycetota > Actinomycetes > Actinomycetales > Micrococcaceae > Arthrobacter. The sequence continues at coordinate 100,460 of NZ_FPAY01000008.1, forward strand.
GTCCAGCCGGAGTCCTTGACGAGTTCGTTGCGGTATTCGTCGGCCAGCAGCCCCATGGCGGAGGCCTTGACGCGCATTGGCAGGTCCTTGGACACCACCGTGACGTCGCGGCCCTCGTTGGCCAGGTTCTTCGCCACCGCGAGGATGCGGCTGTCGTTGTCCGCCCCGCGGAAGCCGGCGGGCAGCACCTCGGCGGAGATGTGGTTCAGCTCCACCATGAGCGTGCCGCCGTCGTGGCCGATCGAGATCGGCCGGTCCAGGCCGCCGTGCTCGAGCCGCAAGTCATCCAGCAGCCGGAGGGCCTTGCGCGCGAAGTAGCCCAGTTCAGGGTCGTGGCGTTTGCCTTCGAGTTCGGTGATGACGACGATCGGCACGATCACCTCGTGCTCCGCGAAACGCAGGAGGGCCCGCGGATCGGAGAGCAGCACGGAGGTATCGATCACGAAGCTGCGGGCCGTGCCCCGATGTTCTGTTCCTTCCCCGGAAACAGCAAGACCGGCCGCGGCGGACTCCGCTGCACCGGTCTTTGAGGTGGCTCGCTTGGCGCGAGAGGTAGCTTTCTGTCCCTGATCGTTAGTGACGTCGGGCAGTTGCTCAGAAATAGCCACATCGACTCCAGCCCCGGGGCAGATGCCCGGAATTGTTATTGGTGAGGCGGCTCGGCCTGAAGGCCGGACTCGGCCTCCCATACATCCGGTGCGACTATCCGCTCCATGTACTGGCCTCCCCGATCGGCCGGCGAATTGCCCGCCGATGGGATTAACGTACGTCTCCGGCACCCTGTTTGTCCGATAATTTTTCGGCGATTCTTGTTGCCGTCCTGTGAACTCGGCGTGAACGGCTCAGGCGCCGAAGCGGCGCTGCCGGCCGGCGTAATCGCGCAGGGCGCGCAGGAAATCCACCTTGCGGAAGGCCGGCCACAGTGCCTCGCAGAAGTAAAACTCACTGTACGCGCTTTGCCACATGAGGAAACCGGAGAGCCGCTGCTCCCCGGAGGTGCGGATCACGAGGTCCGGATCCGGCTGGCCGCGCGTGTAGAGGAACCGGGAGATGTCATCGACGCTCAGCCCATCGGCCAGTTTCCCGATGTCCGCTTCCCGGGCGACGGCGTCGTGCAGCAGTTCCCGGACGGCGTCGACAATCTCCCGCCGTCCGCCATAGCCGACGGCGACATTGACGTGCAGCTTTTCGTGGGCGGGCGTGCGGGCCGTCAGATTGTTCAGCCGCTCGGCAAGATAGTCCGGCAGCAGTTCGGGGGCGCCCATGGCGTGCACCGAGATGTCGGCGTCCTCGTCCAGCCGGTCCAGGGTGTTGGCGATGATACCCATCAAGAGGTCCAGTTCCTCCCCGGAGCGGTTCATGTTGTCCGTGGAGAGCATGTACAAGGTGACCACCTGGACGCCGAGTTCCTGGCACCAGCCGAGAAATTCGTGGATCTTGTCCGCGCCTGCCTGGTGCCCCTGGCTCGTGGGGGCGTTGAACTGGCGCGCCCACCTCCGGTTGCCATCCACCATGACGCCGATGTGCCGGGGAATCCGTTCCGGGTCGAGGGAGCGCTGCAGTTTGCGCTCATAAAAGCCGTAGAGGAACCCGGGCAATTCCATCCGGAGATTTCACCTGGCTTCCTTGAGTGCTTTTCAGTCCACATCCAAGGCTACCTGCACGAGGACCCTGCCGCGTGCAGGACCGCCACCGGACCGCCCTGCAGCACTTGTTACTGGTCGGTAACTTACTAGTCCGTAAGTTATTATTGGGGGATGGAAAGCAACGGTCCAGAGCCCCGGCCGAAGCGTCAGCCAGGAGAGGCAACGCCCGTGGACGACGCGGCAGTGAAGCTTGCCGAGCTCCTGATGATCAAGCCCAAATGGCGGGGCTGGATCCACACGGTGACCGCCCCGCTGGCACTTGCCGCCGGGCTGGTGCTGGTGATTCTGGCTCCCACGCCAGACTTGAAGATCGCGTGCGCCGTTTATGCCATCACGGGTGTCCTGCTTTTTGGCGTCAGCGCCGTCTACCACCGTGGGAACTGGGCTCCGAGGGTCAAGATGGTCCTGAAGCGGCTGGACCACACGAACATCATGCTGGTTATCGCCGGAACCTACACGCCCCTCGCCTGGGCGCTACTGGACCGTCAAAAAGCCGAAGTGCTGCTCTGGGTCATCTGGTCCGGGGCCATCCTCGGTGTGCTGTTCCGCGTGCTGTGGACCAACGCCCCGCGGTGGCTCTACGTGCCCATCTACATCGCCCTTGGCTGCGGGGCGCTGTTCTACCTGCCGGATTTTTTCGCCGCCAATGCCGCCTCAGCCGTGCTGATCTGCGTCGGCGGCGCCCTGTACATCACCGGCGCCGTCTTCTATGCACTGAAGAAGCCGAACTTCAGCTACCAGCACTTCGGCTTCCACGAGCTGTTCCACGCCCTGACGGTCCTCGCTTTCGCCGCGCACTACATCGCCATTGCCATCGCGGTCCTGAGCTGACGTTCCCGGCCTAAGCCTAGGATCACCGCTGCTCCCCCGGCCCGAACCGGCTGCCCGACCCGCCTGCCTGCTTGCCTGCCTGCCTGCGCGGGTTGTCCCCACCTTTGGCAACCCGATGCCGGGACTCACCGGCGGTTCGGACCGACACGCCGGGCGAGGCCCCCAAAGGTGGGGAAATTCCGACGTCGAGGGCGGGTCAGGCGACCAGGACACCGTCGCAATCGAACACCACCAGCTCAAAGCCGTACTGCGGAGACATCAGGACATCCTAGCCAGTTGCTCGCGCAGCCCTTCGACCGACGCCGCCGGCCGGTCACAGACCATGCCGCGGCACAGGAACACCTGCGGACCGCCGTCCGGGGCGGCGCCGCGGCCCCGCAGCAGCGGCACGGGCCGGGCCGCGCCGTCGTCCTGGACCGCGACCACCAGCCCGGGGCTGGCGGAGAGCAGCAGTTCCCGGTGGAGCGCAGCCCGTTCCGGGGTGTCCGGCCCGGCAACGGCAGCCTCGACCGGACCGGCGAGCGCGGCCTGGGCGGTGGCGAGCAGCCAGCCCGCCACCCTGGGCGCCTGGGCCGCGAGCGGCGGCAGAACCGAGAGGATGTTGGCGGCGAGGGTGCGGTGTTCGAAGGACCCAGACAGGGCTGAGTGGGTCAGGAGCGCCCCGGCCAGCGCGGCGGCACCGCTGGGAGCGGCGCTGTCGAACAGCTCCAGGCCGTCCCGGCCACCTTGGGCAGCGGTGACCTGCACCGACTCCCCCGCAGTGTCCTTCAGGCCGCCGTCGGAGGCGAACCGGTCGCGGGCCGCCTCCAGTATGGATGCGGCCAGGTCATACCAGCGGGTGTGCCCCGTAACCGAGTAGAGCGCGAAGAGTCCTTCGGCGCAAAAAGCGTAGTCCTCCAGCAGGCCGCCGATTCCGCGCGCGGCCCCGCCGTGGGAGACGCGGATGAGCCGGCCGGCGCCGTCGCCGGGCAGCTGCCAGTGCACGCGTTCGAGATACGCCGCGATCCGCTCCGCGGCGTCTACAAGCTCCGGCCGTCCCAGGACGGCCCCGGCGTCAGCGAGTGCGGCGACGGCCAGTCCGTTCCAGCCGGCCACCACCTTCTCGTCCCGGCCTGGCTGCGGGCGTCCTAAGCGCGCCTGGGCCAGCACCGGGCGGACCCGGTCCCACAGTTCGGCGTCGCCGCCGGATATCTCCGTGCCCGGGTGCAGCGGAGAGCCGTCGGCGGTGACGCTGCCCGGTGTGCGGACATTCATGAGGTCCGCCACGGCCGCACCGTCTTCCGGCCCCAACAGTTCCTCGAGCTCGGCCGGGGTCCACAGGTAGGTTGCCCCCTCGGCGTGCACGCCGTCGACCACCGTATCGGCATCCAGCGAAGACGCCAGGGCCACCACCTCGGGTTGTTCCCCGTTCGTGTGGTCCGGTGTAACATTCGGCGCCGTGCCCTGTGCGGGGGCTGCATTCGGGGCTGCATTCGGGGCTGCATTCGGTGCTGCCTCCGCCGCCGGCCCAGGCGGCAGTCCGAGCCGGGAGAGGAGCCAGTCGGCGGTCTGGCCGGCAACGCCCGCGGCCTCGGCCGCCGGGTATTCCGGTGTGCCACCAAGCCTGACCCAGTGGACATAGACGCGCAGGAGCTGGGCGTTGTCGTAGAGCATTTTTTCAAAGTGCGGCACGGACCAGTCGCCGGTCACCGAATAGCGGGCAAAGCCGCCGTCGAGCTGGTCGAACAACGCCGACCGGGACATCGCCGCCATGGTGCGCCCCGCCATGTTCCGGGCCGCCGCCGCCGTATCCGCCGCTCGGCTGTCCTCGCCCCCGGCGCCCGGGGGCCCAGCGTCCTCGTCCCTGAGGACCGATCTGACGGCGGCGTGCCGGATCAGGAATTCGAGCACGGCCGACGGCGGGAACTTGGGCGCGCCGCCGAAGCCACCGTGGACCTGGTCTTCGGACCGGGACAGGGCGCCGACAGCCGTCCCCAGAAGCGCCGCATCCAAGGGCTGGGGCGGCCCGTCGAACCGTACCGCGGCTGCCGGCGCTGACGCGGCGATGCCGCTCGCCAGGGCGGCGGCATTGGCTTCGACGGCGCCGCGGCGCTTGGTCCAGGCCTCGGTCACGGCTTCAAGGACCTGCCGGAAGGAGGGCCGGCCCGGCATCGGCCGGGGAGGATAGTAGGTGCCCGCATGGAAGGCCCGGCCATCGGGCAGGAGGAAGACCGACATGGGCCAGCCGCCCTCTCCGCTGATCGCCTGCGTAGCGGTCATGTAGACCGCGTCGACGTCGGGGCGCTCTTCGCGGTCCACCTTGACGGCGACAAAGTGGCTGTTCAGGTACTCGGCAGTGTCCTGGTCCTCGAAGGATTCGTGGGCCATGACGTGGCACCAATGGCAGGCCGCATAGCCGATCGACAGGAAGACGGGCACGTCCCGGGCGGCCGCGGCGGCGAAGGCGGCATCGCCGAACGGCTGCCAGTGGACAGGATTGCCCGCATGCTGGCGCAAGTAGGCAGAGGGTTCCGCGGCCAGGGCGTTCGAGGCCCCGGGCTGCGGGTCGGGTGAACCGCGGTTAGCGGTTTCCGGGTCCTGCATCACCGTTGACCTCCGGCCGGGAAGCCCGGCCGTCGGTGGGATAGCCGGTGCCGTCGGCATGGAATTCTGTGCCGGCGGCTGAGGTGCCTGCATTCCCGGCGGCCATGCGCTCGGCCTCCACCTGCGCCCGGTAGCGGACCCGGCGGATGCGCCGCACCATGTCCACGATCAGCAACGCGGTCAGCACCACAATGAAGGCAGTGAGCAGGAAGCCCAGCAGGCCAGGGGTGACCTGGTCCTCGGACAGGCCCGGGCGCAGCGACGGCGTGGGGGTCGGCGCCGGGGATGTTGCCAGGGCGATGAGCAAGGAATGCACGGTGAAAACCTTCTGTGGAAACTGGTGTCTGTTCTGCGGCGTCTTTGTTTGCAGTGTCTTTTCTACACCGGGACTTTTCTACGCCGGATAGAAGAGCTCTTCACCGTCTATCTTAGCCCGGCGAAGAGGTCCTTTTCCGGCAGTTCTGAAGAGACCCGGGACTCGATCAGGGAATAGTCCTCCCACGGCCAGACCTTGCGCTGCATGGCCGCGGAAACAGCGAAGAAGAATCCTTCCGGGTCCACCTGGGTCCGGTGGCACCGGAGCGCGTCGTCGCGGGCTTCGAAGAAGTCCCCGCACTCGATCTGCGTGGTTGTGGCGTGCGTGGGCATCGGCGGGGTGTGCCCCTCGGCGTCGGCTTCCAGCCAGGCGGCCAGCCGCTCGGCATACGGGGACTGCAGGCCGGCCTCTTCCAGCGCAAAGTGGAGCGCGCGGAAACGCTCCGGGCTGAAGGCCCGGTCGTAGTACAGCTTGCTGGGGGCCCAGGGCTGCCCGATGCCCGGGTACCTTGCGGGGTCACCGGCCGCCGCGAACGCTTCGACGGCAACCCGGTGGGCCATGATGTGGTCCGGGTGCGGATAGCCGCCGTTCTCGTCGTAGCTGAGGATCACGTGGGGCTTGAAGTCCCGGACCAGCCGGACCAGCGGCGCGGCCGCCAACTCCAGCGGCTGAAGCGCAAAGCACCCTGGCGGCAGCGGCGGCAGGGGGTCTCCCTCTGGCAGCCCTGAGTCGACGAAGCCGAGCCAGCGCTGCCGGACGCCCAGGACCTTCGCCGCGGCATCCATCTCCAGCCGGCGGGCCCCGGCCATGTCACGCTTGGGGTGCGGCTTATCCTCCATCGCCGGGTTCTGGATGTCGCCGCGCGAACCGTCGGTGCAGGTGGCCACCAGGACATCCACACGCGAGGCGGCGTACATGGCCATCGTGGCCGCACCCTTGCTGGATTCGTCGTCGGGATGGGCATGGACCGCCAGCAGGCGAAGCGGTGCTGACGGGCTGGGGGCTGCTGTCATCGGCGGACGGCTCCTCTTTCTGCTGTTCTGCTGTTCTGCTGTTCTGCTCTGTTCGGGCGGATCTGTTGCGGCTACTCCATAAAGGCGGACGCCGCGGCGGAAATATCCCGGTCCGATCCACACTAAACTGGACTGGTGACTTTCAAGGATCAGCCTGCCGCGCCGGCACCCACCAGCCTAGCCAATCGTTACGGCGGCCAAAAGCGCGCGCTGACCCGCAAAGGCAAACGCAACATCCTGATCGCCGGCCTTGCCGTGGGCATCGCCTTTCTGGCCTGGGTTTCGGTTTCGGCGGCCACCGCCAGCGTCAGCTTCAAGGACATCGGCTACAGCACCCGCGATGCCACCCTGACGACGATCGACTTCCAGGTGACCAAGGACCCCGCGGCGGACGCGAAATGCGCCGTCAAGGCCATGGATTCCAAGTTCGCGATCGTCGGCTGGAAAGTGCTGGACATCGGGCCAAACGCGGCCGACGTCGGCACGGACGGCGGGCGCACCACCGCGCACCGCACGGAGCTGCACACGGAATCCCAGGCGGTCTCCGCCGTCGTGGACAGCTGCTGGATCCCCTCCGCCGGACAGTAGGCCCGGACAGTAGGCCGGCACGGGCGGGCACCGGCCGGGCACCGCCAGCGGACGGCAACACGGTGTGACCCACACCGCAGCACTCTTTGGTTTGTCCACCAGGATTGACTACAATGGATCAATACCTTTCCCCCGCTGAGCTGGTTACTGCGTTCTAGAAGTGGCCACCGTGGCGGGGTCTTTGCTTGTATGACCACCCAAAGGAGAAGTCCGTGTCTACCCCCAACAGCGCAACTGCGGCTTGGCTCACCCAGGAAGCTTTTGACCGCCTGAAGGCAGAGCTGGACCACCTTTCCGGCCCCGGCCGGGCAGAAATCGTCCAGAAGATCGAAGCCGCGCGCCAGGAGGGCGACCTCAAGGAAAACGGCGGCTACCACGCCGCCAAGGAGGAACAGGGCAAGATTGAGGCCCGCATCCGCCAGCTCACGGTACTTCTGCGCGACGCCCACGTCGGCGAGGCCCCCGCGGACGACGGCATCGTGGAGCCGGGCATGATCGTCGTGGCCCAGATCGCCGGCGACGAGGAGACCTTCCTCCTCGGCTCCCGGGAGATCGCCGGCGACTCGGACCTGGATGTCTTCAGCGAGAAGTCCCCGCTCGGCGCGGCCATCGTCGGCCACAAGGAGGGCGACAAGCTCAGCTACACCGCCCCGAACGGCAAGGACATCACGGTGGAGATCATCTCCGCCAAGCCGTACGTCGGCTGACGCCGCACGGTGACATTCCTGAGCGGAACGTTCGACGCCGGTCTCCCCTTCGCGGGGAGGCCGGCGTCGTTTTTTGGGCCAGTGGGGTCAGCGTCCGGCGGCGAGCGGCCGGCCGCGCCGGGTGCTCAGCAGCAGCGCCGCGACCACGCCGCCGATCGCCCCGCCCAGGTGGGCCTGCCACGAGACGAAACTTGCCACCGTGGGCAGGACGCCGAAGAGGATGCCGCCGTAGGCCATGAAGAGCATCAGGGACAGCACGATCTGCCACCAGTTCCGGTTAACGAAACCGCGGACCAGCAGGAACGAGAACAGGCCGAAGACCAGTCCGGACGCGCCGACGGTGACACTGGAGCCGCCGATGAGCCACACCGCGATCCCGGACGCCAGCCAGCTGGCGGCCAGGGCTGTGATGAAGACCCGCAGGCCGGACAGGAACACGAGGAACCCAAAGATGATCAACGGAAGCGTGTTGGACATCAGGTGCGTGAGGTTGGCGTGCAGCAGCGGGAACGTCAGGATGTCCAGGATTCCGTCGAGGCTGCGCGGCCGCAGCCCGAAGGTGCGGTTCAGAGAGTGGAATAACGCGATGTTGACCATTTCGATCAGGTAGAGCAGCACCACGAAGGAGCCCACCACCAGCAGGCCCCGGCGGGCCCGCACCGCGGGCGTATCCCCCGATCCCGGCTGCCCGCCCGGGGACGCGTCCAGCACCACGCCCCCTAGTGCACCACGATCGGCTGGAAACCCTCGGCCCGCAGCGCCGCAAGAACCTGGCTGCAGTGCTCATGGCCCTTGGTTTCCAGGTTGACCGTGATGGAGACGTCGCCCATGCTGATCGAGCCGCCAACCCGGGTGTGGTCCAGGCCCGTGACGTTGGCGTCGTTTTCGGCGATGATGCGGGCAATCGTGGCGAGCGAGCCGGGACGGTCATCGAGCATCATGCGCACGGTCATGTAACGGCCGTCAGCTGAGAGGCCGCGCTGGATCACCTTGAGCATCAGCATGGGGTCGATGTTGCCGCCGGAGAGAACCACCGCCACGGTGCCGGGATTCTCGATCTTGCCCTCCATCAGCGCCGCGACGCCGACGGCCCCGGCGGGTTCAACCACCATCTTGGCGCGCTCCAGCAGGAAGATCAGCGCCCGGGCCAGGGCGTCTTCACTGACGGTGACGACGTCGTCGACCAGCTCGCGGATGATGCTGAACGGCAGTTGGCCCGGCCGGCCCACGGCGATGCCGTCGGCCATGGTGGAGACTTTCTTGAGCGGGACGAGAGCGTCCGCGGCCAGCGACGGCGGGTAGGCGGCGGCGTTCTCAGCCTGGACGCCGATGATCCGGATGTTCCGGCCGAGTTCCTTGGCGCGTGCCTTTACGGCGACTGAAACCCCGGCGAGCAGGCCGCCGCCGCCGACGCCCATGAGGATGGTGTCGACGTCGGGGACCTGTTCGAGGATTTCCAGCCCGACCGTCCCTTGGCCGGCGACGACGTCGACGTCGTCGAAGGGGTGGACAAAGACGGCGCCGCTTTCATCGGCGTAGCGCTTGGCTTCGGCAAGCGCCTCGTCCACGTTGTGGCCGTGCAGCACCACCTCGGCGCCGTGGCCGCGCGTTGCGGCGAGCTTGGGCAGCGCGACGCCGAGCGGCATGTAGATGCGGGCCTTGATGCCCAGGCTCTTCGCGGCGACCGCAACACCTTGGGCGTGGTTGCCGGCGGAGGCCGCGACCACGCCGCGCTGTTTTTCGGCGTCGGAGAGCTTGGCCATGCGCACATAGGCGCCACGGACCTTGAACGAGCCCGCACGCTGCAGGTTCTCGCATTTGAAGAAGACGTCTGCGCCCACCTGAACGCCGAGGGCCCGGGAGGATTCCACGGGCGTCCGCGTAATGATCCCGTCGAGCAGCTTCTGCGCCTCCAGGACATCGTCCAGCGTGACGGGCAGGCTCTCTAGGGTGTTCACGAACTATTCTCCTTCTTCGGATCAGGCGTCGGTGCCGCGTCCGGCATCGCTGCCGGGAGCACCGCTGGTGGGTGCGGCGTCCTCGCGGCCGGCGGTGCTGCCGGGCAGGCGGACGTCTTTGAAGGTGGCTCCGGTGCCGGGTTCGAGGGCAGGGTTGCCCTCTTCTCCCGAGGTTTCCAGCACCTCCTCATGTTCCCACGTTCTGCCGGCAATGTAGCGAATTGACGAGTTTGCTACGGCCAGGAGCGGAACGGAGAAGAGCGCGCCCGGGATTCCGGCGAGGTAGGAACCCGCCGCGACGGACAAGATGACGGCCACGGGGTGGAGGGCTACGGCCTTGCCCATGACGAGCGGCTGCAGGATGTGGGCCTCGAGCTGCTGGACGCCGAGGACAACCGCCAGCATGAACAGGGCGTTCACGGGGCCGTTGGCTACAAGTGCCAGCAGCACCGCAATGGCGCCTGTTACCAGCGCGCCAACCACCGGGATGAAGGAACCGAGGAAGACCAGGACGCCCAAGGGCAGCGCGAGCGGCACACCGAGGAGGGCGGCGCCGACGCCGATTCCTACAGCGTCCACGAAGGCGACGAACATCTGGATGCGCGTGTAGCTGACCATGGACGCCCAGCCGCGGCGCCCCGCGCCGTCTGTGGCTCGGCGCGCCCTTCGGGGCAGGAGACGGACCAGGAAAGCCCAGATCCGGTCGCCTTCGAGCAGGAAGAAGATCAGCACGAACAGTGCCAGCACCAGGCCGGCGGCGAAGTGCCCGGCCGTGCTCCCGAACGTCAGTGCGCCGCTGAGGATGCTGCTGCTGTTGTTCTGCAGCGCGGCGGCGCCCTCCTCGATGTATTTGTCGATCTGTGCGGCCGTGAGGTGCAGCGGGCCTTCCGAAAGCCACGTCTGGACCTGATGGACACCTGTGAGCGCCTGGGACCACAGCTCACCGAACCCCTGGATGAGCTGGCGCCCGACCAGGGTCAGCGCGCCGACGATGGCGCCGATGAAGCCGAGGATTGTGATGGCGACGGCGAGGCCCTTGGGCACGTGGCGCCGGACGAGCCAGCGCGACACCGGGCTGAGGAGCCCGGCCAGGAGCGCGGCGACGAGCACCGGGATGATGAGGAAGCTGACGTGGCTGAGCATCCAGATTAGAGCCCCGACCACGAGCAGGATCAGCCCCATGCGCCACGCCCAGGCGGCAGCGATCCGCACGCCATAGGGAATGTCCTGGTCGATCTCGCGGTCGGTCCGCGCCCGGGACCCGGCCCGGGAGGCGGTCCCGGTCGCGGCGATGACGGGGTTTGCGGGGAGTGCGGCGTCCTCTGCTGGAGTCATAGCCCCATAATTCCCCAGCGACCGGTTAATAGGAAACCAGCAACGGCCTGCCGGGTCAGTGCGCGGGGTCAGTGCGCGGGGTCAGTGCCCGGTGTCAGTGCGCGGGTCAGCCTGCGGTGGCAGTGAGCGAGGCGGAGATGCCCCAGTTCATGGCGAACTGCTCCCCCGGTGCCAGCCAGCGCAGGCCCTCGCCGCTGTTGAACGCGTTGGCCGGCCCGGTCATCGGCTCGATCGCGACCGCCTTCGTGCGGCCCGGGAATTCTGTCGTCACGAAGACATGGACGTAGCCGCAGCCCGCGTCCTGCCACAGGCTCACGGTCCGCCCGTCCGGGGACCGCAGCGTGTGCCGGGCGACGCCGCCGTCGAAGGCCAGGTCCGTGTACGCCGAATCGAGATCCAGGGACCCCACCAGCCGCCCGCCGCGCAGGTCGAAGTCGCCGCTGACCGGCTCGGCGCTGCGCGGGATGAGGCGGTCATCGGCCACAATCCGGGTTCCGGCGTCCACGCTCACGGTGAGTTCCTCGCTGGGCACGTCACCGAGACGCAGGTACGGGTGGGCGCCGAGCACGAACGGGGCCGGTTCCTGCGAGTCGTTGATGAGGGTTTGGCGCACGGCCAGCCCGAGGTCCTCGGTCAGTTCGTAACGGACCCGGTGCCGCAGCAGGAACGGGTAGCCGTGCTGCGGGAAAATGGCCGCTTCCAGGGTGACGGAGAATTCGTCCTCGTCTACCAGTTCATAGGAGGAGTTCCGCAGCAGCCCGTGGCTGGCGTTGTTGCGGGAGACCTCGGTGATGTCGAGCTGCAGTTTCTTGCCGTTGAGGTGCCAGACACCGTCTTCCACCCGGTTGGCCCACGGCGCCAGGGTGATGCCGGTGGCACCGGGCGGGATCTGGGCATCGCCATAGGTCTCCGTGAGGGCCGTGCCGCCGCGGCTGTAGAGCCGCAGTCCGGCGGCGAGTTCGGTGACGACGGCCAGGGCGTCGCCGCGCCGGAGCTCGTATTGCCGGCCGGTCGCGTACCGCCGCATGGCGTCACCGGCGCCGGATGCAGTGCCTGATGCAGTGCCGGATGCAGTGCCGGATGCAGTGCCGGATACAGTGCCGGATACAGAAGGTGTCGCTGAGGAGTCCATGGTGACCACCGTACAGAGCAGGCCGGCAACCCGTATACCTTGGTTCCATGACTTCGAGCAGCGCAGGTCCCAGGCCATGAACCCTTCCCTGGACAGCGGCGGAATCGCCGCCAGGTTTGAGGAGGTCTTTGGCGCCCGGCCCGACGGCGTGTGGCGGGCACCGGGACGGGTCAACCTCATTGGCGAGCACACCGATTACAACGAGGGCTTCGTCCTGCCGTTCGCGATCGACCGGGCTGCCCGGGTGGCGGTCAGGGTGCGGCGGGATTCGACCGCGCGCATGCTGTCGACATTTGGGAACCAGGGGCTGACGACGGCGGACACCGGTTCCCTGTCACGCGCGGGCGCCCGGGGATGGACCAAGTACCCGCTGGGCGTCATCTGGGCACTTCAGCAGGACGGGCACCGCGTTCCCGGAGTGGACCTGCTGCTGGATTCCGATGTGCCGCGCGGTGCCGGCCTGTCATCCTCCCATGCCATTGAATGCGCCGTGATTTCGGCATTGAACGAGCTAACGGCCGCCGGCCTCTCCGTCCAGGACATGGTGCAGGCGACGCAGCGGGCGGAAAACGACTTCGTCGGCGCCCCCACCGGCATCATGGACCAGTCCGCCTCGCTCCGGGCCACGGCCGGGCACGCCGTCTTCCTCGACTGCCGGGACCAGGCCGTCCGCCTCGTTCCGTTCGACGCCGACGCCGCCGGGCTGGTGCTGCTGGTCATCGACACCAAGGTCTCCCATTCCCATGCCGGCGGCGGGTACGCGGCCCGGCGGGAATCGTGCGAACTGGCCGCCGAGGTGCTCGGCGTACCGGCCTTGCGCGACGTCGGGCTCGAGGACCTCGGGGAGGCCAGCGGCCTCCTCGACCTGGAGACGTTCCGTCGCGTCCGTCATGTCGTCACCGAGAACGACCGCGTGTTGCAGACGGTGGAACTGCTGGACACCATGGGGCCCGGCGCCATCGGTCCCCTGCTGGATGCCTCCCATGCGTCGATGCGGGACGACTTCGAGATCTCCTGCGCGGAGCTGGACCTTGCCGTAGACACGGCGCGGTCGGCGGGCGCCATCGGCGCCCGCATGACCGGCGGCGGTTTCGGCGGTTCAGCGATCGCCCTCACCCCGGCGGGTTCGGCCCAGCAGGTGCGTTACGCCGTCGAACAGGCCTTCGCCCGGGCGGGGTACGCCGCGCCGGAGATCTTCAGCGTCCGCCCCGGGGCAGGGGCCATGCGGCTGGCGTAGGCGGGGCGTAGTCTGGGCGCATGAGCGAAGCCGTCATCGTCTCCACCGCCAGGAGCCCGATCGGGCGCGCCTTCAAAGGCTCGCTGAAGGACGAACGGCCGGACGATCTGGCCGCCGCCATGGTCACGGCGGCCCTGGCCCAGATTCCGGCGTTCGAAGCTGCCGCGGGGCCCGGCCGCGGACTGGATGACATCTATCTGGGGTGCGCCGAGCCCAGCGGCGAGGCCGGCTCCAACATGGCCCGCGTGGTCAGCATCCTGGCCGGGCTGGACAACGTTCCCGCCGCCACGATCAATCGCTTTTGCGCCTCCAGCCTGCAGACGCTCCGGATGGCGTTCCACGCTATCAAGGCGGGCGAGGGCCAGGCGTTCGTTGCCGCCGGCGTGGAGTCGGTGTCCCGTTACCGGGAATGGGCCGGTGCGGGCGAAACAGACGCGGGCACCCACAACCCGCGGTTCACGGCGGCACGCAAACGCACCGAGTCCCGCGCGGCCTCAAACACACCGTGGACCGACCCTCGCCTGGGCGGCCGGATGCCGGACGTGTATATCGCCATGGGCCAGACCGCCGAGAACGTCGCGACAAGCTATGGGATCAGCCGCGCGGAGCAGGACGACTGGGCGGTGCTGAGCCAGAACCGGGCCGAGACGGCCATCGCCGCCGGGTTCTACTCCCGCGAAATCACGCCCTATACCCGCGCCGACGGCTCGGTGGTGGACCGCGACGATTCACCGCGGCCGGGCGTGACGGCCGAAGCCGTCAGTGCCCTGCAGCCGGTCTTCCGCAGCGGCGGCACCGTGACGGCCGGGAACGCCTGTCCGCTCAATGACGGGGCGGCCGCCGTCGTGGTCATGAGTGACACGCGCGCCCGCGAGGTGGGGCTCGAGCCGCTGGCCCGGATCGTTTCCACCGGTGTCAGCGCCCTGTCCCCGGAGCTGATGGGGATGGGACCGGTGGAAGCGACCCGCCGCGCGCTCGAACTCGCCGGACTGACGATCCGCGACATCGATCTCGTGGAACTCAACGAAGCTTTCGCGGTCCAGGTGGTGGCGAGCGCACGGGAGCTGGCCATTGAACCGGACAAGCTCAACGTCCACGGCGGCGCTATCGCCCTCGGACACCCCTTCGGCATGACCGGCGCACGCATGACCACCACCCTGCTCAACGGGCTCCGCGCCCGGGACGGCACCCTGGGGCTGGCCACGCTCTGCGTCGGCGGTGGCCAAGGCATGGCGGTGGTGCTGGAGCGACTCAGCTGACGCCACGCGGACGCAAGAACAGGCTCCCGCGGCGGCTGAAACAGCAGCTTAAACGGAAGAGCCCCGCCATGCGGCGGGGCTCTTCACTGTATTAGCGAACCGTTCCAGGAACGACGGCGGTTATTCGTCGCCGCGGAGGATGGCCAGCAGGCGGATGATCTCGACGTAGAGCCAGACCAGCGTGACCGTGAGGCCGAAGGCGGCGGTCCAGGAGAAACGCTGCGGGGCCCCGGCGCTGATGGCCGCCTCGATGGACGTGAAGTCCATAATCAGGGAGAACGCGGCCAGCCCGATGGCGAGCACGCCGATAAAGACCCCGAGCGGGATACCGAAAATCTCCATGCTCGTGCTCAGGCCAAACGGCGTGGTCACGGCCCCGGTCATCATCATGAACATGTTGACCAGCGCGAACACCGCATAGCCGATCAGGGCGATCATGAAGAACCGCATGAGTTTTGGCGTCGCACGAACCTTGCCGCTCTTGAACAGCACCAGTGTCACGGCGAAGACGGAAAGCGTCCCGACCACCGCCTGGATGCCGACTCCCGGGAACAGGTTGTCGAGGATCCGGGTCAGGCCGCCGAGGAAGAATCCTTCAAGCAGCGCATAGGCCAGGATCAGCGCCGGGGACGGCTGCTTCTTGAACGTGTTGACCATCGCGAGGACGAAGCCGCCCAGCGCCCCGAGGATCATCAGCATGGAACCCGTGCCCTGCGGGACGGCGAGGGCCATTGCGGCACCGACCACCAGGACGCCGAGGCACCCGGCGGTCTTGACGATGACGTCGTCGTAGGTCATCCGGCCAATGTCGGCAGGGCCGGCCGCCGGACGGTTGTACAGGTCCTGGAGCTGCTCCTGGCTCATGCCCTGCTGGGCAGCACTCCACGCGCCCGAGGCATCCCTGAACTGGCCGGGGTTTTGGCCATAGGGGCTCTGGCCATAAGGGTTCTGGCCATAGGAGTGTTGGCCGTACGGCGCCTGCACGGCAGGTGGCGCCTGGGTGGCTTCGCGGAAATTCTTTCCGCTGAAGATCGGGTTTCCGCCAGCTGACATTGCGGGTGTCCTCCAATTAGGGTGGGTGATGATCCGGTGCGATGCGGACGATATATAGTCACGCTACCAACTTCCACGCCCGACGGGCAGGCATAGTTCCCCCCTGAAGCCGCCGCAACCGAACCGTGACCTTACAAGCCCGGAGTCCGGTTCACTCGGGGCCGCGGCCGCTCCTGGCAGTGGTTTCCGTGGCCAAGACCACCCCTGGCCGGTCACCCCGGAAGTCGTTGAGCGGCCTGGACGGATCCCCCGTCGGTTGCGGAAGGGGTCCGGGGACCGGGGCCGGGGTGCCCGTCCGGCTGTTGACAACGACGTCGTCGACGTAGATGTCGGCCATCTGTTGATCGTGTTCGGAGCCAAGCTGCACTGTATCGACAGTCGTGGTCGGGATATTGAGGGTGCCCGCGTAGACGGAACGGCCGTCCCACCAGATCTGGACCTTCGTCCCGGGACCGTTGGGGACCACGTGCATCACCAGCCGGTGCCAGGAGTCCGTGGAAACGTACTGCCTCAGTGTCGTGTAGATGAACGCCGCCGGAGTCGACGTCCGGAGCACCAGTTCGCCGGAGATGTTTTGCCTGAAAACATCCAGAACGCGGACGCGACCGGAAAAGAACCTGAAGTAAGGAACGTTATTCCCCGCCATCCCTTCGGCTGCGATGTTGAACCAGCCGTCTGCATACGCCTCGGTGGCGCCCAGCGTCAGATCCACTGTCACCTTGGCGAGGGAGCCGGGCGCCGTGGTGGTGTGCAGGACGGCAGCACAGTTTCCGGAGTGGGACAACCCGGCGGACACGGAGGCTTCCCCCGTTCCGGACTTGGAGACGTCGAACCCGTCCAGGGTGCCGGATTCGAAGCTCGAGGCTGCCGCAGTCGTCCCCGGATACGGATCGGAGGGCGGCGCTCCGGACGGTTCGCAGGCCTGTGCGCCGGCAGTCTCCGGCCCAAGGCTGAGCGCCGGGATCCCCAGGATCGCTAGCACCAGCGAACCCGCGAGGCACAGCTTGACCACCCGGTTCATCGGTCGGCCCTCCAAGTTTCGGCCGCTGCTTGCGGCGCCGGACCCGGTCCCGGATCCGTTTCCGGGCTTCAGCTCCGGACTTGGGTTCTGGGACGTTGGTTCTGGACGGGCATCGGCGCTCTTGGCACCATAACGCCGGAGTACTTGGAAAAACCTTGGACGGAGCGGGTGCCGCAGGGCTCCTTGCAGCCGGATCGGAGCACGACCAGGTCCACTGTTTAGGCATACTCGGAATCAACAAAAGTTTTCTTTAACCACGCTAAAGATAGGGAGAGGTGCGACTACACGGTTGTTACCTGATCGCGACGTTCCGCCTGCTCGCAGGCGCATTCAGCGGCCCGCCCGCGCTGTAGCATAGGCCACACAGGGTGACGGACCTCACACGTTATTTGCTGGCGAGAGCCCGGTCACCCTGACCGTTCGCAGCGGTTGCAATGGCGCAACCCCCATCACCCCCATGTGGAGGTTTTCAATTTGAGAAGCACAACGAGCGGCCTGTCGCACAGACGGCGCGGCAGACTACTGAGGGCTGTGGGGGCTGTAGCCGCCGCCGTGGCCGCGCTACTGCTCGTCATAGCCCCGGCATCCGGCGCTGCGACCCCCTCGCCGACACCATCCCCGTCGGCCACACAATTCACCAACAGCATCAGCGGCTTCCTGCGCGGCGACGACCGGGCACCGATCCCCGGAGTAACCATCACCGCCACGAACGGCGACTTCACGGGAACCGCCAAATCGGGAGCCAACGGCGCCTGGACCATCGGCGTCCCCACGCAAGGCACCTACGAGGTCAAACTCGACGAGTCCACGCTGCCGCAGGGCATCAAACTGGCCGAGGGCCAAGACAACCCCCGCAAAGTTACGTTCAGCCAGACCTCGAACCTCTCGGTGATCTTCGCTTTTGGCAAGGGCATTGTCGTAGCGGAGCAAAACTTCGGGCAGAACCTGCTCAACCGACTCGTGGCCGGCCTGAGCTTCGGCCTGCTGCTCGCGCTTGCGTCCGTGGGCCTCTCGCTGATCTTCGGCACCACCGGCCTGACGAACTTCGCCCACGGTGAAATGGTCACGTTGGGCGCCGTACTGGTCTTTGCGTTCAACGGGATGCACCTGCCGTTCTGGCTTGCGATCCTCCTGGCCGTCGTCGGCGGCGGCCTCTTCGGGTACGTCCAGGATGCGGGCCTGTGGAAGCCGCTGCGGCGCCGGGGAACCGGGCTTGTCCCGATGATGATCGTCAGCATCGGCCTGGCCTTGGCCGTGCGCTACATCATCCAGTTCTACTTCGGCGGGGCGACCCAGCAACTGCCCTTTGCCCAGAGTGCGGAAATCCTCATCGGCCCGGTCTCCATCTCGCCCAACAACCTCTTGTCGCTGCTCGTCAGCGCCATCGTGATCGCGGCCCTGGGCGTCGTTCTGCTCAAGACGCGCCTGGGCAAAGCCACCCGCGCGGTGGCTGACAACCCGGCACTGGCCGCCGCTTCCGGCATCGACGTCGATTTCGTCATCCGGATCGTCTGGGTGGTCGGCGGCATGCTTGCCGCCCTCGGCGGCATCCTCTGGGCCTACTACCGGCCCGGCGTCACCTTCGACATGGGCTCTCAGATCCTGCTGCTCATCTTCGCCAGTGTCACCCTGGGTGGCCTCGGCACGGTCTGGGGCGCCCTGGTCGGTTCCATCATCGTCGGCATCTTCGTTGAGCTGACCACCGTGTTCGGCCTCGCTGCCGACCTCAAGTACGTGGGAGCGTTGTTCATCATGATCGTTGTCCTTTTGTTCCGGCCTCAGGGCATTCTGGGCCGCCGCGAGCGCGTGGGTTAGGAGACAACCATGGACTTCGGATTCATTCTTTCCAGCGCCGCCGGTGAACTGTTCAGCCCGACGACGGCCGCCTACGCCTTGGCCACCCTCGGCCTCGCCGTCCACTTCGGCTACACCGGCCTGCTCAACTTCGGCCAAGCAGGATTCATGGCGGTGGGAGCCTACGGCTTCGCCATCTCCACCCTGACATTCCACGTGCCGTTCTTCGTCGGACTGCTGATCGCCGTCGTCTGTTCGGCCATCTTCGCCCTCCTGCTGGGCATCCCGACCCTGCGGCTGCGGGCGGACTATCTGGCCATCGTGACCATTGCGGCGGCCGAGATCGTCCGCTACATCGTCACGACCAACCAGCTGACCTCCGTCACCGGTTCAGCAAACGGCCTGGCGGCCTTCGAGGGCGACTTCTACGCCATGAACCCGTTCCCGCCGGGGACCTACATCGGCATGAACAACCGTGACTTCTTCATCCGGGTGGTCGCCTGGATCGTCGTGGCCGTGTTCTGCCTCCTGGTCTGGCTGCTGATGCGCAGCCCCTGGGGCCGGGTACTGAAGGGCATCCGCGAGGACGAGAACGCCGTCCGGTCGCTCGGCAAGAACGTGTACGCCTATAAGATGCAGTCCCTCATCATCGGTGGTGTACTCGGCGCCCTGGCGGGCATGATCTTCACGCTCCCCCGCGGTGCGGTCCAGCCGGCCAACTACGGCACGGAGCTGACGTTCTTCCTGTACACCTGCCTGCTGCTGGGCGGCCTGGGCACCGTGCTCGGCCCGGTAGTCGGCGCCATGATCTTCTGGGTCGTGCTGTCCCTGACCCAGGGGATCCTCTACGGCCTGATCGAGTCAGGCACCATCACGTGGCTGAACACGGTCCAGGCCGGGCAGCTGCGTTACATCCTGGTCGGCGTGGCGCTGATGCTGCTGATGATCTTCAGGCCACAGGGTGTCCTCGGCAACAAGAAGGAGCTGGCATTCGCATGAGCATTCCCAGCGAAGGGTCGCGTGGCGAACCCCGCACGTCGGAAGAAATCGACTACATGACGGACGCACGTCCGATTGCCGCGGCTGAAACCGGCCCCGGCTGCAAGAAGCGCGATCCGATCGTTGTGGCGGAAAACGTCACCCGCAGCTTCGGCGGCATCAACGCCGTCGACGTCGAATACCTCGAGATCCCGCGGCACAAGATCACCGCCCTGATCGGCCCGAACGGTGCTGGCAAGACCACCCTGTTCAACCTGCTCACGGGCTTCGATACACCGAACTCGGGCAAATGGCAGTTCGAAGGCAACAGCCTGGCCGGGGTGTCCTCCTACAAGGTGGCCCGGATGGGCATGGTGCGCACCTTCCAGCTGACCAAGGTCATGGGCAAGCTCACCGTGATGGAGAACATGCGGCTGGGTGCCTCCAACCAGTCCGGCGAGCGGCTCTTCAAGGCCTTTTTCAAGGGCATCTGGGGCGGCCAGGAAAAGCGGATCACCGACGAGGCCAACGTCCTGCTCGAAAAGTTCAAGCTGGACACCAAGAGGGACGACTACGCGGCGTCACTGTCAGGCGGGCAGCGCAAACTGCTGGAAATGGCACGCTCGCTCATGGTCCGGCCCAAGCTCGTGATGCTCGATGAGCCCATGGCCGGCGTGAACCCGGCACTGACGCAGTCCCTGCTGGACCACATCAAGAACCTCAAGTCCGAAGGCATGACCGTGTTGTTCGTCGAGCACGACATGCATATGGTCCGGCACATCGCCGACTGGGTGGTGGTGATGGCCGAGGGCAAGATCGTGGCCGAAGGCCCGCCCGGTGAGGTCATGAAGAACCCCGCCGTGATCGACGCCTACCTCGGCGCCCACCACGACGTCGACCTCGGCGATGCCGAAGGCATCAAGGAACTGGCCGCCGAGCTGGTCGCCGACGAGGAATCGATCGTTGGCACTGAGGATGCCGGCATCATCTCCGCCGATGTCCTCACCACCGAGGCCCAGGAACCGGAGGCGAACGGGCCCGTGCGCGGTCGCCGCAGTGCCGAACAGCCGGGCAGCACCGAGCAAACGGGCAGTACAGCGCTGCCGAACAGCACACCGAAGGACACAGAATGAGCGCCACCAGCGCGGCACCTGCCGCCCAGCCCGCCTACGAGGGTGACTCCGTGGTCAAGGTCACCGACCTTGTGGCCGGTTACATCCCCGGCGTCAATATCCTCAACGGCTGCAGCATCGAAGCCCGGAGGGGTGAGCTGATCGGCATCATCGGGCCCAATGGCGCCGGCAAGTCTACGCTGCTGAAGGCCATGTTCGGCCTGGTCAAGGTCCACTCCGGCTCGGTGGTGGTCCGCGGGCAGGACATCACCGGGCTCAAGGCCAACAAGCTGGTCAGCCGTGGCGTGGGCTTCGTGCCGCAGACGAACAACGTGTTCGCGGCCCTGACCATCGAGGAAAATCTGCAGATGGGCATGTTCCAGCGCCCGAAGGACTACTCCGAGCGGTTCGACTTCGTCACCAGCCTGTTCCCCGAGCTCGGCAAGCGGCGGGCCCAGCGGGCGGGCTCGCTCTCTGGCGGCGAACGCCAGATGGTGGCCATGGGACGGGCCCTCATGATGGATCCGGCCGTGCTCCTGCTCGACGAACCGTCTGCCGGCCTCTCCCCTGTCAAACAGGATGAGACGTTCCTGCGGGTCCACGAGATCAACCGGGCCGGCGTCTCCGTCATCATGGTGGAGCAAAATGCGCGCCGCTGCCTGCAGATCTGCGACCGCGGCTACGTCCTGGACCAGGGCAAGGACGCGTACACGGGCACCGGCCGGGAGCTCATGAAGGATCCCAAGGTTATCCAGCTCTACCTGGGGACGCTCGCGGACACCGACGAGTAGTCCTTCGGCAATACTCAGGCTCAAGGGCCGCCACCAGCCGGTAGCGGCCCTTTTGCGTGCCCGGAGCGGTCCGCGGCAGCGATAGTTACCTCCGGGCGACTCCGCGGCCCCTCCCCTAGCAAGCTCGGGCAGGGAACCCTGCCGCCGTGAGCCCGGCCCAACAACGACGGCGTCACGGAGAGCAGAGTCTTGGCGGGGTGACCGAGGCGCGGAGCCGGATTTCCGCCGTCGTCCGCTCCTCTGCCGACCTAAAGCCTGCTCTGCGTGACGGGGTCGGGGTCGCCGTGCCCCGTGTCGCCCCTCCGCCGCACGCAAAAGACCCCCGTCCGGGTGGACGGGGGTCTTTTGCGTGTCGGTAGGAAGCGGCTTACAGCTTGCCGAATTCTTCCTTGGCCGGCTTGTAGGTGTTGTCATCCTGGTACTCGTAGATGCCGATGTAGGCTTCCGTGGGGTCGCCGGCGTCGGAGAACGCAACGGGACCGGACTGGCCGTCGTAGTCGATGTCCTTGCCGTTGCGGAGCAGGGTGACGCAGGACGGGAAGGTGTTGCACTTCTCGCCGCCCTCAGAGACTGCCTTCAGCTGTCCGGCGATGTCGGTGCCCTTGGTGCTCTTAGCAGCCTCGGCCGCCAGCGCGATCAGGTTGGCGGCATCGTAGGACTCGCCCGCGTAGCTGTAGTCCTTCAGCGCCGGGTCAATCGCCAGCAGCTTCTTCTTGAAGTCTTCCTTGGCGAAGGTACCCGGAATGGTGCCCTGGGCGCCCTTGAGGGTTCCCGCCTGGAAGTCCTTGCTGTAGTCGGACATGTTGCCGTCCACCATGAAGATCTGGGTCGGCTTGACGCCCTTGCCCGTCATCAGCGGCACAATGCTCTTGGCCTGGTCAAAGGTGATCAGGGCAATGGCGTCCGGCTTGGCCGCGAGGACCTTGTCCACCTGGCTGCTGAACTGGGAATCGCCTTCGTTGAAGAGTTCCTGGGCCACAACCTTGCCGCCGGCTGCCTCGAAAGCGGCCTGGACGTTCTTGGCGAGGCCGGTGCCGTACGCGTCGTTCAGGACGATCATGCCGACGGTCTGGGCGCCACAGGTAGCCATGTAGTTGCCGAGGACCTTGCCCTGGAGCACGTCCGAGGGAGCGGTGCGCCAGTAGAGGCCCTTGTCATCCCAAGTGGTGAAGTCCGGCGAGGTGTTGGCCGGGGAGAACTGGACGACGCCGGCACCAGTGATCTGGTTGATGACCGTCTTGGAAACGCCTGAGGAAGCGGCACCGATGATTGCACCGACGCCCTGGCCGAGCAGTGCCGTGGTGGACTGGGTGGCGATGTCGGTCTTGGTGTCGCCGGAGTCGCGGTGGATGACCTCGACGGGCTTGCCCAGGACGCCACCTGCGTCGTTGATCTCCTTGATGCCGAGGTTAACGCCGGCAATTTCGGGCGGGCCGAGGAAGGCCAGGGAACCCGTCGTCGGCAGGAGCGAGCCGATCTTCAGGGGTGTAGCGGTGGTGGTGGCCGAAGGGGGCACGGAGCCGGTGTTACCGGCAGCGCTGGTACCGCCGCCGGTGGCGCTGGGTGCAGGGCAAGCGATGCCCGCGGCTGCGGCCGAGCTGGAGCCCGTCGAACTCGGGGTGGACGAACCACCACAAGCCGTAGCCAGAAAGGCGACACCGATGCTAAGCGCTGTGAGCTTAGCGATGCGGGGCGCAGCCTGGTGGAGTGAAGTCATGTACTAGCTCCTCGATCTAAAGGTGCGAACGGCCTTTGACGCGAAAGATCAGGTGTTCCTGATTCCACTTCAAGCTAATGCAATTTCGGGCCGAAAATAAGTGACTACGGTCACATCCTTATAACACTCGTTGCATAGAGGGAATCTGCGGGCACCCCGGGGCCTTGGCTTGGCCGCGATACCGGGAAACCGGTGCCGGGCCGGGAAACGCAAGCATGCCCGGGGCGGGCCATCGCAGGGCCGCATCAACAAAGTGCCCCAGGTGGGACTCGAACCCACAACACGCGGATTTTAAGTCCGATGCCTCTGCCAATTGGGCTACTGGGGCGCCCGGTCCATGCTATCCCGTCTGCGGGCCGGATCAGTCAGCAAAGGGCCGCGCGTAGCGGAAAGTTCCACTGACTCCCCCGGGCCAGACGGCGAGCGGGAGCAGTTGGAAGTAGCCGTTCCATTCTGCCTTCGGTGGGGCCACCCCGAGCGAGGTTGACGGCACGAAGCCGAAGCGCGAGTAAAAGTCAGGGCTGCCCAGCAGCGCGATCCCCCGCTCCCCCGCCAGGTTGGCCCGGGCCAGGGTCTCCTTCATGAGCGCGGTGCCAATACCGTGGCGCTGCAGCCGCGGCACTACGCCGATCGGCCCGAGCCCCAGGAGCTCCAGCTCCCCCACCCATCCCCGCGTGCTGATCACATGACCCACGATTTCGCCGTCGAGCTCCGCGACGATGCTGAACTCCGGCAGATACTCCGCACAGTCGAAGAGCCCACAGAGCAGGCCGACTTCCTCCGGTTCGCCGTCCACGCGCAGTCCGGTGATCGGGGAAACGGCGAAGGCCGCAGCGGTCAGAGCCAGGATGGCGGGGCGGTCTTCCGGCCGTTCGGTACGCATCCGGAGCGTCGGCGCAGGTCCCGCCCGGCCGCTGTCCTCCGCCAGTTCGTGCAGGACTTCCAGCGCCCGGTCTGCATCCGCCAGGGGCACCATCAGGTGGTCGTGGTGGAAACCGGCCAGGACGTTGCAGCTGATCTTCGCCTCCGTGAGGGCGGCGCCGACGGCGGCCGTCAGGCCCACCGCTTCCAGGGAGGAATGCACCTCAAGGGTTATCCACGCTCCGACAAAGTCGTACGGCAACGCCAGGGCCTCCGCCTCGTCCCGTGCCATCACCACGGTCAGTCCCTCTGCTTCCCGCACAGCGGCCATGATGCCGCCTTCCAGCGGCCTGCCGTGCGGCCACAGGACGTAGACGAACTCGCCGTCGCGGCGGACAGGACGCATGGTTGCCAGCAGGGTATGAAGGTCCTTTTCAGCAGTCATGAAGCCAGTCTAGGCATGGTGGGTCAACGCGCGGGTTCAGGGCTGGGAAGGCCGCCACGAGCCCGGAGGGCAAAACGGAGGCAAAAACGGTCGTACTGGAAAAAGCCTTGAGCCGGCGTGACCCAGCAAAAAAGAACACAGGATGCGCACAGCACGGAGAAAGTGGTCCGACAGAGTCCCACCTGAGGATAGGAACAGCTTCGAAAGCCGGAGTGGAACCAGCAAGGAGAAAAACTTTGAACAGCGTTCGGAAGATGTCGGCAGGCCCCACTCTGATCGGCGTCCTCGTCGGCGGCGGAGGCCTCACCGCCATGGCCCTGCCGACCAACGCCGCCACGGCCACCGCAACCGCCACCGAAACCGGAGGCCAGGGCGGCCACTGAATCCTGCCGCACTCCTTCGGCCTGGGACTTCCAGACCACCTGTGACACTTCACAGTCCGGACGAGGATCTCCCTGAGTCCCCAGCACTTCCACCGCAGCCGAACGGTGACCCGAACACCCACCCCAAGGAAGGCCCTGATGATCGCCTACCGCCCCGTCGCCCCGCTGACCACCGGCCGCCCCGGCCTTGTCTCCGCGTTCGCCGCTATGGCATTGACCGCTGTGCTTGGAACGACCTGGCAGCGCGCGAACGAAACCTCGGCAGCGCCGGATCAAACCCCTGAAACGGCGGAGACCGCGTGTCCGCCCCCTGCCGGCGGGAACCGGCTGTGAGCACCGCGGCACCCGCGCCTCCGAGACGCGGAACAGCCTGGCCGCCAGCAAGGGATGGATCCCGGGTATGGGCCTTGCTCCAACGGGCGGTGTCCGTCACGGTCATCGGTGCCGCCGTCATCACCGGCATACAGCTCGGCGTGAACGCACCGGCCGTCTCACCCGTGCAGCCCACCACCGGCTCTGTTGTCGCAACCCCGGACAGCTCCACGGCATTTGTCGCACCCAACCAACAGGCGCTCACTGCGCCCGGAAGAGACAGGATGGCGCACGGCCACGGCAGGGGCGGCCGCTGAGCAAAGCCCATCACAAACAGTAATTAGGCGATCACAGCAACCTGGCCGCCTCGAAGAAAGAAGTCGATGACATCATTAGCCGACCGTCAACGGGACGGATCCGTACGATCCGGTGTGCCAGCCGAGACGGCGGCCCAGACCGTCCCGCCGGCGATGGTGCTCTGGTTGATCACGGCCGGTGCCGTCGCGGTCACTGCGTGGGCCGGGATCGGTGCTCCCCAGCCCGTGCGGTTCAACCTGCCCCTCCTGGCCCACACCTCCGGCCTGCTCGCCGGATACGGCGTAACAGTCATGGTGGCCCTGATGTCCCGCGCCCCAGCCCTGGAACGAGGAGTGGGTGCGGACCGGCTGGCACGATGGCACGGTAAAGGCGGCAGGGCCATCTTCTGCCTGATCCTCATCCACGGGATCGCCGCGACGGCGGCCTGGGCAACAGTTCAAGGCACCTCGGTGTGGGCCGCAACCATCGACGTGCTCCGAATGCCGGGACTTATCGCAGCCACAGCCGGAACGATAATCTTTCTCACCGTCGGAGCCATTTCGGCGCAGAGCATGCGCCGAAAACTACGGTACGAGACCTGGCACTTCCTTCACCTGCTGACCTACCTCGCGATCGCTTTGTCCTTCTCCCACGAACTCGCAGGCCCCGACCTGGCCGGCCTCCCACTGGTTCAGGTGGCATGGAGCCTGCTCTACACGTTCAGCTTCGGGCTGATCTTGCGGTACAGGGTCCTGGCACCACTCACACAGGCATGGCGCCACCGGCTGCGAGTCGATCATGTCGTCGATGAGGGTGCCGGGGTGGTCAGCATCATCCTTCGCGGCCGCCACCTCCACGAGCTCAACGCCGAATCCGGACAATTTTTCCGCTGGAGATTTCTGACCCGGACGCTGTGGCGATCGTCCCACCCCTTCTCGCTTTCGGCCCCGCCCCATCACCAGTTCCTGCGGATAACAGTCAAAGCGGTCGGCGACGGAACGCGATCCATCCACGCCGTACGACCAGGGGCAAGAGTCCTCGCAGCTGGCCCGTACGGTGCCATGACGAACGGGCGGCGCCAAGGACGAGGAGTCCTCCTGATCGGCGGCGGCGTGGGAATCACCCCCATGCGCGCCCTCTTTGAGACACTGCCGGTCCCCGGACGGGACCTGACCCTGCTGTACCGGGCCTCCTCCACGGAGGAGATACTCTTCCGCGACGAGCTCGAACACATCGCCCGGCACCGCGGGGCACAGCTGATTTTCCTGACCGGACCGGCGTCCGACCCCCGAAACGCAATAACCGCCCAGACCCTGAAGGCCATAGTCCCGGATCTGGCCGCCCGCGACGTCTACATCTGCGCATCGCCCCGGCTCTCCTCCGCCGCGACAACGGCCCTGACCCAAGCTGGCCTGCCGCGGCGGCAACTCCACCACGAGGACTTCAACTTTTAGTCACCGCGCAACTACACCAACCTGACGATGGCACCCCGATACGCCATTTGACGCCTATAGGCAAAAAAACGACGGCGGCTGCTCCCCCGGAAGGGAACAGCCGCCGTCGGAAGTCAACCGCCGCCTAAGGGGCGCGTCGCCCCAAGCAGTTACTTGGCGTCTGCCGAGACCGATGCCGCGGTGGCCGCCTTGGGGTCGGCAACCGGCTTGGCTGCGTCCGGAGCCGGCGCAGCGGCGGGCTTCGGGGCCGGGGTCGCTGCCGCCACGAAGGCGCCGCGCGGGTTGTCCAGGTCCATCAGCTGCGTGGTGTCGCGGCCGAGGAAGAAGGCCCAGAGCCAGCCGGAGATCACGCGGATCTTGCGCTCCACGGTGGGCATAGCGAACCCGTGGTAGCCACGGTGTGCCAGCCAGGCCAGCGGGCCCTTGAGGCCGATGCGGCCCAGCAGGTTGATGTTGGCAACGCCCTTCCATTCGCCGAAGCCGGCGACGGCGCCCAGGTTCTTGTGCTTGTAGTCCGTGAGCGGCTTGTTCCAGCGCGAAGCCCACAGGTTCTTGGCCAGGCGCTTTGCCTGGCGCAACGCGTGCTGGGCGTTAGGCACGCAGGTGCCGTCCGGCAGGCCGCTGCCCGTGAGGTCGGGAACGGCAGCGACGTCGCCGGCGGCCCAGGCGTTCTCGATGATGCCCTCGTCGCCTGCGATGCGCAGGTCGGCCAGGACACGGACGCGCCCGCGCGGCTCGAGCGGGAAGTCGGTGGAGCGGACCATCGGGTTGGCCTGCACACCGGCAGTCCAGACCAGGGTGTCCGACTCGAATTCCTGCGCCGGGGTCTTGTCCGGCAGGTTGATGAGCTTCAGGGAACCCTCGGCGTTGTCAAGGGAGGTGTTGAGCAGCACCTCGATGCCGCGGCTGCGGAGGTGTCCGACAACCCATTCGGCCTGCTGGGCGGTGACCTCGGGCATGATGCGGCCCATGGCCTCGACCAGGACGAAGCGGACTTCCTCCTGGCTGACGCGCGGGTTGTTCTTGACCGCGGCGCGTGCGAGGTCTTCCATTTCGGTGATGCACTCGATGCCGGCAAAGCCGCCGCCGACGACGACGAACGTCAGGGCGCGGGCACGTGCAACGGGATCCGTGATGAGCGAGCCGGTCTCGATGCGCTCGAGGACCTTGTTGCGCAGGGCAACGGCTTCCTCGATGGTCTTCAGGCCGATGCCCTTGTCCGCGAGGCCCTTGATCGGGAACGTGCGGGTGATGGCGCCAGCAGCCAGGACGACGTCGAAGTAGGGAATCTCGAAGGTTTCGCCGCCGTCGGACGGGGCGATCACGGCCGTGCGGTTGGCGTGGTCGATCGAGGTGACGCGGCCCTGGATGAGTTCCGTCTGCTTCAGGTGCTGGCGGTGCGAGACGACCGCGTGGCGCGCCTCGATGTTGCCGCCGGCAACTTCCGGCAGGAAGGGCTGGTAGGTCATGTAGGGCAGCGGATCCACGACGGTGACGATGCCACCTGCGTTCGCGATCTTTTTCTGCAGTTTGAGGGCTACATACAGGCCGACGTATCCGCCGCCGACGACGAGTACCCGGGGACGGTCCTGGAGCTTAAGGGAGGATGCCATGGGTCAAGAATACAGTAGTTTGTGAAAAGCTTCACTAACTATGTCCGGTTGCTGGAATCCTCCGGGGACGAGGTCGGTGCTGGCGAACGTTCGGACCCGTCCCCGCCGTCCTTTGGTGCATTCCGCAGGCTGGCGCGCAACTGGACGGCAGCGGCGGCAATGATGCCCAGGAACAGGGCGCCGAAACCCAGGACCACCGCGGCCGGAACGGCACTGTCCAGCTGCGACGGCTTCTGCGCGACGGGCACGGTCGCCTCGGGCAGGGTGGGCGCGGCACTGGAGGGCGCCGGTGCCGCCGCAGGCGCCGTCGAGGCCGGGTTGCCGCGCCGCTGGACCCG
The DNA here is from genome assembly GCF_900116495.1 of Arthrobacter sp. ov118. GTDB lineage: Bacteria > Actinomycetota > Actinomycetes > Actinomycetales > Micrococcaceae > Arthrobacter. The sequence continues at coordinate 129,234 of NZ_FPAY01000008.1, forward strand.
GATCCAGTCCGAAATCGACCCCAAGGGATTGACCTTGGTTTCCGCGACATCGGCCTTGAGCGCAGCCTCGGCGTTGAGCACGCCGAACCCGTAAAGCGGATCCTTGCCCGGCGCTCCGGCGTCCTTGGCCGTACTGACGATCCTGTTGATGACCTGGCTGGCGGACATCTCGGGCCACTTGGACCGGATCAGCGCCGCGACACCGGCGACGATGGGGGTTGCGCCGGAGGTGCCGGCCCACTCGGCGTAGCCGCCGGCCGGCATGCCGCCGGCCAGGTCCTCAGCAGGAGCGGCGACGCCGATGCTGATGCCCTGGGACGATGAGTCGATGCTGGCCTTTCCGCCGCGGTCCAGGCCCGCCACGGTGAGTACGCCGGGAATCGTGGCGGGCGCGCCGACCTGGATGTTGCCGCCCACCCGGTTGCCGGCCGCGGCAACGATGACGACGTCTTTCTGTTCTGCATAGAGGAACGCAGCGTCCCAGCTCTGCGGCCATTCCGGGGACGTGCTGCCGAGCGAGATGTTGATGACGCGGGCTCCGTGGTCGACGGCCCACCGGACCGCCTCCGGAATCTGCTGTTGGTCGGTTTTGCCCCCCGGGTTTGCGGAACCAAGCCAGGTGGAGACGGACAGCAGCTGGGCCTCCGGGGCAACGCCGATGATCCCGTCGGGACCAGCGCCCGCGCCAGCGGCAGCGCCGGCTGCAGCGCTGGCTGAGGCAGTCGCGCTCGGTTTGGCGCTTGGTTTGGCGGGCTGATGTCCGCGCCCGGCGAGCATGGTGGCCACAAGCGTCCCGTGTTCGGGCTTGGCGCCGATGCTTTCCTGGCCGTTGGCAGCGCCGGCGCCGGAGATGTCGGCACCGCCGGCGAGAACGCCGGCCAGGTCCGGATGCTTGCCGTCCACGCCGCTGTCAATCACGGCGACTTTGACCCCGGCCCCCTTGGACACCTCCCAGGCTTTGGTGATGCCGGATTCGGCAAGCCAATATTCCTTGTCCCGCCAGGAGTCGGCGTGGGCGGCGGGCGCGGCCACCAAGGCTGCGGTCAGCTCCGCCGCGGAAATGCCTCCCACAAGGGCCAAGGCCATCAACGCGGAGGCGGTCCGGCGGCGCCGGGCTGTTGCTCTGGTCATACAGGTCCTATCGGCGGATGCGCTCGCGGCACAAGCACCCTATGGGTACCAGGAGGGGGCCGGTGCACGACTGCTGGTGCGAAATCAGCTGATGCTGAGGGCAATTCCGTCAAGAATATCGTGTTCGCTGGCCACTGCTGTGGTGATGCGGCCGGCCGTGACGTCGGACATGCGCTGCAGGACCCGCCGCCACACGAGGCCGCCGGCGCCGATCACGTCCACCCGCCCGGGGTGCATGAACGGCAGTGCAGCCCGATCCTCCCGGGTCATCTCGAGCAGCTCGGTGCAGGCTTTCTGGACCGTGTCCAGGTCCAGCTCGGCGCCGTGGATCGCGGCCGGCGAATACTCGGGCAGGCGCAGAGCGTGGGCCGTGATGGTGGTGACGGAGCCGGCCACCCCGACGACGGCCGTGGCGCGCTCCAGCGGGACGGTTCTTGCCGCTTCGCTGATGGCGGCGTCGACGTCGGCCTCTGCCGCGGCAATCTGCTCCGGGGTGGGCGGATCGCTGCGCAGGTGCCGTTCGGTCATGCGGACGCAGCCGACGTCCACCGAGCGGGCAGCGATGACTCCGTCGGCGTTGCCCAGCACGAACTCCGTGCTCCCGCCGCCGAGGTCCACCACGAGGACCGGGTCGTCCCCGCGGGAGGGCAGGACACTGCTGGCCCCGGCGAACGACAGTGCGGCTTCCTCGTCACCCGTGATCACCTCGGGCTCGACGCCGAGGATGGCGCGGATGCCGTCGACGAAGACCTGGCGGTTGCCCGCATCACGGGTGGCGGACGTGGCGACGAAACGGACCCGTTCGGCGCCGTGCTCGCGGATGAGGTCCGCGTAGTCCCGGGTCGCGGCGAAGGTGCGCTCGAGTGCCTCTTCGGCCAGCTCGCCCGTGGAGTCCACGCCCTGCCCCAGCCGGACCACGCGCATTTCCCGTACGACGTCGGTCAGCCGCGGTGTGCGCTGCCCCGCTGCGTCGTTTACATCTGCGACGTTTACATCTGCAACGTTGACATCTGCAATGAGCAGACGGATCGAGTTCGTGCCGCAGTCCACTGCCGCCACCCGGGTCATTTGGGCTCCCCCGTGGCTGCTGCGCCTGCGGCGTCTGCTGCCTTCGTTGCGTCTGCTGTGGCTTCCACTGTGTGTGGGGTGTCTGCTGCCTTGGACTTGCGGACCGGGGCCGGGCGGCCCACTATCTCCGGCAGGCCCTGGGGCCCGTGACGGCTGAGGTCCTGGGACGGGACCTCTCCTCCGGTGTCCCAGGCGCCGTCGCAGTAACAGCGGTCCGCCGTCCACCATTCAGCGATGGCCTCAATCGCCTCGTCACCGAGCGGGTTTACGCCGGGACCGGCGGCCAGCGAATGTCCCACGAGGACGTGCAGGCATTTGACCCGGGTCGGCATCCCGCCCGCGGAAACGCCGTCGATTTCCGGAACGGCTCCGATGCCCGACCGGGCGCCGATCTCGGCGCGGGAGGCCAGGTAGGCCTCGTGGGCGGCGCGGTAGCGGGCGGCCAGGCCGGGATCGGCGGCGAGCCGGACATTCATCTCGTTCATCAGCCCGGCAGCCTCCAGCCGTGACACCGCGGACGTGATCACCGGGTGGGTGAGGTAAAACGTGGTGGGGAAAGGCGTCCCGTTGCTCAGCCGCGGCGACGTGGCAGCCACGAGCGGATTTCCGCAAACGCAGCGGGCGGGGATTTCGACGACGTCCCGCACCGGCCGGCCCAACTGGCGGCTGAGGACCTCGAGGTCGTGCGGCGTCGGCTGGCGGGAGGCCTCGGGGGCGCTGGCCCTGTGCCGTGGCGCCGGAGTCTGGGCGGCGGTGTTCTGCGCAAGCGCTTTTTGGCCCGTTCGGTTCTCGTCCGCTAGGTTCTGGTCCACGGGAGTGGCACCTTCCTGCCCTGTTCCGGGGTTGTCCGCGGGACAACCCCGGCGGCGGGCGCCGCTTCTAGTCTGTTGCCGATCGCCTGACGGATTCCCAGAGGGCGTCCACCCAGGGCACGTTGGCCGGGTCTTGTGCTGATGCTGCACCCGCCGTGCCACTGGACTGCGCGGCAGGAAGATCGCTGCCGAATACCCAATAGCCGGTCTCGCCGGGCATAACCATGTTAATGCGGTCGCGGGCCTGCTGTTTGACGTAGTTCGGATCCTGCCATCGGGAGACCTGGCGTTTGAGGTCCTCCTGCTTGGCCTGCTTCGCTGCGATATCCGCCTGCAGCGCCGCGATCTCGGCGCGCTTGTCGAGGAAGATCTTGACGGTCGGCGCCAGCAGGATGGTAATGGCAATCATGACGACGCCGAGGGCCAGCAGCCGGCCGGAGAACGCCTTTGCCGGAACCGGGTCCAGGGATCCGTCGGATTCGGCTGCGGCGGCCCCCCGTGCGGCTTTGCCGCCGGTCTCCCCGGGCGTCGGGCGGGTTTTCGGCGTCGCAGGCGGCCGCGGTTTGCCCTTGGCCGGGCCGCTAGGACCGCGGCTGCCTTCCGCTCCCCGCGCAGGTGCCGTGCCCGTTGCGGCCGGCGATTCTGTTCTGGCCGGCGGCGTGCCGGAGGAGGCACCGGAGGATTTCGCGGGAGCCGCGTTGACGGCGCCGCTGCGGGAGCCGCCGAAGTCCGCCCGGATAACATCGCCGCCGTCGGCCGCGGCCCCCGGGCCCGTGGCTGCAGGCCTGGCAGCAGCAGCCTTGGCGGCCGCGGGCGTGGCCCGGGGAACATTGGGGCGTCGGGTAGCCATGTCACTCCTTCAAAAGCGGACCAAAAACAGAACCGGTGGCCATGGTCTTTCAACCATAGCCACCGGTTACCGGTTTGCGCGGCTAACTAGCCTTTGAAACGCGGGAAGGCGCTGCGCCCGGCGTACCGTGCGGCGTCGTCGAGTTCCTCTTCGATGCGCAGCAGCTGGTTGTACTTAGCGACGCGCTCGGAACGGGCCGGGGCGCCCGTCTTGATCTGGCCGGCATTGGTGGCAACCGAGATGTCGGCGATGGTGGTGTCCTCGGTCTCGCCGGAGCGGTGCGAGGTGATCGTGGTGTAACCGGCCCGCTGGGCCAGGGACACGGCGTCCAGGGTCTCGGTCAGGGAACCAATCTGGTTGACCTTCACCAGCAGCGAGTTTGCCGTGGCGGACTCAATGCCCTGCTGCAGGCGGACCGGGTTGGTGACGAAGAGGTCGTCGCCAACCAGCTGGACCTTGTCGCCGATGGCGTCGGTGAGGGTCTTCCAGCCTTCCCAGTCGTTCTCGTCCAGCGGATCCTCGATGGAGACCAGCGGGTAGTCGGCAACGAGTTCGGCATAGTAGTTGCTCATCTCGGTGGCGCTCAGCGCCTTGCCTTCGAACTGGTAGGCGCCGTCGGTGAAGAATTCCGAGGAGGCAACGTCCAGTGCCAGGGCGATGTCCTTGCCCGGGGTGTAGCCGGCGTTCTTGATGGCTTCCTGGATCAGGTCCAGGGCGGCGCGGTTGGAGGGCAGGTTCGGCGCGAAGCCGCCCTCGTCACCCAGGCCGGTGGACAGGCCCTTGGCCTGCAGGACGGACTTGAGGTTGTGGTAGACCTCGACGCCCCAGCGCAGGCCCTCGGAGAAGGTCTCGGCGCCGATCGGCGCGATCATGAATTCCTGGATGTCGACGTCGGAATCAGCGTGCGAGCCGCCGTTGAGGATGTTCATCAGCGGCACAGGCAGAACGTGGGCGTTCGGGCCGCCCAGGTACTTGTACAGCGGCAGGTCTGCGGATGCGGCGGCAGCGTTGGCGACTGCGAGCGAGACGCCCAGGATGGCGTTGGCGCCGAGCTTGCCCTTGTTGGCGGTGCCGTCAAGGTCGATCATGGCCTGGTCGATGCTGCGCTGGTCGGTCGCGTCGAAACCGGTCAGGGCGGGGGCGATCTGGTCGATGACGGCGTCGACGGCCTTCTGGACGCCCTTGCCGAGGTAGCGGCCCTTGTCGCCGTCGCGCAGTTCAACGGCCTCGTGTTCGCCGGTGGAGGCGCCGGAGGGTACTGCTGCGCGGCCGATCTGGCCATCGGAGAGCAGGACTTCAACTTCTACGGTCGGGTTGCCACGGGAATCGAGGATTTCGCGGGCGTGGATGGCATCGATAAGCGCCATGGATATGCTCCTTTGGGTGAAGCGATCTGCAGGGAATCTGACTGCTTGGAATCTAGCTGTACATCAAGCGGATAAGCCGACGTCGTCGTCGCTCCTAGCCTAGTCGAGAGTGGCGGAGGTTACGGAAACCTATCCAATCGCCGGACGTCATCATGCCGACGCGATGGTGCAGTTACTGTGCCGGTGGCCTAGGGCCATGGCTGTCCTGGAAGCGGCGGAGGGCTCCGCGGAGGGCACGCTCGGCGTCGAGTCCGCCAGCCCGGGCACCGGCCACAATCCCGAAGAGCAAATCTCCAAGCTCCTCTTCGGTGGCCGGGAGTTCGACGGCGGTTTCGCTCGCCGCCCTGGCTAAGGCGGCCCGCTCGGCCCGGTCCAGGAGCTTTTGGGCCCGCGCGAGCGCAGGCAGCGCGGCGGGGACGCCATCAAAAACGTGGCCGCGTTCCGGTTTCTCGGCCTTCTTCACGGCTTCCCACGTCAGGACGATGTCCTCGACCGTTGCCGGAAAGGACTCCTGCAGCGAGCCGTCGGGTTTGAACACGTGCGGGTTGCGCCGGATCATTTTGGCGGTCAGGCCGCGGGCCACCTCGTTGAGGTCGAAAGCGCCGCGCTCTTCGGCCAGCCGGGCATGAAGGACCACCTGGAGCAGCACGTCGCCCAGCTCGGACTTCAGCTCGGCGTCGCCGCCGCCGGTCTCGATGGTTTCGGCCACCTCGTAGGCCTCCTCGAGGAGGTACTCCACGAGGGACTCGTGGGTGAGGGCACCCATCCAGGGGCAGTGCTCGCGCAGGGCGGCAATCGTCCCCACCAGCTCAGCCAACTCAGCCTGCCCCTGGACGGGTGATGGTTCCTGGTTAGCCAAGGTCGGCGTAAGCCTCGTTGATGTATTCGACCAGTGCTTCCTTCTCCTCGAGCGGGAGGAAGGCTGCCTCCGCCGCGTTCAGCGTCAGCTCCAGGAGGTCATCGAGGTCGTAGTCGAAGGTCTCGATCAGGAGCTCGAATTCGTCCGTAAGGGTCACGCCGCTCATGAGGCGGTTGTCCGTGTTGATGGTGACGTTGAAGCCCAGCTGGTAGAGCATGTCCAGCGGGTGGCTTTCGATCCCCTCGCCGAAACCTGAAATCGCACCGGTCTGCAAGTTCGAGGACGGGCAGATTTCCAGGGCGATGCCGCGGTCGCGGACCCAGCTGGCGAGCTCGCCCAGGGTCACCATGCCGATGGTGTCGTTGACTTCATCGATGCCTTCGGTGTCCGGTCCGGCGTCATCGGCCTCTTCGAAATCGATCGTGACGTCCTCGGCGATCCGTACACCGTGGCCCAGGCGCAGCGCCCGGCCGTCGACGAGGGCCGACTGGATGCTCTCCAGGCCGGCGGCCTCGCCGGCATGGACGGTGGCCGGGAAGTTGTGCTCGGCGAGGTAGGTGAAGGCGTCCTTGAAGCGGGAGGGCAGGAAGCCGTCCTCGGCTCCGGCGATGTCAAAGCCCACCGCACCGTTGTTCCGGTGGCGGACGGCCAGCTCGGCAATCTCCTGGCCGCGGTCGGCGTGGCGCATGGCGGTGATGAGCTGGCCCACCTGGATGTCCCGGCCGGTTTCGGCGACGGCGTCCACACCTGCTTCCAGTCCGGCCTGGACGGCCTCGACCACTTCGTCCAGGCTCAGGCCCTTCTGCAGGTGCTGTTCGGGGGCCCAGCGGACTTCGCCGTACACGACGCCGTCGTCAGCCAGATCCTCGACGAATTCCTGCGCGACGCGGAACAGGCCTTCTTTGGTCTGCATCACGGCGATGGTGTGGTCAAAGGTTTCCAGGTAACGGACCAGCGAGCCGGAATCGGCGGATTCGCGGAACCACTCCCCCAGGGCGACGGGGTCGGTCGACGGGAGCGTGTGGCCGACGGCCTCGGCCAGTTCGATGATGGTGGCCGGGCGGAGTCCGCCGTCCAGGTGGTCGTGAAGGGAGACCTTGGGAAGAGCCTTAAGGTCAAAGTCGATGTCAGGGGCAGCGTCAGGATTAGTCTCAGTCACGTTTCCAACCATAGGGTCGCCGGGCGCCGGATGCTACTTTGTGGAGGCTCCGGCTTCAGTGGCCCGCCCGGCCAGCAGGCTGGCATGCCCCTCGGAAGCGAACCCATTGGAAGAGTGCTCCCGGATCTCCCTGCCCACATGCTCCGGGGCGGCTTGGGCCTGCGGCTCCCCCGCGACGTGCTCACGGCCGTCGTGCGCCTGAGCCGCATGTGCTGGGGCAGGCACGCCGTCGGCTGTGCCGGGGCGGGCGTCGTTGCGCCCAAGGCGCTTGTGCCACCAGCGCAGCAGGTGGTCGATGAGGACTCCGAGCACAATCGCGAACACCACCGCGATCCCGGCGCTGAGCAGCGGGTTGTGATGCAGCCACGGGAAGGAACTGGCCAGGACGCCGATGCCGATCGAGTAGCCCACCCACGTGAAGCACGCGACGGCGTCCAAGACGAAGAACCGCCGGTGCGGAAACGCCGTCGTCCCCGCCACATAGTTGACCGCCACCCGTCCCCAAGGGATGTACCGGGCGGTGAAGATCAGAACGGCGCCGCGCTTCTCGAGCTCATAGTTGGCCCAGGCAAAGACCTTCTGGACTTTCGGTTTGCGCATCCACCGGAACCGCTCCAGACCAATCTTCCGGCCGAGCATGTACGCCATGTTGTCGCCGGCCATGGCCCCGACCAGCGCCGTGAGGCCCAGGATCCAAAGGTTGGGCTGGCCGCTGTGCAGCGAATAAGCCGCCAATGCAACGATGAGAGTCTCGCTGGGGACCACCATCGCGAAACCGTCCACGAAGAAAAACACCAGCAGGAGGGGGTAGATCCACCACTGGCCAGCAGCATGGAGCACGGCCTCATTAATGAACTCCATGCAGGCGGTGCTCCTTGACGGATCGGGATGGACAATACGGCCGTGACAAACAAGCGGTTGACTTACGGTGGAACACGGGCGAACTGCGGCTAACGAACGTGACGCAAATCGCCCCTAAGTGTCCCACGAGCGGGGCGCGGTGCGCTACGTTCGGCGCTACGAATATTCGAGCGTCGGCCGCGCCGGCGGGCCCGGATGGGCAGGGCGGTTTGCCGGGCAATTCGCCGCGGGCTTCAGCTAGGATTCGGCGGGCGGCCTGGAGGACGTCGATTCCTCCGGGGTGCGGCCGCGCAGCCTGCTGATGACGAAGTCCACGGCCAGACCCAGGGCGATGGCGCAGACGATCGAGATGGCCGCCCCCAGCACATGGTTTTTCTCAAACCACGGGCCCACAAACAGGCCGATCCCCACCGAGTAGCTGGCCCACAGCAGCGCCGAGAGCACCGTCAGGCTCACGAACCGGGGCCTCGGGTAGTGTGTGGCACCGGCGGTCAGGTTGACAGCCACCCGTCCGATCGGGACGAAGCGTGCCACGAGGATCAGTGACGCCGGGCGCTTCCGGAGCTCCCGTCCGGCCCACACGAAAGCCGCCTGCATCCGGGGGCGGCGCATCCATCTCCAGCGCCGGGTTCCGGTCCTGCGGCCGATCAGGTAGGCGAGGTTGTCGCCCACGAAAGCACCGGCGGCGGCCGTGGTGATCAGGAGCACCGGATTCGGAACTCCCGCCGTGGCGGCGACGGCGGCCAGGCCAACCACCACCGACTCACTCGGGATCGGCGGGAAGAACCCGTCAATCACGCAGCAGGCAAAAACGAGCACGAGGACCCAGGGTTGCCCTGCGGCGGCGAGGATGAAGTCGTTGATTGCCTGCACAGCTTCCTAACGCACGGCCGGTCCTGAAAGGTCCAATGTACAAAGTTCCCTCAGTGTACTGCCGCCCGCAGGCCCTGGTTTGCCCTATCACTTGTGGCGGCTAAACCCCAGGTTTTGGGCCCTTTGGCGACCACAAGTGATAGGGCAACGCGGGTGTCAGGCGATGCGGTCGATGATGAGCTTCTGGCCGGGGCGGGAACCCTCGGGTGCGATCACGGCGGCGTGTTCGAGCGCCTCCTTGGCACGCTCGAACTTCTCCGGGGTGTCCGTCAGGAGCGTCATGAGCGGCTCGCCGGCCTTGACCGTGGCGCCCGGCTTGGCGTGCATGCGCACCCCGGCACCGGCCTGGACCTGGTCCTCCTTGCGGGCGCGTCCGGCACCGAGGCGCCACGCCGCGACGCCCACGGCCATCGCGTCGAGTTCCACCAGGACACCGTCGGCCGGGGCATAGATGACCTCGGATTCCTTGGCGACCGGAAGCTTGGCGCGCGGATCGCCGCCCTGCGCCTCGATCATCCTGTTCCAGACGTCCATCGCCCGGCCGTCCCGCAGGGCGGCACCGGGATCGGCATCGCGGACGCCGGCGCACGCCAGCATTTCCTCGGCAAGACGGACGGTGAGTTCGACGACGTCGTCCGGTCCGCCGCCGGCGAGGACCTCCACCGATTCCTCGACCTCGATCGCGTTGCCCGCCGTGAGGCCCAGGGGCGTGTCCATGTTGGTCAGCAGGGCCACGGTGTTGACGCCGGCGTCCTTGCCCAGGGCCACCATCGTCTCGGCCAGTTCGCGGGCGCGGGCCTCGTCCTTCATGAAGGCGCCGCTGCCCACCTTGACATCAAGCACCAGGGAGCCGGTGCCTTCGGCGATCTTCTTGCTCATGATCGAGGACGCGATCAGCGGGATGGCCTCGACCGTGCCGGTGACATCGCGGAGCGCGTAGAGCTTCTTGTCCGCCGGCGCCAGTCCCGCGCCGGCGGCGCAGATCACGGCGCCGACGTCCTGGAGCTGGGCCAGCATTTCCTCATTGCTCAGGGCCGCACGCCAGCCCGGGATCGCTTCGAGTTTGTCCAGGGTGCCGCCGGTGTGGCCCAGTCCGCGGCCCGAGAGCTGCGGCACCGCCACGCCGAAGACCGCCACGAGCGGCGCCAGCGGCAGGGTGATCTTGTCCCCCACGCCTCCGGTGGAGTGCTTGTCGCTCGTCGCCTTCGGGCCGCCGTCGGGCCGGCGCAGGCTGGAGAAATCCATCCGCTCACCCGAGGCGATCATCGCCGCGGTCCACCGCGAGATCTCGGCCCGGTCCATGCCGTTGAGCAGGATGGCCATGTTCAGGGCGGCCATCTGTTCGTCGGCGATCGCGCCGCGGGTGTACGCGTCGATTGTCCAGTCGATCTGGGCCGGGCTGAGCACGCCGTTGTCCCGCTTGATGCGGATGATGTCGACGGCGTCAAACGCCTCGCTGTTGCTGGCGGGCTGTGTTGCTTTTGTCACCGGGGTTCCTCCAGGTGTTGGGGGCCAAAGGCATCGGGAAGGACCTGGTCCATGGTCTTGATTCCCTGCGTGGTCATGAGCTCCATGTCGGGAGCCCGGAATTCGTAGAGCAGCTGGCGGCAGCGCCCGCAGGGCATGAGGACATTGCCGCCGGCGTCGACGCAGTAGAAGGCGCGGAGCTGTCCCCCGCCGGTCATCTGCAGGTTGCCTACAAGGGCGCATTCGGCGCACAGGGTCAGCCCGTAGCTGGCGTTCTCGACGTTGCAGCCGCTGACAATCCGCCCGTCGCCGGTGAGGGCTGCGGCCCCCACCGGAAACTTCGAGTACGGCGCATAGGCGTTCTGCATGGCGGACACTGCCGCGGCCTCGAGCGCGGCCCAGTCGACATCGGTAGCCTCCACGGTCAGCCCTTGACGTACGGGATGCCGTCGGCCGCCGGAGGCCGGGACCGGCCGACCAGTCCGGCCACGGCAAACACGGTAACGACGTACGGCAGCATGGCCATGAACTGGCTCGGCACGGGAGTGCCGATGATCGTCACGATGCTTTGCAGGTTGTCGGCGAAGCCGAACAGCAGCGCGGCGAAGAAGGCCCCGATCGGGTTCCAGCGGCCCAGGATCATGGCGGCGAGGGCGATGAAGCCGCGGCCGCCGGAGATTTCCTTGGTGAAGCTGTCGATTGCCACGAGGGTGAAGAACGATCCACCGATGCCGGCCACGGCACCGCCGATCGTGACGTTCCAGAAGCGGGTCGCGTTGACCTTGATGCCCAGGGTGTCGGCGGCCTGCGGATGCTCGCCCACGGCACGAACGCGCAGGCCCCACTTCGTCTTGAACAGCCCGATCCAGATCACAATCACGGCCACATACATCAGGTAGCCCACCACGGACTGCTTGAACAGGATGGGCCCGATCACCGGGATGCCGGACAGGACCGGGATCTCGATGTTGGGCAGCTCCCCGGGCGAGTTGTACTTTTCCGGGTCCGACTGCATCACCGTGGTGAACAGGAAGCCGGTGAGCCCGGAAACCAGGACGTTCAGCACGACGCCGACGATGATCTGGTTGACCACGTACTTGATGCTGAACAGCGCCAGCACCATGGAGACCAGGGCGCCTGCCACGGCCGCCGCAAGCAGGCCCAGATAGGGGTTGTGCGTCAGGCTGGCGACGAGCGCGGCCGTGAAGGCACCGCCCAGGAGCTGGCCCTCAATGGCGATGTTCACGACGCCGGCGCGTTCGCAGAGCACACCTGAGAGGGAGCCGAAGACAATCGGCACGGCGAGTGTCACGGACCCGGCGAGAAGGCCGGCCAGCGAAATGCTGGGGGTCCGGGCGCCGCCCACCACCCAGATCAGGAAGGCGACCACGAACACGACGGTGAACACGGCCGGCAGCCAGCGCGGAGGCCGCTGGTTCTGTCGTGCCTTCAGGACCAAGGCGTAGCCCGCGAGGCCCAGCAGGATCAAGGAGAGCACAATGCCGCTGAGGAATGCGGGGACTTCGATCGCCGGGAGCTGGAAGAAGTCGCCGCCGGAGGAAACGCCGAATTTGGCGGTCGCCTGCGGACCCAGCAGCCCGAAGAAGATGAACGCTACGGTGGCCAGCACCGACAGCGTTACCGGCAGCTTCCAGGTGACGGGCTTGGCGGACTCTGCCTGCCGGCGGTTCTTGTCCGGCTGGGGCTTTCCTTGCTGGGGTTGTCCCGGCACGGGCGAGGTTGCTGTTGTGCTCATGCGGCACCTCCGGTGATTGCGGCCTGCTTGGTTTTGCCGGCGGTCGCGGCCTTCTTCTTGCGCGGGTTGAGTCCGAAGATCGCCCGGACCAGGGGCGGCGCCGCGATGAACAGCACAATGAGCGACTGGACCACGAGGACGATGTCGATCGGAGTTCCGGTCTGGATCTGCATCTGGACGGCGCCTGCCCGGAAGGCTCCGAACAGCAGGCCGGCGGCAAAGGTGCCCCACGGCGACGAACGTCCCAACAGCGCCACAGTGATCGCGTCAAAGCCGTAGGTTGCCGCGACACCATCGGTCAGGACCTTTTCGGTGCCCGCCACCTGCGCCACGCCGGCCAGGCCGGCCAGGCCGCCGGCAATGGTCATCACCAGGATCGTAGCCCGGGAGACGTTGATACCGGCTGTCAGGGCTGCCTTGGGGTTAGCCCCGACGGCACGGAACTCGAAACCGATCGTGGAACGGTTCAGCAGCCACCAGACAAACACCGTGGCCGCGATGGCCAGCAGGAAGCCCAGGTGCAGCCGGTACTGGCTGCCGAAGAGCAGCGGGTACGCGGCGCTGGGATCCACGATCGGCGATATGGGTGTGTCCGCCCCCGGGCGCTGGAACAAGTCCGTGTCGAGCAGGTAGCGCAGGAAATAGAGGGCGATGTAGTTGAGCATGATCGTCACGATGACCTCGTGGGCGCCCGTCCTGGCTTTGAGCACACCGACGATGCCGCCCCAGACGGCGCCGCCGATGACGCCGGCCACCAGGACCAGCAGCAGGTGCAGGCCCAGCGGCAGGTGCAGCGCGAAGCCGACCCACGAGGCAAGGATGCCGGCCATGATGATCTGGCCCTGCGCACCGATGTTGAACAGACCCGCGCGGAAGGCGAGGGCGACGCCGAGGCCCGCGGTGATCAGCGGGGTGGCGATGGTCAGCGTCTCCATGAGGGGGGAGAACTGCCCGACAGCTCCGGTCCCGCGGGGGTTGAAGACCGCGCCCTGGAAGAGGGCCACGTAAGAGCGGGTGGAGGCGGACCAGACGGCGGTGAAGAAATCAGTGGGCCGGGCGAAGAAATACCCCGCCGTCTTGCCGACCACCTCGTCCGTTGCGGCGATGAGGAAGCCGCCCAGGATCAGGGCGAGCAGCACCGCCAGGATGGTCACAATGCCGTTGCCGGTGAAGATTTTGCGCAGCAGCGACTCCTCTTCCGGGGCGCCGGGAAGGGCCCCGCTTTGGGTCGAGACTGGAACGGCCGATGGCTGGTGGGCACCGCCCGCCGTGTCCAGCGAAGTGACGAAGTCTGCATCGTCCTCGAGCGGCTCAGGCTCCACGTCGGTGGCCTGGGCAGCCCGAATCCGGTCCGGGTCCGGTGCGGCCGCGCGCCGCGGCCCGGTGTTCTCGCGCGGCTCTGTGTTCTCACTCATGGTGGTCTCCTACGGCACCGGAGCCTGGCTCCTGCGCCGCCGGGGCGGCTGGCGCCGGGTTCGTTGCGGTGGTGTCTGCGGGGGTGTCAACGGGATTGTCGGCCGGGCGGTGTGCCGGGTGCTTGACCGCGGCGTCGGCCTGGGCGTCGTCCAGGGACACCCCGGCCATCATCAGGCCCAGGACGTCACGTCCGGTTCCGGCCGGGACGATCCCGACCAGCCTGCCCTTATAGAGCACTGCGATCCGGTCGGCGAGTTCGATCACCTCGTCCAGTTCGGTGGAGACGATCATGACCGGGGTGCCCTGGTCCCGCTCCCTGACGATGCGTTTGTGCAGGAACTCGATGGATCCCACATCCACGCCGCGGGTGGGCTGGGAGGCGATGAAGAGCCGCAGCGGCCGGGAAAGTTCCCGTGCCATGACAACCTTTTGCTGGTTGCCGCCGGACAGGGTGCCCGCGGCGAGCATGCCGGACGGGGTTCGGACGTCGAATTCCTCGATCCGGGTCTTGGCGTTCTCCAGGACCTTGGCCGGGCTCATGCTGATGCCCTTCGCGAACGGCGCCTGGTCGTAGCGGTCCAGGATCAGGTTTTCGGCAATGGAGAAGGTGCCGATCAGCCCGTCCAGGGAACGGTCTTCCGGCACGAATCCGACGCCGGCGTTGAGGACATCCTTGACGCTGCGGCCCAGGATTTCTTCGCCGTCAAGGACGATCGAGCCGTGGACCCGGTCATGCAGGCCCAGGATGGCCTCGGTCAGTTCGGTCTGGCCGTTGCCCTGCACGCCCGCAATGGCCAGGATCTCACCGCGCGCGATCCCGAAGCTGATGCCGTCGACGACGTGCTGGCCGCTGGGCGCGATCACGGTGAGGTCCTTGACCTCGAAGGTGGTCTCCTGCGGGTTGGCCGGAGCCTTGTCCAAGGTCAGGCTCACGGCCCGGCCCACCATCATCGAGGCCAGCTCGGTGGTGGAGGCCTCGGGATCGGCCTTGCCCACCACCTTGCCGCGGCGGATGACCGTGATGGTGTCCGAAACGGCTTTCACCTCACGCAGCTTGTGGGAAATGAAGACGATGGAGGTGCCGTGGCTTTTGAGCTGGCGCATGATGTCCAGCAGCTCATCGGTGTCCTGCGGCGTCAGTACTGCAGTGGGCTCATCCAGGATGAGCACCTTGGCGTCGCGGACAAGCGCCTTGATGATTTCCACCCGCTGCTGCACGCCGACGGGCAGGTCTTCGATCAGCGCGTCGGGGTCGACGTCGAAGCCGTACCGGTCCGAGATTTCGCGGATTTTCCGGCGGGTGTCGTCAAGGTCCAGGAACCCACCGGACTTGGTGGTCTCCGCTCCCAGGGCGACGTTTTCGGCGACGGTGAAGACGGGGACCAGCATGAAGTGCTGGTGCACCATGCCGATGCCGGCAGCCATGGCGTCGCCGGGCCCGCGGAAGGTGACGGGTATGTCGTCGATCAGGATTTCGCCCTCGGTGGGCTCGTACAGTCCGTAGAGGACGTTCATCAGCGTGGACTTGCCAGCGCCGTTTTCGCCGAGCAGACAGTGGATCTGCCCGGATTCAACAACCACATCGATGTGATCGTTGGCTACCAGGGAGCCGAAGCGTTTGGTAATCCCCTTGAGTTCAAGTTTCACAACTCTGACCAATCTCGAGGTGTCCGGAAGGCTTGGTCCGGACGCGAAGTGGGGGCTGCAGCACCAGCTTAGTGCCTGCGGTCTGGGCCGCAGCGGTGCCGCAACGAAAAGCGCCACAGCCCGTGCGGTGGTGACCGGACGGGCCGTGGCGCTTAGCGGAGGAAGTTAGGCCTTCGGGCTGGCTGCGGATTCAACCTTCAGCTTGCCGTCGGCGATGTCCTTCTTGATCTGGTCCAGCTCGGACTTCAGTTCGGCGGGAACCTGGGAATCGAAGTCGTGGAACGGAGCCAGCTGGACGCCGTCGTTCGCGAGGGTGCCGATGTACGGCTTGTTGGTGAACTGGCCGTCCTTGTCCTGCTTGACCACCGTCTCGACGGCCTCGCCCATCTGCTTCATGACGGAGGAGAGCATGATGTCCTTGTAATCCGGTGCCGTGAGGAAGCCGTCGGAGTCAACCCAGATGAGCTTGACGTCCTTGCCTGCTGCCTTGGCTTCCTGCAGGGCCGCGCCCGCACCCTTGCCGACCGGACCGGCGACGGGCATGACGATGTCGGCGCCCTGGTCCAGGAAGTTCTGGGTGAACTGCTTGCCCTTGTCCTGCTTTTCGAAGTCGCCGGTGAAGGAGCCGTCCTGCTTGGCCTTGTCCCAGCCAAGAACCTTGACGTTCTTGCCCTTCTTTTCGTTGTAGTACTTCACGCCGTCGGCGTAGCCGTCCATGAAGATGGTGACCGTGGGGATCTTGATGCCGCCGAAGGTGGCGACCGTTCCGGTCTTGGTGGTGCCTGCTGCGAGGTAGCCGGCCAGGAACGCGGCCTGGGCCGTGTCGTAGATGATCGGCTTGACGTTGGCGACAGGAGTTTCGTAGCCGAAGTCGATGATGGCGAAGTGCTTGTCCGGGTTCGCGGTGGCCTGGGCCTTCGTGGCGTCGCCGAGCAGGAAGCCGACCGTGATGGTCAGGTTGCAGCCGGCGGAAACCATGGCGCGCAGGTTCGGCTCGAAGTCGTTGTTGGTCTTGGACTCGGCCTGGTTGGTTTTGATGCCCAGGTCCTTCTCGGCCTTCTTCAGGCCCTCGTAGGAAGACTGGTTAAACGACTGGTCGTCGAACCCGCCCGAGTCGGACACGATGCAGCCCGTGTAGTTGCTGGCAGTCTGGGTGGCGGTGCCGGCCTCCGGGGCGGCCCCGCAGCCAGTGAGCAGGAGGGCAGCCGCGCCCGCGGTGGCAACCCCGGCCATTGATCCGCGCTTGAAGGTGGCACGCAGAGAGTTCTTCAATTTTCCTCCAGGAAGAAGAGTAGGCGTTGCGACTTGGGCTCAATGAGTGTCTGTCGGCGGTGTTCCGCTGAATTCTGTTGTCATTGATGGATTTCGCAGCACTGCGCCGAGGCGCACTTATGAAAGCCACTGTAGTGGCCTGCGACACGTCCACATAGCGGACTTCACGGCAAGTTCCTAGATCGTTGAGAACTTGTTACCTTCCGGTAGAGGGCAGTCCCTGCCTCAGAGGCGTACGAGCATCTTGCCGGTATTGGCGCCCTCGAGCAGATCCATGAAGGCCTGCGGGGCGTTCTCCAGCCCGTCCACCACCGTCTCGTCGTAACGGACCGTACCGTCGGCCAGCCAGCCGGACATGGCCTCGACAAACTCCGCCATGTGCTGCCAGTAGCCGCCGACCAGGAAGCCCTTGAGCGTCAACTGCTTGCCGATCGCCAGCATCAGGTTCCGCGGCGCCGGCGTGGGCTCGGTGGCGTTGTACTGGGCGATGGCCCCGCACATGGCCACCCGGCCGCCCACTGTGAGCACGGACAACGCCGCCTCAAGGTGCTCGCCGCCAACGTTGTCAAAGTACACATCAATCCCGCGCTCCCCGGCGGCGGCAGCGAGCTGCCCGGCCACCGGACCGTCGTGGTAGTTGAACGCGGCGTCGAAGCCGAGTTCGAGCAGCCGTGACACTTTTTCCGGCGAGCCCGCGCTGCCTATGACGCGGGACGCGCCCATGGCCTTGGCGATCTGTCCGACGAGGGAGCCGACAGCGCCAGCCGCGCCCGAGACGAACACAGCATCGCCGGGTTTGAAGTCGGCGACCTTCAGCAGCCCCGCGTAGGCGGTGAGACCCGTCATGCCGAGAGCGCCGAGGAACGCGGACGCGGGGGCCAGGTCGGTGCGCGCCACAGTGGTGGCCGCCGCATCGACGACGGCGTATTCGCGCCAGCCGAGGCCGTGGACCACGATATCGCCGACGGCGCGCCCTTCGGCCCGGGACGCGATGACCTGGCCGACGGCGCCGCCGTCGAGCGCCTTATCCAGCGCGAACGGCGCGGAGTAGGACTTGACGTCGTTCATGCGGCCGCGCATGTACGGGTCCACCGAGATGTACAGGTTCCGGACCAAGACCTGGCCGTCCTGCAGCTCGGGCAGCCGCGACTCGGCGAGCCGGAAGTTGGCCGGCACGGGGCGGCCGTGCGGCCGGGACGCCAGCTGGATCTCGCGCGTGGTGGCGGGAAGGGTCATTGCTTCGGTGTGGGTGCTCATGCTGCAACCTCCAGAATTTTGATCTCGACAGTGATGTTGCCGCGGGTGGCGTTGGAGTAGGGGCAGATCTGGTGGGCCCGGGCCACCAGCTCCTCGGCGGTCCGCCGGTCCACGCCGGGCAGGGCGATTTCGAGCTCCGCGGCCAGGCCGTAGCCGGCACCGCCGTCGAGCGCGCCGAAGTGGATCTTGGCGGCGACGGCGGAATCGGTCAGGTCCGCCCGCTCCTTGCGTCCGACGAGGCGCAGCGCAGAGTGGAAACACGCGGCGTAGCCGGCCGCGAACAGCTGTTCGGGGTTGGTCCCGGCCCCGTCGCCGCCCAGTTCTACGGGGCTGGCGAGGGTGACGCTGAGCTTGCCGTCCTTGCTCATGGCGGTGCCGTCGCGGCCGTCACCGGACGCAAGCGCTTCGGCGGTGTAGAGAGTCTTCATGGGGTTCCGTTCCTAGTGGGAGGCGTGGAGGGCGTTGGTCAGGCGGGCCAGGGTTTCACGGAGCTGCTCAAGTTCCGCGGCAGTGAGGCCGGCGGCATCCGCCAGGCGCTGCGGGATACCGCCGGCCTTGGCGCTGAGGGCGGCTCCGGCGTCGGTCAGGAAGACCTCCACGCGGCGCTCGTCCTCGGCGGAGCGGCGGCGCTGCACAAGGCCGAGCGCTTCGAGCCGCTTGAGCAGGGGCGAGAGCGTGCCGGAGTCCAGTCCCAGCTCCTCCCCCAGTTCGCGGACGCTGCGCGGCTCGGCCTCCCACAGCACCAGCATGGCCAGGTACTGGGGGTAGGTCAGTCCGAGCTCCTCCAGCATGGGCCGGTAGGCTGCCGTGGCCGCCCGCGAGGCCGAGTACATTGCAAAGCACACCTGCCGGTTCAGACGGAGTGCCTCCGAACCGTGCACGCGGGCCCGTTCTGGCGTAGTCATGATTCGACCGTACCCCGAATTTAGATCGTGCACAATTTGGTTGTGCACAACCTAACTGCACAGACTCGCTTCACGCCAATTTGCACAGGCGCATCCGCAGGGCCTCCGACGCCGCCGGATTTCCCCACCTTCGCCGGGTTCGGACGGTGTGTCGGCCCGCACCGCCGGCGTGTCCCGCCGTCGTGCTGGCATAACTGGGGAAACTGCGCGCGGCGCCCCGGGGCGAGTGCCGACGGGCCGCGCGTTGCGAAGTGAGCCGCCCGTTGCGAAGTGGCTAGAGGTCGCGGAGGGTGCGCAGGGCCGCCGCCGTGAGTACCCGGATACCGAGGCCCAAGGCCCGCTCATCCACGATGTAGTCGCCGCGGTGGAGGTCGTATTCTTCCCCGCCCGGGGTCTTGGTGCCGAGCCGCATCATGGCGCCGGGGGTGTCGGCCAGGAACCAGGCGAAGTCTTCCCCGCCCATGGACTGCGGGGTCAGGACGACGGCGCTCTCGCCGATTTCCGCGCGGGCCGCGGCCTCGATCAGCGCGGTCTCGTGTTCGGAGTTGACCACCGGCGGCACGCCGCGGGTGTGCTCCAGATGGACGTCGACGCCGTACGGCTCGGCGATCTGCCGGACCACGTCGTCGAGCAGCTCGCCGGCGTCGTGCCAGGCCTCGCGGTCCAGGCACCGCATGGTGCCCGCCATGTAGCCCGTGCCGGGAATGGCATTGGGAGCCGAGCCCGCGGAGATCTGGCCCCAGACCACCGACACGCCGCTGCGGACGTCGACGCGGCGGGACAGCACGGCGGGAACATTGACCGCGATCTGCGCCAGGGCGAAAACCAGCTCTTCGGTCAGGTGCGGGCGCGAGGTGTGCCCGCCGCGGCCGGAGAGTTCAATCCTGATGGTGTCCGATGCGGACGTGATGGCACCGATGCGGGTGCCGACCTTGCCGATTTCTATCCGCGGGTCGCAGTGCAGGGCCAGGATGCGCGGCACGCCCTCCAGGACGCCCTGCTCGATGCAGGCGGTGGCGCCGCCGGGCATGGTTTCCTCGGCCGGCTGGAAGATGATCCGGACCGTTCCCCCGAGCGGGGTCTCCTCATGCATGCGCTGGAGCACCAGGGCGATGCCGAGCATGGTGGTGGTGTGCACGTCGTGGCCGCAGGCGTGGGTGACGCCGTGGTTCTTGGAGGCGAACTCCAGGCCCGTGTCCTCGATGATCGGCAGGGCGTCGATGTCTCCGCGCAGCGCCGTGGCGATCGGCCCCTGTCCGACGTCGACCGTCAGGCCGGTGCCTTCGAGGCGCCGGGGCTTGAGCCCGGCATCTTCAAGCCGCTTCGCCAACTTGTCGGTGGTGCGGAACTCTTTGAACGAGAGCTCGGGGTGCGCATGCAGGTCGCGGCGGAAAGCGATGAGCTCCGGCAGGAGGGGCTCCAGCCACGGCCCCACAAGAGTCGTGGGCTCAGCTTCAGTAGAGTAATTGCGCACGGAACAACTCTAGCCAGTGGACAAAAAATAGCGGCATCGCGTACGGCGCGTTACGGATCGGTGAACGCGCGAGGGCCCCACGCCGCGCGTCCACCTACAGGAGATCCACTTACAGGACGTCGGTGTCGCCCTTGGCCTTGATGGCGTCCACCGCCTGCTTGACCCGCTGCGAGTGTTCCTTGGTGGTGACGAGCAGGGCATCGGGGGTGTCCACAATCACGACGTCCTTGATGCCGATGAGGGCGATCACCCGCTTGGTGTCGGTGACCACCACACCGCTGGCGTTCTCGGTGAAAACGCGTGCGCCTTCGCCCAGAACGGTGACTTCGTCAACTTCCTTGGCGCTGTTGAGCCGGCCCACGGAGGCAAAGTCGCCGACGTCGTCCCAGCGGAAGCTACCCGGCACCACCGCGACGTCGCCCGCGGCGGCCGCCGGCTCGGCAACGGCGTAGTCGATGGCGATCTTGGGCAGGGCGGGCCACACGCGCGACGTGACGGCGTCGCGCTCCGGGGTGTCCCAGGCCTTGGCGATTTCCTGCAGCCCGGCGAAGAGTTCGGGCTGGTTGGCTTCAAGGTGCTTGAGCATCAGGGAAACCGGCGCCACGAACATGCCGGCGTTCCAGACGTAGTCGCCGCTGTCAACGTATTGCTGGGCCACGGCCTCGCTCGGCTTCTCCACGAACTCCACCACGGACTGCGCGCTGGGAGCGTCGGGGATGTGCAGGTTCGCGCCGGAGCGGATATAGCCGAACCCGGTGGAGGGGTGGGTGGGTTTGATGCCGATGGTGACGATCTTGCCTGCGGCCGCGGTGTAGACGGCTTCGCGGACGGCGTCCTGGAAGAGCCCGTCGGGGCTGATGACATGGTCCGCGGCGAACGAGCCCATGATGGTGTCCGGGTCCCGCTCGTGGAGGATGGCCGCGGCGAGGCCGATCGCTGCCCCGGAGTCCTTCGGCTCGCTTTCGAGGACCAGATCCGATTCCAGGACCTCGGGCAACTGGCGGCAGACGGCCTCCCGGTGGGCCGCACCGGTCACCACCAGCACGTGCTTGCCGGCGACGGGCTGGAGGCGGTCATAGGTCGCACGCAGCAGCGTGCTGCCTGACCCGGTGAGGTCATGAAGAAATTTGGGGGCTGCAGCCCGCGACAGGGGCCAGAGGCGGGTCCCCACCCCGCCCGCCGGGATAACCGCCATAAAACGGTCCAGCGGTGAATCCTGGCTTGTCACTTTGTGTGTAGTCATCACCGCTACTTTAGCCGACAGCGGCCCAATCGCCCTCGATTGCGCCCCAATTGCGCCCTTCCGGCGCCCGGAACTGCAAGCAGATGTGGCGTTCGTCTCAAAACACGCGCAAATCCGTGCCGGGGCCGGTCAACAACGGGTTCCCAAATTGAATAAGCTGAGAGCGAAGCCTAGATTTAGGCTTGAGCTTACGAGTGCTCTCGCAGCAGGCGTTCCCCCCGCGTGGATCCCATGCCAGCGCCGCTGTGTTGCAGGGAGGTTTATTCAGTGCCGACAAAACCAGCTGGCACCTTGTACCGCGGCCGTGAAGGCATGTGGTCCTGGGTTGGACACCGCATTACCGGTGTAGTGATTTTCTTCTTCTTGTTGGTCCACGTGCTGGACACCTCATTGGTGCGTGTGTCCCCCGAGGCCTACACCACCGTGATTGGTGCGTACAAGAACCCCCTCATGGCCCTGGGGGAAACGGGCCTCGTCGCAGCGATCGTGTTCCACGCCTTCAACGGCCTGCGGATCATCGCCGTCGACTTCTGGAAGAAGGGTGCCAAGTACCAGCGCCAGATGCTCTGGACGGTCCTGGGCCTTTGGGTCGTCGTCATGGCCGGCTTCGCCATCCGCCACCTGTCCCTCGCCCTTGGAGGTCACTAGCCATGGATGCAACACAGATTCAAAGCCCGCGCGCTGCCAAGGTAGGCGCCGGACGCGTCGCCCCGCAGTACAACCGCAGCGGTAGCTCCAAGGGGAACTTCGAAATGTTCGCCTGGCTCTTCATGCGGCTTTCCGGCGTCGTTCTGGTGGTGCTGATCTTCGGCCACCTGGCCGTCAACCTACTGGTCGGCGAGGGCATCCACGCGATCGACTTCGGCTTCGTGGCCGGCAAGTGGGCCGACCCGTTCTGGCAGGTCTGGGACCTGGCCATGCTGTGGCTCGCCATGCTGCACGGCACCAACGGCGTCCGCACGATCATCAATGACTACGCCGAGAAGGATGCCACGCGCCTGTGGCTGAAGACCGTTCTCTACGCGGCCACGCTGGTCATCGTCGTCCTGGGCACCCTGGTCATCTTCACGTTCGATCCGTGCCCGGTCGCCAATGGCGTCCAGCTTCCCGGCGGCTTCTGCCCCGCGCCTTAAGGGCGTACGCCGTCACGGCGGGGCCGCCGCGGACCGCTGCCCCTGCGCGGGCAGGAGGCGGCGGTCCGCCACGGCTATTGATCTTGCCTGTCGAGCGCAGGCGCAGATTGCACAAGACTTCACCGGGCAGGCTCGGCCTGCCGGTGGGTTATAGAGAATTTTGAGAGAAAGAGCGTCTGGTATGCAGGTCCATAAGTACGACGTCGTGATCGTCGGCGCCGGTGGCGCCGGGATGCGCGCGGCGATCGAATCAGGTCAGCGCGCCCGCACGGCAGTATTGACCAAGCTCTACCCCACGCGGTCCCACACGGGCGCGGCGCAGGGCGGCATGTGTGCGGCCCTGGCCAACGTCGAGGAAGACAACTGGGAGTGGCACACGTTCGACACCATCAAGGGCGGCGACTACCTGGTGGACCAGGACGCCGCCGAGGTCATGGCGAAGGAAGCGATCGACGCCGTCCTGGACCTGGAAAAGATGGGCCTGCCGTTCAACCGCACGCCCGAGGGCCGCATTGACCAGCGCCGCTTCGGCGGCCACACCCGCGACCACGGCAAGGCACCGGTGCGCCGCGCCTGCTACGCCGCCGACCGCACGGGCCACATGATCCTCCAGACCCTGTACCAAAACTGCGTCAAGCACAACGTTGAGTTCTACAACGAGTACTACGTCCTGGACCTGCTGACCGTTGAGGAAGACGCCGTCCGCGAGGACGGCACGGCCTACAAGCAGAAGCGCGTTGCCGGCGTCGTATCTTATGACCTCGCCTCCGGCGAACTGCACGTCTTCCAGGCCAAGTCCGTGGTGTTCGCCTCCGGCGGCGCGGGCAAGGTCTTCAAGACCACGTCCAACGCCCACACCCTCACCGGTGACGGCATGGGCATCGCCTTCCGGCGCGGCATCCCACTGGAGGACATGGAGTTCTTCCAGTTCCACCCGACCGGCCTCGCCGGCCTGGGCATCCTGCTTTCCGAGGCCGCCCGCGGCGAAGGCGCGATCCTACGTAACTCCGAGGGTGAGCGCTTCATGGAGCGTTACGCGCCCACCATCAAGGACCTCGCCCCGCGCGACATCGTGGCCCGTTCCATGGCCAACGAGGTCCGTGAGGGACGCGGTTGCGGCCCGAACAAGGACTACGTCCTCCTGGACCTGACCCACCTCGAGCCGGCGCACATTGACGCCAAGCTGCCGGACATCACCGAGTTCGCCCGCACCTACCTGGGTGTGGAGCCGTACACGGAGCCGGTGCCGGTGTTCCCCACGGCGCACTACGCCATGGGCGGCATCCCGACGAACATCAGCGCCGAGGTGCTCCAGGACAACGACACCGTGGTCCCGGGCCTCTACGCCGCCGGCGAGGTCGCCTGCGTCTCCGTCCACGGCTCCAACCGCCTGGGCACGAACTCGCTGCTGGACATCAACGTCTTCGGCAAGCGCGCGGGCATCGCCGCCGCCGAATACGCCAAGACCGCGGACTTCGTGGAGCTCCCGGCCGATCCCGAGGCTTACACCCTGGACCTGCTGGACCACGTGCGCACCGCCAACGGCACCGAGAAGGTCGCTGCGATCCGCAAGGAACTGCAGGACACCATGGATGCCAACATGCAGGTGTTCCGCACGGCCGAAACGCTGAACCAGGTCCTCAAGGACATTGCGTCCTTCGAGGAGCGGTACCAGCGCATCAGCGTCCAGGACAAGGGCAAGCGGTTCAACCTGGACCTGCTCGAGGCCGTGGAGCTGGGCTTCCTGCTGGAGCTCGCCAAGGTCATGACCGTGGCGGCCCTGCACCGTGAAGAGTCCCGCGGCGGCCACTTCCGCGAGGACTTCCCCGAGCGCGACGACGAAAAATTCATGAAGCACTCCATGGCGTATAAGGATGAGCACGCCCCGGCCGATGGCTCTGCGGAGGCCATTGCCGGCATCCGGCTTGCCACCAAACCGGTGGTCTTTACGCGCTACGAGCCGATGGTGAGGAAGTACTAAGATGAGCGCTGAACTCGCTGAGCCAGCATCCAAGATCGAACTGCCCGCCGGCGTCGGCGGGGGCGGGGAAATCCCGTCCTTCGACGTCACGCTGCGTGTGCGCCGCTACAACCCCGAGGTCTCCGAGGACGCCACATGGGATGACTTCAAGGTCACCATGTACGGCACCGACCGCGTGCTCGACGCCCTGCACAAGATCAAGTGGGAGATCGACGGCAGTGTCTCGTTCCGCCGCTCCTGCGCCCACGGCGTCTGCGGCTCCGATGCCATGCGCATCAACGGCCGCAACCGCCTGGCCTGCAAGACCCTGCTGAAGGACCTGGACACGTCCAAGCCCATCACGGTCGAGCCGATCAAGGGCCTGCCGGTAGAGAAGGACCTGATCGTGGACATGGAGCCGTTCTTCCAGTCCTTCCGCGAAGTCATGCCCTTCCTGATCAACCGCGGCCACGAGCCCACCAAGGAACGCCTGCAGTCCGCCGAGGACCGCGAGCGGTTCGACGACACCACCAAGTGCATCCTCTGCGCCGCGTGCACCTCGTCCTGCCCGGTGTTCTGGACCGACGGCCAGTACTTCGGCCCGGCGGCAATCGTCAACGCCCACCGCTTCATCTTCGATTCCCGCGATGACGCCGGCGACATGCGCCTGGAGATCCTCAACGACAAGGAAGGCGTGTGGCGCTGCCGCACCACCTTCAACTGCTCGGAGGCCTGCCCGCGCGGCATCCAGGTCACCAAGGCCATCGCCGAGGTCAAGCAGGCCATCCTGGCCCGCAAGATCTAGGGCCCGCAGGATAGCTCACGAAATACCGACGACGGCGCCTCTCACCTTGGGTGGGGGCGCCGTCGTCGTCTTCCCGCTCACACGAAAGGGGACACCGTGTCCCGCTCAGAAAAAGTCTCCTTCCGGGGTTCCACCGGCGAACTGCTCTCCGGCGTCGTGGACGTCCCCGAAGGCCCGGTGAAGGGCTGGGGCGTGTTCTCCCACGGCTTCACCCTGGGCAAGGACAGCCCGTCGGCGTCACGGATGTGCAAGGCCCTCGCCGACAACGGGGTGGGCATGCTCCGGTTCGACAACCTGGGCCTCGGCGAATCCGCGGGAATGTGGTCCGAGGGGTCCTTCAGCCACAAGGTGGCCGACACCGTCAAGGCCGCCGAATTCATGCGGGACTCGGACCGGCGCGTGTCCTTGCTCGTGGGCCACTCCTTCGGCGGCGCGGCTGTCCTGTCCGCCGCACGGCAGATCCCCGAGCTCAAGGCCGTTGCCACGGTGGGCGCACCTTTCTCACCCAAGCATGTGGCCCACGTCTTTGACGCGGCGCTGGACCGGATCCTGAGCGAGGGAAGCGCGGAGGTGGATCTGGGCGGCAAGCGCGTCCAGATCCGGCGGCACTTCGTCGAGGACCTGGAAAACGCGGACCTGACCGACTGCATCCGGCAGCTGCACAGGCCGCTGATGGTGCTGCACTCCCCCACGGACAACACGGTGGGGATCGAAAACGCCAGCACGATCTTTCAGACGGCACGCCACCCGCGCAGCTTCGTCTCGCTGGAGGGCAGCGACCACCTCCTCACGGGCAAGGGCCAGGCCGCCCGTGCCGCGAAGATCATCTCGGCGTGGGCCGACCAGTACCTCGACGCCTGAACGCGGCGGACAGCGGCTTGCGGCGCGGCCCGGGCTCGACCGGCGTCTTGCCCGGCTGGACGTGCCGGGCGCCCCAGCCGGTGGTCGTGGCGGCCGGCTGGGTCTTGAGGTCCTCCTCGCGGATCGCCACCCAGGCGGCGCAGACCACGTAAACCTGGCTGACCAGGTTGAACCAGATCAGCAGGCCGATGATGATGGCGAAGGGCGCCAGGATGGGGTTCTTGCCCGCACTGGCCAGCAGCTGGGTGCTGAAGATCTGCAGGACGGTGGTGCCCACCGCGGCCAGGATTGTTCCTTCCAGCAAGGACCGCCGGGCCGGTTTCAGCCCCGCGGCCACCCGGTACATGATCAAAGCCGTACCCCAGCCCAGCAGCAGGGGCACAACGATGGTGATGGAGGTTGTCAGGGGCCCGGCCACCGCCGGATCGAGGCTCAGCTGTTCGGTCACCCACCCCGCCGCCGTGCCGAACACAAGGGAGACTGCGGAGCTGACCACCAGGGCCACCCCCAACAGGATCAGGGTGCCGACGTCGCGCAGTATCTGCAGCACCGGATTGAGCCCCAGCGGGCCGAGCTGCATCATGCTGCGCGTACCGTCGCGGACGCCGCTGATCCAGCCCAGGGAGGTGAACACCGTTACGGCGGCGGCGATCAGGGCCGCCCAGCCCAGGCTGGCGGGGTTCAGCAGCTCATAGGGGTCAACCAGCCCTTCGCTGCCGTTGACCTTCAGGAGGCCGGGCGCTGTCGCGGCCACACTCTTGATGATCTGGTCCAGCAGGGCAGGGTGCCCGCTAAGGACCAGGCCGGCCACGGACAAGCCGGTGGCCAGCAGGCCGGTGATGGAGAAGAACATCCGGAACCCGATGCCGGCACTCATCAGCGGCCCGCGTTGAAGGTTGTAGTGCGTGAAGGCCCGCACCGGCAGCAACAGGTTCACCCGGGCCACCAGCCACGGCACCATCGCCATCAGCGACGCAATACCTCCGCCGGAGCGTCGGGACCTGCCCCAGTCCACCCTCTTGCGGATGACTTCGAGTTTCAGCCCGGCCAGGTCGGTGGGTAGGGGTGGCTTAGCGGGCGCCTGCGGTGCCGTCCTGGCCCCTGTCGCCGTCAGGTTTGGTCCCAAAGTCAAGCTCTTCCCGTAGGTGCCAGATGCCGTTGTCATCGTGCTCGTAGAGTCCCATGCTAGCCACCGGGAACGTGGCCCTATAGTCCTTGAGCGCTGTTTCGGCCTCGTCCAGGCTTTCGGGGGCGACGTCGTGGGCCACGGTGACGTGCGGGTGGTACCCGAACGGCAGCTCCCGCTCGAGGGGGCCGGTCTGCAGCTGGCGGTGCAGGTTGACGCATTCGCCGAAGCCGTCCTCCACGTTCAGGAACACCACCGGGGACACCGGCCGGAAAGACCCGGTGCCTGCGATGGTCACCATGAAGGGCTCCTGCCGGCGTGCCACGTCCCGGACATGCCTGCGGGTTGCTTCCCAGTCCTGCGTCATGGTGGTGGTCACCAGCGTGATGTGGGCCGGGACGACGGCGGCCATCGGGTCCCCGAAGGAGGCGCGCCAGCGCTGGAGCTCCTCGGCGATGTCTGCCGGGAACCTCAGGATCACACCAGTGCTGATGCCTTCGCTGCGTGCCTGCCCGTTTGACGTGGCGGCTTTCGCGTTGACTTTGCTGATGGGGGCCATGGACCTAGCGGACTCCCTGGGCTCCGGCGTACGGCAGGAAACCCACCTTGGCGTAGACATCGCGCAGGGTCACCGAGGCGATCTCCCTGGCCTTGTCCGCGCCGACGGCCAGCAGCCGGTCCAGTTCCGCAGGATCGTCCAGCAGTTCATTGGCGCGGTTGCGGATCGGGGTCAGGTGCTCGGCGACCACCTCGGCAAGGTCCACCTTGAGGTGGCCGTACATCTTGCCCTCGTAGGCGGCGACAAGGGCGTCGACGCTCTGGCCGCTGATCGCCGAGTAGATGGTCAGCAGGTTGGACACGCCCGGCTTCGCCTCACGGTCGAACCGGATTTCGGTCTCCGCATCCGTTACGGCCGACTTGATTCGTTTGGCGGTGACTTTGGGATCATCGAGCAGGTTGATCAGACCCGCCGGTGACTCCGCCGATTTCGACATCTTGGCCGTGGGGTGCTGCAGATCGTAGATCTTCGCCGATTCCTTCTGGATGAAGGGCTGCGGGACGGTGAACGTCTGGCCGAAACGGGAGTTGAACCGCTGGGCCAGGTCGCGGCTCAGTTCCACGTGCTGGCGCTGGTCCTCGCCCACGGGGACACCGTGCGGCTGGTACAGCAGGATGTCCGCGGCCTGTAGGACAGGGTAGGTGAACAGCCCGACGCTGGCGTGCTCCGAGCCCTGTTTGTGGGCCTTGTCCTTGAACTGGGTCATCCGGGACGCCTCGCCGAATCCCGTAATGCAGTTCAGGACCCACGCCAACTGGGCGTGCTCCGGCACCTGGGACTGGACGAACAGCGTGCACTTGTCCACGTCCACGCCGCCGGCAATGTACTGCGCGGCCGTCACCCGGGTGCGGTGGGCCAGCTCGGCGGGATCCTGCGGAACAGTGATCGCGTGCAAATCGGGGATGAAGAAGACGGCGTCGTACTCGTCCTGCATCCGGACCCAGTTCACGAGGGCGCCGAGGTAATTGCCCAAGTGCAGGGAATCGGCGGAGGGCTGCATGCCGGAGAGGATGCGGTGCCGGGCTCCGGTGGTCGCCGGAGCGGCCTTCGCAGCGTCCGGGGCGACGCCGGCGTCGGTCACAGTGGAAGTCGTGGTCATTCGTGGAAGCCTCAAAACTAGAGCCGGTAGTCCACTACCAGCGGGGCGTGGTCGGAGAAGCGGGTGTCCCAGGACAGTGCCCGGTCAACAACGGCAGACACTGCGGCAGCAGCGAGAGCAGGCGTGGCCATGTGGTAATCGATGCGCCAGCCGGTGTCATTGTCGAAGGCCTGACCCCGTTGCGACCACCAAGTGTAGGGGCCGTCGACGTTACCCGCCAGGCCCCTGTGAACATCCTTCCAGCCGATTTCGCCGCCGAAGAAGCGGTCAAAATAAGCCCTCTCCTCCGGCAGGAAGCCGGCACGTTTGACGTTGCCCTTCCAGTTCTTGATGTCCAGCTCCGTGTGGCCGACATTGAGGTCGCCCACCACGAGCGCGTGGTCACTGTGCTTGGCGAGCTCGGGCAGGCGCGTGGTCATGACGTCCAGGAAACGGAACTTGTCGTCCTGCTTGGGGGTGCCGGCCTCGCCGGAGTGGACGTAGGCGCTGGCGACGGTCAGCTGGGAGGCCTGCCCTTCGGTGTCCCGCACGATGTAGTCGGCCTCGACCCAGCGTCCGGTCGTGGCGAAGTAGTCCTCCCCGATGCCTACGCGGGTGGCAAGCGGCTCTTCGCGGGACGCAATGGCAACGCCGGCCCGGCCCTTGGCTTCCGCCTCGGCGTGCAGGATGTACCAGCCCTCGCCGAGCAGCTCCTGGACCACCGCATCAGGGGCGCGGACCTCCTGCAGGCACAGGATGTCGACTTCGCGTGGCTCCAGCCACTCCGCCATGCCCTTCTTGTAGGCAGCGCGGAGGCCGTTGACGTTGACCGATGCGATGCGAAGGTGGTCCTTCTTCAATGCCGAGCTCACCCGATCCACTCTAGTCGATGATGGTTCCGGCGACGGGTTCGCTGCCGCCGTCGGAGGATTTGATCATGTCCCGGGCGTTGGTCGCGGTGATTTCAATCGTCTCCAGGGCCCGGCGGATCGTGTCCTGGTCCGCGGCATCGCCCTTGGCCCGTTCCTGGTCCACGACGCGGATCTGGACCTGGACGATCTTGAAGGAGTGGTCGAGCTTCATGTCGCGGACGCTGTCCGCTTCGCGGCGTTCGCTGATCAGGCGGGTGCCGCCGTGGTCCACGCTGCTCGACGACGGCGCGCGCCCGGCGGCGGCGTTGAAGGCGTTCTGCGCCTCGTCGAGCCTGGCTCCGGCCTTCTTGGCAGCCTTCTGGATGCTGAACACCACAAACGCAGCCAGCGCCAGCCAGAAGCCGGCGATGATCGCCACGACCCAGCCGACGACGTCGTTCTGGTTGGCCGCGAAGATCACGGCCACGACGAACGCGATGATGAAGACCAGCATGCCCGGCCCGCTGATGCGGAACATGGAGAACCGGCCGGCGGCCGAGGTGGGGTTGGACGTGGAGGCGGAGCTACCCAGAGATTGCATGAGCCTATTATCGCAAACGGGGCGGGCCGCCCGGAGCGCTTCCACCCCGGGCGAAACTTCCGGGCCCTACTTGGGGACGCCCGGGACGGCGGGACATGTCCATCGGTCCGCGGCTGGGCCGACTGCGCTCCGGGACATGCCCCTTCGCAAGCATCACCACTGGACGTGTTCAGCCGCGGGCTGTCTTCCAGGAGGACATGCTTGTTTGTGAGCACCACCAGTGGACATGTTCAGCCGCGGGCTGTCTTCCAGGAGAACATGCTCATCGTTGCGAGGGATCAACGGGCAGAACACGATTCTGCCCGCTGATCGTGGCCACCACTGGACATGTCCAGCCGCAAGCGCTCGCCCCAGAGGACATGCTTATTCGTGAACACCGCCAGTGGACATGTTCAGCCGCGGGCCGCCTCCAGGGAGGACATGCTCATCGTTGCGAGGGATCAACGGGCAGAAGACGATTCTGCCCGCTGATCGTGGCCACCACTGGACATGTCCAGCGGCAAGGGCTTCGCCCCAGATGTGCTCATTGTTGAACGCGGTTAAACGCGGCCAGTGGCCAGAACAGCATTCCGCGCTGGTCTCCGTAGCCGGGATCCGCGTTATTTCAGGAACAGCTTGCGCAGGCGGGCAGTGGTGAGCAGGATCCCGAGGGTAATCATGACGAGGTAGTAGCCGACGTGCACGGCGGTGGCCGGGCTGAACACGCCGACGCTGATCTGGCGCAGCAGCTCCACGCCGTGCCACAGCGGCATGGCCTGGATGAGCCACTGGATGGACTGCGGGTAGACGCTGAGCGGATAGAACGTGGCGCTGAAGAGGAACATCGGCAGCATCACGAAGTTGATCCAGTCCATCTGCTGGAATGTCTTCATGAAGCTCGTGATCCCCATGCCGAAGCTCGCGAAGCCGAAGGCAATCAGCACCGAGGCCGGGATCATCAGGATGGCCCACGGAGTGGTGATGAGGCCCATCACGCCCATGACGGCTGTGAAACCGGTGGCGTACATGGCCCCGCGCAGCAGGGCCAGGAAGATTTCGCCCATGGCGACATCCAGCGGCCCCAGCGAGGTGTAGAGCATGCCCTGGTAGAGCTTGGCGAAGTTCATCTTGAAGAAGACGTTCCAGGTGGAGTCATAGACGGCGCCGTTCATGGCGGACACGGCCAGCAGCGCCGGGGCGATGTATGCGGCGTAGTTGATCTCCTGCCCGCCCGGGCCCTGGACGGGACCGACGATGGCGCCCAGGCCCACGCCCATGGAGATCAGGTACAGCACAGGCTCGAAGAACCCGGAGACCATGACCATCCAGTTGCTGCTCTTGGTGGCCATGAGCCCGCGGGCGACGACGGCGCGGACGTTGCGGGAGTAGGTGGGCCCGAAGCGCCGGCGGCGTGCGGCTTCCGCGACGCTGTTCTCCCCTGCGTTGAAACTTCCGGTCAGGACGCTCATGAGGCCATCCTCTTGGCGAATTGGCGTTTGGTCAGGACCCAGCCGGCGCCCGCCAGGACCAGCAGGAAGACGAGGTGGACGATGGTGAGCCACGGCTCTTCCTCGTACCCGTAGCTGACCACGCGGCCAAGTTCCGTTCCGTGCCAGATCGGCGAGATCCAGCCGATCCAGCGGACGCCGAGGGGTAGCGTGTCCAGCGGGAAGAACGTGCCGGAGAACAGGAACAGCGGCATGACGATGAACCGCATGACCATGGCGAATTGGCCCCGGTCCTCTTTGATGGTGGCCGCGTACGCCATGAGCGGCAGGCCGAAGGACAGGCCGGCGAGTGTGGCGATGAGGATCGAAACCCAGCCCCAGGCGCCGGGTGAGGCCCCGAACAGCGCCACCACCGCGAAGTAGATGGCCGACTGCAGCAGGAAGCGGACGGTGACGGCGATGATCTGGCCGCCGGCGATCTGTTCCGGGGTCAGCGGCGAGGCGTGGGGACCGTAGTAGACGCGCCGCCATTTGAAGCCGTCCATCACCGGAAACGTGAACTCGTTCGCCGCTGTCATGACGGCCGCCGAGATCAGCAGCGCCGGCGCGATGAACGTCAGGTAGCTGACGCCCCCGAAGGCGCCGGCGCCGTTGGCCTGCACCAGCGTCGCGAGGCCCACGCCCATCGCGAAGAGGTAGGCCACCGGTTGCCCGACCCCGTACATGACGATGGTCCAGCCGTAGGCTTTCATGACGCGCAGGACCTGTTCGGCGTAGTAGAAGGCGCCCCAGCGCCGGGCGCGGGCGGCCGAGACTTCCGGGGCGTGCGCGCGCAGCGTCCCGGTTCCCGCCGTCGGACCGGCCGTCTGTGGTGCCTGAGTCAGCTCTGCCTTCTTAATCAACGAGGCTCCTGCCGGTCAGGCGCAGGAAGACGTCTTCCAGCGAGGAGCGGCGGACCAGGGAGGTGACTGGCCGAAGGCCGCGGCTGGTGACCTGCTCCAGTGCGGCCTCGCCGTCGTGGGCGTAGATGAGCACCCGGTCCGGCAGGGTCTCCAGGCGTTCGCCGATGCCGCCGAGCTCGGCGCCGACGCTCGCGTTGCGTTCCGAGCCGAAGCGCAGTTCGAGGACCTCCCGGGTGGAGTATTCACGGATCAGGCTGGCCGGGGAGCCTTCGGCCATGATCTTGCCCTTGTCCACCACGATCAGCCGGTCGCACAGCTGCTCGGCCTCGTCCATGTAGTGCGTGGTGAGGATCAGGGTGACGCCCTGTTCCTTGAGCCGGAACAGCCGGTCCCAGAGGATGTGCCGCGCCTGCGGGTCCAGGCCCGTGGTCGGCTCGTCCAGGAGCAGGATCCGCGGCTCGTTGATCAGGGAGCGGGCGATCGTCAGGCGCCGCTTCATGCCGCCGGAAAGGGCGTCCACCTTGGACTTTGCCTTGTCCGAGAGCTGGGCGAATTCCAGCAGCTCGTCAGCCTTGGGTTTGAGGTAGCTCATGGGGAGGCCAAAGTAACGGCCGTAGACCAGCAGGTTGTCCCGGACCTTCAGCTCCTCGTCCAGGTTGTCCTGCTGCGGGACGACGCCCAGATGGGCGCGGACTTCCGGCCCGTGCTGCTCGGGGTCCAGGCCCATGATGGACAGGCTGCCGGAGGTCCGCTGCGAGACCCCGCCGATCATCTTCATCGTGG
Source organism: Arthrobacter sp. ov118 (assembly GCF_900116495.1). GTDB lineage: Bacteria > Actinomycetota > Actinomycetes > Actinomycetales > Micrococcaceae > Arthrobacter. The sequence goes on from NZ_FPAY01000008.1 coordinate 162,737, forward strand.
TGGACTTGCCGGCGCCGTTCGGGCCCAGCAGGCCGAAGGCCTCCCCGGCGGGAACACGGAAGGAGATTCCATCGACCGCGACGACGTCGCCGTAGCGTTTGGTGAGGTTCTCGGCGGTGATGACGTAGGGCGCAGCGGCAGCGTGGCTGCCTACAGGGGCATCTTTGGACGCAAGTTCGGACACCAGCACCACGGTAGTTGATGCCCGCAAACTATGAAAGAGTCTTTTCGTAAAAACTCCTGCCATATCGATCCCGAGATAGCGGCCCCGTACGTCCGACGGCGGTGGGATGGGCCGAACTGCGGTGGCTGGGCCTGCCGGAGCGGGCCCAGCCACCGCGGCAGAACCCTAGGCCGGCCCCGAGTTATTTTTCTCCGCCAGTTGGCGTTCCGCGGTTTCCACGACGTTGGCGAGCAGCATGGCGCGGGTCATGGGACCCACTCCCCCGGGGTTCGGCGAGAGCCAGGCAGCGACGTCCGCCGCTGCGGGATCGACGTCGCCCGTGACTACGGCTTTGCCGTTGCCGTCATCGACCCGGCTGACCCCGACGTCGAGCACGATCGCGCCGGGCTTGAGGTCCGCGGCCTTGATCATGTGCGGCTGTCCGGCGGCGGCGATCACGACGTCGGCCTGCCGGAGTTCGGCCGGCAGGTCCACCGTTCCCGTGTGCGCCAGGATGACGGTGGCGTTGACGTCCTTGCGGGTCAGCAGGAGACCCACCGGGCGGCCGATGGTGACGCCGCGGCCCACCACGAGCACGCGCTTGCCCTTCAGGTCGATGCCGTGCCGGGTCATCAGCTCCACGCAGCCCTTGGGCGTGCAGGGCAGCGGCGATTTCATGGGTCCGCTGACGTTGGCCACCAGCCGGCCCAGGTTCATCGGGTGCAGGCCGTCGGCATCCTTGTCAGGATCCATGGCCTCCAGGATGACGTCCTGGTCGATGTGCGCCGGAAGCGGCAGCTGGACGATGTAGCCGGTGCATTCCGGGTTCGCGTTGAGCTCGCGGACCACGGCCAGGAGTTCGTCCTGGGTGGTGTCCTCGGGCAGGTCGCGGCGGATGGACGTGATGCCCACCTCGGCGCAGTCCTTGTGCTTGCCGCCCACATACCAGGTGCTTCCCGGATCGGAACCCACCAGGATGGTCCCCAGTCCGGGGGTGACGCCCTTGGCCTTGAGTGCGGCCACGCGTTCGGTCAGCTCGGCCTTGATGGCAGCGGCTGTGGCCTTGCCGTCAAGGATCTGTGCGGTCTCAGCCGCTTTTGCAGAAGCCATGGCCTACCACTGCTCGTGCTGCGGGTACAGCGGGAAATCGGCGGCGAGCTTGTCCACGCGGCCCTGCAGGGCGTCCACGTCCGTGGCCGCACCGGACTTCAGCGCGGTGGCGATGATGTCCGCCACCTCGGTGAACTCCTCGGCGCCGAAGCCGCGGGTGGCCAGGGCAGGGGTGCCGATGCGCAGGCCGGAGGTGACCATCGGCGGGCGCGGGTCAAACGGCACGGCGTTGCGGTTCACCGTGATGCCCACGGAGTGCAGGAGGTCCTCGGCCTGCTGGCCGTCCAGCTGGGAGTTGCGCAGGTCCACCAGCACCAGGTGCACGTCGGTGCCGCCGGTCAGGACCGAGACGCCGGCGTCGGCGACGTCGGCCTGGCCGAGGCGCTCGGCGATGATCTTGGCACCTTCGAGCACGCGTTCCTGGCGCTCCTTGAATTCCTCGGTCCCGGCGATCTTGAAGGCCACAGCCTTCGCCGCGATCACGTGCATGAGCGGGCCGCCCTGCTGGCCGGGGAAGACGGCGGAGTTGAGCTTCTTGGCCCATTCCTGCTTGGCCAGGATGACGCCGGAGCGCGGACCGGACAGCGTCTTGTGCACCGTGGAGGTGACGACGTCGGAGTGCGGGACCGGGCTCGGGTGCAGACCGGCGGCGACGAGGCCGGCGAAGTGCGCCATGTCGGTCCAGAGCAGGGCGCCGACCTCGTCGGCGATCGAGCGGAAGGCCGCGAAGTCGAGGTGCCGCGGGTAGGCGGACCAGCCGGCGATGATGACCTGGGGCTTTTCGGCGATGGCCTGCTCGCGCAGCTTGTCCATGTCGATCCGGAAGTTGTCTTCCTCGACCTGGTAGGCGGCGACGTTGTAGAGCTTGCCGGAGAAGTTCAGCTTCATGCCGTGGGTGAGGTGTCCGCCGTGGGCCAGGGACAGGCCCAGGATCTTGTCCCCCGGGGTGATCATGGCGTGGAGGGCTGCGGCGTTGGCCTGCGCGCCGGAGTGCGGCTGGACGTTGGCGTATTCGGCGCCGAAGAGCTCCTTGACGCGGTCGATGGCGAGTTGCTCGGCGACGTCGACGTATTCGCAGCCGCCGTAGTAGCGGCGCCCCGGGTAGCCTTCGGCATATTTGTTGGTCAGGACGGAGCCCTGGGCTTCCATGACCGCGCGCGGGGCGAAGTTTTCTGAGGCGATCATTTCCAGGGTGCCGCGCTGGCGGCCAAGTTCCTGGGCCAGAACGGCGGCGATTTCAGGGTCGAGTTCGGCCAGCGGCTGGTTGCTCACGGCGGCTGAAGTGGCGGTGGTAGTAGTCACGAGGAACTCCTGGTAGGCACGGGAACGGCTATTGGTCAGGCTACCGGCTGGCCCGTTACACCGCCCCTTGGTTACGGCCTCCTTGACGGCAGGCCGCGACAGCGGCGGAAGGCACCTGCGCGGGTGCCAACAACGGGCCGACAGCGGTGGTGCTGCCAACCGGTAAGACATGACCCTCGGCCCAGGCGTACGATCCGTGGTCTTCGTGAGTGCCGCTCCCTGATGGTTAGCCATCCAACGCCAGTTGCGACGGGGTTAACACTACCAAAACCCTTTCAAAACTGCCCCTGAAGCGCGGGTAGGCTGTTGTCCGTGACTAACGAGTTCCCCACCTCCTCCTACATCCTGACCCTGTCCTGCCCCGACCGGCCAGGCATCGTGCACGCCGTCGCCGGCGCCCTGCTCGTGGCGGGCTGCAATATTACGGATTCCCAGCAATACGGCAGCCAGGGCACCGGCACCTTCTTCATGCGGGTGGAGGCGACGACGGCGGCCGCCCTGGCCGAACTGCAGGCGGCGCTGGAGCCCGTGGCGCAGGCGTTCGGAATGCAGTGGAGCCTCAACCCTGCCGGCCGCAAGGTCCGCACCCTGCTGATGGCAAGCACCTCGGCCCACTGCCTGAACGACCTGTTGTTCCTGCAGCGCTCCGGCACCCTGCCGATCGACATTCCGGCCATCGTCTCCAACCACCGTGACCTTGAGGGCCTGGCGGAGTTCTACGGCATCCCGTTCCACCACATCCCCGTCACGCCGGACACCAAGTTCCAGGCCGAGGACGCACTCCGGGCTTTGATGAAGGAGCACGACATCGAGCTCACCGTCCTGGCGCGGTACATGCAGATCATCTCGGACGATCTGTGCAGCGAACTGACGGGTAAGGCCATCAACATCCACCACTCGTTCCTGCCGTCCTTCAAGGGTGCCAAGCCCTACCACCAGGCGCATGCCCGCGGCGTGAAGCTCATCGGTGCCACGGCGCACTACGTCACGGCGGCCTTGGATGAGGGGCCCATCATCGAACAGGAAGTCATCCGGGTGGACCACCGGCGCACCGCCGAGCAGTTCGTCCAAATGGGCCGCGACGTGGAGGGCCGCACCCTGGCCCAAGCCGTGCAGTGGCATGCCGAGCACCGTGTCCTGCTCGACGGCAACCGGACGGTTGTCTTTAACTGATTCCGGTTGTCTTTAACTGAATCCGGGCATTGACTAGAGCTATGGAATCCATCAGGAGGGACCGGCTCGAGTCATTCGTGTCCCTGTTGAAGTCCGAGGGGCGGCACGGAGTGCTGGGGCTCGACTGCGGCGCGGGCATGGACGGGTTGCAGTTCGTACAGTCCGGCATCCATTTCACCGGCGTGGACCTGTCCGAGGAGAGCATCCACGCCGCCCGGGCGCGCGGGCTGGAGGCCAGCGTGGCGGGCCCGGAATCGCTGCCGTTCGCCGACGCCGCGTTTTCCTCGATCTGGGCCGTGGACGCGTTGTCCGGCCTGCCGCCGGAGCAGTGGGACGACGTCGTCCGGGAACTCGGGCGGGTGGCGGAACCCGGCGCGCCGATCGCCGTCGTGCTTCCCGTCCCCGACCCCCGCGGCGAGGGCGAGAGCCGGCACGACGGCTTCACGGTCCTCCGCTCCCCCGCCTGAACCTTCTCTCCCGTTGAGCTATCAGTTGTGGTGGCTATCCGGCGCCTGGGACAGCCATATGTGATAGCGCAACGGCCGTGGACCCGCACTTACTTACGCCGGCTCGGTCCGCAAGAGGTGGCGTGTTCTAGGCTGAAGGCATGGCTCCCCTATACGCGTTCGCCGGCACGACTCCGGCCGTCCATGACTCCGCCTTCATCGCCCCCACGGCCTCAGTGATCGGCAACGCCACCCTGGCCGAAAACTCCAGCGCCTTCTACGGCGTGTCCGTCCGTGCCGACACGGCCGCCATCGCCGTGGGCGCCGGCAGCAATCTGCAGGACAACGTGGTGCTGCACGCCGACCCCGGTTTCCCGTGCACCGTCGGCGCGCGGGTCAGCGTCGGCCACAGCGCCGTCGTGCACGGCTGCACCGTCGAGGACGACTGCCTAATCGGCATGAGCGCCACCATCCTCAACGGGGCCGTGATCGGCGCCGGCTCGCTCGTCGCCGCCGGCGCCGTGGTGTTGGAGGGCACGGTCATCCCGCCCCGCTCGCTCGTCGCCGGAGTTCCGGCCAAGGTCCGGCGGGAGCTCAGCGACGAGGAGTTCGCGGGCGTCCAGCACAATGCCGCCCACTACCAGGAACTGGCACGGGCACACCGGGAACTCCACAGCAGCTAGGACGCACTTGGTGGGAGGCGCCTTCGCCAGCAGTCGGATCCAGCCGGTCAATCCAGCGCGATCGGCCCCAGCTCGGCCAGCAGCTCGCCCGGGCCGGGGTTGCCCGCCGGAGTCCGGCCGCCGAGGTGGTTGACCACACCCCAGACTGCATTCAGGCCAGTGGTGACGGCGCCTTCCGCCCAGCCGGCCGTGAAGGAGACGTCGTCCCCCGCGAGGAAGATCCCGCGCTGTTCGGCCGGGAGCCCGTCCTGCTTGAAGTGTGTGAAGAGCCGCTGCTGGTAGCGGTAGTGCCCCGGCAGGTTGGCCTTGAAGGCACCCATAAAGTTGGGATCGGCCTCCCAGGAGACCGTGATCGGCTGGCCCACGATGTGGCTGGCGATGTCGACGCCGGGATAGATCTGCTCCAGCGAGTGCAGCATGAGTCGGACGCGTTCCTCCGCGTCAAGTGCCAGCCACTTCAGCGCGTCATCGTTCCAGGTGTAGGACAGCAGGATCACGGCGGGCTGGTCCAGGCCGTTGTCCAGCAGGTAGGTGGCCCGGTTCAGTCGGTCGGTCAGCGTCATGGACAGGACCTCGCGGCCGGACTCGGGGTCGATGTCCTTCCAGAACGGCCGGTCCACCATGACGAAGGTCTTGGAGGATTGCATGTAGTGCGAGCGTTCGATCGCCGTCCACAGCTCGGCGGGAAACAGCGATTCGTCCGTGTGGATCCGCGTCGACAGCAACCACGACTGGCACGTGGTCACCACCGCCGGGTAGGCGGATTCCCGTCCCCACCGTTCGCGGATCTGGAAGTCGCCGCTGCCGTCACGCCCGATGCGCTCCACGGCGCCCCGCGGGGCTCCCGCGTGCAGCGTTGCCAGGGACGTGCCGTCCGGCCAGTGGGCCATGCCCGACGGCGCGTGCTCCCAGAGCGCCTCGGGGAGCCGCTGCGCACCGCCGGCGATGTACCGGTGCTGGTCATCGGCGTCGGTGTAGACGACCCGAAGGATTTCGAGGATGGAGTTGGGGAAGTCGGTGTCCCAGCCGCCGGTGCCGAACCCCACTTGCCCGAACGCCTCGCGGTGGGCGAAGCCGGCCTCCTTGAAGGAGTCGCTGCCGGCGATGAAGCCGTAGAACGTCTGTTCGTCCAGCTCAGGGAGCAACGCGTTCCAGAGTTCCTTGATTCGGGCGGTGTCCCGGTCCCGGATGGCCGATTGCATCTCGGCGAACCGGGCGCCGTCGTTCACGGCCGCCTTCCAGGCATCCGCCACCTCAAGGAAGAACGGAGGGAGGTCCGCGGCGGTCTCTGCGTAGTACTTCTGGCCGGCGAGTTCGATCACCGTGCTGGGGGTGGCGGGTGCCAGCGGGTTGGGGAATTCACAGGTCTGCAGTCCGAGCAGGTCCACATAGTGGTAGAAGGCCTTGCCGGAGACCGGGAAACGCATGCCGCCGAGGTCTGCCACGATGCCGGGCGCGGACGGGAAGCTGGCGGTCCTCAGCCGGCCCCCGATCCGATCGGCCTCGTAAACCACCGGCCGCAGCCCCAGCTTCATGAGTTCATAGGCAGTCACCAGTCCGGACAGGCCGGCACCGACGACGGCGACCTCCGTCCCGTAGAGCTCGGGCGGCACCGCGCCCAGGCCGTTAGGGTGGGCCAGGTAGTGGTCGTAGCTGAACGGGAAGTCCGGATTCAGCATGGTGATGGGCGCGTCGGCGGGACGGGTGGAAGCCGGTTCGGGGGCCGGCAGTTCGGTGGCGGTGGTCACGAGATCTCTGCCTTCAGGTCTTGGGTTGTGGTGGTGTTGGCGGGCTGGCGGCTTGAAAGTTCACGGTATTCCTCGTGGCTCAGGGCTGCCACCCTGGAGTTCTTCCGGCCGTAGCCGAAGTAGGCGGCAAAGCCCACGAGCATCCAGGCACCGAAGACCGCCCAGGTCTCGGCGCCGAGGTTGGCCATGAGGTAGGCGCACATGAGGGCGCCGAGAATCGGTGTCAGCGGAAAGAGCGGGACACGGAAGCTGCGTGTCAGCTCCGGTCGGGTCCGCCGCAGGTAGATGACTGCCACGTTGACCAGGGCGAACGCGAACAGGGTCCCGATGCTGGTGGCGTCCGCGAGGGCGCCGAGCGGCACCAGTCCGGCAGTCAACGCGACGGCAGTGCCTACGATCAGAGTTCCGGCAACCGGGGTGCCGGTCCGTGCCGAGACGCGGCCGAAGACCTTGGGGACCAGGCCGTCGCGCGACATTGAGAGCAGGATCCGGGTCTGCCCGTAGAGGACGGTCAGCACGATGCTGGCGATGGCCAGGACGGCGCCGACGGCGAACACCACGCCAACCCATGGCTGGCCGGTGATTTCCTCGAGGATCTTTACGAGGGCGGCTTCGGTGCCATCGAACCAGCCCCAGGGGCGGGCGCCGATGGCGGCGACGGCGACGAGCACGTAGATGCTGGTAACGATCAGCATGGACAGAAGGATGGCCCGCGGGAGGTCACGCTTGGGGTTGCGGGCTTCCTCGCCGGCCGTGGAGGCAGCGTCGAAGCCAATGTAAGAGAAGAAAACCCGGGAGGCTGCGGCCGAGACGCCGGCAGCGCCCATTGGCATGAGGGGTTCGAAGTGTCCGCCGTTGAAAGCGGTGAAAGCAACGGCGCAAAAGAACAGCAGGATGCCGACCTTGACCAGGACGATCGCTGTGTTGATCCAGGCGCTTTCCTTGGCACCGCGGACCAGGAGCACCGTGGCCAGGACCACAATGACCATCGCGGGCACATTCAGCACTCCGCCGGCTCCGGGCGGCTGCGAGATGGCGTCTGGGAGGGTCAGGCCGAAGACCCCCACGGCCTCGTTGACGTACTGGCCCGCGCCGACCGCAACGGCGGCCACCGAGACGGCGTACTCGAGCACCAGGCACCAGCCGCAAACCCAGGCCATGCCCTCGCCCATGGTGGCATAGGTGTAGGAATAGCTGGAACCCGCGGCAGGAACCAAGCCGGCCATTTCGGCATAGGACACTGCGGAGAGCAGGGCAGCCAGTCCGGCGATGGCGAAGGAGATCCAGATGGCCGGGCCGGCGAGCGGCACCGATTCGCCCAGGATGACCAGAATGCCGGTGCCCAGCGTGGCGCCGACACTGATCATGGTCAGCTGCAGCACACCGAGGCTGCGGACCAGCCGGGTGCCGCCATGCCCGGTTTCCGCCTCGTTGACCAGCTGCCCTATGGGCTTGCGGCGCAGTAGCTGGGCGGCGAGCCCTGGACGGGCGGCGGCCGCCGGGGGGCGTTCCCCGATCAGAGTTGGCACAGTCATCGTTGACGTCCTTATCTTCAGTAGTGGTCGGTTTCCCCTGGTCCACCCTAGGGCTGTGAGCCACCTCTCACGGTTGTGCAAAAAGACCTGTAATCTACCCATATGAGACTTAATGCACCTCCTTGGTTGCGGGACGTGCCCGGGCGGACCGGGATGGAGCCGCAGCCGTGACTGCTGAGGACTCCGAGCGGCTCGGTTTCGTGACGTTGTCCCAGTTCCTGCGCCAACTGCCTGCGCTGAGCGTCTTGCACGATGGCGGCAACGGGGACCAGCGCCTACGCTGGGTGGAGCCCAGCGAGCTGGGCGATCCGACCCCTTACTTGCTCGACGGCGAGTTCCTGCTTACGGCCGGCATGCCGTTCGTGGGCGACGGCGGCGGTGAACAGCCGGTGGACGCCTATGTGCGGCGTCTGGTCGAGGCCGGCGTCAGTGCCCTCGGCTTTGGCTTGGAACCTTACTTCGAGGCCGTGCCGGCTGCCGTGGTCCGGGCCTGCCGGCAGCACAACCTGACGCTGGTGGCCATCCCGGGGGACATCCCTTTCGCCGCGCTGGGGCTGGAATTCTCCAGGCTGCTGGAGTCGGACAACGCCCGGATCTTCCGCCAGCTGGCCGACACCAACCGCCAGCTCATGCGGGCGGTCCTGTCCGCGCGGCCCGAGCACGAACTCCTCGCGGCGCTGGTGCAGCGCGTCCCGGTCTGGGCCATGCTGGTCGGGGCGGACGGGCGGGTGCGGGCACGCGGTTCCGGCAGCTCGCACGGACCGGACGCCGAGGGCTCCGCTGCCCGCGTCGATTCCGCCGTTTTACAGCCGCTGCTGACCCGGCTGCTCGCCGGCAGCGGCCCGCGGGTGGAGATGGATTCGTTCGACGTTGCAGGCTCATCGCTGGTGGTCGGGTATCCGCTCCGCAGCACCCGGGACGCCAACCTCGGCGCGCTCGTCCTCGGCACGAACGCCCCGCTGACCCCGGCGCAGAACAGTGTGGTCTCCACCGCCGTCGGGCTTCTGGAACTGCTGGTCCGCCAGCGCACCAGCGGCTCCCTGGCCCCCAGCCAGCTGGCGACGGCGTTGCTGCTGCACCCGGAGAGCGTCGCGTCGGGAACGGCGCGGCAGGTCAACGGGCTGAAAGACCTGCTGGCGCAAAGCATTTCCTCCACCCGGTCCGGTCATCTGCGGGTTATCCAGGGAGTCCGGGCGGACCCCGCCGCGGTCAGCGCCCGGGCGGCGCCCGGGCAGCGCCGCCCGGGCGAAGGGCCGGTGCGGGAGTTGCTCGAATGGCGCAGGCTGTTCGACACCAAACTGGTGGAACACACCGACTACGGCTTTGCCGCCATCACCCGGCTGAAGGTCGACGAGGCCCTGCTCGCGGAGGTGGAGCGGCTCGGCTGGCGCCTGGTGATCGGCAGCGACACCGAGTTCACTTCCCTGGCGGAGGCCTACCAACTCGCCTCCTCGCTGCGCAACCGCGTAATGACCAGCCGCCGGAGCGTCCGGGAAGAGGACATCACTTGGTCCGTGGCGGGCCTGCTGGGTTCCGAGGCCGGTACGATGCTGGCGGGCCGCCTGCTGGCGCCTTTGCTCGCTCTCGAGCCGGAGCGCCGCGATAACTCGCTGGGGATCCTACGGGCCTGGCTTGGCGAGAACGGCAGCTGGGACGCCACGTCGAAGGCCACGGGCCTGCATCGCAACAGCGTCCGCCGGCAGATCGGCGTCATCGCTGAACTGCTGGGCCAGGACCTCAATCAGGCCCAGGCCCGCGCGGAGCTTTGGATTGCGCTGCAGTACATCACCCTGCACGATCAGGGAGGCCCTGACATGCCCGGCGCTGCGGCGGCCGTTGCTTCACCGGAGACCGCGGCTCCCGCGGGTCAAATGCCCCAGGAACGGTAGACGTCCGGGCGGCGGTCCCGCAGGTAGGCCACGGCCTCGTCCGCGCTGGCAGCCCTGTCCGTCGCATCCGCGGCGTCCAGAGTCCGGCCCAGTTCGGCATAGAGCAATTCTGTCCCGGTCCCGCCCACGGCCAGCACCGAGCCCTCCGGGCCGGCAACAATGCTGCCGCCGAGAAAATCGTAGCCTTCCTCACCGCCGGTGTGGTTGGCGTACGCTACCGTCAGCTGGTTCTCCAGCGCCCTGGCCCGGACCAGCACCTGGGGCACAGCCTCGAACCCGCCGGCGAGTGCCGTCGGCACCAGCAGCAGTTCGGCGCCGCGCACGGCGGCGGCCCGCGCGGACTCGGGAAACTCTATGTCGTAGCAAATGACCAGCGCCGTCTTGATCCCTTGGAACTCAACGACACGGGGGGCCTCCGCGGCCGGCGCAAAGGCCCCGCGTTCCTCAGGGCCGAACAGGTGGACCTTGTCATAAGTGAGAAGTTCCCCGCCGGAGGCGTCAACCAGGGTGGCGGAGATATGCCAGTCCCCCGCGGGCGTCAGAGCTGGGAGACTGTAGACCAGTCCGATGTTGTGGCGCCGGGCGATACCCGCGAGGGTCTCCCGGAGTGCAGGCAGCGTTCCGGGATCGAATGTTGACCGCAGCCGGCGTGGGGCGTAGCCGACGGGGAAAAGCTCGGGCGTCAGAAGCAGCTGCGCTCCCGCGTCGGACGCCTTGGACGCCGCTTCCTCCACGGCGGCGCAGTTGGCCTTCACGTCTAGCACGACCGCACTCGCCTGCATCAGGGCCAGCAGCACCATTACCACCTCACGACTCGCCGGGTATCCGCACGGGCAACGCGGACTCTCAGGGTCCACAGTAGCCACCGCCCGGGAGGCCGAGGCTGGTGCATTTCCGCCCGTCTGCCCACCGAGCGGGGCAGAATATCCCGCTCAGGGAGAGGGAAGCGACCATCCCGGTACAGCCCGGGAACCGGCACGGCCGTTACCAATGCGTTAACTTCTTGACTACAAGGCCGGGATGAGTCACGCTTCATAGCATGCCCTCACCAACGAGCTCAACGAGGAGCCGAACCAAAAACCCCGGATCGCAGTCAGCCCTCCGGCATCTGAACCAGCAGCGGATCATCGAATGCCTCCTGACAGGTCCTTCCACCCAGGCGGAGCTGGCCCGCCAGACCGGTCTTTCGACGGCCACGGTCTCCAATATCGTCCGGATCATGCTGGCGGCCGGGCTGGCCTCGACCGAGCCGATCACCAGCTCCGGGCGGCGCGCCCTGAACGTCCGGCTCAACAGCAACGGAGCCGTCGCCGTCGGGATCGACTTCGGCCGCCGACACCTGCGCGTCGTGCTTGCCTCGCTGAGTTATCACGTGATCGCCGAGGACTCGGTCCTGCTTCCCCTGGGCCATCGGGCAGAGGAAGGCATCCAGGCCGCCGTCGGGGTGCTGGACCGGCTGCTGGCGGACAGCGGCGTGGAGCGCACCGCCCTGGTGGGTGCCGGCGTCGGGATTCCCGGCCCCATCGACCGGCGCACGGGAACGGTGGCGCAGGGCGCGATCCTGCCCGAATGGGTCGGCATCAATATCCTCACACGCCTCGAACAAGCGCTTGATCTGCCCGTCTTCGTTGACAATGACGCCAACCTGGGCGCCCTGTCCGAAGTCACGTGGGGGCCACACAGCGGCATCGACAACTTAATGTTCCTCAAGATCGGTTCGGGCATCGGCGCCGGGCTGATCCTCAATGGGGTCCCGTACTACGGCAACGTCGGCATCACCGGCGAAATCGGCCATGCCACCATCCACGAGCACGGGCTGATCTGCCGGTGCGGGAACCGGGGATGCCTGGAAACGATCGCCTCCACCACCACAATGATCGAACTTTTGAGCCGCGGCGAGGACCGTCCGCTATCGCCCGGCGACATCGTCCGCAAAACCCTGGAGCGCGACTCGGCAACCCTGCGCGTTGTGGACGACGCCGGCCTCGCCGTCGGACGCGCCCTGGGCAACGTGGCGAACTTGATCAATCCGGAAGTGATCGTGGTGGGCGGCCCGCTGGCCGGGCTCGGTGAGCTGCTTTTGGACCCCATCCGGCGCGGCTTGATCCGCCATGCCGTTCCGGTGATCGGCGAGACGACCACCCTCACGATGTCGTCCCTGGGCGACCGCGCGGAAGCCCTCGGGGCCACGGCGCTGGTGTTCCAGCATGCCGGGATCCGGCGAAATTGAGCATTCGTTATCGGGCCGTTGCGTTAAAGACTTGACGACAATGGCTGTGAGCTAGTTTACTTTTCCATCAGACGGCCCTGCGGTTTGCAGGGGCGGACAACGAAGTCATGCATTGGAGGCGTAAGGGCAGATGACGTCCCTCAACACGCACAGCGATCCGCTAATCCTCGAGATGCGCTCCATCACCAAGGAATTCCCCGGCGTTAAAGCTTTGGCCGATGTGAGCCTGCGGGTGAAGGCCGGCGAGATCCACGCCATCTGCGGTGAGAACGGCGCCGGGAAATCGACCCTGATGAAGGTGCTCTCGGGGGTCTACCCCTACGGCACCTACACCGGGGACATCGTTTACCAGAACGAGATCCAGCAGTTCAAGGACATCCGGGCCAGCGAGCACGCCGGGATCGTGATCATCCACCAAGAACTGGCACTCATTCCCGAACTGTCCATCACCGAGAACATCTTCCTGGGTAACGAACCCACCAAGCGCGGTGTGATCGACTGGGCCGAAGCCCGCACCAGAACCACCGAACTGCTGGCCCGGGTGGGGCTGCGGGAGGACCCGGACACCCCCATCAAGGAGATCGGCGTCGGCAAGCAGCAGCTCGTCGAGATTGCCAAGGCCCTGAACAAGTCGGTGAAGCTCCTGATCCTGGACGAGCCCACGGCGGCGCTGAACGAGTCCGATTCCCAGCACCTGCTGGACCTCATGCTGGGCCTGAAGGGCCGCGGCATCACCTCGATCATCATTTCGCACAAGCTCAACGAGATCGAGCAGATCGCGGATGAAATCACGATCATCCGCGACGGGAAGTCGATCGAGACGCTGAACGTCAAGGCCGACGGCGTCGACGAGGACCGCATCATCAAGGGCATGGTGGGCCGGACGCTGGAATCCCGGTTCCCGGACCACGAGCCGAAGATCGGCGAGGTGCTCTTCGAGGTGAAGAACTGGAACGTCGGCCACCCGCAGATCCAGGACCGCCTGGTGTGCAAGAACTCCAGCTTCTTCGTCCGCCGGGGCGAGATCGTCGGATTCGCCGGGCTGATGGGAGCCGGGCGTACCGAGCTGGCCCGGTCCGTGTTCGGGCGCTCCTACGGCCGCTTCATCTCGGGCCATGTCTACAAAGACGGCAAGGAGCTGCAGCTCAAAAGCGTCCGCCAGGCGATCGACGCCGGGCTGGGCTACGTCACGGAGGACCGCAAGTCCTTGGGCCTGAACCTGCTCGATGACATCAAGGCCACCACGGTCTCGGCCAACCTGCGCAAAATCAGCAGGCACTTCGTGGTGGACGCGAACAAGGAATACGCCGTCGCGGAGGAATACCGGAAGTCGCTGCGGACCAAGACGCCCTCCGTGGAGGAAGGTGTCGCGAAGCTCTCCGGCGGCAACCAGCAGAAGGTCGTGCTGGCGAAGTGGATGTTCACGGACCCGGACGTGCTGATCCTGGACGAGCCGACCCGCGGGATCGACGTCGGGGCCAAGTATGAGATCTACGGCATCATCCAGAAACTGGCCAACGAGGGCAAGGCCGTGATCGTCATCTCCTCGGAACTGCCCGAACTGCTGGGCCTCTCGGACCGCATCTACACGATCTTCGAAGGCGCCATCACCGGCGTGCTGAACAAGGACGAAGCCAGCCAGGAAAGCCTCATGAGGCTCATGACGTCCGCCCGCAAGACCGCCTCGCCCTCTGGGACGATCCAGAACTAGCCGAACTACCCGGAAACAAGGACTGAAACAATGAACGCGCTCAAGAAGCTCTTTGGCGGCAATACCCGCCAATTCGGCATGATCTTCGCCCTGGTGGCGCTGATCGTGTTCTTCGAGATTTTCACGGAGGGCCGCACGCTCACATCGGGCAACGTCATCAACCTCTTCAACGGCAACTCCTACATCCTGATCCTGGCCATCGGCATGGTGCTGGTCATCATCGCCGGCCACATCGACCTCTCCGTCGGTTCCGTCGCGGCCTTCGTGGGCGTGTGCGTGGCCCTCTTCATCCGCGACTGGGGACTGCCCTGGTATGTCGGCATCCTCATGGGGCTGCTGCTGGGCGTTGCCATCGGCGCCTGGCAGGGCTTCTGGGTGGCCTATGTCGGCATTCCGGCGTTCATCGTCACCCTCTCGGGCATGCTGATCTTCCGCGGGGCCAACCAGTTTGTCGGCAAATCCAACACCATCCCGGTCTCGACGGACTTCCAGTACATCGGTTCCGGCTACCTCCCCGAGATCGGCCCGCAGACCGGGTATAACAACCTCACCGTCCTGCTGGGCCTGGCCGCCGTCGCGTACGTGATCTTCAGCGAAATCCGTTCCCGCCGCACTGCCAAGGCCCTCGGGGCCGACGTCCCCGAAGCCTGGGTCATGGTCCTGAAGCTGGTCCTGATCTGCGGCGCCATCCTCTATGCGACCTACCTGTTCGCCACCGGCCGGCCGGGCACATCCTTCCCGATCCCGGGCCTGATCCTCGCCGTCCTGATCCTGATCTACGGCTTCATCTCCTCCAAGACCGTCATCGGCCGGCACATCTACGCCGTCGGCGGCAACCGGCACGCCGCCGAGCTCTCCGGCGTGCAGTCCAAGAAGGTCAACTTCCTGGTCATGATGAACATGTCCATCCTTGCCGGCCTGGCCGGCATGATCTTCGTGGGCCGTTCCACCGCCTCGGGCCCGTTCGACGGCGTCGGCTGGGAACTTGACGCCATCGCGGCCGTGTTTATCGGCGGCGCAGCAGTCACCGGCGGCGTGGGCACCGTGATCGGCTCGATCATCGGCGGCCTGGTCATGGCCGTGCTGAACAACGGCCTGCAGCTCCTCGGCGTCGGCGCCGACCTCACCCAGATCATCAAGGGCCTGGTCCTCCTGATCGCCGTCGCCTTCGACGTCTACAACAAGACCCAGGGCAAGAGATCGATCGTCGGCATGCTGATGAAGAACTTCGGCCGCAGCAGCGAGATCAAGGCCGACGAGACCACCCAAACCAAAGAGGTCATCTCCCGGGGGATCTGAGCCGCTACCCCTGTTCCCGACTTCCGCTATTTCCCCCACACCACCAAAAGAAAGAGAACCACGCAATGCGAATGATTGGTAAAGCAGGAAAGGCGGCAGCAATCGCTGCCATTGCGGCACTGGCGCTGACAGCCTGCGGCCGTTCCGACTCCGGAGCATCCGGCGGATCAACCACTGGAGGCGAGGCCTTCCCGAAGGGTTCCTCGATCGGCGTCGCACTCCCGCAGAAGACCTCGGAAAACTGGGTCCTGGCGGAAAAGCTGTTCAACGACGGCCTCACCGCGGCCGGTTACAAGCCGGATGTGCAGTTCGCCAACGGCGGCGTGTCGGACCAGCAGAACCAGATCAGCGCCATGATCACCAAGGGCGACAAGGTCATCATCGTCGGCGCCATCGACGGCGCGCAGCTGGGCACCCAGCTCAAGCAGGCCAAGGACGCCGGCGCCACGATCATCGCCTACGACCGTCTGCTCCTGAACACCCAGGACGTGGACTACTACGTGGCCTACGACAACTTCAAGGTCGGTGTCCTCCAGGGCCAGGCGCTGCTGGACGGGATGAAGGCCAAGAAGCCGTCAGGTCCGTACAACATCGAGCTCTTCGCCGGCTCCCCGGATGATGCCAACGCGAAGGTCTTCTTCGACGGTGCGATGAGCGTCCTGAAGCCGAAGATTGATGACGGCACCCTGAAGGTCCTCTCCGGCCAGACGTCCTTCGAGCAGGCCGTTACCCAGGGCTGGAAGGCAGAGAACGCCCAGAAGCGCATGGACACCCTGCTCGCCGGAACCTACGGCAGCGCCCCGCTTGACGGCGTGCTGTCCCCGAACGACACCCTGGCCCGCGCAATCATCACCTCCGTCAAGGCCGCCGGCAAGCCGATCCCGGTTGTCACCGGCCAGGACTCCGAGGTGGAGTCGGTCAAGTCCATCATGGCGGGCGAACAGTACTCCACCATCAACAAGGACACCCGCGCACTTGTTGAGCACTCGATCACCATGGTCAACGACATCCAGGCAGGCAAAAAGCCTGAGATCAACGACGACAAGTCCTACAACAACACGGTCAAGGTGGTTCCGGCCTACCTGCTGACGCCCGTCATCGTGACCAAGGAAAACGTCCACACGGCCTACGTCAACGATCCGGTACTCGGACCGATCACCAAGCAGTAGTTCCGGCCCCGGCGCACGCCGCGCAGGCGCCAGCCAGGCAGCAGAGCCCCGGTTCTCCCCGCAAGGGAGGGCCGGGGCTTTTGTGTTGCCGGCAAGGGCTTTACCGGCTTTGCGACACCGGCAACGCGCTTCACAGCCGAACCATAGCTTCACCGGGAGGTTCGCACAGCAGCCCGTACCACTGTGGGAGCAGCCGCCGGGCATTCCGCCCGGCAAGAGAAACCTAGGAGTACCGTGAGCGTTCTTGCCCGGAGTGTAGGCAACGCCTTTCGAAACAAGGTCAGGACCGCCGCCGTGGTGGCCGTGCTGGCCGTAGCCATCGGACTTGCCCTGGCCATGCTCGTGGCCAACCAGGCCGTCACCGGCAAGGTCGCCGAGCTGAATGCCTCAGTGGGCACGGTCCTGACCGTGAATCCGGCCGGCGGCCAGGGTTTCGAAGGCGGCGGCGAGCCGCTCACCGCAACGCAGGCCGCCACCGCGGCGGCCGTCCCCAATGTCACGAGCGTTGTCGGCACCAAGGCGCTGCGCCTCCGCAACGCCACTGAGGCCGCTGCCCAGTCCGCATCAGGTCAGGCCGGCCCGGGCGGAGGCGCCCCGGGCGGCCAGTCGGCCACCACCGTGAGCACGAGCCTCACTGCCGCCATCGACGCCGGAACCCTCGGCAACCGCAACCAGGCAGCCACCGGCACCACCGGCACCGGCACAGGTACAACGCAAGCCGCCCCGTCCTTCTCGCTGCCCGTCACCGCTACCGGGATCGGCGCCGAGGTGGACTCCACCGGCAAGGCTCTGGTACTGACGCAGGGAACCGGCTTGGGCGACTACACGGCTGAATCCACCGGCGCCCTGCTCGGCACCACGCTGGCCGAGAAGAACGGTCTCAAAATCGGATCGACCTTCACCATCGGGGACAAGACCTTTACCGTCAAGGGCCTCTTCGACGCCGGCACCGCCTTCGGCAACAACGCCCTTTACGTGACCCTCCCGACCGCCCAGACGCTTGCCGCCCTCCCCGGCGAGCTGTCCACCATGATCGTCACCGTCAACAGCATGGAAAATGTCGACGCTGCCAAGACCGCCCTCACGACGGCGCTCGGCGCCGACAAGGCGGACGTCACCCAGGGCCAGCGGAACCTTCAGACCGCCGTCAGCTCGCTGGACAGCGTCAAGAACATTTCCTTTGTCGCCTTCGCCGCGGCCCTCGCCACCGCCGGCCTGATCATCCTCCTGATCATGGTCATGCTGGTCCGCGAACGCCGCCGCGAGATCGGCGTCCTGAAAGCCATCGGCGCCCCCAACCGCACCATCGGCCTGCAGTTCGTGCTGGAAGCCCTCGTCCTGGTGGCCCTGGGCAGCGTGGTGGGCGCCGCCATTGCATCCTTTGCCAGCGGCGGCATCGCCAGCGCCCTCATCAGTTCAAGCAGCGCCACCAGCACCACGGGCGCGGCTGCCGGCCAGCGCGGCGGCGGCTTCCCCGGCGGCCAGGGCGGGCCCTTCGGCGGGGCCAGCCAGCTGCTGACCTCCGTGACGGCGAGCGCCTCCCCCGAAGTTATTGCCACGGGCATCGCCGCGGTCTTCGGCGTCGCCATCATCGGGGCACTCGTCCCGGCCCTGCTCACCGCACGCATCCGTCCCATCGAAGTCCTCCGAGGAGAATAGCCATGATCGAAGTCAAGAACCTGGTCCGCACCTTCAAGACCGGCGACCGGACCATCAAGCCCGTCAACGACGTCAGTTTCGAACTCGCTCAGGGCACGCTGGCCTCGATCGTCGGCAAGAGCGGCAGCGGCAAGAGCACCCTGCTGTCCCTGCTCGGCGCGCTGGACAAGCCCACCAGCGGCGATGTGGTGGTCAACGGCGTGAGCCTGGCCAGCATGCCGGACGCGAAGCTGACCCACTACCGGCGCCGGGACATCGGATTCGTGTTCCAGCAGTTCAACCTGATCCCGAACCTCTCGGCCGCGGACAACGTGATGCTGCCGATGGAATTTGCCGGAATGCGCAAGGGCGCCCGGCTGGAACGGGCCCGGCAGCTGCTCGAACAGGTCCAGCTCGACCCGGACAAGCACGTGCGGCGCATCAACCGGCTCTCCGGCGGCGAACAGCAGCGCGTGGCGATCGCCCGGGCACTGGCCAACGAGCCCAAGCTGATCCTGGCCGATGAACCCACCGGCAACCTCGACGAGCAGACCGGCGAGCACATCATCGAGCTGCTCAGCGCACTCAGCCGGGACCACAACACCACCATCCTCGTAGTCACCCACGACCGCACCCTGGCCGACAAGACCGACCGGCGCTTCCGGCTCCAGCAGGGGCGGCTGACCGAGGAAACAGTAAGGGCGGCCGCGGGCGTACCCGCCTAGCCGCCGTCCTGCGTCCGATGAGGTGGCTGAAGGGCGGGCCCCCGGGCCCGCCCGACCTCGGATGAGGGCCGGTGAAGGGCGGCCGGGTGAGAGGATGGCTGCATGACTGCCCCCATCGCCAAGCCGTGGCTGTTCAGCCAGACCGACCCGGATCCGCGCACCGCAACAGGCGCCCGGCTCCGCTGGGGGGTCATCGCGACCGGCGGCATCGCCGCCGCCGTCACCCGCGACCTCGAACTCCTCGCGGACGCCGAACTCTACGCGGTCAGCTCCAGAACGCAGGCGGCGGCGGACGCGTTCGCGGCCGACTACGGCTTCGCCCGCGCCTATGGCGACCAGGACGGCGTGACCGGCTACGCCCGGCTGCTCGCCAACGACGCCGTCGACGTCGTCTACGTCGCCACGCCCCACGCGCACCACCACGAAATTGCCCTGGCCGCCCTCAAGGCCGGCAAGCATGTGCTGTGTGAAAAGGCCCTGACCGTCAACGCCCGGGAGGCCATGGAGCTTGTGTCCGCCGCCCGGGCCAACGGCCTGTTCCTGATGGAGGCGATGTGGAGCCGCTTCCTCCCGAGCATGCAGCGGGCTTTCGAGATCGCCGCCTCTGGCGAGATCGGCGACGTCAAGTGGATTGGTGCGGATCTTGGCTTCCCGGCCCCCTACTCCCCTACCTCGCGGCTCTGGGCGCCGAGGGACGGCGGTGGCGCGCTGCTGGACCTGACGGTCTACCCGCTGCTCTGGGCCCTGGGCACCCTGGGGTTTCCCCAGACAGTCAGCGCGACCGGATGGCTCAACGATGACGGCGTGGATGCCCAGAACGCGCTGACCCTGGGCTACCACCATGGTGCCCAGGCCCAGCTGACCTCCTCGCTGCTCGCCCACGGCCCGCGCACGGCCACCGTCGCGGGCAGCAAGGGGTTCCTGCAGGCCTCAGGCTCCATCAACAACCCCAAGGAGCTGCTGGTCAGGATCGGCTTCGACGAGCCCCGCAGCGAGCAGTTCACGGTGATCGGCCGCGGCTACAGCTACGAACTCCGCGAGGTGACGCGGTGCATCCAGCAGGGACTCACCGAAAGCCCGGTCATGCCGCTGGAGGACTCCCTGAACACCATGCGGCTCTTCGACGGTGTACGCGCGCAACTTGGAGTGAGCTACCCGAACGACGCCCCCTGACCACCTCCCCCGGCCAGCAAATCGGCGGGTACTGAAGGGTCTCGGAATGCGTACAGTTTCCTCTCCTCTCTGGACTCGCCTGTTGGGGCCGACTTACCCTGTAGGCAACTGTCCAGTCGTCCGGGAGCGGGGGTGCGCATGGATCCTGCAGCATCGCCCTCCCGTGCGGGCCGCAACCTCCGCCCTCTGCGACGCGTCCTGTTAGCTGCCGTCGCCGGCGCCGCATGGTTGACGCTTTCCAGCACTGCCGCACAGGCGGATGACGCCTGCTCCTTCCATGGACGGGCCGACGACGCCGGTGAGACATTAGCGGCCACCGGCTGCGCCGATGCCGGCAACTTTGCCGTAACCACCCTCGACGGCGCCCAGGTGGCCCTCGACGCCGGCCCGGCTCCCACGTGGGCGGCAGGCGCCGTTCCGGCCCTGCCCACTTCGGCCCCTGACGGCGATGCTGCCTACCCGGCCGACGAGCCCGTTGCCGATGAGCCTCCTGATGCTGCAGAGGCTGCCGTGGACCCCCCTCCGGGTCCGGACACGCGGCCGCCCGCCGCTGATCCTGCGCCCCCTGTCTTGGATCCGGCGGCGCCCGATACACCGCTCCCCGCGCCGGACAGCACTCCGCCCGCCGCCGGACCGGTAGCGGATCCTGCCGCGCCCTCAGGAGACCCGGCTGTTCCCGACCCGGGTGTTCCGGTGGTGGATCCCAACGTTCCCGTGGTGCTTCCCGAACCCGTCGCGCCCGAACCCGCCGTTCCCGACCCTGCCGTTCCCGAACCCGCGGTTCCCGACCCTGCCGTTCCTGCCGTCCCCGAACCCGCGGTTCCCGACCCTGCCGTTCCTGCCGTCCCCGAACCCGCGGTTCCCGACCCTGCCGTCCCCGACCCTGCCGTTCCCGACCCGGCTGCGCCGCTTCCCGGTGACCCCGCTGCACCGCTGCCCGGCAATCCGGCGCCTGTTCCTCAGGACGACGCTGGTGCCGTCCTTCCGGGCGACGCCACAGCAGACGTGCCGGCAGCAAACACCGCCACGCCAGCCGACAGCGGCAAGGCAGCGCCCGCGGAACCGCCGACTCCCGCTCGCGTTCAGTCGCCCAGCGCTGAGACAACCACTGCAAAGACAACCACCGCAAAGACATCCGGTCCTCAGGCGGCCAGCCCGTTCGGGACAATCGCTTCCTCTGGTGCCCAAATCTTTTATGCCGGATACCTGTGGCCCGAATCCGCCGCGCGACCCGCCGGGCCTGCCGCCGTCGCACCAGCGCAACTCCCTGCCGGCACGCCCGAACCGCCGGCCGCGCCCGCTGCACCCAGCCCAAGTCCCTGGCACGGCGGCACAGGCCTGCCCGCGGCCGACGCGCTCCCGACCGCTCCGGGCTCAGGGTCCGGCAGCGGGCACTCGGGCAACGGGCCCGCCGGAACGGCCGCGTGGGTGCCCTACCTGCACTTCATCGTGCCCGCAGGCGGGGCCGACCGTATCGGCGGTCCGCTCCAACATGAGTACAACGCCGTTTGCGCTGACCCCGGTTCTTCTCCTGACTAGTCGGGCCGTCTCTGCCTCCACAGAGCACGGCCCGTCGGGCTGCCTTGGCCGCCCGTTATCAGTCACCCAGGAGATCTCCCAATGGACTCGACCGTCCGCCGCCGGGTTTCCGGCACCGCAACTGCCAACGCGCTGATCCGGTTAGCGTCACGGGCCGTCCTCGCTCGCCCGGAGCGTTCCGGTCCGCGTCCGCGCCCTGGCTGCGGGCCCAGGCCACCGTAAGGTGTGCCACCGCTCCCGTCGAGGTCCTGTCACCGCCGGAGCAAGGTCGTTGGGTCCGCTGGGGGACCGAACGCCCTGCATTCGCTCCGGCAGAAGGGCCCTGAGGAGGAGCGGCAAAACTGCGGTCCGTCTGCACGCTGTCGCGTCCGACACTGGTCGGATGCGGCAGCGTGCAGGTTACCGGCCCGTATCATTCTTTTAGGTGCGTTACCTTGGCGCACAGAAATGGAATACGGGGAGATCGTGGACAGTTCGCCCGGCAGCATCACGGACCAGCCCTTGGGCGGCCGCTATCAGCTCGGTGAAGTGATCGGCCGCGGCGGCATGGCCTCGGTCTACACCGCCAGGGACCTGAACCTGGGCCGGGACGTCGCGCTGAAACTTTTCGCTGCGCAGTCGGCCGACCCTGACGAACTGCGCCGTCAGGAGGCCGAGATCGAGTTGCTGTCCACCCTGAACCATCCCGGCCTGGTGACACTGTTCGACGCCGGGATTGACACCCGGATTGCCGATGAGCCGCGGCCCTTCCTGACCATGGAACTGGTGGGCGGCCAGGACCTGCGCGCCCGCATCCGTCAGAGCCCGCTGCCCCTGGGCGAAGCGGCCGTCGTCGGCGCGGGGATAGCCGATGCCCTCGCCTACGTCCATGCGCTGGGCATCATCCACCGGGACATCAAGCCAGCCAACGTCCTGCTCGTTCCAGTCCGGCCCGGGGAGCCGCTGCGGCCCAAGCTGACTGACTTTGGAATCGCCCGGATCATTGACGGGACCCGGCTCACTGCCACCGGCACGATGGTGGGCACTGCCGCCTACCTCAGCCCGGAACAGGCTCGCGGCGAAGACCTCGGCCCCTCGAGCGACGTCTATTCTCTCGGCCTGGTCCTGCTCGAATGCCTTAAAGGCGAAGTGGAGTATCCCGGGAGCGCAGTGGAATCCGCCGTCGCCCGGTTGCACCGCGACCCCGTCATCCCGGACGCAGTCCCGGACGAATGGGCTCGGCTCCTGCGTGCCATGACCGCTTCCGACCCCCTAGACCGGCCCGCGGCCGCCGACGTCGAGGCCGCACTGCGCCACGCCCTGGTGTCGCCTGAATTCCTCCCCGGCCCTGTGACAGAGGAGCACACCCGCGTCCTCCCCGCCCCGGTTGCCCCAACTGCCCTCTCTGCCGAAATGGTCCCGACCGCCCGGCCGGCCAGACCACCCAGGCCGCCCGGCGTCGGCTCGGGCTCCGGTTATGACTCGGGAAAGTCCGCGGGGCTTGTCCTGGATCCGGCCGCCCCGGGCCAAGCCGTCCGCCGCCCGCCAGTGTCCCGGGCAATGGCCTGGTTCCGGCAGGCCAGCCTGCGGACCCGCCTCGTGGTGGTGCTCACCGCGCTCACCGTCCTCACGGTCGCTGCCGCCATCGGCGTCGCCATCGCCGCGCCCGCAGTCCCCGCCGCCGTCGTCCCCTACCCCACCGTCACCGGACCGCTCGGCGAGCACCTGAAGGAACTCCAGAAGAGCGTGGAACCGTGAGAGCCTCCCGCGTCGGCAGCACCGCCGGGGCCGGCTTCGGCGTCCGGTTTCCGGCATGGGGGCTGGCAGGAGCCCTGCTCGCCGGCAGCCTGGCCGGTTGCGGCTCCCCGGCACCGGACCTTGACCGCGACACGGCCAGCCAGCTGCAGTCCCAAGTCCTGGCCGTCAGCGAGGCCGCTGCCGCCAACGACCCGGCGGGCTGCCTGAAGCTGCTCGACGAGCTCCAGGCCAGCTTGGATGCCGCCGCCACAAGCGGTCAAGTGTCCTTCAAGCGCCACCAGGGCATCAAGTCTTCGATCGACGCCGTACGGGCGGACCTTGCCGCGCAGCAGGCCGCCGCCGAGGCCGCCCGGGTCGCGGCGGAGAAGGCGGCCGCAGAAAAGGCAAAAGCACAGGCAGCTGCAGCCGCGGCTGCGAAAGCGGCGGCCGCAGCCGCGGCCACGGCAGCCGCCCCCGCCCCGGCAGCACCCGCCGTCGTCGCGCCCGCGCCGGCTCCGGCTGCCGGCAAAGCCAAGGGAAAGGACAAAGGTAAGGGCAAGGGCAACGGTTGAGGACGCACATCGGGGAGGACCCCGAAGGATCCTCCCCGACTCCCTGCCGCTTCCTCCCTGGCGTCCCTCCCGCGCCCGGCCGACGGCGGACGGCCAGGCCGGACGGCGTCCCTCCCGCGCCCGGCCGACGCCGGACGGCGGACGGCGGACGGCGGACGGCGGGCGGTTGGCGGTTGGCGGCGCCTAGGCGCCCATGGCGGGGAACCGTTCCCAGGCCCGATGCGCAGCCAGGAGCCCGATCAATTGCGCGACGACGTCCTCTGCTCCCTCCCCCTGCGCGATTCCGGCGGCGTCCTGCGGGATGCTTGCGCCGTCCAGGCACGTGAGGGCGTCACCGATGCCGCCAATCGCCTTGCCGTGGCGGAACATCTCCGAGAGCAGGAGCACCACCCGCGGATCAAGGGCGGCGCCGGGCTCCCCGGCCTTGGCGTCGCGCCCCTGCTCGGCATCTTTGGCCGGCGCGCCCGAGCCGGCGATCAGCACGGCGTCGAACTCGGTCGAGCGTGCCGTGAGGTACGTGCGCTGCACCGGAATCGCCTTGCTGTTCTCGCCCAGCATGCCCCCGGCTGGGGCGATGACGAGGGGCACGATTCCGGCGTCGTCAAGCGCTGTCCGGGCCGCCTTCACCAGGTCCAGGTCGCTGCCCTCGTCCGCGAGGATGCCGACGACCCGCCCGGCCACCGGCCAGCTGCCGCCGACCTGGGACAGGGCCGGGCTCGGCGCGGCATCCGGCACCTCCACGGTGGCGGCCGGTGCCGGCAGGCCGAGACCGGCCGCCACTGCGGCGCAGAGACCGGCGTCGATATTGGCCAGTGCGGCCAGTTGCCGCTCGCGGATGCTCTGTTCGTAGCACTTGCCCAGTTCGAACGTGTACGCCTGGATCACGTGGTCCTGCTCCACCGGTGTCAGGCTCCGGAAGAAGAGCCGCGCCTGGCTGTAGTGGTCATCGAACGACGCCGGCGACTTGCGTTCCTTCACCGCGGCGGCCAGTTCCTCGGGCACGTCGATGAAGGCGCCGACGTCGGCCCCGGCAAGGAAGGGGCAGCCGCCGTCGAGCGAGTTCGGGTGGTAGGGCGCCACTCCCGCGTGGACGGCCGTCTGGTGCATGCCGTCCCGCAGCAGGTCGTTGACGGGCGCCTGCGGCCGGTTGATCGGCAGCTGGCCGAAGTTGGGCCCGCCCAGCCGGCTGATCTGGGTGTCGATGTAGGAGAAGAGACGGACCTGGAGGAGCGGATCGTTGGTGACGTCGATGCCCGGCACCAGGTGACCGGGGTGGAAGGCCACCTGCTCGGTTTCGGCAAAGTAGTTCACCGGGTTGGCGGTCAGCGTCATGAGGCCGATCGGCTGCACGGGAGCCAGCTCCTCGGGGACGAACTTCGTGGGATCCAGCAGATCGATTCCCTCGAAGAACTCCTCCTCGGTGTCCGGAAACACCTGGATGCCTAGCTCCCACTGCGGGAAGGCCCCGGCTTCGATGGCGTCGGCGAGGTCCCTGCGGTGGAAATCCGGGTCCATGCCGTTGATCAGCTGGGCCTCCTCCCAGACCAGCGAATGGACGCCCTGCTTCGGCTTCCAGTGGAACTTGACCAGGGATGTGGCGCCTTCAGCGTTCACCAGCCGGAAGGTGTGCACCCCGAACCCCTCCATGGTGCGGTAGGAACGGGGCAGCCCCCGATCGGACATGTTCCACATGGTGTGGGCCTGGGCCTCGGTGTGCAGGGAAACGAAGTCCCAAAACGTGTCGTGGGCACTCTGGGCCTGCGGGATTTCGCGGTCCGGGCGCGGTTTTGCGGCATGGACGATGTCCGGGAACTTGATGCCGTCCTGGATGAAGAAGACCGGGATGTTGTTGCCTACCAGGTCGAAGGTGCCTTCGTCGGTGTAGAACTTGGTGGCGAAGCCGCGCGTGTCCCTGACGGTGTCCGCGGAGCCGCGCGAGCCCAGCACGGTAGAAAAGCGCACGAACACAGGCGTTTCGACGTCCCTGGCCAGAAAACCCGCCCGTGTGATGTTCGCCGCCGTTCCGTAGGAGCGGAAGGTGCCGTGCGCTCCGGCACCGCGGGCGTGGACCACCCGCTCCGGAATGCGTTCGTGGTCGAAGTGGGTGATCTTCTCCCGCAGGTGGTGGTCCTGCAGGAGCACCGGGCCTCGCCGGCCGGCCTTCAGCGAGTGGTCCGTGTCCGAGAGGCGCAGGCCCTGGGCCGTCGTGAGGTATGCCCCGGACTGGGCGCGCGACGTCTCCGGTGCCCCGGTCGGCGAACCCGTGGGCGAGACGGCCTCCGGTCCCTGCTGGTCCGGCTTCGGCGGAAGTGGGTCATGAGGCGCGGTAGGTTCCCCAATGGAAACCGGCGCCGTTGTTGGGGCGCCGGGGATGATGATGTCGCGATCAGATGGCATGCGGTGACTCCTCATGGTTGTACAGCCTTGGCCACGCCGGCCCCCGGGGTCAGCCGCGGAGGCGGCGGACGGCCCGAAAAACACTAAGCGTACTTAGCACACTAGTGACGGCAAACACCGCCCACAACCGGCCCGGCGCGCGAGTCGCCCGGCCCCCGTCGGAATCGCGCGCTCGTCAGCAAACTTACTAATTGCCGGAAGACACGTTAGCGTGGACGTGTGGTGCGAGCCGCTATGGCCATCAGAACCGCGGGCTCCGGCCCGCCAACTGCAGGAGTGATGTACGCATGGCAACTGTCCAGGAATCCATTGAAGTAAACGTCCCGCTAAGCCAGGCCTATAACCAGTGGACCCAGTTCGAGGACTTCCCGCACTTCATGAGCGGGGTCGATTCCGTCACCCAACTCGACGAAACCACTGTCCATTTCAAGACCAGCATCGGCGGCGTGAAGCGCGAATACGATGCCCGGATCACCGCCCAGGAACCGGACCGGCTGGTTTCATGGGCAAGCCTCGACGAGCCCCGCAATTCCGGCATAGTCCGGTTCGAACCGGCCAGCACCGGCGGAACGAGGGTCAGCGTCGAGCTTAGCTGGCATCCGGATACGGCGGCCGAGAAAGTCGGCGCCGCCGTCGGCCTCGATTCCAGGCAGGTTGCCTCTGACCTGAAAAAATTCAAGACGTTCATTGAGGAGCGCGACGCCGCCACCGGCGCCTGGCGCGGAACGGTGGAGGGCGGCGGGCGCGTGGCCGGCGCGGGCGGGGTGGGTGCCGCTGCCGGCGCCGTCAGTTCCGACGCGACGACGGCGGTGCCGCTAGAGGAGGAAGTGGACTACGGCGAAGTGCCGACCTTCCAGCACGTCGACGCCGACCCCGACCTCGCCCCGGAGCCGCCGTTCAAGCCGGAGAGCGACCGCTGAGCCGTCAACGCTGAACCAGCAGCAAACTCTGAGCGAGTAAACGCGCAACGCCCCGCCTCCCATCGGGAAGCGGGGCGTTGCGGTGTCCGGGCCAGGAGGGCCCGGGACAGGAGGCCAGTGGCGCTACATTGCCGGCGTCACGTTGCCAGCGTCACTTCGCCAGCGTCGCGAGGACTTCGCTGAACGTCGCCGAGGGGCGCATGACGGCGGAGGCCTTGGCCTCGTCCGGGCGGTAGTAGCCGCCGAGGTCCACCGGGGAACCCTGCACGGCCAGCAGTTCGCCGGTGATGGTCTCCTCGTTGGAGTTCAGCGCGTCCGAAACGGCGGTGAAAGCCGCGGCGAGCTCGGCGTCGTCGTTCTGGCGGGCCAGTTCCTGGGCCCAGAACTTGGCCAGGTAGAAGTGGCTGCCGCGGTTGTCCAGTTCGCCGGCCTTGCGCTTCGGGGACTTGTCCTCGAGCAGGAACGTGCCGGTGGCGCGGTCCAGGGTGTCGGCCAGGATCTGGGCGCGGGCGTTGCCGGTGCTGGTGGCGAGGTGCTCGAAGCTGACGGCCAGGGCGAGGAATTCGCCCAGGCTGTCCCAGCGCAGGTGGTTTTCGCTCAGCAGCTGCTGGACGTGCTTCGGGGCGGAGCCGCCGGCGCCGGTCTCGAACAGGCCGCCGCCGTTGATGAGCGGAACCACCGAGAGCATCTTGGCGCTGGTGCCGAGTTCCAGGATCGGGAACAGGTCCGTGAGGTAGTCGCGGAGCACGTTGCCGGTCACCGAGATGGTGTCCTCGCCCTTGCGGAGGCGTTCGATCGTGAAGGCCGTGGCCTTCTCCGGGGACATGATGGCGATTTCCAGGCCCTCGGTGTCGTGGTCCTTGAGGTATTCCTCCACCTTGGCGATCATCCGGGCATCGTGGGCGCGGCCCTTGTCCAGCCAGAAGATGGCGGGCGTGGCGGAAGCGCGGGCACGGGTGACGGCCAGCTTGACCCAGTCGCGGATCGGCACGTCCTTGGTCTGGCAGGCGCGCCAGATGTCGCCCGGGGCGACCTGGTGCTCGATCAGCACGGTGCCGGCGTCGTCGACGATCTGCACGGTGCCGGCGGACTGGATCTCGAACGTCTTGTCATGGCTGCCGTATTCCTCGGCGGCCTGGGCCATGAGGCCGACGTTCGGGACGGTTCCCATGGTGGTGGGGTCGAAGGCGCCGTGGGCGCGGCAGTCGTCGATGACAACCTGGTAGATGCCGGCGTAGCTGCTGTCCGGCAGGACGGCGAGCGTGTCGGCTTCCTGGCCGTCGCGGCCCCACATGTGGCCGGAGCTGCGGATCATGGCCGGCATCGAGGCGTCGACGATCACGTCGGAGGGCACGTGCAGGTTGGTGATGCCCTTGTCCGAATCGACCATGGCGAGTTCGGGGCCCTCGTTCAGGCCCTTCTCGATGGCTGCCTGGACGTCGCCGCGGATCTCTTCGGGGAGGTCCTCAAGGCCGTTGAGGATGGAGGCAAGGCCGTTGTTGGGGCTCAGGCCGGCGGCCGCGAGCTGCTCGCCGTAGGTGGCGAAGAGGTCCGCGAAGTAGGCCTTGACGACGTGGCCGAAGATGATGGGGTCCGAAACCTTCATCATGGTGGCCTTCAGGTGCGCGGAGAACAGCACGCCCTCTTCCTTGGCGCGGGCAACCTGGGCGGCCAGGAACGCGTCCAGGGCGGCCGCGCGCATCACGGTGCCGTCGATGACCTCGCCGGCCAGGACAGGGAAGGCACGCTTGAGTACCTTGACCGTGCCGTCTTCCTTGACGAGCTGGATCTTGAGGTTCGTGTCGGCGTCGATCACGACAGACAACTCGTTGGAGCGGAAGTCGTCGGCGTCCATGTGCGCCACGTTGGTCTTGGACTCCGGCGTCCAGGCGCCCATGCTGTGCGGGTTCTGGCGTGCGTAGTTCTTGACCGAAAGCGGTGCGCGGCGGTCCGAGTTGCCTTCACGCAGGACCGGGTTCACGGCCGAGCCCTTGATCTTGTCGTAGCGCGACCGGATGTCCGTTTCCTCATCCGAGGAGGGGTTGTCCGGGTAGTCCGGGAGTGCGTAACCGTGGCCCTGGAGTTCGGCGATTGCCGCCTTCAGCTGGGGCACGGAGGCGCTGATGTTGGGCAGCTTGATGATGTTGGCTTCGGGCGTCTTGGCGAGGGCGCCAAGCTCGGCCAGCGCGTCGCCGACGCGCTGCTCTTCGGTGAGGAAGTCACCGAATGCGGCGATGATGCGGCCGGCCAGCGAGATGTCACGGGTCTCCACTTCCACACCGGCCGTTGAGGCAAACGCCTCGATGATCGGCAAGAACGAATAGGTGGCCAGCATCGGCGCTTCGTCGGTGTGGGTATAGATAATCTTTGCCATTGCTCGGGCGTCTCCCTGAAGGTCTGGGTATTTCCGGAATCTTGTGTTATCTCAACACCCCTTAACTTACCTGAGGTGGCCTCGATGGTGCCTACCGGCGTCCGGCTGGGGCGGATGCATGACGCCGCAACGCGGCATAACAAGATTTGACAAATGACTTTACAGATTCGTCAACCTGCCGTAGCTTCATTCCATCCAACGGCCACCAACGGCGGCCGCCCAGCTTTTCCACCGGTTAGGACACCCATGAGAACACCCAAGACTCTGGCCACCAGCCTGCTCACCCTGTCGGCTGCCGCGCTGTTGGCTTTGAGCGCCGCGGGGGCAGCCGCGGCATCCCCCAACCCGGCCAAGACGCCGCTTTCTGCCTCCGATGTCGCAAGCCACACCGTTACTGAAGCGGGCGCGGCCGATTACTGGACCTCGGAGCGCATGCGAAATGCCGTCCCCGGTGATGTCCTGGCGGCCAAGGCGATGGCGCGGGGCGGCAAGTCCTCGAAGTCCGGGTCGGCGCTGCTGGAGGGCGCCGCCCCGAGCAAGGTCGAGGCGGCCGCACCGACGCAGCAACCCCGGACCCAGTCCCCGACCCAGTCCCCGACGATCCAGACGAAGGCGAATGCGAGCGAGTCCCCCGTCCCGCACATCGGCAAAGTGTTCTTCACCCTCGGCGGAACCAACTACGTCTGCTCCGGCAACTCGGTCTCCTCCGGCAACAAGAGCACGGTCTCCACGGCCGGGCACTGCGTGAACGAGGGCCCCGGCGCCTTTGCCACCAAGTTCACTTTCGTGCCGGCGTACCTCAACGGCGCGGCCCCCTACGGCAAGTGGACGGCCAAGGCCCTCTACACCACCACCCAGTGGAGCTCCGCGGGCGATATGACCTACGACACCGCCTTCGCCGTGATGTCCACACTCAACGGCCAGTATCTGAGCGACGTCGTTGGCGGTTCCGGGGTACAGTTCAACGCCGCCCGCGGCCTGAGCTACAAGTCATTCGGTTACCCTGCCGCTACGCCATTCAACGGCGAATCCCTCAAGAGCTGCTCCGGCACCGCGACCAACGACCCCTACAACCCGCAGTTCAACACCCAGGGCATCCCGTGCAACATGACCGGCGGATCCTCGGGCGGCCCGTGGTTCATCGGTACCAGCTCCTCCGGGTACCAGAACTCAATCAACAGCTACGGTTACGGCAGCAACTCCACCAAGATGTACGGCCCATACTGGGGCAGCGTCATCCAACAGGCCTACACCACGGCGGCCGCTTCCTAGCCCAGCCCGCGGACGTGTCCCCCCTGAGGCACGTCCGCCGGTCCGCCCCGGGGCCCCAACAACGAGCATGGTCCTCGAACCAGCCTCCTTGCCTGGGCCTGAGCCACTGCTCTCTGGACATGCCCTCCCCCAATGCCAAGGCCCGGACATATCCCCCATATGTCCGGGCGTTGGCCTGAAAAATGGGCATGTCCCGTCCAGACGCGTCGCCGGCCCAGGCCTCGGCCTGAAGAATGGGCATGTTCCCGCGCTACTGCCGTCGGCCTCCAGATAGGCCTTTGGTCCCGGGACATGCCCTCCTCTCACGCCGAGGCTTGGACATATTGCCCATATGTCCAGGTCTCGGACTGAAGAACGGGCATGTTCCCCGCGAGGGGCCCGGCAGCGCATCCCTCGCCACCAAGAATGGGCATGTTCCCCACGCTGGCCCGGCAGCACATCCTGCACCACGAAGAATGGGCACGTTCCCCACGCCGGCCCGGCAGCACATCCCTTGCCACGAAGAATGGGCATGTCCCGACGGCCGGGCAGCCGTTCAGGCCGCCGGTCGTCCCCTGGGAACAAAGAATGGACATGTCCTCGGGGCAAGTGCGGACATGTCCATTCTTTGGAGAGCTCTTTGCTGCGGTGCTTCTGCGGCACCGACCGGCAGGCCTAGTGGAACCTAGTGGAAGAAGTGGCGTGCTCCGGTGAAGTACATCGTGATGCCGGCTGCGTTCGCCGCGGCGATGACTTCCTCGTCCCGGACGGAGCCGCCGGGCTGCACCACGGCACGCACGCCGGCGTCGACCAGGATCTGCAGGCCGTCGGCGAACGGGAAGAACGCGTCCGACGCCGCCACCGCACCGCGGGCACGCTCGGGTGCTTCGCTGGCGTCGGTGCCGGCCGCGCCGCCGGGAGCATCGCTCCCAACAGCACTGTCGGACTCCACCGTGACTCCGAGCGTGTTGGCGCGCTCGACGGCAAGCTTGCAGGAATCGAGCCGGTTGACCTGGCCCATGCCGATGCCGACCGCCGCGCCGTTGTCCGCGAGCAGGATGGCGTTGGACTTGGCCGCACGGCAGGCGGTCCAGGCGAACGCGAGGTCCGCCAGGGTGGCGGCGTCGGCGGCGGCGCCCGCGGCGAGGGTCCAGTTGGCGGGGTTGTCGCCGTCGGCATCGACCTTGTCCGTGGCCTGGACCAACATGCCGCCGGACACCTGTCGGAACTCGGTCGGGTAGCGGCCGTATCCCTCGGGCAGGGCCAGGAGGCGGATGTTCTTCTTCTTAGACAGGATCTCCACGGCCTCGTCGTCGAAGCCCGGCGCGATGACGACCTCCGTGAAGATGCCCGCCACGGTCTGGGCCATGGCGGCCGTGACCGGGCGGTTTGCGGCGATGACGCCGCCGAATGCCGAGACGGGATCGCAGGCGTGGGCCTTGGCATGGGCGTCGGCGATGGGGTCCGCGGCGGAGGCAGAGCCCACAGCCACGCCGCAGGGGTTGGCGTGCTTGATGATGGCGACGGCGGGCTCGGCGAAGTCGAACGCGGCGCGCAGTGCGGCGTCGGCGTCGACGAAGTTGTTGTAGCTCATGGCCTTGCCGTGCAGCTGGTCGGCCTGGGCGATGCCGGCCGGGGCGGCCTTGTCCACGTAGAGCGCGGCCTGCTGGTGCGGGTTTTCGCCGTAGCGGAGCACCTCGGAGCGCTCCAGGGCCAGGCCGGCGTAGGCGGGCCAGTCGATGACGCCGTCGCCGTCCTCGTCCAGGAACTGGCTGGCGGTCCAGGTGGCCACCGCGGTGTCGTAGCTGGCGGTGTGCGCGAACGCCTTGGCGGCGAGCCGGCGCCGGGTCTTCAGGTCAAAGCCGCCCGAGGCCGCTGCTGCCACGACGGAGCCGTAAGATGCGGGGTCCACCACGATCGCGACGGCGGCGTGGTTCTTCGCGGCGGAGCGCACCATAGCGGGGCCGCCGATGTCGATCTGCTCGACGACGTCGTCCTGGGCGGCGCCGGACTTAACGGTCTCGACGAAGGGGTACAGGTTGACGACGACGAGGTCGAACGGCTCGATCTCCATGTCCACCAGCGTCTGCATGTGCGCCGGGACGCGGCGGTCGGCGAGGATGCCTCCGTGCACGCGCGGGTGCAGGGTCTTGACGCGGCCATCCAGCATCTCCGGGGAACCGGTGACTTCTTCGACTTCCTGCACGGGGATGCCCGCGGCGGCAATCTTCTTGGCCGTGGAGCCGGTGGAGACGATCTTGACGCCGGCTGCATGCAGGCCCTGCGCGAGCTCCTCCAGACCGGTCTTGTCGTAGACCGAGATCAGTGCCCGGCGGATGGGCACTCGGTCGATGGATACACGGTCAAGCTGCGTGAAGCTCACAAAAGTCTCCGTCTTATATCGCGGCGGGGCCGCGGGTGGTGGGGATGCGGCCAGTTTATCGCGTCGGCGCGCCGGCCCCTCCCGCGCGCCGGAGTGTGAAGCACACCCGGGCCGCGGCCGGGCCACGTAGAGTTTTCACAGGAGGCCAAGATGAACACGTACACCACTGTGCCCAGCGGCGAACAGGTGGTCCAGGAACTGCCGTGGCGGTGGAAGGTCCAAGGCCGGATTTTCCTGATCGGCGGACTGGGCTTCATGTTCGATGCCTGGGACGTCACCCTCAACGGCATCCTCATTCCGTTGCTGTCCAAGCACTGGTCGCTGAGCCCGGGCGATGCCGCCTGGATCGGCACCGCGAACCTGATCGGCATGGCCCTGGGCGCCTTCGTGTGGGGCACCGTCGCGGACACCATCGGGCGCAAAAAGGCCTTCACCGCGACACTGCTGATCTTTTCCATCTTCACGGTGTTCGGCGCCTTCGCCCCGGACTTCGTCTGGTTCTGTGTGTTCCGGTTCGTGGCCGGGTTCGGCCTGGGCGGCTGCATCCCGGTGGACTATGCCCTCGTGGGCGAGTTCACCCCCCGCAGGCAGCGCGGCCGCGTCTTGACGGCAATGGACGGCTGGTGGCCGGTCGGGGCCGCCCTCTGCGGTTTCGTCTCCGCCGGACTGATCGCCGCCTTCGCGGACTGGCGCCTGACCATGCTGGTCATGGTGCTCCCGGCGCTGCTGGTCTTCTGGATTCGCCGCAGCGTGCCGGAATCCCCGCTGTTCCTGATCCGCAAGGGCCGCCGCGACGAGGCCGCAAAGGTGATCGACAGCCTGGTCGACGCCACCGGCGCCGAACCGCGCGCCTACAGCCTGCCCGAGGCCCAGGACGCACCCCGGCTCTCCCCCGGCAGTGCCTGGACGCAGTTGCGTGCGCTCTGGCAGTTCAACTGGAAAATTACGACGGCGGCATGGGCCCTGTTCTTCAGCATCCTGCTGGTGTACTACCTGTCGCTGACCTGGATGCCGCGGATCCTGATCGGCGCCGGCTTCGAGGAGTACAAGGCCTTCCTCACGACGGCGTCCATGGCCGCCGTCGGGCTCCTCGGCGTGGTGGTGGCAGCCCTGCTGGTGGAACGGGTGGGCCGCAAGTGGATTCTGGCCATCACCGGCCCGCTGTCGGCCCTGACCCTGGTCATTGTGGCGATCGTGGTGGACATCCCGACGGCCGCCGTGTTCTGGCTCCTGGTCTTCGGCTTCGTGGTGCAGGTGGCCATTCCGGTGCTCTACGCCTACGTTTCCGAGCTCTACCCCACGGAGCTGCGAAGTTCCGGCTTCGGCTGGGCATCGACGTTTTCCCGGCTCGGCGCCGGCTTCGGCCCGCTGATCTTTGCCGCCGTCCTCTGGCCAGAACTGGGCCTCGCGACGTCGTTCGCGCTGGCCGGCGGGCTGGTGCTGCTCTCCGTGCTGTGGATGGCCTTCTTCGCCCCCGAAACCAAGCAGCGCCGGCTCGAGTAGGCCCCTCCCCCTCGATGCGCTATCACTTGTGGTGGTTCACAGCGCTCCAGAACCACCACAACTGATAGCGCAACGGGGAAATCAGGCGGGCTCGGGCGCGCGCTGGGCTGCGGCGAGGGAGGCCAGCGTGGATACCAGGAGCCGGCGCTCCACAACCTTGATGCGCTCGTGCAGGGAGTCCTCGGATTCGCCGTCCGCGATCGCCACGGCCTCCTGCGCAATGATGGGGCCGGTGTCCACCCCGGCGTCGGCCCAGTGCACCGTGCAGCCGGTGACCTTCACGCCGTAGGCCAGGGCATCCCGGACCCCGTGGGCGCCGGGGAAGGACGGCAGCAGGGCCGGGTGCGTGTTGAGGTATTTGCCGCCGAACGCGTCGATGAAGTCGGCGCTGACAATCCGCATGAAGCCCGAGGAAACCACCACATCCGGGTTGAATCCGGCCACGGTTTCGGTCAGCGTGGCGTTCCAGGCGGCCCGGTCCGGGTAGGCCTTGAAGTCCACCACAAACGTGGGAATGCCGGCGGCGGCGGAGCGCTCCACCCCGAAGGTCCCGGGCCGGTCGGCGCCGACGGCGGCGATCTCGACGTCGAGCGTGCCGGACGCCACGGCGTCGATCACCGCCTGGAGATTGGAGCCGGTGCCGGAAACTAGGACAACTATGCGCATGGTCCTAGCTTATGGGGCCGCTCGCGTAGGCTGGAAAACATGAATTCCCCCACGGACTCCGGCGGCGGCGAGCCTGACCGGCATCCGCGCGGCACGACCGGCAAGGCCTCCCCGCAGCTGACCCACACCCTGTTCCGGCTGTTTGTCGTCGCGGTCCTGGCCTCGTTCTTCGTCTTCCAGCTCGACGTCGGCTACCTGTGGCTGACCGCCCTCCTCACCGTGGCCGGGATGGTGCTGGGCATCATGCTGCTGATCCGGGCGGTGAAATACAAGGCACCGCGGCTGGTCCTGTACGGCACGCTGTCCGGGCTGGTGGTCTCAGCGGTGATGCTGCTGGTGATCCTGGCCTCGTCACTGTTCTTCAACCAGATCCGCGACTACCAGCAGTGCGTCCGCCACGCCCTGACCCAGCAGGCCACGTCGGCATGCCAGACTCAGCTCCAGAACTCCCTGCCCACGCAGCTGCGCTAGTCCAACAGCCGCGTTAGTCCAACAGCCGCGTTAGCGGCTGTTGTTGACCGCTTCGAGGTCCGCCTCGCGCAGCTTCTGCTGGCGTTCCAGCCAGGGGCCGGCCGCGTAGCCGATCACGACGCCGATCCCCACCTCCGCCGCCACGAACAGTGCCGTGCGGAGCGGGTCGGGGCCGATCTGCGTCAGCCTCCCGATCCCGGCCGAACCGCGGGCAAGCCAGGCGAGGCCCGCCGCGAGCAGCCCCGCGATGGAGCCGATCACCGCACCCAGCACGAGGGTGGACGCCGCGGCCGTGAACCAGCGGGCCCGGATCTTGATGGACAGCCATTCGTCGAAGTGGTTCTCGCCTTCGCGCAGGAACCACCAGCCGGCCAGCGCCCCGGCGAGCGCCGGCACCACGAGGGCCACGAAACCGAAGCCGAGCGAGCCGGACGGCAGCGCGGCCAACACGGGAATGGACGGCAGCGGCCCGACGGCGGTCCCCAGCGGGCCGGCCACCGAACCGACGCCCAGGTCGAACCCCGCACCGGAGATCCAGGCCAGGGCAAACACTAGAAGGTTGGGCAGGAAGCCCAGCTGCACAATGGTGAGGACACCGCCGCCCATGGCGCCGGCGTCGAGCCCTTCATAGACGGCGACTATAAGGTTCCAGTGGATGAAGAGGTCGACGGCGAGCAGCGCCGCGGACATCGCCAGGCTCGCCACCAGCGCCACCCAGCCGGCCTTGATGGCCGAGCCCAGGTAGGAGCCGGCCCAGCGCGAATGCTGGCTGGTCTTCGACAGCCAGGCCACAGCATCGACGCCGATCAGCCGGCTCCAGGATCCGGCCTCACGGCGCGCACCCACCACCATGCCGAGCCCGAACGGGATGAGCGGAATGAACGCGGCGGACCAGAGGCCGATGCCGACGTCGGACGTGCGGCACACGAAGCCCGTGGCCAGGCCGAAGCCGGCGTACGCCAGCCACGATCCCAGCAGCGGCTGCCAGAGCTGGTCGGTGTAGGAGGCGCGGGCGAGCTGGCGTCCCGCACGCCAGGCCAGCAGGAACGGGATGAGGGCCAGCCCCAGGGGAATGAGTGAGAGCGTCCCGGATTCCGGCTGCGCAGCGGACCCGGCGCCGGCGGTGTCCAGCAGCAGGGGCACGCCGTGGATCAGCAGCCAGGCCTGGCCGGCCAGGCGCGCCAGGACATCGAGCCCGTTGTTGTGGAATCCCGCCGTGGCCCAGACTGCGACGATCGGCACGGCCACGGCGAGGGCGGAGATGACGGCGGCCTGGGCGGACTCGAGGGCGCCCTGCAGCCACAGGGGCATGGGAAGGCCACGTTGTCCGGTCTGATCAGCGCGCAGTTTCATCGAGATCCATGGTGCCATGTGCCCGGCATCCCGCCGGTTTCCGACAGGCACAACGCGCGGATCCGCGAAATCCGGCTATTCCGCCCCCGGCGGCCGGCCTCACCGCTACCCAGCCCGCCGGAGCTTTTTCCATACCCCGGTCGTAAAATTAAATGTCCGCATTCAGTGGTTGGAGGCAGAACATGACTACCGCATCCCCCCATGCACACGGCGTTCATTTTGGTCGGACAGATGTACAGAACGTTGGCATGGGTGTAGGTATCGTCCTTATCATCGTGGGCATCCTCGGGTTCATCCCCGGCATCACCACGAACTACAGCGAGCTAAGGTTCTTCGGGCCTGATTCCCAGGCTCTGTTCCTGAACCTGTTCCAGGTATCGATGTTGCTGAACATTGTTCAGGTCGCGATCGGCGCGGCTGGTCTGAGCATGTCCCGTACCGCCCTGGGCGCCCGGAACTTCCTCATGGGCTCCGGCCTGCTGTACATCATCCTTAGCATTTACGGGCTCATCGTCGGTGTGGATTCGGCGGCCAACTTCCTGTCGCTGAATACCGCAGACAACTGGGCGTTCATGATCATGGGCATTGTCATGGCCGGCGCGGGCTGGCTGATGACAAGGCACCTAGAAGACTCAGAGACCCGGTCATCAACCCCCGGGACATAGGGAGCCGCGAATGAGTAACGTTTCATAGCATTCTGAAAATTCGTACTACCTGCTGGTGCAGTGGTTTAGCGGCAACGCGGCGGCTGCACCAGCTTTCCTTTTGCCCGGCGTCCGCGCTGGACTTCTTCACGTGGGGCAAGACCGTCTACACGGGTGTGTAGTCTTCCATGACGTACGTGATCGCGCAGCCCTGCGTGGATGTGAAGGACAAGGCCTGCATCGACGAATGCCCGGTGGACTGCATCTACGAGGGCGAACGCTCGCTCTACATCCACCCGGCCGAGTGCGTGGACTGCGGCGCCTGCGATCCGGTAGGCCCGGTCGAGGCCATCTACTACTCGGACGACGTCCCGGACGAATGGGCTGACTACGTGCGCGCCAACGTGGAGTTCTTCGACGAGCTCGGCTCGCCGCAGGGCGCCTCCGCCCTGGGAAACTTGCCCCGCGACCATCCCGTAGTAGTGGGGGCGCCGCCGGCCGTCTGATCACACTTCCTTTGGCCCTTGACGGCGGGTGGCCAGCTGAGGACTATCTCAAGGGTCAGGATTGTGCGCGGCCAGAAGGAGGGTTGGCCGGGGGCATCCTGCTCCCCGACTGCCTGCCCCAGCTGCAAGAAGGAACCGCCATGTCGGTGGCCTGGATCCGCGCCTCAACCCTCCGCTTCACGGCCGCAGTTGCCGCCGTCGTACTCACTGCGGCCCTGGGCGGATGCAGTCCCGGGCCGCGACCGCCGGCGCAGCCGCCGTCGTCCGAGCCCGGTTACCGGACCCAGCTGGAAGAGTTCAGCAGGAGAATGCTCGACGACGGCGCCCCCGCGGTACTCATCCAGGTCCGGGTCGGCGGGGACGAATGGTCCTTAGCCCACGGGGTGCGCGATCTGGAAAGCCGTTCCGGCGCCGACGTAACGGACCCCGTCCATATCGGGGGCATCACCAAGTCCATGGTGGCGGTGTCGGTGCTCAAACTCGTGGAGGAAGGCCGGCTCCAGCTGGAGGCGCCGGTCAGCACCTACCTGCCGGAGTTTGACCGGGTCATGCACCCGCCCGGACCTGTGACCGTCCGCCAGTTGCTGCAGCACCGCTCCGGCATGCCCTCGGTCAACGGGCCCCTGTTCGATCCTGCCACCGTGCGGCAGGCCCTGACCACCAGGGTAAGCCTGGCCGAGCTGCTGGCCATGGCGGGCCGGATATCCTGGCAGGCGAAGCTGGCCCAGGGATTTGCGTACTCCAACTCGAACTACATTGCCCTGGCCCTGATCGTCGAACGCCTGCGGGGCCGGCCGATCGGAGAGGTGATCCGCGCCGACATCATTGAGCCGCTCGGATTGACCAGGACCCTGATGACGGCGGCCGGGCCCCGGCCGCCGGATTTGGTCCACGGCTACATCACCTTGGACAACAAACGACTCGACGTCAGCTACCCGGCGGCCCAAATCGACAACGCCGCCGTCGGCATGGTGTCCTCCGTGGCGGACGTGAACGCTTTCTACCGCGCCTTGCTGCAGAACCGGCTGCTCAAGCCTGACACGATCACGCAGATGGAAAGCCCGCTCTACGCCAGGTACGCGCTCGGCATCGTCCGCTGGAACGACCTCTGCACCAACGACTTCTACTACGGTCATCCCGGCGAGGTGCCCGGCTATGGCACCATCTCCATGTCCAGCGCCGACGGCAGCCGGCAGCTCACCATTGCCGTGGCCTACCCGCCGGAACCGCTGGAGGTCCAGACCACCCGCATCCTGCTGGCAATGCAAGCCGTCGCAGAGGACACCCTCAACGCCACCTGCCCAGCCGGGTCGACGCAGCTTGTACAGGCCGCGGACCGGGCGGGCTGAAGGTGCGGAGTGCTAGAGGCGCACTTGGGAGTACGGCAGGCTTGGGAGGTTGCCCGCCGTCCAGGGCCGTTCCGTGGGCTCGAGCGGAATCCGCCCGTGCCCGTCCCGCCAGATGAGGACAAACGTGCCAACGATCGCCAGCAGTGAGACTGCGGCGAAGAAGAGCAAGAAGACGACGATGGGGTCGATGGATCCAAGCATTTCCCGAACACCTCTAACTCCAATTTTACCGCCGCAGGGTTCTCTTGGCCCCGCGGAACAGCGCCTCGGCACCGCGCGAAAGTCCGGGATTGCACCCCCGATGCCAGCGAGCCAAAACGCCAGACACACGGCCTCGCGGACACTGGGAGAATGGGCACATGACAGCCATCATCCTCGTCTGGAACCCCGACGAATGGAACGAGTGGACCTACCCGGCAGTCCTGGAAGAAGTCGCCGAAAAAGGCTGGTACTTGGCCAGCTGGGAGATCAGCGACCAGGCCGCGGGCGGCCAGGACGCTGGCCATCAGACCCCGGGCGGCCAGAGCGCCGGCAACCCGGCCGCTGCCTCCGGCGCGGAGGCGTGGCTCGTGCTCCAGGGCCGCCACGGGCGCGGGCTGATCGGTCACGGCGTGATCGTCTCGGAGCGACCGGCGCCCCGGTGGCAAACACCCACCGCGCAAGCACCAAGCCCCCAAACACCCACCGCGCAAGCACCAAGCCCGCAAACACCCGGCGCGCAAGCACCGGCGACCCAGGACGCTGGGAGCCACGTGCCGCCGGGTGCCCCGCTGTACGTCCGCGTAGCCTTCGATGCCCTCCTGCGGACCGGCGACCAGATCCCGCCCGGCGTCCTGACGGAGGCCGTGCCCGGCATCGGCTGGGAGGCGCTGCACGGCTCCGGGCTGGCGATTGACCCGGCCGACGAAGCGCTCCTGCGGGGGCTCTGGAGCGAATTCGGCCCGCAGCCGGCTGACCCCACCCAGCCGGTGCCCGGCACCGTCCCGGCGGCAGAGGTCAGCCGGGTTGAGGTGAACCGGTATGAGCACAGTCCGGACGCGCGGCGGATCTGCATTGCCCATCACGGGACCAGTTGTGCCGCGTGCGGGTTCTCGTTTGAAATCGCCTACGGGGACCTCGGCAGGGACTTCATTCCGGTCCATCATCTGGTCCCGGTGTCGCAGCTGGACAGCAACTACGTGCTCGATCCCGTCACGGATCTGGTGCCGCTGTGCGCCAACTGCCACGCCATGGCGCACCACGCCGTCGGGACGCCGCGCAGCGTCGCCGAGTTGCGCCGGATCATGGCCGCCGCGGGGTTCCTGGCCGGACAGGAGGTCACCCCGGAGCAGCTCCAGGCCCAGCGGGACGCCAGGCGGATCCTTAACCAGCAGTAAAAAGCTCCACAGCACGACAGGCAGTCACAGGCCTAATGTAGTCACGGCAGCCAGGTCGTCAGGCAGAAAATACCTCGCGGAACTTGCCGCTGCGGTCGGGCCGGGGCGGTTCATCCGAAAACCGGACGTCGACGCCGTCGGCGCCCTGGGCTGCCAAGAACGCACTGAGACGTTCCGTCACTGCAGCCCGCACTGCCGCCGTCGAGGCATCCGGCCAAAGCTCGAGCCGCACGGTCAGCTCCCGCATCCCCGTGCGGATCGCCTGGAACCTGCGGACGCCGGCGGTCTCCTCGATCACCGTCCCGAGCGCCAGCGGCAGCACCGTCACCACGGCCCCGGCGGCGGCACCAAAGGTTAAGACGTCACCGCTGCGGCCTTCGACTCGAAGCGCGGGAAACGGGCTGCCGCAAGCACACGGGGATGCCGCAAACTGCACGCGGTCGCCCAGGTTGTACCGGATAAGGGGCTGGACCCGGTTGGCCAGGTTGGTGACCAGCACCGTATGGGAGAGTTCCCCGGCCGGGACGGGACGGAAGTTCTCGTCCACCGGCTCCACGATGTGCCAGTCGGCGTTGACGTGGAACTGCCCCTGTGGGCACTGGCAGGTCAGCGCCGGCGCCTCCGAGGCAAGGTAGCGCACAGTGGCGCGGCAGCCGAGGGCCGCTTCGATCGCCGTCCCGTTATCGTCCGTCAAGGCCTCCCCCGAAGCGGCCGCCAGGACGGGCTGGATCCTGAGCCGTCCCGACTTTTGTTCCGCAGCCAGTTGCACCATGGCACTCGGATAGCCGTAGAGCACGGTCGGTTGGAACGCGTTGAGCTCGGCCACGAGTTCCGGGATCGGCCGGAGCACAGAGAACACCCGGACGCGGCGGGCGATCTGCGGACTGCGGCGCCGCGCCGTTTCAGTCAGCACGACGCCGGCAAAGTGGTCCCCGTCTGCGATCAGCGCCGCGGCCCGCAGTCCCTGGCGCAGGAAAGCCCGCGCTTCCGCAGCCGTCAGCAGGGTCCGCCGTGCGCGGATCGGAGCCAGGAGGTTCGCGACCTGCAACGAGTTCCGGTCATGGACCAGGACGGCCGGCTCCCCCGTGGACCCCGACGTCGTCATCACGAGGTACTGCCCGCGGTAGAAGCCGCCCACGTGCGCGGTGTCCCCGAGGAGGTCTTCCTTCAGTCCGGCGAGCGTAATGTGCGGATCGGTCACCCAGTCATCGAAGTTCGCCATGAGCTCGCGCTTGCCCACCGGAGGCAGCTCCCCCAAAACCGTGGCCAGATCCGTCACCGGGTCCGTTACCGTCTCCGGGATGTCCCGGTAGAGCCTGCGGTAGAAGGGCGAGGCGGACCGCGCGTGCTCAACCAGCGCCGCGAGCCGGTCCCGTTGCCGGCGGGCGATCGCGTTTTGACTGGAACGCTCCGCCCGCCAGATGTCCCACGCGGTCCCGGTCAGCTGTTTCAACCGAGGCGGAGAGTCCCGCATCGCCCACCAACCTTTCAGCAACGCGGGGTCAGATCGCGCCCATCCAGCGCTCCGGAATGGGCGCGTAATGACCCCGCGTTGCTATTCACGGGCGCCGTCGTCGGGCTGCCCGCCCTTCCGCGGCGGCACCACTTCCGCGCTGGCACCTCTTGCGCGCTGGCAAGGTCAGCCGCGCTCGCACGCCCTCCCACGTTGGCACGCCGGCGGCCGCCCCGACAGGGGCTTTCGGCACCCGGGCAGGCCCGGCATCGGCGAATTGCTGGACTTCCAAGCATGTAGGACCCCAGACTGTGTACAACGGTTGCCTGGTGG
Organism: Arthrobacter sp. ov118; assembly: GCF_900116495.1. GTDB lineage: Bacteria > Actinomycetota > Actinomycetes > Actinomycetales > Micrococcaceae > Arthrobacter. The sequence continues at coordinate 205,537 of NZ_FPAY01000008.1, forward strand.
TGTTCCAATTCCCGCCTCCGGTCCGGCCGGGGACTGCCAGCAGCATCGTTTGGGGCTTTGCTTAATACCTTTTCCACCGCCGTGAAAGGACCTGGTTAATGCCGGACTTGTCAGCTTTCTATCCGCTCATCTCGATCGTCCTGGGGGCCGCCGTCGTCGTCGGCGTCATCTGGGTGGCAACGAAGCTGATGTGGAAGGTGGCTGAACCGAACGAGGCCCTGATCATCTCCGGCCTGACCCGCGGCACGCTGGAGACCCGGGAGGGAATGGACTTCAAGATTGTCACCGGCAAGGGAGCGCTGGTGCTGCCCGGTCTCCAGACCGTGCGGCCGCTGTCCCTGACGCTGAATGAAACCGAACTCAAGGTCTCCTGCGTGACCTCCCAGGGCATCCAGGTGATCGTCGAGGGCGTGGTGATCTATAAGATCGGGGACGCCCCGCCCTTCATTGCCAACGCGGCGCGGCGGTTCCTTGGCCAGCAGCCCAAGATGCAAAGCCAGGTCTACAACGTCTTCGAGGGCCACCTTCGCTCGATCATCGGCAGCATGACGGTCGAGGAAATCATCCGCGAGCGCGACAAGCTGGCCTCCCAGGTCCGCAGCGCCAGCGGCGTCGAGATGGAGAAGCTGGGGCTGGTGGTCGACTCGCTGCAGATCAAGGACCTCCAGGACCCCACGGGCTACATCCAGAACATCGCCAAGCCGCACATTGCCCTGGTCAAGATGGAGGCCCGCATCGCCGAGGCCACCCGGAACCGGGAGGCTGCGGAAAAGGAAGCCGAAGCGGAGGCGCTGATCGCCGACGCAAAGAGCGTGTCCGCGATCCGGCAGTCCGTGGCGCAGGCCAATGCCGAACGTGCCAAGGCGAACGCCGCCCAGGCCGGGCCGCTGGCCGATGCCTCGGCCCGGCAGCAAGTGGTGGTCCAGGAAACCGAGGTGGCCAAGCTCGAGGCCGACCGGGAAGAACAAAAGCTCCAGACCACCGTCCGCAAACCCGCCGACGCCCGGGCCTACGCCAAGCGCACCGATGCCGAGGGCCAGAAATCCGCGGACATCAGCGCCGCGGAAGCCTTGGCCCGGCGCACGGAACTCGAGGCCCAGGCCAACGCGCGGCGCACGGAGGTGCAGGCCCAGGCCAACGCGACGGCGGCAGCGGCGGCCGCAGGGGCCACCCGGCTCACCGGCGAAGCCGAGGCTGCCGCCACCAAGGCCCGCGGTGATGCTGCCGCCTCTGCCATCAAGGCCAAAGCGTTGGCCGAGGCGGAAGGCATCGCGGCCCGTGCCGAAGCGCTAGCAACCAACCAGGACGCGGTCATCTCCCAGCAGCTTGCCGAGAACATGCCGGCCATCGTGGCGGCGGCGGCCGAGCCGTTCGGGCACGTCGGCCAAATGACCGTCCTGAACGGCGGGGAGGGAGTCAACCAGATGATCGGCGGGATTTTGGCACAGGTGGGCGACTACCTTCCGGCGCTCTCCACCGCGCTGAAGAACGGCAGGGCCGGCAAACGGGATGCGAAGGCACCGGAGGCGTAGGGCCGCCATGCGCCCGCAAGACCGGGGAAACAAATGCGCCGGATACTGATGTGCTGGGATTTTGATGCATAGGGATGTTGACCGGAGCCTGACCGGCAAGATCGGGCGCGTCACCGGACGGATCGGTCCGGGCACCATCGGGGAGGTCATGCTGCCCTTCCGCGGCGGAACCAGCGCGTTCCATGCGCACCCGTTCGACAAGAACAGTGTCTTCGCCGTGGGCGAGCAGGTCCTGGTCATCTACTATGAACCGCCCCAAACCGTGTTCGTGGACGAACTCCCGGACGTGCTGAAGGCCGACTGACCGCCTCTGGACGCTAGGAACCGACGGGCGTATTCTGAAGTTCCGTAGCCTCTGGAGGGATTTCAGTTGGAAGGCAATATGCGCGCGCGTGGCGGTCCGGCTGCGAAGCCACCGAAAAATCTCGGCCCGGTCGGGAACTGGCCCGATCCGCTGTAGGCCGTCAATTTCGGCCATGTCGCCTGTCCTTGCGCTGAAGCGAGGCCCGGTACTGACGTTTCCCCCTGCTTTCCCGAATACTCCTGGCCCGGTTGTTTGCGCCGCTGGCTGCTCCGCCCTGACTCCCGTTCGGTCCTAAGCTCCCGTTCGGTCCTAAGCTCCCGTTCGGTCCTAAGCTCCCGTTCGGTCCTAAGCTCCCGTTCGGTCCTAAGCTCCCATTCGGTCCTAAGCTCCCATTCGGTCCTGAGCGCGCCCACCTGTTAACCCACTCTTCCCCTCCCGGCCACGCCCGCTCCCCGCGCACCTGATGGGCGACGACGCCAAGCGGCGCGCCTTCGCGGCGGCAGCACACGCCTCGGTCCAGGGCAGGACGTGGTCCGCGCTCCGGGCCGAACTCGTCGCCCACTACCAGGCCGTGACCGCGGAGCCCGCGATGGGCCACTCCCCCCTCGTTGCCCTATCACTTATGGCGGCCAAACCGGGGCTTTAAGCACCATAGGTGATAGGGCAACCGGGGGCGGGACCCGCCCCGGCCTCGTGGTGACCTCCAAGGGTCCTCGGGGCGCCTATGATTTCCCGGTGGGAGGTTCTAAGTGACTGGTTGGTCTCAGATGTACACGGCGTTGGGCGCGTGAGCACGCCGTCGTCCCCGGAGGGAGTCCCGGGCCCGGCAGCGGGCACGGTCCTCAGCTACAGCGAACTGGTGGAATCCAGCCCCGATGCCCTGCTGGTGGTGGCCGAGGACGGCACCATCAGAATGGTCAATGCCGCCGCGGAGCGCATGTTCGGGTACCTCCGTGACGAGCTCGTGGGCTCCGACCACCGCCTGCTGCTGGCCGAGGGATTCCAGAACGGGCTCCAGGGGCTGTTCTTCAACCTCCGCCGCGACGCAGCCCACCCGCAGGTGCACACACCTGCAACTCTCGACGATGACGCTGCCGCCGCTGGGACGGACACCGCTCCCGTGGAGGCCTACGGGCGGCGGCGGGACGGCACGGAGTTCCAGGCCGAAGTGGCCGGCGCCCTCCTCGTCACCGGTGCAGTCACCGGTGCAGGCAGCGGTTATGGCACCGCCAGTATGCTCGCCGCAATCCGGGACACCTCACACCGGCCGGCAACCGATGACGGCCTCCGCGCGGCCATGTCGCTGCTGAGCGCGACGCTCGAATCCACGGCGGACGGCATTCTGGTGGTCAGCAGCGCTGGTGAGATCGCCGGCGTCAACAACCAGTTCGTCTCCATGTGGGGCATCCCGCGGGAGCTGCTGGCCCGCCGGGACGATGCGGCCATCATGGCCTTTGTCCTGGATCAACTGCAGGATCCGGCCCGGTTCGTCGAAAAGGTCGAGGCCCTGTACGCCGATCCCGGAGCGGAAAGCCGTGATGCCCTGCACTTCCGCGACGGCCGGACGTTTGAACGTTACTCCCGTCCGCAGAAGGTCGCTGACGAGGTGGTCGGACGGGTGTGGAGCTTCAGGGATGTGACCGCGGCGAAGGTGGCCCAGGACCGGATTTCCAAGGCCATGGCGGACCTCGCCGAGCAGTCCGCCCAGCTCAAGGCGCTGGCTTTCCAGGACGGCTTAACCGGGCTGTCCAACCGCCAGCTGTTCAGCGACCGCCTCGCCGCTGCCCTCGCGGAACCGAGCGGCACCGCCGTCGACGTCCTGCTCCTGGACCTGGACGACTTCAAGGAGGTCAATGACATCCTTGGCCACCACGCCGGCGACCAGATGCTGATCGAGGTAGGGCGGCGGCTGCGCACGTGCGTCCGGCCCGGCGATGTCGTGGCCCGGCTGGGCGGGGACGAGTTCGTGGTGCTGCTGATCGGCTCGCTGGACCCCGACGCCGTCGCCGCCCGGATCGTCGACTCGCTGCGGGTTCCGGTGTGGATCGACGGCACCATGCTCCGGCCCAGCCTCAGCCTGGGACTCGCGTCGATCAGCGAGGACGCCGTGGACGCCTCCGAGCTCCTGCGGCGGGCCGACGTCGCGATGTATGCGGCCAAGGCCGCCGGCAAGAACCGGTACCTGCGCTTCCGTCCCGAAATGATGGAGGCCCTCGTGGACCGCAACAACCTGGAGGCTGGGCTGCGGCTGGCCGTGGACAACGGGCAGATCGCCGTGCACTACCAGCCGATCGTGTCCACGGCGCTCGGGAAGGTGGTCAAGGTCGAGGCCCTGGCGCGCTGGATCCGCGACGGCGCCCTCGTGCCCCCGAAACACTTCATTCCGGCCGCCGAACGCAGCGGCCTCATTGTCGAGATCGGCACCGAGGTCCTCCTGCGCGGCTGCACCGAGCTCAAGGCCTGGCTGCAGGAGGACGCCTCGCGGTCCCTGGCCGTGAACGTCTCCGGCGTCCAGCTCCAGCACGGGGATTTCGCCGAGCTGGTCCTGGCGGTGACGGAATCCTGCGGCGTGGACCCGCGGCAGCTGGTCCTGGAGGTCACCGAGAGCGTGTTCTTCGACGACGACTGCCACGTGATCAAGCAGCTCGTCAGCCTGCGCACGGCCGGCGTCCGGGTGGCCCTCGATGACTTCGGCACCGGATACTCCTCCCTCGGACGCCTCCAGGACCTGCCGGTGGACACGCTGAAAATCGACCAGTCGTTCGTGGCGATGATCAACACCGGCACGGAACAGCTGCCCATCCTGAGCGCCATGATCGACATGGCCCACGGACTGGGGCTGACCGTCACCGCCGAAGGCGTGGAAACTGCGGCGCAGGCCGGCCACCTCATGGACCTGAACTGCGATTCGCTGCAGGGTTTCCTGTTTGCCCGCCCCCAGCCGGAGACCGGACTGCAGCCGGCGCTGGATCAGGCGGCCCGGGCCATCAGCACGCTGCGGGGCGATCGGGTGCCCGGCAACCGGTGACTCGGCAAGTTCGGGGCCGATGTGCTGGACTGGGGCCCGAAGGACCCTATGATTCAGGAAACGCATTGCCGCGGCGTGTCAGCCGGCACTGCCGCACTGTCAACATTCCGTCGCTCTGGGGGCCGCAATAGTCGTGGGAACTGGGTTTGGTGAGGCCCTGCTGGAACAGGGTCCTGATGCACTTCTGCTGCTGACCTCGGACGGAACCATCGCCTTCGTCAATTCGGCCGCGGAACAGCTGTTCGGCTACCCCCGGGAAGAGCTCCTCGGCGTGCAGCACACCGTCCTGTTGTCGGAGGGGGAACGCGGCGGCTTCCTGCGGGTTTTTGGCCGGCTGGGCCGCAACAGCCGGGCCGGCAGCCGGCCGTTCCCCGCCGTCGGACGGCGCCGCGACGGTTCCGAGGCCGCCGTCGAGATCACGTGCTCGCTGGTGACACTCGACGCCGGCACGGCCATGGCGGTAGCCGTCCGGGACGCGGCGCACCGCACTGACTCGGACTCCGGGCGCCGGCTGGCCCTCTCCCTTCTGGACGCCACCCTGGAAACGACGTCGGACGGGATCGTGATGGTCTCGACCGAGGGGCACATCACGGGGATCAACGACCAGTTCCTCAAGCTGTGGTGCATGCCGCCGGAACTGATCGCTTCGGAGGACCCCACCGCGCTGGCCCGGTTCATCGCGGAACAACTGGCCGACCCGGACTACTTCCTGCAGAAGGTTTCGGCGCTTTACGCGGACACGGAACTGCAAAGCCACGACGTTCTGGAGTTCGCCGACGGCCGCACCGTGGAACTCTACTCCCGGCCGCAGAAGGTGGCAGACACGGTCGTGGGGCGCATCTGGAACTTCCGCGATACCACCTCCCGCCGTCGCGCCCAGGACCAGGCCCGCCGCGCCATGGAGGAACTGGCCGAGCAGGCGGACAAGCTTAAGGAACTGGCCTTCCAGGACCCGCTCACCGGACTGGCCAACCGGATGCTGTTCAATCAACGGGCAGCCGCCGCCCTCCTCACGCCGGAGCCCGTGCACGTGCTGCTTCTGGATCTGGACGACTTCAAGGAAGTCAACGACGTCCTGGGCCACCATGCCGGTGACCAGATGCTCGTCGAGGTCTCCCGCCGGCTGCGGAACTGCGTGGGCCCGCACGGCACCGTTGCCCGGCTGGGCGGGGACGAATTCGTGGTCCTGCTGGTCGGCTGCCGGGACGCCGACGGCGTGGCCCAGCGGGTGGTCAGCACCCTGAACGCCCCGGTCTCCATCGAGGGGACGCTCATGCGGCCGGGCCTGAGCCTGGGTGTGGCATCGCGCGACGCCGGAACGCAGACGTCCTCCGAGCTGCTGCGCCGGGCGGACTTGGCCATGTACGCCGCCAAGGAGGCCGGCAAGAACTGCTATGTGCACTTCCAACCTGAGATGCTGGCCGCGCTGCTGGAACGTACCCAGCTGACGGCCGGGCTGCGGCGGGCGGTGGAGCTGGGGCAGATCGCGGTCCACTACCAGCCCGTCATCTCCAGCGACCGGCTCGACGTGGTGCAGTTCGAGGCCCTGGCCCGGTGGGAGTGGAAAGGCACGGTGATCCCGCCTAACGATTTCATCCAGACGGCCGAACGCAGCGGCCTGATCCGGGAGATCGGGGCCGAGGTGCTGCGGCGCAGCTGCACCGAGCTCGCGCCCTGGCTTTCCGAGGATCCGTTCCGGAGCGTTGCCGTCAACGTTTCCGGTGTCCAGCTGCAGCATCAGGACTTCGCGGAGCGCGTCCTGGACATCGCGGCCTGGAGCGGCGTGGACCCGCGCCAGCTGGTGCTCGAAGTGACCGAGAGTGTCTTCTTCGATGCCCACTCCCACGTCATCGGCCAGCTCGAAACCCTGCGCGAGGCCGGCATCCGGGTGGCGCTGGACGATTTCGGGACGGGCTATTCCTCACTGGGCCGGCTGCAGGACCTGCCGGTGGACGTGGTGAAGATCGACAAGTCCTTTGTGTCCATGCTGCGCACCGGCGTCGAAAAGCTGCCGATCCTGACCTCGATGATCCACATGGCCCGCAGCCTGGGGCTGAAGGTCACGGCCGAGGGCATCGAGACGCCGGCCCAGGCCCGCTATCTCATGGACCACGGCTGCGATGCGCTGCAGGGCTTCCTCTTCTCCCCTCCGGAACCCGCGGAAGCCCGGCAGCAGGCCGTCCTCAACTCGGTGGCGGCCATCGCGGAACTGGAGGGCGTCCCGCTGCAGGGATAGCTTCCGCCTCGCTTCCCGCCTCAGTTCCCGTTTCGACACATTCGGGTGCGGCATGATGCCCATCACGGTCGGCGGGCCCGCACCACATATGATGCAGGGAGCGCAGCGGACTGTGTTCTCCATAGGGGTTCTCCACAGAGCGGCTGCACTCCGTATTCGTCGCCTGGGGGGCTGTCAAAATCGTGGAAGCTGGATTCGCACAATTATTGCTGGAGCACAGTCCTGACGCACTGCTGCTGGTCGGTCCAGACGGGTCCATTTCCTTCCTCAATACGGCTGCAGAGCGGCTCTTCGGCTACTCCAGCGCGCAACTCCTGGGCGCGGGCCACAGCATGCTCCTGGCGGAGTCCTCCCGGGAGGAATTCCACCGCGTGCTCGCCGGCCTGGGTGCTGCCGGCCTGGGCGCTCCCGGCCTGGGCACGGTTGCAGGCGCCCGCCGTCCCGGCCCCCACGCCCCGTTCGCCGGCACCGGCCGGAGGGCCGACGGCACCGAACTTCCCGTCGAAATCACGTGCTCGCTGGCACCCGCACCGGCAGGCGCGGCCGACGCCGGAACCTCCGTGGTGCTCTCGGTCCGGGACGCCGGCCACCGGAATGCCCGCCCGGCTGCAGACCGCAGTGCAGACCGCAGTTCAGACGGCAAGGATCACCGCGACGTCCGCCCCGTGCCCGCCGGCGCCGGTTTCTTCCCCGCTGCCGGCGGCGCCGGCCAACCCCTCGGCGGCGACATTCTCCGCCGTCGTACGCCTGGTGCCCCGGCTACGCCGCTTGCGGCGGGTGCCGCTCCCGCGGCGTTCACCGGGCACGACGACGAACTCAAGGCCGTCTCCCTCCGCGACCCCCTGACCGCGCTGCCCAACGGCCCGTTCTTCAACGAGCGGCTCGCCGCGGCCCTGCGCCGACCGGATCCGGTGGACATCCTGCTGCTGAACATCGATGACTTCAAGCACCTCAACGACATGCTGGGACGCTCCGCGGCCGATGAGCTGCTGGTGGAGGTGGCGAGCAGGCTGCGCAACTGCGTCCGCCCGCATGACACCGTTGCCCGGCTGGGCGGCGACGAGTTCGCGGTGCTGCTGACCGAATGCCTGAACGCGGATGCGGTGGCCAGGCGCATCTCGCAGGCCCTCTACGAACCCCTGCGTGTCGGCGGGACCATGGTCCGGCCCGGCGTGAGCATGGGCCTGGCGTCCAAGTCCGCGCACACGCTGGACGGCGCGGAACTGCTGCGGCAGGCCGATGCCGCCATGACCGCGGCCAAGGCGGCCGGTAAGAACCAGTGGCTGCGGTTCCGGCCGGAAATGCTGAACACCGCGGCGCACAAGGCCGACGGCGAAACCGGGCTCCGGCGCGCCGTCGAACTGGGCCAGATCTCGGTGCACTACCAGCCCGTGGTGTCCCCGGGCGTCGGCTCGGTGGTGCAGTTCGAGGCGTTCGCACGCTGGGAACGGCACGGCCGGCTGGTCCCGCCCAACCAGTTCCTGCCGGTGGCCGAGCAGAGCGGCCTGATCCGCGAGATCGGCGACGAAGTCCTGCGCCGCGCCTGCGCCGAGATCCGGCCCTGGCTGGCCGGCGACACCGCCTACAGCGTGGCCGTGAACATCTCGGGCCTGCAGTTCCAGCACCGCGACTTCGCCGCGGACGTCCTCGCGATCGCGGCCTCCACCGGCGTAGCCCCGCACCAACTGACGCTTGAGCTGACCGAAAGCGTGTTCTTCGACGCCTCCTCCGACGTGCTGGGCCAGCTGCGGCTGCTGCGGGAGGCCGGCGTCCGGATTGCCATGGACGACTTCGGCACCGGGTATTCCACCCTCGGCCGGCTCCAGGAACTGCCGCTGGACAAGGTCAAGATCGACCGTTCCTTCGTCGCCATGATCAAGACCGGCCAGGAACAGCTGCCGTTCTTCACCACCATGATCAACGCCGCGCACGCCCTGGGCCTAAAGGTCACGGCCGAGGGCATAGAGACCGCGGAGCAAGCCAAGTACCTGATGGAACGCGGCTGCGATTCCCTGCAGGGCTACCTGTTCGCCAAGCCCGCCCCTGCCAGCGAGCTCGCGGGCACCATGGAGAGCGCCCTAAACGCCCTGGACAAGGTCGACGCCGGGCGGTAGCCGTGGGTCGGCGCTGGCAGCCCCAGCTGGGCACCAGGTCGCCGGCTAGGCCGGGGCGTCAGCTAGCCGGTGGCCGGCGTCCGTAAGCGCCCGGGCATGTACATCGGCTCCACGGATTCCCGGCCAAGCACGCCGGGGTCCCGGCTGCGAGCCAGGACCCCGACATGCCACTCACCTCAGCGCTTTTCGCAGGCGATGCCGTCGTTGTCGCGGTCGAGGTCGTATTCGCGATAGTGCCGCGCGCCGCCTTCGTGCCCACGTTTTGGCTGTTCAGGGGCTGAATCACCGCTGCGAAACGGACTATCAGGCGCTTTGGTCCAACTTGTCGAGGTCTTGGGCCACCATCGCCTCGCTGCGCTGCCACAGCGCCTTGGCGAGGCCCGCGTTGTAGGCCTGCCGGTTGGCCTTGGCGAGCCTCCGTTTGGCGTAGTAGGCGCCGGAGACCCAGTCGTGGCCCGCGGTGGCGTTGGCGAGCCACACGAGGGTGTCCGCGCCCTCCTCCGGGGTCTTCATGAAGCGCTTGAGGAACGACTTGTACGCCAAGCGCATGTTGCTCGTGGAGTCGGCCGCGAAGTTAGTGGCCACGCCGCCGGGGTGGAACGCCGCCGTCGTGATTCCCTCGGTGTTGTAGCGGTTGTGGAGTTCGGCGGTGAAGAGGATGTTGGCTAGCTTGGCGTTGCCGTAGGCGCGGTTGGTGGAGTAGCTCCGGGCCGCGTCGAGGTCATCGATGTCCAGGTTGCCGAAGATCGAATTGGCGACGCTTGAGGTGTTGATGACGGTGGCCTGGCTGGCGGTGAGGACGTCGATCAGCTCGGTGGTGAGCAGGAAGGGGGCCAGGTGGTTGACCTGGAAGGTCTTCTCGTGGCCGTCTACAGTGAGCTCGCGGGGTCCCATGATGCCGCCGGCGTTGTTCGCCAGGACATCGATCCGCGGGTACTTTTCCTTCAGCTGCGCGGCCAGCGTGCGCACCTGGGCAAGCTCGGCGAAGTCGCTGACGAAGTAGTCGGCGCCGATCTCGTTCGCGACCTTCTCAGTCTTCTCGGCGGAACGCCCGACGACGATCACCCTCTCCCCCTGCTTCGCGAAGGTCCGCGCGGCGGAGGCGCCGATCCCGTCGCTGGCTCCGGTGATGACGATGGTGCGCTCAGTCATTGAGTGTCCTTAGAACGAAAGCGGTGGGCTGGCTTTTGGAATCCAGTCCCGTCGAATTCTAACGAGCACAACCAGGAGTTCGTTCCGCCTGGGCCGGTGTCCTAATAACTCTGTTAAATTCGGTTAAATGCGGGAGGACCCCAACCTGGTGGTTGGGGTCCTCGACCTGAATGGTGTTCCGGCGGTGACCTACTCTCCCACACCCTCCCGGGTGCAGTACCATCGGCGCTGCGGGTCTTAGCTTCCGGGTTCGGAATGGGACCGGGCGTTTCCCCCGCGCTATGACCGCCGTAACCCTTGCTCCGCACCCGTCCGCGCCTGGGCGTGGGGGTGGGAAATCTGTGGTGTTACAACACGTTATTCGGTTGTGGTTTGGTTCCTGTGCAACAGTGCCCTTGTGGGGGGTTTGTTGTTTGGGAACCACATAGTGGACGCAAGCAGTCTTGTTTCTTTGTACCCGCCCCGGGTGCGAACGGCTTTT
>NZ_FPAY01000009.1 GCF_900116495.1 Arthrobacter sp. ov118
CGCGGCTCGAACGAAAACACGAACGGACTGCTGCGCCAGTACTTCCCCAAAGGCACCGACCTGTCCGCCTACGGGCCAGAGGATCTCGAGCTCGTCGCCCAGAAACTCAACGGCCGCCCACGCAAAACGCTCGACTGGGATACCCCAGCCGAGCGCCTGCGTGATCTACTACTAACGACCTAAGCCGCCAAACGTGTTGCAACGACCACTAGAAACCGCCACTCCTAATGGGCCGTAAGTGACCCCGCGTTGCTCGAACCGGGACTCTGGCGGAACGGCTGGACTTGGAGTATGAAGAGCGCATGACCAAGGCGCAAGGGCAGAGGCCTTCCAGGGTCCCGCTCGTCGGCCAGTTCCGCTCGTACGACCGTGGGTGGCTGCGCGGCGATCTGATCGCCGGGGTAACCGTCGCGGCCCTGATCGTTCCGAAGAATCTGGGCTACGCAGGAATCGCCGGGATACCGCTGCAGAACGGCTTGTATGCCGCGGCCGCCGGCGCCATCGTCTACGCGATCTTCGGCACGTGCCGGCAGATCTCGATGGGGCCGAGCTCGGGCCTGGCGGCGGTGGCCGCGAGTGCCGTGCTCGCGGCAGGCATCATTGGCGAGCAGGATGTCGCCTCGTTCGTTGCCGGAATCACCCTTGCCTCCGGAATCCTGTTCCTGATTCTTGCCGTCTTCAAGATGGGCTGGATTGCGCAGTTCCTCTCGAAGGCCGTGGTCACCGGCTTCCTTTTCGGCGCGGCGATCGACGTCGTCATCGGGGAACTGCCCAAACTCACCGGGACCGAGGTCACCGGCTCCAACCCGATCCAGGAACTGTGGTCCTGGCTGGGAACCCTAGGCGAGGCGCAGCCGGCCACCGTCGTGGTGGGCGTCATCGCGCTTGCCGTTGTCTTCGGGCTGAAAGCCGTCGCTCCCCAAGTCCCGGGCGCCTTGGTCCTGGTGGTGGGCGGGTTGCTGGCTGCGGCGCTGTTCGATCTCGGGGCCAAAGGCGTGGCCCTGGTGGGCGACGTGCCCAGCGGCCTGCCCTCGCTTCAGGTCCCGGACGGCCAGCTGATGTGGGACCATGTGGGCACCGTGGCCCTCGCGGCGGTGGCACTGGTCCTGATCGGCTTCTCCCAAACCGCCGGGGATGCGAGGGCCTTTGCCGCCAAACACCGCTACCAGATCGACATCAACCAGGAATCCATTGCACAGTCGATGGCCAACATTGCGTCAGGACTGTTCAAGGGGATGCCCGTCTCGACGAGTCTGTCAGCGAGCTCGCTGAACGACCACTCCGGGGCGAAGACCGGACTTGCCTCCCTCACGTCGGGGGTCACAGTCTTGCTCACGCTGCTCTTCCTGGCGCCGCTGTTCTCGATCCTGCCGAAGCCGGTGCTGGCGGCGCTGATCATCGAGGCCGTCGTCATGGGCATGATGAACTTTCCGGAGCTGCGGCGGCTGGCGCGGGTGCAGAGGTTCGACTTCTGGATTGCGATCGCAGCGATCATCGGCACCCTCATCTTCGGCGTGCTCGCGGGCGTCGTGATCGGGATCGGCCTCTCGATCTTCTGGCTCGTCCTGGTGGCCACCCATCCGCAGATGCCCTCGCTCGGCCGCGAACCGGGCACCCAGGTCTTCCGTGAGGCCGACGAGCACCCCGGCGACGAGATCGTTCCAGGCGTTGCCGTGATCCGCTTCGACGGTGGCCTCTTCTTCGCCACCGCCGACGCACTGGAGGACCGTCTGCGCGAAGTCATCCAGTCAACGCCGGGGCTCACGGGGATTGTGCTCGACTGCGGCGGGATCAACTTCGTCGACTCCCAGGGTGCAGCGAAGCTGGCGGATATCGTGGTCCTCGCCCGCGAGTCGGACGTCAACCTGCGCCTGACCCGGCTCAAGCCTGCGGTTCGGGCGGTCCTGGAGCGCGACGGCGCGATCGAGCGCATCGGGGCGGACATGATCCACGGCAACATCCACCGGGCCGTTCAGGCGGAGCAGGCGGCGGCCCGGAAAGAGCGTGACGGCACCACCTAGAAGCAACGCGGGGTCACTTACGGCCCATTCCGGCACCCAACATGGGCCGTAAGTGACCCCGCGTTGCCCGTGTCCCGGTGCTGCCCAGCCGGCGCTAGCGGCCGGTTCCTGCGGGGAGCCCGTAACGGTGCTCGGGCCGGCCGGTGGTGCCGTAGCGCAGTTGAATGTCGACGGCGCCGTCATCTGCCAGCGAGGACAGGTACCGCTGGGCGGTGGCCCGGGACACTCCCACCCGGGCGGCGACGTCGGCGGCCGAATACTGTTCGCCGGGAACCAAGGATTCCAGCACCGCGGCCTCGGTGGCGGACCGGGGCCGCGCCGTAACGGCGACGTCGCCCGGGATCAAGGCGCGCTTGGCGCGTTCCACCGTCTCTTGGTTGACCGAGCCCGGCTGCGCCAGGATTCGGCGGTAGCGGGCGTAGGAACGCAGCTGCTGGGAGAGGGATTCGGCCGTGAAGGGCTTGAGCAGGTAGCCCAGGGCGCCCCGGCGGAAGGCGAGCCGGAGCGAGGCCGTGTCCGAGGCTGCGCTCAGGATCACGGTGTCCACGTCCAGCTGGTGCAGCAGGTCCAGTCCCGAAGCGTCCGGCAGGTAAACATCCAGCAGCACCAGGTCCGGGCGCAGGCTGTGGATGGCCTGCAGCGCCTGCGACGCCGAGCCGGCCGGCGGCAGCGCCAGGAAGCCGGCCACTGAATCCACATAGGCGGCGTGCAGCTTCGCGACGTGGAAATCATCGTCGACAATCAGCACCCGTAAATCCTCAGACATCGTTGTCCCTTCCGGTTGGCTCAGTGGTCCCGGGCAGCGTGGTTCTCAGTTCAGTCGTCCCGGGCAGCGTGGTTCTCAGTTCAGTCGTCCCAGGCAGCGTGGTGCCCGGCAGCGTGGCGACGAACACGGCGCCCGGGCCGCCGGGGGAGCCGGGGTCCAGCACCCGCACGTCCCCGCCGCGCCGGCGCGCGAGCTGCCGGGACAACGCCAGCCCCAGGCCCTGCCCGGCGCCCGCCCGCGCCGGCCGTTCCGACGTCGTATAGCCTTCCGCGAAGACCGCCTCCGCGCCCGCGGCGCTGGCGCCGGCGCCCAGGCCGTCGCCGGAATCCGCGACGACGATATGCAGGGTGCCCGGGCCGCCGTCGGCGCCGGGTTCGTCCAGCACTTCCACTTCCACCCAGCGCTCGGCCGCGGAACCGGCGACGGCGGCGTTCACGGCGTTGTCAATCAGGTTGCCCAGGACGGTGGTGACATCCTGCGGCTCGGTGACGTGGCCGCGGACCACGGATTCAGGGCCGAGACGCAGGCTCACACCGCGCTCGTCGGCCTCGACCCCCTTGGCGCCGAGGAAGGCCTGCAGGTAGGGGTCCTGGAGTAATTCGGCCTGGTCCACCGGGAACGCCAGCGGCCCGGTGCCCGCGAGCTTGGCCAGATAGTCCTGGGCCTGCTGCGGCTGGCCGATGCTCATGAACCCGGCGATCGTGTGCAGCTGGTTGGCGAACTCGTGGCGCTGCGCCCGCAGGGCAGCGGACATGGTGCCGACGGCGTCGAGCTGGCGGGTCAGCTGCTGCAGCTCGGTCCGGTCCCGCAGCATCACCACCCAGCCCAGGTCCTCGCGGCCATGCAGGGCCTTGCGGGCACTGACCACCAGGACCCGGCCGCCGGCCACGAGTTCCACCGCGTCGCCCTCCGCCGCGTCGGCCTTGGTCAGGGCCTTCAGCTGGGCCGGGACGGGCGCCGTGCTCCAGGCGGTGCCCGTGAGATCGGGAACGCCGAGCAGCCGCTGGGCGGCGGCGTTGAAGACGCTGATCCTGCCGTCGGCCGCGACGCCGATCACGCCGTCGTCGACGCCCTGCAGCACGGCCACCTGGTCGTGCACCAGGGTGCTGATTTCCTCTGGTTCCAGTCCGAGCGTCAGCCGCTGAAGCCGCCGCCGGAGCAGAAAGGAGGCCAGCACGCCGGCCAGCAGTGCGCCGGCGGCCGTGGCGGCGATGGGGACGATGTCCCGGCCCAGGCTCTGGCTGATGGTTTCGGTGGAGTAGCCCACGCTCACTTCACCCACGATTTTGGTGGAGTCCGGGCCAAAGACAGGGACCTTTGCACCTGCCGAGGGGCCCAGCGTGCCCGTGTTGCGGGTGGTGACCTCCTTGCCGGCGAGGGCCTCGGAGGGGTCGGTGCTGACCTTTTCGCCCAGCCGGTCGGCATCCGGATGTGCCAGCCGGATGCCGGTTTCGTCCGTGATGACGACGAACAAGGCGCCGGTGCGGCTGCGGGCTCCCTCCGCGGCGGCCATCAGCGGCCCGGCCAGGAGTTCGGCGGCCGGAGGAGCGGCAGGAAGGGCGCTGATGGACTGCACGTCCGCCCGGACGGCCGGGTCTGAGGCAACGGTCCGCGCCAGGGTAAGCGCCTGGTTCTCGGCCTCGCGGCCCAGCCGGTCGTAGGTCAGCCAGGCATGGACGGCGCCGCTCAGGAGCACGACGAGCACCACCACACCCAGCTGCAACAGCAGTGTCTGGGTGGAAAAGCGCAGGGCCGGCAGGGCTGTGCGGCGCTTCATCGGGGCTCCTGGCTGGGGTTCGGACGGGTGTGAGCACAATGCGCAAAATGCATCCAATAAGCAGTATGCCAATCAATTGAACCAAAGACCCGGCAGTGACGGACGCCACTCTAATGTCTGTAGTGCGCATCACACCGCAGTGGTGCCATTCAATGAAGAAGGAGCCGGCCGTGCTGGTATTACTCGGATTCGCCATGATCGCGGTATTCATGGTGCTGATCATGACGAAGAAGTTGACGCCTGTGCTGGCGCTCATCATCGTTCCCACAATTTTCGGACTTTTCGCCGGCGCAGGCCTCGGCATCGGCCCCATGGTGATGGATTCCATGAAGTCCATGACCTCCACGGCCGCGCTGCTGATGTTCGCCATCATCTACTTCGGCCTGATGATCGACGTCGGGCTCTTTGACCCGCTGGTCCGGTTCATCCTGCGCAAGCTCGGCAACGACCCCGCCAAGGTGGTCCTGGGCACCGCGATCCTCGCCGCCGCAGTATCCCTGGACGGTGACGGCTCCACCACCTTCATCCTCACCACCGCCGCGATGCTGCCGGTCTACCTTCGGCTGAAGATGAGCCCCGTGGTTCTGACCTGCGTGGCCGGCCTGGCCAACGGCACCATGAACATCCTGCCCTGGGGCGGTCCCACCGCCCGCGCAGCAACCGCACTGAAGATCGACGTCAACGATGTCTTCGTTCCCATGGTCCCGTCCCTCATTGCAGGCCTCATTGTGGTGCTGGTCTTCTCCTGGCTGCTCGGTCTGCAGGAACGCAACCGCCTCCGCGCCGTCGCACCGGAAATCTGGGGCACCCCGGATTCAGCTGCACCGTTCGACGGCGATGTCGACGGCGGCGCAGCCGGCGGCAGCACGGCCGGTGGTTCCGGCCGCGGCCGCAGCGGATTCGGCCCCACCGGGACCTCGCCCGCCGGCGGCGGTTCGGTAGCCGTCCTGGAGCGCACCGAGACCCTCGTTGATGACCGCGACTCCGCCATGGCCGACACCGCCCTTGACCCCAACCGCAAGACCCTCCGCCCCAAGCTGTTCTGGTTCAACCTCGGCCTGACGGTTGCAGTCATGGTGACGCTGGTCGCCAACATCATCCCGCTCCCGTTCGTCTTCATGGTCGGCTCCGCCATCGCCCTGCTGGTCAACTTCCCGAAGGTCAAGGACCAGGGCGCCCAGCTGATCGCCCACGCACCCTCGATCGTCGCCGTCGTCAGCATGGTCATGGCCGCCGCGGTCCTGACCGGTGTCCTCAACGGCACGGGCATGGTCAAGGCCATGTCGGAATGGCTGGTCCAGATCATCCCCGCCGACATGGGGCCGTTCATGGCCATCATCACCGGCGTCCTCAGCATCCCGATGACGTTCTTCATGAGCAACGACGCCTTCTACTTCGGCGTCCTGCCGGTCCTCAGCGAAACGGCCGCCCACTACGGTGTCAGCGCCGCCGACATGGCACGGGCCTCCATCACCGGCCAGCCCTTCCACCTGCAGAGCCCGCTGGTCCCGGCCATCCTGCTCCTTGTCTCCCTCGCCAAGGTGGATCTGGGTGACCACCACAAGAAGGTCCTCTGGCGCACCGCCGTCATCTCCCTGGTCATGCTCGGCGTCGGAGTGGCAACCGGAGCCATCGGCATCGGCTAACCCCACCAACGCAACACCAAGAACAACTGCAAGAAACCAACGCGGGGTCACTACGCGCCCAATCCGGTCCGCCGGATGGGCCGTAAGTGACCCCGCGTTGCTTGTTAGTAGACTGGGACGGAAAATAATCCTTACCTTGCAGGGGAGATCCATGGCTGCGATCAACCGCGACGACGTTGCGCATCTCGCTCGTCTCGCGCACATCGAGATGAGCGCCGAAGAGCTCGACAGGATGGCCGGCGAACTCGCCGTCATTGTCGAATCCGTGAAGTCCGTCAGTGAAGCGGCCGGTGATGACGTCCCGGCCACGTCGCACCCGATCCCGCTGACCAATGTGTTCCGCGAGGATGTTGTGGGACACACATTCACCGCCGAGCAGTCCCTCTCCGGTGCCCCCGACGGGTATGAAGGCCGCTTCAAGGTCCCGGCAATCCTGGATGAGGACTAAGAACATGACTGAGAACAACGAACTGATCCGCCTCTCCGCCGCCGTGCTCGCCGAGAAACTGGCTGCCCGCGAGGTCACCGCCGTCGAGGTCGTCCAGGCCCACCTGGACCGCATTGCCGCCGTCGACGGCAAGGTCCACGCCTTCCTGCACGTCAATGCCGAGGAGGCGCTCGCCGTCGCCGCCGAGGTGGACGCGATCCGCGCCGCCGGCGGCGCCGCCGCCGAGGAACTCCACGTCCTCGCCGGCGTGCCGATTGCCGTCAAGGACCTCATCGTCACCATCGGGCAGCCCACTACGGCCGGCTCGAAAATCCTCGAAGGCTGGCACAGCCCCTACGACGCCACCGTCGTGGAGCGCCTGCGCGCCGCCAAGATGCCGATCCTGGGCAAGACCAACCTCGACGAATTCGCCATGGGCTCCTCCACCGAGCACTCCGCCTACGGTCCCACCCGCAACCCGTGGGACCTGGACCGCATCCCCGGCGGCTCCGGCGGCGGGTCCGCCGCCGCCGTCGCGGCCTTCGAGGCCCCGCTGGCCCTCGGCACCGACACCGGCGGCTCCATCCGCCAGCCCGGCGCCGTCACCGGCACGGTCGGCGTCAAGCCCACCTACGGCGGGGTCTCCCGCTATGGCGCCATCGCCATGGCCTCCTCGCTGGACCAGATCGGCCCGGTCTCCCGCACCGTGCTGGACTCGGCCCTGCTGCACCAGGTCATCGGCGGCCACGATCCCCGCGACTCCACCTCGCTGCCGGACCCGCTTGAGGACCTCGTGGCCGCGGCCCGGACCGGCAACGTCGAGGGCATGAAGATCGGCATCATCAAGGAACTCCACGGCGAGGGCTACCAGGCCGGCGTCGAGAACCGCTTCAACGAGTCCCTCGACCTGCTCAGGAGTGCCGGCGCGGAAATCATCGAGGTCTCCTGCCCCAACTTCAAGTACGCCCTGGGCGCCTACTACCTGATCATGCCCTCGGAGGCCTCCTCCAACCTGGCCAAGTTCGACGGCGTCCGCTACGGCCTGCGGGTCCTGCCCGAAGAGGGACCGCTGACGATCGAACGCGTCATGGGCGCCACCCGCGCCGCCGGCTTCGGCGACGAGGTCAAGCGCCGCATCATCCTGGGCACCTACGCCCTGAGCGCCGGCTACTACGACGCCTACTACGGCTCGGCCCAGAAGGTGCGCACCCTGATCCAGCGCGACTTCGAGGCCGCGTTCGCCCAGGCGGACGTACTGATTTCCCCGACGGCGCCCACGACGGCGTTCAAGCTGGGCGAGAAGCTGAACGACCCGCTGGCGATGTACCTCAACGACGTCGCCACCATCCCCGCCAACATGGCCGGCGTCCCCGGGCTGTCCCTGCCCGGCGGCCTGGCCGACGAGGACGGACTGCCCGTCGGCATCCAGCTGCTGGCCCCGGCCCGCCAGGACGCCCGGCTGTACCGCGTCGGGGCTGTCCTGGAGTCCCTGCTCGAGGCGCAGTGGGGCGGCCCGCTGCTGGAGAAGGCTCCCTCGCTGACGTCCGCTTCGCTCACTGACACTCTCGCGAGCCACGGAGGTTCACACTAATGACTGACGCAACCCTGAGCTTCGACGAGGCCATGGAGAAGTACGATCCCGTCCTGGGGTTCGAGGTCCACGTGGAGCTCAACACCAAGACCAAGATGTTCTCCTCCGCGCCCAACGTGTTCGGCGATGAGCCCAACACGAACGTCAACGAGGTGGATCTGGGCATGCCCGGCGTCCTGCCGGTGGTGAACAAGACCGCGATCGAGTCCTCGATCAAGATCGGCCTCGCGCTGAACTGCAAGATCGCCGAAACCTGTCGCTTCGCCCGGAAGAACTACTTCTACCCGGACACCCCGAAGAACTTCCAGACCTCGCAGTACGACGAGCCCATCGCGTATGACGGGTACCTGGACATCGAGCTCTCCGACGGCGAGGTCTTCCGCGTGGAGATCGAGCGCGCCCACATGGAAGAGGACGCCGGCAAGCTGACCCACATGGGCGGCGCCGCGGGCCGCATCCAGGGCGCGGAGTACTCCCTGGTGGACTACAACCGCTCCGGTGTGCCGCTGGTCGAAATCGTCACCAAGCCCATCCAGGGCGCCGGCAGCCGGGCCCCGGAACTCGCAAAGGCCTATGTGGCCGCCGTCCGCGAGATCGTGAAGAACCTAGGTGTCTCGGACGCCAGGATGGAGCGCGGCAACGTCCGCTGCGACGCCAACGTCTCGCTGCGCCCGCACGGCCGCGAGCGTTTCGGCATCCGTTCCGAGACGAAGAACGTGAACTCGCTGCGCGCCGTCGAACACGCCGTCCGCTACGAGATCCAGCGGCACGCCGCCGTCCTGGATTCCGGCGAGCCGGTCACCCAGGAAACCCGGCACTGGCACGAGGACACCCGGACCACGACGTCGGGCCGGGCCAAGTCCGACGCCGACGACTACCGTTACTTCCCGGAGCCGGACCTCGTCCCGGTGGTCGCCTCACGTGAGTGGGTCGAGGAGCTGCGGGCCACCCTGCCCGAGCCGCCGGCGGCCCGCCGCAAGCGGCTGCAGGCTGACTGGGGCTACTCGGACCTGGAGTTCCGCGACGTCGTCAACGCCGGCGTCCTGGACGAGATTGAGGAAACCATCGCCGCCGGTGCCACCGCCACGGTGGCCCGCAAGTGGTGGATGGGTGAGATCGTGGGACGGGCCAAGAACGCCGACGTCGATCCCGGCCAGCTGGGCGTCCAGCCGGCCACCATCGTGGAACTGAGCAAGATGGTCGAGGATGGCAAGATCAACAACAAGATGGCCTCCGAGGTCCTGGACGGCGTGCTCGCCGGCGAGGGTACGCCCGCGGAGATTGTCCAGAAGCGCGGCCTGGCTGTGGTCTCGGACGACGGCCCCCTGCTCGAAGCCATCGACGCGGCCCTTGCCGCTCAGCCGGGCGTCGCGGACAAGATCCGCGGCGGCAAGGTCCAGGCCATCGGCGCGATCGTGGGTGGCGTCATGAAGGCGACCCGAGGGCAGGCCGACGCCGGCCGTGTCAAGGAGCTGATCCTGGAACGCCTCGGCGTCGAGGCCTAAAGCCCGCGCCTCAGGTGACCAGCTCGGTCATGATGGTCTGCAGTGCTTCGCAGACCATCATGACCGAGGTGCGCTTAAGGTTCTCCGGCCGGGCCAGGACATCGATCCGGCGCCGGGTGCTGATGCCCTCCAGCGGGCGCAGCACAATCTCCGGATTCAACACGGGCCGCGCGGTGTACCGCGGGAGCAGGCCGATCACGCCGCCCGCCGCCACGAGCGCCGCCACCGTCGAATAGTCATTGATCCGGTGCGCGATGTTCAGTTCGCGGCTGGACACCGCTGCGAGGGCGGAGAGCACGTCGGCGGGGGAGTAGCCGGCGCGGCTGGTCACCCACGCTTCGCCGACGACGTCGTCCGCCGTCACCGCGCGCTGGCCGGCGAGCCGGTGCCCCGCCGGCAGCGCCACGTCCAGCGGCTCATGGGCGAGCGGGATCACCGCGACGCGCTCCTTGGGCCACCGCGGGCTGTGATCCATCCGGTGCGCGAGCACCAGGTCATAGCGTGCCGTCAGGGCCGGGAAATCCTGCTGCGCCACGTCCTCGTCGAAGAGCAGGACCCGCGGCTGGCCGGGCGCGTCCAGGAGCCGGGCCAGGGGAGCGAAGAGCGCCTGCCCCGCGCTGTGGAAACCGCTCAGCGTCACCGGCGCCACGGTCGAGCCGTGGTAGGCGCCGATCGCCATCTTCGCGTCCGCCATCGCGCTGACGACGGCGGCGCCGGCGTCCGCCAGCACCTGCCCCGCCTCCGTGAGCACCAGGTTCCGGCCCTCCTTGCGGGTCAGCGGAACCTCCACGGTCTTCTGCAGCGCGGCCAGCTGCTGGGACACGGCCGACGGCGTCACGAGGAGGGTTTCCGCGACGGCCTTGACGCTGCCCAGCGCGCCGAGCTCGCGCAGCATTTCCAGCTGGTGGATTTCCATGCCAGCCATTCTATGCAACAGCTATTCCTAAATCGTCGATTGAGAAGAATTCGGTTGTGCTAATGCTTTGGGGTGGGTCTAATGGGGTGAGTTGTCCTCCGCGGCCGGCGCGGCCGCGTGCAAAACACCGCGAGCAAACCACACAGTGAGGAAGGCCCATGAAGGCTCTCTACAAGGCCGGCGCCCACGCAGGATTCGAACTCGTCGACCGCCCCGAGCCGGAGACCGGCCCGGGCGACGTCAAGATCCGCGTCATGACCACGGGCATTTGCGGCACGGACTTGCACATCCAGTCCTGGGACGCCTGGGCGCAGGGCATGATCAACGCCCCGCTGATCGCCGGCCACGAGTTCTACGGCGAAGTCGTCGAGATCGGCGAGGACGTCCGGGACGCCAAAGTCGGGGACCGGGTCTCGGGCGAAGGCCACATCGTCTGCGGGATCTGCCGCAACTGCCGCGCCGGCCGCCGGCAGATGTGCATCCACACCGTCAGCGTCGGCGTCCAGCGCGACGGCGCCTTCGCCGAGTACGTGGTGATCCCCGAGACCAACGTCTGGGTCCACCAGGACCCCTCCGTCACCCCGGAACTGGGTGCGATCTTCGATCCCTTCGGCAACGCCGTCCACACCGCCCTGAGCTTTCCGCTGGTCGGCGAGGACGTGCTGATCACCGGGGCCGGGCCGATTGGTCTGATGGCGATCGCCGTCGCACGGCACGCCGGTGCCCGCAAGATCGCCATCACCGACGTCTCCGCGCCCCGGCTGGACCTGGCCCGGAAGCTGGGCGTCGACCTCGCGATCGACGTCTCGAAGATGCGGGTCAGGGACGCCCAGCGGGAGCTCGGGATGCGTGAGGGCTTCGACATCGGCATGGAAATGTCGGGACACCCCACCGCCCTGCCTGAGATGATCGACAACATGAACCACGGCGGCCGGATCGCAATGCTGGGACTGCCCAGCCAGTCCATCGACATCGACTGGGGCAAGGTGGTCACGCACATGCTGACCATGAAGGGCATCTACGGCCGCGAAATGTTCGAGACCTGGTACGCGATGAGCGCCATGCTCTCCTCCAATCCGGTCCTGCACGCCAACATCTCGGCCGTGGTCACGGACTCGCTGCCCGCGACGGACTGGGAAAAGGGCTTCGAAGTGGCCCGCGCAGGGGCCGGCGGCAAAGTTGTCCTCGACTGGACCGTCTTCTAGACCGCTCTCCAGAGCACCCCAGACCCCGCCCACTGCCCCGAATCCACCCAGCTGAGGAGCCAACCTAAATGTATTCAGCCATCAAGGACCAGCTGCAGCACGAACTCGACGAGATCCGCAGCGCCGGCCTGTACAAGACCGAGCGGCACATCGACTCCCCGCAGGCCAACCGCATCACCGCCGGCCAGATCGGCGAGTCCGGCGCGGACGTGCTGAACTTCTGCGCCAACAACTACCTCGGCCTCGCCGACCACCCAGACATCATCACCGCCGCCAAAGCCGCCATGGACGAACGCGGCTTCGGCATGGCCAGCGTCCGCTTCATCTGCGGCACCCAGGACCTGCACCTGGCCCTGGAGCAGCGCGTCTCGGCGTTCCTCGGCACCGAGGACACCATCTTGTTCTCCAGCTGCTTCGACGCCAACGGCGGCGTGTTCGAATCCCTCTTCGGCCCGGAAGACGCCGTCATCTCCGACGCCCTGAACCACGCCTCCATCATCGACGGCATCCGGCTGTGCAAGGCCCAGCGCTTCCGCTACGCCAACCAGGACATGGCTGACCTCGAAGCGAAGCTGGTCGAGGCCAGCACGCAGGAGAACCCCGCCCGCCGGATGATCATCGTCACGGACGGCGTCTTCTCGATGGACGGCTTCCTGGCCCCGCTGGAAGCGATCTGCGACCTCGCCGAAAAGTACGACGCCCTGGTCATGGTGGACGACTCGCACGCCGTGGGCTTCATGGGCGCCACCGGTGCCGGCACCCCGGAACACGCCGGCGTCTCGGAGCGCGTGGACATCTACACCGGCACCTTCGGCAAGGCCCTCGGCGGCGCGTCCGGCGGCTACGTCTCCGGCCGCCGCGAAGTGATCGCCATGCTCCGCCAGAAGGCCCGCCCCTACCTGTTCTCCAACTCGCTGGCCCCGGCGATCGTCGCGGCCACGCTCAAGGCCCTGGACCTCGTGGAAAACTCCGGCGAGCTGCGCAGCAAGCTTTTCGCCAATGCCGAGCTCTTCCGCAACCGGATGAGCGAGGAAGGCTTCGAGCTGCTCCCGGGCGAACACGCGATTGTTCCGGTGATGTTCGGTGACGCCGTCATGGCGGCCAAGGTCGCTGACGCCATGCTGCACAACGGGGTCTTCGTCACGGCGTTCAGCTATCCGGTGGTGCCCAAGGGCGCTGCCCGGATCCGCGTCCAGCTCTCCGCCGCGCACAGCTCCGACGACGTCGAGGCCTGCGTCCAGGCGTTCGTCCGCAGCCGCGCGGCCGTGGCCGCAGCCTAGGGCGGATCCCCGAGGCCGGGCCCCACGCATGGGTCCGGCCTCACGGTCGGGATCTTCAAGCGCAACGAGTCGGGCACGCAGGCTGTGACTGTGGTCAGGGCGAGGTCAGTGGTACCGTTTGCGGCAGAACGCGGGCCATGTTTGGGAATCGGGGGAAGAAAAGTTGCTAGCCGGATCCGAGAGCGTGAACCCGATCGTTCCTACTGCCTGGGAAGGCATGGTCATTGTTGCGGGCATCATCTGTGCCGCAATGTTCATTGGTGCGCTGATCGGCATCGCACGGAGCAGGAACCACACGCCTGCCGGCAGAGCGCTCTGGCTATTGATTGTGTTGGCGCTGCCAGTTTTCGGCCCAATGCTCTGGTTCCTCACGGTACGAACGTCGTTCAAGTTCAACAACGATGTCCATTCGGTTGAGCACAGGCATTGAGGCCCTACAGGAGACGCATGAACGACCGTAACTGACGGTAAAAGGGCCGGTCACTTCATCCGCGGAAATCGGGGCCGAGGTTCAACAACCAGGAATTGTCATTCCATCTGAGTGAAAATTTAACCTCCGCAGGGTTTCCGGATGGGTCCGTGGTGTTGACTCGCACGGCAGTGACGTCCGGGGAAAGTTCCGAAGAATAGACTGGGGTGTATCCAGAGTCGTTGACTCCGCCCCACTCCGAAATCATCAACTGGGCGTTAGAGTCCGCAGTTTGCGGGCCGGGCTGTGCAAGCTTGACCAGCTGGTCCTTGTCTTGGGCATTCAGAGCCTGCATAACCGAGGAGACCACCGCATCGCGTTTACCGAGATCGGGTGCCGGTCCGCTCGTGCAGCCGCTAAGTGATGTAGCCGAGAAGAGCAGGACAACGCATGCCATAAAGGTCGTGGCCAGCAAACGGATTTTCATCGTCTCGATCCTGTAGTTCTCAATGCCCACCAGTTCTGCCCTGGATCTGCATCCTACATATTCCCGGATAGATCCTCCATGAACGCGCTGCTGAAATGGGTGAAGACGGCGAGGCCGAGCGGGCGAGCGTTATCCCATCAAAGACGGGACGGGCAGGAGGGCCGGATGGGTCCCTTGCGGGTCCGGCCGCGGCGTCAATAGCGTGGATCGGGACCCGCCCCACGAGCCAAGGACTGAAATGCCCCACCTGCCGTCACGGACCCACGCTCCGCTCCTGCCACCGGCAGCCGGATGCCCCTCCGAACAGTCCTGACCTCCCGGCTCCGCTGGGATCTACCTGTTTCCCTTGTGGTGTTTCTCGTTGCGGTCCGGATTGCGGACCGGCGAGCTGCACCTGAGAGGGCTGTTCTATGACGTTGCCACGGCCCAGGTCCTGCAGGTGATCACCGCCGTCGTCAGCCACCTGGACCCTGTTCCGCGGACCATCGACAACATCGACACACTGATAACACTGTGGAGGCCGCTCGCCCGGGCGCAGGTCACGGCGCGGCCCGACACGACAATCTGCAAGGATGGGACCATGTCAGCTCATTACGATGTCGTAATTGTCGGCGGCGGTATCGCCGGCCTGTCCCTCGCCTCAGCCCTGGCCGGAAAATGCAGCGTGGCGCTGGTCGAAGCGGAGCAAACCCTGGCGTACCACACCTCGGCCCGCTCGGCCCGGCAACTGATCCCCAGCTACGGCCCGCCCGTGGTCCAGGAACTCACGGTGCGGACCCTGGAACTGATCGCCGGCCAGGACGCCGGCCGGCCGGAACCGGTGCTCTCACCGCGCAGCTTTCTGCTGATCGGGGACGAGGCCACCGTCCGGGCCCAAGCAAGCGGCCACATGCGCCGGATCACCCACGCCGAGGCACTTGATCTTTGCCCGGCCCTGGTCCCGGATTCCTTCGCCGCCGCCGGCCTGGACACCGGCTCCTTCGCCTGCAACGCGCCGGTGCTGCTCGAGGACCACCGCCGGCGCGCCGAAGCCGGCGGCGTGGACATCATCACCGGCGCCAGGGTGCACTCGGCCCAGCGCCTCGGCTCCGGCTGGGAACTCGGCGCCGGGCAGGAAGGCTTCCAGGCCGCCGTCGTGGTCAACGCCGCCGGCGCCTGGGCGGACGAACTTGCCGTGCTCAGCGGGGTCGAAAAGGTCCAGCTGCAGCCGTACCGGCGCACCGCGGCGATCGTCGACGTCGAGCATCCCCTCCCGGAAATCTGCCCCATGGTGGCCGCCGCAGACGACAGCTTCTACTTCCGGCGCGACGGCGAACAGGTCCTCATCTCGCCGTCGGAGCACGAACCGAGTGGCCCCGAGGACGCGCAGCCGCACCCCGGGGACATCGAACGGCTCGTCGCCCGGCTCAACACCCTCACCACGCTGGGCATCCGGGGTGTCCGCACATCCTGGACCGGACTGCGGACCGAAGCGGCCGACGGCGTCCCGGTGGTGGGGTTCGACGCCGAAGCCCCCGGCTTCTTCTGGCTCGCCGGCCAGGGCGGATACGGGTTCCAGACGTCCTCCGGCATCGCCGAACTCGCCGCCGGGCTGATCCTGGCCGGGCAGGAGCCCGGTCCGGCATCCCGGACAGCGGAGGCGCTCGCCGCGACCCGCTGGTCCATCCGGCGCTGAAGAATGGATCCATGAGCACCCTCATCACCAATATCGCCGAACTCATGACCCAGGACGCGGACCACCGCGTCCTCCGCGACGCGGCGGTGGTAATCGAGGGCGAGCGGATTTCCTGGCTCGGCTCCGCGGCAGACGCGCCGGCGGCCGACGAGGCCGTGGACGCCGGCGGCCGGGCGCTCCTGCCCGGCTGGGTCGATTCCCACACCCACCTGATCTTCGCGGGGGACCGCACCGCCGAGTTCGAGGCCCGGATGGCGGGGGAGAGCTACAGCGCCGGCGGGATCGCCGTGACCACGGGCGCCACCCGGAGCACGAGCGACTTCGACCTGACCCGGCTGGCGATGGGCCGGGTCGCCGAGGCCGCGGCCCAGGGCACCACCTACCTGGAGACGAAAACGGGCTACGGCCTGGATGTGGAGAACGAGGCCCGCAGCGCCCGGATCGCGTCCACGGTCGCGGACGAGGTCACTTATCTGGGCGCACACTTGGTGCCGGCCGGGACGGACGCGGAAGCCTACACGGACCTGGTGTGCGGGCCGATGCTTGCCGCGGTCCGGCCCTACGTCCGCTGGGCCGACGTCTTTTGCGAACGGGGCGCCTTCAACGAAGACCAGTCCCGCCGCGTGCTGAAGGCCTGCAAGGACGCCGGGCTGGGGCTGCGCGTCCACGGCAACCAGCTCGGCGAGGGACCCGGCGTCCGGCTGGCCGTGGAATTCGGCGCCGCCAGCGTGGACCACGTGAACTACCTGTCAGCCGGGGATATCGACGCGCTCGCCGGCAGCTGGTCCGGCTGGGAGAACGGCGCCCGCACTGGCGCCGGTGACGGCCCTGGGGCAGCCGGACAGCGCGGCACGGTCGCTACCTGCCTGCCGGCCTGCGACCTCTCCACCCGGCAGCCGCTTGCCCCCGGCCGGGAACTGCTCGACGCCGGCGTCCAGTTGGCGCTGGCCTCCAACTGCAACCCCGGCACCTCCTACACCAGCTCCATGGCGTTTTGCGTCACCACGGCCGTGCTGCAAATGCGGCTCAGCGTCCATGAAGCGGTGCGCGCCGCGACCTACGGCGGCGCGCTGGCCCTGGGGCGGGAGTCCGGGAACGACGTCGACGGCGAACGCGCGGTGGGGTCAATCGCCGTCGGACACCGGGCGGATCTGCACCTGCTCAACGCGCCCTCGGCCACGCACCTGGCCTACCGGCCCGGCATCCCCTTGACGCACGCCGTCTGGCGGGCCGGAGTCGCCCAGCCCGTGCGCTAGGTGACCGTGCGCGAGGCGGCGCTGGATCGGCACCGGAAGCAGGCGCTGGGACCGGCACCGGAGTGGCTGGGCTTAGAAGATCATGGGCGGGGCGTCGAGGACGGTTTCGTCCACCCGCTTCGTTTCCCACTGCGTGAAGGGCTTGTCGAGCTCGTACTTGCCGCGCGCGGTGCGCAGCAGGGTGCGGACCTCGGCGTTCTCCGGGTTGTTCAACGACTCGAAATACTCCACGGACCAGTGGAACCAGCGCATGCAGAACAGTCGCATCGTCAGGCCGTGCGTCACGAACAGCGCATTCGGGGCGTAGCCGGGCTTCGACCAATGCCGGTGCAGGGTCTCCATGAACGAGGAGATCCTGTCGTACACGTCCGAGCCGGACTCGCCCTCGCGGAAGCGGTAGAAGAAGTGGCCGTAGGCGTTCCTGAGCTCCTTCTGGTCCTCGATGTCGCCGGCGATCTGAAAGTTCGCCCAGTCCTGCTCCCGCAGCCGCGGTTCCTCGATGACCCGTTCCACCAGCGGGCCGAGGTTGAGCGCCTCAAGCGTCTGGTAGGCGCGCAGGTAGGGGGAGACGTACACGCACACCGGCCGGCCGTCGAGCTGGCGGCGGACATCTTCCCCGGCGGCCGTCGCCTGCTGCAGTCCTAGGGGCGTCAGCGGAATCCGGTAGTCCGGAACGCGGTTGTAGATCGAGGTGTCGGCATTGGCGGCGGACTGCCTGTGCCGGATCATGATGATTTTCCGGGGCGCACTCATAAACCCCAAGCTTAGGGCTCCGCATAAACCGGTGCCGCCGGGCGGACGGGGACGCCGGAGACCGCCGGGACACCAGCAAACTATCGGCAACTGAAGGCAAGATAGGAACATGCTGGTTCCCTCCCGCCGTCGGCTGCGGTTTGAAGTCTTGATTGTCCTGGGGCTGTCCCTGGGGCAGTCCGCGGTGTACTCCGTGGTGCAGTTGCTGGACAAGATGACCAGGGCGCCGCTGGCCCAGGGCACGTCCACGCTGAACCGGTCACAAAGCACGCGGGAATACTTCGACCTCACCTACCAGCTGCTGGACATTCTCTTCGCCCTGGTGCCCGTGGTCCTGGTGATCTACTTCCTCACCGAGCACTGGCCCACGGGAGAGCGCGGCACCTCGGCGTTCCGAAGGATCGGTTTCGACTTCGCCCGGCCCGGCAAAGACCTCCTGCAGGGCCTGGGACTCGCCGCGGCCATCGGCATCCCGTCCCTGGGACTCTACGCCGCCGGCCGGGCGCTGGGCATCACGACGTCGATCATCCCCAGCGCACTGGACGCGTACTGGTGGACGGTGCCGGTGCTCGTCCTGTCCGCGATCCGGCACGGGATCGTGGAGGAAGTGATCGTGGTGGGCTACCTGCTGGACCGGCTCGGAAAACTCGGATGGAGCACCCCGGCGGCCATCGCGGCCAGCGCCGTGCTCCGCGGCAGTTACCACCTCTACCAGGGATTCGGGCCGTTCATAGGCAACGCCGTGATGGGCGTTGTCTTCGCCCTCGTCTACACCCGGACCAGGCGGATCATGCCGCTCGTGATCGCCCACGCCACCTTGGATACAGTTGCGTTCGTGGGATTCAGCCTGTTCGGCAAGGCAGTGGGCCTGGGCTGACGCGGCTGGGCTGACGGGGCTGGGCTGACGGGCCTGGGCTGACGGGGCTGGGCCGACGGCGCTGGGCTACGGGCCCGCACGGCTAAGGGACCCGCGGGGGCCTTAAAATAATTCGGCCGCCATCTTGCGGGTGACATCATTGGCACCCGCAAGATGGCGGCCGAAGTTTGGGGCAGGTTGGTGCTTTAGATCGTGACCGCTCCGGTGGCGGTCTCGAAGGTGACGGAGAGGATTCCAGGCGTGCCGTGCGGCGCGATCCAGTGCACGGCGACGTCGTCCAGCGGTTTCTCCACGGGCTCGCCCAGCCATTCCGTCACGCGCTCGGCCGAGCCGGCAATGGTCAGTGCAGACATCTTGACCTCGCTCGGGTAGGCGTTGGAGGGGTGAAGCTCCGGGTCGCCTTCCCACTTGAGCATGTACGGCACCTGGGGGTCGGCGATGAGCCCCAGGATCCCGATCTGCTTCCAGACCAGTTCGCGGCCGTCAGGGAACTTCCGGTTGCCGTTCACGGCCAAACGGCCAAGCCGATCCTCGAAGGGGGCGAGGTCGTCAACTTCGACGCACCAGCCCATCCAGCCGCCGCCGGCTTCCGAGCGTGCCCGGACAGCCTGGCCGAAGGGCGCCTTGTCCGACGCCGGGTGGTTCAGGACCTCGACGACTTCCAGGTACTTATGTCCCGCGAGCGGGATAATCATGTTGCGGGTCCCGAAACGGGGGTGGACTCCACCCTTCACGGCTTC
This sequence comes from Arthrobacter sp. ov118, assembly GCF_900116495.1. Classification (GTDB taxonomy): domain Bacteria; phylum Actinomycetota; class Actinomycetes; order Actinomycetales; family Micrococcaceae; genus Arthrobacter. Next base: position 19,332 of record NZ_FPAY01000009.1, read on the forward strand.
GACGCCGAGGGCGGATGCAATACGTTCAGTGGTGGCTGCCAAGCCATCGTGTTCACAGGCGTAAGAGACGTGATCCATGCGCATGACCTCATCTTGGCATTTTGTGATGGACCTCTCAGCTTAGGCTCGCCTTCCCAACGTGGGATGTCCGGGCGGCGCCGTCGGCCCAGGTGGCCAAAGCCGCGCCAGTCCGCGGATTTGCGGCCCGGCATCCCAAGTGCAGACGCCGCCGCGGAGGGGGAGAAGGCCGTCATCTTCATCTTTGTCACAAACCTATTCACCGACCTGCCGCCGTTCCTACACTGATAGCCAAGGTCATGAGTGCCAGCGCACAGCCCCGGCTTGCTGGCCGGCAACCCTCGTATCGCGGTGGGGTGCCCCGGGTGAAGACCCGGCCGTCCGGCGTCCGCCGGAGGGCAAGCGCGGCGCCTGCGCCGGTCCGGGCCGATGGCCCCGGACGGTGCTGTGCCCAGTTCCTTGAGGAGCGTTCATGTCCACTGCCTGGTCCTTTGAAACCCGCCAGATCCACGCCGGCCAGGAGGCGGACTCCGCCACGGGCGCGCGGTCCCTCCCGATCTACCAGACGACGTCGTTCGTCTTCCCCAGCGCCGAGAGCGCCGCGAACCGCTTCGCGCTCGCCGAAATCGCCCCGATCTACACCCGGATCGGCAACCCCACCCAGGACGCCGTGGAACAACGCGTGGCCAGTCTGGAAGGTGGTCTCGCGGCCCTGCTGCTCAGCTCCGGCCAGGCCGCCGAGACCTTCGCGATCCTCAACGTCGCCGAAGCCGGGGACCACGTGGTGGCCAGCCCGAGTCTCTACGGCGGAACCTACAACCTGCTCGCCCACACGCTGAAGAAGTTCGGCATCTCCGTAACGTTCGTCGCGGACCCCGACAACCTGGACCAGTGGCGGGACGCCGTCCAGCCGAACACCAAACTGTTCTTCAGCGAAGTGGTCTCCAACCCGCGGCAGGACGTGCTGGACATCGAAGGCGTCTCCGAGGTGGCCCACGAGGCCGGTGTGCCGCTGATCGTTGACAACACACTCTCCACCCCCTACCTGATCCGTCCCATCGAATGGGGCGCAGACATTGTGGTCCATTCCGCCACCAAGTACCTCGGCGGACACGGCGCGGCGATCGCCGGTGTGATCGTCGATTCCGGCAACTTCGACTTTGGCAAGGACCCTGACCGGTTCCCCGGTTTCAACACCCCGGACCCCACCTACAACGGCCTGGTCTACGCCCGGGACCTCGGCGCGGACGGTGCGCTGGGCGCCAACCTCTCCTACATCCTCAAGGCCCGGGTCCAGCTCCTGCGCGACCTCGGCTCGGCCGTGTCCCCGTTCAATGCCTTCCTCATCGCCCAGGGCATCGAGACGCTGAGCCTGCGGGTCGAGCGCCATGTGGCCAACGCCACCAAGGTTGCGCAGTGGCTCGAGGAACGGGACGACGTCGAATCGGTCGCCTACACCGGGCTGCCGTCCAGTCCCTGGTACGAGCGTGGCCGCAAATACGGCCCGCGGGGAACCGGCGCCGTCGTCGGGTTCAACATCGCCGGCGGAGCCGAGGCGGGCAAGCGGTTTGTCGATGCCCTCGAGCTGCACTCGCACGTCGCCAACATCGGTGACGTCCGATCCCTGGTGATCCACCCGGCGTCGACCACCCACAGCCAGCTCTCGGCTGCTCAGCAGGCCGTGGCCGGTGTGACCCCGGGGCTGGTGCGGCTCTCCGTCGGCCTGGAACACATCGACGACATCCTCGCGGACCTCGACGCCGGATTCCGGGCGGCCAAGGGCGCGTAGCCGGGCGCGGGGCGGAGCCGCGGAATTCGCTGAGTTCGCCGGAACCCGTCGAGTTCGCCGGTGCCTTCCGGCGTTTTCGGAGGCTTCCGGCGAACTCGGCGAGGCGGGTGCAGGTGCCGGCCGCCGGGCTGTCACACGGAAGTCACAATCTTGGTCTTTTCCGCACCCTCTTTCGTACACTCGTACAAAGGTCATGAGTGCCAGCGACAGCCCCGGCTTGCTGGCCGGCAACCCTCCTTTTGCGGCGGGGTGCCCCGGGTGAAGACCTGGCCTGCCGGTCTGCTGACGGCGGGCAAGCGCGAAGTTAGGTCCTCATATGACGATTGCCCTCACCCGCACGGGTGTTCCCCAAATCAAACCGTCCCGCAACCGCGCGCCGGACGGAATCGTCCAGTACGTTCGGATCGGCGATCTGCAGCTTGAATCCGGTGCCACATTGCCGGACGTGGTCCTCGCTTTCGAGACGTGGGGGACACTGAACGCCGACGCCTCCAACGCCGTCCTGATTGAGCATGCGCTGACGGGCGACACCCACGTGACCCGCGGTGCCAGCGAGGAACCCGGCTGGTGGGAACAGCTGGCAGGTCCCGGCGCCCCGGTGGACACCGACAAGTACTTCGTCGTGTCGATCAACATCCTGGGCGGCTGCTCGGGCTCCACGGGCCCCTCCTCGCCGGCCCCGGACGGGCGGCCGTGGGGATCGAGGTTCCCCCTCGTCACACTGCGGGACACCACCGCGGCCGAGGCACGGGCGGCCGATGCCCTGGGCGTCGATTGCTGGTACGCCGTGTTGGGCGGCTCGCTGGGAGGTGCCCGCGCCCTGGAATGGGCCCTTACGTACCCCGAACGGGTCCGGCGCTGCGCCGTGATTTCCGTCGGGGCGAGCAGCACCGCCGAACAGATTGCCTTCGCGCAGGCCCAGACCCTGGCCATCCGCCAGGACCCGCACTACAACGGCGGGGACTACTACGGCGGTCCGGAGCCCGAGTCGGGACTCGCGCTCGCGCGCCGCATCGCACACATCACGTACCGCTCCGCGGCCGAGCTCGAGGGCCGGTTCGGTCGGAACGCCCAAGGGTCCGAGGCGCCGCTGGCCGCCGGACCGCTGGCCGGCCGCGGCCGTTATCAGGTGGAAAGCTACTTGGACCACCAGGGCAACAAACTCGCCCGGCGTTTCGATGCCAACAGCTACATCGCTATTACCGAAGCGCTCATGAGCCACGACGTCTGCCGCGGGCGCGGAAGCCTGCGGGAGTCCCTGTCCGGTGCCACAGCCGAGTTCCTGGTGGCGGCCGTTGACTCGGACCGCCTGTACTTCCCGGCCCAGTCCCGTGCGCTCGCCGAGGCGCTTCCCGGCGGCCCGGATCTGCACATCATCGAGGCGCCGATCGGCCACGATGGCTTCCTGACCGAGATCGGCCAGCTCAGCAGCCAGTTGCGGGAATCCTTCTTCGGCTAGGCGCGGTGCGGCACGTGTGCATTTTTGCAGACAGGCTCTGCGGTAATGGCCGTTGAGACTCCGGGCGGGAGCGGTCATACTCGTGGGTAACGACGCCATGTGCTAAAAATCACACGCGTCCTGAGCCCAATGGTCCACAGGGTGTCGATGACGACACCGAAGGAGTCACAATGAGTACGGAAAACGCCGCCGCGAGGGGCGAAGAAACGGTCGACGTTAAAGCGTCCGGCCTAAAGAAGGTAGTGGCCGCCTCAATGGCCGGGACCGTGGTGGAGTGGTATGAGTTTTTCCTCTACGCCTCCGCCGCCACCCTTGTATTCGGCAAGTTGTTCTTCCCGAATACGGGTTCGGAACTTGACGGCATCCTTGCCGCTTTCCTCACCTACGCGGTCGGCTTCATTGCCCGCCCCATCGGGGGCATCGTCTTCGGCCACTTCGGGGACAAGTTCGGCCGCAAGCAGCTGCTGCAGCTGAGCATCATCCTGGTCGGAGTTGCCACTTTCGCGATGGGCTGCCTCCCGACCTTCCAGCAGATCGGCTACTGGGCTCCGGCCCTGCTGGTCCTCCTGCGCTTCGTGCAGGGCTTCGCCGTCGGCGGTGAATGGGGCGGCGCAGTCCTACTCGTCGCCGAGCACAGCCCGAACAAGTCCCGCGGCTTCTGGTCCAGCTGGCCGCAGTCCGCTGTCCCGATGGGCAACCTGCTCGCCACCGCCGTGCTGTTCATCCTGTCCTCGGTGTTGTCGTCCGCTGACTTCCTGAGCTGGGGCTGGCGCGTGGCATTCTGGCTCTCCGCCGTGATCGTGCTCATCGGTTACTACATCCGCACCAAGGTCCAGGACGCCCCCATCTTCCTGGAGGCCCGCAAGGAGGTCGAGTCCGGCCACAAGGGCTACGGCGTCGCCGAGGTTTTCCGCCGCTACCCGCGCGGTGTCTTCACCGCCATGGGTCTGCGCTTTGCGGAAAACATCCTCTACTACCTTGTTGTGACCTTCTCCATCACCTACCTGAAGGTCATAGTCCAGACGGACACCTCGCGGATCCTGCTCCTGCTGCTCGTGGCGCACCTGATCCACTTCGCAGTGATCCCGATGGTCGGCAAGCTCTCCGACAACGTCGGCCGCAAACCGGTCTACATGGCCGGCGCTGTCCTCGGCGGCACCTGGGGCTTCTTCGCCTTCCCGATGATGGACACCAAGAACGATCTCATCATCCTCGCGGCGATCACCATCGGCCTGCTGTTCCACGCCCTGATGTATGCCGGCCAGCCGGCGCTCATGGCCGAGATGTTCCCGACCCGGATGCGCTACTCCGGTGTCTCCCTGGGCTACCAGGTGACCTCGATCGTGGCCGGCTCGCTGGCTCCGATCATCGCCGTTGCCCTGCTGAGCCAGTACAAGTCCTCCGTGCCGGTGGCGGTTTACCTCCTCGGCGCCTGCGTGGTCACGGTGGTGGCTGTGATCTTCCTCAAGGAAACCCGCGGGATCTCGCTGCGCGACGTCGATGCTGCCGACGCCCGCGGCACCGCGGATCTCCTCGCCGCCTCCAAGAAGTAGGCAAGAAGTAAAGTCGAATCCTCAACGGCAACAGCCCGGGTCCCCGCAGTGCGGGACCCGGGCTGTTGCCGTTGGCGGGCCGGATGAGCCGTCAGCCCGCCAGGACGTCCTGCCGTTCCTTGACCTCCGTGCGGATCGCGCCCAGCACCGCCTGTACCGGTGCGGATCGCAGCGACTCCGCGCGGGCAACCGCCCAGATCGGGAGCTGGCGCTGGAAATCATCCGGCAGCACGGCAACGAAACCGGGCTTCCCGACAACCATGAAATTGGGTAGCAGCCCGATCCCGGCACCACGGCGCACGGCCTCGAGCTGGGCGAAGATGCTCGTGGCCTGGAAGCTGGACCGCGGCACGGGCAGCCGGGTGGAACGATGGCCGAGTTCTGCCACCTGCAGGGCCGACTCCACATAGGACACAAACCCGTGCTGCCGGACGTCATCGAGCGTTGCCGGAAGCCCGCGCCCCTGCGCATATTCCGGGCTCGCGTACAGCCGCAGAAAGTAGTTGCTCAGGAAGATGGCTTCCGCGTGGGCGACCTCCAGGTTGCCGACCACCACCTCGAGGTCCACTCCGGAGCGGTTTTGGCTGGCCTTGCGGGTGGCGCTGAGCAGCTCCACGTTGAGCAGCGGGCTGTCGCGCTGAAGCCGCACCAGGGCCGGCGCGAGGAACTCGGCACCGAACCCGTCTGGCGTGCTGATCCGGACCAGGCCGGAGAGCGCGTCGCCGTCCCGGGCAAGAGTGCCCGAGAGGGCGCCCAGGGTTCCTTCGATGGCCTCCGCCGCGGCGACGGCCTGGCTGCCGAGTTCGGTCAGTTCCCAGCCGTGCGGGCTCCTTTCCAGCGTCCGGCCGCCCAGCTGTTTGTCCAGGGCCAGGATCCGGCGGGAAATGGTGGTGTGCGTGGTGCCCAGCGTCTCCGCCACCGCATTGAACCGGCCCAGCCGCGCAACGGTCAGCAGGATCAGCAGGTCATCCGGGCTGGGAAGCCGCCGCAGGTCCACTAGAACTCCTCCGCTTCACCGTGTGCATCTGTGCACATGGCATCTTTAGTTTTTTACCTTGATTGCACTCTACCAGTGTGTGATCGTTGTCACTGAAGCCGGTCATGGGGCCGGCATATGCGCAAACCAAGCAAAGGAGCTTATGCCATGGCAGTAATCGCCTGGATCGGACTGGGGAACATGGGCGGATCCATGTCGGTCAACCTCGCCAAGGCCGGACACGAGGTCCGCGGCTTCGACCTTAGCCCGGAGGCGGTCGCCGCCGCCGCGGCCGGGGGAGTCAAGCCCGCGGGCAGCATCGCCGAGGCCGTGGCCGGCGCGGACGTCGTCTTCACCATGCTTCCCAAGGGGGAGCACGCCCGCACCGTGTACCTTGGCGCGGACGGCGTCCTGGCCCACGCCGACACCCGGACGCTGCTGGTGGATTCCTCCACGATCGACATCGCCTCCGCCCAGGCCCTGCACGACGGCGCTGCTGCCGCGGGGTTCCGCTTCGTCGACGCCCCCGTCTCCGGCGGCATGAGCGGCGCGAAAGCAGCAACGCTGACCTTCATGATCGGCGGTGAGGCCGGCGCCGTCGCCGAGGCCACGGAGTACATCCGTCCGATGGCCGCGAACATCATCCCGACCGGCGGACCCACCACCGGTCAGGCCGCCAAGATCTGCAACAACCTCATGCTCTTCATCAACCTGGCCTCGACAGCCGAGGGAGCCGTCCTGGCCGACCGCCTCGGACTGGACAAGCAGGTCTTCTGGGACATCGCCTCCGTCTCCTCCGGCGACAGCTGGGCCCTGCGCACTTGGTATCCCGTCCCCGGCGTCGTCCCGACCGCCGCCTCCAACAATGACTTTGCCCCGACGTTCACCACCGAGTTGGCGAACAAGGACATCGGGCTGGCCATTAGCGCGGCCCGCGATACGGGCACCCCGCTGGAAATCGGCGAGCATGTCCAGCAGCTGTTCCAGCGCCTCATCGACTCGGGCGAGTCCGGCAAGGACTGCTCGATGATCATCAAGCTTGTCGACGGCTCGCTCGAGTCCGCCAACTAGCCGCCCCTCACCGCCTGCACCACACGAAAGAGACCCACCCATGGAACGCATCCCGCACGTCATCAACGGCGCCCTGATTTCCGACGCCGAGCGCTTCGGACCCGTCTTCAACCCGGCCACCGGCGAGCAGGAGAAGGAGGTCGCCCTGGCCTCCGCCGCCCGCGTCGAGGAGGCCATCGCGGCTGCCCGGGCCGCCCTGCCGGGATGGCGGGCAACCAGCCTGGCCAAGCGCACCGGCATCTTCTTCAAGGTCCGTGAACTGCTCATGCAGCGCCGGCCGGAATTGGCAGCGCTCCTGACCAGCGAACACGGCAAGGTGCTCTCCGACGCCGAAGGCGAAATCACGCGCGGCCTGGAAAACATCGAGTTCGCCACCGGACTGTCCCACATGCTCAAGGGCGAGCGCTCCGAACAGGTCTCCGGCGGCGTAGACGTCCACTCGGTCCGCCAGCCGGTCGGCGTCGTCGCCTGCATCACGCCGTTCAACTTCCCGGCCATGGTGCCCCTCTGGATGATCGGCAGCGCCCTGGCCTGCGGCAACACCGTGCTTTTGAAGCCGAGCGAAAAGGACCCGTCCTCGGCAGTCTTCATCGCGCAGGTGTTCGCCGAGGCAGGCCTGCCGCCCGGCGTCCTCAACGTGGTCCACGGCGACAAGGAAGCCGTCGACGTGCTCCTGGAACACCCGGACGTCAAGGCCGTCAGCTTCGTCGGTTCCACCCCGATCGCGCAGTCCATCTACAAGCGCGCCGCCGACCACGGCAAACGCGTCCAGGCCCTTGGCGGCGCCAAGAACCACATGGTGGTCCTGCCGGATGCGGACCTGAACATGGCCGCCGACGCCGCCGTCTCCGCCGCCTACGGTTCTGCGGGGGAGCGCTGCATGGCCGTCAGCGTCCTGGTCGCCGTCGGCAACATCGCTGACGAGCTCGTGGACGCCATCACCACCCGGATGGCCACGCTCAAGATCGGCCCGGGCACGGATCCGTCGTCACAGATGGGTCCGCTCATCACCGCCGACCACCGCAACAAAGTTGCCTCCTACGTGGCCGGCGCCGCCGACGAGGGCGCCACCGTGGTGGTCGACGGCCGCGACCAGGAATTTGACTCCAACGGCTTCTTCCTCGGCGTCAGCCTGATCGACCACGTCAAGCCGGGTATGAAGGTCTACGACGACGAGATCTTCGGCCCCGTGCTTTCGGTGGTCCGCGTGGCGACCTACGCCGACGCCGTCAAGCTCGTCAACGACAACGAGTTCGGGAACGGGGTGGCCATCTTTACCCGCGACGGCGGCGCCGCCCGGCAGTTCGAGTTCGACGTCGAGGCCGGCATGGTGGGCGTCAACGTGCCGATCCCGGTGCCGGTGGGCACCTTCTCCTTCGGCGGCTGGAAGAGCTCGCTCTTCGGCGACACCCACATGTACGGCCCGGAGAGCATCCGCTTCTACACCCGCGGCAAGGTTGTCACCACCCGCTGGCCGGACCCCTCCACCTCCGTAATCGACCTCGGCTTCCCCCAGGTGGACTGACCGGACGGCGCCACCGGCCAACGCGGCCAGCTACCAACGCGGGGTCACTTCGCGCCCAATCCGGCACCGGAATTGGGCCGTAAGTGACCCCGCGTTGCTTTGTGGCCGTGGGGTTAGAGTGGGCAGACAGGGACGCCAGGATCCGGGAGGAATTGTGACCACGCTCGCCAACCGCCCCAACACCGCGTTGCTCGTCGTCGACATGCAGGTCGCCGTCGTTGCGCAGGCCTATCGTCGGAACGGCGTCGTCGCGACCGTCGCCGCCCTCGTGGACAGGGCCCGGAACGCCGGTGTTGACGTCGTCTGGGTGCAGCACCAGGGCGAGGAACTCCCGCGCGGCAGCGACGGCTGGCAGTATGTGCCCGAGCTCGCACGCCGCGACGCCGAGCCGCTCGTGCCCAAAGAGTACAGCGACGCCTTCGAGGGCACCGACCTCGAGGCCGTGCTCGCCGATCGCGGCATCGGCCGGTTTTTCCTGGCCGGTGCGCAGACTGACGAGTGCATCCGCTCGACGCTCCACGGCGCGATCACCCGGGGCTACGACGTCACGCTGGTCGCAGATGCCCATACCACCGAGGACCTTACAGATTTTGGCGCGCCGCCGCCCGAGCTCGTGGTGGCCCACACCAATTTGTACTGGCAGTACCACAAGGCGCCGGGACGGACGGCGGGAACGGTCAACGCGGCCGACGTCGACTTCGCTAGCCCTTCATGATCTCCGCGCGCCGGGCCATGTAGTCCTCCATGGACAGCTTGCCGTCACTGTATTGCTGGTCGAGTTCGGCCAGCTTGCGTGCCCGGTAACCCTTCGGCGCCGACGGGTCCTGCGGCACCTGCGGCTGTGCCGTTTCCTGTCCTGTTCCTTGTCCTGTTCCTTGTCCCGTTCCGGGCTGCTGGGGATGCTGGTTGTTCAGGTACTCGGGGCTGTCCTCATAGGGAACGGGAGGCTGGTAGCCTGCCGGGCCCGGGTACTGCTGGCCGGGATATGGATCGTTCGGGAACGGCTGGTTGGGGAACCTGGGTCCGGGCTGCTTGGGAGCGCCCAGCTGGCCGAAGCCGCCAAAATAGTCCTGCTGCGTGTAGCCGTCCCGCGGCTGCTTGTTCTGGTTTCCGGAACTGTTCTGGTTTCCGGGGAACTGGCCGAACTGGCCGGGCGTGCCCTGGTTACGGCCCCGGACGGACCTGCGGTAAAGGCGTACTGCCATTGGGATCACGAATGACAACACAATGATCCAGAAGAACATGCTGCTCACGGTAGGGGCCTTTCATCTGCCGGACCGGGGAGTGTTCCTTCAGTTTAGGCCCCGCAGCTTCAGGACAGTGCAGGATCAGGGCACCGCAACTGTAAGAATGGTGCCATGACTCACGCTGATGCCTTCCCCGCCCCTGTCGTCGAATGGTCCCAGCCGGAACAGGAGCGTGCGGGCAAGCCGCTGCTGGTCCTGTTGCACGGCTATGGCGCCAACGAACAGGATCTGCTCAGCCTGGCGGAGATGCTCCCGCAAGACTTCGCGGTGGCCTCCGTGCGCGCCCCCATTGCCATGGGCCCGGGATTCACGTGGTTCCCGCTCACCGCTTCCATCGACTATTCGCTCGACGCCGTCAAGGACGCCGCCGGCTACGTCCTGGACTGGCTCGACGGCATCAAGGCAGACCACGCGTCGGTGACGCTGCTCGGGTTCTCGATGGGCATGGCCATGGCGACCACCATGCTGCGGCAGCGTCCGGCGGACTTCGCCGCCGTCGTCGGCCTGTCAGGGTTCGTCGTCGACGCCGGCGCCGACCCCAGTTTCCGCGACGGAGACCTGGACGGAACCCTGCCGCTGTTCTGGGGCCGGGACCAGCAGGATCCCGTGATCACCGAGGACAAGATTGAGTACACCATGGGCTGGGTCCGCAAGCACGTGAAGCTCACCAAGGTCCTCTACACGGGCATGTGGCACGGCATCAACCAGCAGGAAATCGGCCACGTTTCGGAGTTCCTCACGCACGAGGTCCTTAACTCCAGGAAGTGACGGCCGGGACGTAAGGCACCGTGAAGCGCCCGCCAGGATGCAGCGGTGCTGGCCGCTAAGAGGCTGCCCGCGCGCTGATCCGAACGGTGCGGCCGTTCGCGGTGACGGTGTCGCCGTCGTGCAACTGGCGGCCCCGGCGCTCCTCGATTTCGCCGTTGACCAAGACCCGCCCGTTTTTGATCAGTTCCGCGGCCTCCACACCGTCCTCGACCAGGTCCGCGAGCTTCAGCAGCTGGCCCAGCCGGATCATGTCGTCGCGGATGGTGATGGTTTCCAATTCCGAATCGCTCATATAGGCAATGATGCCTGACCAAAGGTGGCACTCATGACCCACACACCCCGGCTCCCGCTCATCGCGGGGCTGCCCATGGCCGTCGCGGCGGGGTTGTTCATACCGTTCCAAGGCCGGATCAACGGTGCACTCGGGGCGGCGCTCGACGACGGAATCGCCGCCGCCGTCGTCAGCTTCAGCACCGGCCTGGTGGTGATGGCCGTCATTTCCGTGGTGCTGCCCAAGGGCCGGGCCGGGGTGGCACGGATCCTGCCGGTCCTGCGTGAACGGCAGTTTCCGCCCTACTACGTGCTGGCCGGCTGCATCGGGGCCCTGTTCGTCTTCGCCCAGTCCTTCACCGTCGGGCTTCTCGGCGTTGCCCTCTTTACCGTGGCCGCCGTGACGGGGCAGACGCTCAGCGGACTGCTGGTGGACCGGATCGGCATAGGACCGGCGGGGAAGAGGCCCATCACCGGCATCCGGGTGGTGGGCAGTGTGCTGACCGTTGCCGCCGTCGCGTGGGCCGTGTCACCCAAGTTCAGCGCCGGGGAATCCGGGCTGCAGCTGCTTGTGCCCCTGCTGCTGCCGGTCCTGGCCGGCTTCCTGATGAGTTTCCAGCAGGCCATGAACGGCACAGCCACCGTTCACTACGGGTCCCCGATCGCCGCAACGGCCGTGAACTTCGTTGCCGGCGGGACCCTGCTGTGGGCGGCCTGGCTGGTCAAGCTGGCCGTGGCCGGGGCCGGCAACCCGCTTCCCGCCCAGTGGTGGTATTACCTTGGCGGGCCGCTCGGCTGCATCTTCATCGGCGTCGGCGCCCTCCTGGTCCGCAGCCTGGGGGTGCTGGTCACCGGCCTCGGGATGATCGCCGGGCAACTGCTGGGGTCCCTCGGACTGGACCTCATGCTGCCGGTCCCGGGCACCGTCGTCGCACTTCCCACAGTCCTTGGCTCGCTACTGACACTCGGGGCGATCATCCTGGCCACCCTGCCGTGGCCGCGGGGCGCGCTGAAGCGGTAGCGTGCCGGTAGGCTTGGAGATTGCATCGCACAGTTCGCGTCGCATTGGTATCGCACAGTTCGCACTGCACTGTTCGTTTCACCCCGTCCGGCAACCAGCCGGTGACCCGGGGCTGACACCGCGGACCGCACCCAGCGGCCCTGTAGAAATTGGAGTTCCCATGGCAGCAAAATCCGTCCTCGACCAGATCATCTCCCTCGCCAAGCGCCGGGGATTCGTTTTCCAGGCCGGTGAAATCTATGGTGGCTCCCGTTCTGCCTGGGACTACGGGCCGCTCGGCGCCGAACTCAAGGAAAATATCAAGCGCCAGTGGTGGCAGTCCGTGGTCCGCGGCCGCGAAGACGTCGTGGGCCTCGATTCATCCGTCATCCTGCCCCGCCAGGTGTGGGAGGCCTCCGGTCACGTCGAGGTCTTCTCCGACCCGCTGGTTGAGTGCCTGTCCTGCCACAAGCGCTACCGCGCCGACCACCTCGAGGAAGAGTACGAGGAGAAGAAAGGTCGTCCTGCCGAGAACGGCCTCAAGGACATCGCCTGTGCCAACTGCGGTACCCGCGGCCAGTGGACCGAGCCCCAGGAATTCTCCGGCCTGCTCAAGACCTACCTCGGCCCCGTCGCCAGCGATGAAGGCCTGCACTACCTGCGGCCTGAAACGGCCCAGGGCATCTTCGTGAACTTCAGCAACGTACTGACCACATCGCGGAAGAAGCCGCCGTTCGGCATCGGCCAGATCGGCAAGTCGTTCCGCAACGAGATCACGCCGGGCAACTTCATCTTCCGCACCCGCGAGTTCGAGCAGATGGAGATGGAATTCTTCGTCGAGCCCGGCACCGACGAGCAGTGGCACGAATACTGGATGAAGGAACGCATGTCCTGGTACACCGGCCTGGGCATCCGGGAAGAAAACCTGCGCTTCTTCGAGCACCCGCTGGACAAGCTCAGCCACTACTCCAAGGGCACCACGGACATCGAATACCGCTTCGGCTTCCAGGGCTCGGAATGGGGCGAGCTGGAAGGCATCGCCAACCGCACCGACTTTGACCTCTCGACCCACGCCAAAGCCTCCGGCGCGGACCTGAGCTACTTCAACCAGGCCACCAACGAACGCTACACGCCGTACGTGATTGAGCCCGCCGCCGGCCTGACCCGTTCGTTCATGGCCTTCATGATCGATGCCTACACCGAGGACGAGGCCCCCAACGCCAAGGGCGGCGTCGACGTCCGCACCGTGCTCAAGCTCGATCCACGCCTGGCCCCGGTGAAGGCCGCGGTTTTGCCGTTGAGCCGCAACGAGGACCTGTCCCCGAAAGCCAAGGACCTCGCCGCCCAGTTGCGCAAGAACTGGAACATCGACTTCGACGACGCCGGCGCCATCGGCCGCCGCTACCGCCGCCAGGACGAGATCGGCACCCCGTTCTGCATTACCGTGGACTTCGACACGCTTGAGGACCAGGCCGTCACCATCCGCGAACGCGACACCATGAGCCAGGACCGCGTCTCCCTGGACAAGGTGGAAGGCTACCTGGCCGCGCGGCTGATCGGCGCCTGATCATGGCCATCGAATACCGGGAATGGCGGGAGGGCGACGACCTCGCGCTGCTGGAAATCTGGGGCGGCCCTGAGACCGTACAGGCCGGGCAGTTCCGCGGCACGCTGGCGCCGTCAGGCAATGCCCCCTGGCGCCGCTGCATCGTGGCCGAGGACGTCGTGGACGGAGTCCCCATTCCCGTGGCGGCCGCCGTGGTCCACGAGGCCTCGCTGCACCCGGAACGGCTCTGGGCGTACATCGAAGTGGCCCGGGACCACCGCCGCGCCGGCGTCGGGTCCACCCTGCTGACCATGCTCCGGCACGAGGCCGCCCGGGCGCCGTCGGCAGTGTCCAAGCTCCGCTGCAAGGTGGAGCCCGGCACCCCGGGGGCGGCGTTCGCCGAGGCCGCGGGCATGGCCCCCATCCAGCGCTCCCGCCTCGTCGTCGTGGACCCGGCGCCGCTCAAGCTGCCAGTGTTCGGTGACGGTTCCGAGTCGGCAGCCACTGACCAGGTCGAGGACCTGGCCACGGGGTCGGTGGAGCTCAGCGACGTCGTCGGCCGCTATTACACCGCCGTGCACCACTGGGACAGCCCGGGGGATTTGAGCGTCGCCATGGTGCAGCGTTTGTTCCTGGACGACCTCAGCGGCGCGCACGGCGCGATCGTGCTGCGGGCGCCCAAGGCCAGTGCCTTCGGGCACGGCATCGCGGCCAGCCGGAAGGGCCGGCTGGAGGGGTTCGCCATCAGCTATGCCGAGGGAGCCCCGGCTGCCGGCACCGACAGTGCCGGCGGCGTCGCGGTGCCCAGCGAAGTCTTCCTCGGACACGAGCCGAAGCTCGGCGCGGAGGAGGCCCGGGCTGCGGTGCGGGACCTGCTGGCCCTGATTGCCTACCAGCACCCGGTGATGCTGGAACTGGACGACGCGATGACCGCGCTGCGCGCCGTCGTCGAACCGCTGCTCGAGAACGGCAAGGCCCGTGTCCAGGGCTCCGAAACACTCGTCGTGGCCGACCCGGCGTAGGCCTTAAAGCGACTGACCCGCCACTGTGGCCGTTATGAGAAGTCATAACGGCCACAGCTGCGGGTCAGTTGGCGTTAAGCCCTGTTACTTGGGCATCACGGGCGGGACGAAGTCAAAGGTCATCCCCAGCAGCCACACGAGCAGCAGTACCACGGGGAGGTGGAAAATGAACTGCAGGAACGTGAAGCCCACCAGGTCCCGGGCGCGCAACCTCAGCACGGCCAGCAGCGGCAGCATGAAGAAGGGGTTGACCAGGTTCGGCAGCGCCTCGGCGATGTTGTAGATCTGCACGGTCCAGCCAAGGTTCATCTGGACGTCGGTGGCGGACTGCATCACGTAGGGCGCCTCCACCAGCCATTTGCCGCCCCCGGAGGGGACCAGGATTCCCAGGACCGCCGTGTAGAGGGCAATAACGACGGCGAAGCCGCCGCCGCTGCCGATGTCGGAGAAGAACGCGGCCAGGTGGGTGGAGAGCGTCATCCCCCCGCTTCCCGTGGCCTTGGTCAGAATGGCCGCCATCGCGGCGTAAAGCGGGAACTGCACGAGGATGCCTGCGGTGGCCGGGACTGCCTTCGTGACGGCCTGCAGGAAGTTCCGCGGCGTCCCGTGCAGGACCAGGCCCAGGATGAGGAAGACCAACAAGTAGCCGTTGAGGCTGCTGACCACGCTGAGGAACGGCTTGGTGAGGAACTGCGAGACGAGCCACCCGAGCGTGAGGACGCTGGCCAGGATCGGCAGGACCTTGCTGTATTCGAGCCATTCACCCGGCCGGGACCGCGGCGCGGGCTCGCTCGGTTCATCATCCAGGTCCACTCCCAGATCCTCGGCGGTGCGGATCGAGCCGCCCTGAGGTGCCGAGAAGTGCGCGATCACGGTGGTGAGTGCCATCAGGATGGCCAGCGTCAGCAGCGACTGCCAGGTGAAGATTGTGGTGCCGAAGTCCAGGACGCCGGTGATCTTCAGCAGCGCCGGAGGCAGCGACGCCGCCGTGGCCTGCAGCTGCGCGGCAGAGGAGGACAGGCCCAGCGCCCAGACAGCGCCGAGGCCCATGAACGCCGCCGCGCCGAGGGCCCGGTAGTCCACTGTCAGGTCCTTGCGGCGGGCGATGGCCCGGGCCAGGAGCCCGCCGAAGATCAGGCTGAGTCCCCAGTTGAGGAAGGACACGGACATCGAGAGCATGGCCACGAAGCTCACCGCCGTCCGCGCGGTCGAGGGCACGAGGGCAAGCTTGTTGATCAGCCTCGCCACCGGTGGTGACGTGGCCACGACGTAGCCGGTCAGGACCACCATGGCCATCTGCAGGGTGAAGGCGGTCAGGTCCCAGAAGCCGTTGCCGAAGGAATCAGCGATCGCCTGCGGCGAGGCGCCGATGGCCAGTGCGGCCACGGCGATAATGACGACGCCGGCGAGGGCGAAGATGTAGGCGTCAGGGAACCACTTCTCGGTCCAGGCCGCCATGCGCTGGGCTATCCGTGCCAGGCCCCGTTCTTCGATTCCGTCCTTGGTCACGACTGTGCTTGCCACAGGTGTCCTCTCCATTGAGTGCGATTTGTACCCGTTGGAGTTTAGTCAAGATGATTGCGGAAGCCGGGCTTATCGGTGCCTGGTCCGCGCGCGCCGCGGCGGCAACGGCAGGAAGCCGGAGGTGGCGTCGAGGTATTCCTTGTAACCGGGCCGCGCGGACATCGCCTTTTCCGTCAGCGGCTTCCCCGTCTTACCGGCGAGCGTCCAGATCATCACGGCGGGGGAGAGGACGGTCAGGACGCCGGGCCACGAATCGGCGGCCACGAGGAAGAGACCCGCCCAGACGGCGGCGTCGCCGAAGTAGTTCGGGTGGCGGGTGTAACGCCACAGCCCGGTGTTGAGGACGGTGCCGCGACGGGCGGGATCGGCCTTGAACTGCGTGAGTTGCCAGTCCCCGACTGTCTCGAACACAAACCCCAGGATCCACACCAGGACGCCGAAGAACGCCAGCCAGCCCAGGTTTGCGGTGGCAAACATGCCGACCTGGATGGTGAGCGAAACGAAGAACATCACCACGCCCTGCGGTAGGTAGACCCGCCGCAGGGCGTAGGCGTTACGTGATCCGGGTGCCGTGGCGAGCATGTCCACATAGCGCGGATCCTCGTGGCCACCGCGGGCGCGGACACCAATGTGGACCGCGAGGCGGACGCCCCACACCGCGACGAGGACCAACAGCAGCAGCCGGCGGGCGGCGTCGCCGTATCCGGCCGAAAGCGCCCACGAGACGACGGCGACCACCACGAAGCCGAGGCCCCAGACGGTGTCAATGACCGAGTGCCGGTGCTGCCGCACGGCCACCGCGAAAGTCAGCGCCAGCAGCGCCACAATGCCTGCAATGACCCACGGCAGGCTGGCGAGGAAGGCTTCCAGGGGGAACGGCGGCATCACAACACCACCGGCATGCGTGTTCCCGCCGCGGGCAGGATGCGGTGCAAGGTCTTCGTGGCGGCGGCGACGTCGGCTCCTGTGGCCTCGCCGAAGGCGTTCAGGATGAAGCCCGTGGTCAGCGCATTCCACAACGGAACACGGCGGATCATGAAGTGGCCGGCACCCTTGAGGGAAACGTAGTCCACGGAGGCGGCGATACCCGTGGCCCGGCGGGCGTACCCGAGCGAGTTGCGCGGACTGGTCCAGCGATCTTCGGAACCGTGGACGATCAGGAGCCGGCGGCCCGCGACGGGTTCCACCGGCGTCCCGGCGCTGAGCCAGGGAGCAAGGGCGACGACGGCGTTGACCTGGGGATCGTCGGCGACGGACAGTGCCGTCAGGCCGCCCATCGAGTGGCCCAGCAGGTACACAGGCACCCCGGGATGATCACGGCGGATATGGGCGAGCGCCCAGCGGGCGTCCTGAACGGGGGACTTGTCCTTCCCGTTCCACCCCCGGTATCTGTTCCGCAGGGTCCAGACGGCCAGGCCCTGCCGGCCGCCCTGGTTCTTCAGCGCCTGGGCAAAGAGCAGCATCCGGGCGGGGCTCAGGTGGCGGCCGCGGACAGGATCGTAGCTGTCCGCCCGTCCGCCGTGCAGGATGAGTGCGACGCCGCGGGTCTGCCCGGTCGCCTTCGCTACGGTCAGCACGGCCTTGGCGGCAGGTCCTGAACGGCCGTGGTCCGGTTCGCGGTCGTCTGGTTTGTGCATGGCCACTCGTGTTCCTGTCCATCGTCTGTCTACCACCAACACTAGGTCGCGGCCCCTGCCCGTCAAGGCGGGTGCTGCCTAGTGTGGATTCGGAGCCGGCGCCCCGGCGGATGTGCGCCCTCCGGGGTAACCTCCGGGCGGACATTCCCCGCCTGCTCCAGGCCCCAGCGACGCCTTTGTGCTCGTGGGCGTCTTCATCTGCGTGGACTCTGCACGGACGGGCCCCGCCCACGACGTAAAGTCTTCCGCATGAGGTTGAACTGCTGATGGGCGCCGGACACTCGCATTCCCATACCGAAAATCCGGAGCCGACACCGCGGATGCTCGCGGCGCGGAAGAAGGCCAACTGGATCCTGGCCGCCGTCCTCATCCCGCTGACGCTGTTGACCTTGGCGGCTATGGCCTTCCTGTGGCCGTCGGGAAGCAAGGAAGGCCTTACGCTAGCCAGCCCCTACGCGGCGGCCCCGGGCGTGACGTTCGACACCGGCAAGATCCAGCGGGTCGTCGTCGGCAGCTGCTCGGATGCCTCGGCGAGCGGCGACCCCGCGCAGCAGGGCGCATCCGGTGCCGACGCCGCAGCGCCACCCCCGCAGGACGGCTCGCAATGTACCTTCGCCTACACCGAACCGGACAAGGGCGGCAACCCGGTGAAGGTGGTCATCAACCCTGACGTTGCGAAATCCCACGGGGTGAAACCGGGGGACAATATCCGCTATCTGAACCTCTCCAAGGCCCAGGGCGCGTCCGCCGACCAGGGGGCGCCGGCCTATGTCTTTGTCGACTTTGTCCGGACGCTGCCAATAATCTTTTTGGCCGTGCTCTACGCCGTTGTGGTGATCGCGGTGGCGCGCTGGCGCGGCCTGCGGGCCCTGATCGGGCTGGTCGGGGCCTACGTCGTGCTGGTCTCGTTCATGCTGCCCGGGCTCGTCGAAGGAAAACCGCCCCTGCTCCTGGCGCTCGTGGGGTCCACCGTGATCATGATCGGGGTGCTCTATTTTGCCCACGGCTTCTCAGCCCGGACCTCGACAGCGCTGCTGGGGACGATGTTCGGCCTCGCCATCACGGCTCTGCTGGCGGCCTGGGCCACCGACGCGGCCAACCTCGCCGGGGTGGGCAGCCACGACGCCGCCACGCTTTCCAACATTTCAGACCACATCTCGATCTCCGGCATCATCCTGTGCGGACTGATCATTTCCGGGCTTGGCGTGCTGAACGACGTCACGATCACGCAGTCGTCTGCGGTCTGGGAACTGTGGGAACTCGCCCCCGAGACCAGCGCCCGGCAGCTCTTCGCGTCCGCGATGCGGATCGGCCGGGACCATATTGCCTCCACTGTTTACACCATCGCTTTTGCCTATGCCGGTGCGGCCCTGCCCGTCCTGATCCTGGTCATGCTCTACGAACGGCCGCTCGGTGACGCCCTCACCAGCGCCGAACTCTCCGAGGAGGTCATCCGCACGCTTGTTGGTTCCGTGGGGCTCGTCCTCGCCGTTCCTGTTACAACCCTCGTCGCCGTGCTCGTGGTCAAAGCCACCGGGGTCAAGGGCGCCGGAACCGAGGGCCGCGGGGTCAAGGGCGCCGGAACCGAGGTCCGCGCGCTGGGCCCGGGTGCGGCGGCGCTCGCAGGTGCAATGGCCCGGGGTGGGCGGTCCGAGGACGGCGCCGCCTCCCCGGCCAGCGCATCCGTGGACGGGGACTCGGCGGACGGCACCGCCTGGGCAGGGCGGGACGACGCCGGTGCAGAGGCCGCCACGCGCCGCGGGCGGCGGGCAGCGCTGCGCGGCTGACGCAGCATCCGGCAGGGGCCGAATGTTTCCGCATAACCGCATGTTTCCACATAGCCGGAGCGGGATCGGGACGATTTGCCCGTCTTTGAGACAATGGTCGGGTGACTGTTGTAGCAACGCCTCCCGCCCCCAAGCTGGAACTCCCGCCCCTGAAGCTGGGTCCGATCACCGTGGACACCCCGGTGATCCTGGCCCCCATGGCGGGAATCACCAACTCCGCCTTCCGCAGGCTGTGCCGTGAATACGGCGGCGGCTTGTATGTGGCGGAGATGGTCACTTCGCGCGCGCTCGTGGAACGCACGCCGGAGTCGCTGCGCATTATTTCCCACGACGACGACGAGAAAGTCCGTTCCGTCCAGCTCTACGGTGTGGACCCCGTGACCGTCGGTCAGGCCGTCCGGATGCTGGTCGAGGAAGACCACGCGGACCACATTGACCTTAACTTCGGCTGCCCCGTCCCCAAGGTCACCCGGCGCGGCGGCGGCTCGGCGCTGCCGTGGAAGATCGACCTCTTTACCTCGATCGTCCAGACGGCCGTCAAGGAAGCCTCCAAGGGCAACATTCCGCTGACCATCAAGATGCGCAAGGGCATCGACGATGACCATTTGACGTACCTCGACGCCGGCCGGATCGCCCGCGATTCCGGGGTCGCCGCCGTCGCCCTTCACGGCCGCACGGCGGCACAGTTCTATTCCGGCCAGGCCGACTGGTCCGCCATCGCCCGGCTGCGTGAGGCGCTTCCGGACATCCCCGTCCTCGGCAACGGTGACATCTGGTCCGCCGAAGACGCGGTCCGGATGGTGCGCGAAACGGGTGTGGACGGCGTCGTCGTCGGGCGCGGCTGCCAGGGCCGGCCGTGGCTGTTCGGGGATCTCATGGCCGCGTTCGAAGGCAGCGAGCAGCGGTACCGGCCGGATCTGCGCCAGGTGGCCGAAAGCGTGTACCGTCACGCTGAGCTCATGGTCGAGACTTTCGGGGACGAGGGCAAGGCCCTGCGCGAAATCCGCAAGCACATGGCCTGGTACTTCAAGGGCTACGTGGTGGGAAGCGAGCTGCGCCACCAGCTGGCCCTGGTCACCAGCCTGGAAGTGCTGCGCGGGACCCTTGACCAGCTCGACCTCGACTCGCCCTACCCCGGGGTCGACGCCGAGGGCCCGCGCGGCCGCGCCGGCTCGCCCAAGAAGCCGGCACTGCCCAAGGACTGGCTGCTGAACCGCACCCTGGATGCCGAGCAGACGCGCGACATCTCCTTCGCCGAGCTGGACGTCTCCGGTGGCTGAGACCCGGACCACCGCGCCCGTCCTGGGCGGCTACACCTTCCGGGACTCCGCCCGGTGGGTCGAAGAGCCGGCCAAGAGCACCTACCGTTCGGACTTCGAGCGGGACCGTGCGAGGGTCCTGCACTCCTCGGCGTTGCGCCGGCTCGGCGCAAAGACCCAGGTGGTCGCCCCGGATACTGACGACTTCGTCCGGACCCGGCTCACCCACAGCCTTGAAGTGGCCCAGGTGGGCCGCGAACTCGGCCGGATGCTCGGCTGCGACCCCGACGTCGTGGACACCGCCTGCCTCAGCCATGACCTGGGCCACCCGCCCTTCGGCCACAACGGCGAAGCGGCCCTCAACGAGGTGGCCCACGGAATCGGCGGCTTCGAAGGCAACGCCCAGACGCTGCGGCTGCTGACCCGGCTGGAGCCAAAGGTCCTGGCCCCTGACGGCCGCCCGGCCGGGCTGAACCTGACCCGCGCGAGTCTCGACGCCGCCGC
This sequence comes from Arthrobacter sp. ov118, assembly GCF_900116495.1. GTDB lineage: Bacteria > Actinomycetota > Actinomycetes > Actinomycetales > Micrococcaceae > Arthrobacter. The sequence continues at coordinate 40,287 of NZ_FPAY01000009.1, forward strand.
CAAGTACCCGTGGTCGGCCGTGAACGCGCCCGTCATCCACGGGGAGCGGACCAGCAAGTTCGGCGCCTACGAAGACGACCTCCCCATCTTCGAATGGATCCGCGACGGTGCCCCGGAGCGCCGGTCCTGCCTGGAAGCGCAGGTCATGGACCTGGCGGATGACATCTCCTACTCGGTGCACGACGTCGAGGACGCGATCGTGGCAGGCCATTTCCAGCTGCGCTGGATGGACAACCCCGACCACCGTGCCCGCGTCGTCGGTTACGCCAAACAGTGGTACCTGCCGCACAACGACCCCGCCGCGATCGACGCCGCCCTGGCCCGGCTCGAGGCTACGAGCGTCTGGGTGCGGGAGGCCGACGGCAGCCGGAAGGCCATGGCGGCGCTCAAGGACATGACCAGCCAGCTCATCGGCAGGTTCTGCCAGAGTGCACTGGAGGCCACCCGTGCTGTCTACGGGCCGGCAAACCTCACCCGCTACCACGCCGAGCTGATCGTCCCGGATGAGACCGTCATGGAAATCGCGGTGATGAAGGGCCTCGCCACCACGTTCGTCATGACCACCGAGCACCGCCAGCCCGTCTACGAGCGCCAGCGGGAGGTCCTGCATGCCCTGGTCACGGCGCTCAGCGCTTCGGGGGACCGCCACCTGGAACCGATGTTCGCGGCCGACTGGCTCGACGCGGCGGACGACGCCGCGCGGCTGCGGGTGGTGATCGACCAGGTCGCGTCGCTGACCGACGGCTCCGCGCTGGCCATGTACGAGCGGCTCGTGGGCAGCCTGCCGTCGCTGTGGTGACGGACACCATAGCCGCCCGGCCGGCGTCGTACCCGGGGCTTAGGATGGCACTGTGGCCGGCCTGATCAAACGCGAAGACATCGACGAAGTACGCCAGCGCACCGACATCAAGGAAGTCGTCGACGGCTACGTGACGCTCAAGGGAGCCGGGCTGGGGTCCTACAAAGGCCTGTGCCCCTTTCACGACGAGCGTTCGCCCTCCTTCACCGTGCGTCCCCAGGTTGGCCGGTACCACTGTTTCGGCTGCGGCGAGGACGGCGACGTCATCTCCTTCGTTCAAAAGCTGGACCACATTTCCTTCCACGAGGCAGTGGAAAAGCTGGCCCATCGGATCGCCTTCGAGCTCCACTATGAGGACGGCGGTTCCGGACCCAACCGGGAGGACATCGGCCGGCGTCAGCGGCTGCTGGACGCCCACAAGGTGGCCGACGAGTTCTTCCGTGCCCAACTGCTGACCCCGGGCGCGGCGGAGGGCCGCAACTTTCTCTACGGCCGGGGTTTTGACCGGGCGGCTGCGGAACAGTTCGGGGTGGGCTATGCCCCGCAGGGCTGGGACGCGCTGCTCAAGCACCTGCGTGGCCGCGGCTATACGGATGCCGAACTCAAGCTCACGGGCATGTTCTCCGAAGGTGGCCGGGGGATCTACGACCGTTTCCGCGGCCGGCTGATCTGGCCCATCCGCGACATCGCCGGCGACACCATCGGTTTTGGCGCCCGCAAGCTCTACGAGGACGACCAGGGCCCGAAGTACCTGAATACCCCCGAGACGGCGCTGTACAAGAAGTCGCAGGTCCTCTACGGGATTGATCTCGCCAAGCGAAACATCGCCAAGGACCGCCAGCTGGTGGTGGTGGAAGGCTACACCGACGTCATGGCCTGCCACCTGGCCGGGGTCCCGACGGCGGTAGCCACGTGCGGCACCGCCTTCGCCGCCGATCACATCAAAATCGCCCGCCGGCTGCTGTCCGATGACGGCAGCGGGGGAGAGGTAATCTTCACCTTCGACGGCGACGCCGCCGGCCAGAAGGCGGCGCTGCGCGCCTTCGAAGAGGACCAGCGCTTCGTCGCCCAAACCTTTGTGGCGGTGGAGCCAACCGGTGCAGACCCTTGTGAGCTCCGCCAGTCCAAGGGCGACTCCGCGGTCCGGGATCTTATCTCCAGCCGCCGCCCGCTGTTCGAGTTCGCCATCCGTGCCACGCTCAAACGGCACAACCTGGACACCGTCGAGGGCCGGATCGCGGCCTTGCGCGAATCAGCGCCGGTGGTGGCGCAGATCCGTGACGCCGGCATCCGGCCGGCGTACGCCCGAGAGTTGGCTGGCTGGCTGGGAATGCCGGTAGAGGAAGTCAGCAGGGCTGTCGGGGTGGCCACCAAGCGTGCCGCGCAGGCTTCAGCGGGCGGTCCGGGCGGCAGCCAGGGGAGCGGCCAGGGCGCCGGGCAGGGCCGGGGACCGGGGAGCGGCCAGGGGTTCGCCGCATCCGGCCGCGGCTACGCGGGGCCTGGGCCCGGCGTTGCCCCCCTGCCGCCGTCGGCCGTTCTTCCGTCCTATAACCGGCCCGACCCGCGCGACCCCGTTGCGGCGATGGAGCGCCAGGCCCTCGAAGTGGTGCTGCAGGAACCGCGCATGCTGGAGGGCGAGACGTGGCAGCGTTTCTCGGAATCGCGGCTTTCCACGCCTGCCTACCTCGCCATCCACGAGGCCATCCGCGCCACCGGACTCGAGGCCACCGGGGACCCGGTACGCTGGGTGGAGCAACTGCTGCAGGAGGTTCCGGAACCGCTGCGGCCGCTCGTGTCCGAACTCGCCGTGGTGCCGCTGCCTGCCAGCACGCCCGAGGGTGCCCAGCGCTACTGCAGGGACATCCTGGCCCGCCTTTTCGAGCTCCAGATCACCCGGGTGAAGGCCGAGAAGATGGGCCAGCTGCAGCGCCTGGATGCCTCGGCCGATCCCGAGGAGTTCCAGCGGCTGAACCGCGAACTCATGCAGCTGGAGATGCAGCGGAGGTCCCTGCGTTCGGACGCCTGAGCCGCCGATTTCATTTCCAGGGCCGGTGTTTGCTAGGCTTATACCCGCTTCATTCCTCCTTAGCTCAATTGGCAGAGCATTCGACTGTTAATCGAAGGGTTGCTGGTTCAAGTCCAGCAGGAGGAGCGCGCAGTCCCCGTTCCGGGCCTCCGGAACGGGGACTTTTTTATACCCGGAGGGGGTATCCGCCCCGGGGCCGGACCTGGTTCCGCGGCCGATTTCCCTACCGGCAAAACCTTTGCTAATGTCATACCTGCTTCATTCCTCCTTAGCTCAATTGGCAGAGCATTCGACTGTTAATCGAAGGGTTGCTGGTTCAAGTCCAGCAGGAGGAGCGGACAGGTCCCGCGGCCGGTGAAAACCAGCCGCGGGACCTTTTTTGTTGGGTCTCATCTTTTGTTGGGTCTCGTCGGGTCTCCCGTTGGGTTCGTTAACCCTGGAGGGGCTCAGCCAGCGTCGGAAGGTCCGCGGAACGGCGCGGGGTCCGGGCCGCCCGGGCTCAAACGAAGTACATTTCCACCTGCAAGAAGCGTTGGGCCTCGGCGACGGCGGCCTCGAACGCCTCCTGTTCGGTGGGCGACTTCCGCGGCTCGCGCGGATGCCATTCGTGCGGCGCCGAATGCACCTGGGTGAACCCGGCGCCCGGGGGTGCATAGAAGATGCCGAAGCGTTGCACCGGCCATTCCGGGGAGGTCTCCGGCGCCACCAGGAGGGCCGAGTCGGAGCCCGGGTTGTACCACTGGGCAATCGGGCGGCGGCGGTCCTCAGTGAACAGGCCGGCGGCGTACATGGCCGCCGACTGTGGGCTGGTCTGACTGCACAAGCGGTCCCACCACAGGGGCAGGATTCCGGTGTCGCACCGCTGCCACGTGGCGGGTAGGGGCTGAGGTTCCTGCCGGTGGGGCATGAAACAACTTTATCTCCCGCCGTGGACGTCCAACAGGGTGCGCATGTGCCAGGGTGCGGCCCGAGCGGTCGAGGCGGTTGTGCGGCACCCAGCTGGACATGCCCACTGCTGGGCCTTGCCGGTGGACATAGTCCCTTTGCGCCCACCCCAGGGCGCGAGGAATGGACATGTCCGAACCTAGTTGGCGCGAGGGGTGGACATCTCCCACCCAAGCGGCGAGGGATGGACATATCCGAACCTAGTTGGCGTGAGGGATGGACATGTCCAACCTAGTTGGCGCGAGGGACGGAGATCTCCCACCCAAACGGCGAGCGATGGACATGTCCCCACGGTGGCTCCGCGCGCCTGGTGGCCGGAGGACATGCTCAGCGCTGGACTTGGCCCGTGGACATAGCGCCAATATGCCCGGTCGTGGGCACGAGGAATGGACATGTCCGAACGTAGTTCGCGCGAGGAATGGACATGTCCCGACGGGGCGGGCGCGAGGAAAGGACATGTCCCTGCGGAGGCGCCGGGCACCTACTGGATCGGCGGGACTGTCCTGGGCTGGACGACGAGCCAGAGCGCGGCGGCTGCCAGCAGAATGCAGACGGCCTGGACCGCGCCCATGGGGGTTGCGGATTCGACGCCGAGCCAGCCGACCACCGGCGAGATCAGGCCTGCCATGAGGAATGTCGCGGCACCGAGCAGGGATGCGGCTGTTCCGGCTTGGGCGCCGTGTTTGGCCAGCGCCAGCACCTGAACCGTGGGGAAGGTGAAGCCCGCGCCGAGAATGTAAAACCACAGGGGCACCAGGACACCCCACAGCCCGAATCCCAGCTGGTCAAAGACGACAATCAGCACGGCCATGAGGAACATCCAGGCGGTGGAGCAGGCCAGAATCCATTGCGGCGGCACCCGCTTGACGAGCCGCGCACTGGTCTGGACGCCGGCCACGATGCCGAGGGAGTTGATGCCGAACAGCAGGCCGTACTGCTGGGGCGTGAAGCCGTAGACGTTCTGGAACAGGAATGGTGACGCGGAGAGATAGGTGAAGAGGCCCGCGAAGTTCATGCCGCCCACCAGGAGCAGGCCCACGAAGATCCGATCGGCGAACAGTACCTTGTAGCGCTGGCGCGCGGTCAGTCCGGTCTTTCCGCGCAGTTCCCGGGGCAGCGTTTCCCTGATCACGAACACGGCTGCAATGATGACGCACGTCCCGTAGGCCGCCAGGAACAAAAAGATGCCGGGCCACGGCACCAGCAGCAACAGTTGGGAGCCGATGACGGGGGCGAGGATCGGAGCCAGGCCGTTGACTAGGGCCATGCGCGAATACATACGCACCATCGCGTAGCCGCTGAAGAGGTCGCGGACCATGGCCATGGCAACAACACCGCCACCCGCGGCGCCAATGCCCATGAGGACGCGGAAGAAGCCCAGCGCAGCGATATCAGTGGACTGGGCTGCGCCCAGGGAGGCCGTGATGTGAACCGCCGTCGCCAGGATCAGTGGCAGCCGCCGGCCGAACTTATCGCTCAGCGGTCCCACTACCAGCTGTCCCAGCGCGAAACCCACGGTGGTCCCGGTCAACGTCAGCTGCACTGCGGCCTCGGAAACGCCCAGGCTCTCTTCCAGCGACGGGAATGCGGGGAGGTAGAGATCCACCGTGAATGGCCCAAGGGCAGTCAAAGCGCCGAGCGTCAAGATGTAGAGAAATTTACGACGGCGGCTCAGGGAATCACCGGGATTGGGGGGTGTAGTCACAGAGGTCCATCCTAGGGCCCGCCGGGGCGGCCGGAGGGCGGCGGCGCGGGCGCGCCACACCTTGTCCCAAAGGTGCTCCCAACAGCCGAAATGGTAGTTTTGACACCGGGGTCTGTGCGAAGCTGTCCAGACCCGGCAAGCCCGCGGAAGCGGAACGACGGATGGCACCAGTTAGGCGGGACCGATGAGCGGACGTCACAGCGGCGGGACAGGCAGCAGGTTGCGCATTTCGGCGCTGCCGAAGACCCTGAAGACGATCTCCAAGCTGGCGCCCCGGCAGCTCGCTGACGAGATTGCCCTGGCCAAGGCCGAGATCAAGCGCAAGGGGACCCAGCTCGGCGTCGCCGGTGCCTTCTTTGCCGTCGCACTGGTCTTCATTTTGTTCCTGGTGATCGGGCTGGTCGTGGCCGCGATCATGGGTCTGGCCACCATCATGCCGGCATGGCTCGCCGCGTTGCTGGTCTGTGGCGTGTGCCTGATCATCGCCGCAATCGGCGCTCTCATTGGGCGGAACAAGCTCATGAAGGTCATGCCGCTGGTCCCCGAGGAGACGATCCGGGGACTCAAGTACGATTTCGGCATCGCCAAGGAGGGCTCCGCGTTCGACCCGGCCGTCCTGGACCCGAACTCCGACCAGTACAAGGCCGCGAAGGCTGCCAAGGAAGCCGCAGCCGCCAAGGCGAAGGCGGAAAAAGAAGCCAAGGCTGCCGCCCAGCCCGACTTCGGGCCGCCCCCCACTGAGGCTGAACTCCTGTATCGGCTCGCTCAGCGGCGTACGCATCTTACCGGCGTGCGTGAGGACCTCGGCCGCGAACTCGACATCAAGACCCAGGCCCGGGTCCTGCTGGCCGCCGCCCAGGCACGGCTGCAGGACGTTATCGAGCAGCTCAACGGAGCCGTGGAGCGGCTTAAGGCGAAGACTGCGGGCTTCCGATCGGCCCTCGCGGCCCGCTCCTCGCAGTTGCCAAGCGTCGACGGGCAGGTCCTGGCCGGCCAGGTCAAGGAGCGCTGGAAGCCTCTTGCGGTGCTGGCAGCGTCGGGGGCCGCCCTTGCGGTTCTCCTGCGCAGGCTCCTCAAGGGCTAGGCAGACCCCTGAACCCAAACACCAAACCGTTGCTGTCTGCGGAAAGGGGTAATCGATGAAGTTCATCGGTGCTGGTGCCCGCCCCGGGCAGCCCCTGGTCCACCGCGATGCGGTCTTTACGGTTCCCAATATCTTGACCGTGGTGCGCTTTCTCGGCGTTCCCGTGTTCATTTGGCTCGTCCTTGCGGAGCGCCAGTACGGTGCTGGTGCGCTCGTGCTCGCCATCATGGCCGGCACCGACTGGGTGGACGGCTATATTGCCCGCCGCTTCAACCAGATGTCCAAACTGGGCCGGGTAATGGACCCCATTGCCGACAGGCTTTCGTTGATCGCCGTGGCCGTGACCCTGGTGATCGCCGGCGTCGTGGAGTGGTGGTATCTCGTCGCGTTACTGGTCCCGGACGCCGTCCTGCTGGGATTATCGCTGTTCTACTTCCACGGCCACCCGGACCTGCCGGTGAGCCGCGTCGGAAAGGTCCGGACCGGCCTGCTGCTAGTGGGTACGCCGCTGCTGGTGTTGTCCAAACTTCCGGTGCCCGCCGCGGACGTTTACCTGACGTTCGCGTGGATCTTCCTGGGCCTGGGACTGGTGGGGCACTGGATTGCGGCCTACAACTACGTCTGGGCCATCATCGGCAAGGGCAGGCAGCTTCGGGCGCACGACGGCGGCTCCCGCTAATGGTCTGGCTTGCGGTCTTGCTGGCGGTACTTGGTGCCTTTTGCCTGGCCTTCGGCGCGCAGCGCCAAGGCAGTGCGGTCAAAGCCGATACCGGCGGGCTGGCCCTGAACACGCACGGACTGCTTCGGCTCGCGCGTAATCCGCGCTGGGTATTCGGGCTCCTGCTGCTCTGCGTCGGGATGGCGATGAACGCCGTGGCCCTTGTCATGGCCCCCTTGACGGTGGTGCAGCCGATCGGCGCGATTGCCCTGGTCATCACCACGGTGGTCAACACCAAGGACCAAGGCCTGAGCATGAACCGGGCGACAGTGGTGGCGATCTCGGCGTGCGTGACCGGATCGGCCTTGTTCGTGGTGCTGGCCGTCAACGTGACCCAGGAGAACCACAATGTCAGTGCCTCCGACGAGCTGACAATCGTCCTTCTCCTGGCCCTGGCGGTGGGGCTCTTCGGCACGCTCGCCCTCCTGTTCCGGCACCGCATGAGCGCCTTCGTCTACATCCTGGGCGCCGGGGTTCTGTTCGGCTTTGTGGCGGTCCTGACCCGTATCATCGGCAGGCACCTCCTGGACTCGAACGGGCTGTTCCTGCTGAATGTGCCGTGGTACAGCGTGGTGGCGATCGCGGCTGCGGGCGTCTTGGGATCGTGGTTTGTGCAGAACGCGTACTCCAATGGACCGCCGGATCTCGTGATTGCCGGATTGACGGTGATCGATCCCATTGTGGGCATCGCGATCGGCATCGTGATTCTGGGAGAACTGCGTCCCGATGTCCAAGCTGTCATGGCCATAGCCATGGGGACCGCCGCATCCCTTGCTATCGTGGGAGTGATAGCCCTTTCCAGGCACCACCCGGAAGTTACCAAGCGCAAGAAGGATGCGCGCAAGGCCGTGGGCAGGTCCTAGGGCGTCAGTCCAGACTTCCGCTATCGGCCCGGCGCGCCTGCGCCGAGGGTCGGCCGCCTTCGATCCAGCTGTTCGCACAGTGACCACCAGGAGCTCCTCACGTGACCATGTCCGACACCCAGCCCCCGCTGACCGTCCTGATTGCCGCTGACACCTACCCGCCCCACGTCAACGGAGCCGCCCAGTTCGGTTACCGATTGGCAAAGGGGATGACTGCCCGCGGCCACAACGTGCACGTCGTGGCGTGCCGTCCGGGCAAGGGCCCCAGCTTCAGCGAGTTCAGCGACGAGGCCACTGTGCACCGCCTGCGCTCCCATTCCGTGCCCACCCACGAGTACTTCCGGGTCACCTTCCCCTGGGAGATCAAAAAGGAAATCGGGCTGTTGTTCGACCGCGTCCAACCCGACGTCGTGCACATCCAGAGCCACTATATGATCGGCGAGCACGTCCTCTACGAGGCCGTGAAGCGCGGCATCCGGGTGGTGGCCACGAACCACTTCATGCCGGAAAACCTGAACCCGTTCCTTCCGTTCCCGCAGTGGTTAAAAGACATCATCGGCCGGATCTCCTGGAAGGACATGGGCAAGGTCATGGGCCAGGCCGACGTCGTGACCACTCCGACGCCGCTCGCCGCCAAGGCCATGCACCAGCACGCCTTCCTTCGCAAGGTGCTGCCCCTCTCCAATGGCATTGACGCTGCCGCCTACGAGCTGCGTCCGGACGAAACCGTGGAACCCCACGACAGCCCGACTGTCCTTTTCGCCGGCCGGCTGGCCGAGGAAAAGCATGTGGACGTGCTGATCGACGCCGTCGCCAAGACGCCCAAGGACCTAGACATCCACCTGGAAATCGTCGGCGGCGGGGAAGTCCGTCCGGCCCTTGATGCCCAGGTTGCCCGGCTCGGATTGACGGACAGAGTCCGTTTCCTCGGCCTGGCCAGCGACGCCGAGCTACGCCAGGCCTACATCGCGGCGGATGTGTTCTGCATGCCGGGCACGGCAGAACTCCAGTCCCTCGTGACCCTGGAGGCCATGTCTGCCTCGACGCCGGTGCTGTTGGCCGACGCCATGGCACTGCCCCACCTGGTGCGAGACGGGGAGAACGGCTACCTCTTCACGCCCAACGACAGCGATGACCTTGCCGACAAGCTGACACGTGTGTTCTCGCTACCCGACGACGAACGCCTTGCAATGGGGAAGACCAGCCGCGAAATGGTGGAGATCCACAGCCTTAAGCGCACGCTGCAGACCTTTGAGGACATTTACCGCGGGGCCAGCTACGACGACCTCGTCGTCTAGCCGGCCAGCATCCGGTCCGCCTTCAGCTTCGCCGCTGCTGTGCTGGCCACCAGCTCACACCACTTGTGCAGGCCGCCAGCTCACGCCACCTGTGCAGGCCACCGCGCAGGCCAGTGCTGTACAGGTCGGGGCCGTACAGGCCGGCGCCAACGCCTGAAACTGCGCGCGGCCGGGGCCGCCTGCACGCGGGATGCGTCTACTATTGCTAGAGTGTTTTTGCCCGGAATCAGTCCGGCCCGCCGTGGGCCAGGTCTGGCTCCGCGCGCAGGGGGCTATAGCTCAGCTGGTTAGAGCGCGGGACTCATAATCCTAAGGTCCTCGGTTCAAGTCCGAGTAGCCCTACATTTCTTTGCGATCCTCCTCTCGGGGGGGTGCACCCACGGGAGCCGTGGCTGACGAGCGACGTCGGCCGCGGCTCCCTTTTCGTGGGCGCGCTTTTTCGTGCGTGCCGGTGCTTGCAGGGCCCCGGAACGTGCGATATGTTACTGATCAGTAACATATCTAGGCGCGAAGCCCCCGTCCTTTGGTCGCCGCTGATCGAGTGGAGGAACACCATGTCCAGAGCCGCAATCGACATCCAGAACCTGCCGTACGCCGACGGCGACTTCTTCGCGTTCGAACAGCTTCTCAGTGCCAAGGAACAGGACAGGCTGGCCGAAGTCCGCGAGTTCCTTGCCCGCGAGGTCAGGCCGATCGCCGTCGACTGCTGGAACCGCGCCGAATTCCCGATGGAGCTGCTCCCGAAGCTCGCCGACATTGACCTGGTCAGCCCGGTCAGGAGGCAGGGCTACTCGAACCTCTTCGCGGGAATCCTGCATGCCGAGGCCACCCGGGCGGATACGTCAATCGCCACATTCATGGGCGTCCACGACGGGCTCTTCACGGGCTCCATCGAAGCGCTGGCCTCGCAGGAGCAGCAGGACGCGTGGCTCCCGGACATCTACTCCCTCAAAAAGATCGGCGCCTTCGGCCTGACAGAACCCCTCGGTGGCTCCGACGTCGCCGGCGGCACGCGTACCACGGCACGCCGCGACGGCGGAAACTGGATCCTCAACGGAGCCAAGCGCTGGATCGGCAACGCCACCTTCTCCGACTGGGTGGTCATCTACGCCCGCGACGTCGACGACAACCAGGTCAAGGGATTCCTCGTCGACACCAAAACCGAGGGGTACAGCGCCTCGAAGATCGAGAACAAGATTTCGCTGCGCACTGTTCAGAATGCCGACATAACGCTAGAGAACGTGGTGGTGCCGGACTTCTTCAAGCTCGCCAACGCCAACAGCTTCCGCGACACCAACAAGGTCCTTAAGGTGACCCGCCTCGCTGTGGCCTGGCAGGCGGTTGGCCAACAGCTCGCTGCCTTCGATGTCGCCCGGCGCTACGCCGTTGAGCGCAGCCAGTTCGGCCGCCCGATCGCCTCCTTCCAGCTGATCCAAAGCCAGCTCGTGCAGATTCTTGGGAACGTGGTCAGCTCCATGGGCATGATGGTGCGGCTTTCCCAGCTGGAGGATGCCGGCCAGGCCAAGGACGAGCAGTCCGCCTTGGCCAAGGCGTTTACCACTGCGCGGATGCGCGAAAGCGTGGCCCTGGGCCGGAGCATCCTCGGCGGCAACGGCATCGTCACGGATTTTGAGATGGCGAAGGTGTTTGCCGATGCCGAAGCCATCTACTCCTACGAGGGCACCCATGAAATCAACACCCTCGTGACCGGCCGGGCCATCACGGGAGTTTCTGCGATCGTCTAATTCACCCCCTCATATTCGTCTCCAGTGGAGGCAGTAGGACTGAGGGTCGCAGATCCATCACGAACGCCAGCGGGTTCACGTATTCGTCCCCGCGGCGCACGCCCCAATGGAGACAGGGAGGCGCGCGGCCGCAGTGGCCCGGCTGCACCTGCCCCACGACGTCGCCCTCGGCCACAGCGGACCCCACTGTCAAGGCGCTGGCCACCGGCTCGAAACTGCTGCGCAAACCATTGCCGTGATCGATCGTGAGAACTGGCCGGTCCACCACGACACCGACAAAGCTCACCCTCCCGGCCGACGGCGCGAGGAGTGCGGCGCCGTCGCTGGCTGCTTCCAGATCGACACCGCGGTGACCGCTGAGCCATGGCTTGGCCGGGGGATCGAACGTGCGCAAGACCGCCGGCCGGGGGTCCAGCGGCCAGCTCCAAGTGGGTGCCGGGACTGGCCCGGCCTCTGCGGCGGGCACTGCCTTGGCGGCCGGCGTCGATACGGGCACGGAAGCGGGGGCGGTGGGGGATAGGGCCAGGAGTAATGCGGCCAGGCAGGTGGGGATCTTCATGACTCCAGACTGCCGCGGCCGTACGTCGGCCGGAACCACCCACGAAGGCTATGTGGATAAGCCTCCGTCGCGGCTCCGGGCGTCGGGGAAGGCGCTGAACCAGCCCGAAGCAGTCCCGGTTGCCTGCCAACCGGCCCGGGAAAGCTGTCCCGAATTCCTGCCCCGACGCCCGGAAAAGCAGTCCCGGTTCCTGCCCTGCAGCCCGGAGGAACGGTCCCGGATTCCTGCCCCGCGGCCCGGTGAAACCGGTCCTTCGGGACAGGGCCGCTGTAGTACACTTGGTGGAGCAGTTTGCTGTGCCCTCACGCTTGTTCATCAACGTGCATGCATGTTCATTCTCGTGATTTGCCAAGCCGGCACGCCTCATTCAGGGGTGCGGGGGAGCAGCGGCTGACTACGCGTATCCAGCCCTCCTTATCAGAAGCCTTGAAACTTCGGTGCGGAGGACTGCGCCTCCTGCGGTCCGCGCCAATTGGCGAGGATGGGAAGCGCAGTGGATGCCAGGAGCAGTGCCCGCCCCGGGTGATTGCTAAACAACCGTCAACTATTGGCAGGGTAAGAGCGCCATGGGCTCTCTCATGAATGACCTGCCGGAAGGAGCGTCGGCATGCCCGTCGTAACTATGCGCCAGCTGCTTGACAGCGGCGTCCACTTTGGACACCAGACCCGCCGTTGGAACCCGAAGATGAAGCGCTTCATCTTCACGGAGCGCAACGGTATCTACATCATCGACCTGCAGCAGTCGCTGTCCTACATCGACCGTGCCTACGAGTTCGTGAAGGCCACCGTTGCACACGGCGGCACCGTTCTCTTCGTCGGCACCAAGAAGCAGGCGCAGGAAGCCATCGCTGAGCAGGCCACACGCGTTGGCCAGCCGTACGTCAACCAGCGTTGGCTCGGCGGTATGCTGACCAACTTCCAGACCGTCTCCAAGCGCATCCAGCGCATGAAGGAACTGGAAGAGATCGACTTCGACGACGTCGCCGGTTCCGCTTACACCAAGAAGGAACTGCTGCTCCTTCGCCGCGAACTGACCAAGCTGGAAACCAACCTCGGTGGTATCCGCAACCTGACCAAGGCGCCGTCCGCGCTGTGGATCGTTGACACCAAGAAGGAACACCTTGCTGTCGACGAAGCCAAGAAGCTGAACATCCCGGTTGTGGCCATCCTGGACACCAACTGCGATCCTGACGAAGTCGACTTCCCGATCCCGGGTAACGACGACGCCATCCGCTCCGTCAACCTGCTGACCCGCGTTGTCGCCGACGCCGTTGCTGAGGGCCTCATCGCCCGTAACCAGCGCGCCACCGGGACCACGGAAGCTCCGGAAGAGCCCCTGGCTGAGTGGGAGCGCGAGCTCCTCGAAGGCAACAAGGCCGAAGCTGCTGCAGCTCCCGCCGCTGAGGCTGCTCCGGCCGCTGAAGAAGCACCCGCCGCTGAGGCTGCTCCGGCTGCCGACGAAGCTCCGGCTGCTGACGAAGCCAAGTAGGCAGACAAGTAAATCTGGATCTCCCCTCATGCTGCATGCACCTGCCTGCGGCGCAGGGGGTACCGACAGGATGGCCGCTCACTCGGTGAGCAGCCGTCCTGTCGGTCCGTACACCACATAAATTTCTAGACAGAGGGGTTCACATGGCGAACTACACTGCCGCTGATATCAAGGCTCTGCGCGAGCGCACTGGCGCCGGCATGATGGATGTCAAGAAGGCTCTTGACGAAGCCAACGGTGACGCCGAGAAGGCCATCGAGATCATCCGCATCAAGGGCCTGAAGGGCGCCACCAAGCGCGAAGGCCGCTCCACCGCTGAAGGCCTGGTTGCTGCCAAGGTCGCCAACGGCGTCGGCGTGATGATCGAAGTCAACTGCGAGACCGACTTCGTCGCCAAGGCTGACAAGTTCATCCAGCTGGCCGACAAGGTTCTGGCCGTGGCCGTCGAGTCCGGCGCTGCCGACCTCGAGACCCTGCTGGCCACCGACGTCGACGGCAAGCCGCTGTCCGAGGTCGTCGTCGAAGAGGGCGCCGTTCTGGGCGAAAAGGTCGTTGTCCGCCGCATTTCCCGCATCGAGGGCGCTACGGTCGACGCATACCTGCACAAGACCTCCAAGGACCTCCCGGCCCAGGTCGGCGTCCTGTTCGCTGTCGACGGTGAGGGCGAAGCAGCTGCCACCGCCGCCCACGATGTTGCCGTCCACGTCGCCGCCATGGCTCCGAACTACCTCTCCCGTGAGGACGTTCCGGCCGAGCTCGTTGAGTCCGAGCGCCGCATCGCCGAGGAAACCGCAAAGGCCGAGGGCAAGCCCGAAGCTGCGATGACCAAGATCGTGGAAGGCCGCGTTACGGGCTTCTACAAGGGCGAGGTCCTCGTTGACCAGGCGTTCGCCAAGGATGCCAAGAAGTCTGTGGCGCAGGTCCTCGAAGAGGCCGGCGTCAAGGGAACCGCCTTCGCGCGTTTCCGCGTCGGTTCCTAATCGGACACCGGTCAGACAATAGTCAGACACGCTGAGGGGGTGGTCACCACGGTGGCCACCCCTTTTGCGTGCACGCACGAGGCGGCCAGGTCACGGCCGAAATGCCGCCTCGGGCCCTAGCACGATAACCTAACTCAGAGTTCACCAACGGGAAGGCACCATGGAAACCGTCACCACTTCAGCCCAGCCAAAGAAGAACAGGCGCCGCGTCCTCTTGAAGCTCTCCGGCGAGGTCTTCGGCGGCGGGAAGCTGGGCGTTGACCCCGATACCGTCCGTGGCGTGGCCAAGCAGATCGCGGCCGCGGTCCCCGACGTCGAGGTCGCAATCGTCGTCGGCGGAGGCAATTTCTTCCGCGGCGCCGAACTGTCCCAGAGCGGCATGGACCGTTCCCGGGCCGATTACATGGGCATGCTCGGCACCGTCATGAACTGCCTCGCGCTCCAGGACTTCCTGGAGCAGGCCGGAGTGGAAACCCGCGTGCAGAGTGCCATCACCATGGGCCAGGTCGCCGAGGCCTACATTCCCCGCCGTGCGATCCGCCACATGGAAAAGGGCCGGGTTGTCATCTTCGGCGCCGGCGCCGGCCTGCCCTACTTTTCCACGGACACCGTAGCGGCCCAGCGCGCCATGGAAGTCCACGCCGACGTCGTCCTGATGGCCAAGAGCGGCGTCGACGGCGTCTACACCGCCGACCCCAAGAAGGACCCGACGGCGGAGAAGCTGCACCGCCTCAGCTACGACGACGCCCTCCGCCGCGATATCCGCGTGATGGACCAGACCGCGATGACCATGTGCAAAGACAACAACCTCACCATGGTGGTCTTCGGCATGGAAGGCGAGGGCAACGTCACCCGTGCCATCCGCGGTGAAGACCTGGGCACCGTAGTTA
Source organism: Arthrobacter sp. ov118 (assembly GCF_900116495.1). GTDB lineage: Bacteria > Actinomycetota > Actinomycetes > Actinomycetales > Micrococcaceae > Arthrobacter. Next base: position 55,388 of record NZ_FPAY01000009.1, read on the forward strand.
CCCCCTAGCGCTGTCATCCCCTGGCTACGGCTAGGATGTTTTCAGGACCTTCCACCGCCAGGTGGAAGACGCAGGCGCCAGGCGGAAGACACAGGCGCACAAGATCGTGCCGCGCCCCGGCCGCCGAGGTGCACAAATTTTGGAGGAGAGACCGTGATCGAAGAAACCTTGCTCGAAGCCGGGGACAAGATGGACAAGGCAGTTGAGGTAGCCAAGGAAGACTTCGCCTCGATCCGGACCGGCCGCGCGACGCCTGGCCTGTACAACAAAGTCATTGTCGAGTACTACGGCACCCCGACGCCGCTGCAGCAGCTGGCCTCCTTCGCGGTCCCGGATGCCCGCACCATCCTTGTCACCCCGTATGACAAGTCGGCGCTGCGCGACATTGAGCGCGCCCTGAGCGACTCCGAGGTGGGCGCCAACCCCTCCAACGACGGAAACGTCATCCGGATCACCATTCCCGAGCTGACCAGCGAACGGCGCAAGGAATACGTCAAGATCGTCAAGTCCAAGGGCGAGGACGCGAAGGTGTCCATCCGCAACATCCGCCGCAAGGCGAAGGAGACCCTGGACAAGCTCGTCAAGGACGGCGAAGCCGGCGAAGATGAGGGCGCCCGCGGTGAAAAGGAACTGGACGCCATCACTAAGGCCCACGTGGACGGCATCGACGAGCTGCTCAAGCGCAAGGAAGCTGAGCTGCTCGAGGTCTGATGAATCAGGCACAGGAAGCCTCCGGGCCGCGCGCCCGGAGGCGGGGGACGCAACGAGAAAACCCGACACCGAAAGCGGGCCGGAATCTGCCCGCTGCCACCGTGGTGGGGCTTGGCATGCTCGTGGCGGTCCTCGGCGGACTGCTGTTTCTCCCGCTCGGCTTCATCCTGGTGACCACGGCCTTCGCGGTCTTCGGCGTCTGGGAAATCTTCCGTGCGCTGGAGGCCGCAGGCACCCGTCTGCCCATTGTCCCGGTGATGGTCGGCACGTTGGCGATGCCGCTCGCCGCCTATTTTGGCGGCCTCGAGAGCCTGCTTTTTGTCATGCTGATCAGCAGCGTGGCCGTGTTGTTGTGGCGAACGATTGAAGGCGCCGCCGGATCGGCGCGCAGCATTTTCGCCGGGGTCTTCACCCTGTCCTGGGTGCCGTTCCTGATCAGCTTCGCCGGGCTGCTGCTGCATACGCCCGAGGGCGAGACACCGATCGGGCTGTGGCCCGACGGCGTAATTCCGCCGGGCGCCTGGCAGATCGCAACGCTGTTGCTGCTGGTGGTGGCCAATGACACCTTCGGCTACCTTGTGGGCGCATCCCTCGGCAAGCATCCGATGGCACCCAAGATCAGTCCGAAGAAGACCTGGGAAGGCTTCGCGGGCTCCATCGCCGGCGCCGTGATCATCGGCGTCCTCGCCTCGGTCTTCGTGCTGGGCGGTCCCTGGTGGGTCGGCGTCGTCCTTGCCGTCGGCATGGTGGCGGCCGCCACTGCGGGGGACCTTGCCGAGTCCATGGTCAAGCGGGAACTCGGCATCAAGGACATGAGCAGCATTCTCCCCGGGCACGGAGGCGTCATGGACCGCCTGGACTCGATCGTTTTCGCCGCGCCGACGGCGTTCATCCTGTTTTCGGCCGTGGCCGGTGTGGTCGCCGGTGGCTAGGTGCATCCCGGATTAGCCTTTCCGGCGCCTAGAATGGTGCCGAGCAAACCAGCCGAACGGCATCGAAGGAACAAAGTTACAGTGGACATTCAACGGCAAATTCCTGCGTCTTTTGACCGCGTGCAGCGGAACCAGTATGGCTACAACGCCAGGCAGGTTGACGAGTTTCTGCAACGCGCACGGGTGTCATTCGAAGCTCCGAGCTCGGCCGGGCGGTCTATCCATAGCGCCGATGTCCGCGCCGTCTCCTTCGATCCCGTCAAGGGCGGCTATGCTGCAGCCGGCGTGGACGCTGCACTGGACCGGCTGGAAGACGCCCTCGCCCGGCGGGAGCGCGACGAGTTGGTTGCCGAACGCGGCGAGGAGGCATGGCTGCGCGAAATCGGCAGGCTGGCGGGTGTCCTGCGCGGGCGTCTGCACCGCCCGGACGGCCAGCGCTTCCGGCGCCCGTCCAAGGCCAAGGTGCGCAGCTACAACACGAGTGACGTTGACGATCTCTGCCGAGAGCTGATCGGCTACCTCGAGGAGGACCAGCCGCTGAGCGTTGACAACGTCCGGCGTGCCGTCTTCCGCCCCGCCGTCGGCCCGGACGGCTACGAAGAAAGCCAGGTTGACGCGTTCCTGGAGCGCGCCGTCGAGCTCATGGCGGCAATCGACTAGTTCCGCCCCCGCCCTCGTGCAGGCGGCGGGGTGCGCCTATCCGCCGTGGTGGCCCGAGGCAGGGGCCCCGTGGCTGCCATGGGGGACCGCGAAGTGGCCCGCGGTTGAGGCCGCCAGGCCGGGTGTGGCCACTGCGGCCACCAGAACTGCGCAGCCAAACGCGGCGAGCAGGAGCCGTCCGGGCCGAAGACTGGCTGTGTCCGCGCCTCCCGGAGCCGTGCCCGCGCCGGAGCCGTGGCGGCGCAGCCAGCCTGCGGCCGCCAGGATCATGAGGGTCAGAAGCAAGGCCGCAAGGTGGCTCACCACGAGCGACCCGCTGCTCATCGATTGCCCTCCGGCCGCCGCGACGGCATGCACGAGTGCCGCCGCCGCCAGCAGTGCCGTGGTCGGACCGGTCCGCATCAGCTGTCCCCGGCGCAGCGTCAGGACCGTCCACGCAAGGACGGCTAGACCCCAGATCCCGGCGACGGCTCCCGCAGCGGCGAGGCCGCCAGCCGGCGGGGCGCCCGCTCCTGCCGCCGGTGGCAGGAGCAGGCTCGCTGAGATCGCCAGATTTACCGCGCCGGCGCCGAACCCGGCGAAGCCGGCAAATAGCCCGACGGCGGCGGCCTTAGTACTGCTGGAGACCGTACCGCCGGAAGGCGTACCGCCGGAAGCCGCACCGCCGGAAGCCGTACCGCCGTGCGCCCAAGCGCTGCCGGCTGCCGCCCCGCCGCCGTCCGCCGTCGTGCTGCCAGGCCTGTGCCGGGGAACTGACCGCATCTCGACCATCCTTTGCCTTCACTAGTGACGCTGTTAGGCGCCGTGAGCTGACTGCTGAGCAGAACTAACTGCTGGCCAGAACCACCTGCTGAACAGAATTGTCCTAGGCCTCGGCCTAGGCGCGGGCAGGAGCCACGGCCTTGTCCATGGAGAGCCCGACGCCCAGCAGCAGTACGGCGCTGGCAAGGTGCAGGACGTTGTCCGGACCGTTGAGGGCGATGATGTTCAGCGGCGAGCTGAGCAGGAAGAGCCCGATGATGCCCACGAGCAGATACACGGCACCCACAGCGGTGTTGATGGCCTTGGCGGTGGCCACGCCCTTAAGGCCCGCGTAGAGCAAGGCTGCGCCGATGGCCAGGTGGATGACGTTATGCAGAGGGTTCACCTCGAAGATGATCAGGTTGGAGCCTTCGGTGGCGGCAAAGCCGACGCCGGAGGTGACCACAAAGCCAAGGAGGCCGACAAGCAGGTAGACGGCTCCGAAGACGGTGGCGATCAAACGGTTCGGTGATGTGCGCATGGTTCCGAATCCTTTCTACGGGCCGACTTGCTGGTCGGCCGGGGTGGGAGCCCCCGGGCGGGACTCTCTGTAGGCGATTCGGACCCTTCGCGGCTGTGGATGGGCGCCGCTCGGAGACTTTCCAGGGTCAGCCCTCCGGCCGCAAGCGGATATTCACCATCTTCAGCTCATCGCGGCCCTCAAAGCGGTAGGCCAGCTCCACCCGCTTGGTGGAACACTCGATGAATCCGGCGATCTCGGCGGCGTTGGCGCCGTTGCTCGAATTGACCTTGACGCTGGAGTAGGTAGGTTTACAGCTGCCGTCCAGCCTCAGGCTCTGCACCCCGGCGGCAAACTCCTCCCGGGACAACTTCTGCATGAGGGCCGGGTCCAGGTAATTCTCATAGGCAGTGTTGACGTCGCCGGCAACGATCAGTCTGGTGAACTCATCCGACAGGCCCCGGGCCCGGTTGGTGGCGCCGCCCACCAGGCTGACCAGGATCGCGACGCCGGCGGCCGCCAGCAGGAGGACACCGCCGACGACCCCCAGGACGATCCACAACGCCTTGCGGCTCTTCTTTGGCGGTGGCTGGCCAGGGAACACGTAGTAAGGCGGCCCGTAGGACGGCGGCCCGTAGGACGGCGGCCCGTAGGACGGCGGCCCCGACGGCGGCCCGTAGGGCGGGGCGCCGTTGGTGGGCTGGGCGCCGTAGGGCGGGGCGCCGTAGGTGGGAGGCCCGGCCGGGGCCGCATAGTAGGGAGTGGGCGGCTCCCCGGGGAGCGGGTGGCCGGATGCAGGCTCGTGCCCTGGCTGGGGCGGGGCCGGGCGGCGCGGTTCCTCAGGACTGCTCACGGTTCAAGCCTTTCCGGCAGTCCAGACAGCCACTGCCTGTTGTGCAGGGCCGCCTGCGCGGACCCAAGAACTCGAGGAGACCCAACGGACACAGCCTAGCGCCGCGCTCGGCGACCGGACAGATCACCAGCGCCGATAAAGCCGCAGATAAACACAGAGCCACCCGCACGGGACCGGACGCGCAGATCAGGCGTCGGCGGATCCGCGCTCCAGCAGGGGCTGTATCCGGAACGGGATCAGCTCGCCCATCGCAAGGGCGGTGTCAGTGCGGTCCACGCCGTCGCAGGCCAGGATCTTGCCGTTGATCCGGAACAGATCCTCGGCGTCGAGCGCCACCACCCTCAGGAGCAGATCGGCCGAGCCCGTGAGGCCGTAGGCCTCAAGGATTTCCGGAATGTCGGCAAGCTCCGCGGCCAGGGTGCCGAGCTTTTGTTGCTGCACATGGACGGAGATGAACGCCATCAGCGGGTAGCCGAGGGACACGGGGTTGATGCGTCGTTCGAAGGAGAGGAAGACGTGCTTCTTCTCCAGTTGGGCCATCCTGGCCTGCACCGTATTTCGCGACAGTCCCAGTTTCTGGGCGAGCGCAACCACGGTCCCCCGGGGGTCCCGGGCCATGGCCGAAAGTAGGCGGGTGTCAGTGCCATCCAAAGCTTGCATAATGCGCAAGATTAGCACGGCTCCAACGGTCGAGAGCATGCATAATGCTCAAGATAATTACTGGCGGTTGTACCCAATGAGCATTGTGAGTAGGGTCACAATTATCCGGGGCAACGGCGCCCGGGCGGCTGGCGCGCCGCGGGATCACGAGTCCTGCGAGTTCCGGTCAGACGACGTCAGAAGGTGCGGACAACTGTGTTAACCGACGACGCGGGCAAGGGCGGAATTGCCGCCGGGGGCCCCCGAAACAGTGAAGATTCAACGCGGCGGACGGGCGGCGATCTCGTCCAGCTCATCACCCCGGCGGGTGAGCGAATCAGCCATCCGGAGTTTGATCCTTGGATCCAGGATGTCAGCGATGAGCAGCTTGGTTCGCTCTACGAAGACATGGTGGTCATCCGCCGGATCGATGCCGAGGCTACCGCTCTCCAGCGGCAGGGCGAGCTCGCACTCTGGCCGCCCCTGCTCGGCCAGGAAGCGTCCCAGATCGGCTCGGCCCGCGCGTTACGCGAGGACGACTTTGTTTTCCCCAGTTACCGTGACAACGGCGTCGGCTATTGCCGCGGGGTCAAGGTCGAGGACCTCGTCCGGGCCTGGCGCGGCAGCGCATCGTCCGGCTGGGACCCCTACACCGTCAATGTGGCCACCCAGCAGATCATCATCGGCTCGCAGTCCCTGCATGCCACCGGATATGCGATGGGCATCCAGAACGACGGCGCCGACTGCGTCGCCGTGGCCTACTTCGGCGACGGTGCAACGAGCGAAGGCGACGTCAATGAAGCCATGGTCTTCGCCGCGAGCTTCCAGGTACCGGTCGTCTTTTTCTGCCAAAACAACCACTGGGCCATCTCCGAGCCCGTCCGCGTGCAGTCCCACATCCAGCTGGCAGACCGTGCCGCGGGTTTCGGCATTCCCAGCATGCGGGTGGACGGAAACGACGTCCTCGCCGTCATGGCGGCCACGCGCATCGCCCTGGACCGCGCGAGGCGGGGCGGCGGTCCTACCTTCATCGAGGCAGTGACCTACAGGATGGGCCCGCACACGACGGCGGATGACCCCACCCGCTACCGGGATGCCAACGAACTCGAGGACTGGGCCGCCAAGGATCCGATCGCCCGGCTGAAATCCCTCCTGGACCGCAAGGGGCTGCTGACGGCGGACCTTGAAGCCGCCGTCGCCGCGAAGGCAGATGCCGTGGCTGCGGAACTGCGCGCCGGCACCATCAACATGCCCGACCCCGAGCCGCTGGATATCTTCAAGCACGTCTACAGCACGCCCAACTCCTGGCTTGACCGCCAGCAGGACCACTACTCCCGCTACCTGGCTTCCTTCGGCGATCCCGCAGAAGCCGCTTCTGAAGAAGGTGCACGCTGATGACGCAGATGACCTTTGCCCGAGCCATCAATTCGGGCCTGCGCAAGTCCCTCGAAAACGATCCCAAGGTAGTCCTGATGGGGGAGGACATCGGTGCCCTCGGCGGCGTTTTCCGCGTCACCGACGGCCTGCAGAAAGACTTCGGGAAGCACCGCGTCGTCGATACACCGCTGGCGGAATCCGGCATCATGGGCACCGCCGTCGGCCTGGCCTACCGCGGATACCGGCCCGTTGTGGAGATCCAGTTCGACGGGTTCATCTACCCGGCGTTCGACCAGATCGTCAGCCAGGTCGCCAAGATGCACTACCGCACGCGGGGCGCCGTCAAAATGCCCATCACCATCCGCGTCCCGTTCGGCGGCGGCATCGGTTCCCCGGAACACCACTCCGAATCGCCCGAAGCGTACTTCACTCACACGTCGGGGCTGCGCGTCATCAGCGTCTCCAGCCCCCAGGACGCCTACACCATGATCCAGCAGGCCATCGCGTCCGATGATCCCGTGCTGTTCTTCGAACCCAAGCGGCGCTACCACGACAAGGGCGAGGTGGACGAGTCCATGGACCTCGCAGGCACGCTGTCCATGGAAAAGGCCCGCGTGGTCAGCGAGGGCAAGGACGTGACCCTCGTGGCCTACGGTCCGCTCGTTAAAACCGCCCGCGACGCCGCCCTCGCGGCAGCTGATGAAGGCGTCTCGGTCGAGGTGATCGACCTGCGCTCGCTGGCGCCGCTGGACTTCGCCACCCTGGAAGCCTCGGTCCGCAAGACCGGCAGGCTGGTCATCACGCACGAAGCCTCTCAGTCCGGCGGCCTCGGCGCCGAAGTCGCCGCGAGCATCACCGAACGCTGCTTCTACCACCTCGAGACGGCCCCCGTCCGGGTGACCGGCTTCGACGTTCCGTACCCGTACTCGAAGCTGGAAATGCATCACCTTCCGGGTCTGGACCGGATTCTCGACGGCGTAGACCGTGCCCTGGGACGCCCCAACTCCCTCAGCGGGCTGGAAGGATGAGCGCCACCATGATCAAGGAATTCAGGCTCCCGGACCTCGGCGAAGGACTGACCGAGTCGGAAATCGTGGCCTGGAAGGTCGCCGTGGGGGACACCGTGACCCTCAACCAGATCATCGCCGAGGTGGAGACTGCCAAGGCCGTCGTCGAGCTGCCCTCGCCGTTCGCCGGCGTGGTGGCGGCCCTGCACGAACAGCCCGGCACCGTGGTTGAGGTCGGAAAGCCGATCGTCTCCTTTGAAATTGAGGGCGACGACGGCGCCGGCGGTTCCGCGCCCGCTGCAGAAACGGCCAAGCGCGAGCCGAACCTGGTCGGCTACGGCGCCGTGCTCGAAGCCTCCGGCCGGCCCGCCCGCCGCGCGCGCACCTTCCCATCCACCGCGGCAGCCCCGGCGGCTGCCCCGGTCACGGCTGCGCCCGCGGCGGCTGCCCCGGTCACGGCTGCGCCCGCGCCAGCTGTTGAGCGCGCCGGGAGTTCGGTGTCCGAGGCTGTGGCCAAACCCGCAGCGCCTCCCGCGGAGCGTCCGCGGTCCACGCCGCCGGTTCGCAAGCTCGCCAAGGATCTCGGCGTCGACCTTGAGGCAGTTACCGGCACGGGGGAGCGGGGGCTCATTACCCGCGACGACGTCCGGAACTTCGTCGGCGGCGGGGACCTGCCTGCTGCGGCGCAGGAACTGGCCGGTGCGCAGGTACTTGGCGGCCCGCAGGTGCAGCCCGTCGGGCCGGCCGGCGGGGTGCGGGAGACCCGCATTCCGATCAAGGGAGTGCGCAAGTTCACGGCCGCGGCCATGGTGGCGAGCGCCTTCACCGCGCCGCACGTGACGGAGTTCTTGACCATTGACGTCACACCCACGATGGAGCTGCTGGGACGGCTGAAGGACAGCCGGGCGTTTGCCGGGTACAAGCTCACCCCGCTGACGCTGGTGTCCAAGGCCGTGCTGATCGCCCTGCGTAATCACCCGACGCTCAACGCCCGCTGGGACGAGGCCAACCAGGAGATCGTCCAGTTCAACTACGTGAACCTGGGCATCGCGGCGGCAACCCCGCGGGGACTGACGGTTCCGAACATCAAGGACGCGGACCGGATGTCCCTTCGGGAGCTGTCTTCCGCGCTGACGGAACTGACGGGCACCGCCCGGGCGGGCAAGACGAGCCCGGAGGGCCTCTCCGGCGGCACGATCTCCATCACGAACATCGGTGTCTTCGGCATTGATGCCGGCACGCCCATCCTGAATCCGGGCGAGGCCGCCATCCTGGCCCTCGGCGCTGTGCGGAAGATGCCGTGGGAATACCAGGACGAGGTCGCGCTGCGCCAAGTGATGACCCTCAGCCTCTCCTTCGACCACCGCCTGGTGGACGGCGAACAGGGATCGCGGTTCCTCCAGGACCTCGGCACCATGCTGGCCGACCCGGGCATGGTCCTCGCGATGGTCTAGCCCGAGCTCAACACTGCCGGCCGTTCCTTTGAAATGGGAGCGGCCGGCAGCTTTTTCTCTCCGGGTTTTCGTCCATGGGCACTTCGACGGGGATTTCGACGTCGGCGGCGGGAGTTTTGGGCGGCACCTACTCCGGCGGGGCAGCCGGCGCCAGGAGCGCAGCCATTGCCATGCTCTCCAACAGCGGCCGTGCGCGCCGGACGCCGATCCGGCGGCCGTGGCTGCGCACCGAATGCGGGGTGGAGTTGATCAGGCCGAAGGTGGCGTGTGCCCGCATCCGCAGCTCGGCGGCCTCGGTGCCCTCGTGCAGTCCGGCCAGCACCTCCACCCAGAGTTCAACGTAGTTGCGCTGGAGGGTGCGGACCTCGTCCTGGTCCGCGTCGGCAAGGTTGCTGAAATCCTGGTCCTGGACCCGGATGACGTCCGGGTTGCTCAAGGCGAAGTCCACATGGAACGCCACGAGGCCGCCCAGTGCCGCCAGGGCGCCGTCGGACTCGGCCACAACCCGCCGGCCGCCGTCGAGCAGGTCCTGGCTGACGCTGAGCAGCAGGGCACCCAGGACCGCCTGTTTGCCGGCGAAGTGGCGGTAGACGGCGGGCCCGCTGACGCCGGCCGCGGCCCCCAGGTCCTCCAGGGAGACACGGTTGAACCCCTGGAGTGCGAACAGCGTGGCGGCAGCGGACAAGAGGGCCCGCCGGCGGTTTGCCTTGGCCTGGCTCCGCTGCGTGGAGGGGGCCGGGGTTGACGGCGTCTGGGTGGTCAGGCTGGGCTCGGTCACCGGCGCATCCCCTCGTTGCAGATAGTCCCTGTGTTGGACATCACAGTTAATAGAGACTAACCTAAATCTCAGTTATGCGGTACTAACCGAAATTGCTGGGCGGCGGAATTGGCCGGCCCGGTGCAGGCCAGGGGACGGAAGCAGTCAATGGAGACAATCGCCAGCCGGGTGGACGCGACCAGCGCCGCCTATGCCGCGAACCGCGAGGCCCAGCGTGGACTCGCCTGTGAGCTGAGGGAACGGCTTGCCGCCGCAGCTCTGGGCGGCCCGGAAAAATCCCGGGAACGGCACGTGGCCCGCGGCAAGCTCCTTCCGCGCGAGCGGATCGACCAGTTGCTCGACGACGGCAGTCCGTTCCTGGAGATCGCGCCGCTGGCCGCCAACGGCATGTACAACGATGACTCCCCGGGCGCGGGGGTGATTGCCGGGATAGGGCTGGTCCACGGCCGCCAGGTCCTGGTGATTTCCAACGACGCGACCGTCAAGGGCGGCACTTACTATCCGATGACGGTGAAAAAGCACCTCCGGGCGCAGGAAATCGCACTGGAGAACCGGTTGCCTTGCATCTACCTCGTGGACTCTGGCGGGGCGTTCCTGCCCAAGCAGGACGAGGTCTTCCCGGACAGGGAGCACTTCGGCAGGATCTTTTTCAACCAGGCGAAGATGTCTGCGGCCAAGATCCCCCAGATCGCCTCGGTCATGGGCTCCTGCACGGCCGGCGGCGCTTACGTCCCGGCGATGAGCGACGAGACCGTCATTGTCCGCAACCAGGGCACCATCTTCCTGGGCGGCCCGCCGCTTGTGAAAGCCGCGATCGGCGAGATCGTCACAGCGGAGGAGCTTGGCGGCGGCGACGTGCACTCGAAGATCTCCGGGGTTACTGACCACCTGGCCGAGAACGACGAGCACGCCCTGCAGATCGTCCGCGACATCGTCTCCACCCTGCCCAAACCGGCCACCCCGGCCTGGGAGGTCGACGCGGTTGTCGAACCGGTGGCGGACCCGGACGAGCTCCACGGCGCCGTGCCAACCGACGTCAACGCCCAGTACGACGTCCGTGAGGTCATCGCCCGGCTCGTGGACGGCAGCCGGTTCCACGAGTTCAAGAAGAACTACGGCACCACGCTGGTCACCGGCTTCGCGAAGCTGCACGGCCACCCGGTGGGCATCGTGGCGAACAACGGCGTGCTCTTCAGCGAGTCGTCGCTCAAGGGGGCCCACTTCATTGAGCTGTGCGACCAGCGCGGCATCCCGCTGCTCTTCCTGCAGAACCTGTCCGGCTTTATGGTGGGAAAGGACTACGAGCAGGGCGGCATCGCCAAGAACGGCGCCAAAATGGTCACCGCCGTCGCCACGGCCAGGGTGCCCAAGCTGACAGTGGTGATCGGCGGGTCCTTCGGCGCCGGCAACTACTCGATGTGCGGGCGCGCCTACTCTCCGCGGTTCCTCTGGATGTGGCCGGCGTCCCGGATCTCGGTGATGGGCGGCAACCAGGCCTCCAGTGTCCTGGCCACGGTCAAGCGGGACCAGTACGAGGCCCGCGGCGAGGAATGGTCCGCAGCGGACGAGGAAGCCTTCAAGGCGCCGATCAAGCAGCAGTACGAGGACCAGGGCAGCCCGTACTATTCCACGGCGCGCCTCTGGGACGACGGCGTCATCGACCCCGCGGACACCCGCACCGTCCTGGGACTGGCGCTCGACGTCGTTTCCCGCACCCCGCTGCCGGAGACCTCCTTCGGCCTGTTCCGGATGTGAGCCAGAAATGACCACTACCTCCCCGAAACCACTCTTCGGCACCGTCCTGGTGGCCAACCGCGGCGAGATCGCCTGCCGCGTGATCCGAACCCTGCGCAGCCTGGGGATCCGTTCGGTGGCCGTTTATTCCGACGCCGACGCCGGCGCCCGCCACGTGCGCGAGGCCGACGTCGCCGTACGGATCGGTCCGGCCGCCGCGACCGAGAGCTACCTGAAAATCGAGGCCATCCTCCAGGCCTGCCGCGACACCGGTGCCGAAGCCGTGCACCCGGGCTACGGCTTCCTGAGCGAGAACGCCGACTTCGCCCGCGCCCTCCAAAAGGCCGGAATCACGTTCATCGGCCCCGGCGTCGAAGCCCTCAATGTCATGGGGGACAAGATCCGCTCCAAGAACCATGTGGCCGGCTACGGGGTCCCGGTGGTTCCCGGCGTGGCTGAACCCGGCATGACGGACGCTCAGCTGATCGCGGCCGCGGCCGACGTCGGGTTCCCGCTGCTGATCAAGCCCTCCGCCGGCGGCGGCGGGAAGGGCATGCACAGCGTCGAACGGCCCGAGGACCTGGCAGCCACGCTGGCCACCGCCCGACGTGTCGCGGCCAGCGCCTTCGGCGACGACACCCTCTTCCTGGAACGGCTCGTCAGCACGCCCCGCCACATCGAGGTCCAGGTCCTCGCGGACAACCACGGCAACGTCATCCACCTGGGCGAACGCGAGTGCTCGCTGCAACGGCGGCACCAGAAGGTCATCGAGGAGGCCCCGTCACCACTGCTGGAATCACTGCCCGACGGCGCCGCCATCCGCGCCCGCCTCGGCGAGGCCGCCTGCAACGCCGCCCGCAGCGTCAACTACTCCGGCGCCGGCACCGTGGAATTCCTGGTCTCGGACAACGCACCCGACGAGTTCTTCTTCATGGAAATGAACACCCGGCTGCAGGTCGAGCACCCCGTCACCGAGATGGTCACCGGCATCGACCTTGTTGAATGGCAGGTCCGCATCGCCGCCGGCGAGGAATTGACTGTGCAACAGGACGACGTCGTGCTCACCGGCCACTCGGTGGAGGCCCGTGTCTACGCCGAGGTTCCGGAGAAGAACTTCCTTCCGTCGACGGGAACAGTTCTCCTGCTGGACGAGATCCCCGGCCCCGCCCCGCGCCCCAGCGCCCCGGCCCGCAACGAGGTCGAAACAGCCCGGGGCCGCGTCCGGGTGGACTCGGCCCTGGTGGACGGCCTGGAGATCTCTTCCAACTACGACCCGATGATCTCCAAGGTCATCGCGTGGGGTGAAGACCGCAAGGCCGCCCTCGACACCCTGGACGAGGCGCTCGCCGGGTACACCGCACTGGGAATCCATACCAACGTCGAGTACCTGCGCCTGCTAATCAACGACGTCGATGTCCGCGCCGGCCGTCTCGACACCGGCCTGATCGAGCGGAAGATGGCGGAATTCACCTTCCGCCAGCCGGGCGACGCTGAACTTGTTGTCGCCGCCTTGTACGCCCTGGACCAGGCGGACGAACAGCTCCAGCATGAACCTGCGGCGGGCCCGTGGCGGCGCCGCGACAGCTGGCGAATCGGTGCCGCGGCTCCGCGACGGATCAGCTTGGGCACCTCCGACGGCGGCGTCGCCGCCGTGGAGGTGAGCCGGTCGGCAGTGGGGGAACCGGTCACTGTGCACGTGAACGGAGGGCCGCAGCTCACGGCCCTCCTGCGGTACACGGGTCGCGAACGTCCGGTGCTCACCCTCAACGGCGAAGTCACCAGCTATGGACTGGCCCCCGTTCACACCGGTCCTCCCGCCCAGAGCTGGCTCGAGCCCGATCCCCGCGTCCTATCGGAGGTCTTCCTCGGCAACGAGGGCTGGTCCTGCCGCCTTGAGGTACTCACCCGGGAGGCCCGGCTCGCCCGGGTGCTGGCCGCCGTCGAACGCATTGAAGGCGCCGCTGACCCGGCGGTCCGCTCGCCCATGCCAGGCACCGTGGTGTCCGTCTCCGTCAGCGATGGCGACACCGTGGAGGCCGGCCAGGTGCTGCTCTCGGTGGAGGCCATGAAAATGGAGCACCAGCTCGTGGCACCCCTCGACGGGACCGCGCATATCAGTGTGGGATCCGGGGACCTCGTCAAGGCAGACCAGATTCTCGCCACCATCCACCCCACGGACCACCCGCCGGAGTCCTCCAGGTCCGAGGACACAGTGGAGGAAGCCGTCATTGCGATGGGCGCAACCGAATGACCACAGCCGCATGACCAAACCGGCGGACCACAGCCCACACTTTTCGACATCTAAACCACAGAACTACCCCAGACACAGGAGTCACCCCCATGGCCAGTTTTGAACTCAGCGAGGAATACCAGGAGCTCAGCGACACCGTCCGCGCATTTGCCGACGAAGTGGTGGCCCCGGTCTCCACCAAACACGACGCGGAACACAGCTTCCCTTACGAGATCGTCGCCCAGATGGCAGACATGGGCCTGTTTGGCCTGCCGTTCCCGGAAGAATTCGGCGGCATGGGCGGGGACTACTTCGCCCTGGCCCTGGCCCTGGAACAGCTCGGCCGGGTGGACCAGTCCGTCGCCATCACCCTGGAGGCCGGCGTCTCCCTTGGCGCCATGCCGATCCACCGCTTCGGTAACGCCGCGCAAAAGGAGGAATGGCTGCCGCTGCTGGCCTCCGGCCAGGCGCTCGCCGGCTTCGGCCTCACCGAACCGGAGGCAGGCTCGGACGCCGGAGGCACCAAGACCACGGCCAAGCTGGGTGGTGGCGAATGGGTGATCAATGGCAACAAGGAATTCATCACCAACTCCGGCACCGACATCACCAAGCTTGTCACCGTCACCGCGGTAACCGGCCAGCAGGAGCGCCCGGACGGCAGCATCAAGAAGGAAATTTCCACCATCCTCGTGCCCACCAACACCCCGGGCTTCACGGCCGAGAAGGCCTACAACAAGGTCGGCTGGAACGCCTCGGACACCCACCCGCTGACACTCAACAACGTCCACGTCCCCGAGGAAAACCTGCTCGGCACCCGGGGCCGCGGCTACGCGAACTTCCTCTCCATCCTCGACGAGGGCAGGATCGCGATCGCAGCCCTCGCCGTGGGCGCCGCGCAGGGCTGCGTGGACCAATCGGTGAAATACGCCAAGGAACGCAGCGCCTTCGGCCAGAGCATCGGCAAGTACCAGGCCGTCAGTTTCAAGATCGCCCGCATGCACGCCCGCGCCCACACGGCCCGCCTGGCCTACTACGATGCCGCGGCCCGGATGCTCGCCGGCAAGCCATTCAAGACCGAAGCGGCCATCGCTAAGATGGTCGCAGGCGAGGCAGCCATGGACAACGCGCGGGACGCCACCCAGGTGTTCGGCGGCTATGGTTTCATCAACGACTTCACCGTGGCACGCCACTACCGCGACTCCAAGATCCTTGAAGTCGGGGAGGGCACCACGGAGGTCCAGCTGATGCTGATCGCCCGCGAACTGGGACTGTAGCCGGCCGGAAGGATCACCGATGATCAACAAAGTTGTTGCCAGCGCCGCCGTTGCTGTCGCGGACATCCACGACGGCGCCTCGCTCGCCGTCGGCGGCTTCGGGCTGTGCGGCATCCCGGTGGCCCTGATCGAGGCCCTGCACCAGGGCGGTGCGAGGAACCTGGAGACAGTGAGCAACAACTGCGGAGTCGACGACTGGGGCCTCGGGATCCTCCTAAAGGACGGCCGGATCCGCCGCACCATCAGCTCGTACGTGGGGGAGAACAAGGAATTCGCCCGGCAATACCTCGCCGGCGAGCTAGAGGTGGTTCTCACCCCCCAGGGCACCCTGGCCGAGAAACTGCGCGCCGGCGGCGCCGGCATTCCTGCCTTCTACACGCCGGCCGGCGTCGGAACCCAGGTGTCCGACGGCGGGCTGCCGCAGAAGTACGACGCCGCGGGCCACGTTGCGGTCGCCTCCGCCGCCAAGGAAGTCCGCAGCTTCAACGGCGCGGACTATGTGCTGGAGGAATCGCTGAGCCCCGACTTCGGCCTTGTGCACGCCTGGAAGGGAGACCGCCACGGCAATCTCGTTTTCCACGCCACCGCCATGAACTTCAACCCGTTGTGCGCCATGGCCGGGCGGATCACGATTGCCGAGGTTGAGGAACTCGTCGAGCCGGGGGAGCTGGACCCGGAGCACGTCCACGTACCGGGCATCTTCGTCCAGCGCGTGGTGCTGGCCCCGCAGGGAGAGAAACGCATTGAAAAGCGGACGGTGGCAGTGTCCTCCGCAGCTTCAAAGGCGCAGGGTGCAGATGCAGCAGCGCAGGCAGGAGCATAGCCGTGGAATCGAACAACACCCAGAGCGCTCCGCCCCGTCCCGAAGCCGTGCGGCACGAGTACCGGCGCTCCACCGTCGTCCATCCTGACGGCAGCCAAGGCAAGGGCTGGACCCGGAACGAACTCGCCGCGCGCGTGGCGCAGGAACTGCACAACGGGCAGTACGTCAACTTGGGGATCGGGATGCCGACGCTGATCCCGAACTACATTCCCGCCGGCGTCGAGGTGGTGCTGCATTCGGAAAACGGGATCCTCGGTGTCGGGCCGTACCCGGCCGAGGACCAGGTCGATCCTGACCTCATCAACGCCGGCAAGGAAACCGTTACGGTCAACAAGGGCGCCGCGTTCTTTGATTCCGCCGCTTCCTTTGGCATGATCCGCGGCGGCCACGTCGATGTTGCTGTGCTCGGCGCCATGGAGGTCGCCGCCAATGGCGACCTCGCCAACTGGATGATCCCCGGCAAGATGGTCAAAGGCATGGGCGGCGCGATGGACCTGGTTTTCGGTGCCAAGAAGGTGATCGTGATGATGGAGCACGTGGACCGCAACGGCAAGCCCAAAATCGTGGATGCCTGCACGCTGCCGCTGACCGGGAAGGGCTGCGTGGACCGGATCATCACCGACCTCGCCGTGATCGACATCGTGACCGAGGGCGGGCGCTCCCGGCTGGTGCTGCGCGAACTGGCCCCCGACGTGACCGTGGAAGAAGTGGTGGCAGCCACCGGAGCCGAACTCTTCGAAGAAGACCAGGAACTGACCGTATGAGGGACGCAGAGCGGACGTCGACCGGCACCAGTGCGGGCAGCCCCCGCGTGATTGAACAGCGCGGCCTCTACTTCGATGAGCTGGAAGAGGGCGTGGTGTATGCCCACCGGCCCGGCCGGACCGTCACGGAGACGGACAACGTCCTGTTCACCACCATGACCATGAACACCCAGGCACTGCACCTGGACGCGGCCTGGAGCGCCGGGCAGCCGTTCGGCCAGCGGTTGATGAATTCGATGTTCACCCTTGCCACCGTGGTGGGTCAGTCCGTTCCCCAGTTGACCCAGGGCACCATCGTGGCCCAGCTGGGCCTGACGGATGTGTCCTTTCCGCACCCGCTCTACCACGGGGACACCCTGTACACCGAGACAGTGGTCACCGGGAAGCGGCTCTCCTCCTCCCGTCCCGGCCAGGGCATCGTGACCATGCAGCACACCGGCCGGAACCAACACGGCGACGTCGTGGCGCTCGCCGCCCGGAGCTGCCTGATGTGGACACGCGAGGCCCACGCCGCTGCCGGGCTGGAAGCGGCGCAAAAGGGGACAATAGAGACATGAGTTTCCTGATGGGTCCCGCAATGCTGTTCTGCCCCGCCGACCGCCCCGAACGGTACCAAAAAGCTGCCGGACGCTCCGACACCGTGATCGTGGACCTCGAGGACGCTGTGGCCCCCGGGGACAAACAGCGGGCCCGCGGCGCCATCCTCGCCCAGCTCGGTGCCACCGGCGACGTCCCGGAGCTGGATCCGAGCCGCACCATCATCCGGGTCAACCCGGCCGGCACGGACGAGTTCGAGAAGGACCTGCACTGCCTCAAGCACACGCCCTACCGGCACATCATGCTGGCCAAGGCCGAGAACGCCGACCAGCTCAAGGAGCTGGAGGGCTACAGCGTCATTGCGCTCTGCGAGACGGCCGCGGGCGTCCTCAACGCCCCCGCCATCGCCGCCGAGCCCAACGTCGTGGCCCTGATGTGGGGAGCCGAAGACCTGCTGGCGTCGCTCGGCGGCACCTCCAGCCGGACGGAGAACGGCGACTACCGGGCGGTGGCCCTCCACGCCCGCTCCAGCGTGCTTCTGGCCGCCGGCGCCTTCGGCAAGGACGCGATCGACGCCGTCTACGTCAACATCCCGGACCTGAACGGCCTGGCCGCCGAGGCACGGGACGCCGTGGCATCCGGGTTCGCGGCGAAGGCTTGCATCCACCCGGACCAGGTGGCCGTGGTCCGGGAAGCCTATGCACCCTCCGAGGCCGACGTCGCAGCGGCCGCCGAACTGCTCGACGCCGCCGCTGCCGCGGGCACGGGCGTCTTCCAGTTCCAGGGCAAGATGATCGATGGCCCCATCCTCAAGCACGCCGAGTCGACACTGCGCCGCGCCGGCCGCTAGATCGCTTCCGCCAGCACGCGAAAAGGCACTTCGCGACAATGCTTCCTCAACATTGTCGCGAAGTGCCTTCCCGGCGGGCGGGTCTTGGGGTTCCCGCGCCGCTAGTTCACTGCGCCGCTAGTTCCCTGTTCGGTTAGCCACCGACTAGTTCCGCGGTGCCGCCTTGACGGCGAGGATGGGGCAGTCCGCTTCGAGCAGGATCTGCTGGGCCGTGCTTCCCATGATGAGCTTCCCCACGGGGGTGCGTTTCCGCAGCCCGATCACGATCAGATCGGCCTGGTGCTCGTCGGCCGCCTGCAGGACCTCGCTGGCCGCGCCGTTGCCGCGGACCGGCTGCAGGATCAGGTGCTCAACGCCTTCGGCCTTGAGCCGGTCCGCGACCGCGGCGATGTCGTCGCCCTGGACGTAGCGCCGGTCGACGAGGGCATCTCCGCGGGACGAGTTGACCACCACCAGAAGCTTCTGGCTCTTCCGGGCCTCGGTGATCGCGGTTTCAAGCGCGGCCACACCCTCGGAGCTGGGAACGTATCCGACAATGATGCTCACGGTTCCTCCTGTCGCCGTCGTGCGTGGACGGACTGGTTGGTGCTTCCTGTGGCCTCGGCCATTTCGCTGCCGTCGTTGGCGCCGCCGTCGGCCTCTGCCATCCGGAGGTCGCTGCCGGCCTGGGCCTGATCGTCCTGCGGCAGCGGTCCTGCGGTGCCTGCCGGAACCGCCTGCGGCCGCGACCGGCGCCAGAGCTTGAGCAGCAGCGGCCAGACCAGGATGATCGCCACAATGATGTAGATGCCGACGGCGATCGGCTCGCTCAAGAGACCGGAGGGGTCGCCGCCGAAGAGCTGAAGGGTCTTGCGCAGCTGGCCCTCGACACGCGGGCCCAGGATCACGCCCAGGATGAGCGGCAGGACGGGCAGCCCGAACCGGCGCATCATGAACCCGAGGGCGCCGAGCGCCAGCAGGATTACCAGATCGAACGCCTGCAGGTTCACCGAGTAAGCGCCCAGCGTGGCGAAGAACAGGATTCCGGCATAGAGGTACGGACGCGGCAGTTGCAGAAGCTTGGCCCACAGGGGTGCCAGCGGCAGGTTGATGACCAGGAGCAGGAAGTTGCCGATGAAGAGGCTGGCGATCAGCGCCCACACCAGCGGTCCCTCGCTCTCGAACAGCTGAGGTCCTGGCTGGATGCCGTACGAGGTGAACGCTGCCAGCATCACGGCCGCGGTGGCGTTGGTAGGCAGCCCCATCGCCAGCAATGGGGTCAGGGTGCCGGCCGCGGCTGCGTTGTTCGCGGCCTCCGGTCCGGCCACGCCTTCGATGGCGCCCTTGCCGAACTCCTCCGGATGCTTGGAGAGGCGCTTTTCCGTGACATAGGAAAGGAAGGTCGGGATCTCGGCGCCGCCGGCAGGCAGTGCACCGAACGGGAAGCCGTACACGGTTCCGCGCAGCCAAGGTTTCCAGGACCGCTTCCAGTCCTGTTTTCGCATCCAGGGCTGCCCCACGGGGATGATGTTGGCCGGGGTCCGGCGCAGGTGGGCCGCGACCCAGAGGGCTTCACCCACGGCGAAGATGGCGACCGCCACCACCACAATGTCCAAGCCGTCGGTGAGCAGCGGCTGGCCAAAGGTGAGCCGCCGCTGTCCTGTGACGGAGTCCATGCCGACCAGCCCGATCGCCAGGCCCAGCCCCAGCGAGGCAAAGCCGCGCAGCCGGGAGGAGCCCAGCACCGCAGTGACGGCAAGGAGGGCCAGGATCATGATCGCGAAGTAGCTCGGCGATCCCAGGCTGACGGCGAACTTGACCACAATGGGTGCACACACCGCGAGCAGTGTGGTGCCGATGGTGCCCGCTACGAAGGAGCCGATGGCCGCGGTGGCCAGGGCCTGGGCCGCTCTGCCGGCCTTGGCCATCTTGTGGCCTTCGATGGCCGTGACCACCGAAGAGGATTCACCGGGGGTGTTGAGCAGGATGGAAGTGGTGGAGCCGCCGTACATGCCGCCGTAGTAGATGCCGGCGAACATGATGAAGGCGCTGGTGGGCTCCAGGACTTGCGTCACGGGAAGCAGCAGCGCCACGGTCATCGCCGGGCCCAGTCCGGGAAGGACGCCGACAGCGGTGCCCAGGACCACACCGATCACGGCGTAGAGGAAGTTCATGGGAGTCAGGGCGGTGGCAAAGCCGTCCATGAGGGAGCTAAAGACGTCCATTTAGAGGATTCCTTCCAGCAGCCCGGCGGGGAGCGAAATTCCGAGGCCGAGGTAGAAGCCGTAGAAGGTCAGCAGTGACAGGGCAACGGAGATAAGTCCGTCGCGGACATAGTGCCGGCTGCCGAGCGCCCAGACGCTGCCCCAGAAGAGCACAGTTCCGGAGATGACCCAGCCGGTCCAGTCGATGAGCAGGATGTTGGCAACGAAAGCGCCGGCGAGGGGGAGCACGGTCTTCCAGTCGGCAGGATGGGACAGGTCGACGTCTTCGCCGCCTTCAACCTCGCCCTGCCCGCCGCGCATCACGTTGATGGCCAGCATCACGGCGCAGACGATCAGGAGGCCGGCCACGATGTAGGGGACCGTTTTCGGCCCGACCGGGTCCGACTTGGAATAGGGGGTCACCAGGCCGGCGGCGTCCCACAGGACCAGCACGCCGGCCGCCCCGAGCAGGAGGGCGACCCCCAGCTCGGAGCGGCCTTTGAGCCTGGAAGTCAGGGACGTCACGCCAGCCCAAGCTTCGTCAAAACGTCTGCTACCCGCTTGTCCTGCTCGGTGAGGAAGGACTTGAATTCGTCACCGGTGAGGAAGGCATCAGTCCAGCTGTGCAACTTGAGGGCTTCCTGCCAGGAGGCCGAGCCGTGCATCTTCTCCAGGGCGGCGATCAGGGAAGCCTTGTCCGCGTCGCTGATGCCGGGAGGGGCCACCACGCCGCGCCAGTTGCTGAAGATCAGGTCAATTCCGGACTCCTTCAGCGTGGGGGCATCAACGCCTTCGAGGCGCTTCTCGCCACTCGTGGCCAGTACGCGGACCTCTCCGGACTCGATCTGCTTCAGGTACTCGCCGGCGCCCGAAGCTGCGAAGCCCAGCTTGTTGCCAAGGATGGCCGGAAGCAGATCGCCACCGCCGTCGTAAGAAACGAAGTTGACCTTGGTCGCGTCAATGCCAACGGCTCCGGCGAGCTGCATCGGAAGCAGGTGATCGGGGCCGCCGGGGGAAGAACCGCCGCCTACGCTGATCGATCCGGGGTTGGCCTTCCACGCCTTCACCAGGTCGCCGATGGTCTTGTAGGGAGAGTCCTTGCCGACCATGATCGCGCCGGGCTCTTCGATGAGCCGGGCCAAGGGAGTGGTGTCCGTCAGCTTCGACCCGGACTTGTTGGTGTAGCTGGCGCCGACGACGCCGAGGCCCATCAGCATGGCCAGGTCGCCGTTGCCCTTCTCGTTTACGACGCGTGCCAAGCCGACGGTGCCGCCGGCACCGGCGAGGTTGAACACCTCGGTGTTGCTCGCGATCTTCTCGTCGTCGAGGACCTTCGCGGCGGCCCGGGCGGTGGTGTCGTACCCTCCGCCGGCGGTGTTGGGGACCATGATCTGCAGCCCGGTAATGGGTCCCGCAGCGGCTCCGGTGCTGGCCGTTCCGGTGGTGCTCTTGGCGGTGGCACCGCAGCCGGTGGCCATTAGTGCGATGCCGGCAGCGACGGCGGCAATGCGCAATGCGCGGATCTGGCGCATGTTTCCCTCTTCTCAAATAAGGATGTTCAATTTTCGGCCAGCGGACTGGCCGGTGGTTCGATGCTAGGGGCGCACGTGACGGGGATCACTCTTGTGTTCGCAGAGAAACTTAAGTTCATTTCGTTCACGTTTCAGCCGCCTGACATGGTCCGCCTTACAGGCGAAGCGGCACGGCGCGGTGGGGTATAGTTCACGGCACCGCCGCGGACTGTGCCCTCAAACGCGCCGTGACCCGCTCCCGCAAGCCGGCAACCACCACACGAAAGACAGCACGTGACTCGACGAAGAGGAATGTCCCTCGCAGGACAGTATCTGGTTCTGCAGTTGCTCATTGTCTTGGCCGTACTGGTTGGGGTGGTTGCAATCTCGCTGGCACAGTCAGCGGCTGCCTTCGAACGTATAGAGGGCCGCCGGGCGTTGTCCGCTGCCGAGGCCCTGGGCGGCAACCCCGCCGTCCGGGCATTGCTTCCCGCGGCCGAGCCGCGGGCCGGCTCGGCGCTGCCGTCGGTGGCAGAGTCGGTGAGAACGGTTTCCGGGTCATCGCGGGTGGTCCTCGCCAGGCTGGACCGCACCGTCGTGGCGTCGTCCGACCCCTCTTTGCTGGGCCGCCCGCTGGAGCTGGGGGAGAGCCGCGTCATGGAGGGCCGGGCGTGGACCGGCGTTGTGGACGGCTCCGGCACCGTACTGCTCTCCGCCCATGTTCCCGTACTGGACGATTCCGGAAGTATGATCGGCATCGCGTCGATCGGCCGAAACTACCCCTCCGCCTGGGAACGGCTGGGGGAGGTCATTCCGAATCTGCTGACCTACCTCGGCGTTGCCAGCGTGCTCGGCGTGGCCGGGTCGCTGCTCCTCTCGCGCCGGGTCAAGCGGCAGACCCTCGGCATGGAGCCCACGGAAATTACCGGGCTCGTGGAAAACCGGGAGGCCATGCTGCACGGCTTGAAAGAAGGCGTGGTCGCACTGGACCCGCACGAACGCATCACCGTCGTGAACGAAAGCGCCCGGCGGTTGCTGGGGTTGGCGCCGGACTGCGTGGGCCGTCACATCGGCAGCCTGGCCATGGAACCGGCCCTGCGGGAAGTGCTCACCAGGGACCAGCCGGGCCCGGACCGGCTGGTGCTTGTTGGCGAGCGGCTGGTGGTCCTTAACCGGATGCCCATGCTGTCACACGGACGGAACATCGGCTCCGTGACCACTCTGCGGGACCGCACAGAACTCGCCTCGCTCGAGCGGGAACTCGGGACCACGCGCACCACCACGGATACCCTCCGCGCCCAGGCCCACGAGTTCGCCAACCAGCTCCACACCATTTCGGGTCTGATCCAGATCGGTGAGTATGACGCCGTCGTGCAATTCGTCAACGGCACCACCCTTGACCGGACCCGGCTCAACGATGAAGTCACCAGCCGGATCGAGGACCCTGCGGTGGCGGCGCTGCTCATCGCCAAATCCAGCCTCGCCGCTGAACGCGGCGTCGTTCTCCAGCTTGCCCCCGCCTCCCGGCTGGGCCGGGTAAGCGAGGACGTCTCCCGGGATCTGGCCACCGTCGTCGGCAATCTTGTGGACAACGCCCTGGACGCCGTCACCGGGACGCCGGAGCCCACGGTCGACGTTCTGATCACCGACGGCGGCGACGGGCCGCTCGTCACGGTCCGGGACTCCGGTCCGGGGGTGCCCCCTGCGGACCTGGAGGCCGTTTTCCGCCAGGGCTTCACCACCAAGCGCCCAACCAGCGAGGGTGAGCGCGGCTACGGGCTGGCGCTTTCACGGGTCGTGTGCCAGCGCCGCGGCGGCCAGCTCACTGTGCACAACGACGGCGGCGCCGTGTTCACGGCCAGGTTCGCCCAAAGGAAGGTTTACGCATGATCACGGTCCTGATTGTCGATGACGACTTCATGGTCGCGAAGGTCCACGCCGGGTTCATCCAGGCCACGCCCGGTTTCACGGTTGTCGGCGCTGCCCACACCGGTGCCGAGGCGATGCTGAAGACCCGGGAACTGCAGCCGGACCTGGTCCTCCTGGACATCCATCTGCCTGACGCGAATGGGCTCGAACTCATGGCGGCGCTGCGGGAGGAGGCCCCCGAACTCGATGTGTTCGTGATCAGCGCGGCACGGGAGGTGGAGACGGTGCGGCGGGCGCTTCGCGGAGGCATTGTCCATTACCTCATCAAGCCGTTCTCCCAGGGTGACCTGCAGGAGCGGCTGGAGCACTACCGGAGCGCCTACCAGGGCTTGGACTCGATCAAGGAGGTGGCCGAACAATCCGACGTCAACCGGCTCTTTGGGGTGGAAAAGTCCGATAGCGTCCGGCCGCCGCTTCCGAAGGGCTGCAGCGCGGAAACCCTCAGCCTCGTGATCCGGGCGCTGCATTCGGCGGCGTCGAACCTGTCGGCCGCGGAGGTTGCCGACCTGCTGGGAACCTCCCGCGTCAGCGCCCGCCGCTACCTCGAGTACCTGCACGACGAAGCGAAGGTGGAGGTTCGCCTCAAGTACGGCGCCGGACGGCCGGAACGCCGCTATGCCTTGAAGGCGCTCTGACGGCTGTTTCACGGCTCCGCCTCCGCGGTGCGGGATACTTGAATCATGCAGCCGCGCAAGATCGTCCTCCTCGGGTCCACCGGTTCCATCGGCACACAGGCGATTGACGTCGTCGACGGCGCCCCGCACCTTTTTGAGATTGTGGCGCTCAGCGCCGGCGGCGGCAACCTCGAACTCCTGGCTCGGCAGGCCGTCCACACCCGCGCCCAGGCCATCGGCGTCGCCGCCGGAGACACCTCTGCGCTCCGGGACATGATCCAGGACGCCGCCCGCGAGGCGGGCCTGCTCGGGTACCGGCCAGAGCTTATCGCCGGCCCGGACGCGTCCACCCGGATCGCGGAAGTGAACGCCGACGTCGTCCTCAACGGCATTACTGGCTCCATCGGGCTTGCGCCGACCCTGGCAGCCCTCAAAACCGGAGCCACGCTGGCCCTGGCCAACAAGGAGTCCCTGATTGTCGGCGGCTCGCTGGTCAAAGCCGCGGCCCGCGAAGGGCAGATCGTCCCTGTGGATTCGGAGCATTCGGCGATTGCCCAGTGCCTGCGCTCCGGGGCTGCCGCCGAGGTGGACCGGCTGATCCTTACGGCGTCCGGGGGCCCGTTCCGTGGCAAGACCCGGGACGAACTGCGCGACGTCTCGCCGCAGGACGCCCTGGCCCACCCCACGTGGGACATGGGCCTCATGGTCACTACCAACTCCGCGAGCCTGGTCAACAAGGGGCTGGAGGTGATCGAGGCGCACCTGCTCTTCGACATCCCGCTGGAGAGGATCGACGTCGTGGTCCACCCGCAGTCAGTGGTGCACTCCATGGTCCAATTCGTCGACGGATCCACGATCGCCCAGGCCTCGCCGCCGGACATGCGCCTGCCCATCGCTCTCGGCCTTGGCTGGCCGGAGCGTGTCCCCGGCTCGGCTAAAGCCTGCGACTGGAGCAAAGCCACCAGCTGGACTTTCGAACCGCTGGACGCCACGGCGTTCCCCGCCGTCGGCCTGGCCAAGGATGCCGCCAGACAGGGCAGTACTTTCCCGGCCGTGTTCAACGCCGCGAACGAGGAAGCCGTGATGGCCTTCCATGCCGGGCGGATCCGGTTCACCGACATCGTCGATACCATCGAAGCCGTCCTCAGCGAACACTCAGGGTCCTCCGGGTTGACGGTGGAGTCAGTGCTGGATGCTGAAAGATGGGCACGCGCCCGCACCCACGAACGTTTAGCCGTCAGAAGCGTCTAGTTTGCCAGTTTTCAGGAAGCAGCAGATCACAGCATGAGCCCCGTCCTCCTCTTTATCCTCGGCGTCGTCTTCGTGGCGGTCGGCATAGCCGTGTCCATTGCCCTGCACGAAGTTGGGCACCTGGTGCCGGCCAAGCTGTTCAAAGTCCGCGTAACCAAGTACATGATCGGCTTTGGACCCACCGTCTGGTCCAGGAAGCGGGGCGAAACCGAATACGGCTTCAAGGCCATCCCGCTGGGCGGCTACGTGTCCATGATCGGGATGTATCCGCCGAACAGGGAAGACGGCTCCGTCCGCCCGTCGAGCACCGGCATGTTCCAGTCCCTGGCCTCCGATGCCCGCTCCCTGGCGCACGAGGAAGTCGGCCCGGGAGATGAAAAGCGGGTCTTCTACCGGCTGCCGGTCTGGAAGAAGATCATCATCATGCTCGGCGGTCCCGCCATGAACCTGCTGATCGGCGTCGCGTTAACCGCGGTGCTGCTGATGGGATTCGGGGTCGCCAGCCAGACCACCACCATCGCCGATGTCTCAAAGTGCCAGGTCAAGGCCGGCGAGACCGTGGACCCCAATTCCGCGGACTGCAAGCTCACCCCTGCGGCGGCGGCCGGTCTCAAGCCGAATGACAAGATCACCTCCTTCGACGGCAAGGCCGTCACCAGTTGGGACGAACTGACCGGCTGGATCCGCGCCTCGGCGGACAAGCAGGTCACCATCACCGTGGCGCGCGACGGCGCCACAGTCACCACTGCCGTCACCCCGGTGCTCTCCTCCCGCCCGGTGGTGGGCGCCGATGGCCGGCAGGCCAAGAACGCCGACGGTTCGCTCCAGTACCAGGACGTCGGCTTCTTGGGCATCGGCGCCCAGACGGCACTTGTCCCGCAGCCGGCATCGTCCGTTTTGCCGATGGCGGGGGAGAACATCAAGCAGGTTGCCGGGGTGGTCGTGAACCTGCCTGCCCGCGTGGCCGGCGTCGCCAAGGCGGCTTTCAGCGAGGAACCCCGGGACCCCAACGGCCCCATCAGCGTGGTGGGTGTGGGCCGCGTGGCCGGCGAGGTCGCCGCCATGGAGGAAGTTCCGCTGCAGTCCCGCTTCGCCGCCTTGGTGGGCTTGCTGGCCGGACTGAACTTCGCCCTGGCCGTGTTCAACCTCATTCCGCTGTTGCCGCTCGACGGCGGCCACGTGGCCGGGGCGCTGTACGAGGGGGCCCGCCGCCAGGTCGCCAAGCTGTTCGGCCGCCCGGATCCCGGCGCCTTCGACATCGCCAAGCTGCTCCCGGTGACCTATGTGGTGGCCGTGCTGCTGATGGGCATGGGAGCCCTGCTGATCTATGCGGACATCGTCAAACCGGTCAACCTCTTCGGGTAGCGGGATCTGTGCTGGGAGCTGCGATCCGCGTCGGGGGACTGTTTCCAGACGGTTTCGGCTGATTCTTATTCATAAGCTTATTGCGGCTGATTTTTAACAATCAGTTGAAAGCGGTTGATTATCAAAGATCACCTTCTTATGCTGGGGCCATGTACGTTTTGACAATCGACCAACGCGGGAGCACGGGGGACGTTGACCGGGTCCCCGCCCTTTTGGCGGAACTGAGCACACTCTCCGCCGAGCTCCCCACCGCGGGCCATTTTGAGCGTTCGGTCGGCGACGAGATCCAGGGCGTCGTCGAAGGTGCCGGCGAGGTCGTGGAGATCGCACTGCATGCCCTCCGCAGCGGCCGCTGGTACGTCGGGATCGGCGTGGGGGAGGTGGACCTGCCGCTGCCCGCCAGCCCGCGGGAAGGCTCAGGTCCGGCCTTTGTGGCCGCCCGGGCCGCAGTGGACCGGGCCAAGGCCGCGGCCGCACACGTCCCGCTCGCCGTGGCCGGCGGCGTCGGCCGGAAGGTTGCTACGGGACCGGCGCGCCGGAACGGAGGGGCCGCTACGGGATCGGACGGGCCGGACGGGCTCGACAGGCTGGAAGAGCTGGACAGGCTGGACGGGCTCGACAGGGTGGACAGGGCGCTTGCCTGCGCCAATGCGGAGGCGGTGCTGCGGCTGATTGGCCGGCTGGTCCTGGACCGCACGCCGGCCCAGTGGAAAGTGGTGGACATGCTGCGCTCGGTGCGGCACGGACAGCCCGGCACCCACGGAACCCAAAAAATTGCGGCGCAGAATCTCGGAATCACGGAGCAGTCGGTGAGCCGCGCGGTGCTGCGTTCCGGCTGGCAGGAAGAATGGGCCGCGAGGCCGGCGGCGGAAATGTTGCTGGCTCTCGCCGACAGCCTGATCGCGGGCACGGACGACGGCGGGCCTGCTCGCCACCCGGGCGAGGCAAAGCTCCGGCATCCGCAAGCCCGGGCCCGCACCACACAAGGAGACACGTGAACGCCCTCTGGATCACGCTGGCACTGCTCACCGCCGGCTTTGTCGGCTGGCCGGTCACTTCCCTGGTGTTCCGACTCGCCCGAACAATTGACGACCGGACGCTTGACGGCCAGTCGACCGGCGGCAGCGCCGGCGTCCCCGGCCCTGATGCCGGCGCGGCTGAAGACCCTTCCGCCGACTCCACCACGGATCCGGAAATCCCCGCGGCAGCGGAAGCTTCCCCAGGCGCGGCCGCGCAGGGCACTGGCGATGCAACACAAGACCATGCAACACAAGACCGTGCAACCCAGGACCAGACCGCCGACGCCAACCAGGACCCGGCCGCCGACTCCGTCAGCAGCGCGCGAATACTCCGGGGCGGCGCCATCATCGGAGTCCTGGAGCGGTTCGCCGTCTGCCTGGCGATCCTCGCCGGGCAGCCCGTTGCCATCGCCTACGTCGTGGCCATCAAGGGCTTGGGCCGCTTCGCGGAGTTGAAGGGCACCCCGGTCGCCGCCGAGCGGTTCATCATCGGAACCCTCACCTCCATGCTCTGGGCAGCCGGCGTCGCCGCACTCACCAAGGTCCTGGTTTTCGGCTGACAGTGTGCTGAGAGGTTGTGCCGGGGCGCTGGATGGGAACCGGGCAAACAGGGCGATAGTGTATCCGTATGACTGTTTTTGCTGTGGAGTACGTGTACGACGCCGAATCTTCCGAGATCCGCGATGCCAGCCGCCCGGCGCACCGCGAATGGACGGCGGAACTTGCCCGCGAGGGAGCCCTGCTCGCAAGCGGCCCCTACGGGGACGGTGCGGGCGCGCTGCTCATCCTGAAGGCGGCCGACGAAGCCGCCCTGAACGACATCCTGCGGCAGGACCCGTTCGCGGCCGCCGGGGCCATCTCGGGCACGCGTACCACCGAGTGGGCGCCCGTGACGGGTCTCTTGGCCCCGCACGCCGCCTAGCCCTTCCCGCCCGTACCTTCGATACCACAAGGGAGTCCACGTGACCTCGGTCAGCCTGGGAATGCCGTCAGCACCGCCCCCCGTCCTTGCCCCCCGCCGGAAGACGCGCCAGATCAAGGTGGGGTCGGTGGGAGTCGGCTCCGATTCGCCCATCAGCGTCCAGTCCATGACCACGACGCCGACGACCGACATCAACGCCACCCTGCAGCAGATCGCGGAGCTCACTGCCTCCGGCTGCGACATTGTGCGCGTCGCCTGCCCCTCTGCCGACGACGCCGAGGCGCTGCCGATCATCGCCAAGAAGTCCCAGATTCCAGTGATCGCGGACATCCATTTCCAGCCGAAGTACGTCTTCGCCGCGATCGAAGCCGGCTGCGCCGCCGTCCGCGTGAACCCGGGCAACATCCGCAAATTCGATGACCAGGTGAAGGAAATCGCCCGCGCCGCCAAGGACCACGGCACCTCGATCCGGATCGGCGTCAACGCCGGCTCCCTGGAACCCGGCATCCTGAAGAAGTATGGCAAGGCGACCCCGGAAGCCCTCGTGGAATCCGCCGTCTGGGAGGCCTCGCTCTTTGAGGAGCACGGCTTCCACGACTTCAAGATCTCGGTCAAACATAATGACCCTGTGGTCATGGTCGCCGCCTACGAGATGCTGGCCGAAAAGGGCGACTGGCCGCTCCACCTCGGCGTGACCGAGGCCGGACCGGCGTTCCAGGGCACCATCAAGTCCGCGACCGCCTTCGGGGCCCTGCTCTCGCGCGGGATCGGCGACACGATCCGGGTGTCCCTGTCGGCCCCGCCGGTCGAGGAAATCAAGGTGGGCAACCAGATCCTGCAGTCGCTGAACCTGCGGCCCCGCAAGCTGGAAATTGTCTCTTGCCCGTCCTGCGGGCGGGCCCAGGTGGATGTTTACACGCTCGCGGAGCAGGTCACCGCCGGCCTGGAGGGCATGGAGATCCCGCTGCGCGTGGCCGTCATGGGTTGCGTCGTCAACGGGCCGGGGGAGGCCCGCGAGGCCGACCTCGGTGTCGCCTCGGGCAACGGCAAGGGCCAGATCTTCGTGAAGGGCGAGGTCATCAAGACCGTACCCGAGGACCAGATAGTTGAGACACTGATCGAAGAAGCCATGCGTATCGCGGAAGAGATGGGGGACGCCGATGGCGAAGATGCTGTCAAGGGTAGCCCCGTGGTTAGCGTCTCGTAGGGAAGACGCCGCACCCGGCGTCGTTGTCCGCGTCCTCGGCGGCGCGGACACCGCACAACTGCTTGCCCTGGCCCGCCAGGACGCCGTCGCCAACGTCTTCATCCTTTCGCATCTGGAGACCGTCGGCACGGCGTCCCCCACAGCCGGCGGCGCCAGCATCTTCGGCGTGTTCGACGGCGGCGCCCTCCTGGGCGCCTGCTGGGCCGGTGCCAACCTGGTGCCGGTTCAGCTGGACCCAGATCTCGCCGGCGTCGTCGCCATGGCGGCGCACCGCTCCGGGCGCCGCTACGCCTCGATCTTTGGCCCGGCAGAGACCGTTTTGGCCCTCTACGTAGCACTGGAACAGCTCGGCCTGGCCGCGCACGAAGTCCGTGACCACCAGCCCCTCCTGACGATCACGGGGCCGCCGGCCGTTCGGCCCGAGCCCGCGCTCGGCTTCGGCCAACTGGCCGACTTCGACAAAATCCTGCCCGCATGCGCAGCGATGTTCGAGGAAGAGGTCGGCTACTCGCCCTACGTTGGCGGCAAGGAGTACTACAGCCGCCGTGTGAAAAGCCTCATCCGCCAGGGCCATTCCCTCGTGCACATGAACGCCGACGGCGAGGTGGTCTTCAAGGCCGAACTGGGCGCTGTTACGCCGGAAGTCACCCAGGTCCAGGGCGTTTGGATGAATCCCGAGTTCCGTGGCCAAGGCCTAAGCGCTGGCTACATGGCCGCCGTCGTCGTCCTGGCACAGACCTTGGCGCCGGTCACCAGCCTGTACGTCAACGACTTCAATGCCAAAGCCCGGGCCACCTACGACCGGGTGGGCTTCCACCAGGTGGGCACGTTCGCCACAGTGCTTTTTTAGAGACGGTGCTGTTTTAGAGACAGTGCTGTTTTAGAGACAGTGCTGTTTTAGAGACAGTGCTCTCCTAGCGGGCCGGTGCTCTCCTAGCGGAGCCCGTCCAGCCGCGGAAGGAATTATCCGGTTGCAGACTCTTGCTTTCGCGGCACCGTGTCGCATAGGTTCTAGCTAGCCATGTCGCATAGGCGCGTACCCTCCCCGGGGACGTTTCCGGGGAAGGCGACGCCGGGAGGCGACACCAGGTAGCTCGCAGCCTCAGATTTGGGGGTGCTTGGGCCACGGAGCCACGCCATGACGGGATGACCAGCCGGGATCGGCCAGGGGCTTCCATCAGTCATGGCGTGGCTCTTCCGCGTCGGGCGCTGCCCCGGCGGACCGCTTTAGTGGGCCGCCGCGCTGTGCTGTCATCCTGAACCGGCGCGCCGGGCCCGCGGCAAAGTGGTGCTGTCTGGACGGTAGATTAGTACCTAGACGATATTTCCGGATTTTCGGGCTTCCCGGATTTCCCGCACTTCCCCAGAAACGGATACCCCACCTGTGGTCCTTCGACTCTCCCAGCTGTTCCTGCGCACCCTGCGCGAAGATCCCGCCGACGCCGAGGTGGCCAGCCACCGGCTCCTTGTCCGCGCCGGGTACATCCGGCGGGCCGCGCCGGGCATCTACACCTGGCTGCCGCTCGGTCTGAGCGTGCTGCGCAAGGTGGAGCAGGTTATCCGCGAGGAAATGTCCGCCATCGGCGCGCAGGAAGTCCACTTCCCGGCGCTGCTGCCCAAGGAGCCCTACGAGGCCACCAACCGCTGGACCGAATACGGCGAGGGCATCTTCCGGCTCAAGGACCGCAAGGGCAACGACTACCTGCTGGCGCCCACGCACGAGGAAATGTTCACCCTGCTGGTCAAGGACCTGTACTCCTCGTACAAGGACCTACCGCTGAGCATCTACCAGATCCAGAACAAATACCGCGATGAGGCGCGTCCCCGCGCGGGCCTGCTGCGCGGCCGCGAATTCATCATGAAGGACTCCTACTCCTTCGATGTCGACGACGCCGGCCTGGACGCCAGCTACGAGGCGCACCGCGGCGCCTACCTGAAGATCTTCGAACGCCTCGGCCTGGAAGTCGTGCCCGTGACCGCCACGGCCGGGGCCATGGGCGGATCCAAGAGCGAGGAATTCCTGCACCCCACCGAGGTCGGTGAAGACACCTTCGTGCGCTCCGCCGGCGGCTATGCGGCCAACGTCGAGGCCGTCACCACCGTGGTCCCGGCAGAAATCGACTTCAGCAACGCCCCGGCCGCCGAAGTCCGCGACACCCCGGACACGCCCACCATCGAAACGCTCGTGGCTGCGGCCAACATGCTCGTTCCGCGCAGCGAGGCCGACGGCGGCGCCTGGACCGCCGCGGACACGCTCAAGAACGTCGTGCTCGCCGTCACGCTGCCCACCGGTGAACGCCAGCTCGTGGTCCTTGGCGTACCCGGCGACCGCGGCGTCGACCTCAAACGTGTCGAAGCCAACATCGGCGCGTTCCTGCCCATGGCCGGTGAGATCACGCTCGAGGCCGCCAACGACGACGACCTGAAGAAGCAGCCGCTGATCGTGAAGGGCTACCTCGGGCCCGGGATGTCGCTGGACGCGCCTCTGCTGGGTGCCGAGGGCGCCGCAAAGCTGCCCTACCTCGTAGATCCCCGCGTTGTCAGCGGCACCGCCTGGGTCACGGGCGCCAACGAGGCCGGCAAGCACGTCTTTGGTCTGGTCGCGGGCCGCGACTTCGGCTGGGACGGCGTCATTGAGTGCACAGATGTCCGCGCCGGCGACGAGGCCCCGGACGGCTCCGGACCGCTGGAAACCGCCCGCGGCATCGAGATGGGCCACATCTTCCAGCTGGGACGCAAGTACGCCGCGGCCCTCGACCTGAAGGTCTTGGACCAGAACGGCAAACAGGTCGTCGTGACCATGGGTTCCTACGGCGTCGGCGTCACCCGCGCCGTCGCGGCCCTGGCCGAGTCCAACCACGACGACAAGGGCCTGGTCTGGCCGCGCGCCGTTGCCCCGGCCGACGTCCATGTGGTGGCCGTAGGCCGCGGGGAAGAAATCTTCGCCGCTGCCGAAAAGCTGGCTCTGGAGCTCGAGGCCGCCGGCCTCGACGTCATCTACGATGACCGGCCCAAGGTTTCCCCCGGCGTAAAGTTCGGCGACGCCGAACTCGTCGGCGTGCCCACCATCCTCGCCGTTGGACGTGGACTCGTGGACGGTGTCGTGGAGATCAAGGACCGCCGCAGCGGCAATGCCGAGAATGTCGCCGTTGACAAGGCTGTTGACTACGTGGTCAACGCCGTGCGCAACAGCTGACGCCGCGCAGTCCTAAGCCGGACTAAGGAATGGTCTCGGGACTCGAGTCGATCCAGCTCGGTACTGTCATCCTCATCGTCGTGGCGGGTCTGGCCGCGGGCTGGGTGGACGCCGTCGTCGGTGGCGGCGGACTCATCCAGCTCCCGGCCATGCTCCTGGTGCCGGGCATCAGCCCGGTCCAGGCGCTGGCCACGAACAAGATGGGATCCATCTTCGGCACCACCACAAGTGCGGTCACCTTCTACGGGCGTGTCCGGCCCGATCTGCGCACGGCCCTGCCCATGGCGGCGATCGCGATGGCGGGCAGCTTCGGCGGTGCGGTACTGGCCGCCAACCTGCCGGCGAGCGTGTTCAAACCGATCATCGTGGTGGCGCTGATCGCCGTCGCGCTTTTCACCGCCTTCCGGCCCAACGTCGGTGAGCTGACCAAACTGCGCCACGAGGGCCACCGGCACTACGTGGTGGCCTGCCTCATCGGCGGGCTGATCGGCTTCTATGACGGCCTGATCGGCCCCGGAACCGGCTCGTTCCTGATCATCGCGCTCGTTTCGGCCATGGGCTACGCCTTCCTGGAAGCCAGCGCCAAGGCCAAAATCGTGAACGTGGCCACCAACGCCGGCGCCCTGCTGTTCTTCGTGCCGCACGGTGCCGTGCTGTGGGGGCTCGGGCTGCTGCTGGGTGCGGCAAACATGGCCGGCGGCTACCTCGGCGCCCGGACCGCCGTCAGCCAGGGGAACAAGTTCATCCGCATCGTCTTCCTGGCGGTCGTGGGCGCGCTGATCATCAAGCTGGGTTCCGACGTCTGGCAGGACAACTTCGTCTGAGCCCCTGCCGGCAGAGCGCGCAGGCTTCCACGAGTCACTGCGGGGTCTCCCGGTCCCGCGGCGCCGGGCGTAGCATGCAGCTATGTCAGCAGGCGAGGAACGCTACCGGGATGCCCTCGAAGCCGCGGCCGGGCACGCGCGACGGTGGCTGGAGAGCCAGGGAACACGCCCCATCGGACCACAGGTCACGGCCGCCGGGCTCGCGGCCGACTTCGGCGGCCCGCTGCCCCGGGAGGGAATGCCGGCGGCGGAGGTGGTGAACTATCTGGCGGCCAAGGCCGAACCTGGCCTGATGGCCATGCCGTCGGGGCGTTTCTTCGGCTGGGTCATTGGCGGTACCCTGCCGGCCGCGCTGGCGGCGGACTGGCTGGTCAGCGCCTGGGACCAGAACGCCGGACTGCGCTTCGCCACGCCAGCGGCCGCCGCAATCGAGGAAGCCGCCGGCAAGTGGATCCTTGAGCTGCTGGGCCTCCCCGAGGAGTCCGGCGTCGGCTTCGCCACCGGCGCCACCATGGCCAACTTCACCGGACTCGCCGCCGCCCGTTGGCGGCTCATGGCCGATGCCGGCTGGGACCTCGACGGCGACGGGCTCGCCGGCGCGCCCCGGATCCGCTGCTTCGTGGGGCAGGAAAGGCACGACACCATCGACCTCGGTCTGCGCTATCTGGGGCTCGGGGCACCCATCGTGGTGCCGTCCGACCGCCAAGGACGCATTAACCCGGCCGAACTGGATCGCGCCCTGGACGTTGCGCTCAGCGCCGGAGAGGACGGCCGTCCCGTCCCTGCCCTGGTGTGCCTGCAGGCCGGGAACCTGCATTCTGGCGCTTTCGACCCCTTCACTGAGGCGATCGCCGTCGCGAAAGCCCACGGCGCGTGGGTGCACGTGGACGGGGCGTTCGGGCTCTGGGCCGCCGCTGTTCCGGAACTGTCCGCCCTGACCGCCGGACTCCGGCTGGCGGACTCGTGGGGGAGCGATGCGCACAAGACCCTCAACGTCCCGTACGACTGCGGAATCGTGGTGGTGCGCGACGCCCGTGCCTTGCGTTCGGCTATGGGGGTGCACACCAGCTACCTGATCCAAGCCGTGGACGGTGCCGGCGACCCGCACGAGAGCGTGCCTGAGCTTTCCCGGCGGGCACGCGGCGTGCCCGTATGGGCGGCGCTGAAATCCCTGGGCCGCGACGGTGTCACCGGGCAGGTCCGCACCCTCGTGCTGCGGGCCGCCCAGCTGGCGGAACAGCTCGCCGCCCTGGACGGCGTCGAGGTGCTCAACGACGTCGACTACACCCAGGTGTCCCTGGCCTTCGGGGATGATGCCGTGACGCGCGCCGTGACGGAGCGGATCATGAGTGACGGGCGGGTCTGGATGTCCGGTTCGCGCTGGCAGGACCGCGAGATCCTGCGGATTTCGGTGAGTAACTGGAGCACGGACGACGCCGACGTCGCAGTCGCCGTCGATGCCGTCCGTGACGCCTTGGCGGCCGTGCGCGGCTAGCGGTGGCTGCTACGACTGGCGGCTGTGGGTCTAGCCGTGGCCTCGCTTTTGCCGAGGGCATCGCTACCCGGCGGCATCGCCCGGCGCCGGCAGCTCCTGTGCCGCGGGCAAACCGGGAAGCGTCTTGCCCGCCAGCGTGCTCGCCACCCAGAGGGAACGGGCCAGATCGCCTTCGTGATGCGGCTTCGAGGCATACCAGAGGGCGTTCTCCACCTCGCGCACCAGACTCCACTGCCGGGCGGTTTCGGCGTCCAGGCCGGCCGCCTCGCTGAAATCCCGGCAACGTGCGAGCAGCGCCCGTCCGGGATCCTGCTGCGGCAATTCGCGGAGCCTGTTCCACAGCACGGGGGCCACGGCAAACTCGGCCTCGCCGATCAGGGGTTGCGGATCGATCGCGGCATACGGCCCAAGGCCTGTTGGCGGGCCCTGCCAGGTGCCCGCATTCGGCGCGCCAGGCCGAGCCAGGATGTTCAGGTAGTGCAGGTCCGCGTGAACCAGGACGTCTTTGCCGGACCGCCTGCCGACGGCACCGCGGGTCTGGCAGACTTCAAGCGCCGCCTCCAGCAACCACCGGGGGAACGGCCGCGCCAGCTCTTCCCACGCCGCCGGGAACTCATCGCTCCACTGTTCGGCACGGGCCGCCACGTGATCGATCTGCTGCCACTGCGGCCGGTCGTCCGGGACCACACTGAGTTGGCGGACCAAGTCGCCCCACACGGGCACCGCCGCTTCCAAGGGGACATCCAGGAGGGAACGGGAGGCATCCAGCCGCTCCAGGAGCAGGGCACAGGATCCGATGTCCGCGGCCAGCAGCCGAACGGCGCCGCGGCCTGCCCACAAGGCGAGGGCGAGGTGCTCGCTGGCGGCTTCCTCATCAGGGAAGGCCACCTTGAGGACAGCATCGCCGCCGTTGCCCGGGGACCCGTCGCGGCGCCGCACGGGGATCACGACGCCGCCGTGACCGTTCCAGGGCAGGGCGCCAGGCTCGAGGTCCAGCACAAGGTCCCACTCGTCAAGGAACTGTCCGATCAGTCCGGGAAGTGTCTGCAGCCAGTTCCGTCCGGCTTGCGTGCGGCTGTAGCGGCGGGAGAGATCGGGCGGAATGGGGACATCCGGGATTGGGCTCACGGGACCTATCGTAGGTGCTCGACTCATTGGTGCCGCCAGGAACTAGCCGACGACGGTCGCGCCGAGCAGGTTGCCGATCAGGAACGTGGCCACCAGCGCCGCGGCGCCGCCTATCACCACGCGGATGGCGGCCCTGACCTTGGAGCCGCCGCCGATCCACGCACCGATGGCGCCGGTGGCCGCCAACGCCACGAGCACGGCCACGAAGGTCAGCGGAATCCTGATGTTTTCCGGCGGCAGCAGGATGGCCAGCATGGGCAGGACCGCCCCGGTGAGAAACGCTATGGCGGACGCCAAGGCCGCGTGCCACGGACTGACAATGTCAGTTTCATCAATGTTGAGCTCGGCCGAGAGGTGGGCGCTGAGGGCATCGTGGGCCGTGAGCTCCGCGGCTACGGTGCGGGCCGTCTCGGGGCGAAGGCCTTTGCTTTGGTAGATGGCGGCGAGCTCCTCGAGTTCCTCCTCGGGCTGCTCTTCCAGTTCCCGCCGTTCCTTTTCAATCAGGGCGTTCTGGCTGTCCTTCTGGCTGCTGACGGATACGTATTCGCCCAGAGCCATCGAGATTGCGCCACCCACCACCCCTGCGGCGCCGGCGATGAGGATGGGGCCGGTATCCGTCGTGGCGCCGGCGACACCGACCACGATCGCCGCCACGGAGACGATGCCGTCGTTCGCGCCGAGAACGCCCGCACGGAGCCAGTTCAAACGGTGCGCGAGGTCATTGTGGTGCGGTTCGTTCTCATGCAGGGTTGCGGCGCCGGTGCTTTCCATGACTCCAGCAAAGCACCCGGGTTGCCGGGCTGGCCAGTATTCCAAGGCTAACCATGCTAAGGCGACGCTTGGCCCGGTTAGATGCCACGATGGCGCGGAACGGGAGCCCCCAGCCCGCCGCCAGGACACCTCAGTCTGATGGAAGCGGCGCCGGCGACGGCAGTGATGCGCCATCCAGCCCTGGCAGTGCGCCGGGATCCGCACCCCAGAGGACGGACCGCTTCCCGGCGTCGTAGAGCGCCGCGATGGCCCACTGCCGGGTTTCACCCTCGCCCAGCGCCACGAGGTCGCCGTACGCCGGCAGCCCTGCGGCCTC
Organism: Arthrobacter sp. ov118; assembly: GCF_900116495.1. GTDB lineage: Bacteria > Actinomycetota > Actinomycetes > Actinomycetales > Micrococcaceae > Arthrobacter. The sequence continues at coordinate 93,003 of NZ_FPAY01000009.1, forward strand.
CAGCCTGCCGAGGCCGGCGGCGGGGGAGGCCAGGAATGACTGGCCCAGCGCGTAGCCCGCCTCGCGCGGCCGAACAGCAAAGCAGAGCCGCCTGCTAAGGGATTCCGCGCCGCTGAGGAGCACCTCATGGCGCGCCAGCGCCTCGGCCGCGGATTTCGCTGCGGCGCCGCCTACCCGGGGCAGCGCCACTTGGTAACCGTAGACAGCCTCCGCTTCGGTCTGAATAACCGCGGCCAGGGCGGCCTCCGCGGAAACACCGGCCGGGTGGGTCGCCGGGACCCCCTGCGTCCCGGCGGCGGGGGCATTGTCGGGCGCAGCGGCGTCACCGGATGCGGACTCGGCAGGGCCGGTAGTGGCCTGAGCGGATCCGGGCTGAGCGGATCCGGGCTGAGAAGATCGGGCCTGCGTGGATTCGGAGGGGCAGGTCCCGGACAGCTTGGGGAAAGCGACGTCGGCGCGCGGCGGGGCCGCCGTTCCGGTTTCCGAAGCCAGAGCGGAGGCCCGCAACAGCTGCCCGGTCCCGACGGCGGCCAGCAGCCGCGCCATGCCGCCGTCGGCCGCCGCAGCGTCGGCCAGGCGCTGGCGTCCGCTGTCCGCGAGGGCGGTAACGAGCGCGGGGACGGTCGCCGGCAGCCGCGCAGCGGGAGTTCCGGCAGGAGTGGGCGCGGCAGTGGCTGTATTGGCTGCAGTGGCGGGGGTTGCCGGGGTTGACGCGCCCGACTCTGCGGGCGGGGCGTCCGACGCCTCGGAGGCACTCTCGCCGGGTGCCAGAAGGGCTTGCGCCTGGGTAGTCAGCAACGTCACAGTATGCTCGACGGCGGGACTCCCGGCAGGCGCCGAACCACGAGCAGAGCTGGTGCGCGGAGGCTCTGAAGCTTCCTGCGCGGCGGTCCCAAGATGGCGGCCGGCGGCCAACAGCTGCAGCGTTTCGGTCAGCGCGGCGACGCGGGCCTGCTCAGAGGACGACGGTTCCGCGGGTTCCGGCGCCCGGGCCGGCGTCAGCGCCACTCCGAGGCTCACCACCACCAGCGCCAGGCAAGCCAACAATGCGTAGCGGGGGAACAACCGGGGAAGGTGGTCCTGCCATCGCTTTTCCCGGGAGACGTCATTCACAACAGTCCATGTTGTCATGCCGGCCCGGAACTGAAGTGCACCATGCCGCCCGGAATATCGCTAGGCTAGTACACACAACATCATCTAGAGGGAGGCGGCCGGCATCATGACCAACGCAGAAGCCACGACTTCAACAGACCGGACCGGGACGGGGAAGGCTGAAGCCGCACCCGTTCACAATGTGGAGGCCGAACGCCTGCATGCTCTCCTGGAACCCGCAGTCCTGGCGAACCGGTTGTATCTGGAGGACGTCTCCATCCATGTAGCCGGCGCCAATCGGGTGGTCCACGTGGTGGTGGACCTGCCGCAGGAGGAGACCGGCGGCGTCGGGCTCGACGTCATCGCCGAGATCTCCAAGACCCTCTCCGACACCTTGGACAACGACCCCAGCATGGACGCGCGCCCTTATGAGCTCGAGGTCTCTTCGCCCGGCGTCGGGCGCCCGCTGACCGAGGAACGCCACTGGCACCGCGCCCGGGGGCGGATGGTCAATGTGAACGTGATCCAAGGTGACAATGTCACCGGCAGGATCCAGTCCGTGGATGACGGGGGCGTCCTCCTGGTCCCCGAAATTGCCGTCAAGAAGGGCATGAAACCCAAACACGGTGAGCCCGTCAAACTTCCTTTCGACAGGATCCGTAGCGGAAAAGTCGAGATAGAGTTCAGCCGCCTCGAAGAAGCCGGTCTGGAAAAAGAACACAATGGACCTTCCGAGGAGGCCTAATGGATATTGACATGAGCGCGCTGAGACTCCTGGAGCGTGAGCGTGAAATCCCTCTGGATCTCCTGATTCCGACGATTGAGCAGGCACTTCTGGTTGCCTACCACAAGACGCCGGGCGCCTTCGAGAAAGCGCGGGCCGAGCTGGACCGCAAGAGTGGCCACGTGACGATCTGGGCCACCGAGATCGACGACGACGGCGCCCCCATCGGTGAATTTGAGGACACGCCGGCCGGATTCGGCCGCATCGCGGCGAGCACCGCACGGCAGATCATCCTCCAGCGCCTCCGGGACGCGGAGGATGACAATGTGCTGGGCCAGTTCAAGGGCCGTGAAGGCGAGCTCGTGGCAGGCACCATCCAGCAGGGCAACAACCCGCACATGATCCAGGTGAACCTGGGCACGGTGGAGGCGCTGCTGCCGCCGCCCGAGCAGGTTCCCGGTGAGAAGTACATCCACGGCAACCGGCTGCGCGCGTTCGTGATCGACGTTCACCGCGGCACCAAGGGCCCGTCCATCACGCTGTCCCGCTCGCACCCCGGCCTTGTCCGGAAGCTCTTTGAACTCGAAGTCCCGGAGATCGCGGACCGTTCCGTCGAAATCGTGGCGCTTGCCCGCGAAGCCGGCCACCGCACCAAGATCGCTGTCAAGGCAAACACTGCCGGCGTGAACGCCAAGGGTGCCTGCATCGGGGAAATGGGCTCGCGTGTCCGCGCCGTCATGACCGAACTGAATGACGAAAAGATCGACATTGTCGATTACAGCGACGACGCCGCGACCTTCATCGCCAGTGCACTCTCGCCGTCGCGAGTGAATTCGGTCACGATCACCGACGAGGCGACCCGCTCCGCCCGCGTGGTTGTTCCCGATTACCAGCTTTCCCTGGCGATCGGAAAAGAGGGGCAAAACGCCCGTCTTGCCGCCAAGCTCACGGGCTGGCGGATCGACATCGTCTCCGACGCCGCCGTCAACACCGGCCAATAGCTCGCGCGCGCAGGCGCACGGAAACAGTAGCGGGCCGCCGGCGCGGCCCGCTACCTGCGCGCTGCCTTCCGGGAACGCGCGAGCTGCCTTCCGGGCTGTCACCCCCGGGGCAGGCGCCGGTTTCACCGCCGACCGGCGTGCCCGGGTTCGGGACCCGGGCACCGGAGGGGCTAGAATAGACATGACCGCGCCTAAGGGCCGGTATCTGTGTGTCCTTGGCGCGTCCGGTTTTTCCGGACTTCCGGGGATGCAGATACACCAACAGATGCACTGGCAGGAAGATACTCGAACGTGGCACAAGTGCAACACCTCGGGAATCAGCCGCAGCGCACCTGCATCGGATGCCGACAAAAAGGGTCGCGGTCGGAGTTACTCCGGCTCGTCGCCGGCGCCGGCGGTTCGTCCGCCGTCGTTGTGGATGAACGACGCCGGATGGCTGGCCGGGGAGCATGGCTGCACCCCAGCGAGAAGTGCCTGGCACTGGCGGTGAAACGTCGAGCGTTCGGTCGCGCCCTAAACGGCGCAGCCGGTACAGCTGACGTTGAACGCCGGATCACTGCCGGCACGAAAGCCGCGGACACCCCGGTGGCCGCAGCAACAACCGTCCAACCTGAAAGCGGGTCAGAAAACTGATGGAAACCCGATGAGTTCCCAGCGATGAGTGCGCAACGATGACAACTTTGTTGCGCTCTGTAATGGGCCTTTCAGCTGCGTTCGCGGCGGAGGCCCGCAGTAAGAAGTAGACGGTTCGTGCCTGGCTCGGTGCGGACCGAGACAGGAGAAATGTGGCCAAGGTCCGCGTACATGAGCTTGCTAAAGAGCTCGGTATTACTTCCAAAGATGCAGTAACCAAACTGCAGGAACTGGGCGAATTCGTTCGCTCCGCCTCGTCAACCATCGAGGCCCCCGTTGTGCGGAAACTGCGCAACGCCTTCCCGGATGCCCCCGCAGCGTCGAAGTCCGAAGCTCCGGCGTCCGCCCCCCAGACAGCTAACAGCCAGACAGCTAACAGCCAGGCAGCTCCCAGCCCGGCCGCAACCCGTCCGGCGCCTGCGCCTGGTCCTGCTGCGCCCAAGGCTGCAGAACCCAAGGCCGAAGCTCCGGCTCCGGCGGCCGCTGCTCCGGCTGCGCCCGCGGCCCAGGCCCCGGCAGCCCCGGCGGCTCCCTCGACGGGCATCAAGCCCGGCGCGCGTCCGGCCCCCAAGGCTGAAACCCCGGCGGCTCCGGCACGCCAGGGCGGTTCTGCACCGCGTCCGGGCGGTCCCCGTCCCGGCAACAACCCCTTCGCCACGTCCCAGGGCATGCCCCGCGGCCGCGGCGGCGACAACGATCGTCCCTCGCGTCCGGGCAACAACCCGTTCGCTCCTTCTCAGGGCATGCCCCGTCCCGGTGGAAGCCGCACCGAGGGCGAACGCCCCGGTGGTCCGCGTCCGGCAGCAGGCGCAGGCGGCCCCCGTCCCGGTGGTCCCCGTCCGGCAGCTGGCGCAGGCGGCCCCCGCCCCGGTGCCCCGCGTCCGGCCGGCGCTCCCGGCGCACGTCCCGGCGCCGGCGGTAACCGCCCGACGCCGGGCATGATGCCTAACCGCACCGAACGTCCCGCACCCGCAGGTGCCGGTCGTCCCGGTGGCGGCGGCCGTGGCCCGGGTCGTCCGGGCGGCGCTCCAGGTACCGGTGCTCCCGGTGCCGGTGGCGGTGCTCCGGCCGGTGGCGGCTTTGGCAAGGGCGGCCGCGGCCGTGGCGGCACCCAGGGTGCCTTCGGCAAGGGCGGCGCAGGCCGTGGCAAGCAGCGCAAGTCGAAGCGTGCCAAGCGCCAGGAACTGGAGCAGATGAGTGCTCCGTCGCTGGGCGGCGTGAGCGTGCCCCGCGGCGACGGCAACACCGTTGTCCGGCTTCGCCGCGGCTCGTCCATCACGGACTTTGCCGACAAGATCGAGGCGAACCCCGCAGCACTGGTAACCGTTCTGTTCCACCTCGGCGAAATGGCCACGGCCACGCAGTCGCTGGATGAAGAGACGTTTGCCCTGCTGGGCGAGGAACTTGGCTACAAACTGCAGGTTGTTTCGCCGGAGGACGAGGAGCGCGAGCTGCTCTCCACCTTCGACATCGACTTCGAAGCCGAGCTCGAAGCCGAAGGCGATGAAGACCTCGAGGCTCGTCCTCCGGTTGTCACCGTCATGGGCCACGTTGACCACGGTAAGACCCGCCTGCTCGATGCCATCCGCAAGTCGGATGTCATGGCTGGCGAACACGGCGGCATCACGCAGCACATCGGTGCCTACCAGGTCACGCACAACCATGAAGGCGACGATCGCAAGATCACCTTCATCGATACCCCGGGCCACGAGGCGTTCACCGCCATGCGTGCCCGTGGTGCGAAGGTCACCGACATCGCCATCCTGGTGGTCGCAGCGGACGACGGCGTTATGCCGCAGACCGTTGAAGCCCTCAACCACGCCCAGGCGGCCAACGTGCCGATCGTCGTGGCCGTGAACAAGATCGACAAGGAAGGCGCCAACCCGGACAAGGTCCGTGGCCAGCTGACTGAGTACGGCCTCGTTCCGGAAGAATACGGTGGCGACACCATGTTCGTGGAGGTCTCGGCCCGCCAGAACCTCAACATCGACGAACTCCTCGGCGCCGTCCTGCTCACCGCAGACGCTGCCTTGGACATGCGTGCCAACCCGAACAAGGACGCCCGCGGTATCGCGATCGAAGCCAACCTGGACAAGGGCCGCGGTTCCGTAGCCACTGTCCTGGTCCAGTCCGGTACCTTGAACGTCGGCGACACCATCGTGGCAGGCACGGCCCACGGCCGCGTCCGTGCGATGTTCGACGACGACGGCAGCGCCCTGACCGAGGCCGGCCCGTCCCGCCCCGTCCAGGTGCTGGGTCTGTCCAACGTGCCGCGCGCCGGTGACACCTTCTTCGTGACCGCTGACGAGCGCACCGCCCGCCAGATCGCCGAGAAGCGTGAAGCCGCCGACCGCAACGCCGCCCTGGCCAAGCGCCGCAAGCGCATCAGCCTGGAAGACTTCGACCAGGCCGTCGCCGAAGGCAAGATCGACACCCTCAACCTCATCCTCAAGGGTGACGTGTCCGGTGCCGTGGAAGCCCTCGAAGACGCGCTGCTCAAGATCGACGTCGGCGAAGGTGTCCAGCTCCGCGTCATCCACCGCGGTGTCGGTGCGATCACGCAGAACGACGTCAACCTGGCAACGGTCGACAGCGCCGTCATCATCGGCTTCAACGTCAAGCCCGCCGAGCGTGTTGCCGAACTGGCAGACCGCGAAGGCGTGGACATGCGCTTCTACTCCGTCATCTATGCAGCAATCGATGACATCGAGGCAGCCCTCAAGGGCATGCTCAAGCCGGAGTACGAAGAAGTCCAGCTTGGCACCGCCGAGGTCCGCGAAGTGTTCCGTTCTTCCAAGTTCGGCAACATTGCAGGCTCGATCGTCCGCTCCGGAATCATCCGGCGCAACGCCAAGGCCCGCATCAGCCGCGACGGCAAGATCATCGGCGACAACCTCACCGTTGAGACGCTCAAGCGCTTCAAGGACGACGCCACCGAGGTCCGCACGGACTTCGAGTGTGGTATCGGTCTTGGTTCGTACAACGACATCACCGAGGGCGACATCATCGAGACCTTCGAGATGCGCGAGAAGCCGCGCGTCTAGGGTGTTGCTTCGAAGGTGCGGGGCCGTCGGAATTTTTCCGGCGGCCCCGCCCCTACGCTGGGCGGCAATGGATCTGCGATCCCTTGCCGCCCAGCTTCGGCAGGCCCGATGCCACTCCCGGGCCGCCGGAAAAATTCCAACGGGAGTCCGTCGTTGACTCGCCGTAGTGCGTGGCAGAAAACTGAAACGAGCGACCCCGCCCAACAGGCGCCGTCGTACATCCGAATTTTTTAGGAGTGGAAATGGCTGATCCCGCACGGGCTGCCAAGTTGGCGCAGCGGATTAAGGTTGTTGTTGCGGAGGCCCTGGGCCGGCGCGTGAAGGATCCCCGGTTGGAAGGCGTGACCGTGACCGACGCACGTGTGACCAATGATCTGCAGCATGCCACGGTTTACTACACGGTCCTCGGCGACGACGTGGCCCAGGCGGATGCTGCCAAGGGGCTAGAGAAGGCGAAAGGCGTGCTGCGACAGGAAGTCGGCCGTAACATCACCGTCCGGTTGACCCCGACGCTGGAATTCGTCGCCGACCAGATCCCCGTAGTGGCCTCAAACCTCGAAGAACTCCTGCGTGCGGCCAAGAAGCGCGACGCCGAAGTGGCCGCCCTCGCAGCCAGCGCCAAGCACGCCGGGGACGCGGATCCTTACAAGAGTGACACGCCGCAGGATGTTGAGCTCGACGAGGACGACTTTGACGAAGAAGACCTGGATCTGATCGAGCACGACGTGATAGACGAGGACCGCAACAAGTAGGGCCTCGCCACGGGGCCGGGCTGACGGCTTTAGCACTGCGGCTTAAGCACTACGGCAATGGCCGGACCGGGTAACCGGTCCGGCCATTTGTCGTCTGGGTGAGTCAGTCGTCGTGCGAGCCGTGGCCCACCTCGGTGGAGGCCACCTGGCCGTTGGGCGGGCCAGGTGCGGCGCCTTCCGGCGGCAGCGCATTCACCGTCGCGTACAGTGTGGAACCGCGGAGATCGACGTCGGCCGTGAGGGCGGCGCTGAGCGCGAGGCTCTGCTTGCCGGAGTGCCGGTCAATCTTGAGGACACCCTTGCCGAACAGCGATGCTACGTAGACGTCGCCGTCGTCGTTAACCACCAGCCCTGTGGGGGACATGACCTGGTCCGCCAGCAGCTTCACCCTGCCGTTGTCCGGGTCCACCTTGAAGACAGCGCCCCGGGCACCGAGGGCAGGGTCCTCCGGACCGCCTGGGAGCGTTGAGACGTAGAGCCAGTCACCGGGCCCGGGGGCCACGTCCGTGGGTACGGGCTCGAAGGCGTAGGTCTGTCCCACGGTGCAGGCCGGAAGGTGGCTGGCGGCCGCAGCTTCGGCAGTGATCTTGAACGGGCGGGGCGGCAGCACAGCCACAGTCTTCATCCGCCCGGTCCGGATGTCCACGGAGACCACGCTGTTCGCGCCGGCGTCGGCAACGTAGATCGTTCGGCCGGAGACGGTCATTCCGTACGGGTGGGAATCGACGTCGCCCCTGGAAGCAGCAGGGACCTCGGGAGGCAGCTGGGCAGCGCAGCCAGCGGGCAGGTTGTGGAAACCGTAGTGCACCTCCTTGTCGGCGTTGTGCTGCGTTTCCAGCGCGGCAAAATCACCGAACGTGCGCTGGTGGCCGTCCTCGTCGATGCTGCGCACATGCCCCACGAGCGGACGCGAATCCATGGGGCCGGCGCCCTGGCTCTCGACGAAGTACGTGGTGGAACCCTGCTGGGCATTTCCGGCGACGTCCCAGTCCGCGTTCTCATACAGGACTTTCTTCGTGCCGTGCGCGTCGATCCGGGTCAGCCGTCCCACGAACTCTTCGCTGACAGTCACGGTTCCATGCTCGCCGGCACTCAGATGCAGAGGGCCGGCCAACCCACTGGCAAGGATTGCCGGCGGCGGCCCGTTGGCGGCTACGACCGCCGAGGGCCCGGCGGAGAGGAAGGCCGCGACGGTGGCGGCTGCGGCCAACAATGACAGATCTTTTCTCATGACGTGCTCCCGTGGCGGCGAGGAATAATCCACGGCTCTAAAACCGGGCCAGACCCATGAGACCGGGCGCGTGCCGAAAGGCTCGCACCGGAAATGCACTGCCCCCACGAGCGGATTTTAATCCTCGGCGGTCCCTAAGTCGATGCCCCGTGAGTCGATGCCACCGTGACTCGCTGCCACCAAGAAGGCGGCTGGCCTAGCGGCGCCTGGAGCGTGCTCCCAGGCCGCCGCCCAGCACCGGGGACCCCATGCCGAGGAGGAAGCCGAAGTCATACCAATTGCCCGACCGGGCGGAGTTGTAAAAAGGGAACTCACTCCAGGCCCCGAACACATGAGCGATCAAGACAATCCACGCTGTCAAACCGTTCCAGAAACCCCACAACAGGTCTTGCCACCACACGATGTACTCCCTTGGCCGAAGTCCCGGCACCCGGACGAACCAGGTCAACCCAATGTCAGGCTAGCCGGGCCAGCTGGGAGCGCCGTGTGTTTAAGCTATGGCTCCAGAGGCTCCGGCAACAGGGTCGGTGGTCCCGGCGAGGCCCCTGGCTGATTCGCGTGCAGGGAGGCGGCCGAGGCCCTCCACAAGATCGGTCTGGTCTGCGCAGAGCGCAATGCGGATCCAGCCCTCGCCGATCGAACCGAACGCCGTGCCGGGCGCAAAGGCCACGCCGGAGTCTGCCAGGAACCGATGGGTCCAGGCCCGGACATCCCCGTTGCTGGCATGGGACACATCCGCCCACAGATAAAAGGCACCCTGGGCGCTCAGGTAGCGGATGCCGCGGGAGCGCAGAATCGCTGAGGCGGCGTCGCGGTTGGCTCGATAGTGGGCGCGGGCCGAGCTGACGTAGTCCTGCGGGCCGGTCAGCGCCGCCAGCGCGGCGTACTGCGACGGCGACGCCACGCAGGACACGATCGACTCCATGACGTTGTTCATTTTCCGCTCCAGCCCCGGCGGGCAGATCAGCGCGCCGATGCGCAGCCCGGTGAGCCCGTAGGTCTTGGACAGGGTCAGCGAGGTGAACACCCGAGCTTCACCTGGGACGTCGCTGTCGAAGCGGGCCGGGCTGACATGGGGGACATCGTAGGTGAATGCCTCGTAGCATTCATCCGAGATGATCCACAGATCGTGCCGCCTTGCCAGCTCCACGAGGCGCCGCGTGAGGTCCTCGCCCAGGACAGCGCCGAGGGGGTTGGACGGCGAGTTCAGCATCAGCACCTTGGTCCGAGGCGTGATCAGTGCCTCAATGTCCTCGATCCGCGGCTGGAAATCGTACTCCGGGTACAGCGGGTAGCGGACGGGGACGGCGTTCAGCAGACTGCTCGTCATCACGAAGGTGGGGTAGCCCGGGTTGGGAATCAGGATCTCGTCCCCGGGGGAGAGCAGCAGGCTCATGGCCAAGTGCAGGCCTTGCTGGGCGCCGCCGACCACATAGACGCGGTCGGCGGCGATCGGCGTCGCATTTTGTTCCCGGAAGCGGTCGGCGAAGGCCTCGCGCAGCGCGGGGATTCCGGCATTGGGCGTGTAGTTGGTCTCGTCCCGGTCGAGGCAGGCCATTCCGGCCTCCAAGACGTGGCGGGGGACGGCGAAGCCGGGCTCCCCGATACTCAGCACGATCGCGCCGGGCGTTCCCCACGCGGCTTCGGTGATCTCGCGGATCTGGTTGACCGGAACGTCACGGACATGTGCTGCAAGCTCGGGCATGCAAGCCATCCTAGCGGCCGGGGTCCGCGTTAGCCCGGGCATTTGTGCCGGGGTGGGGCCGGATTGCTCAGCTCAGCGGTGTTTGCCTGTGGCCCGTGGGGCACGGCTGGCCCGCATATACTGGGAGGCGTGCTTTCTGGACTGGTGATAGTGGACAAGCCGCAAGGTTGGACCAGCCACGATGTGGTTGGACGGATGCGGCGGATCGCCGGTACCCGAAAGGTCGGCCACGCCGGGACCCTGGATCCGATGGCTACCGGCGTGCTCGTGGTGGGCATCAACAAGGCAACCCGGCTGTTGACCTACATCGTGGGCACGTCCAAGACCTACACCGCCACCGTCCGGCTCGGTGAATCCACGGTAACGGACGACGCCGAAGGCGAGGTCACTGCCACCCGCACCGCCGCCGCGGTCACCGACGACGCCGTCCGCGCCGGCGTCGTCGCGCTGACCGGGGACATCGAGCAGGTTCCCAGCAGTGTCAGCGCCATCAAGGTCAACGGCGAACGGGCGTACGCGCGGGTCCGCTCCGGTGAAGAGGTCAAGCTGGCGGCCCGCCCCGTGACGATCCACCGCTTTGAGGTCCACGAAATCCGACGCGTGCGCGACGGGGAGGCCCTGGATGTGGACGTCACCGTGGAGTGTTCCTCCGGTACCTACATCCGTGCCCTGGCCCGCGACCTCGGTGAGGCTCTCGGCGTCGGCGGCCACCTGACGGCACTGCGCCGGACCCAAGTGGGCCCCTACACGCTTGACCAGGCGCACACCCTCGAACAACTGGCCGAGACGCTGGACGTCCTGGAGATGTCCGACGCTGCCCGGGCACTCATGCCGAACCGGGAACTCAGCGAGGCAGAGACCACCGAGATTTCCTTCGGCCGGCGCATCGCCGCCGGAGCCGGCGCCGGCACGCCGGAAGCGGCGACGGCGGACAAGCCGGCAGCGGCGTTCGCGCCGGACGGTACGCTGGTGGCCCTGCTGGCCGATGCGGGAAGCTACGCCAAGCCTGTGCTGGTCTTTGCGCCGGACAATGAAAAGCGTGGCAACGAAAAGCACGGCAATGAAAAGCAGACCGGCCAGTAGTGGACGCATATTTTTACATCATTCTGGTGGTTGGCTTGCTCTCCACCGTCATCTGCGCCGTCGCAGGCATCCTGAAAAAGGCGCCCAATGACACGACGATACTGTCCGTGGCCGCAGTCGAACTATCCTTGTTGGTCTATCTGGTCGGTTCGATCATCCGGGTGGCCAGCGGGGAGCAGATCGCGGGGGAGCCGTGGGAGTTCTGGGGCTATCTGCTGACGGCGCTGATCCTCCCGATCGGCGCCGTGTACTGGTCCATCCTGGAGCGGACCCGCTGGAGCAACTTCGTCCTGGCGGCCGTCGGCGTCACGGCCCTGGTGATGGCCGCCCGCATGAACCAGATCTGGTACTGACATGGAAGAGGCAGAAAACGTGAGCGCAAAATTCTCGCAGGCGGCGGAGACCGCGCCGGCGCCGACCAATACCCGCAACACCGGCCCTGGCCGGCTGCTGATCGCTGTCTATGCCATCTTCGCGATATCGGCTACGGCCCGGGCCGGCTACCAGATCCTCACCAAGTTTTCCGAGGCCCCGCTCGCGTATCTGTTGTCGGCGTTCGCCGCCGTCGTCTACGTCGTGGCGACTGTGTCCTTGGCCAAGCCGGGCCGCACCGCATTCAAGGTCTCCGTGGTGGCAGTCTTGGTGGAACTCGTTGGGGTTCTCGTGGTGGGTGCGCTGAGCGTGTTCGACGCAGTTAACTTCCCCCACGAGACGGTGTGGTCCTTGTTTGGCCGCGGCTACGGCTTCATTCCGCTCCTGCTACCCATCCTGGGACTCATCTGGCTGTACCGCCGCCGGCCCACACCGAGCGTCTAAGGCGCGTCTTGCGGCTTTCGCCGGTCATGCGCGGAGCTTAGGGCCCGTCAGGCAGATCCAGCAGCCGGCGGCGGAGGCCGGGCCACGAGGCGCCGAACCCGGGGTGCAACTCCTTGTCGCGGACACCTTCCAGCGGCACCCACTGGAGTTCAAGGCTTTCGGGGTCGCTGATGGCAGGGTCGAACGGCATCAGCGTTTCCGCAACCACCGTCGTGTAGGTCCAGTAGCCGACGTCGAACACTGAGGTAAACAGCACGCGGACGTTCTCCGGCGGCACGGCTGCTTCTTCCTTCGCCTCCCGGAGGGCTCCGTCGATAGCCTCCTCACCTTGGTGCAGGGCACCTCCGGGCAGCCCCCAGGTTCCGCCGTGATCGCTCCAGAGTGCACGGTGCTGCAGCAAAACACCCTTCGACGGGTCGTGGACGAGCAGGCCAGCCGAGCCGAACCGCCCCCAGAACCGTCCGCGGTCACCTTCGACCCAGGCATCACCGGGGTCGCGCGGCCCGAGAGGCCTTCGCAGTTCGCTGGGTAACGACCCTGCGAACGATGTTTCGCCGGGCTGAGGGGCGTGTATGCGTTCCATCCCTACAGCTTGCCACGCGCCGGACCGCGCGACGGAGGATGGCCTACGAAGTGTTACGGCCGGGGGAACGGAGTTGGCTACCTTGTTCCGGCTTGTCCCGGCGGTGATCAGTATGCGGTCGGCCACCTCCGCGTGGACCCCGGCCACGCCACGGAGCGCCGGCGCGCAGGTACCAAGGAATTCCTGGAGCTGCCCGCGGTGGGATTTTGCCGAAGGGGAGAGTGAGGCGGTTTTTAGCTGGGGCACACCGGCTCAAGGCCTTTTCGTGTTTACCGCTCTTTAGAAAAACACCAAAGGATGCCCGGCTCGCGCCGCGACAACCACTTTCATCATTACTGTCGTACCCCTTTGGGAGAGTTGAGTCATGGAAGCTGTTGGAGAGTTCGTCCCGGATGAGGCCGGCCGGCCGAGGTCCGGGATGCCCGTCCGGTTTCGGCAGCAGGCAGCCGTTCCCGGTGCCGCGGCTGATTCGGTGGACGGTGCTGTAGCCGTGGCTGTGGCGTTGCTTCGGGCATCCGCTGAGACAGCGGCGGAGGACGTTGCCCGGTTGGACTTCTTCGAGGCGTCGGATTTCGCCGAGGGGGTGGAGGACCTGTCCCGCGTTGTCGAGTATCTGCAGATCATCGGTGCCGCCCGCGTGGACCGCACCCGCCGCGACGCGGCGGCGGTGGAGAAGGCGCCCGGCGGGTGGGGTTCGGAGCCGGCGGCTCGAAGTGCCGGTGGCTGGCTGACGGGGTGGAACCAGGAACCCGGTACAGGCGAGACCGGGGGAGACGCCAAGCCCGGGGACGAATCCGATGGCGTGAACGGGGCCGGGGCCGAAGGCGGGGCGGCCCCGCACGGAAGTCCGGCTGGGCCTTGGGGAACGTCCGGCGCCGCCGTGTCTGCTTTGGCCGCGGCCGCGGTGGCGGATGACGGGTACCGGAACTCGGCGGAGTTCCTGCGGGCGCGGCTGCGCATCAGCGCACCCGAGGCCAAGCGCCGGCTAAGCCTTGGCGGCGGGCTGCTGCCCCGGACCGGCATTGCGGGCCGGAGCCTCCCGCCGGCGCGGCAGGAACTCGCGGCAGCCGTGGCCGAAGGGACCATCGCCTCCCGCACCGCCACGCTGATCGCGATGTCCTTGGACCGGGTCGGGCGGGTGGCCCCGCCGGAGGCTGTTGATGGCATGGAGCATGCCCTGACGATGACGGCGGCCGAGAACGACCCCGATTTCCTGGCCCGGGTCGCCCGGCGCTGGGTCGAGGCCCTGGACCAGGACGGCACCGAGCCCTCGGAGGAGTCGCTGCGCCGGCTCCAGGGCGTCTTCATCCGCAAACCCCGGCACGGGCTGCATCATCTGGAAATCTTCGCCACCACGGACCAGTTCGAGGACCTGGCCACGGTGATGAATGTGGCCACCAATCCACGCCTGGGAGCCACAGCCAATCCGGGCGCCGCCGGCGACGCGGCTGCCACCGCCAACGACGGTGCGGGCGCCGCTGCCAACGCGCGCGCCGCAGCCGACGACGGGGCTGCCGCGGCCGGGAACGGGACCGACCCGGTCGAGGCCCGCCTGGACCGCCGAACACGGCCGCAGAAACTCCTCGACGGACTCGTCGGCGGCTGCAAGGCCGCCCTGGCTTCAGGACACCTGTCTGCGGCGGGAGGGCTCCGCCCCCAGATCATGGCAACCATCAACTACCGGGACCTGCTGGAAGGGCTCGACGCCAGCGAACCCCAGACGAATCAAACCCAGGCCAATCAATCCTGGGCCAGCGGAGCTTCCGGCACCGCAGCTCACAGCACGGGCGGGGCCGGATCCTTGGTGTTCACCGGGCCGGTCACGGCGTCGACTGTGCGCAAGATCGCCTGCGACGCCGAGATCATCCCGGTCCTGCTCGGCGGCGAGGGCAGGGTTCTGGACATCGGCCGGGCCTCAAGGGTCTTTCCGCCGCACATCCGCAAGGCCATCACGGCCCGGGACCAGGGGTGTTCATTCCCGCAATGCACCATCCCCGCGCCATGGTGCGAAGCCCACCACGTGACGTACTGGTCCCGGGGCGGCAGCACCGGAACAGACAACGGAACGCTGCTGTGTTCGCACCACCACCACCTGATCCACAAGGAACAGTGGACCATCCAGATGCGCAGCGGCATTCCCTGGTTCATCCCGCCGCCGCATGTGGATCCGGGCCAAACGCCCCGCCGGAACAGATACTTCCGCCTCGACTAACCCTCGGACCTCCGGGCCGCCTGTGCCCGGGCTAACCCTTAGCCGGGGTCGTGGCGAAGGGGAGTGGCGTGCCGGTGTCGAGAGGCACAGCGCCTTGAGCGGGGGTAATGGTGAACCAGTAGCCGTCCTGCTTGTTGGCATAGATCAACATCCGTCGGCGCTGGTCGAGGGGATCACCGTCCGGATAGGACACGCCCTGAGTGCACGTCGCCGGCATCGATGCAATCTGAAGCTGCCCCGGTTCTGGTTCGCCTTTGAGTACGGTCTCGATCTCCACGACATGGAACTGTGCCGTGTAACCGTAGATGCTGGTTTCGCCATCCCGTCCAGCGGGTATCCCGATCAGCACCAGAGCTGCCTCATTGAACTGGTCCTGTGGTTTTTCAAAAAGCACCCAGTCGGCGCAGACATCACCCCTCGTTACGGGCAGCAGCCCACAGCCGGAAACCAGCGCGCCAAGGAGCGCCCCGACCACCGCGAGCTGCACGTGCCTCGTCATTCTCAGAACCTAGCGTTCGGGCCCGTCGCGGTCCAGAGCAGAAAGCGGACCTGTGACCGCTGAAACGGGTTTCCTCCGGAACTGTTCTCGCTTCGACGGGCCTACGCTGGAGGCATGGCCGAACGTCGGATCCTGCTGCGGGCTATCAAGTCGTTCCACACTTTCGCCTGGTTCACCATCGAGGCTTGCGTGGTTTACGTCCTATGCACCGGCGTCAGAGGCCGCACCGACCGGAAGACCGGCGCGGCCGCCGTCGTGGTGGCGGGCGAGACCCTGATCTTTGCCGCGAACGGATTCCATTGCCCGCTCACCGCTGTCGCGCAGAACCTCGGCGACGTCCACGGCTCCGTCACCGACCTCTATCTGCCGCATTGGTTCGCCAGAAACTTGCCCGCGATCCACGTCCCACTGATCGTTGTCGCCGTGCTGCTGCATTGGAGAATCTGGCGCAACAACGCTGTGCGGGACAGCCAGCGGAGGCTCCTGCTCAGGAGGTAGCGAGCTGTTCCGGCCGCGGGCACAACGAGCCAACGCCATCGCGCGCCGCCCAAGGGGCGGTGTGCCTACTTCTTCCCGAACAGGCCGCCAAGAATATCGCCCAGCCCGCCGAAGCCGCCCTGCTCGCCTTGACCGCCTTGTCCACCCGGGCCTGCCTGGCCCGCGGCGCTGCCCTGCCCGCCCTGGCCACCCACCATTCCGCCGAGAATCCCGCCCAGGACCCCGCCGAGGTCCACTCCGCTGCCCTGGCCGGAACCGGACGCAGCGCCGTCCCCCACCGGGGAACCCACCCCCGTCTGGCTTCCGCCGAGGAACTTCTGCGCAAGATAGGACATGACGATCGGCGCCAGGATGGGCAGCAATTTCCGGACCAGGTCACTTCCGGCGCCGCCAAGTTGTCCTGACCCGGCGAGTTGGCTGGCCACATGGTCCTGCTGCCCGCCGAAGACGTGATCGACGATCTTCTCGCCGTCGGCCGTGTCCACCTGAGCGACGTCGACGCCGCCGTCGATCAGTCCATCCTGATGCTGGCCCAGGGCCGATTGAAGGGACGCAGCACCGTCCGGGGCCTGCGCATTGCTGTGCATACCGGCGAGGAGCGTGGGCACGGCGGCTTCCACGGCGGCACGGGCTGTCGGTTCGTCGGTGCCTAGCAGGCCGGCGATCTGGCCCATCGGGATCTGCCCGATGATGTCTTGGAGCTCAGTCATGTCGTACTCCTTCAGCCTCGCGTGGCAGCGGGCATCGCGGGAAACGGCGCCCGTATGGACGCCGCCGAACTAGTGCCCTTGAATCGTAGCCCTGCAGAACAGGGCCGTGGAAGGCCCGCTCCGGGGCCTGGCGCAGCGTCCGGAAGCGGCCCGGAATGCGGGTAATCTTAGAGAGTTCCGGAGCCGGCACCGTCCCTTCGGAAGAGTTCACGGCAGGCAGCAAAAGGCGAGGTTGATGGTCCACATCTGGAACGATCTGTCCGAAGTCCCGGCGGACTTTGGTCCTTCGGTTGTCACGTTTGGCAATTTCGACGGCGTGCATCGCGGGCACCAGCAGGTGCTGTCGCAGCTCATCCGCACCGCCCGACTCAACCATGCCCGCGCCGTGGCGATCACCTTCGATCCCCACCCCGCACAGGTACACCGTCCTGAATCGGCTCCCGAGCTGATCATGGGTCTGGAGGACAAGCTTGTGGCCCTGGGTGAGCTCGGCCTGGATGCCGTCCTGGTGATGAAGTACTCCCTCGAACTCGCCAGCCTGACACCCGAAGAATTTGTCGCCACGGTCCTGGTGGACACCTTGAAGGCGAGCCACGTGGTGATCGGCCATGACGCCCGGTTCGGCCGCGGCAATTCCGGCGACCTCTCCACCATGGAGGAACTGGGCAAAAAGCTCGGATTCGAGGTGCTGGTCATCAGCGAGTTCGGTTCAGAAGGTTTCCCCATCCACGACGACGCCGGGACGGACCGCCGCTGCTCGTCCACGTGGGTGCGTGAGGCCCTGCGCGTGGGCGACGTTGCCACCGCCGCTGCTGTCCTCGGGAGGCCGCACCGGATGCGCGGCGAAGTGGTCCACGGTGCCGCACGCGGCCGCGATCTCGGCTTCCCCACGGCAAACCTGGCATCGACGGCGAGCGGCTACATTCCCGCGGACGGGATCTATGCCGGCTGGCTCGTGGACCAGGCGGGCACCCGCTGGCCCGCCGCCATCTCCGTCGGCTCCAATCCCACGTTCGACGGCGTGAGCCGTCAGGTCGAGGCCCACGTCATCGACCGCCCGGAAGAGTCGGTGGACGACTTCGATCTGTACGACCAGACAGTTGTGGTCGAATTCGTCTCCAGGCTCCGCGGCATGGTGGCGTACCGTGGGCCTGAGGCATTGGTGGAGCAGATGGGCCTGGACGTCCTCCAGGCCCACGACATCCTGTTCGCCCGCTGACAACGGGCCGGACCGGCGCCCAACCGGCGTCCGATCCCTGACTGGCGTAACCCCCGGACCGGCGTCGGATCCCGGACTGACGGCGCACTGACGCACTGGAGCCGGGCACTGATTCGCAGCCATGCAGCAAGGAAGGCAAGAGACGTGAGTATCGAGAAGAACACGAGGGAGCTGGACCGGGACATCGTCCGCGACTTCAGCGCGCGGATGAGCTACGCGTCCTATCTGCAGCTGCCAACCCTGCTCAGCGCGCAGCAGCCGGTCAGCAATCCGGAACACCACGACGAGATGCTGTTCATCATCCAGCACCAGACCACAGAGCTGTGGCTGAAGCTGGTGCTGCACGAACTTCGCAGCGCCGCCGCCTGGCTGCGTTCTGATGACCTTGGCTCCGCCCTGAAGGCGATCGCCCGGGTCAAGCACATCCAGAAAACGCTCACCGAGCAATGGTCCGTGCTGGCCACCCTGACGCCAACCGAGTACTCGCAGTTCCGCGGCTTCCTCGGCAACTCCTCCGGGTTCCAGTCCAGCCAGTACCGCGCAGTCGAGTTCATCCTCGGCAACAAGAACGCCAAGATGCTCCCGGTCTTCGACTCGGACCCGGCGGCCCAGGAGATGCTGTGCGAGCTGCTTGAGGCCCCCAGCATCTATGACGACTTCCTCGCCTACCTCAAGCGCCAGGGCTTCGAGGTCCCCGCTTCAGTGCTGGAACGCGACGTCAGCAAGGCCCATGAGTTCTGCCCGGAGCTGGTCCCGGTGTTCAAGTACATCTACGAGAACGCCGCCGACAACTGGGGCGCCTACGAGGCCTGCGAGGAACTCGTGGACCTCGAGGACAACTTCCAGCTCTGGCGCTTCCGCCACTTGCGCACGGTCCAGCGCACCATCGGCATGAAATCCGGCACCGGCGGGTCCAGCGGTGCCGCGTTCCTGCAGAAGGCCCTCGAGCTGACCTTCTTCCCCGAGCTCTTCGCGGTGCGGACGGAGATCGGCCAGTGAGCGCGGTCGAGGCTGAGACCTCGGGCAACACGACCGACGCCCTGAGCCAGCGTGCCCGCGATCTCGATGCCGCGGACCCGCTGGCGGATTACCGGAACCTCTTCGTGGGCACGGACACCGATCTGTCCTACCTGGACGGCAACTCCCTCGGCCGCCCGCTCAAGCGGACGGTCACGGACATCAGCAGCTTCATCCAGGACAGCTGGGGCGGACGCCTGATCCGGGGCTGGGACGAGGAATGGCTCGAACTGCCCCAGGCCATCGGCGACCAGCTTGGCCGCGCAGTGCTCGGCGCGGCGCCCGGACAGACTGTGATTGCCGATTCCACCACCGTGGTGCTGTACAAGCTGATCCGCGCCGCCCTGGCCGCTGTCACGGATCCGGCCCGGACGGAAATCGTGCTGGATACGGACAATTTCCCCACCGACCGCTATCTGGTCGAAGGAATCGCGCGCGAAGAAGGCCTGACCCTGCGCTGGATCGACGCCGACCCCGCCTCCGGCGTCAGCGTTGACCAGGTGCGGGCCGCCGCCGGCCCGGCCACCGCCGTCGTGGTCCTGAGCCATGTCGCCTACCGCTCCGGCTTCCTCGCGGACCTGCCGGCCATCACTGCCGCAGTCCACGACGCCGGCGCTCTGATGGTGTGGGACCTTTGCCACTCCGCAGGGTCGGTGGAAATCGCCCTGGACGACGCCGACGTCGACTTCGCGGCCGGCTGCACCTACAAATACCTGAACGGGGGACCGGGCTCGCCGGCGTTCGCCTATGTCAACACCCGGCACCTGGGCGGACTGCGGCAGCCGATCTGGGGCTGGATGGGGCGCAAGGACGCGTTCGAAATGGGCCCCGGCTACGAGGCCGCTCCCGGCGTCCGCGGTTTCCTCAGCGGCACTCCGGCCATCTTCGGGATGCTCGCGATGCGCGGCACCTTGGACCTGATCGAGGAAGTGGGGATGGCCGCCGTCCGGAAGAAGTCACGGCTCCTGACAGCCTTTGCCCTGGAACTGTACGAAGCTTGGCTTGCGCCGGCGGGCGTCCAGCTGTCCACCCCGAGGGACCCGGAACTGCGCGGCAGCCACGTCACTATCGATCACCCGGCCTTCCGGGAAATGACCGCTACCTTGTGGGGACAGGATGTGATTCCCGATTTCCGTGCCCCGCAAGGGATCAGGATTGGTCTGTCGCCGCTCAGTACCTCCTTCTCGGAGCTGTACCGCGGCGTCGCTGCCATCCGGGAACTGCTCGGCGGCCCCGAAAGCGGAGCCACGCCCTTGCCGGGTGCGGCCGGCGGTTTCGACAACATTGGGGACGTGCCACTAAACTAAACGTTGGATCCGGCTGCAGTCCGTGGCGGCTGGCTCCTGCTGTGCACGAAATCCCTGGCTTCGGCAGGGGATTCCGGGACGGCACACCCGGCAGTGAATTACTGACTCGGGCCTCACGGCACATCTCTAGGAGTTATTGTGGCACTTGACGCCGCTGTAAAGCAGTCCATCATCAAGGAATACGCAACCACCGAGGGCGACACCGGTTCACCGGAGGTCCAGGTTGCAGTCCTGACTCAGCGGATCAAGGATCTCACTGAGCACATGAAGGAGCACAAGCACGATTACCACACCCAGCGCGGTCTGCTGGCCATGGTTGGTCGTCGCAAGCGCATGCTCACCTACCTCAAGAACACTGACATCACCCGCTACCGTCAGCTCATCGAGCGCCTCGGCCTGCGTCGCTAGTCAGCTTTAAGGGGCGGCCCCTTCCGGACCGGAAAGGGCCGCCTTCTTCAGGAAATAACTAAACAGGAGGATCAACCGCATCACGCATTCGCGGTCCTCGGTAGTGATTCCCGGGAACGGCTTCAAGGACTGAAGCCCGGCCCGTGGGTCTCGATCGATGACCGGGTGCAGTGCAGGCCAGTAGACAGATGCTGGACTGGGTTGATGCGGCTGGGCTCCGTGAACCATGAAACGGAGGTGACTCTCTTGGAGGGTCCCGAAATCCAGTTCTCAGAAGCAGTCATTGACAATGGCCGCTTCGGTAAGCGTGTAATCCGCTTCGAAACCGGCCGTCTTGCCAAGCAGGCCGCCGGCGCAGCGATGGTCTACATTGACGAAGAGACCGCACTGCTGTCCGCCACCACCGCCGGCAAGCACCCGCGTGAAGGCTTCGACTTCTTCCCGCTGACGGTCGACGTCGAAGAGCGCATGTACGCCGCCGGACGCATCCCGGGCTCGTTCTTCCGCCGCGAAGGCCGCCCGTCCACCGAAGCCATCCTGGCCTGCCGCCTCATGGACCGCCCCCTGCGCCCCGCTTTCGTCAAGGGCCTGCGCAATGAGGTCCAGATCGTCGTCACCGTGCTGTCCATCAACCCGGACGAGCTCTACGACGTTGTGGCCATCAACGCATCCTCGATGTCCACCCAGCTCTCCGGCCTGCCCTTCTCCGGCCCGATCGGCGGCGTCCGCGTTGCCCTCGTCGCTGACGAGAACGGCTCGCAGTGGGTTGCGTTCCCGAAGCACTCCCAGCTCGAGAACGCTGTCTTCAACATGGTCGTCGCCGGCCGCATCGCCGGTGACGACGTCGCCATCATGATGGTTGAAGCCGAAGCCACGGACAACTCCTGGAACCTGATCAAGGAACAGGGCGCCACCGCCCCGACCGAAGAGGTTGTCTCCGAAGGCCTCGAGGCTGCGAAGCCGTTCATCAAGGCACTCTGCGAAGCCCAGGCCGACCTGGCAGCCCGCGCCGCCAAGCCGACCGTCGAGTTCCCGGTTTTCCTGGACTACCAGGACGACGTCTACGCCGCCGTCGAGTCTGCTGCCGCCGAAAAGCTGGCCGCTGTCTTCCAGATCGCCGACAAGCAGGAACGCGACACCGCCTCCGACGCGCTCAAGGACGAGGTCACCTCTTCCCTGGCAGGCCAGTTCGAAGGCCGCGAGAAGGAGCTCTCCGCAGCCTTCCGCTCCGTCACCAAGCAGGTTGTGCGCCAGCGCATCCTCAAGGACCAGATCCGCATCGACGGCCGTGGCCTGACGGACATCCGCCAGCTCACCGCCGAGGTTGAGGTTCTGCCCCGCGTCCACGGCTCGGCCATCTTCGAACGCGGCGAGACCCAGATCATGGGTGTCACCACGCTGAACATGCTCAAGATGGAACAGCAGATCGACTCGCTGTCTCCCGTGACGCGCAAGCGCTACATGCACAACTACAACTTCCCGCCGTACTCCACCGGCGAGACCGGCCGCGTCGGTTCCCCGAAGCGCCGCGAAATCGGCCACGGTGCCCTCGCCGAGCGCGCCATCATGCCGGTGCTGCCCTCCCGCGAGGAATTCCCCTACGCCATCCGCCAGGTGTCTGAGGCTCTCAGCTCCAACGGTTCGACGTCGATGGGTTCCGTCTGCGCCTCCACGCTGTCCCTGCTCAACGCAGGCGTGCCGCTGAAGGCTGCCGTTGCCGGTATTGCCATGGGCCTGGTTTCCGACCAGGTTGACGGCCAGACCCGCTACGCCGCCCTGACCGACATCCTGGGCGCCGAAGATGCTTTCGGTGACATGGACTTCAAGGTCGCCGGTACCTCCGAGTTCGTCACGGCCATCCAGCTCGACACCAAGCTCGACGGCATCCCCGCCTCGGTCCTTGCTGCCGCACTGAAGCAGGCCCGCGAAGCCCGCCTGCACATCCTTGATGTCCTGAACTCCGCCATTGACACCCCGGATGAGCTCTCCGAGTTCGCACCGCGTGTCATCGCGGTCAAGATCCCGGTAGACAAGATCGGCGAGGTCATCGGCCCGAAGGGCAAGATGATCAACCAGATCCAGGAAGACACCGGGGCCGACATCTCGATCGAGGACGACGGAACTGTCTACATCGGCGCCACCAACGGCCCGTCTGCCGACGCAGCACGGTCCGCGATCAACGCCATCGCCAACCCGCAGGTTCCGGAAATCGGCGAGCGCTACCTGGGTACGGTCGTCAAGACCACCACCTTTGGCGCCTTCGTGTCCCTGACTCCGGGCAAGGACGGTCTGCTGCACATCTCCGAGCTGCGTAAGATCGCCGGCGGCAAGCGGGTGGACAACGTCGAGGACGTCGTCTCTGTGGGCCAGAAGATCCAGGTCGAAATCACCAAGATCGACGACCGCGGCAAGCTCTCCCTGTCGCCCGTTGTGGCTGACGAGGCAGGTTCCGAAAACTCAGAAAACGCTGCCAGCGTTGAGGTGTCCGCGGACGCCGCAGAGTAGTCGAGCCTGACAAACGGCGGGGCCGGTGGATTCTTCCACCGGCTCCGCCGCTGGTTTAAGCCCCGGTGATCTTGAGCCCCAGCGACGTCTCGGCGGGGTCCACCCGCGAGCGGGCCGCTGGTACGATAACAGGCAGATTTGACGCGTTTTTTCAATGTTTTATGGAAAGGTCTTGATGACAGTCGTCCCCCTGCCGCTTGAGCAGAATCAGCACTCAGACACCCTGATCCACGGAGCCGACGGCGGGTCCGAGGTTCGCCGTTCGGTCCTTCCCGGGGGCGTCCGTGTGCTGACCGAAGCCATGCCCGGCCAGCGGTCGGCCACCATCGGCTTCTGGGTCGGCGTGGGATCGCGCGACGAGGCCCCCGGCCAGCACGGCTCTACCCACTTCCTGGAACACCTGCTGTTCAAAGGCACCAGGCGCCGCACGGCCCTGGAAATCGCCTCGGCCTTCGACGAGGTCGGCGGGGAATCGAACGCCGCCACCGCGAAGGAGAGTACCTGCTACTTTGCCCGCGTGCTGGACAGCGACCTGCCCATGGCGATCGACGTCATCGCGGATATGATCACCGGCGCCGTCCTTGACCCGCAGGAGATGGAGCAGGAACGCGACGTCATCCTTGAGGAAATCGCGATGGACAGCGACGACCCCACCGACGTCGCTCACGAACATTTCGTCGCCGCCGTCCTCGGATCGCACCCGCTCGGCCGACCGATTGGCGGCACCCCCGCGGCCATCCGGGCCGTGGCCCGGGACTCGGTGTGGGACCACTACCGGCGCTACTACCGCCCCGACGAGCTCGTGGTCACCGCGGCCGGCGGGTTGGACCACGACGTCGTCTGCGGCCTTGTGGTGGACGCCCTGCACTCCGCCGGCTGGAAGCTGGAGCCCGCTGCCGCGCCTGTCCAGCGCCGCCCCACCGACCGTGCGGCGATCACCGGCACAGCCGGGTTGCATGTGGTCAAGCGCCCGGTGGAACAGGCCAATATCATCATGGGTTGCCCGTCGCTGGTGGCCACCGACGACCGCCGCTTTGTCATGAGCGTGCTCAATGCCGTCCTGGGCGGGGGCATGTCCTCACGGCTCTTCCAGGAGGTCCGGGAGAAGCGCGGGCTGGTCTACTCGACCTACTCCTTCGCTTCCTCCTACGCCGACGCCGGCTATTTCGGCATGTACGCCGGATGCATGCCGTCGAAGGTTCAGCAGGTCATCGAGCTGCTGGGCGCCGAGCTGGACAAGCTGGCTGCGGACGGAATTTCGGACGAGGAGCTCCGCAAGGCCGTCGGGCAGCTCTGCGGCGGCATCGTGCTGGCGCTGGAGGATACCGGATCCCGGATGTCACGGCTGGGCCGCGCGGAACTCGTGTCCGGGGAGTACCAGGACATCGACGAGACGCTGCGCCTGATCAAGGCAGTCACCGCAGTGGAAGTCCAGCAGCTTGCCCGCGAGCTCGCCGCGGCCCCGCGGACCGTCACGGTAGTGGGCCCGTTTGAGGAAACCGAGACGTTCGGGCTCTAAAACGTAGACTCCGCCGTGTGCGCGGCGTGATGATGGTGGCGGGGGCACTGGCGAGGAACTCCATCAGGAGGAAGTGTGGACCGGCCGCTGCGAGGCAGTGCATGCGAGATGCTTGGGACATTTCTGGGCCGCTGGACGGGGACAACGCACTGGGAGGCCACCGTGTGGGGGCCGGCGCACAGCGCGGAGTCCGAGATTGTCTTCTCCTTGGCCGCCGCCGGGCTGGCCGTTACCCACAGCTACCGCCATACCGATGCGGACGGGACCCGCTCCGAAGGCCACGGTGTTTTCACGACCGACCCGGACCACCCGGAAATCCTTTGGTACCACGTCAACAGCATGGGCCTGCCACCCGAAGCCCCCGCCCGCGCCGGCTGGCACGACGGTACCCTGACCGTGGAACGGCGCAGCGACCGCGGCACCGCACGGCACACCTTCCGGATCGACGACGGTGTGCTGACGCACGCCGCCGGACTCCGCCTGGGCCAAGCCAGCGGGTTCACCCCGTTCATGGCCACAGTGTGCCGGCGCGTCGATGAAGGCGCCCCTATCCCGGTGTGACGCCGCCCGGTCGGGCGACCGCCCGGCCGACTCTTTCCCTACAGCTCCCGATTAGTGGCTGCCCCGTGCCCGGCGTGCCGCCGGCCACGGCCTAACCGTTGCCGGAATGTTGCCAAACCGCCTCCATGAGCCGTTGACACCGCGTGACGCGCACCATAGATTTACCGTGACCTGAATCACCTTTCAGGTTTGATCCGGGTTCTCACCCAGAATTCTGCCCCACCCGTGGGTTCTCAAGAAAGGCATCCCGTGAAGGATACAAAGAAGTTCCTGTTGGCCGCCGTCATGGCCGGCGGGCTCGCCCTTACCGCCTGCGCTCCCACTGCCGGCTCCGCTACACCGGCCGGTTCCGGCGGCGCGAAGGCCGATCCCGTCAACGTCGGCATCATCTACTCCAAGACCGGACCCCTGGCGGCGTACGGCGCAACCTACTACGAGGGGCTGCAGGCCGGCATCGACTACGCCACGGGCGGCACTGGCGAGATCAACGGAGCCAAGATCAACCTGACCTACGCTGACGACGGCGGCGACCCGGACAAGGCCGTTACCGCGGCCAAGGACATGATCGGCAAGGGCTACAAGGTCATCGGCGGAACGGCGTCGTCCGGTATCGCCCTGAAGCTCGCGGAGCAGGCGCAGCAAAACAAGGTCCTGTACATCTCCGGACCCGCGGCCACCGACGCCATCCAGGGCATCAACAAGTACACCTTCCGCTCCGGCCGGCAGAGCCTGCAGGACGTCGCCACCGCCGGCACGTTCATCGACACCAAGGGCAAGAAGGTTGTTGTCTTCGCCCAGGACAACGCTTTCGGCCAAGGCAACGTCGCCGCGGTGAAGGCGGTACTGGGCGCCAAGGGTGCCAACGTGGAATCCGTCCTCGTCCCGGAGAACCAGGAACTCACCCCGTTCGCGCGCCAGCTCCTCGACGCCAAGCCGGACATGGTCTTCGTGGCCTGGGCCGGGGCAACGTCCGGCACCATGTGGCAGGCGCTGAGCCAGCAGGGAGTCTTCGACGCCGCCCCCGTCGTAACCGGCCTGGGCGATGCGGCAACCTTCGGCGCCTACGGCCCGGCGAGCTCGAAGATCAGCTTCCTCAACCACTACTTCCCGGGTGCTGCAGGCAACGATGTGGAAAAGAAGATGATCGCCGCCGTCGAGAAGGCCGGCAAGAAGGCCGACCTCTTCACTCCGGACGGCTTCGTGGCCGGCCAGCTGATCGCGCAGGCCATCAAGGAGGGCGGCTCGGACCCGGACGCCATGGTCAAGGCCCTCGAAGGCTTCAGCTTCGATGGGCCCAAGGGCAAGGAAACCGTCCGCGCCTCCGATCACGCCCTGATCCAGGACATGTACCAGGCCAAGCTTGTCCAGAAGGGCGGCACCTGGGCCCCCGAGCTCATCAAGGCGGTTCCGGGCGACTCGGTCGCGCCGCCGGAAAAGAAGTAGCCCGGCCGGGTAGAGCCCGAGCTCGCGTCCGCCCTTCAGAGCCAACCAAAAGGACCCGTATGAATGCCCCAGCCCTGCCCGCCCTCGCGGTGGACGGCCTCGGTCTGCAGATCGGCGGTGCGCGCATCCTCCAGGATGTGAGCTTCGCGGTCGGCGCCGGCGAAATGATCGGCGTCATCGGCCCCAACGGGGCCGGCAAGACCACCTTGTTCAACCTGATTTCCGGCGTGATGCGGCCCACCGCGGGGCGCATTGAGCTGAACGGCAGGGAGATCACAGCCGCGCCGATCCACCGCCGGGCCCGTGCGGGGCTGGGCCGGACCTTCCAGACCTCCAACCTGTTTCCGCGGCTTACTGTGCTGGAAACGTCCGGCTCGCCGCCCAGGCGAAACTCGGTGGCAGCTTCAGTGTCTTGCGCTTCCCTTCGGCGACAGATGATGCCACGCGGATCGCGCTCGGCACCATCGCGGAGGTCGGTCTCACCGGCAAGCTCACGACGGCGGCCGGCGACCTCTCGCACGGCGAGAAACGCAAGGTGGAGATCGCCGTGCTGCTGGCGACGGATCCCGCCGTCGTGCTGCTCGATGAACCGATGGCCGGGGTGGCGTCGGGGGACGTCCCGTCCCTCACCGCGATCATCGCAGGATTGCACCGTGACCGCGGCTGCACCGTCATGATGGTGGAGCATCACATGGACGTTGTGCTGGGCCTCGTGGACCGGGTGGCCGTGATGCACCACGGCAGCCTGCTGGCCCTGGACAGCCCCGACGCCGTGATGGCGGACCCCACCGTGCAAAGCGCCTACCTCGGAGAACCCGTATGAGCACCACAGCCGAACACCGCGCCACCGAAGTCCCGCCCATCCTGAGGGTGGAGGGCCTCAACGCCACGATCGCGGGCCAGCAGGTGGTGGAGGACGTGTCGTTCACCGTCCCGGCAACCGGGATCACCGCGTTGCTGGGCCGCAACGGCGTCGGGAAGACCAGTACCATCAAGGCCATCATCGGCCTGATAGACCGCGCCGGCGTGGTGGAACTGGACGGCGAGCGGATCGAGAAGGAAGCCACGTTCAAGATCATTCGCAGCGGCGTGGGCTACGTCCCGGAGGACCGGGAGGTCTTCTCCAAACTCACTGTCGCGGAGAACCTCCGGCTCGCCGAACGTGACGCCGCGCCCCGCCGGCAGCTGGTCGAGGAGCTCTTCCCGGACCTGCTGGCCCGCTCCGCCCAGATGGCCGGAACGCTTTCCGGCGGGCAGCAGCAGATGGTCTCGCTGGCCCGCGCCCTGCTGAACACCAACAAGATCCTGCTGGTCGATGAGCCCACCAAAGGCCTCGCTCCCAAAATCGTCGGCGAGGTGGCCGAGACCCTGGCCGAAGCGGCGAAGACCGTACCCATCCTGCTCGTCGAGCAGAACCTGCACGTCGTCGGCCAGCTTGCCGAGGGCGCCGTGGTGCTGTCCGGCGGACGCGTGGTCCACACCGGCCCGGCCCGGGACTTCCTCGAGGACGCCGGGCTGATCCAGCGGCATCTGGGTGTGTCCACCGACTCCGGCCCTGCCGGAGAACTTGCCGGAAAACCTGCCGGACAACCAGTCGAGAAAGGCGCTGCCCTGTGAGCACCGTCGTGCTGCTGATGTTCACCGGCCTCGGCCTCGGTGCACTGTACTTCCTCGTGGCCGCCGGGCTGTCCCTGATCTACGGTCTGATGGGCGTGCTCAACTTCGCGCACGGCGCCTTCCTGACGCTGGGTGCCTTCGCCGGCTGGGAAATCGCCCGCCGCGCGGGCTCCGACAACTGGGGAACCTTCCTGTTGTCCCTCGTGATCGGGGCCGCCGCGGGAGCCGCCTTTGCTGCCTTCACGGAGTTCGTCCTCATCCGGCGGCTGTACCAGCGGCACATCGAACAGGTCCTCGTCACAGTGGGTCTCGCACTCGCGGCAGTGGCCCTTTTCGATGGCATCTGGGGCACCGACCCGGTGTTCATCCAGGGTCCGGCCTGGTTCAAGGACACCACCGAAATCCTCGGCGCCCGGATTCCCAATGACCGCTTCGTCTGCATCGTCGCGGCCGTCATGGTGCTGCTGGCCCTGGTGTTCTTCCTGAAGAAGACCCGCTACGGCATGATCATCCGCGCCGGCGTCGAAAACCGGTCCATGGTCACCGCCCTCGGGATCGACGTGCGCAAAGCCTTCACCCTCGTCTTTACCATCGGAGGGGCGGCGGCGGGCCTCGGCGGTGTCCTCGCCTCGCACTACTTCGGCTACGTTTCACCCATGCTCGGCGGGTCGCTGCTGATCTTCGCCTTCATTGTCACGGTGATCGGCGGGCTCGGTTCGCTGACCGGGGCGGCCATCGCCGCCGTCGCCGTCGCCGTCCTGCAGCAGTTCGCGAACTTCTATCTGGGCGGCACCGGTGACTTCGTCGTGGTGCTTGCGCTGGCGCTCGTGCTGCTGTTCCGTCCCACCGGCCTGCTCGGGAGAACCTCATGACCACCGACACCGATACCAACAGCTCCGGAGGACCCGCCTCCGACGGCGGTGCCACCCCCCGTCCGGGGAAAAACAGGACGCGGAAGCACGACGCCCGGGAGCCGGGCGGTGACCCCGGCGTTCGGCGCCCCGCCATCACCGGCCGCCGCCTCACGATGTGGGCGGCGGGCCTGGCCGGGGTGCTGCTCCTGGTACTGCTGCCGCTGCTGAATATCTCACTGCCCGGCATGCTGCCCGGCCCCAGCTACACGCCCGGGTCCTTGCAGTTGCTGGCCATGTGCATGCTGATGGCAGCCGCAGCCCTGACCTACCACCTGCTCCTTGGCGTGGCCGGGCTGCTGTCCTTCGGGCACGCGCTTTATTTCGGCGCCGGCGTCTACGGCCTCGCGGTCATCCTGCAGAATATGGACATTCCGCTGCTGCCGGCGATGGGGCTGACCCTGCTGATCGTCATTGTGCTGGCCCACGTGGTGGGCAGCATCAGCCTGCGTGTCAGCGGCATCCCCTTCGCTATGGTCACGCTAGCCTTCGCCCAGGCCGGCTCGGTCATCGTGGGGCGTAACCCGGACGGCAGGACTGGCGGCGACGAGGGCCTGACGCTGCGCACCGACAACCTGCCCGACTTCCTGGTCGGCGTCGTCAACACCCGCAACCTGTACTGGCTAGCCTTGGCTGTGCTCGTGGCTGTGTTCGTGATCGTCACCTGGGTGCAGTCCTCCCGGGCCGGGCACGCCGCGGCGGCCGTCCGTGAGAACGAACTGCGCGTCCGTGTCCTGGGCCTTCAGCCGTACCTTGTGAAGCTGCTGATTTTCGTTCTGTCCGCGGTCCTGGTCTGCGTGATCGGCATGGTCTTTCTGCTGCTGCAAAGCGGAGCCGTTCCCCGGGCCATCTCCTCGGACCTCACCATCACGCTGCTCGTGATGGTGGTCCTGGGCGGCGTCGGCTCGCGCTGGGGCGCCGTGATCGGCGGCGTGTTCTACACGGTCCTTGACCAGCGTCTGACGGCGCTGGCCAATTCCGAGGCCGTCAAGTCCCTCCCCGATGTCCTGCGGGTACCGTTGTCTGAGCCGTTGTTCATCCTCGGCACGCTGTTCATCCTGGTGGTGCTGTTCCTGCCCGGCGGCGTAACTGGAACCGCCGAGCGGCTGGCGCAGCGACGTCGTCGCGGCAACCGGCGTGCCGGCAACCAGGGCGCCGAAACGCCCCGCGACATCCTGGAGGACGCAGCATGAGCAACACAACCGGCCCCGGCCGCCCGGACGGCCTGCACACTCTGGGCCGCTGGACCACCGACCGCAGCCTCGCCACCCCGCACCGCGTCGCCATCGACGACCGCGGCTGCACCCTGCTCTACAGCGAGCTGGAACGCCGCGCCGCTGCCTTGGCCGCCGGGTTCCGGGCCGCCGGTTACGGGATCGGGGACCGGATCGCCACGTTGACCGGCAACAGTTCGGACCACGTGGTGGCCTTCTTCGCCTGCGCCAAGGCCGGATTGGTCCTGGTTCCGCTGTCCTGGCGGCTCTCACCCCGGGAGCTCTCTGCCCAGTTGGAGCTCGCCGAGCCCCAGCTGCTGCTGGTGGAAGGCGAACTCGACACCCTGGCTGCCGCGGCGTGCGCGCTGCTGCCGCACCGGCCCCGGACCGCGGCCCTCGGACCTGGCGGCGTCGAAAAGTCTGTGCCGCCGCCTTCACGCGTTCGGCCGGCAGCGCCGGGCAGGGCGGAGCATTCCCGCCGGGAAGTGCACGACGACGACGCGCTGCTGATGATTTTCACCTCCGGCACCGAGGGTGCCAGCAAGGCCGCCGTCCTTACCCACGCCAACTGCTTCTGGAACAACCTGTCGCTCTCCCGGACTCTCGACATGGGCAGCAGTGACGTGGTGCTCGCCGTGCTGCCTCAGTTCCACGTGGGCGGCTGGAACATTCAGCCGCTGCTGGCCTGGTGGGTCGGGGCCACCGTGGTGCTGGAACGCGGTTTCGATCCCGGCCGCGTCCTGCAGCTCATCGCGGAGCGCGGCGTGACAATGCTGATGGGAGTTCCCACCCAGTACTTGATGCTGGCCGAACACCCGGACTTTGCCCATGCCGAGCTGGGCAGCCTGCGCCAGGCGGTGGTGGGCGGGGCGCCGATGCCGGCGCCGCTGCTGCGGATCTGGCACCGCCGTGGGGTGGCCCTGAGCCAGGGTTACGGACTGACCGAGGCGTCCCCGAATGTGCTGTGTCTGCCGAACGATGACGCCGAACGGATGGTCGGCTATTCGGGCAAGCCGTACCCGCACGTCGCCGTCGCCGTGGCGGATCCCGTCACCGGGGAAATCCTGGACGGCGCCGCCAGCGGCGAGCTGCTGGTGGGGGGCCCGGGGGTGTTCGCCGGTTATTTCCGCGACCCCGCCGCCACGGCGGCCGTCCTCGTCGACGGCTGGCTGCGCACCGGCGACCTCGTAGAGCGCGACGCCGAGGGGTACATCAAGGTGGTGGACCGGCTCAAGGACATCTACATCTCCGGCGGCGAGAACGTGGCCCCCGCCGAGGTCGAGGCCGCCCTGCTGGCGCACCCCGCGGTGGCGCAGGCCGCCGTCGTCGGGGTGGAGGACGCGCACTGGGGCGAAAGCGGCATGGCATTCGTGGTGGTCCGGCCCGGCATGGCCACGGACGAGCAGGAACTGCTGGAGCACTGCGCCTCCCGGCTGGCCCGCTTCAAGGTCCCGACAGGGGTCGAAATGGTCCCGGCGCTGCCCCGCACGGCACTGAACAAGGTGCTCCGCGCCAAGCTGCGCGAAGAACTGGCCGGACGTGAACCGGCAGTACGTGAACTTGCAGTACGTGAACTTGCAGTACGCGAGCCGGCCGGAACTGCCGGGCGGGCTTCGTCGCAGCGCTCTCCCGCGGCGGGGGAGCGGGAGTGAGCGCGGCACCGCGCACCGCACGGGGCACGCGCACCCGGGCCAAACTGCTCGAGGCAGCGGAGTCGGTCTTCGCTTCGGTGGGCTATCACGAGGCCTCGATCGTCAAGATCACCGAGGCGGCCGGCGTCGGCCTCGGCACGTTCTACCTGTACTTCGACGGCAAGCAGTCCATCTTCGATGAAGTGGTCGAGGACCTGAACCGGCGAGTCCGGCACGCCATGACCGACGCCGCCAGAAGCGCCGGCACCCGGCTAGAGGCGGAACGGGCTGGCTTCCGGGCCTTCTTCCGCTTCACCGCCCAGCACCCCGCCCTGTACCGGATAGTCCGCCAGGCCGAATTCGTCTCGCCCGGCGCCTTGCGGCTGCACTACACGCGGATCGTCAACGGCTACATCGAAGGCTTGAAGGCGGCCCAGCTCACCGGCGAGGTCCGGGAGATGGATCCCACCGTGGCCGCCTGGGCCCTGATGGGCATCGGCGAGCTGATCGGCATGCGCTGGGTCCTTTGGGACGAGGAAGGCGCCGAACCTGCCGCCGGAGCCCGGCCGGAGGTACCCGAAGAGGTCTTTGAGGAAATGATGCAGTTCATCGAACGGGCCCTTGCGCCCAGCCCCGGCTCTGCCCCCGCCACGACCGCGAACCCCACCCCGCCCCAGGAAGGGACAGCCTCATGACCCAGACAACCAGCCAGGACACTTACCGCACCGCCGAAGTCGCGGTCCGTGGCGGCACGCTCCACACCGGCATCTGGGGCCCAACGGATCCCGACGCCCCGACCATCCTCGCCGTCCACGGCGTCACCGCATCGCACAAGGCCTGGCCGTACTTGGCCGCGGCCCTGCCCGAGGTGCGGATCATCGCCCCGGACCTTCGCGGGCGCGGCCGCAGCAACTCGCTGCCGGCGCCGTATGGCATGACCTCGCACGCGGAAGACCTCGCGGCCGTGCTCGCGGAGCTGGCCCCGGGGCCAGTCGTCGTGGTGGG
This sequence comes from Arthrobacter sp. ov118, assembly GCF_900116495.1. Lineage (GTDB taxonomy): Bacteria > Actinomycetota > Actinomycetes > Actinomycetales > Micrococcaceae > Arthrobacter. The sequence goes on from NZ_FPAY01000009.1 coordinate 125,943, forward strand.
TCACTCGATGGGCGGCTTCGCCTCCCTCGTCCTCGCCAACCTGTTTCCGGAGCGCGTCCGCTCGCTCGTGCTGGTGGACGGCGGCCTGCCGCTGCAGGTCCCGGAGGGGCTCTCGGACGAGGAAGTCATTTCCTCGGTCCTGGGCGCGGCGGCCGAACGCTTGAACGCCACGTTCCCGAGCCGTGAAGTGTACCGGTCCTTCTGGCGGCAGCACCCGGCTTTCAGCGAGGACTGGAGCCCTCTCGTGGACGCCTACGTGGAGTACGACCTCACCGGCGAGGAGCCTGAGCTCAGGCCGGCCACGCGCTACCAGGCCATGGCGGAGGACACCGCCGACCTGCACCGCGGTGCCTCGTTGCTGAAGGCGCTGGACGAGCTCGCGGTGGAAGCCGAGGTCCTGCGGGCGCCGCGCGGCTTGCTCAACGAACCCGCCGCCCTTTATTCGCCCGGCTACCTGGACGCCTGGGCGGAGAAACTGCCGTCCCTGCGGGTCCGCGAGGTGCCGGAGGTCAATCACTACACGATCGTCATGGGCGAGGCCGGAGCCGCCGCGGTGGCACGCCGCGTGCGGGAAGCCCTGGAGAGCTAGCCCCCGGCGAAAGGCGGCAGGACGTCCACAACGTCGGCGGGCTTGAGCGCCGCGGCGTGGTCACGCACGGCCACTTCGTTGAGCAGGAAGCTGGAACGGGACAGGATCCGGGCCAGGGGAGGAGTGCCGGCCGGCGGTTCGGGCCGCTCGACGGCGAGGATTGCCTCGAGCAGCGAGGCGAGCGTGTCGCCGTCGGAGAGCTCGAAGCGTTCTTCATCCACGCCGGCGGCAGCGCGCGCGGCAGCGAAGTAGCGTACGTTCACGAAAAAGTCAGCCTCCGATGGCGCTCATGCTGCGGTCCGGCTGGACAAAGTCGGCGGCGCCGAGACCCACGTGGTCCATGCCGTGGGCTTTGGGCTTGATCCACATGGCATCCTGCCAGCGTTCGGCGAGCTGTTCGTCGCTGGCGCCCTCGCGCAGCAGACCCAGCAGGTCCGCTTCCTCGCGGGAGAACAGGCAGCTCATGATCTTGCCCTCGGCAGTGATGCGGGTGCGGCGGCAATCTGAGCAGAACGGCTCGGTAACGGAGGCGATGATGCCCACGGTACCGAGCACGGGGCCGGTGGCCTCGGAGGAGCCGGGAACGCGGGCCCGGACTTCGAACCGTTCCGCGGGCGCACCGTCACGGTCCCGCGGATCGGAGCTGAGCACGTAGTCGGTGGAGAGCAATTCGCGGATCTCCGCGGCGGTGATCATGTCCCGGCGGGTCCAGCCGTGGTCCGCGTCGAGCGGCATCTGCTCGATGAAGCGCAGCTCATAGCCGCGCTCCAGGGCCCAGGCCAGCAGGGCCGGAGACTCGGCGTCGTTGATTCCGCGCATAAGCACGGCGTTGAGCTTGACCGGGCCCAGGCCGGCCGCCCAGGCGGCGTCCACACCGGCCAGGACCCTGTTCAGGAAGGGGCGGCGGGTCAACTTGGCAAACGTTTCCTCGTGCAGCGAATCCAGGGAGACATTGATCCTGGACAGGCCCGCGGCCTTGAGCCCGGCGGCCTTCTTGTCCAGGCCCACGCCATTGGTGGTCATGGAGATCGGCAGGGTCGGGTGGGCTTGGCGCAGGGCGGCGATGATGTCCAGCAGGTCTGCGCGCACCAGCGGTTCACCGCCGGTCAGCCGGAGTTCACGCACGCCCAGCATGTCGACGCCGATCCGGACGATGCGCACGATTTCCTCCGCGGACATGACGGCCTGCTTCGCAAGCCAGTCCAGCCCTTCGGCCGGCATGCAGTACGTGCACCGCAGATTGCACTTGTCCGTCAGTGACAGCCGCATGTCCGTGGCACGGCGGCCGAAACGGTCCACGAGCCCGGCAGGCAGGCCCTCGGGGCGTCCGGACAGTGCGGGCGCCGCAGCCTGGCCCGCTTCGGGACTGCCGGCCAGCAGGGGCATACCCAGTTGAACTGTCATAGAGTCAGGCTACGCCACCTCGCGGCGGTCGTCACAGCCGCATGACGACAGGGATATTACGGGTTCGGGAAGGATGCCCTGCGGGGATCAGGATGCCTGCCCGCGGCGGGGTCGCGAACCTATGCTGGAAGCGTGAACAAGACCCAGCCGGCCCCGGACGCGGCGGAGCACCGGCGCATCCTCCTCGTTGAAGACGAGCCGACCATCGCCGGGGTTGTCCGCGACTATCTCGTCCAGGCCGGATTCCAGGTGGTCCTGGCGGCGGACGGGTTTGCCGCCCTCCGCCTCGCCGCCGAACGCCGACCTGACCTTGTCCTGCTGGACCGGATGCTGCCCGGACTCGACGGCGTGGAAGTCTGCCGCCGGCTCCGGGCAGCACACAGCGTCCCCGTCATCATGCTCACGGCCCTTGGAACCGAGGACGACCGCATCCTGGGCCTTGAGGCCGGCGCGGACGACTACGTCACCAAGCCCTTCTCACCGCGTGAACTGGTCCTGCGGGTCCGTTCGGTCCTGCGCCGAAGCCTTCCGGAATTCAGCCCGGAGCCTTCCGTCGAAGTGGGCGGCTTCGACTTGAGCCCGGCCGCGCGCACGGTCTCCCGGCACGGCCGGCCGCTGGCGCTGACGGCCCGGGAATTCGACCTGCTGGCCTTCATGTTGCGCCGGCCCCGCCAGGTTTTCAGCCGCGAAGAGCTCATGAAGGCCGTCTGGGGCTGGGACTACGGCGACCTCTCCACGGTGACCGTCCACGTGCGACGGCTTCGCGAGAAAATCGAGCAGGATCCCACCAAGCCCGCCATCCTGAAAACGGTCTGGGGTGTGGGATACCGGCTCGATCCGAGCGACGAGGAGGAACCGGCCGGTGCAGACCTCTGAACTCCTGACCATCATCGGCTGGGCTGTGGCGTGGGGCGTCCTGATCGGGGCCGCTTCACTGCTCATCCTGAAACCGCTGCGCAGGGCATCCTTCGCAGTGCAGATCTGTGTGGTGGTGCTCGCTGCGGTCGCCGTCCTGACGGCCGGCATGGTCAGCGCCTTTAACGCCATGTTCATTTCCGCACGGGACCTTGAGGTCATGTGGTACGTCCTGGCCGTGGCCTCGGCGGTGGCCATTGCCATCGCGCTCGTGCTGGGATCGCGGGTGTCGCGGAACGCCAAGGAACTGGCCGACGCCGCCCGGAGCATCGGCCGCGGCGAGAGCCCGGGGATCCAGTCCGCGGTCATGAGCCACGAGCTCGCCGCCCTCGCCGCCGAACTCGAAGCCAGCAGCCGGATGCTGGAGGCATCACGGGAGCGCGAGGCGGCCGTCGAGAACGCCCGCCGCGAGCTCGTCAGCTGGATCTCGCATGATTTGAGGACTCCGCTGGCGAGCATGCGGGCCATGACCGAGGCACTCGAGGACGGCATGGCGGCGGACGTCCCGGGCTACTACCGGAAGATCATCGCGCAGACCGACCTCATGGCCGGCATGGTCAACGACCTTTTGGAGCTGTCCCGGATCCATGCCGGAACCATGCGGCTGAAGGCTGAGCCTTTGGATCTGTACGACCTCGCCAGCGACGCCATCGCCGACCTCGCCGCGCTGGCGGGACAGCATGGCATAACGCTCGACGGCGGCGGCCGGCGGGAATGTCTGGCTCTCGCGGACGGCCCTTCGATGGGACGCGCCGTCCGGAACGTCGTGCTCAACGCCATTGTCCACAGCGCCCCCGGCTCCCGCGTTACCGTGGAGGTGGGGCGGAAAGGCGACCGGGCCGTCGTCGCTGTCACGGACGGCTGCGGCGGGATCCCCGAAGAAGACCTGCCGCATGTTTTCGAGACCGGCTGGCAGAAGGATCCCTCCCGGCGGCGGGCCGGCAGGCCGTCCGTTAAGGGCCGCCTGTCCGGTGAGGATGATCACGGACCGGGTGATGGTGCCGGCATTCTCCGGCCGGACGGGCCGCAGGAGGAGCCGACGGGTGCCCTGCGCTACAGCGGGGCCGGACTTGGCCTGAGCATCGTTGCCGGAATCGTCAGTGCCCACCAGGGCACCGTCAGCGTGGAAAACGTCGACGGCGGCTGCCGCTTCTCGCTGCTGCTTCCCGCCGAGGGGCTTCACGGCCAAGTTCTCAGGCAGGGGCCCGCTGCCGGCCTGCCCTCCACCGGCATGCCGTCCGCCGACGCTTCACGGGCCGCCGGTTCGCAGGAGATGGTTCTGCCTGGCCCGGCGCAAGAGCAGATCCAGACAGGACGCACACCGTGAAGCGCGACGTTGCCCTGGACGGGCAAGGAGATGAAATGGACGAGACGCGCGCTGGCCACGGCCAGCACGGAGGGAAAGTACAGGTACAGCAAGGACCGGCCCAGCAACCGCAGCCCCGGCAACCGCGGCAGCGGCCGCGGCCCCAGCGGCGGCGGGACCTGTGGGCTGCCGGGGCCGGACTGGTGGCCGTCGGAACCGCGGTGCTGCTCGGCGAACTCGCCGCGGGCCTGGTGAGCCCCACGGTTTCGCCGGTGACCGCCGTCGGCGGGGCCGTGATCGATGCCGTCCCGCCGGGCGTCAAAGAGTGGGTCATTTCGGTGTTTGGTACGGCGGACAAGGTGGCGCTGCTCGGCGGCATGTCGCTGGTCATCGCCGCGCTCGCGGCCTTGTCCGGTGTCCTCGAAGTGCGGCGCCGATTCGCCGGGGTGGCCGTCATCGCTGTGTTCGGGGCGGTGGGCCTCGTGGCCGTGGTGAGCCGGGCTGACGCCACTGCCAACGCCATCGCGGTGCCTGTGCTCGTGGCCCTGGTGGGGATCGCGCTGCTGCGGTGGCTCATCCGAAAACTGTTGGCGTGGCAGGCCGCCGCCCCGGCGGCACCGGCTGCGGCGGCGCCGGACGAAAGTCCCGCCGGCGAAGCCGCACTGGCACGGCGCCGTTTCCTGTTGGCCCTCGGCGGCACTGCCGCGGGTGCCGGCGTCGTCGGTGTGCTCGCCTCCACCCTGCGGGGAGCGGCCGCCGTCGTCAGCGATGTGCGCAGCAGGCTGGCCCTCCCGGCGGCCGCCGCGCCCGTGCCGCCCATACCCGCAGGTGCCGAGATCCGGCTGGACGGCCTGGGGCCGCTCGTGACCCCGAACAAGGACTTCTACCGGATCGATACCGCCCTGCGGGTTCCCCTGGTCGACCCCACTACGTGGACGCTAAAGGTCGCGGGCATGGTGGAACGCGAGGTAGAACTCGACTTCGCCACCCTCCTGGCCAAGCCCATGACCGAACGCCATGTCACTATCGCCTGCGTTTCCAACGAGGTGGGCGGGGACCTGATTGGCAATGCCCGCTGGCTCGGCTGGCCGGTCCGCGAGCTGCTCGCCATGGCCGGTCCCAAGCCCGGGGCGGACATGGTGCTGTCCCGGAGCACGGACGGCTTTACCGCCGGGACGCCGCTGGAGGCCCTCACGGACAGCCGGGACGCGCTGCTGGTCGTGGGAATGAACGGCGAACCGCTCCCGTTCGAGCACGGCTTCCCTGTCCGGCTGATCGTGCCCGGCCTGTACGGCTACGTCTCGGCCACCAAGTGGGTCACGGAGCTCAAGGTGACCCGCTACTCGGACGACGTCGCCTACTGGACGCCCCGCGGCTGGAGTGAGCGCGGGCCCATCAAGACCTCGTCGCGGATTGACGTGCCGCAGGACGGGCACGGCGTGACGGCGGGGATTGTGGTGTTCGGCGGCGTCGCGTGGGCACAGCATACGGGCATCGGGAAGGTGGAACTGCGGGTCAACCGCGGCGGCTGGCAGCAGGCCGAATTGGCCCCGGGCATCTCGAAGGACACGTGGTACCAGTGGAAGCTTCCGCTGGCACTGACGCCGGGACAGTACGAGGTCCAGGTCCGGGCCACAACTCTCGACGGCGTCCCACAAGTGGAGGAGTCCGCCCCTGTCGCGCCGAGCGGGGCCACCGGCTTCCACACGGTTAGAGTTATGGTGAATTCCTAGCGAGCTGAGCAAAGGTCAGAACCGCATGCACCGCACCGAGACAAGGCACGTCAGCGTGGAAGCGCACCGGGACAAGGTACGGACGCTCCTGGCCCCACTCCGCACGGAGGACCGGGTGGAGCGGCTCCCGTTGCTCGAGGCATTGGGCCGCGGACTCGTCGCCGATATCCACGCCCCGCTGGACCTTCCCCCGTTTGCCAACTCGCAGATGGACGGCTTCGCGATCCGCAGCGGCGACGTGCCCGACGGCGGAACGGAACTGCGCGTGGTCGCGCCCGTCCCGGCCGGCGCAGCACCAGCGGAACTGGCCGCCGGCACCGCCGCGCCGATCATGACCGGGGCCATGCTGCCGGCCGGAGCCGACGCCGTCGTTCCCATCGAGCAGGCCGTACCGGATTCGTTCCCGCTCCCCGGAGAGCCCGCCATGGTGCGTGTGCCGGCCACGGCCGCCGGAACGTTTGTGCGTGCCGCCGGCAGCGACATTCGCTCAGGTGAGCTCGCGCTCGGCGCCGGAACGTTCCTCGGCCCCGGCCAGCTGGGACTCCTGGCGGCCTTGGGTCATACGGACGTGCCCGTCCGCGTCCGCCTCCGGGTCCTGCTGGTCACCACGGGCGACGAAGTCGTGGAACCGGGCCACCCGCTGGGACCGGGCAAGATCTTCGACTCCAATGGCACCCTGCTCGAATCCGCCATGCGCCAGGCCGGCCTCGAGGTCACACGAACGGGCATCTCCACTGACCGGCCGGACGAGCTGGCCGGACTGCTGCGCCGGCATGCCCCGGCTGTGGACCTGATCATCACCACCGGCGGCGTCAGCAAGGGCGCCTATGAGGTGGTCCGCCAGGCGATGGCCGGACACGACGTCGAATTCACCCCGGTGGCGATGCAGCCGGGCGGCCCGCAGGGGATCGGCCGCTTCGACGGTGTTCCCGTGCTGGGATTCCCGGGCAACCCGGTGAGCTGCCTCGTATCCTTTGAAATGTTCCTGCGCCCCGTCCTCACCGAGCTTTTCGGTGCCCCCGCACCGCGGCCCGCGGTCCGTGCGCCGCTCGCCGAGCCACTGACCTCCCCGGCTGGCAAGCACCAGGTCCGGCGCGGCACGCTGGCCCCGGACGGCACGGTCCGGCTGGAGGGCGGCCCGGGTTCCCACCTGGTCCACGCCCTGGCCCGTTCCAACGCCCTCGTCCACATTCCCGAGGAGACAACGTCTCTCGCCGCGGGCGATGAGGTGGAAGTATGGATTCTGTGAATGATGCAGACAGCTCCGGAACGGAGCACTCCACAGCCGTTAGTGCCGGCCTGACCCACCTCCGCCACGACGGCACAGCCCAGATGGTTGATGTGTCCAACAAGGCCGAGTCCACGCGGGAGGCCACTGCCACCGCGACAGTCCGCAGCACGGCCGAGGTCCTTTCCCTCCTCGGCTCGGGCGAGCTTCCCAAGGGCGACGCGCTCGCCGTGGCCCGCGTTGCCGGGATCATGGCGGCTAAGAAGACCCCCGATCTGATCCCGCTGTGCCACCCGCTGCCGATCGCCAAGGTCACCATCGACTTCGAGCTCGACGCCGACTTCGTCACTGTGTTTGCCACGGTCAAGACGCGCGGCGTCACCGGCGTCGAGATGGAAGCATTGACCGCGGCGTCGGTCGCCGCGCTGAGCGTCTACGACATGATCAAGGCCGTGGACAAACACGCCGTCCTGACCGACATCAAAGTGCTCGCCAAAAGCGGCGGCAAGAGCGGGGACTGGACCCTATGAACATGCCCGAACCGCACCGCCACGGTGAGGCCACGGGCCGGAAGGCCGGCGTCGTGATTGCCTCCACCCGGGCGGCCGCCGGCGTCTACGACGACCTCACGGGTCCCGTCATCATCGACTGGCTCACCGAACACGGCTTCGAGCCCTTCCCCGCCCTGGTGGTTCCGGACGGTGCACCGGTGGGAGCTGCGCTCCGTGCCCTGCTGAGCCAGCAGCCGGCCGTCATCATCACCAGCGGCGGCACGGGCCTGAGCCCCACCGACGCGACCCCCGAAGAGACCCTGCCCCTGCTGGACCGGGAAATCCCGGGCATCATGGAGGGCATCCGGAATGCCGGAATGGCCAAGACGCCCATGGCTATGCTCAGCCGGGGCCACGCGGGCGCGGCCGGCCAGACGTTCATCGTGAACCTCCCAGGTTCACCCAAGGGCGTGATGGACGGGCTCAGCGTGCTGGATCCCATCGTGGGACATCTCTGCGACCAGCTGGAAGGCAGCCATGGGCACTGAAACCGGATTTGAAATCGTACACGCCGTCCTGAGCGCCGAGCCCATCTCGGTGGACCAGGCGATCGCGGCCGTCGAATCGGACACCGCCGGGGCCGTAGTCAGCTTCAGCGGTGTGGTCCGCAACCACGACGGCGGCAAGCAGGTCTCCCGACTCAGCTACAGCGCCCACCCGACGGCGCACCAGGTGATGGCCGACGTCGTCGCCCGGCTCGTGGCGGAGCACACCGTCCCCGCCGCTGGCGCTCATGACCAGCAGCAGCCCGTGCGGATCTGGGCGGCCCACCGGATCGGCATGCTCGAAATCGGCGACCCTGCCCTGGTCTGTGCCGTCTCCGCCGCCCACCGCGGCCAGGCTTTCGCGGTGTGTGCCGAACTGGTGGACCGGATCAAGGCCCAGGTGCCGATCTGGAAGGAACAGTTCTTCGCCGACGGCACCGTTGAATGGGTCGGCGCCGGCGAATAGGGCCAGGGCCGGCGAATAGGGCGGGAATAGGCGAGCGAGCCTGTGCCGGAACGTGTAAGCCGTGGCCGCGGTGGCTCGTAACCCAACGCCGACGGTTCCGGGAGGGCGCGGCCCCGGCGGTAGGGTTGATGGCATGACCGAACAACTCTCCGTCGCCGTGCTGGGCGCCCGCGGGCGCATGGGCGTCGAAGCCGTGAAAGCTATCGACGCCGCCGCGGACCTCAAGCTTGTCGCGGCACTTGGCCGCAACGACTCCCTGGACACTCTGATCAGCTCCGGCGCACAGATCGTCGTCGACCTGACCATCCCCGAAAGCACCGAGGCGAACGTCCGCTTCGCCGTCGAGCACGGCATGCACGCCGTGGTCGGCACCACCGGCTGGGACGCCGGGCGGCTCGCGGACCTTCAAGAGCAGCTTGCCGACCGGCCCGGCGTCGGTGTGCTCATCGCCCCGAACTTCGCCCTCGGTTCGGTCCTGGCTTCTGCCTTTGCCGCCAAGGCGTCCAAGTACTTCGATTCCGTCGAAATTATCGAACTGCACCATCCGGAGAAGGTGGATGCCCCCTCCGGCACGGCTGTGCGGACCGCGCAGCTCATCTCGGCCGAGCGCGCTGCGGCCGGGATGCCCTCCAGCCCGGATGCCACGACCACTGAGCTGGCCGGCGCCCGCGGCTGCGACGTCGACGGCGTCCGGGTCCACAGCGTCCGGCTCCGCGGCCTCGTCGCGCACCAGGAGGTCCTGCTGGGCGGCCCGGGGGAGCAGTTGACGCTCCGCCACGACTCCTTTGACAGGGCCTCCTTCATGCCCGGCGTGTTGCTCGGGGTCCGCAACGTCGCGGCACACCCCGGACTCACTGTGGGGCTCGACGGCTATCTGGACCTGGGACTCTGAGCCCCGTGGCTGCTGCCCTGTCCGCCCTGAAAGCCAACCGCACCAAGATCTGGGTGGGGGCTGTCACGCTGTTGCTGGTGTTCTACCTGGTGGTGTCCTTTCAGCGTTCCCTGCTCCTCATGTCGGACCCCAGCCTCGTGGCGAAGGCCATCGGCGTCGCCTACCTCGTGCTGCCGGCCATCGGGGCCTGGGCCCTGGTCAGGGAGCTCCTCTTCGGTGCCCGCACCGAGCGTCTGGCGAAAATCCTCGAAGCCGAAGGCGGCCTGCCCGAGGACACCCTGCCGCGCACGCCTGCCGGCAGAATTGTCCGCGAGGCAGCAGACCGGGAATTCGAGAAATACCGCGCCGAGGCGGAAGCCGCCCCGGAAGACTGGCGTTCCTGGTTCCGGCTCAGCTGTGCTTACGACGCCGCCGGCGACCGCAAGCGCGCGCGCACCTCGATGCGCGATGCCGTACGGATGTTCCGCGCCGGGTCCCGGAAACCGTAGTAGATAGCCAGTAGCTTACGGACTAGTAGTTAACGGAAACGGGTCGGTTGGCGGACCCGGGCCGACTGGTGGCTGCCCACCCGGCTGGCGGCATGGGTGACCCACTCCAGCGGCCCGCGCCAGGTAAGTGCCGCAAAAGCGGCTCCGATCACCAGGACCCCGATGACCTGCGCCCAGTAGACGCCATCCACTGTCCAGCCGGGCGCCAGTGGCTGATTGTGCAGGGCCGCCATGACGCACAGATGCCCCGTGTAGAGGCTCAGCGTCATGGCCCCGGCGCCCCGGAACGCGAGCAGCAGATCAAGCTCCACCCATTCGCCCAGCCGGGCCAGCAGCAGGCACGCGCCAATCACGGCGGCGGCGACCCCCGCAGTGTGCAGCAGATCCAGCGTGCTGCCCGCGTGCGGTGAACTGGTGGCCAACCACCACACCGAGCCGGACTGTTCGGCGCCGACGAGGTTCACCTGCAGCAGACTTTCCAGCGGGTACGAGGGATCGCCGATTTGCGCCTCCAAGGCATGCCTTCCACCCCAGTCCTCCATCAGGATTATGCCCAGCCACTTGGCGCCGAGGGCCACCACCGTTCCCGCGGCGAGCAGCAGGAACGGCGTCATGCTTTTCGATAGCGCCATCCGGCCGATCGCCAGCCCCACCAGAAGGTAGGCGATCCACTGGAGCACAGGGTAATAGCCCGTGAGGAATAGGTCGCCCAGCAGTCTTGCCGGCGTGGTCAGGTCCTCCCAGCCGGGGTTATGCCCCAGCCGCAGGGGCGGATCTGCTGCCAGCAGCCAGGGCCGCAACAGGTATGCCAGCACCGGGGAGGCCAGGACCCAAGCGGCCGCGAGCAGCAGAAGGCGCCTGGCTCCCAATCCGACAAACGGCAACACGCACAAGAACAACAGCGCGTAGTGGACCAGAATGATGGCGATATTGACTTCCAAGCCGCCTACCGAGAAGCCGACGGCACCTATGACGAGCGCCCTGAGGGCGATGCCACGGCGGGCAGCTCCGAGCGCGGATCCCTCGAGGGGCTGCTGCTTGCCGGTGGAGAGGGCTAGTCCGACGCCGGCCAGCACGGCGAACAGCGCGGCCGCCCGTCCGGAAAATGCCAGCCCAACCCAGGTGGGCGTGAGCTGCGGATCCGACTCGAAGGTCGGCAGCACGTGGGTGGCCATCATCGCCAGCAACGCCAGCCCGCGTGCTGCGTCAATCCCGGTCAGCCGGGCGCCGGCAGAGGTGCCTTTGGCGGTCCGGGAGGCAGTGGCGGTTCCGCGTGCGGTCATCGTTTGATCGTCTCATGTTCGGCCTCGTTGAGGCGTCATTAAGAGTCCTGAGCCACCCTTGTATTCGAATACATGTTCGAATAAGATGGCCGCATGGACGACGCCTCAGAACCCGCATTCCTGAACCCCGACTTCGCAGGCCCGGAACGGACCGGTTTGCCGGCCGTTGGTCGTGCCAAGGGCTGCGAAGCCGGGGCTGGAGTCCTTAAGGCCATGAGCCCGGGCGTTGTGGACTTCCTCTTCCGGCGGCTTGTTGCGGGTGAGCCGGCGGAAGATGTCCAGTGGGGGCAGGAAGGGACGGCCCTGGCCGTAGCGCCGCCAGGAGCGGAGCTGGCCCGGCGGCTGGCTGAGACTGATCTCGACGCGCTCACTCCAACGGAATTGTTCCACTACGTGCGGGCGGCCCAGCGGCTCGCCTCCTGGGCGGAGTCTCTGCGCGAGACCGCTGTCGGACGTTACTGCTCGTTGCCCGCGGCACCGTCAACGTCCTCCGATTATCAAGAGGGAGGTGGATGCCTAGGATGACAGGGTGACCACTGGCTCAATGACCTCGCTGACGCTTTCCGCCATTCAGTACGTTTCCCTGGATGGTGGCGTGGCGGCCAACGTGACCGAACACATCCGCCTGATCGAGGATGCAGAGTCGCACGGGGCCCGGCTCGTCATTTTTCCGGAACTCTCCCTGACCGGGTATCGGCTGGATCTGCTGGAGGGCCCGGGGGATTGGCTGAGTGCGGCCGACGGACGCTTGGACGGCATCCGCGAGATCTGCCGGCGGACCGGAATCACGGCTGTGGTCGGTGCGGCGTTCAAGGAGGACGACGGCACGCCGCGGCTCGCCTCCCTGGCGATCCACCCCACGGGAACCATCGAGCCCAGCTTCAAAACCCGGCTGCACGGGGCGGAGCAGGAGCTTTTTGTTGCCGGAAGCCACCCCTTGGTCCTGGAGGTCGACGGCTGGAAGGTCGCTTTGGCCCTTTGTCTCGACGCCGCCCACCCTGCCCACGCGGAGTGGGCTGCCCGGTCGGGCGCCGACGTCTATGCCGTCTCGGCTCTCTACACGGCCGGGGAAGACCATCGGCTGGGACTCCATCTTGGCGCCCGCGCCATGGACAACCGGATGTTCTCCGTTCTGGCGAACCTCGGGGGCGCCACGCCGTCGGGCCCCTCCTGCGGGCTGAGCGGCTTTTGGGGACCGGACGGGCTTCCTCACGGGCAGGCGGCCGGAACCGGGACCGAAGTACTGACGGCCAGTCTCCAGTACAGTCTTCTGGCCCGGTACCGGCAGCCCTGAGCCCCGGCCGGAAGACCGAAAAGTGACCTGCGGACCGGCGAGTTTGACGTTCGTCACACTGTCCCCATTGTCCTAACATGCCGGAGACAAGGTAACGTTTTTCATATGGCTGACTCTGATATTCGCTCTTACACGTTCGGGACCCTCGTGACTGCCATGGTCACACCTTTCACCGCCGACGGTGAGGTCGATTACCAGCAGAACGCCGAACTGGCGAACAGGCTCGTCGACGAAGGCAATGACGCCCTCGTCATCTCCGGCACCACCGGGGAGACCTCCACGCTCGAGGACGACGAAAAAGAGAAGCTTTTCCGCGTTATTGTCGAGGCCGTCGGCGACCGCGCGAAGGTGATCGCCGGAACCGGGACCAACCACACGTCGCACTCGATCGAGATGGCCAAGCGCGCCGCCAAGGCCGGAGCCCACGGCCAGCTGATCGTCACGCCGTATTACAACAAGCCGAGCCAAGCTGGCATCATCGCCCACGTCGAGGCCGTGGCAGACGCCGCCGACCTCCCCGTCATGGTGTACGACATCCCTGGCCGCGCCGGAGTCCCCATCCTGCCCGAGACCATGATCCGGCTCGCCGACCACCCCAACGTCGTGGCCCTCAAGGACGCGAAGGCAGATTTCGCCGCCGTCACCCAGGTGCTGGCGAACACCGACCTTGATGTCTACTCCGGCGACGACGGACTCACGCTGCCCTGGATGGCCGCCGGCGCCGTCGGGCTGGTGAGCGTCTCTGCGCACGTCGCGTCGCGGCAGTTCCGCGCCCTGATCGATGCCGCCCTTGCAGGTGATTTCGCAACCGCCCGCACCCTACATTTCGAACTGGACCCCGTGGTCCGCGCAGTGATGTCCCATATCCAGGGTGCTGTCGCTGCCAAGCAGGTTCTTAAGTGGCAGGGAGTCCTGCCCAACTCGGTTGTCCGTTTGCCCCTCGTGGAGCCGGGCGAGGCCGAGATCGCAATCATCCGCGAGGATTTGGCGGAAGCGGGGATGGTCTTGTCCTGATCAGGAGCATCTCCCGATCGTCAAGAACCAGCCCGGCTCCTGCCTGGAAAGTAGTGCACTATGACCCAAACCGCCCTTCTTGGCCTTGCCACGCCCCCGAAACTGCCGAAGGACACCCTGCGGATCGTCCCGCTCGGTGGCCTCGGGGAAATCGGCCGCAATATGACGGTCTTCGAGATCGAGGGCAAGCTCCTCATCGTTGACTGCGGCGTGCTGTTCCCTGAGGAGACGCAGCCCGGCGTCGACCTCATCCTGCCGGACTTCTCCTACATCGAGAACCGACTCGATGACATCGTCGCGGTGGTGCTCACGCACGGCCACGAGGACCACATCGGAGCTGTCCCGTACCTGCTGCGCCTGCGCGCCGACATCCCCATCGTGGGTTCGCAGCTGACGCTGGCCCTCATTGAGGCCAAGCTGCAGGAGCACCGGATCAAGCCGTACACGATGACCGTTGTCGAGGGCCAGGTCGAGAAGTTCGGGCCGTTCGAATGCGAGTTCGTCGCCGTCAACCACTCGATCCCGGACGCCCTGGCAGTGTTCCTGCGGACCGCGGGCGGCACCGTCCTGCACACCGGTGACTTCAAGATGGACCAGCTGCCGCTGGACGGCCGCATCACCGACCTCCGGCACTTCGCCAAGCTGGGCGAAGAAGGCGTGGACCTGTTCATGTCGGACTCGACCAATGCCGACGTCCCGGGCTTCACCACCGCCGAGAAGGAAATCGGACCGACGCTGGACCGGATGTTCGGCCAGGCCTCCAAGCGCATCATCGTGGCCTCCTTCTCTTCCCACGTGCACCGCGTCCAGCAGGTGCTCGACGCCGCCGCCAACCACAATCGCAAGGTCGCCTTCGTGGGCCGCTCCATGGTCCGGAACATGGCCATCGCCGCGAAGCTGGGCTACCTGGAGGTCCCGGCCGGGATCCTCGTGGACATCAAGAACATCGACAACCTGCCGGACAACCGGGTGGTGCTGATGTCCACCGGTTCCCAGGGTGAGCCCATGGCGGCCTTGTCCCGCATGGCCAACGGCGACCACCGCGTCGTCGTCGGCGATGGCGACACTGTCATCCTCGCCTCAAGCCTGATCCCGGGCAACGAAAACGCGGTCTTCCGCATCATCAACGGGCTGTTGAAGCTCGGCGCCGATGTCATCCACAAGGGCAACGCCAAGGTGCACGTCTCCGGCCATGCCGCCGCCGGCGAGCTGCTTTACTGCTACAACATCCTTGAACCGCTCAACGCCATGCCGGTGCACGGCGAAACCCGGCACCTTATCGCCAACGGCAAGATCGCCCTTGAGTCCGGAGTTCCGGAGGAGAGCATTCTGCTCGCGGACAACGGCACGGTGATCGACCTGCGCGACCACCAGGCAGACATCGTGGGCCAGGTCGAGGTCGGTTTCGTCTATGTTGACGGCTCCAGCGTCGGCGAGGTCACCGAAGCCGACCTCAAGGACCGGCAGACGCTCGGGGACGAAGGCTTCATTTCCATCATCACCGTCATCCACCGCGCCACCGGCAAGGTGGTGTCCGGACCGGAGATTCATGCCCGCGGCGTGGCCGAGGACGATTCCGTTTTCGATGAAATCATCCCCAAGATCAACCAGGCGCTCGAAGAGGCCGTGCAGAACCGCACGGACCACACGACGCACCAGTTGCAGCAGGTCGTCCGGCGCGTGGTGGGCACCTGGGTCAACCGCAAGCTGCGTCGCAAGCCCATGATCATCCCGGTGGTCCTGGAGGCATAGAACGGCGTAAGGCGGCGTGGGGAGGCGTGAGCCCCCACGCCCGCCGCTTGCATCCTTCGGTGAACGGCCTCTCCGGCCCGCTCGCAGCCCCAGGGCCGCGGCGGGCAGGGGAGGCCGTTTCGCGTAGGAGCGGGAGGCAACATGATCCCGGCCGCCCCGGAAATCCGGGGTTTTCGGCCCGGCGTCCGGTACCGTGGCGGGTATGGCGACTCGTACTTCTTCCGCGCCTAGAGGAAACTCAAGCGGCAAATCAGGCAGTTCTCCCGGCCGGGGGTCCAGTCCCGCCGCATCCAAATCTGCCCGGCCACGGGGCACCGCAGGTGGAACCACGGCCCGGACCCGGCAGATGGCCGCCGTCGAGCCGCACCAGCCGTGGGCCGTACGGCTGCTGGCCGGTGCGTGGCTCGGCATCGGCCATGTTGTCGGCGCGGGGATCCGGCGGGTCGGCCACGACGTCAGCGACCTCGCCCCCGAGGACCGCCGCGACGGCGCCGCACTATTCAACCTGGCCCTGGGCGTCTTCATCGCCACGTTCGCATGGTGGGGGTTCCGAGGCTGGTTCCCCGACCTCGTGTTTGCGATTGTCAACGGCACCTTCGGCTGGATGTCCCTGCTGCTGCCGCTCATGCTGTTCGTGTGCGCCTTTCGCCTGTTCCGCCAGCCTCACGACGGCCGCGGCAACAACAGGATCGGCATCGGCTTCCTGATCATGACCTTTGCCGGCTCCGGCCTGGCCCACGTGATTGGCGGCCAGCCCACCGTGGCCGAGGGGTTCGACGGCCTGCGCAGGGCCGGCGGCATGCTCGGCTACCTCGCCGCGGCCCCGCTGGCCGCACTCCACCCCGCAGTCCCTCTGGTGGTGTACGGGCTGCTGGCCTTCACCTCGCTGCTGATTGTGACGGCAACACCGTTCGGCGCCATCCCCGGCCGCCTGCGCGACGGATACGAGCACCTGATGGGCATCGACCTGCGCGACGACGACGCCGGTGACGGGCATGACCGCAGCTACCTCTACGAGAACGACGCCCCGGCCTCGCCCAAGAAGAAGCGCAAGCGCCTGTTCGGCAAGGATCAGGACGACGTCGACGTCGACGGCTACGTCGGCGACGAAGCGTTCGAGCGGGCACTGATCGACGATGACGAAGCAGCCGATGCCGCGCCGCCCGCGCGGGGGAAGGGCGCCAAGGCGCTCCCTGCCGTGGCACCCGATGTCGCGCCGGGAGTCCGCCGTCCCACGCAGGCCGAGATCGCCGTCGAAAAGATCAAGGCGGCCCAGGGCCTCGGCTCCTCCGCACCGGGCACGGCCGAGTCCTCCGCTGACGAGTTCGCCACCGAAGCCATTCCGCTGGTGACGCCCGGGATGGTCGGCGCGGGTAGCCAAAACCCGGCAGCCGTGGCAGCCGCGAAAGTTCCCTCCAACCCGGTGGCACCGGCACCGCTGCCCACCCCAATACCGCAGCGCACCGAGCAGCTCTCGCTGGCCGGCGATGTCACCTACACGCTGCCGGCGTCGGACATGCTCACGCCCGGCTCCATTCCGAAGGAACGCACCGAGGCCAACGACGCCATTGTGGCCTCGCTGACCGAGACCCTCACACAGTTCAACGTGGACGCCCAGGTGACCGGCTTCAGCCGCGGCCCCACGGTGACGCGGTACGAGATCGAGCTGTCCCCGGGCACCAAGGTGGAGCGGGTTACCGCGCTGTCCAAGAACATCTCCTACGCGGTGGCGAGCTCGGACGTCCGCATTCTGAGCCCCATCCCGGGCAAGTCCGCCATCGGCATCGAAATCCCCAATACGGACCGCGAGACCGTGTCCCTGGGCGACGTGCTCCGCAGCCAGAACGCCCGACGCACGGACCACCCGATGGTCATGGGCGTAGGCAAGGACGTCGAGGGCGGCTACGTCGTGGCCAACCTCGCCAAGATGCCGCACCTGCTGGTCGCCGGCGCCACCGGTGCCGGCAAGTCCTCATTCGTGAACTCGATGATCACCTCGATTCTCATGCGTGCCACCCCGGACGAGGTCCGCATGGTCATGGTGGACCCCAAGCGCGTGGAGCTGACGGCCTACGAGGGGGTTCCGCACCTCATCACCCCCATCATCACAAACCCGAAGAAGGCGGCAGAGGCGCTGCAGTGGGTGGTCCGGGAAATGGACGCCCGTTACGACGACCTCGCCAACTACGGGTTCAAGCACATCGATGACTTCAACAAAGCTGTCCGGGCCGGCAAGGTCCACCCGCCGGTGGACTCCAAGCGCGTCATCAAGCCCTACCCCTACCTGCTGGTGATCGTGGACGAACTCGCCGACCTCATGATGGTGGCCCCGCGCGACGTCGAAGACTCCATTGTTCGCATCACCCAGTTGGCGCGTGCCGCCGGCATCCACCTGGTGCTGGCTACCCAGCGTCCGTCTGTCGACGTCGTGACCGGCCTGATCAAGGCCAACGTGCCCTCGCGCATGGCCTTCGCCACCTCCTCCGTCACCGACTCCCGCGTGGTCTTGGACCAGCCGGGCGCCGAAAAACTGATCGGCCAGGGCGACGCTTTGTTCCTGCCGATGGGCGCCTCCAAGGCGATGCGTGTCCAGGGCGCATGGGTCACCGAGTCTGAGATCCACAAGGTGGTCGAGCACGTCAAGGGCCAGCTCCAGGCCGTCTACCGTGACGACGTCGCGCCCGAAGCGCAGAAGAAGCAGATCGACGACGACATCGGGGACGACCTCGAAGTCCTGCTGCAGGCGACCGAGCTCGTCGTGACCACCCAGTTCGGCTCCACCTCGATGTTGCAGCGCAAGCTCCGGGTCGGCTTCGCCAAGGCCGGACGCCTCATGGACCTGCTGGAGTCACGCGGAGTGGTGGGCCCGTCCGAGGGCTCCAAGGCCCGCGATGTGCTGGTCAAGCCGGATGACCTCGCCGCCGTGCTCGCCGCCATGAAGGGCCTCGAGGCTCCCGCCGCCGCGGACTCCCAGACGGCGGCCCTGAGCGATAACGCCAATGCAAACATCGCCCAGGGCGGCTACGCGGAGGACCTCGTGGCGGCTGACCTGGATAACCGTACCCAGGCAATCGACTACCACGACGGAGCCGACAGCTCCGAGGATGAGGACGGCTCAGAGGACGCCTGGTCGCTCACCGGACGGTAGGGTGCTGAGACGGTAGCCTAGGAAGGTGAATAGCGCCGAAGCCAACGCCGGGTCCGCCTCGCGGATCTGGAACCTGCCGAACATCCTGACGATGCTGCGGATTGTGCTGGTGCCATTCTTCGTCTGGTTCCTGGTCCTCGACGCCCCCGGACTGCAGGCCCAAAACGGCATCTGGCGCTGGGCCGCCGCGCTTGTTTTCGCCGTCGCGATCTACACGGACAAGCTCGACGGCGACATCGCCAGGTCCCGCGGACTGGTCACCGACTTCGGCAAGATTGCGGACCCGATCGCCGACAAGCTCCTGATCGGCTCTGCCCTGGTCATGCTCTCGCTGCTGCAGGAACTCCCGTGGTGGGTCACCATCCTGATCTTGGTCAGGGAATGGGGCATCACAGCTTTGCGGTTCTTCGTCATCCGCTACGGCGTCATTCCGGCCTCGCGCGGCGGGAAGCTCAAGACGGTGGTGCAGACGTTGGCCATCTTCCTGTACATCCTTCCGCTCTCATCAATCGCCCCCTGGCTCGGCGTCGTGGCGTTCGTCGTCATGATGGCTGCACTGGCCATCACGCTGTGGACCGGCGGCGAATACGTCATTGAGGCCCTCAAGGTCCGGTCCTCCGGGATCAGGGCCGAGAAAGCACGGGTACGGGAGGACAAACCATGACGGAGCCGAACGACGACGCGAACTCCGGTCAGCACGCCAAACTCCACCCCAATCTTCACCGGATGTCGGAGCTGGCCGTCACCGAGGCCATCGGCCGCGGCATGACTGCTGCCACCGCAGAATCCCTGACGGCCGGTATGGTGGCTGCCGTTTTGGCCGACACGCCCGGAGCGTCGGCAATGCTGCAGGGCGGTGTGGTGTCCTACGCCAACTCCGTCAAGACCGGCGTCCTGGGCGTCCCAGGCGAACTGCTCGCAGCCGTCGGCTCCGTGGATGGACAGGTCGCCGCGGCCATGGCAGACGGCGCCCGCCGTGTCTGCGGCGCCGACATCGGCGTGTCCACCACCGGTGTTGCCGGCCCCGAGCCGCATGACGGCAAGGCCGTCGGCACGGTCTTTATCGGCATCGCCACGACAGCAGGATCGACATCGTACCCGTATTCCTTTGAGGGCACCCGCGCCGAGATCCGTGCCCTTGCCTGTAGTGCGGCCCTGGAACGCCTGCTGGAAGCCCTATCTTCTGAAAGCTACCGGGCGTAAAGTTGCCGGGAACAAAAGTTGATTCCGAATAGTTGTTACATTGTGTCGCTTCCAAATGAGGGAGGCGCCTAGGATGAAGTCATCAGCAGAGTCCGCCCCACCGGCGGATGAAACAGTACGAGGAGCAAGGCGATACAGATGGTAAAGCAGCCCGTATCCGTAAACGGCGTTGTCCGCTGGAAGGATGTGGGCCTCGCCGATCAGGCAAAGAGCGAACAGAAGGAGCGCAAGATGGTTGTACTTCGTCACGAAATCGGTGATGTCCTGCGCGATGTCCGCCAGCGCCAAGGCCGTACCCTCCGCGAAGTCTCGCACAGTGCCCGTGTTTCCCTGGGCTACCTGAGTGAAGTGGAACGTGGCCAAAAGGAAGCCTCCTCGGAGTTGCTGTCCTCGATCTGCTCGGCCCTCGATGTTCCGCTTTCGAGCATGCTCCGTGAAGTCAGCGACCGCGTTGCGGTCGCCGAGGGTGTGGCCGTTCCGGACACCGTCCCCCAGGAGTTCGCGCAACGCTACGGCCGCGACCTCGACCGCGAACTCAACTCCGACCTCAGCGACGAGCTGGCGAAGGGCCTCCTTTCCGGAGCACGCTAAACGCCAACTCACCTGACACTCAGACAAGGACCCCCAGCTGTTAGCCGGGGGTCCTTTCGCGTTCCTTCACAGCGCCAACATCACAGCACAGACTTCACAGCACAGACATCATCTCGCCGAGTTCATCCCGCCGTCAGGCCGCATGGTCCCGTCAGGCGGAATCGTCCCGGGGGAACCCGTCGCGTTCGTAGGTGGCATTGAGCTTCGCCATGTAAGTCGCAAGTGCCTGCAGGTCCTCGGCGGGCCACTCCGACAAGCGCTCCCGGAATACTTCACGCCGCGCGTCCTGGACATCGTGCATCCTTTTCTCGCCCTCGGGAGTCAGCCGGATGGACTGCGCCCGGCCGTCGAGGGGATCTGCTTCCTTCGACACTAGGCCGAGGCCCTCGAGGAAGGCGATCTGCCGGCTCACCGAGGGCTTGCCGACGCCGATGCACGAGGCGAGTTCGGTCAGCCGGATGGGCCCCTGCTTGCGGATCACGCTGAGCAGCCCGTAGGCGGCGGGTTCCATGTCCGGATGGACCTCGCGCGAGAGCTGATGGGAAATAGACCGGCCACGGCGCCACAGCAGGCTCAGTTGATCCTCGACGGCGTTCAGGGCGGTGTCGACATCAGGATCGGCGTTTCCGGAGGCGGACTCTCCGGCAGCGTCGGGTGGGTTGCTCATGGCAACCATTCTAAGGTCCCGCGCCGTGAGAGACTTTACTGGTGCGAATCAGCGACTTTTGGCGGCTTATGGACGACGAGTTCGGTGCGGGATATTCCCGCGTGCTCAGCAGTTCCCTGGTCCTGGCCGGGGTCGGCGGACGCACGGCGGACCAGGCGCTCAGTGCCGGAATCCCGCCCCGCCAGGTCTGGCTGGCCGTCTGCGATGTCCAGGACGTTCCGCCGGAACGCCGCCTCGGCCGGGACATCAAACCCCGGGACAACGCCGGCCCCAATTAGCGTCCGTAGCGCCGGACCCGGTTAGCGCCCGGGGCGCCGGGGGAGCGGCTCGGCCTGACACGCCACCCCCGTTGTTCGAATATCTGTTCGGATAGGGATATGCTTTTTTCCAAAGCGTTTTCCACATACGCGGTCCCCTCCGCAACTTTGTCGGAGGGTGCCAGTAGCGTCAGTGATGACAGACGAAGGGCCTACTCGGCCACTCCACAGCGAGAAAGTATTAGAGGTGTGAACCATGGCCGCAGCCCCGGATCGCCAGAAGGCGCTCGACGCAGCGCTTGCCCAGATTGACAAGCAGTTCGGCAAAGGCTCGGTCATGCGCCTCGGCGACGAAGTCCGTGCGCCCATCGAGGTCATTCCGACCGGTTCCATCGCCCTGGACGTCGCTTTGGGAATTGGCGGCCTGCCCCGCGGCCGCATCGTGGAAATCTACGGACCGGAATCTTCCGGTAAGACCACCGTCGCCCTGCACGCCGTCGCCAACGCGCAGCGCAACGGCGGCATTGCGGCGTTCATTGACGCCGAACACGCCCTGGATCCGGAATACGCTGCCAAGCTGGGCGTCGACACCGACGCGCTGCTCGTATCCCAGCCGGACACCGGCGAGCAGGCCCTGGAAATCATGGACATGCTCATCGGCTCCGGCTCCCTGGACGTCATCGTCATTGACTCCGTCGCCGCCCTCGTTCCCCGGGCGGAAATCGAAGGCGACATGGGCGACAGCCACGTGGGCCTGCAGGCCCGCCTGATGAGCCAGGCGCTGCGTAAGATCACCGGCCGCCTGAGCCAAACCAAGACCACGGCCATCTTCATCAACCAGCTGCGCGAGAAGATCGGCGTGTTCTTCGGCTCACCCGAGACCACTACCGGTGGTAAGGCCCTGAAGTTCTACGCGTCGGTCCGCATCGACGTCCGCCGGATCCAGACCCTGAAGGAAGGCGCGGACTCGGTCGGCAACCGGACCAAGGCCAAGATCGTCAAGAACAAGATGGCCCCGCCCTTCAAGATCGCAGAGTTCGACATCATCTACGGCCAGGGCATCTCCCGCGAGGGCGGCATCATCGATATGGGCGTCGAGCACGGCCTGATCAAGAAGTCGGGCTCCTGGTTCACCTACGACGGCGACCAGCTCGGCCAGGGCATGGAGAACTCCCGCCGCTTCCTGCGCGACAACCCTGAGCTGGCGGCTGAACTCGAGCGCCTTATCAAGGAAAAGCTCGGCGTCGGTGTGAAGGCCCCGGCCGAAACCGAGGAATCACCGAAGCTGAAGGCCGTTGACGGCTTCTAGCGCCGGAGCCGGCACCGGGTCAGGGTTCCAGCAGTGGAACCCTGACCCGGATGCCGCCAGTGACCCCTGGGCTGGTTCCGACGGTCGTGAGTCGCGTGGATCGCGAGTCTCAAGCTCCCGCAGTTCACAGAGCTCAGGCAATTCACACAGCTCACATAATTCACAGAACTCACGCAGTTCACGGAGCTCACGCAAAGCCCAGGGCTCAGCTGGGCCAGCTCCGGAGCTCGATCCGGAAGCAGATCCCGCGGCCGTTGCCAGGGCCATCGTGCTGCGGCAACTGACGAGTTCGCCTAAGAGCCGGCTGCAGCTTTCGCGCAAACTAGCCGAACGCAACGTCCCCGAGGACGTGGCCGAGGCCGTGCTGGACCGCTTCGAGGAAGTGCGGCTGGTAGACGATACCGAGTTCGCGGACATGTGGGTCCGCAGCCGGTCCCAGACGCGCAAGCTCGCCAAAGGCGCCTTGAGGCGTGAACTCGCGGACAAGGGCATCGACCCGGAGACTGCTGCCGGCGCGCTCGAACAGCTCAGCGACGCCGACGAAGAGGCGGCCGCCCGCGAGCTCGTCGAGCGCAAGCTGCGCGGATTCACCGGCGGCGAGGACCGGGCGGAACGCGACAAGGTCACGCGGCGCCTCGCGTCCATGCTGGCCCGCAAGGGATACCAGCCATCGCTCGCCTTCCGGATTGTCGGTGAGGTGCTCAATGCCGTTGCCGGCAACGCCGCGGCAAGAGACTGAGCGTCTGGGCAGACGGCCTGCGCCAGCCATGGTGCCGACCCGTTACCCTTAACAGGTGAGTTTTACCATTCCCTCCCCGGCAGCCGGCACAACGTCTCAATCAGAGTCCCCAGCTGTGTCTGCGGCTGCCAGCTCGGACGCGGCTGCCGCAGGGCACAGTTCCGGGCCGGCCCAGCCGCGCACCTACCAGGTCCGCACCTTCGGCTGCCAAATGAACGTGCACGATTCCGAGCGTATGGCGGGCATGCTGGAGGCCGCGGGCTACGTTCCGTCCGCCGGCGAATTGGCTGACGTCGTGGTCTTCAACACCTGCGCCGTGCGGGAGAACGCGGACAACAAGCTGTACGGCAACCTCGGCATCCTGGCCCCGGTGAAGGCCGCGAACCCGGGCATGCAGATCGCCGTCGGCGGCTGTCTCGCGCAGAAGGACCGGGAGACCATCCTGAAGAAGGCTCCGTGGGTGGACGCAGTCTTCGGAACTCACAATGTCGGGGCCCTGCCGGCGCTGCTCGACCGCGCCCGCCACAACAGCGAGGCCCAGCTGGAGATCCTCGAGTCCCTCGACGTCTTCCCCTCAACTCTCCCCACCAAGCGCGACTCCGTCTATTCGGGCTGGGTGTCCATTTCGGTCGGGTGCAACAACACGTGTACTTTCTGCATCGTCCCTGCCCTGCGGGGCAAGGAAAAAGACCGCCGCCCAGGGGAGATCCTGGCCGAAATCCAGGCCCTCGTGGACGACGGCGCCATTGAGGTGACCCTGCTGGGTCAGAACGTGAATTCCTACGGCGTCGAGTTCGGCGACCGGCAGGCCTTCTCGAAGCTCCTGCGCGCCTGCGGGGAAATACCCGGCCTTGAGCGCGTCCGCTTCACGAGCCCGCACCCGGCAGCCTTCACCGACGACGTCATCGACGCCATGGCAGAGACCGCCAACGTCATGCCCCAGCTGCACATGCCCCTGCAGTCCGGTTCGGACAAGGTCCTCAAGGACATGAAGCGGTCCTACCGGTCCACCAAGTTCCTCGGCATCCTGGAGAAGGTCCGGGAGAAAATCCCGCACGCGGCGATCTCCACCGACATCATCGTCGGTTTCCCCGGCGAGACCGAGGAAGACTTCCAGGCCACGCTCGACGTCGTCGAGAAGTCCCGGTTCGCCACCGCCTTCACCTTCCAGTACTCCAAGCGCCCGGGCACCCCCGCCGCGGACCTGCCGGATCAACTGCCCAAAGCCGTGGTCCAGGAACGCTTCGAGCGCCTCACAGCCCTGCAGGACCGGATCGCGGCGGAGGAAAACGCCCGCCAGCTCGGCCGCCGAGTCGAAGTTCTGGTCACCGCCCAGTCGGGCCGCAAAGCCGAGGAAACCCACCGCCTCTCCGGCCGCTCCCAGGACCAGCGGCTGGTGCACTTCTCTGTGCCCGCCGGCGCCGAAGTGCCCCGGCCCGGCGACCTGGTGACCGTCACCATCACGGAGGCGGGCGCTTTCCACCTGATCGCCGATCCCGCAACCGCCGAGGACTACAGCCTGCGCCGCTCCCGTGCCGGCGACGCCTGGGACCGTTCGCAGGCCGACTCCTGCGGCGCCCCGGCAGGGCCTGGAGGAAAAACCCGGACTTCGGGCAGCACCGGCGTGTCGTTGGGCATGCCAAGCCTGCCGATCCGCGGCCGTTAGCCCCGTGCCGGGCCCGCAAGGCACTGCCCCTGGCACGCCACAAGACAAGACACCACTTCAGGCACCGCCGGTGATCGCCGTCGTCGGACCCACCGGCTCCGGCAAGTCCGATCTTGCCGTTTCGCTCGCGTTGGAGCTCGGAGGCGAAGTCATTAACGCCGACGCCATGCAGTTCTACCGCGGCATGGACATCGGCACCGCCAAAATCACCGACGCCGAACGCAGGGGAGTGCCGCACCACCTCCTGGACATTCTGGACGTGACCGCGGAGGCGAGCGTTTCGGATTTCCAGCAGCAGGCCCGCGCCCTGATCCGGGACATCCACGGCCGGGGCAAGCGGGCCATTTTGGCCGGAGGATCCGGACTCTATGTCCGCGCGGCGCTGGATGTCCTGGACTTTCCCGGCACGGACCCGGAAATCCGCCGCCGCCTGGAGACGGAACTGCAGACGGCGGGACCGGCACCGTTGCGCGAACGGCTGGAAGCCGTGGACCCCGTGTCCGCCGGCAGGCTGGGCGATGCCCGGCGCATCGTCCGCGCCCTGGAGGTCTTCGAACTGACCGGCCGTCCCTTCAGCTCGTTCATGCCCGCCCGCGAGTACTTCCAGCCTGCCGTCCAGATCGGTCTCGAAGTCGACCGGGAACTGCTCCGGGAGCGACTGGCGCGCCGCGTGCACTCGATGGTGGACCAGGGGCTCTTGGCGGAAGTGCGCCGACTGGACGCCGCCGGTCTCCGCAACGGAAAGACAGCGCCCCGCGCCCTCGGCTACGCCCAGTTCCTCCGGGTTCTCGACGGCGGCTCCACCGTGGAACAGGCCGCGGACGAAACCATCATCGCCACGCGGCAATTCGCGCGCCGCCAGCTGACCTGGTTCCGCGCCGATCCCAGGGTCACGTGGCTGGACTGGCAGGACCCGGACCTGCTGGCCAAGGCCGCTGCCCTGTGCCGGACGCCGCCGGTTCTGTCGCCGGGTGTGCCGCCGGTTCTGCCGGGGGCGTAGCGGTCCTGTCACGGTGACGGAGCTGTCCGGGCGGAACGGTAACCTTGGAGCATGGACGAACCCCAAACCGTAGCCGCTGAGCGGACAGCCGGCAATGCCGCTTCCCTCAGCGGTCTGAAGTTTTCCAAAGGCCACGGAACGGGCAACGACTTTGTCCTGATTGCCGACCCGAACGGCACATTGTCCATCGCTCCCGAGCACGTTACGGCGCTCTGTGACCGGCACCGCGGCATTGGCGGAGACGGGCTGATCCGCGCGGTGCCTTCCCGGTTCCTGCCCGAAGGCCAGGAGCTGCTGGCCGCGCACCCTGACGCCGAATGGTTCATGGACTACCGCAACGGCGACGGTTCACTGTCTGAGATGTGCGGCAACGGCGTCCGCGTCTTTGTGCACTTCCTCATCGCCGAAGGCCTCGTTGACCTGCCGGCCGGTGGCTCCCTCGTCATCGGCACCCGGGGCGGCGTGAAGACGATCGTCCGGACAGCTGCCGGTTACGCCGTCGACATGGGCCCGTGGGAGTTCATCTTCCCGGGCGAGGCCACAGCGCGCGCCATGGACTCGCTTGTCAGTGCCGACGGTCTGGAGGTCGCCCGGCCGGCCCTTTCTGTCAGCATGGGGAACCCGCATACCGTCGTGGCCCTGGCCGAAACGGGCGAGCTCGAGGCCACGCGGCTGTTTACGGCCCCGCGGGTGGACCCGACGCCCCCGCACGGCACCAACGTCGAGTTTGTTGTGCCGTCCGAGCCACTCGTCCACGAGGGCACGGGGACCATCACCATGCGGGTCCACGAACGGGGAGTGGGGGAGACCCAGTCCTGCGGCACCGGCGCCTGCGCCGCCGCCGTCGCCATCCGCCATTGGGCCGGCCAGGGCGCACCGGACGCCTGGAACGTGCACGTGCCCGGCGGCGTCGTCGGCGTGAAATTCTTCGTCGGGCCGGAAGGCCACGAACACGTCGAACTCAGCGGCCCGGCCGTGATCGTGGCTAGTGGGACGCTTTCCTGATCCGAAGGATCCGGAACGACTTTGATGTGCTCTCGCGGGTCACGCTGAAGCTGGAATCGAGTTCCGCCGCAAGCCAGCGCTGTAGCGAGTCCGAGCCGAGGTTCTTTTGGACGACGAGCCACGCGGACCCACCTGGTGCCAGCCGGGGAATCCACAAGCGCAGGAGGGCATGCAGCTCGTCCTTTCCGATCCGGATCGGCGGGTTGGACCAGATGGTGTCGAAACGCAGTTCTGGGTCCACGGCCTCCGGCGTGCTAGCGGTCAGGTTGTTCAGCCCCAGCAGGCCGGCATTTTCGTTGGTCAAGGTCACACAGCGTTCGTTCACGTCCACCGCGTAGACCTTGGCATGCGGTGCCCGCAGGGCCATGGTCAGGGCGATCGGGCCCCAGCCGCAGCCGATGTCGAGAAGATTGCCTTGCGGGGCCGGAGCCGGGACGTCGGCCAGCAGGACGGCCGTTCCCTTGTCGATTCCGTCAGGGCTGAAGATTCCAGAGGAAGTCTGCAGCCGGCGCGTTTCACCGGCAAGGTCCACGATGAGCGGCTTGCGGGTGAAAGGCCCGGCGGGCTGGGCGCTGAAATAGTGTGCAGACTCCATAATGGGCCAGATTAGTTGCCGGTCCGCCGGATTGGGAAACCGGGGCAGCCCCGGCGTCTGCTAGGCTACAGACCATGATCTTGATCTCCAAGTAGCCGGCACGGGCCTGGCCGTTTCCGAAACGTCCGTTTCGCACGGTCTCTAATCACGGTCTCTGACCACGGTTTCTAACACAGCCCCGTTCCGCAGCGATGCAGGTATTTGCCTTCCGCTCCGTGCGCCATCCCAAGGGTGAGGTATCCACTTGGCGCCCGAATCACTTGGAATCCAGCCGCTCCCTTTCGCACTGTCGATTTGGCACTGTCTATCAGGGCACTGTTTTCTGCAGCACGATTTCCCGCGGCCCCGCATCTGCGGTAGCGGACGGCAATTACCTCACTGTGTACCTCACAGCCAGGCGCATCCGGCGCCTCTCTCCCTGCCCAGCCACCGCTCCGTCAGGAGCCAGTCCTGCCCGCCGGCACCGTTGCCGCGGACATTCCAGGAGGCCCGCATGACCCCTCGCCGTCAGCCCAGCGCGAATACCGCCCCACAGAGCAACAATCGGCACTATTCTGAAATAGCCGAACCTTCAAAGGAGACCATGACCAGCCACCCCAACACCGGACCCGATTCAGCCGCCCAGGACATGAGTCCTGAGGAGATTCAGGCTGTCATCGACCGGATCCTCTCCAAGGACACTCCCGCCCCGGGCGCAGGCCGCAGTGCCGGCTCCGATGCCGGCGCTGACGCCCAGCCCGGTGCGGACGCCGACGGCCAGAGGGGCCTGCTTGGCAAAGCACAAGCCATTTCGCGCCTGGACGAGGTGTACACCAACTTCGACGGCGACCAGCAGGATCTCGAGGAGCGCCACGCGCTGCGGCGCAAGGCCGGGCTCTCCACTGAACTCGAAGATGTCACCGAGGTCGAATACCGGCAGTTGCGCCTCGAACGCGTCGTCCTGGCAGGCCTCTGGGTCGAAGGCACCCTGGCTGATGCCGAGAACTCGCTGCGCGAACTCGCCGCCCTCGCCGAGACGGCCGGCTCGGAGGTCCTCGACGGGCTCGTCCAGCGCCGGTCCAAGCCCGATCCCGGAACCTTCCTTGGATCCGGCAAGGCCCAGGAACTCAAAGCCATCGTGATGTCCACCGGTGCCGACACCGTGGTGGTCGATGCCGAGTTGGCCCCGTCCCAGCGGCGCGGCCTGGAAGACATCGTCAAGGTCAAGGTCATCGACCGCACAGCGCTGATCCTGGACATCTTTGCGCAGCATGCGAAGAGCAGGGAAGGCAAGGCACAGGTGGAACTGGCCCAGCTGGAATACCTGCTCCCGCGCCTGCGCGGCTGGGGTGAGTCGATGTCCCGCCAGGCCGGTGGCCAGGTGGGTGGCGCCGGGGCCGGCATGGGTTCGCGTGGTCCTGGTGAAACCAAGATCGAACTGGACCGTCGCCGGATCCGCACCCGGATGGCGAAGTTGCGGCGTGAAATCGCTGCCATGAAGCCGGCCCGGGAAACCAAGCGCGCCAACCGCCGTCGTAATGCCGTGCCGTCAGTAGCAATCGCCGGGTACACCAACGCCGGGAAGTCCTCACTGCTGAACCGGCTGACCGACGCCGGGGTGCTGGTGGAGAACGCCCTGTTCGCCACTCTGGACCCCACCGTCCGCAAGGCCGAAACTGCCGACGGTCTGGGCTACACGCTGGCGGACACCGTGGGATTTGTCCGCTCGCTCCCCACCCAGCTCGTGGAAGCGTTCCGTTCCACCCTGGAAGAGGTGGCCGACTCTGACCTGATCCTGCACGTTGTGGACGTGTCGCACCCCGATCCGGAGGGCCAGATCGCCGCCGTCCGGTCCGTTTTCAGCGAAGTCGACGCCCGCAAGGTTCCAGAAATCATCGTCCTCAACAAGGCCGACGCCGCCGACCCCTTCGTGGTTGAACGGCTCAAGCAGCGCGAACCGCGCCACGTGGTGGTCTCGGCCCGCACGGGTGAGGGCATTCCGGAATTGCTGAAGGCCATCAGCGACGGCATCCCGCGCCCCAGCGTCAAGCTTGAACTGCTGATCCCGTACAACCGCGGGGACCTGCTCAGCAAGCTCCACGAAACGGACGCTGAAATCCTGAGCCTGGACCACGAGGAAACCGGGACCCGTGCCGTAGTGATGGTGCGTGAAGGGCTGGCCGCTGAACTGGATCCCTTCATCAGCAATGACTGAGGCTGCGGTGACCGAAACTGACGCTGAATCTACGCACGGCTTGACTGCGGACGCTTCTCCGGACAGAACTGCAGACGCCGGCGAGGAGTTCGTTCTTGAGCTGCTCGACCGTGCCGTGTCCGGCATGGGTGGCCAGAGCCGCGACGGTCAGCACGAAATGGCCCGGCAGGTGGCGCGCGCGATCGACAGCGGCGACCACCTGCTGGTCCAGGCCGGCACCGGCACCGGCAAATCCCTGGCCTACCTGATTCCGCTGATCGCCCACTCGCTGACCAGCAACAAGCCCACCCTGGTCTCCACGGCCACCTTGGCGCTGCAAACCCAGATTGTTGGCCGGGACCTGCCCAGGCTGCTCAAGACCATCACGCCCGCCTTGGAGCGGCCCGTGAAGGTCGCGCTGGTGAAGGGCCGGTCCAACTACGTGTGCCGGCACAAACTCGAGGGCGGCTTCCCGTCCGAAGAACCGTCCGAGGGGCAGTTGTTTTCCCTCGGCGAGGACACCAGCGTGCCGCACTTCGCCGCCGCGCTCGGGGGCCCGTCCTCCCAGCTCGGCAAGGAAGTGGTCCGCCTGCGCGAGTGGGCCGAGGAGACGGCCACGGGGGACCGGGACGAACTGATGCCCGGAGTCACGGACCGTGCCTGGCGTCAGGTCTCGGTCACCTCCATGGAATGCCTGGGCGCGCAAAAGTGCCCGCACGCTGCCGAGTGCTTCAGCGAACTGGCCCGCCAGAATGCCGCGGACGCCGACGTCGTCGTCACCAACCACGCCATGCTGGCCGTCAGCGCCTTCGAAGGCCTGGCGGTCCTGCCCGAGTACGACGTCGTGGTGGTGGACGAGGCCCACGAACTGCAGGACCGCGTCACGGGCGCGGTCTCCGGCCAGCTCTCCGTGGCCATGGTGCACGCCGCCGCCTCCGGGGCGCGGAAGCACACCGGCATCACCGTGGACGCGCTGAACAATGCCGCGTCCCACCTGGAACTGGCCCTTGCCGGTGTCCCCAGCGGGTTGATGCCCAACGGCTTGAACTCGGAGCAGCTGGACTGCATCGACCAGCTGCGCGACGCCTGCCGCGCCGCGCTGTCCGACTCCAAGGGGGACAGCTCCACGACGGCCGACGGCGGCCGCCAGCTCGCCCGCTCGCGGCTGATGGTCATCCTGGAACTCTGCGAACGCCTCCTGGCTGCCCGCGAAAACCGCGAAGTGGTCTGGTTCTCCCGCAACAGCACCTTTGACCCGGCGCAAGGCTACTCCCCGCCGGACGAGAGCGCGCCGGCCTTGATCAACGTTGCTCCGCTGAGCGTTGCCGGGCGCCTGCGTGAGGGATTGTTCGCCGATCACACCGTCATCCTGACGTCGGCAACGCTGGCCATCGGGGCAGCCTTCGAGCCTGCGGCCGGCGGCCTCGGTCTCGTGGGCAGCGGCGCCCCGAGCTGGACCGGCGTCGACGTCGGATCCCCCTTCGACTATCCGAAGCAGGGCATCCTCTACGTCGCACAGCACCTGCCCAAACCCGGCCGCGGAACCTCACCGGAGGCCCTGGACGAACTCGAGAAGCTGATCCGTGCCTCCGGCGGCGGCGCTTTGTGCCTGTTCTCTTCCCGGCGGGCGGCCGAGGAAGCCGCTGACGCCATGCGGCCCCGGCTGGGCATGAGCATCCTGTGCCAGGGGGAGTCGAGCATGACGGCGCTCGTGCGCCAGTTTGCCGACGAGCCGGACACGTGCCTGTTCGGCACCATGTCTCTGTGGCAGGGCGTCGACGTTCCGGGGGTGTCCTGCCGGCTGGTGGTCATCGACAGGATCCCCTTCCCGCGGCCTGACGACCCGCTGATGACGGCTCGCTCGCGCGCGGTCGCCCAGTCCGGTGGCAACGGCTTCATGGCCGTCTCGGCCACGCACGCCGCGATCCGGCTCGCCCAGGGGGCCGGGCGGCTGATCCGTTCGACGTCGGACAAGGGAGTGGTGGCGGTGCTTGATTCACGGCTCTCCACGGAGCGCTACGGCGGCTTCCTGCGCGCCGCGCTTCCGCCCTTCTGGCCCACCACCGATCCGTCGATCGCCGTGGCCGCCCTCAAGCGCCTCGCCAAGGACACGGCGAAGGACGCCGCCAAGGACTAGCGCTAAAGGGAACGGAGCACCGAGACGACCTTGCCCATGATCACGGCGTGGTCGCCGAGAATGGGCTCGTACTGGGTGTTTTGCGGCAAGAGCCAGGTGTGGCCGTCCCGCTGACGGAACGTCTTGACCGTGGCTTCGTCGTCCAGTAGTGCGGCAACGATGTCGCCGTTCACCGCGTCACCCTGGCGGCGGACAACCACCCAGTCGCCGTCGCAAATTGCGGCATCGATCATCGAGTCGCCGGCTACCTTGAGCATGAACAGCTCGCCGTGGCCCACCAGCTGGCGCGGGAGGGGCATGACATCCTCCACCACCTGGTCTGCGAGGATTGGCCCGCCGGCCGCGATACGTCCGACAAACGGCACCATCGCCGTGTCGGTGGCGCTGGCCAGTTCAGTGACGGAGAGGCCGCCGACGGCGCGGAGGCCGCTGGACTTCCCGACACCCGAAATGGCGGCGGTCCCCTCGTCCAGGGTCAGGGGCATGAGTACTTCCATGGCCCGCGGGCGCTTCGGATCCCGCCGCAGGTAGCCGAGCTTCTCAAGCTGGGAGAGCTGATGGGTGACGCTCGACAGGCTGGCGAGTCCGACGGTATCGCCGATTTCGCGCATGGACGGCGGGTAGCCGTTGTCCGTGACCGAGCGCTGGATGGTCTCCAGGATTTTCTTCTGCCGGACGGTGAGGCTCTTGGGGGCCCGTGCGGGCTGGGCGCTCCGTGAGGTTGCCCTTCCGCCGGTGGCTTGTGCTGCCATGTTCGCCAATGCCTTTCCGTTCGGCCCGGCCACCGTGGCTACTGTCACCGGGAACACCAGGCCTGGAATGTCAGACCCTGCTGATCAACTACCAATGATCGAGTTCACAAGTGGTTGTCCTTCCCCTCAAAAGTAGGCCAGCCGCAGAGCTTTTTCAAACATTTGTTCTAGCGAGTCTCGACATCGTTCGTTACTAAGTGCTAAAACAGAACCAGCAAGATTCGAAGATGTGTTCGATTCCAGGTTTCGGGAACCGAGCGGATCATTCGGTTCTATGTTCGAAAGTTCGGCCGGTTGGCGGCGGTAAGTGGAGCACGCCGGGCGGCACCGTATGGTCCAGGAGGGCTCAGTTCATGTCAGCAGCAAGCGCGTCCCACCTCAGTTTGGTTTCCGGGACTTTGGTTCCCGGCACTTTTGCCCGCACTATTCCGGTCTCGGCGGGCCGATCGAAGCACGCGCCGCTGCGCCTGACGCGGCGCGGACGTTTCGTCTTTTTCGGCGTCCCGCTGATCCTGCTTGCGGCGCTCATCCTGTCGCTCAGCGGATTTCTCTTTGCTCCCGCCAAGGCGGCGGATTCCCCCGACCAGCTGTCGGTGACGCCCACCATCTCCGTGACAGTCCAGCCGGGGGAGACGCTCTGGGCCATCGCAGGATCCGTAGCCCCGGAACGCGATCCCCGCGATGTCGTGGCCGATATCGTGCAGCTGAACAACCTCGATGCCGCGCGTGTGATGCCGGGCCAGCAGCTGTTCGTCCCGTCGAATTAGTCACCCCAAAGCACCGCCTAGTTGTCACAGTTTCAGCGCCCGTGCCTGTTCCACTTAAACTGGTATGGTGACTGACCAGCTTGAGCGCCTCAACCGACTGCCCCTCCGAACCAATTTGCGGGGCCTGCGTCCTTACGGCGCGCCCCAACTCGACGTCCCCATCCTGCTCAACGTCAACGAGAACACCCATGGCGTCCCGGATGATGTCCGCGCGGCCATCACCGAGGCTGTCAGCGCCGCCGCCGCCGGGCTGAACCGGTATCCGGACCGGGAGTTCACGGAACTGCGGGAGGCTCTCGCCGAGTACCTTGGCCACGGCCTGGGCGCGGAGAACATCTGGGCCGCGAATGGCTCCAACGAGGTGCTGCAGCAAATTCTCCAGGCTTTCGGTGGCCCCGGCCGCACGGCCCTCAGCTTCCCTCCCACGTACTCGATGTACCCCCTGCTGGCGTCCGGCACGGACACGGAATACATCGTCGGGACGCGGGCAGACGACTACGGACTCAGCGCCGAATCGGCAGCCCGCCAGGTCCGTGAGCTTCAGCCCAACATCGTTTTCCTGTGTTCCCCGAACAACCCCACCGGCACCGGACTGGGACCCGATGTGGTCGAGGCAGTGTACGAGGCCGGCGAGGCCAGCCAGACCATCGTGATCGTCGACGAGGCGTACCACGAGTTCGCCCACGACGGTACGCCCAGTGCCCTCGCCCTATTGCCGGGCAGGGAGCGGCTCATCATCTCGCGCACCATGAGCAAGGCTTTTGCCCTGGCCGGGGCGCGCCTGGGGTACATGGCCGCGGCTCCGGAGGTCGCCGACGCCCTGCGCCTGGTCCGCCTCCCGTACCACCTGTCCGCCATTACCCAGGCCACGGCCCTGGCTGCCCTGCGCCACCGGGTGGCCCTCATGGCGGACGTCGCCGACATCAAGCGCCAGCGCGACCGGATCGTGTCCGAACTGACCCGCCTGGGCCTGAAGCCGGCCGCCTCCGACTCCAACTACGTGTTCTTCGGCGGGCTCGAGAACCCCCACGAGGTCTGGCAGCGCCTGCTGGACGCCGGGGTCCTCATCCGCGACGTCGGCATCCCCGGGCACCTCCGCGTGACCGCGGGCACCGAGACGGAAACCACAGCCTTCCTTGAAACCCTTGAACGCATCCTGAACAGCCACGCCCGGCCGCGGGCTTAAACTTGATGGGGATCAAGCGCGCCCCGCCACACAGTCCTGGCATGCAGCATTGCCACCCAGCCCCGCCTCCGGCCTTCTTCCAAAGGACACATCTACATGAGCAACACCGGATCCACCGCCGCCGAGGGCCGGACCGCCCGCATGGAACGGACCACCAGCGAGTCCTCGGTCCTGGTCGAGATCAACCTGGACGGCACCGGGGTCTCCGAGATCAATACGTCGGTCCCTTTCTATGACCACATGCTGACGGCCCTGAGCAAGCACTCCCTGATTGACATGACCGTCAAGGCCTCCGGCGACACCCACATCGATGTCCACCACACGGTCGAGGACGTGGCCATCACGTTCGGCGAGGTGCTGCGCACGGCCTTGGGCAACAAGGCAGGGATCCGCCGCTTTGGCGAGGCGACAGT
Organism: Arthrobacter sp. ov118; assembly: GCF_900116495.1. Taxonomy (GTDB): domain Bacteria; phylum Actinomycetota; class Actinomycetes; order Actinomycetales; family Micrococcaceae; genus Arthrobacter. Next base: position 160,951 of record NZ_FPAY01000009.1, read on the forward strand.
TCCCCTGGACGAGGCCCTCGCGCAAGCGGTCGTCGACGTCTCGGGCCGCCCGTACCTGGTCCACGCAGGAGAGCCGGCAGGACAGGAATACCACCTGATCGGCGGCCACTTCACGGGCTCCCTGACCCGTCACGTCTTCGAGGCCATCACGCTCCACGCCGGGATCTGCCTGCACATGAACGTCACCGCCGGACGCGACCCCCACCACATCGTCGAGGCCCAGTTCAAGGCTTTCGCCCGTGCCCTGCGCGCCGCCATCGAACCGGATCCGCGCGTCGAAGGCATCCCGTCCACCAAGGGTGCCCTGTGAGCGGCCCGATCCTCCGGGGCGGGGCCATCATCGACCCCGCCGCCGGCACCAAGCCCGCTTCGCCGGAGGGCAAGCCCACGGTGACGGTGCTGGACTATGGCTCCGGCAACGTCCGCTCTGCGGTCCGCGCGCTGGAGCGGGCCGGTGCCGAAGTCATCCTCAGTTCCAAGCCCGAGGATGTCCTGAATGCTGACGGGCTCGTTGTCCCCGGCGTCGGCGCGTTCGAGACCGTCATGCGGGAGCTCAAAGCCGTGGATGCCATCCGCATGATCGGCCGCCGGGTTGCGGGCGGACGGCCCGTGCTGGCCATCTGCGTCGGGCTCCAAGTGCTGTTCGATGCCGGCGTCGAACACGGCACCGAGGCCGAAGGCATGGGGGAGTGGCCCGGCAAGGTGGAGCTGCTGCCCGCCGACGTCGTGCCCCACATGGGCTGGAACACCGTCGCGGTGCCCGTTGGGTCCAAGCTGTTCGCCGGCGTCGAGGGCGAGCGGTTCTACTTCGTGCACTCCTACGGGGTGCAGAACTGGGACTTCGATGTTATCCAGCCCCGGATGGCGGCGCCTCTGGTGACCTGGTCCGACCACGGTGCCCCGTTCATCGCGGCGGTGGAAAACGGTCCGCTGTGCGCCACGCAGTTCCACCCGGAGAAGTCCGGCGACGCCGGTGCCCGACTGCTGCGCAACTGGGTCGGGAGCCTGCGGCCTGCAACGCCGAACTCTGCAGGGTCAGACCCCGCGACGCCGGGACCGGCTACCCCGGACCCTTCAACTCCGGAACAGACCGCCTAGATGTGGTCCCTGGTGCTCATGGGCCTCGCCGGACTTCTGGTGGGCGGCGCCATCTCCTTCAAGCAGCAGAAAAGTCCGCGCTGGGTGCAGATCGTGTTCTACATCCTGGCCGGCATGTCGCTGCTGGCCGCCTACCTGTTGACCCTGCCGGCGTCCTGACCGTCCCGCCGCCTTCCCAACCACCCATTCCCAAGCTGAGGACCCCACGATGACCACCGAATCCCCGCTGCCCGTACTCGAGCTTCTCCCCGCCGTCGACGTCGTCAACGGGCAGGCCGTCCGCCTGGTGCAGGGCGAAGCCGGCAGCGAGACGAGCTACGGCACGCCGTTGGAGGCCGCACTGAACTGGCAGCAGCAGGGCGCTGAATGGGTTCACCTGGTCGACCTGGACGCGGCCTTCGGGCGGGGCTCCAACGCGGAGCTGCTGCGCGAGGTCGTGGGCCGGCTCGACATCAACGTGGAGCTCTCCGGCGGCCTGCGCGACGACGAATCGCTCGAGAAGGCGCTCGATCTTGGCGTCGCCCGCGTCAACCTGGGCACGGCGGCTCTGGAGAACCCGGAATGGACGGCCCGCGCTATCGAGCGCTTTGGCGACAAGATCGCCGTCGGCCTGGACGTCCGCGGCACCACGCTCGCCGGCCGGGGCTGGACCAAGGAAGGCGGGGACCTCTGGGACGTGCTCGGCCGCCTGGAGGAGGCCGGCTGCGCCCGGTATGTCGTCACCGATGTGACCAAGGACGGCACGCTGCAGGGCCCCAATGTCGAACTTTTGCGGCAGATGGTCGAGAAGACGGGCAAGCCCGTGGTGGCCTCCGGCGGTATTTCCAGCCTCGAGGACCTGTTGGTCCTTCGTTCCCTGGTGCCGCTCGGCGTCGAGGGCGCCATCGTCGGCAAGGCCCTCTACAACGGCAACTTCACACTGCCTGAGGCCCTCGACGTCGCTGGCCGGCGCTAGAGGGGCGGTGGCCATGGCGCAGACGGGCGACCCCCGGGACCCTCATCAGCCCCATGGGTCCCAAGGTGCAGTGCAGGCGGGGGCGGAAGCGGCTCCGGTCCGGCACCTGCCCGGACACATCGCGGCTGCCCTTGCCGGCGCCGGCGGGGCCGCCGACTCCGCCGGGCAGCCGTGGGCAGGCCGAAGCCTGTCCGGCGACGACGCGAAGATCCACAATTTCGAAGACGACGACGGCACCGCCGACGCCGGCTACCTGGGCGCCATTGCCGGCCTCGCCGGGGGCACTGCCGATGAGGCGGCCGTGGTGACCGCGCTTGCCACAGCCCGCGTCTTCGTTCCCATCCTCGCCCAGCTCGCCGAAGAAGGTGAGGCCGTGGCCGGAGTGCACGGCGACAAACTGCACGGCCACAAACTGCACAGCGACAAACAAGCCGACATGGCACTGGTGACCCTCAAGGCGCCGGACGGGCGGACCGCCATGCCGGTCTTCACCTCGGTCGCGGCACTTCAGGCCTGGCATCCGGAAGCCCGGCCGGTCGCCGTCTACGCGGCCCGGGCGGCACTGTCCGCTGTCGCGGAAGGGGCCGAGTTGCTCGTCCTGGATCCCGGCTCCGATGTGACGTTCGTGGTGCGCCGCCCGGCGGTGTGGGCCCTTGCCCGGCAACAGCCGTGGACGCCGTCGTATACCGATCCGGAAGTTGCCCGCACCATCGGGGAGAGCACGGCAGGCTTCCCGCCGGTCCGGCGTGTCGCCATCCAGCCGGGCCCCGGGGTGGCGGCGGTGACGGCCGATGGCGGGCGGCTGCCCGGCGGGGGAGTCGGTCCGGAACTTCGCGTGGTCCTGTACCTTGAAGACGGACTCGATGCCGCCGGCGTGCAGTCCGTCGTCACCGGTCTCAATAACGCCTGGGCCCGGAATGAAATCTTTGCCGAGCGGGTTGATTCGATCGAGGTCAAGCTGCAGCGCGCAGCTCCATAGCTGTCGGCCCAACGGGGGACCCCCGGTGCTGCCGTCGGCAGTACCAGAAGGAAATGTACTCCGTGAATTTCGCGCTTTACCGGGAGCTGCTCTCCGTCCGCCCCATCAGGCGGCTCCTATTGGTCGGGATGATTGCCCGGATACCGCACTCGGCGGCCGGCGTCCTGCTGACTCTGCACATCGTCCTGACCCTCGGCCAGGGCTACGCCGCCGCCGGCGCAGCAGCCGCCGTCATGACGATCGGCATCGCCGTCGGCGCGCCGTGGCGTGGGCGCCGGGTCGACACCGTGGGGCTGCGCAAGGCGCTTATTCCGTCCGTCATCTCCGAGACCGTGATCTGGTCGGTCGTCCCGCACGTCTCCTACGAGGTCCTGTTGCCCCTGGTTTTCGTCGGCGGCCTGCTGACACTGCCCATCTTCAGCGTGGTGCGGCAGTCGCTGGGCGTACTGGCGCCCGGTGAACAGCGCCGCACGGCCTTCGCCCTGGACGCCATCGCCACCGAACTGGTCTTCATGATCGGCCCCGCGGTCGGCGCCGTCGTGGCGACCAGCGGGCAGTCCGTCCTGGGCCTGACGGTCGTGGGAGTGGCCACGTCCGTCTCGGGACTCTTCCTCATGTGGTTCAATCCGCCCACCCGCAGCGCTGCCCCAGATGCCGGGCTCGAGGCCGAAGAGCTCGAATGCGCGGAGGGCGCCGTCGTCGCCGCCGCACCGGCCCACCTGCAGGAAGCCGCGGCCGAGCTGGCGCCGCTGGCAGCCGCTGCAGAGGAACGGAGGCAGCGTGTTTCCGGCCTGCGGCACAGGGTGAGCCGCAACTTCAGCTGGTTCACGGCCGCTGTGGCATCCGTGTTCGCTGTCGCGGCCGGCGCCGGCATGGTCCTGAGCGGCACCGACGTCGGGATCGTCGCAGCCCTTCAGAGCGGAGGCCACGAGGCTGAAATCGGGATCGTCTTCCTCTTCTGGTGCGCAGCCTCGGTGGTGGGCGGCCTGCTCTACGGCGCCATGCACCGGCCGATCTCGCCGATCTTCCTGCTGCTGGGCATGTCCGCCCTGACCATCCCGATGGCCTTCGCCACCGACACCTGGACCCTCAGCCTGCTCGCGCTGTTGCCCGGTCTGCTCTGTGCACCGGTGCTGTCCGCGGCCTCGGAAAAAGTGGCAGAGCTGGTTGACGAGAGCCGGCGCGGCGAGGCGATGGGCTGGTACGGATCCTCACTCACCGGCGGAGTGGCCCTCGGCGCCCCGCTCGCCGGACTGTTCATCGACGTCATCGGCCCCTCGGCAGGCTTCGTTTCCGTAGGGCTGGCGGGTGTGGCCCTCTGCCTGGTTGGACTCGTCCTGCAGCGGGCGCGGCGCCGCCGCCTGGCTGCGGCCTGAGCGTTCGCCGGACGCCGCCGGTCGGTCGTTAACGACGCCGGCGGGCGGACCTGGCTGGTCCGCCCGCCGGCGTCTACTGGCTCAAAGCTTTAGTTGACTGATGCTTTAGTTCACTGGGCCGGTGTACTTCTCGCCCGGACCCTTGCCCGGGGCGTCCGGGATAGTCGATTCCTCGCGGAAGGCCAACTGGAGCGAGCGCAGTCCATCGCGCAACGGGCCGGCGTGCTGTGAGCCGATTTCCGGTGCAGCGGCGGTCACCAGGCCGGCAAGGGCGGTGATCAGCTTGCGGGCCTCGTCCAGGTCCTTGAGCTCCTGGGCATTTTCCTCGGCGGCGAGGCCGAGCTTCACTGCGGCGGCACTCATCAGGTGCACGGCGGCGGTGGTGATGACTTCGATTGCGGGGACTTCCGAGATGTCGCGGATCTGGGCCGACACGTCGGCCGGGGCGGCCGTGGACTCGAAAACGTGGGAATTACGGTCTGAAGTGCTCATGCTGGTAAGCTTGTCACAGACCGACTGAATGTCGTTATTCTCAGGGGGCGGCCGGCGACGCATACGTGCGTTGAGCGGGTGTCTTTCTGTAGGATTGGCTTTTAGTTTGCAAGCGGAGTTCTCTCCCACCCGCGTCAGCCGCGAAACTTCCTTCGGGAAGCCCCTCCCTCGCAGGAGTCAAGGTTGCCGGGTACCTGGTCGGGCATTACCTCGGACTCCGGTCCGATGGATGTGCATGCCGCCTCCCTGAGGCCGGCAGCTCCGATCTCGAGGCCTTCGATTGCTCCGGCAATTGGGGGCCTTCTCTTTTTGCCGGTGGAATACCCCTCACGAACACAGGAGCTTTAACATTAGCGAGCCAAGAATCAATGAGCGTATCCGCGTCCCCGAGGTGCGGCTGGTCGGCCCTGCAGGCGAACAGGTAGGAATCGTCCGTATTGAGGATGCCCTGCGTTTGGCTGCCGAGTCCGACCTTGATCTCGTTGAAGTTGCACCGCAGGCCAAGCCTCCGGTGTGCAAGCTGATGGACTTCGGCAAGTACAAGTACGAAGCCGCTGTCAAGGCGCGCGAGGCCCGGAAGAACCAGACCAACACGGTCCTGAAGGAAATCCGTTTCCGCCTGAAGATCGACACCCACGACTACGAGACGAAGCGCGGCCACGCGCTCCGCTTCCTCGGTGCCGGCGACAAGGTCAAGGCCATGATCCAGTTCCGCGGCCGTGAGCAGCAGCGCCCCGAAATGGGCATCCGTCTGCTGCAGCGCTTCGCCGAGGACGTCGCCGAAGTAGGCGTTGTGGAGTCCAGCCCGCGGATCGATGGCCGCAACATGGTCATGGTGGTGGGCCCGCTGAAGAACAAGGCTGAAGCCAAGGCGGAGGCGCGCCGCGCAACGCAGCGTGCAGAAGCCAAGGCGGAGAACGAAGCCAAGGCGTCTGGCCGTGTGGATGTCTCAGGTGGCAACGCACCGCTGACCCAGACGCTGTCGGATCTCCTGCCGGAAGGCTTTGCCGCTGCAACGGAGGCTCCGGCGACGGAAGCCCCCGCCGCCGAGGCGCCCGCGGCCGAAGAGACCCAGGCCGAAGAGGTCAAGGTCGAAGAGGTCAAGGTCGAAGAGGCCAAGGTCGAAGAGACCGCGGCCGCGCAGGCCCCGGTCGAAGAGGCCAAGGCTGCCGAGGCTCCGGCCCAGGAAGCACCGAAGGAAGCTGCTCCCAAGGCGGCCGAGAAGCCGGCAGAAGCGAAGGCTCCCGCGGCTCCGAAGGCGGCGGAGAAGCCCGCTGCAGCGAAGGCTCCCGCGGCTCCGAAGGCAGCCCCGGCGCCTGCAGCCAAGGCATCCGAGGAAAAGGCGCCTGAGGAAAAGGCCGCTCCGGCCGCTCCGGCTGCAGCTCCGAAGCCGGTCGCTGCTCCGAAGCCGGTGCCGAGGCCTTCAGCGCCGAAGCCCGCCGCGCGGCCGGCCGCCCCCCGGGCTGCGGCCAAGCCTGGCAGCAAGAAGACCAACTAGTTCACGGCTGCCGGACAGCAATGTCCGGCAGCAAGCAACCAGCACGCCGCCCGCAGGGGCGGCTGCACGAAAGAGCTGCAGACTTTTCTGCGGATACGTAAGGAGATCGGTTCCCATGCCGAAGATGAAGACCCACAGCGGTGCTAAGAAGCGCTTCAAGCTGACCGGTAGCGGCAAGCTGCGCCGCCAGCAGGCCAACCGCCGCCACTACCTCGAGCACAAGTCCTCGCGGCTGACCCGTCGCCTTGCCGGCGACAAGATCGTCTTCAAGGGCGACGCCAAGGTCATCCGCAAGATGCTCGGCATCTAAGTTCCAAGTTCCCTGGCTGTTCGCCACCTGGCAGCGGTCAACTACCAAAAAGGCTTCTCAGGCCAGCCGGACTACTTCCGGCAGTAGACGCTTGGGATCAGAATTTTCGAAGGAGTACGCACGTGGCACGTGTGAAGAGGGCAGTAAACGCCCACAAGAAGCGCCGGGTTATCCTCGAACGCGCAAAGGGCTACCGTGGACAGCGTTCACGCCTGTACCGCAAGGCCAAAGAGCAGCTGCTGCACTCGTTTGTGTACAGCTACGGCGACCGCAAGAAGAAGAAGGGCGACTTCCGCCGTCTTTGGATCCAGCGCATCAACGCTGCATCCCGCGCCAACGGCCTGACCTACAACCGCCTGATCCAGGGCCTGAAGGCCGCTGAGGTTGAGGTTGACCGCCGCATGCTGGCCGAGCTCGCCGTTTCCGACGCCAACGCCTTCGCCGCGCTGGTCCAGGTCGCCAAGGATGCGCTGCCCGCCGACACGTCCGCTCCGGCCGTCCAGGCCGAGGCCGCTGCCGCTCCGAAGGCTGCCAAGAAGGCTCCGGCCAAGAAGGCAACCGCCGAGGCCGCAAAGTAGTTCCTGCAGCCGTCCAAGGACTGCTCCGTTCAAGAACCTGCTGCGAGAGCAACTAAGGTTCTTATATGAACGAAACCGGGCGCCCGCAAGACTTTCCACTCTCCAATCCCCGAGCCGATCGGGTGCGGGACGTGGCAAAGCTTGCCGGGCGCCCGGCCCGTTTAAAGCGCGGGCAGTTCCTGGCCGAAGGCCCGCAAGCAGTGGGTGAGGCCCTGGCCCTGCACCAGAAGCGGATTGCGGCGGGGGAGCCCGGCATCGTCCGCGAAGTGTTCGCCAGCGGGGCCTGCCTGGACCGGCATCCGGAACTGGAGAAACTCGCCGAGGGAACCAACGCCCGGCTCGCCACCGACGATGTACTCGCCGCCATGGCGGATACGGTCAACCCGCAGGGAATCATCGCCGTCTGCACGTTCCTCGATGTCAGCCTCGAGGAAGTGCTGGATGCAGCGCCGAAGCTGATCGCCGTCCTGTGCCAGGTCCGGGACCCCGGCAACGCCGGCACCGTCCTCCGCGCGGCCGATGCGGCAGGTGCTGACGCCGTCGTCCTGACCGGCTCCAGCGTTGACATCTACAACCCCAAGGCAGTCCGCTCGACGGCGGGGTCCCTCTTCCACCTGCCGATCGTCCTCGGCGCCGATGTGGCGGAGCTGGTGGCCCGTTGCAAGGAGCGGGGTATCGGTGTGCTCGCCGCCGACGGGTACGGCCAGCTGAACCTGGACCGGCTCCAGGACGAGAACGCGGCCCGCCGGCTCGGGGCTTCAGCAGCGGAATCGGCCTACGCCCTGGAGAAGCCCACAGCGTGGCTCTTCGGCAACGAGGCGCAGGGGCTGTCCGAGGATGAAATCGCCCTGGCCGACCACCGCGTGGCCGTGCCGGTCTATGGGGAAGCGGAAAGCCTTAACCTCGGCACCGCGGCAACAGTGTGCCTCTACGCCAGTGCTCGCTCGCAGCAGGCACCCTAGGGCCCGGCGCCGGCCGGAACCGGGCCACAAAAAAGCGGGGCCCGCCTAAAGGTGGGCTCCGCCGTCGTACTGTAACTGCCGCGAAGTGCGCGGTCAGTGCCGTGCAGAATTAGGTGGTCTTGTTGCGTCCTGTGATGGCGCCGTAGATGCCTGCAACCGCGAGGCCACCGACAATGGCCAGGAGCCAGGAACCGAGGTTCCAGAATTCCATTTTGCCGCCGCCGAACAGAAGATCGCCGATCCAGCCACCGACAATGGCTCCGACGACGCCGAGAACGAGGCTGGTAACCCAACCGCCGCCGACCCTGCCGGGCATAACTGCCTTGACGATTGCACCTACTATGAGTCCGAGAATGATCCAGCCAAGAAAGCCCATGTCTCCTCCTACATATTCGTCGGCATCCAAATTGTGAATCCCGAACATGGCTTCAAGCTAACATAGGCCGGATTGCTTGTCAGCAGGGGAGTGCCCAATCGTTACGTGGCCGCGTCGGTCCCTGCGGCGATTCGGCGGCCGTCCTGAAACGGGTACGGTATTCCTTGGGCGCCGGGTTTTCCGGGGTCCGGTGTACACCGGGGTAAGAACCCGAAAAGGAGAAGCGCACGTGGCTGCAAATGGCGGTACCAAGGCGATAGTGGCGGCACTGGCCGCCAACCTGACCATCGCCGTTTTGAAGTTCCTCGCCTACTTTTTGACGCTGTCCTCATCCATGCTGGCCGAGGCGATCCACTCGGTGGCAGATTCCGGCAACCAGCTGCTGCTCCTGGTGGGCGGCAAGCGCTCCCAGCGGGAAGCCAGCCCGGAACATCCCTTCGGTTATGGCCGTGAGCGCTACATCTATGCCTTCATCGTCTCGATTGTGCTTTTCAGCGTCGGCGGCCTGTTTGCCCTGTATGAGGCATGGGAAAAGATCCAGCACCCGCACGCCATCGAAGGCGACTTCTGGTGGGTGCCGCTCGCAGTGCTGGTCGGCGCGATTATTGCCGAATCGTTCTCGTTCCGGACGGCGATCGCTGAATCCAACCCCCTCCGCGGAAAGCAGAGCTGGGTAAAATTCATCCGCAATGCCAAACAGCCCGAGCTCCCGGTGATCCTGCTAGAGGACTTCGGCGCCCTGGTGGGCCTGGTGTTTGCCCTCTTCGGTGTGGGGCTGACGCTCATCACCGGGAACGGCATCTGGGATGGACTCGGTACAGCCATGATCGGCCTGTTGCTGGTGGCGATCGCCGTGGTGCTGGCGATGGAGACCAAGTCCCTGCTGCTGGGTGAGTCCGCCACCCGCGATGACGTCGCCAAGATCCGTGCCGCGATCGAAGCCGACGGCACGGACATCATCCACCTGAAAACCATGCACCTGGGCCCTGAAGAGCTGCTGGTGGCGGCGAAGATCGGCATTGGCCGCACGGACTCGGGCCAGGACATTGCGAAGGCGATTGACGCCGCAGAGATCCGGATCCGCGAGGCCGTTCCGATCGCGCGGGTCATCTACCTGGAGCCTGATGTGCAGCGGGTCAGCTCGTCCTGATCCCCAGCAGTAAGAGGCAGTGCACAAAGAACGGCAGCCGGGTCCAGTTTTCCACTGGACCCGGCTGCCGTTTCTTATGCGCGTGGACCCGGTTGCTGAGCCTCCGCTGCGGTGAGGAGAGAGTGGTCAGGCGACCAGAGGCCGCCGGCGTTCCACCGCGCCGCTGATCGCGGCCACGCCGAGGCCCAAAACGGCAAGGACGGCACCCACGAGCGCGGGCGCGACGTAACCCCAGCCCCAGGCAATGACCAGGCCGCCCAGGAAAGCGCCGAGGGCGTTGGCGACGTTGAGCGCCGCATGGTTCAACGAGGACGCCAGCGATGGCGCATCAGGAGAAGCATCCAGAAGCCGGGTCTGGAGCGCCGGTACCAGCATGGACCCCGCCGCCCCCACCACGAAGACCATGAGCAGCGCGGACCAGGCCCAGTGGACGGCGACGGCATAGACCACGAGGGCGACGGCCGTGGCAGGCAGCACCCAGTAAATCGTCCCCATGACGGACCTGTCGGCGATCCTGCCGCCGATGATATTGCCCACCACCATGCCCACGCCGTACAGGGCCACGACCAGCGGCAGCCAGACCGCCGGGAGGCCCGCCACAGATGTCATGGTGTGGGAAATGTACGTGTAGGTGGCGAAGAAACCGCCGAAGCCAACGATGCCGACCAAAATGGCGAACCACACCTGGAGCCGCTTGAGCGCGCCGAGCTCGCGGCGGAAGCTGGCATCGGCGTGCGGCTTCTGGAACGGTACGAACTTCCACAGCATGACCAGGGTGACGACGCCGATCAGGCCGACCAGCAGGAACAGGAGCCGCCACCCGTAGCTCTGGCCAAGCCAGGTGGCGAAAGGCACTCCGACAACGTTGGACACCGTCAGTCCGGCCATGACCATCGAAATTGCCCAGCCGCGCTTGGTCGGCGCCACGAGGGAAGCGGCAATCACGGCGGCGACGCCCAAGAACGCCCCGTGGGGCAGTCCCGCGGCGAACCGGGAGACCAGCATGGAGCCGTAGTCCGGGGCCAGGAAGGAACTGAGGTTGGCGATGCTGAAGAAGAGCATGAGCCCCAGGGCAAGATACTTCCTCGGGAGTTTGGCACCGACGGCGGCCAGTACGGGCGCCCCGACAACGACGCCGAGGGCGTAGGCCGAGATGAGGTGGCCAGCCTCCGGTGTGGTGATGTTCAGGCCTTGTTCGATCTCTTTGAGCAGGCCCATCATGGTGAATTCTGTGGTGCCGATGCCGAAACCGCCCATCGCCAGGGCAAGGATGGCCAGGGCGAGGTGGCGGGTGCCGGTCTTGGACGACACCGGAGCTTGTGTGGTGGAAGTCATTCGTCTTTCGGGTGGTTTCCGGGAAGTGCCGGGAGGAGGCGGCCAAATAAATATGTTTTATATGGAACGGGGAGGGGGCGCCGGATATTCCGCAGATGCGCGGGCGGCGACCTTCCTATTGTCCCTTAACCGGTCCTGCGGTCTGCCGCCCGGTGCCGTCCCTCCGGTCTGCCGGCCCTCCGGTCCGGTAGCGGGTGCCGGTCCCGCCCGTTCCCGCCCGTTCCCGGCGGCGCTCCCGGCGGCGCTCCCGGCTGACGCCAGAAGGTCCGCGCTTAGACTTGGGTGCGTGACTGGACTCATCGACGTCGTTGGCGGCGCAGTAGTGGACTCCTTGGCGGACCCTGGCATGCTCCTTGCGGCACGGCGCACAGCGCCGCCGCAGTTCGCCGGAATGTGGGAGTTCCCGGGCGGAAAAGTGGAGCCGGGCGAAGCCGCCCAGGACGCGCTGCACCGCGAGCTCCAAGAAGAGCTGGGCGTGCGGGTGCTGCTCGGGTCCGAGCTGCCCGCGGCCGCCGCCACGGGCTGGCCGCTCAACGAGAAGGCGGCCATGAGGGTCTGGTTCGCCGAGCTCGCCGGTGGAGAGCCCCGGCCCCTGCAGGACCACGACGAACTGCGCTGGCTGGACCTTCGCAGCCCCGACGAAGTCCTGGACCTGCCCTGGATCCCGGCGGACTTCCCCATCGTAGAAGCGCTCCTGGCTGCCGTCCGGGCCGCCCGGCCAGACGGCGTGGGAGCCGAAGTGAGCCGCTGATCCCGGCATTCCTGCCGGCCGCTGGCCGCCCGCCTCTCGCCAAACGGTCAGGCATGTGCCTACTCTGAACGCAATCGAGAGGGGTGGCCCGTGCAGGTCGGTGTCGGACGGGAGCCGCGAGCCGGAGAACGCCGGGTCGCGGCCACACCGGAGACGGTGCAGCAGCTGACGGCCCTCGGGCTCAATCTCCTGGTGGAGAGCGGCGCCGGGACCGAGGCAGGGTTCGTGGACGGCGCCTACAAGGAGGCCGGCGCCACCGTCATTTCTGAACTCCCGATCGCGGGGCTGGACGTGCTGCTGCATGTCCGCCCGCTCAGCCCGCAAACTGCGGCGAGGCTGCAGCCCGGTGCCGTCACGGTCGGCCTCGCGTCGCCGGCGTCGGAGTTGCCGACCGTCCAGGCGCTGGCTGCCGGGGGGATCACTTCCTTCGCCCTGGAACTGCTACCCCGGATCTCGCGTGCACAGTCCATGGACGCGCTCAGCTCCCAAGCTCTGGTCACGGGCTACCGGGCCGTGCTGGAAGCCGCGATGCGGTATCCGCGGTTCTTCCCCCTTTACATGACCGCCGCGGGCACCATCCCGCCGGCGAGGGTGCTGGTCCTCGGGGCCGGCGTTGCGGGTCTGCAGGCCATCGGTACCGCGAAGCGGCTTGGTGCCCGCGTTGCGGCCAACGACATCCGCGCCGCATCGGCCGACGAGGTCGCCTCGATGGGCGGCAGTTTCATCAACCTGGATCTCGATGCGGCGGCGGAAGGTAGCGGTGGCTACGCCCGTGACCTGGGCGAGGACCGGGCGCAACGCCAGCGCAATCTCCTGGCTCCGCACGTCGCGGCCGCGGACATCCTGATCACCACGGCGGCCATCCCGGGCCGGCCGGCTCCGTTGCTGGTGACCGCGAACATGCTGACCGGCATGCGGGCCGGATCAGTCGTCGTCGACCTCGCCGCGGAGTCCGGCGGCAATGTGGAGGGTGTGGTCGCCGGCCAAGACGTCCAAGTACCGGTCGACGGCGGCTCGGTCACCCTCGTGGGCCTGCAGGACGCCGCGTCCGCCATGCCGACAGACGCGTCCCGGCTCTTTGCCCGGAACGTCAGCAATTTCCTGGCCCTGATAACCGCCAGCGGCACCGTTGTCCCCGACTTTGACGACGACGTGGTCGCCGGAACGTGCCTGACCCACGCCGGCGTCGTGCGGCATGCCCCCACCGCGGCAGCGTTGGGAACGGCAGCCTTGGGAAAGGACGCATGATGGGCCCGGTCACCTTGCTGACAGTAGTGGTGCTTGCGGTGTTCGTCGGCTTCGAAGTCGTCTCCAAGGTCACCAGCAAGCTGCACACGCCGCTCATGTCCGGCGCCAATGCGATCCACGGCATCATCCTCGTCGGCGCCATCATCGTGGCCGGACAGGCCAGCGACCCCTGGGTCATCGGCATTGCGCTCCTGGCAGTGGTTCTGGCGACCGTCAACCTGGTAGGCGGCTTCGTGGTCACCGACCGGATGCTGGAGATGTTCAGCGCCCGCAAGCGCGCCCACAAGCCCGCACTGGCCGGCCCGGCGAAGGGGCACCGAGGCCCAGGCGGCAGACACTCCGGCGACGGGGCCTTGGGCAGAGAACAATCGGGCAGAGAACAATCGGGCAGAGAACATTCGGGCAGAGAACCCCTAGACGGGGAAGACTCGGACGGCGCACGCGCCGCCGACCGGACGGGGGAGGCCCGATGAGCCTCCTGTCCGCCGAATGGACAGCGCTGCTCTATTTGGTGGCAGCCGTTTGCTTCATTCTGGCGTTGAAGGGCCTCAGCTCGCCCAAAACGGCGCGCCGCGGCAACGCCATCGGTGCGGCCGGTGCACTGGTGGCGGTGGGAACCGTGTTCCTCTCCATGCGGTTGGAAAATATTGCGCTCATTCTGGCCGCCGTCGCCCTCGGCTGTGCCATTGCCGTCCCCGTGGCTCGGCGGGTGCAGATGACCCAGATGCCCCAACTCGTGGCGCTGTTCAACGGCGTCGGAGGCGGTGCCGCGGCGCTCGTCGCCCTACTGGAACTGAACCATAACGAGGATCCCTGGGTCCGCCTGGCCGTGGTCTTCACCATGCTGGTGGGTGCGGTGTCCTTCGCCGGCTCCGCGGTGACAGTGGGCAAGCTGCAGGAGCTCATCAGTACCCGTCCACTGCTATTTCCCGGGATGCCCTGGGTGATGGGGGCGGCCATGTTGGGCGCCGTCAGCTCAGGTGTGATGGTTGTCCTGACAGGGTCTGTGGGCTGGTCGCTGGCGCTGCTCGGCCTCGGGCTCGCGGCCGGCTTGCTGCTGGTGTTGCCTGTCGGCGGGGCCGATGTGCCGATCGTGATCTCGCTGCTGAACGCCTTCACCGGACTGGCGGTGGCCGCGTCCGGTGTGGTCCTGGGTAATGTCTTGTTGTTAGTCGCCGGAACGCTCGTTGGGGCGAGCGGCACGCTCCTGACCAGGGTCATGGCCTCCGCCATGGGCCGGAGCGTTGCCGGAATCATGTTCGGCGCGTTCAAGGGCGGCTCGACGGCCGGTTCCACCGCCGTGAGTGACCGGCCCGTACGTTCGTCCTCGCCGGAAGACGTTGCCGTCCAGCTCGGCTACGCCCAGCGCGTGGTGATTGTTCCCGGCTACGGGCTGGCCGTGGCCCAGGGCCAGCACGCCGTGGCGGAGCTCGCCACGGCCCTGGCCGACCGCGGGGTGGACGTGGTGTTTGCCATCCACCCCGTCGCGGGACGCATGCCGGGCCACATGAACGTGCTCCTTGCCGAAGCCGACGTGCCGTACGAGTCACTGCGGGAGTTGGCGGAAGTAAATCCGGAGTTTGCCAACACGGACGTCGCCCTGGTTGTAGGCGCCAACGACGTGGTCAACCCGGCCGCGAAGTCTTCGCCCGGCTCGCCGATTTATGGGATGCCGATCCTGGAGGTAGTGCAGGCCCAGCAAGTCGTCTTCCTCAAACGTTCCATGCGGCCCGGGTTCGCCGGCATCGAGAACGAGCTCCTGCATGATCCCAAGACCACGCTCCTGTTCGGCGACGCCAAGGATTCGCTGGCCAGGGTGCTCGGCGCAGTCAAGGCCCTCTGAGGGCTGAGGTACGCCCCGGTGGCGCCGCCTGTCCCGGAAAAGCCCCCGCTCAGAAGAGTCCTGTTTCAGAAAAGTGTGGGCTGCGCCGGGCGTTTCAGAAAAGTGTGGGTTGCCCCGGACTATGTTGGCTTGCGGGCCCGGTGTGGCTTGCGCGCCGGACCGCTGCGTGAGCGGCGGTGTCCGGGATGCTCCCGGCGGGGTACTGGGCTTCCTCTTCCCGGGCATCAAGGGTGAGGTCCCTGTGGCTAAAGCCATGCGAGCCGGAGAAGCCGTGCCGGTCCTTGAAATAGCGGATGCGTCCGGCCAGCCACGCCCGGTACTCCTTTGATGCATATGACCCGCTGCCGTACAGGCGACGGTACTTTCCGGCCAGCTGCGGATGCTCCCGCGCGATCCACTGCATGAACCATTCACGGGTTCCTGGCTTCAGGTACAGCGCGCCGGCCGTGACCCCCGTGGCGCCGGCCGAAGCCAGCGCCCCGAAGAGGGAGTCCAGGGCGTCGTCGCTGTCGGAGAGCCACGGCAGGATGGGCATGGCCATGACGCCGCAGGGCAGACCCGCCTCCCGCAACCGCGAGATAAGCTTCAGCCGTGCCCGCGGACCCGGTGTGCCTGGTTCCACGGCTTCGGACAGCTGCTCGTTGGTCATGGCCAGTGAGATGCCCACGCCCACGGGCACCTGGGCAGCAGCATGCTTCAGGAGCGGGATGTCGCGGGCCAGGAGTGTGCCCTTGGTGAGGATGGACAGGGGAGTGCCGGAATCCGCGAGGGCGCCGATGATGCCGGGCATGAGCCGGTAGCGGCCCTCGGCCCGCTGGTAGGGGTCCGTGTTGGTGCCGAGGGCGACGTGCTCGTGCCGCCAGGAGGGCTTGGCCAGTTCCCTGCGCAACACCTCGGCGGCGTTGATCTTGACCACCACCTGGCTGTCAAAGTCCAGCCCGGCGTCGAAGTCGAGGTACGTGTGGCTCTTGCGCGCGAAGCAGTAGACGCAGGCATGGCTGCAGCCGCGGTAGGGGTTGATGGTCCACTCGAACGGCATCCGGGAACCGGCGACCACTTTGTTGAGCACCGATTTGGCGGTGACCTCATGGAACGTGATCCCGGCAAACTCGGGCGTGGACACGGACCGCACCAGCCCGGCGAGCGGCAGCAGCGCATCTGCGGCGGGCAAATTAGCGGGCCGCGTCCCGGCGGGGAGCGTGTCCGCAGCCAGCGTCTCCTCGGCACCTAGCGTCTCGGCAGTCAGCGTGCCGGCGGAGGCGCCGCGCTTGAGTGCTTGTGCGTCCCATCTCATGGCTACATTCGAATATATGTTCGACGCAAAGTCAAGGATGTTGCCGGAGGGCGCGGCATTGCATCTCAGTCGAGCAGTTCCCACACGACGCCGACTGTAGCCGTGACGCTCGACTCGCCGGCCTCAACGGTGAGCGATTCTGCCGCCACCGCCCGCTGCATCTTCGCCACCGGAACGGGCGCCTGGAAGCCGACCTGTTGGGTAACGGAGAGTACCCTGCCCAGGCCGGCGCCGGAGAGGGCGGCATAGTGCGTGGCGGTGGTGCGGGCATCCTGCCACGCGACCTCCCGAGCCCGCGCCTCCACAGCCGCGGGATCGGCGAAGCCGAGGCTCAGCCCGTTCAGCCGTACGGCGTCCCCGCCGGCGGCAACGGCCGCGGCAATGATCTGCGAGGATGCGGACAGGCTTCGAATCCTGATCGTGAGCATGCTGGAGGCCAGGTAGCCGGTCACGATCTGGCCCCGGCCGTCCTGCCAGTTCACCTCTGCCCGGACGTTCAGCCCGGAGGTCGAGATGTCAGCACTGGCCACACCGTTCTGCCGCAGCGCCGACGTGATGGCGGCTGACCGTGTCCCTGCCTCGCTGTAGGCTTCGGCCACGGTCTCCCGGCGGCATTCAACGCCGACCGACAACGTCAGCAGATCCGGCGCCGCCTCCGCAGTACCGGTTCCCGTCACCGAGATGCTTCTGGGATTGTCTGTCATTGCAGGCCTCCACGATGTTCGGGGGCAAACCCGCCGAGGCGCCGGCCGGTCCGCGGATTGGTCAAGGGCATGCCGGGTCGGGGATAGCCGCCTGCCTCCAGCCCGGCGTGGAGCTCGAAGACATTGGAGCTCCCCGGGTTGCCCGTCCGCCACAGGGACCAGCCCGCTGCGAGGAAGTACAGGGGCAGGAACGGCAGCCCCAGACAGCAGGCGTACTGGGTGCTGTGGCGCTCCTCGTGTCTTAGCAACGCCGGGTTCTCGCGGGCGAACTCCGGACCGGCGCGGAACAAGACCACGTTGCCCACAGTGAAGGCCGCGGCGAGTGGAAGCCGCCAGTGGTAACGGCTGGCGATCAGCAGCCCGCGCGGACCGGGGCTGACGCTCGTCCGGGCGCAGGCGGCCAACAACAGGCCCAGGAGGGTGGACCCGTTCAGCATGTTGGCGATCTGCCGTAGCCGTTGTCCGGACGTCATGAGGCCATCGTAGCCGGGCTGTACCTCCTGCTCTTTCGTTCCGCAGGTCATGTTCAGCCAGCCGTTGCCGGGCGGCCGACAGCCGTCTACTAGACTGGAGGCAGTGCCCGCCGGAGCGATTCCGGCTGGAACTGTGACAATCAGCCTTGCCGACAACCCGTGCCCGCGCCCTGAGCGCGTGGGGCGGACCGTTGGCATGATCCGACTCGTAGCTAAGAACAGTAGATGACTGAAACTTTGCCGGGCGCCGTCGTCCCGAATCCTTTGGATGAAGCCGCCATTACCGCTGCCGTAGACCAGGCCGTCGCCGCCATCGCCGCCGCCGCGACCCTGGATGAACTCAAGGCCGTGCGCCTCGCTCACACCGGCGAAAAGTCGGCGTTGAGCCTCGCCAACCGTGAGATCGGCGCGCTTCCCAAGGATCAGAAAGCCGCGGCCGGCAAACTCATGGGTGCGTCCCGGGGACGCGTCAATAAGGCGCTCGCCGACCGCACCGCGGAGCTCGAGGCCGAAAACGACGCCCGGATCCTCGTTGAGGAGACCGTGGACGTCACGGCGGCGCCCCGCCGACGCCGGGCCGGTGCCCGCCACCCGCTCTCCTCGCTGCAGGACCGCGTTGCAGACATCTTCGTGGGCATGGGCTGGGAAATCGCGGAGGGGCCCGAGGTCGAGTCGGAATGGTTCAACTTCGACGCATTGAACTTCAAGCCGGACCACCCCGCCCGCGACATGCAGGACACGTTCTTCGTCGAGCCACCCGAAGCGCACCTGCTGATGCGTACGCACACCTCGCCGGTGCAGGTGCGTTCCATGCTCGAACGCGAGCTGCCCATCTACGTGCTGTGCCCGGGCAAGGTATTCCGCACGGACGAACTCGACGCGACTCACACACCGGTGTTCCACCAGTTCGAAGGCCTGGCCATCGACAAGAAGCTGAGCATGGCCGACCTCCGCG
This sequence comes from Arthrobacter sp. ov118, assembly GCF_900116495.1. Lineage (GTDB taxonomy): Bacteria > Actinomycetota > Actinomycetes > Actinomycetales > Micrococcaceae > Arthrobacter. Next base: position 179,328 of record NZ_FPAY01000009.1, read on the forward strand.
GCACCCTGGAGCACTTCGCGCGCCAGATGTTTGGCGATGAAGCCCAGATCCGGCTTCGCCCGAATTATTTCCCGTTCACCGAGCCATCCGCTGAGCTGGACATCTGGCACCCCGGTGCCAAGGGCGGTCCCAGCTGGATCGAGTGGGGCGGCTGCGGCATGGTCAACCCCAACGTCCTGCGTGCGGCGGGCATCGATCCGGACGTGTATTCAGGTTTTGCCTTCGGTATGGGCATCGAACGCACCCTCATGTTCCGCAATGAGGTTGGCGACATGCGCGACATGATTGAAGGCGACGTACGTTTCAGCGAGCACTTCGGGATGGAGATCTAACAGTGCGTATCCCCCTTTCCTGGCTGCGCGAATTCGCGCAGGTACCGGCCGGAGCAACGGCCGAAGACGTCATGGCCGAGCTCGTCAAGGTCGGATTTGAAGAAGAAGCAGTCCACCGCCCGACGGACACCCTCCAGGGCCCGGTGGTGGTGGGCCAGGTGCTGAGCATCGTCAAGGAGCCCCAGACCAACGGCAAGACCATCAACTGGTGCCAGGTCCGGGTTGTCCCCGAAGGCCAGCAGCAGAGCCTCACCGGCAAGGGCATTGATCCCTCCGGCGTGCAGGGCATCGTCTGCGGTGCCCACAACTTCGTCGAAGGCGACAAGGTGGTGGTCACCCTCCCGGGTGCCGTACTGCCGGGCGACTTCCACATTTCTGCCCGGAAGACCTACGGGCACCTGTCCGCCGGCATGATCGCCTCCGTCCGCGAGCTCGGCATCGGCGAGGACCACGACGGCATCCTGGTGCTCTCACGGATCGGGCTGGATCCCGAGGTCGGCACCGATGCGATGGAACTCCTAGGCCTCTACGACCAGGCTGCCGAGATCAATGTGACCCCGGACCGCGGCTATGCGTTCTCGATCCGCGGCGTGGCGCGTGAATACGCGCACGCCACCGGCACCTCGTTCACCGACCCGGCGTCCAAGGTCCAGGTTCCGGAGGCGCTGTCCGGCGGCTTCGGCGTCAAGCTCAACGATGACGCTCCCATCTATGGAAAGCCGGGCTGCGACCGCTTCGTGGCCCGCACGGTGCGCGGCGTGGATGCCACCCGGCCCACCCCGCCGTGGATGGCTTCCCGTCTCCGGCTCGCCGGCATCCGGTCCATCTCCCTGCCGGTGGACATCTCCAACTACGTCATGCTCGAGCTCGGGCAGCCGAACCACTGCTACGACCTGGACAAGCTGGCCGGCGACATCGTCGTCCGGCGCGCCACGGCAGGGGAGAAGATCACCACCCTGGATGACAAGGAGCGCACCCTCGACGCCGAGGACCTGCTGATCACGGACGCTTCCGGGCCTATCGGGATCGCCGGCGTCATGGGGGGCGCCCACACCGAGGTGTCGGACTCCACGACGAACGTCCTGGTCGAGGCCGCGCACTTCGACGAAGTTTCGATCGCCCGTTCACGCCGCCGCCACAAGCTGCCGTCCGAGGCGTCCAAGCGCTTCGAACGTGGCGTGGACTGGCACGTGGCCGATGTCGCCGCCCAGCGTGTGGTGGACCTGCTGGTCGAATTCGCCGGCGGTACGGCGGATGCGGCCGGGACCGACGTCGGGACGGCGCCGGACGCCGTCACCATCGACCTCCCTGCGGGATACCCCGCAGCCCGAATCGGAATCGACTTCACCGAGGATCACATTGTGACCTCGCTCGAAGACCTTGGCGCCGTCGTCGAAAAAAACAGCGGCTCCCACACCGTGACCGCTCCGAGCTGGCGCCCGGATCTGGAAACCAAGGATGACCTCACCGAGGAAATTGCCCGGCTGGTCGGTTACGACCAGATCCCGGCAACCCTGCCGGTGGCGCCACCGGGCCGCGGCCTGACGCGCGTCCAGCAGCAGCGGCGCCGCCTGATCCAAGCCCTCGCCGACGCAGGGCTCACCGAGGTGCTGGCCTACCCGTTCGTTTCCAAGGCCGCCAACGACACCTTCGGCACTCCTACCGAGGGCACGGGGCGCACGGCGCTCAAGCTGGCCAACCCGATCAGCGAGGAGCACGGCTTCCTGCGGACCTCCATCCTGCCGGGCCTGATCGAGGTAGCCAAGCGCAACCACTCCCGCGGCTTCCGCGACCTTGCCCTCTTTGAGGCCGGGCTCGTGTTCCTGCCCGGCGAGCAGCTTGGCACTGCCGCGATTCCGCCGCTGGGCGTCAAGCCAAGCGACGAGGTGCTGGACGGCCTGTACGACGGCGTCCCGGACCAGCCGCTGCACGTCGGCGCCCTGCTGACCGGGCACGACACTCCTGCCGCCCCGGGCCACACCCCGCGGGCCTGGGACTGGGCGGACGCCGTGGATGTCGCCCGAGTCGCCGGCGACGTGCTCGGCATTGACCTTGTCGTAACGCAGGGCCGGCACCAGGCCTTCCACCCGGGCCGGGCGGCGCAGATCGCGCTGCGCACCGGCGAAGTGGTGGGCTACGCCGGTGAGCTGCACCCGAAGCTACTGGCCGCCCAGGACATGCCCGCCCGCTCCGTGGCGCTGGAACTGAACGCCGACGCCCTGTTCGAGGCGGCGGCCGATGTGATCGTGGCCCGGCACATCTCCACGTACCCGGTGGCCACCCAGGATGTGGCCCTCGTGGTGCCGCAGGACGTGCCGGCGGGCGAGGTGCTCGCGGCCCTGCGTGAAGGCGCAGGCGAATTGCTCGAGGACGTCGCCTTGTTCGACGTCTATGCCGGCAAGGGGATCGAGGACGGCAAGAAGTCGCTCGCGTTCAGCCTGCGCTTCCGCGCCGACGACCGCACTCTGACGGCCGACGAGGCGTCGGCAGCGCGTGAAGGCGCCGTCGCCGCCGCCCACGAACGCTTCGGGGCTGTCCAGCGCTAACCAGACGAAAGGGCGGGTCATGGCATCACACCTTGTTGTGCGCGCCAGCCCGCCCTTTCGCGTCCCGCAGGACTCCGAGAACCTGAAAGGCGCCCTGACCCGCGAGCTGGAACGCGAGCTGGAACGCGACCTGGCCCGTGAGATGGAACGGGAGTCGCGTGCGCTACTGGACGGGCCGGAACTGGAACGCGCGCGGTCCATCACCCAGCCGGCGGCCCGGGATGAGTTCCTGGCCGGACGGCTCGCCCAGCGGAAGCTCGCCGCCGCGCTGCTGGACGTGCCGGCGTCGGACCTCACCGCCTGCTACAGCTGCCCCCGATGCGGAACCGGCGCGCACGTCTCGCATGGCCGGCCAGGCTACCTGCTCCGGGGCGCGCCCGCGCCGCTGCTGCTCAGCCTGTCCCGCGCCGCCGGCTGGACCCTGCTGGCCGCGGTCGTGGACCCGGAGCCGGGCCTGCGCCTGGGCATCGACGCCGAGGACCCCGCCCGGACGGACTTCGAGGGCTTCGACGCCGTCGTGCTGACCCCCGCGGAACGGCTGGACCTCGCCGGGCTGTCCGGCGCTTCGCTGCTGCAGGCCAGGGCACGGCTGTGGGCACGGAAGGAGGCCTGGCTCAAGATGACCGGCACGGGGCTGCAGACGGCTCCGGACACGGTCGACGTGCTGGCCGGCGGCAAGGGCCGTACCGGGCTCCGGGACCTCCCGCCGGCGGAAACCGGCCTGCCCGCGAACCTCGTGGCCGCCGTCGCCCTGGCTGATTAGCCTCCTGTGCGAATAGCCCGCAGAACCGCCGCTAGAACTTCGGCGCTGGCTGCGGGAAGGGCGGCAGGGCTTCCTCGTACAGCCAGGGGTGCAGCAGTGCCTCCGCGTCCAGGCCGGTGGTGTGGGCGGCCGCGAGGATGAAGTCGGCAGTGGTTACGGTGCCGTGGCGGAAGCGGTCCGTCCAATCGTGCAACAGGGCGAAGAACGCGAGGTCGCCGCAGCGCTCCCGCAGCGCGTGCAGGGTCAGGGCTCCGCGCTTATAGACGCGGTCGTCAAACATCAGCTCAGGGCCGGGGTCACCCACCAGCAGGTCCTGTGCGCTGGCGGCCAGCCTGCGCCAAGCGGCGCGGGCCCGGTGTGCCACGGTCATCGCGCCGGACTCTTCGGACCAGAGCCATTCCGCGTAGCACGCAAAGCCCTCGTGCAGCCAGATGTCTTTCCAAGTGGCGGTTGTGAGCGAGTTTCCGAACCACTGGTGGGCGAGCTCGTGAGCGATCAGCCGTTGTGAGTCCCAGTCCTGCCGCAAGTGATTGGGGCCCAGGATGGCCAGTGTCTGTGCCTCCAGCGGGATCTCCAGCACGTCCCCGGCGACCACCACGGTGTACTCGGGGAATGGATACGGCCCAAAGCAGTTGGTGAAGGTCCGCATCATGCCGGGCTGGCGGGCCAGCGCGGTCTGCGCGGCGGCGGCCAGGGACGCGGGAACGGCAGCATACTGCGGGACGTGTCCTGACGGCCGCTCGGCATTGAGTGTCAGGAGCTCATACCGCCCGATCTGGACCGTGGCGAGGTAGGTGGCCATCGGCTCGGCCTGCTCGTACACCCAGGTCTCACGGCTGGCCCTGGTGGTACGGGACAGCAGCACTCCGTTGCACACCGCCCGGTAGTTCGCTTCAGTGGTCACCGTGATGCGATAGCTCGCCTTGTCCCGCGGGTGGTCATTGCATGGGAACCAGGAAGCAGCACCGTTGGGCTGGCCGGCGACCAGCACGCCGTCGGAGAGCTCCTCCCAGCCCACGTCGCCCCAAACTCCGCGGCGGGGCGCAGGGTAGCCCTCGTAGCGGATATCCAGGATGAAGTCCTCGCCCGCGAGCAGCGGCCCGTCCGGGTAGACGAGGAGCCGCTCGTCCCGCTGGTTAAACCTGCGCACCCTGCGGCCATCGAGCTGGATCTTGGTGACCCGCAACCCGGTCAGGTCCAGGACGATCGCCGACGTCGGGTGTTGCGCGACGGCGTGCAGGACAGCATGCCCTGCGAGGCGGTTGGTGCTCACCCGGTAGTCCAGATCGAGTTCGTAACGGGTCACCCGGTAGGCATTGGTTCCGTGGCCGGGCAGGTACGGATCCGGGGAGCTGGCTACGACCGTGGCCTCCCGGGCAAGCTCACTGGCTGGTTCTCCCGCTGTTGTCCTGCCTGCAGCAGGGGCGCCGCTGCTGCTTGGTGCACTGGTGCTCAATGGACCGACCTTCGGTTGGAGTGCTGGTGGACGTGGGTGGGCCTACCGGGTCCCGCCGGGCGGTGCCGGCCCGTCCCACGGGCTGACCGGATTGCCCATCCAGTACGTCCCGGCAGGGACGGTTTCGCCCCGCATGACGAGCGACGCCGGCCCCACCGTGCCGCCGTTGCCGATTCTCGCCTGCGGCAGGATGACCCCGTGCGGGCCCATGGTGGCTCCGTCATCGAGCGTAACAGTGTCGATGCTCATGACACGGTCATGGAACAGATGGGTCTGGACGACGCACCCGCGGTTGACGGTCGAGTTCCTGCCGAGGGTGACGAGGTCCGCCTCGGGCAGCCAGTAGCTTTCACACCAGGTCCCCGCACCGATTTTCGCGCCGAGTGCCCGCAGCCACCACACCAGCGCCGGCGTCCCCGTGGCAGCGCGCGCGAACCACGGGGCGCTGACCATCTCAATGAAGGTGTCTACCACCTCGTTCCGCCAAATGAAGGAGCTCCACAGCGGGTGCTCGCCGGGGCGGATGCGGCCCACCAGCAGCCACTTGGCCGCTACGGCACTGCCCGCGGCCGTGGCCCCGGCCAGCAGGACCACCACCCCGCTCAGGACGGCGGCGATTCCATAGTTGAAGATTGTCGCCAGCGCGTTGAACGCGAGCATCACGCCGACGGCGACCGCGACTGTCAGCATGACCGGGACGAACCGGCACAGCTCCCACAGGGCGCGCGCGACCTTCAGCTTTCGGGGCGGCTGGTACGTCCGCGTGTCATCGGAGGCGATGGCGGTGCGCCGCAGCCGCACGGGCGGGCTGCCGAGCCACGATGTCCCGGCCTTCGCCTTGGCCGGCGTCGCGGAGAGGACTGCCACGAGGGAGTTCTTGGGCACGTTGCGCCCGGCCGCGGTCATGCCCGAGTTGCCCAGGAAGGACCGTTTGCCGATCTTGGCCGGGGCAATCCGCATCCAGCCGCCGTCGAGTTCGTAGGAGGCCACCATGGTGTCATCGGCCAGGAACGCGCCTTCGCCCACGGTGGTCATGCGCGGGATCAGCAGCACTGTCGAAGCTTCCACGTTGCGGCCGACCTTAGCGCCGAGGAGCCGCAACCAGACCGGCGTAAAGAGGCTGGCGTAGACCGGGAACAGCAGGTCCCGGGCCAGGTCCAGTACCCGCTCCGTCGCCCAAACCTGCCATCCGATCCGGCTCCGGACCCGGTAGTAGCCTTCTGCGAGGCCTACGCTGAGGAGCCGGGTTGTGGCGAGGATCAGCAGCAGGTTGGTCAGGAACCATGCCAGGGCCGCCAGGGGTATCGAGAGCGCAATGCCGGGCAGGGCCGCGGGCAGCGAGGAGCGGCCCTGGATGAAGGCGAAGATCACGAAGGCCGCGACGGCAGCGGAGACGTGGGGGATGAGCGCCAGCACGGCGGACGCCGCGGCGAAGCCGGCGAACCACAGCCGGCCGATCAGCCGGTGTTCGGAAGGGGAGTCCGGCCACGAGTGCCGGGCCTTGCCGCGGCGCTCGGCCGGTGACCCGGCCACCAGTTGCCCGGCTTTGACCTTCCCGATCACTGCGGAGCCGGGCGCCACCTGTGCCCCGGCACCCACGGTGGCGCCCGGCATGAGCGTGCTGCGCGCGCCGACGCTCGCGCCGGGGCCAATGCGGATGGCGCCGATGTGGACACGGTCGCCGTCGATCCACCAGCCGGACAGATCAACTTCAGGTTCGATGTTGGATCCGGCGCCGAGGGACAGCAGCCCGGTGACGGGCGGCAGCGAGTGCAGCTGGACGTTCTCGCCGATCTTCGCGCCGAGGGCCTTGGCGTAGTAGGGCACCCAGGGTGCGCTGGCCAGGCTGACGGCGCCGGCGAGGTCCTGGATCTGTTCTGCGAGCCAGAGCCGCAGGTGCACCCGCCCGGACCGGGGATACGTGCCGGGCACGACGTTGCGAAGCAGGAGGCGGGCCGCGGCAACGGAGAGCAGCATCCGCCCGGCGGGGCTGACAAAGACCAGCCAGGACGCGCCCACCCACCACCAGGAGAGCGTTGGCGCGGCGCTGAATCCGGCGAAGGCGGCCAGAAGGTTGTTGGCGGCCATCAGGTAGGTCAGCCAGCGCATGCCGACAAGGATCTGCAGGGGAACGCCCAGAAGCGTCTGGAAGGCCTGCGACTTCCGTGCCGTGGGCCGGACGGTGCGCTCCTGGGCGGCGATCATTCCGCCCTCCGGGAGCGATTGCCGCGACTCCTCCACCAAGGCGCCCACCCGGGGCGTCGCGTAAATATCGGCCACTGTGATGGTGGGATAGCGGACGCGCAGGGCGGATACGAGCTGTGCAGCGGCCAGCGAGCCGCCGCCGTAGGCAAAGAAATCGGCGTCGAGGCTCGTAACCGGGCTTCCCAGCACGGCGCTCCATTGCTCCACGATCCACTGCGCGTCATCGGGCAGGTTCAGTGCGGCGCCATCGGCCTCGGCAGCCCCGGTTCCGGTAAGTGGCCAGGGCAAGGCATGACGGTCCACTTTGCCGCTGGTCTTGGTCGGCAGCGAATCGACGAGCGTCAGCAGCGGGATGAGGGGCGCGGGCAGGCTCCCGCCCAGCATGTCCCGTGCAGCCGCGAGGTCGATGTCCCGGCCGGAAACGGCGGCAAGGTAGCCGACGAGGATCTGATTGCCGGCCGCGGTGGTCTGCACCGCGGCGGCCGCACCGGCGACATCCGGCAGGGACTGCAGGGCGGCGTCGATTTCTCCGAGCTCGATCCGGCGGCCGCCGAGCTTGACCTGTTCATCGGCGCGGCCCTGGAAGATGAGGCCCTCGGATTCATACCTGACAAGGTCGCCGGAACGGTAGGCGCGCTCCCAGCCCAGGGACGGCATCGGGGCGTACTTTTCCGCGTCCTTGAGCGGGTCAAGGTACCGGGCCAGCCCCACGCCGCCGATGATCAGTTCGCCCACCGCGCCTTCAGCGACCGGCAACGAGTCCGAATCGACGACGGCGAGGTCCCAGCCGTCCAGCGGTAGCCCGATCCGGACGGGGCCGGCCGTGCCCAGCCGCGCCGCACACGCGACCACGGTCGCCTCAGTGGGACCGTAGGTATTCCACACTTCCCGGCCTTCGACGGCCAGCCGCTCGGCAAGGTCCGGCGGGCACGCCTCCCCGCCGAAGATCAGCAGGCGGACGCTTTCCAGCGACTCGACAGGCCAGAGTGCGGCCAGCGTGGGAACCGTGGACACGACGGTGATGCCGTGGCTGATGAGCCAGGGGCCGAGGTCCATCCCGGTCCGGACCAGCGCCCGCGGGGCCGGAACGAGGCACGCACCGTGGCGCCAGGCCAGCCACATCTCCTCGCAGGAGGCGTCAAAGGCGACGGACAATCCGGCCAGCACCCGGTCCTGGGGGCCCACGGGATCGTCCTTGAGGAAGATGCGGGCCTCGGCGTCCACAAATGCTGCGGCCGAGCGGTGCTGCACCGCAACACCCTTCGGTGTGCCGGTGGAGCCGGAGGTAAAGATCACCCATGCGTCGTCCACGGGGCCGGGCGGCCTGGCGTGAGGGAACGGCCGCGGGTGTCTGGTGTCGGTGACGATCTTCCCGCCGGCACGGAGGATGCCGGCGACCCTGGCTTCCCCGAAGACCAGTTTGGCGCGCTCGTCCGGGTCATCGGCGTCCACGGGCACGTACGCGGCACCGACCAGCATCACCGCGAGGATACAGATGTAGAGCTCGTTGGTGCCGGAGGGGATCCTGACGCCGATCTTGTCTCCGGCGCCCAGGCCGGCCAGATGCAGTTTCCGCGCCGTTGCCCGGACTTCATCCATGAGCTGGGCGTAGCTGAGCGAGCGGTGGCTGTCATCGAGGGCGGAAGCGTCCGGAAAGCGGGCGGCGGTGTCGCCGAGGATGTCGATCAGCGTCCGCGCCGGCGGGGCGGACTGCGCACCAGGCAGCTGGGCCTCATGGGCGGGGGCGCCCTCCGCCGTCAGACTCCGCACCCTCCCGGCGGGTGGGGTGTTGCTCGGGGTCAGCTGTTGCTCAGTCACTGGCGCATTGTCCCTGCAGGAGGTGAACGGATGGTGTTGCCCGCGCGGTTCGGGGGACCGCGCGGACGGGCGACCGGTTAGGGGATCAGGATGACCTTGCCGGTGGTCCGGCGCTGTTCGAGGTCTTCGTGGGCCCGGCCGGCCTCGGCGAGGGAGTAACGGGCGCCGATCCTGACCTTGAGGCTGCCCCCGGCAGCGGCGGCAAAGATTTCGTCGGAGCGCCAGCGGCGTTCCCGGGCGTCGCGCAGGTAGTGGCCCATGGTCGGGCGCGTGAGGTAAAGGGAGCCGCCCGCGTTGAGCCGCTGGGGATCGAACGGCGGCACCGGACCGGACGCCCCGCCAAATAGCACCAGCGTGCCCCGGATCCGCAGCGACGCCAGGGAGCCGTCGAAGGTGTTTTTTCCGACGCCGTCGTACACAACGTCTGCGCCGGTGCCGCTCGTCAGGTCCCGGACCCGGTCCGCGAAACCGTCGTAGCGCAGCACGTGGTCGGCGCCGGCCCCGCGGGCCAGTTGCTCTTTTTCGTCCGTGGAAACCGTGGTGATGACCTTGGCGCCCTTGGCTTTGAGCAGCTGGATCAGGAGGAGCCCCACTCCACCGGCGCCGGCATGAAGCAGCACGGTGTGGCCGGCCTCGACCTTGAAGGTGGAATTGATCAGGTAATGCGCCGTCACGCCCTGCAGCGGCAGCGCCGCAGCGGTGAAATCGTCCAGTCCGTCGGGAACCGGGAGCGCCTTGTCCTCATCGATCAGGGCGTAGTCCGCGTAGCAGTCGATGCCTTCCGCAGTGGCCACCCGGTCGCCAGGGGCGAAGACAGTGACGCCCTCGCCAACCTCTTCGACGGTGCCAGAGGCCTCGGAGCCCGGCGTGAAGGGGTAGCTGACCTTGTAGACGCCGCTGCGCTTGTAGGTGTCGATGAAGTTCACGCCCACGGCCGCGACCTTGACCAGCAGCTGGCCCGGCCCCGGAACGGGACGGGCCGTCTCGTTGAACTCAAGGACCTCGGGGCCCCCGGCCCGGCCGGCGACGATTGCGTGCATCAGATGACTCCTCTTCCGGGCGGGGCTTTGTATCCCGGTCCCTTCGACCATCCTAGGGACACCGGCGACAACCCTGAAGAGGCTGGCCGTAACGGGCCGTCACGTGCTGGCCCGGGATGATGCGTGCTGTTAGTAGCGGCGGGTGACGGCGGCCATCGGGCATTCGAAGTGGCGGCCCGCGGCGAGCCCGACGTCGTTGAGGTAGCGGACAATAATGCCGTAGGACTGCGTCAGCGTTGTTTCCGTGTAAGGCACCTGGTGCTTGGCGCAGTAAGCGCGGACCATCTCCGCGGCCCGGTGGAGCTGGGGGCGTGCCATGTCCGGGAAGAGGTGGTGCTCGGCCTGGCGGTTGAGGCCTCCGAGCAGGATGTCCATGAAGCGTCCGCCCGAAATATTCCGGGAAGTGAGGACCTGGCGGCTGAAGAAGTCCACCCGGCTGTCCGCCGGGAGCACGGGCATCCCCTTGTGGTTGGGCGCGAAGGACGCACCCATGTAAAAGCCGAACACCGCCAGCTGGACACCGAGGAAGGCGAAGGCCATGCCAAGGGGCAGGAAGCTGAACGCGAGAACCGGCAACAGGGCGAGACGGGCTGCGAGGATCGGGATCTCCACCCAGCGGTGCGTGACCTTGGCCCGGCGAACGATGAACTTGACCGAATCGATCTGGAGCCCCAGGCCCACCAGGAACAGGAGCGGGAAGAAGAACCAGCCCTGTTTGCGGGTCAGGAACGCGAGGCGCCCTTGCCGGTCCGCCACCGCTTCGGTGTGGAAGGCGATGGGACCGGGCGCGATGTCCGGGTCTTTGGAAATGACGTTCGGGTGGTTGTGGTGGGCGCCGTGCTTCTGCTCCCACCACGAATAGCTGATGCCGGCCACGGAGGTGGCGAGCAGCCGTGCGGCCCAGTCATTCGTGCGGCGCGAGGCGAAGATCTGGCGGTGCCCGGCCTCGTGGGCCAGGAAGCTCAGCTGAGTGCAAAGGATGCCCAGCGCCGCGGCGATCAGGAGCTGGAACCAGCTGTCACCGATCAGCGCGAACCCGAACCAGGTGGCGGCCATCAGCAGCACGAGGCTGGCGAAGACGGTGATGTAGAAGCCCACGCGCCGTTCGAGGAGACCAGCCGCCTTAACGCTTTTCAGGAGTTCCGAATAGCTCAGGACGACGGCGTTGGGTTGCCTAATGCCCGAGGGCGGCCGCGCCGGCTTTTGGGCGGGAAGTGTTGCAGTGGCGGTCATGGGGCGTTGGCCTCGTCACGGGTTACGGGCAACGCTGCAACTGACATTCGCAGTGCACGGTCTGGATCACCCTGCACCAAGCATACGTCCGTGGGCGACCTGGACGTCTCCGCACACAGGGGGATCCATGCATAAATATCGGTATCTATGCATAGTCTTGCTGTATAGTCGTTTCCATGACTATTTCTGTTGCGGTTTCCGGGGCGAGCGGTTATGCCGGCGGCGAGGTCCTGCGGCTCCTCGCCGGTCATCCTGACGTCACCATCGGCGCCATCACCGCGCACAGCAACGCCGGTTCCAGACTAGGGGAATTGCAGCCGCATCTCCATGGTCTCGCCGACAGGATCCTGGAAGAAACCAGTGTGGAAAACCTCGCCGGACACGACGTCGTGTTCCTGGCGCTGCCGCACGGGGCGTCCGCTGAGATCGCGGCCCAGCTGCCGGCCGGGACCGTGGTGATCGACGCAGGCGCGGACCACCGCCTCGAGGACGCCCAGGCCTGGGAGAAGTTCTACGGCTCGGCGCATGCCGGAACCTGGCCCTACGGCCTCCCGGAACTGCCCGGGCAGCGCGACGCGCTCCGCGGCGCCACCCGGATCGCCGTCCCCGGCTGCTATCCGACCTCGGCTCTGCTGGCCCTGACACCCGGCTTCAGCAGCGGCCTGCTGGAAGGCGACGACGTCGTGATCGTCGCCGCGTCCGGCACGTCCGGTGCCGGCAAAGCTGCCAAGGTCAACCTGATCGGCGCCGAGGTCATGGGCTCGATGAGCCCCTACGGCGTCGGCGGCGGACACCGGCACACCCCGGAGATCGAGCAGGGACTTTCCAAGGCCCTCGGCGGGCCCGTCACGGTCTCCTTCACGCCCACGCTGGCCCCGATGAGCCGGGGCATCCTCACCACGGCCACAGCCAGGGTCCGGCAGCAGCCAGGACGCAACGTCACTGCCGCGGAGCTGCGCGCTGCCTGGGCCGAGGCCTACGACGACGAACCGTTCGTCCACCTGCTCCCGGAAGGCCAGTGGCCCACCACCAAATCCGTGCAGGGCTCCAACCACGGCGTGCTGCAGCTCGCCTTCGACGAGCACACCGGCCGCGTGATCGTGTGCTGCGCCATCGACAACCTGACCAAGGGGACCGCCGGCGGGGCCGTGCAGTCCATGAACATCGCCCTCGGCCTCGCGGAGACCGCCGGCCTCAACGCGCAGGGAGTCGCACCGTGAGCATCACCGCACCCAAGGGGTTCCGTGCCGCCGGCGTCACGGCGGGCCTCAAGGCCTCCGGCAACCCGGACCTGGCCCTCGTGGTTAACGACGGCCCGGCCAAGGCCGGGGCGGCGGTGTTTACGTCCAACCGCGTCGCCGCCGCCCCCGTCCACTGGTCCCGCGAGGTCATCAAGGACGGCCGCGTGGACGCCGTCATCCTCAACTCCGGCGGCGCCAACGCTTGCACCGGACCCCAGGGCTTCCAGAACACACACACCACCGCGGAGAAGACCGCTGAAGCGCTCGGCGTCTCCGCCACCGACGTCGTCGTTTGCTCCACCGGGCTGATCGGCGAGCAGCTGCCCATGGACAAGATCCTGGCCGGAATCGGCTCCGCCACGGCTGGCCTCGCCGCGGACGGCGGCCCCGCTGCGGCGACGGCAATCATGACCACGGACTCCGTGTCCAAGCAGGCCGTCTTCACCGGCACGGATGCCGACGGCAACGAATTCACCATCGGCGGCATGGCCAAGGGCGCCGGCATGCTTGCCCCCGGGCTCGCCACCATGCTGGTGGTCCTCACCACGGATGCCGACGTCCAGCCGGAAATGCTCGACGTCGTGCTCCGCGATGCCACCCGCGTCACGTTTGACCGGGCAGACTCGGACGGCTGCATGTCCACCAATGACACCGTTGTGCTTCTGGCGTCGGGGGCGTCCGGCGTCGTGCCTTCCGCGGCGCAGTTCGGTGCCGGCCTGACCCAGGTCTGTGCGGAACTGGCCCGGAAGCTGATCGGCGACGCCGAGGGCGCCAGCCACGACATTTCGATCCGGACGTTCAATGCCGCCAGCGAGCGGGACGCGGAAATCGTCAGCCGCGCCGTCGCCCGCTCCAACCTGTTCAAGACCGCGATCTTCGGCAAGGACCCCAACTGGGGCCGCGTGCTCTCCGCCGTCGGCACTACGGACGCCGCCTTCGAGCCGGACCAGCTGAACGTGTCCATGAACGGCGTACAGATCTGCCGCAACGGCAGCATCGGCGATGACCGCAACCTCGTGGACCTGGAACCCCGGGAGGTCCTCGTCGAAATCGACCTGCAGGCCGGCGAGGCCGAGGCCACGATCCTCACGAACGACCTCACCCACGACTACGTCCACGAAAACAGCGCCTACTCAAGCTAAGCCGTTCCGGGAGGGACGAACAGCATGAACACCCAGACACGCGAGACCACGTCCATGGCCGACGCCGGGGACAAAGCAGCCACATTGATCGAGGCGCTGCCCTGGATCCAGCGCTTTGCCGGCACCACCATGGTGATCAAGTACGGCGGCAACGCCATGATCAACGACAAGCTCCGCCGCGCCTTCGCCGAGGACGTCGTCTTCCTGCACCACGTCGGCATCCACCCGGTAGTGGTGCACGGCGGCGGCCCGCAGATCAACGCCATGCTCGGCCGGCTCGGAATCGAATCCGAATTCAAGGGCGGGCTGCGCGTCACCACGCCCGAGGCCATGGACGTGGTCCGGATGGTCCTCACCGGCCAGGTGGGACGTGAACTCGTTGGCCTCATCAACTCCCACGGCCCTTACGCCGTCGGCATGTCCGGAGAGGACGGCGGCCTGCTCCGCGCCGTGCGCACCGGCACAGTGGTGGACGGCGAAGAGGTGGACCTGGGACTGGTGGGCGAGGTGGTCGGGGTGAACCCGGAAGGGATTGTGGATATCCTCGCGGCCGGCCGGATCCCGGTTGTGTCCACCGTTGCCCCGGAGATCTCCGCGGACGGATCCACCACCGGGCAGGTACTGAATGTCAACGCGGACACCGCGGCGGCGGCGGTCGCGTCGGCCCTGGGCGCCTCCAAGCTCGTCATCCTCACTGACGTCGAAGGCCTCTACGCCAACTGGCCGGACAGGTCATCGCTCATCTCGTCGCTGACGGCTTCGGAGCTGCGCGAGATGCTGCCCCGTCTTGAGTCCGGCATGATCCCGAAGATGGCGGCCTGCCTGAAAGCGATTGACGACGGCGTCGAGCGCGCCCACATCGTGGACGGCCGCCTGCCGCACTCGATGCTCCTGGAAACCTTTACGACCGCGGGCATCGGCACCCAGGTCGTCCCGGACGAGGAAAGCAAATGAACCAGATCGAAACTGCACCTTCCACGGATCTTGAACACTCTCCGGTCGGGGAGCTCGTTCACTCGGGTGCCACCGGCGCGCAGTGGCTCTCCCGCTACTCCTCCTCCCTGCTCGGCGTCTTCGGCACCCCGCAGCGGGTCCTGGTCCGCGGTGCCGGCTGCCTCGTGTGGGACGCCGACGGCAACGAATACCTGGACCTGCTCGGCGGAATCGCCGTCAACGCCCTGGGTCACGCGCACCCGTTCGTCACCTCGGTGATCTCCAGCCAGCTGGCCACGCTCGGACACGTCTCCAACTTCTTCACCAGCCCGACCCAGATCGCCCTGGCCGAGAAGCTGCTGGAACTGTCCAAGGCACCGGCCGGGTCCAAGGTGTTCTTCGCCAACTCCGGCACCGAGGCCGTCGAAGCAGCCTTCAAGCTGGCCCGCCGGAACTCCGGCGTCAGCCACGATGGCGCCGGCCACGATACTGCCGGTGCCAGCACGGCGCGGACCAAGATCATCGCGCTCGAAGGCGCCTTCCACGGCCGCACCATGGGCGCCCTTGCCCTGACCTCCAAAGAGGCATATCGGGCACCGTTCGCGCCGCTGCCCGGCGGCGTCGTACACATTCCCTTCGGTGACATCGAGGCGCTCCGCGCGGCCGTGGACGACACCACCGCCGCCGTCGTGCTCGAACCCATCCAGGGCGAGGCGGGCGTCCGCCCGTTGCCCGCCGGCTACCTCAAGGCTGCCCGCGAGGCCACCACCGCAGCCGGCGCCCTCCTGATCCTCGACGAGGTCCAGACCGGCATCGGCCGCACCGGCAAGTGGCTGGCCAGCGAGGACGCCGGAATCGTGCCCGACGCCGTGACCCTCGCCAAGGGCCTGGGCGGCGGCTTCCCGATCGGCGCCCTCGTGACCTTCGGCGCGGAAACATCCGCGCTGCTGACCGCAGGCCAGCACGGGACCACCTTCGGCGGCAACCCCGTGGCCACCGCGGCCGCCCTCGCCACGCTGCACGTTCTGGAGAACCAGGATGTCCTGGCCCACGTCCGGGCGGTGGGAGAGCACCTGCGCGCCGGCCTGGCCGGAATCGACGGCGTGACCGAGGTCCGCGGCGAGGGCCTGCTGATCGGTTTCGACCTCGACGCCGACGTCGCCCCCGGCGTCGTTGCGGCCGGACTCGACGCCGGGTTCATCGTCAACAGCCCCGGCCCGCGTACCGTCCGGCTGGCGCCGCCGCTGATCCTGACCACCGGGCAGGCCGACCGTTTCCTGGCGGCGCTGCCCGCACTGCTCGAGACCGCCAAGAACGAGACTGCCAGTAACAACGCTGCAAAGGACGCCAAGTGAGCGCATCAGTGACCACCCGCCACTTCCTCAAGGACACAGACCTCAGCCCGGCCGAGCAGGCCGAGGTCCTGGACCTCGCCGTCCGGATGAAGGCCGCGCCGTACAGCGTGCAGCCCTTCGCCGCGGACGCCGGCGGCCGCAAGACCGTGGCCGTCATCTTTGACAAGACCTCCACCCGGACCCGGGTCTCCTTCGCCACCGGCGTCGCGGACATGGGCGGCAACGCGCTCGTCATCAACCCCGGCGAGGCACAGATCGGCCACAAGGAGTCCGTTGAGGACACCGCCAAAGTCCTTGAGCGCATGGTGTCCACCATCGTGTGGCGCACCGGCGCGCACGCCGGCCTCGTCGCCATGGCCGCGAACTCGCGCGTTCCGGTCATCAACGCCCTGTGCGATGACTACCATCCGTGCCAGCTTCTTGCCGACCTGCTGACCATCAAGGAACACAAGGGCGAACTCAAGGGCCTGACCATGGCGTATCTGGGCGACTCCGCCAACAACATGGCCAATTCCTACCTGCTGGCCGGCGTCACGGCGGGCATGAACGTCCGCATCGCCGGCCCGGAGGGGTACCTGCCGGACGCCGAAATCGTCGCCGCCGCCGAGGCCCGCGCGGCGGAGACCGGCGGCTCGGTGCTCGTGACAACCGCCGCCGCCGAGGCGCTCCGCGGCGCCGACGTCGTCGCCACCGACACATGGGTCTCCATGGGCCAGGAAGCGGAAAAGGAAGCGCGGATGAAGCTGTTCCGCGACTATTCCGTGGACGCCGCTGCCATGAAGCTCGCGGCAACGGACGCCGTCGTGCTGCACTGCCTGCCGGCCTACCGGGGCTACGAGATCGCCGCGGACGTCATTGACGGCCCGCAGTCAGTGGTCTGGGACGAGGCCGAGAACCGGCTGCACGCCCAGAAGGCGCTCATGGCGTGGCTCATGCACCGCTCCGGTCTGGCCGTTGTCGAGTCGCTGGGACCGGTTGATGGACCCGCGCCGGTGAACGGCCCGGCCTGATGTCCGCCCAGCCAGCCTCCCCGGGGGCCAGCCCGGCGACCAAGACGGCCCGGCAGGCACGGATCACCGCGATCCTGACCGGCGAGTCGGTCCGGTCGCAGGCGGAGCTGGCGGCGCTGCTCGCGGACGACGGCGTCCAGGTCACCCAGGCCACGCTTTCCCGGGACCTCGTCGAACTCGGCGCGGTCCGGGTCCGCGGCAAGGACGGCGTGCTGGTCTACGCCGTCCCGGGGGAGGGCGGCGAACGGGCGGCCAAGAGCGGCGTCACGCAGGAAATCCTCGACGCCCGGCTGACCCGGCTGTGCGGGGAACTGCTCGTCACGGCCGAAGCCTCGGCCAACCTCGTGGTGCTCAGAACCCCTCCGGGCGCCGCGAACTTCCTGGCTCTCGCGATCGACCACTCCGTGATGCCCTCCATCCTGGGGACCATCGCGGGGGACGACACCGTCCTCCTCGTCACCCGGGACCCCCTGGGCGGCCCGGACATCGCCGCGCGCTTCCTGCAGTTCGCCGAGGAAGCCGGCCAATAGCTGCGTCGTTTGCCCATCAGGGGACCGGGAAGCACCGGGTTTTTGTGACAGGCTTGCAACAGAGACTTTTCCAGACTGACAGCATCACCAAACAACTAAGGAGCATTTGAAGTGACTGAGCGTATTGTTCTGGCCTACTCCGGTGGCCTGGATACTTCCGTAGCCATCGGCTGGATCGGTGAAGCCACCGGGGCCGAAGTCATCGCCGTGGCGGTCGACGTCGGACAGGGCGGCGAATCACTGGAAACCATCCGCCAGCGCGCCCTGGGCTGCGGCGCCGTCGAGGCCTACGTTGCCGACGCGTCCGACGAGTTCGCCAACGAGTACTGCGTTCCCACGCTGAAGGCCAACGCCCTCTATCAGGGCCACTACCCGCTCGTCTCCGCCATCTCCCGCCCGGTGATCGTCAAGCACCTGGTCAAGGCCGCCCGCGAGTTCGGCGCCACCACCGTGGCCCACGGCTGCACCGGCAAGGGCAACGACCAGGTCCGCTTCGAAGTCGGCATCCAGACCCTCGGCCCCGACCTGAAGTGCATCGCCCCGGTCCGTGACCTCGCCCTGACCCGCGACAAGGCCATCGCCTTCGCCGAGGAGAAGGGACTGCCGATCGAGACCACCAAGAAGAACCCCTACTCGATCGACCAGAACGTCTGGGGCCGCGCCGTCGAGACCGGCTACCTCGAGGACATCTGGAACGCTCCGACCAAGGACATCTACGACTACACCGCCACCCCGGAGTTCCCGCCGGCACCGGATGAAGTCACCATCTCCTTCGAAGCCGGCGTGCCGGTAGCCATCGACGGCGTCAAGGTCACCCCGCTGCAGGCCATCAAGGAACTCAACCGCCGCGCCGGCGCCCAGGGCGTGGGCCGGATCGACGTCGTCGAGGACCGCCTGGTCGGCATCAAGTCCCGCGAAATCTACGAGGCCCCCGGAGCCATGGCCCTCATCACGGCGCACAAGCACCTTGAGGACATCACGATCGAGCGCGAGCAGGCCCGCTTCAAGGCCACCGTCGGCCAGCGCTGGGCAGAGCTGGTCTACGACGGCCAGTGGTTCTCCCCGCTCAAGCGCTCCCTCGACGCCTTCATCGACGACACCCAGCGCTACGTCTCCGGCGACATCCGGATGGTCCTGCACGGCGGCCAGGCGATCGTCAACGGACGCCGCTCCGAGACCTCGCTGTACGACTTCGACCTCGCCACGTACGACACCGGCGACACCTTCGACCAGTCCATGGCCAGGGGCTTCATCGAGCTGTGGGGCATGTCCGCCAAGGTTGCCTCCGGCCGTGACCTCCGGGTCGCAGGTCAGTGACGGAGGAGCAGGGCCCACGAGCTGGGGTGCGCTCGGGGACGAATGAGGGTGCCCTGTGGGGCGGCCGGTTCGCCGGCGGCCCCGCGGACGCCCTCGCGGCGCTGAGCAAGTCCACGCACTTTGATTGGCGCCTGGCCCGCTACGACATCGCCGGGTCCAAGGCGCACGCCCGCGTGCTGCACAAGGCCGGGCTGCTGGACGACGTCGAGCTCGAAGGCATGCTTGACGCCCTGACGCGGCTGGACGAGGACGTGGCGACAGGTGCGTACATGCCAGCGGAGTCCGATGAGGATGTGCACGGGTCCCTTGAGCGCGGCCTGATCGAGCGCGCCGGGACCCAGCTGGGCGGCAAGCTCCGTGCCGGCCGGTCCCGCAACGACCAGGTGGCGACGCTGGGCCGGATGTTCCTGCGGGACCACGCCCGGATCATCGCCCGCGGCGTCCTCGCGACCATCGATGCGCTCGTGGAGCAGGCCAAGGCCCACCAGGGCGTGGCCATGCCCGGCCGCACCCACCTCCAGCACGCCCAGCCGGTGCTGCTGAGCCACCATCTGCTGGCCCACGCCTGGGCGCTGCTGCGCGATGTGCAGCGCCTGGCCGACTGGGACAAGCGTGCGGGCGTTTCGCCGTATGGCTCCGGCGCCCTGGCCGGGTCCTCACTGGGCCTGGACCCGGAGGCTGTGGCCGCGGACCTCGGCTTCTTCTCGGCCGCGCACAACTCGATCGACGGCACCGCTTCCCGCGACGTCTTCGCCGAGTTCGCCTGGGTCACCGCCATGATCGGTGTGGACCTGTCCCGGATCTCGGAGGAAGTGATCCTGTGGGCCACGAAGGAGTTCTCCTTTGTCACCCTGCATGATTCCTACTCCACCGGCTCCTCGATCATGCCGCAGAAGAAGAACCCGGACGTCGCCGAGCTCGCGCGCGGCAAGGCCGGCCGGCTGATTGGCAACCTGACGGGGCTCCTGGCCACGCTCAAAGGCCTGCCGCTCGCGTACAACCGCGACCTGCAGGAGGACAAGGAACCGGTCTTCGACGCCGCCGACACCCTGGAGCTCCTGCTTCCGGCCGTCTCCGGCATGATCGCAACGCTGAAGTTCAACACCGAGCGGATGGAATCGCTGGCACCCCAGGGCTTCGCGCTGGCCACGGACATCGCCGAATGGCTCGTCCGGCAGGGTGTTCCGTTCCGCGAGGCGCATGAGCTCTCCGGCGCGGCGGTCAAGCAGGCCGAAAGCCGCGGCGTCGAGCTCTGGGACCTGACGGACGCGGAATACGCCGCCATCTCGGAGCACCTGACACCGGAGGTCCGCACGGTCTTGTCCACCGAGGGCTCGCTCAACAGCCGGAACTCCCAGGGCGGCACGGCACCGGCCGCCGTCGAACGGCAGCTGCTGGCCCTTGAAGCAGAGCTCGACGGCGTCCGCGAGTACGCCGGCTAGCACTCCGCTCGCCCGTTTCTGCGCGAGATGGCACTTCGCGGCAATGTTTTTCCTCGCAAACACTGCCGCCAAGTGCCTCCCCACCCGCCACCCTAACCTCGCAAGTCCCCACCGGCCCCCGGCCTTCGCAAGCTCAGGCCGAGGCCCAGCCGGCGTGGGCCCCGGTCAGGGAACCCTGCGGGTGGGGCCCTTCGCGGCGGTCAAGCTAGGCGCATGAGTAGGATGGGCGCCATGACCTCGATCACACCAGAACAGCTTCGGGCCGAACTGCACGGCGCCGCCGACACCGTGGCCGGAATCGCCGCGAAATTGACGGAGCAGGACATCAAGGCGCCGTCGGAACTGCCGGGCTGGAGCCGCGGGCACGTGCTCGCCCACATCTGCGGCATCGCCAACGCCATGGCCCGCCAGCTCGAATACGCCGCCCGCGGTCAGAGCATCGAACTGTACGACGGCGGCTACGAGGGCCGCAACCGCGCCATCGAGATGGCTGCCGGACACGGCCTCGACGAGCACCGGGCCGACCTCGCCGCAGCGTTGGACAGGGCACTGCGTGGCTTCGACTCCCTCGACGCGGCAGGCTGGCACGAGTCCATCAGCTACCGCGGGGGAGTGGTGTTCGACGGCGGCCTGGCGCTGTGGCGCGAACTTGTCATCCACGCCACTGACCTCGGCACCGGCCGCGGGCCGGAAACCTGGAGCCGGACATTCTGCGAGCACCTCTTCGATTTCCTGGCGGCCCGGGTCCCTGAGGGCCAGCGCTTTGTGCTGCAGCCCCTCGGCCTGCCCGCGGCAGCAATCGGTAGCGGCGGGAAATCGACGGTGATCAGCGGCATGGTCACAGACATTGCCGCATGGCTGGCCGGCCGCACGCCGACACTAGGCAGCCTGCGCGCCACCGCCGCGGCCGACGGCGTCGACCTTCCGGAGCTGCTGCCCTGGCCTGCCGGAGTGCCCGCCAACAAGTGAGGGCGGACAGGCTTACGGCCGCGCCGCCGTGAGGGCCGCTTCGCGTTCCCGCTCCAGCAGGCTGCCCTTGACGGCCAGTCCCCAGCGGAAGCCGCCCAGCGTCCCGTCGGTGCGGATGACCCGATGGCACGGCACAAACAGGGCCGCCGCGTTGAGGGCGCAGGCACTGGCCGCCGCGCGGACGGCCTTCGCGTTGCCGGACAGCTGCGCGTACTCGGTGTAGGTCACCGGGCGCCCCGGGGCGACGGTGCGCAGCACGTCCCAGGCATGGCTGCGGAAGACACCCGATTTCTGCAGCACCGGTACCCCCATGGCCGGCTCCGGATTTCCGGAGTAGAACGCCTCCACGGCCTCAGAGATGGCGCCGAGTCCTGCAACGCTCTCGAATTCTGCCGGCAGCAGGTCAGGGTGGATCTGGCCGGTCAGCTCGCCTGGATGGGCGGTCCAGCCGGAGGACAGGACCACCCCGTCGCGGGCAATGATGGTGAATGGCCCGTCCGGGGTGGACATGGTCAACAACTGCGCTTTCATGGCTTCGCTTTCTTTTGAGTCTGCGTCGGAAGAGAAATTGGGTTGCGCGCCGCGGCCCGGGCCGCCCCTGCCGCGCGCCAGAGGTGCATCGTGGCGTAGGAGCGCCACGGGCTGACCTCACGGAAATCGGGGGCCAGCACGGCGTCCCCCGTGGTCGGAGCGAGCGACCGGATGCCGTTGCGGATCGCGGCATCGTTGGCGAGGAACACGTCCGGGGCTCCGATGACCCGCATCGCGACGTATCCCACCGTCCACGGCCCGACGCCGGCAAGCGGCAGGAGCTTGGCTTCCAGCCCGCGGACATCATCGCCATAGCCAAAGTCCAGGTCTCCGGAGGCCATCGCCGCCGCGGCGCGACGGACGGCATCAATCCGCCGCTGCGGGCCGCGGAGCAGTTCGAAGCCGGTCGCGGCGATCTGGGCGGCCGTGGGGAACAGCCGGTGGAGGCCGTCGGCCGGCACGAGGCTCGCGCTCCCCGCCGCGGAGAGCTGAACCAGCGCGGTGCGCGCGGCGGCCACCGTGATTTGCTGGCCGATCATGGCCCGGATGAGGAGTTCCTGCGGGTCAACGGCGCCAGGCATCCGCATGCCCGGCGTGGCGGCCACCGCCGCGGCCAAGCGGGGATCGCCGCCCAGCGTGGCATCGATGGCGACGGGATCGGCGTCGAGGTCCAGCAGGCGTCGGACCCGGCTCAGCAGGGAGGCCAGGTCCCTGAGGTCGACGGCGCCGATGGTCAGCACCAGCGGGCGTCCGGCCGCACCGGCGTCGTAATCCACCCGGAAACGGGCATCGCCGTGGCTCAGCCGCAGGGTCCGGGCATAGGAACTCGACGTCCCTTCCTCGATCCCGGTGATGGCACGGACGGCGAGGAAGTCGAACACTTCCGGATCGAACGGTTCCCGGTACGGAAGGTTGAGGGTGAGCGCCGTGGCCGCTGCCGGCGCGTGATGATGCCGTGCTGTGGCCCGCAGCGCGGAGGGCGTCATGGCGAACACTTCGCCGATGGTGTCGTTGAACTGGCGCACGCTGCTGAAGCCGGCGGCGAAGGCGATGTCCGAGGCCTTCATGGCCGTGGAGACCAGCAGGGTGCGGGCAGTCTGGGCGCGGCTGGCTCGGGCCAGGGACAGCGGACCGGCGCCGAGTTCGTGGCTGAGGATCCGGTTGAGCTGGCGCGAGGAGTAGCCCAGCCGGGCAGCGAGCCCCTCGACGCCGTCACGGTTGATGACGCCGTCGTTGATGAGCCGCATGGCGCGGCCGGCGATGTCCGAGCGCACGTTCCAGGCCGGCGTGCCGGGCACGGCCTCCGGAAGGCATCGCTTGCAGGCCCGGTACCCGGCGTCGTGCGCGGCGGCGGAGGTTTCATAGAACGTGACGTTGTCCGCCTTCGGCGTCCGGGCAGGGCACGAGGGCCGGCAATAGATCCCGGTGGTGCGGACAGCGGTGTAGAACTGCCCGTCGAAACGGGTGTCCCGGGCATCGATTGCCCGGTAGCGCTGCCAAAAGTCCATGACCCCATCCTGCCAGCTTCCCCAAGCACCTGCTAGCGGAATTCGGACACGGCCGTGGGGTGTCCCGCGGGCGTTTGTTAAAGTCTGAGAATGACTTCCACCCCGCTTCCTGCCCGTACAGAGGCGCAGCCGGGCACTAATACAGAGGCGCAGCCGGGCACCGACACAGAGGCGCAGCCGGGCGCCGACACAGGGCCGCAGCCCCGTGTGGCAGTGCCGATCCGGGAGCTGCTCGCCGGAGATGCCCGGCACGTCGCGCCGTTGCTGCTCGGAGCGGTGCTGACGCATGAAGGGCGTGATGGGTCGGTCTCGGTGCGGATCACCGAGATCGAGGCGTACCTCGGTCCGCATGATTCGCTGTATCCCGACCCCGGCTCCCACACCTTCCGTGGCCAGACGCCGCGTAACGCCCCGATGTTCGGCCCGGCCGGCCACCTCTATGTGTATTTCACGTACGGCATGCACCACTGCGCCAATATCGTGTGCGGGCCCGACGGCGTCGCGTCCGGGCTGTTGCTCCGGGCCGGCGAAATCGTCGCGGGGCACGAACTGGCCAGGAAGAGGCGCCCGACGTCGAAATCGGACAACGACCTCGCGAGCGGGCCGGCCCGGCTGGCCACGGCGCTGGGGCTGACGACGGCGGACAGCGGGCGGGATGCCCTCGCGGCGCCGTTCCGGCTGGAGCTGCCCGCGAACGGAGGACCCGCGGCCCCCGCGGACATCAGCTCAGGGCCGCGCGTTGGTGTCGCCGGCGCCGGCGGCAGCCACGACTACCCCTGGCGGTTCTGGCTCAGCGGTGACCCGACAGTTTCCCGCTACAAAGCGGCCAAGGCGCGGAAGGCTTAGCCGGGCCGCCCACCGGCGAGTAGGGTGGATGGGTGAATCCAAGCGAGCCGAACCAGATCCAGACAACCAAACCGGTGGATGAGCTGATCAGCAGCCTGTGCGCCACCATCCCGGACTATCCCAAACCCGGAATCAGCTTCAAGGATCTGACGCCGGTTTTCGCCGACGGGGCGGCACTGAAGGCCGTCGTCGACTCGCTGGTCGAACCTTTCAAGGGCCAGTTCGACGCCGTCGCCGGGGTGGAAGCCCGCGGCTTCCTTCTGGCGGCGGCTGCCGCCTACGCCACCGGCACCGGCGTGATCACGGTCCGGAAGGCCGGCAAGCTGCCCCGCGACGTCGTCTCCGAGGACTACGCGTTGGAATACGGCACCGCCACCCTCGAACTGCACAAGACCGATCTCGCTCCGGGCAGCCGCGTGCTGATCCTCGATGACGTGCTCGCGACCGGCGGCACGCTCGGTGCCGCGGCACGGCTGTTCGAACGCTGCGGCATCCAGGTGGCTGGCGTCGGCGTCGTTCTGGAACTCGACGAACTGGGCGGCCGGGCCGCGCTGACCGGCCACAACGTCCGCTCGCTGCTGCGCCTGTAACCGGGAACTGCCTTCTGGATCATTTATGCCGGGTCGGTAGAATTCCCAGACGAAGACTCCCTTCGCAATGTTCGACGGACATTAACGGTTACGTCTATCGAATAGCTGTAGAATGGTAGGTCTGTCTTTTTCGATAGGGGAACGTTCGATGCACGACGCTGATTTGGCCCATGAACGCGACTACGTCGCCGGACTTTACGCCCGGCTCGATGAGTTGCGGGCAGAGAAGCGCACCCAGCTTGCCCAGGTGCGCCGTGCCGGTGCTGTCGGCACCATGCAGAACGTGTCCGAGCGCGATGCCTTCGCGGCACTGTATGAGGACCGTCTCGCCCAGCTCGACGCCGTCGATGACCGCCTTGTTTTCGGCCGTCTGGACCTGGACTCCGGGGAGGCCCGGTACATCGGCCGCATCGGGTTGACCACCGAAGATCTGCAGCGGCTCATGGTGGACTGGCGCGCACCCGAGGCCGGCCATTTCTATCAGGCCACCGCCTTTGACCGGCAGGGCGTACGCCGCCGCCGTCACCTGATCCTTCAGGGGCGCGAGGTCAAGGCCATAGAAGATGACGTGCTCGACGCCGGCTTGCTCGCCGACAGCGATTCCCTCCAGGGCGAAGGCGCCCTGCTCGCTGCCCTGAATTCCAAGCGCACCGGCCGGATGTCAGACATTGTCGGCACCATCCAGTCCGAGCAGGACCGGATCATCCGGTCCTCGATCTCCGGCGCCCTCGTGGTCCAGGGCGGACCGGGCACCGGGAAGACCGCGGTCGCCCTGCACCGCGCCGCCTACCTGCTCTACACGCACCGGGACCGGCTCAAGAGTGCCGGCGTCCTGCTGGTGGGACCGACGTCGTCCTTCATGAAGTACATCGAACGGGTGCTGCCCTCGCTCGGCGAGACCGGCGTCGTGATGGCGAGCCTGGGCCGGCTCCTGCCGGGCATCACCGCCGTTGCCGAACCGGATCCCGCCGTCGCCGCCATCAAGGGCCGGCTGGACATGGCCAAGGTCGTGGCCAACGCGGTGGCCAACCGGCAGCGCATTCCCGCGGCAAACCGGATCCTGGAGGTGGACGGCCGCAAGCTGGTCCTCACGCCGCGGCAAGTCCGCCGTGCCAAGGAACGGGCCCGCGCCACGGGCAAGCCGCACAACGAGGCCCGCGTTTCATTCGTCAAGATCCTGCTCCGTGAACTGACCGAGCAGATGACGGAGCTGGTGGAGGCCGGCAATATCGGCAACAACGCTGACCGCTCGTACCTGGCCGAGGATGTCCGCTCCGCCCGGGACGTCCGGATCGCCCTGAACCTGTGCTGGATGCCGATGACCCCGGAGAAGCTTGTGGGGGAGCTGCTGAGCAAACCCGCGATCCTCGAGGCGTGCACGCCGAACCTCAGCCCCGAGGAACGCGCCCTGCTGCTCCGGCCCGCCGGTTCGCCCTGGACGGAGTCCGACGTCCCGCTGCTGGATGAGGCCGCCGAACTGCTCGGCGAGCTCGACGCTGCCGCCGGGCGGGGCCTGGCGCAGCAGGAACAGGACCGTGCCCGCGACCTGGCCAACGCCAAGCAGACCCTGGTCAACATGGAAACGGCCGGGGTGGACGCCCTTTTCACCGCCGAGGAGCTGGTGGACCAGAACCAGGAGCGGGAGTCGCGGCTGACCGCTGCCGAGCGTGCCAGTACCGACCGCACCTGGGCCTTTGGGCACATCGTGGTGGATGAAGCGCAGGAGTTGTCGCCCATGCAGTGGCGGCTGCTGGTGCGCCGGTGCCCGCTGAAGTCGTTTACGATCGTGGGCGACATCGCCCAGACCAGTTCGGTCGCCGGTGCCAATTCCTGGCACAGCGCACTGGCCCCGATGTTCGGCGAACGCTGGCAGCTCGAAGAGCTCACCGTCAACTACCGCACGCCGTCCCAGATCGCGGAGGCCGCCGCCCGGATGGCCAACGCCGCCGGTCTGGTGGTTTCGGCGCCCAAAGCCGTCAGGAAGGGACGCTGGTCCCCGATCATTGACCGTGTGGAGGACAAGGACCAGATCGTCAAGAAGCTCGTCGAAGTGCTGCCGGAGGAACTGGACGCCATCGAGGGCGGTCTGCTGGCGGTCATCGCCGACGGCGAGCTGCTCCCGGAGGCCAACGCGGCACTCCGGGCCGTGTACGGCCACCGCGTCGGGACCGGAGCCGGGAGCTACGCGCAGGATATTGTCGCGATCAGCCCCCGCGAGGCCAAGGGGCTGGAGTTCGACGGCGTCGTCGTCCTGGAACCGACGGCCATGCTCAACCACGAGCACGGCCGGGTGGGGGACCTGTATGTGGCCATGACCAGGCCCACGCAGCGCTTGCGGCTCATCGCGGCTTCCGGCGTCCCCACCGGCATCGAGGAGTAGGCCGGCCCGTGCCCGGGGCCGCCGCTGTTCCCGCGGCGGTGCTGTGTCAACGGGTGGCCGGTGTCACCTGCACGGCGGTTTCGCCGATCCTGCTAACTTAGATTCCGTGTCCCAGCTAAATATTCTCGATGCCCAGCAGAACGACCCCAGCTTCGCCAATATCTGGCAGGAGCTGAAATGGCGCGGCCTAGTCCACGTCTCCACGGATGAGGTGGAGCTCGAGAAGCTCCTCGCCGGTGACCCCGTGACGTATTACTGCGGCTTCGATCCGACAGCACCGAGCCTGCACCTGGGCAACCTGGTCCAGCTGCTGCTCATGCGCCGCATCCAGCTGGCCGGCCACAAGCCCCTCGGGCTGGTCGGCGGTTCCACCGGGTTGATCGGTGATCCGCGCCCGACGGCGGAACGCTCCCTCAACACCAAGGACACCGTTTCCGAATGGGTGGGCTACCTGCAGGCGCAGGTCCGCCGTTTCCTCAGCTTCGAGGGCGACAACGCGGCCCAGATGGTCAACAACCTGGACTGGACGGCGCCGCTGAGTGCCATCGACTTCCTGCGGGAAATCGGCAAGCACTTCCGCGTCGGCACCATGCTCCGCAAGGACGCCGTCGCGTCGCGCCTTGGCTCTGACGAAGGCATCAGCTACACGGAGTTCAGCTACCAGATCCTGCAGGGGATGGACTACCTCCAGCTGTTCCGCGACTACGGCTGCATGCTGCAGACCGGTGGCTCTGACCAGTGGGGCAACCTCACCAGCGGGACCGAATTGATTCGAAAGGTTGAAGGCAAACACGTCCATGCCCTGGGCACGCCGCTCATCACCAACGCCGACGGCACCAAGTTCGGCAAGAGCGAGGGCAACGCCATCTGGCTGGACCCGGCGATGTGCAGCCCGTACGCCTTCTACCAGTTCTGGCTTAACACGGCGGACGCCGACGTCGCGGCCCGCCTCAAGGTGTTCACGTTCCTGAGCCGTGCCGAGATTGAGGCCCTTGAGGTCTCCGTTGCTGAGCGGCCGTTCGCCCGCGAAGGCCAGCGGAAGCTGGCTTACGAGGTGACCTCTCTTGTCCACGGTGTGGATGCGACGGAGAAGGTCATTGCGGCCTCGGCTGCCGTGTTCGGCAATGGCGATCTCTCCGTGCTGGATGAAGCCACGCTGAAGGCGGCGACCTCTGAGCTGCCGTCCGCCACGGTCGACGCCGGCGACTTGGGCATCATCGAACTGCTGGTGGCCTCCGGCCTGTCCGAAAGCAAGTCCGCCGCCCGCCGGACGGTGGGCGAAGGCGGTGCGTATGTGAACAATGCGAAGGTGACTGATCCCGACGCCGTTGTTGCTTCGAGCTCGTTGCTGCATGGCCGCTATCTGCTGCTTCGACGCGGCAAGAAGAACCTCGCCACGGTGGAGGTCTCCGGGGCCTGAACCGTCCCTGACACGTCATCTGCACGCCTCTCCCCGGCCGATTTGCGCGGTCGGGGAGGGGCGTGTATTGTTTTCTGAGTCGCCGCCGCTGAGCGGTGACAACCCCCAACAAATGAGAAGCAATTCTTCATGCGCTAGGCGCGGATAATGAAAAATTGCTTCCTTTATGCTGGGTGGATTCGCTCCGCAGAGGGAATTTCCGGTGAAAATCGCGAATTTGCAAAGCGGAAATGAATGAAATAAGCTGTAAACATCGCAGCGAAGAAAAGCGAAATAAAGAATTCAGTAAATTGAATTGTTTTGACAAGTATTCGAATGTGTCTGTTGTTTGAGAACTCAATAGTGTGCCAAGTTTGTTGATACCAATTTATTATGGATTGGTTGTTTTGCCGGGCCCGTCACCCCGTGTCGGGTCTGGTTTTTCAGCTGGTTTCAAATTTTGTGCAGTGCGTTGTTCCCGTTTTCCCGGGGGTGCGTGCTGTGTCTGTTTTTCTTCAACGGAGAGTTTGATCCTGGCTCAGGATGAACGCTGGCGGCGTGCTTAACACATGCAAGTCGAACGATGATCCGGTGCTTGCACCGGGGATTAGTGGCGAACGGGTGAGTAACACGTGAGTAACCTGCCCTTAACTCTGGGATAAGCCTGGGAAACTGGGT
>NZ_FPAY01000010.1 GCF_900116495.1 Arthrobacter sp. ov118
CTGGCAGCTTCCCTGCGTGTGCTGCCGGCCTTGCGCAGCCGGAAATACTCCCCGAGCCCGGGATGAACCGGGCCGCCGGGCCTGCCCCGGAACCCGGCACGCCTTGCCCATTTCCGGCACGTGTACCGGTTAAAGCCCAGTGACTCGGCAGCCCGGGCCACATTACCCAACCGATCCAGAACCGAGAAGAACTCGTCCTTCTGCTCCTGCGTGTATTTCCTGCTGGTTCGTGGTGCTTCCGCTAAAGACGACACGGTCGTTGCAACTCCCAATTTTCATTGAGTGTTGCAACGACCGCTAGAACTCGCCTAGGGTTTATTGGGCCGTAAGTGACCCCGCGTTGCTTTAGCGGACCTCGAAGCCGGCCTGCCGGATGGCGGTCTTGACCTGGGCGATCATGTCCAGCGGGCCAAAGTGAAAGACCGACGCCGCGAGGACTGCGTCCGCGCCCGCCGCCACTGCAGGCGGGAAGTGCTCGGGCTTGCCGGCGCCGCCGGAGGCGATGAGCGGAACCTTGACGCCTGCCCGCGCGAGCCGGATCAGTTCCAGGTCAAAGCCGTCCTTGGTGCCGTCGGCGTCGATCGAGTTGAGCAGGATTTCTCCCACGCCGCGGTCGGCCGCCTCCCGGGCCCACTCGATGGCGTCGATCCCGGTCCCCTGCCGGCCGCCATGCGTGGTGACTTCGAAACCCGACGGCGTGGGCGCCGAACCCGGACGGGTGCGGCGTGCGTCGACGGAGAGCACCAGGACCTGGGAGCCGAAATGCCGGGTGATCTCGTCAATCACGTCCGGCCGGGCCACGGCGGCGGTGTTGATGGCGGCCTTGTCCGCGCCGCAGCGCAGGAGCCGGTCCACCTCGGCGACGCCGCGGACGCCGCCGCCGACCGTGAGCGGAATGAAGACTTCCTCGGCGGTGCGGCGGACGACGTCGAAGGTGGTCTCGCGGTTGCCGGAGGACGCCGTAACGTCGAGGAAGGTCAGTTCGTCGGCGCCGCTGTTGTCGTAGCGGTGCGCCAGTTCCACCGGGTCCCCGGCATCGCGGAGCCCTTCAAAGTTGATGCCCTTGACCACGCGGCCGGCGTCGACGTCGAGGCACGGGATGACGCGCACGGCGACTGTCATGACTTCTCCTTGTTCTAGCTGGAAGTTGTTCTAGCTGGAAGGCCTATGCGGGCGGGTGCTCAAATGCGGCAGGCGTGGATGCTGCTGACCAGGATGGCGCGGGCGCCGAGGTCGTAGAGCTCGTCCATGATCCGGTTGGTTTGCCGCTTGGGCACCATCGAGCGGACGGCCACCCAGTCCGAGTCGCGCAGCGGCGAGACGGTCGGCGATTCCAGGCCGGGAGTGAGTCCGGCGGCCTGCTCCACGAGCTCCTTGCGGATGTCGTAGTCCATCATGACGTACTGGCGGGCCACCAGGACGCCCTGGAGCCGGCGGATGAGCACGTCTGTGGCCGGGTTCTGCTCGCCCTTGCGGCCGATCAGAACCGACTCGGAATTCAGGATCGGTTCGCCGAAGATCTCCATGCCGGCGGCCTTGAGCGTGGTGCCGGTCTCGACGACGTCGGCAATCGCGTCCGCGACGCCGAGCCGCACGGAGGATTCGACGGCGCCATCCAGCCGGACCACCTTGGCCTTGATGCCGCGCTCGGCCAGGTAGCCGCGCAGCAGCCCGTCATAGCTCGTGGCGAGGCGCTTGCCCTCGAGCTGGGCGATGTCAGTGAAATCGCCAACCGGGCCGGCGAAGCGGAAGGTGGAAGCAGCGAAACCCAGCGGCAGCAGTTCCTCGGCCTCGACCTCTGCGTCCAGCAGCAGGTCGCGGCCGGTGATGCCGACGTCGAGCGTCCCCTGGCCCACATACACGGCAATGTCGCGAGGGCGCAGGAAGAAGAACTCAATGTCGTTGTCCGGGTCCACCATGACAAGCTCGCGGGTATCGCGGCGTTGGCGGTAGCCGGCCTCGGCGAGCATGGCCGAGGCAGCTTCGGACAGGGATCCCTTGTTCGGGACAGCAACTCTAAGCATGGGGTAAGTCTCTCTTGGGTGCGGAAGCATCTGTTGGGGCACGGCGGCCACGCAATGCACGGGATCAGCCGGATGGTCCGGGTGTCATCCCGTGCGGGCGCGGCTAGAGATGCTTGTAGACGTCTTCCAGGGTGAGTCCTTTGGCGAGCATCAGAACCTGCAGGTGGTACAGCAGCTGCGAAATTTCCTCAGCGGCGGCTTCATCGGATTCATACTCGGCAGCCATCCAGACCTCGGCTGCTTCCTCCACGACCTTCTTGCCAATGCCATGGACTCCGGAATCCAGTTCGGCGACGGTGCGGGAGCCTTCCGGACGGACGGCTGCCTTTTCACTCAATTCTGCGAACAGCGACTCGAAATTCTTCACGCCCCAAGCCTACTTGCTCCCGGCACCCGAACCCGTGCCGGGCCGTTGCATGACGACGGCGATGTGAGGCAACACACAGCCCCGCTTCGGCGGCGGTTGTGCGGGCTGCGGCTTAGCCGAACTGCTTGAGGGTCACGGCCGTGGCCAGAGCAGCGGTGACGGCCTCGTGCCCCTTGTCTTCGGTGGAACCGGGCAGGCCGGCGCGGTCGATCCCCTGCTGCTCGGTATCGCACGTCAGCACGCCGAAGCCGACGGGGACGCCGGTGCGGACGCTGACCTCGGTCAGGCCCAGCGTGGCCGCCTCGCAGACGTATTCGAAGTGCGGCGTACCGCCCCGGATGACGACGCCGAGCGCGACGACCGCGTCGAAGTGCGGTGCCAGCCGGGCTGCCGCGACGGGGAGCTCAAACGTGCCCGGCACCCGGAGCACCGTCGGTTCACTGATGCCGGCCTCCTTCGCCGCGCGCAGGGCGCCGTCAAGGAGCCCGTCCATGATCTGGGTATGCCAGCTTGCGGCCACGATGGCCAGTTTGAGCCGGGAGGTTTCGTCCGGCTGGAAAGTGCTGAGGTCAATCTGGGGGGCGCCGTGGCCGCTCATGTGGATTCCTTGCTGTTGACACTGAGTGCTGTTGGTGGGGCCGCCTGCCGCCGCACCGGTCCTGCTGGGCAGGACGGCAGAATGGGCTGGTGGGTGAAGCGGGCGGGACGGCCAGAAGGCCGCCCGGTCAGTCTTGGTCGCGCTCGAACCCGGCCTCGAATCCGGCCAGACCGGCGGCCGGCGCGGCTTCGACGTCGAGCACCAGCCGGTGGTCCATCCGGTCCTTCTTGGTCTGCAGGTAGCGAAGGTTTTGTTCCCTGGAGGGAACCTCGGTGGGGACCATCTCCACTACGTTCACGCCTGCCTGGGCGAGCCGGTCCTGCTTGTCGGGGTTGTTGCTCAGCAGCCTGATCTCGTGCAGGCCCATCTCCGCGAGGATCTGGGCAGCGGCCTTGTAGCAGCGCGCATCGACGGGCAGCCCGAGCTGCTCGTTGGCCTCCACGGTGTCGAACCCGGCCTCCTGAAGGGCGTAGGCCTTGATCTTGTTCGCCAGCCCGATGCCGCGGCCCTCCTGGCCACGCAGGTAGAGCAGCGTGCCGCCTAGTTCATTGATCAGTTCGAGGGCGTAGGCCAGCTGCTCGCCGCAGTCGCACCGGTAGGACCCGAAGACATCGCCCGTGAGGCACTCCGAGTGCAACCGGACCAGCGGGGCTTTGCCGTCGGCCGTGGCGGTGGGCGAACTGACCGCCAGATGTTCGGCACCAGTGGCCAGATCGGTCCAGGCCTGCGCCACGAAATCCCCAAACGCCGTTGGCAGCTGAACGATCGGCCCTGCGCTGACGGGGTGCGGCTGGGCCGCCATGCCCAGCTCTTCTCGTGTTTCCGAAGTCGTCATTATTTCTCCTCCATCAGACCGCATCAGCTGCGTCGCTGCCGTGTTGCCCCGCTTCGAGGTAGGCCACCAGATCCGCAATTGAAATCAGGGGGCAACCGTGCTCGATGGCGAAGCCGCGCAGTCCGTCCAGCCGCATCATTTCTCCGTTGTCATACACTAACTCTGCGATTACTCCCACGGGTTCCAGGCCGGCGAGCCGGCACAGGTCCACGGCCGCCTCGGTGTGGCCGGGACGTTCCCGCACTCCCCCCTTAACGGCGCGGAGGGGAAAAACATGCCCGGGACGGGTCAGCGCGTCCGGCCGGCTTTGCGGGTCGGCGAGGATCCGGGCCGTCAGGGCACGGTCTGTGGCAGAAATCCCGGTGCTGACGCCGACGGCGGCATCGCAGGAGACGGTATACGCCGTGCCCTTGGCGTCTTCGTTGACGGCCACCATCGGCGGCAGGGCCAAGGCGTCGGCCCGGTCGGCGTCAAGCGGTACACAGATCACCCCGGAACTGTACCGGACAGTCCATCCCATCAGCGCCGGCGACGCGTGCTGGGCGGCGAAAATAATGTCGCCCTCGTTCTCGCGGTCCTCGTTGTCCACCACCAGGACGGGGCGTCCGGCTGCCATGGCGCTGATGGCGTCCTCGATCGGGTCGAGGCCGGTGCGGCCTGCGTCCGTGCCGGTGCGGATCTCTTCAGCCAAATCATGGCCTGACGGGTTTGTCGTGCGGTTCACTTCGCCACCTCGCTCTTGAGTGCGTCGCCCGGAAGCGCTACGTGGGCTGCGGGCGCCTTGCCGCCGGCAAACGCCAGCAGGCGCTCGGTGTACTTCGCCAGCACGTCAACCTCGAGGTTCACGCGGCCGCCGAGGGCCTTGCTGCCCAGGCCGGTCTCGGCCAGCGTGGTGGGGATCAGTCCGACTTCGAACCAGGGCGCCGGGTCGTTGGCAGGGCTCACGGCCGCCACAGTGAGGGAGACGCCGTCGACCGCGATCGAGCCCTTTTCAGCGATGTACCGGGCCAGTCCGGCCGGCACCCCGAACCGCAGCCGGTCCCAGTTGCCGAGCCCCTCGCGCTCCAGGAGCTGGCCGACGCCGTCGACATGCCCCTGGACAACGTGGCCGTCCAGCCGTCCCCCGGCGGGCACGCAGCGCTCCAGATTAACGGCGTCGCCTGCGGCGAGTTCTCCAATAGTGCTGCGGTCGAGGGTTTCGCCGATAACGTCGACGCTGAAGTCCTTGCCGTCGATCTGCGTGGCCGTGAGGCAGACGCCGTTGACCGCGATGGAGCCGCCCAGGGCCAGTCCGTCCGTGGCGCCGGGCGCGTGCAGCCGAATAGTGGCGCTGATGTCGCCGTTGCTCTCAACGGACAGCACCTTTCCCTGCTCGGCGATAATTCCGGTGAACATCAATTGCCTCCTGCGGCGGTGTCCGCGCCGGTGCGGCGCGGGTTTGGATCGGATGAAGTAGAGGTGGCGGTTGGAACCGCCGGGGCTGGGCTGGCCGCCGCCGCGGCCGGGACCTGCGGGCGAAGGTGGAGCCGGAGGTCGCGGCCAAGGGTCTGGACGGCGCCCCCTGACGCCGGGTCCCATTCCCACTGCTGGGCATCGGCCAGGGTGGCAATGCCCAGATCGCCCAGGGCCGCCGTGCCGGAGCCCAGCAGTGTCGGCGCGAGGTAAATGATGAGTTCATCGACGACGCCGGCGGCCAGGAAGGCGCTGAGGATCCGGGAACCGCCCTCCACCATGAGGTGCCGGACGCCGTTCTCGAACAGCTCTTCAAGAGCTTCAAGGGGATCGCGGGTGGCCAGGTGCAACACCTTGCCGTCTGTGCCGTGGATGGCTGCGTCGTCAGGAATTGCCCGGTAACCCATGACGGCGCGTAGGGGCTGCCTGCCGGATTCTTCGCCGTCGCCGTTCCGCGCGGTGAGCCGGGGGTTGTCGATCAGCACCGTCTGGGTGCCCACCAGGATGGCATCAATCCGGCCGCGCAGTGCGTGGTTGTCCGCGAGGGACTCCGGGCTGGAGATCCACTGGCTGGTGCCGTCGCTGGCGGCAATGCGGCTGTCGAGGGTCTGCGCGATGTGCAGGGTGACGAAGGGCCGCCTGGCTGCGACGGCGTCGAACCAGCGCCGGTTGAGCTCCAGCGCGGCGTCGGCCGCCAACCCGGAACGGACGCGGACGCCCGCGGCACGGAGCGTCGCGGCTCCCCCGGCGGCCGGATCGTGCGGGTCGTCGACAGCGTAAATGACGTCGGTGATCCCGGCAGCAATGATCGCCTGCGCGCAGGGCCCGGTGCGCCCGATGTGGTTGCACGGCTCCAGGGTCACCACGATCGCCGCGCCACGGAGGTCGAGGCCGGCAGCCGTGGCCTGGGCGATGGCGTCAGCCTCGGCATGGGCACTCCCGGCCCCCCGGTGGTAGCCGGTCGCGAGGGGTGTTCCGTCGCTGCCAATCACGACGGCGCCCACCAGCGGGTTCGCGCCCCGCGGACCCTGCGCCGCGGCGGCGAGAGCAGCCTGCATGGCAGAGCGTTCCGCGGCGCTGAAAGAGGCTGCGGCGCTTACGGAAGCACCGACGTCGGACTGGCCCATATCGGCCGCCGCGACCGGGCGGGCGCCGCTCATGCCCGCACCGCCGCGTCCGCGGTGGAGCCGGGCTGGACTGTTGCCGGCTGGACTGCTGCCGGCTGGGCTGCGGAGCGCAGAACCTTTGCCGCGCGCCACCAGACGAAGAAACCGGTCAGGGTGAAGATCCCGTAGAACAGGTACATGAACGCGCTGGCGAAATATCCGGCGCTGAAGAGCAGCGGGACCCCTACGATGTCCACCGCAACCCAGATGAGCCAAAATTCCGTCCAGCCGCGCGCCATTCCGTAGGTGGCGAGCAGGGAGCCCATGAACGTCCAGGCGTCGGCCCAGACGGGCGGGTAGGAGCCGAGGGAGTCGAAGACGGGTGTCAGCGCCATGGTGCCTGCCACGAGCGAGGCGGCCAGGAGCAGCCGGGTCTTGTTGCTGGCCCAGTGCGGCGCGACGGCGGCGGCGTCGCCGCTGGCGTGGGCGCCGCTTGTCTGTTCAGCTTGGCGCCAGCGATTCCATCCGTAGACGGCGACCGCGATGAACATGACTTGGCGTCCGGCCTGGCCCCAAAGCGTGGCCGGCGTTGCCGAACCAAAGACATTGCCCAAGAAGACGGTCAGGAGCAGGAGATTGCCGGCGATGCCGACGGGCCAGGCCCAAACCCGGCGGCGCATGCCGCCGACGGCGCTGGCCAAGCCAAAGATGTTGCCAAGCACTTCGCGAAGAATCAGGACAGATCCGCCTACGGGGATCTGTGCTTCGAAGAGCCATCGCAGAAAGTCCATGTGTGTCGTTCCTTCCCTCAAGAACCGCGATGGCTCCGGGGGTATACGACAGCACAGTCATGCGGCGCCTTCGTGGCGCCGCAATAACAGCTGTACGTGCTTCTCTCATCCAGACTTTAACTGTCGGTACCGGAATTTCACCGATTCAACCGTTTACCGGCATCCTTCCGAGGAAGGGCGCTGGCGCGCGGGTCGCGGACTGTCACCGCCGGTTCGGACTTACACCGACCCCGGAGCACGTATGTGTTTTGTTATTGTGACACAACCCGGGCCCGCCTCCGGATATTCCTGGCCCCGCATATTACGGCCCGGGTCATTTTTGCCGGGCCGTACCTGCCGGACAGCGCTGGTCTCAGCACTCGTCTCAGCGCTGGTCTCAGCGCTGGCCGGCCGCCCTGAGCCGTTCGATCGCGTCCGCGGGTTCCGCTGCACCGTACACGGCGGAACCTGCCACGAAGACGTCGGCTCCGGCCTCGGCGGCACGGACAATCGTCTCCTCCGTGATGCCGCCGTCCACCTGCAGGGCCACCTTGAGGCCGGATCCATCGATCGCCGCCCGGGCGCGCCGGATCTTCGGCAGGGTCAGGTCCAGGAACGCCTGGCCGCCAAAGCCCGGCTCCACGGTCATGATCAGCAGCATGTCCAGTTCGCCGAGCATGTCCAGATACGGTTCGACGCCGGTCGCCGGCCGGAGCGCGAGCCCTGCCTTGGCCCCGCGCGCCCGGAGTTCCCTGGCCAGCTTGACGGGAGCGATAGATGCCTCGGCGTGGAACGTCACCGACGCCAGCCCGGCGTCAGCATATGCCGGCGCCCAGCGGTCGGCGTCGTTGATCATCAGGTGCGCGTCCAGGGGGATGGGGCTGACTTCCTGCAGGCGCTGCACCACGGGCAGGCCCAGCGTGAGGTTGGGCACGAAGTGGTTGTCCATGACATCGACATGCACGGCATCGGCGTTGCTGATCCGCTTCAACTCGGCCTCAAGGTTGGCGAAGTCGGCGGACAGGATGCTCGGGTTGATGCAGCACTTGGTCATGCGGGATTCCTTGTCGGTCTGATGAAATGGTGGTTCTGGCTCGTCGTTCGGCTCGCAGCCGGCCTTGGCCAGTATCGCCCGGCGTTCAGGCTTTCTTGTGGATGAGGGCCAGGAACATGGCGTCCGTGTGGTGCACGTGCGGCCAGAGCTGGGCGGTGAGCTCGTGCCCGGCCCCGAGGTCTCCGGTGAGGCTGACGCCGTCGAGCGCGGCACCGGCGTCGAGGAGTTCGAGGTCCTCCCGCTTGCGCAGGGCGTCACTCACGACGGCGGTGGTCTCCGCCGGATGCGGTGAACACGTCACATACGCCACCACGCCACCGGGTTTGACGGCATCAAGTGCGGAGTTGAGCAGCTGGCGTTGCAGCGGGCCCAAGTCCACGAGGTCCTTCGGCGTGCGGCGCCACCGTGACTCGGGACGACGGCGCAGGGCACCCAGGCCGGTGCACGGGACATCGACGAGCACGCGGTCGAAGGACTCCGGCTGCTCTGCACCGATGTCACGGCCGTCACCGGTCCTGACTTCCCAGGCGTCGTGCGGGACCGCCGACAGGGCCTGGCGGACCAGCTTGGCCCGGTGCGGGGCGAATTCGTTGGCCAGCAGGTGGGCTCCCCGTTGCCGGGCGAGGGCACCGAGCAGCGCGGCCTTGCCGCCGGGACCGGCGCACAGATCGAGCCAGCGTTCCCCCGGGCCTTCGCTGCCCTGGTCCCTTGGCCAATCGGGTTCCCCGCCGGGGTTCTGGCTGGGGTTCCCGCCGCCGTCGCCGCCGAGGTTGACGGCGGCCATCGCGCGGGCCACGAGCTGTGAGCCGACATCCTGGACACGGGTGCTCCCATCACGGACTGAGGCGAGCCGGCCGAGATCTCCCCCGCTGGAGAGCGCCGATCCTTCGACGAGTTCGCCCGGGGTGGCCCCGCCTTCCAGGGCTTCGTCCAGGCTGCCGACACCGGGCAGCGCCACCAGGTTCACGACGGGCGCGGCGTTGTCGGCTTCGAGAAGCTCGTCGATCTCAGCAGCGGTCCGGCCATGGGCCACCAGCGATTGACGGAGTGCGCGGACGATCCATTCCGGGTGGGCGTAGCGGATGGAGGCGATGGCCGTGGCATCGGTCTCGGTGCTGAGCAGCAGGTCCAGCCATTCCTCGAGGGTGCGGGCAGAGACCTTGCGCAGCACGGCATTGATCAGGGCCGAGGGGCCGGCCCCGATTACCGCACGGGCCAGCCCTACGGTCTGGTCCAGGGCGGCGTGGGCCGGGACGCGCATGGCGAGCAGCTGGTGCGCGCCAATCCGCAGGGCGTCGAGGATCGCCGGATCCAGCTGGTCCAGCGGCCGGTCGACGCAGCGCGCCAGGATGGCGTCATACGTGCCTTGGCCGCGGAGGGCGCCGTAACTGAGTTCGGTGGCGAACCCGGCGTCGCGCTTGTCCAGTCCGTGGTGCCGGATGCGGGCGGGCAGTACCAGGTTCGCGTAGGCGTCCTCGGCGGCCACGGCGCGGAGCACTTCAAAGGCGACCAGCCGGGCAGGATCGGCCCGTCGGGTGCGTTGCGAAGGGGCGCTCTCGGTAAAGCTGCGTTGCGGGCCGCGGTTGCGTTCGCGGCCCTGGGCGTTGCGCCGGCTGCCGCCGCGGGCACCCTGGCCGCCCGGCTGGGAGCCGGACTGGCCGCTGCTGCGCCCATGCGGCTGCTGGCCCCTGCCGCGGCCGTTGCCGCCGGTTGCGGAGTCGCTCATTCGAATACCACGCTTTCCAGTGTTGCTTGTCCGCGCGCCCAATCAGCGGCGGCCATCATTTTCTTGCCCGCGGGCTGGATTCGGGTCAGTTCCACCGGGTGTGAGCCCGTGCCCACCAGGACTCGCTTCCCGTCCATGGCCAGCTGCCCGGGCCGGAGCGCGGCGGCCTCCGGTGCCGGCCGCACCGGGTCCAGCTTGATCCGCTGGCCCGCCAGCATGGTCCAGGCGCCGGGTTCGGGCGTGACGCCGCGGGCCCTGCGCCCGATGGCCAGCGCGGGCTGCCGCCAGTCGAGCCGGCCGTCCTCGAGTCCGAGTTTGGGCGC
This sequence comes from Arthrobacter sp. ov118, assembly GCF_900116495.1. GTDB lineage: Bacteria > Actinomycetota > Actinomycetes > Actinomycetales > Micrococcaceae > Arthrobacter. The sequence continues at coordinate 10,256 of NZ_FPAY01000010.1, forward strand.
CAGGCTGACCTCCCCCTGCTGGGGCAGTGCGACGGCTTTGCCGGCGTCGATCGCTGACAGCGTCTGGGCAAGCAAGGTGGCGCCGCTGTGGGACAGCCTGTCCAGCAAGACGCCGGCGGTGTCGCCGGGCTGCACCGTTTCGGTGAGGGTCCCAAAAATGGGGCCGGTGTCCAGTCCCTCCTCGAGACGGAAGGTGACGGCGCCGGTGACGTCGTCGCCCGCGATCACGGCGCGCTGCACGGGGGCCGCGCCGCGCCAGGCCGGCAGGAGCGAAAAGTGCAGGTTCACCCAGCCGTGGCGGGGCACCTCGAGGGCGGCACGAGGAATCAAACCGCCGTAGGCAACGATCGCCGCGACGTCGGGCGCTGCGGCGGCAATCCGGGACGTGACCTCGCCATCAACCTTGGCGGCGTGGATGACCTCGATCCCGAGTTCGGCGGCGCGGGCGGCCACGGGCGACGGCGTCAGGACCCGCTTGCGGCCCAGCGGGGCGTCCGGGCGGGTGAGGACGGCGACGACGTCGAACCCGGCGTCAGTCAGGGCGTTCAGCGACGGGACGGCGACGGCAGGGGTTCCCGCGAAGAGAACCCTCACGGGTTGATTCCGAAGCTGGACCCGCCAAAGCTCGTGCCGACCGTTTTCGCGCGCTTCGTGGTTGTCTTTTCCGTGATGGCGTCGTAATTGGCGTTCCGGATGGCTCGCAGGGCGGCCTTGCGGTCCTCGCCCTCGAGCCGGTCGGTGTACAGGATGCCGTCCAGGTGATCGGTCTCGTGCTGGAAGCAGCGCGCGAGCATGCCCTCGCCCTCCACGGTGACGGGGTTGCCGTGGAGGTCTACTCCGGTCACGCGGGTATGGCGGTACCGGCGGACGGGAAAGCCAAGGCCCGGGATGGACAGGCATCCCTCCACCTGATCCGGCTGGAAGTCCTCGCTGTTTTCCAGCACGGGGTTGATGATGTGGCCCTCCACGCCGCCGATCCGGTAAGTGAAGACACGCTGGCTGACACCGATCTGGGGTGCGGCCAGGCCGGCGCCCTCGACATCTTCCATGGTTTCGGTCATGTCGGCGACGAGTTTTGCCAGTTCTGGCCCGAATTCCGTCACGGGATCGGCGACTGTGCGCAACACAGGATCGCCGATGATGCGGATATTCAAAATGGCCATGTGCAGTCTGTTCCTCACGGTGGGCGGCTAGGGATTCAATCCAGTTTAGTTGCACTACGCGAGGCGCCAGGCGTACAGCTGGCCGTGCCGGGTGCCTTAGGGGCTGAATCCCTGCCGTCAGGGCGTTCCACCTGGTTCACCGGCTCGTTACGCTGTGTTCTAGAGCTCCGGTCGACGATGAGGTGAAGGAGATCCGGATGGCAGAGTCTTCCAGATTGTGGGAGCCCGGAAAGGATTGGTGGGTCCGGGACAATCTGCGCCAGGCGATCGATGAGCTCGTGGAGCTGGGCTATACGGTGAGCGGGGGCCAGGGCGAGGATCCGGAACTGATTGACCCCGGGGGCTCCGCTGTGGAGACGTGGCGGGAGGACTACCCCTACGGGGAACGGATGTCCAGGCACGACTACGAGATGGAAAAATACCTGCTCCAGATTGAGCTGCTGAAATTCCAGTACTGGGGCCAGGACCGCGGATTCAAGAACGTCATCGTGTTTGAGGGAAGGGACGCGGCCGGCAAGGGTGGGACGATCAAGCGCTTCACCGAGCACTTGGACCCCCGGGCGGCCAGGACGGTGGCGCTCGGCAAACCTTCCGACCGGGAACAGGGGCAGTGGTACTTCCAGCGTTACGTCCAGCAGCTTCCGACGGCGGGCGAGATCGTGATGTTCGACCGCTCCTGGTACAACCGGGCCAACGTGGAACGCGTCATGGGTTTCTGCACCGACGAGGAGTACCGCGTCTTCATGGGGCAGGTGCCGGACTTTGAGAAGATGCTGGTCGACTCCGGTATTCACTTGAACAAATTCTGGTTTTCCGTGACCCGCCGCGAGCAGCGGACGCGTTTCGCGATCCGTCAGATAGACCCGGTCCGGCGCTGGAAACTCTCGCCGGTGGACCTGGCTTCACTGGATCGGTGGGAGGAGTACACGGAAGCCAAGCAGCAGACGTTCCTCCGCACCGACACGGACCACGCGCCGTGGATCACCATCAAGTCCAACGACAAGAAACGCGGCCGCATCAACGCCATGCGCTTCTTCCTCAACCAGTTCCCCTATGAGGGGAAAGACACCGCGGTGGTTTACGAACCGGACCCGCTGATTGTGCGGCGTGGCCGCGATGCCGTGGGCGACTGACCCAGGGGCTGTGCCTAGGCGGTAGTGCGAGGCAGTGCCAGCTCAGCGCCTTACCGGAGGTGCCAGCGGGAGCAAGGCTGCGCCCGCTGCGGCCGAGTCGGCGGACATCTCCCAAACACGCCGCAGCGCACAGAACTTCCACCAGTGATGCTTCAAGACATCGGGATTGGCCCGCTGCGGCCGAACTTCCGTTTCGCCCACCGCCACGGCCAGCAGGATTGGGGATTCACCGTGCTGCCAGGCCTCCCACTCCCCCGCCACGGGATCCACCAGGCTCTCCTCCGCCTTCATGCCGGCGACAAGCTGCATGACCACTTTGTCATCCAGAGGTTTAACGGTCCCGTCCCGGCTGGTTCCTTTGGTCTTGTAGTCGATAAGGCAGGTCCGGCCGTTGATCCTTGCCACAAGGTCCAGGGTGCCGGCGTAGCCAACCGTTTTGTTCCACACAGTGATCTCCGGGGCGATGGGCTCAACTTGGAAGAGCTCCCACCATTCGTCGAAGCGTGCCGCGAAGGCTTCCTCACCGTTGGCGGCGAGGGCCTCGCGCGTTTCCTTCATCTGGTGCGGCCGGCCGAGTGCGCGCAGCGCGACCTGCTCACAGTAGTTGTGGACGCGGTCTCCGCGCTTCGCGGCCTCGTCCCGGTGATACTCCGCCGCTTTGGCTGCCCGGCTTACCGCCTGGCGCAGCCTGGCTGGGCTTCCTAGAATGCCGGGCAACTCAGGGTCCTGGGCGAGGCTGTTGGCTCCCATGTAACCGAACCAGCCATCGAGTCCGTGGGGCTGCTGGCCGATCACCGTGGTGATGGAAGGGACGGAGAACTGTGCCGAGGTGGAGCGTGCGTACATCCGGCCATAATCAGTGGCGTGGGCAAGGAGTGGAGCGGTCATACAAAGACTCTTTCACGGGGGTCTGACAACGGTGAAAAGCAAAATGGCCCGCACCGCTGAGTCAGCGGAACAGACCATTTCGTTAGTGGGCGATACTGGGTTCGAACCAGTGACCTCTTCGGTGTGAACGAAGCGCGCTACCACTGCGCCAATCGCCCTAACGACATTGAATGCTAGCTCACTCGGAGGGATTTTAGAAATCGGCCCACTGTGCGACTGTCCCGCACCCTCGCTGCCCTTATGCATCGTCCGGATGCGGCCCGCTCCGACGCTTGGGCGACGCAGCCGAGCGTCGCCCGCGCAGCGCTCGGGTTCAACCGCGATAGCGGTCGAGGCCGTGGCCCGGGCCGTCCTGAATTACAGCCCTGTAATTCGGGAAATCGCCTAGATATCAAGGAAGTAGGGCCATCTGCACGGCGCCGACGCAGCCCGATTTGTGGATTCCCATAACCTCCTATAGAGTTCTTACTCGTTGGAACGCGAGGAAATGCCGAATGCGGCAAGGAAATGCAGCCCAATAATGCGGACGTAGCTCAGCTGGTAGAGCACCACCTTGCCAAGGTGGATGTCGCGAGTTCGAATCTCGTCGTCCGCTCGCAGGACACTGTCACGGCAAAGGTTCTTCGGAATCCTGCTTACACGGTGGGTTGGCCGAGAGGCGAGGCAGCGGCCTGCAAAGCCGTATACACGGGTTCGAATCCCGTACCCACCTCGGTGAAAACCATGGTTTCCGGTTTCGGCCGGATAAAATGGGCGATTGGCGCAGCGGTAGCGCGCTTCCCTGACACGGAAGAGGTCACTGGTTCGATCCCAGTATCGCCCACCAAAGCAAGGCAACTTGCTTGATGCAGTACCACCGGCCAGGCCGGCATGGACTTCATATTGCGGACGTAGCTCAGCTGGTAGAGCACCACCTTGCCAAGGTGGATGTCGCGAGTTCGAATCTCGTCGTCCGCTCTCTTGTGTAAAAGATTCAAACAATTCCACTCCGGATTCTTCCGGTTGCGGGCGATTGGCGCAGCGGTAGCGCGCTTCCCTGACACGGAAGAGGTCACTGGTTCGATCCCAGTATCGCCCACCATTAAGCAGCTCCTCTGGAGCTGCTTTTTTTGTGCCATTAAGCCCCCTCCCCTGGTCCGCTCGCAGGGCAACCACCGGGTCACAAGACTCTTGACAGCAGCCGCCGCGAACTGGGTCAGCCCTTGGCATGATCCGGAGCGGCAGTTACTATCGAATCCGGAGGAGCGATCTGGCTCCGCGACCGAAGGGAGGTGCCTGTGGGATTACTTGACGATCTGAAGGGCAAGGCTCAGCAAGTCATTGGTGGCAACGAACAGGCCATCAAGGATGGCATCGATAAGGCCGGCGATTTCGTCGACTCGAAGACCGGCGGAAAGTACGCCGATAAAATCGATGCAGCGCAGAGGGGCGCCTCTGGCTTCGTGGATCAAGCTGACGACAGGCCGAACACGGCACCCGTCGCCGAGCAGCGTCCCGTCGTGGATGAGCCTCCTGCAGCCGGGGAACCCCGGCAGCCGGGCCTCTGACCCAGGTACGTCAGCGAAGTGTCGGTCCCGCCGAGAGGCGGCGCCGGCACTTCGGCATTTAACGGCGCCGAAGCAAAGGTAACGGCGCCGAATCAAACAACGCGGGGTCACTTCCAGCCCATTCGGCAGCTCCGATTGGGCTGGAAGTGACCCCGCGTTGGTTTAAGACGGTCGGGTCCTAGGAGGGTTCGTGGTTCTGTCCCTCGCGGGCCAGCGCGGTAAGCCTGGACACGGCGCGGAAGTACTTTTTCATGTACCCGCCGGTCATCATTTCCTCGGTGAAGAGCTTGTCGAACGGTACACCGCTGGCCAGGATGGGCACGTCCTTGTCGTACAGCCGGTCCGCCAGCACCACGAACCGCAGCGCCACCGCCTGCTCGGTGATCGTGTGCACGTTTTTCCACACAACACCTTCGATCCCCTCCAGCAGCTGGCGGTAACGGCTCGGGTGCACGCCGGCCAGGTGGTTGATCAGGGTGCTGAACTCGTCGCGGGCAACTGTCTTGCCGTCGAATTCGGCATGCATGTGGTGCGTCAGGTCGTCATTACGCAACGGGGCTGGCGCCGCCGGCAGGCCGCGATGGCGGAAGTCCTCGCCGTCAATCCGCACGACGTCGAACTGGTCCGCCAGCACCTGGATCTCGCGCTGGAAGTCGACGGCGGCAAAGCGCCCGTCGCCGAGGGAACCCGGCAGCGTGTTCGACGTCGCAGCGAGCTTCACGCCGGCGTCGGCGAGTTCGCGCATGAGCCGGGACATCAACACGGTGTCACCCGGGTCGTCGAGTTCAAACTCGTCGATGCACACAAGCTTGTAGTGGCTCAGGGCCTCGACGGTCTTGCGGAAGGACAGGGCGCCGACGAGGTTGGTGTATTCAACGAAGGTGCCGAAGGCCTTGGGACCGGGGGCGGCATGCCACAGCGATGCCAGCAGGTGGGTCTTGCCGACGCCGAATCCGCCGTCGAGGTAGATGCCCGCCCGGGTGGTGTCCTTCTTGCCGAAGAGCCGCTTGAAGAGGCCGTCGCCGTCGCGCGCGCCCACACCCGACGCGAAGTGCTGGAGGGCGTGCACCGCATGTGCCTGGCTGGGCTGGGCGGGGTCGGGCCGGTAGCTGGAAAACGACACCTCGCCGAACCGCGGCGACGGATAGAACCCGTTGAGGAGTTCGTCCACGGAAACTGCCGGCGTACGGGCGGCGAGCTGTTCGATCTGTACCAAGGTGGTCCGTTCTGCTGGTCTCTTGTCCCCAGCAAGAATACCGGCAAAGCCAAGCGGCCCCGCGTGCGCCCGATGCGACCCGGCGGCCGGCGTGAGCAAGACCACATTTCCCCGTGTTAACGGGGTGGAGCATTCCCGCTGGCCCGTGACTAGTGTTGTAACAGGCCCGGCACCGCTAACGCTTGACTGTGCCAGGCCTCCTGACCGCTTCAGTGAAAGGCCATCATCATGCCCTACCCCGTTGAGCAGAACGACAAGTTCGCCGCCTACGCCCACCCGGGGCGGCTGGTATCCACCGAGTGGCTCGCCACGGAGATTGAAGCCGGTGCCCTCGACGGCGGCAAACTCGTGGTGGTCGAATCCGACGAGGACGTGCTGCTGTATGAAACCGGGCACATCCCCGGCGCGGTGAAGATCGACTGGCACACGGACCTGAACGACGAAGTCGAGCGCGACTACATTGACGGCTTGGCCTTCGCCGCCCTGGCCGAGGCCAAGGGCATCTCCCGCGACAGCACCGTGGTCATTTACGGCGACAAGTCCAACTGGTGGGCAGCCTACGCGCTGTGGGTCTTCACGTTGTTTGGCCACGAGGACGTCCGGCTGCTGGACGGCGGCCGGGACAAGTGGATTGCCGAGGGCCACGCCCTTTCCACGGAAACCACCGTTCCGACCCCCGGCACCTACCCCGTCGTGGAACGCAACGATGCCCCGATCCGCGCCTTCAAGGAAGACGTCCTGGCGCACTTGGGCAAGCCGCTGATCGACGTCCGCTCCGCCGAGGAATACACCGGCCAGCGGACCCACATGCCGGCCTACCCGGAAGAAGGGGCGCTGCGCGGCGGCCACATCCCGACCGCGGCCTCCATCCCCTGGGCCCGCGCGGCTGCCGGCGACGGCACTTACCGGAACCGCGGCGAGCTGGAGGCGCTGTACCTGGGCGAGGCAGGACTCAAGCCGGGCGACGACGTCGTTGCCTACTGCCGGATCGGCGAGCGTTCCAGCCACACCTGGTTTGCGTTGAAGTACCTGCTGGGCTTCGACACCGTCCGGAACTACGACGGTTCGTGGACCGAGTGGGGCAACGCCGTGCGTGTTCCGATCGCCAAGGGAGCCGAACGCGGGACCGTCCCGGCCGGCTACTAGGCGTACAGAGCAAAGTGTCCAGCCAGGCACCCGGAGCCAGGCAAACTCAGCCAGGCACCGGCGGCAGGTTTCCTCAGCCAGGGGCGGGGGCGACCGGGACACATTTGCGCACCTGCGTAAGCTGGGAGTGATGAATACTTCTGCCCTCCCCGCCACACTGGCGGACATTGTTGACGACTTCCAGGCCCTGACCGAACCCGAAAGGCTGCAGCTGCTCCTGGAGTTCTCGCATGGACTCCCGGAGCTTCCGGAGCGGCTGCGCGACCACCCCGAACTGCTTGAGCAAGTGGTGGAGTGCCAGACGCCGCTGTTCCTCACTATCGAGACGGAACCGGCCGACGGCGGCGCACCGGAGCGCGTCCGGCTTTACTTCAAGGCGCCCAAGGAAGCCCCGACCACCCGCGGCTTCGCCGGGGTGCTCCACGAGGGGCTCGACGGGCTTAGTGCCGCGGAGATCCTGGCGGTCCCGGACGACATGCCCGAACAGCTGGGCCTCACCCGGGCCATCACTCCCCTGCGCATGCGCGGCATGACGGCCATGCTGGGCCGGATCAAGCGCAAAGTTGCCGCTTTGGCGTCCCGGCCGTCGCCGGCGCAGGCCTGACCTTCGGCGCCGGGAAACCAAGCCAGCATGGCCCGCAAGCAAGCGTCACAGGGAACTCCGGCCACCGCAGCACTCGCGGCGGCCGGGGTTCCTTTTATTGCCCACCCGTACCCGCATGATCCGGCGGTCGCGAGCTACGGCCTCGAAGCCGCGGACGTGCTGGGGATCGACCCTGCGCGGGTGTTCAAGACACTGATGGTCGACGTCGACGGCCGCCTCGCCGTCGGCGTCGTGCCCGTGAGCGGAAACCTGGACCTCAAGGCGATGGCGGCCGCCCTGGGTGGCAAGAAGGCCGCGATGGCGGACCCTGCCGCCGCACAGCGACGGACCGGCTACGTGCTTGGCGGTATTTCGCCGCTGGGGCAGCGCCAGTCCTCCCCCACGGTGGTGGATGAGAGCGCCCTGTTGCTGGAGACCATCCTGGTTTCGGGTGGCCGGCGCGGGCTGGACATCGAGCTGGCTCCGGCGGAGCTCATTCGGCTGACGGCGGCCCGCACCGCCAGGATCGGGACCCGGCACAACTGAGCGCCCTTCCCGTCGAAACGACAGATCAGGTCGGGGTGGAGGTCCCGGCCGCGGGTTCCTGGTCCCCCGGATTGGCGCGGGGCGCCAGCTGCTGCCGCAGCCAGGCCGTGACCAGCCGCTCCCAGCGCTCCGGATCCACGTTCCATTCCTTGGTGTGCAGGGCCGTGTCGAAAGCTTCGAACGTGACCATCTCCGGATTTTTCTCGGCCAGCGCGGCGGACGGCCCGTACGGGACGTATTCATCATCCACGCTATGCACAACCAGGGTCGGCGTCCGCAGCTCCACTGCCCTTGAGACCCAGTCCATGGCCTTGAGGTCCACGGGCGCGGCCAGCCCGGTCAGCCGCCGGCCCATGGGGTGGCTGAGCATCAGCTGCCCATAGCGGCCCACGGACGACGGGATCCGGTTCAGCGCCGCATGGTGGGCCAGCACATTGACCCAGTCGATCACCGGGGCGTCCAGGACCAGTGCCCGGATCAGCTGGCGATGCCGCGAGAGGTCGGCCGTCTGGAGGCAGATCGCGCCGCCCATCGACCAGCCGAACAGGACCACCTCGCGGGCGCCCTGCTGGAGGGCATAGGCGATGGCGGCCTCGACGTCGCGCCACTCCGTGGAACCGAGGCCGTAGCGCCCGTCGCTGGCCGATGGCGCAAGGCCGTCATTGCGGTACGAGATCAGCAGGCTGGGCATGCCCAGTTCCCGGGCCGTCCGGACGGCCCGCAGGCCTTCCTGCCGGGTGGCGCCGCGTCCGTGCACCATGATGGCCCAGACCCCGGCGGCGACATCGTCCGGCGCCTCCTCGGCCCGGATCAGCCAGGCAGGCGCCGTCCCGCCTTCGACGTCGATCAGCACGTCCTCGGCCGCAACACCGACCGCGGCAGGATCAGGAAACGCCGCGCCGCTCCACCAGCCGCGCCGGGCGTTGGCCATGTCCCCGCTGTAGACGGTCTCGACTTCCCGCAGTACGGTGCGTTCGGCCGGCGAGTACGACACGATCCGGCCGATCCGGGCGTGCCCCAGGCCGCCGTCGAAGAAAAACCCGTACACGCCGTCCACAGTGGACTCGGGAGTTGCGGCGAAGATGGCCTGCTGCCTGTGCCCGTCGCGGATCACGGCCAGCACCTCCTGGTCCGGGGCGCGGAACCTGGCCGGAGTGATGACGCGGCGGGCGAAGTACAGCGCCAGGGCGGATGACCCGGCAGCAAGGACGCCCGCGGCGGCGCTGCCTCCGATGATGCCGCCCAGCGCCCACTTGGCGCTGCCAGAGGCTGCAGTGAGGGCCGGGGCTGGGGCAGCGGGCGTCGCCGTTCCGCGGGCGGCGGTCCGGTGGAGGTCCGGCAGGAGGCGCAGGGAGGATGCCATGGCACCATTCTGACGGACGGGCGCCGCAACCTCGGTATTGCCGCTGCTATGGCATCCGCGGTTCAGGCGAGCGCTGTTCAGGCGGGCGCTGTTCAGGCAGCATCGCCCCCCCCCCGCGGAAGGGACACGGCGTGAGCCGCCAGGACAGAACCATGCAGGCCAACAGCAGCGCGACTAGGCTGGGGGCATGAGTGATCCAATCGTCATATTGACAGAAGAGCCCCTGAGCGCGGATGACCGAGTCAACATTGAGACCTTGATTGCCGACGGTGACGCGCCCCTGCTGGTACTGGTTCCAGCCAATACCGAGCGGCATCTGGTGGTGGATTTCCTGGAGAACCTTTCCATGCTCGAAGTCGCCAAAGCCTTCCGTGATCTGACGGCACACTCCGACCCCGCCGCGGAGCGGGCAGCTGCCGCCGACACCCTGGCAGCCTCGCTGGCGGCGCTGGCGGGCCTGGGCGGGGGCGTCTCCGGCGAAATCGTCGAGGGCAAGGCCGTCGACGGCCTGGTTGCCAAGGTTAAAGACCTCAGCGCCGGTCAAGCGGTGGTGATCACCCGTCCGCACGCCGTCGCCGACACCTTCCACACCGACTGGGCGACGAAGGCGCAGGACAAGCTTGGACTGCCCGTCCTGCATCTGTACGCGGGTTCGGGATTTATCGGCGACTCCTGAGCGTTATTCAAGCTATGAGCATCTTCAACCACAAGTCCAAGACCATGCCCGTGGCAGTGCCCTCTCCCGGGACTACCGAGAATGACGCCCCCACCGCCAGCGCGCAGCAGGCGCCGGTCGAAAAGTCGGATTCCCAGTGGCGCCAGGAGCTGTCTGCGGAGGAGTACCACGTGCTGCGCCAGGCCGGCACCGAGCGGCCCTACACCGGGGAATACTGGGACACCCACACCAAGGGCGTCTACAAGTGCCGGGCCTGCGGCAGCGAACTTTTCACGAGCAACGAAAAGTTTGATTCGCACTGCGGCTGGCCTTCCTTCTGGGCACCGCTCGCCGAGGGCACCGTGCGCTACATCCACGACCGCAGCATGGGCATGGAGCGGGTGGAAGTCCGTTGTGCCACGTGCGATTCCCACCTGGGCCACGTGTTCGACGGTGAAGGCTACGGCACGCCCACGGACCAGCGGTACTGCATCAATTCGGTCTCCCTCAAGCTCGTTCCCGCCGAGGACGCCGGGCAATAGTCCTGCGCCAGGGGCACTCGTCCCGGCGCCGCCGGGCAATAGCCGTCTCACAACCCGGGACCGGCAGCCCCTTGTCTCCTTCCGCTGGAGCGGCTGTTCGCAGCCCAATGCCACAGAGATTCTTACGCTCAACCCGGTTGTGCGTTAGAGATGCTTTTTGCTTGCTACGCTCGATCTAGATCCAGCGACACGCTCCACAGCAACCAGAAAGGCGACCGTCGACGATGACCACGACCGCTCTCACCGCCCCCGCCCCGCTCACGGCCAGCAACCCGCAGTGGCTTCAGCTCAAGGCTGCCGCCACCGCTTTGCAGGCCCTTCAGGTCCAGGACGGGTCCGTGCCGGATGCCGCAGCCCATGAAGCCGCGGCCGGGTACGTCGAAACCATCACCGCAGCAGTCTCTGCCCTGGCCCCGTCCTTTCCGCACGACGCCCGCTACCTTGAGCTGCTCGTCGCCGACTTTGGCCGCTGGGCGGACGGCGGCTTTGGCGTGCCGGACTTCCTGGATTCGCTGCAGGCCTTCCAGCCGCAGCAGCACCGGGTCAACGGGCTCCAGCACCTCGTCGTCTTCCCCATGTACACCCAGAACGGCAGCAGCAACCGCTTCGTCGAGGCCGTGTTGATCGAGGTCATCTGGCCTGAGTTCATCGGGGGACTCGAAGAGGGCGAATACTCCAACAAGCTCTTCGTCCCCATCCGCTTCCTCGACTTCACCCCCGGCTACGACACGAACTCCGCCGTCCTCTTCCCCGAGAGCGTCGCCGTCCGCCACACCCCGACCTTCACGTGGGGCGCGATCTTCGCCGACCGCGAGGCAGCCCGCTTCCGCCGCGTGCTGCGCGCCGCCGCCGAAATCACCTCGCTGCAGCTCCCCGACGACGCGGCGGCACTGCTGGAGGACCAGGGCCTCACGCAGGAAACTTTCGTCATGTGGGACCTGATCCATGACCGCACCCACATGCGCGGGGACCTGCCTTTCGACCCCTTCATGATCAAGCAGCGCATGCCGTTCTTCCTCTACTCCCTTGAGGAGCTGCGCTGTGACCTCACCGCCTTCCGCGAGTCGGTGAAGATCGAGAAGGACGAGGACGCCGACCCCGAGGCCCGCCGGCAGGCCAAGCTGGTCCAGTACGCCGTGATCTTCGACCGCATCTTCCGCTTCGCGATCACCGGGAACCGGGTCCGGAACTATGACGGCCTCGGCGGCCAGCTGCTCTTCGCCTGGATGCACCAGCACCACGTCCTGCACTGGACCGACAGTAAGCTCAGCATCGACTGGGACGAGGCTGCCGGCGTCGTGATTGAACTCGGTGCCCGGATCGAGGAACTGTACTGGCGCTCGATTGACCGGCCCAAGACGGCCCACTGGCTGGCCGCCTATGAGCTCATCTCCGGCACGGTCACACCCCACCCGGCCTCCGTCTGGGCCAAGGGTCCCGATGCCCTCCCCCTGGCCGGCCCGCCCCGCGGCCTGACGGACCAGGTCCTCGACGACGAATTCCCGCTGTCCATGTTCTACGAGGCCCTCGAGAAAAAGATGCGGCCTGTCATCGAATCTACCGCCGGCATCATCGGCTCTTCGGATACACGTGCAGCCACCGGCGGCGGCTTGAACGCCGGATGAGCGCCGGACGCGCTTTGAACGTGCTGGTCACCGGCGGCAGCGGGCCGTCCGGGATCGCCACGGCCCGCGCCTTGCGCAATGCCGGCCACGCGGTCTTCACGGTCGGCTCCGATGCCGCCCGCATCGAGGCCGCCGCCGCCGAGGCCGGCGGCGGGGTCACGCCGCTTGTCTGCGACCTCGCCAGCCTGACCGACGTCCATGCCCTGCGTGCGACGGTGGCCGGCGCGGCCGGAAGGGTCGACGGCGTCATTCACCTCGTGGGCGGCTGGCGCGGTGCCAAGGGCATCACGGACCAGAGCGACGAGGACTGGGATTTCCTGGAACGCAATGCCGTCACGACGCTGCGGAACGTCACCCGCGTCTTCTTCGACGACATCGCCGACTCGGACACCGGACGCTTCGCCATGGTGTCCTCCACCGCCGTCGGCAGCCCGACGGCGGGAGGTGCCAGTTACGTAGCGGCCAAGGCCGCCGCCGAAGCCTGGACACTGGCGGTCGCGGACGGCTTCCAGCGCACGCAATCCGGGCGCAAGGAAGACCCGGTGGAGCAGCGCAGCGCCGCCGTCATCTTCGTGGTGAAGGCCCTCGTTGACGCCGCCATGCGGGCCAAGGCACCGGACCGCAGGTTCCCAGGCTTCACGGATGTGGACGAGCTCGCCGCTGCGGCCGTCGGTCTTTTCAGCACCCCGGCGGCGGATTTGAACGGCCGCCGCCTTCCGCTTGGGAGCTAAGCGCCGCATCCCCGCCCCTACCCTTGCCCGGCGGCTTAACCGGCCGGCCTGGACCTCTCTAGACTGAAAGCGTGAGCAAAGAGATGACAAGCACAGTAGAAACCGCCAGCGCTACCGCCCGGCTGCACGATCCTTCGGTCCGGGGATTCGCCTCGGACAACTATTCCGGCGTCCACCCCGAAGTGCTGGCCGCCCTCGCCGCCGCCAACGAAGGGCACCAGGTCTCCTACGGCGAAGACGACTACACCGCCCGGCTGCAACTGCTTTTGGAAGAGCACTTCGGCGAAGGGATCGAGTGCTTCCCGGTGTTCAACGGAACCGGCGCGAACGTCTTGTCCCTGCAGTCCCTGCTGCCGCGCTGGGGTGCCGTCATCTGTGCCGCCACGGCCCACATCAACATGGACGAAAACGGCGCACCGGAGCGGATCGGCGGCATGAAACTCCTGCAGGTGCCGACGGCGGACGGCAAGCTCACCCCGGAACTGATCGACCGCGAAGCCTGGGGCTGGGGCGACGAGCACCGGGCCCAGCCGCTCGCGGTCTCGATCACCCAGACCACGGAGCTGGGCACCTGTTACACGCCCGACGAGGTCCGGGCCATCGCCGAACATGTCCACTCCAAGGGCATGAAACTGCACATGGACGGCGCCCGGCTGGCCAACGCCGCCGCGCACCTCGGTGTTCCGCTGCGGGCCTTCACCCGTGACGCCGGCGTCGACATCCTCTCCTTCGGCGGCACCAAGAACGGCCTGCTGTTCGGCGAAATCGTGATCGCCCTGAACCCGGAGGCGGCCCACGGCCTGGCCTACCTCCGCAAGATGAATATGCAGCTGGCCTCCAAGATGCGGTTCATGTCCGCCCAGTTCATCGCACTGCTCGAGGAAGGGCTGTGGTTGCGGTCGGCCTCGCACGCCAATGCCATGGCCGCCCGGCTGCGCGCCGGCGTCGAGGGTATCCCGGGCGTTGAACTGAGCCAGCGGACGGAGTCCAACGGCGTGTTCGCCGTGCTGCCCGCCGGCGTCGCGGACCGGCTGCGCCAGTCCTTCCGCTTCTACGACTGGAATGAGGCGGCCCGCGAGGTCCGCTGGATGTGCTCCTTCGACACCACCGAGGAAGACGTTGATTCCTTCATCGCGGCCATCAAGCGCGAACTCGCTGCCGCCTGAGCCCTGCGCGGCTTCCCCTGCCCGGCGGCGAGCCTGCCGGGCAGGGGCCGGGCCGTTGCATAATCTTCCAAAGTGAGCTCCCTCGATCAGGTTCCGGCAGATTTCCTCTTCGCCCTGGGGACCCTTCGACAAGCACGCTGCCGCAGCGAACTGCACCTGGATGAGATTCCGGCGCCGTCCCGGCTGGCGCCCTTCGCGGTGGCGCTGGGCGCCGAGGTAATCGGACCCGGCGGCGCCAACGGCGCGATCCACGGCCCGGCGGCGGCAGCTCTCGCGCCGGCGTCCGGCGGCGACGACGTCGAACTGGCCACCGGCCGCTTCATCCTGCTGCACGATCCCGACGGCTCCGACGTCTGGGACGGGGAGTTCCGGATCGTCACGTACATCCGCGCCCAACTGGAACCCGAGATGGGCAATGACGAGATGCTGGGCTCAGTTGCCTGGACGTGGCTGGTCGAAGCGCTGGAAGACCACGGAGCGCCCTATCGGTCCGCCGGCGGGACTGCCACCCGGGTGCTTTCCGAGAGCTTCGGAACGCTCGCGGACCGGCCCGACTCCATTGAAATCGAACTCCGTGCGTCGTGGACGCCGGCCACTCCAGACATTACGTCCCACCTGGAGGCGTGGTCGGACATGGTCTGCATCTTCGCCGGGCTGCCGCCTCTGCCGGAGGGCGTGACCGCCCTGCCCCGGCGGCCCCGCTGACACGCGAGAGCCGTTTCGTAGGCGCCGGTCACGGCCTTCTACGCCGCGTTATCGGTAAACTGTAGAGATCATGACCCCTAAAATTCCGGAAATCACCACGGCCGGCGCCGTTCCAGGTGCGGCTGAGGCCGCTGACACCACAGCCCACATCACGGTGGAAGGCTTCGACAGCCTGGTCCCCGAAGTGATCGACCTCGATGCACCCCGTGACGGCGTGCCGCTGGTCATTGAAACCCAGGCCGGACTGGAACGCTGCGCCGCGGCCCTGGCTGCCGGCCACGGCCCCGCGGGGGTGGACGCGGAGCGCGCCTCCGGCTTCCGCTACGGCCAGCGCGCCTTCCTGGTCCAGATCCGCCGCGAAGGCGCCGGAACCTGGCTGATCGACCCGGAACCCTTTGGCGACCTGCGCATCATCAACGATGCCCTGCGCGGCGTCGAATGGATCCTGCACGCCGCGAGCCAGGACCTACCGTGCCTGTTCGAACTCGGCATGTGGCCGGACAAGCTCTTCGACACCGAACTCGCCGCCCGCCTGGCCGGGCTGCCCCGGGTTGGGCTGGCCGCGGTCATCGAACAACTCCTGGGCTTCGGCCTGGCGAAGGAGCACTCGGCTGCCGACTGGTCCACCCGGCCCCTGCCGGAACCCTGGCTGCGCTACGCCGCACTGGACGTCGAAGTCCTCACCGAACTGCGGGAGGAACTCATCGAGCTCCTCTTGGCCGACGGCAAGCTCGACTACGCCGAGCAGGAATTCGCTGCCATCCTTGAAGCCGGGCTCGCGCCGCCGCGCGTGGACCCGTGGCGGAAGACCTCCGGACTGCACCAGATCCGGGACCGCCGGCAGTTGGCCGCCGTCCGCGAACTCTGGCTCGAGCGGGACTCGCTGGCGCAAAAGCGCGACGTCGCCCCCGGCAGGCTCATCCCCGACTCCGCCCTCGTTGCGGCGGCCAAGGCGATGCCGTCCACGGTCCCGCAACTGTTGGGCACCAAGGGCTTCCACGGCCGGGCGGCCCAGCGTGAAGCGCCGCGCTGGCTGCGCTGCATCAGCACAGCCCGGGCCCTTGACGATCTCCCGCCGCTGCACCTGCCCACCAACGCTCCCCCGCCGCCGCGGGTCTGGGCTGACCGCGACCCGGAGGCAGCCGCGAGGCTCGCCACGGCCCGGCCCAAGCTGCAGGCCAAGGCGGAGGAACTGAACCTGCCGGTGGAAAACCTGCTGACTCCGGACTACCTTCGACGGGTGGCCTGGCGTCCGCCGGCCGAAGTCAGCGAAGAAGGCGTGGCGGAGGAGCTGCAGAACCTTGGTGCGCGCCAGTGGCAGATTGAAATCACCGCTCCGCTGATCACCGAGGCGTTCGTGCACCCGCAGCCGCTCCCGGCGAAGGACGCAAAGGCCGCAGAGCCCGCAGCCTCGGACGACGCCGCCCCGCCGGCCCAGTAGCGCTAACACCAGCGGTTCGCTCCGGCCCAGTAATCAGCCCGTGGCAGTGGGTGAAGGTGAACCCGTACCCGGGGAGGCTGAGCCCGAAACCGCTCCCGGGCTGCCAGCGGTCTGCGTTGCAACTTCGGCAGGGGCCGTTTTGGCATAGTCGGTCGGGTGCACCTGGTAGGCATGCTTGTCGAGAGCCTGCGCCTGACGGTTGACCTCCTGCAATTGAGCGTCTGTGAGCTGTCCGGCCTTGACCAGGTCCAAGGTCTCCTGATTGTCGCCACCCACTGCTGTCACTTTCACCAGGCCTGTGCCTGCTGAATAGAACTTCCGCTGGTGGCCGACTTCGGGCTCCAGCGGATTGCGTTCGTCAATGACCAGCACGTCTTCGTAGCACCCGCTGGGAACACACACCCGCTGGTTTTCCTGGACGACAGCCCCGCAATCCAGGAATTTCACTGCGGGTGCGTGCGCCTGCACATAACTCGGCGCGCCGACCCGGGGTTTGCCCTGCATCGCGATCCCTCCCTGGGCTCCGGAGAGCCCGCTCAGGAAGGTGTTGGGCGCGCCGACGAATTTTCCGTTTTCGAACTCTTCCGGATACTCCCCGAAGAGCCAGACGTCTCCACTGTCTGTCTGGGCAAAGAAAGCCAGTTCCGACTCCACCAGTTCGCCATCGGCATAGTCCCGGTCCCACAGCACCTGCGTCTTGACGCCGTCTATCACCTTGGTCAGTCCGGTCACCGTGTGGGTCACCATGCGCTTGGTGGTGCCTTCTGCACTCTCGACTGTGCCCGCTGTGGTGTATTGCATGCCGGGCGTCAGCGGGAACCACTTGTTGTCAACCTTCGGTGATGTTTGGAAGGCGCCGCGGTCGAAGCTGAGCACCGTCCCCGGCCCGCAAAGGCCAGCGGCCACAGGCGTGCCTGCCGGTGTCCGCGTGGGCGTCGGTGTGGGGGTGGCAGTTTCCGCCGCCGACGGGGATGCCGCACCGGGAGTCCCCGTGGTGGTGGCCGGTGCCGGCCCGCCGTTTTGCGGGGAACAAGAGCTCACCGCGGACATCGTGAAAAGCAGCAGGAAACCGGACCAAAATGCCGCTAGTCGTGGGTGTGGCTGGAACATGTTTCTGGCCTTTCGCCGGTGGAACTTCAGGGGCTTCCAGCAACCGCCCTCGCTGCTTGGAACTCAGCGTTCTGGCAGTGCTATTGAGATCGCGCCGTTACAACGCAGGTCGGTCGGGGGCGCGGGCAGGTGTCTCTTACAGCGATTCACGCAGACATGGACCGAAGGGTTCAGCCTCCTCTCCTCAACCTGAAGCTGGGGCCGGTTTCGGACGGGGTGGAAACAATATGATGGCCCTGTTGGCGTTGTTTGAAAAGACGGTTGCAGCGTTGCCGGCCTCAAGCCGGACGGTGTCCGGAACTTCTTGCCAGCTTTGTTACTGACCAGTAACATAGTGCTTGATGTCGCGCGGATGCGCAGTCGGCGTGGGCATTTGGCCACCGCCGCGGTCCGCCGCCCATGTCTCGATGAGGAGTTACACGTGAGCCCAGCCCGCAGCACTGGAAAACCCGGCGCGAATCCCCGGACCGTCCGCGATGTCGTCTTTGTCGACGGCGTCCGCACTCCCTTCGGCCGCGCGGGCGAGAAAGGCATCTACGCCGGTACCCGCGCCGACGACCTCGTGGTCAAGTGCATCCGCGAACTGATGCGGCGCAACCCCGCGGTCCCGGCGGCACGGATCGACGAAGTCGCCATCGCCGCCACCACCCAGACAGGCGACCAGGGCCTGACCATCGGCCGCACCGCCGCCCTGCTGGCCGGCCTCCCCCGCACAGTGCCCGGGTTCGCCGTCGACCGGATGTGCGCCGGTGCCATGACGGCGGTAACGACGACGGCGAGCGGCATCGGCTTCGGCGCCTACGACGTCGTGATCGCCGGCGGCGTGGAACACATGGGCAACCACCCGATCGGCGCCGGCGCCGATCCCAACCCGCGCTTCCTGTCCGAGCGGCTCGTCGACCCGGCGGCCCTGAACATGGGCAACACGGCCGAAAATCTGCACGACCGCTTCCCCGCCATCACCAAAGACCGCGCCGACGCCTACGCTGTCGCCTCGCAGGACAAACTGGCCGCGGCCTACGCCAAAGGCCAGATTCAGCGGGACCTCGTGCCGGTCGCCACCATGAAGCCCGGCCAGGGCTGGACCATCAACACCGTTGATGAGCCGCCGCGGCCGGGAACGTCACTGCAGGACCTCGCCGCGCTTAAAACCCCGTTCCGCGCCCATGGCCGGGTCACCGCCGGCAACGCCGCCGGGCTCAACGACGGCGCCACCGCGGCCCTGCTCGCCTCCGCCGAGGCTGCCGAGGAACTCGGCCTGCCGGTCCGGATGCGCCTGGTCACCTACGCCTTCGCCGGCGTCGAACCCGAGGTCATGGGCATCGGACCGATCCCAGCCACCGAGAAGGCGCTGAAGAATGCCGGCCTCGGCATCGGCGACATCGGGCTCTTCGAGGTCAACGAGGCCTTTGCCGTCCAGGTGCTCAGCTTCCTGGACCACTTCGGCATCGCCGACGACGACGCCCGGGTCAACCGCTACGGCGGCGCGATCGCCGTCGGACATCCGCTGGCGTCCTCCGGGGTCCGGCTGATGAACCAACTGGCCCGGCAGTTCGAAGAAGATCCCACGGTCCGGTACGGCATGACCACCATGTGCATCGGCCTGGGCATGGGTGCCACCGTAATCTGGGAGAACCCGCACCACCCGGATTTCGGCACTTCCACCGATGCCGCAGACAGCACCGATTCCGCCACCGAGAATGGAGCCGCAGCATGAGCGCCGCTGACTTCCGCAAGCTTGCCGATCTCTTCCCCAACGAGACGGTCACCCACTCCTATGTCCAGGACGTCGAGCTGCCGGCAGTGGACGGCAAAAGCCCCGGCACCTTCGCCCTGATTACGCTGGACAACGGCCTGGACCACACCAAACCCACCACGCTCGGGCCCAACACCCTCTTGGAGCTCGGCACAGTCCTGGAGGCGCTGAAGGAAAGGGCCCGCCGCGGCGAGATTGTCGGCGTCGGTGTCACCGGCAAGCCGTATTTCTTGGTGGCCGGCGCCGACCTGTCCACGGTCAAGTCGGTCAGCGGCCGCGAGCAAGGCCTGTGGATGGCCCAGCTGGGCCATGAGGTCTACTCCACACTGGCCGACCTGGGTGTGCCGAGCTTCGCGTTCATCAACGGTGTGGCACTGGGCGGCGGGCTGGAGATCGCGCTGCAGTCCACGTACCGGACGGTCTCCTCGGGCGCCGGTGCGCTGGGGTTGCCCGAAGCGTTCATCGGGCTGATTCCGGGCTGGGGCGGTGTGTACATTCTGCCGCGGCTGATCGGGCCGGAGAACGCGCTCAAGGTGATGATCGAAAATCCGCTAAGCAACAACCGCACGCTCACCGGTCCCCAGGCCTATGAGCTCGGTGTGGCGGACGCCATGTTCGAGCCGGCCGACTTCCTTGAGCAGTCCGTCGCGTGGGCCGCCCAGGTCATTGCCGGTGCGGTGGCGCCGGAGCGTGCCAACGCCGTCGACCCCGCCGATCCACAGGTCGCCACGCGCTGGGCGGCCGCCGTCGCCAGGGGCCGGGCCTTCGTCGAGGCCAAGACCTCCAACGCCTCCCCCGCCCCGGCCAAGGTCCTGGAGGTGCTAGATGCCAACCGGACCATGACCCAGGCCCAGTCCGCGGAGCTCGAATGCGAGACGCTCGCGGACCTCATGCAGACCCCCGAGTTCCGCTCCACGGTGTATGCATTCCTAGACCTCGTGCAGCGTCGCGCCAAGCGCCCCGCCGGGGCCCCGGACAGCAAGCTCGCCCGCCCGGTGGGCAAAGTCGGCGTCGTAGGGGCTGGGCTGATGGCGAGCCAGCTCGCCCTCCTGTTCGCCCGCCAGCTCAAGGTGCCGGTGGTGATGACGGACATCGATCAGGGCCGGGTGGACAAGGGAGTGGGCTACGTGCACGCGGAGGTGGACAAGCTGCTTGCGAAGGGACGGATCAGCTCCGACGCCGCGAACCGCACCAAGGCGCTGGTGAGCGGCTCCGTGTCCAAGGAGGGTTTTGCGGACGCCGACTTCGTGATCGAGGCCGTCTTCGAGGAACTCAGCGTCAAGAAGCAGGTCTTCAAAGAGGTCGAGGCCATTGTCTCGCCCGAGTGCATCCTCGCCACCAACACCTCCGCGCTGTCCGTGACGGCGATGTCGGCGGACCTGGAGCACCCCGAGCGGCTCGTGGGCTTCCACTTCTTCAATCCGGTCGCGGTGATGCCGCTGCTGGAGATTGTCCGTGCGCCGAAGACCGACGACGCCGTGCTGGCCACGGCATTCGAGCTCGCCAAGGGCCTGAAGAAGTCCGCCGTGCTCGTCAAGGATGCCGCGGCGTTCGTGGTAAACCGGGTGCTGCTGCGCCTCATGGGCGAAGTGACTGCGGCCTTCGACGAGGGCACCCCGGCCGAGGTGGCTGATAACGCCCTGCGGCCCATGGGCCTGCCCATGACTCCCTTCGTCCTGGGCGCCATGGTGGGCCTGCCGGTGGCCCAGCACGTCCAGGAGTCGCTGCACGCGGCCTTCGGGGACCGCTTCCGGGTCTCGAAGAACCTGCAGGCGCTGATCGAGAATGGCGTCACGTCCATCTGGGATCCGGCCTCCGTGGCGGCCGGCAACCCTTCCATCCCGGCCGAGACGCTCGCGCTGATGTCTTTCGGAACCACCCCGTCCACCGCGGCGGAGGTCCTGCGCCGCACCCAGGACGCGCTGGCGGAGGAAATCGGGCTCATGCTCGAGGAGGGCGTGGTGGCCGGCCCGGAGGACATCGACCTTTGCATGATCGTGGGCGCGGGCTGGCCGATGTTCCTTGGCGGCATCAGCCCGTACCTGGACCGCGTGGGCGCCTCGGAGCGGGTCAACGGCAGGAAATTCCTGGCACCAGGCGTGGCCTCGGAGCCCGCCAGCGCCTGATCTGCCCGGTGTCGCCACGAAAGCGCCGTTGTCGCCGCCGCCCCAGGCGGATGCAACGGCGCTTTCGTGTACCGGAACGGAGCTGCCCACCGAAGTGTCTACGGTTCTGTGGACACTCAATCTACGGGGCGTCTAGAGCCAGCGCTGCCATCTTGTCGCGGTCTCGGCGGTACATGGCCGCATGATCCGTGAAGTCCGCACGACCCGTGACTGCTGCACGGCCGTCGGTAAAATCCGCAAGCTCCGCAAGCCGGGCAGCGACAGTTTCATACACCTTCTTGCGTCCGAAGGGCATGCCGTAGGCCGCGAGCAGAGCATCCAGACGCGCAGGTCTTTGAGCGTTGTCCGGCGCCGCAAGTCCCGCTCCCTCTACGAACGGAACCAGCTGGTAAGCCAGATAGGCGAAATCCCAAATCCTGGGTCCCGGTGAAGCAGTGTCGAAATCGATAATCCCGGCCAGCTGGCGGCCCCGAAACACCATATTGTATGGCGCGAAGTCGTTGTGGCACACGACTTCCGCCGGCTCATGAGCAGGCAATTGCCAGCCGTGCTCGGCCCCGTCGAACCCCACGCTCGCATCATGTATTCGCCGCAACAGCGCTCCAGAGGCCTGCAGGATCGACCCATCCCAGACCCACCCGGGCAAAGGGTAGGGCGGCGCGTTGCCTGGAATGAAGCTCAGCACTTCACGGCCTTGGGCATCCATACCGAGGGCTTCGGGTACTTCGGTGATCCCCCGGGACCGCAGCGTTGCGAGCAAGGCGTGCACCGCGGGCGTCCACGGACCGGCAGTGCGGCGCACCGTTTGCCCTACCTTTGTCACCACGGTCGAATTTCCGCCGACGAGTTCTACTTCTTCGTGATGCATGGGGACAATCTACCGGCAGCGGCACCCCCCGAAAGGCCCTACATGACCGTCGTCGGGCCGAAACTTCGGCGGCACGACAGGGCACCGCCGATCAGACGTCCCGCAGGGTCCCGCCGTCGAGCTCCAGGACTCGGTGCGCGGTGGCGCGGGCGTAGGCGAGGTCGTGGGTGACCAGCACGACGGCGGTCCCGCGCGCCGCGGCGGCGCTCACGGCCCGGTCCAGCCGCTCGAGTCCCCGCCGGTCCAGCCCTACGGTCGGCTCGTCCAGGGCCAGCACGGCCGGCTCGCGTGCCAGCACCGTGGCCAGGGCGAGCAGCCGCTGCTGCGAGGCGGACAGTTCGGCCGGGTGGACGGCCTCGTCAGCCGTGGTGAAGCCGACCGCGGCCAGCGCCGCGCGCGCCCGGTACTCAGCTTCGGCCTTCCCGAAGTGCTGGCGGAGTCCGAACGCGGCTTCCCGCAGGACGGTCCGTTCGAAGAGCTGGTCCCGCGGGTGCTGGAAAAGAAGTCCGACTGAGGCCGCGACTGTTCCCACCGGCACGCCGGCGATGCTGCGTCCGCAGACCCGCACGTCGCCCTCGGAAGGGCGCAGCAGTCCGTTGATGTGCCGCAGCAGGGTGGATTTGCCGGCACCGTTGGGGCCGGTCACAGCGATAATCTCGCCCGGGCGCACGGTGAGGTCCAGGTTCTGCAGCACCCGCCGCACCGCCTGTTCACGCAGCCGATGACCTCGATACCGCGGTGCACCCCATCGCCGGCGGTCAAGGCCGTAGCTGAACCCGACGCCGCGGAGTTCGAGCGGCGCCGGTCCGGAGCTGGGCGGCGGGTAGACGGCCGGGCGGAGAGCGATGGCCGGCACCGGACCATGACCGCGGACTGCTGCGGCGCCCAGGACACCGGCGCGCTCCAGTTCGGCCGAGCCGATCAGCTGTGCCGGCGCGCCCGCCGCGGTGACCGTCCCGCCGTCGAGTACGGTCCAGTGCGCAGCTTCCCGGGCGAGGGTGTCGGCCGCCTGGCTCAGCAGGACGACGCCGGTCGCTGTGCCGGCCGGGTTGCCGGTTCCCGCGCTGCTTCCTGCGCCACAGAGGCTGCGGACCAGGTCCCTGATCTGCTCGGCTCCGGCGGCGTCAAGGGACGCCAGGGGCTCGTCGAGGATGAGAATGTCCGGTTCCGCGATGACGGCGCAGGCGACGGCGAGCCTGCGCAGCTCGCCGCCGGAGAGCGTGGCCGGGTCCCGGTCCAGCAGCCCTGTCAGGCCGGTCCGTGCGGCGGTGCGTTCCACGGCGCGGAACATGTCCTCCCGTGGCACCGCACGGTTTTCCAGGCCGAAGGCCAGCTCTTCCGCAACGGTGGCGCGGACTGTGGAGAGCATCGCGGCAGCGTCCTGCGGTACGAAGGCCACGCGGCGGGACCATTCGGCGGGGTTGATCCGGGGATCCTCGGGCAGTCCGCGGAAGTTCAGCCGGGTCGCGCCAAGCTCCAGGCTGCCACGGAGTTGTCCGGCGTGGCCGGCCCGGAGCCACCCGGCCAGCAGCTTTCCCAGCGTGGATTTTCCGCTCCCGGAGCCGCCCAGGACGGCGGTCAAGGAACCAGGCAGAACCGAAACCGCCACATCGCACAACGCGGGCGTGTTCTCGCCGTGGAACGTGAACGCGTCGAGCCGGGCCCGGAGAGCCGTGCCGACGACCGCAGTCATGCCGTGCCTCCGGCCGGCCAGGAGGCGACGATCCGGGCGGTGACGGCTGCCGCCGTGAGCACGAGTGCCGCTACCCGCAAACGCCGCTGGAGGGGCGGGTCGGCGACGTCGCGGTAGCTGCTGCGGGGTCCCGGGCTGGCGAAGCCGCGGGCTTCGAGGGCCTGGGCCCGGCTGCTGGCGTCGTCCATCAGGGCCAGGACCAGCGGCACCATCTGCAGGCGAAGCGCACCGAGGCGGGCCAGCAGTCCGCCCCGCACCACCATCCCGCGGGTTTCCTGGGCCTGCCGGATCCGGTCCAGGCGGCGGGCGACGGCCGGCAGGAGGGTGAGTGTGGAGGCCACGACGAAGCCGAACTGCGGCGGGATATTCCGCGCCGCGAGGGCTGCGAGGAGATCGGGAACGCTCACTGTGAAGGAGAACAGCAGCAAGACCAGCACGCAGGCGGTGGTCCGCGTTCCCACCTCCAGCGCGAATCCAAGGCCTTCTGCCGTGACGCGGGCCGGGCCCCATTGGGCCAGGACGGTGTGGCCTTCGGGGAAGAACAGACCATGCAGCACCAGGAGCGACAGCCACAGGGGCACCAGAATTACGGCCGCGGCGGCCAGGACCTGCCGCGCGGCTCCACTGCGCACCGCGAGCACCGCCGCGGCAAGTGCCACGGCGATTGACAGCGGCCAGCTCGCTGCCGCCGTCGTGATGACGGCAGTGCATGCGGCCGCGGTCAGCGCGGTCAGGGGGTGGAGGCGGGCGGTCACGGCATCATTCGTCACGGCATTATTCGGTCACAGCGGCTGGTCAGGCGTCCGGTGCTGACGGGGCCTTACCGGCGAGCACGCGGAAGCGCCGGACGAACGGGAACTGGAAGGTGGTGCGGCGCGGCAGCGCGTAGGCCAGCAATGCCGCGATGGTGAAGACAATCGCCTTGTCCATGGGATCGGAAATCAGTGCCTGCTTGGTGATGGCGGCCAGAAGGGTGTCCCCCATGGCCCGGAAAGCGCTGACGATCGCCCCGGTGCCGAGGCCGGAGGTGCCGCCAAAGACAAAGGCAGCGATCGGTGCGGAAACGACGCCGGCCAGGATGCCGGTGATGAACCCGGCCACCGGGGCAAAGTAGAAGCGGCGGAACAGCCCGGCCCGGGCGGCCATGCCGGCCAGAAAGCCGATCAGGGCGGCACCGGCGGCGAAGGGCAAGACGGTCGGATTGAAGAAGGACCAGACGATGCTGCTCAATGCGCCTGTGGCGGCACCGGCGGCCGGACCGGCGAGGACGGCAATCAGGACGGTGCCGATCGCGTCGATGTAGAACGGCAGGCCCGTACTGCCCATGAGCTGGCCGAGGACCACGTTCAGGACCAGTGCCACGGGGATGAGGACCAAGGTGGAGGTGGGCAGGACCGGCAGGACGGCGGCAATCAGCAGCACCGCGCCGAGCAGGAAGCCGCCGAGTGCCACGAGTGCCGAGAAGCTGGCCGGGCCGTTGGCGATGTCAGCCGGCTGCGTGAGGACCAGGAAGATGTAGGTGGCGGCGATGGCCGCGGCGCCGGCGATTTCGAGCAGGCGGCGGCCCCGGTCGGCCGCCTGTCCAGGGGTGGTGACGGTAAGAGCTGGCTGTGACATGGGGTGTTCCTTTGGCTGGGTGCGACAACGTCCGCCTCATGTCACCTCGGCGCAGCTACCATCCTAGCGAGCAGCAACCAATCTAGCGATCCGGACCCGGCCGGAAACGTCCACCGCTCCCGGCGGCGGCGGTTGCGGCCCAGGACCCCGGCCTAGGCGCCCGGCGGCGCACTGCCCACGGCGCGTGCCAGGGAACCGATGGAGGATATGAGCTCGTCGAAGCAGTGCCCGGGGTTGTTGTCGGAGACAATTCTGGCGTTGGGCGGCAGACCCCACAGTCCGCGGTAGTCGGCCACCGTGGTGCCGATCAGCACCGTCGAGTCCGTTTCGACGTCGACGGTGGCCAGCCGGGTGGTGAACGGAGTCCGTCCCACGGCAGCGCAGGCCGCGAAAGCGTCATGTACGTGGGCGACGTAGCCCTGGTCGTATAGCCGGTGGAACTCCATGTAGAACCGCAGAGCGTCGGACAGGCAGGCGACCAGAGGGTTGCCGGATGTGCTGCGCTGGCCCTCGGGCTGCTCCGGGAGGACGAGTTCGGGTTCCGGTGCGCCGGCGGCCTCACCGAGGCAGCGAAGGTGCTCCGGGCGCATCTCAATCCGCTCGGTGGTTTCCAGCGAACAGACGATCGGCAGTTTGTCCTCCGGCAGCCCGCGGTAGGCGGCGAACACCTCCTTGGCGGCATGCGGGTCCACCGAGGTGTTCCATTCGGCCGTGGGAGTCGTGTTGCCCTGGTAATAGAAGCACCCGCCCATGATCACGAGTCCCTTAAGCAGCCGCGGAAGTTCCGGCTCGCGGCGCAGGGCAAGGGCAAAGTTGGTCAGCGGCCCGGTGATCAGGCCGGTGATCTGCCCCGGATGGGCCCGTACCTCGTCCACCCAGACGTCGACGGCGTGCCTCGCCGAGATCTGCTGTGCGGGAGCCTGCAGCTCGGCGTAGCCGATCCCTTGAGGACCGTGGGTTTCCTCGGTGGTGACCAGCGGGATCTCCAGCGGAACTTCAGCGCCGATGGCCACCTCGATGCCATTCCGGCCGCACAGCTCCAGCAGGGCCAGATTGTTCAGCGCCACCTGCCGGGCCCCGACGTTCCCGGCGGTGCAGGTGATGGCCTGGAGGCGGACCTCGGGCCGGGACAGCAGGTAGACCAGGGCCAAGGCGTCGTCGATTCCGGTGTCGACGTCCATCAAGATCGTCTGCGTGGCGGCGTGGGCCCCCGCCGAGTCACGCACGCCGGGACCGCCCGGTACTGGACCGCTCAGATCGGGACCGCTCAGAACAGCGCCACCTTGGGCGTGCGCGGGAAGAGGTCGTCCAGCTCGGCAAGTTCCGCGTGATTGGGTTTCCAGGCCACCGCGGCGGCGTTCTGGCGCACCTGCTCCGGGGTGGTGGCGCCGGCGATGACGCTGCTGACGGAGGGCTGGGCGGCGAGCCAGGAGAACGCGACCTGAACTTCGCTGAGTCCCCGCGCAGCAGCGAATTCCCCGAAGGCACCGAGCTGTTCCCAGTCGGCGTCGTGGACCAGGTTGGTGCGGGTGTGGCTGAGCCGGGAACCCTCGGGAGCCTTGCCGGCCGAGTACTTACCGGTGAGGAGCCCGTTGGCGAGGGGGAAGTACGGCAGGACGCCGATGCCGTAGGCCTCGGCGGCGGGGGTCACTTCGAGCTCGGCGCGGCGGTCCAGCAGATTGTAATGGTTCTGGCTGGAGATGAAGCGCGCTCCCCCGCGGGCCCGGGCCACATACTCTGCCTCGGCGATCTGCCAGCCGGCGCGGTTGGAGTGGCCGATGTAGCGGACCTTGCCGCTGCTCACGAGGTCTTCGAGGGCTGACAGGGTTTCGTCGATGGGCGTCAGCGGGTCCGGAGTGTGGAACTGGTAGAGGTCGATCCAGTCCGTGCCGAGCCGACGCAACGAGGCTTCAGCAGCTTTGATGATGTAGCGGCGGGATCCGCGCGCACCGAAGTCCTCGCCGTTGGCGCCGCGCATGTCCATGCCGAATTTGGTGCCGATGACGGCGTCGTTCCGGCGGCTCCCGAGGGCCTGGCCCAGCATCGACTCGCTGAGACCGGGCTCCCGGCCGTAGGTGTCTGCGACGTCAAAGAAGGTGATCCCGGCGTCCAGCGCGGCATGCACGACGGCGTCGGTGCCCTCCTGCGATTCAGTGACGGTCCCGGTCCGGCCCAGGTTGTTGCAGCCAAGTCCCACGACCGAGACGGATAGTCCGGAATTTCCCACACGGCGGTATTCAGTCATGGATTTACCCTATAACGACCCGCTGGGCCTCCCGTCCACCGCGTCAGCAGCTACCCTGCAGGCAGCTTCAGGCCGTGCTCGTCCATAGCGTCCTGGAGTTGGGCGAGGGTGCGCGGGCAGACTCCCGGCATACCGGCAAGTCGGCGCCGGCCAAGCTGCACAAGATGCTCGAGGGTTTCCACCCCCGCGTGCGCGAGGGACTTGCGCGCCGGCGCCGCCAGTCCCGTCGGGAGTGGAGTGCTGCCTGGTTGGGAGGTTTTTCGCGTCATTGCGTTGCCTTTCAGTTGGTTGCCCCCAATCTGATGCGAGCCGTGCAGGGCCCTGTATCTTGCCTTCAGCGGAGTTGCCTCCAGCGGTGGCCTACAGCGTGAAGCTGTTGGCCGGTTTCGGTGAGTGTTTAAGCTTGAAGGTCTCCTCGCCAAACGGCGCGGCGCCAATGCTCAGCTTGGTGAAGTCCAGATCCTCGCCCCGGATGCAGACCTTGATGGCGTTGACGGTCTTGTTGACGTCCGGGGTGAGGCAGAAGATATTGAGCCTGGCGTCGGAAAACTCGCTGCGGTCCACTATCCCCAAGCCCCGCCACGCCAGATGGCTGATCAGGGCGTCTTTGGCTTTTTCCTCAAGGTACCGGTCCCGGGTGGTCCCGTCCTTGGTTTTCAGCGCGTACTGCGCCACCACCCAGAACTGCTCCTCCTCGGGGATTTCGGCGTAGCCGTCCTCGGCGCACTGCACGGCGAAGGCGTCCAGAAGGCGCTCTGCGGCCTCGGCGTCCTCGACGTCGGTCTCGTCCGTTTTGCTCTGGTGCCCGACGACGCCGTGGTTCATCACAAACTGGCTGTAGTCCTCGTCAAACCATGCTTCCCGGAACTCGAGAACCCCGTCGTCGTTGCGTTTGTAAACCCGGATAATTCCGCTCATATGCCAGTTCCTTCCTGGGCCGTGCGGCGCCGCGGCAGGCGGTGACGCACTGGTTAGTGCTCAATAGAGGTGCAGGCTACAGAATCGGCAGGCTGCCGGTGCTGGGATGTTCATGGCCGGGCAGGGGCCGCGCGAACGGGACCTTGGTCCCCAGGACCTGGGCGACGATGTCGTGCGTGATCTGCTGGGCGGTCAGCCCGACGCGTTCAAGCACCTCGCTGCGGGTACCGTGATCGAGGAACTCGACCGGGAGGCCGACCTCGTTAAGGGCCGTGTCCACCCCCGCCGCGCGCGCCTCCTGGCGGATCCGCGAACCGACGCCGCCGGCCCGCACACCGTCCTCAATGCAGATGACCAGTCGGTGGCAGGCTGCGAGGTCGACAATGGATTTGCGGACCGGGAGAACCCAGCGGGGATCCACCACCGTGGAGCTGATCCCTTGCGCGCCGAGCCGGTTCGAGACGTCCAAAGCGAGTTCGGACATGGCGCCCACGCTCACGATGAGGACGTCGTTCTCCGTGGAGCCTGCGGGGCGGCGGGCCAGCACGTCCACGCCGTCCGCCAGGCGTTCGATCGCCTCAACTTCCGCCCCGACGCTGCCCTTGGAGTAGCGGATCACGCTGGGGGCATCTTCGATCGCCACGGCCTCACGCAGTTCCTCCCGCAATCGGGTGGCGTCGCGGGGCGCCGCGAGATGCAGGCCGGGGACTATCTGGACCATGGCCATGTCCCACATGCCGTGGTGGCTGGCGCCGTCGGGCCCGGTGACGCCGGCCCGGTCCAGGACGATCGTGACGCCGGCTTTGTGCAGGGCCACGTCCATGAGCAACTGGTCGAAGGCCCGGTTCAGGAACGTGGCGTAGACGGCGACCACCGGGTGCAGTCCCCCGAACGCCATGCCGGCAGCCGAGGTGAGGGCGTGTTGCTCGGCGATGCCGACGTCGAACACGCGTTCGGGGTGCCGGGCAGCGAATTTGTGCAGCCCCACGGGGATCAGCATGGCCCCGGTGATGCCGACGATGTCCTTGCGTTCGTCGGCGATGTCGGCGATCTCATCGGCGAAGACGGCGGTCCAGGATTTGGCGCCGCCGGCCTCGGTGGGGGCGCCGGTCTCCGGATCGATGATCCCGACCGCATGGAACTGGTCCGCTTCGTGAGCGCGGGCGGGAGCGTAGCCGTGCCCCTTTTCCGTCATGGCATGCACGATCACGGGGCCGGCGTAGTTCTTAGCCGTGGCGAGGGCGTTTTCCATGGCCTGGAGGTTGTGCCCGTCCACAGGACCGATGTACTTCATGCCGAGGTCCTCGAACATCCCCTGCGGCGCCCACCAGTCCTTGAGGCCCTTCTTCATGGCGTGCAAGCTCTTGTAGGTGAACTGGCCGGCGGGGCCGCCGTTCTGCAGCCTGCGCTTCCACCACTCCAGGGTGCCTTCATAAGAAGGGGCGGCTCGGAGTGAATCGATGGTGGGGCGCAGGGACGCGAGGTAGTCTGCAAACCCGCCGACGGTCCGCGCGTAGGAGCGGCCGTTGTCATTGACCACGATGACGACGCGGCGCTTCTTGTCCGCGGCGATGTTGTTGATGGCTTCCCAAGCCATGCCGCCGGTCAGGGCGCCGTCGCCTACCACCGCGACGACGAACCGGTCACCGTCGCCGGTCAGCTGCCGGGCCCGGGAGATCCCGTCGGCCCAGGAAAGCGACGAGGACGCATGCGAGCTTTCGACGATGTCGTGCTCGGACTCGCCGCGGTCCGGGTAGCCGGACAGGCCGCCTTGCTGGCGGAGGGTGCTGAAATCCTGGCGTCCGGTGAGGAGTTTGTGCACGTAGGACTGGTGTCCGGTGTCGAAGACGATGCTGTCGCGGGGGGAATCGAAGATCCGGTGCACCGCGATCGTGAGTTCGACGACGCCGAGGTTCGGGCCCAGGTGCCCTCCCGTCTGGGAGACGTTGCCGATCAGGAAGTCCCTGATCTCGGCTGCCAGCTGATCCAGCTGCGGCCCGGACAACTTGCTCAGGTCCTGCGGATTCCGGATAGTGTCCAAGATTCCCAACGGCCCCTCCTTCGGGTGGTAGACATGCCTTTTAACTCTAACGCCTCCCAACAGGACGCCGCGCCGGTCCCCTGCACCGGTCACCTGCACAGGTCCCCTGCACCCGTCACCTGCACCGGGGAACGCGAAGGCCCCGGCCGGTCAACGTAGTGACCGGCCGGGGCCTTCGCTGCGTGCAGTCCCTCCCGTTTGGGAGAGGTCCTCCGCTGCTTCGCGGAGAGATCCTCCGCTAGTTCGCGGAGATCTGGCGCAGCACGTACTGCAGGATGCCGCCGTTGCGGTAGTAGTCCGCCTCGCCCGGAGTATCGATGCGCAGGACCGCATCGAAGGACGTGACAGAACCGTCTCCAGCCGTTGCCGTGACCTTGAGGGTCTTAGGCGTAGTGCCCTCGTTCAGGGCGGTGACGCCCTCGACCGCGAAGGTCTCCGTGCCGGTCAGGCCCAGGCTGGCGGCGTTCTGGCCGGCCGGGTACTGCAGCGGCAGGACGCCCATGCCGATCAGGTTGGAGCGGTGGATACGCTCGTAGCTTTCGGCCACGACGGCCTTGACGCCCAGGAGTGCGGTGCCCTTGGCTGCCCAGTCACGGGACGAACCGGAACCGTACTCCTTGCCGGCCAGGACCACGAGCGGGGTGCCGGCGGCCTGGTAGTTCTGCGCGGCGTCGTAGACGTAGGCCTGCGGGCCGTCTGCCTGGGTGAAGTCGCGGGTGAAGCCGCCCTCCACGCCGTCCAGGAGCTGGTTCTTGATCCGGATGTTCGCGAACGTGCCGCGGATCATGACTTCGTGGTTGCCGCGGCGTGAGCCGTAGGAGTTGAAGTCCTTGCGCTCCACACCGTTGGCCAGCAGGTACTGTCCGGCCGGGGTATCCGACTTGAACGAGCCTGCCGGGGAGATGTGGTCCGTGGTGACGGAGTCGCCGAGCTTGAGCAGCACGCGCGCGCCGGTGATGTCCTGGACCGGCTCCGGCTGGGCCTTCATGCCCTCGAAGTACGGGGGCTTCCGGACGTACGTGGACTTCGAATCCCAGGCGAAGGTGTCGCCGGCCGGGGTGTCGAGTGCCTTCCAGCGCTCGTCGCCGTCAAAGACGCCCTCGTAGCCGCGCGCGAACATTTCCTTGTCGATGGAGGAATCGATGACCTGCTGGACCTCGACCGGGTTCGGCCAGATGTCCTTCAGGAACACGTCGTTGCCAGCCTCGTCTTTGCCCAGGGCGTCCGACTCGAAGTC
Organism: Arthrobacter sp. ov118; assembly: GCF_900116495.1. GTDB lineage: Bacteria > Actinomycetota > Actinomycetes > Actinomycetales > Micrococcaceae > Arthrobacter. The sequence goes on from NZ_FPAY01000010.1 coordinate 42,317, forward strand.
GAAGTCCATGGTTCCGGCCAGGGCGTAGGCGATGACCAGCGGCGGGGAGGCGAGGTAGTTCATCTTCACGTCCGGGTTGATCCGGCCTTCGAAGTTGCGGTTACCGGACAGCACGGCCGTGACCGAAAGGTCGTTGGCCGAGATGGCCTCGGAGATTTCAGCATCCAGCGGGCCGGAGTTGCCGATGCACGTGGCGCAGCCGTAGCCGACGATGTAGAAGCCAAGCTTCTCCAGGTACGGCGTCAGGCCCGACTTCTCGTAGTAGTCGGTGACGACCTTGGAGCCCGGGGCGACGGAGGTCTTGACCCACGGCTTGGACGTCAGGCCCTTGTCCACGGCGTTGCGGGCCAGCAGCGCGGCGGCCAGCATCACCGAGGGGTTGGACGTGTTGGTGCAGGACGTGATCGAGGCGATGGCCACGGCACCGTGGTCAAGTTCGAACTCGCGGCCGTCTTCCGTGGTCACCTTGACGGCGTTGGAAATGCGGCCGGCGGCACCGTGCGCTGCCGAATAGATCGGCGGCTCGCGGTCCGTGTCCGTCACGTGGGTGTCGGACTGGGTGAACGAGGGCGGGTCCGAGGCCGGGAAGCTCTCCTCAAGGGATTCGTCCAGCGTGCCGGCGTCGGCGTCGTGCTTGACGTAGTTGAGCAGGTCGTGGCGGAACTCGTCCTTGGCCTCGGTGAGCACGATGCGGTCCTGGGGACGCTTCGGGCCGGAGATCGAGGGAACCACGGTGGACAGGTCCAACTCGAGGTACTCGGAGAACTTGATCTCGTGGGACGGATCGTGCCAGAGGCCCTGTTCCTTGGCGTAGGCCTCCACCAGTGCGACGTTTTCCTCGGACCGGCCGGTGAGGCGCAGGTACTCGAGGGTGACGTCGTCGATCGGGAACATCGCGGCTGTGGAGCCGAACTCCGGGCTCATGTTGCCGATGGTGGCGCGGTTGGCCAGCGGCACGGCAGCGACGCCTTCGCCGTAGAACTCGACGAACTTACCCACCACGCCGTGCTTGCGCAGCTGTTCGGTGATGGTCAGTACGACGTCGGTGGCGGTGGCGCCGGCCGGGATGGACCCGGTCAGCTTGAAGCCCACGACGCGCGGGATCAGCATGGAGACGGGCTGGCCAAGCATGGCAGCCTCCGCCTCGATGCCGCCGACGCCCCACCCCAGCACGCCCAGGCCGTTGACCATGGTGGTGTGCGAGTCGGTGCCGACGCAGGTGTCCGGGTAGGCCCGGAGGACGCCGTCAACTTCGCGGGTCATGACGGTGCGGGCCAGGTACTCGATGTTGACCTGGTGCACAATGCCGGTGCCCGGCGGGACCACCTTGAAGTCGTCGAAGGCGGTCTGGCCCCAGCGCAGGAACTGGTAACGCTCGCCGTTGCGCTGGTACTCGATCTCCATGTTGCGCTCCAGTGCGCCGGAGTTGCCGAAGGCATCAATCTGGACCGAGTGGTCAATGACCATTTCAGCCGGGGCCAGCGGGTTGACCCGCTTGGGGTCGCCGCCGAGCTCCTTGACGGCCTCACGCATGGTGGCGAGGTCAACGACGCAGGGCACGCCGGTGAAGTCCTGCATGATCACGCGCGCCGGCGTGAACTGAATTTCAGTGTCGGGCTGGGCGCTGGGGTCCCAGCCTGCCAGGGCACGGACGTGGTCGGCCGTGATGTTGGCACCGTCCTCGGTCCTCAACAGGTTTTCAAGCAATACCTTGAGGCTGAACGGAAGGTTTTCTGCACCTTCGACGGAGTTCAACCGGAAAATTTCGTATTCGGTTCCGGCTACATTAAGTTTGCCTTTTGAACCGAAGCTGTCCACAATGCTCATCGCAGGACTCCTCTCGCAACAGTTTCATCTTTGTCGCGCCACTGGACCCTTGCTAGTTAGGTCTGCCTAACTACGCGAGCAGCAGTACAAAGCGGTACAGCATTGCTTGTACGCAGCACAGGGAACAGCCGTGAATTGGAGCGCGACGACGGACTACTACGCCCATCCTAATGGCATCAGGGTTGGGGAGTCAGTAACGCCACAGTCTCCATGTGATGGGTGTGCGGGTAAAGATCGAAGGCCCGCAGGCCCGCCATGTCCCAGCCGCCCTGCCGGAAGTATCCGAGGTCACGGGCGAACGAGGCCGGATCGCAGGACACATAGGCGACGGCCCGGGGACCGGCGTCGATCAGCTGCTTGACCACCGCCTTACCGGCACCGGCACGCGGCGGGTCCAGGATGAGGGCGTCGAAGTTGCGTGGTTTCTGCCGCAGCACCCGCTCCACGCGGCCCTGGACAATCTCCACCTGGGTGGCGTTGTGCAGGTTCTTGCGCGCATCACGGCTGGTTCCGGGCGCTCCCTCAACCGACAGCACGGACCCCGATACGCCCACGGCATCGGCCATTGGTGCTGTGAACAGGCCGGCACCGGCGTAGAGATCGGCCACCACGGAACCCGGGGCGAGGTAGCCGCCGTCGTGCAGGAAGCCGGTGACAGCCCCGACGAGCGTCTCGGGTGCGTCCCGGTGGATCTGCCAGAAGCCGTCGCCGGTAACCCGGTACTCGTGGCCTGCCGCGGACTCCTGGACATAGGTGCGGCCGCGGAGCTGCAAAACCTCGCCCGTGGCCGGGTCCAGGCTGGCCACCGAGACGTCGTCGGGCAGCTGGGCCAGGATGCCGCTGAGCCGCTTGGACCGGGTTCCCGGGGCGGGGACCAGCAGTACCAGCGGCCGGCTTCCGTTCGCCGGGGCGGCGACCTCCACGCGGTCGACGCCCTGCAGGTCGATCTCCCAGAGCCGAAGCGCATTAATGCCGTCCGCCGCCAGGGGCATCTCCCGTACGGGGAGGACCGAATCGGAGCGGTGGGCGTGCATGCCCAGCTTTCCGGCCGGCGTCACGGCGAAGCCGGCGCGCGTCCGCCAGCCGAGACCGGGAACGGTACCGGCTCCAGCCGGCTCCCGCACGGCTTCCACCTCAGGCACAAGTTCGATGCCGGCCAGCCGCTTGAGTTGCTCGGCCAGGACGTCAGCCTTGAGGCTGCGCTGTCGCTCCAGCGAGATGTGGCCGAGTTCGGCGCCGCCGACGGGCGGATGCCGGTGGGACCAGGAGCGCGCGGAATCGGCGACGTCCCAGAAGTGCGGGACACGGTCCGGTGAGGGCTCCAGAACTTCCACCACATCGGCGCGCCAGAACTTGGCATCCGCGCCGGCTTCCGTAAGGCGGACCCTGACTTTTTCGCCGGGGATGCCGTGCCGGACGAACACAACGCGGCCCTCATGCCGGGCCACGCAGTGCCCGCCGTGGGCGACGGGCCCGACGTCGACGATGAGATCGGTGGGGGCGTCTGTCCGGGTGTCGGTCATTGGATATCCTGCAGTTTCTTGGCTTCTTCGGACGATTTGAGCTGCCATGGCACGCTGGCCACCATGACGCCGGACTCGAAGTGCAGCCGGGTCTTAATGCGCAGCGCGGTCTGGTTGTGAACCAGCTGCTCCCACCACTTGCCCACGACGTACTCCGGGATGTAGACCACGATCAGGTCGCGCGGCGAATCGCGGCGCATGTTCTTGATGTACTCCATGATCGGGGACACGGTTTCACGGAACGGGCTGGCGAGGACCGTCAGGGGCACCGGGATTTCCAGTTTCTCCCAGTCCGCCACAGTCGCCTCGGTTTCCTCCGGGCTGATGTCCACGGTGATGGCGTCCAGCCGCGACGGGCGGGAGGCCCGGGCGTAAGCGAGGGCACGCAACACAGGCTTGCGCACGTGGGAGACGAGCAGCACAGCGTGCACGCGGGTGGGCAGGGCACGTGGTGAGGAGTCCTCGTCCACGGCCAGTTCCGTGGCCACGTTGTCATAGTGCGCCCGGATGCTCCACATGATCAGGAACAGCACGAACATGGCCAGCAGCGCGATCCAGGCGCCCTGCGAGAACTTGGTGATGAGGACGATCACGAGAACCAAGGCGGTCATGCAGAAGCCCACGGTGTTGATGGTCCGGGACTTGATGATGCGCCGCCGCACGGCAGGTTCCTTGGACAGTTTCAGTTCGCGGCCCCAGTGCCGGATCATGCCCAGCTGGCTCATGGTGAACGAGATGAAGACGCCCACGATGTAGAGCTGGATGAGCTTTGTGACGTCCGCGTTGAAGGCGATGATCAGTACGAGGGCGCCGGCCGCCAGGGCCAGGACGCCGTTGCTGAAGGCCAGCCGGTCGCCACGGGTGCGCAGCTGGCGGGGCAGGTAGCCGTCCTGGGCCAGGATGGAGCCGAGCACCGGGAAGCCGTTGAACGCCGTGTTGGAGGCGAACACCAGGATGACGCCGGTGGCGGCCACCACGATATAGAACGGGATGGAGCCCTCGCCGAAGACGGTCTGTGCGATCTGGCTGATGGCCGGGTTCTGGATGTAACCCTCCTCCAACGGCTTGCCGTTGAGGAGGAACTCCGTCGCCGGATCCAGCACGATGTGCACCTTGGTGGCGTTGGCCAAGTAGATGATGCCGGCGAGCATGGCGGAGGCAATCACGCCGAGCAGCAGCAGCGTGGTGGCCGCGTTCTTGCTCTTGGGTTTCTGGAAGTTCGGCACGCCGTTGCTGATGGCCTCGACGCCGGTCAGGGCAGCGGCGCCGGAGGAGAAGGCGCGCAGCAGCAGGAATGCGCCGGCCAGTCCGACGAGTCCCTGATCGAACTCGGGCTCCGGCACGATTGTGAAGGCCGCCGAGGGCGCCTGCCCCAGCTGGCCGGTAACGGCTTGGAAGATGCCAACGGCGGTCATGCCAAGGATCGAGGCCATGAAGATGTATGTCGGGACGGCGAAGACGCTGCCGGCTTCCCGGATGCCCCGCAGGTTCACAAGCGCCAGGATGACGACGCCGATCGTGGCAATCGCCGCCTGCTGCCCGTGCAGCGAGGGCACGGCGGTGGTCAGGTAGGTCGCGGCCGAGGACATGGATACGGCCACGGTCAGCACGTAGTCCACTAACAGCGCGGAGGCTACGGTGAGACCCGCGTACTTGCCCAGGTTCACGTTGGCGATCTCGTAGTCGCCGCCGCCGGAAGGGTAGGCGTGGACGTTCTGGCGGTAGGAGGCCACGACGGTCAGGAGCACCACCATGACGGCCAGTCCCACCCACGGGGCGATTGCCACCGCACTCACGCCGGCCAGGGCCAGGGTGAGAAGGATTTCGTCCGGCGCATACGCCACGGAGGACAGGGCGTCCGAGGCGAAGATGGGGAGCGCGATCCGCTTCGGCAAGAGCGTGTGGGCCAGACGGTCGTTCCGGAAGGGCTTGCCTACCAGCACCCGCTTCACGGCATTGAAAATTGTCAGCACTACACAAAGCTAGTCTGATTCGGACGCGATGTCATGACGGCGAATAAGGCACGCGCGACGGCGCCGCCCGGCGGCTTGCGGCCGTGGCCTTAGTGCACGCCGTGGCCGGTAGAGTTCTACGCAGTATCAGACGTAGAACCAAGAGGAGGCCCATGTGGCGCACTTCGTGATCATGGGTTGTGGCCGTGTCGGGTCAACCCTGGCGCACACGCTTGAGGAGGCCGGCCATTCAGTGGCCATCATCGACCAGGACGACCGTGCCTTCCGGCGGCTCCGGGCAGGCTTCTCCGGGCGGAAAGTCACGGGAGTGGGCTTTGACCGCGAGACGTTGAAGCGGGCCGGCGTCGAGGAAGCGTACGCCTTCGCGGCGGTCTCCAGCGGCGACAACTCAAACATCCTCGCCACCCGGGTGGCGCGGGAGACCTTCCATGTTCCCCACGTCGTGGCCAGGATCTACGACCCGGGCCGCGCGGAAATCTACCAGCGCCTGGGCATCCCCACGGTCGCCGCGGTCCGTTGGAGCGCTGACCAGGTGTTGCGCCGCATCTTGCCCGAACAGCACATCGCCGGCGATTTCCGGGAGCCCTCGGGCCGGCTGGTCCTTGCCGAAATAGACCTCAACCCGGACTGGATCGGGCATCCGATCACGTCGATCGAGAAGGCAGCCGGCATCCGTGTCGCCTATCTGACCCGGTTCGGCGAGGGCGTTCTGCCCACCGCCGGAACGTCCTACCAGGACGGCGACACCGTCCACGCCATGCTGAACGTGGACCGGAGCTCCGAGATCGGCCATGTTCTCGCCAAGTCCCCCGCCAAGGAGTCTTAAGTGAAAGTCGTCATCGTCGGTGCCGGAAGCGTCGGTTCCTCGATCGCCCGTGAGCTTCTCGCCCACAAGCACGAAATCCTGCTGATCGACGAAAAGCCGGAGGTCATCGGCCGCAGCGGCCTGCGCGGCGCCCACTGGTTGGTCGGTGACGCCTGCGAGCTGAGCACGCTACAGGACGCCAAACTCGAGGACGCCGACGTCGTGGTCTCCGCCACCGGTGACGACAAGGTCAACCTGGTGGTCTCACTGCTGGCCAAGACGGAATTCGGCGTCGGCCGGACCGTCGGCCGCGTCAACAACCCCAAGAACGACTGGATGTTTGACGACTCCTGGGGCGTCGACGTCGCGGTCAACACCCCGCAGCTCATGACCGCCCTGGTGGAGGAAGCAGTGGAGATTGGCGACCTTGTCCGTCTGCTGACCCTGCAGACCGGCGTCTCCTCGCTGGTGGAGTTCACGGTCCCGCACGATTCCCACGTGATCGGCCTGACCGTGGGCGACATCCAGTGGCCCGAGGACGCGACCCTGGTGGCGATCCTGCGGGATCAGGCGCCCATCACGCCGAGCCGCGATGACGTGATCGACGGCGGCGACGAACTGTTCTTCGTGACCACGATCGCGGCCGAGGACGAACTCCGCGCGCTGCTCTCCCCCGAGTCCCCGCTCGAGGACCAGCACCCGGTGACCTCCGACCAGCACACCCACGGCGCCCCGCCGGCCGGAGACGACGGCTTCGACGGCTAACGGCCTTAACCTGCCAGATGCCCTATCAGTTATGGTCCTTCCCAAGCGCTGGTGAGGACCATAACTGGTAGCGCATCCGGTCAGTTGGGCTGTTCGGCTCCGGCAGCCTGCTTGACGGGCCGGGTCAGCAGCCAGGCAATCCAGACGCCAAGGATGTAGAGCGGGGCGCCCATGAGGAGCCGCGTGGTGGCGAGGGCGGCGAGGCCCTGCTCCCCCATGAAGTAGAGCGGCACCTGCACCACGAGCCGCAGGACCAGCACGGCAACAATTACCCAGGTGCCAATGGCGTAGGCCTTGACCCGTTTCGGGTCCTTGCGCCAGTCCAGGCCTTCGTTGCGGATGAAACCGAAGAGCAGGCCGGCGATCGGCCAGCGGACTGCCACCGAAATGGCCATCGCCACGATGTAGCCGATGTTGGTGAAGAATCCCAGAACGTAGAAGTTCTCGGCTTTACCCGTCGAGGTGGCCAGCCAGGCGGAGAGCCCGACGCCGATGAAGCCCGCCAACGCCTGCGTCAGCGGCTTGCGCTGAACCAGCCGCACGACTGTAAAGACGGCGGCCACCGACACTGAGGCGATGACGGCCATGGACAGGTTCTCCCTGTCGATGGTGAAGGCAATCAGGAAGACGAGCCCCGGCAGGATGCTCTCGGCGATGCCCTGGATGCCGCCGGCAGTCTTGAGCACATCAATGTTGCCATTGCTGGACCGGTGCAGGCCAGCCTTGGCCGCATAGTCCTCGGCAAATTGGGCGACAGTGGGCTGAGCAGCGCCCTGCCGGGGCATGTCCTGTTCCGCGGCGCCGGACACCCCGGGCTCCTGCCCGCCGGCGGTCCTGTTTTCCCGCTGGGCGTCCTGCTGGGCCCGCTCGGGGTGTTCGGGCAAGCTCATTGCTCCTCCTGGCGGGAGAGTATTTCATAGCGGGGATTGAACATTGTGGGTAGCCCGTCGCGCATGGTGACCATGCCCTCGAGCCGGAGTTCGGTACCAGCGTCAACGCCGGGGATCCGGCGCCGCCCCAGCCATACGACGCGTAGCCGTTCCTTGGGACCGGCTGGCCGCTGGCGCTGCGCTCCGGGATTCACGCGGGGTGCGGGCACGGTGTTGGCGGGCAGGGTGCCGGCCGCTCCGGCGCCCGGACCGCCTTTGGCCCCGAACACCAGGCCGCGGGAGGCCGGTGCGGGCGCCTCGTGATCGATCACGAGGGCGATGAAGGATGCCACCTGGTTGGCCGGCACGTAGGTCACGGATTCGATGAAGCCGTGGCACAGAGCCCGTCCGCGGTCGGGCAGTTCCCGGACCGCGACGGCGGCCTTCTGGCCGGGGGCATCAGCCAATCTGGGTTATCTCCGGTCCGCGTTCGGGCTGCTCGAATTCGGGCGCGGCCTGCGGGGCAGCGGGCGCGGTGTCCTTGGGAAGGCGGAGCTGCAGCAAGTCGCGGGGCGGCATGGGGTTGTCGCCGCGGACGACGACGATCTTCCGGAAGAGCCCTTCCAGTCCTGCGGCGGCGTCGCGGTCCAGTGCCGCCTCGCCGCCGAAGACGCCGCGCAGGAACCAGCGGGGTCCGTCGACGCCGATGAAGCGGGCCACGCGGTAGCCCTGGCTGCCGTCGGCTCCGCCTGCGGGAAGCTTGGCCACGAGTTCGGGACCGAAACTCCCCTCGATTTCCTCGATCTGGCCACCCTGGCTGCCGACCGACTGGCCGATCTGCTCCCGGATTTCATCCCACAGGCCCTCTGAACGGGGGGCGGCAAAAGCCTGGAGCTGCAGGCTCGAACCCTCCAGGTCCAGCGTGACGGCCACGACCCGCTGGGTGGCCTCTTCAACTTCAAGGCGCAGCTGGAGTCCCTCGCTGGGGGCGATCAGGAGCGCACCGAGGTCAACGTAACCGTCCTGGTCTTCGATTTCCGAAACGTCAAAGGGACCGGTCACGGCCCGGCCGACGGTTTTGGCGCCTCCCCCGGCCGGCCCGGCACCTTCAACAACAGCTTCCTCGGCCCCAAGTTCAAGGGCCCCAGCTTCCTGGGCAGCCCCCTGCTCCGTCAGCTGTTCCTGCTTGGCTTTCCTGCCGCGCCCAAAAACCATGGGGGGTTCTCCTTCAGTTGTGATCCTGTGCCGCCGCTCAGCGCCGTCCCGCTTGGCCGCCCGCTACCCGCCAGCCGCCTGCTCAATTTTCCGCCTGCTCAATTATCGCTGCACCGCATATCCCGCGGGTGCTGGATATCTCGCTGCAGCGGCAGGTGTGGCCCTGCAAAATCCCGGACAACCCGCTATGACCCGTGCTCAGGCCGGCCGGCCGAAACCGCCGGTGGATCCGAACCCGCCTCCGCCGCGGACCGAGCCGTCCAGTTCCTCAACGCGGAGGAACGTCGCGTACTCCACGCGCTGAATGACCATCTGTGCAATTCTATCGCCGCGCCGGAGTTCGATCGGCTCGAACTGGTCAGTATTGAGCAGCGTCACCGCGATTTCTCCGCGGTAGCCGGCATCCACCGTGCCCGGGGCGTTCACCACGGTCAGCCCGTGCTTTGTGGCGAGGCCGGACCGCGGGTGGATCAACGCAACGAAGCCGTCCGGGAGCGCAATCGACACCCCTGTCGGTACCAAGCGGCGCTCCCCCGGTGCGAGGACGACGTCTTCGCGGGCGCGGAGGTCGGCGCCCGCGTCGCCCGGGTGCGCGTACGACGGCGGCTCGAGCCCGTCGTCGAGCATCTTCAGCTGTACCGTCAGGGTGGGCGTTCCGTACTCTTTGCCGTCGGCCGTGAGTGCGGCACTGGCGACGGCGGTGTTTTCTTCAGTCACAGTTTCTCACTCTAACGCCAGCAACGAGCATCGGCCTAGCCGCCCGACCGCCCGGGCAGTGCACCCTGCCCGGGGCACCCTGCCGGGCCACACCACCCGCGGGGTGGGAGTGGGCAGGAGCTGAGATGAAATAGCCTGCGAAAGGTGAAAAGCTGTGTTTATGCCCGAATCCAGCGCAGCTGCGCCTGCCCCCAATAGCGCCCCTAGCGACTCCACTGTCCTTTACGCTGAGAAGCTCTGGCCGAACTTCTGGATCTGGCTCGTGTCGGCGTTGCTCTCCAGCGCAGGAATCCTCATGCTGGCACCCATCAGCATCTGGGTCGGCATCACGGCGGCGATCGTGCTCTTCGTCATCATCGCCGTTCTGCTGCTGCTGTCCACCCCGTCAATCATTGTCACGAAGGCGACCCTGAAGGTGGGGCGGGCCACTATCGAACGCGGTTTCCTGGGCAAGGCAACGGCCTACCGGGGCAAGGACGCGACGGCGGAACGGGGACCACGGCTTAACGGGCTCGCATTCCTGTGCATCCGCGGCTGGGTGGACCCGGTGGTCCGGATCGAGATCGAGGACCCGTCGGACCGCACCCCGTACTGGCTGACGTCCACCCGGCACCCGGATCGGCTGCTCGCCGCACTCAGCTCCTAGTTCCGCGTCCCGTTCCCCTTGACCCGTTCACCCGTTCTTTATTGCCCGGCTTCCCCATTGCCAGGACCTATCCCTCGCAGTCCTTGCAATACTTGAGGCCGTCCTTTTCGCGGGCAATCTGCGAACGGTGGCGGACAAGGAAGCATGAGGCGCAGGTGAATTCGTCTGCCTGGGCGGGCAGGACCCGTACCAGCAATTCCTCCCCGGACAGGTCGGCGCCAGGAAGTTCGTAGCCTTCGGCGAGGTCGGACTCGTCTTCATCCACCACGGCGGAAGGCTTCTCCGTACGCCGCGCCTTCAGGGCCTCGATCGATTCCTCGCTGAGGTCTTCTTCGGTTTTGCGCGGCGCATCGTAATCAGTCGCCATTATTTGTTGCTCACACTCCGCATTCATTCGGTTGGTTCGCCGTTCCAGTCGGCCCTGCCAGGACGGTAACCCTGGGCCCCTGGATCGGTTCACCGATGTAACACCGGGCATGCGGTTTTTGTGCCCGCTGTCGGGACATTTTTGCTTAAGCGCCCTCCGAACGCCAGAGGCCGCCGGTCGGTTCCGCCCGCCATCTTCGGCGGAGCCACCAAAACCGGCGGAAAGTCGCGGAAAATCGCGGCGCGCCTGCCGTCCTAACCCGAAATGTGTCCCGCTGGTGGCAGAGTTTCGATTGTTAGTAATGCCAGGGTGGAGGATTTGTATGCAGGATCTACGGCTTGTAGGCGTCCACGACGATGGAGAGCATCTCCTGTTGAGTGGCGCCGGCGGCGAGATGTTCCAGCTGCCAATCGATGAAGCACTTCGGGTGGCGGCCAGCCGCGCGACGGCGAAGGCCGTTGCCAGCGAGGCCGCACCACCGATTGCCATGTCTCCGCGCGACATCCAGACCCGGATCCGCAACGGAGCCACGGCCGCGGAGGTAGCTGAGCTGTCCGGTATTCCATTGGAAAAAGTTCAGCGCTATGAAGGACCGGTCCTCGCCGAACGCGAGTACATCGCCGAGCAGGCTCGCAAAGTGGAAGTGGCCTCCCCCGCCCCCGGCCACGACGCCTACCGATCCGTCTTTGGGGACAACCCCGCCTCCCTCAGCGACATGGTCGAGCACCGCCTGAGGGCCTACGGCGTCGAACCCTCGACCCTGGAATGGGACTCGTGGCGGCGTCCTGACGGAAGCTGGAACGTGGTGGCGCGGTTCGAGCCCAAGCCCGGTGGACCTGCCGGGATCGGCGAGGAGCCGCCGGCCATGTGGACCTTCCACCCGGCCCGGAAGTCCCTTCAAAACGCCAACCGCTGGGCCCAGCAGCTCAGCGAGCTCGAGCCGTTCGAGGGTCCCGTGCCGGCCCGGCGGCTTACGGCCGTCTCGGACCGCCCCTTTGACTTTGAAACCGATGCCGAGGCTGCGGCCCGCACAGCGACCGGCCAGCACAGCATCATCCACCAGATGCTGCTGCAGCAGGACAGGATTCACCAGGAGCAGGAGGCCGACGGTCTGCTGGACATGCTGCGTTCCCGCCGGGGCCAGCGGATCGGGGTGGATGAGGACGCGGACGATGCCCTCGCCATGCTCCTGAACACCGGGATCCCTGCGGCCCACCCCAGGCCTGCCGAGGTTCCGGACGCGCCCGAGGTGCCGGAAGATGCCGAGCCGGAGGCTCCTTCTGAAGACCTTACGGCCGACGACGTCGTTCCGGGCGCTGCCGAACTCACAGAGCCAGCCGCTTCTGGCGCCGCCACCTCTGCCATTGATGAGACCGCCCCGACGGAAACCGATGCCTTCACGCGCCGGCGCGACGGCAGGCCGTCCATGTTGTCGCGGCTGACCCTGGCACCGCGCCTTCCCGAGGAGGAGGACGATAGCCTTCGGCTGCACGACGGCGTCAGTACCGAGACGCGGGAAGTCACCATCGCGGCCTCCCAGCTGCGTCCAGTGAGCAAAAGCCCTACGGCGAGCCCCGGCCTGGACGAGTTGATCGGCGGCGGAACTTCCCGCCGCCAGCACCGCGAGGCGCAAGCCGCGAGGAACGAATCCGGCACCGAGCAGCCGGAGCGCCAGCCGGCAAAGCCGAAACGATCGAGCGTTCCCAGCTGGGACGAGATCGTCTTTGGGACCCGCAACGACCAGTAGAAGGGGCCGAAAGCCACGGTTGGGGCCCGGCCAGCGGTCACTGTCAGCCCACTAGGGCGCAGCGCCGCGACTGGAGCGGCCGGAACCAAGGCGCCGCTGCCAATTCCGGTGACCAGGGCACCCCACTCCGCTACCGGCGGGCTTAGCCTCGAGGGGCCCTCTTACCGTCAGCTTGGAAGTACAGCAGCGGAACCTCCCGTTCGGCCTTGGTCAAGGATCCGTGTTGGCCGACAACCTCGAGGGCCGTGGGCCGGACCCGCCGCGTGTCGTAAAGCGCCAGGGCGTCCCGGGCGGCGATCATGACGTCGCCGATCCGGAAGGCGACCTCGGGCCGTACATCACCGAACAGCCCGCCCGCGATCGCTTCCTCCCGGGTGAAGGCCCATATTCTCTCGCCGAAGCGGGTTCGCCAGTTTTCCAGCAGGCGGGCGCGCGCGGCGTCGTCCGTGCGATCCTCCAGATAGAGATGGACCATCCGCGGCTCACCGGCGGTGTGCCGCACTCCGGCGAGAAGCGCCGGCTCCGCCGAGTAATCGATCCGTTGCGATTCCGGCACGTCCACCATGCCGTGATCCGCCGTGAGCAGCACGGTGGTGCCGGGCGGCAGGGTGGCGCTGAGCCGACGGACAGTGGCGTCGAGCTCTTCAAGCTGGTGCTCCCACTGCGGTGACTGGCAGCCGTGGCGGTGCCCGGCCTTGTCGAGCTCATTGACGTAAAAGTACATCAGCGACGGGCCGGCGCCGGCCATGGCCTCGGCCGCCCCCGCCGTGCGGGCGTGCGACGTGGTTCCGGTAATGAATCGCCCGCCGCGGAGCGCGGCCTCGGTCATCGCGGAGGTGCTGAACTGCGGGAGGCTGACGGTGGTGACGTCGACATGACCGGCGGCCCGTTCAAGAACGGTGGGAAACGGCTGCCACACCTGCGGATTCACGCCGGCATCCCAGTTTCCGAGCATGTTCACTACGCGGTCCTGGTCCGGGTCGAGGACGTCGTAGCCCACCATGCCATGCTGGCCCGCGGGCAAACCGGTGCCGAAGCTCGCCAGCGACGCAGCGGTGGTGGACGGGAAGGCCGAGTCCAGTGACACGGGGATGTTGCCTTGGCCGGCCTGCAGGACCGAGCGTAGAAACGGGGTATGGGCGGACTTTTGCTTCAACAGATTGCGGCCCAGCCCGTCCGCCAGCACCACGCAGACCCGTTTGGCGGCCGGAAGGTCGAGTTTGTTCTCGAACCCCGGAACCCCAAGGCTCGCTGCGGCGCTGGTCAGGACCTCGGCGATGGAGCGCTGCCCGAACGCGGGGGCCGGCGGGAGCCGGGACGCAGCGTCGGAAGTCAACGGGGCGACGGAAGCCACCCCCACGGGCGCAGCAGAACGGCCCATCACCGGCGGCAACTGGTTTTGCGCGGGCCCCGGCTCACGGACGTGAGCCATGTCAGCGCTGGTGGCCGCGGCTGAGGCGGTTTCCGAACACACCCATCCGGGGTCGCGGCGGCAGGCCGGGCCCGGTATGCGGGGCCGGGGCCGCGGAGCCGGTGTTGACGGCACGCAGCGCGCGCGCGAAGTGCTTGGCGTCCTGCACCGCCTGCAGGCCGTCCGCCTCGGCGCTGATCCGCAGGACAATGTCTTCCTGCGCGATGGTGCCGCTGTAGCCGTGATCGGCCTCGCACTGCGGGTCCCCGCAGGTAGCCGGTCCCATGTCGAGGCGCTGGCCGCCGGACCAGGCAATGGACAGGGTCAGTTCGCGGACCGGGTCGGACGGCTTGTAGTCCTGCGGCTGCGCGTAGACGTAGCTCAAGACCACCGAGCGGATCTGCGTCACGGGGACGGACTCAGTCGAGACCTGGGCCACGGTCTGTTCGCCGGCTTCGTCGAGCTGCTGGTCGTCAACGTGGGTGATGACCAGCATGTCCTCCGTCAGCACCAGGACGGTGATGTGGCGGCGGACCTCGGCACGGTCGAAGTGTGTCTCGAGGTGAACCAGGTGGGCCACGCAGTCGCGGCCATCCAGGGCATCGGCGACGACGTCGGCCACGAGCCGCGGGTAGAACCCGGCCTGCTGGAGAGCCCCGTCCAGGCTCTGGCCCTGCGCGCTGTGGTCATGGAGGCCGTTCAGGCGCGCGGTCTGGCGTCCGGGGGCAGTCGCCAGGGGTTTGGGTGTTGGAGGCTGGGAGCTCATGGTCCCATTTTCACAGATCGGCTGGGCACACGCTAACCGCCCCGGCATTCACGCGGCTAGCTGCGCATTGCGCGGCGGGCACTGTCCGTCCGCTGGGCGGCGTTGGCGATCCGGACGTCGGCGGCCAGAATGGAGGCGCCATCGGGGCCGGCCAAGACGGGATTGAACTCCACCAGCGCAACCTCCGGATGGTTGTCTTTGAGCCGCGTGAGCCGTGCGGCGAGGTCCTCGAGCGCCCCAACGTCCACGGCGGGCAGGCCCTGATAGCCGAAGAGTTTCCTCGAGGCCCGGGGCGAGCGGATGAAATCGTGGACATCGGATCCGGACAGCGGCGGCACGCGGTGGGCCCAGTCATCGAGCAGGTTCACGGCGTCTCCCGCCAGGCCAAAGGAGACCACCGGCCCCAGCAACGGGTCTTCAATCGCACGGAAAGTGCAGGCCTGCCCCACCGGCACCATGGTTTGCACTTCGAGGGACGGGGATCCGTACCGCTCCAGCGACTGGCGCATCTGCACCACGTTGCTGCGCAGCGAACCGGCGTCTTGAATGTCCAGCCGCACGCCGCCAAGGTCCAGCCGGTGCCGCAGCGCGGGATCCGTGGTCTTCAATGCCACGGGCCAGCCCAGCTGCTCGGCAGCCGCCACTGCCTCCTCCGTGGTCTCGAACCCGACGGAGGGAACCACCCGGATGCCGTAGTGGCCCAGCAGCCGCGCCGCCGTCGCCTGGTCCAGCCGGACGAGCTGCTCGCCGCCGACATCGTGGAGCAGTTGCTCCAGCTCCGCCCGGGCAGCGTCCGGGTGGCAGCCTTCGGGCTCGACGAACAGGCCATGGTCCCGGTCCAGCCACTGGGCGTAGCGCACGACGGCGGCCAGGGCGGCCACCGCCGCGCCCGGGTTGGAGTAGCAGGGAACCGGCGGGGTTGCGGGAGACTCACCCGGCCGGCCGCCGTCAGCACCCACCATGCCCTCGACGTAGATGGAGGGATCAAGGATCCCGCTGAAAGCGGCGACCACGGGTTTGCCCGCCGCCGCTGAACATTCCGCCAGCACTGCGGCGATCTTCTCGACCGTAAGCCCGCGCGCGGGAAGCAGTGCCACCACCGCCGCGTGCACGGTGTCCACGGTCAGCGCTTCCTGCAGGCTTCGACGCAAGGCAGGCAGCGCACTCGACATGCCGGCGTCGAGGTCGACGTCGGCCACAATCCGTTCCACCCCGAGGCCCTGGCCTGCAGCGCTGTCCGCCACTACCTTGCCAAGGGCGCGGGAGTTGCTGAAGACAGCGATGCCGGGACCCTTGGGCAGCGGCTGGCTCGACACGACCTGGGCGACATCCATGAGCTCTTCAATGGTCTCCACCCGGATGGCCCCGGCCTGGCGCATCATGGCGTCCAGGGCTTCGGGAGGCGCCTGGGTGGTGCGGACGGCGTGCCCGGGCGGCAGGTTCAACCCCACGGCGCCGGACTTGGCCACAATCACGGGCTTGGTCCGGGCAAGACGGCGTGCCAGGCGGGAGAACTTGCGCGGGTTGCCGATCGATTCCAGGTACAGGCCCACGGCGGTGGTGTCGGCGTCGTCCTCCCAGTACTGCATCATGTCATTCCCGGAGACGTCGGCGCGGTTTCCGGCGGAGAGGAAGGTGGAGATGCCCACGCGACGGCGGCTGGAAGCGGCGTAGAGGGAGACGCCGATCGCGGCCGATTGACTGAACAGCCCCAGGCCGCCGCGGCGGGCCAGTGCGGGGGCCATCGAGGCGTTGAGGGATACGGCAGGGTTGGTGTTGACGATGCCCAGGGAGGCCGGGCCGATCACGCGCATGCCGTTGGCGCGGGCCTGCCGCACGAGTTCGCGCTGGCGCGCGAGGCCGCGTTCGCCGTCGTCCGCGTACCCGGCGGTGGCCACCACGATCCCTTTCACCCCGGCTGCGGCGCATTCCTGGACCACCTTGGGGACTTCGTCATACGGGACAGCGATAATGGCGAGCTTGACCGGGCCGGGGACCTCGGAAAGCCGGGCGAAGGAGAGCATCCCTGCCAGTTCAAACGCCTCGGGGTTGATCGCATAGACCGGGCCTGGGAACCCGCCTTCGATCACGTGCTCGAGCAGCTGGTAGCCCACCGTTCCCCACTTGCGGCTCGCTCCGATCACCGCCACGGAGGACGGTGCGAGCAGCTCCTGGATGCTGCGGGCCTCGGCGCGGTGCTCGCGGGATTCCATCACGGCCCGGGACTTGTCCGTGGGATCGATGTTGAACTCCAGGCTGACCACGCCGTCCTCGAAGTGCCGTTTGACGTCATAGCCGGCATCGGAAAACACCATGAGCATCTTCCGGTTTTCCGGGAGCACTTCGGCAGTGAACTTGCGGATCCCATTCTCGCGGGCGGCGGCAGCGAGGTGTTCAAGCAGGATGGAGCCGATCCCGCGGCCCTGGTGCGCGTCGGCGATGTTGAAGGCCACCTCGGCCTCCGCCGGGTCCTGCAGCCGATCGTAGCGGCCGATGCCCAGAATCTCGCCGCCGATGGTGATCACCAGCGCCACCCGGTCCTTGTGGTCCACCTCGGTGAAGCGCTGGAGTTCCTTGCTGGACAGGCGGGACTTGAAGGCGAAGAACCTCATGTAGATCGACTTCTGGGACTGGCCGACGTGAAAGGCCTGGACAGCGTCTGAATCGGAGGGGTGGATGGGGCGCAAATGCGCGGTGCCGCCGTCGCGCAGGACAACATCGGCTTCCCAATATTCCGGATATACGCCGTCCGCGGGCTGATCCACCATAGGCTTAGCCTAGTCATAAACTTACGCAGTACCCCTTTAGCACCCCTCAGAAGGACCCAGCCGCCCCATGGCACGCCGCCAAACCACGCCCCCTGCAGGGGACGCCAGCCAAGATTCCGCAGGAATATTTGCAGAGAACATCGTCGATATCGATGTCACTTCCGAGATGGAAGGCTCGTTCCTCGAATACGCGTATTCAGTCATCTACTCGCGGGCCCTCCCGGACGCCCGCGACGGGCTCAAGCCCGTGCAGCGGCGCATCTTGTACATGATGACCGACATGGGCCTGCGCCCGGACCGCGGCCATGTCAAGAGCGCCCGCGTGGTGGGCGAGGTCATGGGCAAGCTGCACCCCCACGGCGACGCAGCGATCTACGACGCCATGGTCCGCATGGCCCAGGACTTCTCCCTGCGGCTGCCGCTGATCGACGGTCACGGCAACTTCGGTTCGCTCGACGACGGCCCGGCGGCCCCCCGCTATACCGAAGCCCGCCTCGCGGCTGCTGCTTTGACGCTCACGGACCACCTCGACGAGGACGTCGTCGACTTCATTCCCAACTATGACAACCAGCTGACCCAGCCGGAGGTGCTGCCGGCCGCGTTCCCCAACCTGCTGGTTAACGGCGCGACGGGCATCGCCGTCGGCATGGCCACAAACATGGCGCCGCACAACCTCGTGGAAGTCATCGCCGCGGCGCGGCACCTGATCGAGAACCCGGACGCCACGCTCGAGGACATCATGAAGTTCGTCCCCGGCCCGGACCTGCCCACCGGCGGCCGGATCGTGGGCCTGGACGGCATCCGCGACGCCTATGCCACGGGCCGCGGCTCGTTCAAGACCCGGGCGAAGGTGGAGGTCGAGCAGCTCTCCGCCCGCCGCACCGGCCTGGTGGTCACCGAACTGCCGTACATGGTGGGGCCGGAGAAGGTGATCGAGAAGATCAAGGACGCCGTTAACGGCAAGAAGCTCACCGGCATCAGCGACATCGTTGACCTCACCGACCGCAAGCACGGCCTCCGCCTGGTCATTGAGCTCAAGAACGGCTTTAACCCCACTGCCGTGCTCCAGCAGCTCTACCGCTACACCCCGATGGAAGATTCCTTCGGCATCAACAACGTCACGCTCGTGGACGGCCAGCCGCAGACCCTTGGGCTGGTCCAGCTGCTCTCGGTCTACGTGAACCACCGGATCAACGTCGTCCGGCGCCGCACCGCCTTCCGGCTGGGCAAGAAGAAGGACCGTCTGCACCTGGTCGAGGGCCTCCTGGTCGCGATCATGGACATTGACGAGGTCATCCAGATCATCCGGTCCTCCGACGAGGTCGCCGCGGCCCGGACCCGGCTCATGTCCATCTACGACCTTTCCGAGATCCAGGCCAACTATATTCTGGAACTGCGGCTGCGGCAGCTGACCAAATACTCCCGGATCGAACTGGAGAAGGAGCAGGAGGAGCTCCGCCGGGAGATCGCCGAGCTCGAGGCCATCCTGGGCTCCCCCGCGCTGCTGCGCGCCCTCGTTTCAGACGAACTCGCCGAGATCGCGGCGAAGTACGGCACGCCGCGACGGACCGTCCTGCTGGAATCCGAGGCCGTCTCCCCCACCGTCGCCGCCTCCGCTGGTGCCGCTACAGGCGTGAAGGGCAAGGCGGCGCCGCTGGCGCTCGAGATCGCGGACGATCCCTGCTGGGCCATCCTCACGGTGTCCGGGCAAATCGCCCGCACCTCCAACCAGGACAGTCTGGCCGAGACCGGGCCGCGGACCCGCCACGACGTGTTCGCTTCGGTGGTCAAGACATCCGCCCGCGGCGAGATCGCAGCCGTTACCTCGCAAGGACGCATGCTGCGGCTGCAGGTCATGGACATGCCAGTGCTGCCGCCGACGTCCGGGACGCCGAACATGGCCGGCGGCGTACCTGCCAAGGAATTCATCACGCTCCTGAAGGGCGAGTCGCTTGTGGCCTTCGCGCCGCTGGACCAGATCCTCGCGATCGGAACGGCCCAGGGCGTGGTCAAGCGCTTGCAGCCGGACTATCCGCTGAACCGTGAGGACTGGGAAGTGATCGCACTCAAGGACAAGGACACCGTTGTGGGTGTGGCGGCCGCCGCGTCCGACGACGACGACCTCGTCTTCCTCACGCGCCAGGCCCAGTTGTTGCGCTTCAGCGCCTCTGCCGTCCGCCCGCAGGGCCGGACCGCGGGCGGCATGGCGGGGATCAAGCTGGCCGCCGGGGACCGCGTGCTGTTCTTCGGGACCGCCAGCCCAACGGACGCCGCCGCCGTCGTCGTGACCATCGCGGGGACCGACGGCGCCCTGCCGGGCACCGCGCCCGGGGCCGCCAAGGTCACTGCCCTGGCCGAGTACCCCGCTAAGGGCAGGGCCACGGCTGGAGTGCGGGCACACCGCTTCCTCAAGGGCGAGGACACCTTGCTGCTCGGCTGGGCCGGCCACGGCCCGGCCAAGGCATCCTCCCTGGCCGGCGTGGCCCGCTCACTCCCCGGCGAGCACGGCCGCCGTGACGGCTCGGGAATCCCGCTGTCGCAGGCCATCGACGCCATTGGCCCCAGCATGGCCTGGTCCGAGGAGCCGGTCCTCGAGACGGAGCTGGAGGCGGGGACGGTCGCGTAGCCTGAAGAGCCCGGTGGGGCCGCACTTTTGCGGCCCCACCGGGCTCTGTACTCGATCCTTGGTCTTGCCGGCTAAATCGCCTGGCTACGCGGTTGGCCCTCGCGTCAGAACTCCGGCCAGCTGTCGATGCTCCCGCAAGGATGATTCCTGCACTTCAGTGGCGTAATACCTACGCCATGTGGTTGAGGCTCAGAATGTTGCCCTCCGTGTCCAGGAACCACGCTGCCGAACTCCCGTCCGGAGTCTTCGCAATGCCGTCCTCGGTTTTCAAACCCGGGAAATCGTATTCCTCAAAGACGACTCCTTTGGCTCGGAGCTCCGAAACTGCGGCCGGCAGGTCATCAACCGACCAGCCGATCTGCGTGTTCTTAGCGCTGCCCGCATTGGGCGTCTCATACAGGAGGAACCCGGTCCCGCCGCCGCACTTGTACTGCAGATTGTCCTGTGCATCCGGATTTTCGGGTTCGAGTCCGAGTTTGTCGCGGTAGAAGGCACGCGCCCTGGCGATGTCCGCTGCCGGTAATACTGCGCCGACTTGCTGATCCTTGAGCATGGCTATCCTCTTTCCAGGCCCGCCCCCCGGAAGGAATTTTACTCCTCCGGGTGCACAGAGCGCCCCCTGAAACTGGAAGCACATCAGCGGTTCCTCCAGCGCCGCAACCCCCTTCACAGCGCGTCGCGGAAGCGTCATACACGACGTCGCAGGCTGCTGTTCGCCGCTATGACGGGGTGTGGTGGCCGAATATCCTCATGAGGTGTTTCGGTCCATGGCATCCTGTGCCGTGCCCGGCCGCTGTCCCTGACACGGCGGCCGCCATAACCGCGGTCACGCGGCCCGGGGAAGTTGGGCGGGGTGGAAGTAGTGGTTGCGTCGTGGTCTTTGGCGGGGGTCGATGTGGGGCGGCGGGATGAACCACGGCACCCCGGAGCGGGACTGGATGCTCCAGCGTTCCTTATGGATCAAATGATGGTGGTGGGAACACAGCAGTGCGCCGTTGTCGGTACCTGAGGTCCCGCCGCGGGACCAGTAGGTGATGTGGTGGGCCTCGCACCACGGGGCCGGGACGGTGCAGCCCGGGAAGGAACAGCCCCGGTCGCGGGCGATGAGGGCTTTGCGCTGGTGGGGCGGGAAGATTCTGGAGGCCCGGCCGATGTCCAGGATCCGTCCTTCGGTGCCGAGGAGGACGGGGATGATGTCGGCGTCGCAGGCGATTTTGCGGACGGTTCCGGCGGTGACGGGACCGGTGAACAGCAGCGAGCCGGTCTGCTCGGGTGCCCGGCCGGCCGGTCCCGGAACGCCGGCGGGCCAGGGAACGCCGGCGGCAGATGCTGAGGGCGCTGCGGTGTCGCAGGTGGTGCCGTCAGTACCGGCCCCGAGGCGGCTGAGCAGGTCGCGGTAGTCGATGGTGACCATGACCTGGGGGCGGAGCCCGCCGGAGGCCGGGACGGCGCCGGCGGCGAGGGCGGCCTTGCAGCCACCGACCAGGCCGTCGAGCATTTTCTGCGCCCGGGTACGCAGGTCCAGGCCCTCCGCGCCGGGATCCTCCTCCGGCACGGGCTGGTATGCCACGGCGGGGGCGGCAGCCGCGGCGGGCTGATCCGCCAGGACCAGCTCATCCTCCGTGGCGGCGGCGGTTCCCGCGGCGGCCGACACACCGGCAGCGTGGGAAGCGCAGGCGCTCACACTGCCGGCACCGGTCACCCAGCCTTCGCTGGCGGGGCTTGTCTTCCAGCCCTGGCCGGCGGGGCACGCATCAACGTTCCAGCCCCCGCCGGCGGCGGGCACGTCGGTGTCCGGGGTGTTGGTGTCCGGGGTGGGGATTCTGGGGTTGGCGGCGGTGTTCATCACGGTCAGGAGGTGTTCGAACTGTTCGGTGGTCGCGAAGATCTCGAGGCGGTGCAGGCCGTGGCGCCGGCCGCGGAGGAAGGCGCCCTGGCGCTGGCGCAACAGCTCCTCGGAGGGCTCAGCACCGTCCTGGTCCAGCGCGTCGGTCCAGCTCCGGGCGACCCGAACCAGGAAATCGGCGTCGTTCTCGGCGGCCGTGCGGGTCAGGGCGTGCTCCATCCGGGCCGCGGTCCCGGCGTCGGCGACGTGGCTGACCCGGACCAGCGCGTCCGTGATGATCGACGCAGCCCGGGAGGCGATCTCCCCGGCCGCGACGGCGGCG
The DNA here is from genome assembly GCF_900116495.1 of Arthrobacter sp. ov118. Lineage (GTDB taxonomy): Bacteria > Actinomycetota > Actinomycetes > Actinomycetales > Micrococcaceae > Arthrobacter. The sequence continues at coordinate 64,510 of NZ_FPAY01000010.1, forward strand.
GCGAGCTCTTCGTGCACGGGCGGTTCCCGCCGTCCGGCCAGGCCCGGGCGCGGCAGCACGCGCCCGGCCAGGGTGAGCCTGCGCCGGGCCTCCGGAGCGCCAATCCGCAACCTGGCCCGCAGGAACTCCACGGTGTTCCGGTACCCGTCATCGGCCGCCGCCACATCCGCCGCGTCCGGGGAAGCAACACCACCGCCGGTCCCGGAACCCGCAACGCCGGCAATCCCGGCCTCAGGCGCGGCGGCGTCCTCGCGCCAGCCCGTAGTCCAGCCCGTAGTCCAGCCCGTCGTCCCCGAGGCGCCGGCAGCTGCGGCAGCTGCGGCCTGTTTCCTGGCCCGGTCCACAGCCGACGCCGCGACCAACTGCCCATACTCCACCGTGCGGGAGAGCTCCTCGATCTGTCCGGCGAACTCCGCCGCCGCCCTAAAACCCCACGAACCGGCATCCGCCGCAGCCGCCGAAACCGCATCCCGCAGCACGGCCAGGGCGTGATCCGCACCGGAGAACCGGGCGGGATCGGCGCCGCGGTCTGCCCCGCGGCCCGCGCCCTGCCCGTCGTCCCCGAACGGAATGAAATCCCTGGCGGCTTCCATAGACACAGTCTTTCAAAGGGGTGCGACTTTTTAAGCGGAAACCACGGCGCGGCTCCCGGGTCCGGGCCCCGATCGTTCGTCAGACCTTCCCGGTGGGTGCACTTCCCGCCGGCTGCACTTCCCGGCGGGGGGCGACCCGATCGTGAGCACTTCCCGGCGGTGCACCTCCCCGGTGCCTGCACCGCCCCAAGCGTCAGCACTTCACGCCGGCTGCACTTCCCGGCGAGTGCACCGCCCCACCGGCTGCACCCCCGCCGGGTGCGGCCCCCGCGAGGCTGCGAGGACCAAGACGCTACAAAGATAGAAATTCCACAAGAGGCGCGATGCCTGGCGCGACAAGTACAAATAGCGCGACAAATACAAATAGACTGCTGGCATGCCTATCACCCCGGATACCAAGGACTGGACTTGGGTCCTGTCACGGCCTTGCCCTGAATGCGGTTTCGACGCCTCCCTGGTGACTCCAGCGACTGTGCCCGGGACCGTCACCAGCATGCTCCCGCGATGGCGTGCTGCCCTCCGCCGGTCGGACGCGGCCGAACGGCCAGATGACTCCACGTGGTCCGTCCTCGAGTACAGCTGCCACGTTCGTGACGTCTTCACGCTTTTCGACCACCGTCTGTCGCTCATGCTGGCCGAGGACGACGCACAGTTCGATGACTGGGACCAGGACCAGACGGCAATCGAACAGGACTACGCCAGCGCCGATCCGGCTGAGGTCGCCGTCGAGCTGACCGCCGAAGGCGAGCAAATTGCAGCGTCGTTCGCCCGCGTGACGGAGGAAGACTGGGACCGGAAGGGGACCCGCAGCAACGGCTCGGTGTTTACCGTCCAGACCTTTGCGCAGTACTTCCTGCACGACGTCGTCCATCACCTGCACGACGTCGACGGCTAGCCCCGCAGCCACCACCGAACTCAACACCGCAGCCACCACCGCGGTTCACAACCGCTAGCCCGCCGCGGGCTGGAGCTCCTTGTCCCAAGCCATGCTTCGGTTGACCGCCACGTAGCCCATCTTGATGTAGAGCGCGAGGGCTCCAGTCGGGTTCTCCGAGTCGACGTCCAGGGAGGCCACCTCCATTCCTGCCGCGGCGAACCGGCGCATGGCATCGGCGAGGAGCGCCTGCGCGATGCCCCGGCCGCGGAACTCCCGCCGCACCCCAAGCAGCTCCGTGTACCCCTCGCGGAATCCGCGGGTCACGGCGGCCTCGGCATCGTGGGTGGCCAGCTGATAGCCGGCTACGGTTCCAGTGGAACGTTCAAGCACGACGGCGCTGAGGTCCGGCCGGGCCTGCGGATCATTAACAACAAAGCCCCATGCTTCCTCGTCCCGAGGCTCGCTCCCCCAGTGGTCGCGGAACGCAGCGTTGTGCGCCAGCCGCACGGGCTCATGCAGCGCCGGCCCGAACGTCACGAGCTCCAGCCCCGGGCCCAGGACGGCATCCGGGAACTCCTGATTCAGCGGACGGTGCATCTCGTTGTAGTAGCGGACAATGCCGTAGCCGGCCGCGGCGAACAAGGCCGCCTGGTGCTGCTGTTGCTGCTCCATGTAGAGCCGCAGCCTGGGGCGCTGCGGGGTCGCCGCCCCGGCCGCGCCGACCGAACCAGCCTCCCGCACGTCCGAGGCCACCGCTCCGTCCTCGGCGAAACGCTCCCTGGTTCGCTGCTCGAGCCAGCCCAGCAGTCCGGTGCCGATCCCGCTCCCCTGCCACTCGGGATCGACGCAGCAAAAGCCGATGGCCTTGTCGCCGTCGCGGTTCTTCATAATCCGTCCGTACGCCCGCGCAACGCCTTCCGGATCAAAACCGAGGATGGTGTTGGCCACCGCGGGGTTGTTCTTCGAGTCGAGGATTTGTTCCAGATCCTCCCGGCGCTCAAACCAGACGGGCTGCTCGACGGCGGCGGTCCTGGCGATCAGCTTGGCCCACCCATCGAGGTCGCAGTGCTCCGCCGGCCGCCAGACCAGTCTGGGATCGAGCGCCGGCCGGGGCCGGGGCTCGCCGTTTCCGTTCATCGCAACAGGCTAACCGGCGGGCTACCCCCGCGCCAGCACTCTCGCCGCGGCCGCGCCCACGCCTGCGGCAGCCGCGGCGTCGAGATCCAGGCGGGTATCGGCAACGTCGATGTCGTCCGGATTGTGCGTCACGAGGACCACGGTCCGGTCCCGGAGCCCGTCCCGCAGTTCGGCCAGCATGAGCCTGCCGGACTCGGCATCGAGGTGCGCCGTCGGTTCATCGAGCAGGATCACATCGGCCCCGGTCATGAGCGTTCGCGCGACGGCCAAACGCTGGCGCTCCCCACCGCTGAGGAAGGCACCGCCAGGACCGATCCGGGTGTCCAGTCCGTTCTCGAGCCGGGCCATCACGGGACCGAGCCCGACGGCGTCGAGCACCGCGCGGATTTGCTCCTCGTCTCCGGCCGGGCTGACGGCCCCGCTTGCCGCTGGCCCCGCGTCGCCGGACACCTGCGAAACACCATCCGCGGTGGCGCCGCCGCGCTCCGGCCGCGCCAGTAGGAGGTTGCCGCGGATCGTGGAGTCGAACAAATGCGCTTCCTGCGGGCACCACGCGGCGCGGCCACTCAGGAACAGCTGGCCGCTGGCCGGCGGCAGGAACCCCAAAATTGCGGCCAGCAGGGTCGACTTGCCGGACCCGGAGGCGCCGGTGACGGCTAGCCACCGCTCCGGGCCGGCCGCAGCCGTGAGCCCGGCAAAGACGTTGCCGCCACCAGGCCATGCAACTGCAAGATCGACAAATTCGATCCCGGGCCCGCCCCCGGGAAGTGCCGCTACGGGCACCAGGCCGTCAGTAGCACTGTCGCCTTCCCCGTCGCGATCCGCCCCGGGATCCAGGACCCCGGCTTCACTGATGCGCCGCAGCACCGCGCGCAGCGCCGGGTACTGCCGCACCGCCGTCGTGATAGATGCGTAGGGGTCCACGAGTGCAAGCTGCACGAGCACGACGACGGCGACCGTCGCCGGTTCGACCGCTCCGCTAAGGGCCAGCGGGGCAGCCAGAACGGCGCTGACGAGCGCTGCACCGGCGCAGGCCAGGACGGTCAGGGACTGGCCGAGCCCTTCCGCCCACGCCGAGCGCTGGGAGGCTGCGGTAGCGGACCGGTCGGCCCGACTGATCGCGCCCAGCACCGGGGCGGTGACGCCATTCGCGTGGAGTTCCGCCCTCGCGTCCAGGGCGGCGGCGACGTCCCGAAGCACACCGGAACGCAGCCGCTGTTCGGTGCCGGCGGACATTCGGTCGGCGGCCAATGCTAGTGCAGGGGCCACGACAATGCTCAGCAGCGCCGCCGCGGCTACGGCGGGGAGCGCTGCGGGGAGCAACAACCCGATCCCGACAACTGAAGCAAAGGCGACAGCAACGGCGGTTATCGGCGGCAGCACGACCCGGGGCAGCAGTTCCCGGACGGTGTCGACATCATCCACCACCGCGCCGAGGACGTTGCCGCCCTGCAGGAGCCGGCGCAGGGAAAGGGCACGGCGGCTCAGCGATTCCCAAAGCCGGCCCCGAAGCCGGGTCAGGGCCACGAACACGGCGTCGTGCAACAGTAGCCGCTCAGCGTAACGCAGGGCTGCCCGGCCCACTCCGAAGAACCGCACGCCCACAATCGCCGTGAGCAGGTACAGGATGGGCGGCTGTTCGCTCGCGCGGATGATCAGCCAGCCGGAGAGGCCGGCCAAGGCAACGGCAAACAGGGCCGCCAGGATGCCCACGGCTCCGGCGGCCGCAAAACGGCCCGCCACCGGGGCCAGGAGGCGGCGCAGTTGGGCCACAACCGGGCCGGCGGGAGCGGTGGGCTGAGTGCCAGGCAAGGATCCGGCACGCGCCATTGCCCGGGCCGTCGCCGTGGCCGCCCCATCGCTCCGTTCGGCGTCCGGGGAGAGTGCCGCAATCGGAGTCCGGGCCGCATCCGGCGACGGGGCGGTGACGGCGCCCGGGGCCGATTCCGCGGCGAGAACGGTCGACGGCGGCCGGATCGCCGCATCATGCCTGTCCGCTTTCGCCGCGGGCCCGAACGTGATCTTGCCGCGCTCCGGATGCTCTATCCCCTGCTGCCCGACTCCGCGCGTAGTGACCGCCACGACGTGGTCGGCCAACTCCCGCGTCTGCCGGTCGTGCGCGACAAGCAGCACGGTGACCTTTCCGCGGAGCCCGGCGAGAGCCCGGTTGACCACAGAGGCCGAGGCCCGGCCCAGATGCGCGGTCGGCTCATCCAGCAGCAGGACGCTCGCACCGGACTCGATGCGCGCCAGCCCTCGCGCCAGAGCCACCCGCCGCAGCTCCCCCGGGCTCAGCTCGGCCGGATGCTTGGCGGCCAGATGCTCAGCTGCCACGGCCGTGAGGCTCCGCAGGGCAGCCGCATCGCTTGCGGAACCGGCAGGGCCCGTGCCAGCCGCACGGCTGCCCACGGCCCCAGCGCCGGCCGGGGTGCCGCCGCTGACATCCGCACCAGCATCAACGTCTGCATCAGTAGCAACTCCGGCGTCCGGCCCGTAGGCGGGCACGCCGAGATAGAGGCGGATCTCGTCCAGCACCGTCGACGCGACCATGACCGGGTGCTGCGGCACCCAGGCGACATCCGCCGTCGTGAATCCGCCGACGTTTCCGGAAACAACCGTTCCGGTGCCCGTTCCAACCGTCCCCGCGAGGACCCCGAGGACGGTGCTCTTGCCGGCACCGCTGGGCCCGTCAAGGGCCGTGATCCGGCCGGGGGCCGCCGTGAAGCTCAGCGGTCCTACGGCGGCGTCCGTGCGTCCGCCAAAGCGGACCGTGAGCCCCTCCACAGTGACGGCGGGCAGGCCATCTTCAATACCGGCGACGGCGGCGGCGGTGGCCCCGGCGGCCGGCGCTGGGATCAGGGGCGTGGCTCCCGGATCCGCGAGGACCGAAGTGGTTTCGGCGAGCGCGGCCCGGCCGTCGTCGCTCGCGTGGTGTGCGGTGCCAAGCTCCCGGAGCGGCAGGTAGCAGTCTGGGGCCAGGATCAGTGCCAGCAACCCCGCCTCGAGGGCCATGTCGCCGTGCACCAGGCGGACACCGATGAACACGGCGACCACCGCCACGGAAATCGTCGCGATAAGTTCCAGGGCCAGGGCGGAAAGGAACGCCGTCCGCAAGGTCCCCATGGTCCGGGAACGATACTCTTCGGACATGTCCTCCAGTGCCTTGCGCTGGGCAGCGGCCCTGCCCAGGCCCACCAGGACGGGCAGGCCCTTGGCGAGCTCCAGCATGTGGCCGGACAGCCGCGCCAGCGCTGACTGGGCTTCCCGGACCCGGTCCTCGGTATACCGGCCGATCATCACCATGAACAGCGGCACCAGCGGCACAGTCAGCACGATCACCACCGCACTGATCCAGTCCGCGAACAAGATGCGTGCCCCCAGCAGCAGCGGGATGGCCGCGCAGTTCACCAGCGCGGGCAGGAACTGGGTGTAGTAGTTGTCCAGCGCGTCCAGTCCCCGCGTGGCGAGGATGGCAAGGCCGCCGTCCGTCGGTCCGGCGGCCCGCGTTCCGGTTCTCAGGGCCTGCGCCAGCAGCTGCGAGCGCAGCTCCTCCTTCACCCCGAGGGCGGCCCGGCGGGAAACCACCGCTTGCGCCCAGACGGTCAGTGAGCGCAGCACGGCCCCGGCAGCGCCCAGGACAAGCTGGTCCCCCCACGCAGGGTCATGGGCCGTGAGGCCGGCGAGCATCGAAGCGACGGCCTGGCCCATCAGCACGAGGGACAGCGCCTTCAGGGCCGCCAACAGGCCCAGCAGGTAGAGGGCGGAACGGGTTGCTGGTCCGGCGGGGAACGCTCTCATGAGGCAGTTAGTCCTTCGGTGCCAGCGCTTTGGCGGCGATCGCGGGCAGGAAGCTGTGCGCCTCGGGAATGTGGGCGCTGCTCACCCGGCGCCGGAACACCCAGTAGGTCCAGGCCTGGTACGCCAGGACCAGCGGCAGTCCGATGCAGGCCACAATGCTCATCAGGCCCAGCGTGTAGTCCGAGGACGAGGCACTGGAGACCGTCAGGTTGAAGGCGGGATCCAGGGTGGAGGGCAGCACCACGGGGAAGGCTGCACCGAAGATGGACGCGCTGCCCAGCAGGAGAAAGGCCCCGAGGGAAAGGAAGGCACGCCCTTCGGCGCCCGTGCGGGCGTAATTCCAGGCGAGGACTGCGGCGACGACGGCGGCGACGACGGCGGCAACGGTCCAGGCTTCGCCGCTGAGCGCCTGCAGGCTCACCGCCCAGCCGGCGATGGGCAGGAGCAGCACGGGCAGCAGCCGGACGAACCACGCCCGCGCCCGGTGACGGACCTCGCCGTCGGTCTTCAGGGCCAGGAACCCCAGCCCGTGCAGGAGCGAGAACCCGACAACTGCGAGGCCGCCGAGCACGGCGTAGCCGCTGAACCATGCAAACGGGCCGCCCTCGCGGTCGCCGTTGGCGTCCAGCGGCAGTCCCGTGGTGGTCAGGGCGAGTGCTGCACCGACGCCGAAGGCCGCGACGAACGAACCTGCGCAGATGGCCCAGTCCCAGCGGGTGCGCCACCGCGGATTGTCCACCTTGCCGCGGTATTCGAAGGCCACTGCACGGAAGATCAGCGCCACGAGGACCAGCAGCAGCGGCAGGTACAGCGCGGAGAACAGCGAGGCGTACCACAGCGGGAAGGCCGCAAAGGTGGCGCCACCGGCGGTCAGGAGCCAGACTTCGTTGCCGTCCCAGACCGGGCCGATCGTGTTGATCAGGACCCGGCGCTCCGTGTTATTCCGGGCGAAACCTTTCATCAGCATGCCGACGCCGAGGTCGAAGCCCTCGAGAAAGAGATAGCCCGTCCACAGCACCGCGATGGCAATGAACCAGATGGTGGGTAGCAGTTCCATGCTGAGAATCCTCTGTGCTTCTTCGTGGGTGGTTGCTGTTCGGGTGAGTGCTGGCGGGGCGCTTAGTAGGCGAAAGCCAGGACGTCGTCGCCCTCGGGTTTGCCCGTGCCGCCGGGCGGTGTGCTGTCTTCGTTTTCGTCAACGGAGGCATGCACAAGTTCCGGCATGGCCGAGGCGACGCCGCCGCGGATGTACTTGACCAGGAGTTTGACCTCCACCACCAGCAGCACCGCGTAGATGGAGGTCAGGACCACGAGGGAGGTCAGGATTTCGCCGGCCGAGACGCCCGGTGAGACGGCTGCGGCGGTGAACATGAAGACCTGGTCGATTCCGCTGGCGTCCGGGTTAGGAGCGACGACGAACGGCTGGCGGCCCATCTCGGTGAAGATCCAGCCCGCGGCGTTGGCGCCGAACGGTGCGAGGATGCCGAACACCGCCAGGCGCATGAGCCCGCGGGAGACCGGCACGGTTCCCTTGCGGGTGGCCCACAGCGCCAGGAGCGCTGCGAGGGCGGCGACGCCACCGAATCCGATCATCATCCGGAAGCCCCAATAGGTGACTTCCATGACGGGCACGTATTGGATCTCCTGGCCGGCGCGCTCCCCGTAGATGGGGTTGTTCGGGACGGTGGTGCCGTACTTTGTCTGGTATTCCTCCAGCAGGCTGTTGACGCCCTTGACCTCGGTGGTGAAGTCACCTTTGGCCAGGAAGGACAGGATGCCAGGAACCTCTATCACAGCCACGATGTCATCGCAGTTCTTGGAGCCTACGTTGCCGACGCTGAGGACCGAGAAGCCGGTGCCGTCGTGGCAGGCCGCCTCGGCAGCGGCCATCTTCATGGGCTGCTGCTCGAACATGAGCTTGCCCTGCAGGTCGCCGGTGACGGCGGTACCGGCGAAGGAAATCATGGCGACGACGGCCCCGATCCGCAGCGAGCGGATCCAGACAGTGTGGTCGCTGCGGTCCCGGCCAAGGATGGCGGGGGCGTCGCCGGGGATGACCTGGCCATCGGGCCCGACCGTGTCGATGCCGTCGTGGCGGCGGCGCCACAGGTGGTACCAGGCGATCCCGAGCAGGAACCCGCCGGCGACGGCCAGCGCGCCAAACAGGGTGTGCGGCACCGCAACGAGGGCGGTGTTGTTGGTGAAGACGGCCCACGCGTCGGTCATGACCGGCCGCCCGTTGACCATTTCGACGCCGACGGGGTGCTGCATCCAGCTGTTGGCCACGATGATGAAGTAGGCGGAGAAGAAGGAGCCAATTACGGCGATCCAGAGGCAGGCCAGGTGGATGCCGGGCTTGAGTTGCTTCCAGCCGAAGATCCACAGGCCCAGGAACGTCGACTCCACGAAGAACGCCAGAAGCGCTTCCATGGCCAGCGGCGCGCCGAACACGTCACCGACAAACCGGCTGTACTCGCTCCAGGCCATGCCGAACTGGAATTCCTGCACGATTCCGGTGGCAACGCCCATGATGAAGTTGATCAGGAAGAGCTTGCCCCAGAACTTGGTCATGCGCAGATACTCGGGCTTGCCGGTGCGGTGCCAAAGCGTCTGGATCACAGCCACCACCAGGCCCAGGCCGATGGTGAGCGGCACCATCATGAAGTGGTAGACCGTGGTGATCCCGAATTGCCAGCGTGCGATTTCCAAGGCGTCCAAGGCAGTCCCTACTTTTGGCTAGGTTCGCGAAACAACTTCTACGCGGCGTAGAAGTATTACTTCTACAGAGTGTAGAACACTTCGGCGCCTCCCCGTAACTCAGACTCCCACGGCACCTCATGGCCCGCAATGGGACCGGTGGGCTCCTGCCGGCAAGCCCGGGACAATGGCCCGACACGCTGGCGGCGGTGTTCTACTTCATGTAGAAAGAACGCGCGAAACCCGCTAGATTTGTAATTGAAGTATTCACATACACCGCCCCGGCAGGCGCCAGCTTTCCAGCACGACGTCGGAGCGGCAGTCATAGAAGGATGTACGCAATGGCAAGTCTCGGCGAACTGGAACGGGCAGTGATGGACCTGCTCTGGGCAGGGCAAGAAGCTGCGACCGCCAACACTCTGCGGGACCTCCTCGCGCAGAGCACCAACCCCCAGGACGGCTCCACTGGACATGCGGGCAAGGACCTCGCAGTCACCACGGTGCTGACCGTGCTCTCGCGCCTCGAGCGGAAGGGACTGGTGGAACGCGAACGCGGCACCCGCCCGCACCGCTACCAGGCCGTCTCCAGCCGGGCGGACCACACCGCGGAACTCATGCACGAGGTTCTCGGCTCCGCTCCCGACCGTGAGGCTGTTCTGGCCCGATTCATCGGGTCGGTCACGGACACCGAAGCAGAAACCCTGCGTAAACTGTTGGGCCGCAGCTAGCGCCCGATGTTCTGGACCTCATATTTTCTGGCGGTCCTGGCGATAGTGCTGGCCTGGCCGGTGCCTATCCTTCTTTCGCGCGCCCAATGGCCTGCACGTTCCCCCTTCACGGCGATGCTGTTGTGGCAGGCGATCGCACTGGCCGGTGGTTTGTCCATGATCGGCGCGATGCTGGTCTACGGGCTCGAGCCGGTCGGGGACAACCTGGTCTCCGGCCTGCGTGCCCTGGCGGGCATGGTGTTCAACAATGCCCCCACCACCGATCTGGGCTTCTGGCATATATTCGCACTGTCGGCTGCGGCCCTGTTGACGGCCCACCTCGTTTTCACGCTGCTGCTGACTTACTACAAGATCCAGCGCCAGCGCCGGCGTCACCGCGAACTGCTGGACCTGCTCGCCTCGCCGTCCGCTGACGGACCCGGCACCGTGGTGCTCAACGTGGACTCACCGGTGGCGTACTGCCTGCCCGGCGGCGCCCGTTCCGTGACCGTCCTCTCCGATGGGCTCATGTCCGCGCTGGAACCGGACGAACTACGCGCGGTGCTGATCCACGAGAACGCCCACCTAAGCCAGCGCCACCACCTTCTGCTCTGGGCCTTCGCTGCGTGGCGCCAGGCTTTGCCGTGGCTCCCCACCACCCGTCTGGCGCAGGAGTCAGTAAACTCACTGATCGAAATGCTGGCCGACGACGTCGCACTCAAGACCGAGAGCAAGGCCACCCTGATCAGGGCGATCGCCATCGTGGCCAGCGGCTCCCCCGCCGCTCCAGATCCACGCCTGGCGTTCGGCGAGTCCGGCCTGCCCGATGTGGAGGCAGGCCAGCCCGGGGCCACCGGTGGCACGGGGTCGTCCGGCACGACGGCGTCGCGCGTGAGCCGCCTGCTCTCGCCTCGGCCGCCGCTTCCGGAAGCCCTGCGCGCCGCTGTCCTGGCAGCCTGCGCCCTGCTTCTGGCCGTACCGACGGCACTGCTGTTGGTCCCCGGCCTGCTCGGCTGAGGCCCGCCCCCGGCGACCAGCACCGCAGCCTTCCCGTGCAGATGCCGGGCCGACCCCGCCCGGAGGCGGAGCGGCCCGGCGCTCGTGGCGCTACTGTCCCGGTGGCTACTTGAGCAGCTTGTTGGCCTTGTATTCGAGGTCCACGTTGCCGGTCCCGTTACCCTTGGCCGTGCCGTTGACCGCCGAGGTGGTCATGGCAAATGTCAGGGTCGAGTGGGCGATCGCGTCGGCCATCTGCTCCAGCACTGTGGTGTTGACGTTATCTATGGTGTCGCAGGCCGCGTGGTAGCACTCATCGTACGGATCTCCTGCTGTTCCGCCGAAGACCGCCGCCTCTTCTGCTGTCTTCAGTCCCTCGGCTCCGGTGAACAGGCCACCGGCCGGGATACCGTTATCGATGAAGCCGAAGTAGTCGGACCGTCCGTCGAATTCCGTGGCAGCAACCGGGAGGTTCTGGGACTTGAAATAGTCCAGGAAGACCGCCTCCACCACCGAGGAGCCGTTAGGTCCCTTTTCCCCAAAACTGGAGCCGTCGCCGTCGTAGACGTAGCGGACATAATTGGGCGAGCCGACCATGTCGAAGTTGAGGTTGACGGCGTGTTCTTTGAGCTGGCGGGCCGTCAGTTGCGAGGCATAGTACTCGGAACCGATCAGCCCGTCCTCTTCTCCTCCCCAGAAGGCGAAGCGGACCCGATTTGTCGGTTTAACGTCCAGGGCCTTCATTTGGAGCGCGGTCTCAAGGATCGCGGCCGTTCCTGAACCGTTGTCGTTGATGCCGGGGCCTTCGGCCACCGAATCCAGGTGCGCCCCCACCACCACCGTGCGGTCGGCTCGGCCGGCCGTGTCGGCGAGGATGTTGAAGGAGCTGATCGGAATCACGTCGGCATCAACAGCGAGGTGCATCACAACGTCGCTGAGGCCGGCGAGCTCGGCGCCGGTGGCGTAGCTGGTGCTTACCACAGGGATAGCGGCCTGCGGGAGGTCAAGGGTGCCGCCGAACAGGCCGACCCGGTCATCCGCCGGGTCGACGTTGCCCTGATTGAAGATGATGACACCGGAGGCCCCGGCCGCGGCGGCGTTGTCCGCCTTGCTCCGGAAAGTACAGGTGCCACGCTGGAGCAAGGCGATGTTGCCCGGCGTGAACCCGGCAAAGTCGTCCGCTTCGCAGCCGCTGGTCGAGGCGTGGTCGCCGGCCGGGTTAATGTCGACCGCGGCCAGCGGGGCGGTGACATCACCGGCACCCGAGTAGGTCATGTCCAGGAAGCCGTCCCCATAGGCATAGGACTCTGGATCAGGCGACACGCGGTCCAGCGAAGCCGAGGCGAAGTCGTAGCGGTCGTAGGTGAACGGCTGGCGGACCGGAGTGTAGCCGGCGGCCCGCAACTGGCCCTCAATGTACCGGGCAGAGGCTTCATAGCCCGGAGTGCTGGCAGCGCGGGTGCCGCCGTTGGCGTCTGCGATTGCCTGGAGCGAGGCAAGATGCTTCATGATGTTCGTTGCCGACACGGCGGCACGCAGGGGTGCCGTATTTGTTCCGTTGTCAGCAAGTGCGGGCGGCGCAAAGCCGGCCGCCAATCCGATCGAGGCGGCGATAGCCGCACGGCGAATATTCCGGCGTTGTTTCATAGGGATCTCCTGGACTTCGGCTGCGGAATCCGAATCCGGGCGTTGTTGCCCATCTCGGTGCGACGAAGCTATCGGAAGCACCTTGGGCGGAGGTTGGGACCGCGACGGGGCGTCAGGCGTCGATGCGCTCCCGATCCAGGCTCGCGGCGCCGGCGATGATGAAGTCCTTGCGCGGCGCGACGTCGGAGCCCATGAGCAGGTCGAAGGTCTCTTCGGCCTGCTTGGCGTTGTCGATCCCGACCTTGCGCAGGGTCCTGTGCCGCGGGTCCATCGTGGTTTCTGCCAGCTGTTCGGCATCCATCTCGCCCAGCCCCTTGTACCGCTGGATCGGTTCCTTGTAGCGCTTGCCTTCCTTGGCGAGGCGCGAGAGCAGGACGTGGAGTTCGGTCTCTGAGTAGGTATAGACCATCTCGTTGGCCTTCTGCCCGGCGTTGATGACCTCCACCCGGTGCAGCGGCGGGACGGCGGCGAAGACGCGGCCCTCATCGATCATGGGGCGCATATAGCGGAAGAAAAGCGTCAGGAGCAGGGTCCGGATGTGGGCGCCGTCGACGTCGGCGTCGGTCATGAGGATCACCTTGCCGTACCGGGCCGCATTGATGTCAAACGTCCGGCCCGAGCCGGCTCCCACCACTTGGATCAGGGCCGCGCACTCGGCGTTGGAGAGCATGTCCCCCACGGAGGCCTTCTGGACGTTGAGGATCTTGCCGCGGATGGGCAGGAGCGCCTGGAAGTCCGAGGACCTCGCCAGCTTGGCGGTGCCGAGCGCGGAGTCACCCTCGACGATGAACAGTTCGGAGCGTCCGACGTCGTCCGTGCGGCAGTCCGCGAGCTTGGTGGGCATCGAGGACGTTTCCAGGGCGTTTTTGCGGCGCTGGGTTTCCTTGTGGACGCGCGCGGAGATGCGGGACTTCATCTCGCTGACGATCTTTTCCAGCAGCAGCGCGGACTGGGCCTTGTCGTTGCGGTTTGCGCTGGTCAGCTTCGCGGTGATTTCCCGTTCCACGACCTTGGCCACGATGGCACGCACCGCCGAGGTACCCAGGATTTCCTTGGTCTGGCCCTCGAACTGCGGTTCGGCCAGCCGCACCGTCAGGACCGCGGTCAGGCCGGCGAAAATGTCGTCTTTTTCGATCTTGTCGTTGCCGGCCTTGAGCTTGCGGGCATTGGTTTCCACGGCCTTCCGGAAGGTCTTCAGCAAGGCCTGCTCGAAGCCGGACTGGTGGGTGCCGCCCTTGGGCGTGGAAATAATGTTGACGAAGCTTCGCACCGTGCTGTCATAGCCGATCCCCCAGCGCAGGGCGATGTCGACTTCACAGTCACGTTCGACCTCGGCAAGCTGGCTGTGGCCCCTCTCGTCGAGGACGGGCACTGTCTCCTTGAATTTTCCGGCGCCGTGCAGGCGCCAGGTGTCAGTAACGGCCGGGTCGGCGGCGAGGAACTCGACAAACTCGGAGATGCCGCCATCGTGATGAAAGACCTCCTCGTGCGGGCCCGATTCGCCCGGCGTGCCGGCCAGCTTTCGTTCATCGCGGACGGTGAGCTTCAGCCCGGGGACCAGGAACGAGGTCTGGCGGGCGCGTGCGGCGAGGTCATCGTAGGAGAATTTGGCATCCGGGGTGAATATCTGCCGGTCTGCCCAGTAGCGGATCCGGGTTCCGGTGACCCCGCGTTTGGCCTTGCCGACGACGTCGAGCACGGAGCCGTCCACGAAGGGTTCGAAGACAGCTGCCGGGTCCGCCTTGGTGCCCGGGTCCTTGAACCGTCCCGGCTCACCCCGGCGGAAGGACATCTTGTAGACCTTGCCGCCGCGGTCCACCTCGACGTCGAGGCGTGCAGACAGCGCGTTGACCACCGAGGCGCCGACGCCGTGCAGGCCGCCGGACGCCGTGTAGGAGCCGCCGCCAAATTTTCCGCCGGCATGCAGTTTGGTGAAGACCACCTCGACGCCGGTCAGCCCGGTCTTCGGTTCGACGTCGACGGGGATGCCGCGGCCGTCGTCGTGGATTTCCACCGAGTTGTCCGCGTGCAGGATGATCTTGATGTCGTGGCCGAAGCCGGCGAGAGCCTCGTCGACGGAGTTGTCAATGATCTCCCAGAGGCAGTGCATGAGTCCGCGGGAATCCGTGGAGCCGATGTACATGCCCGGGCGCTTACGGACGGCCTCAAGGCCCTCCAGCACAGAAAGGTGCCGGGCGGTGTAATCAGAACTGGGTGCCACGGGTCGTGAACTCCTTACAGATGAGGACAGCACCTTGCAGGGTGCAAAGGGGGACTGCCACGGTAATTGGCGCTCTTCCTAGGGTAGTCCGACTCTGGGTTCTCCCCCGCTTGCCACTCCCCGCAGCGGCCCTCCGGTGCTGGGCCGTTACTGAGACGTGATACGCGGACAGCGAAAGTGGGCCATCCTAGCCATGGTTTGGCCCCGAATGCTGGTTATATAGGTGTACCGATCTAACTAAGGAGGCCGAACATGACAACAGCAGTTGCGGACCGCACACTGACCGCCGCAGACCGGTGCGATCGTTGCGGAGCACAGGCATATGTCCGGGTTGTTCTCGGCGCCTCCGGCGGTGAGCTTCTTTTCTGCGGCCACCACGCACGCGCCGTAGAACCGACACTCAAGCCGCTCAGCTCAGACTGGCATGACGAGACTGCCCGTCTTCACGAAAAGGCGCCGGTGCCGGTCGATTAGACCCCACCGGTTCCGGCTTGGCATAGCCGAGCCGCAGCCACCTGAGACCACAGCTTCAGGGCCCCTCCACTTCGGAGGGGCCCTGATCCGTTAATGGCTGCGGGTCGGTGGCTCCTGATAATGGCTGCGGGAACAACAACGCGGGGTCACATCCGGCCCGTTCCTCCACCGAGGACGGGCCGGATGTGACCCCGCGTTTGCCTTGTGCTCTTAGCTTGCGGCCGGCTGGCCGTCAGTCCAGGTAGTCGCGCAGGACCTGTGAGCGCGACGGGTGCCGCAGCTTGGACATGGTCTTGGATTCGATCTGCCGGATGCGCTCACGCGTCACACCGTAGACCTTGCCGATTTCGTCTAAAGTCTTCGGCTGTCCGTCGGTGAGGCCGAAGCGCATCGCGACCACACCGGCTTCGCGCTCGGAGAGTGTGTCCAGCACCGAGTGCAGCTGTTCCTGCAGCAGGGTGAAGCTCACGGCATCCGCGGGAACGACGGCCTCGGAGTCCTCGATCAAGTCACCGAACTCGGAGTCGCCGTCCTCGCCAAGGGGCGTGTGCAGCGAGATGGGCTCGCGGCCGTACTTCTGGACCTCGACAACCTTCTCCGGGGTCATGTCCAGCTCGAGGGCCAGTTCCTCAGGCGTGGGTTCACGACCGAGGTCCTGCAGCATCTGCCGCTGGACACGGGCCAGCTTGTTGATGACTTCCACCATATGAACGGGGATACGGATGGTCCGGGCCTGGTCGGCCATGGCGCGGGTGATCGCCTGGCGGATCCACCAGGTGGCGTAGGTGGAGAACTTGAAGCCCTTGGTGTAGTCGAACTTTTCGACAGCACGGATCAGGCCCAGGTTGCCTTCCTGGATCAGGTCCAGGAACAACATGCCGCGGCCGGTGTAGCGCTTGGCCAGCGAGACGACCAGGCGGAGGTTGGCCTCCAGCAGGTGGTTCTTGGCGCGCTTGCCGTCGTGGATGACGAATTCAAGCTCACGCTTGAGCTTCGGATCCATCGAACCGTCGTCGGCGGCGATCTTCTCCTCGGCGAACAGACCGGCCTCGATCCGCAGGGCCAGGTCCACTTCCTGCTCAGCGTTCAGCAGGGCGACCTTGCCGATCTGCTTCAGGTAGTCCTTGACGGGGTCGGCGGTGGCGCCGGCCGACATGACCTGCTGCACAGGCGCGTCGTCGTCGTCGGCGTCGGAGTAGACAAAGCCGGAGCCGGTGGCCGCTGCGGCCTTCCCGGGGACCTCTTCGCTTTCCACTTCGTCGCTGAGTTCGGTGGCATCGGGCGTGATGTCGTCGAGGTCTTCATCGACTTCAACGTCATCGTCACTGGATGATTTGCCGGCGGCCTCCGCCGCGGCTTTGGCGCCGGGCTTGGGCCCGCGCTTCTTGGGCTCAGGCTTGGCGACTCCGGTTGCGGTGTCGCCACCCTCTGCGGAAGCGGCCTTGTTGGCTGCACGCGTGGCGGCGCGCTTGGCACTGGTCGCCGCCTTCTTCTCCTCAGGGGACATTTCGGCCTGGTCGGCGGGTTCCTTCTTCGCGGAAGACGGGGTCACTGAAAACCTTTCTAGCTGCGGTATGCGGAATCACCATACGGGCAACACCACTATGACCCTGTCAAGTCCGTGTTCAACATCAGGTGCAACCACGACCAGCAGAGCCACTTAGTAGAACTGCTGAAGGGGCCGTAATGTTCCCTGTTTCCAAGGTTCATCACGGGCACTTGATACACGGACCCAACCGGGTCTCGGCAACCATTGTCTCACGATTTTCTCAGCATGCGCCTTTCGGGAAGCCGGCCCGCGATATTGTGGCCGTCTATCAGGCCGCGTCGGGCGCGAACTTCTGCCAAGCCGCCTCCCGCCTGGCCGCCCAGCCGCACAGGGTTCCCCGTCCGCCGAGTTCTGCCAGCAGTTCGGCCAGTCTGTAACCAGGGCGCTCCCGCAAGGCCTGCCGGTACAGGGCGTCGGCGTAGGAACCGCGGCCGCGGCACCATTCGATCCAGCCCCTGGCCGTCACCGCGGCAGCCGTGGGCTCTCCGTCGCCGAGACGGCCCAGCAATTCCAGAACCCGTTCGAGCCCGTCCATGAGGGCCCAGTCCGGGACGGCAGGCGCCAGGCCCAGCAGGACCTCCCCATACCCGGGGACTGCGTCAGTATCCGGAGTGCCGCCGCTGGCCGGACGCCTGTCAGTGGGCTCCCTGCCAGCGGGCTCCCTGCCAGCGGGCTCCTTGTCAGTGGGCTCTTTGTTAGTACGCTCTTTGTTAGTGGGCGCCCCGGATGCCGGGATGGGTGGCGGACTCGGCGTCGGACCAAGAGCCGGACCCGGCAGGGGCAAAGGCGCGGTTCCGGGCGGCAAACCGGGCGCTATGGGAATGTCGAACATGCCAAAGTCGTCTGCGCCGCGTTCAGCCGCATATCGACCGGCTGCCGCCATGACGAGCACGGCGTCCCGCCATGACGGGATGCAAAGGCTGGCCCGCAGGTACCCGGTCAGTTCTGCTGGCAGTTCGAGCGGCCAGCCCAGGGTCCTGGCATCGGCGGTCCTGGCATAGGCGCTCCTGGCATCGGCGTTCCCGGTCTCGAGTGTCTTGGCCTCGGACGCCTCAGAATCGGCCACGCAGCTGCTCACCGCTCCGGGATTCGGGGCGGCTTGGTTCATGACCATCGTCCACACATCGAGTACCTGCGCGAACTGTGCCCGGTCCCGTCGCCGCGGCGAAAATTGCGCGGCCCAGCCGGACTCGGCCGCACGAATTGCGGGGTCCACGGGCGGTGGCTGTGTCTTCGCCCCATCTGCACCGGGGGCGGCGCCGACGCTGCTGCCGCGGAAGACCATCTCGGCGTTGAGTCGGCTGTTCCGGATCTCCTCGACCGGCCGGCGGGGCGGGCCGCAGCATTCCGGATCGCTGCAGTATGCGTTGCGCCAGAACTGGGTTCCCACAATCCACGCGTCCCTCAGGGGCATTCCGGCCGCTTCCAGGGCAATTTCGAGCTCGGCGAGCAGGCCTGCCCACACAGTGGCGTCGTCGTCGCCGTTGGCGGCAAGGCCAGAGCCGACGCCTGTGTCGACGCCAGTGCCCGTGCCCACGCCAGTGCCGGTGCCGCTGCCGCTGCCGGTGGCCGTGTCCGCACCCGAGCCGGTGCCGGTGCCGGCGGCCGTGCCCGCGTCACTGCCAGTGGCCGTGCCCGTCTCAGCGCCAGTGCCGGTGCCGATGCCGCTGCCCGTGGCCGTGCCCGCGCCGGTGCCGGTGCCGGTGCCCGTGAAGAAGGCCAGCAGCGCGCCGTCGGCTGCGTCGTCTGTTTCAAGGTAGGACACGACATTCCGGGCGAAGCCGGCCAGCGCGTCCTTTCTGCCGGAGCCGCTCCGGCGTTTCGCGCCGCCGCGACTGCGCCCCCGGGCCGTAGGTGCACCACCTCCGCCGCCGAGGACGGGGAGGTCGACGCGCAGGGTGGCTCCGAGCCGTTTACCTTGCAGGGTCATGGCCACGAGGCTGTGTTCAGGCCAGTAACCCAGGGAGTGCGGGATGAAGCCCAGAATGTCTTCGGGGCCGGTGATTCTCAGGTGATCGGGAGCTGTCATAGAGCCAGCTTCGCGCCGCCCGTGTAGCCGTGGCAGGCCCGGAGTGCGCTATGTGGATAACTGTGCGCCGGGGCTCAGGGCGTGCGACGGCGTTCCGCGACCAGCCTCCGCTGCTTGGCGAGGGCCTCGAGCAGCGGCGGAACCATGACTCCTTGGGCCGCCATCTGGCGCCGGACTTTCCGCCGGGTGGCGATGATGGCACCGGCTCCCCCGGCCAAAAGCAGGAACTGCACGCTGAGTGCGATGCGGAAGGGATCCAGGCCATAGAGCTCGCCCTGGGAAAATCCGCTGGCGTGCAGCAGGTCGAGCACCAGCCCAATCAGATAGATGGACACCAGCGCGGCGATGAAGCCGCCGACGTTGACGATCCCGGTTGCCGTGCCGAGCCGGTGGGCCGGGTTGAAGGTCCGGGCGAAGTCGAAGCCGATCATCGAACCGGGTCCGCCGATGGCCAGTATCACCACAAGTGCTGCCAGCAGCCAGAGCGGGGCCCGTCCCGGCATCAGCAGCACCGCTGCCCAGGCTGCCCCGGTGCACGCGGAAATCAGGAGCACCATGGTGGAACGCCGCAGCGGATGCCGGGCAACGAATCTGCCCATGAGGGGTCCGGCGGCAATGGCAGCAGCCACGTACAGCGACATCAGGGCGGAGACGGTTCCACGGTCCAGCCCTTGAGCGGAAATGAGGAAGGGGTAGCCCCAGGTCATGGCAAAGACCGTGCCGCTGAACTGGACGGTGAAGTGGCTCCAGAGTCCCAGCCGGGTTCCGGGCTGCCGCCAGGCGTGGCCCAGCGAAATGCCGGTGGCGCGCAGCCCCTGGGGCCTCACCGGAGCGGGGTGCCCGGGCGGGAGGTCCTGCAGCAAAAGCACGACCAGCACGACGGCGAGACCAGACATCGCGGCAAGCGTCAGGAAGGCAGGCGTCCAGCCCGCGGTGTGCAGGATCATCGCGAACGGCACCACGCTGAAGAGTTGGCCCAGCTGTCCGGACATGCCGGTCAGCTGTGTCAGCAACGGCACGCGACCCGGTGCGAACCAGATCGGAATGAGCCGGATCACTGAGATGAAGGTCATGGCATCACCGGCGCCCACCAGGACGCGACCCAGGACACCGCCCGGGATGTTGTCGGCAAACGCCAGCTGCAGCTGGCCGAGACCCATCAAGATGCCGCCGCCGGCGAGCATGGCACGCGAGCCGAATCGGTCCACCAAGATGCCCACCGGAATCTGCAACGCGGCGTAGACCAGCAGCTGGAGCACGGTGAAGAAGGAGATTTCCGCCGCGCTGGCGTGGAAACGCTCCGTGGCTTCCAAGCCGACAACCCCGAAAGAGGTGCGCTGGCAGACCGCAACGAGATACGCAAAGATCCCGATGATCCAAATTAGCCAGGCGCGGGGGGAGGTCACTAGCCTATTATGCCCGGCCCGGCGATAAATAGTATTTATTCGCCGGGTTCTTTACGGGCCAAGTACGCTTCCACGGCGGCACCCAAGGCATCGGCGTTGGGGAGCTGGTCGTTCTCGTCGGCCAGCAACGACCGCCGGACCGTGCCTTCGGCCTTTTCGTCGTACCGGCTCTCCAGCCGCGACACCACCTGCTGGACCTCCTCGGACGCCTCAATCTGCTCGGCGATCTGTCGAACCACATCGCGGCCGGCTTCGCGCAGACGGTCGGTCGGCAACATGAGCGACGTTGCCGCGCCCAGGTATTCGAGTCCGGCGACGGCGGCCGTGGGATATTCGGCCTCGGCCAGATAATGCGGCACGTGAATGACATAGCCTGCGACGTTCCGGCCCGCGGCCGTCAGCCGCAGCTCCAGAATATGGCCTACCGCAGCCGGGACCTCGACCGTGGGCTTCCAGACGGAAATCCCCTCGATCAGTTCCGGCCGGTTGCCGTGCACGGTCACACCGACCGGGCGGGTGTGCGGCACCGGCATCGGGATCGAATGGATCCAGGTGACGAGGTTGACGTCGAGTTCCTCGACGATGCCGGCGACGGCGCGCGCAAAGCGCTCCCATTGCAGGTCAGGTTCGAACCCGGCCAGGAGCAGGAACGGGCTGCCCAGCCCGTCGACGAGCCGGTACAGCGCCAGGCTGGGCGCCTGGTAATCCTGCAAATGGTCCTCGACAAAGCTGACCTGCGGGCGCCGGGACCTGTAGTCGATCAGCTGGTCGGCGTCGAACTCGGCGATCATCTCGGCGGCGGGCGTATCCAGCAGTTCGGCGGTGATCTGCCGGACCACATGGCCGGCGTCGGCGAAGCCGGTGAACCCCATGACGAGGTTGAGCCCACGCAGTTCGGGGCTGGAGAACAACGCGTCATCCCGGACATAGAGCGACTGGGGGTCCAGCAAAGAACCGGAAATCCGTTCAATCACGGCGTGTTCCTTTCACGATGACTCACGATGGCGGCGGCGGGAGAAGCAGGACGCGGTCCCCCCGTGCGGACGATAAGGCAGATTCCGGAGGATCAGGCAGATTCCGGACGATCAGGCAGGTCCTGCCGGACGGCCAGTCCCACAAGGTACTCACCGCGCGGCAAACGCCGCTAACAGTACAACGCACCGGTGTCCGGGCTAATTCCTGCTGCGGGTGTGCTCCAGCTCTCATTCGATTGAATCTCCGGACTGCAGAGAGACTACGATCGGAACTGGCCTTAGGGCCAGCTTGCAGACACCGGGTGGCGTCCCAGAACGACGGCCGCCCGGGATCCGCGGCAGGGCGCCGAACATGCAGTACCTGCCAACAATCACCGAGAACCATCACAGAGAATTGAGGACTGTCCTCGTGGTCAAGAATAGTGAAGTCAAACTTAGTGCAGTCGCAGGGGTTCTGATGAAGTCCCCGAGCGATGCCCTCGTCATCGGCGTGGGGCAGGGTCCGGACGGGCCAGTACTGCTCAACAATCCGCTGACGGCCAAGGCCGCGGAGGCCCTGGCGGAATCACTGAGCGTTCTTGGCATCACCGGGGCAGCAGACCAGGCACACCGCCTGCCGGGCCTGCCCGAAGCAGGCGCCTCGGTCCTGGTGCTCGCCGGCGTAGGCAAGCTGCCCGCGGCGAAGGTGCCGGCGAACGCGCTGCCTGCGGCTAAGGTGCCTGCGAACACGGTGCCCGGGAACGCGCCCACAAAGCACACCCTCAGCGAAGAAGTACTGCGCCGCGCCGCCGGGTCGGCAGTCCGCCAGCTGGCCGGGCTGACCACCGTCACCCTGGCGCTTCCGACGGCCACCCTGGCCGACGTCGCGGCCGTCGCTGAAGGTGCAGCCCTGGGCGCCTACTCCTTCACCGAATACCGCTCCTCCAACAACGGGCTGAAGGATCCGGTCAAGAACGTCGCAATCCACACCAACCTCCCCGCGGACAAGGCGCTGCAGAAGGTCCTGGATCGGGCCGCCCTGATCGGAACAGCCGTCAACGCCACCCGCACGCTGGTGAACCAGCCGCCGAGCCACCTCTACCCCGAGTCCTTTGCCGACGCCGCCAAAGAACTTTCCAAGGGCCTGCCGGTCAAGGTGACCGTCTGGGACGAAAAGCGCCTGGAGAAGGAGGGTTTCGGCGGCATCCTCGGCGTGGGCAAGGGCTCGACCCGCCAGCCGCGCCTCGTGAAGGTCGAGTACTCCCCGGCCAAAGCCAAAGCCAAGATCGCCCTCGTGGGCAAGGGCATCACCTTCGATACCGGCGGCATCTCCATTAAGCCGGCCCTGGGCATGGGCGACATGAAGAGCGACATGGCTGGCGCCGCCGTCGTCCTTAACACCGTGCTGGCCCTCGCGGGGCTGGGGCTGCCCGTCAAGGCAACCGCCTGGCTGTGCATTGCGGAGAACATGCCCTCCGGCGCGGCCCAGCGTCCTGCCGACGTTCTGACGATGTTCGGCGGCAAGACCGTGGAGGTCCTCAACACCGACGCCGAGGGGCGCTTGGTCATGGCCGACGGCATCGTGGCCGCCAGCCAGGAGTTCCCGGACGCCATCATCGACGTCGCCACCCTCACCGGCGCGCAGCTGATCGCCTTGGGCGACCGCACAGCCGGGGTGATGGGCGCCGATTCCGTCACTGGCGCCCTCAAGGCCGCCGCGGACCGTGCCGGCGAGCTCGTCTGGCCCATGCCGCTGCCCGAAGAACTGCGGCCCAGCCTCGACTCGCAGGTGGCGGACATCGCCAACATCGGCGAACGCCACGGCGGGATGATGACCGCAGCCGTGTTCCTACGCGAGTTCGTCGGTAAGGGCAAGGACGGCGAACAGATCCCGTGGGCACACATCGACATCGCCGGGCCCTCGTTCAACAACGGCAGCCCGTACGGCTACAACCACAAGCAGGGCACGGGCTGCACGGTCCGCACACTGGTGGCCTACGCCGAAGACCTCGTGGCGGCATCCGCCTAGCAGTTACGCCAGCCCGTACCCACGCGGCTTTGCGGCCGGTGTGCTGACACCTCGGCCACAAAGCCGCGTGACACTGGACACAAGCGCTCCACAAACACCACGACAAGGTGGAGCATGTATTAGTGGTTCGCTAAGGTAAACCTTGTTTCAAGGAAGTAGACCCCAAGAAGTAGTTCCAAACGAAAGGGAACCGTCCGGCCGGAACGATCACGGCGGGCAAGTTCCAAGACCAGATGACGCGTACTCTCGTGTCATCGTTCACGCGAGGGAGCGTTTAAGTGGCCGATCAGGCAACTGCGCAAGAATTCGACATCCTGGTACTCGGCGGCGGCAGCGGCGGCTACGCCACCGCTCTGCGTGCTGTTCAGCTTGGCCTCACCGTCGGCCTCATCGAAAAGGGCAAGCTCGGCGGCACCTGCCTGCACAACGGCTGTATCCCCACCAAGGCCCTGCTGCACTCCGCAGAGCTGGCCGACCACGCCCGTGACTCCGCGAAGTACGGCGTGAATGTCACCCTCGACAGCATCGACATCACCGCTGTCAACGCCTACAAAGACGGCATCGTTGCCGGCAAGTTCAAGGGCCTGCAGGGCCTGATCAAGGGCAAAAAGGGCATCACCGTCATTGAGGGTGAAGGCAAGCTCCAGGGCACCGACACCGTCGTGGTGAATGGCACCGCGTACAAGGGCAAGAACATTGTCCTCGCGACCGGCTCCTACTCCCGCACGCTGCCCGGCCTGGAAATCGGCGGCAAGGTCATCACCTCCGACGAA
Source organism: Arthrobacter sp. ov118 (assembly GCF_900116495.1). Taxonomy (GTDB): domain Bacteria; phylum Actinomycetota; class Actinomycetes; order Actinomycetales; family Micrococcaceae; genus Arthrobacter. Next base: position 88,396 of record NZ_FPAY01000010.1, read on the forward strand.
GCCCTCACCATGGACTACATCCCCAAGAGCGCGATCATCCTGGGCGGCGGCGTGATCGGCGTTGAATTCGCTTCCGTGTGGAAGTCCTTTGGCGTTGACGTCACCATCGTTGAAGGCCTGCCCTCGCTCGTCCCGAACGAGGACACCACGATCGTCAAGAACTTCGAGCGCGCCTTCAAGAAGCGCGGCATCAAGTTCTCCACCGGCGTGTTCTTCCAGGGCGTCGAGCAGAACGACGACGGCGTCAAGGTCACCCTCGTCGACGGCAAGACCTTCGAGGCCGACCTCCTTCTCGTCGCAGTGGGCCGCGGGCCCGTCACGGCCAACCTTGGCTACGAAGAGGCCGGCCTGACGATCGACCGCGGCTTCGTGATCACCAACGAACGCCTGCACACCGGCGTCGGCAACATCTACGCCGTCGGCGACATCGTCCCCGGCGTGCAGCTGGCCCACCGCGGCTACCAGCAGGGCATCTTCGTCGCCGAGGAAATCGCCGGCCTGAAGCCGGTAGTCGTCGAAGACGTCAACATCCCCAAGGTCACCTACTCCGACCCGGAAATCGCGACCGTCGGCTACACCGAGAAGGCCGCCAAGGCCAAGTTCGGTGACGACCAGGTCGAAACCCAGGAATACAACCTCGCCGGCAACGGCAAGAGCTCCATCCTGGGTACCAGCGGCATCGTCAAGCTGGTCCGCCAGAAGGACGGCCCCGTCGTCGGCGTCCACATGATCGGCGCCCGGATGGGCGAGCAGATCGGCGAGGCCCAGCTGATCGTGAACTGGGAAGCCTACCCCGAGGACGTGGCCCAGCTGGTCCACGCCCACCCGACCCAGAACGAATCCCTGGGCGAGGCGCACTTGGCGCTGGCGGGCAAGCCCCTCCACGGCTAGGCACTTCCGCAAGACAACAGGGCTTAGTGCGCCCGGCCCAAAATGCCGGGTGCACTAAGCTCGAACAAGGCAGCAATCATCCGCACTAAAGATAAATAAGGAGAACGGGGACGACATGTCTGAATCCGTTAACTTGCCCGCCCTCGGTGAGAGCGTCACCGAAGGAACCGTCACCCGCTGGCTCAAGCAGGTAGGTGACCGGGTAGAGGTGGACGAGCCGCTGCTCGAAGTCTCCACCGACAAAGTAGACACCGAAATCCCCTCTCCGATTGCCGGCGTGATTGAGGAAATCCTCGTCGCCGAAGACGAGACCGCAGAAGTCGGCGCCCCGCTGGTCCGCATCGGCTCCGGCGATGGCGCCGCGGCCCCCGCGGAAGCCCCGGCCGCCGCCCCCGCCGAAGAGACCCCGGCCGCCGCGGAAGCACCTGCCCCCGAGGCCGAAGCTCCCGCCGCTGAAGCACCTGCCGCTGAAGCACCTGCCGAGGCCCCCGCTGCTGAGGCACCGGCCGCAGCTCCTGCCGGCGAAGGACACGACGTCACGCTGCCGGCCCTCGGCGAAAGCGTCACCGAAGGCACCGTTACCCGCTGGCTGAAGAGCGTCGGCGATACCGTTGAGGTCGACGAGCCGCTGCTCGAGGTTTCCACCGACAAGGTTGACACCGAGATCCCGTCCCCGGTCGCCGGAACCCTTCTGGAAATCCGCGTCAACGAGGACGAGACCGCCGAGGTCGGCTCCGTTCTGGCCGTCATCGGTTCCGGCGCTGCAGCGCCCGCAGCCCCGGCAGCGGAAGCGCCCAAGCAGGAAGCTCCCGCCCCGGCAGCAGCCCCCGCCGCACCGGCACCGGAAGCAGCTGCTCCCGCCCCGGCAGCCCCCGCAGCACCGGCGGCTCCGGCCCCCGCTGCTCCGGCTGCCCAGGCACCGGCTGCTCAGGCGGCACCGGCCGAGTCCGGCTACGTCACTCCCCTCGTCCGCAAACTGGCCAACCAGCAGGGTGTCGACATCGCCTCCCTGACGGGCTCCGGCGTCGGCGGCCGCATCCGCAAGCAAGACGTGCTGGCAGCCGCCGAGGCTAAGGCCGCACCGGCCGCTTCCGCTCCGGCAGCCGCCACAGCGGCTCCGGCTGCTTCGGCCGCCTCCGCCGCGGCCACCTCGCTGCGGGGAACGGTGCAGAAGGCTCCGCGCATCCGCCAGGTCATTGCCCGCCGCATGCGCGAGTCCCTGGACATCTCCACGCAGCTGACCCAGGTCCACGAGGTCGACATGACCAAGGTGGCCAAGCTGCGCGCCAGGGCCAAGAACTCCTTCCAGGCCCAGAACGGCTCCAAGCTGACGTTCCTGCCCTTCATCGCCAAGGCTGTTGCCGAGGCCCTGAAGCAGCACCCGAAGGTCAACGCCTCCTACGACGAGGACAAGCAGGAGATCACCTACCACAACGCCGAGCACCTGGCGATTGCGGTGGACACCGACAAGGGCCTGCTGGTTCCGGTCATCGCCGACGCCGGCAACCTGAACCTCGCCGGCCTGGCGGGCAAGATCGCTGACGTCGCGGACCGCACCCGCAACGGCAAGATCGGCCCGGACGAGCTCTCCGGCGGAACCTTCAGCATCACCAACATCGGGTCCGTGGGCGCCCTCTTCGACACCCCGATCATCAACCAGCCGCAGGTGGCAATCCTGGGCACCGGCGCGATCGTCAAGCGCGCCGTGGTGGTCTCGGACGAAAACGGCGATGACTCGCTGGCCATCCGCTCCATGATGTACCTTTCCCTGACGTACGACCACCGCCTGGTGGACGGCGCCGACGCAGGCCGCTTCCTGCAGACGCTCAAGGCGCGCCTCGAAGAAGGCGCCTTCGAAGCCGACCTGGGACTCTAGCCTCAGCGTCTAAAGGGTTCCAACTACAGCGGCGGCGGTGCCGGGACCGGTGGTTATCCACCGGTCCCGGCGCCGCCGTCGCTGTTTTTGCTGTTCCGTCCGGGACCTGACCGCGCGCCCTACTACAGTGCGTAGAAGACTCTGGCTACACTGATGCCATGAACATCCTCTTTAACGTCATGGTCTTCCTGCACATCGTTGGCGCCGCCATGATCGTCGGCATCTGGATTGGCCAGATGAAGAAGCCCACCGTCCACCCCCGCCAGTTCGACGGCGCGATGCTGCAGCTGATCACGGGCATCGTCATGATGGGACTGATCCCGGCCCTGGACATGAACGCCAACTACGCCAAGCTCGGCGTCAAGCTCGTCATCGCCCTCGTCGTCGGCGTCCTTGCCTTCATCGGCCGCCGCAAGTACAAGAAGGGCGAGCCGGTCAGCAACGGTCTCGCGCAAAGCGTCGGCGGCCTCGCGCTGCTCAACGTAGCGATCGCGACCCTCTGGCAGTAACAGCTCCGGCACACAGGTCCCGGAACAAACGACGGCGCCGCACCCCGCACGGGGGCGGCGCCGTCGTCGTTGAGCCGCAGCCGCCGAGCCGCCGTTGCCGGCAGGACACCCTATGGGTCACAATCCTCTGACAGCGGAACCCCCGTGCGGCGGCCGCACCGAATCCCTAGGATTGATCACGGCAGGATCCGGCGCCTCGCCGGATCGCTGATCACAACGACGTCGAGGAGTGGACATGGCTACAACACGCACCGCACACACTGTATGGAATGGCGACCTGATGTCGGGCGCCGGCAACACCACGCTGGACAGTTCCGGCCTGGGCAACTTCGATGTCACGTGGAAGGCCCGCGCCGAGGCCGCCGAAGGCAAGACCAGCCCCGAGGAGCTCATCGCGGCGGCACACTCGGCTTGCTTCTCCATGGCGTTCAGCCTCGCTGTCAAGGAGGCGGGCCACACCCCCGAGGAAGTCAACACCAAGGCCGACGTCACCTTCGTGCCCGGCACAGGCATCACGGACAGCCACCTGACCGTCAGCGCACGGATCCCGGGAATCACGGAAGACGAGTTCCAGCGCATCGCCGAGCAAGCCAAGGTGGGCTGCCCCGTCTCGGCCGCCCTCACCGGCATCAAAATCACCCTGGACGCCAGCCTGGCCTCCTAGCTCCACCGCACTACAGCGCGGGCAGTACAACGAAGGCCCCCGTTGCCCTGGCATGTCCAGGGCAACGGGGGCCTTCGTGGCTGGTCCTTCGCGGACCCTCTCCTACACCCGGCCGGCCTGCTGCCGGGCCGGCAGCGGGGCGGGCCGGAGCCTGCGGTAGCCCTCGCGCAGCGGCGGACGGTCCGTGGGCAGTTCCTGGATCATTTCCTTCAAGGCCCCGATTCCGTATTCCAGCTGCGGGTCGGTGCCGGCGGCGTACGCGTGTGGCGGGAACGTCACCTCTATGTCCGGGGAGACGCCGAAGTTCTCCACGCCCCAGCCAACGCCGCCGCCGAACCAGGTGGCGTAGCGGGGCTGGGTCACGCCCGTACCGTCAGCCAGCGCAAAGCGGTTGTCGATCCCGACGACGCCGCCCCACGTGCGGGTGCCGATGACCGGCCCGATCCCCCGCAGCTTGGAAACCTGGGTGATGATGTCCCCGTCGGAACCGGCGAACTCGTCCGTAAGGATAATGACCGGCCCGCGGGGCGCGTGGTGCGGGTAGGTCCGGGGCTTTTCCCCTCGCGGCATGCTCCAGCCGGTAACCTTCCGTCCGATGAGTTCGGCCACGAGCTGGGAGGTGTGGCCGCCGCGGTTGCGCCGGACGTCGACAATCAGTCCGTCCAGGGCCGTTTCGGTGTCGAGGTCGCGGTGGAGCTGGGCCCAGCCGTTGGCCATCATGTCCGGGATATGGAGGTAGCCGAACGTTCCGTTTGAGGCTTCCCGCACGGTCCGACGGTTACCCGTGACCCAGTCCTGGTACCGCAGCCGTTCCTCGTCCTTGGCCGGAACCACCGCCACGCGGCGCTGCACCCCCGCGGCCGGGCCGTGGCCGGCGCCGTTGCGCAGGGTGAGCTCGACGGCGCGGCCGGCAGCGCCAACAAGCTGCATGGCCGGGGTCAGGGACTCCGTGAGTTCGACGCCGTCGATGGCCAGCAGGACGTCGCCGGGCTTGGCGTCGGCGCCGGGCCGGGTCAGCGGCGAGGTGGCCAGCGGGTCGGAGGACTCCCCCGCCAGGATGCGGGTGATTTCCCAGCCCTTGCCGGTGAACTCGAGATCCGCGCCGAGGCGACCCTGGGGGCTGCTGCCGTTCTCGGTGACAGCCACCGGGCGGACATAGGCGTGGGAGGTGCCCAGTTCGCCGTGCAGCTCCCAGAGCAGGTCCACGAGGTCGTCATGGGAGCCGAGCCGTTCAACCACCGGGCGGTAGCGGGCGTGGACCGATTCCCAGTCCTGGCCGGCCATGTCCTCGGTCCAGAAGAAGTCCCGCTGGAGCCGCCAGGCCTCGTCGAACGCCTGGCCCCACACGCTCAGCGGGTCCAGCTGCACCCGCACCCGGCCGAGGTCCACCTTGACCAGCTGGCCGGACTCCTCGTCGGCCTTGGCGCCGGCGGGCGCCACCCGGATCTGCTTGTCCTGGATGAACACGACCTTTTCGCCGTCGCCGGAGAGCCGGTAGCTGTCCAGGGCCTCCACAATGGTGGAAGTCCGGCGCTTGGCGAGGTCGTAGCGGACCAGGCTCGGCGGCGCGGTCTTGTCCTCAAGGGTGGCCCGGCCTTCACCGGTGGTGCCGGCGAGCTCGCTGTCCAGCCAGAGCAGGGCGCCGGCAGCGGCGGTCAGTGACGAGTAGTTGCCTTGCGGCACGGGGACGACGATGACGCGGTGGGCCAGGCCCTCGGCGTCGACGCGCACGGCCGGTACCGGTTTGGCGGACGACGGCGAATCTGCGCCACTGTCTCCTGTTGCGGCACCGTCTCCTGCTGGGGCGCCGGTTTCGGCTTCGTCGTGGAGATCGACGCTCGGTCCGAACGGGGACGGGGTGTCCGCAGCGAGGGCCACAAGGTACGGCTTGATCGGGCTCGGGAAGGACAGGTCGAAGGAGTGGCCGTCGTAGACCGGATCGAAACTGCGGTTGGAGAGGAAGGCGAGGTACTTGCCGTCCGGAGTGAACGAGGGTGAGTCGTCGCGGAACCGGCCGTCGGTGACATCAATGATCTCCGCGCCAGCGCCGCCGCCGACCCGGGCGATCCGCAACCGGCTCCGGGAGCCGAAGGACGTGACCGGCTCCGACCAGCCGAGCCAGGCGGAGTCCGGGGACCAGCTGAAGCCTTCGATGCTGCCTTCGCCGATGCTGCTGAGCAGGGACATGGTGCCCGTGCGGGTATCGGCAACATAGATGTCGCCGAAGGAGGTGCCGACGGCGAGCCAGCGCCCGTCGGGGCTGGCTTCGATCGCGCTGGACCGGCTGGGCTTCGGGAAGTCGATCCGCGTCACCGTGCCAGATGCCGGTGTCTCCTGAGCTGCGGCCTGGTGTGCCGGGGCGCCGCCCTGGTGTACGGCGGCGGAGGGATCAGTGCCGGCTGGGCCGGATCCGGTCTCGGCGGCGGGAACGACGGACCCAACGGCGACCGGGCTGGACACGGAACTGCCGCCTGCTGCCGAGGCTGCGCCCGAGCCGGTCAGGGCGGCGGCGGAGACTGGCTTGGGCAGCGGAATCCCGGTGCCGGTCGCGTCCGAACCCGGGCCAGTTTGCGCTGCGGGCTGCGCTGGGCCCTTGGCCGCGGTCTGCCCTGCGGTCGGTCCTGGGGGGGTGCCGCCCGGCAGCGGCGCCGCGATGGCCTTCAGGTACAGGGCCTCGACACCGTCGTGGTCCGCCACATAGGCGATCCGGCCGCCGCCGAACGGCCGGGGCAGCCGCGCCCGCACACCCGGGGTGGCTTCCAGGACGCGGGAGGGTCCGTCCTTGTGCCGCAGCCAATGGATCGTTCCGTGGGATTCGACGGCGCTGGAGCCGCCGGTGCGGTCCGGCACGACGTCGCCGAGGTGCCGCGAGGCCTTAAGCGGCGCGGGGCGGCGTGCTTGCGAGGCGGATCCCAGCGAAATGTCGAGTTTGACGGCGTCCGCGTCGAGGCTGGGCAGCAGCCAGAGTTCCCCGGCTGATTCGAAGATCACCCGTTCGCCGTCGGTGGCGGCGTGGCGGACATAGAAGTCCTCGTGGTCCGTGTGGCGCCGCAGGTCGCTGCCGTTGGGCAGCACCGAGTAGAGGTTTCCGTAACCCTCGTGGTCGGACAGGAACGCGATCCGGTCCTTGACCCAAAGAGGGTCCGTGAGGTTGCCGTCCAATCCGGCGGCGAGCCGCTCGAATTCACCGTTTCCGTCGGAGTCGATCCACAGCTTGCCCGCCGTGCCGCCACGGTAGCGCTTCCACCAGGCAGGCTCACGCGAGAGCACGCTGGCGAGCACTACGGGACGTTCGTCCCCGACGACGGGTCCGAAGGCTACCGCTTCGACCGGGCCGAACGGGAGTTCCCGTGCCCAGCCGCCGGCAACGGGGAGGCTGTAGGCGTGGGTGTGCCGGCTGTCTGACTGGCGGAACGCGCTGGTGACCAGGACGTCGCCGTCGGGGGTGAAGCCCTTGACCCGGGTGGAGCTGTGCCCGAAGTAGCTCAGCTGCCGGTAGCCGCCGCCGTCGACATCGGCTGTGACGACCTCCGGGGCCGTCCCCTGGACCACCGTCCAGACCAGGCGCTTGCCGTCGGGGGTGAAGCGGGGGTTGCGGGCCGGCAGTTGCAGGGAGGAGACGCGCCAGGCACGGCCCCCGCCCACGGGTGCAATCCAGACGTCGTCCTCGGCCACGAAGGTGACCAGATCGCCGTGGACATGCGGAAAGCGGAAGTAACTCGAGGGGGTCATCGTTCGATCATAGCTACAACCTCCTTGACCGCCCGGGAGGTTTCATGGCCGTGCCGGGCATGGTGAGATGGATCATGCGAATCCTCATTGCCGGGGCCTCCGGGCTGATCGGAACTGCCCTGTCCAGCGCGCTGCGTAGCGAAGGGCACGACGTTGTGGCCCTGGTCCGGCGTCCGCCGGTGTCAGCGGCCGAGTTCCAGTGGAACCCCGCCGCCGGCCGGATCGACGACACTGCCCTGAAGGGCGCGGATGCGGTGGTCAACCTCTCCGGCGCCGGCATCGGCGACCGGCCCTGGACCCGGGCCCGAGTCAACGAACTCCGCAACTCCCGGCTGGGGGCGACCCGGACCCTGACGGCGGCGATGAACCGGCAGGCGGCGCCGCCGGCGGTCTTCCTCAGCCAGTCGGGCGCCAACTATTACGGCAATGCCGGCCATACGGTTCTTCGGGAAAACGAGCCCGCCGGCAGTGGGATCCTCGCCAGGATCTGCGTCGACTGGGAAGCCGCCGCGCACGAGGCTCCCGCGGGTGTCCGTGTGGTCACCCCCCGCACCGGCGTCGTCCTGAGCCGCTCCGGCGGGGCGCTGGGCCGACTGCTGCCGCTCGTGCGCCTGGGGGTCGGTGGCCCGCTGGGTAACGGCCGGCAATACTGGCCCTGGGTCACCTTGCCGGACGTGGCCGCCGGCTTCTCCTTCCTTCTCTCGAAGCCCGTGTCCGGTCCGGTGAACCTCTGTGCGCCCGAACCGGCAAATGTGAACTCCCTGATCGCTGAGCTGGCCCGCGCACTGCACCGACCCGCGGTTCTGCGGGTGCCCGCCCCTGTGCTGCGGCTGGTGATGGGCAGGCTGGCCGATGAACTGCTCCTCGCGAGCCAGCGGCTGGAGCCAGCAGTCCTGGCTGACAACGGCTTCACCTGGCAGCATCCGTCACTCGCCGGGGCCGCGGCGTGGGTGGCGGGCCGGGACTAACCGGTTGCCCTAGCCTGCATCGGGTCCCGGAGGCAGGACGTCCTGGATCCGCCAGCGCCCGTCGACCGGCACCAGGACAAGCTGAAGCTGCTGGGCGGCAGCAGCGGGCACCTCATCCACCACCTTCCCGTGCGCATCGATGACCTGGTACCCGGAGGACACCGCGGTAATGGCCACCACGGCGCGGGCCGGGCTGCTGTCCGCCGTGGTTTCGATCCGGGTCAAGGACGTCGAGAAGCCGGCCAGGACATGGCCGGACCCGCTGAGCTTCGTCCTGATTACCCCGTCGGCAGCGGCGGCGGCCGACGTCGGGGCGTTGACGGCGTCGAGCAGGCCGAAGTCCCCGGAACTGAGCGCCAGCGAGCGGAGCCGGGCGAGACCGCGGACTGCCTCCGTAGGATCCGCCGAGGCCAGCAGAGCGTCGAGGTCCGGACGTACCGCGCTTGCCGGGCCGCCAGCGGCAGCGGGTTCTGTTTGTATGCTCGGACCCTGATCCGAACCCTGATCTGCACTGTGGTCGGCACTGTGGTCTGGAAACAGCACGGCGACGGCGTCCGGTACGGATCCGCCGCCAGTCAGCAGCCAGGCGCCACCCAGCAGGACCACCCCCACCAGAACCACAGCCGCGAGCCTGGGCGGAAGGGGCCGCCGTGCGGACGTTTTCCGGACTCCGGGCGTTCGGGCCCCAAGTGTTTGGGCTGCAGCCTTTGGGGATCGGCGGTGGAGTCCGGTTGCCCGGATCGAGCCGGGCCGCCGGCCCGGACCGGGGATTCGGGCACGGGAGCGCCTGGGCTGAACCGGAACGGGTGATGATTCCGGCCGGTTCGGGTGCGGGTTCCTGTGCAGATAGTTCCTGTGCAGAAAGCCCACCGCGGCCGCCATGCGGCGCCAAGGAACCACCGCTCCGCGCCTGCGCTGAGCGGTCTGAACTGCCCGCCGGGTGAGCAACTCTGGGAGAACCGTCGGATGTACGGAGACGGACAGGTCCACCGGTTCCGCCTGGGCGCTCCGATAGACGAGCGCGGCAAACTCTGACGCCGCCGGACGCTGCCGGCGCTCGGCGCTCAGCCCTGCTTCGAGGGCAGCGGCCAACGCGGCCGGAACCTCCGGGGCCAGCAGGCGCAGGGGCGGACGTTCCGCACCTGGTTCTGGAGCCCGGCCGGTCAGGCAGTACCAGCCCAGGGCAGCGAGGGAGTACATGTCCCGTTCCGGCTGAAGCCCGGCTCGCAGCACGTCTTCCGGGGCCGGATCCTGGAATCCTTTGGTGCCGGGCGCCGACACGGGGGAAGGCTCGGCAACCATCCGTGCGACACCGAGGTCGGCCAGCAAGGGTTTGCCGGAGGCGGTGAACAGCACGTTGCCGGGGGCCAGATCACCATGGGTGAACCCCTGGCCGTGTAGGTACGCCAGAACCTGTGCAATCGGAGTCAGAACTGTCACCGTTTCCCCCGGACCCAGTCGGCCGCGGGCCGCGACGAGGGACGCCAGCGAGCCGCCGGGAGCATAGTCCAACGCCACCCCGAGGCCACCGCCGTCGTCGCCATCGCCACCGCCGCGCCGCTGCAGACGGACCACAGCGTGCGCGCGGATCAGATGGTTGTGTTCCAGAACGGACAGGATCCGGACCTCGCGCCGCATGGCCGCTTCCGCTTCCCTTATGGCGATGCCTTCCGCCGGCGCGGCGCCGGCCGCCTCGAAGCACTTGAGCGCAAAGTCGCGGCGCGTGGACCGTTCGGTCACTAGCCAGACCGAGGCGCTGCCGCCACGGCCCAGACAGCGGCCGACGTCGTAACCATCAACCACCGGCGCCGGACCATGAACCGCCGGGGCCCGGCCACCGGCCTGCAAGTACTCTTCCATCCCCTAGGAATAGCCGATCCTGCGGAACGCTGCAGAAGTTATCCACAGGCATGAGAGCTTAAGCACACAATCGGGAAGGACGGCGGGCGGGGTCTAAGCTTGAAGCCATGACTCTTGAGTTCAAACAGCTGGGTCTCGCCCCGGACTTCATCGATTACACGCGCGGCTGGGACATCCAGCGCGAACTGCACGAAAAAGTCCTCGCGGGCACCGCGCCCAGCACCGTACTGCTGCTCGAACACTCCGCTGTTTACACTGCCGGCAAACGCACCGAAGACCACGAACGCCCCTTTGACGGAACTCCCGTGGTCGCCGTCGACCGCGGTGGCAAACTCACTTGGCACGGTCCCGGCCAGCTGGTGGGTTACCCCATCATCAAGCTGAAAAACAAGGCCGGCATCCGCGACTACGTGGAGCGCCTGGAAGCCGTGATCATCGCCGTCCTGGCGGACTACGGCATCGACGCCGTACGAATCCGGGGCCGCGCGGGCGTCTGGATCGAGCAGGACGAGAAGGGCCCGGCCCGCAAGATCGCAGCCATCGGCATCCGCGTCAACGAGGGCGTCACCATGCACGGCTTCGCCATCAACTGCAACAACGATCTTTCCCCGTACGCCCAGATCATCGCCTGCGGCATCAGTGACGCCGGAGTCACCACGATCGCCCAGGAGACCGGCAGGGACGTCACCCCGGCTGACCTCGTGTCGCGGATCACCGAAGAACTGCGCAACAATGAAGAAGCCCTAGTTGCAACCCCAGAAGGAGCTCTACTGTGACACTGGCACCAGAAGGCCGGAAGATGCTGCGCATTGAGCAGCGAAACGCGGCCACACCGGTGGAACGTAAGCCGGAATGGATCAAGGCCAAGGTCCAGATGGGCCCCGAGTTCGTCCAGCTCAAGAGCCTCGTCAAGAAGGAAGGCCTTCACACCGTCTGTGAAGAGGCCGGCTGCCCGAACATCTTCGAATGCTGGGAAGACAAGGAAGCCACCTTCCTGATCGGCGGCTCCGAGTGCACGCGCCGCTGCGATTTCTGCCAGATCGACACCGGCAAGCCCTCGCCCGTGGACATGTTCGAGCCCACCAAGGTGGCCCGCTCGGTCCAGTCCATGCAGCTGCGTTACGCCACCGTGACCGGCGTGGCCCGCGACGACCTCGCCGATGAGGGCGTCTGGCTGTACGCCGAGACGGTCCGCAAGATCCACGAACTGAACCCGGGTACCGGCGTCGAACTGCTGATCCCCGATTTCTCCGGCAAGCCCGAGCACATCGCGGCGATCTGCGACTCCAAGCCCGAGGTCTTCGCCCACAACGTCGAAACCGTGCCCCGGATCTTCAAGCGGATCCGCCCGGCGTTCCGCTACGAGCGCTCCCTGGACGTCATCACCCAGGGCCGCAAGCTCGGCATGGTGACCAAGTCCAACCTGATCCTGGGCATGGGCGAGACCCGCGAGGAAATCTCGGAGGCACTCCGGGACCTGCACGAGGCCGGCTGCGACCTCATCACCATCACCCAGTACCTGCGGCCCAGCGAACGGCACCTTCCGGTGGACCGCTGGGTCAAGCCGCAGGAATTCGTGGACCTGCAGCAGGAAGCGGACGAGATCGGCTTCCTGGGCGTCATGAGCGGACCGCTGGTGCGTTCCTCTTACCGCGCCGGCCGGCTCTGGGCCACCGCGATGCGCAAGAAGGGCTGGGAAATCCCGGCCGAGCTCGCACACATCGAAAGCTCGGGCAGCACCCGCCAGGAAGCCAGCTCACTGCTCGCGGCGCATTCCTGAACCCTGTTGTAACAACCCTTCCGCCTAGGGGCCGGCACCGGAGCATTCCGGGTCCGGCCCCTAGCCGTCGATCACGTAGAATTAAGGCACTATGGCGAACTCCCCTGATTCCAGCAACTCCAGCCCGGCTTCCGATGCTTCCAAGCGCGGTCTTTTCTCCCGCAAGCCCAAGGAAGTAAAGGCCAAGAAGCCAAGCCGACTGAAGCAGATCGGCGAGGTCTTCCAGATGACCCGCCGCCACGATCCCATGGTTCCGTGGCTCATGCTGCTGGCTTTCCTGGGCGTTGTCGCCGCCAGCCTCCTCGTCGGCTTCCTGCTCGACAACTGGGTCACGGGCCTGATTATCGGCATCGCGCTGGGCGCCATTGCCGCCACCCTGATCCTGTCCCGCCGCGCCGAGCGCGCGGCGTTCGCGCAGATCGAGGGCCAGCCGGGCGCATCAGGTGCAGCGCTGGGCACGCTGAAGCGCGGCTGGATCACCGAGGACCAGCCGGTCGCCGTCAACCCCCGCACGCAGGACGCCGTCTTCCGCGCCATCGGCCGTCCCGGCGTCGTGCTTGTCAGCGAAGGCCCCAGCAACCGGGTCAAGCCGCTGGTCGACGCCGAACGCAAGCGGCTGGCGCGCATCCTGCCCAACGTCACGATCCACGTGATCGAGAGCGGGCGCGGTGAGGGCCAGGTTCCGCTCAGCCAGATCGCCAAGAAGATGAACAAGCTCAAGGGCGAACTGACGAAGACTGAGGTCAGCGCCGTGTCCAAGCGCATCTCGTCGCTCGGCGGCCGCCTGCCCATCCCGAAGGGCATCGACCCGTACAAGGCCCGCCCGGACCGCAAGGCTGCCCGCGGACGCTAGCCCGCTGCCAGAAGCTTCCCCCGCCAGCGAAACGAAAATTTGCCCCGGTTCACGGCCACCACAGGCCGCGAACCGGGGCTTTTTCGTTGGCCCAACGTCGACCATCACAGAGTGAAAGGCGCCGCCGAAAAGACCGCAGCCAGCCGCTGCGGGTTCGGACGGCGGCAACCGCCGGGGGCCGGCGTCGTCCTTGCCGATGGCTCCCCGCGATGGTTTACAGCGTCCCGCTACATCCGGACGAGTACGGTATTCATGGCCTTGTCGTGTAGGCCGCGCTGGTCCGGGTCGAAGACGACGGCCGGGACGACGAGGCACAGCAGCAGGGTGCGCACCAGGGCCGCGAGCGGGCCTGCCGGACGGCCGCCCAAGCGCAACACGTGGATCCCCACGATCCGGTGGCCAATGCTGTAGCCGAGGGTGCCCACCAGCAGGATTTGCTCGACGGCAAAGATGGCCAGCGTGCCCCAGGAATTTCCGGCGAAGGCGAAATTGCTGATCAACAACGCGATCCCCCAGTCGATGCAGATCGCGAGGATACGGCGGCCGGCGCGGGCGATCGAGCCCGGCCCGGCTTCGGGCAGTCCCAGCCGCTCGCCAGGGTACCTGGAGATGCCGGAGGTGTCCGGCCCGCTGAGCCATGAACCGATGTCTTTGCGATCTACCACCGTCCCAGCTTATCGGCTTCCGCCTGTCCACAGTGCGGGCAGCACCGTGTCACACTGTGGACCGGATAGGTCACAGTATGGACAGAGGGCTAGCGTTGAGCTGTCAGGCGATTCTGTGACCTCACCTCCAATCTGTAACCTGCCTGAAACAATGCGGACACTGCGGGGAAATCCCATGTCCTTAGGGTGGTAACAGTTGCTAGCGACTGCGGAGCGGGGAAGCTTTGTGTTTCCCCGCCGTTGGACTGCGCTGGACAAATGTGCCTGACGGCCAGATCTTTCATATGCGTAAGGAGCATAGATGTTCAAGACTGCGGACGAAGTCCTCAAGTTCATCAAGGACGAAGACATCAAATTCGTCGATATCCGCTTCACCGATCTCCCTGGCGTTCAGCAGCACTTCAACGTGCCCGCCAAGAGCGTTGATGCCGACTTCTTCGTCAACGGGCAGCTCTTCGACGGGTCTTCGATTCGCGGCTTCCAGGGCATCGCCGAGTCTGACATGCAGCTCATCCCGGACGTGACGACGGCATTCCTCGACACGTTCCGCATGGAGAAGACCCTCGCGCTGAACTTCTCGATCGTGAACCCCCGCACGGGCGACCCCTACCACCGCGACCCCCGCGGCGTGGCCGAGAAGGCCGAAGCCTACCTCGCCTCCACCGGCATCGCCGACACCGCGTTCTTCGCTCCCGAGGCCGAATTCTTCGTCTTCGACAACGTCCAGTACCAGTCCTCCCCGCAGGGCAGCTTCTACAAGATCGACTCCGAAGAAGCTCACTGGAACACCGGCCGCGAAGAAGAGGGCGGAAACCTCGGCTACAAGACCCCGGTCAAGGGCGGTTACTTCCCGGTCTCCCCCACTGACAAGCAGGCCGACCTCCGCGACGCCATGTGTGTTGCCCTGGACGAGGCCGGCCTTGAGGTCGAGCGCAGCCACCACGAAGTCGGCTCCGCCGGCCAGGCTGAAATCAACTACAAGTTCACCACCCTGACCCACGCGGCCGATGACCTGCAGAAGTTCAAGTACGTCATCAAGAACACCGCCGACGCCTGGGGCAAGTCAGTGACCTTCATGCCGAAGCCGGTCTTCGGCGACAACGGTTCGGGCATGCACTGCCACCAGTCGCTGTGGAACGGTGGCGAGCCGCTGTTCTACGACGAGAAGGGCTACGCCGGCCTGTCCGACACCGCCCGCTGGTACATCGGCGGCCTGCTGAAGCACTCCTCCGCTGTCCTGGCCTTCACCAACCCGACGGTGAACTCCTACCGCCGCCTGGTCAAGGGCTTCGAGGCTCCCGTCAACATGGTTTACTCGCAGGGCAACCGCTCCGCCGGTATCCGTATCCCCATCACGGGCTCCAACCCGAAGGCCAAGCGCATCGAGTTCCGCGCGCCGGACCCCTCCTCCAACCCTTACCTGGCGTTCGCCGCCCAGCTGATGGCCGGCATCGACGGCATCCGCAACCGCATCGAACCCCCGGCTCCGATCGACAAGGACCTCTACGAGCTCCCCGCCGAGGAAGCCAAGGACATCCCCAAGGCTCCGGGCACCCTCGAGGAGGCCCTGGAAGCACTGGCCGAGGACAACGAGTTCCTGCAGGCCGGCGGCGTCTTCACCCAGGACCTGATCGACACCTGGATCGAGTACAAATACGAGAACGAGATCCGTCCGCTCTCGCTGCGCCCGAACCCGTACGAGTTCGAGCTCTACTACGGCGTCTAGTTCCGCGGCCTGAGTCGGCCCAGAACTGAAGAGTCCGTCCGGACTGCCAGCCATGGCAGGCCGGGCGGACTCTTTGTTTTACCAAGGGCATTCTTTGGGGGAAATGTTGAAGGGAGCCTCAGCGCTTGCCGTACTTCTTGTGCACCGCCTGCTTGCTGACGCCCAGGCACACCGCGATCGCCTCCCACGAGAGTCCGGCCTGCCTGGCACGGAGCACAACCTCGGTTTCCGTTCGCGCCAGCTCCTTGTGCAGCTCCGCCACGGCATAGAGGGCCTCGGCCGGCCCCTTGCCGTCCATCGAACCAATCAGTGTCTTCATGTCACACCTCCCGGCGTCAACTCTAATTGACGCCAGGAGTCGCGTCAACAAAAGTTGACAGCCCTCGTTGCGATCGACCGGCTCAGAAGCCCCGGTACATGGTGCGTTGCGGGCCGGCGTCGCCGCCTTCGTAGCGGCCGCGGTCCTCAAACCCTGCCTTGGCGTACGCGGCCAGGCCGCCAGGGTTCAGTTCATTGACGGAGAGAACGACGCCGCCCTGGCCGCCGCCCATGTCCGCCGTCAGTTTGGCAGCTTCCCGCACGGCGGCGTCCGCCGCGAGGGTGCCAAGACCCTTGCCCTGCTGCCGCCGGTCGATCAGGAACCCGCGGAGGAGCCAGGCGGAGTCGTCGTCGGGCCAGCCGGCCAGGGTCGCCGCGCCGCTCTGGAGCGTGAGAACGCCGACGGCGGCCCCGTTAGCGTCCACCGCGAACGGGTACCTGGAGTCTTCCTCAAGCGCCACCAACATCATCCGCAGCGGGTCGCCCACGAACGTCCGCTGCCCCTCGCCGAGTTCCAGCAGCGCAATCTCTCCCAGCTTGACGGCCCGGGCGTCGTCGTCGAGGTTCTTCAAGGGCAACAGCCACACATGTTCAGGCATGTAGACAGCGTACCCATACTGCGGCGCGTGCCGCCGCGGGAGCCGCGGCTAGAGCGCTGCGTCCTTTGGCGGGCCGGCCGGATCCATCCAGAAGACTTCCCAGAGGTGGCCGTCGGGGTCCTGAAAACTGTGGGTGTACATGAAACCGTAGTTCTGGGCCTCCTCGGAGGCCTTGCCCCCGGACTTCAGCGCGGTCCGGACGGCCTCGTCCACGGCCTCGCGGCTCTCCAGGGAGAAGGACATGATGACCTCGGCGGTGTCCGTCGCGGTCACAACAGACCTCGAGGTGAAGGTCTTGAAGTAGGACTCGACGAGCAGCATCACGTAGGCGCCGTCGTTGACGATCATGCAGGTGGCGTTTTCATCAGTGAAGGCGGGATTGAAGGAGAATCCCAGCGCGGTAAAGAACTCCACCGACTTATCAAGATTCCGCACAGGGAGGTTCACAAACAGTTGCCTGGCCATCCGCCCAAGGTAGCACCCTCCCGCAGGCGTGTCAGCACCGCTTGTCAGCACAGCACCGCAGCACCCGATCCCCAGTACCAACCCTGGTCACGAGGCGTCACTGCCCGTAGAACACCCGCTCAAAAACTGACCGGGCGCGCCGGCTCAGGCGCAGGTAATCCTCTTCCAGCGCCGCGGCGTTGCCCTGGCCGTAGCCGCACCAGCGCGCCACCGCCTCGAGGTCGCGGCGGGAGGAGGGCAGCAGGTCCGAGGACCGTCCGGTCCAGATGACGTTGGCCGAACGGATCCGGCTCGCCAGCCGCCAGGCCCCGAGCAGGATCTCGGCGTCCCCCTCATCGAGAAGGCCCAGGGCCGCCGCCGCGCCGAGGGCTTCCACGGTGGAAGTGGTGCGCAGCTCGGGATGTTCGCCGGCGTGCTGAAGCTGGAGCAGCTGGGCCAGCCATTCGACGTCGCTCAGGCCGCCCCGGCCAAGCTTCAGGTGCCGGGCGGGGTCGGCGCCGCGCGGCAGGCGTTCGGCCTCGACCCTGGCCTTGATCCGCCGGACCTCCCGGGTGTCCTGCTGGGACAGAGACTCGGGGTACCGGATCGGATTTATCAGGGCCATGAAATCCGCCGCCAGCGCGTCGTCGCCGGCCATCGGGCGCGCCCGCAGCAGCGCTTGGGCCTCCCAGACCAGAGACCACCGGCGGTAGTACTCGGCAAAGGACTCCAGCGACCGCACCATGGGCCCGTTCTTGCCCTCGGGCCGCAGGTCCGCGTCCACGGAGAGCACGCGTTCGGCCAGAATGGCCGGTTTGAGCGGCTGGGTCAGCAGGCTTGAGAGCTTGCCGACGATCTGCGCGGCCTGGGCCTGCGCTTCTTCTTCGGGGACGCCCGGGAGTCCGCGGTGGACGTAGATGACGTCGGCATCCGAGCCGTAGCCGATCTCCCGGCCACCCTGGCGTCCCATGGCCACTACGAGCACGTGCGTCTTCAGGGGTTGCTCCGCTGCGATCATCGTCTCGGCCACCCGCAGCGCCCCCAGGACGGCCGCCTGGTCGGTATCGGCGAGGGCACCGCCCACCTGGTCCTGGTCCAGCAGACCGGCGCTGTCCGCAATGGCGATCCGCAGGATTTCCCGCCGCCGGATCAGCCGGATCAGCCGCATGGCGCTCTCCGGGTCCGCGTGCCGGGACATCTTCGAGGTGATCTCCAGCCACTGCGTTTCCAACGGCAGCGGCACCAGCTCCTTGTCCGCGCCCAGCCAGGCCACGGACTCCGGCGAAACCTCCAGCAGGTCTGCGATCAGGCGGGAGTTGGCGAGCACGTGGCAGAGCCGCTCGGCCGCCGCCGTCGAATCCCGGAGCATGCCCAGATACCAGTGCGTGGTGCCGAGCGCCTCGCTGACGCGCCGGAACGCGAGCAGCCCGGCGTCGGGGTCCACGCCGTCGGCGAGCCAGTCCAACAGGATGGGCAGGAGCTGGCGCTGGAGTGCGGCGCGGCGGCTCACACCGGCGGTCAGGGCCTCGATGTGCCGCATGGCGCCGGGCGGATCGAGGTAGCCCAGCGCGGCGAGGCGGCCTTGGGCGGCCTCCGGGGTAAGGCGCGCCTCTTCGCTGCTCAGCGTCGCGACAGTGTTGAGGAGCGGGCGGTAGAAAATGCGTTCGTGGAGTTCGCGGACGGAGCGCTTGGTCTTCCGCCACGCGGCCATGAGGGCGTCCGGCTTGGGCCGTTCGGCGGAGAACGGGCCAAGGACGGCCTTCGCCAGGGAGCGCAGCGACGCTTCGGTCTCCGGCATGAGGTGGGTCCTGCGCAGCTGGAAGAGCTGGATCCGGTGCTCGAGGAGCCGCAGGTACCGGTAGTCACGGTCGAATTCCGCGGCGTCCGAGCGGCCGATGTAGCCGCCGGCCGACAGCGCGGCGATGGCCGAGGTGGTGTCGCGGCAGCGCAGCGACTCGTCGGACTTGCCGTGCACGAGCTGCAGCAGCTGAACGGTGAATTCGACGTCGCGCAATCCGCCACGGCCCAGCTTGATCTGGCGCTGTTCCTCATCGGCGGGAATGTGCTCGGTGACGCGGCGGCGCATGGCGCGGACGGATTCGACAAAGCCTTCCCGGCCGGCCGAGGACCAAATCAAGGGTGTCACGGCGGCTTCGTAGCGCGTGCCTAGGTCCGTGTCGCCGGCGATCGTCCGGGCCTTCAGGAGGGCCTGGAATTCCCAGCTCTCCGCCCAGCGCGCATAGTAGCTCTCATGCGAGGCCAGGGTCCGCACCAGCGGACCGGACTTGCCTTCGGGCCGCAGGTTCGCATCCACTTCCCACAGCCCGGGTTCCCGGCAGGTGGACATGATCGCCCGCGAGATCCCGGAGGCAAGTGCCGTGCCGATCGTGGTGGCCGTGGCGTCCTCCAGCGTGCCGGAATCGATCACGTAGATGACGTCGACGTCGGATATGTAGTTCAGTTCGCGGGCGCCGCACTTTCCCATGCCGATCACGGCAAGCCCGACGTCGGCCACCTCCGCGGCGTCGAACTTCTCCGCCGTCTCCGCCCGGGACACGGCAAGGGCCGCCTCCAGGGCGGCGCCGGCCAGGTCCGCCAGTTCCGCGCCCGCGGCCGGCATGAAATCCAGCGGATCGGCAGCGCACAGGTCCTTGATGGCCAGTTCCACGAGCCCTCGCCGGTAGGCGGTGCGCAGCGCCGCGTAAGCTTCCTGCCCGCTGAGCCCCGCCACGGGCCGGACGGACTTCGGGTCCGCCCGCACTGACTGCAGCAGCCGGGCGCGCAGGGCCACGGCGTCCGCCGCCAGCGGCTCGGGGCTGGCCCGGACGTCGAAAGCGTCGAGGTGTTCCGGGTGGCGGATGAGGAATTCACCCAGCGCCTCGGAGGCGCCCAGGACCCGGTACAGCGGTTCGGAAGTCTCCGGGTCCGCGACGGCGAGCGTGCGCAGCGCCGGGTGCTTCTCGATCAGCCGGACCAGGGACTGCAGCGCCGTGTCCGGGTTCGCCGCGAGCTGTAGCCCGGCAAAGAGGGCATCCTGGTCAAGCCCCTCCAGCTCCCTCGCCGCCAGGAACCGCTCCCCTTTGTCGAGATCGCTGAAGCCGGCCGCAATCAGGCGCCGTGCCAGGCTCATCGGGGTCTCCTACAAAATGCCTAGGTTGCGCTGCAGCTCGTAGGGCGTCACCTGGAGGCGGTAGTCCTGCCATTCTGCACGCTTGTTGCGCAGGAAGTGCTCATAGACCTGCTCGCCGAGGATCTGCGGCATGAGTTCGGAATCTTCCATGGTCCGGATGGCATCGTGCAGGCTCGCCGGCAGGGGGTCGTGCCCCATGGCGCGGCGCTCGGCCGAGCTCAGCGACCAGATGTCGTCCTCCGCCGCGGCGGGGAGCTGGTAGCCCTCCTCGATGCCCTTGAGGCCGGCTCCGAGCAGCACGGCGTAGGCCAGGTAGGGGTTGGCGGCTGAGTCGATGCCGCGGTATTCGATCCGGGCGGACTGGCCCTTGCCGGGCTTGTACAGCGGGACGCGGACCAGCGCGGAACGGTTGTTGTGGCCCCAGCTCAGGTAGCTCGGTGCTTCTCCCCCGCCCCAAAGCCGCTTGTAGGAGTTCACGAACTGGTTGGTGACGGCAGTGAATTCGGGAGCGTGCTTGAGGATGCCGGCGATGAACTGACGCGCCGTCTTGGAGAGCTGGAACTCGGCACCGGCCTCATAGAAGGCGTTGGTGTCCCCTTCAAAGAGCGAGAAGTGCGTGTGCATGCCCGAGCCCGGGTGGGCGGTGAAGGGCTTGGGCATGAACGTGGCATAGGTGCCCTGCTGCAGGGCCACTTCCTTGATGACCGTACGGAACGTCATGATGTTGTCCGCTGTCTGCAGCGCGTCCGCGTAGCGCAGGTCGATCTCGTTCTGGCCGGGGCCGGCCTCGTGGTGGCTGAACTCCACGGAGATGCCTACCGATTCGAGCATGGTCACGGCGGTCCGGCGGAAGTCCTGGGCCACGCCGCCCGGAACGTGGTCAAAGTAGCCCCCCTCGTCCACCGGGATGGGCGATCCGTCCGGGCCGGGCTCTTGGGACTTGAGCAGGTAGAACTCGATCTCGGGATGGGTGTAGCAGGTGAAGCCCATGTCCGCGGCCTTGGCCAGGGTGCGCTTGAGGACGTTGCGCGGATCGGCGGCGGAGGGCTCGCCGTCGGGGGTCAGAATGTCGCAGAACATCCGAGAGGTCGCCTCGGTCTCACCGCGCCACGGCAGGATCTGGAACGTCGCCGGATCCGGCTGGGCCAGCATGTCGGATTCAAAGACGCGGGCCAGGCCCTCGATGGAAGACCCGTCAAAACCCAGTCCCTCTTCGAAGGCGCCTTCCACCTCGGCCGGGGCAAGGGCCACGGACTTGAGCGAGCCCACGACGTCGGTAAACCACAGCCGCACGAACCGCACGTCGCGTTCTTCGATCGTCCGCAGGACAAACTCTTGCTGGCGGTCCATACTGGCCTCTTTCTGGTTCTTCATCCGTGCCCGGACCCGGCTTTCACGGGCCCCGGCTGCTCACCGTTCACTTTACTAAGCATCGGCACCGATTGCTGAAGCCGGTCCCCCGCGTAACACACCGTTAACACAAAGACGAGCAAACTGCCCTCTGCCGGTGGCCCGCACAGTTCCGCACACGTCCTGTGTGACGTGACTCACCGGCGCCGGCAGGTTCCGCGGTAGCTGTGGCGCCCGGTATCGCATTACGCTCGTGGCATGGCCACCAGCAACAGCTCCGATTCCAGCACGCCCGCCGAACTTGCCGCTCCCTATGGCAGCGGACCTGGGGCGGTTGCCGCCGGCGCCACTGCGGGGATGGCTGACGGGACCGCTGCCGGGGCACAGGGCGCGTCCAGGAAACCGGCGGCCAGGATCCGGACGCATCATCTTCATCAGGCCAAGGTCAACGGTGAGCGTTTCGCCATGCTCACCGCCTATGACCAGTACACAGCGGAGATCTTTGACCAGGCCGGCATCGAGGTGCTGCTGGTGGGTGACTCGGCATCCAACAACGTCTTCGGCAACGAAACGAGCCTTCCCGTCACAGTGGACGAACTCCTTCCGCTGTGCCGGGCCGTCGCCCGCTCAGCGCGGCGTGCCCTGGTGGTCGCGGACCTGCCGTTCGGCAGCTACGAGGTCTCCGCCCAGCAGGCGGTGGCCACCGGTGTGCGGTTCCTCAAGGAGGGCCTGGCCCACGCGGTCAAGATCGAAGGCGGAAAGTTTTACGCCGACACCGTCCGCGCCATGGTCCAGGCCGGCATTCCGGTCATGGCCCACATCGGCTTCACCCCGCAAAGCGAACACTCCCTCGGCGGCTACCGGGTCCAGGGCCGCGGCGACGACGCACAGCGCCTGATCGACGACGCCGTCGCGCTGGCCGACGCCGGCGCGTTTTGCGTGCTGATGGAAATGGTTCCGGCCGGCACGGCGGCCGAGGTGGATGCCGCCGTCGCCGTCCCCACCGTCGGCATTGGTGCCGGCAACGCCACCACCGGACAGGTCCTGGTCTGGCAGGACATGGCGGGCCTGCGCGGCGGAAAAATGGCGAAATTCGTCAAGCAGTACGCCGACCTGCGGACCTCACTCAGCGACGCCGCCAAGGCTTACGGCGAGGACGTGCGCTCGGGTCAGTTCCCCGGCCCCGAACACTCCTTCTAAGCGACCGCTCCTTCTAAGGGACTGCTCCTTCCAAGGGACCACCGCGGCAACACCTCATCCTTCGCGGACGATGTGTTGCGCCCCTGCTCAGGGCACTCTGGTCCTCAGAGGTCTGCAACAGGGCCCCGAAGATGTTTGCCCCGGACTCATCGTGCGCAAAGCGGTGAGTCAGGCACAGGCGAACGCAAGGGAAGGAATAACGATGGGCACAAATGCCAACAGCTTCTGGGATGTCCTCCTGTGGAGTTTCTGGTTCTTTATCTGGATCGCCGCGCTGATGGTGTGGTTCCGCTGCTTGATGGACCTGTTCGGCGACCACTCGCTCAACGGCTGGGCCAAGGCCGGCTGGGTGATCCTCATGATCTTCGTGCCCTGGCTCGGCGCACTCATCTACCTGATCGCCCGAGGCCGCGGGATGGCCGAGCGGCAGATGGCCGAAATCGCCCGGCGGCAGGCCGCCCAGCAGGATTACATTAAGCAAGTCGCAGGCGAGGGCGCCGCTCCCGCGGCCCAGATCGCGGACGCCAAGGCGCTGCTCGATTCCGGAGCGATCAACCAGACCGAGTTTGACTCCCTCAAGGCAAAGGCCCTCGCCTGACAGAGAGACCTGGCTGACAGGGAGACCTAACGCGGAGGCCAGAGCTAGGCAACGGCCTCCGCCGCGCCAACGCTGCCAATTCCGGACCCGTATTCCCAGGCAAGGTATGACGTGAGGCTCACTTGGCTCGGCCACTCCTCGGTGGTTCTGGACGTCGACGGGGTACGGGTTCTGACCGATCCGTTGCTTCGTGCGCATGCCGGGCTGCTGCGGCGCCTGGCACCGCGGCCGGATCCGACGTTGTGGAGCCGGCCGGACGTCGTGCTTCTCTCCCACCTCCACCACGACCACGCCGAGTTGCGCTCCCTCCGCATGCTGGGCGAGGCGGCGCTGATGAGCGCGCCGGCAAACGTCGCCTGGCTGCGTAGCCGAAAGCTCATGAACGTCGTTCCCCTGGGGGACGACTGGACCTCCGTGGGCAGCGGGGTCCAGATTCGGCAGGTTCCTGCCGAGCATCGTAGCCGCCCCATGCCACACCGGCCCAACGACGCCAACGGCCAGCTGGTCCGGGGCCCATCAGGCACCGTGTGGATTGCCGGTGACACCGGCTTGTATCCGGAAATGGCCGCGCTCCCGGCCATGGCCGGCGGGCCAATCGACGTCGCGCTGGTGCCGGTTTGGGGATGGGGACCGAAGCTCTCGGCGGGACATCTGACGCCGGAGGGCGCCGCCCGGGCTGTCGCGATGAGCGGGGCGCGCTTCGGGGTACCGGTGCACTGGGGAACCCTGCACCCTCCCTTCGTTCCGCTCTTTGCCCGAAGCTGGCTTGAGCGGCCCGGGCACCGGTTTGCTGACGCCGTGGCCGAGCAGGCTCCTGGCTGCACGGCAGTAGTCCTGGTGCCGGGCGAGTCCTGGGTGGCGCCCCGGTGAGACGGCCGCTCATCCGCGAGCGCGCTCGACGGCGGGCGGGAGGAAACCGACCCCCTCCACCCGCTGTCTCACGAACCTGTTGGATCTTTCCTTGCCCACGGGTCGTAGTCCACCTCGAGTTTGGCTTGTTCCGGCCGCTCTTTGTCTGGCACGTGCTGGAGGTTGACGCGGATCCGGTACCAGAGCGAACTGGAGCCTCGCATCCCGTCGACCAGGATGTCGGCTGGCTCGAGGAGCTTCACGACGTCCTTATGCTGCGACTTCCACCGTTCGAGCCCTTCCAGGGCTTCAGGCTTCGTTTTGGCGCGCGCGATCTCGATCAGTGGCATTGTCGACGCCCGTCGTCCCGACCCATCGGAGGACTTCGGCGGTTTCTCGGCCGGGCCGAGTTCGTCGGCCAGGGCGAGCAACGCGTCCAGGCTCCCGACGGCGTCGTTGATTCCGGATGCCGGGTCGCCGCGCTCCGCGAACCGCTCAGGCACCGTGCGGACCGTAAATTCCTCCGGCCGGCATTCCGGCACCTCATCCCAGTCGAGCGGCGTCGAGACGCGGGCGTCCGGGCGAGCGCGCACCGAATAGGCGGATGCCACTGTCCGGTCCTTCGCATTCTGGTTGAAGTCGACAAAGACGCTCTCACCGCGTTCTTCTTTCCACCATTTGGCGGTGGCGAGCCCGGGGGCGCGTCGTTCGACCTCCCGGGCGAGCGTCTCCGCGGCGAGCCGCACCTGACGGTAGTCCCATCGGGGCTCGATCCGGGCGTAAATGTGGATGCCTCGGGAGCCGGATGTCTTCGCCCAGCCCACCAGGCCGTGGTCGGTGAGGACGTCCCGGGCGATCATCGCGACGTCGACAATCTGGCGCCAGTCCACGCCGGGCATGGGATCGAGGTCCACGCGGAGCTCGTCTGGGTGGTCGAGGTCCTCGGCCCGGACGGGATGCGGGTTGAGGTCGATACATCCGAGGTTCACCACCCAGGCCAGTGCTGCGGCATCCCGCACCACAACTTCTTCGGCCGAGTTGCCTGATGCGTACTGCAAGGTGGCGGTGTCGATCCACTCCGGCCGTTTCTCCGGCGCACGCTTCTGGAAGAACGCCTCCTGGCTGATTCCCTTGACGAAGCGCTTGAGTACCATCGGCCGACCATCGACACCCCGGAGCGCACCGTCGGCGATGGCGAGGTAGTACTTGACGAGATCAAGCTTCGTGAGGCCCGGCTCGGGAAAGACCACCTTGTCGGGATTCGAGATGTGCACCTCGCGGGCGTTGATTTCCAGCACCGCTGCGGGGCTCGTCTTTGGACTCACAAGCTCACCATAGCCCTGTCGTGGTCTGCATGGCAGGCGTTTGTTCGTCAGAAGTTAGTCACTCAGGGGTGAACGCCGTCGTGGCGCGCTGGCCACAGGACTCGAGCATCGCCACCAACACCAGGTGGAGTTCAGCGGCACTTTCTATCCGCTCGGGCAGTTCCGCCATGAGGTCGGCCGGGCCGAGCAACACGGCACGGTCCTGCCAACCGCCCAGTCCCCCGTGCGATCCGACGAGCCCTTCGAACGCCGTGACGTCGTCGGTCACCGGATCAACCGTGCTGTTGACGTAAAGATCCGGTGCCTCGGGGTGCATCAGCGCACGGTGGAGCATCCGCGCGGCGTGGGGCCCGAACGGGGTCAGGGGGTCGATGCCCTCCACCGCGCCGCTTGCCAGGTCAATCCGCCCACCGCTGCCGATGGCCCACGCCCGGCCGTCTTCATCGATGCCGGCGACGAACCCGACGCCCGCATGGGCAGTCAGTCCCGGGATCAGGGCTGGCCACTGGCTATCGAGGGCCTGGAGAGTCCAGCGCCGGTCACCCCGCACGTAGACCAGGCCCAGGTTGCCCGAACCCAGGACGACAACCGGTTCCTCGGCGGCGTCGCCCGGGCCGGAAGCCTGCTGTGCCGGCGTCTGTTGTGCCTTGGTCAGCACCCGGTCGGCGCGGACGGCGAGTTTCCCGGCCATCCCGCCAGCAGCGATGTCGCCGGCGATGGAGTCCGCACGCCCCAGGCCTTCGACGGACGCGTCCACGTTCTGAACGTGCTCGTGAATGAGGTCCGCACACAGATCGCCGAGCGCCTGGCCATAGCGGTCAGCGAACGGGGTGCCCTGCGACTGGCCGTGGTCCGAGAGCACCACCAGCCGATAGCGGCGGGGAGCGGACCCGGCGAGCTGGGCCAGGGATCCCAGCGTGCGGTCCAAGCCGTCCAGGGCGGCGAGCGACTCGGGCCGGAACATGCCGGCGTGGTGGGCGATCTCGTCGTAGTCAACGTAGTCGACATAGATGCTCTTCGTGCCACGGCGCATCTCTTCGGCCACCAAGGCCGTGTTCAAGTCACGCAGGAGACCGTTCGTGACTGCCCGAAGCAGGGCGAACGTCCAGTCCCGATGCACCCGCGGATCGAGGTTCCGCTTGATCTGTCGTCGGGCCTGCCAACGCTCCTTGAGGATCTCCCCGACAGTCCGTGTGAGGCTGCGCATGAAGCCGTTGGGCGAGTTGAAAAACCAGGCGAACGCCCGGCGCGTTTGGGTGGAGCCGCGCCGGACCTCCACCCGGCTCATGGTCATCAGCGATCGGGGCGCGTCACCGGTGAACAGGTTTGAAATGGATACGCCGTCGTCGCAGAGCAGGCCTTGGCCGTTGCTGTGCCTTTCCTCTATTACTCGGGCATCTGCCGGACGGTTGGCCACCAGGACCCGGTTGAGCTCCCGGTCGTACCACCGGAAGGCAGGGATCCCGTCTACGGTGCCGTGCAGAATGCCCAGCTGGCTCGCTGGCGTGGTGCACGGCAGCTGCGGGGTCCATTCGCGGAACTGGTAATCCCCTGCCGTCAGCCAGCGCCGGATGTGGGGCACTCCCCCGGATTGGACGGCCCACTTCAGCACCGGGAAGGGGACACCATCGAGCTGCACGAACAGGATGCCGTCAATTTCCGGATCGGTCACGATTTTCTGCCGCCGGGCCCTGCCGGCCAGGGAGGTGATGAGGCCGTCATCGGTACCGGCCGTGGTGGCCCAGGAGATGAGCGTGCCGACGACGGCGCTGACCCACGTGGCGGCAATGGCGGTCCAAACCGTCGACTCGATGCCGGGCACGAGGCGGATGGCGACGTACATGATCAGGGCCTGCCCGAGCAGCGCAGTAAGAAGCACTGCCAGCCAGCCGACCCTTGCGGAGATCTCCACGAGCACAGGGCGGAGGACCAGGCCGACGATGCCGGCCGCCGCGGCCACTGCGGCATAGGCCCACCAGCTGGTTGCCGAGAACCCCGGCAGCAAAGCGCCGGTGACAATGAGGGCTACAGTCGAGGCCACCCAGGCAGCCGCCAGCCTCGCCAGGTCAGGGACCCGGACCCCGCGGGTGCGGGCAACTCTCGTCGGCATTTTCCCAGTATGGCTGTCCCGGGCGGGCTGGCGCTCACCCTCACGGGGTGAGAAAAATCAGACCCGCGCCTAGTCGTCGTCGCCCTTCTCCCAGGCTTCGTTGCGCGCCTTGACCTTCTCGAGGGCGTGTTCGGCTTCTTCACGTGTCTTGTAGGGTCCGATCAGCTGGCTCCAGTCGGACATGGCGTCTACCTCGATCTCGTGGGTATTGACGTTGTACCAGTACTCGGGCATTGGTGCTCCTTCGCTGATTTTCCCGCTGATTTCCTGCTGTTTTTCCGGGCTGTATTTTTCTGGGCAAGCCCAGCGGCTTATATGATCAATCTATGCCTTCTCTAGCCTCAACTGCACCCATCGGCACTCTGGTCCCGGGGACAGTGAGCCCGCAGCGTCCCGTACCGCCGGCTATCCCGCGTCCTGAATATGTGGGCAAGCCGGGCCCGGCAAAATTCACGGGATCCGAGGTCAAGTCGGCAGAGACGATCGAAAAGATCCGCATCGCCGCCAAAATCGCCGCCCAGGCGATCGTGGAGGTCGGCAAGAACATCACACCCGGCGTCACCACGGACCAGCTGGACCGGGTGGGCCACGAGTTCCTCTTGGACCACAACGCCTACCCCTCGACCCTCGGATACCGGGGCTTTCCGAAGTCGATCTGCTCCTCGCTCAACGAGGTCATCTGCCACGGAATTCCGGACAGCACGGTGGTCCAGGACGGCGACATCCTCAACATCGACATCACAGCCTTCATCGGGGGCGTGCATGGCGACACGAACTACACCTTCCTGGTCGGTGATGTGGACGAGGAATCGCGCCTGCTGGTTGAGCGCACCCAGGAATCCCTGAACCGCGCGATCCGGGCGGTAGCACCGGGACGCGAAATCAACGTCATTGGCCGGGCCATCGAGTCGTACGCAAAACGCTTCGGTTACGGTGTGGTCCGCGACTTTACCGGCCACGGCGTCGGCGAGGCCTTCCATACCGGACTGATCATTCCGCACTATGACGCGGCCCCCGCGTACAACACCACCATGGAAACGGGTATGGTGTTCACGATCGAGCCGATGCTGACCTTGGGCACCGTTGACTGGGACATGTGGGCCGACGACTGGACCGTTGTGACCCGCGACCGCAAGCGCACAGCACAGTTCGAGCACACCCTGCTCGTCACGGAGTCCGGCGCTGAGATTCTCACGCTGCCCTGATTCCCGCTCCACGGCACTTCCCGAAGGTCCAGGTCTTCACCCGCCGGCCCTCGCCGGTCCCCTTTAGCCCGCCCCTGCCACGAACGGAATAATATTGGCCAAGAAGGACGAAAAGTCGAAGAAGAACGCCCCCCTGATCGGCATTGACATCGGCGGCACCGGTATCAAGGGCGGAATCGTGGACCTCAAGAAGGGCAAGCTGATCGGTGACCGCGTGCGCATCCCGACGCCCCAGCCCTCCACACCCGCTTCCGTGGCCGAGGTCGTCGCGCAGGTTGTCGCCGAGCTCTCCGCCCGCCCCGACGCCCCCGATGCCAGCAGCCCCGTGGGCGTTACCTTCCCGGGCATCATTCAGCACGGTGTGGTGCACTCAGCCGCCAATGTGGACAAGTCGTGGCTGGAGGCCGACATTGACGGCATGCTCACTGCGCGCCTCGGCCGGCCCGTGGAGGTGATCAACGACGCCGACGCCGCCGGCCTCGCCGAGGCACGGTTCGGTGCCGGCGAAGGGATCGACGGCACCGTGCTGGTGATCACGCTGGGCACCGGCATCGGTTCGGCCTTCATCTTCGACGGCAAGCTGGTTCCCAACGCCGAACTCGGGCACCTTGAAATCGACGGCTTCGACGCCGAAAGCAAGGCTTCCGCCGTGGCCCGTGAGCGCGACGGCCTCAGCTGGGAGCAGTACAGCGTGCTGCTGCAGCGCTACTTCTCCCACGTGGAGTTCCTGTTCTCCCCGGAACTGTTCATTGTGGGTGGCGGCATTTCCAAGCGTGCCAACGAGTACTTGCCGCACCTGAAGTTGCGCACGCCGATCGTCCCGGCCGAACTGAAGAACGACGCCGGCATCGTGGGCGCCGCCGTCGAGATTGCGCTGAAGCACAAGCTGGCCAAGTAAACGCCAAATGAGCTATCACTCCGGGTCGTTCTGAACGTTGGGGAACGACCCGGAGTGATAGCTCATTTTTTAAGTGGAGCCGGTGGTGGCTGCGGCTTCCCCTCCGCTGCCACCACCGGAGTCTGTGGCGGTCCTGGGACATCAACACCAGGCTCCAAGATCTAAGTCGGCCGCCCGTTTTTAAGGTCGGTCGCCCGTCTTAAGAAGGCCAGATTTTACGACGGCGCCTGGAGTGGACTCTTCTTCGGGCTCTTGCCGTCCCGGCCCTTGGATTCGGCCTCGTGCCGGAGCAGGGATATCGCTGATTCGAAATCCTCCAGCGACTCGAAGGCCTGGTAAACGCTGGCGAACCGGAGGTAGGCAACCTCATCGAGGCGCCGCAAGGGATCGAGGATAGCCAGCCCGACGTCGTGCGCCTCGATCTCGGCGGCGCCTGATCCCCGGATCGTCTCCTCGACTTCCTGCGCCAGCATGGCGAGATCGTCCTCGGTGACGGGGCGGCCCTGGCAGGCCTTCCGGACGCCGTTGATGACTTTGCTGCGGCTGAACGGTTCACCCACGCCTGAACGCTTGATAACGGTCAGGCTGGTGGTTTCGACGGTGGTGAAGCGGCGGCCGCATTCGGGGCACTGCCGGCGGCGGCGGATGGCGGAGCCGTCGTCGGCAATCCGGCTGTCCACAACGCGCGAATCAGGGTTGCGGCAGAACGGGCAATACATGTCGATTCCTCCCCTATCTCATACCGCTCGTCTCAAACCGCTTGCCTCAAAACGCGTGTCTCAAACCCACCGGTTTTCCTTAGTTTACGACTAGATGTAGCTGAATCACAAGCCTGTAATTACTACATGTAGTGGTCGGCGGCGGCGGCTACCGGCTGGCGAAGCGTGCCGTCACGGCCTCGCCGTGGGCCGGCAGGTCTTCCGCGCCCGAGAGGCTGAGGATGTGACCACTGACCTGCTCCAGCGCCGAACGGGTGTAGTTGATCACCTGGATGGCCCGAAGGAAGGTGGTCACGTTCAGTCCGGAGGAGAAGGCGGCCGTGCCGCTGGTGGGCAGCACGTGGTTGGACCCAGCGCAGTAGTCTCCCAGGCTCACCGGGCTGTAGTCCCCCACGAAGATCGCACCCGCGCTGCGGATCCGGGACGCCACCCGGGGGGCATCCTTGGTCATGATTTCCAGGTGTTCCGCGGCATACGCGTTGCAGGCGGCGATGCCCTGTTCCAGGTCCTCAACCAGGACGGCGCCGGACTGCGGGCCGGAGAGTGCCTCGAGCACGCGGCTGGAGTGCTTGGTGGCAGCGGCCTGCAGCTCGAGTTCGACGCGGACGTCGGCGGCGAGGGCTTCGGAGTCGGTGATGAGGACCGACGCCGCCTTGGGGTCGTGCTCGGCCTGGCTGATGAGGTCCGCCGCCACGAGGGCGGGACTGGCGGTGGCATCCGCGAGAATTGCGATCTCCGTCGTGCCGGCCTCTGAATCGATCCCCACAACCCCCTTGACCAGCCGCTTGGCGGTAGCCACGAAGATGTTGCCCGGACCGGTGACGACATCCACGGGCTCAATCCCGGCGAGGCTGCCGTCGCCGGATGCGCCCGCGGAGATGCCGTAGGCGAATGTGGCGATGGCCTGCGCCCCGCCGATCGCGTAGACCTCTTCGATGCCTAGCAGGCATGCCGCTGCCAGGATCGTGGGGTGCGGCAGACCGCCGAAGTCCTTTTGCGGCGGCGAGGCCAGGGCGATGGATTCGACGCCGGCGGCCAGGGCCGGGACAACGTTCATGATCACCGAGGACGGGTAGACTGCCAGGCCGCCGGGGACGTAGAGCCCCACCCGCGCCACCGGCACCCAGTTCTGGCTGACGACGGCGCCGACGCCCAGTTCGACGTCGATGTTCGCCGGGCGCTGGGCGTCGGCGAAGGCGCGGGCCCGCTTGATGGACTCCTCAAGCGCTGCCCGCACGGCCGGATCGAGGCCCGCCAATGCTGCCCGCAGGGCATCCGCCGGGACGCGGGGGTGCGTCTGTTCCACGCCGTCGAACGTGAGCGCCAGCTCCCGGAGCGCGGCGAAGCCTCGCGTGCGGACGGCCGAGATGATGTCCAGGACCTTGTCCTCGGCGTCGGCCATGGTGCCGGACTGTGCGCGGGGAACGGCAGCGCGGAGCCCCGCGAGGGACAGTTGCTGGCCGCGCACGTCCACCGTGCGGAAGTTGAGGACGGCGGAAATCGGGGTCACAGGGCGCTCAGGAGTTTGGCTCACCCGACTATTTTACGTGCCCGCGCGTGCCGGTCAGGCGCGGGGTTTGCCGCCCGAGCCCGGGAAGAGGCTGCCCAAGAAGATGGCCAGGGCAATCGCGGCGGGCCAGAGGGCAAGGACCGCGTAGGACCGCAGCGAGAACGCGACGCTGGCGCTGGCCGAGGTGTCGGCCGGGGCTCCCCACAACTGGGCACTGAGCACACCCGTTCCCCACGCGAGAAGCGCGGCGGCGGCGCCGGCCAACACCACCAGGAGGACTGTGCCGGTTGTCGGCTGATGGTGCTTGGAGCCGGAGACGAGCGATCCCGCGATGCACCCGGCGAGCAGGCACAGCCCGGCCAGGACGAGGTCGCGGGGCAGCCAGGTTGCGGTGTTCGTGCCCGTGGCGAGGTCCGGGTTTCCGGTCAGCAGGTTCAGGCCCGACGGCGCCAGCAGCCACCAGAGCAGCCCTACCGGGACGCCGGCGGCCGCGATGAGCGCGGCCTTGACCAATGCCGCCCCGCCCCGGCCGGGCTGGCGCCCGGTGCCTGACGGCCGCCCGGTGCCTGACGGCCGTTCGGGCTGGGCTGGCTCCGGGGCATGCTGGGCGGGGCCGTCTACTGCGGGCTGTGTCATGCAATAAACGCTAACAAGGAATTGGCGGCCCGGCGTATGACGCCGCGCGACAACACATGACGGCGGGCGTAAACAAATGCCCCACTCTTACTTCGGCGGAATACGCTGGCAGGGTAAGAGACAACACGCACGTGCAGCAGGGAGTCGGATCGCAGTGGCCACAGATGAAGGAATCTTCGAGGGGACTTTCAAGGAAATGTTCCGGCGGCACGCTGCCGGGGTGGCGATCATCACCGCCAACCAGGACGGCGTCCCCTTCGGATTCACCGCGACCTCCGTGGCCTCGCTCTCTGCCAAACCGCCGCGCTTCACCTTCAACATGGCCAGGACGTCGAGCTCCTGGCCGGCCGTGGCGAACACAAGCTACATCGGCGTGCACATGCTCGGGCTGGAGAACCAGGAACTCGCCGACCGCTTCGCCCGGGCAGGCAACCGGTTCGACGGCGACCACTGGGAGCTCGGGCCCCACGAGGTACCGGTCCTCAAGGGCGTCACCGGCTGGCTGGTCGGCAAGATCCAGATGCGGCTCTCGTTCGAGAACAATGCCGTTGTGGTGGTCGAGGTGGTGGAGGGGCAGGTAGGCGGCGACGGCGCTCCCCTGCTCTACCACTCTGGCGCGTACAGCCAGCCCGTCCCGCTCGACTACGAGATCTAGTGTCCCCCTAATTATCCAGGCACGTCGGACCGAGCAGCACCTTCAGATCGCCAAACAGGGAGGGGCTCGGGTTGACGCGCAGGTGCACCGGCAGGCCCATGACTTCCACCCGGGTGTCACCCTGCAGGTGCAGCCGGACCTCGGAATTTCCGCGGTGGGTGCGCAGCACATCACCTAGCTCGGTGACCACCGCTTCGGTGGCCTTGTGCGTCGCCATCGTGATGACCAAGGGCCCGCCCGTGCCCTGGCTCAGGTCCGGCACCGAGAGTTCCATGCAGTTCAAGGTGACGGCGCCGTCGTCGCGCCGCTGCAGGCGGCCCTTGACCACCACGATCAGGTCTTCGGCCAGCACCGAGGCGATGGGGCCATAGACCTGGCCGAAGAACATGACCTCCATGGAACCGGCGAGGTCCTCGATTTCGGCCCGGGCGTACGCGTTGCCGCTGGCCTTGGCGATCCTGCGGCTCAGCGAGGTGATCATGCCGGCGATGGTGACGATCGAACCGTCCGGCGGCCCGTCCTCGGCAATGATGGACGTGATCGAACGCTCGGCGTGCTGGCTCAGCACGCCTTCCAGGCCCTGCAGCGGGTGGTCGGAGACGTAGAGGCCGAGCATGTCGCGCTCGAACGCCAGTTTGTCCTTCTTCTCCCATTCCGGCAGGTCCGGGATTTCCGTGCTGAGCGATGCTTCGGGCTCCTGGTCCTCAAAGCCGGCGAACAAGTCGAACTGCCCGATCGCTTCGTTGCGCTTGAGCGTGATCACGGAGTCGATCGCTTCTTCGTGGATCATGGCCAGGGCCCGGCGGTGGTGGCCCAGGGAGTCGAAGGCGCCCGCCTTGATCAGCGACTCGATGGTGCGCTTGTTGCACACCACGGCCGGGACCTTCATGAGGTAGTCCTTGAATGAGGTGTACGCGCCCTCGCTTGCGCGGGCGGCCACCATGGCCTCAACGGCGTTGACGCCGACGTTGCGGATGGCGCCCATGCCGAAGCGGATGTCGTTGCCCACCGGGGTGAAGTTGAGCGCCGACTCGTTGACGTCCGGCGGCAGCACGGTGATGCCCATGCGCCGGCACTCGTTCAGGTAGATCGCCGACTTGTCCTTGTCATCGCCCACAGATGTGAGCAGCGCGGCCATATACTCCGGGGCGTAGTGGGCCTTCAAGTAGGCCGTCCAGTACGATATGACGCCGTAGGCGGCCGAGTGCGCCTTGTTGAAGGCGTAGTCGGAGAACGGCAGCAGGATGTCCCACAGGGTCTTGACGGCCTCCATGGAGTAGCCGTTGTCCTGCATGCCCTGGGAGAAGCCGGCGAACTGTTTGTCCAGCTCGGATTTCTTCTTCTTGCCCATGGCGCGGCGCAGGATGTCGGCTTGGCCAAGGGTGTAGCCGGCGAGCTTCTGCGCCACGGCCATGACCTGCTCCTGGTACACGATCAGCCCGTAGGTGCCGCCGAGGATTTCCGCGAGCGGTTCCTCGAGCTCCGGGTGGATCGGGATGACGTCCTGGATCTTGTTCTTGCGCAGCGCGTAGTCGGTGTGCGCGTTGGCGCCCATGGGCCCTGGCCGGTACAGCGCCAGCACGGCGGAGATGTCTTCGAAGTTGTCAGGCTTCATCAGCTTGAGCAGCGACCGCATGGGGCCGCCGTCGAGCTGGAAAACGCCCAGCGTGTCTCCCCGGGCGAGCAGCTCGTAGGACGCCGTGTCATCCAGCTCCAGCGTTTCGAGATCGAGGTCGATGCCGCGGTTCATTTTGATGTTTTCCAGGGCGTCGGAGATGATCGTCAGGTTTCGCAGCCCGAGGAAGTCCATCTTGATCAGGCCGAGGCCTTCGGACGTCGGATAGTCGAACTGGGTGATGACCTGGCCGTCCTGGAAGCGGCGCATGATCGGAATCACGTCGATGATGGGGTCCGAGGACATGATGACACCGGCGGCGTGCACGCCCCATTGCCGTTTCAGGCCCTCGATGCCCAGGGCGGTCTCGAAGACTTTCGCAGCCTCCGGGTCGGTGCTGATCAGTTGGCGGAAGTCACCGGCTTCGCTGTAGCGCTTGGACTGCGGATTCTGAATGTCGGCCAGCGGAATGTCTTTGGCCATCACGGCCGGCGGCAGCGCCTTGGTCAGCTGCTCGCCCATGCTGAACGGGTAGCCCAGCACGCGCGAAGAGTCTTTGAGGGCCTGCTTGGTCTTGATGGTGCCGTAGGTGACGATCATCGCCACACGCTCGTCGCCGTATTTGCGCGTGACATAGTCGATCACTTCGGAGCGGCGCCGGTCATCGAAGTCGACGTCGAAGTCAGGCATGGAGACGCGGTCCGGGTTGAGGAAGCGCTCGAAGATCAGGCCGTGGTGCAGCGGATCAAGATCGGTGATGCGCATGGCGTACGCCACCATGGAGCCTGCACCGGAGCCACGGCCAGGACCCACCCGAATGCCGTTGTTTTTGGCCCAGTTGATGAAGTCGGCCACCACGAGGAAGTAGCCGGGGAAGCCCATGGAGGTGATGACATCCAGCTCATAGTCGGCCTGCTTGCGGACCTTGTCCGGGATGCCCTTGGGATAGCGGTATTGGAGCCCCTTATCGACTTCCTTCACCAGCCAGGAGGTTTCGTCCTCCCCTTCCGGACAGGGGAACCGGGGCATGTAGTTGGCGCCCGTGTTGAAGGACACCTCGCAGCGTTCGGCGATCAGCAGGGTGTTGTCGCAGGCCTCCGGGTGGTCGCGGAAGAGCTCCCGCATCTCCTGCGGCGACTTCAGGTAGTACCCGCTGCCGGAGAAGGCGAAGCGCGAGCCTCCGTTGTCGTACGTGGGCTCCAGGAGGGTTGAGCCGGACTGGATGGCCAACAGGGCCTCGTGCGCCTTGGCGTCGTGCTCGTGGGTGTAGTGGAGGTCGTTCGTGGCCACGAGGGGAAGGTTCAGTTCCTTGGCCAGACGCAGGAGGTCTCCGGTGACGCGGCGCTCGATGTCCAGCCCGTGGTCCATGAGTTCGCAGAAGTAGTTCTCGGCGCCGAAGATGTCGCGGAACTCGGCGGCGGCCTCGAGGGCCTCCCGGTACTGGCCAAGCCGCAGCCGGGTCTGGACCTCGCCGGACGGGCAACCGGTGGTGGCGATGAGCCCTTCGGAGTAGGTGTTCAGCAGCTCACGATCCAGCCGCGGCCACTTGCCGAAGACCGAGTCCAAGGAGGCAATCGACGAGGCCCGGAAGAGGTTCCGCATGCCCACGTTGTTGTAGCTGAGCAGGGTCATGTGCGTGTATGAGCCACCGCCGGAGACGTCATCCTTGCGCTGGTGCTCCTCACCCCACCGCACGCGGGTCTTGTCCGTGCGCGCAGTCCCGGGGGCCACATAGGCTTCGACGCCGATGATGGGCCTGATGCCCTTGTCGGTTGCCCGTTTCCAGAAGTCGAAGGCGCCGAACAGGTAGCCGTGGTCCGTCGTGGCGAGGGCCGGCATGCCGAGCCGCTCGGTTTCGTCGAACAGCTCACCGAGCCGGGCGGCGCCGTCCAGCATCGAGTACTCGGTGTGGTTATGGAGATGGACAAACGAGTCGTTGCTGGAAGTCACCGGACTATTCTAGTGCCGAGCCACGACAGCGGCGTGCAGGCACAGCCCGGCCCCGGGCGCTCAGGCCTTTCCGGACTCCAGGACCTCCAGCGCATACTGCAGGTCCTGTGGATACTCGCTGGTCACGGTGACCCGCTCCCCCGTCCGCGGGTGGTCAAAGGACAGCTCGCGGGCGTGCAGCCACTGCCGGGTCAGTCCAAGGGTGGCGGCCAGCCGCGGGTCCGCGCCGTAGGTCAGGTCGCCGGCGCAGGGGTGGCGGAGGGCGGAAAAGTGCACGCGGATCTGGTGGGTGCGTCCCGTTTCCAGGTGCACCTCCACCAGTGAGGCCTTCCCAAAGGCCTCCAGGACCTCGTAGTGGGTGACGGAGTCGCGACCGTCCTCGATCACGGCGAACCGCCAGTCGTGGCCCGGGTGCCGGCCGATGGGCGCGTCGATGGTGCCCGCCAGCGGATCCGGCAAGCCCTGGACGACGGCGTGGTAGACCTTGTCCACGGTGCGGTCCTTGAAGGCCCGCTTGAGTACGGTGTACGCGTTCTCGGTCTTGGCGACCACCATGACGCCGGAGGTCCCGACGTCGAGCCGGTGGACGATTCCGGCGCGTTCGGGTGCCCCCGACGTCGAAATCCGGTAACCGAGTCCGGCCAGGCCTCCGACCACCGTGGGCCCCACCCAGCCTGGTGAGGGGTGGGCCGCGACGCCGACCGGTTTGTCGATGACTACGAACTCGTCATCGTCCAGCAGGATGTTAAGGCCGTCCACTACTTCCTCCACGATTTCCAGGGGGTCCCGCCGGTCCGGCACCACGACGTCCAGCACGGTGCCGGCCGCCAGCTTGAGCGATTTACCGACCCTCTTGGCGTTGCTGCTGACGTTGCCCTCGGCGATCAGGGCTGCCGCCTGGGATCGGGAGATGTCCATAAGTCGGGACAGGCCGGCGTCCACGCGGGCGCCGGCAAGCTCCTCGGGGACGGTGAATTGCCTGTGCACCCCAGCGGCATTCTCAGGCATCCTTGGCCACCGTGTCCTTCGTGTGGCGCGAACCGTCCAGGGAGATCCCCCGGAGGGTGAGCAGGCAGATGATCACCACGGCGGAGACAACGGCAGAATCGGCGATGTTGAA
The DNA here is from genome assembly GCF_900116495.1 of Arthrobacter sp. ov118. GTDB lineage: Bacteria > Actinomycetota > Actinomycetes > Actinomycetales > Micrococcaceae > Arthrobacter. Next base: position 126,151 of record NZ_FPAY01000010.1, read on the forward strand.
GATCGCGAAGTTCGGCAATTGGATGAAGTCCACCACGTGGCCCATGGCGAAGGACGGCTCGCGGAAGAGCCGGTCCGTCAGGTTGCCCAGGGCGCCGCCGAGCAGCAGCCCGAGCGCCAGCGCCCACCAGAGGGAGCCCAGCTTGCGCAGCTGCAGCAGGATCGCGACGGACACGGCCGCCATGATGATGGTGAACACCCAGGTGACGTTCTCGCCGATCGAAAACGCGGCGCCGGAGTTGCGGATGTAGAACCAGTGCAGCAGCGGCGGCAGCACGGGGATCCGCTCGCCCTCGGTCATGGTGCTCGTGACCCAGAGCTTGGTCAGCTGGTCGAACACGTAGGCGAACACGGCGAAGGCAGCGAACAATACATACAGCTTTGCCCGGCGCGGCCGGGCGTGCATGGGCGGGACGTCCGCGGCGGGGTGCGTGGCGTCTGGTGATGGTTCGTCAGTCATAGGGCTTTCGTTCAGGAGCCAATACGGGGACCGGGGCGTGGTGCCGGCCAGCGCTGCGCACCGAAAACCGGTGGCGGTGCAGGGGAAACGGAAAAGCCGGCGGCCGAGGAGTCCTCAGCCACCGGCTTTCAGAATACTTGGCTTTTTGCCCTAGCTGGCTTCGACCTCAGGAGCGGCAACGGAGCCTCGGGCGTCGAGGTCACGCAGCTGACCTTCGATGTAGGCCTTCAGGCGTGAGCGGTAGTCGCGCTCGAAGCCGCGCAGCTGCTCAACCTTGCGTTCCAGGACGGAGCGCTGCTGTTCGAGGGCACCGAGGATCTTGCGGGACTTTTCCTGGGCGTCGTTGACGAGGCTGCTGGCCTCGATCTGGGCTTCGGCGATGATCTTGTCCCGCTGCTGCTCGCCGTCGGCGACGTGCTTGTCGTGCATCTGCTGCGCCATGGCCAGCAGGCCGGCGGCGGATTCGGAGGCCGGGGTGGCGGCGGCGCGGGCCGGTTCGGCTGCTTGCGCTGCCTTGGCAGCGGCAGCCTGCTCGGCTTCCTTCTTCTTGGCGGCTTCGGCGGCCGCCTTTGCCTTGGCCTCGGCCTCGGCCTTGGCGGTGTCTTCCTTTTCGGCCTTGACGGGCGCCGGGACCTTTTCCACCACGGGTGCGGCGGCTGCGGAGCTGGCAGGCGTGCCGGCGCCGGATTCCGCGAGCTTCTTGCGCAGCTCGTCGTTCTCCTGGTTCAGGCGTCGCAGTTCGACGACGATCTCGTCCAGGAAGTCGTCAACCTCGTCCTGGTCGTAGCCTTCGCGGAACTTGGTCGGCTGAAAGCGCTTGTTGACAACGTCTTCTGGCGTCAAAGCCATCTGGTCACCTCGTTGGTCTAGTTAGTCAGTAGGCCTTCCGGCCGTCAAAACTACGGTACCTAAATATGGTCTGGTTCCTCTAATTCAACACCGCAGTGTCAAACCGGAGTTTCTAGCAGTATCGGCGTCGGCCCAGCTCAGCCGCCTGCCCTTGGTTGCTGCTGCGTCTCAGGCTGCGATCGGCTGGGCGTATACCAGGCCCTTGACGACCCACATGGCCACGCTGACGGCGACGAACAGCAGCAGGAATCCGATGTCGAGCGACATTCCGCCCAGCCGCAGCGGCGGGATGAGGCGACGGAGCAGCTTCAGGGGCTTGTCCGTGACCGAATACACAGCGTGCGCGGTAACGAGTGCCATCCCGCGCGGCCGCCAGCTCCGGGCAAACATCTGCACCCAGTCGAAGACCAGGCGGATGATCAGTGCCACGAAAAAAAGCAACAGAGCGATATAGACGAGCCCGAAAACAATTCCCATGAGCTAACTCATATCTCCATGTTCATTCCGGATACCGCAGTGTCCTAAGGAAAGTGTTCCTTCTATTTCAACACGGATAATTGCGCGCGGATGCCAGGCGGGTGTCCCCGCCTGGCATCCGTGCGCAATATCCGGCTTAGCTTTGGTTGAAGAAACTCGCCTGCGTCTCGCTGGCCTTCTTGTCATCGCCAATGACTTCGATGTACGACGGCGAGAGCAGGAAGACCTTGTTGGTCACGCGTTCGATGCTGCCGCGGAGGCCGAAAACCAGGCCCGCCGAGAAGTCCACGAGGCGCTTGGCGTCAGCTTCGCCCATGTCCGTGACGTTCATGATGACGGGGATGCCGTCGCGGAAACTTTCGCCGATGAGTTTGGCGTCGTTGTAGGACCGCGGATGGATGGTGGTGATCTGCCGGAGTCCGGTGGTCTCTTCGCGGCTCGATGCCGCACGCTTGATGGGTGTCACAGGTGCGCGATATTCCTCTTCAGCGGGGTGGGGCTCTTCCCGGGGGACCTCGCGGACGGGCGCCGGCGCGCGGCGTTCCTCGCGGTCCTGCTCCATGGATTCGTCCTCATCCTTGTGCGGTGTGGGGTGCTCAGACTCGTAGTGTTCGTCGCCGTCGGCGAGCCCAAGATAGATCATTGTCTTGCGCAGCGCGCCAGCCATGGTCGACTCCTCATCTTGTCCGTAAGCGGGCCGCTTAATGACTCGACAGCCTTGGAATCCCCGCCATTACCTTCCAATACGTCGAACTTACCGCAGGTCCGGACGCGGACCGAGAATATCGGAGCCAATGCGCAGGTGTGTCGCCCCGAAGCGTATGGCCTGTTCAAGGTCCTGGCTCATGCCGGCGGAGATTGCCGTGGCATCGGGAAATTGTGAGCTCAGGTGCCCGGAAATGCCTGCCAGCTTCTCGAAGGCGGCCGCCGGATCCGCCCCGAGCGGGGCGACGGCCATGACGCCCGCCAGCCGCAGCCCTGCTGCTGCCGCCAGCTGTTCGGCCAGTGCGGGGACATCTGCCGGGGCCGCGCCGCCGCGGTGCGCCGCCGATGCCTCTCCCGCGTCATCGGCCAGGCTGACCTGGATGAAACAGTCCAGCGGCGGCCGGCCTGTCCGGTCACTTTCGACGGCCATCGCTTTGGCGAGTGCGGCAGCGAGGCCGGGCCGGTCCACGGAATGCACGGCCCCGGCATATTTGACGACCGATTTGGCCTTGTTGCTTTGGAGCTGGCCGATGAAGTGCCAGCGCAGTCCGAGGTCCGGAAGCTGCGCTGCCTTGTCCGCAGCCTCCTGGTCCCGGTTTTCCCCGACGTCGGTAACCCCCAGCGATGCGAGCCGCCGGACGTCCTGGGCCGGGTGGAACTTGGTGACGACGATCAGGCGGGGCGGCGTGCCCTGCCGGCCGGCAGCGGCCAGCGCTGCGTCAATGCGGCGGCGTACTGCCGTGAGGTTCGTCCCCAGCTGAGCCAGCCGTGGTCCTTCGAGCCCCTCTGGGTCCTCCCCCGGCCTCGCCGGGATGCCTGCGCCCAAGCCCTCAGTCTGCCTGGTCATGGCCGTGTGCTCCCTTCCCGTGCGCCGCGTTCGTCCACACCAGACCGGCGAAGCGGCCCGTGTTCCTGTTGCGGCGGTAGGAGAACAGGGTGTCATCTTCCAGGGTGCAGCCCCCGGCGTATTCGATGGCGACGTCCGCCGCTTCCAGCTGGCTCCGCACGCCTGCCGGCAGGTCCAGGCCCGGGGTGCCGGTGGACGTGGTGGTCCACGTAGCCGGGACGGCGGCGGCCACGTCAGAGCGCAATCCGTCGGGAACCTCGTAGCAGCGCCCGCAAATGCTTGGCCCCACCCAGGCGCCGATCCGGCCGGCACCGAGTTCGCGTAAGCGCGCGACGGCGGCCGGCAATATCCCGGTGGCCACACCGGGCCGTCCGGCGTGCACCACGCCCAGGACCGGGGCCCCGGACGGGCCGTCGCCGACCAGTACCACCGGCACGCAGTCGGCCACCATAACGGCCAGCGGTTCTGTCAGGGAGACCATGGCATCGGCGGTGGGGGCCGTCTGGACGTCCGCCGCCGGCACGGTTGCAGCACCTGCGGTGGCGGTGCCTGCGCTGATGGTGGCGACGTCATTGCCGTGGACCTGGTTCATATACCGGAACGAGCGCCCGCCCAGTCCCGCGGCCTGCTCGAGCTCCGCGCGCCGCCGCCGGACCGCCGCGGGGTCATCGCCCACATGGAGCGCCAGGTTCCCGGCTCCGGCGTCGGTGAAAGCAACCCAGACGCCGGGCCGGACTTCAGCCCGCCAGGAAAACAATCACAACACCGCCGTCGACGTATCCGAAATTCTTGCGTTCATACGTTCCACCGTAACCCGGCGGAAAGCAGCATGGCACCGCCGGACGGCGGTGCCATGCTGTAGCCGGACGTTTTGCTGAGGAAGTCGGGTTACTTGAGGAAGTCCGGGACGTCCAGGTCGTCGGAGTGGCGGCCGGACAGGTCCGGCTCCACGACGGCCGGCAGGTCGACGTCGAAGCCCGAGTCGGCCGGTACGGCCGAGGGGCGCTGCTGGCCCCAGCCGCCGTAGCCGGAGGCACCGACGGCCGCGTGCAGGGGCTGGACCTGGGCCGAGGCGGGCGCCTGTGCCGGAGCCGGGGCCGCGGTTGCAGGCCGCGGCGGCGCGGCCGGCAGGGACTGGTCCATGGACGGAGAAGTGGCCTTGACGTCGTCAAAGCCCGCGGCGATGACCGTGACGCGCGCCTCGTCGCCGAGGGCGTCATCGATCACGGCGCCGAAGATGATGTTGGCCTCCGGGTGGGCGACTTCCTGGACGAGGCGGGCCGCCTCGTTAATTTCGAAGAGGCCGAGGTCCGAGCCGCCCTGGATGGACAGCAGGACGCCGTGGGCGCCGTCGATCGATGCTTCCAGCAGCGGGGAGGCGATGGCGAGTTCGGCGGCTTTGACAGCCCGGTCTTCTCCGCGGGCCGAACCGATGCCCATGAGCGCGGAACCGGCGCCCTGCATGACGGACTTGACGTCGGCGAAGTCGAGGTTGATCAGGCCCGGTGTCGTGATGAGGTCGGTGATGCCTTGGACACCGGACAGCAGGACCTGGTCGGCGGAGCGGAACGCGTCCAGAACGGAGACGTTGCGGTCGCTGATGGAAAGCAGGCGGTCGTTCGGGATCACGATCAGGGTGTCGACTTCGTCCCGGAGGGCGTCGATACCGGCCTCGGCGGAGCCGGCACGCCGGCGGCCTTCGAAGGTGAAGGGACGCGTCACGACGCCGATCGTCAGGGCACCGAGGGAGCGGGCAATCCGGGCCACGACAGGCGCGCCGCCGGTGCCGGTCCCGCCGCCTTCGCCGGCCGTGACGAAGACCATGTCTGCGCCCCGGATGACCTCTTCGATTTCGTCGGCGTGGTCCTCCGCTGCCTGGCGGCCGACCTCAGGGTTCGCGCCAGCACCGAGCCCACGGGTCAGCTCACGCCCGACGTCGAGCTTGACGTCGGCATCACTCATCAGCAACGCCTGGGCATCGGTGTTGATGGCGATGAATTCGACGCCGCGAAGACCGACCTCGATCATGCGGTTGACTGCGTTCACGCCACCGCCGCCGATGCCGACGACCTTGATGACGGCCAAGTAATTCTGCGGAGCTGCCACGTTACGTGTCCCTTGTTCGTGTACTGATGCGAAAACTTATCGAGCGGTGCTTGAAGCTTTGAACCTTAACCTTCGACTTGAAGGTTATAGTTATGTCAAGTAACTCATGTCTGTGACGGTATTTGCTCTGCCGGGGACATTCAATGACCGGCGCCGCGTGTCGCGCGAATACCGGGCAAAAGGCTACCGGGTGACAGGGTGCCTGGGCACGCTGACATCGTAGACCTTCACTGGATTCTTGGGGTCTGCGGGCACCTTCAGAAGGGCCGCGAGGACGCGCGCCTTCAACACCTTCTCCCCCGCGTTGCCCCAAAGGATCGTCTGCCCGTCCACGAGCTTGAGTTCGACGGCGTCGGCAGACCCGGCAGAAGCGTTGGAGAGCCGCGCCAGCACATCCGCCGGCAGCGCTCCCAGCACCGCGGTGATGGCTTGGAACAGGTCTTTCGGAAGCGTCCCGCCGCCGCCGTCGATCACCGGGAGCGAGACCGAGGCGGCATCCTTGGTGGTGCTGAGCTGGACCCCCTCGACATCCACCAGCTGGTACGTCTGACCCTGCTTGACCAGGGCGACCGGGATCCGTTCCGTGACGTCCACGTGCAGGGTGGAGGGCGGCAGCGCCCGCACCCGAACGTCCTTGATCTGGACCAGCGGCTTCAGGAGGGCGGTGACGTCCGTTTCGCTGACCTGCGGAAGTGGTCTGCCCTTCAGCGGTGCGAGGGCGGATTGGACCCGATCGGCGCCCAACAGCTTGGTGCCCTGCACGGTGACTGTCCGCAAGGCCAGCACGGGCGAGTAGACGGCGGCCGCGACGATTGCCGCCATCAGCACGGCAACAACGCCGATGGTGCCGAGCAGGATGCGCCTGCGCCGCTTGCCTTTCGGCTCGGGGAAGGACAGCACCTGGCCGGAACCGTGCTCTGGCGCCGGCTGCGGGTTGCGGCCCGGACCGCTTCCGGTGTCCCCGGCGTTCTTGGACGCCGAAATGACGTCCGTGCCGGTTCCACCCGACGACGGCCGGGAGCCGGTTCCTGCCTTGGATCCGGCCCGGTAGGTCGGGCGCCGGGTGCTAGCCACCGGCGGCCTCGACCGTCAGGGCGTCGACGATCTGCGGTCCGTAGGCCGTGACGTCGCCCGCGCCGGCAGTGAGCACGATGTCCCCCGGCCCGGCGGCCGCGAGCAGCGCCTGAACCGCCTCCGCGCCGGGACCTACAAGGCTGCCGCCGGACCCTAGGTGCTCGGCAATCAACCCGCTCGTGACGCCCGGAATGGGATCTTCCCGGGCCGGGTAGATGTCCAGGACCAGGGCTGTGTCCGCCGCGTTGAGCGCTTCGGCGAATTCACGGGCAAATTCGCGGGTCCGGGAAAAGAGGTGGGGCTGGAAGAGAACGTGCACTTTGTGCTGCCCGGCAACGGACCGTGCGGCGGACAAGGCGGCGCGGACTTCCGTGGGATGGTGGGCGTAATCATCGTAGACGCGGACGCCGCGCCCTTCGCCCTTGAACTCGAAGCGGCGCGAGGCGCCGGAAAAGTGCGCCAGTGCCCCTGCCGCCTTCTCCGGGTCCACACCGAGTTCGATCGCAACGGCGAACGCGGCCGCCGCGTTCAGCGCGTTGTGCCGGCCCGGGACCTGGAGCTCGACCCCGAAGGTGCCCGCCGTCGTCGTGATCCCGATCCGGCCCGGTCCGGCATCGTCCAACCGGACAGCGGCGTCCGCCGCCGTCCCGTAGAGGACCACCCGGGTGTTGCCGCGTTGCAGGGTGCGCTGGGCGAGGGCCCTGGCTCCGGGGTCGTCCGCGCAGGCCACCAGGACGCCGTCGGACGGAAGCAGGGCCGTGAAGCTGTCGAAGGAGGCGTAGACGGCCTCGGCGGTGCCGTAGAAGTCGAGGTGGTCCGGCTCGACGTTGGTCACCACGGCGATCGTCGGCCGGTAGTTCAGGAAGGAACCGTCCGACTCGTCGGCCTCGGCCACGAAGACCCCGGAGGTGCCGTTCGCCGCGTTGACGCCGAGCGCCGGAACGTTGGCGCCGATGGCGAAGGACGGGTCCAGTCCGGCGCCCTGCAGCAGCACGGTGATCATGGAAGTCGTGGTGGACTTGCCGTGGGTTCCGGCGACGGCCACTACGGTGTCATCCGCCATGGTGGCGGCGAGGGCCTCGGAGCGGTGCAGCACCGGCAGCCCGGCGGCGCGGGCCGCTGCGAGCTCAGGGTTGTCCGGCCGGATCGCGGAGCCAGCCACCACGGTCTGGGCGTCGCCGAGGTTGCCGGGACCATAGCCCACGGCGATCCGGGCCCCGGCGGCCGCAAGGTCAGCCATGACGGGCAACGCCTTCGCATCCGAGCCGGTGACCGGAATGCCGCGTGCAACCATGATGCGGGCGACGGCGGACATGCCGACGCCGCCAATGCCGATGAAGTGCACGCGGCCGAGGGATTCCAAAGAACGCGCGCCGTGCTGGGGCTGGGTCATTGCTCTACTGCTTCCTGACATGCTGGGACCTGCTTTGCTGGGCTGAGGACGCGACTTCGAGGATGAGATCGGCCATGCGCCGGTCCGCGTCCCTGATGCCAAGCTGCCGGGAGCTGGCGGCCATCCCGGCCAACCGCTCCTTGTCCAGCAGCGCCGGGATGATGTGCTCGCGGATCCAGTCGGCGGAAAATTCCTTGTCGTCTACGAGCAAGGCGCCGCCGGCGGCCACGAGGCCCGCGGCGTTCAGCGCCTGCTCGCCGTTGCCGATGGGCAGGGGGACGAAGACGGCGGGCACGCCCACCGCGGCCACCTCGCAGACGGTCGCGGCGCCGGCACGGGCGAGCAGCAGGTCAGCCGCGGCGTACACGGTTTCCATGCCGTCGACGTATTCGACCTGCCGGTAGCCCGGTGCGGTGAGCGGCTTGCCGTCGGCGTCGTGCACGGACTTGCCGCGGCCGGTGATGTGCAGCGTCTGGACGCCGGAGTCGGCGAGGGCCCCGACCGCCGCGGCGAGTGAGCGGTTGATGCTTTGGGCGCCCGAGGACCCGCCGGTGACCACCAGCGTCGGTTTGTCCTGGTCGAGTCCCAGCACCTGCCGCGCCCCGGCGCGGGCAGCGGCGCGGTCGAGGCCGGAAATCTCCGGACGCATGGGCATGCCCACGTGCCGTGCGCTGCCGAGCTTGGTCGCGGCAAAGGCGACGGCCACGTGGGCACCCAGGAAGGCGCCCACACGGTTCGCCAGGCCGGGGCGGGTGTTGGCCTCGTGGACCACGATCGGGATCTTGCGCCGGCGGGCCGCCAGGTACATCGGCGTGCAGACATAGCCGCCGACCCCCACGAGGACATCGGCCCCGGCATCGTCCAGGATGGCGGTCGCCTGCTTCACTGCCCCGGCCAGGCGTCCGGGGAGACGGAGCAGGTCTGCGGACGGCTTGCGGGGCAGCGGGACCCTGCTGATGGTAACCAGGTCCAGTCCGGCTGCCGGGACCAGGCGCGCTTCCATTCCGCCGGGCGTGCCGACTGCCAGCAGCTTCACCTCCGGCCGGGATTGCCGGAGGGCGCCGGCAATGGCCAGCAGCGGGCTAATGTGACCGGCGGTTCCGCCGCCGGCGAGGACCACGGACAAGGGCGACTCGGTGTTCATAAAGGGCTGTTTACGCTTTCGTGCGGTTCTTGGAAGCAGCGCTCGTGGCTACGGGACTCTTGGGGGCGGCGTTCTTGGTGGCTGAGCTCTTGGAAGCAGCGTTCCTGGCTGCGGGATTTTTGGAGGCTGCATTCTTGGCTGGACTCCGCGCCGGGTTCCTGCCGGGCTTGCCGGATGCCTTCGCCGCCGCCCTGGCAACGCGGGCCCTCCGCAGCGAGGTCGCAAAGGCGGCCGGGCCGAACCTGAGCATCTTCTTGGGCTGCATGCTTGGAGCCATCTGGACCCGGGCCAGGGAGAGGACTACGCCGACGGCGCACAGCGACATCAGCAGGGCGGAGCCGCCGTAGGAGATGAAGGGCAGCGGGACGCCGATCACGGGCGCCAGGCCGGTGACCACAGCCATGTTGACGGTGGCCTGGCCCAGCAGCCAGACCATGATGGTGCCGGCCAGCACGCGGTGGAACATGTCCTTCTGGGCTACGACCACCCGGTAAATGGCGGCGCCCAGGATGGCGAACAGCACCAGGACGACGAGCGTGCCTACCAGTCCGAGTTCCTCGCCGATGATGGCAAAGATGAAGTCGTTGTGGGCTTCCGGGATCCAGCTGTACTTTTGCCGGCTCTGGCCCAGACCCACGCCGAACCAGCCGCCGGAGGCCAGTCCGTAGAGGCCGTTGGTGGACTGGTAGCTCAGGTCCGAGCCGTCCGCGCAGGTCTGGCCGGTCCAGGAGAGGATGCGGCAGACCCGGTTGGGACTGGTGATCGCCGCGATGGCGACTCCGACGACCGTCACCACCCCGGCGATGCCGAACAGGTACAGCCGCACGCCCGCAAAGAACAGGGCCGCTGCCATGATCATCATGACGATCATGGCAGTGCCGAGGTCGTTGCCCATCAGGATAAGCCCGATCACTGCGGCGGCACCCGGAACCACGGGGACCAGTGCGTGCTTGGTCTGGGACAGCAGCCTGGCCTTCCGGTCCAGCACCGTCGCCATCCAAAGGGCCAGCGCTAGCTTGGCCGCTTCGGAGGGCTGGAAGGTGAAGGGCCCGACGTCGATCCAGTTCTTGTTGCCGAGGGCGCTGCGGCCGACGAGCAGTACGAGCCCGAGCAGGACGAGTGCGGCGATGATGGCGATCCAGGCGCCGCGCTTCAACCACACAACGTTCACCCGTGAAATTAGGAACATGAGGAACAGGCCGATGCCGGCGAACATTCCCTGCTTAAGGGCAGCCGAGTACGGCGACTCCCCCGCCGCGATTGCTTCCACGCTGGAGGCGGAGAGAACCATCATGATGCCGATGGCCGTCAGGGCAAGGGTGGAGCCCAGGATCAGGTAATACGTCGATCCATTGCGGGACTTGCCGTTGCCTTCCAGTGCGGACCAGAATCTGCGGCACCACGCCCGCACCCTCACTGCCGGAGGAACGGCGGTCTTGCCGCCAGTTGGAGGCGCCGGGAGCGGGCTGCTGCCGGGGGTCCGACGGGTACTTCGGCCGGTGGCCGATTGTGCCGCCGTCGTACGGGTGGGCGTGCTGACCATTGTTACTCCTCGCCGGTCTGAGCCTGCCCTTCCACGAGCTCGCGGACAGCGTCGATGAAGGCATCGCCACGGTGAGCATAGGAAGAGAACTGATCCATGGAAGCAGCGGCCGGCGCCAGCAGCACAGTGTCCCCCGAGGCAGCCAGCTGCGCCGCCGAGGCAACGGCCTGGGCCATCACAGTCTCGCCGAAGATCGGCGAAGGGCCTGCGCCGGCTGTGGCCGTTCCGGCAGTCTGCACGTCTTCAGTCTCGCCCTTCGCCGCCCCGATCACTGGGACATTGGGCGCGTGTCGCTTCAGTGCCGCCTGCAGATCACTGGAGTCCGCCCCGATCAGGACCACGGCTTTGAGCCGTTCGGCATGTTCCTGGACCAGGGAGTCGTAGTTCACGCCCTTGGACAGTCCACCGGCGATCCACACCACCCTGGAAAAGGCCGATAGGGCGGCGGCGGCGGCGTGTGGGTTGGTCGCCTTGGAATCATTGACCCAGAGCACCCCTTCGTGGCGGGCCACTGCCTGGATGCGGTGGTCTCCCGGGAGGTAGTTCTGCAGTCCCTGGCGGACCGCCGAGGGCTCCACGCCGTAGGCCCGGACCAGGGCGGCCGCAGCCAGCGCGTTTGCCACCATGTGGCGCGGAGCACCCGCCCCCAGGTCAGCCATCGAGGCGAGTTCGGCTGCGCTGTCCTTACGTTCGGCGATGAACGCGCGGTCCACCAGCAGCCCTTCCACGACGCCGAGCATGCTGATGGCCGGCGTCAGGGTGGTGAAGCCCACCGCCCGGCAGCCTTCGACGACGTCCGCGTCTTCGACCATGCGTTCGGTCTCGATCTGCTCGGCGTTGTAGATGCACGCCTTCTGCGTGTTCGCGTAGATCTTGGCCTTGTCTGCCAGGTAGGAGGCGTAGGACCCGTGCCAGTCCACGTGGTCTTCAGCGACATTGAGGCACACGCTGGCCAGCGGTGACACCGAGTGGCTCCAGTGCAGCTGGAAGCTGGAGAGCTCCACCGCGAATGCGTCATAGTCCACGGGGTCCCGGAGGGCGTCCAGAATGGGTGTCCCGACGTTTCCGACCGCAATGGCCTTGAGGCCGGCGGCCTGGAGCATGGACTCGGTGAGGCCCACCGTGGTGGTCTTGCCGTTGGTGCCGGTGATGGTCAGCCAGTCGGCGGTCTTGCGGCCCTTGCGTTCGCGCAGCCGCCAGGCCAGTTCGACGTCGCCCCACACCGGAATGTGCGCGCGCGCGGCAGCGGCCAGCAGGGCCTGATCCGGACGCCACCCCGGCGAGGTGACCACCAGGTCCGGTTTCTGCCCGTCGACCTTCGGAACGGACTCCACCGCAGATTCGCCGAGCAGGACGTCGGCCGCGCCGACGATGCGGAGGGTGTCTGCCTGGGCCAGCGCCTTGGCGCTGGTCGCGGCGTCGACCACCACCACCCGGGCGCCGAGTTCGATCAGGGTGTCGGCCGCGGCAAAGCCGGAGACGCCGATGCCGGTGACCACGACGCGCAGGCCCGACCAGGCGGAATCCCACGTGGTGAGATCCTGCAGCCGCGGCGACGTGGCGAGCGGGGCGGGAATTGGACTGGTCACAGGAGCACCACCCATTCGGCGTAGAAAATACCAAGGCCCGCCGCGACGAACAAGCCGCACAGGATCCAGAACCGGACCACCACAGTAACCTCGGCCCAGCCCTTGAGTTCGAAGTGGTGCTGAAGTGGTGCCATCTTGAAGAACCTCTTGCCCCTCGTGAGTTTGAAGTAACCCACCTGGATGATGACCGAGAGCGTGATGAGGACGAACAGTCCGCCGATGAAGGCCAGCAGCAGTTCGGTGCGGGACAGGATGGCGAAGGCCGCGACGGCGCCACCCACGGCCAGGGACCCGGTGTCTCCCATGAAGATCTTTGCCGGGGAGGTGTTCCACCAGAGGAATCCGACCATCGCAGCACTGAGTATGGCGGCCAGCAGGGCCAGGTCCAGTGGATCGCGCACCGAGTAGCAGCCGCCGCCGGCCTGCCGCGGCGATCCGCAGGCCTGGTTGTTTTGCCAGATCCCCATGAGCGTGTACGCCCCGAAGACCATGATCGAAGCGCCCGCCGCCAGTCCGTCGAGGCCGTCGGTGAGGTTCACGCCATTGGTCGCCGCCGTGACGATCAGGTTGGACCACAGGACAAACAGGATGGCGCCCAGCACGGTCCCGGCGAAGGCGAGGTTGAGCCACGGAATGTCGCGGACCAGCGAGATCTGGGTGGAAGCCGGGGTCAGTCCGACCTCGTTCGGGAACCCCAGCGCCAGCACGGCAAAAATAATGCCGACCGCGGCCTGGAGGATCAGCTTCGCTTTCGCGTTCAGTCCCAGGCTGCGTTGCTTGGTGATCTTGATGAAGTCGTCCAGGAAGCCCACCAGCCCCATGCCCACCATGAGGAAGAGCAGCAGCAGGCCGGAGGCGCTCGGGCCCGCGGACTTGGGGTTCATCATCCACATGATCAGGTGGGTGAGCAGGTAGCTAACCACGACGGCGATCACCACGACGGTGCCGCCCATGGTGGGTGTGCCGCGTTTGGTGTGGTGCGAGGTGGGTCCGTCGTCTCGGATGAACTGTCCGTAGCCCTTGCGGACCAGGAAGCGAATAAAGAGCGGGGTGCCCGCGAACGAGAGGAGCAGCGCCATTCCGGCGCCCATCAGCAGTGCAATCACAGCTGTGCACTCCCTTCGGTGGCGGTTGTGGCAGGTCCCTCAACAGATCGCTCGGGAGAGTCCCCGGGAGCTTGTGGGGGTAATGCTATCCGATCGCCCAGATGGCGCAGCCCGATGCCGTTCGATGATTTGAACAGGACCAGATCACCGGGCAGGAGCTCGGCCTGGAGGAGGTCATAGGCCTCGTCCGCGGTCTCGGCGAAGACGCATTCGTCACCCCAGGAGCCCTCGTTGACGGCGGAGACGTACAGTGAGCGGGCCTCCCGGCCGACGACTACCAGCCGGGAGATGTTGAGCCGCACCACCTGGGTGCCGACAGCCATGTGTTCACGGATGGAGTCCTCGCCAAGCTCGAGCATGGCGCCCAGGACCGCCCAGGTACGGCGACCCCGGCCCAGCTCGGCCAGGGTCCGAAGCGCGGCGCGCATGGACTCCGGGTTCGCGTTGTAGGCATCGTTGATGACCGTCACGCCGTCGGGGCGCTCAGTGCGCTCCATCCGCCAACGGCTGGCGGCGGTCTGGGCGCTGAGGGAGGCTGCGATCTGCGCGCCGGGGATGCCAGCCGCGTGCGCCGCGGCCGCGGCCGCGAGCAGGTTGGCGATGTGATGGGCCCCGATTAGTTTGGCGGAGACGTGGTGCTGGCTGATCCCCTGCTGGTTAGTCCCCTGTGGTGCGTGGTCGCCGGGCAGGTGGAGCTCAAATTCGGGATGGCCAGCGGCATTCAGTTCGACGCCGTCAGCCCGGACCACGTTCGAATAGCCGCCGTCCGAAGAGCCGCCGTCGGCGGGCCGGGACGTGTAGCCGAACACGCGGGCGCTGGTCCGCGTGGCCATCGCTGCGACGCGGGCGTCGTCAAGGTTCAGCACGGCTGTGCCCTGCGCCGGGAGCGCCTCCACGAGTTCGCCCTTGGCGACGGCGATGTTGTCGATGCCGCCGAATTCTCCGGCGTGCGCGGAACCCACGCCGAGGACCACACCGATCTCCGGCCGGACCATGTCGGCGAGGTACCGGATGTGGCCGATGCCCGTGGCACCCATCTCGATGACGAGGTAGCGGGTGTCGTAGTCGGCCTTGAAGACAGTAAGCGGGACGCCGACCTCGCCGTTGTAGGACCCCTGCGGCGCGACGGTGGCGCCTTCGGCATCGGAAGCGGCGAAGATTCCGGCCAGCAGATCCTTCGTGGTGGTCTTGCCGGCGGAGCCGGTGATGCCGACTACCGTGAACGCGGCACCGGCGGACGCGCGGCGGGCGCGGATCCGGCGGACAGCTTCAGCGGCCAATGCCCCCATGGCGAGGACGGCGTCCTCGACGACGACCGCCGGGTAAGACACCCCGGCGGCGTCGGCGACATCGCGCTCCACGAGCGCGAGGACGGCGCCCCGGTCAAACGCGCCGCCCACGAAATCATGGCCGTCGGCGCTTTCCCCGGGCTTGGCCACATAGAGGGAACCCGCCGTGGCCTCGCGGGAGTCGGTCACCACGGAATCGGGGGTAATGCCGGGATCCGCGGCCAGCCGGCCGTTGGTTATGTCGGCGATTTCCGCCGCGGTAAGTGCAATCATCTCGGTTTAGGACTCTATCCGGTGGTCTTCGAGAACGGTGAATCCCCGTCCTGTCAAGGCGTTCCGGAGCTCCACCCTGTCGTCCAGTGCCAGGTTGACTCCCTTGACTTCCTGCCACACCTCGTGGCCCCGCCCAGCCACAAGGATGGTGTCCCCGGCTCCGGCGAGCTCCACGGCCTTCAGAATGGCGGCCTCGCGCGGGAAGACCTCCAGAACGGTGCAGTCCAGGGCCTCGCCGTCTTTGGCGGCCTGCGCGCCGGCAAGCACGTCAGCCCGGATGGCCGCCGCGTCCTCGTCATGGGGGTCGTCGTCGCTGACAATCACGGTGTCCGCCAGCCGGGCCGCGATGGCCCCCATGGCCGGTCGCTTGCCCTGGTCGCGCTGCCCGGTGGCGCCGAACACGACGATCACGTTGGACCCAGCTTCCGGGGACCGGACTGCCTCGAGGGCCCGCTGCAGGGCATCGGGGTTGTGGGCGAAGTCCACCACGGCGGCCGGCGCCGTGGACACAAGCTGCATCCGGCCTGGCACGGCGACGGTGAAGGGGTCGCCGGCGTCGAGCGCGGCCTGCACCGTGGCGGGGTCGTGGCCGCCGGCAAGCACCATGACGGTGGCCAGGGCGGCGTTGGCGACGTTGAAGCTGCCCGGCAAGCCTGTGTGGACGCGCAGTTCCGCGCCGTCGCGGTGCCGGAGGATAAAGTCGGTGCCAAGTCCCCGCGGGGTAGTCCGGACCACATTCCAGTCGGCGCTCCAGTCCGCGCCGTCGTCCCCGCTGCCATGGCCAGCGAAGGTAGCGAGCGTTGTGACGGGGATTTCGGCCCCAGCGGCGAGCTTACGGCCCCAGGCATCGTCCACGGTCACGACGGCGGCCCGGGCGCGTGCCCGGGTGAACAGCCGGGCCTTGGTCTGGAAGTACTCTTCCATGGTCCCGTGCAGGTCCAGGTGGTCCTGGGTGAGGTTGGTGAAGCCGGCGACATCGAATACCACCCCGTCCACGCGGTGGAAGGACACGGCGTGCGAGGAAACTTCCATGGAAGCGGCGTCGAGCCCGCGTTCGCGCATGAGGGCCAGCAGCGCGTGCACGTCCGTTGATTCGGGGGTGGTGAGCAGGCTGGGGATCGGCTCGCCGCCGGCGAGGATCTCGATCGTCCCGATCAGTCCGGTCCGCTTGCCCAGCGCCTGCAGGAGGGCATTGATGAAGTAGGTCGTGGTCGTTTTGCCGTTGGTGCCCGTCACCCCGAAGAGCGTCGGCCCGGCGGTGCCTTCAGGCCGGCTCTGGTAGATCAGCGCCGACAGCCGGCCGACAACGCTGCGCGGCTCCTCGGCGAGCAGCACGGGAACGGGGATGTCATTGGAGAGGGCCAGCATTCGGGCCCCGGCCTCGTCCGTCAGCACCGCGACGGCACCGGCGTCGACGGCTTGGGACACGAAGTCGGCCCCGTGCCGCGTGGCGCCCGGAAGGGCGACGTAGAGATCTCCCGGGCGGACCGCCCGGGAATTCAACGAGATCCCTGTGACCGGGAGCGAGTGGGACGCCCCGGGAACGGCGACGCCGATGGACTCACCGATGGTGGACAGCGGCACTGCGGCAACCGTGGCGGGCCGGAAGCCCGGGATGGAGTCGTTGCCGGCCGGCGCGGAAGCGTCTGGGGCGGTGGGTTCTGACACGTATATCTCCGTTGTGGTGCTAGTGGGTCGGGCCTAAGTGGATCCGGCCCAAATTAATCGTGCACTGCGTTTGTCTGCACTGCGCGCGGGCAGGCCCCGGCGCGCAGGCACTATGGTGACGCGCCGGATGGGGACTTCAGCGTGCAGGGTGGAACAAAGCGCTACTTGGCGTACTGCGGCAGGCGGACGGGTTGGCCGGTGGAGGGCTGGACGTTGAATGTGCGCAGCGTCTGGCTCATGACCGAACGGAACACCGGTCCGTTGGTGATTCCGTAGATGCTTCCCTTGGGCCGTTGCAGGACCACCTCAACAATAAACCGCGGATCGTCCATGGGCGCCATCCCCACCATGGAGGCGGTGTAGCCGCAGAACCCGCTTTTGCCGTCGTCGCACGGCGACTCGGACGTGCCCGTCTTGGCGCCCACACGGTACCCGTCGATGGCTGCTTCCTTGATCTCACCCTCGGTCACCGCGCTTTCCAGGATGTCGCGCACCTGTTTCGCGGTGTTTTTGGAGACGACCTGCCGCGGGTCCTTGGCCGGAACTTTTTCCTCGTTCCCGTCAGGGCTGATGTAGCTGTCGATCAGCCGCGGCTGGAGCATCACGCCGTCGTTGGCGATGCTTTGGTAGGCCCGCACGGTCTGCAGCGTTGACTGGGCGACGCCCTGGCCGAAGAGGACGGTGTACTGCTGGCGGCCGTCCCATTGATCCGCCGGGGCGAGGATTCCCTTCGATTCCGCGGGCAGGCCAATGTCGGGCGCCTCGCCGATGCCGAACTTCTTCAGCCAGTTATAGCGCTGGTCCTTGCTCAGGCGCTGGCCCACCATGACCGTTCCGGTATTCATGGAGTAGCCGACGATGCCGGCCAGGGTGCGTTGCTCGGTGCCGTGTTCGAACGCGTCGGTGAACGTCTGCCCGTCCAGGGTGTAGGTGGCCGGAATGGTGAAGGTGTCCAGCGGACTGGACTTGCCCTCTTCGATCACTGCCGCAGCGGTGATCATCTTCTCCACCGATCCGGGCTCGTAGGCGGCGGTGACGGCCCGGACCCCGCGGTCCTCCGCGGCAACCTTGCCAGGGTCGTTGGGATCCGGGGCGTCCGTGTCCGCCATGGCAATGATGTTGCCGGTCTTGACGTCAGAGACCACAATCACGCCCCACTCTGCGCCGAGCTTGTCTTTCTGGCTTTGGATGGCCTGCTGGGAAAAGTACTGCAGATCCGAGTTCAGCGTGAGCTTGATGTCCTTGCCGTTCACCGCCGGCGTCAGCTGGTCCACGCCCACGGGGATGCGCAGCCCGTCGGCGCCGATTTCGAACACGCGCTTGCCGGGCGTGCCCTTGAGGATCTCGTCCTGGGTCTGTTCGAGCCCGGCCTGCCCGGTGGCGCCGTCGTGGAGGAAGCCGACAATGCCGCCGGCCACGGAGCCGTTGGGATAGACCCGCTTGCTGGTGCCTTCGGTGACAATGCCGGGAATTTGAAGCTTGGATACCCGGTCCTCGACGTCGGGCTTGAGATCCTTGGCCACGATGTAGTAGCGCTGGGTTCCGGTCAGGGCGTCGCGTAGGGCATCGCGGTCCATGCCGAGCACCGCCGCCAGTTCGGATATGCCCTGGTCCCGGGTGACCTTGACCAGCTCATCCTTGCCGTTGATGGTCTCAAGCCTGCGGAAGGACTCGGTCTTGGTGTTGACCGTCTGGTCCACCACGACGTTGTAGCGGATAACACTGCTGGCCAGGAC
Organism: Arthrobacter sp. ov118; assembly: GCF_900116495.1. Taxonomy (GTDB): domain Bacteria; phylum Actinomycetota; class Actinomycetes; order Actinomycetales; family Micrococcaceae; genus Arthrobacter. The sequence continues at coordinate 144,409 of NZ_FPAY01000010.1, forward strand.
CGTGCCGGACGAATCGAGGATGCTGCCGCGTTCCGCGGGCAGCACGATGGGCGTGAGCCGGTTATTGAGGGCGGCCTCTGCCATGCCGCCGACATCCAGCCCCTGGACCAGGAACAGCTTGCCGCCAACCACCAGCAGAAGGGTCAGCATCAGGCCCAGCCCCACGCGGAGCCGCCGGGTGGCGTTTGGGGCTTTGGCCTTGCTGGCCTTGCCGGAGTTCTGCGCCACGGTGAGTCCTTGCTGCTTGCCTTGCTGGTGGTCTGAGAACGTTACTGCCCCGGAACGTTACTGCCCCGGAAGTTTCTGCGCGGGAGCCGGCACCGATCCGCCGTGCAGTTCCGCGGTCGGGGCCGCGGGCTTGGTGTCGGCCGCTTTCGTGCCGGCCGGCTTGTCGGCCGGCTTGTCGGCCGGCTTCGTGTCGGCCGGCTTGGTCTCGGCCGGTTTGGCGTCAGCCGTTTGCCGCTGGGCGAGCGGTTCGTTATCGGAAACCGGCGGAACAACGGTGAGCTGTCCGGCGACAGCAGGTGCGGCGATGACGGCGCCCGGAGCATCGCCCTTGACGGCCGGCTTGGCCTTGCCGGTGACGCTCAGGGTAGAGAGGTCGATCTGGCCCTTGCCGACCGAAGCCACCATGCCCAGTTCCGTGGCCTTGGCAGCGAGGTTCTGCGGGGCGTCGAAGTTCTGGACCTGTTGGGTGAGGTCCTGGTTCTGCTTCGTCAGGGTGGTCTGGTCGCTGCGCAGCTGGACCAGCTGGTACTGGGCCGAGGAGACGGAGATATTCAAGACCAGCACGGCCATGAGGGCGATCGCCAACATGCCGAAGCAGAGGACCACGAACGGCGCGCGGCGCTTGCGGGGTGCCGAGCGGACCAGCGACAGCGGAGTACGTGACTTCCGGGCCGGACCGGTGACCGGGCGGACGCCGGGCAGGGCACGGGCAGTAGCGCCCTGGACAACGGGGTAGCTGTTGACGGCGGCGGCGTTGCTCATGCTGCTCTCCTGGCTTTGATGCGTTCGACGGCGCGCAGCCGGGCGGAAGCTGCGCGGGGGTTTTCAGCGATTTCAGCGGCGGTGGGCACCTCGGTGCCCTTTGTCAGGGTTTTGAGTTCGGCTTTGTGCTCTTCGAGTTCGACCGGGAAGCCAACCGGGGCCGAGGACTTCGATCCGGCTTGGAAGAAGCCCTTGACGATCTTGTCTTCGAGGGAGTGGTAGGACATGACCACTACACGGCCGCCCAAGGCGATCGCCTCAATGGCTGCCGGGATGGCACGCTCCAGGACGTCCAGTTCCTCGTTAACCTCGATCCGGAGCGCCTGGAAGGTGCGTTTGGCCGGGTGCCCGCCGGTCTTGGCGGCCCCGGAGGGCACCACGGAACGGATCTGTTCGACCAGTTCGCCCGTAGTGGTGAAGGGCTTTTCGGCGCGCGCAGCCACGATCCTGTTCGCGATGCGGCCGGCGAATTTTTCTTCCCCCCATTTCCGGATAATCCGGACGAGGTCTTCTTCGCTGTAGTTGTTGACGACGTCAGCGGCAGTCTGGCCGCGACTGGTGTCCATCCGCATGTCCAGGGGTGCGTCGAAGGAGTAGGCAAAGCCGCGCTCCCGCTCGTCCAGTTGCAGCGAGGAGACACCAAGGTCCATGAGCACCCCGTGGACTTCGGTGAAGCCAAGGTCTTCGAGGACGTCCGGGATTTCGTCGTAGACGGCGTGGACCAGGTCTGTCCGGGCCGCGAAGGCTGCCAGCCGCTCCCCCGCGAGTGCCAAGGCTTCCTCATCGCGGTCGATGCCGATCAGGTGGAGGTCCGGAAAGCGCTGGAGGAGGGCCTCGGAGTGGCCCCCCATGCCGAGGGTCGCGTCGATCACTACCGGCGTCTCGCCGCGGTTCCGGGCAGCCTCGAAGCCGGGGGCCAACAAATTGATGCACCGGTCCTTGAGGACCGGTACATGGCGTTCGGACGTGGGCTTCGTCTTGTCGGGGTCCGTCATGCCTTCGTCCTTTCGTTGCCCGGAGTGCTGGTTTCTGGTGGCGGCTCTTAAGCAACGTTCCTTGGTCCAGGTCCCCATCCGCGCCTATCCTGCGCCGGCCTGGCTCCGGGGAAGTGAGCCAGGACAGCAGCCTGATGGGCGGCTGGAGATCTCGATCAAGGAACGTCGTGTGCTGGTGGTTCAGTGGGGATTCAGAGAATCCCCGGTATTGCGTCGTCCGTTTCCGAAAAGGCTGTTTCCTTTTCAGCCAGGTACTCGCTCCAAGCCTGGGCGTCCCAAATCTCTGCGCGGGATCCTGCGCCGATGACGGCGAGTTCCCGGCCGAGACCTGCGTACTCCCGGAGCGCCGGCGGAATCGTCACGCGCCCCTGCTTGTCAGGTACCTCGTCCGAGGCTCCAGAGAGGAAAACACGGATGTAGTCACGTGCTTGCTTGGAGGAAATTGGAGCCTCCCGCATCTGCTCGTGAACCCGGCCGAATTCCGCCTCACTGAAGACGTAGATGCAACGCTCCTGGCCCCGTGTGAGAACCAGCCCGCTGGCAAGCTCCTCACGGAACTTCGCTGGGAGGATAATTCGACCTTTTTCGTCCAGACGCGGCGAATGGGTGCCGAGAAACACGGCCCACCGCCTGTCTTTTCTAGGAAGTCCAACGTCCCCTGTGCTGCCACTACCCTCTTACGTCCTCCACATTACTCCACAACGCTCCACAGTCAACGACACGCCCGGGATGTTTTCACAAATTTGCGGCGATTGGCCCCCCTCGTTGCCAGCATTTGCAAGGAATCGGGGCCGTGGTGGAAAGTGGAGCGTTTTTTTCGTGGTTGCCCCGCCCGCCTCAGACGGTTTGGTCCGGGAGGGCCCAGGCAGCGCCGCATTACCTCCAGGAGGCCCACCGTGGCACGTTTCACGCGTCCTTAGGGCCGCTTAAATGGCGAAAGACCCGCCGAAGCGGGTCTCTCACCGTCCCCCGGCGGACCGGTGGCGGAAAGTGGAGGGCCGAGGAAGCCCTCACAGGTGGTTCAGGATTCTCCCCGGTGCCGTTCATCCCAGCGCTGCTCAAGGTTGCTCATGAATGAACTCCGCGGCTTGCCCTGCTTGCGGCCCCTGGCCCCCCGGCCCTTGCCCACAGCCGAGCTGCGCATCGTGGCGAAGTACACACCGGCACCCATGACAACGAAGCCCAAGACGCCAACAAAGATATTTTGGATCGATACGCCGACCAGCAGCAGCAGGACGCCGGCGAGCGTGGCGAGTACCCCGATGACAAGGTGGCGTGTGGACCACGAGCGCCCCGGGACCGATCCCATCGAGCTTGCGAACTTGGGATCGTCCTCATGCAGCTGCTTCTCAAGTTGCTCCAGCAACTTCTGTTCGTGCTCCGAGAGCGGCATTGCGACCTCCTCAAGTCTGCCAACGTCGGGACTTGACGTGGCCTTTGGCTTAAAACCCCTAACGCCCGGGATTCCGAAGTGGTTCCCAATCACCGCCCTTGGTGAAATGGGGCAACTCCAGAGTCCCGCGCCGGTCTTCAGCTGGCCAGGTCGTTGCCGATCGGTCGATCTAGTCGTCCTAAACCTAGGTATTAATAAGGATAGATTGTTGCGGCCTGTTCTGAAAGACAGTCTTAAGGCCCTGTCCCGTGCCGGCGGGCCTGACGGAGGGGCCAGGCGGCCCTAAATACGGCCGGAGGTTCAGCGGCCGGTGTTCCCCTGGCCGGCCGGGTCGGAGTTTGCCGTATCGGTGTTAGCCGTGTGGTTGTTTGCCGGGTCCAGGAGCCGTGCCGGCAAAACCGACTTGTTGCCGAACTTTCGGGTGACGGCGTCGAGCGCTTGTTCTGCAGCCCTCCAGTTGTCGTCCCGGCGGTCCAGACTCAGTTGCAGGGGGGCGTGGGCGGCCTCTTCCAGCTGCTCCGCCCGGATGCCCACGAGCCGTACGGTCATGGGCCTTTCACCCACCGACTCCAGAAGCTGGACTGCCACGGCATAGAGCAGTTGGGCACTGTCGATCGGGGTGCTCACCGTGCGGCTGCGGGTGATGGTGGAAAAGTCCGCGTAGCGCAGCTTCAGCGCCACGGTGCGGGCATGCATTCCCGCGCCGCGCAGGCGCTCGGCAGTCCGGTGTGACAGCCGCAGCAGCTCACGGTGGAGCAACGCGTCATCCGCGGTGTCTGTGGCAAAGGTCTCTTCGGCTCCGATGCTCTTTTCCAGCCGGACTGGCGTCACGGGCCGTGGGTCGATGCCCCAGGAGAGTCGGTAGACGTGCTCCCCCGAGGCGCCCAGCAGCTTCCGCAGCGAGGGCAGCGGCGACGCGGCGACGTCGGCCACCGTCCGGATACCCCGTCGGGCAAGCACCTCAACCGTCTTCCCCCCGACCCCCCAGAGCGCGCTGACCGGAAGGCTGTGAAGGTACGGGATGGTTTCCTCCGGCGTGATTAGCAGCAGGCCGTCCGGTTTGCAGCGGGTGGAAGCGATTTTGGCCACGAACTTGCTCGCGGCTATGCCCACTGACGCCGTGATCCCCAGTTCCCGCGCGACGCGGGCGCGGATCAGTTCGCCGATCTCCCGGGGCGGACCCAGCCTCCGGATGGCACCTCCGACGTCCAGGAACGCCTCATCCACGCTGAGCGGCTCCACGAGGTCGGTGATGGAACCAAAGATGGCCATGATCTGGCCGGACACTTCGTAGTAGAGCTTGTGCCGGGGCTCGATGACCACTGCCGAGGGACACATGCGGGCCGCGACCGCCATGGGCATCGCTGATCTGACGCCGAACGCCCGGGCTTCGTAGGATGCGGAGAGCACAACGGACCGGTCGGCCGGATAGCCGACGATCACGGGCCTTCCCTTCAGCTCGGGACGGCTGCGCAGCTCTACCGAGACAAAGAATGCGTCCATGTCAACGTGCATGATGCTGCTGCGCCGCAGTTCCCGCAGCGTGTCCTCGCTGAAACGGCCGGGAGGCGGCACTTCGGCGGGCGCAGTAGTCCGTCTCTGATGATTGTCTGCATGTTTGTCTGTGTGTTTGTCTGTGTGTTTGTCTGCGTCCGGCCCCACACCTTCAATCCTATGCCCGGGGACTGACTAAACTGGAGGCTGATTCCGCGTCAACCCCACGCGTCAACACCAGGAGGAAAATCCCTGTGAAGGTATTTGGACAGCGCAAACGTGCCACGGCGGCCCTCGCGGCGGCGGGCACGTTACTGGCCTTGGCCGCCTGCACGCCTGCCGGCACCGGGACCGGGACCACGGCGGCCGCGCCGTCGTCGAGTTCGGCCTCATCACCGCAGTCCTCCACGACCGCTCCCCCAAGCCCTTCCGCGGAGCCCGGCACCTCTGCCACGGTCGGCGCCCTGGTTCCCGGATTCCCGCAGAGGCTCCTGCCCCTCATGCCCGGGGCCAAGGTGGTTTCCAGCAGCTTGGACAAGACCACTGTGCCGGCAACGGTGGCACTCGTCGGCGGCATCACGGCCCCTGCCGCCGATGTCCTGGCCTATTACACCAAGGGGCTCCAGGCCCAGGGCTTCAAGGCCGTCCCGGGAGAAACCGTGGGCGCCCTGCCCTCTAAGGACTTCCTTCGCGGCGACAGCGAGACCGTGAACATCTCCGTCATGGAGTCCAAAGGCGTGTCCACCTTCACGATTGGCGCTAACGTCGCTGCCGGATCCGTCAAGTGAGCGTCACCGAACAGCTGCGACTCGAACAGACGGCCTTCGTGGCCGCCGTCGCCGGCCAGCTCACGGATTTCCTGACCAGCCGCCAGGCTGTCATGTCCTCTATCTCGCAGGACATCGACCCGCTCATGGGCTCGATCTCCAACCTGGTCACGGGCGGCAAGCGCCTCCGGGCACTGATGTGTTACTGGGGCTGGCGCGGGGCCGGCGGCGAGGCCGACGCGGCCGAGGTGGTCACCGCAGGGGCAGCCCTGGAACTCTTCCAGGCCGCGGCCCTGATCCACGACGACATCATTGACCGCTCGGACACCCGCCGGGGCGGCCCCAGCGTCCACCGCCGGTTCAGCGAACTGCACGAAAAACAGAGCTGGGCGCTGGACCGCGAACGATTCGGGCACGCGGCCGCCATCCTCACCGGCGACCTTTGCCTGTCCTTCAGCGAGGAATCCTTCACGGAAATCGGACACCGGGCCGCCGCCGGCAGCCCGGCGCGGCTGATCTTCAACCTCATGCGCGCCGAAGTGATGGCCGGGCAGTACCTGGACATCCTGGAGGAGGTCGCAGGGCCGCGGCGTGACCGCGCCGGCGCCGTCAGCCGGGCCCAGTCCATCATCCGATTCAAGTCGGCCAAGTACTCCACCGAGCACCCGCTCGCCCTGGGCGGCGCGTTGGCCGGAGCAGGCGATGAGCTGCTGCGCGGCTACTCGGCGTTCGCCCTGCCGCTGGGCGAGGCGTTCCAGCTGCGCGACGACGTCCTTGGCGTCTTCGGCGACCCTGTCACAACCGGCAAGCCGGCCGGGGACGATCTCCGTGAGGGCAAGCGGACGGTGCTCGTGGCATTTGCCCTGGACCAGGCCACGGCAGCCGATTCGGAGTTCATCGACGCCAAACTCGGCGACCCCGAACTCAGCGACGCAGACATCACGGAGATCCGGCGGATCATTGTGGACTCCGGCGCACTCCAGGCCACCGAGGTGCTCATCGAAGAGTTCGGCAAGGCGGCCTTCACCGCCTTGGACCTCCTGCCGTTGGAGGAGCTTCCCAAGACGGCGCTCCGCAAGCTGGCGGAAGCAGCCGTCAGCCGCGCCGCCTGATCCGGACTGCCACGGAATCCAACTGCTGCCCAGGAGGAGGAACGCCGCGGGCCGCGTACAGCGATATTCGCTGCACACGGCCCGCGGTAAGTTTCTTTAATACTGTTTTTGTCTGCTGCCGCGGCGCTCCTACCAGGCCAGGGACTGTGCCCGGCGGCGGATTTCGGTCTTGCGGCCTTCGCGGAGGGCGTCGATCGGCCGCCCGCGCAGTGACTCGTCCGGGGTGAAGAGCCAGTTGATCAGATCCTCGTCCGAGTAGCCGGCGTCAGAGAGGACAACAATGGTGCCTTTCAGGCTTTCCACTGCGTGGCCGTCCTGGATGAATGCCGCCGGCACGGACCGGATGCGCCGGTCTCCGATTCTTATGGCCGCCAGCGCACGCTCGTCCAGAAGTGCATGGACTTTGGTAATAGACACATTAAGAAGCTGTGCCACATCGGGCAGGGGCAGCCATTCGCCCACGAGGTTTTCTACATTACTCACGGATAAAGATTGCCACGGTGGGTGCCCCGTCGCCTAGTCGGTGCCGACACTCCGCCGGGTCGCGGGTTTCGGAATATCAAACAGTTCTTGTGCTAACCGGAAATTCGTGAGAGATTCACATAGATCACATTTGTAACAGCAATAACTTTTGTCACACTGGTAACAACACTTGTACCGGCTGACCACAGCGTTGCCGCTGAGAAGAGGATCTTTCAATGACAACCTCACGTGCGTCACAGCACCACCCGAGGCCCAGCCTGCCGCTGATCGCGGCGACAACAGCGGCGCTGCCTGCCGTCGTGCTTTCCTCCCTGGCGGTTGCCCAGCCTGCCGCTGCGGAGCCCCGTGCGCGTGCCGTCCCGGCCACCCTCGCGGCCGCGATGCGCGCCCAGGCTAAGGCGGACGTGGCGACGTCCCTCAAGGGTGCGGTGATCCCCGCCGCTTCTGTCCCGGCAGCGCTGCCCAACGCCCTGCGCCCAACCCGGACGGCGGCTCCGGCCGAGTACACGATTGCCCGCGGTGACACCATCAGCGCCGTCGCCGGCCGCTATGGCCTGGACACCTACGCCGTGCTCAAGCTGAACAATCTGCAGGCGAACACGATCATCTACCCCGGCCAGAAGATCAAGCTGACGGGTTCGAAGGCGGCGCCGGCACCCACAGCATCCGCCTCAGCCACCGTCAAACCGGCCACTGCCGCCTCCGGCACCGGCAGCGTGCACATCGTCAAGGCCGGCGACACCCTCAGTGCCATCGCTGCCCGCCACGGCGTTGGCCTTTCCCAGATCTTCAAGTGGAACGGGCTCGGCATGGGCTCCATCATCTACCCCGGCCAGAAGATCAAGCTCGGCGGCGGTTCCACTGCCACTACCCCTTCCAAGACTGCCCCGTCGGCGCCCGCCGCAACCCCGTCGGCACCCGCCACCACATCGGCCAGCTCCGGTTCCTACACGATCAAGGCCGGCGATACCCTCTCCGGCATTGCCGCCAGGAACGGCGTTCGACTCTCGGACGTCCTCTCCGCCAACCGGCTGACGATGTCGAGCATTATCTATCCGGGTCAGAAGCTCGTTATTCCCGGCGCGTCCACGATCGCACCGGCTTCGAGCAAGCCTGCCGCAACCACGCCGCTGGTGCCCAGCACGTTCCTCGGGTTCACTTACCCGGCGGCCGTAGTGAGCTCGGCGAACCAGAACAAGGCACTGCTCAACGCTTCTCCGGTCCCCAGCCGCGAACAGATGAAATCGATCGTGGCGGACACTGCGCGGCGCATGGGCGTGGACGCCAGCCTGGCCCTCGCCTTCGCGTATCAGGAATCGGGCTTCAGCCAGCGAGCGGTGTCCCCTGCCAACGCGATCGGCACCATGCAGGTCATCCCGTCCTCCGGCCAGTGGGCCTCGGACCTGGTCGGGCGGAAACTGAACCTGCTGGATCCGTATGACAACGCCACTGCAGGAATCGCCATCATCCGCCAGCTGGTCAATTCGAGCCCGGATCTGGATACTGCGATCGCCGGCTATTACCAGGGTCAGTACTCGGTTAGCCAGAACGGCATGTTCGAGGACACCAAGGGGTATGTCGCCGCCATCAAGGCCAACCGGACGCTGTTCAGGTAGGCACGCACGGCGCTTGACCACGGCGTTTGACGCTGCGGGCCCGGATCGCATGTTGATCCGGGCCCGTTTCTGTCCAACGACTACGATTGTAGGGTGCAAGAATACGTGTCGGACACTCTCGTCGGGAACCTGGTGGATAACCGCTACCAGGTTCAATCCAGGCTTGCCCGCGGCGGCATGTCCACCGTGTACCTCGCCACGGACCAGCGTTTGGAGCGCGATGTGGCACTAAAAGTGCTGCACCCCCACCTGGCCGACGATCCTCAGTTCCTGCACCGGCTGGGACGCGAAGCCAAAGCTGCCGCCCGGCTCTCCCACCCCCACGTGGTGGGTGTCCTGGACCAGGGCGAGGACGGCCGGCTCGCGTACCTCGTCATGGAGTTCATCAAGGGCCACACGCTGCGCGACGTCCTCAAAGAGAAGGGCGCCCTGTCACCGAGGCTGGCCCTGGCCCTGATCGATCCCGTCGTCGAGGGGCTCGGGGCCGCACACGCTGCTGGAATGATCCACCGCGACATCAAGCCGGAAAACGTCCTGATCGCCGACGACGGCCGGATCAAGCTCGGCGACTTCGGCCTGGCGCGCGCCATCTCGACGTCCACGAGCACCGGGGCCCTGATCGGGACTGTCGCCTACCTCTCCCCCGAGCTTGTCCTGGGCAAGCAGGCGGACGCCCGCAGCGACATCTACTCGGTAGGGATCATGCTCTACGAAATGATCACCGGCCGGCAGCCGTTCGACGGTGAGGTGCCCATCCAGGTCGCCTACCAGCACGTCAACTCCACCGTGGGGCCTCCGTCCGCGCACGTGCCCGGACTGGCCGCGGAGATCGACGAACTCGTCCAGTGGTGCACCGACAGGGACCCGGACAAGCGCCCCGTCGACGGCGGTGCCCTGTTGTCCGAACTCCGTCATATCAGGACAAACCTCAGCGACGCCGAGCTTGACCTCCAGCCGCCGGCGGCCATCCGCAGCATCCTGCCGCCAGCCGCCCCGCCCGCCAGACAGCCCGGCGGTACCGCTCCGGCGCCGGACGCGCAGGAGACTGCATACAAGCAGCCCCCTGACGGGATGCCAACCGAAGTCTATGGCGGCCTCCAGCAGCCCACGGAGATGATCTCCCGCCACAGCGGCAACCCGACCACCGTGATGAGCAACGCCCCGCGGCGTCCCGCTTACGGGCCGTTGTCCCCTCCGGAGGAGTCGGCGTACCAGGACGGCCCCGGGTATGGCGCGCCGCAGGACGTTGCAACGGCGCCCAGCAAGCGCGTTCAGCGCAAGCTGGAGAAGGACGAAGTCAAGGCGCGCCAGCGCGCTGCGGCCACGCCCACCAAGACGCTGCACGAAGGAAACCCCCGACGCCGCGGGCTGCTGTGGATTGTCCTGCTGGTGGTCGCGGCGCTGCTCGCCGCCGCCGCCGGCTGGTTCTTTGGCATGGGTCCCGGTTCGCCGGGGACGATTCCCCCCGTGGCCAACAAGACCGTTGCACAGGCTCAGGACCTGCTGCGCACTGCCGGGTTCCAGTCCACCGTCAAAGACGTCTTCAACGACGACGTCTCGCCCGGCCTGGTGGTCAGTTCCGAGCCCAAAGCCGGCGAGGTCATTCGGAAATTCCAGCCTGTGTCCCTCGCCGTTTCCAAGGGCCCGGAATTGTTCCCGCTGGCAGAGCTCACCGGCAAATCCCTGGACGAGGCCAAGACAACCCTCAACGGCGCCCACATGGCCCTCGGCCCGATCACCGAGAAGTTCGATGAGACGGCCCCTGCCGGGACAGTTCTGGCCCAGGCGCCGGGCAGCGGCAACCCGGTCAGGCACGGGACGCCGGTGGCCCTGACCGTGTCTAAGGGTCCACAGCCCATCCCGGTTCCGGATGTCCGGGGCCAGGAGCAGGATGCCGCCGTGAGCGCCCTCGAGGCGGCAGGACTGAAGGCCGTCGTCGCCCCGGAGCGGGTCAATGACCGGAAGGTCCCCAAGGGTTCAGTGGTTGCCCAGGATCCGGCCTCCGGCAACCTGACCAAGGGCGGAGCCGTGACGCTGACCATTTCCGATGGCCCGAAGCTCGTGGACGTCCCGAGCTTCATCGGGAAGCAGGCCACAGAAGCCCAAGATGCCCTTGAAAAGCTCGGATTCAAGGTCCAGATCGATGAAATCCTGGGCGGATTCTTCGGCACAGTCCGCGCCCAGGACCCCGTCAACACGAAAGTCCCGGAAGGTTCGACCATCACACTGACCGTAGTCTGAGCGTCGTCGGTCTCACCGCACAAAGAAGCTCCGCCCGGCTGGTGCAGCCGGGCGGAGCTTCTTTGTCAGGTGTCAGTGCGGGCGGCAGCGCGTCAGCGCTTGGCGAGCGCGCCTGCCACCAGGAACGCCATCTCCAGGGACTGCATGTGGTTCAGGCGCGGATCGCAGACTGACTCATACCGGTCCAGGAACGCTTCCTGGTCGATCGGGTCGGCTCCGCCGAGGCATTCGGCGACGTCGTCACCCGTCATCTCCACGTGCAGGCCGCCGGGAACGGTGCCGAGCGCGTGGTGGACCTCAAAGAATCCGCGCACTTCGTCGATGACGTCGTCGAAGTTGCGGGTCTTGTAGCCGTTGGGCGAGGTGACCGTGTTGCCGTGCATGGGGTCGGTGACCCACAGGACCTGCGCACCTGAGGCGGTGACGCGCTCGACGACCGCCGGGAGCTTTTCGCGGATGTTACCGGCGCCCATGCGGGTGATGAAGGTCAGCCGGCCCGGCTCCCGGTCCGGATCCAGCTTGTCGATCAGCCGCAGGGCGTCGTCGCCGCTCGTCGACGGGCCAAGCTTTACGCCGATGGGATTGCGGACCCGGGATAGGAAATCAACGTGCGCGTTATCCAGTTCGCGGGTGCGCTCCCCGATCCACAGGAAGTGTGCGGAAGTGTCATACGGCAGTCCGGTGCGCGAGTCGATGCGGGTCAGGGCGCGCTCGTAATCTAGCAGCAGGGCCTCGTGGCTCGCGTAGAACTCCACGCGCTTGAGCGCTTCAAAGTCGGCGCCGCAGGAGTCCATGAATTTGATGGCGCGGTCGATGTCCCGGGCCAGCGACTCGTAGCGGGCGTGGGCCGGGTTCTCGGTGAAGCCTTTGTTCCACTGGTGCACCAGGCGCAAGTCCGCGAAGCCGCCTTGCGTGAACGCACGGATCAGGTTCAGCGTGGAGGCCGAGGTGTGGTAGGCCCTGAGCATCCGGCCGGCATCATGCGCGCGGGAGTCGGGGGTGAAGTCGTAGCCGTTGACGATGTCGCCGCGGTAGGCCGGGAGGGTAACGCCGTCGCGGGTTTCATCGTTGGAGGAGCGGGGCTTGGCGAACTGGCCAGCCATGCGGCCCATCTTGATGACCGGCATGGCCGCACCGTACGTGAGCACTACGGCCATCTGCAGGATGGTCCGGACGCGGGCACTGATCTTGTCCGCCGTCGCCGCCTCGAAGGTCTCGGCGCAGTCCCCGCCCTGAAGCAGGAAGGCCTTGCCCTGCGCGGCGGCGGCAAGCCGTTCGCGGAGGATGTCCACTTCGCCGGCAAACACCAGGGGCGGGAGGACGGAGAGTTCCTTGACGGACGCCTTGAAAACAGCCGGGTCCGACCACGTGGGCTGCTGCGAGGCCGGCAGATCCCGCCAGTTGTCCAGTCCGGGATAGTTGGCGGCTCCGCTTTGGGCGGTGCTGGTCAGCGGGGAAACTGGTTTCTCAGATAGCTGGGTCACCCTCTAAGGATAGTTGTCCCGAGGGTGTTCGGCGGCCCCGCCTGTCATTGACAGCCGCGGTAGCGTCACATGGCGCCAGGCCAAGCTGCCAAGACGGCTGGCGGGACGCCAGCGCCCAGCGCTCACGCCGAGCCGGGGGCTTCCGGTTCGTCCTCCCCCGCCGCCGTCGCGCCGCGGTCCGGGGACGGTTCTTCTGCTGTTTCTGAAGCCGTGGCTGCAGCTGCCTCCCGGGCCAGGTCCGCGGTTGCATCCTGCGTTTTACGGGCCAGACGGAGCTTCACGACAGCGGCGTACTCGTCCACGTATTCCTGCCCGGACAGCCGCATGAGCTCGTACATGATCTCGTCGGTCACCGAACGCTGGATCAGCCTGTCGTCTTCCATCCCGTAATACCGGCTGAAGTCCAGCGGCTCGCCGAAGATCATGCCGATGCGCCGAATGTTGGGCACGCGCTTGCCGATCGGCTGGACCTTGTCAGTTCCGATCATCGCCACGGGGATGACGGGGACCCGGGCCTGCAGCGCGAGGCGGGCAACGCCGACCTTGCCCCGGTAGAGGTGCCCGTCGGGGCTGCGGGTGCCCTCGGGATAGATGCCCAGGAGGGAACCGTTCCTGAGGACGTCCATGCCGGCGTTGAGGGACAGCGCGGACGCGGCACCCCCGGACCTGTCCATGGGGAGCTGGTTGGTGAGCCGGAAGAAGGCCGCGGTCAGCTTGCCCTTGATCCCGGTGCCGGTGAAGTATTCGGCTTTCGCCAGGAACACGACCGGCCGCGGCACCATGACGGGCATGAAAATGGAATCCGAGAAGGAGAGGTGGTTCGAGGCCAGGATGGCGGCGCCTTCGGCCGGAACGTTGTCGAGGCCCTTGACCCAGGGCCGGAACAGCAGCCTAAGAACCGGGCCCAGGACAAATGTCTTGACGAACCAATAGAACAACTTGGCGACCTCTCCGGAAAGCGTCTGGCCGGCCGCCCGAATCGGGTCCGGCCAGGACTTCAATGGACACCTTACTCTAGTGAGTTTTGCCGCCAAGGGTGACACGATGGGCTCATGACTGAAAGCAGCATGTTCCCGGCGCCGGCCGCTTTCAGCTACCCCGGCCACGGCCCCAAAGCCCGGATCGGCGTGGCCATCTGCCACGGCTTTACCGGCAGCCCCCACAGCATCCTGCCATGGGCCGAGCACCTCGCCGCCGAGGGGTTCGCGGTGTCGGTCCCGCTGCTGCCCGGGCACGGCACCCACTGGCGGGACCTGGCCCGGCAGAACTGGCACGACTGGTACAGGGGCTTTGAAACGGCCTACCTGGACCTGGCCGCCCGCACCAGCGACTGCTATGTCGCGGGCCTCTCCATGGGCGGCACGATCGCCCTGCGTACCGCAGCCCGCCACACGGTCGCCGGAGTGGCCGCGGTCAATCCCGGACTGAGCTTTTACGACCGCAGGGTCAGGATTGTCGGACTGCTCAAGTACTTCCAACGGACCACGCCGCCGCTTCAAGAGGAAAATTCCACGGCGTCCGCCACCGACGACGGCGACTACTCCGTGACGCCGCTGGCGGCCGTCCACCAGTTGAGCCGGTTGTTCTCCGCGACGCTCCGCCAGCTTCCGGCCGTCCGGTGCCCCGTCCTGGTCTTCAAGTCCGATACCGACGCCGTGGTGCCGCCGTCGTCCCTCGAACTGCTGCGCAGGCGCCTCGGGTCCCGGGACCTCAGCGTGGTCCGCCTCCCGGGCAGCGGTCATGTTGCAACCCTGGACGTTGATGCGCCGCTACTCTTTGAGGAATCAGCCCGATTCTTCCTTCAGCACGCCCGCTCCACCACGCCGCCCGCAGCCACCTCGGAGAACCCATGAACATCCTCCCGGACCATTCGCCGTTCAGCAGCCCGTTCACTGGCACCGGTCCCCGGGCCGGCGTCGTGGTGTGCCACGGTTTCACCGGCAGCCCGCACGGCGTGCGGGACTGGGCGCAGTCCCTGGCTGGCGCCGGATTCGCCGTCCGGCTGCCCCTGCTGCCCGGACACGGAACGAGCTGGCAGGATCTGGCCAGGACCCGCTGGCAGGACTGGCACGGCGCGGTAGACGCGGCGTACCTTGAGCTGGCGGAAGAATGCGAAGTCGTGGTCATGGCGGGACTGTCCATGGGCGGGGCCCTGGCGCTGCGAATTGCCGCCACCCGCCCCGTTGCGGGGGTTGTCGCAGTGAACCCCGGACTCGTCATCGATGACCGCCGCGCCCCCATGGCCGGTTACTTGAGGTTTGTCCTCAAGAGCACGCCCGCGATCGCCAATGACATCCTCAAACCTGACGCGGATGAGTGCGCCTATCCGCGGACACCGGTGGCGGCAGCGCACGAACTCAACAAGATGTTCAAGGACACCGTGAGACTGCTGCCGCGCATCACGGCACCCGTCCGGGTCTACCGTTCCACCGTGGACCACGTGGTTTCCGAGTCCAGCATGAGAGCGCTGCGACGCGGGCTGACCCATTCCCCGCTCGAGGTGGTCCAGCTGGAAAACAGCTACCACGTAGCTACGATGGACAACGACGCGCCCGAAATCTTCCGCGGCACGGCCGAATTCGTCCGGTCCGTGACGACCTCTGTCAGTTCGGACTCGGACTCCGCCAGCGCCACCCGGAAGGACACGGCCAATGACTAAGCCGGACCCCGACGTCCCCGATCCGGAAACTCCGGACCCGGATCCAGCAGACACCCGCGCCCCGGACACGGACGCTGACATGGACGCTTCGGGCGCGCGTCCAACCAATGACGGCGCAACCGATGACGACGCCGTCTGGCTGGATCTCGTCGCCAGGCTTCAGGGCGTCGGGGACGGCACGGACGAGGCCGCGCCCGGCTGGCCGGACGAGCACGGCCCTGCGGGCGGCGAAACGGACAGCAGCGGTAGAAGCAACAGCGGTAAAGACAGCACCGGAACAGACAGCGCCGGCGGCGCCGACAGGGCCGGCGGGACCGCCTCAACTGCCAGGACGTTCCGTGACTTTGACCCGCTGGGTCTCGCTGGCGCCGCCCCCAAGGAACCTTCCGCCGCGGAACGGCTGCGGCAGGCCGGCGGGGAACCTGGTGCCGTGGCCGGGGACGAGGGACCGGACTCGGCCTCTGGCCCGCGCGACTACGAGCCTGAGGACGACGACGGTGCCTTCGTCCCGGAGGTCCCGCCCAGTCTGGCGGGAGCAGATCCGCTGACCGTCCTTGCCTGGATCGGTGCCGTGGGCGGGCCTGTGGCGCTCGTCCTCTCGGCAATGTTCTGGCGCTCGGCTCCGCTGCTGGCGATCCTTGGCATGGTGGCCGCGTTTGCGGCCTCGGTGGTGTTCCTGATCATGAAACTGCCGGGCGAGAAGGACGAAAACGACGACGGTGCGCGCGTCTAGGCTCCCCCGTTCGCTCCGCGGTGGGTTCGTCTGCTGTTCCGTCTAGAGTTGCCTACGTGTGCATGCGGCTGCTGACCCGGGAGAGGTCCGCGGCGCCGATCAGGCCGGCGTTGGGTCCAAGGGCCGCCAGATCAATCTCCGCTGCAGGGCGGAAGCCGCGGCCGGTGAGGTTCCGCGAGAACGCCTTCCGGGCCGGCGCGACGAGGAGCTCGCCGGCGTCGCAAAGTCCGCCGCCGATCACAAACTTCCCGGGATCCAGGGCCGCGGCAAGGTTTGCCAGTCCTAGGCCGAGCCACTCCCCGACGTCCTCAATGAGCTCGCGGGAGGTCGGGTCACCGGCTTCGGCCAGCTCCGTCACCGTCACGCCCGTGATCCGGGCTACGTCTCCGTCGACGGCCCGCAGCAGCTCCTGGGCGACCGGGGAATTGGCGGCAGCGAGCTCACGTGCCTCGCGGCCAAGTGCATTGCCGGAGGCGTACTGCTCCCAGCAGCCCCGGTTGCCGCACTCGCAGCGGTGGCCGCCGGGCATGATGATCTGGTGCCCGAACTCCCCCGCCACACCGAAGCGGCCGCGTTCCAGGCGCCCGTCCATCACCATGGCGCCGCCGATCCCGGTGCCCAAGGTGATGCAGACCAGCCGGCTCTGACCCTGCCCGGCGCCGAAGCGCCATTCCGCCCAGGCAGCGGCATCGGCGTCGTTGGTCAACAAAACGGGCCGGCGCAGCAATCGCTGCAGGTTCGCGCGCAGTGGTTCATTGCGCCAGGCCAGATGCGGACTGAAGAGCACCGTGGCGCCGTCCAGATCCATCCAGCCGGCCGCGCCGATGCCCACGGACCAGATCCGGTGCCCTGCACCCAGTTCTTCGACGAGTTCGACAATGACCTGTTCCACGGCTCGCGGGTCGTTGCCCGGAGTGGAGCGCTTCGCCTGGCTGAGGATCCGCCCCTCGGCATCGACGACCCCGGCAGCTACCTTCGTCCCGCCGATATCGACGCCGATCGCCAGGCCCTTGCGGCCCAGCCTCAAGTGCGAGCGGAAATCGTGGCCGGCGCCGTTGGCAGCCGCTCCAGCCAGGGTCCTGCTGCGCCAGGGTGCGGTGCGGCCGCGCAGGCCGGGCTGCCGGCCGGGTGTTGGTGTCTGCATGATTCCCCATTCTATTCACGCGCCGCTATCTACCAGTCCGGACGCCACGCGGGATGACGGCCGCGCGCCGCGGGCGTCCACACTGGCGCAGTCTGGGGCAACGACTGGCGGAACGGCGCGTCCGAACGTAATGTTACTGGCCAGTAGGTGTCCCGGGACACACCACCCGGGGCGGCAGACTAGGCTTAGGCCTACCTGTTGCGTGCCTATGGATACCAAAGGAGCTATCGTGCGAGAAATCATTGTCCCGCCCCTGGTGAAGGTTGATCCGGACACCAACGTCACCGACTTCGTGGTGCGCCAGGCGGCCAAGC
Organism: Arthrobacter sp. ov118; assembly: GCF_900116495.1. GTDB lineage: Bacteria > Actinomycetota > Actinomycetes > Actinomycetales > Micrococcaceae > Arthrobacter. The sequence continues at coordinate 161,834 of NZ_FPAY01000010.1, forward strand.
CCGCCAACCCTGCCCTGTTCTCCCGGCTCGACGCCGCGGGCCAGTGGCAGGACGTCCGGGCCAGGGCTTTCCTGGCGGACGTCCGTGCCCTTGCCAAGGGCCTCATGGCCAACGGCGTGGCCGCTGGCGACCGCGTGGGCATCATGTCCCGCACGCGTTACGAGTGGGCCCTGATCGACTTCGCCATCTGGTTCGCCGGCGCCGTCTCCGTTCCGATCTACGAGACCTCCTCGCCTTCACAGGTGGCCTGGAACCTCGGAGACTCCGGCGCCGTAGCCGCTTTCGGCGAATCCGCCCATCACGAGGACGTGATTCGGCAGGCAGCCACCTCCGAAGGTCTCACCGCCCTGCGGAACGTCTGGCAGCTCGAAGGCAGCGGCCTGGACGAGGTCCGCGCGGCTGGAACCGGCATCAGCGACGCCGAGCTCGAGGCACGGCGCAGCCAGGCGTCCCTGAGCGACATCGCCACGATCATCTACACCTCGGGCACCACGGGCCGGCCCAAGGGCTGCGAACTGACCCACGGGAACTTCGTGGAATTGTCCGAGAACGCCTTGGCCACCTCGCTGGGCAGGGTGGTCCATGACCAGGCAAAAACCATCATGTTCCTGCCGCTGGCTCACGTCTTTGCGCGCTTTATCTCCGTGTTGGCGGTCGCCGCCGGCGTCACCGTGGCGCACACCCCGGACGTCAAGAATCTGCTGCCGGATCTGCAAAGTTACCGGCCGACCTTCATCCTCGCCGTCCCGCGGGTCTTCGAAAAGGTTTACAACTCCGCCCTGACCAAGGCCGAGGACGGCGGCAAGGGCGCCATCTTCCACCGCGCCGCGGACACCGCGATCGAATACTCCCGCGCCCGGCAGTCGGGCAAGGTCGGGCTGGTCCTGAAGCTCAAGCACTCCGTGTTCGACAGGCTTGTCTACAGCAAGCTCCGGAACGCCATGGGCGGGAACGTCTCCCATGCCGTGTCCGGCGGCGGCCCGCTCGGCGAACGGCTCGGGCACTTCTTCCAGGGCATCGGACTGCAGATTTTGGAAGGCTACGGGCTGACCGAAACCACGGCGCCGGTTTCCGTCAACACCCCGGACCTGATCAGGATCGGGACCGTGGGCGCACCGATACCCGGCAACGCCGTCCGAATCGCCGACGACGGCGAGATCCTCACCAAGGGCGTCTGCGTCATGCGGGGCTACTTCAGGCGCGACGACCTGTCCGCCGAAGCCTTCGACGACGGCTGGTTCCGCACCGGCGACATTGGCCAGCTGGATGAGCAGGGATTCCTGACCATCACCGGGCGCAAGAAGGAAATTATCGTCACGGCCGGCGGCAAGAACGTGGTGCCGGCCCTTTTGGAGGACCAGATCCGGGCCGACGCGCTCGTCTCGCAGGTCCTCGTCGTCGGAGACAACCGCCCGTTCATCGGCGCCCTGGTCACACTCGACGAGGAAGCCCTCCCCGGCTGGCTGGGCCGCCACGGGCTCCCGGCCTCGACGTCGCTCACCGACGCCGCCGCCAACCCGGCCGTCAAGGCCGCGGTCCAGGAGCTTATCAACCGTGCCAACCAGACCGTCTCCCAGGCCGAGGCGATCAAGTCCTTCCGGATCGTGCCGGCCGACTTCACCGAGGCCTCCGGCCATCTGACCCCCTCCATGAAAGTGAAGCGGGCCCAGGTGCTCAAGGACTTCGAGACCGTGATCGAGGAGATGTACAGCGCCAAGCGCCCCACCCACGCCTGACCCAACGCGGGGTCACTTAGCGCCCCATAAGCGGCCTTTATTGGGCCGTAAGTGACCCCGCGTTGCGTTAAAACGAAGGGCTCCTCCAGCCGTAGCCGGAGGAGCCCTTCGTAGTTCGGGGCGGTCTACTGCTCCACTACGAGCAGCAGGTCTCCGCCCTGGACCTGTTCCACCGCGCCGACGGCGAGGCGGCCCACCGTGCCGGCCACCGGCGTCGTAATGGATGCTTCCATCTTCATGGCCTCGATGGTGGCCACGGTGTCGCCGGCCTTGACGGTGTCCCCGACCTTGACGGTCAGCGTGACGGCGCCGGCGAAGGGTGCGGCCACCTGGCCCGGCTGGGAGGCATCGGCGCGTTCGGCGGCCTTGACGTTGCTCACCACGGAACGGTCACGGACCACCACGGGCCGGGACTGGCCGTTGAGCGTGCACATGACGGTGCGCATGCCCTTTTCGTCCGGTTCGGACACGGCTTCGAGCGAGGCGATCAGACGGACGCCCTTCTCGAGCTCGATCTCGTGCTCGGCACCGCGCTGCAGCCCGAAGAGGTAATCGCGGGTGTCCAGCACTGAAAGGTTGCCGTAGGTCTCGACGCTCTTCTGGTAGTCCTTGGTGGGGCCGGCGAAGAGCAGGCGGTTGAGGGTGCGCTGGCGGGTCTTGGAGTCCCCCTGCAGCGCGGCGCTGTCCTCGGCACTGAGCTCCGCGTCACGGACCTTCACGTTGCGGCCCTGGAGGGCCTTGGTGCGGAAGGGCTCGGGCCAGCCGCCGGGAGGGTTGCCGAGTTCGCCAGAGAGGAAGCCAATCACGGAGTCCGGGACGTCGTATTTCTGCGGGTTCTCGTTGAAGTCCGCGGGATCGGCGTTGAGGCCCACCAGGTGCAGGGCGAGGTCGCCCACCACCTTGGACGACGGCGTCACCTTGACCAGACGGCCGAGGATGCGGTCCGCCGCGGTGTACATGTCCTCGATCGCCTCGAAACGCTCGCCCAGGCCCAGCGCCATCGCCTGCTGGCGCAGGTTGGACAGCTGCCCGCCGGGGATCTCGTGCTGGTAGACCCGGCCCGTGGGGCCCGGCAGCCCGGACTCGAAGGGGGCGTAGACCCGGCGGACGGCCTCCCAATAGGGCTCGAGTGCACAGACGTTGGCGAGGTTGAGCCCGGTGTCACGCGGCGTGTGGGCCAGCGCGGCGACGAGGGCGGAGGCCGACGGCTGGCTGGTGGTTCCGGCCAGGGAGGCCGAGGCCACATCGACGGCGTCGACGCCGGCGTCCACGGCCGCGAGGAGCGTGGCCAGCTGGCCGCCGGCAGTGTCGTGGGTGTGCAGGTGGACGGGGAGGTCGAACCGCTCCCGCAGCGCCGTCACGAGGCGTGCGGCGGCAGCGGGGCGGAGGAGTCCGGCCATGTCCTTGATCGCCAGGATGTGCGCACCGGCGTCGACGATCTTCTGCGCCAGCTCCAGGTAGTAGTCCAGCGTGTAGAGGGTTTCCTCCGGATCCAGCATGTCCGCGGTGTAGCAGAGGGCGACCTCGGCGACGGCGGTGCCGGTCTCGCGGACGGCGCGGATGGCCGGGGCCATCTGGTTGACGTCGTTGAGGGCGTCGAAGATGCGGAAGATGTCGATGCCCGTGGCGGCTGCCTCGTTGACGAACGCCACCGTGACCTCTTCAGGGTAGGGCGTGTAGCCCACGGTGTTGCGGCCGCGGAGCAGCATCTGCAGGCACAGGTTCGGCATTGCCTTGCGCAGTGCCGCCAGCCGGTCCCACGGGTCTTCGCCGAGGAAGCGCAGGGCGACGTCGTAGGTCGCCCCGCCCCAGGCCTCCACCGACAGCAGCTCCGGGAGCAGTTTGGACACCGCCGGTCCGGCCGCGACCAGGTCGCGGGTGCGCACACGGGTGGCGAGCAGGGACTGGTGCGCGTCGCGGAACGTGGTGTCCGTGACGGCCACGGCGTCCTGCTCGCGCAGTGCCTTGGCGAAGCCCTCCGGGCCCAGCTCCAGGAGCCGCTGGCGCGACCCCGGCCGGGCCGCAGCATCACTAAGGGCTGGAAGCTTGTCCGCCGGGTCCGTGTGGACTTTCAGTTCGCCGTTGGGCTTGTTGACAGTGACCTCGGCGAGCCAGGTCAGCAGCTTGGTGCCGCGGTCTGCGGAGACCCGTGCCTTCAGCAGCTCGGGCCGTTCGTCGATGAACGAGGTGGCCACATCCCCGGCAACGAAGTCCGGATCGTCCAGGACGGCCTGCAGGAAGGAGATGTTGGTGGACACGCCGCGGATACGGAACTCGGCGAGGGCGCGGCGGGCCCGGGCCACGGCGGCCGGGTAGTCGCGGCCGCGGCAGGTCAGCTTGACCAGCATGGAGTCGAAGTGCGGGCTGATCTCCGCGCCCGAGTAGACGGTGCCGCCGTCGAGCCGGACACCGGCGCCGCCAGCCGAGCGGTAGCCGGTGATCTTGCCGACGTCGGGCCGGAAGCCGTTGGCCGGGTCTTCCGTGGTGATGCGGCACTGCAGGGCAGCGCCCTTGAGCTGGACGGTCTCCTGCGAGAGGCCCAGGTCCGCGAGGGTCTCGCCGGCGGCGATGCGCAGTTGCGCCTGGACGAGGTCGACGTCGGTGACTTCCTCGGTGACGGTGTGCTCAACCTGGATGCGCGGGTTCATTTCGATGAACACGTGCTGGCCGGCGCGCTCCCCGACCGTGTCGACAAGGAATTCGACCGTTCCGGCGTTGACGTAGTTCAGTGCCTGCGCGAACTTCACGGCGTCGCGGTACAGCGCCTGCCGGATGTTGTCGTCCAGGTTTGGGGCCGGCGCGATCTCAATCACCTTCTGGTGGCGGCGCTGGATGGAGCAGTCGCGCTCGAAGAGGTGCATGACGTTGCCCTCGGCGTCGGCCAGGATCTGGACCTCGATGTGCCGGGGGCGCAGGACGGCCTGCTCGAGGAACATGGTGGGATCGCCGAACGCCGCGTCGGCTTCGCGCATGGCGGCCTGCAACGCCTCCGGGAGCGCCTCGCGAGTGTCCACCCGGCGCATGCCGCGGCCGCCGCCGCCGGCGACGGCCTTGGCGAAGATCGGGAAGCCGATCTCGTCCGCGGCGGCGATGAGTTCGTCCAGGTCCTTCGAGGGCTGGCTGGACTTAAGCACCGGGACACCCGCCTTGCGGGCGGCCTCGAGGGCGGCAACCTTATTGCCCGCAAGTTCCAGGACCTCCGCCGGCGGGCCGACGAACGTAATGCCGGCCTCCTTAGCGGCCCGCGCGAGGCGCGGGTTCTCGGAGAGGAAGCCGTACCCGGGGTAGATGGCGTCTGCTCCGGCTTCCTTGGCTACGCGCACCACCTCGTCGACGTCGAGGTAGGCCCGGACCGGGTGCCCCTCTTCACCGATCAGATACGCCTCGTCGGCCTTCTGGCGGTGGATCGAGTTGCGGTCCTCGTGGGGAAACACGGCGACGGTCTTGGCACCTAGCTCGTAGCCGGCGCGGAACGCGCGAATCGCGATTTCGCCGCGGTTGGCCACCAGAATCTTGGAAAACATACTTCTCCTGCATCATCGCGGGCGTATCGGTAAGTGCTCACAGTGTCCAAGACGCGTGCGGGCAAACACAAATCATTGTGGCGACTGTCACAGCATTATCCGTCACGGACGGCGCGATGGGCAGGTCCTTATCCTTCGGCGATTGCCCTGCGGCGCCCCGTTCGCCAGGTTCATCCGGCCCCGGGGCCGGATGAAACGGGATTCGTCGGAGCAGCAACATATGATGAGTGGGTGCGTGGCGCATGCACGCCCCGGCTCGGGAGAACGCAGGAGCCGGTACGACCCAGTCTCGGCAACCGGCGTTAGGTATTGGTTTTTCAAGTGCAAGTAGTGAGCATCAGCAGCCTTAAAGGCGGTGTCGGCAAGACATCCGTGACTTCCGGACTGGCGTCGGCGGCATTGGCCGCAGGCATCCCCACGCTCGTCGTCGACCTTGACCCGCACGCAGATGCCAGCACCGCCCTGGGCGTCAGCCCGGACGACCAGCTCGACATCGGCAGGATGCTCCGGTCCCCCCGGCGTGCACACCTGGCGGACAATGTGGTGGCAAGCGGCTGGGTGGGTCAGGCCCGAGCCAACGGCGCGGCCAGCGGCAGCGCGAATGGCTCGGCACCGCACGTCCTTGATGTTGCCGTGGGCTCCGCCTACACCGGCATCTACGACCGGCCGGACCTCGGCCGCCGCGACCTCCGCCGGCTCTCAACCGTCCTGGCCGGCGCCGGGGACTATGAACTGGTCTTGGTCGACTGCCCCCCGTCACTGAACGGCCTCACCAGAATGGCCTGGTCCGCGAGCGACAAGGTGGCCCTGGTGGCCGAACCCGGCCTCTTCTCGGTAGCCGGCACCGAGCGCACCATGCGTGCCATCCAGCTGTTTCGGCAGGAATTCGCACCCAAGCTGTCCCCCGCGGGCATCGTGGCCAACCGCGTGCGCAGCGGCTCGGCCGAGCACGCGTTCCGCCTGGCGGAGATGGAGTCCATGTTCGGTGAGCTGCTATTGACCCCGCACATCCCGGAGCAGGCCAACTGGCAGCAGATCCAGGGCGCGGCCCACTCCATCCACCACTGGCCGGGCGACTCGGCCAAAAACGCGGCGGGTCTCTTCGATGCCCTGCTGCAGAACCTGCTGCACCCACGCGGGCTCGCCGCCGCGGGCGCCGTGCGCGACCGCAGCCAGCGCTGAACACGGCACACACTGAACACCGCACCCTGAACACCGCACCCTGAACGCCCGCAAATAGCAACGCGGGGTCACTTAGCGCCCAATTTTCGGGTTCCAATAGGCGCTAAGTGACCCCGCGTTGCTGCGGTTTTAAATCGCGTTGCTGGTGCTAGCCGATCTTGCGGGCTGCGCGGCGCTTGCTCAGTTCGTCGTCGGGAAAGGACTGGTCCGCGGCGTGTTCGCTGGGCAGGGCGGCGAGGCTACCTTCAACCTCACGCCAAACACGGCCGACGGCGATGCCGAACACCCCCTGGCCGCCCTGGACGAGGTCGATCACTTCGTCGGCCGAGGTGCACTCGTAGACACTCGCGCCGTCGCTCATGAGCGTAATTTGCGCGAGGTCTTCGACGCCGCGCTCCCGCAGGTGCTCGACGGCGGTGCGGATCTGCTGCAGGGAGACTCCGGTGTCCAGGAGGCGCTTGACCACCTTGAGGACCAGGATGTCGCGGAAGCCATAGAGCCGCTGCGAGCCGGATCCGGCCGCGCCGCGGACGGCGGGTTCAACAAGTCCGGTGCGCGCCCAGTAGTCGAGCTGGCGGTAGGTGATACCGGCCGCCTTGCAGGCGGTGGGGCCGCGGTAACCCGCGTCTTCGTCCAGAACGGGAAGATCCTCGGTGAACAGCAGGCCTTGGGCACCGCTGGCGGGCAGAGCAACACCGGCCGTCATGGCCTGCTTGAGCTCGCCTGCTTCGCCTTTCGGACTCACGTGGACCCTCCTTGTTGTGAGTTCCCCCTGAGTAAATTGCATCGGCAGCAATGTGTGTGAGCAGCTGCAGAACACAGAATGAAGAATCCATCCGTGTAATTCAGCCGGGCTGCACTCTCCAGTGTGACTTGCGCGGCTACCGTATGCAATGGGAACTTGTACCTCCGACGTTAGGCCTGCCGGGGCCCAAGGTCAAAGACGTTGGGCCTATTGGGTGGGCGTGTCGAAAGTTTCATTCTCGGGTTTAACGTTCGACGGCCCTCAGCCCGCGAAATCTTCAGGTTCGACGTCGTCGAGAAACTCGCGGAAGCGGCGCATCTCGCCTTCCTCGTCGACGGCGGGACCGGGGTGTGTGTCCTCGCCCTCGTCGTGTTCGGTGATCCGGACGCCGGCCTCATCCATGACGGCGTCGGCGCACCAGATCCGGCACTTGGCGCGCAAGGCAAGCGCCAGCGCATCCGAGGCCCGTGAGCTCACGGTGGTGCCGTTCTCGAACTGCAGCTGGGCGTAGAAGATGTTGTCTTCCACCGCCACGATATTGACGCTGACGATGGTGTGGCCCAGGGCCTCGACGACGTCCACCAGGAGGTCATGGGTCATCGGTCGCGGCGGGACAACCCCCTGCTGGGCCAGCGCGATTGCGCTGGCTTCCGGGGTGCCGATCCAGATCGGTACGTGGCGCTCACCATGGAATTCCTTGAGAAGGACAAGCGGCTGGTTGGATGGCAACTCGATCCGCACGCCCACAATCTCCACCTCAATCATCAGATGTCCATTCTTGAGATGCGGTCGTGGACCAGTGCCTGATGCAGAGACAGGCAGAGGTCGCTGATTTCCCGTGCAGCCTCGGCGGCCCGGGCATGGGAGGCGGCGTCCTTGCGGGAGGTCAGCGTGGCCACGGCGCGTTCCACGAGCCCAAATTCGCGGTCGGCGGCCGCCTGGAAGGGCCGCAGGTGGCGCGGCTCCAGGCCGTGGCTCTCCAGCTGGACGCAAGCCCGCGCTACTTGCAGGGCGTGTTCGTCGAACTTGCCGTTGACGTGACCGATCAGACCGTAGCTCAGGAGCGACTCCAGCAGCGAAACGCTCGCCCCTGATTCCGCCCGCAGCTGCTCTTCGCTGAGCCGGCGGGCCCGGCTCTGGAGCTCTGTGGCGAGTTCCTCCGAGACAATCCTCGGGGAAACGGTGACGCCTGCCGGCAGGTTCTCGGGCCGTTCGCCGCGGTCGATCGCGTCCAGGTAGTCCTTGATGACCTTCAACGGCAGGTACTGGTCCCGCTGGAGGGCCAGTACGAAACGCAGCCGTTCGACGTCGTTCTCGGAATACTGCCGGTAGCCGGCGGGCGTCCGCTGCGGGTTGATCAGCCCTTTTTCCTCAAGGAACCGGATTTTGGACGCCGTCATGCTCGGGAAGTCATCACTCAACTGAGCGAGGACCTCACCGATGTTCAGAACCTGGGGTCCGCGCCGATCCGCTTGTGCCGTGGCCACAGGCAGCTACCCCGCAATCAGACGTTGCCTGCTGCGCGGGCAGGGCTCAGGTAGAAGGTGAGGCGGAACTTGCCGATCTGGACTTCGTTGCCGGACTTTAGTTCCACGGCGTCGACGCGGTCGTGGTTTACGTAGGTGCCGTTCAGGCTTCCGGTGTCCACGACCTCGAAGCTGCGCGCGGTGCGGCGGAACTCAACGTGCCTACGGGACACGGTGACGTCGTCAAGGAAAATATCGGCGTCCGGGTGCCGGCCCGCCGTCGTGACGTCGGAGTCCAGCAGGAAACGTGCGCCGGCGTTAGGACCGCTGTGCGCCACGAGCAGCGCCGATCCGAAGGGAAGGGCCTCCACGGACGTCCATTCCTCGGAGGTGAGCTTCGGGGTGAAATGGGGTTCGTCGCGCACCGGAGTGAGGTTGATCGACGTGGTCTCCGAAGCCTTCACTCCACCTGTATCCTTACCGCGCCCGGTGGGGTTCCGTTCGTGCCCAAACATTGAGTCCTCCTCATTCGTTGCAGGTGTCCCCCCTGCAAACAACGCATGCCGTCCGGAAAAGCCTCGCAGTCCCGGTATCGAGGCTTTCGACAGGGTGTGGCGACGTCTTGCCATCCAACATCTCGTTGTCCAACAACACTCCCCCACCGTCCCTGCCCGAACGACCTCTGTCTTTAGCCTACCTGTTGTTCATACTCGGATGCACTGAGTAGTGACTCCACGGCGTCCGCTTCCGCGAGCCTGATTTCGATGAGCCAGCCCTCACCGTAAGGATCCGAATTAATCAGGGCCGAATCGGTGTCCAGGGCCTCGTTGCGGGCCACGACTTCGCCCGCCACGGGGGCGTAGATGTCGCTGACACTCTTCGTTGATTCCACCTCGCCGACGACGTCGTTGGCCTTGATGTTTGTCCCGATTTCGGGCATCTGGGCGTAGACGACATCCCCGAGGGCGTCCTGGGCAAAATCGGTGATGCCGACCCGGACCACGCCGTCGGCATTGGGGGCCGAAACCCATTCGTGTTCTGCGGTGTAGGACAGTTCTTCGGGAATGATGCTCATGACGGGCCTTTCATCGGGAATCACCAATGTCAACGGCGGCCAAACGAACTGCCCGCCGCTGAAAAGTATAGGCACATCCGGCAGGCGCCCGGGAGGACTCTGGCATCATGATGCGATGACGGAAAATGCGCACGCCCGGGGCCGGAATGGCGCTGCCCGGGGTCCCGCCGGCGCCCCCGAAAACACCGCCGGCATCGCAGAAAATCGATGCGCCGCAGCAGAAAGGGGTAGGCAATGCCCGAACTTCCGGAGGTGGCGGCCCTGGCGGATTTCCTGGGCCAGCAGCTGATCGGGACCGTTGTCACGAAGGTCCAGATCGTCTCGTTCGCGGTGCTCAAAACAGCGGATCCGCCCTTTTCCGTGCTGGAGGACCGGGCCGTCACCGGGGTGCGCCGCTTCGGCAAGTTCGTCTGCGTGGACGCCGGCGGGGTGTCGTTCGTCTTCCACCTGGCGAGGGCCGGCTGGGTCCGCTTCACCGATGCACCCAACGACATCCGGCTGAAAATGGGCAAGGGCCACATAGCGGCGCGGCTGTCCTTCTCCGGCGGATCCGGCCCGCGCGGCTTGGATTTGACAGAGGCGGGCACGAAAAAGGGCATGGCGGTCTATGTGGTCCGGGATCCTTCCGACGTTCCCGGGATCGCGGCGCTCGGACCGGACCCGTTCAGTGCGGGGTTCGACGTCGATACCCTGGCGGAAATCTTGGGGTCCAGTTCGCAACAGGTCAAGGGCCTCCTGCGAAGCCAAAGCGTCGTCGCCGGCATCGGAAACGCCTACAGTGACGAGATCCTGCATGCCGCCCGGATTTCACCGTTCGCCATCGCCAAGTCACTGGACCGGGAGGCGGTCCAGCTGCTTTATGACTCCATCCACGACATTCTCGGGACAGCCCTGCAGGAAGCCAGCGGTAAAGCGCCGAATGAGCTCAAGGACACCAAGCGGAGCCACATGCGGGTCCACGGCCGGACCGGCGAGGAGTGCCCGGTGTGCGGTGACACGGTTCGCGAGGTTTCCTTCGCGGACACTGCCCTGCAGTACTGCCCGACCTGCCAGACGAAGGGAAAGATTCTGGCTGACCGCCGGACGTCCCGCTTCCTGAAATAAGCGGGCTTTTGACCTGTGCAGGAGGAAACCGGTGCAGGAGGAAACAGAAAACCCCGCCATTCCCTTGTCCGGAATGGCGGGGTACTTTCTGTTGGTCGGGCTGACAGGATTTGAACCTGCGACCCCTTGACCCCCAGTCAAGTGCGCTACCAAGCTGCGCTACAGCCCGTTAGTCCCGCCGTTCTCCGCTAGGAATTCTCCCCGGTATCTCTCCAGGTTTCCTTCCAAGCAGTCCGGCCGAACCACCTCCAAAAGCTTACACGATTCTGGAGGGTTCCTGTGACACTTTCATGCTGTCACGGCGGGGTGTTTCGGAATTAACGCTTCTTCCCCCGCTTTTCGCGCACACGCATGTTGACTTCGATGGGCGTGCCCTCGAAACCGAAGGTCTCGCGGAGGCGCCGGGTGATGAAGCGGCGGTAGCCCGGATCCAGGAATCCGGTGGTGAAGAGCACGAACTTCGGCGGCCGGCTCGAGGCCTGGGTGCCGAAGAGGATGCGGGGCTGCTTGCCGCCGCGGACCGGGTGCGGGTGGGCTGCCACAAGTTCGCCCAGGAACGCGTTGAGGCGTCCGGTGGGGATGCGCCTGTCCCAGCTTTCCAGCGCGGTATCGAGAGCCGGGACCAGCCGGTCCTTGTGCCAGCCGGTCTTGGCCGAGATGTTGACGCGGGGGGCCCAGGCAACGTGCGCGAGGTCCTGCTCGATTTCGCGTTCCAGGTAGCGGCGGCGCTCGTCGTCGAGGAGGTCCCATTTGTTGAAGGCCAGCACCAGGGCGCGGCCCGATTCAATGGCCAGCTGCAGGATGCGGACATCCTGCTCGCTGAGCACCTCGTCCACGGCGAGGAGCACGACGGCGACCTCGGCCTTTTCGAGCGCGCTCTGCGTACGCAGGGAGGCGTAGAAGTCCGCGCCCTGGGCCATGTGCTGGCGGCGGCGGATGCCGGCGGTGTCGACGAAGCGCCACGTGCGGCCGCCGAGCTCGATGAATTCGTCGACCGGGTCGCGGGTGGTGCCGGCGGTGTTGTCCACCACCACGCGCTCGGACCCGGCCAGCTTGTTCAGCAGCGAAGACTTGCCGACGTTCGGCCGGCCGATCAGCGCGACGCGGCGGGGTCCGCCGGAACGCTCAAGGCCTTCAATGGTGGAAAACTGCGGGAGCGTGTCCATGACGTGGTCCAGAAGGTCGGCCACGCCGCGGCCGTGGAGGGCCGAGACTGGGTACGGTTCGCCGAAGCCGAGGCCCCAGAGAACGGCGGAGTCAGCTTCCTGGGCGAAGTCATCGACCTTGTTGGCCACCATGATGACCGGCTTCTTGGACTTGCGCAGCATCTTCATGACGCCTTCGTCGGTGGCGGTTGCACCGACGGCGGAGTCGACGACGAACAGGACGGCGTCCGCGAGTTCTACTGCCATCTCGGCCTGCTCGGCGACCCGGGCGTGGATGCCTCGGGCGTCGTGCTCCCAGCCGCCGGTGTCCACCACCGTGAAGTTCCGGCCGTTCCAGTGTGCCGAGTACATGACGCGGTCACGGGTGACGCCGGGGGTGTCCTCGACGACTGCCTCGCGGCGGCCCAGAATCCTGTTGACCAGGGTGGACTTGCCCACGTTGGGCCGGCCGATGATAGCCAGGACCGGATCCAGCTTGACCGGACCGTCAAAGTCCTCGTCGTCGTAGTGGCCGCTCAGCAGGGCGGCGTCGTCCTCGTCGAGCTCGTAGTCGTCCAGGCCTGCCCGGAGGGAGGCGGCGCGGAGCTCCGCTTCCTCGTCGTCCAATGCGGCGAGGTGCTCAGCCACCTGGTCGGTGCCGGTGGGCGTGTATTCGTCTTCGCCGGCGCTGAAATTGCCGGAGGTTTGAGTCGTATCGCTCATTGCACTTTCCTTAGGTGGTGATCTGCCGGCGTCCCGGCTACTGCTTCGTGACGTTCGTGCGGGGATTCCGCGTGGGGCAGGGGCTGCCCGGTTCTTAGTACTGAGTCCTGGACATGGCGCGCCAGCGCGGCCCGGATTTCTGTTCCCGCCCTGTCCATTGAAACACGGCCGGTCTCACCGGGCCTGCGGCTGACGTTGATGGCTCCGCCGAAGCTGACGTGCAGCCGCCGCCGGGGTGCGGGAACACTGTCCAGGTGTTCGCCGCTGATCCTGGTGCCCAGGATGGCCACGGGGACCACGGTGGCGCCGGAGTTCAGGGCCAGCCAGGCGACGCCGTTGCTGATCGCGGCCGCCGCGCCGTTCCCCCGCGTGCCTTCGGGCAGGATCCCGACGCACCGTCCGGCTTCGAGCAGGCGCCGCGCCGCGGTCAATGTCGCACGGCCGCCGCGGCGGTCCACCGGCAGCTGGCCAGAGGCCGTGAGTACCTTTCCGAGGAACCCGGTGAACATCTCCTGTTTGACGAGAATGTGCATGGGCCGGGGTGAGGCGCCAAACATGACGGGACCGTCGAGCAGACTGATGTGGTTGCCGGCGAAGATCACGGGACCGGTCGCCGGGACGTTTGACCGTCCGGTCACCGAGGTGCGGTAGACGACGTGGTCCAGGAGCCACCCCACAGGCCGGCTCCACGCCGTGCTCCGGTGGCCCGGCAGCGAACCCCGATCTGACGCAGTCGCGCCGGCGCTGTAAGTCACTGTGGCATCAGTCACCGTTTGCTCAGTCACGTTAGGCTCAGTCACCCTGGGTGGCCCGGTGGCGGGCGCTGCTTTGCTTGAGTGCGGGATGGTTGATCACCGTGTCCACGATGTCGAGGGCGGCCTGGACCGTCCCGTCGAAGTCGAGTTCAGAGGAGTCCAGGGTCACCACGCCGTCGGCCGCCGTGGTGAAGTTCACCACGGTGGAGTCTTTGGCGTCGCGGTGGGTGACCTGGGCCGCCAGCTGCTCGGCGTTCTGGCTCCCGCCCAGCTGAATCCCGCGGCGGCGCAGTCGAGCTTCTTCACTGGCCGTGAGCAGCATCCGGACTTCCGCCGCGGGCACGACGACGGTGGTGATGTCCCGGCCCTCGACCACCATGCGGCGGTGGTGCTTCTCGATCAGTTCGCGCTGCCGGCGGATGAGCTCCGTGCGCGCGCCCAGGGTGGTGGCGACGGCGCTGACGGCGGCGGAAATCGAGGGTTCGCGGATGGCGAGCGTGACGTCCGTGCCGCCGACGCGGACGTACTCGTCCTCCGGGCTCGTGCTGATCTCCAGCGGAAGGGTCTCGGCAGCGGTCTCGACTGCGGCGCCGTCGTCCAGGTCCGTGCCGTTCTGCAGGCAGAACCACGTCAGGGCACGGTACATCGCGCCTGTGTCAAGGTAGGCCAGTTTGAGCCGGCGGGCCACCTCTTTGCTGACGCTGGATTTGCCGGAGCCGGAGGGACCGTCGATGGCGACCACAAGGCTTTTTCCGGGGCGGAGCACGTTCACTGTCTCGATGAGTTCCTGGGTCATTACTGGAGTACCTGCCATCCGCGGTCGTTAAGGGCTTCTATCAGGAGGTCGTGCTTGTTGGGCAGGACGGAAATCTCCACCATGCCCACGTTTTGTCCCGAGGAGTGGTCCAGGCGGAGGTCCTCGAGGTTGACGCCGATCTCGCCGATCTCGGTCAGGAGCTTCGCGATCTGTCCGGGGGTGTCATCCACCAGGACGGTCAGCCACGAGTACGCCTGCGGGGGGCCACCGTGCTTGCCCGGAATCCGCGACTGGCCGGCGTTGCCTTCGCTGATCAGCTGTGCCAGGTCCAGCCGCGCGCCGGGAGCAGTCGGGGCTTCCAGGGTTCCGATCAGCCGGTTGAGGTCCTCGCGGACGCCATGCAGGATCGCGACCACCTTGTCCGCGTTCGCGCCCAGGATCTGGACCCAGAGTGTGGGGTCGCTCGCGGCGATCCGGGTGACATCCCGCAGCCCGTTGCCGGCAAGGGACAGCGCGTGCAGGGGCGTGCCCTGCAACCGGCTGGCCACGAGGGAGGACATCACCTGGGGCAGGTGGGACACCAACGCCACGGCTTGGTCGTGGTCGTCGGCAGCGAATTCGGACACGACCGCGCCCAGGTCACCGGCCAGCGCGCGCGCCACCCGCAGGGACTCCGGCAGAGTCTCTTCCGCGGGACACACCACCCACGGCATGGAGGTAAACAGCTCGCCGCGGGCGGCGACGGGGCCGGATTTCTCACGCCCCGCCATCGGGTGGGTCCCCACGTAGCGGCCCAGGTCAGCACCGCGGCCGCGGAGGTTGGCAAGAATGTTTGCCTTCACGCTCGCGATATCCACCACGACGGCGTCCGGGTAGTCCTGCAGCGCTTTGGCCACGACGTCGGCCGTGACGTCCGGCGGCGCAGCCACCACGACGAGCTCCGGCTGTTCTGCCTCGAGGCGCGCCAACGGCAGACCGGCGCCGATGTCGACGGCGACGGCCTGGTTGGTGGGCGAGGGATCCGAGAGGAACACTGCGACTCCGCGCCCCCGCAGCCCCAGCCCGATGCTGGTGCCCAGAAGCCCGGCGCCCACAACGACCACCGGGCCGTTCAGGTGGCCGCGGCCGTGCGTGCGAAAGGCGGACATGCCTACAGCCCCACGGATGCCAGCAGGTGGCCGACTTCCTGCTTGCCGAGGTTGCGAATGCTGCCCTGGCGCTGGTCACCCAGACCGATGGGGCCGACCTTCACGCGGACCAGGCGCAGCACCGGGAAGCCGACGGCGTCGAACAGGCGCCGGACGATCCGGTTCTTGCCCGAATGCAGCACGACCTCGATCAGCACATGGCCCGGAGTCGAGTCCACGAGCCTGAAGGAGTCCACCGAGGCGATTCCGTCCTCGAGCTCCACGCCGGCTTTGAGTTCGGCGCCGACGCCCTGCGGGAACGGGCCGCGGACCTGCACGAGGTAGGTCTTGGGCACTTCGTACGAGGGGTGCGTCAGGCGGTTGGCGAGCTCGCCGTCGTTCGTCAGGAGCAGCAGCCCTTCCGTGGCGACGTCGAGCCGGCCCACGTGGAAGAGGCGTTCGCCGTGGTACTTGCGCACGA
Organism: Arthrobacter sp. ov118; assembly: GCF_900116495.1. GTDB lineage: Bacteria > Actinomycetota > Actinomycetes > Actinomycetales > Micrococcaceae > Arthrobacter. Next base: position 177,654 of record NZ_FPAY01000010.1, read on the forward strand.
AGTCGCTGATGCACGGGCGGCCGTCCGGGTCCTCCATGGTGGAGACAACGCCCTTGGGCTTGTTGAAGACCATGTAGACCATGTTCTCGTCGAGCTGGATGCGCAGGCCGTCGACGTGGATTACGGCGGTCTTCGGGTCGACGCGCATGCCGAGTTCGGTGACGACGTGGCCGTCGACCTCGACGCGGCCTTCGGCGATCATTTCCTCGCAGACGCGGCGCGAGGCTACACCGGCGGACGCCATGACTTTCTGCAGACGGATGCCGTCGGAGTCGTGCAATTCAGACTGCGGCACCTCACGGCGCGGTCCGCGGTTGCGGGCGGGCTTTCGCACCGGCCCGAGGTTCTGGCCGAAGCGTTCGCTGCCGAAGGCGCGGGGGCCGGCCGCTTTCGCGGCGCCGGTACGTGGTTTGGGCTTGAGCGCGCCGGGCGTGCCGGGTTCTTTGCCGAAGCCGGGCTTCCGGGCGCCGGGCTTGCGGGCTGCGCCCTTGGCTGCCGGGCTGTTCGGCTTCGAGCCACCGGATGCGGACCGGGACGCCGGGGCGGCCTGCAGGTCCGGATCGATGAAGGCCTGTTCGCGAGGCTTGGGGTGCTTGAAGGGGCGGTCTCCGCCGCCCTTCGAGAAGTCGCGGCCTCCCTTGCCGCCGGCAGCGCGCGGGCCGCCGCCCTGGACCGGACCGCGTGCGGTCTTACCCTGACCTCTGCCCTGTCCGGCACTGCTTTGGCCGGCAGTGTTTCGTCCGGCATTGTTACGTGGTGAACCCTGGCGTCCCGCCTGTGTCATGACCCGTCCTTACGTTCGTGGCCCGCGGCCGCTGTCTCCCGACAACACCCGCAGGCCGGGCAAATTGTTCTGCCCGGTGGATACTTATGTGCAGACAGTGTTCCTGTCTGCATTCTTCCTGCCTACATTCTTCCCGGCTCGTAAAACTCCTCGATGCCTTCCAGGCCAGGAAGGTGGGGGGAAAGCTGCGGCAATTCAGCCACGGAGCCGATTCCCATCCGCTCGAGGAAATACGACGTCGTGCGGTACAGGATTGCTCCGGATTCGGGATCGGTTCCCGCATCCTCAATCAGCCCCCGCTGCGTCAGCGTCCGCACGACAGAGTCAACATTGACTCCTCGAATTGCAGACACCCGCGCCCTTGATACGGGCTGGCGGTAAGCGATGACGGCGAGCGTCTCAAGCGCCGCCTGCGTCAGCCTGGCTGTTTGTCCTTCCAGCACGAATCCGCCAACGATTTCGGCGAACTCCGCACGGGAATAGATACGCCAGCCTCCGGCGATATTCCGCAATTCAAAACCCCGGGGGGCGGCATTGTTGCCGTCCGTGTTGCCGTTGTTATTACGGCTATGGCTGGCGACGTCCGCATCCGGGGCACTAACAGTATACCCGTTATAGTCCCGCTGCAGTTCAGCCAGAAGGGAGTCGACGACGTCGACCGTCAGATTCAGCCCAGCCGCGAGGGCCGTGGCCGTGGCCGGTTCGTCGATCACCATCAGGACGGCCTCAAGGGCGGCGCGGGCGCCGCCGGGCAGACTTGCGACGTCGACGGGCTCTGCGTCATTCACGGCTGTCCTCATATTCTTCACTCAGGCTTTCGCTGCTCCACCCTTGGGCGCCGGCCGTCCAGTGGACGGTCAGGTCCCCCAGCGGCAGCAGCTGGTCAAAGCCCACCGCGCGGTCGCGGAACAATTCCAGCAGCGCCAGGAATCGTGCCACCACCACCAGGGTGGATTCGGCGTCGGCGATCAGCGCCCGGAACGTCAGCGGGGTGCCCTGCCGCAGCCGGCTTCCCAGCAACTCGGCCTGTTCCTTGACGCTCACGGGGGTGCCGTGCAAATGCGTCAGGCCCACTTCCGTGGGCGCGGCTTCCTTGGGCCTGAGGGCCGCTTCGGCGAGGCCCGCGAACTGCTCAGGGGTGTGCCGCCAGAGAAGTTCCGGAAGCAGCGCCGCGAAGTGTCCCTCCAGGGCCACCTGCCGGGGGTACCTGCGGGCTTCGAGGTCAAGCGTCGAACCGATCATGCCGGCCACCTGCTTGAAGGCCTTGTACTGCAGCAGCCGGGCGAACAGGAGGTCGCGCGCTTCCAGCAGGGCGATGTCCTCGTCGTCCTCCACCTCGCCGGCGGGCAGCAACCGGGCGGCTTTGAGGTCCAGGAGGGTGGCGGCAATGACCAGGAATTCGCTGGCCTCGTCCAGGGCCCATTCCTCCCCCAGCTGCTGCAGTCCCCTGATGTACTTGATGAATTCGTCGGTGACCGTGGACAGCGCCACCTCGGTGATGTCCAGCTCGTGCTTGGAGATCAGGCCGAGCAGGAGGTCGAAGGGGCCGGTGAAGTTGGCCAGCCGCACTTCGAATCCGGCCTTCTTCGCAGACTGGCACTGCGCGCCCGCAGGGCCCTCCGGTGCTGCAGGACGCTGCGGCGCTGCCTGGCCCGCGGGTTCTGCGGGCAGGTCGAGCTCCGCCGTCGAGAGGAAAGTGCCTGCCACGTTCCTGGCTAGGGCGCGCCGCCGCGCGAGATCAGCTCTTTGGCCAGGCGGCGGTAGGCGTCGGCACCGACGTGGTTTCCCGCGTAGGTCGTGATGGGCTCGGCCGCCACGGTGGCGTCGGCAAACTTGATGGAGCGCTTGATGACGGTTTCAAAGACCTTGTCGCCGAAGGCCTCCACGAGGCGGGCGATCACCTCGCGGCCGTGCAGGGTCCGGGCGTCGTACATCGTGGCGAGGACGCCGTCGACCTGAAGGCGCGGGTTGAGGCGGTCCTGGACCTTGTCGATGGTTTCCACAAGCAGCGCCACGGCGCGAAGGGCGAAGAATTCACAAATCAGCGGGATGATGACGCCGTGGGCGGCGGTCAGCGCGTTGACGGTGAGGAGGCCGAGTGAGGGCTGGCAGTCGATGAGGACGACGTCGTAGTCGTCCTCGACCTTCTTCAGCGCCCGGTCCAGGACCTGCTCGCGGGCCACCTCATTGACCAGCTGCACCTCGGCGGCGGAGAGGTCGATGTTGGCCGGCAGCAGGTCCACGTTTTCGACGCCGGTCTGCTGGATGGCGTCGCGGATGTCCACCTTGCGGTCCATCAGCACGTTGTAGACGGTGAGGTCCAGCTCGTGCGGGTTCGTGCCCAGGCCCGCCGACAAGGCGCCCTGCGGATCGAAGTCCACCAGGAGCACGCGGCGGCCGTATTCGGCCAGTGCGGCGGCGAGATTGATGGTGGACGTCGTTTTACCGACGCCGCCCTTCTGGTTCACCATGGCGATGACCCGTGCAGGACCATGGGAGGACAGCGGCGCCGGCTCCGGAAAGTCGCGCTGGGGCCGCCCGGTGGGGCCCATGACTGCGTCGTCCAGATCGAGTTCGATGCCTTCCAGAGTTGCTGAACCCTGTTCGCTGCTCACGTATCTATCCACACTTTCGATGACGGTGATTCTCGTGCATGGTGTTGCTGAGTGTTGCCAACGCCGGCCGACGGGGCCGAGCGTGTTTCCTCCCAAGGTTACAGCGCCCGACACGGTATTCGGCGGACCTTGACAACCGCCGTTCCGTGAGCCTTGACCTTCGGGTTGAAGTCGAAGGTTGACCCACAAGGCAAAATCCGGCGAGGAAATGGGAGCCGCCGCGGCAGGCTATCCAACCCCCTGGACGGTACAGCCCGGCCAGACGGCAGAGGCCGCCGGACAGAAAACTGCCCGGACGCTGAACGGCGTCCGGGCAGTTATCGGTCGGGATTGGCTCAGGCCTTGCGGGCCTAGGCGTGCGCGGGGGCCGCCGGGGTGGGTGTGGAACCGGCCTCCTGCGCCGGGCCGTGGCCGTGGCCGGCGAGCATGGTGACTTCGTCGAACGGCTCGGCGCCGGCGAGGACACGGTCCACGCGTTCGCCGTCGATCTCCTTGACCCACGTGCCGATCAGCACGGTGGCGACGGCATTGCCGGTGAAGTTGGTCAGCGCCCGGGCCTCGGACATAAAGCGGTCGATGCCGACAATCATGCCGACTCCGCCCAGCAGCTGCGGCGCGTGTGCCTGGAGTCCGGCGGCCAGGGTGGCCAGGCCGGCACCGGTGACGCCGGCGGCGCCCTTGGAGGCGATGATCATGAAGACCAGCAGGGAAACCTGCTCGCCGAGGTCCAGGGGCGTGCCCATGGCGTTGGCGACGAAGAGAGCGGCCATGGTCAGGTAGATGGCCGTGCCGTCCAGGTTGAAGGAGTAGCCGGTGGGGACCGTCACGCCAACGACGGGCTTGGACACGCCGAGGTGTTCCATCTTCGCGATCAGGCGGGGCAACGCGGCTTCGGAGGAGGACGTGGAGAAAATCAGCAGGTATTCGCGGGCCAGGTACTTCATCAGCTTGAAAATGTTGACACCGGTGACCACTTTGAGCAGGCCACCGAGGATCACGATGATGAACAGCGCGCAGGTGATGTAGAAGGCAGCCATCAGCGTGAACATGCTGAAGATGGCCTGCATGCCGGTGGCACCGACGACGGCCGCGATCGCACCGAAGGCGCCGAGGGGGGCGAGCCACATGATCATAATGAGGATGCGGAACACTAGGGCCTGCGCGTAGCCAACGGCCTTGAGGATCGGGGCGCCCTGCGGGCCCATCTTCTGCACGGCGAAGCCGACCAGGATCGCGGCGAAGAGGGTCGGCAGGACGGGAATGTCGGCCGGAATGATACCGAGCAGGAAGTCGACGGTGCTGTCGGCGGCGGCTTTCTTGTTTGGATCGTAGGGCGCGAGGTTGAGGCCCTCGCCCGGGTGGATCAGGTTGCCCACCACGAGGCCGATCGCCAGGGCGAAGGTCGACATGATCATGAAGTAGATGAGCGCCAGGCCGCCGACCTTGCCCACGGTGGCGGCCTTGGCGATGGAGCCGATGCCCAGCACGATGGTGCAGAAGATCACGGGCCCGATCATCATCTTGATGAGTTTGACGAAGCCGTCGCCGATTGGTTTCAGGGATTTGGCGAACTCGGGGAACAGCAGCCCCACGACGGCACCCGCTATCACGGCGACAATGACGGCCATGTAGAGGTAATGGGACTTATCGAGCCCTTTGCGGCGGGGTTTGGTCAGCGTGTCGTCCTGCGCAGCTGACTCTCCTCTTTGAGATGCCATGGTGTCTCCTTATGGATAATCTGGAAGACGCTGCGGCCCAGGCTCTGAGCTCATCACGTCCGGTGTGATATCCATCATTAGCGATCGAGTGACTTAGCTCACCGTTGCGTTCATATTGGTCGTAGGAGGGGTTGATGATCCACCGCTGGAGCATTGCCCGCAGGCTGTTTGTGGCACATCTGCTGTTCATGCTGGCCCTGACCGCCATCGTGGGCACGGCCGCCTTCGTCGACGCGCGCGACCAGGCCTATGCAGAGGCAGGCCGGCGCATGGCCGGCGTCGCCACCGCCGTCGCCGACAACCCGCTCGTGCTGCGGGCGGCCGACTCCCCTGATCCGACTGCGCTGCTGCAGCCCTACGCACTGAAGGTTACGGCCGACGCCGGCGCCGACTTCATCACCATCATGGCCCCGGACCGGATCCGGTGGACGCACCCGAATAAAGAGGAGATCGGAAAGCCGTACATCGGCTCCATCGACGCCGCCCTCAAGGGCCGGGCTTTCACCGAAACCACCGGCGGCACCCTCGGCCCGTCGGTCCGCACGATCGTCCCCGTCAAGGACGCGGACGGAAAAGTGCGCGCCCTTGTGGCGGCTGGCGTGACGGTCGGAACGGTGGACGTGGCCGTCTCCGGCAGGCTGCCGGCCCTGCTCGTGATCGGAATTGCCCTGCTCCTCGGCGGTGCCGCAGCGTCCTGGCTGCTTGGCCGGTACTTGCGCCGGGTGACCCGGGGCTGGGGGCCTGAACAGCTTGCCCAGCTCTTCGCCTACTACGAATCGGTGCTGCATTCGGTACGGGAGGGACTGATCCTGGTGGACACCCGGGGCAGGGTGGTCATGTACAACGACCAGGCGGCGGCCCTGCTCGGGCTCAACCCGCAACCTGCCGACGACGGCCACCCGGGCGGTGGCGTTCCCGGCGGCAGGGGCGCCCCGGCGCCATTGTTGTCGGAGCTGCCCTTAGCAGTGAGCCTCAAGGACCTGTTCGAGTCGGGGCGGACAGCCCACGACGAAATCCACTTGACGGGCTCGCGCGTCCTGGTGGTGAACCAGGAGCCGGCTGTGGGGCCGGGCTCCGCGTCGGGCCGCCAGCGCGGCGCCGTATTCGGCACGGTGGCCACAATTCGGGACCGCACCGAACTCGAGTCGATGGGCAGCGAGCTGGAAACGATGCGCACGCTCTCCGATGCACTGCGTGCCCAGACCCACGAGCACGCAAACCGGCTCCACACGATCGTTTCGCTGCTGGAGCTCGGCCGCGGCGCCGAGGCCCTGGACTTTGCCACGAACGACCTCGAGCTCAGCCAGCGGCTGACGGACGATCTGGTGAGCTCCATCGAAGAGCCCGTCCTGGGCGCGCTGATCATGGGCAAAGTCGCCGAGGCCCACGAACGCGGGGTGGAGCTCACACTTAACAGCGGCGGTTCCACGCCGTTCACGGGTCTTGCCGTCCAGGACCTGGTCACGATTCTCGGCAACCTGCTGGACAACGCCATTGACGCCGCGGCCGAGGCGCCGGCCCCGAAGCTCGTGGAACTGAGCGTCGCGACGGCGAACGGCGCGCTGGAAATCACGGTGGAGGATAGTGGTCCCGGCATCGATCCGGACGTGGTGGACGATGTCTTCCGGCATGGCTTCAGCACGAAAGCACCGGGCCCGTTCGGACGCGGGCTGGGACTGGCTTTGGTCCGCCAGGCCGTACAGCGCCTGGGCGGTACCATGAAAATCACCAGTCCCGCGGGGGCACTGTTCCGCGTCACGCTGCCGACGGCACCGGCCGAGCCTGAACCGGTTGAGCCTGCAGCGGCCGAGCCTGCGCCCCTGACAGAGAGACATCCATGAGCGACATCCGCGTCCTTGTCGTCGAAGACGAGCCCATTGCCGCGGCAGCGCACGCCGCCTACATCGGCAGGCTCGAAGGTTTCACTCTGGCCGGGTCCGCCCCTGACGGTCAGTCCGCGCTCCGGCTGATGGCGGAGTTCGCGGCGGCCGGCACGCCGGTGGAGCTGGTGTTGCTGGACATGAACCTTCCGGACCTGCACGGTCTGGATATCGCCCGGCGGATGCGGGCAGCCGGATTCTTCGCCGACATCATCGCCATCACGGCCGTGCGCGAACTGAACATCGTCCGCAGCGCCGTGGCCACCGGCGTCGTGCAGTACCTGATCAAGCCGTTCACGTATGCGGCCTTCGCTGACAAGCTGGCCAGTTACCGTCAGTTCCGGGATCAGCTGGCCGGCCCCGGCGCCGCCGGGCCAGGGGCATCCCAAAGCGACGTGGACCAGGCCTTCGCCAGCCTGCGGGCGCCCTCCCAACTGCCGCTGCCCAAGGGACTGTCAGTGTCCACCCTGGAATCCGTGCAGGACTTCATTAAGGCGCAGCCCGGGGCGGTGTCGGCCAGCGAGGCCATGGAGGCGCTGGGCATGTCCCGCGTCACGGCGCGGCGCTACCTCGAGTACCTCGCCGACGCCGGTACAGTCTCCCGCGCCGCGCGCTACGGCGCCCCGGGCCGGCCGGAGAACGAATACCGCTGGAACCGGCCGCCGTCGTAAGCAACTGGCTGAATGCCGCCGCTGATCCCACGACCCTCAGCCCTGTCAGTCGCCACCTTCGGCGGGGCGCAGGGTTTCGAGCAGCCGGTCAATCACGCCAGCGTCTTCGACCGTGGACGGCACCACGTAGTCGTCGCCGTCGGCGATCTGGCGCATGGTCTTGCGCAGGATCTTCCCTGACCGTGTCTTGGGCAGGGCGTCCACCACCGTGACGTGCTTGAAGTCCGCCACGGCTCCGATGTCGCGCCGGACCAGGGCGACCAGGTCCTTGGCCAGAACCTCGGCGGGGACGTCCACCCCGGACTTGAGGACTACATAGCCGCTGGGCCGCTGGCCCTTGAGCGGGTCGGCAAGGCCGATGACGGCGCATTCGGCGACGGCAGGGTGCTGGCCGATCACCTGTTCCATTGCGCCGGTGGAGAGCCGGTGTCCGGCGACGTTGATGATGTCGTCGGTACGGCCCATGACATAGACGTACCCGTCCTCATCGCGGTAGCCGGAGTCGCCCGTGGCGTAGTAGCCGTCAAACGCCTGGAGGTAGGAGGAAACATAGCGTTCGTCGTTGCGCCAGAGCGTGGTCAGAGTACCTGGCGGCAGTGGTAGTTCCAGGACAATGTTGCCTTCCGTGCCGGCCTCGACGTCCCCGCCGGCGCCGTCGACGATGTTCAGGCGGAATCCCGGCATCGGGACGCTGGGTGAGCCTGCCTTAATGGGGAGTTCATCAAGGCCCCGGGGGTTGGCGCAGATGGCCCAGCCGGTCTCGGTCTGCCACCAGTGGTCAACCACAGGAACGCCCAGGACGCGGGAGGCCCAGTGAAAGGTGTCGGTATCCAGGCGCTCGCCCGCCGCGAACAAGGTGCGCAGGCTGGAAATGTCGTAATCTTCCAGGAGTTTCGCCTCGGGGTCGGCCTTGCGGATGGCACGCAGGGCGGTGGGCGCTGTGAAGAGCACGTTGACCTTGTGGTCCTGGACCACCCGCCAGAACGCGCCGGCGTCGGGGGTCCCCACCGGCTTTCCCTCGTACAGCACGGTGGTGGCGCCGGCCAGCAGCGGCCCGTAGACGATGTAGGAGTGGCCCACCACCCAGCCGACGTCCGATGCCGTCCACATGACGTCCCCCGGGCCGACATCGTAAACGTTCTCCATCGTCCATTGCAGGGCAACGGCATGGCCGCCGTTGTCCCGCACCACACCCTTCGGCGTGCCGGTGGTGCCCGAGGTGTAGAGGATGTAAAGAGGATCAGAGGCCTTGACATCGACAGGCGCGGCGGGCGCGGCGGAGGCCATTTCCGTGTCCCAGTCGAGCCACCCCGGGTGTTGGGCCACGGACCCGGCGAAGCCTTCCCTGGCCTTGACCAACACCGGGATGTCCGCAGCATCGGCGATGCCGAGGGCCTCGGCGACGGCAGGCAGGTATTCAATCCGGCGCGCTGGCTCGATGCCGCCGGAGGCCGTCACTACCGCGGCGGGGGCCGCGTCCCGGATGCGGGCGGCAAGTTCCTTGGGGGCAAAGCCGCCGAAGACAACGGAGTGCACTGCGCCGAGTCGCGCGGTGGCCAGCATCGCTATGGCGGCCTCGGGGATCATCGGCATGTAGATCACCACACGGTCCCCTTTGCCGACGCCACTGCGGCGCAGGACACCGGCAAACCGGGCCACGAGCTCCGTGAGTTCGGCATAGCTGTAGCTTTTTTGCTCGCCGAGCATGGCGGAGTCGTATATCAACGCGTCCTGTGCACCCCTGCCCTGTGCCACGTGCCGGTCCAGCGCGTTGTAGGAGGTATTCAGGGCCCCGTCCGGAAACCAGTCATAGAGCGGAGCCCGGCTGGAGTCGAGGGCCAGCCCGGGCGGGGTGGACCAGGACACCCTTTGCGCGGCCTCCAGCCAGAACTCCGCGGGCTGCTCGAGGCTCCGACGGTAAGCGTCCGGGTAGCTCTTGGTGACCATGGGATCAATCCTGTCCACGACATTGTGATGCAGACCATGCTAGACCGGGACCAGCGGGCGGCACAAGGGGTTTTGTATACACAAGGACGCGGCATCTGCATATTCTCCGGCGAATACTAGGCAGGGGCCGCAACTCTGTATACACTGATTATGCTCAGCTCAGACAGAAACCGCCGAAGGAGGCAGGATGCGCGCCAGCGACAAGGCCTATGCGGCGCTGCGCGACGACATCATCGAATGGCGGCTCCTGCCCGGAACGGTGCTCGCGGAGGTGGAACAGTCGGAGCGTCTTGGCATCTCGCGCACCCCGCTGCGGGAGGCCCTGAGCCGGCTCACGGCCGAAGGGCTGACGACGGCGGCCGGCGGGCGCGGCGTCGTCGTGACCGACATTTCCCTGGAGGACATCGACGAATTGTTCGAACTGCGCGAGACCCTCGAAGGGAGGGCCGCCGCCCTGGCCGCGGAGCGCGGCGACCCGGCGACCTTCGATGCGTTGCGGCGCGAGCTGCTCGAGGCCCCGGAACTGATCGGCGGCCAGGATCCGGCCCTGCACGACTACTACTGCCTGGTGGGCCGGCTGGACGCGGCCATCGACGCCGCCATCTCCAACGCGTACCTCGTCCAGGCCATGCGCAGCCTCCGCGTCCATCTGGTGCGCGTCCGGCGCTTGGCCGCCGACGACGCCGCCCGGCTCACCGCCGCCGCCGCCGAGCACGCCGCCATTGCCGAGGCGATCGCCGCCGGCAACCCGCGGCTGGCTGAGGCCGCCACCACCCTGCACCTGCACCGCAGCCTTTCCCACGTCAAAGCCACGCACATACCTCACTAGAAGGAGCACCATGGTCAAGGAACACCACGTCCGCGTTTACAAGAGCGAGGAAAACCTGCCCCGCGAGGACCAGCTTGCGTACAAGATCGCCAGGGTCGCCGCGGATCCTGTGGCGGTCACCGACGAGGTCACCGACATGGTGATTAACCGGATCATCGACAACGCGTCGGTGGCGGTCGCCTCGCTGAACCGCGCCCCGATCGTCGCGGCCCGGGCCCAGGCCCTCACCCACGGCCCCACCACCGGCGGCAAGGGCTCCAAGGTCTTCGGCATCGAGGAACGCGTGGCTCCTGAGTGGGCCGCCTGGGCCAACGGCGTCGCAGTCCGCGAGCTCGACTATCACGACACCTTCCTGGCCGCTGATTATTCCCACCCGGGCGACAACATCCCGCCGATCCTGGCCGTGGCCCAGCACGTCGGTTCCAGCGGACAGGACCTGATCCGCGGGATCGCCACCGGCTACGAGATCCAGGTCAACCTGGTCAAGGCCATCTGCCTCCATGAGCACAAGATCGACCACGTGGCGCACCTCGGCCCCTCCGCGGCGGCCGGCATCGGCACCCTCCTGGGCCTTGACGTCGAGACGATCTTCCAGTCCGTCGGCCAGGCGCTGCACACCACCACCGCCACCCGGCAGTCCCGCAAGGGAGAAATCTCCACCTGGAAGGCGCACGCCCCGGCGTTCGCGGGCAAGATGGCGATCGAATCCGCAGACCGTGCCATGCGCGGGCAGACCTCCCCCGTGCCAATCTACGAGGGCGAAGACGGCGTGATCGCCTGGATGCTCGACGGTCCGGACGCCTCCTACGAGGTTCCGCTGCCCGAGGCGGGCGAGGCCAAGCGCGCCATCCTGGACACGTACACCAAGGAGCACTCGGCCGAGTACCAGGCGCAGGCGTGGATCGACCTCGCCCGCAAGCTGCACAGCGAACACCCCGAGGTCAAGGACCCGGCCCTCGTGGACTCCGTGCTGATCAAGACGAGCCACCACACCCACTACGTGATCGGCTCCGGCGCCAACGACCCGCAGAAGTACAGCCCCACGGCAAGCCGCGAAACACTGGACCACTCCATCCCGTACATCTTCACCGTGGCACTGCAGGACGGCGCCTGGCACCACGTCGACTCCTACGCCCCGGAACGCGCAGCCCGCCCGGACACCGTGGAACTGTGGCACAAGGTCACCACGGTGGAGGATCCGGAGTGGACCCGGCGCTACCACTCCCTGGACATCGCCGAGAAGGCCTTCGGCGGTTCCGTGGTCATCACACTGGCGGACGGCACCGTCATCACCGATGAAATCGCGGTCGCTGACGCCCACCCGCTGGGGGCCCGGCCGTTCGCACGGGAGCAGTACGTCAATAAGTTCCGCACCCTCGCCGCGGGCCTCGTTGCCGACGAGGAGATCGAACGTTTCCTCGCGGCGGCTGCGCGGCTTCCCGAACTCGCCGCGGGCGAGCTTGACCAGCTGAACATCCAGGCGGCCGACGGCGTGATCGACCCCGCCGCCGCGCCGAAGGGACTCTTCTAATGCTGTACTCGAAAGTCACCCCGGAGCAGAAGCGGATCCGGTTCCGCGAACTCCTGGCCTCCGGCACCATCGCGCAGTTCCCGGGAGCGTTCAACCCGCTCTCGGCCCGGCTGATCGAGGAAAAGGGGTTCGCGGGCGTCTACATTTCCGGCGCCGTCCTGGCCAATGACCTCGGCCTGCCGGACATCGGGCTGACCACCCTCACCGAGGTGGCCACCCGGGCTGGGCAGATCGCCCGGATGACCGACCTGCCGGCGATCGTCGACGCCGACACCGGGTTCGGCGAGCCGATGAACGTGGCCCGCAGTGTGCAGGAACTCGAGAACGCCGGCCTGGCCGGCTGCCATATCGAGGACCAGTTCAACCCGAAACGCTGCGGGCACCTCGACGGCAAGAACGTGGTGGACCTGGAGACCGCCACCAAACGCATCCGCGCAGCGGCCGACGCCCGGCGTGACCCGAACTTCCTGATCATGGCCCGGACCGACATCCGCGCCACCGACGGGCTTCAGGCCGCCCAGGACCGCGCCCGCGCGCTCGTGGAGGCCGGGGCGGACGCGATCTTCCCCGAGGCGATGAAGGACCTGGGCGAGTTCCAGGCCATCCGCGACGCCGTCGACGTCCCGATCCTGGCCAACATGACCGAATTCGGCCAGAGCGCACTGTTCACCGTGGATGAGCTGGCCGGCGTCGGCGTGAACATGGTCATTTATCCGGTGACGCTGCTCCGTAGTGCCATGGGCGCTGCGGAGCGTACTCTGGAATCGATTAAGGCCGACGGAACCCAAGAGGCACAGGTTGGAAGCATGCTGACCCGTGCGCGTTTGTATGACCTCGTGGATTATGAGGCTTACAACCGTTTTGACACCGGGGTCTTTAATTTCCAGATTCCCGGACAGTAAGCCCAGCACGGAACCTCCGGCTCGTGCCGGTATCCAGGCATTTAGGAACGAAGGAGTTTCAGCATGGCTGAACAGGACATCAAAAAGGGCCTCGCCGGCGTCGTGGTGGACTACACCGCGGTCTCGAAGGTCAACCCGGACACCAACTCCCTGCTGTACCGCGGCTACCCCGTCCAGGAGCTGGCCGCCCGATGCAGCTTTGAGGAAGTCGCCTACCTGTTGTGGAACGGCGAACTGCCCACCGCGGAGCAACTGGCCGAGTTCACCGCGAGGGAACGTGCCGGCCGAGCCTTGGACCCGGTGGTCAAACAGGTGATCGACGCGCTGCCCACCACCTCCCACCCCATGGACGTCTGCCGGACGGCGACCTCCGTCATGGGCGCACGGCACCCGCTCGCGGAGGATTCCTCGCGTGAAGCCAACCTCGCCAAGGCCATCGATCTGTTCGCCGCGATGCCGGCCGTCGTGGCCTACGACCAGCGGCGCCGCCACGGCAAGGACCTCGTGGAGCCGCGCGAGGACCTGGGCTACGACGCCAACTTCCTCTGGATGACGTTCGGCGAGGAGGCCGTCCCCGAGGTGGTCGACGCGTTCAACGTCTCCATGATTCTGTACGCCGAGCACTCCTTCAACGCCTCCACATTCACGGCCAGGGTGATCACCTCCACCCTCTCGGACCTGCACTCGGCCGTGACCGGTGCAATCGGCGCCCTGAAAGGGGCCCTGCACGGCGGTGCCAACGAGGCCGTCATGCACACGTTCGACGAGATCGGCATCCGGCCCGAGGAATCCCTGGAGGACGCGCACGCCCGGGCCAAGGAATGGATGGAAAACGCCCTGGCCCAGAAGAAGAAGGTCATGGGCTTCGGCCACCGGGTCTACAAGCACGGCGACTCCCGGGTGCCCACTATGAAGTCCGCCCTGGACAAGATGATCGCGCACTACGGCCGGCCCGAGTTGCTGGGCCTGTACAACGGCCTCGAAACGGCCATGGATGAGGCCAAGGGCATCAAGCCAAACCTCGATTATCCGACCGGCCCCACGTACCACCTCATGGGCTTCGACACCCAGACCTTCACTCCCCTGTTCGTTGCCAGCCGCATCACCGGCTGGACGGCGCACATCATGGAGCAGCTGGATGCGAACTCCCTGATCCGCCCGCTCAGCGAATACAACGGCGAAGAAGAACGGCACCTGCCGTAACGGTTTCTTCCGCGTTCTCCCGCACTCACGACGGCGGGCCGGTCACCTGGACAAGGTGGCCGGCCCGCCGTCGTTCTTCCTGAGCCGGTTCTGCCTGAGGTCGCGGGAGGGGGTTGCTGCTAGCTCTCGTGGATCTTCAGCGAGGTAATCATGCGCTTCGCGTTCAGGTAGTCCGGTGTCTTCATGTAGGCCCGGGCTGCGTCCAACGAGGGGAACGTCTTTGCCCCCTTGTGCATCGGATCGTCCTCCGAGCCCCCCGCCCGGACTTGGAAAGCGTCGGCGAAGGAGAACAGCGGCCACTCGGACGGGCCCGTGACTACGTTGTAGAACATGCAGGTGGTGCCGTTATGCCCGGCCGGAGTATCGGTCAGTCCGAAGGACGCCGTAACCCGGTTCGGTTCCTGCAGTGCCCGGAAGGCAAACCTCGGGGTGACAGTGCCCTTCGCGGGCTGGTGCGGCAGATCCACTTCGACCGAATCCAGCACCGTGTAGGGAACATCGCCCTGGCACGCGCCGCCGAGTCCACCGGACGGGCCGACGTGCAGGGACGCCACCACCACGTCGGCCTCGTTCGCAACGTCAACATCAATCCCACCGGAGCCGCCGGCGGCATCGGACACCCGCCAGGAGGCCGGGTAGTCGAAACTGACCTTCGAATCGGCGCTGGTGAAGGTGCGCCAGGCCCCGGCAGAAGGTGCCGGGGTGGCCGGAGCGGACGTTGCGGACGACGACGGCGACACGGAAGCCGACGTCGCAACGATCGGCGACGGCGTCACCGCTGACGAAGCGGACGTCGACGTCGGCGTCGGCGAGGAGGACCCCAAGGTGCCAGCGGAAGAACTTCCACCCGACGTGCCCGCTAGGGGCGCCGGCACCGCTGGCGCGCAGGCCGTGGTGGCGAGCAAAAGCGCCACCGCCACGGCCGCAAGGGCGGGGACTACTGGCCTGCCGGACAGGCCGCTGCTGGCCAGCGGACTCTCGTTGGCCGTGGCCGTGTTCGTACCTGAATTCATGCTGCACTCCATGCCTGTCCCCCTGTTTGTTGTTTTGTCCCGCCTCGCTGACTGCGGCTTGCCGCGGCCCTGGGCTATACGCCCCGCAAAGAATACTCCGCTGAGGCCACGGTCTCGTTATCCGCATTAAGGGTGATAACGGCCTCTACGGCGCCCTCCCCCAAAGCCAGCGGCAGCCAGTGTTCGGCATCCTGCCACATGCGCTCCAACGGCAGGCAAGTGACCTGGAACCATTCCGGAATGATCTCTTGGCTTTCGACCGGGTCGCCGGTCCAGTGCCGCGTGGTGAACAGTCGCGTTGACATATTCCATTCGGGCCGGGCGGGAAACACGAATTCGATCAGTCCGACGGCCCGGAGGTCTTCCTCCCGGACCACCACACCGGCTTCCTCGAAGACTTCCCGGCATGCCGCCTCGGCGTAGGTCTCTCCCGGTTCCACGTGGCCGCCGAGTCCAACGATTTTGCCGAGTCCGAGGCCCGTTTTCTTCATGCCCAGGAGGACCTGCTGTCCGGTGGCGTCGTCACGGAGCAGGAAGCAGAGAGTGACTGGCGTGGCCTTCATGTGCTCCACCCTATAGCTGCCGAAGAATCCCGACGTTATTCGGCGGGCGGACCATTGCCTACGGGCTTGGCGTCCTATGTTTGCAACGAATCTTTGCAACGGATCTTGCAACGGATTTGAGTGCGATAGTGCGGAGCAGACGGGTCCCCTGTTTTGAGGCGCGAACGCCGGCATCAAGAAGGGAAGCCTTGGTTACTCCGGCCTCCTCGTCCCTGAACTTTCGAGCCAGTCTGTGAAGTGGTACCAGTCGTGGAACGGGTCCGGTGGCAGTTCCGGGTCCGGACCGGGATCGTCGCCGGGATCATCGCCGGGATCCTGGCCGGGATCCGGGGCGCGCAGGGACTGGTGTGGCCAGTGGGGTGGTTCCCAGTCCTGGTGTTCACTGGGGTAATGCCGTCCCGACGGTGAGGTCCATCCGGGCGGGTGGTCCTTGCTGGCGCCGGTGGGTGTCCAGGCGGAGCGGTGTTTGAGGCGGTGGTGTTTCGGGCAGGGCTGGGCCAGGTTGGAGATGCCGGTGCTGCCGCCGTCGGCCCAGGCGAGCAGGTGGTCCGCTTCGTTGTCCAGGGAGTGGTTGCTGCAGCCGGGGAACGGGCACTTGCCGTCACGGAGCCGGAGCCACCGGCGCTGGGCTGTGGTGAGACGGTAGCTGGTCCGGCCGATCTCCAGCGGTGCGCCGTCGCGGGGGTCGGTCAGGACGCGATAGAAGGAGACGGCGCCGTCGCCGACCAGGCGGCGGGCCATCGACGGCGGGATCGGCCCGTACCCGTCCAGGACGGCGGGTTCGTCGGTGGCGCCCAGCAGGGACAGGACCGGGACGGTGACCAGGACCTGCGCCCGCGGGGACGGCACCTCCCCGGCCCAACCCGCACCCCCACCAGCTGTGCCGGTGCCGGGCGTGCGACCCTGGAGCCTTCCGGCGGCGGTGCCGGTGTTGTGGGTGCCGCTGGTCAGGAGCCAGGTGGCGGTGGTGTCGGCGCGGAGCTGGGCGAGGGTCCGGGCCTCGTCCGGGCCTTGGAGGGCGCGGGCCGCGGCGGTGCACCGGTCCCGGATCCCCGCGGCGGTCTCGGCGCTCAGGTATGCGGAGAGCCAGGCCATGCCGTCCCGGTCCGGGACGTACTCGACCCGCCGGTCCGCGGCGCTGGTGGCGTGGCGGGTTTCGATGCTGACCGGGTGGTGGCGTTCGCGCCACGCCCGGGCCTTGGCGCGGAACCGGGACGCCACGAGGTCCCCGGCCCGGCATCCGCGGGCCGGGTCCGGCGCGTCGGGGTCCAGGAAGTGGGCCTCCAGTCCGGCCGCTCCGGCCCGGTCCAGGCCGGTGGTTTCATCGACGATGATCCGGGCGTGCTGCCATGAGATCTCCCCGGCCTGCAGGGCCGGCAGGGTCAGCGGCAGCGCCGCCGTCAATGCCTGTCCGTCTGACAGGAGCGCCCCGGCGGTGCGTTCGCTCACGGTCAGGACACACGCGACCTCGGCGACCGCGGCCATCTGCTGCGCGGCGCGGTCCTGCGGGGACGCCGCGCAGGGCACCAGCGCCCCGGCCGCGTGCACGTAGTCGGTGGACAGTCTCACCTTCAACGCGGCCAGCCCGGACTCCAACCGCGCCAACTCGGCCAGGCCGTCCAGGCAAGCATCCGCCTTGGCCCGAAGTGGATCAGTTTCCCGCAACGGATCAGCATCCCGCAGCGAATCGGTGCCGGGCTGACCAGTTTCGAACGCATCGGTGCCGGGCTGACCAGCGCCGGGCTGACCTGCGCCGGGCGGATCAGAGCGGTCCACCCCCGCGCCGGCGAGGGCAGCCAGCGCCGCAGCCGACGCGAAGACTGCCTCCAAGGCCGCCCTGCTCTCGGCGCCCCAGGTTCCCCCGCTCCAGGTTCCCCCGGTCCGAGTTTCCCCGGACCCAGTTCCCCCGGTTAAAGCCGCTCTGCTTTCCATGCCCACAGCATCTCAGGAGGCACCGACACTTTTCGTCTTCTGAGTTGCGGCGGCGCTCAGACGGGACTAGACGCTCGGAGAACGCAAGGTCGAGAACCTATGGGCCGTGGGAACCGGCGGACTTTGTCTTAGCCCAGGGCGCGCGGGTGCGCGGCGGCGTAGATCTCCCGCAGCGTATCGGCAGTCACCTGGGTGTAGACCTGAGTGGTGGTCACGGAGGCGTGCCCCAGCAGTTCCTGGACTACCCGGACGTCGGCGCCGCCCTCCAGCAGGTGCGTGGCGAAGGAGTGGCGCAGGGTGTGCGGCGAAACGTCCTTGGTGATGTTGGCTTTCTCGGCCGCGGTCTTGAGGATGGTCCATGCGCTTTGCCGGCTGATCCTGCCGCCGCGGGCGTTCAGGAACAAGGCGGGGGTACCCTTGCCCTTGGCGGCCAGCAGGGGCCGGCCGCGGACGAGGTAGGCCTCAAGGGCGCGTGCCCCATAAGATCCGAGCGGGACGAGTCGTTCTTTGGAACCCTTGCCGAAGAGCCTGACGATCGCGGGGCCGTCACTAACTCCGGCCCCCGTATCCCCTTGGCCCGCGGCCTGCAGCGAGATGTCGTCCACGTCGAGGCCCACGGCCTCGCTGATGCGGGCGCCCGTGGAGTACAGGAACTCGAGCAGCGCCCGGTCGCGGAGGCCGGCCGCGGTGTCGGTGCCGGCCGCCTCAAGAATCCTCGTCACCTCATCGACACTGATGGCCTTCGGCAGGCGTTTACCGGGCATCGGCGGGTGGACGTCGCTGGCCGGATCGGTCGGGGTGACCCCTTCCAGCGCCCAGAATTTGTGGAGTCCGCGCACGGCCACCACCGTACGGGCCGCCGAGCGGATGCCCAGGGCGGAGCCGCCGTCGGACCCGTCGGAGAGCGCCTGGACGAAGCCGGTGACGTCGTGCCGGGTGATCTCCGCGGGGCGTTCCCGGCCTGTGTGCGCGAGGTGCCTGGCGTAGCGGGCCAGGTCCCGGCGGTAGGCGGAGAGAGTGTTGGCCGCGAGCCCCCGTTCCACACCCATGTGCTGCAAGTAGTCAGTTATTGCGCGGTCTATCGCTGTGAGCGGCCGGGTGGGCGGGCTGGCGGGAGCGGCTGCCTCCGCCGGCGCAGGGGCTGGAAGCTGCGCGGGGGCCGGAGGCTCGGCAATCAGCGCATCGGTCATCGGCGCTGGCTGGGATGTTCCGGCCACGGCGCACCGGCCGGGCGGAGGCCTTGGAAGTTGTCCGCCTGCGCGGCTGCGGCCGCAAGGATGGCGACGACGGCGGAGGGGTTGTGGAGGCGGCCCTCCAGCACTGCCCGCACGGCGGCATCGAGCGGGGTCCAGTGCAGCTCGATTTCGGACTCCTCGTCGGTGCGGACGTGCCGTTCGTGTCCAGGCACGTCGCTCAGGCCGCGGGCCAGATAGATGCGGATAGCTTCGCTGGAGGATCCCGGGGAATTGAAGAAGTCGACCAGCACGTTCCACCGGTCCGCCACGAGGTCTGCTTCCTCAGCCAACTCGCGCGCTGCGCCGACCACGAAATCTTCGCCTTCGACGTCGAGCAGCCCGGCGGGAATCTCCCAGAGATCCATGGCAACCGGGTGCCGGTACTGCTTAATCAGCAGCACCTCGCCGGCGTCGTTCATCGGCAGCACCGCGACGGCGCCGGGATGCTGAATGTAGTCCCGGACCAGGGCATCGCCGTCGTCATTGAGCTGGAAACTGTCACTGACCACATCCCAGATCCGGCCCTCGTACACCTTCCGGGACGACAAAAGACGGCGCGGACTCGGTTCATCCGAAACCTGCCGTGCAGCATTGTGGGTCTCAGACATACCGGGCATCGCGCCGTCCTTTGATTTAGTTGGAAATTACTTCGTCACTGCTGTCGGCGAAGGCTCTGCATCGGGGGCCGTGGCCTCCGCCTTGGCACGAGCAGCCGGTGCAGCGTCGGCGTCGCGCTGGTGCTGCAGGGCCGCCTTGACCAAGCCGGCGAACAGCGGGTGCGGGCGCGTGGGGCGCGAGCTGAGCTCGGGGTGCGCCTGCGTGGCGACGTAGTACGGGTGCACGTCGCGGGGAAGCTCGACGTACTCCACCAGCTTGCCGTCGGGCGACGTGCCGGAGAAGGACAGGCCCTTGGCGGCAATCTGCTCGCGGTACTTGTTGTTGACCTCGTAGCGGTGCCGGTGGCGTTCGCTGACCGTCGTAGTGCCGTAGGTTTCGGCGACGACGGAGCCTTCCTCCAGCTTGGCTTCGTAGAGGCCCAGGCGCATGGTGCCGCCGAGGTCGCCGCGGCCCTCAACGAATTCGAGCTGCTCTTCCATAGTGGCGATGACGGGGTACTTCGAGTCCGGCTCGAACTCAGAGGAGGATGCGCCTTCGAGGCCGACGACGTTGCGGGCGTACTCGATCACCATGCACTGCAGGCCCAGGCACAGGCCCAGGACCGGGAGTTTGATTTCGCGGGCGTACTTCAGCGCGCCGAGCTTGCCTTCAAGGCCGCGGATGCCGAAGCCGCCCGGGACGCAGATGGCGTCAACGCCGTCGAGCGACTGCACAGCGCCCTCGAGGGTTTCGCATTCGTCCGAGGGGACCCAGCGGATCTTGACCTTGGTGTCGTTGGCGAAGCCGCCGGCGCGCAGGGCCTCGGTGACCGAGAGGTAGGCGTCCGGGAGGTCGATGTACTTGCCCACCAGGGCGACCTCAACCTCGTGCTTGGGGTTGTGGACGGCCTCGAGGAGCTTGTCCCAGCTGGTCCAGTCAACGTCCTTGAACGGCAGGTCCAGGGCGCGGACGATGTACGAATCCAGGCCTTGGCTGTGCAGGGTCTTGGGGATGTCGTAGATGCTGGGAGCGTCAGCGGCGTTGACCACGGCGTCGATGTCGACATCGCACATGCGGCCGATCTTCTCGCGCATGGCGTCGGGCACTTCGCGGTCAGAGCGGATCACGATGGCTTCGGGCTGGATGCCGATCGAGCGCAGCGCAGCGACGGAGTGCTGCGTCGGCTTGGTCTTCAGCTCCTGCGACGGGCCGATGTAGGGCACCAGCGAGACGTGGAGGAAGAACACGTTGTTCCGGCCGACGTCCTGGCGGACCTGCCGAGCGGATTCGAGGAAGGGCTGGGACTCGATGTCGCCCACGGTTCCGCCGATTTCGGTGATGATGACGTCGGGGGCGTTCTTGCCCTCGGCGGGCAGCCGCATCCGCCGCTTGATCTCGTCGGTGATGTGCGGGATGACCTGGACGGTGTCGCCCAAGTATTCGCCCCGGCGTTCCTTGGCGATGACGGTCGAGTAGACCTGGCCGGTTGTGACGTTGGCCGAGCCCTCAAGGTTTTCATCGAGGAAGCGCTCGTAGTGGCCGATGTCCAGGTCCGTTTCGGCGCCGTCGTCCGTGACGAAGACTTCACCGTGCTGGAAGGGGTTCATCGTGCCCGGATCCACGTTCAGATACGGATCGAGCTTTTGCATTGTTACAGACAGACCGCGGGCCCGCAGGAGGTGGCCGAGGCTCGAAGCCGTCAGTCCCTTACCGAGCGAGGACGCTACACCACCGGTGACGAAGATGTGTTTGGTCGTCTTGGACGAGCCCGGAAACCGGGAATTTACACGAGAGTTTGATCGCTGCACCACGGGGTTTGAGCTTATCACCAATTCCGCCTCCCAAGCGTTCTTTGCCGGAATACCGTTGAGATTGTTGTCCTCAGGACTGCGGCAGGAGCTTGGCGTCGTCCAGCAGCTCCTGGGCGTGGGCCCGGGCGGAATCCGAGTCTTCCTGGCCCGCCAGCATGCGGGCCAGCTCGCGGACGCGCTCGGCCTCGTCCAGCAGCTGCACGTCGCTGGAAGTGAAGCCGGTGGCGGTGCCGCCGTCGGCGCCCCGGACGGACGTCTTGGTGACCCGAATGTGCTGGTTCGCGAAGGCTGCCACCTGCGGCAGGTGGGTGACCACGAGAACCTGGACGTGCCGGGCCAGCATCGCCAGCCGGCGGCCGATTTCGACGGCGGCGCGACCGCCGACACCGGCGTCGACCTCGTCGAAGACGAAGGTCGGGACGGGGTCGACGGCGGCCAACACCACCTCGATGGCCAGCATGACGCGGGAGAGTTCACCGCCCGAGGCGCCCTTGCCCAGCGGCCGGGCCGGGGCACCGGAGTGCGGCTGGAGCAGGAACGAGATCTCATCGGCCCCGAACGGTCCCAGCTGCCCCGAGGGCTCGACGTTGATGACCAGGGTGGCGTCCGCCATGGCCAGGGCCGTCAGCTCGGCGCTGACCCGGGCGGAGAGGTCCTTCGCAGCCTTCGTGCGCGCCTTGCTGATGGCGGCGGCCTGCTTCCGGAGCCCGGCTTCGGCGCGGGCCACCTCGGCGTCCAGGGATTCGATCCGGGTGGAGTCGTCCTGCAGCTCATCGTGCCGGGCCCGGGCTTCCTCGGCCCAGACCAGCACCTCATCGATGCTCGGCGCGTACTTGCGGACCAGTTTGGCCAGCACGGCGCGGCGCTCTTCGATCTCAGCGAGCCGTTCCGGGCCCTCGGTGTCAAGGGCGGCCTGGTAGCTGGCGAGCTCTGTGGCGATGTCGTTGAGCAGGAATCCGACCTCGGCCAGGCGGGCCGCGGCCGAGCCCAGCTCCTCGTCGTGTTCGGCAACGTGCTCCAGCGTGCGCTTGGCGGCGTCCACCAGTGTGGTGGCGTCCGCTTCTTCGCCAAAGTCCTCGGCGATGAGCGCTTGGTGCGCGGTGCTGGCCGCGATCCGCAGTTCCTCCACGTTGGCCAGCTTCACGGCCTCGGCCTTGAGGGCCTCGTCCTCCCCCGGCTGCGGGTCGACGGCGTCGATCTCGGCCAGTGCGGCCTGCAGCGATTCAGCCTCGCGGAGGCGTTCGCGGGCGGCGCTGCGCAGTCCGTCGAGTTCGGCCTGGCTGGCGTTCCAGTGGGCGTACAACTCCTTGTAGGAGGCCAGCGTTCCCGCCAAGGCCTCCCCCGCGAACTTGTCCAGGGCGCCGCGCTGCGCCACCGGGCTCTTGAGCCGGATCTGGTCCGATTGGCCGTGCACCACCACCAGGGTTTCGCCGATTTCGGCGAGCACCCCGACCGGCGCGGCCCGTCCACCCACGTAGGCGCGGCTGCGGCCGTCAGCGCCGACGCTGCGGGCCAGCAGCAGTTCAGCGCCGCCGTCGAACTCCTCAACCTCGGCGCCGGCCTCACGGGACCGCGCGACGGCGGCGTGCCCGGCGTCGAGCTTCACCACAGCCTCCGCCGAGGCGCTCTTCGCGCCGCTGCGCACGGCGCCGGCGTCGGACCTGGCACCGAGGAGCAGGCCGACGGCGGTGACCACCATGGTCTTGCCGGCGCCGGTTTCACCGGTCACCACGCTGAGGCCCGGGCCCAGCGGCAGGGTGGCGTCGGTGATGACGCCGAGGTCGCGGATTCTCAGTTCTTCAAGCATGCTTCATTTCTCGGTTGAGGGATCTGGCGAGGGATCGGGTGTTTCACCGGGTTCCGAGTCGCGCGGTGAGGGCAGCGGCGGCATGGGCCGGGGCGTGCGGATAATCGGGATGGGTCCGGTGTGGACGGTCTCGGCCTGCGGCATGGGGCCGCGCCAGCCTTGGATCGGGAGCTGGAACTTTCGCACCAGCCTGCCGGAGAACGGTGTCTGGTGCGTCCTGGCCAGCCGCACGGGCGTGGCGGAGCGGGTCACTTCGATGCGTGCACCGGGCGGCAGGTCCACGGAGCGGCGGCCGTCGCACCACAGGACGCCTTGGGCGTCGGTCCGGTTCAGGATTTCGACAGCGAGCCTGGATCGGGGCGAGACGACCAGCGGCTTCGCGAAGAGGGCGTGAGCGCTGATCGGCACGATCACTAGGGCCTCGACTTCGGGCCAAACTACGGGGCCGCCGGCCGAAAAGGCGTAAGCGGTGGAGCCCGTGGGGGTGGCAAGGACCACGCCGTCGCAGCCGAAGGAGGTCAGCGGGCGTTCGTCGACTTCGGTGACCACCTCGAGCATCCGTTCCCGATTGGCCTTTTCGATCGCGGCCTCGTTGAGGGCCCAGGTATGCCAGATTTTCTGGCCGCGGACCCAGACCTGCACGTCGATCGTCATCCGCTCCTCCACCGTGTATTCACGGCTGGCGACCCACTCGACGGTCTGGGCGAGGTCTGCACGCTCGCTCTCGGCCAGGAATCCGACGTGGCCGAGATTGACGCCGAGCATCGGCACGTCGACTTCGCGGACGAGCTCGGCGGCCCGGAGGATGGTGCCGTCGCCGCCCAGCACCATGACGAGTTCGACGTCGGGCAGCTGGACGTGGTCGTGCAGGACCTCGACGGGGTGGTCGAGCTGGCCGAAGAAACGGACCATGTCCCCGAGCTCGGTCTCCTGCATGACGGGGATCAGTCCGGATCCGTACAGGAGGGCGCAGGCTTCCCAGGCAGCTTTGAGGGACTCCTCGCGCCCGGTGTGGGCAAGGATGAGGACACGCCTGCTCATCAGGTTCCGCCTTCTGGTGGTACTAGTGGTTCGGCCAGATTGTTCCGAGCAACGCAGCAACCGCTGCGTCCCGCTCCTCGATCTTAGGCGGGACTTCCGACATCGGGCGTTTTATCCACAGGAAGTACTCGACATTGCCGTCCTGGCCGGGCAACGGGCTTTGGGCGAGGCCCTTCAGTTCAAGCCCCGAGTCCACGGCGGCGGCTGCCACCTTGCCGACGGCGAGCCGGCGTTCCCGCTCCGAGGTGACCACGCCGGTCCGGCCCAGCCGATCCTTGCCGATCTCGAATTGCGGCTTGACCATGAGGACCAGGTCGCCGCCGGGCCCGGTGCAGGCGGCGAGGGGCGCCACCACAAGGGTCAGCGAGATGAAGGACAGGTCCGCCACGGTCAGTGCGGCCGGTCCGCCGATCTCCGCCGGCGTCATGTACCGCACGTTGAGGCCTTCATGGACGGAGACCCTGGGGTCGTGCCGGATCTCCGGTACGAGTTGACCGTGCCCGACGTCGACGGCGACCACGTGTGCGGCTCCGCGGCGGAGCAGCACGTCGGTGAACCCGCCAGTTGAAGCCCCGGCGTCGAGGCACCGCTTGCCGGCGACGTCGACGGCGGGAAAGGCATCCAGCGCGCCGGCCAGCTTGTGTCCCGCGCGGCTGACGTAGCCGTCCTCGGCCGAGGCCGCCACGTCCAGCGCGGCGCCCTCCGGAATCTGCAGGGAGGCCTTGGCGAGGACCTCGCCGCCGGAGCTCACCTTGCCCTCGGAAATGAGGCGGGCGGCGTGGGTGCGGGACCTGGCCAGCCCGCGGCTGACGAGCGCCTGGTCAAGCCGGCTCACGCTCCCCCGTCCCCCGCAGCATGGATACGCCGCGCCAGACCGGCATGGGAGGCCACGTCTTCATTCAGTGCCTCCAGCAGCGCATCATGCATGCCCGCATAGACCCCGCCGTGACCGGACACCGGCGTGAGCCGCACGGCCGCGAGGCGCTCCAGCACGGCGCTGACGGCCGGGTCCTGGAGCTCCGCCTGAACCTGGGCCTGCAGTGCGGGCCAGTCGACGGCGGCCGCCGGCGGCGGCGCTTCTTCAGCGGCCTCCGGTGGCGCTTCGGGTCCGGACGCGTGATCCAGTGCCTCGTGCGGCAACGGCTCAGGCCCTCCGCTGGGCTCCGTGTGGGGCTCCTGGTTTAGCTCGGTCATGAGTCCAGTCTAGTGATCGAGCCACTCGAGGTCCGGAGCCAGCGCGGTGGCCGTCTCGGGGTTGGCGGCCCACCAGGCCGAACAGGCGGCACGCCACGAATCGAGATCGGCGGGGTCGCCGCTGATATGCACGGACTGTCCGCGGACGATCGCCGAGGCTGTACCGCTGCGGAACCGCCCGTCGTCGTGCTCCACTGCCGGGTACGGTGCGTACAGGGCCGTCAGGTCGTGGATGAGGAAATCGGGGCGCTCCACCGTCCGGGCGGCGAGGATCGTTTCCCTCGTGTCCACTCCGGTGAGCACGGCCACTGTGGCGAAGCCGGCGTTGTTGCCGCCCAAGATGTCGGTGTCCAGGCGGTCGCCGACGACGAGCGGCCGGTCGGCAGCCAGCCGCTTGGCCGCGGTGTGGAACAGCGGCGCCTCCGGCTTGCCGGCCACGATCGGGGTCTTGCCGGTTGCGGCCGCCACGGCTGCTACCAGCGTCCCGTTGCCCGGCGCGATTCCGCGTGCCTGGGGAATGGACATGTCCGTATTCGTCGCCACCCACAGCGCACCGCCGGCGACGACGTACGACGCCTCTGCCAGGTCTTTCCAGCCGATATCCGGGCTGAAGCCCTGCACGACCGCTACGGGGTTATCCGCTGCGCTGTGGACGGGGACCAGGCCGACCAGCTCAATTTCCTGGGCCAGAGCCGCACTGCCGGTGATGAGCACGTGAGCTCCGGCCGGCAGCATCGAGGCCAGCAGCGCTGCTGCAGCCTGTGAGGAACTCACCACCTGGTCGTCTTCGGCGGGGGCGCCGAGTTCACGCAGGTGCTGCGCTACCTGTGCCGGTGAGCGGGAGGCGTTGTTGGTGACGTAACCCAGCCCGACGCCGACACCGGCGAGCCGGCGCAACGACTCCACGGCGCCGGGGATGGCGTGGGCACCGGCGTAGACGACGCCGTCCAGATCGGATAGCAGGGCATCATAGGTTGAGATCAGTGCGGCTCCGGTCACGCGACTAGTCCTCGACCCGGTCACGCCCGGCGGGCTCTGAGTCGTCGACAGGTTCGTGATCCGCTTCCGAGGCCGATTCGCCGTCGGCTTCTCCGGCTTCCTCGTGGGTCTCGTCGTCAACCTCATCGTCCGCTTTGTCGAGGACGTCGGCTTCCAGGGAATCCTGGTCTGACTCGGCGTCGTCCGACTCGAAGTGGTCCGCATCTGCGTCATCGGAACCTTCGTCGAACGGGTTCAGGCCGTTCGGCGCTCCGGTAGAACCGGAGATTTCCGCGGCGGCCGCTGCGTCCGCGGCACGCGGTGCGCGCTCGTCCTCCCCGGCCTGCGTGTCGGCGGCCTGCTGGGCGCGGAGTCGGCGCTGCCGCTCTTCCTCGCGGGCTTCTTCTTCCTCGTCCCAGCCGAGGTCGATGATGTCTGGTTCCTCTTCTTCCCCGAGGCCCAGTGCGTTTTCCGCGACGCCGGCCTGCCGCTGCCATTTGGCGGCTTCGGCGCCACGGCCGGCGGCCGTCAGGGCATCAGCGTAAGCACGGAACAATCGAGGGCTGTAGGAAAAGGCGCGGTTGATGTCCAGCTGCGGGATCTCCAACTCGGAGACCGCGGCATCCAGCTGACCGAGGTCGGTTCGCGCTCCGGCGGCAACGATGGCCAGTTCCACCTTGCCCGGGGCGTCGAGATCCTTGGCTTCTTCCGAGCGGGCCATGTCCAGGGCGCGGTCCGGGCGGCCGAGGCCCCGCTCGCAGTCAGCCATGACGGGCAGGTGCATGTTGGAGCCGCTGATTCGGCGGTAGGTACGGAACTCCCGGAGGGCTTCGCCGAAGTGACCGGCCGCATACGCGGTCAGGCCGACAGCTTCGCGGACGGCCGCGAGGCGTCCGCCACGGCGGCTGGCTGCCAGGGCGTGCTGGAACGCCAACTCGGGCTCCTCGTCCAGAAGCCGTCCCGCCATGACCAGGTGGCGTGCAACCCATTCGGCGCTGGTACCTTCGAGCGTCTTGATCTGGTGCTGCGTGGCGCGGTCAAGTTCCTTGCCGGTGACGTCCTCGTCGATTTGTGGCGAACGCTCGCGGTCGGGACGGTTGGCGCTGCGAAGATCGCGGGCGTTGGGCACACGCACGGGCCGGTCCTCGGGACGGTCGCGTCCGAACTGGCGCGGGCCTGCTTCGCCGCGGTCAAAACTCCGGGCCGGACGGTCCTCGCGGTTGCCGAACGGCTTGCGGTTGTCACCGCCGCTGTACGGCTTGCGGTCACGGTCACCGCCGCCGTAGCTGCGCTGTCCCCCGCCTTCACGCGGAGCGCGGTCACCGTACGGCTTACGGTCACGATCGCCACCACCGGCATACGGCTTACGGTCGCTATAGGACGGGCGGCCATCGCCACCGCTGTGCGGCTTGCGGTCACGATCGCCACCGCCAAAGCTGCGCTGACCGCCACCTTCACGCGGGCCACGTTCACCATACGGCTTACGCTCACGATCGCCACCACCGGCATACGGCTTACGGTCCCCATGGGACGGACGGCTATCGCCGCCGAAGCTGCGCTGTCCCCCGCCTTCACGCGGAGCACGATCACCATACGGCTTGCGCTCACGATCGCCGCCGCCGGCATAGGGCTTACGGTCGCCATAGGACGGACGACTATCGCCGCCGAAGCTGCGCTGACCGCCACCTTCACGCGGAGCACGATCACCATACGGCTTACGCTCACTGCCACCACCGCTGTACGGCTTTCGCTCGCCGCCGCCGAAGCCGCGCTGCTCGCCACCCTCACGCGGAGCCCGGTCACCATACGGCTTACGATCACCATAGGGTTTACGGCTGTCGCCGCTGAAGCCGCGCTGCTCGCCACCCTCACGCGGAGCCCGGTCACCATACGGCTTACGGTCACCGCCGCCATATGGCTTACGATCACGATCATCCCTGGCGCGGAACCCGCGAGGATCGCCGCCCGAGTTGCTCGTGCCGCGGAAAGGAGCTCCGCCGTCGCGGGCTTTACCGCCGCGGTTGCCGTCGTTGTGCTCAGCCATGCTGAATCCTCCTGTTGCGAGCTGACCACTGGCGCAATCGCAGCCGCTCTGTTCCGTGTTTCGTTTCCTACGCAACCCGAAATCAAGCGCTTCGAAGTCCGTACATCTCCCCCAATTCTAGGCGAGCAACCCGCCACCGACTAACGGCAGCCCTTCAATAGGGCCCGGCGGTGGCAAGACTCACAACAGCCCTGACACAGGGGCGTGTGGGGCTGTTCAGGAAGCAGGCACCCACAACGACCGCACCGTCGACACGCCTTCCGGCTCTTGCAGAGTCGCGGCCCTAAATCGCTTGGAGAACGGCCGGGCACGCTCTGAACATGTCCAGCCGGCCCTATTTTGAGGTACTCCGGCCGCCTAACCCCCTCTCACACGCGACCACGCCCGCGCGTCCCCTCTGTGAGAACCCAGGAAGTCTCCGCGTCAGTCCCTAACAGGACCCACGCGGAGACTTCCCTCGTTTAAGGCAAGATTTACGGCGGTCCCGGCAGCTGCGCCAGCTTCCACCTTGTGTGCCGCACGACCTCTCCATCATCGGCATCGACGGCCACGAGCTCGGAGAGGTCTTCGGGCTGGCTATTGGCCCTGCGGCCGCGTTCCTGCCCAGTTCCTCGCTCCGTTGCTTGGCGCTCGGCATGGGAAGGCCCGGAAACACGGGGAAGCCGGCGGGGTGCCCCGAACCAGTCATCCAAGCAACCGGGAAGGAGCGCCACCCCGGTCCGTGCGGTATTTCCAAGACCCTGAATCCAGCTCGTGGATCCGGCGGGAACCAAGGCCGACCACCATCGTGGACCCGGACACCGGCCAGTCCCTGGCAATTACGGACGGCCGGGACCACAAGGGCGTCGGGGACTGGCTCGTCGTCCGCCCGCTCGCCTGGCGCCTGGGGGTCACCGTTGCCGGCGTCCCCCGATACCTGAGGGGTGCCTGGGTGGGCGCACTTGGGGGTTAAATGCGGGAGGACCCCAACCTGGTGGTTGGGGTCCTCGACCTGAATGGTGTTCCGGCGGTGACCTACTCTCCCACACCCTCCCGGGTGCAGTACCATCGGCGCTGCGGGTCTTAGCTTCCGGGTTCGGAATGGGACCGGGCGTTTCCCCCGCGCTATGACCGCCGTAACCCTTGCTCCGCCGCCGGCACCCTGGGGTGTGGCGGGGAAATCTGTGGTGTTACAACACGTTATTCGGTTGTGGTTTGGTTCCTGTGCAACAGTGCCCTTGTGGGGGGTTTGTTGTTTGGGAACCACATAGTGGACGCAAGCAGTCTTGTTTCTTTGTACCCGCCCC